>NZ_CP091799.1:0-2500 GCF_022024235.1 Segatella baroniae B14
TACAAATGCCATAGATACACAGAATTCTGTCACATCGATAAGTATCGGAATGTCTGTTGACTTTTTCCCGCCTGTAATGGTTTGACTGTCAAATAATTTATCAAAAAACAGTGCTTTCAAAATTCGTCATCTAGCTCAAAATATTCAACTTTTGATCAGCCTGTTTGGTCTTTTTTCTTCCCCTCGATTTTCTCTCCCGGCAAAACCACAGGTCCTAGGGGTCGAAAGCTAAGACTTTGTTCGCTAAACTCTATGACCTTATCGCATCAACCCTAAGCTTTCGACCCCTAGGAGCTGGGGTTTGGGCGCCCATTTCTTGAACCGAAGAAACGTTGAATGTGTAATGTGTTGATATTCAGGAAGATACAAAAATTCTTCAAAATTCACGTATTTGAGGCATTCTTACATCGCAATTTCAAATACGCAAGTCTCATGAGGGTTCTTGTCCGTAAAATTCAAAACCCCTCTTTTGTTGTACATGTCGTAGAATGGTAAAAGTAGTGCTGATCTTATTTTTCTTTAATCCTTATATATTATTTTAATCTTTAATCCTTTATCCTTATATATTATAATGTGTACGTCCACGGAATTAAGCTTTCATTGTCAAAGAACGCGCAAAATTACAGTTTTTTGTATTTTTTTTCTTGAAAACATTTGGAGGTTATGGATATTTTGTATACCTTTGCACTCGCTTTCAAACAAACGGAAGCAGCCAAATAACGTTGGTTATGAGGCTTAAGAGAAAGAGTTCTTTGAAAAGATTACATAGACAGAGAAGTAGTACAAGAAGCGTTCACATATTATAGATATGTGTGAATGGGTAACAAAAACGAACCGTCAAGTTTAGTTTTTGTCCAGGCTTTAAACCGACTTCAATAAAAGGATAAGCGTCCTTGAAACAGAGACAAATAATCTATTCAATTAGATATTCAAAGATATTTTACAATGGAGAGTTTGATCCTGGCTCAGGATGAACGCTAGCTACAGGCTTAACACATGCAAGTCGAGGGGTAACATGAAGAAAGCTTGCTTTCTTTGATGACGACCGGCGCACGGGTGAGTATCGCGTATCCAACCTGCCCATAAGTAGGGAATAGCCTTGCGAAAGTAAGATTAATGCCCTATGGTTTCCATTAAAGACATCTGAGATGGAATAAAGATTTATCGCTTATGGATGGGGATGCGTCTGATTAGGTAGTAGGCGGGGTAACGGCCCACCTAGCCGACGATCAGTAGGGGTTCTGAGAGGAAGGTCCCCCACATTGGAACTGAGACACGGTCCAAACTCCTACGGGAGGCAGCAGTGAGGAATATTGGTCAATGGACGGAAGTCTGAACCAGCCAAGTAGCGTGCAGGATGACGGCCCTATGGGTTGTAAACTGCTTTTTTAGGGGAATAAAGTTAGCCACGTGTGGTTATTTGCATGTACCCTACGAATAAGGACCGGCTAATTCCGTGCCAGCAGCCGCGGTAATACGGAAGGTCCGGGCGTTATCCGGATTTATTGGGTTTAAAGGGAGCGCAGGCCGTTTGGTAAGCGTGTTGTGAAATGTCCGGGCTCAACCTGGGCACTGCAGCGCGAACTGCCAGACTTGAGTGCACAGGAAGCGGGCGGAATTCGTGGTGTAGCGGTGAAATGCTTAGATATCACGAAGAACTCCAATTGCGAAGGCAGCTCGCTGTAGTGTTACTGACGCTAAAGCTCGAAAGTGCGGGTATCGAACAGGATTAGATACCCTGGTAGTCCGCACGGTAAACGATGGATGCCCGCTGTTTGCCCTTCGGGGTGAGTGGCTAAGCGAAAGCGTTAAGCATCCCACCTGGGGAGTACGCCGGCAACGGTGAAACTCAAAGGAATTGACGGGGGCCCGCACAAGCGGAGGAACATGTGGTTTAATTCGATGATACGCGAGGAACCTTACCCGGGCTTGAATTGCAGATGACGGATCTAGAGATAGTGACTTCCTTCGGGACATCTGTGAAGGTGCTGCATGGTTGTCGTCAGCTCGTGCCGTGAGGTGTCGGCTTAAGTGCCATAACGAGCGCAACCCTTCTCTTCAGTTGCCATCAGGTAGAGCTGGGCACTCTGGAGACACTGCCACCGTAAGGTGTGAGGAAGGTGGGGATGACGTCAAATCAGCACGGCCCTTACGTCCGGGGCTACACACGTGTTACAATGGCCGGTACAGAAAGTCGGATGCCCGTAAGGTCATTCTAATCAAGAAAGCCGGTCCCAGTTCGGACTGAGGTCTGCAACCCGACCTCACGAAGCTGGATTCGCTAGTAATCGCGCATCAGCCATGGCGCGGTGAATACGTTCCCGGGCCTTGTACACACCGCCCGTCAAGCCATGAAAGCCGGGGGTGCCTGAAGTCCGTGACCGCAAGGGTCGGCCTAGGGCAAAACTGGTAATTGGGGCTAAGTCGTAACAAGGTAGCCGTACCGGAAGGTGCGGCTGGAACACCTCCTTTCTGGAAGAGATGCTTA
Source organism: Segatella baroniae B14 (assembly GCF_022024235.1). GTDB lineage: Bacteria > Bacteroidota > Bacteroidia > Bacteroidales > Bacteroidaceae > Prevotella > Prevotella bryantii. The sequence continues at coordinate 2,489 of NZ_CP091799.1, forward strand.
TTTAGAAGTAAG
>NZ_CP091799.1:7500-320000 GCF_022024235.1 Segatella baroniae B14
CGGAGGCAAGACTCGAACATGCGACCTCCAGGTTATGAGCCTGGCGAGCTACCAACTGCTCCACTCCGCGATATTTAATTTATTATGCTTGTCATTTCTGATTTGCGGTTGCAAAGGTAGTGTATTTTTCTGTAACTAGCAAATAAAACTGTGATATTGTTTAATAATTAACACTAGTTAACTAAATAATAGCCATATTGGTTTACAAATTGCTGTTTTTATCTATTTTTTTCCAGTTTCTCACGTTTATCATGTACAATGTTTCTACGAGTGTTTTAAAAATCTATTTAAATACTTCATTAAAAAAATGAGATATTTGTCTTATTTATTTGTTTAATTCAAATAATTCGAGTACTTTTGCACACAATAATTTCTATGTGCAATTAAATGACGGAGGAATCTTAGAATGTCAATATCAAAAACCAGACAGAAACTGGTAGATGTTGCCAGACAACTTTTCGCGAAAAATGGGTTGAACAATACAACCATGAATGATATAGCTGTCGCTTCAGGCAAAGGTCGCCGAACACTTTATACGTATTTCAAAAGTAAGGAAGATGTATATTATGCTGTGATTGAGTCAGAGCTAGAGCGCTTGTCTGATAAGCTAGATGAGGTTGCTGCTAAAAAGATACGTCCACAGGATAAGATTATTGAACTCATCTATACTCATTTAAGTATGATTAAGGAGACTGTTGTTCGTAATGGAAACTTAAGGGCTGAATTTTTCAGAAATATATGGATGGTAGAAAAAGTGAGGAAAAATTTCGATGAGGATGAAATTGAACTTTTTCGTAAGGTCTATTCTGATGGGAAAAATGATGGTGAGTTTGATATAGAAAATGTTGATCTTGTAGCAGATATTACTCATTATTGCATTAAAGGACTTGAAGTTCCCTTCATTTATGGACGTTTGGGTCATGGACTAACGGAGGAAAGCAGTAAGCCGCTGGTGGCTAAAGTGGTTTATGGAGCTTTAGGGAAGGTAAGTACTAAATAATTACTTTTTTATAAAACAAATTATTTATAAACATAAAAAATAACAAAATGGGATTATTAACAGGTAAGACAGCTCTTATTACAGGTGCTGCACGTGGTATCGGCAAGGCTATTGCTTTGAAGTTTGCTCAGGAAGGTGCTAACATTGCTTTCACTGATCTCGTTATCGATGAAGAGCATGGTGGCTTGGAAACAGAGCGTGAGATTGCTGCTTTGGGCGTAAAGGCTAAAGGTTATGCTAGTAACGCTGCAGACTTTGCTCAGACAGAAGAAACTGTTAAGGCTGTAAAAGAAGAATTTGGTTCAATTGATATCTTGGTTAACAATGCTGGTATCACTAAAGATGGTTTGATGCTTCGTATGTCAGAGGCTCAGTGGGATGCCGTTATAGCAGTAAACTTGAAGAGTGCATTTAATTTCATTCATGCATGTATACCATTCATGATGCGTCAGCGTGGTGGTAGCATTATTAATATGGCATCAGTTGTTGGTGTTCATGGTAATGCTGGTCAGGCTAATTATGCTGCTTCTAAGGCTGGTTTGATCGCCTTAGCTAAGAGTATTGGCCAGGAGATGGGTCCTAAGGGTATTCGTGCTAATGCTATTGCTCCAGGTTTCATTGATACTGCAATGACTCAGGCTTTACCTGATGATATTCGTAAAGAATGGATTAGTAAAATTCCTCTTCGTCGTGGTGGTAATGTTGAGGACATTGCTAATACTGCAGTTTACTTGGCTTCTGATCTTTCTAGCTATGTATCTGGTCAGGTTATCCAGGTTGATGGTGGTATGAATATGTAATACATGCAAGTCGTTTACGAAGATAATCATATCATTATTGTCTCTAAAAAGAGTGGTGAAATCGTACAAGGTGATAAAACTGGCGATGAACCACTATCTGAGATAGTAAAAAAGTATATCAAGGAAAAGTACCACAAGCCAGGGAATGTTTTTCTTGGCGTGGTACATCGCCTTGATCGTCCTGTTTCTGGCCTTGTTGTTTTTGCTAAAACTTCCAAGGCTTTATCTCGACTGAATCAGATGTTTCGTGATAGTAACGTTCACAAGACGTATTGGGCTATCACAAAAAATGTGCCTAAAAATCCTGAAGGGACACTAATCAATTGGATTACACGTAATGAAAAGCAAAATAAAAGTTATGTGTATGATAAGGAAGTGCCTCATTCTAAAAAGGCAGTTCTCAGTTATAAGCTAATAGGTCATACTGATAATTACAGTTTATTGGAAATTCATCTTATGACTGGTCGTCATCATCAGATTAGATGTCAATTGGCTCATATGGGATGTCCTATTAAGGGAGATCTAAAATATGGTGCTCCTCGTAGTAATCCCGATGGTAGTATTTCGTTGCTATCTCGTTTTGTAGAATTCGTACATCCAGTTTCTAAAGAAACGATAAAGGCAACAGCTCCTCTCCCTGATGATAACTTATGGCAATCAATTGCTCCGAAACATTAGAATAAGACATTTTTCTTATTCTAATATTTCGTTTTTATCAATTTTTTTACTTACTTTGCATTATTACAGGATTAAATTCCTATTTAAGTGCATGGTATGAAGAAAATTTGGAAATGGATATTGGTAATAGTACTGACACCTTTTATCCTATTTACTATAATTACACTTTTATTCTATTTTCCTCCATTTCAGAATTGGGTGGCAAATAAGGTAGCCTCAGTAGCTTCTGAAAAAACAGGGATGGAAATTTCTGTTGGTCATGTTAGTTTAGAGTTCCCGCTTGATTTAGCTGTAGAGAACTTTAAAATGATTGAGCATAATGATTCCCTGCCTCAAGTTAAGGATACGGTTACTGATGCTTCTAAGTTAGTAGCTCGGATACAATTGCTTCCTCTTCTGAAAAGTCAGGTGGAGGTTGATGAATTACGTTTGCAGCAAGTTAAGCTTAATACAACACACTTTATTCCCGATGTTAGAATAAAAGGTGTTGTGGGAGAGTTATCTCTTGTAAGTCATAATATAGATTTGACGAAAGAAACGCTTCGTTTAAATGATGCTCAGCTCTTAAACTCTCAGTTGAATGTTGTTCTGAGTGATACGGTTCCGCCCGATACAACACCGAGTAAGAATTTTTGGAAGCTTTTTATAGATCAGGTACATGTGCAGAAGTCAGGTGTAACTGTTCATATGCCTGGGGATACCATTCAGGTAAAGGCTTATTTAGTTGATGCACTTGCCCAAAAAGGATTTTTGGATTTAAAGAAAAGTATTTATCAGGTAGGCCAATTGGACGTGCAAGACGGACATGTTCAATACGATAATCGTTTTAAAGTGCATACCCAAGGACTTGATGTGAATCATATTGATTTGAATAATCTTCAGTTAGGGGTTGACTCTTTTTATTATCAAGCACCTCTTTTACGTTTGAAAATGCGTAAGGCGAGTTTTCGGGAAAAAAGTGGTATAATCTTGAGTAAGTTTACAGGTCCATTGATGCTTGATTCGACAAAAATTCTTTTACCAGAATTAGAACTTCGTACCCCTGAATCTTCGCTTCAAGCGAATGTTGCCCTGGATCTTAATACTTTTGACGATAAGAATCCTGGAAAATTACACGCTATCGTTCATGGTACTTTTGGTAAGCAAGATTTGATGCGTTTTATGGGTTCAATGCCAGTAGCTTTCCGTAAGGGATATCCTAATGAACTGTTGACAATCAACGGAACTGTTGATGGCAATATGAAGAAGGTTAATTTGTATGGATTGAATATTAAATTACCTTCTGCATTTAATATCCAAACAACAGGATGGCTAAAAAGGTTGGATAATATTGATCGTTTGCAGGCTCATTTGCAATTGGATGCGAAAACCTATCGGATGGGATTTGTGACGAATATGTTGGACAAGTCGCTTACGAGCATACTGAATATTCCATATGGAATCCATATTAACGGACTATTTGATATGGCTAGTAAACAGATATCTACTCGTTTTATAGCTAAACAAGGTGGAGGTAGTGTCAATGCAGATGCGGCAATTAGTTTAAAAACGATGACTTATCGGGCTAATTTACGTGCGAGTCGTTTTCCTGTGCAACATTTTATCCCTAATCAGGGTTTACATCCATTTACAGGATACATAACAGCTAGAGGCTCAGGTACGGATTTCTTGTCGCCACGTACCCGGCTTTATGCTAAAGCGACAGTTCAGAAATTTCAGTATGGTGGATATAATCTAGACCATATAAATGCTGTTGCTCATCTTGGAAACGGAAAAATTCATGCAGATATCAATAGTAAAAATAATCTCCTGGATGGAATAATATCTCTAGATGCTCTTCTTAATTTGAAGCATATCAAGGGAACTTTTACTGCAGATATTCGTAAAGCAGATTTATATCATTTGCATTTGGTCAAGAGTCCTTTGGTTACATCTCTTTGTGGGCATGTTGATTTGAGTACGAATTTGAAGGATTATTATCAGGTGCAAGGGTTAGTAAGTGATATCACCTTTAGAGAAGGTAAAAAGAGCTTACGCCCTGATGATATTGTTATGGATGTCTTGACACGTCGTGATACTACACATGCGGTAATAGATTGTGGTGATTTTCATCTCAATATGAATGCTCAGGGTGGTTATCAGAGATTAATGAACTTGGGGAATCGCTTAATGGTTGAAGCGCAGAGACAACTGAAAAACAGAACAATTGACCAACTGCGCCTTCGACGTCAATTGCCTTATGCACATATCTATCTGAAGAGTGGTAAGGAAAATTTCTTTATAAAGGCACTTTCTCGCTATGGTTATAAGTTTAAAATGGCTGATATTCAGCTTGAATCATCACCTATATTAGGCCTGAATGGTAATTTGGCTATTGATTCTTTAATAGCAGATAGTGTACAGTTGGATACATTGCGATTAGCTTTACGTTCTGACAGTAGTACGATATATTATGAAGGAATGGTAAGAAATGGTCCGACGAACCCTCAGTATGTATTTAAAGCCCTTTTTGATGGTAGAATAAATGCGACAGGTACTAGTCTAGTTGCCAAAATTTTTGATCGGGATAACAGACTTGGGTTTGATTTAGGACTTAATGCTTCTATGGAGCATAAGGGCATTAAAGTGAGTATTTTTGGTGATGACCCGGTTCTCGGATATAAGAAATTCGGATATAATAGTGATAACTACGTATTCTTGGGCGATGATAGGCGCTTGTCTGCTAACATGGTACTGAAGTCAGACGACGGAATGGGTATCCAACTGTATACAGATGATGAAAATTCGGAAGCGTTGCAAGACTTGACAGTGGGAATAACCAAACTTGATTTACATAATTTGTTAGCCGTTATTCCATATATGCCTGATATATCAGGTATAGCTAATGGTGATTTTCATATTATTCAGACCAAGGACAAATTATCCGTTTCGTCATCCGTAACCGTAGACCAGATGAGTTATGAGCATTGCAGCATGGGTAATGTCGGTACAGAATTTGTATATATGCCAAAAGCAGATGGAACTCATGTCGTAGATGGTATATTGTTGAGCGAAGGAAACGAAGTTGGCATCTTAAAAGGTTCTTATCAATCTAAGGGGGAGGGCTATCTTGATGCAGAATTGACAATGGATAGATTACCTGTCTCAATGATTAATGGTTTTATACCAGAGCGTATTGTGGGTTTACGAGGTTATGGTGATGGCTCTTTAAGTATAAAAGGTTCATTAAGTAGACCTGATGTAAATGGAGAAATATATTTAGATTCTTGCTATCTTTATAGCGATCCATATGGTGTAGAAATGCGTTTTGCCAATGACCCTGTTCGTATAGTAGGCAGTAATTTGCTTTTTGAAAATTTTGAGATGTTTGCCAATAATAATAATTCGTTGAACATTTCAGGAAATTTAGATTTCTCAAATCTGGACAGAATGATGATGGATGTCAGAATGAGAGCAGAAAATCTTCAATTGATTAATGCAAAAGAAAACGTACGTTCAATGGCTTATGGAAAAGCATTTGTGAATTTTTATGGTATGATGAATGGTCCTGTATCTAATTTGAAGATGCGAGGAAAACTTGATGTGTTGGGGAATACTGATATGACATATGTCTTGAAAGAATCTGAACTTGCTACTGATAATCAGATGGATGATTTGATTAAGTTTACTAATTTTAAAGACTCTATTCCAGAAACTGTAGAAAAACCTAAGCTTGAAGGATTAGATATGTCAATGAGTATATCTGTAGATGAGTCAGCCCATATACATTGTACTCTTAATGAGGATAAGACGAATTATATAGATTTGCAAGGCGGTGGTGATCTTAGAATGAGCTACAATCCAATAGATGAATTGACCCTGACTGGTCGATATACTTTGAATAGTGGTGAGATGAAATATTCTTTGCCTGTAATTCCATTGAAAACATTTCATATTCAAGAAGGTAGCTTTATCGAGTTTACTGGAGATGTGATGAATCCAACTTTGAATATTACTGCTACAGAAAATGTGAAATCTAATGTGGCGTCTAGTTCAGGTGATGAGCATACTGTAGATTTTATCTGTGGTGTTAAATTAACAAAGACTTTGGCAAAACCAGGTGTACAGTTTATCATTGAAGCTCCAAATGATATGACCGTACAGGATGAGCTGAACACCCTGACTGAAGAAGGACGAAGTAAAGTAGCAATTACGATGTTGGCATCAGGTATGTATTTATCAGATGGTAATACCACTTCATTCTCGATGAATAGTGCGTTGACGTCTTTCTTGAATTCGCAGATTAATAATATTACCGGTACAGCACTTCGAAGTATGGGTCTTGATTTAGGTATGTCAGTTGATAATACAACTAATTCTGCAGGATTAGTCCATACTGATTACAGTTTTAAATTCTCTAAGAGATTCTTAAATAACAGATTAAGTGTTATTGTGGGTGGAAAAGTCTCGACAGGAGCAAATATGGATCAGTCAGGAAGTCAGAATAACTTTTTCGATGATGTAGAGCTACAATATCGTTTGGGTACTGCGTCTAGTAAGTATGTTACGTTATTCTACAAGAATAATGTATATGATTGGTTGGAGGGGCAGATTGGAGAATACGGTGTAGGTTTTCTATGGCGACGAAAGCTAAACAGCTTTAAAGACCTATTGCGTTTTAAATCAGAACCAAATACGAATATGATGATGCCTAATCGTAAAGATACGGTAAAAATAAAGTTAGACAATCATGAAGCAAAATAGTATATTTCAAATAGTATCATTAATGATTGTATGTGGAGTATTGCTACTCATACAGTCATGCTCTTCTACCAGTGCCATTCCTGAAGGAGAACAATTGTTTACGGGGTTGAAAAAAATAAAATATGTAAACTATGAGCCAGGAGTTCATGCTGATGAGACGATGCTGGAAATGGAATCAGTTTTGGCATCAGCACCTACTGGTGCCTTCATGGGGAGTAGTTATTATCGCACACCTTTCCCGATAAGACTTTGGGTGTGGAATGCTTTTGCAAATTCCAAGGGTGGTATAGGAAAGTGGTTAGCTAAGTCTTTTGGTTCTAAGCCAAAATTGTTGAGCCAAGTAAATCCATTGTTACGTGCTCAGGTAGCCCAACAGCAATTGCAGAAATTCGGTTATTTTAATGGAAAAGTATCTTTTGAAAATGTCACCGAGCACAATCCGAAACAAGCAAAGATAGCCTATACTGTAGATATGGGACATTTGTGGACTTTAGATACGGTGTCTTATAAGAATTTTCCTCTTCAGACGGATAGCCTGATTCATAATTCTATGCAGGAGACACTTTTGCATAAAGGTGATGCTTTCGAAGTAGCCACTTTAGAGGCAGAAAGACTTCGCATTGCCAATTTATTCAGAAATCATGGATATTATTATTATGAAGAAAGTGATGCAAAATATTTGGCAGATACAGTGAATACTCCGGGAAAGGTGCAACTTAGATTTCAGATGGTTGATAGCATTAGTGAGCGAGCTTCTCATCCATGGTATATTGGTAAGATTGCAATCAACTTTAAAAAGCAGTTTATGGAATCATTAGATAGTTCGCGAAGTTTTAGAAATTTAATTATTAATTATAATGGAAAGCGTCCTCCTTTGCGTGCTGGTGTCATTTTAAGTGGAGTCAATTTACGTTCACGTAAATTATATAGTTATGAAGATGAAGATGCTTTAAAGCAGCGTTTGCAGTCTTTGGGCTTATTTAGTTATACTAATTTACAGTTTACTCCACGAGATTCTAGTTTGAACTGTGATACACTGGATGTGAATCTAGATTTAATATTTGATAAACCTTATAGTTTTTATATAGAAGGTAATGCCAAAGGGAAGACTACAGGTAGAGTCGGACCTCAATTGGTTATGGGTTTAACGAAGCAGAATGCGTTCCGAGGAGGAGAAGTTCTTGATATAAGCGTTAATGGTTCGTATGAATGGCAAACAGCGCATCAAAATGAACATTCTTCGTCTAAGATGAATTCTTACGAATATGGAGCAGCTGTTTCGCTTACGATGCCGAGATTATTAACACCTTGGAGTTTATTTGTAGGTAGCAGAAAAGGAGTTAGACGTCGAAGGCACCATTATTATGGTGTGCCATCAACAACGCTTAAGGTGGCAACGAATATACTTAATCGTGCAGATTATTTTAAGCGTCATGTTGTATCGGGTGAATTAACTTATGAGTGGGCAAATTCAGAAACATCTCGTCATTCTTTTACTCCGCTAAGTATTTCTTACCAGTATATGAATGATAAGACTCAGGCTTTTGATAGTCTATTATCTTTGAATCCTTATTTGCAAATCTCAATGCGTGATCAGTTTGTTCCCAAAATGAGTTACACGTATAGCTATCGAAGTCCAAGCAAATACCAGAATCCTATAACTTGGTCTACTACGGTCAGTGAGGCAAGTAATATCCTTTCTGGTTTTTATGTGTTGTTTGGTGAAAAATGGAATACAACTAATAAGACCATGTTTAAAAATCCTTATGCGCAGTTCTTAAAACTTGAAACGGATTTTGTGAAGCAGTGGAAGGTAGGAGAGTCATCAACACTGGTCGGACACTTTAATGTCGGTGCAATTTGGAGTTATGGAAATGCCACACAGGCTCCTTATTATGAACAGTTTTATGTAGGTGGAGCTAATAGTATACGTGCATTTAATGTCAGAAGTATCGGACCAGGAAAGTATGTACCTGCAGATGGACGATTTTCTTATATAGATCAAACTGGTGATATAAAATTGTTGGCTAATTTGGAATATCGACCTCAATTATTTGGTAGTTTATATGGTGCAATATTCTTGGATGCAGGTAATGTGTGGGCATTACATTCTGATGATGCTAGACCAGGAAGTACTTTTGCTTTAAAAGACTTTGCCCGACAGATAGCTGTTGGCACAGGTATAGGATTACGATACGATATCGGTATGTTTGTATTGAGACTTGATTGGGGTATTGGTCTTCATGTTCCTTATCAAACAGAAAAGTCAGGATTTTACAATGTCAGTAGCTTTAAAAATGCGCAAAGTATTCATTTAGCAATCGGATATCCTTTCTAAAAATTATCATAGGATAGTTGTGCTCTTCGGATAAAATGATTACTTTTGCATGACAAAGAATTATTTCAACTATAAAGTATAAAAATATGAAACCTACTTTGGTATTACTCGCTGCCGGTATGGGCAGTCGTTATGGAGGCCTCAAGCAGTTAGATGGTCTTGGACCTAATGGTGAAACTATCATGGATTACTCTATTTACGATGCTATTCAAGCTGGTTTTGGAAAGATCGTATTTATTATTCGTAAAGATTTCGAAGAGCAATTCCGTACACAAGTTCTTTCAAAATATGAAGGTCATATTCCTGCAGAAGTATGTTTTCAAGCTTTGGATGCACTACCTGACGGTTACTCTGTACCAGAAGGTCGTACCAAGCCATGGGGTACTAACCATGCAGTCTTAATGGCTAAAAATGTAGTAAAGGAACCTTTCTGCGTTATCAATTGTGATGATTTCTATAATCGTGATTGTTTCAAGGTAATTGGTAAGTTTTTGGCAGATCTTCCTGAAGGTGCTAAGAATACTTATGCAATGGTAGGGTTCCGTGTAGGTAACACTTTGTCAGAAAATGGTACAGTATCACGTGGTGTATGTTCTAAGGATGAAGCGGAACATTTGACAACAGTAGTTGAGCGTACAGAAATAGAGCGTAAGGAAGATGGTAAGGTAGCATATAAAGATGAGAATGGTGAGTGGGTATCTATAGCAGATAATACTCCTGTTTCTATGAATGTATGGGGCTTTACTCCAGATTATTTTGAATATAGTGATGCCTTCTTCAAGGAATTCTTGGATGCTCCTGAGACCAAAACCAATATCAAGGCAGAGTACCTTATCCCATGGGTTGTTAATAAGTTGATCAACGATGGTACTGCGACCGTAAAGGTTCTTGATACTACAAGTAAATGGTTTGGTGTGACCTACTCAGAAGATCGTCCAAGTGTTGTAGCTAAAATTCAGCAGTTGGTTGACGAGGGAGTTTATCCTAATAAGCTCTTTTAATTGTTGATGGATATTAATATTCTTACAGATACAGAAGCTGCTATGCTCCAAGAGTTGATAGCAGCTTCAAATCATATTGTTATTTGTGGACATAAATCTCCAGATGGTGATGCAATGGGTGCATGTCTGGGGTGGAGAGAATATCTTTGTTCCTTAGGCAAGGATGCTGTAGTAGTACTTCCAGATGCTTATCCCGACTTTTTACATTGGTTACCTAATTCTGAGAAGGTAGTAAGGTTTGATAAAAATCAGGAAAGGGCAACAAAACTCTTCCAAGAAGCAGATTTAGTTTGTTGTCTTGATTTTAATGCACCTAATAGAGTCGAGGATATGGAGAAAGCCTTGGTTTCTTCTCCTGCTAAAGTTTTGGTTGTAGATCATCATCTGCAACCTTCGTTTGACGATGCTTCTTTAGTAGTGTCTCGTCCGGAAGCAAGTAGTACTTGTGAGCTGATTTTTAGGCTCGTGTGGCAGCTTGGTGGTTTTGAATCGATGTCGCGTAAGTGGGCAAGTTGCATATATTGTGGAATGATGACAGACACAGGCGGCTTTACCTATAATAGCACAGACCCTATTATATATTTTATTATAGGCGAATTGCTGACCAAGCATATCGATAAAGACAAAATTTATAGAAATGTCTTTAATAATTACAGCTCATGGGCTATGCGCTTTCGCGGCTATATTATGAGCCAAAAATTAAATGTATTGGATGATCTTCATGCTACTTTTTATGCAGTGTCGCGTAGAGAAATGGAAGATTTCCATTTTATTAAGGGCGATTTAGAAGGATTAGTAAATGAACCTTTAAGAATAAAAGGTGTAAAAATGTCTATATCTCTTCGTGAAGATGTCGAGCGAGATAATCTCGTTTGGGTAAGTTTGCGTTCTGTAGATGATTTTCCATGCAATAAGGTTGCGCAAGAATATTTTGAAGGTGGTGGTCATTTAAATGCAAGTGGTGGCAGGGTTAATGGTACAATTGCTGATGCTATAGAGATAGCCAAAAAAGCTATTTATGCTTATGCAGAACTTTTGAAAAAGTAGTATTCTCTGTTTCCTGATATAAATTATTCTTGCTGATGGCTTATCATGATCCGCAAGACTGGATAAAAGCAGTCTTGCGGATTATTTTTTATAGGAATTTTATTATCCACTGGATAAACACCACAGTGAGTCTCAGCATGAATATAATCAGTATCCCGAGTATTATCATAGTTATGAATAGCAGAATTACTTTCTTTCTAATTCTCCTTATGATGATTGGGTCATCATTGATATATCCCAAAATGAGTTGGATATTTCGTTTAAAAGACAGATTAAATATGTCAATGAAATCGCCAATCCACATCGGAATCAATCCCAAGAATATATCTAAAAGAATATTATTGATGATAGCAAGAGTTAGTGGTATGGATTTGAGCGTGAAGAGGCTATAGTATATGAAGGGAATAGCTAAAATAGCACTGATGAGATCGCCTATTCCTGGTATAAGGCCGATAATAGGATCAAGATGATAAGTATCCATATAAATTGCTATTCTTTCCAGCATTTTATAGGATGTTGATTGTAGTATTTGCTGTCTTTTATAATCGTCCATACTTTTCATAGATGTTTTGAATAACAAAAATATGATTTTATTTTGATGGAAATGTTCTTTTTAACATAATTCTACCTAATATCAACAAAACCATTAACTCTAAAAACCGTTAAATCGTTGTTATGCTTGCGAATAAATAGTAAAAACTTGGTATTGTTTTTCGTATGTCAATAAAAATACGTACTTTTGCTTCGTTAAAATATAAATTGGAAAAATGAAGAAACTGACCCTTATCCTCGCGTGCCTTATCGGGGTATTTGTTCTGAACTCCTGTTCAGATACTGAGACATATGCAGAACAGAAAGAAAAAGAGCGTGATTGCATTAATAATTATATAGCTGATCAAGGTATTAAAGTAATCTCAGAGTCTCAGTTCCTTGAACAAGATACAACTACGAATTTGGATAATAATGAATATGTGTTGTTTGAAACAACAGGTGTCTATATGCAGATTATACGTCGTGGATGTGGAAAAATGATACAAAGTGGGGAAACCACGAATGTGTTATGTCGTTTTTCCGAGTGGAATTTGATGGAAGACACATTACAAGCAACTAACAATGTGATGTATTATTCACCTACTCCAGATATCATGTCGGTAACTAATACCTCTGGTACATTCTCTGCTTCTTTTGATGCAAATAGCAGTGTAATGTATTCTTATTATGGAAGTACTTCTGTGCCTTCTGGATGGCTTGTTCCTTTGAAATATATTAAAGTAGGTAGAGTAGAAAAAGAAGGTGATGAAATTGCAAAAGTTCGTCTAATTGTTCCACATAGTCAAGGACAGCAATATGCTTCGGCAAATGTTTATCCTTGTTTATATGAAATAACTTACGAACGGCAAAATTAACAAAATAGTTATGACACTTATAAAATCAATTTCTGGTATCCGTGGTACAATTGGTGGTCCAGTGGGCGATACTTTGAATCCGCTCGATATCGTAAAGTTCACATCAGCCTATGCTACTTTTATTCGTAAGAGTGGTAAGTCAAACAGTAATAAAATTGTTGTAGGTCGTGATGCTCGTATATCGGGTGAAATGGTAAAGAATGTTGTTTGTGGTACCTTAATGGGTATGGGCTACGATGTCATTAATATCGGTTTGGCTTCTACACCAACTACAGAACTCGCGGTTCGTATGTCAGGTGCTGCCGGTGGTATTATTATTACAGCTAGTCATAATCCTCGTCATTGGAATGCACTCAAACTCTTGAATGCAGAGGGTGAGTTCTTGACTAAAGATGATGGTAATGAAGTTCTTGCTATTGCAGAAAAAGAAGCTTTTGATTATGCAGATGTTGATCATATGGGCAAATATCAGGAGGATAATACTTTTGATAAGCGACATATAGATTCTGTATTATCGTTACAGTTGGTTGATCTTGAAGCTATTCGTAATGCCCACTTTAAGGTTATCGTAGATTCTATTAATTCAGTAGGTGGTATTATATTGCCAAAGTTATTAGAGTCTTTAGGTGTTGAGGCTAAGTTCTTAAATGGTGAAGCTAATGGCGATTTTGCACATAATCCAGAACCTTTGGAGAAAAATCTTACTGGTATTATGGGTGAAATGAAGAATGGAGGCTATGACTTAGGTATAGTCGTTGATCCAGATGTAGACCGCTTGGCTTTCATTTGTGAGAATGGTGAAATGTTTGGTGAGGAGTATACATTGGTTTCTGTTGCAGATTATGTGTTGGCTCATACACCAGGAAATACGGTATCTAATTTGAGTTCTACACGTGCTTTGCGTGATGTTACCGAGAAGCATGGTGGTAAGTATACTGCTGCTGCTGTTGGTGAAGTTAATGTAACGACCAAGATGAAAGATGTACATGCTGTTATTGGCGGTGAAGGCAATGGTGGTGTTATCTATCCAGAGAGTCATTATGGTCGCGATGCATTGGTGGGTATTGCTCTGTTCTTAAGTAGTCTCGCTAAGAAAGGCTGCAAAGTTAGTGAATTGCGTGCTTCTTTTCCAGAATATTGTATTGCTAAGAATCGTATAGATTTGACACCTGAAACTGATGTAGATGCTATTCTTGTTAAAGTAAAAGAACTATATGGAGCTGAAACGGATGTAACAGTTACTGATATTGATGGTGTAAAGCTTGATTTCCCTGATAAATGGGTTCATTTACGTAAGAGTAATACAGAACCGATTATTCGTGTCTATAGTGAGGCTCAAACTATGGCAGAGGCAGATGCTTTAGGTAAGAAACTAATGGATGTTGTATATAGTATGCAATAAAAATATTGAACTATATAAAAGGCTTGAATCTAAAAAATGATTCAAGCCTTTTTTTATAGTTCTTCATTATCCAATGCATTTATATTGCGCATTAAACCACTATATTTAGCGCGTTTGACGGCACTTCCTTGAAATAGCTGTTGATATTGCTTTTCAGTTAAGTGTTGCCATTTCTCTTTGGTCATGTGCAGGAGTTCGTCTTTGGGCTGTAATTCAGGAGTCGTATTAGGTGTGGCATATCTATTCCAAGGGCAAGCTTGCTGGCATCTATCACATCCATAAATTACATTTCCCATTTTCTTGGCAAATTCTTTATTTAGTTCTCCTCTGTTTTCTATGGTTTGATAGGATAAGCATTTGTTAGCATCTAGTTCTTGATTTTCTAGGAGAGCACCAGTTGGACAGGCATCTATACATTGATGACATTTGCCACATTTGTTTGATAATGGTTGATCGTATTCTAATTCAATGTCAAGGAACAGTTCTCCTAAGAAAAACATGCTGCCAGCGCGAGGTATAATAAGCTGATGATTTTTTCCAGTCCATCCTAATCCTGCTTGTGTTGCCCAATATCTTTCAAGAACGGGAGCAGAATCACAGAATGCCCTATAATAATTTATGCTACCATCGGTTTTTCTATCTTCTTCATGGTATGGTAGAGGTGTAAATCCTATTTTCTCTGCCAATTGTTGTAATTTACTTTTGACAATGTCATGATAGTCTTTTCCTAAAGCATAAGCAGCAAATTGGTATTCTTCTTGTGGAAGAGTTATGTTCGGGGTATAGTTTAATGCTACACTAACAATACTTTTAACCCCGTTCATCAGTAATCTAGGGTCAAGACGTTTGTCGGTGTAATTGTTCATATAAGCCATACCTGCATGATCACCATTGGCTAACCACTTTTTGATATGTTGAGCAGTCTCATGATCAACGGCTTTTGCTTGGGCTATTCCACAGGAAAAAAAGCCGAGACTTTTTGCCTCAGCTTTTATTTTTTGACTTAAAACTTTCTTGTCAACAGTATTATTCAAAAGTTTTGAATTCATAACCTTGGTCTTTTAACCATTGCAACGCTTTTGGCAGAGCATAATGAAGTTTTTCTATACTCTTCAGAGAATCATGAAAAGTTATTATGCTTCCATTGCGTGTGTATTTCTTGACATTTTCAAAGATGTCTTCTGCAGTCATCCATTTAGAATAGTCTCGTGTAACAACGTCCCACATGATGATACGATACCTTCGTGACATCCACCAATATACACTATGCTTCATCCACCCATGAGGAGGGCGAAATAGATGAGCGTGAATAAGTTGATTGGCTTTCTCTGTGTTATAGGCATATGTAATAGCCCAATGCTTTAGAGAACCAATATGGTTGTATGTGTGATTACCAACTTGATGACCTTCATGTACGATTTGTGTATATAGGTCATGATGTCTCATGACATTTTCTCCAACCATAAAGAAGGTTGCTTTGGCATTAAACTTTTTAAGTGTTTCAAGAATAAATGGAGTCGACTCGGGGATTGGACCATCATCGAACGTCAAATACACTGAACGTTCGTTCTTGTCCATTCTCCAAGTCGCTCTGGGATATAACCAGCGCAACCATTTAGCAGGCTGCTCTATTAACATCTTATTTCTTTATTCTTGACCTTGAGGCATTTGACCACCACGGCTACGATATTGATTGTAGAAGCTGTTAATTTGGTTGTTAAGTTTATTGCCAAGCACTTTATCAACCATTGTTGCAACTTCAGCAGTTTGCTGCATAATCATGAGCTGTGTCATACATTCTCTTTGTGAAAGCATGAAGTCATTGTTGTCCTGGCTTAAATACCATCTCATGTATTGGCTAGCATTCTTGAATACTTGTTCAACAAGAACTTTTGCTTTTGCTTTCTGACCTAAGAATGCATAGCTCTTGGCAATGTCGAGACTACCACTCATATAATTATTCGGTACATTGTATGATGGTATTTCTACGCTTGCCTTTTCCAATACTTTGAGTGCTTTCTGATTTTTGTTCTCTGCAATTAATTGAAGAGCTAATTGAGCCATTAAGCGGCGGTGTGTGTAACACATACGCATGGTAGTCTCGTCAATATAAAGGCCTTTCTGTTTTAAGTTGCCAAATTTAAAGCGTTTCATAATATTATGATAGGTACGCTCTGTATCAAAATTCTTGGCCCCTTCTACATTCGTTGTGAAAGGAGTAATACGATTAGCAAGACCTTCTTGAACAAAATTATTGCCGAGATTCATATAATTGTTTTCACCAACAGTAATAGCTACATAGACAGGACGTGTCCAGTTGCACTGTGCTATCATTTCAAGCATCATTAAATCACCCTTGTAAAGAGCATTCTTACCTGCTAAAGAAATTACCATACGGTCTGGAATAGAATCTGATGCCATCAGCATTCCACTCTTTTTGACAGCTTCTTTGTCTATAGTAACATATACCGTATCTGTAGGGATGAAATGCATATTAGCATCTTTTGAGCGAACCCAATATTTCAGAATATTCTTCAATTCAAAAGGTTCGTCACCAAACTGTGCCTTAGCTGCTTCAGGATTTTCTTTATAGAAATCCAAAACTTGTTGTTTAGCTTCAGCATTGATTTCTACATACTCATTTGTACCTGAGCAGAAATCAAGTCGAGGCCAGGTAATTGGTACAGATGGCGATTTGTATGCAGGACGTTTCATCTGGTCAATATACCAGTCTGTTTGTAAATAGCTCAAGTTACATACACGTGCATCTGTTCCTACTCCTTCTACCTCTTGATTATACCAAAGAGGGAAGGTATCATTATCACCATTAGTAAACAATATAGGGTGAGATTTTTCTTGTAGTGACATGAGATAATTCTGACCGAAGTCACGACATGTATATCGGTTACTTCTATCATGATCATCCCATGTTTGTGAAGCCATTTGTATAGGAACTAGTAACGAAGCAACAGAAACTAATGCTGCTAATGCTACATTGTCTTTGTTGAATTTCTGCTTGATCAGATCCAAAATACCAGCTACACCAAGACCACACCAGATGGCAAATGCGTAGAATGAACCTGCATAAGCATAGTCTCGTTCACGAGGCTGCTGAGGAGTTTGATTCAAGTAGAGTACGATGGCTAAACCTGTCATGAAGAACAGGAAAAATACTACCCAGAATTGACGAATACCCTTTTGTCCACGGTATGCTTGCCAGAAAAGTCCAATAAGACCAAGTAGCAATGGTAAACAATAGAATACGTTATGTCCTTTGTTTGCTTTTAATTCATCAGGCAACATGCTTTGATCTCCATACATAGCATTGTCAATAAATGAAATACCAGTAATCCAGTTGCCGTGTTCCTTTTCACCGTTGCCTTGAATATCATTCTGACGTCCGGCAAAGTTCCACATGAAGTATCTCCAATACATAAAGTTGCATTGGTATGAAAGGAAGAATCTTAAGTTGTCCCACATTGATGGAACTTTAACTGTGATATTTTCACCACATCTGTCATATGGAACTTCTTTACCTTCTACACCACCGAGCCAGCTTTCGTAAGCACTTGCATGATCTTGGTCATACATACGAGGGAAAATCATGTTTTGTGCATATTGCAGCTTGTTTTTGTGACTTACTACAAAGTATGAATCTTTTTCGTCTTTAGAGGCTTTTTCCTTCCTCTGATATACAGGTGCACCTTCCTTATAAACAGGCTTACACATATTGCCATCTTGCTCAAGTTTTACCTGAGAAGTATATGCTTGACCGTAAAGAAGTGGACGATCACCATACTGGTCACGGCTGAGATAACTTCCAAGAGTAAAGATATCCTCAGGAGAGTTTTGATCCATTGGAGGGTTGGCTGCACTTCGAATAACGATAAGTGCATAGCTTGAATAGCCTATCATTAACATCAGCATGCAGAGAAGTGATGTATTCTTAATGCGTGCAGAAACGAGCTGAATCTTTTTACCGTCAACTGTAATCTTCTTGTTGACGATGAAGTAAAGAGCAGCGAGTATGATGATACCAATAAGTACGGCAGACCAGCCATATCCATAAAAAGGAATACCAAGCATGGCAATGGATAGGAGGAATGCAATATTGCTACGTTTTACACTCTTATCTACATAGCTTTCGTAGATACCCCAGATAACTGTGGTAACCAAGAGAATAATATAAATGATTTCGCCAGTATTGAATGGGCAACCAAGTACGTTTACAAAGAACAGTTCAAACCAGCCGCCTACAGTAATGATACCAGGAACAACTCCATAGAGTACTGCTGCTACAATTACAAATGATATTGCTAGAGCAATCAGACTTCCTTTTAAGTTCGCATTTGGAGTTTTACGATAGTAATATACCAATACAATAGCAGGAATACACAATAAGTTAAGCAAGTGAACGCCGATAGATAAGCCAGTCATATAGGTAATTAATACTAACCAGCGGTCACTATGAGGTTCATCAGCATGATCTTCCCATTTTAAAATCAGCCAGAATACAATAGCTGTGAAAGCAGAAGAATAAGCGTAAACTTCGCCTTCAACTGCGCTAAACCAGAATGTATCGCTAAAAGTGTAGATTAATGCACCAACAAGGCCAGAACCCTCTATTGCGATTAATTTACTCATGGTTAGCTCTTCCCATTTGTCTATAAGAAGCTTGCGAGCAAGGTGTGATATAGTCCAAAAAAGGAACATAATACAAGTAGCACTTAATAGTGCACTCATGGTATTAACCATACGAGCTACCTGAGAAGGGTCGCTAACGAATTGTGAGAAAAGGTTTGCTGTAAGCATGAAGAACGGAGCCCCTGGTGGGTGACCAATTTCTAGCTTATAGCCTGTAACAATAAACTCAGGACAGTCCCAAAAGCTGGCTGTCGGTTCAATTGTGGAACAATATACGAAAGCCGCAATAAAGAAAACGACCCATCCGAGGATATTGTCCACTAATCTGTACTGTTTCATTTATTTATAAACTATTTGTGTTATTTCGGTTTATTTTTTGCAAAGATAATAAAAAGAAAGAGAAGTTCTTCTCTCTATATTATTATTTCACAGTTTGTAAAATGAAATTAAAAAGTTTTAATATGAAAACTTCCAATCTATTACATTTTAAGAAAATGCTCTTCTAGCTTTTCTTGTTGAAGATCTGCGTTTGCGTGGTAGTGTAGATGGTGATTAACGCATGCTATATGTTTTACATTCTCAAGGATTTCAGCGATGTCATGACTGACGATGATAATAGCACACCGTTGGTTGATTTGGCTTAGCATTTCATACATTTGTGCTTGAAATCTTTTGTCTATATATGTATTAGGCTCATCGAGTATGAGAATATCAGGATTGGAAACGATAGCTCGTGCTAAAAGAACGCGTTGTAGTTGTCCTCCACTTAGTGCGTTTATTGGTCTTTCAGCTAAATCTGTTAACTGCATTTCTTCCAAAGTTTTTTTTACCTGATGAAGCTGTGACTTGGAGTAGGGACGAAATATTTTCTTTTGATGTGCTAATCCCGATAGTATCACTTCATGTACTGATATAGGAAAATCTTTGTCAATTTTGCTATACTGTGGTAAATATCCCATAGTGATATCTTTGATACTTTTCCCATTTTTATAATAAATAATTTGTCCATGAGTTGGCTTCTTGAGCCCTAAAATTAGTTTTATTAAAGTGGTCTTTCCTCCACCATTCGGACCAATAATACCAAGATAATCATTTTGGTATATAGTTAAATTTACATGTTCAAGCACTTGTTTACCGTCATAGGCTGCTGACACATCTTTAATTTCAACGATAGGTTCCATGTTATTGTAAGTTTTTTGCTATGTTTAGCATTTGTTCATGCCATTGATATGAAAGAGGATTAATTTCAATCTGTTTGGTATTGGTACCGTTGGCTACGATACTTGTATTTCGATTGGAAAATTCCTTTTGTATAAACATGATTTTAGTTCCATATTTTTGCGCATTTGTAATGAGGTTCTTAAGTTGTGCCGCTGACGGTTCTCTTCCTTCTTCTTCTATAGGAAGTTGAATGAAATTGTATTCCTTAGCAAAATATGTGAGGGCAGGATGATAGATTAAAAAACTCTTTTGCTTCCCATGAGCAAATTTACTTCTAATATCCTTTTCTGTCTTACTTATTTTATTGAGTAATTTTTTCAAATTTTTCTCGTAGTATTGTTTCTGCGCAGGATCTTTTTGTTTTAATGCTTCGCAAATATTTTTTGCAATGATAGCGGCATTCGTACAACTCATCCACGTGTGTGGATCAGGAATGTTATATGCGCTTTTTACAGGTGTTATACCTTTAGAAGCACTAATTACCTTTATATTAGGTGCAGTAGCTGTAATTTTATTCATCCATGTTTTCTCAAATCCGAGTTCTCCAATTTTGATAATTAAAGAGCAGTTTGCCAAATTTACCATTTGTTTTGAAGTCGGTTCGTAGATTTCGGGATTACTGCCAGGTGGTACCATAGTTATAATATGATAATTATAGCCTGCTATTTGTTCCGTGAAATAGCGTAGTGGTTCTATCGTTACAGCTATTTCTTTAGCGTTATCTTTTTTGTTTCCTTGACATGCCATACATAATAAGCAGCAAAGGAACATAATCAAATTTTTCTCCATATGTCGATTTAAAATATATAACTTAAACCATATACCAGAATTAAATATCGAACAATTTTTCCAACAGATATACTGAATAAAGATATTGGGAAGTTAGCTCTTGTTAATCCTAAAACGATAGTAATCGCGCTACCTAAAACAGGAATAAACGCAAAGAAGCCCATCCACGCTCCGTTCCCATTCATAAATTTTAGGGTTTTGTTTATCTTTTCTTCTTTAACATGTAGGTATTTCTCAATCCAGTCTAGTCTTCCTAATCTACCGACGCCATAGTTAAATAAAGAACCTAGAATATTTCCAATAGATGCATAGTAAATGAGTGTTGTGGGGTCAAGGCCAGTTGCTACTAATCCTGTCATGATAGCCTCACTAGGGAATGGGAAAAAACTTCCAGCAAGAAATGCTCCTATTAGCATTCCCCAATATCCCCAGTCTATTAAAAATGCAAAGATGCTATCCATATGTTGGTAAGCGTTAAGAATAGTGCGATTATTGTTATTACGAAAAATACAATATTTGTTATTTTTGTTTTTGTCAAAGATATAAAATGTGCTATTAATAATGCCGTATTAACTATTAATATCATTAATAAGTTTAATGCGTGTTGAGGCTGTAATATGATATATAAAGTAGTACAGCCAAACATTGTGATGAATAGTTCATATATCATTCTGATTCTGATCTTATCTTTGTAACTATTCCTTATGAAATGAACACTTCCAATAATACCTAGCAGAATGATAAAAATAAATTGTGAAAATTGTAGTGATGTAAATGAACTGAAATCTGCTATTTTACCAAATTGAGTTATTTGTGTGAAATGATTAATTATTATATCTAGTTTATCTTGATATAGTAAATAGCCACCAATAAACCAGTAAGGTGTTATTAAACCTAATAGCGATGCAAAAAAGTTTTTAGCGCTAAAAGCTAAAATGTTAGTTGCTACAATTATCCATAGCAGCGGAACGAAAAAGAGTTCTTGTACCCAAAATACAGAGCCTATACTAATAGCTGTAAATGCGAAGAAGTTGCACCCAGAACTTGATTTCCTTTGATATGCATTTAATATGATAATATAGAATGCAATGAAACTTAGTTGAACTGCAAATGGTTCTATAGAGATCTTAGTCGGTAATGTCATGCAGGTTAGAACTAAAAACGAGCATGCAACCATACGGCTGTATATTCGAATCAGTGCATTCTGATTGTTCAGTTCCACCATAAGATAGGTGGATACGATAAATGTGGCAAACGGAATCCACAATGCTTGTTGTAATAGTCCGCTTGCCAACCATATTATTGCTCCATATAAAGCTGTTATTGGTAGAGAAATCCTACTACCTGCAACTTTATTTTGAAATCTTTTTTTCTCCAAAATTTATTAAATCAGAGGTCTTGTCCAATATCCTTTCGGAAATACTTATCTTTGAATTCAATCTTTTGTGCTTCTTGGAAACTTTTCTGAAGAGCTTCTTCTTTGTCTTTTCCATAGCTACTAACAGCAATAACTCGGCCACCATTTGTAACAACTTGGCCTTCTTTCACTGCTGTTCCTGAATGGAATACAATACTGCCTTCTACTTGATCTATACCTGATATAGGATATCCTTTTACATATTCTTCAGGATAACCGCCGCTAACCAGCATGACACAGACAGCAGCACGTTCATCGAATTCAACAGTATACTTATCCAGATTACCGTTTGCTACACCTTCGAAAAGGTCAACGATATCACTTTTTAATCGTAGCATTACACTTTCGGTCTCAGGATCGCCCATTCTACAATTGTATTCGATGACCATAGGTTCACCTTCTACATTTATAAGGCCAAAGAAAATAAAGCCTTTATAATCGATATTTTCTTCCGCAAGGCCATTAACCGTAGGTTTGATGATACGTTCTTCTACTTTCTTCATCCATTCTTTAGTAGCGAAAGGTACTGGAGTAACACTACCCATTCCTCCAGTATTCAAACCCGTATCATGTTCTCCGATACGTTTGTAGTCTTTTGCTTCAGGTAGAATCTGATAGTGTTTACCATCTGTAAGTACAAATACAGAGCACTCGATGCCGCTAAGATATTCTTCGATAACAACTTTTGCAGATGCGTTGCCGAACATGCCACCAAGCATATCCTTGAACTCTTTTTTAGCTTCTTCTAAAGTAGGCAAAATCAAGACACCTTTTCCTGCAGCCAATCCATCAGCTTTTAATACGTATGGTGCTTTAAGAGTTTCAAGGAATTTTAATCCTTCTTCAAGGGTTGTACCATCAAAAGTATGATACTTTGCTGTTGGGATATTATGGCGTTCCATGAACGCTTTAGCGAAGTCCTTACTTCCTTCAAGAACTGCACCTTGTTTTGATGGACCGATAACAGGAATGTCTTTTGTACGTGGATCATTCTTAAATTCATCGTAAACACCCTTTACTAAAGGGTCTTCTGGTCCGACAACAACAATATCGATTTCGTTTTTTACAGCAAAATCCTTAAGTTTGTCAAACTCATTGACACCAATTGCAACATTTTCTCCAACAGAGCCTGTACCAGCATTGCCTGGAGCAATATATAGTTTTTCTACTTTTTTGCTCTGGGCAATTTTCCATGCTAAGGCATGTTCTCTGCCGCCACCTCCTAACAGTAAAATTTTCATTGTTTCTGGTCTATTTATGGTTTATTTAAGATAGTTAAAGAAATATTGTGAGATGCGCTCATGCAGGTGTGTACTCTGATGGCCTCTCATGTTGTGTGGTTCACCAGGATATACGAAGAAATCCGGTTGTGTGTTGGCTCCGATGCAGGCTTTAAGAAAGCTAAATGCATGTTGTGGAACAACTACTGGATCGTTTAAACCTATGATAATTTGTAATTTCCCTTTTAAGTTTTTTGCCTGATTTAATAAACTGGTTTGTTGATATCCTTCTGGATTATTTTCAGGGGTATCCATGTAGCGTTCTCCATACATAACCTCATACCATTTCCAATCGATAACAGGTCCACCTGCAACTCCTACTTTGAATGTTTCAGGATGATGTGTCATCATTGTTATGGTCATATAGCCACCAAAACTCCAGCCATGCACACCAATTCTTGTCGTGTCGACATAAGACAAACTTTTCAAGAAATCTACACCTTTCATCTGGTCTTTAGTTTCTTCTTGTCCTAAATGTCTGAATGTAGCTTGCTCAAATTCTTTTCCTCTATTTTCACTACCTCGATTATCGAGAATGAAAAGTAAGTATCCATTTTGAGCCATGTAGGTTTCCCAACCTCTGCTGCTATAGTGCCATCTAGCATCTACATTATGCGCATGTGGACCTCCATATACATAGATTATAGTTGGATATTTTTTATTAGGATCAAAATTAACAGGCTTTACCATACGATAATATAAATCCGTCTTACCATCTGCAGCTTTTAATGTACCACAGCTATATTCTGGAACATTATATCCTTTCCATGGATCTTCTGCTGTATAATATGGTGTTCGTTTACTATTATCTATATTGATAATAGCAATTTTTCTAGGAATAGTAGGTGTCTGGTAATTATCTGTTATAAATTGTCCGTTAGGACTAAGACTTGCATGATGCCAGCCTTTGCCATTATCATCTATTAATGTTCGTTTTCCACTTTCCAAGTTGACTGAAAAAATATTTCTTTGGATTGGACTTAATTCATTGCTTGCATAGATAATAGAATGTTGCTTAGCATTGAAGCCTATAAAATCCATGACTA
This sequence comes from Segatella baroniae B14, assembly GCF_022024235.1. Classification (GTDB taxonomy): domain Bacteria; phylum Bacteroidota; class Bacteroidia; order Bacteroidales; family Bacteroidaceae; genus Prevotella; species Prevotella bryantii. The sequence continues at coordinate 32,313 of NZ_CP091799.1, forward strand.
CCCAGTTGCCCGAAGTAATCTGTTTCAGAAGTTTACCTTGTGTGTTGAACAGATAAAAATGATTATATCCATCTTTTTGACTTTGCAAAATAAATTTAGAATGATCCCAAGGCAAGAATACTATAGGATGTTGTGGCTCTACATATTTTGTGTCAGTTTCTCGATAGAGTTCTGCAATTTTTTCGCCAGTTTCAGAATTGTAACTAACTAGTCTGCAGTCATTTTGGTCACGATTAAGTTCAAATATATATACAGTTTGGTTGTCTGGTCCCCAAGCGATATTGGTAAAATATCTATTTTGTGGATTTCCAGCCTTGAGGTATATTGTCTTGTTTGTTTTTAAATTATATATGCCTACAGTTACCTCATGAGATGTTTCACCTGCCATTGGATATTTTTCAGGAGCAGGAGTAGCAATTCTGCTTTGATTTTTCTCAGGATTCCATTCTATTTCTGGTATGTTAACTAGTGGATAATCAGTTACCATACTCTGGTCCATTCGATAGAAAGCAAGTTTTTCCTTATTTGGACTCCAAAAGCGACCATCTGAAATACCGAACTCATCTCTATGTACGCTTTGTCCATATACGATGTTGCGGCTTCCGTCTGTTGAAAGCTGATGCTCCTTTCCATTTTTGTCTTTTACATAAAGCTGGTAATTTTTAATATATGCTTTAGGAGTAGCATCAACAGTACATGACTTCTTCTTCCAGTCAATAAGTAGGTTTCCGATTTTTACAATTGACTTTTTGGCATTAGGAAAAGTTGCATCATACAAAGAATGGATATTATCCACTCCTTTGATCTTTGTAAGATCAGAAAGAGTGAATAATTTAGTTTCCTTTCCGGTAGCTTTATTGATTATATAGCATTCTTCAGTGTCAAGTCTTACTAACTGATCTCCCCACCATGTTGTCCATCTGTTTTTGGCAATCATATTATGGTAGTTATTACCACCAAAATTTAAGTCTTCCAATGTAAAAGTCTTAAGCTTTTGAGCATATGATAACGTTGAAACAGCCATAAACATAAAAGTTAATGCGGTTTGCAGGAGACACACTTTCTGAGACTGAAACTTATTAATCTTCATCTTCAAATCTGTTTTTACCACGTTTAAAGTCACGATTACCTCGTTTAAAATCACGGTCATTTCTTTTAGAATTCTTTTTGCCGTGTTTAAAGTTACGGTCAAAGCTATCTTCATTGTCACGGAAATTCATTTTTCGACCTTTTTTGCGGTCTTTATTGTCATATTTTCCGAAATTAGGCTTATGGAAAGTAAACGAACGAATGTCACCCTCTTCGTTTTCCTCTTCTTCTTCAAGTCTTTTTTTGAATTCACGATTTTGTTTGAAACGGTGCTTTTGAGCCATTTCTTTTTTCTCGCGATCAGTTTTAACGATACCACCTTCGCTTCTGAACTCTCGAAGTTTACCATCAAAAATAGTATATTTATGGAATTGGCATTCCAAACTACCGTTATATACAGGTATCTTAATTGATGGTTTTAAGCCGATTTGATCAAAGCACTCTTCACGGTAGCTCAAGATCCAAGCTTCATTACCGGTGAAAGCATGTTTTAGGCGTTCGCCAATCATTTTATATGTACCAAGCAGATTTGGAGTAGAAATACGTTCTCCATAAGGAGGATTCATAACAATAATACTCTTGTTTGCTGGTTGTTTGAAATCTTTGAAATCAGCTTGTTCTACGGTGACATCTTTTGATAAACCTGCAGCTTTAATATTTAATCTAGCTGTATTAACAGCCTTCATATCGATATCATAGCCATAGATGTGATTATTGAACTCTCGTTCTGCAGAATCGTCATTATAAATCTTGTCGAACAAGTCAGCGTCATAGTCTGCCCATTTTTCGAAAGCAAATTCTTTTCTGAAAATACCAGGAGAAATATTTCTAGCGATAAGTGCAGCTTCTACCAATAGTGTACCAGAACCACACATAGGATCAATAAAATCGGTCTCGCCTTTCCAGCCAGTCATGAGAATCATGCCGGCAGCCAGAACTTCATTAAGAGGTGCTTCTACGCTTTCTTGTCTGTAACCACGTCTGTGAAGACTTTCGCCACTTGAATCCAGACTGAGTGTAGCTTTATCTTCTGCAACGTGAATGTTTAAGCGTATGTCAGGATTACTGATACTAATATTTGGGCGGGTTCCTGTTTTTTCTCTGAACCAGTCTACAATTGCATCTTTTACTTTATATGTAACAAATCTTGAATTTCTGAATTCCTCAGAGTATACAACAGAATCTACAGAGAATGTTTTTTTATTATCAAGATATTTACTCCAGTCTATTTTTTTTACTTCCTCGTACATGTCTTCAGCTGATGCTGCCTTGAAGTGGGCTATAGGCTTTAAAATTCTAATTGCAGTATGCAGTTGGAAGTTAGCACGATACATCATTTCTTTATTTCCTGTAAAAGAAACCACGCGTCTGCCTATTTGTACATTGTTAGCACCCAGCTGGGTGAGCTCCTGAGCCAAAACTGGTTCAAGACCCATAAATGTTTTGGCGATGAGTTCAAATTCCTGTTCCATTATTGAATTCTATATCTAATTTATCGATTTTTACTTGTTTGTATTTTTTTGTTTTGGGTCTCATGTCCTTTGTAACCCACACATTGGCACCGACAATACAACCTTCACCGATAGTAATTCTGCCTAAAATAGTGGCATTTGAATATATGATGACGTTATCTTTTATAATTGGGTGTCGTGCTATTCCTTTTATAGGGTTTCCATTGTCGTCTAGTGGAAAACTCTTTGCACCTAGTGTGACACCTTGGTACAGTTTAACGTTTTTACCGATGATACATGTGGCACCAATTACTACACCGGTACCGTGGTCGATAGTGAAATATTCACCGATACTTGCAGCAGGGTGAATATCTATACCTGTTTCAGAATGAGCTATCTCGGTAATTAATCTCGGGATGAGAGGTACTTGGAGATTATTCAATTCATGAGCTATTCGATAGCTTATCAATGCTTTTATAACAGGATAGCAACTCACAATTTCTGCTTTGCTTTTTGCGGCGGGATCTCCATTGTATGCTGCTGTGATATCTGTTGCAAGAACTCTTCTTATTTCAGGAAGCTGTTCTATGACTTTCAATGATATCTCTGCAGCTTTCTTTTTTCGGGTATCAATTTGTTCAGGGGTTTCTTTTTCATCGCAATCTGTGAAACATAAACCTGCAAGAATTTGTTCGGTTAGCATTTTATGTAACCTTTCTGTTCGTACACCGATATGAAATTCTAATGTCTGACTGGTGAACGAACTTCTACCGAAATATCCCGGAAAGAGGATTGAACGTGATAAGTCGATTATATCCTTTAATTTATCTCCAGAAGGAAGAGGATCACCATCACGATGCTGGTGAAAAAGTCCCTTGAGTGATTCCTGTGCAGATAATTTGCTAACAGCTTGATTTAATCGATTTGCTAAATCTGGATAACTCATTTATATGGTGTATCAATATATTTGTGCAAAGGTAATAAATTTCTTGATTTTAGTTATAACTTATTTGCAGGATTCACATTAATAACGCAACAACTTTATAATTGTTTTATTCTCTCCGTATTTTTGTCTGATAAACTCGACAGGCGTTTTGTAATTCAATCTCTTTCTAGGTCTGTTGTTGATTCTGTCCTGTACCATATTGATGTCTTTATCTGTTATCTTTGTAAAATCACTCCCTTTAAGGAAATATTGCCTGACTAGACCGTTAGTGTTTTCATTAGCACCTCTTTCCCATGAGTGGTATGGTCTTGCAAAGAAGATGTCTATTTTCAGTGCTCTAGCAATCTGCTGGTGCCTGGAGAACTCTGTACCATTATCTGCGGTCATGGTATGCAATCCCTTTCTTATCGGCTTAAGTGCGGCAATGGCTGCCTCCGCCAGAGGCTCTGCCTCTTTTGAAGGAAGCTTTCTCATGATTAGGAACCCGGACTCCCTATCATTGATTGTCATGATGACGCTCCGCCTGTTCTTCCCCACAATGGTGTCGATCTCCAGATCTCCGAACCTTCCTTTCTCATCAACGACCGCAGGTCTTTGCTCTATCCCGACACGTCCAGGTATTCCCCTTGACTTATACGATGAACCGCGCTTGTTATAGCGCCTGCCCCTGTGGCGCAGATGCTTATAGAGAGGCTTCCCCCATTTGTGCTTCTCCTCCCACACATATCTGTAGATGGTTTCGTGTGAGATGGGCGGTAATCCCAGTGCACGCCGTCTTCCGGATATCTGCTCGGGAGACCACTGTTCCTGTGTGAGCTTATGGTCAATGTAAACCTTTATTTCGTCCGTAAGGACGGTATAGTGCTTTCTTGCGCTCATTCTCCTGTCTGACAGCCACTGGGCCTTTTCCGCATTATACCTGCCATGGGGTGCCTTGTTGCGCCTAATTTCTCGGCTAATGGTGCTGCGGTGCACACCAAGAGCCCTGGCTATGTCTGTTGAACGTTCTTTTTTTTGCAGTCTGAAAGATATTTCGTACCTTTGCTGCGCAGTTAGATGCTTTGTCATATTTGCAACTTATGTGGAAGTTTGTCTGCAAAGGTAAGCATTTAATGCTGGGGACGAAAGATCTTGTGGAACTTTTGTCCCTTTTTTCATGCTCCTTGCTCACTTACTTCTTTGACACATTTGTTGCATTATCAATTTGAATTCAAGTTTCATAAAAATATGTTATTTCTCATAATTTTCCGACCTCCTTCAAAAAGTAGTATGCCTATTATTGTTGTAAAGATGCCTAAAAGGACATCTATAACGTAATGGTGCTGTGTATAAACGGCCGTCCACCAGATGCCAATGCACAGTATTCCAAATGTCAAAGAGGCATACCATCGTCGCTTGCTCATGATGGAATATATGGTTGTAACTAATAAGTAAGCAGCATGGAGACTTGGTATGGCGGCGAATACATTAGAATTATTTCCATACATATTGCTGTAAAAATATATTCCAGTTAGTTTGTCCCATCTTATGAGTCCGGCCGGATTGCCAGGTGTATTGAGTATAGGTTCAAACCCATAAAGATCGATATACCATGGTGGAGCGGTGGGATGAATGTAATATCCCATGAAGCCAACAAGGTTTACCACTAAAAAAGACCATGTAAAACGACGAGTCCAATCGTATTCTTTCTTATAAAATAAATAGAATGAAAAAAATAATGGCACCGGTACCCAGCAGAGATAGAAAATACCAGCCATGAAATCGAAAAAAGAAGAAGTATGAAGTTTAAACCATTCTCCAGGAATTAAAATTCCTTGCGAGGTTGTGATGCCGAATAATTCTTTTTCTGTATTATATATGTTTTTTATGTCAATAGGATTTACTTTATAATTTGGGTAAAAGCGCATGACATCGTAACATAATCCAAATATAACCCATGGAAGCATATAAAATGCTAAACATCTGGTTCTTTTCCAGGCGAGTAGCGTGAAATAGACAAAAAGTATTGCTAGAGAAATCATTTGATGTTGTTAGTTTGAAGAGGAAATATTTGAATCTTTTCTTTTTAATTCGTGGTAGCAATGCCAAATCCTCCAAAATGCGGTCAAATTTGCTAAGAATGCTATCGTTATCATTCCACCAGCTAACCACCATAAATTATTGGTGCATCCGGAAATTATTGCGGTTATAGCCGTCACAACAACTCTTTCTGGTCGTTGCATAAATCCTACTTTGCACTCTATACCTAAACCTTCAGCTCTCGCCCTAACATAACTAACCATAACAGAACCGACCATTGCTGTAAAACTTACGATGGTGCACCAAAACCATTCTGCTGTTGTTGAGGCAAAAATAAGAACAATACCAAACAAAGTTACAAGTTCGCTATATCTATCTAAAGTAGAATCCCAGAGTGCTCCAAAAGAAGATGTCTTATTACTGGTTCTGGCAAGTCTTCCATCCATCATGTCAAATAAGCCTGCTACTAAAATGACAAATCCTCCCCATCCAATAGTGGTATAATTGATTTTATATTGAACAGAAGATATAAAAAGTGCTGTAGCAAAAATATTACCAAGGAAACCTAAGAAGGTAATAATATTGGGTGTTATTCCTAAATGAATCATTCCATGGATAAGAGGATCTATGCCCCCATATATTAGTTTTTGTAAATAATCTCTATAATTCATGATTTGTATTTATTTTTGTTTGTAAAAACGAAATTCCGTTGAAGAGGATAGTTGAAAAAAATAGCAACAAGGAAAGCGATACAACTTTTAATAGGGATAAAAAGGGCATTTCCCAAAAGGCCAGTGAGCATATTGGTACCAAAGCCATTCAGTATCAAGCTCGCTGTCCAAACGGTAAAGTATCGAAATAGAATATCTTTTTTCTTTCGTTCGGCAATATCGAAGACATACTTGGAATTGATACAACAGTTGGTTATTCCACCACAAATGATGCCTATTATGTTTGCATATGTATATTCTAATATGTTGCAATAAGTTAAAAAAATAGCAAGTCCAAAATCTACAATACTAGCTATGCTAGCACTTATTTCAGCTTTGGATAAAAGCCAAATTTCATGTTTAATTTTTCCCATTATCATGTAAAACGGAATATTTGTAGATAAATTGTTATGACTATCAGAGAATATATTCCTGCAAGTATATCGTCGGCCATAACCCAAAAAGCTCCTTCTTGATGGTCTAAGGTTTTAATACCGAAAGGCTTAAATATATCAAAGATTCTAAAGCTGATGAGTGCCAGTATTGCTCCTAAATAGTCTTCGGGTTGTAAGATGGACAAAGGAATCCATATGCCAACCATTTCGTCTATAACAACTTTTGAAGGATCTTCACCCCAGTAAGGCTGGAGTATCCTTATGGCCCATGTTCCCAAGCAAGTAAAGAGTAGGATAAAGGCTATTATGATGTATTGTTGTATTGCACTGTTATCATTATGGAAGAGTGAAGATAGTGCAAACCAACCTATTAAAGCAACTATGCTACCCGCTGTTCCTGGTCCCCATGGCCAAAAACCGCTTCCGAATCCAGTTCCTATTAACATAGGAATGAGTGGTGGTCGTTTGTCAGAAATATTATTTTTGTTATTCATTGTTTTTTCAGTTATTTTCTTCTTTCTGAAACGCAAAATTAACAGAAAAAACTTAAAATACCAAAATGCCTGATTTGTTTGATAAAAAAATCATAACTTTGCAAGTAATGATATACGAAATGAATTGTAAGAAAAACGCATTTTTGCTTGTTATGATGTTGTTGTTTGTAAGCATCATGGCTCATGCTCAAAATATTTCAGGTAAGATAATTGGTAAGGATGGCGGTGCTATTCCTTATGCAAGTATTTCTTACAAAGGGCTTCGTTTAGCTGTATCTAGTGATAAGGATGGTCTGTTTTCTATTCCTAGGCGGGTTGGTGGTACATTGGTAATTAGTTCTGTAGGATATCAAAGCATAGTAATTCGAGTTACTAGCTCAATGACCGATTTGGGCAAGTTGACCTTGCAAGAAGAGAGCCGTTCGCTAAATGAAGTTGTTGTGAAAAGTAAGTCTGGACGTTATCGACGCAAAGATAATCCAGCAGTAGAATTAATGAAAAAGGTTATTGCTGCGAAGGCTAAGACGGATTTGAAAAATCATGATTATTTTCAGTATAATCGCTATCAGAAGATAACCATGGCATTCAACAATATCACTGAAAAACAATTGCAGGGTGATTTTTTAAAAAAACGACAATACATGCTTGATCAGATAGAGAAATCACCAATCAATGATAAGAAAATATTACCTTTATCTGTTGACGAAACGGTTTCTCAGCATATTTATAGGAAGAATCCTTTTTCAGAGAAGGAGATCATTCAGGGACAGCAAAGCAATGGAATTGGTAATGTTATCGAAACTGGTGATATTTTGAACGAAGTAATTAAAGATGTTTTTACGGATGTTGATATCTATAATGATTACGTACGATTACTTCAATTTCCCTTTGTTTCTCCAATAGGTAAGACGGCAATTTCTTTTTATCACTTTTATATCGAAGATACGGTATATGTAGATCATCAGTTATGTTATCACCTACAGTTTATTCCAGCTAATCAGCAGGATTTTGGCTTTCGTGGTGAAATCTTTGTACTGAAAGATTCTACATTGCATGTAAAGAAATGTATTCTGTTTATACCCCAAAAAAGTGATGTGAATTGGGTAGATAATATGAAGATAGAACAGAAATATTCCCAGTTGAGTAATGGTGAATGGGTACTTTCTAAAGATGATATGTATGCAGAAATTCATGTGAATAAGGTGTTGCAAGATTTATTAATAGTCAGGAATACCAGGTATAAAGATTATTCTTTTGACACGATACCCAAGCAACTTTTTCGTGGTAAGGTAAAGGTAAGATATGATTTTGAGGCTTTTAATCGGGATGAATCTTTTTGGAATAAGTATCGTGCTGTAGCATTGACCAAAAGTGAAAGTTCTATGGATACTTTTATACATAAAATGCAAAATAGCAAAGGATGGAAGTATATCATATTTGGTGTTAAAGCGTTGATAGAAAATTATGTTGAAACGGGTGGGGCAAATCGGAAAAGCAAGTTTGATTTTGGGCCTGTTAATACTTTAGTCAGCATGAATTATGTTGATAAAATTCGATTACGATTATCTGGTCGTACGACCGCTTATCTAAACCCACATTGGTTTTGGTCGGGTTTTGCGGCTTATGGTGTAGATAGTAAACAGTGGTATTATAGTAGTGCTGTTACTTATTCTTTTAACAAGAAAAAAGCAAATGTATTTGAGTTTCCTCTGCGTAGTTTAACTTTTGATACGTCATCAGACCTCACTTCTCCTTCAGATCTCAATCTAGGGCATAATAAAGACAATATATTTATGACACGTACTTCTGCCTTGAAAGAAGTATTTCTTTATAATCGACAGCGTTTGTCTTTTAGATATGAAACAGATTGGGGACTTCGTTTTAGTGCTTCCATTCAGACTCAGAGTAATCAAACGGCTGGTGAACTTCATTATTATAAACTTACAGATAGTGTAGAAGTACATAAAATACGCTTATCAGATGCAACGATGGGTGTGGTGTATAATCCAGGTGTCACTTATGTGAATACGAAACAACAACGATTACCCATAAATTTAGATTCTCCTGAAATTGGTATATCCCATACCGTGGGATTTAAACATTTCTTGGGTGGGCAGTTTAGGAGCAATGTCAGCACGTTATCTTTTTATAAACGTCAATGGTTGGGGAGTTGGGGATATTTATCTTTCAATATTCGGGCAATGGCACAGTGGAATAAAGTGCCATTCCCACTTTTATTACAGCCACCCGTCAATTTGAGTTTTATTGCAAATGAAACTTCTTTTTCCTTGTTAAGTGATTGGGAATTTTTGAATGACAGACAAGTATTTTGGGGGATTAAATGGAACTTAAATGGAAAATTGCTTAATAGAATACCGCTAATCAAATCGTTAAAGTTTAGAGAGTTTTTTGCTATAAAAGGCATTTGGGGAACCTTGACGGATAAGAATAATCCGGTACAGAACTCTTCTGATGAAAGACTTTATATTTTTCCTTCTAAGTCGCATCTTATGGGGAATCAACCGTATTGGGAAGCGGAATTTGGTATACATAATATATTAAAGTTTTTAAGTGTATCTTTGGTTCGTCGTATTAATTATTTAGAACAACGTAAGTATTTAAATAAGTGGGGAATAAGATTTGGATTTAAAATGACATTTTAGTACAAATAATTATATTTTTATTTCGAAATATGAATTATTTTATCTAAATTTGCGTCAAAATGTAAGATTTTAAGGTAAAATGAAAATATTTTTGGCTGATAAACAAGATATAACGCGCGCAGGCTTAAGCTATATCATTTCTGATATACCAGAATCTGTAACACAGTTCACTGAAGATAAAAGTGAATTGTTGGAGGCTCTTAAGCAAGAAGAAGATGCTGTAGTTATATTGGATTATACATTATTTGATATTAATGATGTCGAAGAGTTAGAGATTATTGGTGCTCGCTTTCCTAAAACCAAGTGGATTTTGTTTAGTGAAGATTTAAGCATCGACTTTGTCCGTCGTATTATCGCCTCTAGCTCTCAGTTCAGTGTGCTTCTTAAAGAGAGTTCTTTGCCGGAAATACATGAAGCTATAATGTTTGCAATGCGTAATCATCGATATATTTGCCAGCGAATGACAGAAATGCTTCTCGTATCACGTGAGGTTACTCCTGAAAAAGAGCAAATAAATCTGACAAAAACAGAAATAGAAATCCTCAAAGATATTGCTTTGGGTATGACCACAAAGGAAATTGCAGAAAAGCGTTTTTCAAGTTTCCATACCGTCAATACTCACCGTAAAAATATTTTCCGAAAGTTAAATGTAAACAATGTACATGAAGCTACTAAATATGCATTGCGTGCGGGTTTGGTAGATTCTGCAGAATACTATATATAAACAAAAAGGCTTGAAAATATCTCTCGACAGTTTCAAGCTCTTGTTTTCTAACTAACTTATTATCAACTATTCATTACTCATTTTCCTAACGAGTGCAAAAGTACTTGATTTTTATCTAAATTGTATCCTGAAATAAAGAAAAATAAACGTAAACGTTTGCGAATTAAGACTTTATTAGTATCTTTGCATAAATTATCAACTAAAGCATTATGAAACAACACAGGACTTCCTTGAAAGACCTGGCAGATAAACTTGGGGTTAGTATAGCAACTGTATCTCGTGCATTGCGTAATTCGCATGAGGTAGGTGAGGAAATGAAAGTTAAGGTTAAGGCTTTAGCTAAGGAGATGAATTATCGTCCGAATCCATTTGCTCAATCTCTTCGTAAAGAGGCACCTAAGGTTATAGGAGTTATTGTTCCGAATTTAGTTACCCATTATTTTGCTGCAGTACTCGATGGAATAGAAGATTTCGCTCGTCGTAAAGGGTATTCTGTACTAAGTGCCAATAGTCATGAAGACCATGAACGTGAGGCGCAAGCTATCGAGAATTTTTTGGATATGCATGTAGAGGGGATAATTGTTTGTTTAGCTCAGGATACTGTTGACTTTTCTCCTTTTCTTAAATTAAAGGAAGTAGGTGTTCCTTTGGTATTCTTTGCTCGTACTTGTCTTGATGATCAGTTCTCTCATGTTATTGGCAATGGTGATGTTGCAGCATATGATGCAACAATTCATATGATAGATTCTGGTGCCAAGAGAGTGGCTTTTATAGGTGGTCCTAATAACCTGAATATGGTAAAGCGTCGTAAGCATGGCTATTTACAAGCACTGCGAGATCGAAATATTCCTATAGAACGTGAATTGGTGGCTTGCGATAAAATAGACTTTGAGGTAGCACGGGCTAATACGATTAGGGTTCTTGAGAATGCTCATCCTGATGCGATTCTAGCTTTTAATGATATTATCACTTATGCTGCGTTTGATGCTATAAAGGCAAAAGGATTACGTATTCCTAATGATGTGGCAATTATTGGATTTACAGATGGTGATACGGCTGCCTTTGTAACGCCACGCTTGTCTGTTATCATGGATCAGGCACATGAGCAGGGTTCAAAAGCTTGTGAACTGTTGATGAGGGGTATTATGGGTGATACACATGTATATAAAGAAGTCGTTCCAATGATTTTAAAGATTCGAGAGTCTAGTAAAAAATAATCACCCAAGTTTATCATGCGTATTTGAATTTGGTTGAGACATGAGTTGTCTTGGGAGCTCCTTATTTGCATGGCTTTATATCTATCTGAATGTCAATACGTTATCCATTTTGTATTTGTCACTTTGTAGGTGCTAGACCTAAGTATAGTGTTTACGACTTAAAAGTATGATGTTTACGACTTAAAAACATAGTGTTTATGCAGTAAAAACATCATGTTAATCAGTTCAAGTATATATTTTTATCCATCATAGGCAATAGTTTTAATCATTAATATCGTGCAATCGTTTGTCTACGTTTTTGTGCGATTTTTTTTATTTAGGCTGATTATCTTTTCTTTTTCGTTGTATCTTTGCATGTATAAAAAGGAGACTTTTTTGTTGATATTAGTGAGTAAAGTAAAAGCCTGATTGCAATTTTTTGTAATCAGGCTTTGTGCTTATTCTTCCATGTCTTGATCAAGATTTCCTTTCCATAGATATTTTCTAGTTTCTTGTACTAAAACACCGTTTAGACACAGTAATGAAACTAAGTTTGGTATTGCCATCAGAGCATTCATACAGTCTGCTATATTCCATACGATGCTGAGATTAGCTATACTTCCAAAAAATGTAGCAGTAATGTATAATATGCGATAAGCAAGCATCCATTTCCTTCCTTTTAAGTATTCCATAGCCCTTTCTCCATAGTAGCTCCATCCAAGTATTGTACTAAAAGCAAAGGTAAGAAGGCCAAAACTAAGTAGAGGAGAGCCTATATAAGGTATTTTGCTAAAAGCTATTTTGGTTAAAGTGGCACCATCGCTATAGTTCATGTCAGGATAAGCGATAATACTACTTACAATGACTATACCTGTTAGTGCACATATTACAACAGTATCCCAAAAAGTTCCGGTAGAAGAGACGAGTGCCTGGCGAACCGGATTTCGGGTCTGAGCTGCTGCAGCTACGATAGGTGCAGAACCTAATCCGGATTCATTAGAAAAAAGACCTCTGGCGATACCAAATCTTGCTGCCATCATCACGCTTGCACCTACAAATCCTCCTCCGGCAGCCTGAGGATTAAAAGCTGATATGACAATCAGTTGTATTGCCGGAACGATGTAGTGTACATTTACGAATAGAATATATATACAGCCTAATACATAGAAAAGAGCCATAAAAGGGACTAATATTTGGCATACTTTTGCAATACTTTTTACACCTCCCAATAACACAAAAGCAGTGAGGGTGCAAACGATAGCTCCTGTAATGATAGGAGATATATTATAAGTCTCTGTCGCTATGGTAGCGATAGCATTGGCTTGTACCGTGTTTCCGATACCAAAAGCTGCTATTGCTGTAAAAATGCTGAACAGTATGGCCAGCCATTTCCATCCAAGTCCTTTTTCTAAAGCATACATAGGACCTCCTAACATTTCGCCACGTTCTGTGATGGTTCTATATTTTATAGCTAAGAGTCCTTCTGAATATTTTGTGGCTATGCCAAATACACCCGTAAGCCAACACCATAGGACCGCCCCCGGACCTCCTAAGGCTATTGCGGTCGCTACTCCAATGATGTTTCCTGTTCCGATGGTTGCTGCAAGAGCTGTTGCTAAAGCTCCGAATTGTGAAACATCTCCATGGGCAGATTTATCATGTTTAAAGGATAATTTTATTGCGGTGAAAATCTTGCGTTGTGGAATGCGAAGGCGGATGGTAAGGAATATATGAGTACCTAATAATAGGATAATCATAAGCCATCCCCATAACAGTCCACTTAATTCAGAGAATAAATTATTAAGTAGTTCCATACCTTTTTATTTAGTAGATTTTATTTTAATCTTAATTTTTTCGTATCCCATTGATTTTAGGAGCTGATGAAATTGTTGTGTTGCATTATTGGCAGCTGATTTGATATTTTGAGGTGTCATGCATCTGTTCAACATTTTCTTATAGGCTTTCTGATATAATAGTTCTCTATCTTGATCTTGCCAATCTCCTTTTTCGAGAAAAGATTTCGTCTTTGCTTCGTCAATGAAGTTTTTATCCAACAATTTTATAGCTGGTAGTGTACAGATGATAGAATCTCCCTTCGTAACAATCCAGTCATGTGGAGCTTCTTGCAAGTCAATACCTAATCTTAGAGTTCCATAGTATATTTTTGTGAGTTGACTGTCAGTAAAGAACCCTTTTTTGATGGTGTCTATGAGTTCTTCATCATGAATAGTGAGAAATTCCCATTCTCCAATACTTTCGATAGAGCGTATTTGAGTAGGCGTAATATCGATATTTTTATTTTCTTCGATATGTACTTCACTTTTCCTGAACTGCAAAGTAAGATAGAAGACAAGACCTCCGATGAGGACAATAGATAGTATAGCCAACCAGGCAGAAAAGGGTATGTATCTGAGAATGTTTTTTAATCTTTTATTTTGCTTCTCCATTTTCTACAGTTGATTTATCTATTAATATTTGGATATCGTGAAGAGTAAATTGTTTCCTGAATGTAATTTTGATATCGCTCTCTTGATATCCCATTCTTTGAATCATAGGTATAAGTATCTTGGCAGCGCTTTCTTGTGCAGACGAGATTATACCTTGTTCAGGTATTTGTTTGATGATTTGTGCTCTTCCTTGTTGTTCAAACTGACTTAATTCAGCATCAGTAAAGTTACTTCTCATGAAAGCAACTTGTTTTTTTATTTCTTGATGATTGATTTTTGAACTAGTAAGTATGATTTTGGGATCAGGTAATATAATCTCAATTTTTGTTCCTTTTTTAGTAATATTCCTGTTTGTAAAATGGCTAAAATCTATATATGCCTTTAGTGTAGCATCTAGGGGAATGGCTATTTTTCTTTCACTAGCAGGAAGTGTGATGTCTATATCTTGTCCTAAAAAAGAGCCTTTTATTTTCTTATCATCTTCATGAGTTATAATCTTGTGCACATGAACTTCAGTCGTATAAAGTCTGCTGCATTTTTGAATAAGCATGACGATATTGGGTATTGTATCTTTTACAGTATCAGAAGATTTTGATTTCTGCGGATTATTACATGAAACCAGTACTGTAAGCAATAGCAGTATATATAAGGTGCTAATTCTCATCCTAAAATCTTTTGTTTTGCTGGCAAAGATAATAAATTTTAGTGATATTCTTTTATTACAGTCTTTTTTATTATCTTTGTATCCGTAAAATTTTTGCGCGATGAAAAAGATTTTCTGTTACTTTATGATTGGTTTAGCCGTGGTAAACATTTCTTCTTGTCATGAGAAGAAAGAAAAAAATATTATTATCACGCATAAGCCTGTGGTAAAGGCTCCTGCCCGTACACAAAAGATGAGTAACTATGCTCAGTCACGTAAAGTACAATGGTTAGGGCAAGAATATACTGTACAATATGAACGTCAGGCAGATACCAAGCTTGGTATTGTTCGAGTTGATGATCATACTAAGTACTATGATAATCGTGTAACGGTTAGGGTATTGCGTTCAGATGGAACAGAATTTTTTCATCGCTCATTTGTTAAGAGCGACTTCTCGCCATATATTGATGACGATATGGCTAAGAGAAGTGCTTTGTTAGGTGTTATTTTTGTTGAAGCAAAAGGCGATGTATTAAGGTTTGCTGCTAGTGTAGGTTCACCTGATGCTAATAGTGATGAATATGTACCATTAATAGTCCAAGTATCCCGTATGGGTAATGTTTCCATTAATAAAGATACTCAAATGGATACTAATAATATGACAGAAGCCCCATCCGATGATGAGGATGAGGCTTCAGAATAATATATGTGATATATATTTTATTTCATCAGTTTTCTATATTCTGGTTCGAAACTCTTAGGACATCTACTAATCATGAGTAGGTTGAGTAGACAGTTTGCAGCTATTTCAGTGTCATTAAGATCTACTCCTTTTTCTTTTTTTATTTCTTTACCAATAACGACTTCCCAAGGACCTTCAAAATTCTTGTCGTCAGAACCATAAAACATTTCATTTGTGTCAGGGTCGTTCATGACTTCATATCTAATAACCTTTTTGCTTGCTATTGGTTTGAGCTCACAAGCAAGCTGAAATGCCTTTTCATAAACGTCTCTATGCAGGTTTGCATTAGGAAACATGTTATTAATTTCAGGAAAGAGTTCTTTAAACTCAAAGGCCTGTAATAGCTGGTATAGTTTCATGTTGGAATATAAACTTTAGAATTTTGCCATTTTAATTGCATCAATAGCACATTCATCACCTTTGTTACCTAGCTTACCACCACTTCTATCTTTAGCCTGTTGAAGGTCATTTGTGGTAAGAAGTCCATAGATAACAGGTATTTCCTGTGTAGCGTTAAGTCTTGCTATGCCGTAAGTAACCCCTTCACAGATGTAATCAAAATGAGGTGTTTCACCACGAATTACACTTCCAAGGATAATAACGGCATCATATCCGCCATTTAAAACCATTTGGTGAGCGCCATAGATGAGTTCAAAACTTCCTGGAACAGTTTTGATATGTATGTTTTCTTCGAGTGCACCATGTTTCTGCAGAGTAGAAACTGCGCCCTGTAGGAGGGCGCCTGTTATCTCTTGATTCCATTCTGCAACTACAATGCCAAAGCACATGTTGCTAGCATCTGGAATTTTGTTAATATCGTATTCTGATAGATTATGAAGTGCTGTAGCCATTTTACTTTGTAGCTCTTTCGATATATTTATCAATTTCTGCAGACTGTACGAGTGCAGAATTTAAGTAATTCTTTTTAATATCTTGGTAGATTTCAAGTGCTTCTTCCTGTTTGTTTTGGCTTTCAAGAATTTCACCGGCTTTCAAAAGGAATGTAGGTGATAAGCTATTGTTTACACCATCTGCAGCTTTACTATCAGCCATCTTGGCAGCTTTCTTAAAGCTATCAATTGCTTTGTCTAATTGGTTGTTGTGTGCATAAACATCACCTAAAGCAGCGATAGCAGCAGGACTTACCATTTGATCATCTTGTGCATCGTAATTCTCTAGATATTTTTGAGCTTCAGCCCATTTGCCAAGGTTGGCTTCGCATAAACCTGCATATAGATTAGCAAGATTAGCAGCATCTGTACCACTATAGTCTTCAGCTATTTTAGCAAAACCTGCGTAGTTTGCACCATCTCCGTTAAGGGCCTTGTCAAACATTTCTTGGCCAAAGTATTCTTGTCCTTTACCAAGTGCTGTACTTGCTTTTTCCTCACGTGGACCTACGATGTAAGCATTGTAGGCAAAGATACCAAGGATAACTACGATAATAGCTGCAATTGCAACGAAAATGGCCTTTTTGTTTTTCTCGATAAAGGCCTGTGAACTGTTGAGTGACTCATTCATCTCCTGAGCACCCATTTCCATATTGTCTGCCATGTATTTAGTTGTTTTTATTATTCATATATTAGCGTGGCAAAATTAATGAATTTATCCCACATATTGAAATTTATCACTTACTTTTTTCTCTTTTTCCATTGATTTACATTACTTTTGCAACCTAAAGATAGTATCACATTATGGTTTTAAATAATATTTCAGTAATCAATTATAAGAATATTAGGACAGCAGATCTTGTTCTTTCTCCTAAAATTAATTGTTTTATCGGACAAAATGGAGTAGGTAAAACAAACTTACTTGATGCCGTATATTATCTTTCTTTTTGTCATAGTGCATATAATCCTATGGATTCGCAATGTATTACGCACGATGAGGACTTCTTTGTTCTTGAAGGAAATTATTCTACGGACAATGGAGACTCTGAAAATATTTATTGTGGTATGAAGCGTGGTACCAAAAAGCATTTTAAGCGTAACAAAAAAGAATACAAGCGTTTATCCCAGCATATTGGATTGATTCCTCTTATTTTTATTTCTCCTTCAGATTCTTTTTTGATCGAAGGGGGAGTGAGGGGCGCCGCAAGTTGATGGATGTTGTCATCTCACAATATGACAATACTTATATGGATGCGTTGAATAATTACAATAAGGCGTTGCAGCAGCGTAATGCTTTGCTGAAAATGGAGGACGAACCAGATGTTTCTCTTCTTGATATTTGGGAGCATGAAATGGCAGAACAGGGTACTCTGATTTATCAAAAACGTGATGACTTTGTCAATAAATTGGTTCCTGTTTTTCAAGAGATTTATAGGAAGATCTCGGGCGATCGTGAAACGGTGAGTCTTCGATATGTTTCTCATGGTCAGCGAGGTGATTTGTATGATGTTATTAGTCGTGATCGCTTTAAAGATCGTGCTGTTGGATATTCTCTTCATGGCGTTCATCGTGATGATTTGGAAATGCTTATTGGTGATTATCAGATGAAGCGTGAAGGTAGTCAGGGGCAGAATAAAACATTTGTACTGGCTTTGAAATTAGCTCAATTTGATTTCTTGAAACGTACAGCTTCTGGGACTACTCCTTTACTATTGCTTGATGATATTTTTGATAAATTAGATGCAGATCGGGTTGAGCAGATTGTTAATCTCGTTTCAAGCAATAATTATGGGCAAATTTTTATAACAGACACGAACAGAGATCATTTAGATCGTATTTTGAAACATAGTAACAATGTTTATAAAATTTTCTCTGTCGAAAACGGTGAAATTACTCAAAGAAACGCATAATATGTTTAAACGTCATCCACGTTCGCTCGAGGCGATTCTTCTTAATTTTATTCGTACTGAAGGTTTGGAAACTCCATTACTTCAGAAGCGTCTGATAGATAGTTGGCCTGTTGTTGTTGGTCCTTCTATTGCAGCATTGACCGGTGAGAAATATATCAAAAATCAAACTTTATTTGTAAAGATTTTAAGTCCTGCTTTGCGACAGGATCTCTCCATGATGCGTTCGAAATTAGTAGAGCGTTTAAATGCGGAAGTTCAAGCTCAGATTATTACAGAAATCAGGTTTTATTAATTGGTGATTATAGCATCCATGGGGATGTCATTCTTTTCAGTCGGTATTTGCTCTATCATTTGGAAATCAAAGCATATACCGATTTTTTTTGTAGCTGGAATTTTTTTTAAGAATCGGTCATAATATCCTTTTCCTCTTCCTAAACGATTGCCTTGATTATCAAAGGCTACTCCTGGTACTATTATCACATCGATTGTAGAATAGTCTTCGAAAATTTTTCCGATGGGTTCTTGAATATGGTAGGAACCTACTTCCATATCTTTGCTGTTTGAGTATTCTCTCATTTCTATATTGGAATCATCAATTACTTTTGGAAGTATGATTTTTTTTCCTTTTTGCAAGAGTATGTCTATAAGGTCATGGGTGTCGACTTCGTCAGGAAGCGAATAGTATAGGCCAATTGTATTCGCTTTTTGTATTGTGGGTGAAAGAAATAATTTTTTTATAATAGGAAGCGACAGTTCCTTGAGTTGAGACTCAGAGAACTGTCGTTTAATTTGCTTTATTTTCTTTCTGATTTCCTGTTTGTTCATCGATTACTTTTTCCTTTTTTTGATGACTTTTTTAGAATGGTTTTGTGAGTTGGTTGCCGGGAGCTTAGGAAAAGCAGCGTGATTACTAAAAACCTGTAGTGCAGTTTTTACAACTGGGTCATTTTGATTAAGATATTCGTTCCAGGCTTCTTCATCAAGCATGTTGTAGATAATTCTACTGTTAATATATCTTTCGAGAAGAGCATGTGATTTTTTGATCATCAAGTTTCTTCTCTGTAGTCCGCGCTTATCCGCATAGATGACGAATTGTTGTACCGTATTCTGTTTTTTCAGGTAATCCGCCATTTCAGACATTTCCTTAAAATTATTCAATTTCAAGCGATTGTTGTCCGTATATGTGAAAGCGTATTGTAGTATCAGTCCACTCATACTTGCTTGCTTTAAGTAAGAGGTTACTTCTGTAGTATCTTCTGGAACGAAAATGTCAGGTGTGATACCACCTCCGCCATATACGATTCGGCCTATACTGGTGTGATATGCCGGCCCCGTATGCTTAATACTGTCTTTTGAGAAGAATTCGCCATGCTGATACCTGGTCAGTAAATCCTGCTCATAATTTGTTCCCTCGCCTAAAGTATATGGTTTTTGAATACATCTACCAGAAGGTGTATAATAGCGAGCTATAGTTAAACGTATCAAACTACCGTCGTTAAAAGCAAGCTGTTGTTGTACTAGGCCTTTTCCGAAAGAGCGTCTTCCTATAATTGTAGCACGATCGTTATCTTGCATAGCTCCAGCGAAAATTTCAGCAGCAGAAGCACTCGCCTCGTTGATTAATACTACAAGCGGTATATTTTGGTAGCTTCCGTTTCCGTTGCTCTTGTAATCTTGTCTTCTACTATGTCTACCTTGCGTATAAACAATCAGCTTATTTTTTGGTAAAAATTCATTTGCTATTTGTGTGGCAGATGTAAGATAACCGCCTGTATTATCTCGCAAATCGATGATTAAGTTACTAAAGCCTTCTTGCGAAAGTTTGGCCAATGAAATCAGGAGTTCTGGATAGGTCGTTTCGGAGAAGTTCTTGATTCTGATGTAACCAGTAGTCTCATTGATCATGTATGTTGCAGAAATGCTTTTTTGTGGTATTTCTCCTCTAGTAACCGTAAAGTTCTTAACTTCCTTGGTACCATATCTTACGACACCGATCTGTACCTTTGTATCTTTAGGCCCTTTTAATCTGCGTTGTGCTTCATCGTTAGTAACCATTTTACCAACGAATTTTTTTCCATCTACAGTTACGATTTTATCACCAGCTAATATTCCGGCTCTTTCTGCAGGTCCATTATGTATTACATTTTGCACGTGGATGGTATCTTCTCGAATTACAAATTCGATACCTACTCCAGAGAAAGACCCTTTAAGGTCATCCTCTGCTTGTTTTGCATCTTTAGCATTAATATAGACAGAGTGTGGATCTAAGTTTGCCAGAATCTGTGGAATAGATTTATCCACGAGGGAGTCAATATTTACTTCGTCCACATATTGATCATCAATGATATGAAGCAAATTATTCAAGCGATTACTACCTGAATTTATAATATTCAGTCTGTTACCTGAAAAATGATTTGTAAAAAAAGAACCGATAAGAATACCGATGACTATACATAGAGCCATCAGCAAGGGTGTATATCGGTTATGTTTGTTAGAATTTGTCATTTATCGTCCGGATTAAGATATTCTACCTCTATTTTTGCCCTTTTCAGAAGATTTATACCATCTTCAAGCCTGTATTTTTCAGCATAAACTACTCGTTTAATACCAGCTTGAATTATTAATTTTGCACATTCAATGCAAGGAGAAGCAGTAACATAAAGCGTACTGCCATCACTATTATTACTGCTTCTAGCAAGTTTTGTGATAGCGTTTGCTTCTGCGTGAAGAACGTATGGTTTAGTTACATCGTTATCATCTTCACATATATTTTCGAATCCACTAGGTGTACCGTTGTATCCATCGCTGATAATCATTTTATCTTTAACTACTAATGCGCCGACTTTACGTCTTTTGCAATAGCTGTTTTCAGCCCAAATGCGTGCCATACGTAGGTATCGCAAGTCTAGTTGGTGTTTTTTTTCTTCTGAGGTCATGGTGTTACTATGATTTGATAATTCCATTACGTTTGAGTAGAGCGTCTATAGTAGGTTCTTGTCCACGGAAACGTTTATACAGTGTCATCGGATGTTCTGTTCCACCTTTTGATAAGATATTGTCTCTGAATCGTTGTGCAGTTTCCTGATTGAAAATACCGTTTGCTTTAAATACGCTGAAGGCGTCAGCATCGAGTACTTCAGCCCATTTGTAGCTGTAATAGCCTGCTGCATATCCACCAGCCATAATATGTCCAAATTGTACTGTCATACAGGTGTTTGGCAATTGTTTAGTAATTATAGCCTTTTCCCAAGCCTTTTTCTCGAATGGTATAATATCTTCATCGAAAGCTTCTTTTTTAGTATAATAGGCCATATCGAGAAGGCCGAAACTTACTTGTCTTAGACAGCCATAAGCCGCTAAGAAATTACGGCTTTTGACGATTCGTTCAATGAGATCGTCAGGTATAGGTTCTCCTGTTTCATAGTGGAAAGCGAATGTTCGTAAGAAATCCTTTTCAATGGCATAGTTTTCCATGAATTGTGAAGGTAGTTCTACGAAATCCCACCATACATTTGTGCCAGACAAACTTTCAAATCGGGTGTTGGCAAACATACCATGTAGAGAATGTCCAAATTCATGCAAGAATGTTTCTACTTCAGAGAGTGTCAGTAAGGCTGGCTTTTCTGCAGTAGGTTTGGTCAGGTTAGTAACTACGCTTACGTGTGGTCTGCTGTTTTCGCCCTTTTTGGTAATCCATTGACCTTTAAATTCGGTCATCCAAGCACCTCCCTGTTTACCCTTACGTGGATAAAAATCTGCGTAAAGTACAGCCAGATAGCTGCCATCTTTGTCGAATACTTCGTATGCTTTTACGTCAGGATGGTACACCTGAATATCTTTATTCTCTTTAAACGTAATTCCATATAATTTGGTAGCTAAGCCGAATACCCCTTTGATAACTTTAGATAGTTCAAAGTATGGGCGAAGCATTTCTGCGTCCAAATTATATTTTTCCATTTGCAGTTTATGCGAGTAATAGCTGAAGTCCCAAGGTTCGAGTTCGAAATCTTTTCCTTCTAATTTTTGGGCTTCTTGCTTGATACTCTCTACTTCTTGCAGAGCAGTTGGCTTGTAGGCTTCGATGAGATCGTTCAGCAATTTGTATACATGATCAGCATTACTTGCCATACGGTGTTTTAGCACATAGTCTGCATAGGTTTCGTGGCCTAACAATTGTGCAATTTCTCTTCTTAGGTTGATGAGACGCTTGCAGATATCTAAATTATTTTCTTTATTATCATGTGTGCATAGCGTATTGCGTGCCATGTACATTTGTTTTCTCAATTCTCTTTGAGTTGAGTATGTCATAAAAGGAGAATAGCTTGGATAGTCGAGAGTAAATATCCAACCATCTTTTTCTTTCTCTTTGGCACAAAGAGCTGCTGCTTCTTTTGCGCTATCAGGTAGACCTTCCAATTGCTTTTCGTCAGTAATGTGAAGTTCGAAAGCCTTGGTGTCTTTAAGTAAATTTTGTGAGAATTGTAACGTAAGTATGCTTGATTCTTCAGTCAGTTTTCGGAGTTTTTCTTTGCCTTTTTCATCCAGTAGAGCTCCGCTTCTAACAAATCCGTCATAGCTATTATTCAGTAGCATCTGTTCTTCTGGTGTAAGTTCACGATGGTTTTCGTATACTTTTCTTACACGTTCAAACAATTTTGGATTAAGACTTACATCGTTGGCATGCTTCGTAAGAATAGGACTCATTTTTTGTGCTAGTGCGTCCAATTCATCATTTGTCTCTGCGCTTAACATGCACGAGAACACATTAGAAACACGATCTAACAGGTCATAATAATGTGGGCCTTTTTCATCATCCTCATGAACTATCGTATTATCAAATGTTGGTTCATCAGGATTATTAATAATTTTATCGATTTCCTCGTTATCCCTTTTGATACCTTCCATGAATGCTTCTTCGTAATCTTCTAACGCAATTTGGTTAAAAGGTACGGTGTCATGAGGGGTGTTATAAGGGTGAAAAAAAGGATTGATATGTTTGCTATTTTCTTTTATATTTTCATTCATACTATGCTTTTCTATAATTCCTTGCAAAGATAATAAAAATAATAAAAGACAAAGCCTGATTATCAAAGAATTTAACTATTGTTACATCAGTAATTTTTCCAATGCGGGTATAAATATTCTTCCTCGATATAATGTCAGTCTTTGGGCATCTTGCATATTGTTTAATGCTCTTGACACATCTAGTCTACTGTCATTTACTTCGAGTGCCAGTTGGTTCATTTTGATATAGAAGGTTTTTGGACCGGCAGGGTATATACAGTGCTCTTCAAAGAAGCGTGTTATTTTGTCTTCGAGTGTTTGTGGAACTTTTTTCCATGGGCGGTGTTCGTAGCGTTGGTTCTCCATGGAAAGTAGATTTAATATATTGATTCGGAATATGACAAATTGATCACTAAGTCGTAAAACTTCTTTTTTATCTAGGCTGAAGAGTTTGCAATCTTCTAATGCCTTATAAGTACGTGTATATCGCTGGTGTAATCCGAATAGGCGGTTAGCCTGTATCACAGATGGCCCTTCTGAAATTTCTGTAACGTAGTAACTTCCATCGTCAGAAACCGTTTTAATTTCAACTTTTCCATTTAAAATGAAAAATAATTCATGGCATGGATCACCTTCTTTTACAATATCTTTTCCTGCTCGTATTGTTGAAAAATTGAATCTTGTATGTGCTACAATAAGTGAGATGTCATTTTTACTAATACCAAGAAAGAGAGGGAGTTGTAAGAGATTATTATATATTTGTAGCTCTTTCATGTTCTAGTTTACTATCTTTTTTCTTAATTTTGGAGAATACCAAACGGCATTTTTTCCATTTTGATCCGCGTAGATAAAGTATGCCATGAGTTCAGGGTGTTTTGCTAATATTTTTTTTGCTCCATCTAATCCAGTTACCATAAAGGCAGTAGCATATGCATCTGCTGTTGCACAATTGTCAGCAAAAACGGTTGAAGAGAGGATATTATGTTGTACAGGATAGCCCGTTTTGGGATCTATGGTGTGAGCATATTTCTTGCCATTCTTATAATAATATTTGCGATAATTACCGCTAGTTGCCATAGCTTTGTTGGTAACATTTAATATGGTCTGTATCTCTTGCTGATTGTTTAAAGAGTCGTCTACAGGTTTGGTTACACCTATTTTCCAAGGTACTCTTTTTTCATTCAGGCCATAGGTTACGATTTCTCCACCTATTTCAATCATAAAATTCTTAATTCCTTTTTGTCTTAAGAACTTGGCTACTACGTCACTTCCAAATCCTTTCGCAATGGCCGAACAGTCAAGCATCGTATTTGGGTTTTGCTTGATAATATGTTTTTTTTCCATTTTGATTTTTTGGTAGCCCACAATATTTCTTAAACTGTCAACAACAGCTTTGGATGGTTCTTTTCCTGTTTTGAATCCAAACCCCCAGGTGTTAACCATTGGGGCTACGGTCATGTCAAATGCGCCATCTGTCTCTTTGGCTATATTCTCGCCTAGAGTGAAAACTTCTGCAAACATATCATCGACTTTTACATCTTTACCTTGATTTATCTTAGAGATAGTAGATGTCTTGTTGAAGGTAGATAAAGACTCATCTACTTTTTTAAGTTCTCCTTCTATCTCGGTTTGCAGGTCATTATCAGACTGATAAGTTATATTATATATGGTTCCGAAAATAAATCCGGTATTATGTTGAAAGGGAATCGTTTTTTGCTGACGAACGATAACTATAATGATGGCTGTCAGTACAAGTAATGCCCCTATTTGCCATGCTGTTTTCTTGGGTGTGATTTCCATTTGTTTTCTTTTTAAAATTCTAGGATTACGTTAAATGTTCCTCCTAAATGTGAACCTTCATTTCGTCCGAATCCGGGTGCATACCAACTGTTACCGATAGCTCCCTCAGAGTGGATTAGTCTTCTTTTGTATCGTACACTCCATCCTAAATGTAGCGGACCAGCTATCTTAGCGTCTACACCAAGTCCAAGTTCGAGCCAGTGCATATTTGCTTTTTCGCCTGTGTAGCTGAAGTCCACTTGGTCTTTCCATACGGGGTCTGTAACCGTAGTATTGATGATATCATATTTATAGGATGTAAAAGCATATCTAACTCCTCCGTAGAGTCGGTAGATATCGTGCTTATTTTTTAATAAATTAAAGTCGATACCGATTCTTCCGTAAGGGGCTTTCGTCTTAAAGGTATTGTTAGTCGTTTCGTCTGTCGTGTTGGCTTTTCCATATCCAAGCTCAAGTATAGGAAAGTATTTGTCTTTCAGATTGATGCGCACGGCAGCTTCGTATTGCCCATAGTCGCCAAATGCAAGTTGGGCAACACCCACAAGATCAACAGATACTGCTATATTTTTAAATAGAGCAGTTGTATCCTTTTCTACTTTTGGAATAACTTTTCCTCTTGGTTGCGCCTGTATACTCAGCGTGCATAGAAGCAGCAAACTAGTCAAGATCTTTGAAATAGATATAGAAGTGTGGGGTTGTTGCATCGTAGTTTACTTCCTTTTTGTTAATTCGAATAGAATCGAGTGCGTTGGTTGTATAGTCAACCTTCGTTATGGTGTGAAAATAAGCAGGTGGACAGTCTACTGTTTCAAAGTGCGGCTGATTGGTCTTACTTATCGTCACCGTATCGAGATAAGTCTGGTGATCTAAACTCTTTACTTCAAAGATAAGGATATCCTGATCTCTCGTATAGCTCATAGCCACCAGGCAACTATCAACATTGGCTTTTGATTGAAAAACCGTATCTCTTTGGTTGTTTTGGTCTACTGTCCAAATGGTCAGCGTGTCTTTCAGGGTATCTACATATCCTGCCAGTTTATAGTTTGTATAAACTGTATTATTCAGTGGATAGTCGATACTGCTGGAGCATGCTACCATTGTGAGGAGAAGTACAAATAAAACGGGAATTATTTTTCGCATCTTATTTCTTTTTCTATCTGATAATCGTTTCGGCGAGGCGAATTTCTGCTTACTAAGTCTCCTATAAAACCAGTAAGGAAGAGTTGTGTTCCTATCATCATGGTAGTAAGGAAGATATAGAAGTAAGGCGATTCTGTAACCAAATGACCATAGTTGCCATGGGATAGTTCGATAATCTTGCCAATACCCATTCCTATCAAAGCTAAGAAGCTGATAAAGAAGACGATAGAGCCTAAAAAGCCAAATACGTGCATTGGCTTTTTGCCGAAATTGCTCAAGAACCATAAGGTGAGCAAGTCGAGATAGCCATTGAAAAATCGGTTAATGCCAAATTTGCTTGAACCGTATTTTCTTGCTTGATGGTGTACTATCTTTTCTCCAATCTTGTCAAAACCAGCATTTTTTGCAAGATATGGGATATAACGATGCATCTCACCATACACCTCTATGTTTTTGACAACCTCCTTGCGATAAGCCTTTAGACCACAGTTAAAGTCGTGGAGATTATGTATACCGCTGATTTTTCTGGCAGTAGCATTAAACAGTTTGGTAGGTATAGTCTTGGTAAGTGGATCATATCGTTTCTGCTTATAACCTGATACTAAATCATAATGATCTACAGTAATCATTTTATAAAGTTCAGGAATTTCGTCAGGTGAGTCTTGTAAGTCTGCATCCATAGTTATGATGACATCACCTTTAGCCTCTTTGAATCCACAATATAGAGCTGGGCTCTTACCGTAATTACGACGGAATTTGATACCCTTTACATTTTCGTCTTTTTGGCTCAGTTCTTCAATAACATCCCAGGAGCGGTCTGTAGAACCGTCATTGACAAAAATAATTTCGTAAGTAAAATTATTTGCTGTCATCACGCGTTTAATCCATGCGTGGAGTTCTGGTAATGATTCTTCCTCATTGTAGAGAGGAACGATAACTGAAATATTCATATGATAATATTATTTTAATTCTTCTATTTTGTTATTTTTTTGTTCTTTTCATCAGCAGTGCGATGATAGGGCTGGTAATACATCCAAATATGAGTTCGTATATCATAAATAGCGAAGCCCATGCTGCAGAAGACATCATAGTTAGAGCTTCTCCCATATTTTTAATCTCCTGAGCTGATATTCCTTGTTGCTTGTAGTATTCGCTTGCGATTTTAACGGATTCATTGATTTGGGTCATAAATCCTACTGTGTCTCCCCATTCGAAATATGCAAATTGCACAACGGTTAGAATTAGGGTAGCATAGAAATATGTTTCCATTGCATAAAACCAAGCTCGTCTAAATGAAATGAGCCCATCCAGTGCTTTATCGCGGAAGAGTTTAAGCGTATAGCTTACCACGAAGGGGGTGGATATTGCAAAAATGAAAGATATTAAACTGAGGCTAGGCCATTTGTGGGCTAGCATGGCTCCAATAAAAGACGCTATCCAGACTAAGGATAGGAAAAAACCATCCTGACGGGCAAATGCTCTAGTCTGTTGTATTATTTGTTGGGTAATCATTATACTTTCCTTTTTTAATATGCAAAAATAGTCAATTTCTTTGAGATAGCCTTCTGCGTTATGATAATTTTTCTTATTTCTTTAACTTCTTAATGGCTTATGGAGGTATGTCTACTTAGGGATATCTCTGTAAATGGCCCCGTTTGGGTATGTTTTTACATGGATTCTTTTGATGGGGGTAGGGTAATAAAAGTTGTTGTAGTAGTATAACAAAAAAAGTGAATCAAAAGTAATTTTGATTCACTTTTTGAGCCTCTTGTCGGATTCGAACCAACGACCCCGAGATTACAAATCACGTGCTCTGGCCAACTGAGCTAAAGAGGCATGGGTGGGCAAGCGATTCATATCGCGTCGCTACGACCAAGTACCCTTGCTATGTTCCCATCCTGGGGGAGTTCCGAGGGAGCTGACCGTATGAGACTTGCCCGTCTCATTTTTGCGGTTGCAAAGGTAAGCATTATTTTTGGTTCTGCCAAATGTTTTGCTAACTTTTTTGCATTTTTTTTATCCGATGTCAACAATTGTGATTCCTGCACCACCAAATTGAACGTGTTCGTCGCCATAATGTGTTACATTTGGCACGCTTCCTAAATATTGTCTAATGAGCTGACGCAGAATGCCATTCCCTTTTCCATGGAGTATTCTTACGCGAGGCATTCCAACCAGAATAGCATCATCTATGAAATATTGTACGGCTGTTAAAGCTTCGTCCCCTCGCATACCTCTTACGTCAAGATCCTGATGGAAATTCTGTTTATGGTCATCCATCGTCTTTCTTGTTTCTTTCGAGATTCCATACGAACGAAGTCTTTCCGCCATTTCTTCATTTTTACTGAGCGTCTTCTCTTGGCTATCTTGCGAAGATGTCGACGGTGTAGCTGCATATTCCAAACGATTTAATTTTAGTTTGGTGCGCATGCCACCAAAAATGACCGTAGCCGTTTTACCGTCTATGCTTTCCAGCTTTCCTGTGCTACTAGTTCCTTTAATACGTACCTCGTCGCCCACTTCAAGCACTTTGGTACCCGTTTGTTTATTTACAGCTTGGCGTAAGGTTGCAGCAGCCTGTTCCTGTTTTTGAGCTTTTTCAGCCTTATGCTTTTCGTGACGCGCTTTGCGTTGTTTTATTTTTTCTATTTGTCGGGCTATCATGTCATCGTTAGCCTTAGTATCGATGGCACTGACTTCCTTTTCAAATTCATGAAGCTCCTGTCTTATTCGTTTGGTCTCTTCTTTCTCAGCCTGCTTTTCGCGTATTTCACGAATTGTATTCTCTATTTTCTTATTGCTCTCTTTCAGCAATTCTTCGGCTTCTTGGCGTGCTTTGGCGAGAATTTCCTTTCTCTGTGCTTCTATTTCTTGCAGACGAGTTTCATAGCGGCTCACAGCTTTATCCATGTCTTTCTCACGCTGATGAATGTTCTGGCGTTTGGTTTCCCAATAGCGTTTGTCTCGTACGATATCCTGCAAATATTTGTCACTTTGAATATAGTCATTACCAACGATTTCAGATGCTTCTTGAATGACTTGTTCTGGTAAACCTATTTTGCGAGCAATTTCTATAGCAAATGAACTTCCTGGTTGACCGATAGCCAACTGAAACAGAGGTTTCATCTCATGTCTATCGTAGAGCATGGCACCATTAGCCACTCCTTCGTGAGAATCAGCAAAATGCTTCAGGTTTTGATAGTGGGTGGTGATTACTCCAAATGCGTTTTTCTGACAGAACTGATTCAGTACACTTTCTGCTATGGCACCACCGATAGCCGGTTCCGTACCTGTACCAAACTCGTCAATGAGGATGATTGTAGATTCATTCGCATGTTTCATCATATTCTTCATATTTAATAGATGTGAAGAATAGGTACTGAGGTCATTTTCCAAACTTTGTTCATCACCGATATCAATCATGATATTGGTAAACATACCGGTAGTACTGCGATCGCCTACAGGAATAGAAAGACCACATTGTAACATATATTGTAGTAGACCTACAGTTTTGAGACAAACTGATTTACCGCCGGCATTAGGACCAGAAATAATAAGTAGGCGTTTTTGCTTCGTCAATGTAATGTCCAGTGGTATTACTTTCTTATCTTGTCTTTCCAGTGATAAGCGCAGAAGCGGATGAGAAGCCTGAATCCAATCCATAGCAGGACCTTTTTTAACTTCTGGTTCAAATCCTTTTATTATTTTAGCCAATTCTGCTTTTGCGCGGATACAGTCTATTTGTCCTAAGAATAGATAACTTAGAATAATCTCCTTAATATGTGGGCGTACTTTGTCCGTAAATTCGGTGAGAATGCGAATCACCTCGTGGCGTTCTTCACTTTCTAGTTCTCTTACCCGGTTGTTGGCTTCCACAACTTCAGCCGGTTCGATAAAAACGGTTTTTCCTGTAGCACTCTCATCATGTACTATACCACGAATCTTTTTCTTAAGGTTAGGCACCACAGGAATTACCAGTCGGCCGTCACGAAGGGTAGGGGTAACATCTTTTTCTACCACGCCTTCACTCTGAGCAGATCGTAATATCCCATTCAGTATGCGGGAGATATTTCCTTCTGTACGGGCAAGTTCTCTTCGAATATCCAACAATTTTGGCGAAGCGTTATCACGGATATGGCCAAATTTGTCAAGGATCTGATCAATACGAGAAATCAGTTGAGGGAAAGTCATAATATCTTCAGCCAGTCGATGTAGAGCGGGATATGGATATTTCTTATCTACTTTCCATCCGTCTTGTTCTTCATTCTCTTCATCATCACCATCTACATTCGTATTTAGGAATTTGACGATTTGGGCAATAGTGTCGAGCGAGCGACGTAAGTCGAAGAGTTCGTGCTCCTCAAGAAATGTATTTTCTACGCGGGCACGTAATACGCTTGCGCGAACGTCATAAAAATAACTGAGAGGGAAATTCTCGGTTTCTTCTTGTATTCTTCTGAAGTCGCGTACTTGTGCCAACCACTCATTAACCTCATCAGCTTTTGTAGAAAAAAAGATTCTGTCTACTTCTTCCTTGCCGAGAGTTGAAAGACAACGTTCCTTCAGTAATCGTCGTATTTCACTAAAACCTATCTTGATTTCGAAGTTATCTGGGTATATCATGTTGCAAAAATACGCTTTTTTATCATTTTGAGCAAAAAAGTTAAGAAAAAATTTGGTGGAACCAAAATGTTATGTTACCTTTGCACTCGCTTTTGAGAATAAAGCTATTGGTTGCGATACCATGGAGAGATGGTAGAGTGGTCGATTACAACGGTCTTGAAAACCGTCGTACCGAGAGGTACCGGGGGTTCGAATCCCTCTCTCTCCGCTAAGCTCTTAGGAAATTCCTAAGAGCTTTTTTTATTTTCTATACGATTTTAGAGCATGTATCAGGAACTATTGGTAAAAACAACTTTCGATGAAACGCTTCGTCGTTGCATGATTTATGCGGATGAGGCTCCAGAACTCATTCTTATTCAGTTAGTAGAGCGTAAGGAAATTGCGCTTCTTGATGAAATTGTGGATAGAATACATGCTTCAACCAATCGCTCATTTGTCCTGGTGGGTGTGCCGATTATCGATTGGTGCAAGGAACTTATGCCATGGAATGATCAAGCTGTAGACCGTAGACCTGAGTCGGGAAAGTATGCGCCTCAAGTATTAGCGTTATTAGAAAACGAGATACTTCCTCAGTTATATCAGCAATATGGAGCACAGCCAGTAGTGCTTGGTGGGTATTCTTTGGGTGGTTTGTTTGCTCTGTGGGCTTCAACTCGTTCTTCTTGTTTCGATTATATTGCAGCTGCTTCTCCTTCTGTATGGATTTCGAATTGGATGACTTATGTAGAGAATCATCCCGTTCAAGCTAAAAAAGTATATATGAGTCTTGGCGACAGAGAGGAGCATTGTAAGAATCGTTATATGAAACAAGTTGGCGATAATATTCGTTCCTATCATGAGCAGCTTATTCGACAGTTGGGTGGGGATAATACGGTCTTATTATGGAATAAAGGTGGGCACTTTCAGGATTTTGCTTTTCGTATTGCCGATTCTTATTCCTGGATTATCCTTCATGTATAGTATTCGTTTATCGGAATATCAAAATGAAAGAACATGATATTAATAAGGTTATTACAAAAATGAGAGAGATAGGTTATGACAAGTATACTGAGTATATTGTCGATAACCATATCTACTATCATGTTTATAGTAAATATATGTTCATATCTTGCACCTTTTATCTTAAATTCTTTACAAAATCGTTGACTCTGATCTCGTTCTTGACACCAAGTTTGGCAGGAGGGTGCACCAGAGTGTATTCAGGAAGAAGAGTATGATTGTCGTAGTGAAAAAGCTAACCATAACACAGTTGATATCAATAAAATTTATATGATTCTATCAGTTGGAAGCCACTTTATTGGTCTTATCAGACAGCGTGGTGTTATCAAGGATCTTATGAAAAAATGGCGTGAAAAGTATTTTTTAGCAGAAAAGTTTGGTAATTTCAGAAATTATAATTAATTTTGCACTCGCTAAAAAGAAATAGCAAATCGGCTCACGCCTGGAGAGATGGTAGAGTGGTCGATTACAACGGTCTTGAAAACCGTCGTACCGAGAGGTACCGGGGGTTCGAATCCCTCTCTCTCCGCTAAGCTCTTAGGAATTTCCTAAGGGCTTTTTTATTTTCTATACGATTTAAGAGTATGTATCAATATATTGCTAAAAACATTACTAAATTTTGATATAAAAATAGGAGTCTGAGTAGCAAACTCCTCTTTTTTTGTGATCATATTTTTTAATTAAACGTACCTATAGTGAAGCCATAAGTTGTCGTATTGAGACTATGTTGGGCTTGTATGGTGTTGGCATATCCTTTAACATACCATATGCTGCGATAGCCTTTGATAGTAATAGGCATCTGCCAGGTTATCTGTAGTTTACCCTTGAAGTAATGGGCTCCATAATAGGCTAAATCTTGTATCAGTACGCTTTGTGCATATGTACCAGTAGCATCGGCTAAATTCAGTTTTGCTTGGTTACTAAAGTGATAACCTGCCTGTGCGTCTATCCATAACTGATGGTTGGACAGAAGGGCAATACCATATTCGGCAAGTAGGTCTGTTGATTGATACTTGAAAGTACTGGTTGGCAGTAGATGTTTTTGGTTGATAGAGGTAAAGCCTGCTTGCAAACCGATATAGCTTTTTATGCTGTTTCCTTCAAGCCTGTTGGCACGATAGTGAAGACTTACGTCAGCACTTTTTAACTGATAACGCTTTTTGTAGGTAAACTGGTTGATATATTGATTAGAAGTATAGCCATGTATACTATCGATAGTAATGATCAACTTTGGGCGATATTCATCTGCATAGTCTTGAGAGAAAACAGCCTGTGCATCGATTTGGTGTATAGTTTGGGTACGGTATATGCGATGTTGGGTGTTTACCTTGTAATTGTATTCATAATATTTACCAGGTTCGCGCTTATATTGTTCAAAGATAGATTCGGCACCACGGGAGATACTTACTGAGGTGACCTGCGTATAACTGTTGCTGCGAAAACCATAACTCAGTTCGCCACCAAACTTGTCGTTTACGTATTCACGGCTATAGCCCGTCCATCCTTTAAGCGTACCTGTAGCAGCCTCAAGACCTGTCATCTGATAGTAATACAGACTTGGATCTTCTTGTACGGTAGTTAAGGATGGTTGAGATTCCTTATAACGATTGTAATAACCACTTACCCCCAGTGTGTGGTTGCCGATAGTGTAAGATACAGATGGCGTAAGCTGGTATTCAAGTTTACGTGAACGTGAACGAGGGTCGCGAAGTCGGCTCAAGTCGCCCAAATTATAGTCGAGAGACATACCGAATCGCCATCCGTTGAAATCTATGGTTCCTACATGAGCTGATAAATTGAAGTTCTGAAAGTCGTATTTACCAGCTTTGTCGGATCCCACTAGGAAAGGGTTGCTGAAGTAAGTACGCATAACATCGCTCCAGGCTCTTTGCTTTGTTCTTCCCATATTAAAGTCGAACTTGCCATAACCATAGAGATAGTTGCCTATTTTCTGGTATCGCTCCGTGTAAAATTGCAAGGTATTAGTCTGATTACCTTCTTGTACTCGATGATAAGTTCCTGATACGTGACTCATATAGAATTCGGCCTTACCACGATTGCTTGTAGAATCGAGGGTTAGCGAAGCGGCATTGTCTGTATTTCGCCACAGTTGTGTGGCGTCATAATATCTATACTGGCCTTCGTCTGTCAGATTATTCTGAGCCATACTTGTTGCGCTTGCAAGTAGCGCAAAAGTCAGGGTATATATCTTTTTATTCATCATAGTTGCGTGTTCCGATTGTTTTTGATACTTGGAAATCGTTAGAAGAGTTATTGGTATCCACAAGGATTTTGTGACCATTCAGTGTCTTGGAAGTTTTACGATAAATGATTTCGCCCGAATATCCGGTAGTCGACTGGATATATGTATATCCGGCATCGATATAATCCCATAGACGTTTGGTCGTGAGATCAAATCCCTTGGTGCTGTTACGCATACTTTCTACGCCATCGAGAATATAGCGGGTAGGTGCTACAATCCATTCATTACCCGAGGTCTTACCATACTTATAGGTTTTTGGCCATGAGGTAGGGTCTTCGTCGGTGCGGAAAATAATATAGCTGCCCAGACCATTTTGTAGCATATTCATAATCGATGTACCGGTATAGATGTTGTAAATAACCTCCATAGCTGGTGTCTCGGGGTTATTCTGATACTTACCTTGTACATCTTTTACTTCGAAATCGGCATCGAGCAGATTATGATCCATCGAGTTATTAGTCGTGTGATCTATTGCACTATTTACAATGAGTATCGTACCTCCTGGTGCTACTTTCTTATTGGCATTTACCGGAATACGATAAATCTGTTTAAGCAGAACCACACTGTCGTTGTATGCTGTTTTTAAGTTTTCTTGTGTATAGGCTGGGGTAGACTCTGATTCTACAATACCGAGATATAGGCCAGATACGTCTATGCTATCATCGCTTTGGTTGAAGAGTTCTATGAATTTACCAGCCACGTAATTCTTATTGTTGTTATCTTTTGAACCGGCAAAGTATATCTTGCCGATAACCAAGTCTCGGTTTATGGCTACCTGTGTTGGCATATCAAGTGTAGTCTCGCCTGTAATCATGGTCGTGCTGATACTGCCAGAGAGAGTCTCCTTTTGGGAGAGTGCCCATGAAGTAGAGAAGGAGTATTCGTCTGGTGCGATGCCTGTGAAAGTGGCGATGCCATTGGCATCCGTCTTTGAGGTTAGGGTTACAGTTCCTCGTGTAGCCGTAACGGTTTTACCGGTCAGGTCTACGGTCGTTTCGTAATCGGTAGGTTGTAAGAGTTGAATGTTCACCGTTGTCTCTTGGGTTGCATCATTATAGTTCACGCATGAGGTGAACAGTAACAAACTTACAAATATCTTGAATATATTTTTCATCATCATTATTGTCAAGTTCTTACAAGTTGAAATAAAGTTCTGCTCCAAAACTGAAAGTACCCGTATTGCGCTGGGTGAGCGTTGTGGTGGTGCTACTCTTCAGATAAGGCTCATGGTAGAGACAATTATTCACATAGAGTGAGAAACCGCCAATCTTGCCAAGTTCCTTGGTCAGGCGGGCTGATAAATTCCATGTAATCGGATTAGAAACAGGATTACTGTCGGTATAGGTCTTAGACAGATCACTAATATTGATACCTTCAATCTGAGTCATATCCGATGTTATCTCGTGATACTGCAGATTAGAATCAATCCATCCGATAGGATCTTTATCGGCAATATAGCTTTGATTCCAGTTGTGCCAATATACCTGTCCGGTAAACGATGCCACCATTTTGAGAGTTGGTATATTGGTGATGATGCGTAAGGTATTGACGAACTGACGGTATTTGCTGAAATCAAGACCTGATGGATATACTACCTTGAATGGAGTCAGATTATAGGTCTGTTGTTCTGCAGTAAGTAGTGAACTCTTCACTGACTCGATGACCGCATCAGTACTCCAAGTCTTCGTTTGTGACCAAGCACCGCTGAAAGCGAATCGGGTGTGAATAGGTTTGATTTCACCGAAGTCCATATCAAATTCTATACCTTTGTTCACAGTACTGTTTGTGTTGCCAATCTTACCGGTTGTCATATAGGCAAGGAAGGTACGAGTTGGTTCATCTGAACCATAGGTATAGAGATTGTAGCTGTATGTATAATACTCCGTAGCGTTACCAAATCCGTTAGGAGTTCTGTCTTGGTAAGCCAGTACACTGATGCGTCCGCCCCAAGGTAGTTTTACATCTACACCTGCTTCCACTTTGGTTGTTGTCGCATTCTTCAAATCTTTGCTTCGCTGTACATCGTATACCTCTGTATGATAGATAAGCTGTTGGCTTGAAGGATCATTCTGCGGCATATAGTTGAGTGATACACGGTCATCGTATTTCTTATCAGGATAGAGATAGTTTAGACCTGGTGTTTTGCTATTCATACCGATACCAGCACGGATGTCGAGCCATTTGGTAGCAGAAAAAGCTATGTTCAGACGAGGACTTAGGGCCGTTGTGGCAAGGTCTGAGAATGGCTGTAAACTGGTAAGGCGCAAACCAAAGTTTATCTTGAGTTTGTTGACACGGTTGATATCCCAGTTGAAGTTGTCTTCTGCATAAGCAGAGAACTGGTGGAGGCCTGGTATATCAGAGAAGGCACGTGGTCGGCCATTGGAATTCGGGCGATATGGCAAACTGTCATTGCTGTTATAGTAGCCCTTACCATTGTTCCAATCGTAATGATAATCGATGCCGACCTTAAAGGTCTGACGAGTTTTGCCCCAGGTTAAGTAGAACGAATCATTAATCTTGGCATAGATGTTTCCAGGACGACTCTCTGTATTGCCTTGTGCTAGATAAGAAGTGGTAACCCAGGGCACACTGTAGTAACCAGAAGTGGTTGCTGTAATGATAGGGAGCAAGCCTGTAGAATTGGTAACGTAACTCGCATTGATATTATCGTTCCAACCCATGCTTACACCAAAAGTATATGAAAGAGAGCGCATCAGAAGTTTGTTTACATTGATGCGGCCATTATGGGTGAACCCGATATTGACATTCTTGTTTTTAGAATAAGTACCGTCATCTATGGCGTCAGGATCATTGCCTGTCCAATCTTTAGCATACATGAATCGGAATTTGGTATCAGTATGCCAGTCACGATTGATATCGTAGCCATAGCCTAAATGGATATTATATCGACTGAAAGAACGAGTCTTCTGACGTGGATCACCCCAAGCCTTGGCATAGTCTGCATTAAAATTGAAAATGCCAGCTTTGTTGAGGTTAAATCCTTTGCCTAACGATACGTTTGTCATTTCTGGATTAATCTTAGTCTTAAACTGCCATGGAGTAACACCGACTTTAGAATGAACCACTACAAGTCCGCTGGTCAAATCACCATATTCTGCAGAAGGAATACCTCGAATGATTTCCACCTGATCGATATTGTCAGCAGCAACCTGGCGCAAGTCTGTACCAACAAAGGCAGAACTGGAGAACTGTCCCTGGGTGAGCGCACCATTGTTCGATATCGGTACACCATCAATCACAATCTGACTACCAAAGGCACTCGTATTGTTATTGGTTAAGGTACGCAACTGCAAATTTGTTTGAGACGTAAGATCGGTGTTCCCCATCTTTTGTCCAGGTAGAAGTTGCATGATGTCGGCAAGTGAGGCAGCTTGCAAGTGATCTATGGCCTGACGGTTTACAACAGAGGTTGTAGAGGCACCTGAAGACTTTTGTTGAGCGGTTACAACGACCTCTTGAAGTGCAAGTGAAGTTGGTGTAAGCCGAATATGAAGATTCATATCTTTGTTCACTTTAACAATCGTTTTAGACTCTTCATAGCCTACGTAAGATACGAGAAGAGTATATATACCGTCGGGCACTTTGTCAAGCGAGGCCTTACCATCAGCATCTGTGACGGATGTTGCTTGCAGCGGTTCTAACTTCAGTGTGGCCATAATAATAGACTCATGGGTGTTCTTGTCTGTTACCGTCACACCTATCCGATATTTCCCTTCATTTTTCTGCGCAAATGTAATGAGCGAAATCAATAGAAGACAAAAAACTAGTGATAGTCTCTTGTAATTACTTGTGTAGAAAATCATGATTCGTTTTTTTACTAATTTTAATCTTTGTGACAAATATACCAATAAATTTCTTTAAAAAGCAACATTAATATGTTAATTCTTTATTCTTTTAACAGTTATAGTTTGAATTTACCTACTTGTAGGTATCGCAGATAATCGTTTTTAAATAAAAAAAGGATAGGTGAGGGAGAATCCCTGGCCTATCCTTTTTTTTGTGCTTGTGATATGGCTTACTTAATTTATGGTATCCTTTGAAAAGTTAGCCCAAGTACTTGGAGATCTTTTTCTAATTTTTCAGTGGTGGTTCCGATTTGATCTATGAAGTATGTGATAGCAAGTGTTTGTTTTTTGACATTGATGGTTGCATCATCCACTCCATTGATGGTGAGTACATTTTCTTCTGTAGCAGAAGTAGCCTGTTCTGCAGGTAATTGATAGAGAGCAAACTTGATTTTAGAACTATTGTAATAGTTCGTAGGTGTAAAGCCACTGTCGATTAAAGCTCTACGAATCGTAGCCTTGTCTGTTCGGTTAGCATCGTATCGGATAAAGAGATAATGTTTGTCAAGATGTGGTGCCAACGAGTCGATACCCGTTAATCCTTGGAGCGCACGAATAGCCTTTTGTGCATCTGCTTCGGTTACGATTTCCATGTGTTGGCCATAACCTCGCATAATGATATCGCTGGCGCTATAGGAAGTTGGGTTATACCGAGTACCAATAAGTGGTTTCTTAATAGAATCTTCACAAGTCACCTCTGGATTATAGCTGATGGTAGCTGTGCGTCTCTCCAGATTGAATTGAATATCGTCTACTCCGTTAATTTTGGTCAGTTTGTCCATGACTTTATGGGCACAGTCATCACAACGCATACCTTTAATACGTACTGTAAAAGATTGATTTTGTTGTGCACATGCGAATTCGCTTGTGGTGAAAAGTGCCATGGCGATGAGAGTCATGCGGATGGCTTTTAATCTTATTGTCTTTTTCATCTTCATCATCTATGTGGTTTTAGAATTTTTTGCTATCATGCTCTTTCTTTGAGCGGTACTTGGGCCAGAATGTTTTTAGCATTTTCTATTCGCTCTGGTGTAGGTGTCGGTATGCCTTCTAATGGGTAATCTATACCTAGCTTTTCATACTTGAAAACACCCAGTGTATGATAGGGCAGTACATCAATGCGCTCGATATTCTTTAGTGTCTTTAGAAATTCGGCGAGTTCTTGTAGATACCTATCATTATCAGTGATGCTTGGGATGAGCACGTGGCGAATCCAGACGGGTTTGTTGATATCAGAAAGATAGCGTGCACAGTCCAGGATATTTTCATTTCCCCATCGGGTTAACTTTTTATGCTCCTCGCTATTGATATGCTTGATATCCAAAAGGATGGTGTCGGTAACTGCCATTAACTTTTCGAATTTTTCAAACCATGCACCATGGCGAGTAAACGGTTGTGCAGAAGTATCCAGACAAGTATTGATACCGCGCTGATGAGCTTTCTCAAAAAGTTCGAGAAGAAAATCGATCTGCATCAAAGCCTCGCCACCGCTCACCGTGATACCTCCTTTTTCTCCCCAATAGGTGCGATAGCGTTCTGCCTTGTCAAGCAAATCGTCTGCTGTAGTCTCGTTGGTCTTGTCTAATTTCCAGGTGTCTGGATTATGGCAAAACTGACACCGCATAGGGCAGCCTTTTAAGAATGCGATGAAACGTATACCAGGACCATCTACAGAGCCGAAACTTTCGATAGAATGTACATATCCTAAATTCATAATCTTTCCTCCTTACAAGTTTATCAATGAAAAAAGTCCGGAGACTGAATCTTGTCAGTAACTCCGGACTTCTATGTTGTTCTATTATATTAGAGTCTTTCGTGAGCCTGACGAGCGATAACATCGAGCTGCTGCTCGCGAGTCAGGTCGATGAACTTCACTGCATAACCGCTGACACGGATGGTGAAGTTAGCATACTCAGGTTTCTCTGGATGCTCCATAGCATCTTTCAACTTATCAACACCGAATACGTTAACATTCAAGTGGTGAGAACCCTGATTAAAGTAACCGTCCATAACACCTACCAAAGTATTAGCACGCTCTTCATCATCATGACCGAGTGCATCAGGGTTAATGGTCTGTGTATTAGAGATACCATCGAGTGCATACTCATAAGGCAACTTCGCTACAGAGTTCAAAGAAGCGAGCAAGCCATTTTGCTCAGCACCGTAACTTGGGTTAGCACCTGGAGCCAATGGAGTACCAGCCTTGCGACCATCAGGCATGTTACTGGTGTACTTACCATAAACAACATTTGATGTGATGGTAAGAATACTTGTTGTAGGCTCAGAGTTACGATAAGTATGATGCTTCTTAATCATCGTGATGAAGGTCTTCAGCAACCAAACTGCGATCTCGTCTGCACGCTCATCATCGTTACCATAGCGAGGGAAGTCGCCTTCTGTCTTAAATTCGAGAGGGAAACCAGTCTCGTCACGAATGATGTTAACCTTAGCATACTTGATAGCGCTGATAGAGTCGACTACATGAGAGAAACCGGCAATACCTGTAGCGAAAGTACGACGAACATCTGTATCGATGAGTGCCATCTCTGCTGCTTCATAGAAGTATTTGTCATGCATGTAGTGAATCAAGTTCAATGTCTTCACATATACAGCAGCCAACCATTCCATCATATCCATGAACTTAGGCAAGAAGTCCTCATAAGTTACTACATCACCCTCGATAGGACGATAAGCAGGACCTACCTGCTGACGAGTCTTTGAGTCTACACCACCGCTGATAGCGTATGTAAGACATTTAGCCAGGTTGGCGCGAGCACCGAAGAACTGCATCTCTTTACCGGTCTGTGTAGCAGATACACAGCAGCAGATGCTATAGTCATCACCCCATATTGGGCGCATTACATCATCATTCTCATACTGAATAGAACTTGTCTTTACAGAAATCATCGCAGCATAGTGCTTGAAATTCTTAGGAAGACGAGAACTATAAAGTACTGTCAAGTTAGGTTCTGGTGAAGGACCCATATTCTCTAATGTGTGGAGGAAACGGAAGTCGTTCTTGGTAACCATAGAACGGCCATCCTGACCAATACCACCAACTTCGAGAGTAGCCCAAACAGGGTCGCCAGAGAATAACTCATTATAAGAAGGGATACGAGCGAATTTCACCATGCGGAACTTCATAACCAAGTGGTCGATGAGCTCCTGTGCTTCTTCCTCTGTCAGTGTACCCTCGTTGAGATCACGAGTGATATAGATATCAAGGAATGTAGAAACACGACCAACAGACATCGCTGCACCATTCTGAGTCTTAACAGCACCCAGGTAGCCGAAATACAACCACTGAACAGCTTCAATAGCATTTGTAGCAGGCTGAGAAATATCAAAACCATAGGTTGCAGCCATTTCCTTCAAACCCTTGAGGGCACGAATCTGCATAGAAACCTCTTCGCGAAGACGAATAACATCGTCAATCATTTCACGGTCGCCCATGTTAGCGAGGTCTTTCTTCTTCTCTTCTATCAGATAATCGATACCGTAAAGAGCTACACGACGATAGTCACCTACGATACGACCACGGCCATAAGTGTCAGGAAGACCTGTAAGAATATGGGCATGGCGAACCAAACGCATTTCTGGTGTGTAACTGTCGAACACACCGTCATTGTGAGTCTTGCAATATTTAGTGAAAATTTCTGTAAGTTTTTCTGATGGTTCGTAACCGTAAGTAGTACAAGCCTGTGCTGCCATCTTAATACCACCGTAAGGCATAAATGCGCGCTTGAGTGGCTTGTCTGTCTGGAGACCGACAACTTTTTCTAAATCCTTAGTTTTTTCATCGATGTAAGCTGGTCCGTAAGCTGTTAAACTTGATACTACTTCTGTCTCCATATCAAGAACGCCGCCTTTAGCACGCTCTTCTTTCTGAAGCTCCTGAAGTTTACCCCAAAGTGTCTCTGTTGCTTGAGTAGGTCCTGCGAGGAAACTTTCGTCACCGTCATAACTGGTGTAGTTGTGCTGAATGAAATCGCGAACATTCACTTCATTCTTCCACTTGTTTCCTTTGAAACCTCTCCATTGTGTACTCATAATCATTTTTTTTAATTGAGGAATTGCTATTGATACCTCGTTAGTTATGTTTGTAATATAGAAATTAACTTTCTCGTAATCGACTGCAAAGGTAGCTATATTTTATGAATTATAGCCTTGTTTCTATATGAAATGTGATTTTATTTTTGTTCACTTAAAATATGTGTGTGTTTGTTTTCTTATTCCAGCTTGATTTGTTATCTTTGCGAAGCTAACGCAAATATTTAATACCTAATATTCACATGTCTAAACATTTCAAAGTTCATATACTGAGTCTTGCTTTTTGCTCATTGTTATTTCATTCGCCCCTTTGGGCGAAAATTGATCGTCATGCTGTGGTTACCCGGAATAACCCTTGGGTAACTTCTATGGATTCTCTTCAGTCTCTTTCTGTAGGCAATGGCGGTTTTGCGATGACGGTAGATGGTACGGGACTGCAAACTTTTCCTGAGTACTATTCGCATGGGGTGCCTCTGGGAACGATGAGCGACTGGGGATGGCATACTTTCGCTAATCCGGATGACCTGAGAGTTGAAGAGGCGCTTGTGGCTAAAGACTTCGGACGTGGACACCTTGAGTACTATGCGGCGCAATTTAAAACGAAGGGGCGACAGCATGATGCGAGTGAGTGGTATCGTAAAAATGCACATCGACTTCATTTGGGAACGGTTGGATTAAATTTAGCGGATATCCAACAGGTTCGTCAGATTCGTGAATCATTAGATATGTGGAACGGAGTAATCCATAGCTCTTTTTACTATGGCGGAAATAAATATGAAGTTCAGACGGTATGCTCTCCAGAAGCAGATCGTATCGCTTCTGTGGTAAGGTCTACGGTAAAGCCTTCTGTTCGTCTTCGGTTTCCTTATCCTACGGGTGGACACAGTGATGATGCTTGTGATTGGAAGGCTAATGATAAGCATACGACAACTATCGTTGCGCGGTATGACCATGCTGTTGTTCTTCAGCATCAGTTGGATGCTACGGTATATTATGTTATCGTCAGTTGGAAAGGTAAGGCGGATTTACAGAAAAAAGCAGAGCATGTCTTTGTTCTTCAGTCACGTGCGAATGAATTAGAGTTTTCTGTGGAATATCGTCAGAATCTTCCCGATAAGTTCACTATACATCTTGCTGATTTTAAATCCACCAGTCAGGCTTCTGCTCATTATTGGCAGGGGTATTGGAAGAGTGGGGGTATTGTTGATTTCTCTCATGTTAAAGATAATAGAGCGAAGGAATTAGAACGACGTGTGGTTCTTTCGCAATATTTATTGGCTGTCAATGATGCGGGTACTACACCACCACAAGAAACCGGACTTACTTATAATTCATGGTTTGGGAAATTTCATTTGGAGATGACCTGGTGGCATTTAGCTCAGTTTGCCTTATGGGGACATTCTGAGTTACTCGATCGCCCGTTAAGTTGGTATCAGAAGGTTGCGCCTGTAGCGCGCGATATAGCTAAGCGACAAGGTTTTGATGGAATACGATGGATGAAAATGACCGATCCTTCTGGCGCAGAGGCTCCATCTAATGTCGGTTCTTATCTGATATGGCAGCAACCTCATCTTATTTATTTGGCTGAGTTGTTGTATCGTGCTCATCCATCTCAGTTGCTATTGGATAAGTATGGTGAACTTATTGATCAGACGGCAGATTTTATGTATTCGTTTGCGACGTATGATCAGACCAACGATCGTTATATATTAAAAGGTTGTATACCTGCTCAGGAAACCTTGAAAGCAGAGGTGACCTACAATCCTCCTTTTGAGTTGTCTTATTGGCATTATGCCATTCAGGTTGCCCAAAAATGGCGTGAACGCCGTGGATTGCCTCGAAAAGAGAAATGGGATGTACTCGTAGAAAAGTTATCTCCTTTGGCTGCGAATGCTGATAGCTTATATCTGGCTGCAGAATCTGCAGTAGAGACCTATCAGGATATCAGATGTACTTCAGACCATATGGCCGTGCTGGGGGCATTAGGTATTTTGCCCGATAACAAATTGGTGGATAAAAATATCATGCGACATACTTTTGATTGGGTGATTAAAAATTGGAACTGGAATAAAACCTGGGGGTGGGATTTCCCAATGACAGCGATGTGTGCTACTCGCCTGGGTGACCCGGAAGCTGCTGTAAATGCGCTGTTGTTACCTCAACGTACCAATACTTATTTAGTGAGCGGGCATAATTAT
This sequence comes from Segatella baroniae B14, assembly GCF_022024235.1. Taxonomy (GTDB): domain Bacteria; phylum Bacteroidota; class Bacteroidia; order Bacteroidales; family Bacteroidaceae; genus Prevotella; species Prevotella bryantii. The sequence goes on from NZ_CP091799.1 coordinate 76,578, forward strand.
CAAGATGATCGGTTACGTGTGTATCTTCCTGGTAATGGTGGGCTCTTGACAACAGTTGCCTTGATGTGTGCCGGTTGGGATGGTAATCAAAGCAAGAATCCAGGATTTCCAAAAGAATGGGATGTCAGATGGGAAGGACTTCTTCCAATGCCATAAAACAACAAAAGAGCCGTTAGCTTCATATAAATACGCTAACGGCTCTTTTGGAAAAACATACTTCTATTACCTTATTTAAGGTATGATTTCAATTGATCATTCTTTGTATATTTCTTCATCTTTCGTTCAGCTTTCTTGCGAATATCGCGTACACGTTCGCGTTTCAAGCCCAATTGTGTGCCTATTTCCTCATAGGTAAGACCAGCATTCTGGTCATTGAGACCATAAAACATACTGACCACTCTTCTTTCTCTGTCGTTCAGTACGCTAAGTGAACGAATTAAGCCTTGGCGTAAGACATCATCAAGATAGGGTTTGTCAGGAATGACAGCATTAGGATCGCTTAATACGTGAAGCAAACTTGCAGTTTTGCCTTGTACCAAAGGAGCATCAACTGAGAATGCCTTGCTTTGCTTTAATTCCACAGGATCATCCATGCTATGTGGTAAAGTATAGATACCACTTTGTTCCTGTATCGCATTCTCGATTGCCTGCCGGATGAAATGCACCGCATATTGTACAAAGCGTTGCCCCTTAGCAGCATCAAACTTTCGTGCTGCTTTTATTAAACCAAAATTACCCTCACTAATCAGATCATTGATACCAAGCCCTCGATCTTGATAGCGTTTGGCGATACTAACCACAAAACGCAGGTTGGCTGTCGTCAATTTCTCTATAGCACTTTCGTCGCCATTTTGTATTTTAGCAGACAGTTCCTGCTCTTCCTGTTCGGAGAGTAAATTTTCTTTTCCTATCTCAGAGAGATAAGTTTGAAGCGAATCATTTTCTTGTTCGCTTAGCGGTTTGCCTGTTTTGATTTCTCTCATAAAATGTATCCTCTTGTCTTGAATTCCTCGTAGAGAGGCTGTGCGATAGCCTTGGCGTCAGGATGGGGCGCACCAGTTGTACCGAGAGCTCTCAAGTCGAAGAAATGTTTCCAGTCACTAACAAATGCAGTATGTACCAATTCTGTATTGGTGTCGAGGGGAAGTATGACACGAGCCTCTTGCGGCTTGCATCCTAATTCTATCAGATGCATGTATGCATACTCTGCAGCTTCATTGGCAAAAAGCCATAATTGGAACTTGCTCCATTCTGAACTTTTGCCTTCGCTCATATCGCGGAGTAAATTTACAAAATCATGTTGATCGTAATTGGTATTACTATCAAAATCGGGTTCATTTTTTACCCATTCTGGTAGATTTACCGAAATTTCATTACCAAACTTGTTTTTGCTGTAATTGCAATAGCGTGTACTTTGTTCCGCCATAGAGTCTGCCCGATGGCGATTGAATTCGCGGGTAATCGCTACTTGAGTAGTGAAATGAACGGTGATACGACGCTCAAAATTACTATTATAATCCTCGAAATACTGCAGGTCGTCCAACCATTTGTTTTCAGCGAGTACACGCATATTGGTGGTGATGTAATCTTTACCGTTTACGGTGTTCAGTCTGCTGAAAGGGTTGGTAGCATATTTACTGGTTAGTACGCCATGGTCAGCGCAGAGATACACCGTACCATGTTCAAGCATAGCATAGTGCTCGTGCTCTATCATGCGACCAACAAAGGGTTTAGCACTCGTTGCGGTCGTATGCTCTTCGCTTTTGTAACATACTCTACCAGCACGCTCAATCTGGGTATATATCGCATTTTCACCCTGAGCCTGCTCCCATATTTCATATTGAGGTTTGATGATTTTCATTGATTGTCCTTCTTTTTGCGTTTTATGCAAAGTTACCATAATTTTTTGATACCACAATGCTTTTGATATTTTTTATTATCTTTGCAGATAGAACCGATAATCATGTTTACTATGAAGCGTTTGTCAACTTTTTTTGTTTTCGTTTGTTGTGTTTTGGCACTTTTTGCACAGAGCAAGGAGTTTCGTAATCCCATCATTCCTGGTTTTCATCCTGATCCAAGTATATGTAGAGTAGGAAGCGATTTTTATCTCGTGAATTCTTCTTTTAATTATTTTCCGGGAGTTCCTATTTTTCACAGTAAAGACTTGATACACTGGCAACAAATCGGTAATGTTCTTGATCGTGAATCTCAACTCCCGTTGCAAGGTGCTAATTCGTGGACAGGCATTTATGCTCCTACACTTCGCTATTATGAGGGTGTTTATTATATGATTACGACGAATATAGGACATGGCGGAAATTTCTTGGTAACGGCAAAAAATCCGCAAGGGCCTTGGAGTGAACCTGTCTGGTTGGAGCAACAGGGGATAGATCCGTCACTTTATTTTGAACATGGAAAATGCTATATGGTCAGTAACCCTGACAATACGATTATGCTGTGTGAGATCGATGCTAAAACGGGTAAACAGTTGACACCTAGTAGGGCCATATGGCATGGTGATGGTGGCCGATATCCAGAAGGACCTCATATTTATAAGAAAGATGGTTATTATTATTTGCTTATTTCGGAAGGTGGAACGGAATTGGCACACCATCTCACGATTGCACGCAGTAAAAATATAGCGGGACCTTATGAGAGTAATCCGGCTAACCCTATTCTTACTAATTGTAATATGAAGGGGCAATTGATGCAGATTCAAGGCACGGGACATGGTGATTTTGTTCAGGCGCCTGATGGTAGTTGGTGGATAACATTCCTGGCTTATCGCAATATGGGGGGGAGTTATCATCATTTAGGTCGGGAAACGTGTATCGCTCCTGTGAAATGGGATGAGGGCCAATGGCCGATAGTATATAATCTTCAACCTATCGATACTTTGATGCAGGCATCTCTATTGCCAGCTGTCGAATGGACAAAGTCTACTGGAAAAATAGTTTTCTCGTCTGGTCAATTAGGGCCTCAATGGGTGTATCTGCAGAATCCTGTTTGGGATAATTATCAGTTTGTGTCGGGTAAATTGCGGTTGAAAGGTGGATGGAGTAGTTTGACAGAAAATAACCGTCCAACTTTCCTTGGCCTTCGACAGGAAGCTGAGCGAATCGTTTTGGAAACACAGGTAACTCCTCATGGTAAGACGGGTTTTGAAAGTGGACTAACCGTTTATCAGATTAATGACGGGCATTATGATCTTTTTGTGCAGGCAGAAAAGAATGGTAAGTATGCTGTCGGACTTCGGTATGTCGTGAAGAATCTACCTCATAATGAGATTGTTTTTGCTCATATCGACAATCCCTACAATTTGAAACTACGTGTGCGTTCGGGTGATAATCAGTATTATTTCGATTATGCAGAGAAGGGGATGCATTATAAAAATGTAGGTCAACTTTCTTCCACCTTGTTAAGTACAGAAGTCGTCGGTGGATTTACGGGTGTCACCCTTGGTATGTATGCGCAGGGTAGTGGATATGCCGATTTTGCTTACTTTGATTATGTTGAGCAATAAGGTAGAGGGGTTATTGCAATAAAAATTGTTACCTTTGCATCATGGAAATACAACCAGTAGCAATTTTTCATTCTCCCTTTGCTTCTAAATTTGGTATACCTAAGCAAAGTGGTATTATAGAAGAACTGAAAGGCGAAATCGTCTTCGAACCGCAATATCGTAATCCTGATGCTATTCGTGGAATAGAAGGATTTGAGTATTTGTGGCTTATTTGGCAGTTTTCTGCGAATAAGCATGCTGCAAATAGCCTGATGGTTCGCCCACCTCGTTTGGGGGGTAATGAGAAAGTAGGCGTTTTTGCCAGTAGAAGTCCTTTTCGTCCGAATGGTTTAGGTTTATCGTCTGTGAGAATCGATTATGTGGAGTGGGAAAGTCATCGTGGTCCTGTTATCCATGTTCTTGGGGCTGATCTCATGGACGGTACACCGATTTATGACATTAAGCCGTATGTGACCTATGCTGATAGTCATGCAGAGGCACAAAGTGGTTTTGTAGATGAGCGGAAATGGTGTAAGCTAAAGGTTGTTTTATCTGATAATACTAAAGCACGTCTATTGACGCAAAAGGGGTGGACAGATGAAACGATAGCTCAATTACAGGAGGTTCTTGCTGAAGACCCTCGCCCGCAATATCAAAAAGACCCGCAGAAGGTCTATGGTATGCCTTTTGCGGGTCTTGATATTCACTTTCGCGTCATCGATGATGTCGTCGAAGTGCTATAAAGTGTGTTTCGTTTATTGGGCAAATGTAACAAAGTTAACATTTGTCAATGTGATATCACTGTTTGCATCAATATCCTGAGCGGTTTCATGATAGAAAATGTTTGCATTTTCGATGGTAATACCATGAATCATGCCTTTTTCGCCATGAGCAGCAATACCTGTTTTACAACCTCTTACTACGATATCTTTCATGTGGATGTCAGTAAAGTTAGGTGCAAACTCAACTTTGGTAGGTTGAGCGCCTTTCTTAGCACCAACATGGTTATCAAAATAGGTTGTCTCGAATACAATGGCCTGATTATCGATGTCAGTCATGTAGATATTGCTAATGTAGATATCTTCTGTAGTACCACCACGACCAACAGAACTCTTGAAGCGAAGTCCTGTGTCAGTGCCAGAGAAAGTATTATTGTGTACGTAGATATTCTTCATTCCACCCGAGAACTCACTTCCGATAACGAAACCACCGTGAGCATGGTAAACGATATTATCTTGTATGTTGATGTTCAGACATGGACCGTATTCTAATGCTTTTGCACCAGCACCACCTTTCATACAGATACCGTCATCACCCGCGTCAATCACGTTATTCACGATAAGTACATTGGTACAGTTACCGATATCGATAGCATCGCCATTCTGAGCATTCCATGGGCAACGTACAGTTACGCCATCAATAATAACATTCTTACAGCGTTGTGGTACAATATGAAATTTTGGAGAATTTTCAACTGTAACACCTTGAATCAATACATTTTCGCAATCAGTCAGGCGTATGAGGTGTGTACGCATTTTCTCCTGAGCTTCGGGTGTAGCAGCAATGTTATCAAAATGTTTCAGGTTGAATGGATACCATAAGTCGCCTTTGGCACTTTCAGTTCCACCCATAGCCTTGAAGTCGTTCCATTCGGTGTTGCTCACCTTGCTTCGTTTAACAGGGCGCCACCATTCTCCATTACCGTCGATGATACCTTCACCCGTAATAGAAATATTCTTGCGCTTGCTGGCATTAATACCAGGTGTAGCCTTGTCATCTTTTACACCATTTTCTTCCTTAATAAATTCTTTCTTATCTTCAGAGAAAACAATAATTGCATTTTTCTCCAAATGAAGGTCGATATTATCCTTGAAAGAAATCAATCCTGTAAGATAAATACCAGCAGGTACATTCAAATGACCACCGCCTAGTTTGCTTAATTTGCTTATTGCTTTGCGAAATGCTTCTGTGTTAGAGGTAATACCATCTCCTTTGCCACCACAATCAAGTATTGAAACGGTATTTGCAGGTATTGTTGGAACCGTAACTTCAGGCATTGCTTTAGGTAAATTTTGGTAATACTTGCTGTAATCTCCTGCAAATACACTTGTAAGAGAAAAAAGCAAAGAAAGTGCTAATAGAATAGTTCTTCTCATTTGTTTTCTACGTTAAATAATAGCTTATATTTCTTTATTCAGTGTACAAACTTACGTAAAAATAATAACAAACGAGTATTCTTTTGGATATTTTAGGGATATTAGGGATAATTTAGTGTAATGATATAAAAATAAAAAAAGGCGGCCTTCTTGTAATAAGAGAACCGCCCTAATGAAAGGAGGAGTGGTACCTCTTGGAGTTGAACCAAGGACACATGGATTTTCAGTCCATTGCTCTACCACCTGAGCTAAGGTACCGTGCTTAATTGCGGGTGCAAAGGTAGTAAAAAACTTTGAACCCGCAAAAAAATATCCATAAAAGTTCTATGCATTAATATTTGTTAACATCTAGAACGCTTGGATTAGTCTTTTTGATCAAACAGAGGATTCCACCCCTGTGCTTTCAATTCAAATTCCTTATCGTCGCGTGTAATCAGCATCGCACCAAGGTTTTCTTTTGTAATATAGCCGATTTGACGAATACCTTCTATGCCTTCTAACTTTTCGTGATCACCAATAGGTACTGTGAACACTAATTCGTAGTCTTCGCCACCATTCAGTGCACAAGTAGTGACATTCATGTTCAGTTCTTCTGCCATCACAGCTGTTTGGTAATCGATAGGCAGATTCTTTTCGTAGATGCGGCATCCACAGTGGCTTTGGCTGCAAATGTGTAGCAGTTCGCTACTCAAACCATCAGAAATATCCATCATAGAAGTAGGGCGAATGCCTGCTTCCTTCAGTTTTTGGTTGATGTCACCACGAGCTTCTGGTTGAATCTGGCGTTGCAAAAGATATTCTTTACCTGAGAAATCTGGTTGAAAATCAAATACTTCTTTTCTTTTGGCTTCAAGAGCAGCTACTTTATTTTTATCATCTGCAATCTTAGCCTCTTTCAGTTTCTTGTTAAAGTCGTTAATCTGACCATAATACACGGTCTTTTCGCGTTCAAGAAGTTGGAGTCCCATGTAGCTTGCTCCTAAGTCTCCGCTGACACAGATGATATCGGTTTCTTTAGCACCGTTTCGATATATGATTTCGTCTTTTGGGGCATCGCCAATACAAGTAATGCTGATAGCAAGACCTGTATAAGATGACGTTGTGTCGCCACCTACGATATCAACGTTCCATTTATCGCAAGCTGCACGTAAACCACGATAGAAGGCTTCTACATCTTCTACTTTGAAGCGCTTATCTACAGCAAGACTTACAACGAGCTGGCGAGGCGTTCCGTTCATGGCAAAGATATCACTTAAGTTAACCATGGCAGACTTATAGCCTAAGTGCTCCAAGTCCATGTAGGTCAAGTCGAAGTGAATACCCTCCATAAGCATATCTGTAGTCATCAGCACTTCCTTGTCTGGGTAGTGCATCACGGCACAATCATCGCCGACACCATATACGGTTGACTCGTTTTTGATAGCAATGTCTTTTGTGAGGCGCTTAATCAGACCAAACTCACCTAATTTAGATATTTCCATCTAGTTTATTTCTTAATCATATAATTATTCAGACCGGCGAATGATTTCGCGGAAGATCTCAGTCATTCTTGGTTGAGCCTCGTTGGCTGCCTTCTGAACCTCTTCGTGACTAACCTCTACAGGAACATCAAATCCTCCCAAGTCTGTGATTACACTAATTCCGAATACTTTGATACCACAATGACGAGCTACAATGACTTCTGGAACAGTACTCATGCCAACGGCATCACCACCAAGGATGCGGTACATGCGATACTCGGCAGGGGTCTCAAAGGTAGGTCCCTGTACACCTACATATACGCCATGTTTCACTTCGATACCTTTTTCTTGAGCAATCTCATCAGCCAATTTAATCAACTGATGGTCATAGGCTTCATGCATATCAGGGAAGCGAGGACCTGTAGGGAAGTTTGGACCATGGAGTGGGTGCTCTGGGAAGAAATTAATGTGGTCGTTGATAATCATTAAGTCGCCAATCTTGAATGAAGGATTCATACCACCAGAAGCATTAGATACAAAAAGCGTCTTGATACCCAATTCGTACATGATTCGCTCTGGGAAAGTAACTTCCTTCATAGAATAGCCTTCATAAAAATGGAAACGACCCTCCATAGCGACAATATCTTTACCGCCTAACTTACCGAAAATCAATTTTCCAGCATGTCCTTCTACTGTTGATACTGGGAAGTTTGGAATATCAGCATACGAAAACTCGTAACTGTCAGTTATTTCTGAAGCTAATTGTCCCAGCCCCGTTCCTAGAATGATTGCTGTTTTTGGACTTGTGGTCATCCTTTCTTTTAACCAGGATGCTGTTTCTTGAATTTTTTCGTACATAGCTTATTATTTTTTCATTAAATTCTTCTTCATTGAGCATAAATCTTACTTTGATAGGCAGACTGTAAATGCTCTTTTTAACTTCTTCACTCAAACCTTCGAGGCATTGGATGCGTGTAGCATCTTTTTCTGTTGTAATAATCAGTTTAGGTGATGACATTGCTGCAAATGTTTCATTGATTTTTTCAATGTCTCTATTGGTAAACTGATGATGGTCGCCAAAGGTTAGTGGTTTGATGATGGGTTGATAGGTTCTCAGATCCATGATCATCTGTTTAGGCGAAGCTATACCGGTCAGAAGAAGTACGTTTTTATTGCGTAATTCCTGAAGTGCAACCTCTTTTTTCTCTGCTTGATCGAAGATCGGGTTGAGAGGGTCGTAATCTAGTGTCGTAAAATACAACTGTTGATATGGAAACAGATCTATAGCTTTGGTTAGTACTCTGAATTCCATAGGTTTCAGGTCTTTTGGACATTTGGTGATAATAACCAAGTCTGCTCTGTTTTTACCACTTAGAGGTTCACGAAGTCTGCCGGCAGGTAATAACTTGTCGTAAATAATCAGTCTGTGATAATCTATCAGTAGGATATTGATGCCAGGTTTAACATAACGATGCTGAAAGGCATCGTCTAGTAGGATGACATCTGTAGAGCGTGTTTCGTCATCAAAGGAAAGATGATCGATGCCTCTGCATCTATCTTTGTCAACGGCAACAAATGCATTTGGAAATTTCTGGTGCATCTGGTAAGGTTCGTCGCCAATTTCAGGCATGGCAGTGTTTGGACCAGCCAAAACATAACCATGACTTTTACGTTTATAGCCACGACTCAATATAGCAACTTGTGCTACATCTTGCAATAATCTTATCAGATATTCTACATGCGGTGTTTTACCAGCCCCTCCTACGGTGATATTACCTACAGAGATGACAGGTATATCAAATGCTCTCGACTTCTTGATGCCTACATCAAAAAGCCAGTTTCGGAATCTTACCCCTGCACCGTAAATCCAAGATAGAGGTAAGAGCCAATCATTGATTTTTATGAAATCTCCTTCTGTTCTCATTAATACAAGTTTAGTATATATGGAATGCGTGCCTGTAATACTTCGTGTTGCTTGATGTTTCGTAACATCATAAATGGTGTATAGTATTCACCTAATGCCAAACGAAGTTGTTCATCTAAAGAGTTGCTGTCTTCTGTTATACCAAGTAGTTGGTCTATCCAATTCGTAGGTTGTGAATAGTCTACTGTATAATAGTTTTTCAGTTTGGCAAATGAAGCCGCTTTTTGGATAGCATCATCCATACTGCCTAATTGGTCTACCAGTTTGAGTTTGATGGCATCTGTTCCTAAGAATACATGCCCTTGTGCTACCTCATGTACTTGATTTACAGACAATTTTCTTCCATCCGCTACGCGTTGGCAGAATAAGTCATAACCTCTGTCAACATATCTCTGCAGCGCTTTGGCTTCATCTTCATTGTATGGTCTTGCCATAGGGATAGGGTTATTCATTGAGAATGTGCTATTCTTATTGGTTCCTATCTCATCAAATTTAATGCCAAGTTTTTGTGTCATCAGTCCACTAAAGTCTGGAATGGCTGCAAAAATACCAATACTTCCAGTTTCTGTAGTAGGTTGAGCTACAATCCATCGTGCGCCCATGCTCATATAGTAAGCTCCTGAAGCAGCCATGCCGCTCATTGATACCACTACAGGCTTTTGGGCATTCAACTTCTTGACATAATGCCAAATTTGCTCTGAAGCATAAGCATCTCCACCCCCGGAATTGATGCGGAGAACTACAGCTTTAATTCTGTCATCATTGGCCATGTCTTCCAAATCTTTGCAAACTTTGCTCGCAACAATCTGTGGCTCATTGTTATTCAATGAATTCGCCTTATCAATAATGCTACCCTCACAATAGTATAGAGCGATTTTATCTCCCTTATCCTCGTTGATAATAGCTTTGTTCATTTCGGCAACGCTCACCTGATGAATCATGTCATCGTCTTCAAGTCCGAGTCGCTTTTTGACTACAGATTTTATTTCGTCGGCATATAAAAGACCATCTACGAAATTCTTTTTAAGTAATGATTTACCTCCGTCGAGTGAAACGATTTCATCAGCATACTGGTTAAGCTGGCTGGTACTGATGTGACGAGACTGAGAAACCTGTGTGCACACTTCAGACCATAAACCGTTGATAATACGACTCATCTGTTCACGGTTAGCGTCACTCATTTTGTCTTCGGTAAATGTTTCGGTATAGCTTTTATATTTTCCTACTTTGAAAATTTGAAAACGAACCCCAAATTTTGCGAATAAGTCTTTGTAATATTCAGGTTGAGCTGCTATACCATGCCAGTCAATCATACCTTCAGGATTGAGGTATACCTTATTGGCAGCAGTACTGATATAGTATGTAGGCTGATTAAAGCGTTCACCATAAGCGATAATCCATTTACCTGATTTACGGAAATCTTGTAATGCACCTCTTATCTCTTGCACGGTAGCCCAGTCTGCAGACAAAAAGCCTGACTCCAAATAGATACCCTGAATATGCTTATCATTTTTGGCTTTTTTGATGGCTGACATCATTTCGTTCATACCGATTTGGTTGATTTGATGCCCTGTAATCTGTCCAATGAAGTTATCGCTTGCCTGTTCGTTAATTATTCCCTGAAGTTTAAGAACCAAAACGGAATTGTCCTGTAAAGTAGTTCCTGCGCTTTTCGAAGAAATCATACCGATAAGGCTGATTAGGCCGAAAAATCCAATAAGAGACCCAAACAGAAAAATACCTATGATAGTGGCAAGTACATTTTTTAAGAAATCCTTCATACTTCGTTTTTGATAAGTTTTGTTCCGCAAAGATAGCAAAAATATTTTGTCATATAGGAGTAAATGTATTGTTTTTATCAAAAATCAGAGTTTTTTTACCAAATCCTAAAAATTGGCAGATAAATCTTTTTGTATCTTTGCAGACATATAACTTTTACTCTAAACGATGAAAAAAATCTTATTAATAGCCTTATTATTTGTAGCTGGCTGGTCTGGTTGTCAGACTGTAAATGCCAAAGCAAAAAAACAATTATGGCCTGATGGCACTCCTATAGATTCTTGGTTTAATGATACCACTAAGGTTGATGTAGCACAGTTGGGCAAGAAATATGTGATTACAGACTATGGTGTTGTTCGCGATAGTAATCTAGTGCAAACTGCTGCTATACAGAAAGTTATAGATGTGGCTTCTCAACAGGGAGGTGGTGTAGTTGTAGTTCCTAAGGGAACTTTTCAGACGGGTAGTTTATTTTTTAAGAAGGGTACTCATCTTTATGTAGAAGAAGGTGGTGTGCTCAAGGGGTCTGATCGTATTGAGAACTTTGCTATTCAAGAAACTCGTATCGAAGGGCAAACCTGTAAGTATTTTACGGCTATCGTTAATGCCGATGGTCTGGATGGATTTACCATCGCCGGAAAGGGAACAATTAATGGTAATGGCTATCATTATTGGAAGGAATTTTGGATTCGTCGCGAATGGAATCGTCAGTGCACCAATAAAGATGCTCAGCGTCCTCGTCTTGTTTATATTTCTAATTGTAAGAATGTAACCGTACAGGATGTGCATCTTATCAATAGTCCTTTCTGGACCAATCATCTCTATAGAAGCAACCATGTGCGTTATTTAGATTGCTATATATATGCTCCGACAGAGGGTGTAAAGGCACCAAGTAGTGATGCTATTGATATCGATGTATGCGATGATGTTTTGATAAATGGCTGTTTCATGAATGTAAATGATGATGCCGTAGTATTAAAAGGTGGTAAGGGTACTTATGCTGATGTTGATTCAACGAATGGTCCTTGCAATCGTATCATGATTCAGAATTGTCATTATGGTATTGTCCATGGTTGTCTGACATTGGGAAGTGAAAGTGTTCACGACCGTAATGTTATCCTTCGTAACATTAAGGTTGATAAAGCACATCGTGTGCTTTGGTTAAAGATGCGTCCTGATACACCTCAGCATTATGAGTATGTTACAGTAAGCAATATTACTGGTAATTGTGAGAACTTCTTAGTTGTTCGTCCTTGGACCCAGTTCTATGAAAAGCAGAATCGTCCGGATATGCCTACAAGTCAGTGCAATAATATTGCGATAGAAAATATTAAAATGGATTGTGGTAATTTCTTTAATGTAGGGACTAGCGATAAATACATCTTGAATGATTTTTCATTTAAGGATATCCATATTCAGGATGAGAAAAATTCATTCGATAAGAATATGATTACCAATACAACGGTAAAGAATGTTGTCATCAATGGTGAAAAGGTGAAGTAATGATTATAGGAAGGACCATGAAAATAAAATTGTTATTAGCAGGCTTGCTTTTGAGTGCATTAGGGGTGTCTGCTCAGACATATCAGTTTGATATGACAAAAAGTCAGCCTAATTATACAGATCAAGCAGGATATGGCTATGATGTTGTAGCTGCACCAGAACAGAAAGATATTAAAAAAGCATTCTTTTTTTCTGTAAAAGTTCCGGATGGTAATTATCGTGTTACCGTAACTTTAGGTAGTAGTAAGCGTGCAGCATCTACAGTTGTTCGTGCGGAATGTCGTCGTCTCTTTCTTGAAGAGTGCGTAACGAAGAAAGGTAAATATCAGACATTCTCGTTTTTGGTCAATAAGCGCAGCCCTTATATTAATAATAAGGAACGCGTACTTATAAAAGATAGGGAGAGAGAATATCTTCATTGGGATGATCGCCTGACATTGGAGTTTAATGGTTCTGCTCCTGCTGTTCGGGAGATACGAGTTGAGCGTGATACGATAGCACCTACAGTTTTCCTTTGTGGCAACTCTACTGTTGTCGATCAAGCCAAAGAGCCTTGGGCTAGTTGGGGACAGATGATTCCTCGCTGGTTTGATGATCAGGTATGTTTTGCTAACTTTGCGGAAAGTGGACTTACGGCATCATCTTTTATCGCCCAGAAACGTCTTGATAAAATTATGAGTATGATTAAGAAGGGTGATTATGTGCTTTGTGAATTTGGTCATAATGATCAGAAAGAAAAAGGTCCCGGTGCTGGCGCATATTATAATTTCTCCTTTGCATTGAAGAAATTTATAGATATGACTCGCAAAGCAGGGGCAACCATAATTTTTGTTACTCCAACGCAGCGTCGTGCATGGGATACAAGTAAGACTAAAATTTTAGAAACACACAGTAATTATCCGGAGGCGATGCGTGCTGTTGCTATTCGAGAAAAGGTTCCTGTAATAGAACTTCATGACATGACTCGTACATTCTTCGAAACTTTAGGTTATGACAATAGTACGAAAGCTTTGGTTCATTATCCAGCAAATACATTTCCTGGTCAGACAACAGCATTGGCAGATAATACACACTTCAATCAATATGGCGCTTATGAAGTGTCAAAAATGGTTGTGATGGGCATGAAAAAGCTTCAGTTGCCAATTGTTAATAATTTAAGAAATGATTGGAAAGATTATAATCCAGCCCAACCAGATGATTGGAAAACATTTCATTGGGCACTTTGTCCGATTTATGAGACGATAAAGCCAGATGGTAATTAGATATATATAATAAAAAAGGTATTTTCCCCTTCTTGAACGTGAGTTTTGGAAGGGGATTTTTTTTTGTACTCATTGTAAATGTTAAATATCAAAAAATAAAGTCTTGTAATCAAAAATTACGGGTGTATAGATACAATTTTAGGTACTTTTGCCATCGTAATAAACTATACTTAATAAGATTATACCATCGGTTGCGCATCAACCTACGGCCTAATTTTAACAAAATATGCCACGAAAGACCTTGTGCTGGTTACATGTGGACCTAATAAAGATAATATAACAACCTAATTAATAACATGAATAGTAAAAAGCTATTAAAAACAACAGCTCTACCAACGGTAGTTGCATGTTCGGCTTTAGCATTCAGTCCTTACGGAGTGCAGACAGCTAATGCTGCAGTTCAGATTGCCCAGCAGGCTAACAGTATCAAGGGTACTGTAGTAGATGATATGGGTGAGCCTGTTATTGGTGCTACTATCAAGGTAGTTGGTGCCAAGGGCACAGGAACAGTAACCGACTTGGATGGTAATTTTGTATTGAATGTAAAGCCAGGTACCAAACTACAAATCTCTTAAATTGGTTATGATAATGTAACAGTAGATGCAAAGAATGGTTTAAAAGTGCAGCTGAAATCTGCTGGTGCTGTAAATCTGAAAGGCGTCGAAGTTGTAGCCTATGGTGTTCAGAAGAAAGTGACCGTTACAGGTGCTTTGTCATCTGTCAAAGGTGATGATTTGGTAAAAACTCCAATATCTTCTGTTAATAATGTTTTGGCGGGTCAGCTTTCAGGTGTGACAACTGTTCAGTATTCCGGTGAGCCTGGTAGTGATGCAGCTTCTATTTTCGTTCGTGGTAAAGGTTCATGGGAAAATTCTTCTCCATTGATTCAAGTTGATGGTGTAGAACGTTCTATGAGCGATATAGACCCTAATGAAATTGAAAGCATTACGGTCTTGAAAGATGCATCTGCTACTGCTGTGTTCGGTGTACGTGGTGCAAATGGTGTTGTTTTGATTACTACCAAACGTGGTCAGGAGGGTAAAGCTAAAATTACAGCTTCTACAACATTCTCAGCGCTGACACCTACTAAAATGGTAGAGCAAGCTTCTTCTTATGATTATGCCACATTCTATAATGCAATGTTAGCCAATGATGGTAGTGGAGCTCGTTTTTCACAGTCTGTTATTGATCACTTCAAAAATGGTGACGATCCTATTCGTTTCCCAAATATGAAGTGGGCTGATTACATTATGAAAGATGTTACTTTGCAGACACAGAGTAACGTGAATATTTCTGGTGGTACTAAGAAACTCCGCTATTTCATCAGTGCTGGTATGTATACCACTGGTGGCTTGTTCAAGCAGTTTGATGAGTCATATGATAATGATTATCGTTATGAGCGCTTTAACTATCGTGCTAATATAGACTTGGATCTCACTCCAACAACTACGTTGAGTGCGAATCTTTCTGGTATGATAGATGAGGCTAAAAAACCATATACAGGTCAGGGCTCATCTGGTATGATAAAGAATATTTATTATGCGACTCCTTTCTCAAGTCCTGGTATTGTTGATGGTCGTTATATTGTAAATACTGTATCAACAGCAGATAACAGTGACGGTCAAGTCCTTCCATTTGTAGGAAGTACAGCTATGACTTATTATGGTTCTGGTTTTATGAACACTAATAAGAATAAGTTGAGTATGGACTTGCAACTTACTCAAAAATTGGATTTCATTACAAAAGGTCTTTCTTGGAGAGTTAAGGGCTCATATAATAGCCAGTTTGATGTTTATAAGCAGGGCTCTGCTTCTGTAGCTACTTATACCCCAGTATATCAGGGGCTTGATGCTGAAGGTAATTCTACATATCTTTATCGTAAGAATGGTGATACGACAGAACCTTCATATGCTGAAAGTCGTGGCAAGGCACGTGATTGGTATTTTGAAACCGCTTTTAATTATAATCGTACCTTTGGTATGCACACCGTCGGAGCTCTTGCTTTGTATAATCAGAGTAAGACTTATTATCCTTCTGGTAGTTATTCTGATATTCCTCATGGTTATGTAGGTTTGGTTGGTCGTGTTACTTACGACTGGAATAACCGTTATATGGCTGAGTTTAACGTAGGTTATAATGGTTCTGAAAACTTTGCACCAGAAAAGCGATATGGTTTCTTCCCTGCAGGTTCTGTGGGATGGGTAGCTAGTGACGAGCCATTCTTTAAGCCTTTAAAGAAAGTGATTTCTTTCTTGAAACTTCGTGCATCATGGGGCCTTGTTGGTAATGACTGGTTGGGTTCTGCTTATCGATTCTACTATACAGCAGACCCATATACACCTAACCAGACAGCTTTGTTCAATAGAACAGGTAAAGATGGTGGTGCATATGGTTACAACTTTGGTGTAGAAAATGGTACAACAAAGTATGGTGCTATCGAATCTCAAAAGCATAATCCAGATATTACATGGGAAACTGCCTTTAAGCAGGATTATGGTGTAGATGTTAATTTCTTTAATGATCGTCTTCGTGCAACATTTGATTATTTCAGGGAGCGTCGTAAGGATATCTTCGTTTCTGATGGTACTGTTCCTACTTTCATAGGTTTTACTGCACCTCGTGCAAACTTGGGTGAAGCGAAATCTTGGGGTTATGAAGTTTCTTTAAACTGGAATGATAAGATTGGCAAGGAATTCCGCTATTGGGTAAAGGCAAATCTTTCTTATAACCAGAATGAAGTCATTGATGCTCGAGAGGCACCTATGAATAACGAATATCAGTATTCTAAGGGTCATCGTATTGGTGCTCGTTCTCAGTATAAGTTCTGGAAATTCTACTATGAAGGAGCTGAGACTGATTATGAAAAGGAATTTGGTTCTGCGTTCCCTAAGCAGTTGGTAAATACGTTGGAACCTGGTGATGCTGTTTATGTAGATTTGGATAAAAATGGAATCATAGATGGTAATGATATGAGCCGTGATTATGGTTATACAGATGATCCTGAGTATATTGCAGGTTTGAACTTCGGTTTCCAGTGGAAAGGTCTTTCATTGAATGCTCAGTTCACAGGCGCTTGGAATGTATCTCGTATGCTTAGTGATGTGTTCCGTCAGCCATTCTATAGTTCTTCTTCTACAACAGAAGGTGGCTTGCTTCAGTATCATGTAGATAACACTTGGACTGCAGAGAATCCTTCTCAGAGTTCTGAATATCCACGTGCGACTTGGACAAATGCCGCTCAGAACTATGCTACTTCTACATTATATGAAAAGGATGCTAAATACTTGCGTTTGAAGACCTTGATGGTTGCATATGATTTCAAATTCCCATTCATGAAGACTTTGGGCTTAACTCAGTTACAAGTTTCTTTGAGTGGTTACAACCTCTTTACAGTTACTCCTTATAAGTGGGGTGATCCTGAGACTCGTGCTTCTAATGCACCTTCTTATCCACTTCAGAGAACATATACACTTGGTGTAAAGGTTGGATTCTAAACGATAAAGATAATTATGAAATTAAATAAATTATATAAAGGAGTTACTTGCCTTTTGTTGGGTACTGCGATGTTTACTGCTTGTACCGACAAAGTTGCTTTTGGTGATTCTTTCTTGGATAAGGCTGCTGGTAACACGGTAACAGAGGATACTGTTTTTAACAGTGCAGAATATACTGGTCAGTTCTTAAATTCCATATATGCACTTCAGTATTATGGATTACCATATAATAATAATTGTGGTAATTCTGCTAGTCCATGGACTGGTAAATTTGATCAGGTTACCGATTGTTGGTTAATGCATTGGGATAATAATACTATTTATAAGGCTTATTATTCTGGAACATTGGATGCTACTCAAACGCCATTGTTCTCATATAGTAATGATAATGTATGGCAGGCTGTTCGTGCAGGTTGGAAATTAATTGAGCATCTTCCTACTGTACCAGGCTTGACAGATGCTGAAAAGGCTAGTATGGAAGCACAGGCTAAATGTCTGATAGCAGCACGTTACTTTGATTTGTTCTCTGTTTATGGTGGACTTCCGATTGTAGATCATGCTTATACAGGTACCGAGGGTAGCTATGAGTTGCCACGTGCAACTGTAGATTCAACAGTACAATTTATGACAGGTTTGTTGGATGAGGCAATTCAGTCTGGTGGTTTACGTTGGGCTTATGATGGTAATACTACAGAGACAGATTCTACCAATAATATTGGCCGTTGGACTAAGGCTGGAGCTATGGCCTTGAAAGCTAAAATTTTGACTTTCGCTGCTTCTCCAATCTTCAATGCAGACCAGGGTTATTATGGTGGTTCTTCAGAGGCTGAGCAGAAACATTTGGTATGGTATGGTAATTATGATGCAACACGTTGGCAGAAAGCTCTTAAGGCTTGTCAAGATTTCTTTGCAGAATTGAGCGCTCATGGTTGGTATAAATTGACACAACCAGAAGATGTCGGTTGTACAAGAACTCCGGATGGTTATCGTCAGGCCTATCGTAAAGGTTATGCACATCAGGGTAGTCATGAGATTATTCACTCTGTTCGTGTTGGTGGTGTAGATGCATTTAAGTCTGGTACTTATACTTGGCATCAATGGCATGATTCTCCTGCTCGCCAAAACTGTCTTCCTACTCAGGAATATATAGAAATGTTCCCTTGGAGCGATGGTACTCCATTTAATTGGAAAACTGATTCTATTAAGGGACGTTTAACAGGGGTTAATGGTCGTATGTTCTATAAGTACAAAGCTGTTCGTGGTGGTGTTGTAAAAACTGCATCTCGCGACCCTCGTTTATATGAAGAGTGTATTGTTAATGGTCAGCAAAAGTCTTTAGACTGGACTTCTGGTACATCTAATGGTGATGTTTATGAACTTTGGGTCGGTGGCTATGATGCTGCTTATAATGTCGCTTCTTATGATGATAAGACCAGTAAAGTAAAGGTGACCGAGGCCTTAACTTCACGTTATGCTACAGGTTACGATGATAACAAATATTATATGAATCAGGACTACCTTCGTCAGTATACTCAGTGGGTATATTTGAGTTTGGATGAAATGTATCTGATGTATGCTGAATGTTTGGCACAGACAGGTAATCTGACATCTGCTCTTGATCAGGTTGATATAGTTCGTAGTCGTGTTGGTTTGGATCCATTAGCTAGTTGTAATCCAACTCTTAATTTGACTTCAAACAAGGATAATTTGATCAATGAAATCCTTCGCGAACGCGCTTGTGAGTTAGGCTTGAGCAACAATCACTATTATGATATGATTCGTTATAAGAGAGGTGATTGGATGACAAAACCTCTGCATGGTCTGATAACTTATCGTATGCAGAAGAATGCTGCCGGTAAGTGGGTTAGAGTATATGGTCCTTGGATGGGTGCAGATAAAGATGCAGGAGAGGTTGAACCTTCTCGTTTTGAATATGAGAAGTTTGAAATCCAAAATCGTAAACATGCATTATGGGGTCAGAATCCAACATCACAGACTGTTACTAAATGGTTCTTGTGGCCTTTCCCACAGTCAGAAATCAATAAGCAGTATGGTCTGGTACAGAATCCAGGATGGTAATTTTTTTGATATGTTTATTATCAATTGTTAATTGAATCACAATGAATAAGAAAAATATATATGCGATTTCTCTGCTGGTAAGTTCTGTCTTACCAGCAGTAGCGCAAAATGATTCTGTTAGTTCTGCTAGTCGATTTGTTAATCAGACTATTGAGGTTGGAGCCAACAAGAATTTTACACGTAAGCATTCTACGGCAGCAGTTACCGTTATCGAGAATAAAGATGTAAATAAGCGTTCAGCCAAAAACATCGGCAATTCTATTATAGGTCAGGGTGGTAATGGTCTTGTCTCTTTGCAAAATGCAGGTTTGTATTATGCTGCTGATCCTACTTTTTATGTTCGTGGACTTCAGTCATTAAGTACTAGCAATCCTTTAATATTGGTTGATGGAATTGAGCGTGATATTACCTTTATAGATCCACTTGAGGTTGAGAGTGTAGCCATCTTGAAAGATGCAGCAGCAACAGCTCTTTATGGTTATAAGGGTATTAATGGTGCTATTCAGGTAACAACAAAACGTGGTAAGTATAATTCTAAAGAAATTAAGGTAACTTACGACCATTTATTTAATTACCAGATAGATCGTCCTAAGTTTATTGATGCACCTACATATGCGAGCGCAATGAATGAGGCTTTGGCTAACGAGGGTGCTTCTGCTAAATATACAGGACAGGAAATAGAAGCGTTCCGAAATGGAACTTATTCTAATCTCTATCCAAATGTAAATTGGGTAGATGAAACGTTCCGTCATCATGGTGTAACCAATAAAATAGGTGCAGAGTTCACGGGTGGAACGAATAATTTCCGTTATTATACGATGGTGAATTTGCTTTCTGATAAAGGATTCATCAACAACACGAAGGATGATAATGGTAACAATACTCAGGATAAATTCGTACGTGGTAACCTTCGTATAAATCTTGATGTCGATTTGACCAATACGACCAAGATGAAGGTGAATGCCTTGGGTATGTTAAGTGAAATGTCTCGTCCTGGTAACCAGACCGATCTTTGGGGCTTGGTATATGCTTTGCCAGCAGCTGCATTCCCAATTAAAAATGCAGAAACTGATCTTTGGGGTGGTAGCGTAACATGGGCTGGTACCAATAATCCTGTGGCGAATACAGCTGGTGCTGCTTATTATAAATTGCATAATCGTGCATTATATGGTGATGTAACCTTAGATCAAGATTTAGGTATGTTCTTGAAAGGTTTAAGTGCAACTTTAAAATTTGGCTATGATACTTATTCTACTGTTTATGAGAATCATAGTAAAACATTCCCTTATTCATATTACACCGCTATTGATTGGGAATCTGGCAGTCCTGTTGGTACAGGTTTAACTACTGGTGGTCAAGCTGGTACACAAAGTCAGGAAGCTAATACGAATTCATATCATAAGCGTTTTACTTTTAATGGAGGCTTAAATTTTGAACGTAGTTTTGAGCATCATCATTATTGGTATTCTTCTTTGCGTTGGGATTATGAATATGAAAATGCTACAGGAGTAAATACAACCGTTTATCGTCAGAATGCTTCTTGGCTCAATCATTATGAATACAAGAATCGTTATATTGCAGAGTTAGCTCTCGTAGCTTCTGGTTCTAGTCGTTTAGCACCGGGAACCAAGTGGTCTTTCTCACCAACAATAAGTGGTGCTTGGATTATCAGTAACGAGAACAATGTTAAAGATTCGAAGTGGATTGATCTTTTGAAACTTCGTGTGTCTTATGGTCACCTCAATGCTGATTATCTTCCAGGCGATAATGTATGGACTTATTATACACAGAGTTATTCTACTGATGGTGTAACATATCCTTTTAATTCTGGTTATGATTCCGATTTCGGTCGAACAACTTTGGGTCAGATGGCAACCATAAGTCCTTATCATGAAACTTCTGATAAGTTTAATCTTGGTTTTGATGCTAGCTTATTTAAAGGTCTGAATATTCAAATGGATCTATACTATCAGCATCGTGATAACATTTGGGTTTCTGGTTCAGGTGCTTATGGCTCTATTATTGGTTTTTCAGCACCTTATGTAAATCAGGGTGTTGTAAAGAGTTGGGGCTATGAAGCCAGTGCTGATTATACACATACATTTGGCCAGGTTAAATTTAATGTTGGTGGAACTTTCTCTTTGAATAAGAATAAGATTCATAATCAGGCAGAAGAGCCACGTGCTTATGATAATTTGGTAACAACAGGTTATCCTTTAAATAGTATTTGGGGATTAAAGGCTCTTGGTCTATTCCAAAGTGAAGAGGAAATTGCAAATAGTCCTACCCAAACTTATTCATCTGTTCATCCTGGTGATATCAAGTATGAAGATGTTAACGGTGATAACAAGATTGATGATAATGATAAGGTAAAATTAGGTTATAGCACCGCTGCTCCTGAAATTTACTATACTTTCCATCTTGGTGCTGAGTATAAAGGATTTGGTTTTGATGCAATGTTCCAGGGCGTAGGACAGTATTCTGCTATTTTGAATACAACAGGTTATTATTGGGGCTTAATCAGCAATCGTACTCTTTCTCAGTACGTCTATGATAATCGTTGGACTCCATCTAATACAAGTGCAGAGTTCCCTCGCTTAAGTTCTAGCTCTAATGCTAATAACTATCAGACAAGTTCTTTCTGGATGCGTGATCGTAGCTTCTTCAAGCTTCGCAATGTAGAAGTGTATTATAACTTCCCTAAGGAATTGTTAAGCAAGACAGGTTTCTTAAATGCTGCTAAACTGTATGTTCGTGGTGTAGATTTATTTACTTGTGATCATATTAAGACAGTTGATGCAGAATCATATGGCGCAACGAGTCCGTTGAACCGCAGTCTTGTTGTTGGTGCTTCACTTACATTCTAATAATAAATTGAATAAAGTTATGAAACTTAGAAATATATTTTTGGCATCTGCTGCGGGACTCCTTGCATTAAGTTCATGCTCAGACAAAATGAATTATGAAGAGTATAATGTCTATGATGAGGCATATATTCAGGAGATGTTCGGTCGTGTAGGAGGATTTATGACCAAAATCTATAATGATATCGATTATGATTTTGGTAATTATTCTGGTGCAATGTTGAGTTCAGCGACAGATGAATCTGTATATTCACATCCAGGTAATGCTGTAGAGGATTTCTACAATGGTGCTTGGAGTGCTACAAATTCAAAAAACTCTTATTGGACAACAGCTTGGGATGGTATCAGTTATTGTAATTTGGTTCTTGATAACTTCTCTGGTTTGACTTTCCCAGAATACCTTCTTGATGTGCATTATAAGGAGGAGATGAACCAATATAAGAACTATACATATGAGGCTCGTTGGGCTCGTGCTTATTTCTATTTTGAATTGGTTCGTCGTTATAAGAATATTCCTTTGAAAACAAAGCATATGGATGCAGACGAAGCCAATGCACTTCCTCAGGTATCATCTGACTCTATTTTCCAGTTTATTGATGCGGAATGTGCAGCTATTCAAGATAGTATTGTTAAGGACTATACAGCTATTGGTTATCCTACAAAGTCTGAGACCGGTCGTGCTAACAAATTGGCTGTTATGGCTCTTCGTGCACGAGCTGCTTTGTACCATGCTAGTCCTTTGTTTAATACTAACAATGATAAGAATTTGTGGCTTGAAGCAGCTAAACGTTGTAATGAAGTTATCGTTGAAGCTAAAAATGAGGGCAAAGGATTATCTAACGATTATGCTAAGATGTTTGGTAGCGACAGTTGGAGCGATGCTAATGCTCAGAAGGAAATTATCTTTGGTCGTCGTACAGCAGCCAGCAACTCTTTTGAGAAATATAATTTCCCAATTGGTCTTGAGAATGCAGGTGGTGGCAATTGCCCTACGCAAAACTTGGTAGATGCTTTCGAAATGACCAACGGTAAGGCTATAAATGAAGAGGGCAGTAATTATGATCCTCAGAATCCATATGCTAATCGTGATAAGCGTCTTGCTCTTATTGTGGCTCGTAACGGAGAAGTTTGGCCTGATCAAGAATTGGAGACATATGTTGGTGGTGCAAATTCTTCTTCTGTTACCTATGGTACTCCAACCAGTTATTATTTGAAGAAATACGTTAACCAGAGTACAATCATTAAGGCTAATGGTGCAAGTAGCTTCTATCATATTTGGATTACATTCCGTCTGGCAGAGTTCTATTTGAACTATGCAGAAGCTGCACTTAACTACACGGGTAGCGGCTATACTGCTCCTACAGGTTTGTCGATGACGGCAGCTCAAGCCATTAATACGGTTCGTAAACGTGCTGGTCAACCTGATTTGGCTACAAATTTGGATTTTGATGCATTCAAGAAGAAGTATGAGAATGAACGTTTCGTAGAACTTGCTTTTGAGGGGCATCGCTTCTTTGATCTTCGTAGATGGAAGGAAGCTCCAGAATACTTGAAGACTATCAAAAAAATGACGATTACCAAGAATACAGATGGTAGTTTGACTTATACACCAGGTACTCTTGAGACACGTACTTGGAAGGATGCTTGGTATCTCTTCCCATTCCCTCAGAAGGATATCATGAACTGTAATTATGTTCAGAATCCAGGGTATTAATGTGTTAACGACCTCATGATTTCATATTGTTTGGCTAAGGTTTTTATACCTTAGCCAATACTTAGTCTAATACTTTTTACAAACTTAATAATTTAAACTTGTTATCTATGAGAAAATTTTATCTTTTCTTGACAGCTCTTGTTGCTTTTGCAACGAGTGCAAATGCGAGTATTAAAGTCCTGTATAATCAGAACTTTGAGGCGGCTACAGATGTTGCTTCTACTCAATGGGTATCTCCATCAGCAGCAGCAGGGTTGTCTATTAGTGGTGATCAGTTTGGTAAATTTATTCGGTTCACTCAAAGTGGTAATGACCGTTCTGCTCATTTGCTTTGGGGTACAGACTTGATTAAGAGTGAAAATGTTGCTAGTTATACAGTATCGTTTGACATGAGTGCGACTGCTTGGGGTAACAACCATTCAACGACAGAGTATACCATCATGAGTGATGAGACCAATTGTACGAAAAAGCCAAATAATAACTTTCGAGCTAATAGTGCAAACTGGTTGTTTGACTTGACACAAATACCTGAGGCTAGTGGTGGTAAGGCTTTAGCTGCTACCGGTGATCAGGTCTTTGCTATTAATGGTGATTCTGCATACACAGTTACATTATCTTCAGGTGTTTTCTATAAAGTTACCCTTGATATTGATACGATAGCTCGTACTGTTGATTGGAAAATTGAGAATCCTGCTAAAGAAGTGACAGTTGCGTCTAATACTTATACTGTTCCAGAGGGAACAAGCATGATTGCGACTGGTCTTTATTTCCTCGGTGCTCGTTTTAACCATAATCAGGTTTTCGATAATATCAGAGTTAGTACTTATGTAGATGAGGATGTCGCAAATAACCCTTCTGTGGCTCTAACTGGTATTAATAATCAGCAGCGTATTTACAAGATTCAATTCCTGAAGGGTGAAACTCTTCATTTGAGCTTCCAAGGAAACGAACTTGATCCTATATCATTTGCTGACTGTGATGGTAATTATGTTTGGTCAAATAATCCAAATTTTAATCCGGAAAATGAGGAATTAGTGAATGATGCGTGTGCTACTGGTACATTAGTTGCATGGACAACTTCTGGTAGTGCAACTTCTGAAAAGATTTCTGAGGAGGTTTCTAACGAAATCATTGCCCTTCCTGCTGCTGCTTTATCAGTAACTAACGTTACTGAAGGTTTTGGTAAAACTTATACAATGACTGTTGATAATAGTTCAACTCCACTTTTGCCTACAGTTTTTGTGGACTATACATTTACACCTTCTGATGGTGGTGATGTTCTTAAAGGTTCTGATTTGAAGACAGGTTCTTCTATTGAAGTCCCTTCAAAGGGAACTCTTGAATTGGTTTCAAAGGCATTTGGTTATGGTGAAACTAAGACAACTATTGTTAACGATGTAGAATATGCTCAATCAGCTGATTATGACTTTGCTCATATGACTATTCCTGTAGGCTTTAATGAAGATGGTAAGGTAACAGGAAATTATGCTACTTATGGCCGTCTCTATGGTAACCAGGAAGGTACAGAAGTAGTTGATGAAACAACAGGTAATACTACTTATACCAAACTAACATACAATGATATTATACAGTATACCAAGAAATCTTCAGAGTGGACAGATTCAATTCTTGTAGATAAAGTAGCTTTCACAGCTATCCCTTCTGTTAATGTTCATATTTGGCCAGGTGTTGGTTTGAATCTCGAAGGTAGAAAAGGTGATGATTTATCAGGCTCATGGATTACAAGTTTGTATTTAACCGTTAATGGTCTTACCTCTGATGATATCGTTTTGGTTTCTTCTTTGAGCAACTATGGTTCAAACTCTTTGCATCCAGTAGTAGCTACTCTTGATGATTATGTAGCAGCTCATAATGCTCCTATAACAAGTGTTTTGAAGGGAAATGATCAGATTGCTCTTTATCGTATCTCTGATGTAATTGCTCGTATTTTAGTTATGAGTCCAAAGAAGAATGCTACTGGAATTAGTGAAGTTTCTGTTGAAGAGAATAAGTTGAATGCAGATGCTCCTATCTATACCATCAGTGGTGTTCGTGTAAGTAAAAATAACTTGAAGGCTGGCGTTTACGTTCAGAATGGAAAGAAATTTGTTGTTAGGTAATTTTTTATATAACATTCTTTTTAATCCTCTTCTCCCTATGGAGAAGAGGACTTTTTTTATACCTGTCAAAATTTCGGGTTAAAAATCAAATTTCTTGGTATGAATAATTCTATTATTTGTAATTTTGCATACAGAACCTAATAATGTATAAAACCTAATTAATATGATTAAAAAGACTTTTCTAGCAGCTTTATTAGCGATGTCTGCTACGATGGGCGTTCAGGCTCAACGCTTTATGGATACCCTTGATCGTGGTCTTATTGCAGTAAAGTCAACCTCTGGGGTGTATGTCAGTTGGCGAATTTATGGAACTGAATATTATGGTGTTGCTTATAATATTTATCGCGATGGTATCAAGTTAAACACAGTTCCTTTGTATGTTTCTAACTTTACGGATGAAACTGGTAACGAATCTAGTAAGTATACGGTTTCCGCTGTTGTAAATGGCGTAGAGCAGGAACAGAGTAAACCGGTGCCAGTTTGGCAAAATGACTATTTGGTAATACCTAAAGCTAAACGTATTTCTAATGATGGTGTAACGGATATTACTGATTATTTTGAACCTAATGATGCAACTTTTGCAGATGTTGATGGTGATGGCGAAATGGAAGTTATCATCAAAGAATGGAACGATGTTGATCATAATGCAGGTTTTCCTGCTGATGGAAAAGATTTTGATCGTATCGAGGTTTATAAATTAGATGGTACTTTACTATGGTGGATAGATTGTGGTCCTAATCTTACCGATTTCCAACATAATGAAACAAATATAGCGCTTTATGATTGGGATATGGACGGTAAAGCTGAGGCTATAATGCGTGCTGCTGATGGTACAGTTATACATATGGCTGATGGTACGACACAGGTTATTGGTGATAAAACCGTGAATTGGCGTAATGATAATACGATAAATACTTCAGCTTATTTCGTACACAAAGGAGATGAGTATCTTGTTTATATGAATGGTCAGACAGGTAAGCCTTACTCTGTCAGCCCTTACCCATTGAAGCGACTAGAAGCTAATGAAACTAGCCTTGAGGCTGCTTGGGGGGATGGTTATGGTCACCGTTCTACAAAAAACTTCTTTGGTGCGCCTTATTTTGATGGAAAAAAACCAAGTATTTTCCTGGCTCGCGGTATCTATACTCGTCATAAGATGATAGCTCTTGATGTCGATCCTTCTACCCATCAGTTGACTACCCGTTGGACTTGGAACTGTAATGATGCTTCTTCTAAGTGGTACGGTCAGGGCTATCACAACTATGCCGTAGCTGATGTAGATATGGATGGCCGCGACGAAATCGTTTTCGGTTCAATGGTAATCGATGATAGTGGTAAGGGTTTGAGCACAACAGGACTTGGGCATGGAGATGCCGAACATGTAAGTGATTACAATCCATATGTACCTGGTCTGGAAATCTATGCATGTAATGAAGATAATCCTGCCAATAACTATCGTGATGCAACTACCAGTAAGATTTACTATCGTTTGGCGGGTGGTAGCGATGATGGCCGTTCTATGGCAGGTAATTTTACGAATGACATACCTGGTGCGATTGGCTTTAGTGGTCATGATACCCCAATTAGCTGTGTGACTAACAATCATGTAGAAGGTATCAGTAGTAGTGGTGTAACTTTGAATTTCCGAACTTATTGGGACGGTGATCTCTGTGATGAGAGTTTTAACGGTAATGCCACCCGTAATGGTCAGGGTGTTATTTATAAGTATGGTCAAGGTGCTATCAAGACTTTTGCCGATACTTATACTAACAATGATACTAAGGCTACACCTTGTTTCCAAGGTGATATCTTTGGTGACTGGCGCGAGGAAATCGCTATGCGTGATAAAGATAATAATTTACGTATTGAGACAACTACAATACCTACACAATGGCGCAATTATACTTTGCTTCACGATCCACAGTATCGTAATGCTATGGTCTGGCAAATGAATGGTTATAACCAGCCACCTGCTGTGAGTTATTTCTTAGGTGAAATGGAAGGTATTACAGTGGCCCCACCTCCTGCTACTAAGATGGGTAAAGAAGTTATTGCTGCAGGTGGTACAATTTCTACAGCTTATAATAGTAAGCAGGTTCTGCTTGACGAAACAGCTGATGCTGAATATACTGTGGCAGAAGGTGTTTCTCCAGCGATCTTCTTTGATAACGCTCCGTCATGGGTAAAAGGCCATGATGATAACGATGCTATTGAGTATATTACCTATAAGCATACCTTAAAAGGTGGAGCCTTTGCTGGCGGTACTTGCGTTGTTAAGCAGGGAGATGGCGAATTAACCCTTCCTAATGTAGAGCAGACCTATACTGGTAATACCGATGTCTGGGCTGGTACTGTAAATTTTGATGGTACGATGAAGAACAGTCGAGTTTGGTTGAATCGTTTTACTACACTGAATTCGAATGGAGGTAAATTTTTAAATGGTATTGTGGCAGACTATGGTGCAACTGTTCGTCCTGGTGGAAAAGAGGTCAAGGGTACTATTGAGACCGATTCTTTGAAGTTGAATTTCGGTTCTATTATAGATTTCGATGTCTTCGCCGATGGTACATCTGATATGATTACGACTAATGTACTTGAGTTAGAAAAGAAGGATTGGAAAGTTGGTCCTGCGTATTTGGTTCCACGTTTCAATATTACATTCAATGGTGAGGTGAAGGCTGGTACCTATACTATAGCTAAAGTAGGTAAAATTCAAGGTGCCTCATGGAGTGATGTTAAACTTACTGGTTTGGCTGGTCACAAGGGTTCTCTTTCTTATGAGAATGGTGAAATTAAGTTGACTATTGCTGATCTTCGTGATGCAACTTCTGTAGAGTGGACAGGTGATAAAGATGCGACCTGGCAATTAGCTGATAAGGAAAACTTCAAGAATGTAAGTACAGGTGATGATGACGTCTTTGTTTCAGGTGATCAAGTAATCTTCCGTGATGGTGCAAGTAATGCAACTGTTAAGATTGAAGAGCCTGTTTCACCAGCATCAGTAACCTTTGCTAATACTACTCTGGAATATACTTTAACAGGCGATAGTATAGTCGGAACTTCTAGTATTACCAAGAATGGTAATGCTAATGTGAATATCAATAATGTCAACACATTTACGGGTTCAACCAATATTTATGGCGGTTCTATTACAGTTAATAGTCTAGGACAGGCTAATGGTGTAAACTATGGTGCCTTTGGTAAATATACCAATACGATATATTTGAATGGTGGAACCTTAATTCCTTCTGCATCTTTCACTACAGATCATCCTTTTGTTCTCAATACAAATGGAGGTACAATACAGACAGGAGAGGGTGTCACGATGACGATAGGATCTTCGATTAAAGGAAAGGGATATTCATTAACCAAAGAAGGTGCTGGTACGCTTGTACTTGCTCCAACAGCTGATTATGAAAACCTTATTGTGAATGGTGGTACAGTCCATATTCAGGAAACTGGAGATAAGCATGGTGTTCCAACAAACATAACCTTGAACAATTCAACGTTGAATGATGTTGATGGAATGTATTCATATTCTAGTAACTCTGCTAATGTGGTGGTTCCTGAAGAATCAACATCTGCATGGTATCTTGATTCAAGATGTGATTATAAGGGCAAACTGACAGGAGCTGGAACATTAAACCTCTATGCTCGTAATATCCGAAATATTATAACAGGTAACTGGAGTGCATTTACCGGTACGATTAATGTGAATGCCAATAAAACAGGTTCTTATACTCCTGTGTTGTACTTTGCTAACTCAAATGGATTGAAAAATGCAACTTTGAATGTTGCTTGTGAGTTTAGTTGTACGAATCCAAACAGTTCTGGTAGTAAATACAATGTTACTATTGGTAACCTTAAGGGAGGTGGCACATTAAGTGGTGCAGGAACGTGGACGATAGGTACATTAAACCAAGATATTACTTATAATGGTATATTCTCTGGTGGTAAGATTATGAAGACTGGTGATGGTGTTTGGACGATGAGCAAACTTCAGCAAGGAGTAGGTGGACAGACTACAGTAAATGGTGGTGTGCTCAACTTGAGTAATTCTTCTTCCAAGGATCTTTTCTTCGGTGATAATGATGTAGTCGCTTCTGGTACAGGTACACTTGCCGGTCAAGCTTATGTTCGTAACATCTATGTGAATAATGGTGGAACCATTGCTCCAGGCAATTATACTCAGGAATTAAAGACTGGTAGTTTGAAGGCTCAAAGTAGTATTTTCTGCTATGAAGGTTCTACTGCTAAATTTATGATTCGTCGTGCAAATAGCGCAACAAGTAGTTCTGCTTTACAAGCAGGTAGTATGGTGTCGATTGCGGGTAATATTGTTGTTGAAAATTATACCCGTAGCTATGCCTTGCGGGCTGGCGACAGCTTTACCTTATGGACAGCAAATAGCTATAGTGGAACTCCTACAAGTATTACCTTACCTGAACTTCCAGAAAACTTAGCATGGGATACTTCTGAATTGTTGCAGCCTACAGGTGTTATTAAAGTGGTTGAGGCTACTACTGGTATTGATAATATTGCAGTTAATCAGACCATTTCTGGATCTGTTTATACGGTTAATGGTATTAAGGTGGCTAATATTACAACAACTAAGGCTAATGCTGCAAGAGATATTAAGAAGATTACAGGAGCAGATGGTGTATATGTTATCCGTTCGGCTCAGGGAAGCTTTAAAGTAACTGTAAAGTAATGCTATTATAATCGATATAAATATGAAAAAGATTCAAACTCTGCTATTAACTCTATGTCTGCTTATGGCAGGCATAGAGTTTTCATCTTGTTCTTCTGATACGGTCAATACTGATACTTGGGGCAGTGGTGTTGCTGCTATGTTTCAGAATATGAAGGGCAATTATAGTTGCTATCTTGATATGCCTGATAATACCCGTAAGTCGCTCAATATTGCTATATCTGATGTTACAAAGAATAGCTATGGAACGGCTGTTCAGGTTGTAGATTTTCCAATTGATGTGATATTAAGTAAGCTTTACCCGAATGACTATCAGTATGTTTCATCTGTCAATGTTGATACCTATGAGTCTCCTATTGATAGTGTGGGCGCTTCGAGTTCTGTCTTTTTACTATTCAAAACAAATAATGACTATACAGAAAACCTTAATTTTAGTTTTGTAAGGGATGGCGTTTCTCATCAAGGTTGGGCTAAAGTATCTGTACAGGGGGTATATACATATACCAATAATAATATGACTTTTTATTTCTCTGTTAATGATTTAGTATTAGACGATCAGGATAAATCAAACTTGACTCCGATTTTATTTCAGGCAGAAGGAACAAAAACGTCCTCGACTAAGTAACAAAGTAAGTCAAAATAATACACCGATCGAACGATGAATACAGTCCTTATTTCGATGCATGTCGAAAAAAAGACTGTATTTTTTTTTACAAGAACGGTCTTGTAGTTTGCGTATTTGTAGCTGATATGTTAGAAGGACTCAAATATGCAAATTTTGAGGCGTTTTTATATCTGTCTGAATATCAGCACGTTATGCGTTTATTGTTTCGTGGGCTAAATAAATGGGCGCCAAAACCACAGGTCCTAGGGGTCGAAACCTAAGACTTTGTTCGCTAAACTCTATGACCTTATCGCATTAACCCTAAGCTTTCGACCCCTAGGACCTATGGTTTTGTCGGGAGAGAAAATCGAGGGGTGAAAAAAAGACCAAACAGGCTGACCAAAAGTTGAATATTTTGAGCTAGATGACGACTTTTGGAGGCTATGTTTTTTTTGATTTTTTTATTAAGATTTTAGCAGAGCTTACCTCTTTCTTCTTTTGGAGCACGGATATGAGGTGAAAAATCAAATTTTAAGGGTCTGTTTTTATTTGTTTGCGTATTTTTGCAAATAACCATAACAATCTCATAAATAGGCTAAAATCTAAAATACACTCATGATGAACAAATTATTTGCATCGTTAGTTCTAATAGGTGGCTTTTCTGTGAATAGTTTCGCACAAAAGCCGGGGACTCCTGCGTCTCAAATGGAGAAACTGGACAGGGGCGTTATTGCTACTTTATCGCAACCTGGAAAGTACTTCTTGAGTTGGCGCTATTTAGCGAACGATGATAAAAATACTTCTTTCCGTGTCTTGCGAGATGGTAAAGTGGTTGCTGATCATCTTACACAGGCTACTAGTATGGAGATTGATGGAAAACCAGATAGTAAGTTTCAGGTGGTAACTTTGGTTAATGGGGTAGCGAAGGATATTTCTAAGGCAATTACTCCTTCTGCTTTGCCGTATATGACTTTGCGACTGAACTGTCCTCCGAATGGAGAAAGTTGGCGTTATACCCCTAATGATTGTTCGGTGGGTGATGTGGATGGCGATGGACAGTATGAACTGATTGTGAAATGGGATCCATCGAATAGTCATGATAATAGTCATCGAGGCTATACGGGTAATACTTATATCGACTGTTATAAGTTTGATGGTACACAGTTATGGCGTGTCGATTTAGGTAAGAATATCCGTTCGGGTGCGCATTACACCCAGTTTATGGTTTATGATTTCGATGGCGACGGTAAGGCTGAAATGATTTGTAAAACAGCTCCTGGTACCTTGGATGGAAAAGGGCACTATGTAAATCAGGCGGCTACAGATGTTAAGATAAAATCAGAGAACAATCAGGTGGATTATCGCAATAATCAGGGCCTTATTATGAGTGGTCCCGAATATTTGACGGTGTTTGAAGGACAAACAGGCAAGGCTGTCCATACGATATATTATAATCCGAATCGTGAGGGAACTTTCAATCAAGTAGGTCAGTATCCGGATAAATCGTTTTGGGGTGATGAGTATGCCAACCGCTCTGAACGTTATTTGGCAGCTGTGGCTTATTTAGATGGTCCAAATGCTCTGCCAAGTGCAGTGATGTGCAGAGGATATTATACCCGAAGTTATCTGTGGGCAGTAGATTATCAGAATGGTAAGCTCAATACGAAATGGCTTCATGCTTCTGTGTCGAATACGGAGGTTGACCGCTATGATGCTCATTGGAATAAGACGGTTAAAACTTATCAGCATAATACATTCAATGACATTCATGGGGCATTTACGGCTTATGGACAAGGAGCCCATAGCCTCAGTGTGGCTGATGTAGATGGTGACGGTTGTGACGAGATTACCTATGGCTCGGCTGCTATCGATCACGATGGTAACTTACTTTATTCTACAGGATTAGGTCATGGCGATGCTCAACATTTAAGTGATTTTGATCCAGACCGTCCTGGTTTGGAATACTTTATGGTCCTCGAGAACGATCCCTATGGATTCAACTATCGTGATGCTCGTACTGGTGAGGTCTTGCTATATCATACAGCTAAAGACGACACGGGGCGTGGACTTATGGCTGATATTGACTCTACTCATCGTGGTGCAGAATATAGTTATATAGGTCAACCTTCAACTTTTGATATTAAGGGTAGTGTGATTTCAACAGTTAAGTGGCTTCCAAATGATCAGAATAGTCATGTCAGAAGACCACGAGGTAATGGCGAGCGTAACAGAGGTTTTAATATCTGGCGCAGTATGATGGGTATGAACTTCCGTATTTATTGGGATGGCGATGTTTATGATGAAATGCTCAATGGTAACTCGATTACAAAATGGAATGGAGGTAAAGAGGTGAAAGAACTCGGTGTGGGGGATAAAGCTCTTCGCGAATTAGGTAATCCACAATCTTGTAATGGTAGTAAGAGTACCCCATGCTTGCAAGCAGATCTCTTTGGCGACTGGCGTGAAGAAGTCATCTTACGAGACCGTGAAGATCCAAGTTTGCTCTATATCTATTCTACTCAAACCCCAACCCCTTATCGAGTGCCTTGCTTGATGCAAGATCATGTGTATCGCATGGGGGTGGCTTGGCAGAATGTGTCGTATAATCAGCCTCCACATTTAGGCTATTATCTGCCTGACTATATCGAGACCTTTCAGAGAAAATAATTATTAACTAAACGATATCTATAAATATTACACTCATGAAGAGGAATTTATTTTTAGCTGTGGCTATGCTGTGGTTGTCATCTACGATGATGGCACAGTCTACGGTTCGAAAATTTGAATGGAAAAATTCTACAGATGGACAGTCGGTTGTTTATGCTTATCTGCCAGATGCCAGCAAGGCTACAGGTAGAGCTATTGTAGACTGTCCGGGTGGTGGCTATTCTCATTTGGCTATGGACCACGAAGGTCATCAATGGGCTGAATATTTCAATAGTCAGGGTATAGCTTATTTCGTACTGAAATACCGTATGCCAAATGGAGACCGTACTATTCCGTTGGGTGATGCTTATCACGCTATCCAAACGGTAAGAGATAGTGCCAGTGTATGGCATGTGAATCCGTATGATGTGGGTATTATGGGATTCTCGGCAGGTGGCCATTTGGCTTCTTCGGTGAGTACTCACGCAGACTGGAAAGTTCGCCCTAACTTCACGATCTTATTCTATCCTGTTGTCTCTATGAATGAGCGGGATACACATAAAGGTAGTGTTAATGGATTCCTGGGTGAAAAAAAAGCCGATAAAGAGTTGGTAAAATCATTCAGTAATTTTAATTCTGTTAAACGCCACTTGACTCCTCCAGCCATTATCCTTCTTGCCAATGACGACCGGGTAGTGCCTCCTGTAACCAACGGTGTGGCTTATTATAGTGCTATGCGCAGAGCTGGTAATAACTGTTCACTTTATATTTATCCTAGTGGCGGTCACGGTTTTGGATTTCGTACGAACTATGCTTACCATGACCAAATGTTGACTGAGTTAACCAACTGGCTGAATGCACTCCCTTCACCAAAGGCAGATGCGGTACGTGTAGCTTGCATTGGTAACTCAATAACAGATGGTTTTGGTATTGATATGGCTGATAACTTAGGCTATCCTGCTGTGTTGCAGAAAAAATTAGGTAGTAATTATAACGTCAAGAACTTTGGCGTTAGTGGGCGTACATTATTAAATAAAGGTGATTTGCCTTACCAGAAAGAAGAGGCTTGGCATGATGCCTTGGCTTTCGAGCCTAATATCGCTATAGTGAAATTAGGAACGAATGACGTAAAAGGGTATAATTGGGCTCATAAGAATGAGTTTCATGCAGATTATCAGCAATTGATTGATAGCCTGAAAGCTCTGCCAACTAATCCTCGTATTATCCTGGTTACACCAATTGGTACCAATGTGAAATGGGATATGAAGGAGGAAACATTCCAGGAAATTATCCCGATGATTCGTAAAATAGCCAAGAAAAATAAACTGGAGGTTATAGAAATGCGTGATCTCTTCAAGAATGAAGATGGTAAACAATTCCAGGCAGACGGTGTGCATCCTTCTATACAAGGAGCTACCCAGATGGCTACGATTATTAGTCAGACTCTTCTCAAAGATGCGTCTTCGGCTAAGAATTCAAAGAAAAAGAAAAAATAATTAAAATAATATGAGATGAAGTGTGGTACTTTCACACGGATATAACTGCTGGTGCATGAAGCATCAGCAGTTTTTTTTGTGCCTTGTGCGTAGTGTCACATTTTAAGAAAAGTTATTAAAAAAAGCCCTTCTTAATATATAAAAACCTTAAAATAAAAAGGGTCTTATTTCATCGCGAATTATTTTTTTTACTTTTGAAGCATCAACTAAACTAGACAAAACAATCTAATTGAAGCGAACAAATACCTAAAGCAAATCAGTCTTGCCTTCTTCTACAAGACTTTCCTTTTTGTATCATGTTCCACATTTATTAATAACTAATATAACGCTAATATGTACCTAAAAATGAAAGAAGCCTCTATGGCTTTATGTTTAGGCCTGACTTGTATGCCGGCTTTGGCACAGCAAAGACAAGTTACGGGTACCGTGAAAGATGTTAACGGTGAACCAATGATTGGTGTGACAATTATGATTAACGGTCGGTCTGCAGCTGTAACTGATCTTGATGGTAATTACACGATTTCTAATGTTAACCCCAATTCTAAGTTAACAGTAAGCTATGTCGGTTATCAAGAGCAGGTCGTAACGATTGGTAATCGTACCACGATTAACCTTACCATGAAGGAGGATAACCAAAATCTGGATGAGGTGGTCGTTATCGGTTATGGTACGATGAAAAAGAAAGACCTGACGGGTTCTGTAGCTAGTGTCAACACGAAAGACATTAATCAGGTGGCTAGTGCAAATGCCCTTCAAGCCATGCAAGCAAAGGTGCCGGGTGTAGATCTTCAGCAGAGTGACGGACAGGCTGGTTCGGGTGTCAGTATGACGCTTCGTGGTAATCGTTCTCTATTGGCTTCTAATAATCCTTTGATCTTGGTGGATGGAGTAGAATATGGTTCTACTCTGGATATTCCTGCCAGCGATATTGAGTCGATGGATATCTTGAAGGATGCAGCATCTACAGCAATCTATGGTACTAAGGGTGCTAATGGTGTCATCATTATTACTACCAAGCGTGGTAAGGCTGGTCGTACATCGGTTAGTTTCAATGGTTATCTTTCTTTTAATAGTGCTACGGGTGTTACCAAGTCCATGTATGGTGACAAGGAAGTACAACGTATGATAGATGCCAAAGATTATAAGAATATGCTTTCTTCTGGTGACTGGAGTTCAGCGTCAAAGACAACGACTGCAGAGGATGTGTTGGGTGAATATCTGGATGATGGTACTTCTACTCTTTCTATCTATAATGACAAATCGTATACCGATTGGCTGGATATGATCCTGACGAATAGTGTATCTCAAAATTATGAAGTATCTATACAGGGTGGTAGTGAGAAAACGAATTTCAATGTCTCGCTGTCTGATATGATTGATCAGGGTCTGATGGATGGTGATCAATATAACCGATATACAGGTAGAGCTAATATCGATCATCGTATTAACAAACTGGTTAAAGTGGGTGCAAGCTTGTCGTATGTATATAAGGATAATGACAAGCGAAATAGTGGTGTGTTCGGTCAGGCTCAGAAGATGACTTCTATTACCCATGCTTATCTCAGTGATGGTTCTATCAATGCAACT
Organism: Segatella baroniae B14; assembly: GCF_022024235.1. Taxonomy (GTDB): domain Bacteria; phylum Bacteroidota; class Bacteroidia; order Bacteroidales; family Bacteroidaceae; genus Prevotella; species Prevotella bryantii. Next base: position 113,482 of record NZ_CP091799.1, read on the forward strand.
CCTAACCCATGGTATATAGCGCATTGTTCGCCTTTGATGGACGAAAATGGCAACTATCAGCGTAATGTAGAGACTACACGTTTCTTTGGTAGTGCTTATGCAGAACTTACTCCATTTAAGGGCTTCAATTTTAGGTCTCAGTTTACATTAGATCGTAACAATTCGAGAGATGGGTTGTATCAGGATTACGAGAGTCAGGGCCGTTACCAGAGTTCTAAGACAACGTATATCAGTAATGCATCTTCTATTTCTACCAAATATGTATGGCAGAATACGGCTAATTATAATTTTACCCTTAATAAGGTACATGATTTCAACTTCTTACTGGGTCATGAAATGACACAGACGGTAAAAGAAACCAGTAGTATCTCTGGAGAGGCAGGACAAGAACATTACTATACAAGTTCGTTTTATGATGTTTCAAAGATTACCAGTCCTACAGCGACAAGTTCTTATGTCAAGAGCAATATGGTATCTTTCTTTGGACGTGTCAACTATTCTTATGACTCTAAATATCTTTTCCAGGCTTCTATCCGTGCTGATGGTTCTTCTGTTCTTGCAGATGGACATAAGTGGGGCTATTTCCCTTCTTTCAGTGCGGGCTGGCGTATAAGCGAAGAGAATTTTATGCGAAATACCAAGTCGTGGTTGGATAACTTAAAGGTTCGTGCTTCGTGGGGTTTGTCGGGTAACTCTGCCATCAGTGCTTATCAGACTTTAGCTACGATTTCGTCTATTCTGCCGAACTCTACAGACCAGGCGCCAATGACTATGGCCAATGAAGATCTTACATGGGAGAAGACTGCTTCTCTTGATTTCGGTTTGGACTGGTCGGTATTAGGTAGCAGACTGTATGGTAGCTTTGATTATTATAAAACGCATACGTACGATTTGCTGTATTATAAGACGGCACCTGCCTCTTCTGTATATACCAGTCAGTTGGATAATGTGGGCGAAACCAGTGGCCATGGTTTCGAAATTTCCCTGGGAGCAGTACCTGTGCAGAACAAAAATTTCAGATGGGATGTCAGTGCCTCTGCCACTTTCTCACGTGATTATGTAGATGAACTGTCTGATGGTATTACACAATATGTATCTGACAATTATAACATACTGAAAGTAGGTTCGCCAGTTTCGGCTTATTATACCTATCAAGTAGAAAATTGTTGGGGAGTAGGAGAGTTTGACCAGTATGTAGAAGAAAACTATACCAGCAAGGGACTAACCTTTACAAAGCCATACGATGATTATGGAGATCCTGGTACACCAAAAGTAGTAGACCAAAATAATGATGGCGTAATCAATGATGATGATAAAATAGTTTATAATCGTTCGCCAAAAGCCATCTTGGGCTTGAATACCTCTTTGACCTATAAGGACTTTAATTTGAGTATTTCTACCATGGCCCGTCTTGGAGGCTATATGTATTACAGTGCCTATACTCTCTATACCTATGATGGTTCTAACTGGGGAGATTTGGATTATTGGACACCTGATAACACAGATACCACCATACCATCTCCAGGTGCATCAGGACAATCATCAACGGCCTTTAAGAACGCTATCGCCATGCAAAAGGCTGATTATTTTAAAATTAAAGACATTACACTGTCTTACAATCTGCCTAAACCTTTGCTGAAAAAGGTCCTTGCTAGCAATGCCCGTGTATATTGTTCTCTGAAAAACTTCTTTACATTCAGCCGTTTTGGTGACTATGATCCAGAACGTGGCGGTGCTGTAACATTCCCTCTGCAGAAACAGGTGGTAGTAGGTCTTAATGTAACATTCTAACTCTAAACAATCTTAGCATGAAAACAATATATGGTTTATTTCTCGCTGTCTCAGTTCTCGGAGTAACGGCGACCTCTTGTTCTGACTATTTGACTGAGGATAATAAAACGGGAACAACTGCAGATTTGGCCTATAATACGGCTTCAGGTATCGATGGCCTGGTATCTTCAGCATATGCGTATGCTCGTGGTTGGTGGGGCAAAGAACCTTCTCTCGGTTTGGCAGAGATGGGGTCTGATTTGTTTTATTATGGCTATGATAATAAACAGAAATCGCTCTGCAGCTATGACCTTTCTGCTGAAAGTTATGGATTTTCTTCTACTTCGGGTACCAATGCTGTTAATAATAATCCTTGTCTGGATCAGTACTGGGAGTTGTTTTACGCAGGAATAGATGTTTGTAACAATACTTTGAAATATGTGGACGAAAGTTCGGCTATTGATGATACGCAGAAAGCCGCTTATGAAGCAGATGCTTATTTCTTGAGAGCGCTATATTACTCACAGATGGTGGCTTTGTGGGGCCCTATTCCTTATAATTCAGAACCAATAACGACGGTGAGTACAACTCCTGTACGTCAACCAGAAAATGTGGTCTATGGTCATATTTTAGATGATTTGAAATTGGCTATGGAAAAATATAAGAGTGCGGGTATCATGTCTCAGTCGAATGCAACGGGTACCGGTCGTGCTTATTACTATTCTGCCGAGGCTCTATATGCTCGTGTCGCTCTGTATGCAGCATCTTGGTTAGGGGCTAATAGTGTAGACGGTTATGGTAATCTGTATACTGAAGCCTTGAATGCTGCTAAGGACGTTATTAGTAGTTCGGGTGCTAGTTTATACACACGCTATTCTGATACGTGGAATTTGAACAACGAGGAAAATAATTCAGAGTCGTTGTTCCGCGTACATTATGGCAATACGCTCAGTTCTGGTTATGATAACTGTGTTCCTTATCGCTTTAGTACGGATGAAGATGGAGATCATGAAGAGTATAACTCGTTGTTAACTCGCCGTGGCTATAGTAAGAATGGTGGTAGTGCGATGAACTTAATGTTTGTCAGCATGTGGAATAATGGTGCCAGTGATTTGGGCGGTAGTGGCCAGAATAAAAATCAGGTATTTGTACGTGTAACCGATGCAACCAGTAGTAGTCGTAATGACTATATCGTGAGTGCTACAACAGGTGAAAAAGTTACAGTGGGTCCTTATTATTCTCCTTACGGCCGTGGCTTTACTCGTTATCTGCCATCGTTGTACTTGTGGCAGCTCTTGGATGAGGTAAAGGAAACCGATCAGCGTTATCAGGGTACTATGCTTACCAGTTATCGTATTCCTAAGGATTTGGCTGGTAATGCTACTAACTATCCAAATATGGCAGATCAAGACTTTGCAGATTATGATTCTGTTTACAATGCCGATGGAAATTATTTCAATGGTGGTGGAGCTGCTATCGTATATAGTCTGCTCGATGGTGACTCTCAAGAAGGACAGGCTGCACAAGCTGAGGCTAAGAATAAATATCGTATCCAGTTTGCCAGTGGTGGTGATATTCCTGTTTATACTTCTAACGATCCTGCAACAGCTCTTCCTACGAAGTCGGCTAAGAAAACCTCAGATGTATATGGAGACAGTCGCTACAATTCATATAAAATAGGCGGCTGGTGTTCTTATCCTGGTATTCGAAAATTCCTGGATGACCAATATGATACGGACTATCCTACATACGACTGTTCTTATCGTGATATCATGGTACTTCGTCTGGCAGAAATGTATCTTATCGAGGCTGAAGCAGAGATGCAAACCGGTGACAATAGTTCTGCACTTGCTACCATTAATGCGCTTCGTACCGTTCGTGCTATTTCGGGTAAGGACAATAAGATATCAGGTACTGTAACGATAGAAACCATTTTGAAAGAACGTGCCCTCGAACTCTGTGGCGAATATCAGAGATGGTTTGATCTGAAACGTACTCATACTTTGCTCGACCACGTGAAGAAATATAATGCGCAAGGATCTGGTAATATAGCCTTGAAGCACTATTATCGTCCTATTCCAAGCTATGAATTAGAATCGGATACTAATTTGAGCAGTGAGACCTATAGTCAAGATGCAGATGGAGTAATTCAGTATAGTACGGCTTCTGCTAATATGTGGCAGAATCCAGGTTATTAAGCTGTCGTGTGACAAAATTGTCAGTATAGCGTGTGACAAATTTGTCACACGCTTTTTTTGGCACACTTTATGTATAATAATGGTCGAGCGCTAAATGATAGATTAGCACCCAGGTATTAAAATAACAAATAAAAAATATAAAATCATGAACATTAAACCATTAGCAGACAGAGTGCTGGTACTTCCTGCACCAGCTGAAGAAAAAGTAGGTGGAATCATTATCCCTGATACAGCTAAAGAAAAACCACAGCGTGGTAAAGTTGTCGCTGTAGGTCAGGGTACAAAGGACGAACAGATGATCCTGAAAGAAGGCGATGTTGTTCTTTATGGTAAGTATGCTGGTACAGAGCTTGAGGCAAATGGTGAGAAATACCTCATGATGCGTCAGAGCGATGTTTTAGCTATCGTAGAAGACTAATTATTTGTATAATCATTAAAAAGTAAAGAAAATCATGGCAAAAGATATTAAGTTTGATATGGATGCACGCGACCTTCTCAAGAAGGGCGTAGATCAGTTGGCTAACGCTGTAAAAGTAACTCTCGGTCCTAAGGGTCGTAATGTAGTTATCGAAAAGAAATTCGGTGCTCCTCAGATTACAAAGGATGGTGTAACTGTAGCTAAAGAAATAGAACTTGAAGATAAGTTCGAAAACACTGGTGCACAGTTGGTTAAGAGCGTTGCAAGTAAGACTGGTGATGATGCAGGTGATGGTACAACAACAGCTACTATCTTGACACAGGCTATCGTAACTGAAGGTCTGAAAAATGTTACTGCAGGTGCAAACCCAATGGACTTGAAGCGTGGTATCGATAAAGCTGTTAAGGCTGTCGTAGATTATATCAAGAATCATGCTGAGCAGGTAGGTGATAACTATGATAAGATAGAGCAGGTTGCTACTGTTTCTGCTAACAATGATCCTGAAATTGGTAAATTGCTCGCTGATGCTATGCGTAAAGTTTCTAAAGATGGTGTGATTACTATCGAGGAGAGTAAGAGCCGTGATACCAATATCGGTGTAGTAGAAGGTATGCAGTTCGATCGTGGTTACCTTTCTCCATACTTCATGACAGATGCTGACAAGATGGAGTGTGTAATGGATAATCCATACATTCTTATCTATGACAAGAAGATCAGTAACTTGAAAGAATTCTTGCCAGTACTTCAGCCTGCAGCAGAGAGCGGTCGTCCTTTGTTGGTTATCGCTGAGGATGTTGACTCTGAAGCATTGACAACATTGGTAGTAAACCGTCTTCGTGGTGGCTTGAAGATTTGTGCTGTTAAGGCTCCAGGTTTCGGTGATCGTCGTAAAGCAATGCTTGAGGATATCGCTGTATTGACTGGTGGTGTTGTTATCAGCGAAGAGAAGGGCTTGAAACTTGAGCAGGCTACTCTCGAGATGATGGGCTCTGCTGAGAAGGTAGTTGTTAATAAGGACAATACTACCATCGTTAATGGTGCAGGTCAGAAAGAAAATATTGCTGATCGTGTAGCTCAGATTAAGAACGAAATCGCAAATACTAAGAGTTCATACGATAAAGAGAAACTGCAGGAGCGTCTAGCTAAATTGGCTGGTGGTGTAGCAGTTCTTTATGTAGGTGCTAACTCTGAGGTAGAGATGAAAGAGAAGAAGGATCGTGTAGACGATGCTTTGTGCGCTACTCGTGCTGCTATCGAAGAGGGTGTTGTTGTAGGTGGTGGTTCTACTTACATCCGTGCACTCGAAGCTTTGAAGGGTCTTGAAGGTGAAACTGCTGACGAGACAACTGGTATCAAGATTGTTGAGCGTGCTATTGAGGAGCCACTTCGCCAGATTGTACGTAATGCAGGTGGTGAGCCTTCTGTAGTCGTAAACAAAGTAAAAGAGGGTGAAGGTGACTTCGGTTACAATGCTCGTAAGGATATCTACGAGGATCTTCGTGCCGCTGGTATCGTTGACCCTGCTAAGGTAGAGCGTGTCGCTCTCGAGAATGCTGCATCTATCGCAGGCTTGTTCTTGACAACTGAGTGTGTATTGGTAGACAAACCTGCAGCAGATCCTGCTCCAATGAGTCCAGCTGCTCCAGGCATGATGTAAGCCTATAATTGTAAACCATAGATAACAAAAATAGGGATGGGTCTTAAAGATCTGTCCCTTTTTTATTATTTTTATAATAGGCAGAACATTTTTTTGCAAAAATGTTTTGTGGTTATTTTTAAAACATTTATCTTTGCAGTGTAATAAGTAAAGAAAGTATCGGAATTTTCCGAATAAAGATATTTTTTTGATTTGTTTTAGTAGATTAGTTTTTAAGTAGTTTGTTTTTGAAAATCGGTTGTCGTGACGACATCCGATTTTTTTTTGTATCTTTGCAACCATATGAAACAGAAAATTGATATCGACTGGAAAAAGTTTATCGGCTTTGCTTTTGTCATTGGTTTGATTTACTTTATTACGAGTTTCGTTCTTCATCTGGTTCACCCCTTGTTGATGACTGTAGGTATTCTGTTATTATTGTTGGTTGGCGATCATTATGCACAGGTTGCTGATCAGAAATTGGCAGAAAAACGTAGAAAAAAAGACGAAGAAAAAAACAGGGAGGAATAAGAAGGAAAGATGGAAAAACTTGTTGAATTATTTGAGCAATGGAGTGGTAAGAAACCTGCTCGTGTAGAACAACTAGCTGGTCAGGGTAGTAATCGCCAGTATTATCGTATGTTTGATGATGATGGCCACTCGGTTATCGGTGTTGTGGGCACGAGTCGTGATGAAGATCATGCATTTGTTTATCTTACCCGTCATTTTACCAAGCGCCAACTGCCTGTACCAAAGATTCTCGCAGTTAGTGCGGATGAACTTCGTTATATCCAGACAGATTTAGGTGGAGTATCCCTTTTCGATGCCATTCGTGGTGGTAGAGAAGCTGGAGGCAGATATAATCAGAAAGAATATGAACTTCTATTGAAGACCATCCGTGAATTACCCAATATTCAGATTCGTGGTGCACGAGAATTAGACTGGAGTAATTGTTATCCACAACCAGAATTTGATGAGGCTGGAGTACTTTTTGACTTGAATTATTTCAAGTATTGTTTCTTGAAACCTACAGATTTAGATTTTCATGAATTAAAGCTTGAAGCAAACTTCCGTCTGTTTGCCAAAGACTTGACATCAGAGAAGATGGAATGTTTCTTGTATCGTGATTTCCAGGCACGCAATATAATGTTGGATTCAGAAGGAAATCCGTACTTTATTGACTATCAAGGAGGGCGAAAAGGACCATTTTATTATGATCTGGCTTCATTCTTATGGCAGGCTTCCGCACATTATTCTTTTAAGATGCGTCGCCAGCTGATTATGGAATATTACAATAGTCTGAAGAATTATATCGAAGTGCCAAGTGAGCGCCACTTCGTACGTCGACTCTCTCTATTTGTGCTCTTCCGTACCCTTCAAGTTTTAGGAGCATATGGTTTCAGAGGCTATTTTGAGCGTAAAAAACATTTTATCGATTCTATTCCGCCTGCTATTCAGAATCTTCGTGATTTAATAGCACTGGGTGATAAAGTGTTCCCTTATCCATATATGATGGATATGTTGCGTCGATTAACAGAACTACCTCAGTTTGCACGAATAGAACAGCCTGCGTTGACTCGTGCAGATGGTTATAAGGTGGCAGATAACAATATTTATCAAGCTCATCCACAAGATGGACCAGCAACTTTTTCAAAATACGAAGGTAAAGGTCCATTGGTCGTGCACGTCTATAGCTTCTCATTCCACAAAGGTATACCAGAAGACCCATCAGGAAATGGTGGTGGCTATGTCTTCGACTGTAGAAGTACGCATAACCCCGGTCGTTACGAACCTTATAAAAAGCTTACAGGTCTAGACGAACCTGTTATCCGATTCCTTGAAGATGATGGTGAGATTCTGACATTCCTGAAGAGCGTATATCAATTGGCCGATCATCATGTGGAGCGCTATATACAACGAGGCTTTACCAGTTTGATGTTCTGTTTTGGTTGTACCGGAGGACAACATCGAAGTGTATATAGCTGTCAACATCTAGCCGAACATATCCACGAGAAGTTTGGTATCGAAGTAGAGATTACCCATCGTGAACAGCATATTCACCAGATATTACCAGCCCGCGAACAATAATCGCGGGTTATCTTTTGGTAGTCTCATGAAAAATGATTAAATTTGCACGCATTAAAAAGTAGAAGATGATGCAAGCAATGATTTTTGCGGCTGGGTTAGGTACCCGATTGAAACCTCTTACGGATCATATGCCAAAGGCATTGGTAAGGGTAGGAGGAGAACCGCTTTTGCGTCGTGTCATTTTCAAACTTAAAGCAGCTGGCGTTACCCGTATTATTATTAATGTTCATCATTTTTCAGATATGATTGTTGATTATCTGAAAGAAAATGATAATTTCGGCATGGATATCCGTATCAGTGATGAGACGGCCGAATTATTAGAGACGGGAGGTGGCATACTTCATGCTCGCAAGCTGTTTAGTCCTTTAACACCTATCCTTATTCATAATGTAGACATATTGAGTAATGTCGACTTGAAGAAGTTCTATCACTTAAATCCTCGCATCATGTGTCAGGAGTGTGGTGTTCCTCATATTCAGGCAGATGCTACATTATTAATGAGTTGGCGTAAAACCAAACGCTATTTGGTCTTCAATAATGACATGCTTCTCGTCGGATGGGTGAATATAGAAACCGGAGAAGTGAAGAGTCCGTTTGAAGAAGTCAAAACGGAGATAGCAGAAAACGTTGAATCCCTCAAAGCTCAGCTATCAGCGATCCATACTTCTACACCAACAAACTCGCCGCTTTCTACACTTCACTATCAACTGTATGCTTTCAGTGGCATACATACTTTTTCTCCTCGCCTTTTCTCGTTGATGGAAAGCTATCCGGAGAAATTCCCAATTATGGACTTCTATCTGCAAAACTGTGACAAGGCTGTCATCAGAGGTTATGTAAAAAATGACCTCCGATTGATGGACGTGGGCAAACAGGATACTTTGAAGCAGGCAGAAGACTTTCTGAATACGTTATAATCCCAATAAATAACATATTTATAAAATGCAACAGAAGATTATTATCCTCGATTTCGGATCTCAGACCACACAGCTTATTGGTCGTCGTGTCCGTGAACTTGACACCTTCTGCGAGATTTTACCGTACAACAAATTTCCAAAAGATGACGAAGGTGTAATCGGCGTCATCCTTAGTGGTAGTCCTTATTCTGTACATGATAAGGAGGCATTCAAGGTAGACTTGAATCAGTTTATCGGTAAATATCCAGTATTAGGTATCTGCTATGGTGCACAGTTTATTTCTTATGCACAAGGTGGAAAGGTTGAGCAAACGGGTACACGTGAATATGGCCGTGCTAATCTGGAAACTATTGACACTGAAACTGCTATCTTCAAGGGCTTTGAAAAAGGTTCTCAGGTATGGATGAGCCATGGTGATACCATCACTGCTATTCCTGAAGGGTATCGTGTTACGGCATCTACTAATGATGTAAAATATGCTGCCTATGCCAATGAAGATAAACGTGTATGGTGTGTACAGTTCCATCCAGAGGTTTTCCATTCTACTCAGGGTACACAATTGCTGAAGAATTTTGTTGTTGATGTCTGTGGTAGTCGTCAGGAATGGAGTGCTGCTTCTTTCGTGGAAACTACTGTACAACAGCTGAAGGAACAGGTGGGTAATGACCGTGTAATTCTCGGACTCTCAGGTGGTGTAGACTCTTCTGTTTGTGCTACCTTGTTGAACAAGGCTATTGGCAAGAATCTTACCTGTATCTTTGTAGATCATGGTATGCTTCGTAAAGATGAGTTCAAGAAGGTAATGGAAGCTTACAATGGTCTTGGCCTTAATGTAATCGGTGTTGATGCTAGTGAGAAGTTCTTCAAGGATCTTGAAGGTGTAACTGATCCAGAGCAAAAACGTAAGATTATTGGTCGTGACTTCGTTGAGGTATTTAATGCAGAAGCTAAAAAGATTACTGATGCTAAATGGTTAGCTCAAGGTACGATCTATCCAGACCGTATTGAGAGTTTGAGTATAACCGGTATGGTCATCAAGAGTCACCATAATGTAGGTGGTCTGCCTAAGGAAATGCACTTGCAGCTTTGTGAACCTCTGAAGTGGCTCTTCAAAGATGAAGTTCGTCGTGTAGGTTATGAACTAGGTATGCCAGAGCGCTTAATTAAGCGTCATCCATTCCCTGGTCCAGGTCTTGCTGTACGTATTTTAGGTGATGTTACTCGTGAGAAAGTGCGTATCCTTCAGGATGCAGACGATATCTATATCGAGAATATGCATAATTATACTATGCCTGATGGAACTAGTCTGTATGATCATATTTGGCAGGCCGGTACCGTGTTACTCTCTACTATACGTAGTGTGGGAGTGATGGGTGACGAGCGTACTTATGAGCATCCAGTAGCACTTCGTGCTGTTACCAGTACAGATGCAATGACTGCTGACTGGGCACATCTGCCATACGATTTTATGGCTAAGGTGAGCAATGAGATTATCAATAAGGTAAAAGGTGTAAACCGCGTTTGTTATGATATCTCATCAAAACCACCTTCGACCATTGAGTGGGAATAAGGAAACTTGGAGACCCACTCCAGCCCTCCCTGTAAGGGAGGGAGTTCATACAGAAAAGGAGGGGGTAAATATAAACAGAACAGCCGATGCCATTAGCATCGGCTGTTCTGTTTATATTTATATCCCCTAGAAATACCCCCGACATATGCAGAGTTGTTCACCCTCCCTTGCAGGGAGGGCGGGGAGGGTCTCCCCCCGACATATGCAGAGTTGTTCACCCTCCCTTGCAGGGAGGGCGGGGAGGGTCTCCCCCCGACATATGCAGAGTTGTTCACCCTCCCTTGCAGGGAGGGCGGGGAGGGTCTCCCCCCGACATATGCAGAGTTGTTCACCCTCCCTTGCAGGGAGGGCGGGGAGGGTCTCCCCCCGACATATGCAGAGTTGTTCACCCTCCCTTGCAGGGAGGGCGGGGAGGGTCTCCCCCCGACATATGCAGAGTTGTTCACCCTCCCTTGCAGGGAGGGCGGGGAGGGTCTCCCCCCGACATATGCAGAGTTGTTCACCCTCCCTTGCAGGGAGGGCGGGGAGGGTCTCCCCCCGACATACGCAGAGTTGTTCCCCCTCCCTTGCAGGGAGGGCGGGGAGGGTCTCCCTATTTATTTTTCAGTAAATCTCTGATTTCAGTGAGTAGTAACTCTTCCTTAGTAGGCTCTGGCGGAGTAGGAGGAGTTGCAGCCTCTTCTTCCTTCTTCTTGCGAGTTAGTTTAGTTATGCCCTTAACGAGAAGGAAAACACATAAGGCAATAATAACAAAGTCAATAAGAGTCTGGATAAAATTGCCATAGTTGATAGTAGCAGGAGCTAACTTTTCCAATCCTGGAATTTCAACTTGAGGCAATGTAACCTTCAGATCGCTAAAGTTTACACCACCGATAAGCCATCCGATAGGAGGCATAATGATATCATCTACAATACTCGTAACAATCTTGCCGAAAGCACCACCGATGATAACACCGACAGCCATATCGACGGCATTACCTTTTACGGCAAAGTCTTTAAACTCTTGAATTAATTTTCCCATAACTTTTTTATTTTAAAAACTTGAAATCGTGTTTTGCAACATAGACTTAACAGTCAGCTACCTTTCTATTAAAAAATGCCATAAAAAGAAGTTAGAAACCCATCTTTTTGGATAATTTAATGAGAAATCTCCATGCAAATATAGAAAAAAAATTGTATCTTTGCTACCGTTAAAATTAAAAAATGCTGATATAGTGTTATCTTAAGACGTATTTCGTATATAATAAGGTGCACTGTAATAAGGCAAAAAGATTTGATATATTTTTAAACCTTTAATAAAAATAAAAAGAAATGGTAAATGTAGCTATTAATGGTTTCGGTCGTATCGGCCGTCTCGCATTCCGTCAGATGTTTGAGGCTGAAGGTTATGAAGTTGTAGCAATCAACGACTTGACAAGCCCTAAGATGCTTGCTCACCTTTTGAAGTATGATACCGCTCAGGGTGGTTTCGCTGGTAAATACGGTGAAGGTAAGCACACTGTAGAGGCAACAGAAAACTCTATCATCGTTGACGGTAAGGAGATTAAGATCTCTGCAGAGAAGGACGCTGCTAACTGCCCATGGGCTGCTAACAAGGTAGACGTAGTTCTCGAATGTACAGGTTTCTATACATCTAAGGAGAAGGCTTCTGCTCACCTTGCAGCAGGTGCTAAGAAGGTAGTTATCTCTGCTCCAGCTGGTAACGATCTTCCAACAATCGTTTACAATGTAAACCACAAGACTTTGACAGCTAACGATAACATTATTTCTGCTGCTTCTTGTACAACTAACTGCTTGGCTCCTATGGCTGCTGCTTTGAACGCATATGCTCCAATCCAGAGCGGTATTATGTCTACAATTCACGCTTATACAGGTGACCAGATGATTCTTGACGGTCCACAGCGTAAGGGTGACCTCCGTCGTTCACGTGCAGGTGCTTGCAACATCGTTCCTAACTCAACTGGTGCTGCTAAGGCTATCGGTCTCGTTATTCCTGAGTTGAACGGTAAGTTGATCGGTTCAGCACAGCGTGTTCCAACTCCAACAGGTTCTACTACAATCTTGATCGCTGTTGTTAAGGGTAAGGATGTAACTGTTGAGGGTATCAACGCTGCAATGAAGGCTGCTGCTACTGAGTCTTTCGGTTACAACGAGGATCTGATCGTTTCTTCTGATATCATCGGTATGCGTTTCGGTTCACTCTTCGACGCTACTCAGACTATGGTATCTAAGATCGATGATGATACATACCAGGTACAGGTAGTTTCTTGGTACGACAATGAGAACTCTTATACTTCTCAGATGGTTCGTACAATCAAGTACTTCGCAGAGTTGGCTTAATCCAAGTTTAGCACTTGATTATACATCATATAGCCGCTCAGCTTTATGGCTGAGCGGTTTTTTTATACTCTTTTTTGCAGGTGTACTAAAAATTGATTATATTTGCGGAATGAGAGATGAGAATATGAAGCAGTATTCTATGCAAGACGATTTGGAAACATCTAAAATGATTACTATTCTTGGTCCTACGGCTAGTGGAAAAACTTCTTTGGCTGCAGCCTTGGCACATGACATTGGTGGTGAAATCATCAGTGCAGATAGTCGGCAGGTATATCGAGGTATGGATATCGGTACAGGCAAGGATCTGGAAGATTATACTATCGATGGGCATTTGGTGCCTTATCATCTTATTGATATATGTGAACCTGGTACGAAATATAATCTTTTTCGCTATCAAGCAGATTTTCTGAAGGCTTATGAAGATATTTTGGCGAGAAAGGCTACTCCGATACTTTGCGGAGGTACAGGACTGTATATTGAGTCTGTATTGAAAGGGTATATGTTATCGCCTGTGCCACAGAATCAGGCTTTGCGAGATGCACTTGCAGATAAGTCTTTAGAGGAACTGACAGAACAACTACGTGCACTGAAGACTAAAACAGGTAGTAATATGCACAATAAGACAGATGTAGACAGTGTACAGAGAGCTATTCGAGCTATTGAAATCGAAACTTATAATCTGGAACATCCTACTCCGGAAAGAGAATTTCCTTCTATTGATTCACTGGTAATCGGTGTGAATATAGACCGGGAAGCAAGAAGAGAAAAAATTACTAGAAGATTAAAAGACCGTTTGGAACATGGAATGGTAGATGAAATCAAAGGTTTATTGGAGAGAGGAATACCTGCAGAAGATTTAATCTACTATGGTCTTGAATATAAATATATTACAGAATATATTATCGGGAAATTATCTTACAAAGAGATGTTCCGACAACTTGAAATTGCCATTCATCAATTTGCCAAGCGACAGATGACTTGGTTTAGAGGAATGGAACGCAGAGGATTTACCATACATTGGATAGATGCTTTACTACCAATAGAAGATAAAGTCAATGAAATAAAACGACTCATGCAATATGGCAATAACGGAAAATAAATGGGGCGTAATCTATTGTCCAAAAGGAGGTTATCGTAATCATAAACGATGGAAAAAAATAAAAGATTGCCTTCATGATAACGCCATCGACTTCGACTATGTTCAGAGTGAAAATACAGACAGTGTAGATCGTCTGGTTAAGATGATGATTAATAATTCGTATAAAACGATTATCATCGTGGGGGGGGATTCTGCATTGAATGATGCGGTAAACTGTCTGATGTCTGTCGATGCTCAGGTAAGAGATTCTGTTGCCTTAGGAGTGATACCTAATGGTACGATGAATGATTTTGCACATTTTTGGGGGTTTGACGAAGTAGATTATGAACAGACCATTAAGTGGTTGAAAGCCGGACGTATTCGAAAAGTAGATCTAGGGTGTATCAGATATGTAAATCGTGATCATGATAACTGTCACCGTTATTTCTTAAATTGTGTCAATATCGGTCTGCTTTCTACAGTGACCGACCTTCGTAACCGTACTCGCCATATATTTATGGGATCACGTACATTGTCATTCTTTTTCTCTTTTCTTCTGATGACATTCCAGCGGTTGGATTATAAAATGCATTTGAAGATTAATATGGACGAGATCAAAAGGCGTGTAATGACAGTTTGTATTGGTAATAGTTCAGGCTATGGTCAAACTCCTAATGCAGTGCCTTATAATGGTCTACTTGATGTGTCAGTAGTATATCAGCCAAAAGTGACCCAACTGTTTGAGGGCTTTTATCTCTTAGTAAAAAATAAATTTTTGAATCATAAGAGTGTACACCCTTATCGTACAAGAGAGGTAGAGGTGGTTAATTCCAATCAAGCACTTGTTACTATTGATGGTAGACTTATGAAGACCCCAATAGGTTCTTATAAAATAACCGTAGAACAAGAAATCATCAATTTCCTTATACCTGAATAAGGAAATTGATGATTTTTTTCATGTATTCTCATACTATTGGTTGTTAACCCATAGTTGATATCTTTCGTAATTCCTCTTCTTTGATGATTTTTATTTTTCGACCATCAATAGCGATGAGTTGCTCGGTAGCGAATGCCGACAATGTACGAATAGCATTACTGGTAGTCATATTTGACATGCTAGCCAGATCTTCTCGACTCAAGTATATGCTGAGCGTATAGCCATCTTCTTCCAATCCGTAATTGTCTTTCAAGAAGATAAGAGCTTCAGCCAGTCTTCCTCGAATATGTTTTTGAGTAAGATTAACAGTTCGTTCGTCAGAATTGCCCAATTCTCGTGCAAGACTATGTATAAGGTACAGGCAAATCTGATGATTTTCTTCCATCAATTTTTCCAGTATTGTAATCGGAAAGGAAGCAATCGTACAAGCCTCTATAGCCATGGCAGAAGTTCGATAATCTTCTTGAGCGAAATGCGCACGATAACCAAAGAATTCAATAGGTTTGATAGCCCTAACAATTTGATTTCTACCTATACCGTCTTTAAAAATTTTTACTTTTCCACTAATGAGGCAAAAAGTATTCTTCGGATTTTCAAAATCTTTATAAATAATATCGTTTTTCTTGTAGTGAGTAATCGTTAGATTATCTTTAAGAAGAGCCAAATGTTCTGCTGATAAAGTGCCCCATTGAGACACGATATCTTCAATTACTTTGCCTTTTTCTTGGTTTATTTTAGCCGCCATGTACAGATCTTTTTTACCTTTCTGTATGCAAAAGTACATAAAATAAATGAAATGCATCTATTTTTTGCTAAAAATATGTTTTATTCGTAAATTTCTGAATTCGATTTTGAAAATAATCTTTTTTTTACTTTGTTATGAGTAAAAAATATATTAACTTTGAGTGCAATTAGAGTTGATGTAGCTGTTCATGCAACTTTACTCACATCATACATTCTAAAAAATCAACATAAATTAGAAACCTTAATATAAGTCTATGAGTTATCTGCGTTTTGAAAAAGCTTTGATGACTAATTTGCAAGAATCGTTGCCGAAGGAGGTGCTTCGTACCAATCGTTCGGGAGCATACTCGTGCACGACTATCGTAGACTGCAATATCAGAAAGTATCACGGTCTTCTTGTGGTTCCGATACCAGAACTGGATGAAGATAATCATGTCTTGCTTTCTTCATTAGATGTTACAGTTATTCAGCATGGCGCTGAGTTTAATCTTGGCCTGCATAAGTATCAAGGCAATCACTTTAGTCCTAATGGGCATAAGTATATCAAGGAATTTGATTGCGATACCGTGCCTACTACAATATACAGAGTGGGTGGTGTCCTATTGAAAAAGGAAGTCCTTTTTCAACATTATGAAGATCGCATTCTGTTGAAATATACTTTACTCGATGCTCATTCTTCAACAACTTTACGTTTCCGTCCTTTCCTGGCTTTCAGAAGTGTACGCGAATTTACACATGAAAATGGCTATGCAAATCGTGACTATTCGGAAGTGGACAATGGCATTAAGACATGTATGTATCCAGGTTATCCTGAACTTTACATGCAGTTTAACAAGAAAAATGAGTTTGTATTCCAACCTGATTGGTATCGTGGAGTGGAATATCCCAAGGAGCAAGAAAGAGGTTATTATTTTAATGAAGACCTCTATGTGCCGGGCTATTTTGAAATGAATATCCGTAAAGGCGAATCTATCGTATTCTCTGCTTCAACTTCTGAGATAAAATCGAGCAAACTCAAGAAAATGTTTGATGAGGAAAAGCAAATAAGAAGTCCTCGTGATAATTTTTTCCATTGTTTGATTAATGCCGCTCACCAATTTCATTTAGAGGATAAAGTTAGTGGTGAAACTTATCTGTTAGCGGGCTATCCTTGGTTTAAAGTAAGAGCCCGTGATACATTTATCGCTTTACCTGGTTTGACTTTAGGTATAGAAGAGCATGATTACTTTGAAAAAGTCATGGATACTGCAGCTAAGGGCATCATGGATTTTATCGAGGGTCGCCCTTTATCGGTTAAGATCTATGAAATGGACAAACCTGATGTATTGCTTTGGGCTATTTGGAGCTTACAACAGTTTGCTTACGATTTAGGCAGAGATATCTTTTTAAAGAAATATAAGGAACTGGCCCGTGCTATCATTGACTTCTATCTAGAGAACAGACATCCATATGTGAAGTTTATGGAGAATGGACTGTTGTGTGTAGAAGGTGGTGATCAGACACCGATGACTTGGAGGAACTCAGTATCAGGAGGTCGCCCTGTTGTTCCACGTAATGGCTACATCGTAGAAGTGAATGCTTTATGGTATAATGCCCTTTGCTTCTGTGCAGAATTGGCCGAATATAATGAAGATGAAGAAGCCCGTGCTAAATTGGCAGGTTTTGCTGAGAGATGTAAAGCGTCTTTTGGTAGTACATTCCTGAATCAGTGTGGTTATCTCTTTGATTATGTGGATGGTGAGAAAGTAGATTGGAGTGTTCGCCCAAATATGCTTTTCCCTGTTGCCTTTGACTATTCTCCTTTGACCAATGAACAGCAGAAGAATATTTTAGATATGGTGACCCGAGAATTGCTTACTCCAAAGGGGTTGCGTAGCTTGTCTCCAAAGAGTGATGGTTATCGCCCAATCTATGCTGGTCCTCAGAGTCAGCGCGACTTAGCCTATCATCAAGGTACAGCATGGCCATGGTTGTTTGGTTTTTATGCCAAGGCTTGTTTGAAATTATACAAGCAGTCTCGTCTTAGTTTCTTAGAACGCCTGATGGTGGGTTTCGAAGACGAAATGACTCAGCACTGTGTGGGTACAATCAGTGAATTGTATGATGGTAACCCACCATTCAAGAGTAGAGGAGCCGTCTCTTTTGCTGCAAATGTAGCAGAGATATTAGAGGCTTCACAGTTATTAGAAAAATATCGACTATAATCAGGAGGAGGCTATATGAAAGTTTTAATGTTTGGCTGGGAGTATCCCCCTCATGTTTTTGGTGGACTTGCAACTGCTAATTTTGGTATATCAGAAGGTCTTCATGCGCAGGGTGATATCGAGACTATTTTGTGTTTGCCACACCCTTTTGGAGATGAAGACCGTACTTATGCCAATATTGTGGCGATGAATTGTGTGCCTATTGCCTATCGTGATGTAAATTATGATTATGTCAAGGATAGAGTAGGCAATATTATGGATCCGGAATTGTATTACAGATTGCGTGATCATATTTATGGTGACTTTAACTACATGCATGTCAATGATTTGGGGTGTATGGAGTTTGCTGGAGGTTATCCAGCTAATTTGAATGAGGAGATTAATAACTATTCTGTCATCGCTGGAGTCGTAGCGCGCAGCTTTGATTTTGATATCATTCATGCACATGACTGGTTGACATTCCCTGCTGGCATTCATGCTAAGCAGGTTACAGGAAAGCCATTATGTATTCATGTGCATGCTACAGATTTCGACCGTAGCCGTGGTCACGTAAATCCTGTGGTATATGGTATCGAGAAAGATGGAATGGACCATGCAGACTGTATTATGTGTGTATCTGAGTTAACGCGACAGACGGTTATCCATCAGTATCACCAAGATCCTCGTAAGTGTTTTACGGTACATAATGCCGTATATCCATTGGCTCAGGAACTGCAAGATATTCCACGTCCAAATCATACAGATAAGGAAAAAGTGGTAACTTTCTTAGGTCGTCTGACGATGCAGAAGGGCCCTGAGTATTTTATCGAAGCCGCTAATTTGGTGCTTCATCGTACTCATAATATTCGTTTCTGTATGGCAGGTTCTGGTGATATGATGGAGCAGTGTATCAATATGGTAGCCGAACGAGGTATTGCTGATCGTTTCCATTTTCCTGGATTTATGCGAGGCAAACAAGTATATGAATGTTTGAAGGCCTCTGATGTATATGTTATGCCGTCAGTAAGTGAACCGTTTGGTATTTCTCCTTTGGAGGCCATGCAGTGTGGTATGCCATCTATCATATCTAAACAGAGTGGTTGTGCTGAGATTCTGAGTAATTGTATTAAAGTGGATTACTGGGATATTAATGCGATGGCTGATTACATGTACAGTATCTGTAACAATGAGAGTCTCTTTAAGTATCTCTCTGAAGAAGGGAAGAACGAAGTGGATCAGATAACCTGGGAAAAGGTAGGTACATGGATTCGTGAGTTGTATATGCGAACTTTAGGTTGGAAGTAATTGAAACTGAAGTTTACAAATAATCAAAATCAAAGTTAAAAACACATGAAAACGATTTGTCTTTATTTCGAAATACATCAGATAACTCATCTAAAACGGTATCGTTTTTTCGATATAGGTACCGATCATTATTACTATGACGATTATGAGAATGATAATTCTATCTCTTATATCCGTGACCATAGTTATATGCCAGCTCTGAATGCTATCGAGCAGATGATTCAGGAAAATGGTAATTATTTTAAGGTAGCTTTCTCGTTGAGTGGTGTGGGTATGGAGCAGTTGGAATTGCACGCTCCGGAAGTACTCCGCAAGTTGCAGGATTTGAGTAAAACAGGATGTGTAGAGTTCTTAGCAGAGCCATATTCTCATGGTCTTGCATCTTTGATTACTCCAGATGGTTTTGCCAATGAGGTAAGACGTCAGGCTGAAAAGATTAAAGAGTATTTTGGACAAGAGCCAAAAGTGCTCCGCAACTCATCATTGATATATAGTGATGATATTGGTAGCCAGGCATCACAGATGGGCTTTAAAGGTATGCTCACAGAGGGTGCTAAACACGTGTTGGGTTGGAAGTCTCCACATTATCTATATAGTTGCGCTCAGGCTCATAAATTAAAGTTATTACTTCGTGATGTAGAACTCTCTGATGATATCTCTTTACGTTTTAATGATTCCAATTGGGATCAATATCCACTTTTTGCAGATACCTATATTAATAAGATCGCTTCTCTTCCTAAGGAAGAAGAAATTATTAATATTTTCATGGAGCTGACAGCATTGGGTATAGCTCAACCTTTAGAGAGTAATATTCTTGAATTTTTGAAAGCTTTGCCAGCTTGTGCTAAGGCCAAAGGTATAACATTCTCAACACCAAGTGAACTTTGTCAGAAGGTGAAGGTCGTTGATGTGCTGAGTGTACCGGATACTTTAAGTTGGGTAGACGAGGAGCGTGATGTGAGTTGCTGGTTAGGTAATGCCATGCAGCGAGAAGCATTTGAAAAATTATACAGTGTGGCTGAGCGTGTTCATATTTGTAATGATCCTCGTATCAATCAGGACTGGGACTATTTGCAGGCTTCTAATAACTTCCGTTTTATGACCACTAAACCAAGTAATGTTGGTCTTGACAGAGGTATTTATAATGGTCCTTTTGATGCCTTTACGAACTATATGAATATTCTTGGCGACTTCATCAATCGTGTGAATAGTTTATATCCTGAGGATATTGACAACGAGGAACTCAATAGCTTGCTTACCACGATTACAAATCAAGATAAGGAGATAGAAACTAAGGATCTTGAAATAACGCGTTTACAGGCCAAAATAGATAAGTTGGAAGCAGAAGCAGCAAAGTTGCGTGAGCGTCTAACTGGTTCGAAGAAAACAGTAGAAAAGAAGTCTGCTACCAAAAAGGCTTCTTCTAAAAAAGCAACTCCTCAAGAAGAGAATTTAGCAGATTGATAATCTTATTAACTCCATATAAAAAAAGGTTCGCTCATATCGAGCGAACCTTTTTTTATAGAGTATATTGTATGTCTAGATTACTGAATCCATCTTGGGTCACCCTGGTTAGCAGCTTTTACAGATGCGTTACCAACAGTGAAATCAGTCTCGCTTGTATACTGAGGATTCTCTTTTGTACCGCTTTCATCAAAGAACTTGCTTGATGTAGACTCTGTAACCATTAATTCAGAATTATAGTAGTTGTTATTGTTGAAGGTTGGTACAGCTGTCGTCTTTTGGCTTGCCCAGTAACACTTACAGTTGCTCATGATGTTGTTTGTGAATGAGATAACTGCAGGATAGCGTACATAGAGATAACCTTTAGCTGAAGAACCAATACCATCGAAGGTGTTGTGGTTGATGGTAATATTGGTTGAAGTAGCCCAGTCTGTGAAATTAGCTGAAGCATTATCAATGCGTAAGAAGTCCTTCATACCGTTGTCATACCATGTAGAGTTGGTTAATTTTATGTTCTTAACACCAGCTGTTCTGATATCAATGAATTCTGAAGAAGTGCTAAAGCCATGAATCACACTGTTGTTGATGGTAATAGTACCTACATAAGCTTTAACATTGATATAGAGAAGATCTTTCTTGAAGTTTCTCAACTCGCAGTCATCGATAGTAATATTTTGGTATGTACCAGCTTCGTTGACACGAACAGGATATACACCCTGGTTGTCACCATCGAGAACAACCTGAGAGAGAAGAAGGCTAGCATTGTTGGTCAAATCGAAACCACCCTTGATGATAGCACGGTCACCACTCTTTACAGACTTGATAGAGATGTTCTTGCTGATTGTGGTAGAAGAAGCCAATCCCTCTTCGTTAGCTATTACATAAGTACCTGGCATCAAAGCAAGAGTAGCACCATCTTCTGCAGCTTCAATAGCAGCTTCTAAACTTTCACCAGCCTTAACCAGTGTAGCACCTCCGAGGTCGATAGCAGTCTTGATTTTAGCCTCACCTCTTTGCTTCTCTCCATTGAACAAACGTACAGTGTAGCTTGTCTCAGGGGTAAGACCTGTTAAGGTAATGCTACCAGTAGAAATCTGCTCTGTTGTCAAGGTAATCACTTCATCACCATATGTAAGAGAAGTAACTTTACTGTTTGCAGGCCACTTCAAAGTTGCTGTTGTTGCTGTGATATCGTTATCAACATCGATGTCAAAGAAGATATTTTCAGCTTCAGTCTTGAAAGACTTACTGCTTAATGTCCACTTTGATTCTGCCTTAGCTGAAGACATAGCCTTAATACGAATGAAGTATTTAGTTGCACTCTCCAACTCATCGATTGTTGCAGGGGCCTCCTTTACTTGATAGGTTCTGTAAAGATCAGACTGTGTTGTGAATAAACTGTCAGTATCTACTTCGATAACATAGTATTCTGCATCCTTTACGGTTGAGAATTCTACTTCGGCAGTTGTTGCTGCTGGAGTAACTTTGATATCATCCTGACCAACGCTAAACAAACGGTCGAATGCACTATCAATACTCCAATCGTTACCATCTGTACAAGATGTGAGGGCGACAACGCCCATACACATCATTGCAGAGGTACGAATGATATTTTTGATTGAATTCATCATTGTTTCGTACGATTAGTTCTTGAAATTATAAGAGTTCTGGAGGTAAGAATTCGAAGCATCGATAATCTTGCTGCCAATTGGAATCAAATAGCGGTTGATAACAGCGCCATGACCGAACACCTTAGCATCTGTACCTACGAGGCCACCTGCAATAGAGTTCAGGTTGGTTTCTGTTTGCTTCGTATCTAATTTACCAAAACCGGTGAAGCTGCCATCGTAATCCTTGCTGGTCTTGCCTTCTGGTAGACCATACCAAGTGATGCTGCTCATATCAATTTTGGTTTCTGGATAGGTTGTACCCTTAACATAGTTGAAGTAAACCTTCTCTGGTTTAACACTTACAATGTTATTCAGATAGTCCTGCTTCATTTCATAGATCTTCTGAGCAAGGAGATTCCAACGAATCAAGTCCCATTTACGGGCACCCTCACCAGCGAGCTCCCAAGCATTTTCCTGAACGATAGCATTGAAGAAATCCTCCTTGTTTGCTGGGATGTTGTTGATGTACTCGTTAGCTACAGCAAGGTTCTTGCTTGCACGTTTGTGTACTAATGCAAGGGCTTCTCTTGCAGTCAAGTTAGCGCTACCATTATAGTAAGCGTCAGGGCCAACCAGTTCGTTCATGATTTCAGCATACCAAAGCAAAATCTGCGAATAGCGTACTTTAACCACGTTAATACCAGTAAGATGCTTAGCAGAAGCCTTGATATTTTGATCTAACCAGTTAGCATTCTCCATACGTGGGTCCCACTTACCGCAGTACAGACCGAATGGAGCATTACCTAATGCTGATTCAACAGCACACTGTGTATCAGTAGTCTTTTCGATTTTTTCTTCAACTGAACCATCTGCCAAAGTAACCTTTGTAGTATCAGAGTGAACACGCTTCTCTGCAACGATCTGTGTAGTTGCACAGGTGATGTCGCGACGAACATCGGTAGAATCATAAGAATAAAACAAAGAAGCTGTCAACTTCAATTTACCAGATGAATTGGTGAAACCATACTGAGTAGTTACACCGTTCAAACGATAACCTGCTGTATATCCCAATTCGCCACTTACATTTTGCTGCATAGGAATTTCAAAGAGGTTTTCCTTATACTGTGTATCTAAAGTAAGCTGATTGAGAAGATACCACTCGTTTTCAAAAGAAGGATTCAACTTGTGTACGCCACTGTTAATGATAACAGCAAGATGATTCAAAGCCTTCTCGTAAAGAGCTTTACGTGTTTCTGCGTCTGGACGCTGTGTAGGGTAGGTTGGATCTGAGTATGAAGCTGTCTCGTAACCTGATTTAGCCTGTTCACGTATAGCATATCCAGCACGAGTCATAGCCAACTGAGCAACCAAAGCATGAGCATAACCTTTAGTAACATGCTCTGTAGTATAGTTGCTCATACCTGCCCATGGAAGAGCATCGATAGAACTTTCTACCTGGTTGATAAGTGAATCGAGGATAACGTCACGATCGGTCTTGCCTTGGTAAGCATTACTCAAATCAGACTTTGATGTTTCAAACTTCATCGGGATATCACCGAACGCACGAATCAAGTCAAGGTATACCATGGCACGAAGACATTTTGCCTCAGCCAAGTATATTTGCATATTTTTGTTGTTCTTGATTGGACTATTCTCGATACCTTCTACAGCTAAGTTCGCATCTTCAATAGTGGCATACATCTTGGTCCACATATCGTTGGTGTTAGAATATTCACCATCGAAGTTGTAGTTGAAATAACCACGTTCGCTGGCAGCTGTAGCTGTAGAACCAATACCATCTACAAGTTCGCAGTCTGTGCCCAGTCCGTAAAGGATAGCCCAGTCCTGAGAATAGGTACGGTCATTGGTTAAATCACCATAAATTTGGTTGATAACTGCACTTGTATAATATTCATTGTTGAATACGTGCTCCTGACTCAATTCAGATGGTGAATTCTGGTCCAAGAAGTCTGAACAAGAACTCAAAGCAAGAGCACCGGCAGCAAGTGCACATATTGTTATACTTTTTTTCATTGTTTGGTTTCTTTTTTAGAATGTTACGTTAATACCACCCACGAATGTACGACTCTTTGGATAAGCGGCATAGTCGATACCTGGTGTCATTGGGTTCTTCTTGCTGCTGGTATCTACTTCTGGGTCATAGCCATCATATCCTGTGATGCAGAAGACGTTGTATGCAGAGAAGTATACGCGTACATTATTAATATAGATATTCTTAAGCCATGTCTTTGGGAGGGTGTAACCTACTGTTACAGTATTTAGACGTAAGAAAGAAGCGTCTTCTACTGCATAGCTGGTGATAGGTGACTTGGTCACGGCAACAGGATTCCAGATGTTAGCACCTGCATTGATTTCACAAAGTCTTCTCATGATAGCTTCTGCACCACCGTGAGCTGCAATGAAATCTGCGCTAAGTGACTTAACTAGGTTGTCACCTGTTTCTGGATCAATCCATGAATAGCGGTTCTCAAGATTGAAATCTGCTATCAGATTGTAGTTCTTTGAGGTATTGCTAAAGAAAGAATTAGCCAACTTAGTACCATTAACTACCTTGTTGCCCAATGAATAGTTAAAATATAAATTGAAGTCGAAATTACCCCAGTTACCATTCAAGCCAAAACCACCAGTAACCTTAGGTACGGTGTTGCCCAATTTCTTCTTGATAGGATCACCATTCTCATCAACTGTGAATTTGATACCACCTGGATACAACTGACCACCAGTAAGGCTATAGCTGTTATCCTTGATGCCATCACGAAGTACCCAACTTGTACCATTGAGTACCAACTCACCATTAGGATTTAACTCAGAATCGTATACGGTATAGAAACCATTGTTCTCGTAACCCCAAACTTCACCAAGGCTACCACCTTCTTCTACTCTAAAGTCGTTGTATGGAGTAAAGGTAGAACCTGCAAAGTTACTGCTCTGCCAAGGATTCTGAGTGTTCAACTCTTTAATCTTATTCTTGTTATAAGAAATATTGAAGGTTGCGTCTAAGTTGAATTTCTTCTTCTGAACAAGAGCTGCATTCAAAGCAAGTTCTACACCGATATTTTCGGTCTTACCAAAGTTCTGGTACTGATAGCTGTAACCAGTCGAAGAAGGAATCTCAACTTTCATCAATAGGTCTTTAGTAGTATTCCAGTAGAAATCTAATGTACCATTGATACGTCCTTTCCAGAAACCATAATCGATACCGAAGTTACGAGTGATGGTTGTTTCCCACTTCAAATCTGGGTTGTATAGATAGGTTTTACGTTCCAACTGAGTTGCAGCTGTTTCGTCGAAAGCAGCATGTTTGCTACTTGCTTCAGCAACAGAGTAGGTCGTTGTAAGCAAACCTGAAGGAATACGGTTATTACCTGCAGTACCGAAACTCAAACGAGCTTTCAAGTTTGACAACCATTTTACATTCTTCAACCACTCCTCGTCTGACATACGCCAAGCTAATGCCAAAGATGGGAATACACCCCACTGATGACCATCACCGAATTTAGAAGAACCATCGGCACGGAGGGTGAAGGTTGCCAAATATTTCTCAGCCAAAGTGTAGTTTACACGGCCGAAGAATGAAGCCATATTGTTGTCTGCTGCAATAGTACCTTCATTAGAAAGTGCAGTACCGAAACCAGGGTTAGCCAAGACATCTTCGATGGAGAATGAGGCTGGGAAAGCTACAGATGTGTTGTAACGTTCTGTTTCCTTTTCGATACTCCATTCCTGACCCAACAATACGTTGATATGGTCACGTCCGCCAAACAATTTCTTGTTGTCGTAAGTTACGGTATTTGCGTTGCGGAATGTTTTAGTATCATCTCTTTCGTAACGAAGCTGTGGTAAACCATTGTTACCATATTTAGAATTGGTAACAGCATCACTTGCCCAAACATTATCGGTCTTATCATAGCTCCAGCTATAACCAAGTTCGGAACGGAAAGTCCAGTTCTTCCAAGGTTTCCAGTTCAAACCGGCATTGTAGTTCTGACGGAAACGAGTCTTCTGTTTGTAGGTTGCATCAATACGCTGAATAGGGCTACGTTGTGTAGAGGTAGAACTATTCTCATCATCATTTGAAGCTGAAAGCGGCTCTATTGGTCGCCAACGCAATGTGTTGGCAACGACACTGTTAGCAGCATTACTTTCGTTGGTATCTGCACCACCACTAAGACCATCAATTTTGGTGTACTGCAAACGTGCGTTGAAATCCAAACTCAACCACTTGTTCAAGTTAGAGTTGATTTTGGCATTTACGTTATTCTTAGAGTAGCCAGACCCTT
This sequence comes from Segatella baroniae B14, assembly GCF_022024235.1. Taxonomy (GTDB): domain Bacteria; phylum Bacteroidota; class Bacteroidia; order Bacteroidales; family Bacteroidaceae; genus Prevotella; species Prevotella bryantii. The sequence continues at coordinate 140,041 of NZ_CP091799.1, forward strand.
TCATAATAGCATCCTCATCGTTGTGAGCGAAACCGATGTTATATTTCAAGTCCTTTGAACCACCACTGATATTTGCATTATACTGACGCTGAACACCAGTACGACCAAAAATTTCATCCTGATAGTTAGTGCCTTCTACAGACTTCCATATATCCATATCCTGATAGTTACCATATTCGGTAGCATCCATCTCGTATTGGTATAAAGCATAGTTGTAAGGATCCATAACCTTCAACTCTTTGGTCAATTTCTTGAAGCCTAAAGAAGCATTGAAGTTAACCTGAACTTTACCTTCTTTACCACTCTTGGTTGTAATGATAACAACACCATTAGCACCACGGGCACCATAGATGGCTGTAGAAGAAGCATCTTTCAATACGTCGATGCTTTCGATTTCAGAAGGAGCGATATCGCTGATAGAAGAAACTGGGAATCCATCAACGATGTAGAGTGGAGAGTTATCCTGTGACAAAGAACCACCACCACGGACACGAATCTTAACATCTGCATCAGGAGAACCTTCTGTTGTTGTGATGTTTACACCAGCCAATTTACCAGTCATAGCTTCACCAACATTTGATACAGGAACACCTGCAATGTCATCAGCACTGATAGAAGAAACAGAACCGGTCAAGTCCTTCTTGCGTACTGTACCGTAACCGATAACGACAACGTCGTTCAGGTTCTGTGCGTCATCCTCGAGTTTGACATCGATGTTACTCTTACCTGCAACATTGATTGTTTTAGTTTTCATACCGACGTATGAAATTTTCACCTTGTTGCTTTTCCCTTTCAGATTGATGGTAAAGTTTCCGTCAATATCGGTGACTGCACCGTTACCACTGGCACCGTCTTCAATGACAGTAGCACCAATGATTGGCTCACCTGTATTGTCCTTAACGTTACCTTTGACTGTCTGCGCGCATACATTTCCAGCTACTGTGATCATGGATGATACGAGCGCAATTCGAACGTAATTCAAATTACCAGACATACATTTTATTTTATTAGATTAGTAAAAAATATATAATTCCTATTGATTTAGTGGAGCAAAAATACTATATTTATTATAATAGATGTAGTTAAGAATTGACAATCTTACATGAAAAATTATCAACTAGCTGATTTTTAGCGTTTTAAGTTGTATGTTAAAAAACAAAAATGGCAGATTTCAAATCTGAAATCTGCCATTTTTGAAAGATTGTTATGCTTATTTTACAATATATTTGCTGGTTTGGGTATCACCATTAGCGAAATGTTTTACGATAATGTTTACACCTCTTTTAGGTGTAGCGATTTGTATTCCATCAGCTGTGAAGTATTCCTCTGAAGCAACTTCTGTAGCGCTTTCATTGATGTTGGTGATTCCTGTTGAAGTGCTGTTCAACTCAACGGCTTTGCCGAAACCACCCATCGTGTTAGCGGCCTTTACAGAATACTTCTGAGTATCATCGTCGATAGTGTAAGAATTGGTGTTTGTTATACCAATAAATTCACCGTTCGCATATACAGCATAAGCTGGAGAGTTTTCGATAGCATCCCATGTAAGGGTATTGCCTATTACTTTTGCATTGCTTACTGTAACCTGAGCTGCGAGCTGGTCTGGTGCCCATGTGCCGAATATGTTTGCTATGCTGAACAGAGCAGCAGAGTCTGCAGACATGGTTGTGTTATGCGTATTGGTATTTGCATCCTTTTTGAAATATACAACGTTTGTTGCAGGGGTAACAATGTTACCTTCTGTATCCATAGAGTTGTACTCTTTAAACTGGTAAGCTACAGTGTTCATACCATCTGGTGTGAATCGTGTAGATTTTATTTCTGAAGGCTGTTCGATGATCGTGTTCAAGTATGTCAACTTAGAATTTCCACCCCAAGAACGGCCTAGGCTGAAAGAGGCTGCGTTGTTTACAATGGTACAGCTATCAAATACATATCCATACTTGCAACTTTCACCTGGGTAAGGTGCTGCAATCACGTCTTCACCATATTTGCTGTCTTTAGCGCGAGATTCATTAACAAGTTTTACCTTGTTGTAGAATACATCACCGCTACCACAGAGATAGTCTACTGTACCGTGAATTTCACCTCCTTCGAAGTAGTATTGTCCATCCGCATTACTATAATAAGTATCCTGGTAAGAAAGCATTTTCACATTCTTGCAGATAGTGCGATTACCTTTATCCTGGATAACAACTGCACGACCTGCAGCACCGCTTGAATAGTAATCGAGAGCGTTCTGAAGGGTAACGTCTTGGATGTATGTGTTGCTACCTGTAATCAGGAATGTGGCAGTAGTACCAATACCCTCGTTCTTTACCTGTGGAGCATTAACGATGATGGTTGAGTTTGCATCTTCGCCGATGATAGAAATGTTGTTACCAGAGATTGGAGTAAGAACGGTTTCACCAAGGTCGTATGTACCCTTTGGTACGAATATATATGTGCGTGCATCGCTGCTAGCGTTAGCATTGGCTACTTCGATGGTTGTCAGTAAGTTACCAGCATCACCTTTAGCTACTACATAATAACCAGCTTCGTTCTTAGCAACTGGTGCTGATGCAACGTTGGCTACTGTAAGTTTGTGTAAATAGATACTACCGCTGAAAGTAAGGGTAAGTTCATCTGCAGTACCTTCATAGTAGTAAGATGCCGTAGCACCGTCCTTTGTAGCTTTAGCATCTAAAGTGCTGATCACTTCACCCTTAGAATTACTGATCGTGATGGTTCCACTGCTATATTGACAGAGAGAAGGTATAATGTATGCGTTGCCGCCTACGAGAATCTTTACTTCATCGTTAGTTGAGAAAGTCCAACCATGTGTACTATCGTGGAACTTGCCATTGCCTTTTGAATCGAATGCTTCGTGATCTTCTGCATAGAAATACTGATCGTTAAGGGTAAAGGTATAGCGCTTGTTGGTGCTATAGGTCTCAACTTCTGTTGCTACTGCATAGAGTGCTGTGTTACCTGTGATGGTTTCTTCTGTGGTATACTTGCGATTGCCAGAACCATTTGCATGAACAAACCAGCCACGGAACTTAGATCCGTCGGCTACTATAACATCTTTTTCTTCGTATTTGAAGGTGCTGATAGTAGCATCTTTTTCTACATTCTGTGTACCAATAACAGAGCCATCGGTATTGTAATAAGTCAGGATAAAGTCTGGTTTTAATACGATGTTAGCAACATAATTTATGGTCTGATCGTTAGCTGTTACAGGGATTGTTACTACTGTTGTGTCATTCTTTGTGCTATATGTAACAGTGCCGATTTCACCATTATCAGCTACTATATTTGTAATAGGATTATTTTCGGAGATCGCAGTCTCTGTTTTAGAGATTTCGATAGTTGCAGCCTGTATATCATCAGATATTTCGTTGAAGATATCTGCCGCCATGTATTTAGTACCATTTACTTCCAGAGATCCTAGTGCAGGGGTCTTACTCATATCTACGTTGCCATAGATATCCAGCTGGAAGAGATATGCATTCTGACTTGTATTCAAGTTGGTGAATCGTAACTGGCAGTTTGTCTTGTTTACATTTACGGTAACTTCTGCGCCAGTTTGTGGATTAGCTACAGACGAACTGAGTACAACCCAGTCTTCGTCGCCATCACCTTTTGCTTCCAGTTTCCAACCACGGTTGCTACCTGTTGCTCCGTGGATAAAGTGAACTTTGCTTATGTTTGATAAAGTAGATGTTAGAATGTATGGATCAGCTGATTTATTGGCCATCAGATAGCCACCAGTCCAGTTAGGAAATTTGCTACTATTAGCATTATAATTGCTAATCTGTGTATCGAAAACAGAGAAGTTTAAAGTTTCGTGGCTGTACTTGGTATTTTGTGTTACGCTGATAGCTTCTGTTGCATTAGCTTTAGCACTAGTCCAGTCTGTGAAGGTTGTAGAATACAAAAGCTTCTCTTGTAGGGTTCCTGCTTGAACTACTTGGATAGAGTAGAGGTATTCACTACCTGTAGCAACAATATCTACATAGCCTGCAACAACTTCGGCTGAAGTTGCTTTGTGGTCACTGGTTTGGTTGTCAGCAGCTACGCCACCTATTGTGTAGTTCGTGCTGTAACTTGTTACCGTGACGACGTCTTTAGTAGATTTTACAGGAACTCGGATAATTGTTCCGTTGTTGAACTGAGCATCTGAATCACGTTGTTTTAATTTACCATTGGTAGCATCGACATAGAGTTCGATACCAGGAATGGTTGATGCTACAGTTCCTGTAGTTTTCTCAATGCTGAGTGATTTCAGGGTCGAAGGATTTCCATTTTTAAAATCCCATAATGCTGTTATGTCTTGGGCTTTTGCGATAAGGGCAAAAAGCATCATTAGACATAACATGCCTGTTCTAAGTAAACTTTTTTTCATTATTACAGAGGTTAGTTAAAAAAATATTAAATTATTTTATTAGGTATTCCTTTTAGGTCTTCCTTTTGATTTGTTTGTTGTTTCTTAACTTACATTTATTCTTGTTCCTTGCAAAGGTAAAATTAAATTTCAAATATGCTTCAGCTTTTTACCTATATTCATTTTATTGGATAAAATATCCTATAATATTATGCAAAAAATCATATTGTAGCTGCTTGCTGTTTTGCAAGATGAGATGTATTTGTGTGGTTTGACATTGAGTGATGTATTATAAAAAAGGCCTCGAAACATGTCGAGGCCTTTTACTATAAAAAAAGTTTAAGTTTGTTATACTCTTATTTTTTGTATAAACTTCTTACTGGATAATCTTTCTGGTTTTTACAGTTCCATTCTCATATAGGGTTTTGGCAATTGTAATTTGTCCAGTTACAGGAGCGCTGATTCTTTGTCCGCTCATATTATAATATATGGTCTGAATAGGACTAGTAGAGACAGATACTTGCTGAGAAATCCCCGTGGTTGTATTCACTACCGTACCTGTAATGACAAGGTTGCTTAGACCGATTTGTTTGTAGTTTATACTATTGTCATCTTTAAGATTTCCCAAATTGTAGAAATAGAATTTGAACTGGTGTGCTTTTTCGTTAGCATTACACAGAATTGTCTGGTCAAAATCAGTATACCAGCTACTTGCCTCCTCGTTTCTGTTTGGCTCGATGGTAGCGATATCTGTTTCGGTACCATCAGCTTCGAGATATGCGATTTTCAATGTTCCTTTGTTTGTACCAATCTTAGAAGCTCTAAAAGCAATATTGGTAGGTTGGAAGCTGAAGCCTTCTTCAGGTGTTATCGTGAATGCGGCATAATTATTTTCTGTAGCACTTGTCTCTATTGTTTCAGCTTGAAACAAAGTTTCTGTTGTACCATTGACATTTTTAGTAGAATTCAAAGTAATGCCACTACCGAGTGACATACTCGTTGTTTGAATTCCGGCGGTAATATTGTCAGCTATTGTTGCCGTTTCGATATTGCCAGAAGTTAAAGGCCATGTAATACTGCCCTTAGCACCATCGATAACGACAGAAGTATCAGCAGGATCTACTCGTTCGACTTCGCGTCCGGTGTAATAGTCGATACCATCTACCTTGTTGACAGTAGGGTAGTATTCATCCACAGAAGACTCAGCATCGGTATTTTCCCCCTTCATAATATCTTCAACCAAAGCGTTGGCATATACTTCCAGATTGGTGTAATATCCTTTTGAATCTAGCGTATAAGTCAGTGCATCAGAAGCATCATTTGGGTTGAGGCCATTTGCATTTTCCCATACATCCGGCATACCGTCGTTATCAGTGTCAAACCCTTTTTCACGTTCACCTGTAGGGAAATTCTTCTCAGTGTAACCATCGCAATCAGCAACGACATCGATACGTCCTTTTACTTTAGTAACCGATCCTGTATAAGTAGAAGAACCGTTTTGTGTTTCTGTCATGTAACGAGCATCTACATCATCACGGAAAAGTGATGCGCCACCGTAAGTAAGAATTTTCTGATATGCATTTTCTGCAGAATGGGTAGTAACCTCTCCGATTGGTGCCTTGGCTTCGTCGAGTTTAATCTTTACACATGGAATTCCTTTGGAATTATTGACATGTTCTACTGCTTTACCGTAAGCATAAAGAGAATCGAGGGTATAATACTCACCATTGATGGTTGGAATACCGCTGTCGTATTTTACACCACTCCAGTCATAGTTTGCTCCATATCCATTTACATAGTTACCACTGATGAAGTAGCGACTTGTCATATCCATGAATGCATTTTCATCAGAAGAAGTCGTGCTGTTAGCGATAGAAACTTGGGTAATACGGTTTTTGTTATTTGTTTCAGGAGTAGATTTATAATAGTTGTTCACCATGTTGATATAACCACCACCAGGCCCACCATAGCATCCACCACTTCCCCAGTCAAAGATAAGACAGTTGCGGAAGTCTACATTTTCAGCTTGTACAGCATTTTCCCATTTGTAATCATTGTATGAGGAATTGCTGGTATAACCAGTCCAGTTATAGCGTGCTCCGTTAAAGCGTGGAGCTCGGTTACTGGTGTGAGCTATCATATTGTGGTGGAAGCTGGCTAGTTTACCACCCCAGATACCACCATAGCCGTGTGCTCCTTTATCATGGCCGGCATTATTTAGACTTTCTCCATAGACACACCATTGCATGGTGAAGTTGTTGTTGTCGTAGAAAGAACCGATTTCGTCAATACTCCAACTCATAGAACAGTGATCTATAATAGCTCCTGTCAGGTTACGTCCCCAAAAAGTGTCGGCTCCATCATTGACATTTTTCTCTTGTCCACGACGAAAGCGAAGGAAACGAACTATTGTATTGTTGCCTCCTAAAGTAACGGTATAATATCTTAGAGTAATACCAGGATAAGGTGCAGTCTGGCCAAGAATGGTTGTGTTAGCAGATATTTTTACGTCAGATGCCAAGGGGATAACACCTGCTACATCAAAGACAATAATTTTTTTACCACTTGTAGTAACAGCTGCACGGAAAGAGCCTTCGCCTTTATCATTAAGGTTAGTTACATGAATCACTTTGCCACCACGTCCACCAGTTACGTATCTTCCGTGTCCTTCTGCTCCTGGGAAAGCTGGTGCTTGAGCCATGGCCGCCGTACTTGCAGCAACGGCAGCCATAGTCAATATTGATTTTAATTGCATTTGTTCATTAAAATTTTGAAAATCTTTTTTTATTTGCTAGTTTGGATCTTCTCCAATTCAAGGGTTGCCCAAATGAAAGGACCAACACCTTTAGCGTCGTTATCACGAATAGGTTCACTGATGTAATATTCGAAGCTACCATCACGTTTGTAGTTTGGCTTCTTTACATATGGACCAGGACCAGGGCCAAGGCCACTTACGCTACAGCATTTAGTAAGGCTGATGGTCTTATCTGCATTAACCTGAATAAACTGATTGATGATGCCGTTGTAAGCTTTGATACCAGCATTCTTGTATTTTTCTCCAAGATAGCCCTTATTGTAGCCTTTTAAGAGAACGTATGCGAACATGCTAGAAGCTGTAGATTCCAAGTAATTCTTGTCACTCTTTACATCCATGACATCATACCATACACCAGTAGTCTTATCCTGATTCTTGATAACAGCATCCATAGCCTTTTTCAGAAGGTTGATAACCTCACCACGGCGCTCGTAATTTTCTGGCATTGCATCGAGGCATTCAGCCATAGCCATTACATACCATCCTAAGGCACGAGCCCAAGTATGCTTGCTCTTTCCGTTTTCTTTGTCAGCCCAGAATTGAGAATGAGTCTCGTCCCAAGCGTGTTTCCAAAGCCCCGTTTTCTCATCATAAGTGCGCTTGTCGGTCTTAATCATCTGGTCTACAGCATCATCAAGATATTTTTTTGCTTTCTTAGGTTTCAGGGTCTGTACAGCATAATTACAGTAGAAAGGTAATCCCATGAAGATACCATCGAGCCATACCTGGTTCGCATAGATGGCTTTATGCCAGTATACCCCTTCTTTGGTACGAGGTTGGTTCTGCAATTGTTTGAAGAAAGTCTTTAGTGCTTTCTCGTTTCCCTTGCGAGGGAAAAGGTTCTGCATACGAAGAATATATTTGGCTGTACGGATATTGTCTAGATTGAAATCTTCATACGCATAGCCAATGACATTTCCTTTTTCATCAATCATGGTCTCAGGATATTCCTTGAGATAGTTGATGATGTCTTCACCACCATATTTCAGATAGGTATCGAGCATACCTTCCATTTCGATACCCATTACATAGCTCCATTTTGGCTTCTTAGAGAAATCAAGGAGATATGAGTGAGGCACACGCTTCATTTCGCTGTATGTAAGCCACTGTGCGTAACTCTTGTAAGGCTGTTCACCTTTGTTCAGTACTAGACTGTTGTTGATGAATACATTATCGTAATGTACATCTTTGGTTCTTCCTGTAACCTTAACAGGCTGTTTGATAACACCATTGAATGTACAGTTCTTGAGGTTGATATCGTAGATGTTATCCACATTATCCAATCCAATCATGAGTACACCGTACTCGCTTTTTTCGCAAGTAACGTTCTCCATGTTTACGTTACGAACAGTAGGTTCGAAGCCACGATAGCAATCTTCATTGTTTTCGTAATCAAGATTGATTTTTAAAACAGCTTCTTTACACTGACCCACCTTCACATTGCGCATGTTGATATTTTGTATTAAGCCACCACGACAATTGTTCGTCTTGATACGAAGTACACGTTCCAAATTAGGAGAGTCCATGTAGCAGTTTTCGGCATATACATTTTCGCAACCGCCAGAAATTTCGGAGCCGATTACGACACCGCCATGACCGTCTTCCATTTTACAGTTGCGGATAATGATATTCTTGCTTGGTTTACCCCAGAAACGGCCATCGTTATTACGTCCACTCTTGATGGCGATGCAATCATCTCCTGTATGGAAGAGGGTATTCTGAATAATGACATTCTCACAAGCCTCAGGGTCGCAACCATCACCATTAGGACCTTCGTTCCAAATCTGAACACCGTCTACTGTGATATTTTTACACAAAAGAGGGTGGATAACCCAGAATGGAGAGCGGAGTAGAGTGACATCCTTGATGAGAATATTCTCAGAACGTACAAAGTTGATAAGTTGAGGACGAAGTCCCTGACCCATACCAAACTTACGTTCATCGAAAGGAACATCATTCTCAGCCATCTTCATGAGTTTTGCTCTGGAACCTAATTTCTGAGATTCTTTAGTAATACCAGGTTTGTATCCGAATTTTGGATTACCGTTCATAGGCCACCAAGTATCGTTAGAACCACCACCATCGATAGTACCTTTACCTGTGATGGCAATGTCAGTAGCTTTGTAGGCATAGATACATGGAGAATAGTTCCAGCATGCCAAACCTTCCCATGAAGTACGTACAAGAGGATATAGTTTTGGTTCGAAAGCGAAGTGCAGCGTAGCACCTTCTTCTACAACCAAGTTTACATGGCTCAACATAGTAATTGCGCCTGTAGAGTAAGTTCCTTTAGGAATGATAACATTACCGCCACCTTTTTTTGAAGCCATTGCGATAACACGATTGATGGCCTTTTGATTAGCGGCAGCCGATGCCTTTTCTGAGGCTCCATACTTGGTTACTACATAATCCTTACCTTTGATTTGTGGTAACTTCACACTTTGTTCTATCTGCTTGTACTCCTGTTCGTTCCATCCTGAAGCAAACATGCTGGCTGGAAGAAGTAGGGCAAATAGAAGAGTCCATAAAGATTTCTTCATTTTTTACTTACTTTATTGTTTTGAGTTATTAGTTTCAAAATAGTCCCCAAATATACGATTATTTATCGAAATAGTTTTGTACAAATCATCGCTTTTATAGGAATTTTTATCAAATGGCGGAAAACCAGTTTTTGATGAAGTCTTTCTCGGGGCTATTATAGTAACGTAAAGCTGGAGATATTGTGTGCGCTATCAATGTTAAAAAAATGTTTTTTTAGGATAAAGACTTGCTTTTTTATAAATTATAGTTTATATTTGCGAAATATTTAGGTGATTTCACATTTTTTGAAATCCCCTTTTCCGAGGTTGGTGCATCCTGCGCCAACCTCTTTCGATTGTATTCTCCAAAAAGTTTGATTTAAAAGTAATATTTGCTTCTGTATTGCGTTATCTATAAAAAGAATGTTACTTGGATAATAATAATTGCCTATGAAGAAGTTTACTCTTGATGAAATGAAGCCTTCTGATCTTACAATTAGGATAATTAAGCAGTTTGCTCATACTTATCGCGTTGTGCGTATGAACAATGGCGAAAGAGTATCATGTTTGAATTAAATAATTAAGAAAAAGAAGAATAAATGAAAACAATTGTTTCTCCATCATTGCTTTCTGCTAACTTTATTGATTTGAAAAGCGATGTGGAAATGATCAATCGCAGTGAGGCCGATTGGCTTCATATGGACATTATGGATGGGGTATTCGTACCTAATATCAGTTTCGGATTCCCTGTCCTTGAAGCTGTAGGAAAGTATTGTCAAAAACCGCTGGATGTGCATTTGATGATCGTACATCCTGAAAATTATATTGATCAAGTTGCTAAAAGCGGTGCTATGTTGATGAATGTGCATTATGAAGCTTGTACACATTTGCATCGTACTATTCAGCAGATTCATGATGCTGGTATGAAAGCTGGTGTAACTTTGAATCCTGCCACTCCTGTATCAGTCTTAGAAGATATTATTACAGATGTGGATTTGGTATTATTGATGAGTGTCAATCCTGGTTTTGGTGGACAGAAATTTATCGAAAATACCATAGGTAAATTAAAACGACTTCGTGAACTTATAGATAAAAGTGGTAGTAAGGCCCTAATTGAAATTGACGGTGGGGTCAATGGCGAGACGGCTCCTCGTCTAGTAAAAGCTGGAGCTGATGTGCTTGTCAGTGGTAGTTATGTCTTTAAGGCTCAAACCCCAGAAGATGTAATACATCATTTAAAGGAGTTGTAACTGTATGTCATTATCCTTTGCCATACGGCGGAGGTTAAGGATAGCATAACGCATACGTCCCAGACTGGTATTGATGCTGACATTTGTTATTTCAGCAATTTCCTTAAACGATAATTCCTGATAATAACGCATGTAGACTACTTCACGCTGGCTTGCTGGAAGTTGGTTCATCATGTTTTTAACGTCTCTTAGTACTTGGCTGTTGACGTATTCGTTTTCTATATTGGTTACGATGGTATTCTCTGAACCTATATTTGACAAATCATTTTCTTGTCCCGATTCTATTACTTTGTTGCTTTTTTGTTCACGATACCAATCCATAATAATATTATGGGCGATACGTGTGCACCAAGCAGAGAATTTTCCATTGTTAATATATTTTCCCTGCTGTAATCGAGTAACGACTTTCATAAAGGTTTCTTGAAAGATGTCATCAGCCAAGTCATGGTCGTGAACAACGAACATGATATATGAAAATATTTTGGTTTGGTTGCGTGTTAACAACAAATCAAAAGCCTTATTATTTCCATTGATGTAGGATAGGGCCAACTCTTCGTCGGTCATATCAGATAGATTTTTCATTTGCTTTATTGTTTTGAGTTTTTGAGGTAGAATTAAATCAATAGGCTCTAAATTTTGTTGTTCATAAATGAGGTTTATAATGGCAAAGGTAAAAGAAAAGTTTGTTTTCTCCAAATTTTTTAACACTCAAAATACAATAAAATGCAAAAACTGTTTCCATTTGTATTAGAATTCGTTTTTTGGTGATCGTATTTTAATTTTTAGATGATTTTGTATTGGTTAAATCGTGTACTTCGTCAGTTAAGATGTTTATAGAGGTAAGTGGATGAGGTATAAGGAGATAAATTTGAAATATTTCTTTTCGTTATTATAATAATGTGAATGATGTCAAAACGATATATTTGCTCAAGAAATATAAGCAGGTTAAAACTTTTTTTTCTTTTTTTCTTTAAATCTTTTGGTAATTTCAAAAAAGACCGTATCTTTGCAAAAGTAAAAATTAAACAAAATAGCAAGAAATGATGAATTCAGTATTTAACATTTGGTGGTGGCGTTGCTCAAGATTTAAATAAGTCGTGAGTCGCTAAGCCATGTGGATATCTGAACTTAGAAAATAACACAAAGAGGCCTGCCGTTCTTACGACAGGCCTCTTTCCTTTTTTATCACTTTTCAAGATTATAACAACATAAAAATATAGGAGACTAATACAATGGGAATGAAAGAAATTTTGAATAGAATGCTAAATCATGAGGAATTGACTCGTGAGGAAACGAAGCAGATTATTGTTGCTATTACTCAAGGTGAAATTCCAGAAGAACAAATTACCGCTCTGCTAACTGGTCTACAAATGAGAGGTGTCTCAGTTGATGAACTTTTAGGTTTTCGTGATGGAATTTTGGCAACTGGTGTTCCTGCGTTACTTGATTGTGATCGTTATATCGATGTCGTAGGTACAGGTGGTGACCGTAAGAATACTTTCAATATTTCTACTACTTCTTGTTTTGTAATTGCTGGTGCAGGCTATAAGGTGGCTAAGCATGGTAATTATGCTGCTACTTCTGTTAGTGGTGCTTCTAATGTCATCAAGAATCATGGTGTAAACTTTACGGCAGACTTGGATACTTTAAATCGTTCTATTAATGAGGCTGGTATCGTTTATCTTCATGCTCAGCTTTTTGCGAGTGCTATGAAGTTTGTTGCGCCTATTCGTAAAGCTCTTCAGTTCCCTACTGTATTTAATCTGCTTGGTCCTTTAGTAAATCCAGCACAGCCTTCTTGTCAGCTTCTTGGAGTTGCTAATTTAGATCGGATGCGTCTGTATAAACAAGTTTATCAAAAGATTGGTATTGATTTTGGTATTGTCAATAGTATTGATGGTTATGATGAAATCAGTTTGACTGGTGATTTCAAGGTGACAACAAATAACTATGAAAAGATATTCAAACCATCTGATCTTGGTTTCGAAATAGCCAAACCAGAAGAATTGAAAGGTGGTGCCACTGAAGAAGAAGCAGCAGAAATTTTTGATAATGTTTTGGCAAATAAGGCTCTTCCTGCTCAAAAGAATATCGTATTAGCTAATGCTGCTTTTGCTATTCAGGTATTAGAGAAGGGACAGAAATCTATCGAAGAGTGTATTGAAATAGCTCGTGAAAGTATTGATAGTGGTAGGGCTTTAGCTACATTTAAGAAGTTTGTTGAAATCAATTCCTAGTTTGTCATGGCTGATATTTTAGAAGAAATTGTTGCACATAAGCGTATAGAAATCGAAGAGCGCAAGGCTTTTATATCTCCTAGTAAACTTTATCCGATGGTAGAGAATATGCTTGACACATCGGTACCCTCTATGCGTCAAGCATTGATGAAGTCTGATTCTGGAATTATTGCAGAGTTTAAGCGTAAAAGTCCAAGTAAAGGTTGGATTCATCGTGATGCCAAAGCTGAGGTTGTAACCAAGGCTTATCAAGAGGCTGGTGCATCTGCTCTCAGCATTCTTACCGATACCGAGTATTTTGGTGGTTATGATGAGTATATTCAACAGGCTCGTGCGAATGGAGTCACCATACCTATATTATATAAGAATTTTGTGATCGATGAGTATCAGCTTTTTCAGGCTCGTTATTGTGGAGCTTCTGCAGTTTTGTTGATTGCTGCAGACTTATGTAAGGAAGAATGTGCACATCTGTTGAAGTTGGCACATGAATTAGGTTTGGAGGTGCTGTTAGAAATGCACAATGACCGTGATTTTGAATATGCTGAACTCGGTCCAGATATGTATGGTATTAATAATCGCAATTTAGGTAGTTTTGTAACCCAAGTAGAAAACAGTTTCCGTTTGGCAGAGAAACTTCCTGCAGATGTGTGTAAGGTTAGCGAGAGTGGTATCGGAAAAGTCGAAACGGTCAAGCAGTTACGCGAGGTAGGCTTCCGTGGCTTTTTGATGGGTGAATATTTTATGAAAGAAGATAATCCTGGTATGGCTCTTCAACAGTTTATTTCTGAACTAGCAAAATAATTTCGATATGATTATCAAGGTTTGTGGTATGCGTGAAGCCGAAAATATTCGTGAGGCATCGCAGTTGGATATCAATTTGATGGGCTTTATCTTCTATCCGAAGAGTAAACGTTACGTCAGCATGCTCAGTAGTCGTGCAGGTATCATACCCGATTATAGTCCTGAGCGTTTTGTCTATGCTGTTGATCAAGGTGGAAAGCCTAATTTCATATTTCCGAAACATATTAAGAAAGTAGGTGTTTTTGTAGACGATATGCCGCAAAATATCATAACACAAATTTATAATTATGATCTTGATTATGTACAGTTGCATGGAAATGAGTCTCCTGTCATGATAGATAATCTCCGCCGTTCGGTAGATCCTGATATTCATCCTGGGCTCAAGATTATAAAAGCCATTTCTATATCTAATGTTGCAGATATTATGAAATGTAAAGCTTATGAAGGACATGTTGATCTCTTTCTTTTTGATACGAAATGTATTACAGTGGGAGGTAGTGGACATCAGTTTGATTGGAGTGTACTTCAGGCTTATCAAGGTGATACTCCATTCCTTTTGAGTGGTGGTATTGGGCCGGACGATGTGCAGCAGCTCAAATCGTTTCATCATCCCAAGTGGGCAGGCATAGATGTAAACAGTTGCTTTGAAACTGAACCAGCCTTGAAAAATATCAAGCAATTACAAGAATTTATTGAAAAAATAAGAAACTAGATATGAACAAAATTAATCAACTTTTCAGTGAGCGTCAAGACCGCAAGTTGCTATCGCTCTATTTCTGTGCAGGATGTCCTACGTTGGAGGGTACAGGCGAAATTATTAAGACCTTAGAACGTCGTGGTATCGATATGATAGAAGTAGGAATTCCTTTCAGTGATCCCTTGGCAGATGGCCCTGTTATACAGGCTGCAGGTACAGTAGCCTTAAAGAATGGCATGACCCTTCAAAAATTATTCGACCAGTTGAAAGCGATTAAGAATGAAGTTCATATTCCGCTGGTTATGATGGGTTATCTTAATGTTATCATGCACTATGGTTTTGAGAAATTCTTCCAAAGTTGTGTTGAATGTGGGGCTTCAGGTGCTATTATACCAGACCTACCATTTGATGACTATCAAAAGGTAGTTAAGCCGATTGCTGATAAGTATGATATTCGTGTCATCATGATGATTACTCCTGAAACTAGCGATGAGCGTATTCGTTTTATCGATGATAATACCGATGGTTTTATCTATATGGTAAGCTCTGCCAGCATTACAGGTGCACAGAGTAACTTTAATGAAGCGAAAGTAGCTTATTTTAACCATATCAATGCCATGAATTTGAAAAATCCTCGTATGATAGGTTTTGGTATCAGTAATAAGCAGACCCTTGAAAGTGCTCAGGATAATGCTGCTGGCGCTATTATCGGGTCTAAGTTTGTTGCGCTTTTGAATGAAACAAAGAATCCTGATAAGGCGATAGATTTGTTGTATGAAGCTTTAAAGAAATAAGGAGAAAATAAGATGACTAAAAAATATAGTGTAGACGAAAAAGGATTCTTTGGACAGTTTGGTGGTGCTTATGTTCCAGAAATCTTGTATAAATGTGTTCATGATTTGCAGGCTCAGTATTTGCCTATTATTCAGTCTAAGGAGTTTCAAGATGAGTATTATGCTTTGTTAAGAGATTATGTAGGTCGTCCTTCTCCTCTTTATTATGCAAAGCGTATGAGTGAGAAGTATAACTGTCAGCTCTATTTGAAGCGTGAAGACTTGAACCATACAGGTGCTCATAAAATCAATAACACCGTAGGGCAGATTCTGATGGCCAAGAAGATGGGTAAAACTCGTATCATAGCTGAGACAGGTGCTGGTCAGCATGGTGTTGCTACTGCTACCGTTTGTGCCTTGATGAATATGCAGTGTGAAATCTTTATGGGCAAAACAGACGTGGAGCGTCAGCATACGAATGTGGAACGTATGAAGATGCTTGGTGCTACAGTTCATCCGGTAACTACTGGAAACATGACATTAAGCGATGCTTGTTCTGAAGCTATTCGTGACTGGTGCTGTCATCCAGAGGATACTTTCTATATCGTAGGTAGTACTATGGGACCTCACCCTTATCCTGATATCGTTGCTAAGATGCAGAGTGTTATCAGTAGGGAGTTAAAAGAGCAATTACAGGAAAAGATTGGACGTGATTATCCAGACTATCTTATCGCTTGTGTAGGCGGAGGTTCAAATGCTGCTGGTACTATCTATCATTATATAGATGATGAGCGTGTGAAGATTGTTTTGGCTGAAGCTGGAGGTCAAGGTATTGATACCGATCATACAGCAGCAACCATCCAGGTAGGTACAGAAGGTATCGTTCATGGTTCTCGTACACTTGTCATGCAGACCGAAGATGGTCAGATTCAGGAAGCCTTCACGATATCAGCTGGTTTGGATTATCCAGGTATTGGTCCTATGCATGCCGATTTGGCATCTAAGGGTCGTGAGCAAGTGTTGGCTGTAAATGACGATGAGGCTATTTATGCAGGTTATGAGTTAACTCGTATGGAGGGTATTATTCCTGCTATTGAGAGTGCCCATGCCATTGCCGCTTTAAAGAAGTTGAAATTTAAGCCTGAGGATGTTGTTGTACTTACTGTTTCTGGTCGTGGTGACAAAGATGTTGAGACTTATCTCAATAATAAGCCATTGGCTAAGGAATATGGTAATTTTTAATTATGAAAGGTATGAAGCAATTTGAATATACGACAGTTACCAAGAAAATTCTTGGTGATCTTTATACTCCTGTAGGTGTGTATATGCGTCTTCGTGACTTATATCCACAATCTGCTCTGATGGAGAGTTCTGATTATCATGGTAATGATAACTCGCGCTCTTTTATTGGTATTCATCCGATTGCAAATATACAAGTGGGGCATGGTATTATTACTAAGACTTATCCTGATGGTACAGTAGAAACCGAAGAGATTGCGGGGTATGCTCCGAATTCTCAAGATCCTATTATTAAAGGTAATGCTAAGGAAAAGGTTGCTGCTGCTGTTAATGATTTTATCAGTCATTTTGCAGTAATAGGTGAAGGTGCTAGTTATATGGGCTTATATGGGTATACGTCTTCTAATGCCATTCGTTACTTTGAGGATATTCCAGTTAAGGATACTACGATGAGTAAAAATGATGCTGCTGACTTGATGTATATTTTGTATCAAGATCTTATTGTTTTTGATCATTATGATAATACTTTGCAGTTGATCACGCTTGTTCCGCAAGGGCATCAGTCTGTGGGCGAGGAGACATTGATAGCTTTGGAGAAGAATATGAATCGTGCGTCGGTTAAACCTTATGATTTTCATCCTGTTGGTGATACAACTTCTACACTGACAGACGAAGAACATAAGGAGAATATCCGACGATGTGTCAAGCATTGTCAACGTGGTGATGTCTTTCAGATTGTTATCAGTCGTCGTTTTGTTCAAAAGTTTGAAGGTGATGATTTTAAACTTTATCGTGCGCTTCGTAGTATTAATCCAAGTCCATATTTGTTCTATTTTGATTTCGGTGGTTTCCGTATATTCGGTTCTTCACCAGAAACACATAATCGAATTGTAGGCAATCGTGCTTTTATTGATCCGATAGCGGGAACGACCAAGCGTACTGGTAATCCAGAACAGGATCGTAAGAATGCTGAATTCTTGCGTAATGACCCGAAAGAGAATGCTGAACACGTTATGTTGGTAGATTTGGCTAGAAATGACTTAAGTCGTAACTGTCATAATGTTAAGGTAGATTTCTATAAGGACATGCAGTTTTATAGTCATGTTATCCACTTGGTTAGCCGTGTCAGTGGTGAACTGAATGAGGGCGCTGATCGTATCAAGGAGTTTATTGATACATTCCCAGCTGGTACGCTGAGTGGTGCCCCTAAGGTTCGTGCCATGCAGTTAATTAGTGAGATGGAGCCTCATAATCGTGGAGCATATGGTGGATGTATTGGTTTTATCGGACTCAATGGTGATTTGAATCAGGCTATTGTTATCCGCACATTTATAAGTCGTAACAATGAACTTTGGTTTCAGGCAGGTAGTGGTATTACCGTGAAGAGTAATGACGATTACGAGTTGGAAGAAAGTAATAATAAGTTGGGCGCTTTGGTTAAAGCTATTCATATGGCAGAAAACCTCTGATTCCTCAATAAAGTAAAAGAAATATGAAAGTTGTTATTATCGATAATTACGATTCGTTTACATATAATTTGGTTCATCTTGTTCGTGAGATGGGAGTTGATGTTACGGTATTCCGTAATGATCAGTTTACCTTGAATCAGTTGGAACCGTTTGATAAGATTATATTGAGTCCTGGTCCTGGTATTCCTTCAGAGGCTGGCTTGTTGCTTGATGTAATTCATTCTTATGCAGGTCTTAAACCTATGTTAGGTGTTTGTCTTGGACATCAAGCTATAGGGGAGGCTTTTGGTGGAAAACTTATTAATCTGAAGGAAGTGTATCATGGTGTAGCTACAGATTGCGTGCATTATGATAATGATGTGATCTTTAAGGGAATTGACCGTCATTTTAAGATAGGCCGTTATCATAGTTGGGTGGTTGACAAGGAGGATTTTCCTGATTCTCTAGAAATTACTGCTGTAAGTGATGATGGAGAAATTATGGGACTTAAGCATAAGCACTATAATATTCATGGTATTCAGTTCCATCCAGAATCTGTTCTTACACCAGAAGGTAAGCGTATGATTAATAACTGGCTGGAGGCATAATTGCAGATTTTTAAAGTCGTCAATAAAAAACGCCATCTTACTTATAATAGTATGATGGCGTTTTTCGATTATGCTTAGTCGATTTTCATCGATTAGAATTCTGAGGTAAAGTGGAATTTAATATGCTTGAAATCCTGTTCTGCCATGCTCAGAACGTAGCCTGAGTCAGCCAAGAATACATCACGGCCTTCGATATCCTTAGCCATATATTGGTACTTACGCTTCTTGAAATTCTCTAGCTCCTGTTCATCGTCACTTTCTATCCAGCACGCTTTGTGCAAGTGAACAGGTTCCCAGCGACACTTAGCATTGTATTCATGCTCCAGACGATACTGGATAACCTCAAACTGCAACTGACCTACTGTACCAATGATTCGACGATTATTAAACTGATTAACAAACATTTGGGCTACACCCTCATTCATCAACTGTTCAATACCCTTTTGGAACTGTTTGCTCTTCATAGGGTCGTCATTTTCGATGTATTTAAACAAAAGAGGAGAGAAAGAAGGAAGACCACGGAAGTGAATATTCTCGCCTTCAGTCAATGTATCACCAATTTTGAAAATGCCATTATCCGGTAAACCTACAATATCACCAGGGTATGCTTCGTCTACGGTACTCTTGCGTTGAGCCATAAACTGAGTAGGACTGCTGAATCGTACCGTCTTATCCAGACGGATATGGTGATAAGGGGCATTACGAACGAACTTACCCGAGCAAACTTTGCAGAATGCAATACAGCTACGGTGATTAGGGTCAATATTAGCAGTAATCTTAAAGATGAAACCAGTGAACTTAGGTTCTGTTGGTTCTACCATTCGTTCTTCAGCCTTGGTTGGCTTTGGACTTGGTGCTATCTGTACGAAACAATCGAGTAGCTCTTGTACACCGAAGTTATTGAGTGCAGATCCAAAGAATACAGGTGCAACTTCAGCATTACGATAGCTTTCGATATCAAATTCCGGATATACTCCATTTACAAGTTCAAGATCGTCACGAAGTTGGCTGGCATTTTCTGCACCTACTTGCTCGTCAAGGTTATTGCTGTTAATATCGATTTCTACCTTTTCTGTTACTCGCTGTTTGTTAGGTGTAAACAAGTTTAGTTTCTGTTCGTAGATATTGTATACACCTTTGAAACGCTGACCTTGGTTGATAGGCCAGCTGAGCGGACGAACATGGATGTTCAGTTCTTCTTCTAGTTCATCCAACAAGTCGAAAGGATCGCGTCCTTCACGGTCCATCTTGTTTATAAATATAATCACAGGGGTATTGCGCATACGGCAAACCTCCATCAATTTACGCGTTTGAGCCTCCACACCTTTAGCAGAGTCTACCACGATGATAGCAGAATCTACAGCAGTAAGAGTACGATAAGTATCTTCAGCGAAGTCTTGGTGACCAGGAGTATCCAGAATATTAACCTTATAGCCGTTATAATCGAACTCCATGACAGAGGTAGATACAGAGATACCACGTTGTTTCTCTATATCCATCCAGTCAGAAGTAGCCGTTTTCTTAATCTTGTTGTTCTTTACAGCACCAGCTACTTGAATTTGTCCACCGAAGAGCAAGAACTTTTCGGTTAAAGTTGTCTTACCCGCATCCGGGTGTGATATAATCGCAAAGGTGCGACGTCTTTCTATTTCAGTCATACTAAATACGGGGGCTCGCGCCTCTCTTTTTACGGTTTTAATATTATGCTTTGATTACATTCATGTTACGCATACAGGTTTTCAGTGAATCTACCCAGTATGGCACGTGAATGCCAAATGTTTCTTTTATTTTGGTCTTATCAAGTACAGAGTAGGCCGGACGTGTCACTGGACTCGGAAACTCGTTGCTGTGACAAGGTTGGATATCGCAGTTTGTATTACCTGCTAGTTCGGCAATCTTTACAGTAAAGTCATACCAGCTGCATACGCCTTCATTGCTATAATGATATACACCAGTATTACCTTCATATTTTCTATTTTCGATAATATCAAAGATTGCTGTAGCTAAATCACCAGCGTATGTTGGTGTACCTGTCTGGTCGAATACCACTTTCAGTTGTGGTTTGCTTGCGGTAAGGTTAAGCATAGTCTTTACGAAGTTGTGACCAAATTCACTATAAAGCCATGCTGTACGGATGATAAGATAATTTACGCCCGAGGCCTGAATTTTCTGTTCTCCATGTAGTTTAGTCATGCCGTATACACCTGTAGGGGTACCTTTCTGGTCTTCCTTGCATGGCGTATTATAAGGATCACCACCGAATACATAGTCGGTACTAATATGTACCAGTTCCCCATCAACTTCCTTCATTGCCTTGGCCAGATTTTCTGGAGCTGTAGCATTGAGAGTCTCAACAATATCACCAGCAGTCTCAGCTTTGTCTACATTAGTCCAGGCTGCACAGTTGATGATGCATTTTACATCCTGTTCTTTTACAATTTTTCGAACATCTTCCAACTTTGTGATGTCGAGAATAGTTGTTTCAACACCTTCCAATGCTATTACATCTGTAAAGATATAATGATCTTGAGTTGATTGTTGGCTTACTAATCTGATTTCGTTACCCAACTGTCCGTTGGCGCCTGTTACTAATATATTCATTTTTTGACTACTTTTATGTGTTTATTCATTGTCACCAAAGTCAAGACCTTCAGTGTTGTCCTTAATATAATAATCGCTTAGCATGCCGATGAAGAGTGTAATCTCTTGGAAGGCATGTTCTGTTTCTGGCGAAATACTTTTTTTCTGGAGCTGCAACATCATTTTACCATAGAGAGCATTAAAGCAAGTTTCGATTTCGTTTACATCCTCTTCGCCCTTGTGTCTTAATTCCACGATGTATGGTAACACCTTATAGTATTCAGCGTTGTAAACAGGGAATCGTGTAGACTGCAACATACGATTGTGCAAGTCGATAATATCCTGCATAATCACATTATTCACGTTTAGGTGTCCGAAATCACGTTTACCTTCCTCGTTCATCATGCGGATGAGGTTACCGAACCAGTCGATTTCTTCATCCATCTGCTCTTCGGTAAGGTTTGTGAATTTCGAAATATACATTTTCTTTATCACTGGCAGACTGCATCCCATCGCACGTATGGTATCTTCGATTTGCCACATGTAGAGCATATACTCTGCAATAGATTTCTTTCTTAATTCTTGAGCAATAAACATATATTTCCTTTTAAAAACGTGTTAAATACTAGTTGGGAACAGATAAATATTAAATATTGTACCTACTAGAGATACGATACTGAAAATGATGACACAACTACCAATAATGCGGTTGATGATAATCACACCTGTCTGGTCGAACTTTGTACGAATCTTATCGATAAGCCATGTTAATCCATACCACCATAGCAAAGCTCCGAAAAGCATGGCTGCATACCCTAAGATCATGAGTGAAGGTTCATGAGGGTGCACAAAATTAAACTGAGCAAAAAGCGCCATAAATAGAAGCATAATCAGAGGATTGGATAGCGTGATTAAAAATCCGGTTACACCATTATGCCACAGTGTACCCAGTTTTTTTTGACCTCCTTGATGTGCTTTTTTTAAAGGATTGCTGAAGAAACTGAGTAGTCCAAACACAAGGAGCATGATTCCACCTACTAACTGAAGATAGAATTTATTAACCGGGTTATTAATAAGATCGACCACGAAACTCATTCCTGCACCTGTTAAAAGGGCATAAAGGAGATCGCTTGCTGCGGCACCGATGCCGGTTACGAAACCGAACCAACGGCCTTTTTTCTGGGTTCGTTGAACACAAAGAATGCCAACAGGTCCCATTGGAGCTGAAGCGGCGACACCTATAATGATGCCTTTAATAATCAGTTCCAGAATATCTATATGAAATTGAAATGGCATATTTATATTTTTTCAATTTGCAAAATTACAAAATTTAATTGATATGCGACAATAACGCAGTGGTTATTTGAAAAAATAGCGAAATCTTCTTGTTTCTTTTCCTTTTTTTTATTTATCTTTGCTTTATATAATTCTAACTAATAAATTTGTAATTGATGAATGAACAATCTATGAAGCCGTATGTAATCGGCTTGGATCTGGGTGGTACAAACTCAGTCTTTGGAATCGTAGACGCTCGTGGCGAGATTAAGGCAACTACAGCAATTAAGACACAAGGCTTTAAAGATGTAAATGATTATGTAAAAGCAAGTATAGAGGCTCTTATGCCGATTATTGATTCTGTTGGTGGTATGGACACCATTAAGGCTATGGGTATTGGTGCTCCAAACGGTAATTATTATAAAGGTACAATTGAATTTGCTCCAAATTTGGAGTGGGCGCACGATGGTATCGTTCCTTTAGCAGATCTCTTCTCTAAGGCTTTAGGTGGTCTTCCTGTAGCATTGACTAACGATGCAAATGCTGCTGCTTTAGGTGAAATGACTTATGGCGTAGCTCGTGGCATGAAAAACTTTATTGATATAACATTAGGTACAGGTGTTGGTTCTGGTATTGTCATCAATGGTCAGTTGGTGTATGGTTGTGATGGTTTTGCTGGCGAGTTGGGCCATGTTACTATGGTTCGTGGTAAAGAGGGTCGTACTTGCGGCTGTGGCCATACCGGTTGTCTTGAGGCCTATTGTTCTGCTACTGGTGTAGCGCGTACTGCTCGTGAATTTTTGGCCAACAGTGATGAAGATTCATTGCTTCGTGCTTTAAAGCCAGAGAATATTACCAGTCTTGAGGTTAGTTTGGCAGCTGCTAAGGGTGATGCTTTAGCATTGCGTGTATATGAGTTCACAGGTAACATGCTTGGTGAGGCTTGTGCTGACTTTGCTGCTTTTTGTAGTCCTGAGGCTTTCGTATTCTTTGGTGGTTTGACCAAAGCTGGCGATCTCCTTATGAATCATGTTAAGCGATCATATGATGAGCATGTCATGAAGATTTTCAAGGGTAAAGCGAAGTTCCTTATTTCTACCCTTGATGGTAGCAGTGCTGCTGTTCTTGGCGCTTCTGCTGTGGGTTGGGATATATAATGCGTAAATCATATACTATAGAAATTGGGCATGCCGTAATGGTATGCCCAATTTTTTTGGTAATGATGTTACCAAGCCTTAGTAATATGATATATTTTCTTTATTCTGCCGAAAGGTCTGTGATAATTTTTCGATACATTGAATACATGCGCATACGGCTGATATAGCCAATAAGTTTCTCGTCATTATCTACTACTGGTAATTGTTGGGCATCGGTTGCATCAAACTGTTTCATGACATCGGTCATTGCTTCGTGTTCGTGGAGTGTTGCTGCAGGTTCCATCATTAATTGTCGCACAGTAAATTTCTGATAGAGTTCTGTGCGGAAGATAATATGGCGCAACTGAGCCACATCGATGATACCAAGTAAGGTCTTGTCTTGATCAAGTACAGGCAAAAAGTTGGTATGACTTCGACTAATGGCATTGACCAATTTGCCCATGGGTAAGTCTGGACCAACATAGCTATAGTCTTTCTCGATAACACTGTGCATACTCATCAGAGTAAGGGCAGCCTGGTCTGTATGATGAGTCAATAATTTACCTTCACGTGCAAGGCGGAGAGCATAAATACTATGGGTCTCAAAAATGTTGGTAGTAAGATAGGCTGAAATGCAGACAATCATTAGTGGAATGAAAAGCTGATAGCCACCTGTTAATTCGGCAATCAGAAATATTCCAGTAAGGGGTGCGTGCATTACGGCAGTCATAACACCTGCCATGCCCATTAGAGTAAAGTTCTTTTCTGGAATATAAACACCAAATTGTTCTGTGTTCCACAAGTGTGAAAAGAAGAAACCAAAGAATCCTCCAATGAAAAGGGAAGGAGCAAAGGTACCACCACAGCCACCACTACCATTTGTTGCTGATGTGGCGAAGACTTTTGTAAAGCATACGATACCTACATATAATAAGAGCAGATTGCTATGGCCAGCGAATAAACTCCCATTCATTATTGTTCCCCAATCTGCTGCAGTATTGCCTGAGAGAAATATATTGATGTCACTATATCCTTCACCATAGAGTGATGGGAAAAAGAAAATTAAGCTGCTTAGGAGTAATCCGCCACATGCTAGTTTAAGATATGGTCGATTGCTCATTTTTGCAAACATGCCTTCACACGAAGACATGGCACGCATAAAATATAAGCCAACAAATCCACAGCAGATACCCAAGAGAATACATGCTGGTGTACGATTCATTTCCCAAGGATTATTCAAGGTAAAATCGAAGAGAGACTCTGTGCCAACAAACACATAAGAAAACAGTGTGGCTGTTACGCAGCTAATTAGAATAGGCAATAGTGAGGCCATATTCAAGTCTACCATTAGAATTTCCAATGTAAATACTAATCCGGCTATTGGTGTTTTGAAGATACCGGCAATAGCGGCGCTTGCACCACATCCAACCAGAAGCATTAGAGTCTTGTTGTCTAACTTACACAATTGACCAAGAGTACTACCGATAGCAGATCCGGTGAGAACAATAGGAGCCTCGGCTCCTACGGAACCACCAAATCCGATGGTGATGCCAGAAGCTATAACAGACGACCAGCAGTTATGAGCTTTTAGTCGGGCACGCTTGGTCGACATTGCATAAAGTACTCGTGTGATACCATGTGATATATTATCCCTTACAACATATTTAATGAAAAGTGATGTAAGGTAAATACCTATAACTGGAAATAAAAGGTAAAGCCAGTTGAAAGAATCTTCACTAAAGTTAGCCGTCAGCAGGTGTCGAATCTCGTGGGTAATAGAATGAAGAATATAAGCAGCTACGGAAGCTAAAAAACCGATGACGAAAGACAAAATAAGTGTCATCTGTCTGTCGGTAATATGCTCCTGTCTCCAAGTTATAATTTTTCCGCTTAAACTATTATCTTTAATCTCTTCCACGTAATCTCTTTCTCTTACTAGTTGGCAAAATATAATAAATTACTATTTTCTGATAATCTGGATTTCTCCGTTTTGTGACAGCTTCACAATACTGCTAGGAGTATGTGGCTTATGTTCATTGCGACGAGATGCGCAAACATAGTCTACAGCTTCGAGCAAAACAGGATCAATGTCACGATAGTTAGACGCAGCAGGCTGTCCGCTGATATTAGCACTTGTGCTTACTATTGGTTTTTGGAATCGGTAGCAGAGTTCGTGACTAAATTTTTCCTTCGTGATACGAACAGCAAGACTTCCGTCTTCTGCTACCAAGTTGCTGGCAACGCCATTCGCATTGTCAAGAATAACAGTAGTAGGTTTCGTGTTTTCTGAAATCGATTCAAATAAATCCCATGCGACGTTAGGAATGTCTCTGAAATAGCGTTGTAGACGATTGTCGCTATCAACTAAGCAAATGAGAGCTTTAGAATCATCCCTTTTTTTTATCTTATATACCTTAGCAACAGCTTCTGCATTTGTTGCGTCACAGCCAATACCCCAAACAGTATCTGTTGGATAGAGAATAACACCGCCTTTACGCATTACAGCGACGGCGTTTTTAATATCTTCTTCTTGCGTCATATTATTTTATTATATCAGATTAGCAAATGTAGCTAAATTTTTCTAAAATTCCAAAAAATGAGAAATTTTTCTTGTTTTTTATACCTTAATCGGTAATATAAATCAAAATTTTAATAACTTTGCGTTCTATGACTAAAGAAGATTTACGTATCGTTTTTATGGGAACACCGGAATTTGCGGTGGAATCTCTTCGAGCTCTCGTAGAGGGAGGGTATAATGTGGTGGCTGTAGTAACACAGCCAGATAAGCCTGTTGGTCGCCATCAGGATGTATTGCAGGCTTCTCAGGTAAAACAGTATGCACTTAGTGTAGGATTACCCGTATTGCAACCTGTGAAGATGAAAGATCCTGCTTTTGTAGAAGAACTTCGTTCGTATAAGGCTGATCTCCAAGTTGTCGTCGCCTTCCGTATGTTACCAGAGATAGTGTGGGGTATGCCTCGATTGGGTACTTTTAATGTGCATGCAGCTTTATTGCCTCAGTATCGTGGGGCAGCTCCGATTAATTGGGCTGTAATTAACGGTGAGACAGAGACTGGTGTTACAACATTCTTCTTGGATCATGACATAGATACTGGGCGCATCATTATGCAAAAACATTTTCCTATTCCTGATCAGGCTGATGTGGAATATGTTTATGATGGTTTGATGCATTTAGGTGCGGATATTGCTATTGAAACGATTGATCAGATAATAGCTTGCAATGGTGAAATTGAGTCTATGCCACAGCCTGCTGAAGGCGAAATTGAATTGAAGCATGCTCCTAAGATCTTTAAGGAGACTTGTGAAATCAATTGGAATCAGCCTGCTAAGCGTATTTATGATTTCATACGTGGTCTTTCTCCATATCCTGGTACTTGGACTAATCTGAAAGAGGTGTCTAATGAGGATGCTAAAGCTTTGGTTTTGAAAATTTTTAAAACTGCAAAGACTGATCAGCCTGTTCATGATCCTGTGGGAACAATTAAGGTGGATAAGTCTCACCTATATGTTGCTACTGCTGATAGCTGGTTAGAAATATTAGAGTTACAAATGCCTGGAAAGAAGCGAATGTTGATTAAGGATTTCTTGAATGGCAATCGTGACTTCGATAAGTATCGTGTGGAATAATAAAAATAGCAGGGAGAGCGTGCTTCGTTGCCTTTTGTAGAATATGCATTTAAAGTATATGGCAATCCGATGCACGAATAGCCCCCTGCTTTCGTGTTTTCATGGGATAGATTTATATATATAGAAGTTCAGTAAGGTATGTGATCTTGGTTTGAATTAGCTTATATATATTACTACTTGTGTAATCAAATTTTCTTTGAAGTTTTATGAAAAAGAGGGGAGATGCTATGTCGAAAAATATGAAAGTATAACTACGCAATCCCTTCGACGGCATTACCCGTATCAGGTTATGGTAGGGTCTGTTCTCAGCTGGAGAATTCTCCGAGCACCCCTTTGCTAGTCTGTCTGTGTTGGTTGCAAAATTAGGTATTTTTATCAAACTAAACAAATAAATCGTAATTTTTTTGATAAAAATACTTACTTTTGTTTATTAACAATATAAAAATAGCAGAATCTTTTGAAATTCTGCTATTTTTATATTGTTTTAATCTCTTCTGAAAATATCGCGAGTATAAACTTTTTCTTTGACATCGTCGAGTACTTTGTCATAGCGATTAGCAATAATGGCTTGTGAATGAGATTTGAATACTTTCAGGTCGTTAACAATTTTACTCCCAAAGAAGGTTTCTCCATTTTTCAGAGTTGGTTCATAGACGATTACCTCAGCACCTTTGGCCTTGATACGTTTCATTACCCCTTGGATACTGCTCTGTCTAAAGTTGTCGCTATTACTTTTCATAGTAAGTCGATACACACCGATGATACAATGTTTTTCTTCATTGATATCATAATCACCTCGATGGTAATAGTCATAATATCCGGCCATATGAAGAACTTGGTCGGCGATAAAATCTTTACGAGTGCGGTTACTGTCTACGATAGCTTGAATCAGATTTTCTGGCACGTCACTATAGTTGGCTAATAGTTGCTTGGTATCTTTAGGCAAGCAGTAACCACCATATCCAAATGAAGGGTTATTATAAAAACTTCCAATTCGTGGATCAAGGCATACCCCCTGAATAATACTCGTCGTATCCAAGCCTTTTACTTCAGCATAGGTGTCGAGTTCATTGAAATAACTAACTCGAAGAGCCAAATATGTATTTGCAAATAGTTTTACGGCTTCTGCTTCAGTAAGCCCCATATATAAGGTCTCAATATCCTCTTTGATGGCTCCCTCTTTCAAAAGTTTGCCAAAGATATGAGCTACATTATTTATCCTTTCGTCATCTTCAGGTCGACCTATGATAATGCGGCTAGGATAAAGATTGTCGTATAACGCCTTACTTTCACGCAGAAATTCTGGTGCAAAGATGATATTGTCTGAATTGTATTTTTTGCGGATGTTCTCGGTGTATCCTACAGGTATTGTTGATTTGATGACCATAATAGCATTCGGATTAACATCCATCACCAATTCGATAACCTCTTCTACATGCTGTGTGTCGAAATAGTTTTTTTCAGAATCATAATTAGTTGGAGTTGCGATAACAACGAAATCTGCATCCTTATAGGCGACAGAACCATCAGTTGTGAAATCGATATCCAAATCTTTTTCTGCTAAGTATTTCTCGATATATTCATCCTGAATAGGTGAGATGTGTCTTTTCAGCATTTCCACCTTTTGTGGAACGACATCAACAGCTACCACGTGTTGGTGCTGGCTTAATAAGGTTGCGATGCTTAAGCCCACGTAGCCTGTACCAGCTACAGCTATGTTATATTTCTTTTTCATAAGTCGATTTTAACTTGTTGGCAAAGATAGTAAAAAAAATGCACCTATTTATACTTCACATATAAATAGGTGCTGATTTTTTAGTATATTTTGAAATTAAACTTATTCTGTATATACTTTGCCAGTCGTTGGATAGTTGTACCAGTCTTTAGCTGTCTGATGACTTCCATCTTTTGCAAATGTTTCAAAGTTAGCATAAGCTTTAGTGATGATAATTTTTTCCAAAGGCCATGCCCATATTCCAGGAACTGCGATAGCATGTGGGTCTTGTCCTTGTGTAGCCAAAGAAATGTTACCTGTAGTTGATGCGTATAGCACTAAACCTGGGTTTGAAAAATCGAAATTACTAGGCTTGTCAATAGTTGTAGTTACAGCAGATTTCGTTACACCGCCTTCTGCACCCGTGTTGACCATGACATCCTGACTTACACCGAAGACCGAATGTAACTCTTTATCATTGAAAAGAACATTGCCACCTAAGTACATTTTAACAAACTTTGTACCGCCTAAGGCAACAAGGGAAATATCCAGCTTGTTTGAATTCTGTTCGTTATCCTTGATGGTAATAACAACATCGTTCAAGTCGTAATCCGTGTTGTTTTGAGTATCCTCGAATGCATAGGTATAAGTCTGCTTGTTTTCCTCAATTTCTGTAGCAGGGGTATAGTCTGCTTCATTCTTTTTGGAATTGTAGTTATAGCCTACAGAACAGTTGCCATCAGAGTACTCACCACCAGGAATAACAACTTGTGCCTGACCCTTCTGTATGATATCTGCATTACCAGTACCAATAACATCAGTTGACCCAGAATAGTGATTAAAGCCACTAGTAAAATTCCAATATGGTGTATATGGAGTATCAGTTTTACCTTCTTCTACACTGATATGAACGTTATTTTTTACTAAACTTCCGTAGCAATAGGAAATAGTTCCAAATTGTATCAAAGCAAAATCTTCTGAGGTAGGGCCCGATATTGTCGTATTGTTAAGGCTGATATTACCTGTCATATCAAGAATGGCATTGCTACTGATATTTGCTGTACCATTACCCATTTCAAGGTTCTCTCCATGTGTATATGAATTTGGACCAAGATATAGGTTCACAGCTTTCATATTGGTGCATTCCAACCAGCAAGCATTTCTGATTTCTGAATTATATGCATTGTTACCACAGTTCTCTATAAACATCTTACCATGGTTTTCGAAAATGCTACCTGTAGAACTGCCTTCTAAGTTGGCAGAAGTCATTGTGCCATAGTTATAGAACTGTCCACCATTGTTATTGATTGTTGTTACAGAAATATCACCTGCATTGTAGCTATAATTAGTTCCATTAGCAAAAGTAAGATTACCGTTACCAGAAATCTTGCCACCTGGAGCGACATAGATTCTTGCTTCTCCATAACCTAGAAGAGTAGCTCCGGAAGGAATTACAATTTCGCCACCATTAGCAACAACGATAACACCGTTGCTACCTAATTTCTGAAATGCACTACCTAAGTTCCAAGTACCTTCAATGTATAATGTTCGAGCGTGATCACCTTCTTGGCCAAGAATATCAATTGCACCAGACCAAGATTTACCACTAGAAATCTTAATTTTAGTAGTATAGTTAGCGTCGCCATCCCAGTCTACAGTTGCGTTGCTATTGGTTAATTCAACGGTACCTGTCTTATAAGATGCAAAATTAGGAGTTTCAACACCTGGTAACATTTCTGATGATGATGTTGCTCTTGAAATATTACTTTTAGCATTAGCGCTGCTTTCCGTACCAAATGAGGTGGTGATAGCATTATTGTCTACACGTACGGCTTTAACGTAAGTATAACCTTTACTATCCTTGTAAGCCGCATAGAAAGTGGTATCGGCTGTTGGATATGTAAATGTAGAAGTAAAGGTATTACCACTTGTTACAGTACCTTCTGCTAGAACTGTACCTTCATTATTTACGAACGGATCGTTTGCGTATAATTTAACACTATAACTTTCACCAGCATCTTTGTTAATACCAATATTAACTTTGCCAGTATTGAGCATTTGCCAATTCTGATCTGAAGCTGCATCAATGCTTGAATTAGTTGAAACTTCACCACTACTTAAGTCGTCTTTAGAGCATCCTACTAATGTGCAGGCCAAGGCTAAAGCCATAGCTCCATCCACAAAATAACTCTTCTTCATGTATAAAAAGTAAATCTTTAATATGTATACTACTTATTAATAAGTTTAATCTTGCTGCAAAAGTACAAAGAAATTCACCTTATTATAATTATTTGTGGTTAATATTTCTTAATTATGATTATTTGGCCACAGCAAT
The DNA here is from genome assembly GCF_022024235.1 of Segatella baroniae B14. Lineage (GTDB taxonomy): Bacteria > Bacteroidota > Bacteroidia > Bacteroidales > Bacteroidaceae > Prevotella > Prevotella bryantii. The sequence goes on from NZ_CP091799.1 coordinate 171,482, forward strand.
AATTATCGAATGTCTGCCGATTTTTACAGTCTATGTGGAGTGGTTTGTAAAATAAAATATTAACGTTAAAAAGTTTCACGCAAAGGCATCGTCAGTGATGGGTAAATACATATTCAAGCGAATAATAATATGCTGCAAGAATTGCGTATTTGAGATATTCTGGCATACTTAAATTCAAATACCCCATCCTCAACACGATTCTTGTCAAATTTTTTAGTTTCTATAGGGTATGAATTTCTTTCCAATCAGCTTTTAGGGTTTTATGATAAGTGGTTGTATCTTTTTAGGTAAACTTTTTGTGATTAAAGTATTGAAGTTATAGTTTTTTAATTATATTTGCAATAACATATTAGATATATTCATATGATACCTAAGGTCATACATTATTGCTGGTTTGGTGGAAAAGTTTTGCCTCGTTCTGTTAAAAAGTGTATTCGGACATGGAAGAAAATGTGTCCGGACTATGTGATCAAGGAATGGAACGAATCAAACTTTGATTTGGATTTTTGTCCTTATGTAAGGGAGGCTTATGATCATAAGTTTTATGCCTTTGTTTCTGATGTGGTGAGGCTTTATGCTCTTTATTATGAAGGAGGAATTTATATGGATATTGATGTGGAACTCAAGAAGCCATTAGATTCTTTCTTGTATCATGTAGGCTTCTGTGGCTATGAGAGCAGAAATGAGCTCGGTACAGCTATTTTGGCAAGTGAAAAGGGGACGACCTGGGTTAAAGACAATTTAGAAGTATACCTACATAGTCAGTTCATATTGCCGGATGGTCGAAAGAATTTGCTGACTAATGTAAAGCGCTTAACGAAGTATTTTATGGCGTATGGTTTGCGTGCAGATAATACACACCAAGATATAACACATGAAATGACAGTGTATCCTAAAACAGTATTCTGTCCGTTGTGCTGGGACAATAAGCCTTCTCAATTCTCAGATAAAACGGTAGCTATTCACCATTTTGAAGGAAGTTGGCTTCCCGAAGATGAACGACTGCGTTTAAAATATCCCAAGTGGTATACTTGGATTTACTATTTCTACTGGCTGCCTAAATATGAATTTAAAACCAAGATATTGAGGCAAGATGTTAAGCGAAAATAAATAATAACGCCTCCATGTTACAAGAGCCTTATCTCGTATCTATTTTGATACCTGTGTTTCGAGTAGAAAACTATATCGAACGTTGCGGAAGAAGTCTTTTTAATCAGACTTACCATAATTTAGAATATATTTTTGTGGATGATTGTTCGCCAGATAATAGTATTGAATTATTAAAAAAAATCATATTAGATTATCCAGAAAGAAACGGACAAATTAAGATATTACGCCATGAGCGTAATCGCGGGTTGGCTGCAGCACGTAATACTGCGGTAGCTGCCGCAAGAGGTGAGTTTGTTGTACATGTAGATTCGGATGACTGGATGGAACCACAAGCTATTGAGTGGCTTGTACAAAAGCAAGTGATGACTAATGCAGATATCGTTACAGGTAATTCTTGGCGTCATTTTTCCGATCATATAGAGACAGTAAACGTAAATGAATTTGATACAAAAGAAGACGAAATATTAGCTTATATCAAACCTACGTTGCAACATGTCATATGGTCGCGACTAATACGTAGATCCTTATATACGGAACATGGTATAAAAGCCTTGGAAGGAACGAATATCGGTGAGGACTGGCAAGTGGTGCCTCAACTTGTATATTATGCGCATTCAAGTATTTGCCTACATCAACGTATTTATCATTATGATTGTACTAACGAACAATCATATATGAATGAGGAAGGTGTTGATAAACAACGTATTAGACATTTGCAAGATTTTCAATCTCTTTATCAACTATATCAATTTTTATATGACAAGGGACATCGTTATGTAGACTTAGCTGAGCATTATCTCGATCGTTATGCCTTTCAGTTGTTATACGATGCCGTTTTGTCTTGTAATTTAAAACTTTATCAAGATACCAAAAAAGTTTATCGTGATATTCCTCAAAAGCATCATTTTAAAATAGTTCCTAATACTCGATTCAATCGCTATGTAGCCTATAGTTATTATTTGGCTTTAGCTTATCTGAAATTCAATGAGTTAAAGGCTAAATTTGCGAAATAATTTGCTCATAATCCCTTCGGAAATTGATGTTTTTTTCTTATATTTGCCTTGTAAAATTTTACAATCATATAAGAAACTATTGATTTTTGTATCTGCGGTCGAAAGACTTTATGTGGAAACCCTTTGATAGTTAGGGATTTAGTCAGTCCTTGCACCTATTATATTCGCTTAAAATGTCGTTATGATGGGAAAGGGTTTTTTGTGCATTTATCTGTTATATTTTTATTTGCATATTAGGTAGCTAAAAATGCTGGATACGATGAAAAATACGTTCTGTGTCGTTCTGTTATTTTATACAGAAAGGCATTTACAGCTTAGATTGAATTAAATACTCATCAAGTAAAAATCTATGAAAGATTTGATTATTGTGGGAGCTGGTGGCTACGCCAAATCGGTACTTGACTCCTATGACTATACTAATTTTCGCATGGTTGGATTCTTGGATGATATCAAACCGGTAGGTGCTGAGCATCAAGGATATAAGGTGCTTGGAAATGATATCAGTGATGTAGACCAACCTTCTCATTATGTATATTTCATTGCTATCGGCAATAACGCCAAGCGGAAACTATGGTATGACCAACTGAAAACAGCAGGTCTCTCGCTGATTAATGTTATAGACCGAACGGCTTTAGTATCACATAGTGCAACAATTGGTGAGGGATGTTTTATAGGAAAGTTGGCAATACTTAATCATGGCAGCTCGGTGGAAAATAATTGTGTCATCAATACCCGTGCTCTTGTGGAACATGGATGCATCATACACAATCATGTGAATATTTCAACGAATGCAACATTGAACGGTGACGTTGTCGCTGAAGAAGGATGTTTCGTTGGTAGTTCATCTGTGGTTAATGGACAGTTGACTATCGGAGCTTGGTCATTGGTCGGTTCTGGTGCTGTGGTTTTGCATGATATATATCCTAAAACAACCGTGGTGGGTGTGCCTGCAAAAGAAATCTCTTCTACTCGGCAAAAATATAATGCATTATAAAAACAATGACTTATTGCATCATCTATGAGTGCACATCATACGTTTATTATCGCTGAAATCGGTTGCAACCATAATGGAGACCCTGCTCTTGCTAAGAAAATGGTAAAAGAGGCTAAGGCTTGTGGAGTTGACGCCGTTAAGTTTCAAACATTTAATTCATCTGAGCTTATTTCCAAGTTCGCACCAAAGGCAGACTATCAAAAGATAACGACAGGTGCGGAAGGTAATCAGTTGGAAATGACGCGTAAGCTAGAACTATCTCACAATGACTTTATTCAGTTGCGAGACTATGCCAAAAGTTTGAATCTTGAAACATTTTCTACTCCTTTTGACTTGGAATCGATAGAATTCCTAGAAAAGGAAGGTCAGAATATCTGGAAAATTCCTTCTGGTGAAATCACCAATTTACCCTATTTAGATAGAATTGCGCAAATCAAATGCAAAAATAAACAGATGATACTCTCGACAGGTATGGCTACGATTGAAGAAGTCAAGACTGCCGTGAATCTATTGACTCGTTTCGGAAGTCGGGAAGAACTGATAATTCTGCATTGTAATACAGAATATCCTACACCTGATGAGGATGTAAATTTAAGTGCTATAGATACGCTTCATGAAGAGTTTCCTGACATTCGTATCGGTTTTTCTGATCATTCAGTAGGATATGTGGCTGCTATAGGAGCTGTTATGAAAGATATCGTGCTTATAGAGAAGCATTTTACGCTTGATAAAAATATGGCAGGACCTGATCATAAAGCTTCTGCTACACCACAAGAAATGAAAGCATTGGTAGATAATGTTCGTAGAATTGAGATTATCAAAGGTGAGGGTGGAAAGAAGGTTACGGAGTCAGAACGCAAAAATATAACGATTGCACGCAAGTCTATTGTAGCCAGAAAGGCAATCAAGAAGGGTGAAGTATTGTCTGAAGATAATATAACTTGCAAGCGACCAGGTAATGGCATCAGTCCGATGCATTGGTTTGACGTACTTGGAACACAAGCAATCCGTAATTTTGAAGAAGATGAACTCATTAGTATGAGTGAACAGGTAATGTCAAACGAAATAGATCCGCATATACTAATCTCGGAAAAAAAGAAAAAGCTAGCAGGTCTTGTTAACACTATACAGGCGAGAATTGATGAAAAAAAATATATTCTACAGGATGATGATCCTGAAAAAATCTGTTTGATAGGACATTCTCAATTTGATAAGTGGTCTATTGAACATCTCGGAACAAGAGTTGTGAAAAATGCAGGTATCAATGGCATATCTACTCGCCAATATATCAATATGATACTGAAACCAGGTTTGCTGGATTTGTCACAGAAAGAATATGTACTCATTTTAGGTACTAATGATATCATATATCCATTAGCAGACCATGAAATCTGTGATGATATCAACACTATTATTAACACAATACAGCATGCTCAACCGGATGCTCATATCATACTGGTAGAGATTTTACCCGTTCGGGGAAGACTTGATCGTGATAATTCAAAAATAGAACGTGTTAACCGTGTGATCCGTCAACATTTGCCAAAGGGTGTAGAACTGATTACTAATGAGGCTTTCCAAGATCAGCGTGGGGATATTAAGGTTGAGTATGTCGTAGATGGCTTGCATCTAAGTACTCAAGGATACGAACTGCTAAAAAGTCTCATAGAAAGGAAGATGAAATGAAAAGAATGGCATTAATCCCAGCTCGTTCTGGGAGTAAGGGGCTCAAAGATAAAAACATCATTGATCTTTGCGGGAAACCGTTGATGGCCTATTCGATAGAACCAGCCATTGAAAGTGGGCTTTTTGATCAAGTGATTGTGTCTACTGATTCAGAACATTATGCAGATATCGCTAGACGATATGGTTCATCAGTCATTATGCGTAGTGCAGAATTAGCATCGGATACCGCCACTTCTTTTGAGGTGATCGCTGATGTATTACACCGACAGGTCAATATGCCAGATGAACTTGTTTTGCTTCAGCCGACATCACCAATGCGTACAGTGAAGCATATTCATGAAGCTGTTTCATTATTTGAATCTAATTGGGATGATTTTGACTTTCTTGTTTCGGTGAAGCAAGCTGAACATGTAAAGGATTTAGTGAATATGATAGATGACGATATGTCGTTAAAATATTTTGATAAAGATTTTTCGAATTATCGTCGACAGGCTTACCATGATTACTCTCCGAATGGAGCCTTCTTTATGGCCAAACCAGAAGCTTATCTGAAGCAGAAACATTTTTTTGGAGCTCGAAGTATTGCTTATATGATGAGTGATGTGGATAGTGTGGATATAGATCATGCGCTCGATTATGAGTTGGCAAAAATCATTATGAACAAGAGATTGCATGGAAAAATATAAAGTTTGTTTTGTAGCAGGTTCGAGAGCAGATTACGGCATCGTGCGTCGTTATATAGCTCTTTTAAACTTAGATGAGAATATTGATTTTGCCATTCTTGCTACTGGAGCTCTGTTATCAGAAAAGTATGGACATGCAGAAGATCTTATCATTCAGGATGGATTTAAGATAGATTATGCCTATCAAGTACATCTTAGGAATGAAAAATTGAGTGATACAACACATGTGATGGCCGATGTTCTTGAAGCCTTTGGTGATTATTTCCAGAATCACCAATATGATTTGGTTATCATATTGGGTGATCGATATGAAATATTCTCTGTAGCAATAGCAGCAGCTATGCATCATCAGTCTATATTGCATATTCATGGAGGGGAAGTTACTTTGGCCAATTATGATGAATTCATTCGTCATAGTATTACCAAGATGAGCCGTTATCATTTTACTTCTACAGAGGAATATCGAAAACGGGTCATTCAGTTGGGTGAATCTCCTTCTACCGTTTTTAATCTAGGTGCTCTTGGTGCGGAGAATTGTTTGTTTATAGATGAGGCTAACATCCCTGATATCATTAAGAAAATTGAGCCTAAGACTTGTTTTACAGTACTGTTTCATCCAGAAACGCTCAATGAGCAGTCTCCATGGAAACAGGTACAACAAGTCTTATCAGCAGTAGAGAGCTATATCGATAGATACGATTTTTATTTTATAGGTTCTAATGCTGATACTGGTTCAGATCAGATTCGTCAGGAGATAAAAACTTTTTGCAAGGCGCATAAAAAAGCAATGTATGTAGAAAATCTTCATCCTGATGCTTATCATGAACTTGTCAAAAAGTCTTTAGCATTGGTTGGAAATTCAAGTTCAGGAATTATAGAGGTTCCATCTCTGGGCAGCTATACCATAAACATAGGTAATCGACAAACAGGAAGGGTTAAAGGCAATAGTATCATAGATGTAGCCTGTCAGACGTCTCTAATCAAGGAAGCTCTGATGTTTGTTATTCAGCACAAAAACAAACAAATAGATACTCCATATTATCGTTCAAATTCTGCAGAGTTATACTATAAAACAACAAAAAAGATATTAGCTCATGTTAGAAATCTAAATTATAAAGATTTCTATGACATACCATAAGCAGTTGGTATTATGAAATATAAAAAGAAAGATTATAATCGGGTATGTTATGTTGCTACCATATATGTACTGATGTTGTATCTGCTGTACTCTTCAGAAGATGAAATCAGACAAACTCTATTTATCATAGACCAAGGTAGTATGCCAGATAGTATTTCCGACAAACTTATAGGTCAGGCAATTATAGTTAATAATCAAAAGTATCAAGGAAAAATCTATCAGTATCTAGTGAATCATACGCATGGAAAATTCCGAAGTAGGATAGAAGCATGGTATTGCAGAAGAACCTATGATTATTATGTCCCAAAATTTGAAGGAGACGAAGTTGTTTTTGCTCAAGACCACCTTTATCTATCGCCTTATATTTGCGGGCGAGAATTTACATTGTTTGAGGATAGTCCCATGAATTTTTCCGTGAGATATTCTAAGGGCGCTGATAAAAAAGAGAAACCAGCCAGTAAAAATATCAAGTTTAGAAATTATCTTTTTGGAAAGGGCTATCTTTATAAATGGGGAAATTCTCCTTTTATCAAGAAGATAATACTTACGATTGATGATCCTGCTCCTTATATTCAAGACAAACAGCGAGAGATTATAAATATTCAAAAGATTTGGCGCAATTCTCCTGCTGAGAAACAAGCGATAATCAATCAAATTTTTGATTTAAAGGAGGAAGATATACAAAAGTTGAATAGTAAGCCAATCGTAATACTGACTCAGTCTTTGTATAAAGATATGGTTTCTACGGAAATTCATACCCAAATCTATCAAAAAATAGTGAGCAATTATCCTGCTGATCAGATTATGTTAAAAGTGCATTATCGGGATCAGTTTGATTATCGCTCGTTATTCCCGCATATTATGATATATAACAAGCCAATACCAACCCAGCTCCTGACATGGCAGGGATGGAAACCACGACGATTGGTTACTTGCTATTCGAGTGCTGTATGCGATATTGCATCTGACGCTGAAATTGATTGGTATGGAACAGAAATAAATGAAGAGTTACAAAAAAAAGAAGGTGTAGTCCAGCCTCCTTCTGGAGTGAACCTTTGTCATTAAAACATTATCAATTAGCATCAATATGAATACAGATTATTCAAAACTCCTAACAATTGTAGTGCCAGCTTATAATGCCGAGAACGATATCGCACGCTGTCTAGATTCTTTGGTTTTAGAGCAGAAATACATGGATGAGTTAGAAGTTTTAGTTGTCAACGACGGATCAACGGATCATACGTCTGAAATAGCTCATTCTTATGAGAGGGCATACCCATGCACATTCCGTGTGATAGATAAAGAAAATGGTAATTATGGTTCTTGTATGAATATCGGCTTATCGATGGCTCAAGGAAAATATTTCAGAACATTAGATTCTGATGATACCGTAAAGATGAGGGGACTGGTACAATTACTATTGGCGATTAAAGAAACGAAGGCCGATCTGATTGTTACAGAAAAAATAAAATATTATGAGGGTGATTCAAAGTCGATACATTATCCTTTGCCACCTCAGGTTCCTGTAAATATTGATGTTGATAGTTCGAAGGGATTGTGGCAGATACCAAATTTAACATATAACATGGTGGTGATGAGTATGACTTATCGTACTCAGTTGCTTAGAGATATTCATTTTCATTGGCATGAGAATATATTCTACACAGATAGTGAGTTTTGTTATTTCCCAATGAAACATGTGCAGATTGTAAGATTTGTCGATGAGCCATTTTATGTATATTATATCGGAAAAGACGAACAGTCAACAAGTGCAGTAGGTTTACGAAGAAATTTCGACTCGTTTAAAATCATTGTAAATGATTTAGTCGATGACTATCTTACAGTAGATTACACACTCCCAATGTTTCCTATTCTAAAAAATGTTGTAGAAGAGCGGTACCTTCGCTATTTCTATATGTATATGTTGATTGATGGCTTTAAGTATCGCAAAGATATCCTTGCTGTAGATCAAAAATTAAAACAGTTACCTGGTTTATATCATCGTGTTGCCAAGAAATTTAATTTTATAGGACATGATTACATAACACCATATCGTATGTCAGCTTATCATCCTAAATACTTGTTACTGTTATTGTATCGTAAGATAGCAATGTCTAAGACAATTAGGAATATCTTAGGAAAGGACGAAATATACGGAGGAATCGCTTAATGAAAAATGTAGCTGTAATATTTGCGGGAGGAGCAGGAAAACGTATGAATACGGTTTCTCGTCCAAAACAATTTCTGGAGCTTCATGGTAAACCGATTATTATCTATACCTTGGAATTATTTGATGTGCATCCAGATGTAGATGGCATAATTGTCGTATGTATTGAAAGCTGGATACCCTTCTTAAAGAAAATGCTGAAGAAATTTGAAATTACCAAGGTAATCGAAGTTGTCCCTGGTGGTGAAACTGGTCAGGATTCTATCTTTAATGGATTGCAATCAGCATATAAGCATTTCCCAGAAGATAGTATTGTGATGATTCATGATGGTGTACGACCTTTAATAACAGAAAAGACGATAACAGACAATATTCTACAAGTGCAAAAAACACGTTCTTGTATTACGTGTATTCCTGCTACAGAAACTTTAGTGGTGAAACAATCGGATGATTCTATGCTCATTCCTAGTCGTAAAGATTCTTTGATTGCTAGAGCTCCACAAAGCTTTATTTTGAAAGATATTTATCATGCTCATCTTCAAGCTCGCAAAGAAGGCAAACATGATTTTATTGACAGCTGTACCATGATGAGCTATTATGGTTATAGCATGTCAACCATTATTGGTCCTATGGAAAATATCAAGATTACGACACCAACAGATTTTTTTGTGTTTCGTGCCATGGTAGAGGTTCATGAAAACCAACAAATTTTTGGATTTTAATTTCGTTTTATGTTTAGTTATCTACATCCGATAGTTCAGAAAGACTTAGAGGAAATCGCATCATCTTCTATTCTGAATTTTAAAAAGTTAGAGAATAAGACAATATTAGTAACGGGGGTTAATGGTATGCTCGCTACTTATATTACTTATACTTTATTATATCATATAGAACATTTTCATCAAAATATCCGCGTATTAGCATTAACCAGAAGTATAGATAAGACTAACTGCTTATTTGAAGAATTTTTAGATAAAGATTATTTTGAAATAGTCCATCAAGATATATGTGCCCCAATAAAGTATATGGACAGAATAGATTATATATTTCACTTTGCAGGTAATGCAAGTCCATATTATATTAATCACCAACCAGTAGATATTCTTCGGTCTAATTTGGAAGGTACTTTTAATATTATGGAACTGGCCCGTAAAAATGAAAGATGCAAAGTCATTTTTGCCTCAACTCGTGAGGTATATGGCAAGGTAGATGAAGATAGTCTGTCTGAGAATTCTTTTGGTAGTCTTGATCCTTTAGATAATCGTTCGTGCTATCCTGAAAGTAAACGTGCAGCAGAAACTATTATCCGAAGTTATTTTTTACAGTATGGCGTAGATACGACCATAGCACGTATAGCTCATAGCTATGGGCCTGGTATGAAGATTGTCAATGATGGAAGAGTGATGGCAGATTTTATAGGCAATGCTGTTCGCCATGAAAATATCGTTTTAAATAGTAGTGGCGAGGCTGTTCGTGCTTTTTTGTATCTAAGCGATGCAACAATAGCTCTATTCAAATTAGCCTTTGATGGTCAAGCTGGTGAAGCGTATAACCTGTCAAATGAAACGGAACCTTATCCTATATACCAGGTGGCCCAGATGATTTGTGAAATTTCAAAGGATGATATCCAGGTTATTTTTTCTAAAGATAAACCGAAGGCGGGATATTGTAATTATCCACGAGTAGCATTAGACAATAGTAAAATAGCAAAACTTGGATTTTTACCTCAGGTTAATTTGAAAGAAGGACTAATACGCACTCTTAATAGTTTTGAATCATGAAAGAAATGACATTACAAGAGCTACACGAAGTTCAATTGGCAATGCTTGATGCTGTGGATAATTACTGCCGTTTGAACCATCTTCGTTATTCCTTGGGAGGTGGAACTCTTTTAGGTGCAGTTCGTCATCACGGATATATTCCTTGGGATGACGACATTGACATTATGATGCCACGACCTGATTATGAAAAATTTATGCGTTATTTCAAGCATGAATACTATAAACTATATGATTATAGAACAGATGATACATGTGGTTTCTCTTTTGCAAAGTTAATAGATACACGTACAATCGTTCAAGAATATACCATAACGTACAGCGTGTTTATAGATATTTTCCCTATTGATGGTCTCCCCGCACCAGAAGAATTACCTCTTTACCTTGAAAAGCTTAATAAACTGAAGTGTGAAATATCAGTAAGTATTCGAACAACTAGAGGTAATTGGATTTCGAATATGTTAAAGAATATAATTAAGAAATGCTTATATCGTTCTCGAAAATCAATAGTAAAAGACTATGATGCTTTTCAACAAAAGTATAACTTTAATACATCAAAATTTGCTGGAGCTATTGTAGGACGTTATGGTGAAAAAGAATTAATGTTTGCTGATGTTTTCAAGCATTATGTAGAATTACCATTTGAAAACAGACAGTATCAGTGTATTGCTGATTATGATAGTTATTTAAAAAAACACTATGGTAATTATATGCAGTTGCCACCGAAAGATCAACAGGTCGCGAATCATTCTTTTAAAGCCTATTGGAAATAGAAAATAATGGAGAAAACAAACAATAGGACTATAGCAAGAAATACACTTATGCTTTATGGCCGAGCAATTTTAATGATGATGATCGGTCTTTATACTTCTCGTGTGATTTTGAATACACTGGGTGTATCTGATTTTGGTATATATAATGCGGTAGGTGGAATTATTGCGATGTTTGGTATCATTTCTTCTTCATTAAGCAATGCTACTTCACGAACGATAACTGTGGCCATTGGTAAAGGGGATATAAGGCAGATTAAAGCAGCTTTTGGAAATTTGAAAGTTGTTTATTATATCATGTGTTTTTTCGTCGTTTTGTTGGGTGAAACTATAGGTCTATGGTTCTTATATCATAAAATGTCGATACCTGCAGATAGAATGGATGCTGCGTTTTGGGTACTTCAATTTACGATATTCACAACAGTCTTAAATTTTATATGTGTGCCATATAATTCAGCTATAATAGCTCACGAGCGGATGTCTGCATTTGCTTATATATCATTAATGGATGTCATTTTGAAATTATTGATATGTTTCTCGTTATCCATAATACCGTATGACAAATTGATTATTTATGGTATGTTAATGGTAGGTGTGTGTATAATTGATAGAATAATATATGTAGTCTATTGTAATAAACGTTTTCCTGAAGTACATGCCAAACCACGTATAGATAAAGAGCAGATTAAGGATATTTTATCAATTTCCGGTTGGACTTTAAGTGGAAATTTTGCGTGGATTTTGAATACTCAAGGAATTAATCTTATATTAAATGTCTTTTTTGGTCCTATCGTTAATGCAGCTCGTGGAATAGCCCTTCAAGTGCAGGGAGTAATGGCCCAATTTGTTACTAATTTCCAAACGGCCATAAATCCACAGATAACAAAAAGTTATGCGCAAAGCAATTTTCAGCGGATGCATGAGCTTTTGAATATGAGTAGTAAATTCTCTTATTTATTGATGTTGGTAATGAGCATACCCGTTTTGGTAGAAGCACCTGTTATATTGAAATTTTGGTTAAATCATGTACCAGAACATACCGTAGTATACCTTAGAATTATCCTAATATATTCTATATTGACAACCTTATCTAATCCTTTATGGGTATCAGTACTAGCAACAGGTCAGCTCAAAAAATATCAAATTTATGATAATGTAATTCAGCTTCTTGTAATACCAATATCATATCTTGTTTTTAAATATTTACAAGCAGATTCTTACTGGGTGTTTGTTATTCTACTGATATCAGAAATATTAGAAATTTTTATCCGAGTTTGGATAGTTTTACCTTTAATACACCATCAGTACTCGAGGTATATTCGTGAGGTTATTTTACCAATAATAGGGGTAACTGTTACTGCACCTATTATTCCGCTCTTGCTAAATGGTCTCATTGGGCAAGAATTTTATAATTTTATTTTTGTATGTATCTTTTCTGTTTTATGTTCGCTCGTCTCTATTTGGCTATTCGCATTAAACCATCATGAACGATCTTGGATTCAGAACTTCGCTAAAGAAAAGATACTTAACTATAAAAAGTAATTTATGAATCCTAAAATTTTAGCATTGTATTTACCACAGTTTTACCCGACAATAGAAAATGATGAATGGTGGGGTAAAGGTTTTACAGAATGGACAAATGTTGCATCAGCCAAGCCGCTATTTAAAGGGCATTATCAGCCCAAAGTTCCCTCTGAACTTGGATTTTATGATCTAAGGTTGTCTGAGGTTAGAGAAAAGCAAGTCGAGCTAGCAAAAGAAGCAGGTGTGACAGCTTTTTTATATTGGCATTATTGGTTTGGGAATGGAAAACGTTTGTTATCGGATGTCTTTCAAGAAGTTCTTGATTCTGGACATCCAGATTTCCCTTTTGCTTTAGCGTGGGCAAATCATAGTTGGTATGCTAAAACATGGGATAAAAGTTCGCCAGATAAACTTCTTATGAAACAAGAATATCCTGGTGAAGAAGATGCAAGAATGCATTTTGAATTTCTGCTTAAAGCTTTTCGTGATCATCGATATTATAAAGTTGATGGCAAGCCATTTTTGTTTATATTTAGACCAGATGAAGTGCCAGTAGATTATCTCAAAAATTTTAGACGCTGGGCTAAAGAAGCAGGATTTCAAGACCTATATATTGTGGCAAATGTCTGGTCTGAATCGGCTACTCTAGATCAGTATAGAAAAAAAGGATATGATGCGATTACGGTAAATCGTATACTTAATGTCTTATATGATGAATATAACCAAATGCCTTTTATCAAACAATGTCTTATTCGTCTGGGAAGACTGTGGAATCAAAAATTTCGCGGAATACCAAAGGGTGCATTAGATTATAGAAAAAAATATAAAAAATTTATTCTTCCAAAAGACAAGGAAATAGGAGTAATACCAGAAATTTTTCCGAATTGGGATCATAGTCCGCGTAGTGGGAAAACAGGAGCGAGTACGATATATTACAATTCAGAGCCAGAGTTTTTCTATAAACATGTAAAAGAGGCTTTAGATGCTATAAAAGATAAGCCGGAGTCTGATCAGATGTTAATTTTGAAATCATGGAATGAATGGGGAGAGGGTAATTATATGGAACCCGATTTGAGATATGGACGAGGCTATATAAAAGCCTTGCGTAAGGCAATTGACGAATATTCTAATCAATAATCGCTTATGTTATTATCTGTGATTATTCCGATGTATAATGCTGAAAATTATATTCGGCGATGTGTCGAGTCTTTGTATCAGCAGAATATTATGGATTCGGATTTTGAAGTTATCATTATAAATGATGGTTCTATAGACCAGTCCTACCAACAGGCATGTATTTTATCAAAAGAACATGCAAATATAATCTTAATAGATAAAGAAAATGAAGGACAAAGTGTTGCAAGAAATATAGGCATTTCACGTGCGCAAGGTGATTATTTGATCTTTGTTGACTCCGATGATTATCTACAATCAGGGCAAATGGCAGAGGCTATAAAGAAATGTCAAGAGGAGCAATTGGATATTTATATGATGCAAATGAAGGTTATGCGCCCTGATGGTAGTTTGCCTACAGAACTTAGAACATGGAACTTTTCAGAGGAGGAAGTCTTTTCTGGCGAATATTTATTGTTGCATGGTTATTATCCTTCATCTGTTTGTGCAAAAATTTTTAATCGTAGTTTTGTAGAGCACTCCAATATAAGATTTATAAAAGGTATTATTCACGAAGATTCTGACTTTTGTTGGAAATTGTGTGCATTGGCAGGTCGTATAATGTTTAGAAACGTTTGGGCTTATACATATTATTATAATTCTCAATCTACTGATAGAAAGATAAATAGAGAAAAACTGATGAAGTCTGCTTTTTCAAATGTGGTCATCTGCTCTGATTTATATACCTTTTCTCAGTCCCGACACATTTCAGTTGCTTTGAGCATTTTTTTTCAGAAATTAGTTAATTCTATGTATTTGTCAGAGTTTTATAAACTTGCATGTAATAAGGATATTTCTTTTAATGATTTTATACAGTTTGTAAAGGAATCAAAACGCTATAAGGTATTACCTTTACATGGATGTTGTAAATCTGGGAAAGCAAGATTAGGCAAAATTTCGATTAATATTTTGTCTTTATTATTTTAAGAAAACAAATGAAACTAGCTTATTGCATTGAGGGCTTTTATAATCGAGGAGGAATGGAACGTATTCTCTCGGTTTGTGCAAATATGCTTTGTGATACCTATGATATAACAATTATTATAGCTAATCAAAAGCAGAAACCTCTTGTGTTCAAACTCCATGATACTATTCAGATAGTAGAACTAGGGGTACCTGATACAGATAGAAAAAAGAACTATAAAAAATTACTAAGTGCTTATCTAGTTGATCATCATCAGGATATCGTCATATCTTTGGCTGGTCTTGACATGTATTTTCTTCCTCAAATACAAGATGGAAGTAGAAAGATAATGTGGTTTCATTTTGCTTTTGATGTGTCTAAAATGATTTGGAGTGAGCATTATTCCGGAATAAAATTTTGGATTATTTATTATCTTCAAACGTGGAAGCGAATTTATTATGCACGCAAATTCGATAAAATTGTTGTTTTGTCTAAATCTGATGAAATAATATGGAAGAAGTATTGCAGACAAACCATTTCTATCAATAACCCAATAACGATTGATTCATGTCTCATTTCTTCATGTGAGATAAAACGTGCTATTGCTGTAGGTAGGTTAACTTGGGAAAAAGGTTTCGATTATCTCATTGATGCCTGGAAATTAGTCAATCAAAAGTATAAAGACTGGGTATTGGATATATATGGCGAAGGTGATGAGCGTGAAGTGTTGCAACATAGAATAGATAGTCTTGGTTTGCGGGATGTCATACACCTATGCGGAAATTCTTCTCATATAGAAAAGGAATATGCATCTCATTCTGTATTTATAATGAGTTCCCGTTCCGAAGGCTTTCCTTTAGCACTAATAGAAGCTTCTGCGTGTGGATTGCCATTAGTGTCATTTGCTTGTAATCAGGGAGTTTCCGAGATTATCCAGGACGGTTATAATGGTTTTTTAGTATCCCAGGTAGGAGATATCCGTGGTTTATCCGACTTCATCTGTGAACTTATTGAAGACGAAAAGTTAAGAAAGCGAATAGCTGCCCATTCTTTGGAATCTTCAAATCGATATCGATTAGATAAGATAAAAGCAAAATGGATAAAATTGTTTCATCAAATTTGTCCTGATTAATCTTCATTTTTGTAATTATGTTACTTTCAATATTGATTGCCGTTTATCAGGCAGAGGAGTGGTTGCCAAGATGTCTTGATTCTATTTTCGGACAAGATATATCGGATGTTGAAGTTATTGTTGTTGATGACGGATCAAAGGATCGTTCTTTAGAAATAGCTTTAAAGTATAAAGAAAAATATCCCGAATTGCGGGTTTTCAGTAAAAATAACGAAGGAGTTGCTGCGACGCGTAATGTCTTGCTGCAATATGCTAAAGGTGAATATCTTTGGTTTGTTGATGCCGATGACTATATATGTCCAGATAGTCTTATTTTGATTAAGGAGTATCTAAGAAAGCATAAGATAATAGATTTTCTTACATTGCGTTTTAGTAGAGACAAACTTATTCTTCCATATTCAGACCATTTGTTTCAAGGAAATGGTGTAAACTATTTACTTCAAAGAGAGCCTAATGGCTATCTATGGGCTAAAATTATAAAGCGACAAGTTATCGAAGACCATAATATTCGATTTAATAGTAAATTGTTTTCTCAAGAAGATTGGCTTTTTCTACTTGAAATTTATCCTCATGTAAACGAGCTGCATGAAACTAATATCTTGGCTTATCAGTATTGTACAGACAATGAGCATAGCGTGATGCGTGAAAATACGAAAGAGAACAATCTCCAACATGTTAAAAGTTCGATATTGGTGCTTACGTTATTTAAAAACTTTATAGCGCAATATCGCGAGCAAAAGATATTTAAGCCTTTTTCCCGTATTCTTAATACTTCTGCAGCCGGTTTGTTATACTGTATACTACCGTTACAGTGGAACAAGGAAGATGTGAATCAAGTGATATCCCAACTTCAAAGTGCAGGAATCTATCCCATTGGTGATACAGGGAAATGGAAGTATAATCTATTTTTGAAAATAGCAAATCATAAGTTTTTGTTCAACCTGCTGGTCTTGTTGAAAAAGTTATAGATTTAATCAACTATGTTACTAGAAGTATTAGTATATTTACTCGACATTTTAATTCGAGAGCCTAAACTCATAATTAAGTATTATCGCGAAAAGAGTAAAGAAGGGCGAGAAGAAAATGGTCGGATGATATTTATGGCAGATGGCAGATTTCCTCATGGCGGAATGTTTGATCGATTAAAAGGTGCAATTTCTATTTATGCCGCGTCCAAAGTTTTACATAAGCCTTTCAAAATATGCTTCTGTTCTCCTTTTCGTTTGGATAAGTATCTAGAGCCAAATCTTTATGATTGGCGAATAGAGCCAACAGATATATGCTATCATTATCCTGATTCTCGCCCGCTGTTTTTATATGGTGAATATGCTAACCCTAGACGATTACTCAAGAGACGTAATTGTGATGCCCATTTTTATTATGGATACAACTCATTAGATTATATCAATAAGAAGTGTCATTTGAATTTTGATTGGGGCCAGCTATATCATGAACTCTTTAAGCCTACACCATATTTGCAAAAGTATTTGGATGCTTATAAAGAAGATATAGGACAGCAATATATTGTTATCCATTTTCGTTTTTTAAATTTATTGGGAGACCAAGTAGAATATGCTATTAACCCAACATTAGAAGAAACACAGCAACGAAAATTAAAAGAACAAGCTTTGATTCAATTTAGGCATGTGCGGGAACAACATTCAGATTGTCGCGTGATGTTAGCTACGGACAGCAATCATTTTACCCAGTTTGTTAAGCATCATTTGCCCGATACATATGTAATACCCGGAGATATTAAGCATATAGGTACAACAAGTCAAACAAAAGAAAGTGATAATCTGAAAATGTTTCTAGATTATTATTTAATAGCAGGAGCTCGAAAGGTTTATAACATAGTAGGACCAGGCATGTGGCCGAGTGCTTTCCCAGAATATGCTGCTAAAATAGGCAAGTGTCCTTTTGAGCGCATATATTTCACAGTATCTTAATTTTTTGCCATAATTTTTGGAGTTAATAAATGATTATTTATTTTATAATCTTTTTTGCGTCAGTATTCTTATACTTATTTAATGATGTGAATCGTAAGAATGGAGTAACTTCTGTTCAAATGCCAATTCTGATCATTTTTATGCTTTTTTTGGCATGTTTTGTTGGATTTGGTGATATGTTAGGAGGATATGATCGTTATATATATGCTGAACTTTTTGATGATGTTGCTAATACGTTGTCAAGAGATATGAATATTCACATGGCCTATATTTTCCAGCAATGGCCGAAAGAAACAGCTTATATATGGATTAATATAGCCATTGCACATATTACAGAAAATCGGTATATCTTTATTATGATATATACGATGATTTTATATGTCTTTATTTTTGATTCTATTCGAAAATATTGTTCAGACTATCCCTTTGCGATTATGCTCTTTTTGAGTCTTTGGTTCTTTTTTACTTTTACCTATTTGCGTCAAGTAATGGGAGCTGCGATAGGATGGATGTGTGTTCGCTTTATTATTAATCGTCAACCGATTCCCTTTTTGATTTGTTGGTATATCGCTTTTCGGTGCCATAACTCAGCAGTAGTCTTGCTTCCGATGTACTTTGTTCCCATTAGGAAATATTCAGTGAATCAAATAGTTATAGTTATGGTGTTGTGCTTCCTTTTTGGTATATCAGGATTAGGAACTGCTATTTTTAATGCGTACGGAGAGGCCGATCCGGAACGAAAAAATAATCCAGCTACAGAAACAGGATTCCGTTTGCCATATTTGTTAGAAGCAGTCTTCTTTTTATATATCATATTATCTCGATACATCGAAATTCCTAATGAGAAAAAGTATATAGTATTATTAAATATGGCATTGGTCTTTTGTGCGATCTTGCTCTTCTTTATCAAATCAGAAAATGGAGGTCGTATGAGTTGGTATTTCATGATCGGTGTGATATCCACGGTTACCTTTGTATGTACTCATACACCTAATAATAGACAATATGCTTATGTATTGATAGTTGTTGGATTCTTTTTGTTTCAGCGTATTGTCTTTGCATGGGGAGTATTGCTTTATCCGTATAAAACGTTTTTTTCTAATGGTTTTCGTGAGGGTGATAAAATTCACGAGGAATATGAATATGATCGGAAATATGATGATGAAAAGATGTACAGGGCACCTATTCATTTTCAATAATATAACTAATTTATGTTGATAACGGTCTTAACTCCTACTTATAATCGTGCTTCTTTATTGAATGTTGCATACCAATCTCTCAGTAAACAAACTTATATTGATTTTGAGTGGCTGATTATAGATGATGGTAGCCAAGATGATACAGAAGTTGTTGCTGGAGAAATGCAGAAGTATTCTTCTTTTCCAATTCGGTATTATAAAAAAAAGAATGGAGGGAAGCATACGGCCTTGAATGTTGGTGTAAAAAATGCGAAAGGTGAACTTATAGTCATGCTCGATTCGGATGATGAGTTAATGAGTGATGCTTTGCAAAAAATAGCAGAGGTCTATGATACCGTTAAGGATGATTCCTCTTTTGGTGGTGTATGCGGTGTTATGGCCCATCGTAATGGAAAATTAATATCCTCGTTGCCTAATGATGGATATTTGGATTGTAATGAAGTAGACGCTCGTTATAAGTATCACATTACTGGTGATTTGTGCGAGGTATTTCGAACAAGTGTATTCCGAGAATTTCCTTTTCCAGAAATTCCTGGTGAAAAGTTCTGCCCTGAAGCACTAGTTTGGCATAGGATTGCGAGAAAATATAAACTGAGATTTTTTAATGAAGTAATCTATATACGAGATTATCTTGAAGGAGGATTAACTTCTAAAATAGTAAAAATACGCAGAGAAAGTCCTAAAGCCTCTCGAATTTATTATCGTGAATTGTTACAGCTTGATATACCTTGGAAGTATAAAATGCGTGGCTTATTGAATTTAATAAGATATACGATTAATGTGATATGATGAAAAGCATCAAAGTTTTGCAGGTAATAACCTCACTTCGTGTAGGGGGAGCAGAGCAGATAGTCATACAACTCTCTAGAGGCTTAATCGAAAGAGGTTTTGATGTTGAAATTGCTGTACTTGATGGAGAAAATTCTCCATTATTACAAAGTGCTCCTTGTAAAGTTCATATATTGGGTTTTTCCTCATATAGCCTAATGCATATTTTTCACTTGCATCAGCTCATGAGGCATTTTGATATTGTACATACGCATAATTCTTCACCCCAACTCTTTGCTTGTTTAGCCAATCTGTTTAGTCGACAGAAATTAGTGACAACAGAACATAATACTACCAATCGTAAGCGTAATTACACAGCGCTTCGCATCATAGATAGGTGGATGTATCATAGATACGACACTATAGTTTGTATTAGCGTTATAGCAGAGCATTTATTACGACAATATTTGGGAAGTACCTGGGAAAATAAGTCTTCTTTTCTGTATGAAAAAATAGTTACTATACCGAATGGTGTAGATGTAAAATCTATTCATGAAGCACAGCCGGATTTGGAGATGGTCCGATTAAAACAGAATCGAAAAGCATTATTGATGGTTGCCGGATTTAGAGACCAGAAAGATCAGGACACTTTAGTAAAGGCTTTGGCTCGATTAAAACGAGGTGATTATGAAGTTTGGTTTGCAGGTGTTGGAGTAAGAAAACGAATTGTAGAAGCGTTAGCTACAAGTTTGAAAGTATCGCAGTATGTTAGATTTTTAGGTTTACGTACAGATATACCTCAGTTGCTTCAAGCTGCTGATATTATTGTAATGTCTTCACATTGGGAAGGCTTGTCTTTGAGTAATATAGAAGGTATGAGTGCCAGTAAGCCATTTGTAGCTTCTGATGTAAATGGACTTCGTGAAGTTACCGAACATTGGGGAATATTGTTTCAAGAGGGTAATGATGAACAGCTTGCACAGGCAATAGAACGTTTAGCAAATGCCCCTGATTACTATAAGCAGATAGCTAAACGGTGTTATGAGCGTGCACGGCAGTTTGATATGCATCAAATGATAGTTCAATATCAAAAAGTTTATCAGAAACTTGTCGAATTATAGAGTATCTTCAAGTAATTTTACGTATATTTGCAATACGTTTGAATTTGAAGTCGTCATCTATTATGAAGAAAAAGTTAATTCGCCTCACGACAGTAGATTTATCTTTAGATAAGTTAATTCCTGGACAGTTAAAATATATGTCCTCAGTTTTTGATGTTATAGGAGTGGCATCGGATACAGGATTGTTGGACAAGGTGAGAAAAAGGGAAGGTGTTAGAATGGTTAACATCCCCATGGAACGTGAAGTTTCGCTTTTAAAGGATTTGCGTTCACTTATTGCACTTTTCTTCTTCTTCAGAAAAGAGAAACCGGATATATTGCATTGTAATACCCCAAAGGGGTCTCTGTTGGCTTTATTAGCAGGATTGTTTGCTGGTGTTCCTAATCGTATTTATTTGGTAACTGGACTTCGTTATCAGGGCACAACTGGTTTTTTCAGATTTATTTTGAAAACCATGGAGCGAATCTCTTGCTTTTGTGCAACTCAGGTAATACCAGAAGGACATGGAGTTTTACATACGTTGCATGCAGATCATATCACGAACAAGCGATTACGTGTGCTTCATTACGGAAATATTAATGGTATAGATACTTCTTATTTTTCTAGAAAGTGTTTAGAAGAAAACTTCAGAAGTGCATTAGGATTTACAGACGATGATTTCGTGTTTATCTTTGTTGGTAGAATAGTCAGAGATAAAGGTATGAATGAGTTGGCTGAGGCCATGAAAAAATTGATAAGCGAAAAACGAAGCAAACAGGTTAAACTGTTATTAGTCGGCTCTTTTGAGAAAGGTAATCCTCTATATGGCGATAATGAAGATTTTTTGCGGAACTCTGAGCATGTGAAATTTGTGGGATGGCAGGAAGATGTGAGACCCTATCTCGCTGCTGCTGATGCTTTGGTGTTCCCAAGCTATCGTGAAGGATTTCCCAATGTTCCTATACAGGCGGGTGCTCTTGATATTCCTTGTATTGTTACAAATATTAATGGATGTAATGAGATAATTAAGGATAATTTGAATGGTAAAATTATCAGAGCTCCTTATGCTCAACAGGGAAAAAGGGACAGTTTAATGGAAAATGCTTTGTACGAAACGATGAAGTGGTTCATAGAACATCCCGAAGAGGTTAAGCGTATGGGGCGAAATGCACGTGGAATGATTACTTCGCGATATGAACAGAAAGATGTTTGGAAAGAGATATTGAATTTGTATTTAGAATTGGTAGGTCTTAATAATAACTAGTAGAATTGCTTTATAAGTTAGCTCATATATTACGTGATAAGTTGCCTTGGTTATGGTTTATAATCGGGTTATTCAATTCTCTTCTTTTCTTACTTCGTTATGGAAAGAAGTTGAAGAATATGGTAGTCTTCCTAAATGATGAAGATGAGTTCCAAATGGAGCAAATGACCTCTGATAATTGCATAGAAATGAGTCAATGGTTTGACTCCCAACCTACGGAATCCTTCGATTATTTCAAACCTCATGGGTTTGAGGTTAAAGATTTAAAAGTATTAGCTAGCGATCATTCTTTTCTCGCTTTTATAGTTAGAAAGTATGATACACAGGAAATCGTTGGTTATCTTATGATGCGAAGTTTCTGGTGGGGAAAATGTTTTAGAGGATATATGGTAGACTATCGATGGAGAGGTAAAGGAATAAGTAAAAAAATGAATGCTAAAGCTACAGAAATAGCTCAATATCTAGGATTGAGAACTTTTGGTACTATTTCTCCTAATAATTTGGCATCGCTGAAATCTGCTCAAGCGGTTAATGATGTAATCATATTAGATACCCTTCCTAGTGGAGATTATTATGTACAATATTTGCCCAAAAATGGTCATAAAGTGGTTTTTTGATAAAATAATGTCACTTATAGGGCTAGTTTTATTATGTCCTATGTTGTTGATTGTTGCTATTTTGATTAAGATCAAAATGCCAGGACCTGTATTGTTCAAGCAGAAGCGTGTAGGGCAGTATGGAAAATTGTTCACGGTTTATAAATTCCGTTCTATGACAATCAAGAAAGAGGCGGCTACTGCAAGTAAGGGTGGTGCAACGTCGATAGCTTCTGAAGAGCAAAGTAGAATAACTCCTTTAGGGTTGAAGCTTCGTAGATATAAGATAGATGAACTTCCAGAATTATGGAATGTTCTAATCGGTGACATGAGTTTTGTCGGTCCTCGTCCTGATGTGCCAGGATATGCAGATGCACTACAGGGTGAGGAAAGAGATATATTAAAATTAAAACCAGGGATAACTGGACCTGCAAGTTTGAAATATCGTAATGAGGAAGAATTGCTGAGTCAAGTAGATGATCCTCATCGATATAACGATGAAGTCATTTATCCAGATAAAGTTAAGTTGAATTTATATTATTTACGCCATTATTCTTTTTGGACTGATATGCAGATAATAATCTGTACAGTATTGGGCAAGAGGATGATATACAATGGCGAAAATATCTGATAGGTACATGAAACAACAGAAAATACATGTGAACGATATCATTATGGCAGATGAGGCTACAGGTATCAATCTATCTATTGTCATACCTGTATATAATGAGGAATTGAATCTGCGAGAGTGTGTCGCAACTATTGAAAATCAGGGAATGCCTGATGATAGCTATGAGGTGATTTTAGTTGACGATGGTTCACAAGACGGTTCGCCTAAAATATGTGATGAGATTGCGGCTAAGAATTCAAATTATATTTCAGTACATCCGCAACATGCAGGAAAAGCCGAAGCTATCAATTATGGTTTAGCTCTTGCTACAGGTAAATGGGTAATGGTGGTATATGCTTGTGATAGGCTTATTAGCAACGGACTCCATTATGCGCTTCATGTTGCAAGTCAACATCAATATATAGATATTATTCGTTATGATTGCAATAAGGACTTCCTTGGAACGGGGCGACATTATGTGAATCATTTTGGATTGCCTAGAACATCACGTGGATTTATTTTTAGAGTAGAATTCTTGAATAAACACCATGTTTTCATGCATGACTACATCTATTTTGAAGATCCTTTGTTTGTTAGTCATGCTATCATGGCCAATAGTCAAATTATATGTGTTAATCGCGATTCTTATTGGATAGGTGAAGATCTA
The DNA here is from genome assembly GCF_022024235.1 of Segatella baroniae B14. GTDB lineage: Bacteria > Bacteroidota > Bacteroidia > Bacteroidales > Bacteroidaceae > Prevotella > Prevotella bryantii. The sequence continues at coordinate 195,708 of NZ_CP091799.1, forward strand.
TATGATTATCGAAAGAATAAAAAGGTCGAAGTGGCACGTAAACTAGTACGCGACGGATTAAAAGCAAATTCGCATATGTTTAGTTACATGTTGCGGTATAATATTAAAAATAATCCTGTAGCTTATAATCTTTGTATCGATCATATAAATAGGGACAAGGTTATGGTGGTAAATCAAATGCTAGTTGCTAATTATTCGCATAGTGAATTTAAGCGTTTGAGACATCAGTGTAAGAAACAAGATTTTTATCCAGTTTTTAGGTGGGAAAGAACTCAGCGATGTCGTCGGAAAATCAATAATATGAATAGAATTATTAATTCTTGGTTTATTTATAAACTTGCTCGTTTGTTTAATTATAGCATAGAGGAATATTAACGAAGAAGTAAATAGCAGAAAGGACATCTATATGGAAAGCAAAAAAGTCTTATTATGTCTGGCTCACATGTCTGGCAATGAAATGAAATATATTCAAGAAGCGTTTGATACCAATTGGGTAGTTCCTTTGGGACCAAACGTAGATGGTTTCGAAGACGATTTGGAAAAGTTCATCGGTGGAAAGCATTCTGTTGTAGCTTTGTCATCTGGAACATCTGCTATACATTTGGCTTTAGTGGCTTTAGGAGTAGGGCTTGGTGATGAAGTAATCTGTCAATCGTTTACATTTGATGCATCTGCCAATCCTGTCGTATATCAAGGTGCAACGCCTATCTTTATTGATTCTGAAGAAAAAACTTGGAATATGGATCCCAATCTTCTAGAAGATGCTATAAAAGATAGAATAAAAAAAACGGGTAAGAAGCCAAAGGCTATTATCCCTGTTTATTTATATGGTATGCCTGCTTATATCGATGAGATTATGGATATCGCCAATCGTTATGAAATTCCTGTTATTGAGGATGCAGCAGAAGCTTTTGGCTCAACTTACAAGGGACAAGTATGCGGTACATTTGGCACTTTCGGTATTATGAGTTTTAATGGTAATAAGATGATTACAACCTCCGGAGGTGGTGCTTTGATTTGTCCTGATCAGAAAACAGCAGATCGTGTATTATATTTTGCTACACAAGCTCGTCAACCTAAGCCATATTATCTTCATACCGAAATCGGCTATAATTATCGTATGAGTAATATCTGTGCGGGTATAGGTCGAGGTCAGATGACGATAGTTGATGAGCATTTAGCGCATCATCGTCATTTGAAAGATGTCTATGTCGAAGGCTTTAAAAGTCTTGATGAAGCAGTCATTAAAGTTTCTCCCGAGAGTTATATGGATTCTAATTATTGGCTAAATACCATTTTTTTTAAAAATGTTGTAGATGACTGTCCTGGTGAACCTTCTTCTGAGGTGATGAAAATTCAAAATCATTTAGCTTCTGTTAATATCGAAACACGTCCTCTTTGGAAGCCAATGCATACACAGCCAATTTATAAAGATGCACCATTTTATGGAAATGGTGTTAGTTCACGTATTTTCCCTAAAGGGTTATGTCTACCATCTGGACCTTATGTGACAGATGAAGATGCTAAACGTGTTATTGAAGAAATTAAAAATTGTCTATGAATTTATTCGATAAAATAGCTTCTTGGTATTTAAGCAAAAATGCACTTCCATATTGGTGTATACTGATTATGGATTTGTCAATTTGCTATATATCCGGTCTATTTGTTTTTTGGATGTACAATAGTGGTGCTGTTACTTTAGGTAATATAGTCTTATTATCTAAAACTATTGGCATCTATATGTGCTTTAATTTGATAGGTTTTAAATTATTCCATACTTATTCCGGCATTATTCGATACACATCTTTTGCAGAACTTAGACTTTTAGTGGATGCTATGTTAGTATCACTAACCATTGCTGAGGTCATGCATTATTTTGTTTATAGTTGGAATTTAGATTTTATTCGTCTGCAAGGTCGTCAAATAGCGGCTATGTATGTGGTTGCTATGATGGGAATGGTTTTGGCCCGTGTCTTGATTAAAAATCTCTATGATGTGTCTTTCAGAGATGCTAACGCTACTCGTACCATGATTTATGGTATTCAAGGTGGTGGTGTTGGTGTTGCAAAATCGATACGATCAGAAAAACCAATGAAATATCTCTTGAAGGGATTCATCTCACAAGACCCTAACAATGAGGCAGAAATGCTGATGGGTGAGCCTGTTTTTCATCCAGGTGATGGATTAATTAAATATCTAAAGGATGAAAATATTCAAACCGTATTAGTTTCGCCTTTGCAAAATCATAAGTTTCGTGATGATCAAAAAGTACAGGATATTCTAATCAATGCGGGGGTTACAATTTATATGGCTCCTAAGGATGGAGATATTTGGACAAAAGGTTCAGTAAATGTATCAGACTTGAAAGAGGTTAGCATTGAAGATTTGTTACCGAGAGCTCAGATACATGTGGATTTAAAAAGCATAGGGCTGATGTTGCAAGATAAAAAAATTCTGGTAACAGGTAGTGCTGGCAGTATAGGTAGTGAGATAGTTAGACAAATCGCTAAATTCAAGCCTGCGGAACTGATGCTGATAGATCAGGCGGAAACACCTCAGCACGATATTCGTCTAATGATGAATCATCGTTTTCCTCATGTTAAGGCTAAAACGGTAGTAACTTCTATATGTAATCAAGAACGTATGGAGTCTATTTTTGCCTCTTTCAGACCAGATTATGTTTTTCATGCTGCTGCGTATAAGCATGTTCCAATGATGGAAGATAATCCATGTATTTGTGTACAAAATAATGTGGGAGGTACAAAAATAATAGCTGATTTAAGTGTAAAATATGGAGTAAAAAAGTTTGTGATGATTTCTACAGATAAGGCAGTTAATCCAACAAATGTGATGGGATGTAGTAAGCGTATTTGTGAAATTTATACGCAATCTTACAATAAAGTTTCTTCTACTGAATTTGTAACTACTCGATTTGGCAATGTGTTAGGTTCTAATGGATCTGTTATTCCGTTGTTTAAAAAACAAATTCAACAAGGGGGGCCAGTTACGGTTACAGATCCTAATATTATCAGATTTTTTATGCTTATATCAGAAGCTTGTCAACTTGTACTTGAAGCAGGTACGCGTGGTAAGGGTGGTCAAATTCTAGTTTTTGATATGGGTGAGCCTGTTAAAATTGTAGATTTGGCTCGTAGGATGATTAGTTTGTCAGGAGCAGAAAATATACCTATTATTTTTACAGGACTTCGTCCAGGTGAAAAACTATACGAGGAAACATTGTCTTCTAAAGAAAATACATTACCTTCGTTTAATGATAAGATTAAGATCGCAAAGGTACGTGAATATGAGTATAAGGATGTATCCAAAGAGATAGATGATCTTATTAAAATATCTCATACGTTTGATGATATGGCATGTGTTAAGAAAATGAAGAGTATAGTACCTGAATTTTCTTCAATAAACTCTTTTTATTCTATTCTTGAGAAGAAGGCATGAGTCAGCGTGAGCTTTTTTTGAGGCTTATTCAAGTTTCTTTATGGAATCAGCATTCCCATTTTGGTCCTCTAGATAATGTACGATATCGAGCATTGATGCAGATGGCTGATCAACAGGCAGTGAGAGGTTTGGTGTCAAATTCGATTTTAGATGAAACGAATGCTGTTATACTAAAAAGAGATAATGCTTTAGAGACTTTGCGATTTGATCATGAGAATAAACAGTTGAATTTGAAAATTGATGCAGGACTTTCAGCTTTAGTTGACTTATTAGATTTTCATCAGATTCGTTTTGTAGTAGTCAAAGGTCAAACCATAGAATGTTTATATCCAATACGACATCTTCGAATAGGGGGAGATATTGACTTTTATGTGATGCCGGAAGATTTTGAAAGAGCCAAGACATTATTACAGCAAGAATGGAATGTAAAATATGACGAAGGTGATGCTAATAAGCATCTTGAATTTATCCATAATCATGTCATTTTTGAAATGCATTATCTGCTTTTACATTTTGCTTCTAATAGGGTACAAAAAGAATTTGATACTATTGTTAAATGTACAAAGATAGTGCGCAGAAAAATGAATGGAATTTCTGTTCCGGTTTTAGCTCCAGAATTTGAAATTCTCTATACATTTCTTCATCTTTATCATCATTTTTTAGAAGTTGGCATTGGAATTCGTCATTTGTGTGACATGGCAGTGTTATGTCATTACCATTTTAGTAATGGATTAGACAAACATCTTCTTAAAAGCCATTTGGATAAGCTTGGTTTTACAAAAGCTTTCTCTGCTTTTGGTGCGGTATGTATTCAGACTTTGAGATTACAAGAAAATGAATTTCCAATTCCTGTTGATGCAAATGATTATCGGTTTGTAGAACCCATTATGGCTGAAATTTTTTTGCGTGGAAATATGGGCGTTTATTTCAGAAAACATGCTGTGCGGTCGGGATTTGCCTATTTCTGCGAATCCTTATATTCTAAGATTCACTTATATCGATTGTTTTATTCTTTAGCGCCCAAGGAAACAAGAGCTTTGATTTGGCGTGAAATACCCACGAAGATATTAAGAGCCTTGAAGTTGTAAAAATTTCAAGGCTCTTTTTATTTTATCCAATTTGCCACCAATGTTTTTTCTTTGGTCTATATTCTTCTTGGATGTATCCTAAAGTATTTTGTATTATTTTTCGGTATGAAATACCATCATGGATTATACTATAAATCTGTCCCCAATCCGGTAAGCCTCCTATATTTCTATCATCTATAAATATGTCCGCCTTAATTTTTCGAGAATAAAAGCGATTGGATGAATCATCTTTTTCCTCAGGATAGTCTTTATTGACAGCATAAAACTCTATCCCTCTTTGTCTGCACCATTCCACGGCTTCTTCCAACGACTTTCCTTCTCTAACGGTCCAAAGGATAAGTTTGTGCTGCTCTTGAATAAGCATTTTTAATGTTTCAATAGCGAATGGGCGTTCTTCACCGATTTTGGGGTACTTATTTTCGACGATTGTTCCGTCAAAATCTACAGCTATAGTCATATACTATTTGTTATTTTTTAAAAGAGTCATCATCTAGATTACCATATTGACTGTTGGTATAATCTCCGTAATTGCCATAGTTACCAAAATTTCCATACCTTCCGTAGTTGCTATATTGGCCATAATTACCGTAGCCATAATAATAACTATTTGTTTTCTTTGACATGTCGATACCATTGATGACAATGCTTACATTAGGCAGTTTCCCCGTTCTTGCCAGAGAATTTATCATGTTGAAACTTGATTTTGGTGTATATTCTGCACGGCACATATATACTGTTGTATTGCAGACACGGCTAATTTGTAACGTATCTGTAACCAAACCAACTGGAGCTGTGTCAATAATAATATAGTCGTAATGCTCTTTTAGAGTATTGATAATGGCATCTAAAGATTCTCTTGCCAATAACTCAGTAGGGTTAGGTGGAGTAGGTCCTGCCATCAGTAAGTCTAAATTATTGTTGATCTGTGACGATAGAATCTGCTTTTCTATGGCATCCCATTCTGCTTCGTCTCTGACTAATATGTTAGTAATACCATGTTCGTGATCATCAATCTCGAATAATTCAGCTAATCGAGGTTTACGAATATCCAAACCGAGCATGATAACTTTCTTTTCTAGTAAAGCAAAGCTGATAGCAAGGTTTGCTGCAGTAAAAGTTTTACCTTCGCCAGATGTGGTTGATGTAAACATGATGACTTTATCTTCTTTCTTCATCATGAACTGAAGGTTGGTACGCATGCTTCGGAAAATTTCTTCCATTAAGTTGTTTTGATTTTCATGTACAACTATATCTGCACGTGTCTTAGCACTTTCACTAGCGATAGGTACATCTGCTAGAATTGGAAGTTTCGTCAGTTTAGCTACATCCTGATGACCTTCAATCTTGAAATGGAAGAACTGAATTAGGAATAAAATTACAGCAGGAACACCGATAGAAATAAGAATAGCCATCATTATTATGTTATTGGTGTTTGGACTAATCTTGCCAATAAACTGTGGCATATCAATTAATTTACCCTTGTCCGCAGTTGCTGCAAGTGAGATAGAATTCTCCTCACGTTTCTGGAGTAGCATGATATACAAGCTTGATTTTACTTCTTGCTGCCTACCGATCTGTGTTAAAGCCTTCTCTTGAGTAGGGGTCTCGCTTACTTTTGTCTGATATTTATTAAACTGGCTACTTATATCATTTTTTTGAATGGTGAGGCTATTAAGTGATTGATTCAAAGCTCGTTTTATAGAATAAATAAATTCATTTAATTGAGCTGTCAACGGAGTTACTGTAGGAGAACTTTCACTTGCACTTCTTAATAATCGATTGCGGTTGAGTACAATTTCATTGTACCGGTTAATAAGCGAAATGGCAGTTGCGTCCTGCAATCCTACATTTGTAGGGAGAGCCTGATATTTATTTTTAGGTGAGTTAAGCCAATTTATCATTGATTTTAAAAGAGAAATTTGAGTCTCAGATTCTGCTAATTTCTGCTCGAATGCACCTGCATTACTCAGAGCTTGATTTGCATTCATGTTCAACTCTACCATTTTGTTGCTCTTTTTGAATTTTTCTAAAGAACCTTCTGTTTGCCCTAATTCATTATTAATGATTTCCAAACGGCTATTGATAAACTGTTCGGTGCGTAAGGCTATTTCATTTTTGTCCTCATTAGCCTGTCGATTATAACAGATAACCAACTGGTTAAGATAATCAAGGCTGCGTTGAACATTAATATCGCTTATAGTTAAACGGGCAATAGATGTAGTCTTGGAGTTCTGAGATGCCTTTAAAGATCCAACGTAACCATATGCAGCCATTTTAGGTGATGTTATAGATACATTATAGACTTCACCAAGTTTCATTGGCTCCATGCTTAATGGATTTTTTGTCATATAAATGTTACCTGCACGAGTTGGAATGGTTGTAGGTAAAGCCCTTATAGTTTTATCAATACTATAGGATGGTGAAGACTCATTTTCAGCCAACGGCACTCTATAATTTACATTTACTCTGTATCCTTTCATAATTCGTTCTACACGAATACTGATAGGGACATTTAATTTCTTTACTTTGTCAATGTCCATATCTACATTAAAAGGCTGAGTCTTATATATGAGTTTTGACTTAACTTTGCCTTTTCTATAATAGTTAGTGTATAGTTTTAGGTCAGTAACAACTTCCATAGCAAGTGTATGAGAGGTAATAATTTCTATCTCATTATCAAAGCCATTCGTTGTTGAAATGGTTCCCAGATTAGTTGAGTTCTGTAATGAGCTTCCTCCTCGGTTACCCTCATCTTTAATCAATAATTTGGCTGTAGATTGATAAACAGGAGTAAGAAAACGTAAATAGATGAGTGCACTTCCTACACAAATTACAAAGGAAATCAAGAACCATCGCCAGTTTAGAATGAGCATAGCATAGATTTGTGAAAAGTCAAATGTTGACTTTTCCACCTCTTCTTTCAGTGCTTCTAACTGTGCATTGCTTGAATTATCTGCCATTATTCTTCTTCTTCGTTATTTTGATTCGGTTTCAACCAATTTCAATAGATACTTTCCGTATTCATTCTTTAGCATTGGTTTTGCTGCATCCAAGAGCTGGCTAGTATTAATCCAGCCTTTTTTAAATGCGATTTCTTCTAGACAGGCAATTTTGAGCCCTTGTCTTTTCTCTATTACTTCGATAAATGTACTAGCTTCACTAAGACTGTCATGAGTACCAGTATCTAGCCAAGCAAAACCACGTTGCAAAGTTTGTACTTTTAGTTTTTTTGCTGTAAGGTATGCCTGGTTAACACTCGTGATTTCTAATTCTCCTCTAGCACTTGGTTTGATATCTTTAGCTATTTTTATAACGGAATTAGGATAAAAGTACAGACCGACAACAGCATAATTACTCTTAGGATTTTGGGGCTTTTCTTCAATGCTCAGGCAGTTGCCTTCTTTGTCGAATTCTGCGACGCCATATCTTTCTGGGTCATTGACGTAATAGCCAAAAACAGTAGCTTTACCATTGTTGCATGCTTTAACACTTTCTTGTAATAGGCTAGAAAAGCCTGCACCGTAAAAAATGTTGTCACCTAATACTAAACAAACATTATCATTACCAATAAATTTTTCTCCAATAATAAATGCTTGTGCTAAACCATCAGGAGAAGGCTGTATAGCATATTCAAAATGAACGCCGATTTCATGACCATCTCCTAATAATCTTTCAAAACCAGAGATGTCATGTGGAGTAGAAATGATTAATATTTCGCGTATACCAGCCAACATTAAAACTGATATTGGGTAGTAAATCATTGGTTTGTCAAATATGGGAATCAGTTGCTTAGAGATTCCTTTAGTGATAGGATAGAGACGTGTGCCTGATCCGCCTGCTAATACAATTCCTTTCATATATATATCGTCGTTCAAATTACAGGAATATTTTTCTTTTTATATTATGATTACAAAGATAATATTTTTTCGTGATATAGAAACGTCTTTTTAGAAAATGTTTACCTATATTTTGTTTTTCTCATATAAAAACAGTAACTTTGCGTTCGAAAAAGTGTAAAATAATATAAAATAAAAGACAGATATGAGTATTTTTTCTAAGATATTTGGAAAGAAAGATAACCAACAAAAAGTTGGTGGTATGGAAGATTTTATGACTCTTGTCAGAGTCTATTTTCAAGCATCTCTTGCTGCAAATCTTAATATAACTAATCTAGCAGCATTGCCTGATTTGAGAACCTTCAAAACGACTCTTCGTGTTCCGACTCAAAATAACAAATTGGGTCTTGGTGAGAAGAATCGTTGTAAAAAAATGATGCAAGAAATTTATGGTACTAGCGATGGCTTTTTTAAGGAAGTTGATGGAAGTATTCGTAAAAATTGTAAGCATATACAGGATGTAAACGTATATTTGATTCAGTTCCAGAATTTTACTCAGGACATGATGATGTTGATGGGAAATCTGATGAAATTTAAGCTTCGTTTACCTTCTCTCTTTAAAAAGGCTCTTTATTCGATGACCGAACAACAGGTAAACGATATCTTTACAAAAAATAACTGGACCGATATAAGTGTGGTTAAGGCCGTAGGTGCTGTAAGAAAATATAATCAGCGTTTAGGTTTTAGCCAAAAGTGGATTTCAGAATTCGTATTTCAGTTGATTATGTTGGCAAAAAAAGAGCCAAAGCCATCTGAAGAAGATCTGGAAAAGGCTCAGAAGGCTATGAAATAATCGAAAAAGTTTGGTCTTTTCAATAAAAAAAATTATATTTGTAGCCAAATTGTAATCGTTATGAAGGCTGATGAAAAAACTATAAATACGTTTTCTACTCGTGTCAGACAGATGATTCTCCAATATAAAGACATTAAAAAGGAGAATTTGGAGTTATATGCGATGGTAGATGAACGTGATTCCAAAATATTAGAATTGGAAGAAAGGTTGCGTCAGAGTGAAGCGAATTACAATAGTCTCAAAATGGCAAAGATGCTCACTATTACTGATGGTGATATGGAGGGCGCTCAGAAAAGAATTGCCAAGATGATAAGAGACGTTAATAAATGTATTACGCTGCTGAGTGATAAATAATCGGAGCGATGGCTGAAGAAAGTAAAGAAAAATTAAAGATAAGATTGCATGTATATGATACAGAAATCGCCGTGAATGTCGTTCGCGACGATGAAGAGTATTATCGTAAGGCTGCAAAACTTATTACTGATACTGTGAATACATACGCAGATATTTTCAAAGGTCGTAAAAGTGATAAGGAATTGTTGTATATGGCTCTTATTGATATTGCATTGCGATATGAAAAAGAGGCAGGACGCAATGATACTTCGATATACCAGGATATTCTTGGTAAGCTCACTTCTGAAATAGAGGAGGCCTTGAATTAGTCTTTTTTCTATCCATAAATCGATTTTTACAGTGGCTATAATACTACATGAGATATTAAAAAACAGATTATATAAATTAGTAATATTATGGCATTAATTATAGGAGTCATTGTCGGACTCATTGTTGGTGGGACATGTGGCTACGCAATTTTTCGTTATGTTATCACAGGTAAGTATAACGAAATGGTAGCTGCTGCAAATAAGGAGGCTGAAGTTGTTAAAGAGAAGAAGTTGCTCGAAGTAAAAGAGAAATTCTTGAATAAAAAGGCTGAATTAGAAAAAGCTGTTCAACAGCGTAATTCTCGAATCCAACAGACAGAAAACAAACTTAAACAACGTGAAATTTCTTTGAACCAGCGTCAAGAAACTCTTGGACATCGTAAGATGGAGCTTGATCAGAGTATGCAGCGTCTTGAAAATGAGAAAAAGTTGCTTTCTGTCAAGCAGCAAGAACTGGATAAAATGCAGGAGCAAGAGAGAGCAAAGTTGGAAGAACTTTCAGGTCTAAGTGCTGATGAGGCAAAGAAACGTTTGGTAGATAGTCTTAGAGATCAGGCTAAATTGGATGCAGCAAGTTATGTCTATGAAGTGATGGACGAGGCTAAATTAAATGCAAATGCACAGGCTAAAAAAATCGTTATTCAGACAATTCAACGTGTAGCAACAGAAACTGCGATAGAGAATTCTGTTAGTGTTTTCCATATTGATAATGATGAAGTAAAGGGTCGTATTATTGGTCGTGAAGGTCGTAATATTCGTGCTCTCGAGGCTGCAACAGGTGTAGAAATTGTTGTTGATGATACACCTGAAGCTATTGTTATTTCTGCGTTTGATCCAATTCGTCGTGAAGTTTGTCGTTTGGCTCTTCATCAGTTGGTCGCTGATGGACGTATTCATCCAGCTCGTATTGAAGAGGTGGTTGCTAAAGTTAGAAAGCAGTTAGAGAATGAAATAATCGAAACTGGTAAGCGTACTGCAATAGATTTGGGTATTCATGGCTTGCATCCGGAGTTGATTCGTATTGTAGGTAAAATGAAATATCGTAGTTCTTACGGTCAGAATTTGTTGCAGCATGCTAGAGAAACTGCTAACCTTTGTGCTGTAATGGCATCTGAACTTGGACTCAACCCTAAAAAAGCTAAGCGTGCAGGTTTGCTTCATGATATCGGTAAGGTACCTGATGAGGAAAGTGAATTGCCTCATGCTTTGTATGGTGCTAAAATTGCAGAGAAATTTGGTGAAAAGGCAGATATCTGTAATGCGATTGCAGCCCATCATGACGAGGTCGAAATGAAGACATTATTGGCACCGATAGTTCAGGTTTGTGATGCTATTTCAGGTGCTCGTCCTGGTGCTCGTCGTGAAATTGTAGAAGCTTATATTAAGCGTTTGAATGATCTGGAGGCTATCGCTATGAGTTATCCTGGGGTAACGAAGACTTATGCTATTCAGGCAGGTCGTGAACTTCGTGTTATCGTAGGTGCTGATAAGATGGATGACGCAGAGAGCGAAAAGCTTTCTGGTGAAATAGCAACAAAGATTCAGAATGAAATGACATATCCTGGTCAGGTAAAAATTACCGTTATTCGTGAAACACGCAGTGTTGCTTATGCAAAATAAGTTGCTATAACATATATAAAATGAAAAGGAGCCGTTTGCTAATTGAAAAACGGCTCCTTTTTATTTTATATGTTTTTTAATGCTAAGCATTCAGATTCAATTAACCAACCAGGTCTGCAAACGGGTGCATGTACGATGATAAGTGGTGTGTCAGGTAGTTTTTCGATTAGCATCTCTTTGACAACAGTGTAATCAGCGATATCCCTTAAATAGACGGTCATTTCAGCAATATCATTGAAATTACATTGAGCTTCATGTAATAGTGCGTTTATGTTTTCAAGCATTCTATTCACTTGTCCTTTAATGTCACCAATGTGCAGTATGTTTCCTAGATGGTCTATGCTAGCAGTTCCTGAGATAAAAACTTTTCTTCGTTGACAATAATCTATATACGTACCTCTTTCAAACCGTACACCATATTCGCTCGTACGGTTAAGATAATCGAGTGCATAAAGGTAATGTTTTTGATTTGGGTTCAGCCCTCGAATGCTTAATGCGTTTAATTTACAATATATATCAGAACAAGTATCTCTTCCTCCGATTCCTGTAGAAGCGATATAATGAGTATTTTCAGTTAATCCTTCTTCATCGAAAACTTCGTTTCTTGCTTTCACTACTCCTGCATATTGATTATCAATATCATTTACATAAAGCCAGGTACGTATACAATCGTTTGCTAATGTGCATTTATGTTTTCTCAAAGTCTTAGCATATTCCTTAAATATTTTTTTAGTTTGTATGTAGGAATTTGCTCCCTCTGCAGTATTTTGAGTAGTCCAGATTTCATCATATCCATGATGTGATATCATGTAGGTATTTTTAGAGATTTGTTCCTTTTGAATATTAGTCATCATGTATGTCCACATGCAAATTTTGCATCCTTTTAATGGAGCTTGTTGAACGATAGAAACGGGAAAATCTTCTTGACCTGTAATTGATTTCAATTCATCTATTTGATTGGATATATCACTGAGGTAATATCTTTTGAAACAGATTTCAGCTTGATGTAAGTTTGGTAATTCCTTACTATACCCTTGTGTCGTCAATTTTTTATAACTTTCTAGTAGCTGTGTAACTTGTTGATTAAATGTGAGCTTGGTATTTGTAACCGTAAACATACACATATATTCATCGAAGTCATTCTCACTTGTAAATGCAAAAATTTTGATGTCAACATCACCATTTACAAACTGTATTTTCTTATTCATTTTTTTATTGAATTATTACCTTATACTTATTCGTATTTGTTGGTTATTGCAAAATTAGTAAAAATGAATTTGACCTGCAAATCAATATTTTTCTGTTAATTTTTAGTCATCCTTATTAATGATGGTTACATCTTTTTGTATTACTCATAAAAGGGGATGTAAACGTATCACAAACGGCTAGGATAGCATTATTTATTAATTTTTTTCCTTATCTGTACCTAGAAATGATGATTTTTTATATGTAAATATTTCATAATTTTTGAGTATTGTAAGATTTATTAAGCAAAGGTACCTTTGCATTCGATAATGTGAATCATCAACTTCATACTTTTTTGAGAAAAGGTATTATTGCTAGTAATCATGAATAAATATCAATTAAAACTTTTTTCGAGTATTCTGTGTGTCGGTTTTTCTTTACATGCAAATGCTCAGGTAAATGCAGCAGATTCTGTAATGAATCATGTTAGTGGAAACAAGCTCAGCATTGGTGGATATGGTGAGGTAACTTATTCTCGTAACTACTATAGTGATAATGGTAATCGTTACAATCAGCCAGAGAAGTATAAAAATGATCCAAGTCATGGTCGTTTTGATATTCCGCATGCTGTTATATATTTGAGTTATGACTTTGGTAAAGGTTGGAAGTTTGGTAGCGAAATTGAATTTGAGCATGGTGGATCTGGCAGTTCTATTGAATATGAAGCAGATGAAGCTATAGAATATGAAAACGAAACAGAGAGAGGTGGAGAAGTAGAATTGGAACAGTTCTGGTTACAGAAGACTTTTTCGCGTGCTTTTAATCTTCGTATGGGACACATAGTTGTGCCTTTTGGATTAACGAATGCTCATCATGAACCTTTAAGTTTCTTTACTGTTTACAGGCCTGAAGGTGAAAGTACAATATTACCTTGTACTTGGCATCAGACAGGTGTATCTCTTTGGGGTAAAGTCGGAAAATTTCGTTATGAAACACAGTTGCTTGCCGGTTTAGATGCATATCATTTTAGTCGTAGTAATTGGATTCAAGGTGGTGCGAAATCTCCATTCGAGTTTGATGTTGCTAATAAATATGCAGTATCTGTTAGACTTGACAATTATTCAGTACCAGGTCTTCGCTTAGGAATTAGTGGTTATTATGGTCAGTCTATGCATAATTCTGTGCCTCATGATATGGAATATGGTGAGGCGAAAAAAATCAAAGGGAATGTGTGGTTAGGTGCTTTTGATTTTACCTATAATAAATATAATTGGATAGCACGAGGCAACATAGACTATGGTTATGTCAGTGATGCAGATAAGATAACGGGTTATGTATATCCTAATACATCGAATGTAAAGCCGTATGAATCGGGTAATGGCAAATATTTTGGTAGTCATGCAGTAGCTTCAATGATAGAAGTTGGTTATGATATATTTTCTCAGATAGCCAAACTTCGTGCAGATAAGCAAAAACTTTATATTTTTGGTCATTACGAGTATTATGATTCATATGTTCATGCTACCAGCAAACAGTGGACTAATCGTAACATTATAGCTGCAGGTGTTAATTATTATCCTCTGCCACAAATTTGTATTAAAGGAGAGTATCATTATCGCAATTTAAAATCAGGGTATAATGATGAACCTAGTATCAATATTGGTGTAACTTATGAGGGCTTTTTCCTTTAAATAGTAACTGTTTAATCACTTCAATAATAGTATAACAATGAAAAAAACTTTTAAGAATGTCTTGGCTTTTGCCATGGCAAGTGTGTTGGCTTTGGGGGTCACTTCATGTAGTAGCGATGACGATACCAATGGGAATGGTAGTAGCAATACAAGCACTGTAATGAGCTCTATTGTAGCTAATTATGTTGATAATATTGTTCGACCAACTTATAGTGATCTTGCAGAAAATACGCAGACATTGTATGATGCTTGTCAGAATCTTTATACCAAGCGTAAGGCCGGAACATTAACACAAAGTGATATTGATGCCGCTTGTGAAGCTTTTAAGAACGCCCGTAAATATTGGGAGCAGAGTGAATCATTCCTCTATGGTGCAGCGACTGATAATGATATCGATCCACATATCGATTCATGGCCACTTGACCACTCACAGCTAGTTGAAGCTTTGAATAATGCTTCAATAATTGCGGGTATTAATGGTTCTCAGCCAGATAAGTATGTATATGAACAGAATAAAGATTTTGGTTCTGTGTTAGGCTTCCATGGTTTGGAATTTATCCTCTTTCGTAATGGTGCCAACCGTACTTTGGCAGCTTTGACAGCTGATTATGAAACAGAGACAGGTTTGACAACAGTAAAAACGCTTGATGAGTGTGCTTTTGCTGCTGCAATTTCTGGTGACCTTCGTAATATGACTTCTTTACTGGCATATGGTTGGATAGGTTCTAGTGCTAGTTCATCTATTCTTAATGTTATCAATACAGCAAGTTGGGTAGTAGAAGGAACTCGCTTTGCAGGTTTAACCAGTAAGGGTGTAAGCTATGGCGAGGCTGTTATTGGTGCTACTACCTCAGTTGGCTTGTTTACTACCTGGCAGGAAACACTTTCTAATATCTATGTTGGTGGTTGTTCAAAAATTTGTCAGGAAGTTTACACTCAGAAGTTAGGTCAGGCTTATCGCGTTGCAACGGGTCAGGGAGAAGCAGAGGACGCTGCTGATTATATCGAATCTCCTTATAGCAAGCGTTCTTTCCAGGATTATCAGGATAATATCTACAGTATCAAGCATTCTCTATATGGTAATCGTGATGACAATTCATCTACTCCTGAATCTAATTCTCTTATGGCTTTCATGAAGAACAAGAATTATTCAGGTTACGAGACTTTGAATACAGCTCTTAATGAAGCTATTGCTTCTTTGGAAACAGCAAAGAATAGTGGAAAGGCCTTTATCGATGCTCCTGGTGATGCTCAAGTTAAAACTTGCATCGACAAGATTCAGGCTTTGGATGAAGCCTTGAATAGTGCAGGAGCATGGGTGCAGAAGCAGGCTACTGAATAAGAAGATTAAAATTCTTATTAATTATACAATATATGCAAAAACATTATTTTATTCCATCTCTGGCCAGTGTCTTGTTAGCGGCTAATTTTGTATCTTGTAGTGATGATGATACAACAATAGCTACTAACGAACAGCCAGAGGCTAGTTATGTAGGACAGGCCGTAGGCAACTTTACTGCTGACGAGTGGTATCCAGGTGGGCAGCTAGGAACAACAGAGAATACGGGATCAAATGCCTATTCAGACCAGACACCAGCGGTTGATGCTGACCAGGATCTTTTTAATGCCTTTTTTTCAGGAGAGCAGATGTTCGAGCGTAATTATTCACAGTCTACTGCTCCTTTCAAAGGTTTAGGTCCTGCTTCTGTTCGTAGTTCATGTTTCGATTGTCATCCAGAGTATGGCCATGGCAAGCGAATGGCCCAGTATACTACGGGTTATGGCAATGGTAATGGCTATCTTTTGGTAGTTTATCATCCTACATCAGAAGGTTCTAATGATGGACCGTATATCTCAGAGGTAACCGGTATGCCTCAGACACAAGCCGTAACACCATTTCTTCCTCCAATCAGTGAAGATGGAATTAATATTACTTGGAATCATGTTACTGCTATGGAAAGTGGAATTCCGATGCAATTCCCTGATGGTGAGACGTATGATCTGATCTATCCTGAAGTGACGATAGCTTCATCGGCTTTCAACACAGATCCCGTTCCTACGAATTATGCAGTTCGTTTAGAGTCGACTATAGGTGTAATTGGTACTGGATTGCTCGATGCCATTCCTAATGATTCCATTAAGGCTCAATATGCCAAAACTGCAAGTTATTATAAGCGAACAGGCAAGGATGTTTCTGAGTATGTGAATGCTTCATTCTGGGATTCTGATGCCGATGATTTTGCAGCTGGTGCATGGTATAGTGTGGCTAATGGTAAGTTAGCTGCTACAGGTAGATATGCGGATAATACGTCTGCTGCAGATGCTAAATTGGTGAAGCGCTTTACATATGCATTGACTCGTGGTTCATTGCAGGATGGTCCTGGTGCTAATGCTATATGGAACATCACTAATGTAAGTCGTTCTGATCGTCCTTATCTGTATACTACTGATGCTTGGGCTAGTGCTATGAGTAAGAATAAGGAGGTTATTGCAAAAATTAAAGCAGACCCAACATCTCCTTATTATGCAGATGGTACAGAGGAAGGCATTGCAGATGCAGTTCTTCATCTGTTAAGTCCGTCGACTAATCAGTTTGATAATCAATGGCACAATTTTACAGCAGATCAGACTGATGAGCAGTTTTATAACTTTATGGTTTGGCATCGTGGACTTGCGATACCTCGTGCTCGAAATTTGAATGATGCTGAGGTACAGCGTGGTAAGGAAGTCTTTAACGAAATCGGTTGTGCTAATTGTCATCGTCCTACTTGGAAAACAGGTGATGATAACTATTGGAAACCAGGTTTGATAGGTGAACGCGATCTTCCTCGATATCCTCATCAGACCATTCATCCATATAGTGATATGATTCAACATAAACTATATATGAAGAATGATATTCATGGCAGTTGGTGTCGTACCACACCTTTATGGGGTAGAGGTTTGTCACTCATTAATACGGGTGCAGAAGACCGTTTGCACGACTGTCGTGCGCGTAATGAGATAGAAGCGATTATGTGGCATGGTTACAGTAAAAATAGTCATGCATATAATTCTGCTTTAAAATTCTATAATTTACCAAAAGCTGATAGAGATGCTGTGGTTAAATTTTTAAGATCCATCTAGTTTTTTATCCCTGGTTTTCGTAATCGAAAATCAGGGATAGTTTATAGTTTGTTGAGAGAATATGAAATTGAAGAAAATCCTTTTTTGTATATATGTTCTTTTGATTCTTGTCATGGCGATGGCTACTGTAATCGAGAAATATAAAGGTACACCTTTTGTGGTTTCATCCATTTATGGTTCGTGGTGGTTTAGTGTGCTATGGGCTATGCTGGTAGCAGTAGGTTTGGTTTATATTATTCAAAGTAAGTTACGAAAATGGAATATAGTTTTGCTTCATCTTTCATTTGTTGTTATCCTCTTAGGTGCACTACTCACTCATCTTACTTCTTATCAGGGAGCTGTGCATCTTAGATTGGGTCAAACTACAAATGAATATCTTCCTATGGGTGATGATATGCATAACTTATCAGCACGTCAACTTCCGTTTTCCATTCAGTTGAATCACTTTGGTATATCTTATCATGATGGTACATCGGCTGTAGCAGATTATTCATCTCAAATAACGCTCATAGATGGAGATGAAAGAGTGGCAGGAACTGTATCGATGAATCATATTATGAGCTATCAAGGGGTTAGATTATACCAAAGTTCGTATGATGCTGATGGTAAAGGTAGTATTTTACGGGTTAATAGTGATCCTTTTGGCATACCTGTAACTTATGTAGGTTATGCTTTACTGTTTTTTTCTTTAATAGCGATGTTAATAGATCCCAAAGGGCGATTTCGTGAATTGCTCCGGAGTCCACTTATTCAAAGAGGTGCCTTTCTCGTGCTTCTCCTTTTAAATGCCTCTATTCTTCCTAGCTCTGCTTCAACTACAACTGTTTTTCCTAAAGAGGTAGCAAGTAGAGTAGGTGAGATGTATGTATTGTATAATAATCGTGTGTGTCAAATGCAGACGTTTGCTTACGATTTTACTAAGAAAATATCTGGTAAACGCTCCTATAAGGGATGTACGCCTGAACAGATATTTACCGGTTTTATTTTTTGGGGTGACCAGTGGCAGAAAGAAAAAATTATCAAAGTGAAAGGTGGAGAACTGAAACGTGAGTTGGGATTGGATAGTTATGTTTCTATTGCTGATCTATTTCCTTCTTCGGGTTATGTTCTTCGTCGTTTGGTAGAAGAGTCATACCGAGATAATCATCATGATGCTTTGCATGATCAGGCTATTAAGTTAGATGAAAAGGTTCAACTTATCGTAGAATTGAAGATGGGTAATATTCTGAAGTTGTATCCTATAACACATAATGGTAAAACGGAGTGGTTCTCGCATCAGGAAATAGCTTATCCTAAATATGTATCTTCTCGAGATTATCGTTACATGCGAAAGAGTTTTCGTCACTTGTATGGTTCTGCACTTATCGGTAATAATACAAATGTTTTACAGCAAGTGAATGAAATCTTGGCTTATCAAAAGCATCATGCAGGTACAAGTCTTCCTACTATTACTCAGGTAAAAGCTGAACGAATATACAATCAGATACCTATTGCAACGATACTGTTTATGTTCAATCTTACTATTGGATTTTTAGGATTGTTTGGTGTAATCAGACAGTTACTGTCTCGTAATATGTGCTGGTTGGGTCTACGTTATTCCGTGATAGAATCAGGTATGATAATCGTGTTGGGGTTATCTTTTATGGTATTAACCTTTTCTTTAGTATTGCGATGGATTATTAGTGGAAATGTGCCTTTGAGCAATGGGTATGAGTCGATGTTATCTATTGCTTGGTTTTCGATGCTCATTACGATGCTGATGGCTATTCGCCTTCATTCTCTTCGCATGTTGATAACGACATTCGGATTTATGCTTAGTGGATTCTTCCTTTTGGTTAGTCATATCAGTCAGATGGATCCGGCTATAGGTCAAATGATGCCTGTACTAAATTCTCCGCTATTGAGTGTTCATGTCAGTGTTATTATGATGAGTTATGCTTTTCTTGCTATTATTTGTATATGTGGGCTACTTGCCATATTGTTGCATGTGATAGCTTCGGTAAAGCGAGAAACGAAGAATACTATCGAACGGCAAATGAAGGTACTGCAGGTTTTGTCACAGATATTCTTATATCCAGCCATTACGACTTTAGGGCTTGGTATCTTTATAGGTGCTATTTGGGCGAATGTGAGTTGGGGTACCTATTGGAGTTGGGATCCTAAAGAGACATGGGCACTGATAACTCTGATGATTTATGCTATAGCACTCCATTCTAAGAGTGTGAAAGCTTTGCAAAAGCCACTGTCGTATCATATATTTATGGTCTTAGCCTTTTTGAGTATCCTAATGACCTATTTTGGAGTGAACTATATTTTAGGAGGTATGCATAGCTATGCATAGGTACGGGTAGGTAATTGTTTTATCAAATTTCTTCCGATTATCATTATTTTTAGGTATTGTCTATGTCGAAAATAAATATTATATTTGCGCTTTGATAATGTGATGATGAATTGTAGCCTTTAGGCATGTGTTGAAAGATATGAAAAATCAAAAAGTATATGAAGCTGATGATAAAATGATTTCTATCATCAGAGATAATTACAATATATTACAGAGTCTGGGTAGTTTTGGTATAAGCTTGGGCTTTGGAGATAAAACGGTTCGAGAGGTTTGTGAAAATCAAAAAGTGGATACATACACTTTTTTAGCTGTTGTTAATTTCACTATCAACGGTTATCAGCTTTTTGATGATTATGATAAACTTTCCATACCTACTTTATTGCAATATCTTAAGGCTTCCCATGCTTATTATCTTGATTTTCAGTTACCATTTATTCGTAAAGAGTTAGAAGGTGCTTTGGATGAACATGATAATCTTGCGCGTTTGATTTTAAAGTTGTACGAAGAATATGCTCATTCTATCACCAAGCATATGCGTTATGAGGAAAAGAATGTCTTTCCTTATGTAGAGGGATTGTTGCAAGGTAGAACATATGATAATTACGATATTGATACATTCTCAAAGCATCACGGACAAACGGATACACAGCTGAAAGAATTGAAAAATATTATTATTAAATATTTACCTTCCGACGGTCTACATAATAACCAGTTGGCTGCTACTCTTTATGACATTTACAATAATGAAGAGTGGTTGAATTTACATGCCAGTGTAGAGGATGAAATTTTTATTCCAGCTATTAGAAGATTGGAGAAGCAGAGCAAGCAAGAAAATGTAACCAATCAGATTTCTAATATGCTCAATAAGTCTCCCCATTCAGACGAAGCTCTTAGTGAGCGAGAAAAGGATGTTATTGTGGCATTGGTACAGGGTATGACAAATAAAGAAATAGGTGATCATCTTTGTATCTCTATCAATACTGTTATTACTCATCGTCGTAATATCGCCAAAAAACTTCAGATTCATTCTCCTGCAGGCTTAACTATTTATGCTATTGTCAATAATCTGATAGATATTTCTAGTGTGAAGTTATAATAGCTTCGCTTAGAAATAGGTGGAAAAGCCTGCTAAAAAGCATCTGCCTCGTAATGTGTAACGATTGTATGAACTGCTGATATCGGTATAACTGGTATTTGTATAATATTTCTGATTAAATATATTTGTAATAGAAAGTGTATAGTCAGTTTTTTTATGTCTATATGAGCATTTGATGTCACCAAAGAAAGAGCGTTTGGTGTTATCTTGATATAGATAGTGCACATAGTGTTCTGCTATAATGGAGAAATTTAGTGCTTCTGTTGGTAGAAAAGATAATTCCATTTTTTGAAACAGCAGTTTGTTAGAATTATAATACGTACTATTGGTGAGAGAGTTTACTCGATATGACAGTGTGTAATCTATATCTAACCAGTTTTTGATATTAGAGTTGATACCAAGTGAGCTTTCTATACTCTTGGTTTGGTATGATGTATTTTTACCGTTTTGATGAATATTTGAAGAGTTCGATGTGTATGTGCATATGGCATTGATGTTTCCATTGATTATATCCACATGTTTACTCATGTTGGCTCTTGCAATTATGTTTTCCGATTGGTTCTTGCCTTCTATTGTTGTATAGTAAATATACTTATTGTCAATTTGTTTGGAAACGGTATTTGGTCTTTCTGTTTTACTGTGACTGACACTTATATTTGCAAATAGCATATTTATATAGTCAGAATAGCTGATGCTCACTAAACCGCTGCATTTTTTATTTCCGTATAATTGTTTGGGATTAGTACGATATGTTTGATAATCGGTTAGAATCGTGGCGTTATAGGTATTTGTTACTGATGGTTGTGAGGTACCAGCAGAAGCATTAGCTCTTATTTTAAATCTCGAATTAAGTTGCATGCTGAGACTAAGTTTGGGCATAAAAAAGATTTTGGTCTTGGATATATCGCCAAAATAGTGATAGAAACTCCAGGGAAGATCTAATTGTCCTCTGAAGCCATGGTGCTTATAGGTGAGTCCCGATGTAATATTCATGCAGATATAATTGTTGAAGTATTCTGATTTACGACAGGTATCGTTCAGATTCTCATTATACGAACAGTTGATATCAGAAGCTGAGAGTACTTCTTCAGCATCAATGGATAGTGCCCATCGTTTAATATTATGTGCGTAGTATAATCTTGTAGAAGATAGAAATTGTTTTCTGTTGATATTTTGTTGTCTTAGATCTTCATCTGACTCAACGGTAAGTTTTTCGGGAATCAGTGTGAATTTGTTTTGTGAATATAACTTCAAGTAGTTTTTCCCTATAGGCTTAATCCATTGCAAGTAGTTTTCCAGCGTGTGAATATCATATTCACTTTCTGAGTTATATGTATAGTCATTAGTTGTCCATGTCCATTTCTTTTGCCAGATAGAAGAGTATTTCAGATCATTAGAGAAAGAACTCTTCTCGCTGTCTTTATTCCAAGAGAGTGAGGCACTTAAAGCCTTACTGTGCAGGATACTCCGTTCGGAAGTCGATCGGGTTAAAATACTATCAGCAAGGTAATAAGATGTACCTTGTTCGTAATTTGATATATTTCTGTCATCAGTATAGTATATTTTTGAACGAAAGGTGGAATTGCTTCCTATTTTTTGAATATTGCCTAAATTGATTATGTGTGTTGTGGCGTTTCGTTTTCTATCTTTATCCAATATGCCTATCGTGTTTTGTTCCATGTTGAGCAAAGGTTCTATAGCTTCGACTTGTTTTTTTCTTATCAAATCTTCTAGTGTAAGCGTATTGTTTTCAGACAAGATATCCTTATTGCTATTATTTGTTTTGGTGGTTAGTGCCGTTTGATTACTGGCAGACAGGTTGGTGCAAAAAAGTTCGCTCTCCCATAGTTTGGGTAGTCCTAAAGCAGCTTTGATATTGCCACTCCAGTGCCCTTTGGCACTATCTTTTACGGCAAGATTAAGTACAGTCCCACCTTCTTCCTTGCTGTTTTTCAGAGCTTTGGCATTATGATAATTTTCTATTATATCAGCACGAGAGATAATCTTATGCGTAATATTGCGAGTGGCTATATTATATTGGCCATCAAATAGATCGAGCCCTTCTATCATAAATTTATCTATCGTTTTGCCGTTATATGATATAGTACCATTATTGTTAATGTCGATACCAGGCATGTTGCGCAATACATCACCGATAGTGCGATCCTTGTTGGTCACAAAACTGGATACCATATAGCTTGTTGTGTCATTATGATGAATAATTTTTTGTGGTCGCACGTATACATCTTGAATGACGTAAGCTTTCGGTTCTAATTCGAAGGTGTATATAGTTTTTGGGTTAATGGCACAGGATGCAGATTGGTATCCCATTCTACTCACCAAGATATTACATCCAAAAATTTTCTCTCGGTTTGTTCTGAATTTGAATTTGCCATTTGCATCAGCTATTGTACTTAATATTGTCGAGTTTTTCTTATTGCGTATGTTGATGATAGCTCCTTTAATAGGAGCTTTAGTCACATGATCAGTAACAATTCCTTTCAACTCGATTTCCTGAGCATGAGCAGGGATGATGCCCATGAAAAAGATGACGATTAGATTATACCAAAAATTCATTTATTTTTTATTCTAGGCCAATAAGCAACTATTTCCTGATTTTAATGACGTTATTGTTCTACGATTTCCATAGGACGATAGCGCGTATCTTTTATAAGATTCTTCTCTGTTTTTTTGTCGTGTCCTTTAATAATAATGTTTATTCCACTAGTTTTGCTTAAATAATTAAAGGGATCTTTTATATATTTTTCTTGTTCTATTAAGAAACTTATTAGGTTTGTCTTCATCTTTTTTTTAGGAAGCAGTAAAATATTCTTATTGCATGGACGCATATCGATAAAATGAAAACTATATTGTTTTTTTGTGTCTGCAACTTCCATAATAAGGCCAGGTAGACCTGCGAATTTCCATGGTCCCACAGCTAAAGGAATGTCTGTGGCGTACCAAGCTACATAAGTTCGTCCCATATAGGAACAGGTGGCCTTTTGACATAGATGTCCTGCAATAGTATGGAAAACATGCTCTATTTTCCAATTAAAATTAGGTATCTTTTCATTATATTGATATGTATATGCACTTATTTTATCCTCATAGATATAGGTAGAGTCTTTATGATTTGTTAGTATATAGTATTCCGATTTAGCTTTGGCAGATTGTTTTCTAGATTTTATTATTTTAGATGCCATTTCCTGGTGATAGGCTTCTGCATCGTAATAGCGGAGAGAGTCTGTTCTATATTTTTCTGGATTATAAAACAGTGTTTTGTTTCCTGCCAAACACAAGCAAAGAGTATCCGTGCAAAGAAGGTTCTTTACAGTATCTTTAGTACATTTTGCGATGTATCTTACTTCTGTAGTAGCTTGTAATGTATCATTAGCATACAGTTTTGTGTGTATGCAAAAGATCACGACCATACTTAGTAAAAGTTTGTTCTTCATATTAGGTAGTTAATCATTTTTTTTATTTAGGAAAGGCCTCTAAACGTTCCATAGTGGCATAAGAAAATTTTTTAGGAAATTTAGTTTTTCCTTTAATGCCTGTTTTTGCAGATAATAATTTCATAAAGGCATTAGGGTCATCGATCCTTTTTTGGGTTAATTCTATGACTTTCTTTTTAGTTGTTTTGGTACAGTTTACAACAGGGACGAATATTTCTACGTCACATTTGTTCATGCCAAGAAAATTAAATTCATAGTGATGTTGGGTATCATAGGCCTCCAAGATGAGCCCAGGTAATCCACAAAATTTCCATGGTCCATCACTGATCGGAATATCAGGTGTAAACCATACTTCGTAGTTTCGTCCCATATAGGCACATGTTGCTTTTTGGCATTCGTGTTCACCTATTTTTTTCTTTTCATTTGTGTAATGCCATTTGAAATCAGGGATGTTTTCAGTATACTTGTATTTGTTTATTATATATTCAAGATTATTTTTTTGATAGTTTTTCAGAATATAATAAGCTGAATTAATTTTTCCATATTTTCTTTTTATGCTATCTGTTATAGCTTTCCATTCCGAAAAATTTTCTATATTGAGTGTACTTGAATCTCTTTCATATCCAGATTGAGAAAAAAAGAAAGATTGATTCTCGGCAACTCTGAGGCTCATTAATGCTTCTGAGTATCTTTTTTGAATGGTATCAACTTGGTAAGTTAATCTATATATGCATTCATATGATGCTTTTTCGTTTGTAGCTATACCTTTGAGTGCAATAAAACAATAAATTAAAATAATTAGCCCTTTTCTCATTATGTTTCTTTTTCTTATTGTTTCCATTTTTAATGGATAAATATGTAATGATGGTGTTTAATATGCTATATTACATATGTTGTATCAGTATTTTATGTATTCATAATCAGTCATTCAGATCATTCTGAATGACTGATCTAATTTATTCTCCACAGAAAATGTTATCAATTTCTATAGCAAATTCTACGATATCTTCTATTGTTATATCGTCTCCAACTTCACTGATTTCATAAACATCACCACATGAAGTTATGATTTCATAGTTAACCTCTTTTGCATTTAAAGCTAAACAGAGTGTTGCAAAAAATGCTGTTGCTAATATTTTTTTCATTACTTTGGGTTTGATTATTTTCCTACTTTCTTTTATAGCTTTTCGGATTCTGCATTCCTTTCTGGTCTGTTAGGTCAGTATAATTATTGACGTCAATTTTATTTCTTATAAAGACTTGTATTGGTGATTTTTGAAAAATCCTTTATAAATCGTTGTTTATACCTTTTTGTTATACTTTGCAAATGTATATATATTTTTTTTTTCTATGTAATTTTTTTGTCTCCAATAGTGTACATAGTGTCGCAAGGTATTTTATGCACATAAATTGTTTTATAATGCATATTAGCGACTGTTAAAAAAAATAATCCCCTATTTGTGTCTTAGCAAACAAGGGATTATTTATTTTATGTTTTTATGTGAATTTAATTTTTAAAAGGATAAATAATATAGAGGCATAGAGTTCTGTCGCAGCAAAAAGTATTGAATGGTAGCAGACTCTAATGGTCTGTAATAGGTAGTTTGTTAAATAAAATATCAAAAAAACATAGCTCTCTAAAATTGTCATTTAGCTCGAAATCTTTAACTTCTAGGCTGACTATTTGTTATTTCGCTACCACATTTTTACCCTTACTTTCTGTAAAACCATAGTAAATGTGGGCAATAGTATACATTTGAGCAGCCAAACATTATGGTTTTGCAGTATAAACACTATGTTTTTAACGTGTAAAAGCTATACTAAGGCCAAGTATTTATTAAATCAATAAATCTGCGACTTGGTAAAGTGTTGATATTTAGATAATTATGAAATACTGCAAAATTAGAATATTTGAGGTATTCTAGTATTACAAGCAGCAAAAAGCAAACTACAAGACGGTTTATGTCATACAAATTCAAGATGTATTAGAACTACGCAATAAGAAACAAATATGATTTGATTACAGCGTTGTTATATCTTATTGATATCTACGTAACCGTGCATTACAGCATATATGGTGAGTGCAGATACGCTTTTCATACCTAATTTCTCCTGAATATTTTTGCGGTGTGTTATTACTGTGGTAAGGCCGATATTAAGTTTTTCGGCAATTTCTTTGTTAATATGCCCTTGCGCCACTAAAGACAGAACTTCTATTTCTCGGTCGGATAGCAACTGTTTACGTAACACCTTGGGCATTTTTGGCAGATTTTTGCCTCCTGCGTGTCCTCTTTGCTCTAATCTGAGCAGATTCATAGTAAGTTCTTTTTCAGGTACGTTTACACAAAGCGTTTTAAAGCCACTCATTTCGGCATCGCTTTGTAATGTAAGCACGATAGTTTTATGAGCATGCTGAGTAAAGAAATCACGATTTTCTAGTACAATGTTTGTGGAAACGAAATAGTGGAAAAAGCGGTCAGCGCCAGCCTGAATCATCTCTTCGAAACTTATATATGTTTCGATAGTCATGATAGGCATTACGTCTTGAAGGATTTTCTTTAGACCCATGCTAGCTAAAGTATTATTATCAATAATTGCTATTGATGGTCTTCCTGTAAATTGATGCTCCATATTGTAGAGTTTTATTTTATAATCTCATATTAGAGGAATGGTGCAAGTAAGTGAGCCCACCATCCAAGATGTCTTTGACTTGGTGTGCGCCATTCTTTCCAGCTCTTCGGTGTAAGTAAGAAACTGTCCTTCTTATAGTTTTCGAAGAGGGTGTCTAACTCTTTGGTTGTATTCTTGTCTATAATAACAGCATTTTCCTCGTAGTCCCATCTTAAACTTCGAGAGTTCAGATTAGCACTGCCTACGGTACAAAATTTTCCATCTACCATAATAATCTTGGTGTGATGAAAACCTTTGGTAAACATGTATACCTCACAGCCCGCTTTCATGAATTTATGTGCATTATAGAATCCACAGTCAGGAGTTAGTGGTACATCACTCTTTGTAGAAAGCATAATCTGAACCTTAACCCCTCTTTTAGCTGCATTCTTTATAGCCTTGATAAGTTTATGACTTAAAGTGAAGTACGGATTAATCAGCTTGATACTATCTTTAGCGTCATTGATAGCATTAACATAAAAGTATCGTATAATATCATTGCTGATATGTGGTTCACGATTTATGATACCCACCATCTTATGGTAGGCTGTCGCTGTTGTATCTGGACGTAATCCCTGAAAGTAATCAGCTTTTTTGGCTCTCCAGAATTCTGTAGAGTGTATATTTTGATGGGTTACTTTTTTCCACATCTTCAAGAATATTTTCTGAAGAGTGTTTACCTCGCTGCCATCAATACGGCAGTGCATATCATACCATCCACCAACTACTTCTGTTCCTTTTATATAATAATCAGCTACATTCATTCCACCTGTATAGGCAATCTTGCCATCAATAATAACTATTTTGCGGTGGTCACGATTAAAAATGTCGTCTATCCAGGGGAATTTAACAGGATTAAATTCTTTTATCTCGATGCCCATTTCTCGAATGGCTTTAATATGCTTTTCTTTGAGTGGCATATTATTAGAAGAGTTACCAAATCCATCAAAGAGGGCACGAACTTTAACTCCTTCTTTTACCTTTTGGCCAAGAATAGAAATCAATTTACGTGTAATCGAATCATTTCTGAAGTTGAAATATTCTAGATGCACTGTACTTTTGGCCTGTCGAATAGCCGAGAACATATCATCAAATTTCCTTTGTCCATTAGTCAGAAGGGTAATTGAATTATCATGAGAAAAGGTTATCCCCTTGGATCTTAATTGTGCCACAATCAGTGAATCTGACGATTGTGCATGAGCTGTGAGGTTTACCCAAAGTATGAGGAGCGCAATTATAATTTGTTTTATATGCTTCATTTTTGTTTTTTTCGTTCCGAAAATTTATTCGCCTAAAACATTTTCGTATTTAGATCATGCATGCATAATGATCTACGATTCCCAGCAGATGTTTTTCTTTATCTGTAACCAAAACGGTATGAATACGATGCTCCTGCATGATTCGTTGTACCTCTGATATCTTAGTAGAGGTATATACTTGTTTCGGATGGATGGTCATAATCTCGTTGACAGTATGATCAAAGAATTCGGCCTGCCAACGTTCCATTGCTCTACGAATGTCACCATCGGTTATTATTCCTGCGATCTTGTCGTTTACTAAGGATACACCGAGTCCTAACTGTCCTTTACTGACTTTAATGATAGCTTCACCCAAATGCATGTCTTGTGGAATAATAGGCAGGTTATCTGTTTTCATGACATCGCCTGCTGTAGTCAATAGACGTTTGCCTAGTTCGCCACCTGGGTGGAACTGCGCAAAATCTCTAGGTTTGAAGTTGCGTACTTCCATCAAGGCGATAGCAAGTGCGTCGCCCATAGCCAAAGCTGCTGTTGTGCTACTTGTTGGAGCCAAGTTAAGCGGACAGGCTTCTCGCTCTACATGTACCATAATATGGGCATTGCTGTATTTTGCCAAGAGCGAATTTTTATTGCCAGTCATGGATATGATAGGTATATTCATGTGGAGAACCATTGGGATAAATCGTAATAATTCGTCAGTTTGGCCAGAGTTGCTTAAGGCCAAAACGACATCATCTGCAGTCATGACTCCTAGGTCACCGTGATATACATCAAGTGGATTAATGAAAAATGCAGGAGTTCCTGTAGATGCTAATGTAGCAGCAATCTTAGCGCCCACATTACCACTCTTACCTACACCTGTCACGATGATTTTGCCATTGCAATGATACATCATTTCAACGGCTTTGACAAACTCGTCATCCATCTGAGGAATCAAATCGAGTATGGCCTTGGCTTCATTGCGTAAACAGAGTTCGCCATATTGGCGCGATTTACGAATTCTTTCTTCTACTTCTTGATTATCTTGTTTATTCTCCATTTCCTTTGATTTTACGAAGTTTACTTTACCTTTTAGGGTCTTCGTTTTAAAGCTACTTTTTAAGTATTTTGTTGATAAGAGAGTCCAGTTGGTCTAGTGGCAGCATATTTGGTCCATCGCTCAAACCCAAATCTGGGTTGGGATGCACTTCAAAGAAATATCCTGTTGCTCCAAATGCTTTAGCTGCTAAGGCCATAGATGGTACAAAGCGACGGTCTCCAGAAGTTTTTCCGTCACCAGCTCCTGGGCGTTGAACACTATGTGTACAGTCCATGATAACGGTTGGAACTATTTCTAGCATATCAGGAATATTGCGGAAATCCACAACCAAATTGTTGTATCCAAAAGTATTGCCTCGTTCAGTAAGCCATACTTCTTGAGCACCACTTTCCTTAGCCTTTTCTACTGGATATTTCATGTCCTGTCCGCTGAGAAACTGAGCTTTTTTGATATTTACAATCTTACCAGTTTTGGCAGCTGCTACCAGTAGATCTGTCTGTCGGCAAAGGAAGGCTGGAATTTGTATTACGTCGACAACTTTACCCACTGGCTCAGCTTGATAACTTTCGTGAATATCGGTCAACAGTCGGAGTCCATATTTTGTCTTTATTTCGTTAAGCATCTGTAGACCTTTTTCCATTCCCGGACCTCTGAAAGAATGAATAGAAGTGCGATTAGCTTTGTCGAATGAGGCCTTGAATATGATATTTATACCATATTTTTGGTTGAGTCTAACTAATTCTTTAGCCACGGTGTCAAGTAATTCCATTGACTCAATGACACATGGGCCACAAATAAAGACGTTTTCCATTTTTTTTATTTGTTTTCTGATGTTGTATTTTCTTCCAATTCTTTTACGTTAGCAGATGTAATACTTTTGATGGTAATTTCGCGTTGTGGGAATGGTATCTCTATGTTGTTGTCATTGAGTGTCTTGTAGATACATTCCATAATTTCACCATCATCGAGAGCTTTAGTCAATACGTTTACCCATACGAGTATCTTAAGTGTAATACAGCTGTCATCAAAGCTTTTGAGTAGAACTGTAACAGGCTTTTTCTTGTATACACAGTCAAGTTTGCTGACGTTTTCTTTCAAAAGTTTCTTAACCTCTGAAATGTTTGAACCGTACGCTACACCAACCTCAAGTGTATCCAACTCATAACCATGGTTACGAGTAAGATTCTTATAGTTCTTAGTGAACAGTTGACTGTTCTGGAAAGCTATGATACTACCATCGAGAGCCTCTAGCATGGTAGAGGTATAATTAATACTGCTTACACGTCCACGGATACCATCGCAGACAATGTAGTCGCCAATTTTGATACGACCAGCCATCAGCGATATACCATAGTAGATATTTTCGAGGATATCTTTCATGGCAAAACCGATACCTGTTGATAAACCACCAGACACGACAACAAACCATGTCCAACTGACATGCAGTATATGTAAACTGCCAAGCAGCCATATAGCCCATACTAATGCCTGAGTAACGTTTCTTGTCATAACAGTACGACTGGCTGCAGTCGTTGGGTCTTTTGCCTTAAATCTCGCTTCCATGATTTCGTTGGCTACCTTGACGATATAGTTAAAGATAAACCACAAATTGATAACCATGCATATGCCATAAAGACTGAAAGAAATCTCTTTGGAGTCAACAATATGATATTTGAAAATTTCCCATACTGTATCACTTAAATTGAATACTTCTGCTGCCCAGTAGAAAGAAACGATGAATGAGAAAACTCCACAACAAGGTAAGACTACTTTATATATTAAGCGGAAGAACCAATTCTTTTGAACGGATTTCTTTTCCATTTCTTTGGCTTCTCCCCAACTTTTGAGCCATTGAGACAAGCAGTTGAGAGTAAGGATACACGTAAGCATCATCACCCACCATATAAGTAATTGTACGGAGCCGAGAGTATAACCCGACCACGAAAGAATTACAGATGCAACAAAAATAGTAAGCGAAATATATGAAAAAAACATATCGCTTCTTGGTACTCTATAGTGCTTTTTGTAGATAACGTAAGCTTGCCATATTAAATTGAACAGCAGAATAGGAGGGAAAATCAAGTTTACTAATGTGTTAGGAATCAAAATCACACGGAAAATAATGACGATGAAGCCTACAACTATGAGAGGAGCATATATCAAGAAAGCACTCTTAATCTTGTCAGACTCGACTCGGAGAAGAAGTGATATCAAAATTACACCTAGTAGCCAAGTATACTGCATGAGCAAACCACTAGCCATGGTGAAGAAGTTTTGAGCAAGAGACGTTCGGATAATACCAAGGAAAATTCCGAATGTCACAACGGTCATGGCCATAATGATAGGTGTTCGCTTGGCTAAGAAACGATCACGTATCTTGGTAAAATTGCTCTTCTTGATTAGCCAGGTAAATATAAATCTGAAGAAAATAATATTAATAAATATCGAAATGAATGACCAGGTGATAAGTATAATAAAGAGAAAACCAATATACTTTGAATCCCATTGTGAAATAGAATTTGGTGTTGGCTTATATTTTTCTTTTACCGTATTTTCAGTTTGGTACATTTCTCGGTTAAAGCTACGAAGAATACTGAAATAATTGTCTGCAAGGTTATTGAAAATATTATTCTGTATTTCTTGATAGCGAATGTCTGCATAGTCATTTAAGCTTTGTAAGCGACTTTCTATCATATCATAAATGCGTTGATCTTGTTGAAGCTGTTCTTCCGTCTCTTTTAGTTGTCGGCGGATGTTAACAGCTAGTGTGAGACACACATTTCGGTTAATCTGACTTCTTTCATCAAGAAATTGTTTAGGCATTTTTTGAAGGTAATTGATGAGAGAATCATATCTTGCAACTTCGATATTGTTTTTGCGAAGTATTTTTTGAAAAGGCTTACTCTGTGTCTTGAATTTGTTAAACTGTTCAGTTGCTTCATGACATGCGTAGGCTAGATCGAAAATATAGCCATCTTTCTGAGAATACAGCATCAAGGCATTCTGATTTGCCTGATTCAAAATTTGTGTAATCTGCTCAAAGAGTTGTTTTTGAGAATCTTTGGTCTGTTTGGCCTGTTTCTCCATTTCAAGATGAGCATTGGTAAGTTCTGAACGCAAGATGTAAAGGGTCGTCGTAATGCTATCTTCTTTCAAGACGGCATTGCTTGGTAATATAAATGCTATTAAAAGTATTAAAATTACAAATATTCTTTTTTTCATAATTCTCTAAATTATGTGTGCAAAGGTAATTAAAAACTTTTGTAACTTGAAAAAAACTTTGTACTTTTGTCGAACCAATAAACATCAAGTATGATTTTAATAGCTGATAGTGGTAGTACTAAGACAGATTGGGCTCTTATAGATGGAACCAATGTTCTCAAGAAAGTAAATACTCAGGGTATTAATCCTTTTCATCAGGATGAAGATAATATTATGCGAGTTTTACAGGACGAATTACTTCCTGTGCTCCATACTGTGAAAATAGATAAGATCTTCTTTTATGGTAGTGGGTGTACTCCTCAAAAATCAGAAAAAGTGAAGAGGGCTCTTCAAACTGTTTTCTCTGATGTCATGAATATAGAGGTAAATGGTGATTTACTGGCAGCGGCTCGTGCAGTTTGTGGACATCAAAAGGGTATAGCCTGTATCTTGGGTACTGGAGCAAATAGTTGTTGTTATGATGGAGAAAAAATTGTCATGAACACCCCGCCTTTAGGTTATATTCTTGGAGATGAGGGCAGTGGAGCTGTTTTAGGTA
The DNA here is from genome assembly GCF_022024235.1 of Segatella baroniae B14. Classification (GTDB taxonomy): domain Bacteria; phylum Bacteroidota; class Bacteroidia; order Bacteroidales; family Bacteroidaceae; genus Prevotella; species Prevotella bryantii. The sequence goes on from NZ_CP091799.1 coordinate 228,845, forward strand.
AACTATTCTTAAATGGTATTTTTAAAGGTTTTTTGTCGGAAGAAATTAAAGAGGAGTTTCTGAATGATTCGAAACTTACTTATGCCGAGATTATTAATCGTGTTTATGCTCAGCCTCTTGCTAATCGTTTTTTAGCTTCTATTGCAAAGTTTATCGCTAAACATATTGATAGACAGGAACTAAGAGAATTAGTAGAAGAAAACTTTCGAAATTTCTTTAGACGTAATATTATACAGTATAAATCGTATCTTCAAATTCATGAAATCCGTGTCGGGTTTGTAGGGGGGATTGCTGGAAGTTTTGTTGATATTCTTTCAAAAGTAGCTCGTGAAGAAGGTTATGAAATGGGAGAAGTAATTTCTAGTCCAATTGATGGCTTGATAAGCTATCACGGTGCTTAATAATAGCCGAAATAAGGGTATTGGCTTATTGTAAGCAGCTTATAATTCTTTCTTTTTTCATTTAGGAAGACAACTTTTTTAGTGTATAGGGCAGCAATCAAAAAAATATTGTTACCTTTGCATCGCTTTGGACAGATTGGCCTCTGTTCGCTATAAGCAGTATACAATATAATAACGTTATAAATTTTATGTATTTTACTTTGTTTATTACCGTTTTGTTGACGGCTGTAACCTTGGTATTGGCAGCATTTGTCATTGCTAAGTTAATCGGTCCTCGTTCTTATAATCCGGTAAAAGGTGAAGCTTTTGAATGTGGTATTCCTACGCGTGGTAGCTCTTGGTTACCAATGCACGTAGGTTATTACTTGTTTGCTATCCTTTTCCTGATGTTCGACATCGAGACCGTTTTTCTTTATCCTTGGGCAGTAGTCGTAAAGCAGTTTGGAGCAATGGCTCTTGTTAGCATTGGCTTCTTCCTGCTCGTATTAGTATTTGGCTTAGCTTATGCTTGGCGGAAAGGAGCATTGGAATGGAAGTAAGAAAAAGAGCCTCTATTAAGAGTGTGCCTTATGAGGATTTCAAGGACAATGACTCGTTAGAGAAAATTGCCGCAGAACTCAATGAGGGTGGTGCAAATGTAGTATTGGGATCGTTAGATGCTGCAATTAACTGGGGTCGTAGTAACTCACCTTGGTCTTTAACTTTTGGTACTTCTTGTTGTGGTATCGAGTTTATGGCTATTGGTTGTGCTCGCTATGACATGTCACGTTTTGGCTGGGAGGTAACCCGTAACTCTCCACGTCAGGCTGACTTGATTATGTGTGCAGGTACTATTACCAATAAGATGGCACCTGTTTTCAAACGTTTGTACGATGAAATGGCAGAGCCTAAGTATGTCGTTGCTGTAGGTGGCTGTACCATTAGTGGTGGACCTTTTAAGAAGAGCTATAATGTAGTTCGTGGAATCAACGAGTTGGTACCGGTTGATGTTTATATTCCAGGATGCCCTCCTCGTCCAGAGGCAATCATCTATGGTATGATGCAATTGCAACGCAAGATTAAGGTCGAAAAATTCTTTGGTGGTGCTAACCATAAGATGACCAGCGAAGAGAAGGAAGCTTCTTTGAGTAATGGTGGTCTTCACGGTTTGAGCAACGAGAATTTCTCTAATGCTAAAATTGGTAACAAGGAACCAATCATTGTTACTGGTCAGCCAAGCCAGGAAGAGGTTGAAAATCTTGCAAAAGAAATCGACCAGTTGAATAAGGAACAATCTACTGAAACAAATAATTAATTAAGGTAAGCGAACATGAAACTAGAAAATAAAGAATTCGGCTTTGACAATTTTGCCTCAGAAATGGCAAAATTGAAAAATGAAAAGCATTTCGATTACCTGGTTACTATTATCGGTGAAGATTTTGGTGCAGAAGAAGGTCTTGGATGTATCTATATCCTCGAAAATACACAGACTCATGAGCGTACTTCTGTAAAGCAGTTGGCAAAGCAGGTTGGTGAGGAATATGTAATCCCTTCTGTATTAAAGCTTTGGCATGGTGCTGATCTTCTAGAACGTGAGGTTTTTGACTTCTTGGGTATTAAGTTTTTAGGTCACCCTGATATGCGACGCCTTTTTATGCGTAACGATTTTCAGGGCTATCCTTTGCGTAAAGACTTCGATATGAGCCCTGAGGCTAATCCGTTCCCTATGACCGATGAGCCAGAGAGTGACTATACCTCAGAATGGAATTTGGATAAGAATGGTAATCTCGTTGAGACCAAGCATCGTCTTTTTGATGATGATGATTTCGTGATGAACTTTGGTCCTAACCACCCATCTACTCATGGTGTGCTTCGTCTACAGACTATCGTTGATGGTGAAACTATCAAAAATGTATATCCACATTTAGGTTATATTCACCGTGGTATCGAGAAGATGATGGAGAACATGACTTATCCTCAGACTTTGGCATTGACAGATCGTCTGAACTACCTATGTGCGATGCATCATCGTCATGCACTTGTAGGAGTAATCGAGGAAGCTATGGGTATCGAACTCAATGATCGCATTAAGTACATTCGAACAATAATGGATGAGCTTCAGCGTATTGATAACCACTTGTTGTTCCTTGGTACTTGTGCACAGGACTTGAGCGCTCTGACAGCATTCTTGTACTGTATGCGTGATCGTGAACATCTGCTTAATGTAATGGAAGAGACAACAGGTGGTCGTCTTATCCAAAACTATTACAGAATAGGTGGACTTCAGGATGATATAGATCCTAATTTCGTAGAAAATACTAAAGCTTTCTGTAAGTATATGCGTCCTATGGTCAAGGAATATCTGGATGTGTTTGGTGATAATGTCATTACACACCAGCGTCTTGAAGGTGTAGGTTATATGAATCAGGAAGACTGTATTAACTATGGTGTTACTGGTCCTGCAGGTCGTGCATCAGGTTGGCATAATGATGTTCGTAAGAATCATCCTTATGATATGTATGATAAGGTACAATGGAATGACGTTGTAGGTAGTAACTGCGACTCCATGGATCGTTATATGATTCACATCAATGAAATTTATCAGAGTCTCGATATTATCGAACAGCTCATAGATAACATTCCAGAGGGTGAATACTATATCAAGCAGAAACCTATCATTAAGGTTCCTGAAGGGCAGTGGTTCTTCTCTGTAGAGGGTGGAGCAGGTGAGTTCGGTGTATATCTTGACAGTCGTGGCGATAAGAGTCCATATCGTGTCAAGATGCGTCCAATGGGTCTTTCATTGGCAGGTGCATTTGATAAGATGTTGAAGGGTCAGAAGATTGCTGACTTAATTGCAACAGGTGCATCTATCGACTTCGTAATTCCTGATTTGGATCGTTAATACTAAATTCAAAAAATAATAGAAAAAACTAAAAGATAAAGAATATGTTTGATTTTAGTATAGTAACAACATGGTTCGACACACTTCTTCGCCAAACATTTGGCTTGGGAGATTTTTTGTCGATTTTAATTGAATGTGTGCTTGTAGGTGTATTCATCCTTACTGCATATGCTTTATTGGCTATCGTATTGATATTCATGGAGCGTAAAGTTTGTGCATATTTCCAATGCCGTCTTGGTCCTATGCGTGTAGGTCCATGGGGTATTTTTCAGGTATTTGCCGATGTAGTAAAGATGTTGATTAAGGAGATCTTTGCTGTTGATAAAGCAGATAAGTTATTGTATTGCATTGCTCCTTTCCTAGTGATTATAGCTTCTGTAGGTACATTCTCTTTCATGCCTTGGAACAAGGGGGCACATGTACTTGACTTTAATGTTGGAGTATTCCTGATCACAGCCATTTCTTCTATTGGAGTACTAGGAATCTTTGTTGCAGGTTGGGCAAGTAACAATAAATATTCTGTCATCTCTGCTATGCGTGGTGCTCTTCAGATGATTTCATATGAAATGTCATTAGGTTTGAGCCTTATTTCAGCTGTAGTGTTAACAGGAACCATGCAGGTAAGTGGTATTGTAGAGGCTCAAAATGATGCTTGGTTGATTTTCCCAAGTCATGTTTCTGCTATTCCTGCAATCATTGCTTTTCTTATATTCCTAGTAGCAGGTAACGCAGAAGCAAATCGTGGTCCTTTCGATATGGCTGAGGCTGAGAGTGAGTTGACTGCTGGTTATCATACAGAATATTCTGGTATGGGATTCGGTTTCTATTACTTGGCTGAGTATTTGAATCTCTTTGTAATCTCTGGTATCGCTTCTACTGTATTCCTTGGTGGTTGGATGCCTTTCCATATTTCAGGTCTTGATGCTTTCAATGGTATCATGGATATGATTCCTGGTATTGTTTGGTTCTTGGGTAAGACCTTTGCTGTGGTATGGTTGCTGATGTGGATTCGTTGGACTTTCCCACGCTTGCGCGTAGACCAGATTTTGAAGTTGGAGTGGAAGTATCTTATGCCACTATCATTGCTTAATTTGGTATTGATGACTGTATGTGTTGCTTTGGGTTGGTGCATACAATAATATAATAAGGTATAGAAATGGAAAATAAAGATAAATCATATTTTCAGGGTATTGCTGCAGGTATGAAGACTCTTGCCACAGGTTTGAAGATTACTCTTAAGGAGTACTTTACACCAAAGAGTACAGAGCAATATCCAGAGAATCGACTGACTACACTCCACGTGAGCAAGCGTCATCGCGGTCGTCTCGTTTTTAAGCGTGTGACTGACGCAGATTTGCAGGATCCAAAACTTCAAGCGCGTGGCTTGAAAGTAGGTGACTACAAATGTACCGCTTGTACTATGTGTGAAAAGGCATGTCCTAATGAAACTATCAAGATTACTGCACATATGCAGGAAGATCCTGAAACTGGTAAAAAGAAGAAGGTTCTTGATGATTATCTGTATGACCTGGGTGACTGTATGTTTTGTCAGCTTTGTGTTAATGCATGTAATTTTGATGCAATCGAGTTTACTAACGATTTTGAGAATTCTGTATTCGACCGTTCTAAACTTGCCCTTCATTTGGACAAGGAGGTTTATACAGGTGGAAGTCTACCAAACATTATAGATGGTGGCGCTCCACTCACAATCGGCAAGTTTAATACTAAAACAAAGTAGGAGGAAGTAACAGAAATGGCAAATTTAGTTGTATTTTGCATTTTGGCTGTTGTTATTCTCGGCTCAGCTATTATGTGTGTTATGACCAAGAGAATTATGCGAGCTGCTACATTCCTGCTCTTCGTTCTCTTTGGTATCGCAGGTATATATTTCCTGCTTGATTACACCTTCTTGGGTGCAGCTCAGCTATCTATTTATGCTGGAGGTATTACAATGATGTATATCTTTGCTATTCAGTTGGTATCTAAGCGCACTCTTCAGGGGCTAGTAGAGCAAATCAAAGGTTCTCGTATGATTAATGGCATTTTGGTTGCTGTTCTAGGTATTGCTACTGTAGGTGTAGTTCTTTTGAAAAATAAATTTATCGATTGTGCAGCTCAGATGGCTGATAAAGAGGTAAGCATGGATGTTATCGGCAATCATCTTCTTGGAAGTGAGAAGTATCAGTACGTACTTCCTTTTGAGTTTATCTCTGTATTTCTGTTGGCTTGTATCATCGGTGGTATTATGATTGCAAGAAAGGAGGATAAGAAATGATTCCATATCAATGTTTCTTAGTACTTAGTACATTATTGTTCTTTATTGGTGTATATGGTTTCGTAACCCGTCGTAACCTTGTTGCAATGCTCATCTCTATTGAGTTAGTGTTGAACTCTGCCGATATGAACTTTGCAGTATTCAATCGTATTCTCTTCCCAGGACAGTTTGAAGGTCTCTTCTTCACGTTGTTCTCTATTGGAGTCAGTGCTGCTGAAACAGCTGTAGCTCTTGCTATAATTATTAATGTTTACCGCAACTATCACAGTGATCAGGTGAACAGTATTGAAAATATGAAATTCTAAAGAAAACAATGGAATATAGTTATTCATTTTTAATACTTCTTTTACCGTTCCTGAGCTTCTTAGTGCTTGGTCTATGCGGTATGAAGATGAAAGAAAAGGTAGCCTTTACCATTGGTACCTCCGTGCTTGGTGTTTTGTTTGCAATGTCTTTATATACTGCTTATGAATACTTTTTTGCTATAGGTCGTGGTGCTGATGGACTCTATCCTACGGTTACTGTTTTCAATTTTACGTGGCTTAAGTTTACCGAACTGCTTACCTTTAATATCGGTTTCCGTCTTACACCGATCAGTGTAATGATGCTTGTCGTTATTACTACAGTAAGTTTCATGGTTCATATTTACTCACTTGGCTATATGGCAGAGCGTGACGAGAACTATGAGGTTGAGGGTTATGAGAAGGGTTTTCAGCGTTTTTACGCTTTTCTCTCTCTCTTTACCATGAGTATGCTTGGTCTCGTAGTTGCTACTAATATTTTCCAGATGTATATGTTCTGGGAATTAGTGGGTGTCTGCTCTTATCTTTTGATAGGTTTCTACTATCCAAAGCATGCTGCAGTACATGCTTCTAAGAAGGCCTTCATTACGACCCGTTTTGCAGACTTGTTCTTCCTGATCGGTATTTTGTTCTTTAGTTTCTATGTTGGAACATTCAACTATGATTTGAACGTAACCCCAGGCTTGAGCGGTCGTTTGGCAGAACTTGCAAATAATCCAGCTTTAACTTGGGTTATTCCTACCTCTTTATTCTTAATGTTCATAGGTGGTGCAGGTAAGTCAGCAATGTTCCCATTGCATATTTGGTTGCCTGATGCAATGGAGGGTCCAACTCCAGTATCAGCTTTGATTCATGCTGCAACTATGGTTGTTGCAGGTGTATATCAGGTAGCTTCTCTTTTCCCAATCTATGTGGAGTTTGGTGCTCTTGAGCAGCTGCATTGGATTGCTTACATTGCAGCTTTTACAGCATTCTATGCTGCAGCTGTTGCTTGTACCCAGCGTGATATTAAACGAGGTCTTGCTTTTTCAACCATTTCGCAGATAGCATATATGCTTGTTGCGCTTGGTGTATGTACTGCTGTAGAAGGTGAGGGTTCTGTCGGTTATATGGCAGCATTATTCCACTTGTTTACACATGCCATGTTTAAGGCATTATTATTCCTTTGCTCTGGTGCTATTATTGTTATAATTGGTAGCAACTTTAAGGATTATATGGGTGGTCTTCGTAAATATATGCCTATCACAAACTGGTGTTTCTTGTTGGCATGTCTGTGTATATCTGGTATTCCACCATTCTCAGGTTTCTTCTCTAAAGATGAAATTGTAGCAGCTTGTTTCCACTTTTCACCAGCTTTGGGTTGGTTTATGACATTGGTTTCAGGTATGACAGCATTCTATATGTTCCGTTTGTACTATGTTATCTTCTGGGGTAAGAGCTATTATGAGCAGGATCCTGAACATCGTCGTAAGCCACAGGAAGTACCTGCTACTATGTGGGGACCATTGGTATTCCTTTGTATTGTTGGTTGTACCTGTGGTCTGATACCTTTTGGTCATTTCGTTTCAGCTGATGGCCATGCAGAGGATATTGCCATTCAGACATTTGCTATTTGGACTTGGCCATCTGTAGCTTGGATTTCTATAGTAGTAGCTTGCATTGGTATCGGTCTTGCAACTTGGATGTATGCTAGTGGTGAGAACCCAGTGCCAGATATGTTGAAGCGTCAGATGCCTACTCTCCATAAGGCTTCACTCAATCGTTTTTATATCGATAATGCTTGGCAGTTCTTTACCCATAAAGTTGTCTTCAGATGTTTCTCTAAACCAATTGCGTGGTTTGATCGCCATGTTATTGATGGAACATTCAACTTCATGGCTTGGGGTGCTCAGGAAGCTGGTGAGACCATACGTCCATGGCAGAGCGGTGATGTTCGCCAATATGCTGCTTGGTTTATAACGGGTACTGTAGCACTTACATTGGTATTACTTTGTATTCTTTAATATTTGAATAGTCAGAAAAATGAGTATATTGACATTATTCGTAGTAATCCCACTCCTGATGCTGTTGGGCATGTGGTTCGCTAAGAGCGACAATCAGGTACGTGGCGTGATGGTAGCTGGTTCCAGCGTACTTCTAGTATTTGCTATTTGGCTTACTGTCACATTTATTCAGATGCGAAATGCTGGTAATACTGATGCAATGCTCTTTACATATAGCATTCCTTGGTTTAAGCCATTGAATATCGCATACAGTGTTGGTGTGGACGGAATCTCTGTAGTGATGATTCTTTTGTCTGCTATTATCGTGTTTACAGGAACTTTTGCTTCTTGGCAGTTACAACCAATGAAGAAAGAGTATTTCCTTTGGTTCACCTTATTGAGTTCTGGTGTGTTCGGTTTCTTTATTTCTACCGATATGTTCACCATGTTTATGTTCTATGAGGTTGCGTTGATCCCTATGTACTTATTGATTGGTGTATGGGGTACAGGTCCTAAGGAATATTCTGCAATGAAGTTGACTTTGATGTTGATGGGAGGTTCTGGTTTATTGATTTTCGGTATCCTTGGTATTTACTACTTTAGTGGTGCTACTACAATGGAGGTAACCGAAATTGCAGCAATGAATAACATTCCTGTTCACATTCAGAAAGTTTTCTTCCCATTCCTCTTTATTGGTTTTGGTGTACTAGGTGCTTTATTCCCATTCCATACATGGTCACCTGACGGTCATGCTTCTGCTCCTACAGCGGTATCTATGTTGCACGCAGGTGTATTGATGAAGCTTGGTGGTTATGGTTGTTTCCGTATTGCTATGTACTTGCTGCCTGCAGCTGCTCATGAGTTGGGCTGGATCTTCTTGATTCTTACAACATGCTCTGTTGTTTATGGTGCTCTTTCTGCATGTGTACAGACTGACTTGAAATATATTAATGCATACTCTTCTGTATCACACTGTGGTATGGTATTGTTTGCTTTGTGTATGATGACTCAGACTGCCATTACAGGTGCTGTTCTTCAGATGCTTTCTCATGGTTTGATGACAGCTTTGTTCTTTGCTTGTATTGGTATGATTTATCATCGTGCAGGTACTCGTGATGTTCGTAAGCTTGGTGGTTTGATGAAGATTATTCCATTCCTCTCAGTTTCTTATGTGATTGCAGGTTTGGCTAACCTTGGTCTTCCAGGTTTCTCAGGTTTCGTAGCAGAGATGACAATTTTTGTTGGTGCATTCCAGAATGGAGACATGTTCCATCGTGTTTGTACCATCATTGCATGTACTTCAATCGTAGTTACAGCTGTTTATATTCTCCGTGTTGTCGGTAAGATTCTATTCCAGAAGGTACCAAATCCAGAGTTTTATAAACTTCACGATGCTACGTGGGATGAGCGTCTTGCCATAGCTGGTTTGATTTTCTGTGTTGCAGGTCTTGGTATGGCTCCACTATGGGCTAACGAGATTATTAGTGATGCAGTAGCTCCACTTATCGAACATATTAATACAGCCGCATTTGCAGCAGCTTTGTAATGACAAACTTTAAGTATTTGAAAAAATGAATTTAGATTATAGTCAATTTTTAAATATGTTACCAGAAGTCACATTGATGACTATTTTGGTAATCGCTTTCATTGCAGACTTCTGTTCAGCCAAAAAGGAGGGAGTGGTTAATACTCGCTCATGGTTCAATCCTTTGGTTTGCGTTTTAATGCTGGCTCATATTGCTATTAATATCGCACCTGTCGATGCAGCAACTTGCTTCGGTAGCATGTATTATACTAATGCATCTGTAGGTGTAATCAAGACTATTTTAGCTCTTGGTACTTTAATAGTGCTGATTCAGAGTAAAGAGTGGATGTCTCGTCCTGATACTTCTTTTAAGGAGGGCGAGTTTTATATGCTTGTTATTTCAACTCTTTTGGGTATGAACATGATGGTTAGTGCAAATCATTTTCTATTGTTCTTCCTTGGTCTTGAAATGGCATCAGTGCCAATGGCTTGTTTAGTAGCATTTGATAAATATCGTCATAATTCAGCAGAGGCAGGTGCTAAGTTTGTACTTACCGCCACATTCTCTAGTGGAGTTATGCTTTTTGGTATTTCATTCTTATATGCTGCGACAGGTACTTTGTATTTTGAGGATATTGCCTCAAAGATAACAGTATCTCCTCTTTCTATTATGGGATTAGTGTTTTTCTTTAGTGGTCTTGGTTTCAAAATTTCTTTGGTACCATTTCACTTCTGGACAGCTGATTCTTATCAGGGTGCTCCTACTACGGTAACAGGTTATTTGTCTGTTATCTCTAAGGGTGCTGCAGCATTCACATTGTGTGCTATCCTGACCAAGGTATTTGCTCCTATGGTAGAATATTGGCAGACATTGCTTTTTATCGTTATTGTTCTTTCTATCACTGTAGCTAATTTGTTTGCTATCCGTCAGAATGATTTGAAGCGCTTTATGGCTTTCAGTTCTATTTCTCAGGCTGGTTACATTGTTTTGGCTATTGTTGGTAATACTGCTATGAGTACATCTGCTCTTAGCTATTATGTCTTGATTTATGTAGTAGCTAATATGAGTGTATTCTCTGTTATTAGTTCTGTAGAGGAGCATAATAACGGTGTTGTAACGATGAATAGTTATGATGGTTTGTACAAGACAAATCCAAAATTGGCCGTGTTGATGACTTTGGCATTGTTCTCACTTGGTGGAATTCCTCCATTTGCAGGTATGTTTAGTAAGTTCTTCATCTTTATGGCAGCTGTTAAGGGTATGAGTCTTGATACTACTATGGGTGCATGGGCATATGGTGTACTGTTTGTTGCTTTGATTAATACAGTAATATCGCTTTATTACTATCTGCTTATCGTTAAGGCTATGTTTATCAAACCTAACGAAAATCCACTTCCGACTTTCCAAAGTGCAACTAGTACAAAATTAGCTTTGGCTCTATGTACGGCCGGCATTATAGGATTTGGTATTTGCTCTTGTGTATACGATTGGATTAATGCAGCATCATTGTTGTAATTATAAATGGTTTCCCTGTAAAGGGAAACTTTGATACAAAAAATCCCGTTAGTATTCAACTAGCGGGATTTTTTTATGTATCTATTTTGTTTTTAAAGATCATCAAAGTTAAATGGTATCTCTACAGGGGTAATGTAGATTTCTTTGTTTTCCCATTTTTTAGCAACTTTCTGAGATGAAGGACTTAATTGGCCAAGAATGTATTGTTCCATAATTAATCCACCAAGTGGAGCAGCAAGATCAGCTCCCCATCCTCCGTTTTCGACATACACGCTTACTGCAATTTTTGGATTATCCATTGGGGCAAATCCCATGAATACTGAGTGGTCGTGGCCTTTATTTTCAGCTGTACCGGTCTTTCCACAGACTTTATAATTGGGGTTTCTGATGCTAACACATGTACCATTGATTACAGCAGCTCGCATACCTTCTATAACTTTTTCAAATGCGCTTGGTTCAGGTAACGAAATTCTTTTGGTAGTATAAGAACTATCTAGAGGATGTTCGGGTGTTGGCTTATGTATATGTGGAGTATAGAAGAAGCCACGATTAGCAATGACAGCAGCCAAGTTGCAGAGCTGAAGAGGAGTAGTGTTAACTTCTCCTTGTCCCATCCCTACCCACATAATAGTTGTACCATTCCAACTTCCTTTGTGTGTCGTATTTAAGTAGGTTGCATCTGGTATAAGTCCTCCTATTTCGCCAGCCATATCTATGCCTAGAGGATTGCCTAATCCCATACTTAGCATATATTTGTTCCAAGTATTAATTGCAGTAATTTTGCTCGGATATAATGTTCTGTTGTCAATAAACTCTTTAAAGGCTTTGCAGAAATATGAGTTACATGATTGTCCTATTGCTTGAACTAATTTTAGAGGAGCTTTATGGTCATGACATCCAATGTGTATTTTCTCCTGCCAAAATCCTTTTTTGCAATTGTATTCCTGTTCTGGCACCAACGCTCGAAGTGAAAGCAAAGTTGCAGCTTGTGCAACTTTAAAAGTCGAACCTGGAGAATAATCTACAGAAATTGCTCTATTGATGTTATCCTGAACCTTGTTTTTGCTCACCATACAGAGTATTTCACCTGTAGTAGGATCTATGGCAACAATGCTTCCCTGTTTATTTTTTAATAGCTTTTCTGCAAGTTCCTGTACCTTTAAGTTTATTGTCAGAGGTCCGTCAGTTGGTAAATTTTGGCCTTGAATAGAAATTGAGACCAAAAATAGAACTAAAGATACCTTAATTCTGCTAAAATTCATGATCCTTTTTCTAATATCGGTTTTAAAAATTTTGAAGTAAATCCATTGTCGATTTTAGATATTTCTTCCGGTGTTCCAGTAGCAAGAATATGTCCTCCATTTCTGCCCCCTTCTGGACCAACATCAATAATCCAATCAGCTAACTTAATTACATCAAGGTTGTGCTCAATAATGATGACAGTATTACCTCGATCAACTAATTTTTGAAGCACATCCATTAAAATGCGTATATCTTCAAAATGTAAGCCTGTTGTTGGTTCATCAAGAATATATAAAGTTTTGCCAGTATCTTTTTTAGCCAATTCTGTGGCTAATTTTACACGCTGGCTTTCTCCTCCAGAGAGTGTTGTAGAACTTTGTCCTAATTTGATGTAACCAAGGCCAACGTCTTGAAGAGTCTTAATCTTTGGTAATATTTGAGGTACATTTTCAAAAAACTCTACAGCTTGGTTGATGGTCATATCGAGTACATCTGCAATACTTTTCCCTTTGAAACGTACTTCAAGAGTTTCTCTGTTGTATCTTTTGCCATGACACACTTCGCATGGAACCATAACGTCTGGTAGAAAATTCATCGCAATCGTCTTGTAGCCGTTACCACTACAAGCTTCGCAACGTCCTCCTTTTACATTAAAAGAGAATCTACCTGGTTTATAGCCTCTTATTTTAGCCTCAGGCAGTCCTACAAATAAAGCACGGATGTCACTGAATACACCTGTGTATGTGGCAGGATTACTTCGAGGAGTTCTGCCAATAGGACTTTGATCAACATTTACAACCTTGTCTATATTTTCGATACCTTCAACTTTTTTATAAGCCATTGGCTTCTTTATTGAGCGATAAAAATGCTGAGATAAAATAGGTTGTAAGGTCTCGTTGATTAAGGTAGATTTTCCAGACCCTGATACACCAGTAACCACAATAAGTTTACCAAGTGGAAAACTGATATTTACATTTTTAAGGTTGTTACCATGTGCACCATATATGGTAATCTCCTTGCCATTGCCTTGACGTCGGATAGATGGAATTTCTATTTTTTTATTTTTGTTAAGGTAATCAGCAGTAATGGTATGAGTATTGAGCATATCTTCTGGAGTTCCCTGGAAAACTACTTCACCCCCTTTACGTCCGGCTTTAGGACCAATGTCGACTATCCAATCAGCAGCTCTCATCATATCTTCATCGTGCTCTACCACGATAACAGTATTGCCTAAATCTCTCAATTCTTTTAATGATTTTATTAGACGCTCATTGTCACGTTGATGAAGACCAATACTAGGTTCATCAAGAATATAGAGTACGTTGACAAGCTGTGATCCGATTTGTGTCGCCAATCTGATACGTTGACTTTCTCCTCCGGAAAGAGTTGCAGACTGTCGATTAAGTGACAGATAGTCTAAACCGACATCCAATAAGAAATTTATTCTAGTTTTAATTTCTTTGAGAATTTCGTGTGCAATCTTTTTTGTTGTTCATCCAAGTGTTCTTCCACATGTTCTAGCCAGTCTTTCAACTCAAGAATGTCCATATTGGCAACTTCTGAGATATTTTTATCCCAAATTTTATATGATAAAGATTCCTTTTTGAGTCGCATGCCATGGCATTCAGGGCATTCTACTTCGGCCATAAATTGATCTGCCCATTTCTGTCCAGTGGAGCTTTCATCATTATCAATAACATCCTGTAAATACTTGATGATGCCATTGAATTCTATAAAGTAATCACTATTGGTATGTACTTTATCTTTTGATATTTTGATTTTCTTCAGGCTTCCATGTAGTATTTCATCGATAGCTTCAGTAGGTATATCCTTGACAGGTGTTTTAAGTGTACAGTCATAGTTACCAAGTATTGCTTCCAATTCCCAAAAGATCATCTGATTCTTATATTTGCCTAAAGGAGCAATCGCGCCGTCATGAATATTTTTTTTATTATCAGGAATAACTTTGTTTATATCAATTTCATTGATAACTCCAAGTCCCTTACAATGGTGACATGCTCCTTCTAGAGAGTTAAATGAAAACATGTTAGGGGCAGGGTCACTATAAGCTAATCCTGTTGCAGGGTCCATGAGTCTCTTGGAGAAATTTTTGATAGAACCAGTATCTTTATCCATTATCATAAGTACGCCTTCTCCTTGCTTCATAGCAGTCTTTATACTATTAGCTAAGCGTATGTCGTCGCTACCTTGAACAGCGAGTTTGTCGATAACAACTTCTATATTGTGGTTCTTATATCGGTCAACCTTCATACCCCGAGTAACTTCCAGTATTTCTCCATCGACACGCATATATAAATACCCTTTACGTCTCATGCTTTCAAAAAGTTCACGATAGTGACCTTTTCTTTGGCGTACTAGAGGAGCAAGAATATAGATACGTTTATTAGCGTAATTTGTCTGAATCATCTGGATTACCTTTTCCTCGGTGTATTTTACCATTTTTTCGCCACTTTGGTAGCTGTAAGCGATACCAGCACGAGCATATAATAGTCGAAGATAATCGTATATTTCTGTAGTTGTTCCGACTGTTGATCTTGGGTTTTTGTTAGTTGTTTTCTGTTCGATACTTATTACCGGACTTAACCCTGTAATTTTGTCCACGTCCGGTCGTTCCATATTTCCTAGAAAATTTCTAGCATAAGCTGAAAAAGTTTCTATGTATCTTCTCTGGCCTTCGGCAAAAATGGTATCAAAAGCGAGAGAGGATTTTCCTGAACCGGAAAGTCCTGTTATTACTGTTAGTGAATTGCGAGGAATGACAACATCGATGTTCTTTAAATTGTGAACCCTTGCACCCCAAACATTTATCTTTTCATCTTCTCTTTGCATGATGCTAAACTAATCCTAATTTGTATTACTCTGTAGACGAAGAGGACCAACCTCTCAATATATTTACATCTTTGCGAATATTAAATACTGTTCCATCAGCGCCTTTTGCTTTGACTAAAACATAGTAAACACCGTCTTTCACAGGTTTGCCTCGGTAAGTACCGTCCCATCCTTGTCCTTTGGCAGGACTGTCCCACTCATATAATTTTTGGCCCCAACGGTTGAAAATGTAGGCGTGAAATTCTATAATGCTTTTATAATTCTGTTTTGCCTGATAAATATCGTTTATTCCATCTCCGTTTGGCGAAAAGGCATTAGGCATTTCTAATTTGCTTTCTGTAACTGTAATTGTAAAAGTTTGATCTATAGAAATACTGTCTGTTACATTATCTTTAGTATACCAAGCCTGTAATGCTATGGTATGTGTACCAGAAGTAGTGAAAGTGAATGATGTATTTTCTTCGTTTCTTACTATGGTTTCATCCCCAATATAGAAAGTCCATGTATAGTGCATATCATACTCGTCGATATTGGATGGATTTGCATAAAATAAGCCTTCAATAGGACCAGAGCCACTTCCCCCATTAGCAATAGTGTCACCTTCTGCGCCAATAAAAGATGCTTGTGGTGATACTGTAGGATATGTGTCAGCTTGGATAGCTATAACAGATCCTAGCATTAAAAAGCTAAGAATAATAATATGTCTAAAATATACTTTCATAAATTCTTAATTATGCAAAGTTAATAAAAAGATAGGAGATGTGGAGGTGAAGATGACAGATTTTTTGTATTTTTGCATATGAATTAAAATTTAGATGATGAATAAACACTTATTTTCATTTATAGTATCAGCACTTTGCCTTATATTTAGTTCTGGCTTAATGGCTCAGACTACCAATTAGCGTGAAGTGTATAAAGTTAAAAAGAAGGATACCATCTATGGTATTGCTAATCAGTTTGGTATTTCTATTCCAGATTTGGTGAAAGCAAATCCTGAAATGGCTAAGGAAGGGTATACGTTAAAAAAAGGAGATATTTTGTACATTCCTAACGTAGGAGAAAAGCCGAAGGCTTCACAGACAAAACAAGAAACTCAGAGTTCTGTTGTTAAAGTTGGGATAATGTTACCATTGCATAATAATGATGGGGATGGCCTTCGTATGGTAGAGTACTATCGCGGTTTTCTTTTAGCTGTTGATCAACTTAAGCAGGAAGGTCTTTCTGTTGATGTTAAGTCATGGAATGTACCTCAAGATGCTGATATTAGAAATATTCTTTTACAAGACGGTGCTAAGGAATGCAATATTATTTTTGGACCACTTTATACCAAACAGGTAAGTGCTCTGTCTGGTTTTTGTAAAACTTATAATATCAAACTTGTTATACCTTTTTCTATCGAATCTTCAGAAGTTAATTCCAATTCTCAGATATTTCAAATCTATCAGCCTTCAGCACGGGTGCTGCAGACCACTGCAGAGGTATTTGTAAATCGCTTTAAAAATTTCCATCCAATCTTGATAGACTGTAATGATCCTTCTACAGCAAAGGGTGAATTTACAAAGGAATTACGCAAACAGTTAGATAAAAACAATATTGTATATAGTCTTACAAATATTAATTCTCCTTCAGAATCTTTTGCTAAGGCTTTTGATAGAGTTCGCCCTAATATTGTAATTTTGAATGCTTCTTCTTCACCTAAATTGAATGAAGTTTTCACTAAACTAGATTTTTTGACTTCGACTAATCCGAATCTTAAAATCTCTATGTTTGGTCATACGGAGTGGTTGATGTATGAGAAATACGATATAAAGAATTTCAAAAAGTATGATGTGTATATACCGTCTACTTACTATTATAATCCAACTTCAGAACGTTTTATTACTTTTAATAAAGCTTATAAAAGTTGGTTTCATACAGATATGATGCAGCAATATATTCCACGTTTTGCAATAACAGGATTTGATCATGCAGAATATTTCTTGAGGGGATATCGTAAGTTTGGTCAGAATTTTATCGGCTCTCCTGCTCAGAGTACTTATCAGCCTATTCAGACGCCTTTGCATTTTGGAAGAATCCCTGGAGGGGGGATGATAAATCAAAATTTTCAATTAATTCATTATACAGATAGCAAAATCGAAACGATAGTTTATTAAGATGAAAAAGTTTTTAATTATTCTTGTTTTCTTGAGTACTTTTTGCACATTGCTTCGTGCTCAGGTTGGTGATCATCGTAATGATTTTGCGATAGGTGTCAATGGAGGATATGTACTGAGTAATATTACTTTCCAACCGGAAGTATCTCAGGCTTTTCATGGTGGTGTAAGTGGAGGACTTTCTTTTCGTTATATTTGTGAAAAGTATTTTAAGAGTATCTGTTCTATTTATGCTGAAGTCAATTATGCTTCTGTGGGATGGAAGGAAGATATTCTTGATGCAAATAATCAACCTGTTATTAATAATGTTACAGGTTTGGCAGAAGAATATAGTCGTACAATTAATTATATTCAGATACCTATTTTTGCACATTTAGCATGGGGACGAGAAAGGAATGGAGTTAATTTCTTTGTTAATCTAGGACCACAGTTTGGTTTTTACCTTTCAGAATCAACAAAGACTAATTTTACTTATGAAAATGCTCTTAATACTACTCCTACACGTTCAAATCAGGTGATTGCTCAGGATTCTATGGCTATTGAAAATAAGTTTGATTATGGAATCGCATTAGGTGGCGGTATAGAGTATAGTCATCCCAAAGTGGGGCATTTTCTAGCAGAAGCACGTTATTATTATGGTCTAGGAAATATTTATGGATCTAGCAAGCGTGATTATTTTAGTGCTAGCCGTTATGGGCAGATTGTGTTTAAGTTAACATACTTGTTTGATATAGTAAAAACAAAAAATAATAATATAAAATAATAAAGAGAGAGAGTTTTTATAAACTATGACTGAAATCATAAGAGAAAGGCTCAGTGATAGCTTTAAAGCACGCTGGGCTGCATTAATTATTGTATCCATCACCATGATGATGGGTTATTTCCTTACAGATGTAATGGCTCCTTTGGAGACAATGCTTGAAACTCCTGCTTCAGAGGGAGGTTTAGGATGGCCTAGTTCGGATTACGGTGTATTCTCAGGATCTTATGGATTTATTAATGTCTTCTTAGGAATGTTATTCTTTGGTGGAATCATTCTGGATAAGATGGGTATTCGTTTTACAGGAAATTTATCTTGTATATTAATGGTCGTTGGAGCTGCTATTAAGTTCTATGCGATAGAGTATATGTCGACAGAGGGTACAACTTTAATTAATATTCCTCTTATAGGTGGCTATACAGGACTTGACCATGCTATTAAAAATCAGGTTTTGATAGCTTCTCTTGGTTTTGCTATTTTTGGTGTAGGTGCAGAAATTGCGGGTATTACGATATCTAAGGTTATGACGAAATGGTTTACTGGTCATGAATTAGCTTTGGCTATGGGTATTCAAGTAGCTTTAGCTCGTTTAGGTACAGCTATGACTTTTTGGGTGAGTGTACCGCTAGCCGAGAAGTTTCATTTATCAGCCCCTTTGCTTTTGGGATTAGTTTTGCTGGTTATTGGTCTTTTGTTATGGCTCGTTTATGATGTAATGGATGTTAAACTGGATAAGAGCGATCCTCAGGCGAATAGTTTTGTAGAAGCTGGCGAAGATGAAAAATTCCACTTGAGTGATTTGGGCCTTATTTTTAAAAATCCAGGATTCTGGCTTATAACATTCATGTGCCTATGTTTTTATGGTGGTATTTTCCCTTTTTTGAAGTTTGCAACTAAGGTGATGATTTATAAATACCATGTTGATCCTTATTATGCAGGATGGATTCCTTCTGTAATGCCATTTGGTACTATTATTTTAACGCCTATTTTTGGTAGTATATATGATAAAGTTGGTAAGGGAGCTACATTGATGATTATTGGTTCCTTGATTTTGACGGGTGTACATGTTTGCTTTGCTTTACCTATTGTTGAGCAGACATGGTTTGCTGTATCACTTGTTGTTTTGTTGGGAGTGGCCTTTAGTTTAGTACCTAGTGCTATGTGGCCTTCTGTGCCAAAAATTATTCCGATGAAGCAATTAGGTAGTGCTTATGCAATCATATTTTATATTCAAAATATCGGTTTGACTCTTATTCCGATGCTTATGGGAACCATTATTGAGAATAATACCTATAATGGGGTTCCTACTTTTGTTGTTCCAATGATGACTTTTGCTGGTTTTGGTGTTGCTGCTGTCTTATTTGGTATTCTCCTTAAGGTATTGGATGCAAGAAATAATTATGGACTAGAACAGGCTAATATCAAAGATTAAAAAAGTCTGAAATCTCTATCATATTTATACTCATATTGTGTTTCTAACTTATTATTTAGTTGTGGCACAATATGAGTTTTTGTTTACATATTACATGTTTATAATGATGCTGTTTTTCTCAGTTTGATATATAGCGTAAGTATGTGTTAATTGTCTTAGATTCATATTTTTTGTATTGGTGTCCAATTTTATAGGCTTTCCGTTAGAACACAACTATAAAAACAAAATGGATATCCCAAAATTTACTTTTTATAATAGGTCTGCAATACTTATATATTAGCATTTCGGGCACATATTTTATCGATTTTCAATTTTTACAGTACGTTTAATCTTTGCAAAAAGATTAAACGTACTGTAAAAGTCATAATAAAAGGCGAATGAATAAATTTTTCATTCGCCTTTTATATGAAAGTATATGCTGTTTATTCTATACCCTTCATCATCTTCTTTAAAAGAGGGCAGAGGCAAATTAGAACAACACTTGCAACACCAGCCATTACAACAAAGATAAGGAAGAAATCTGTCAATGTTGCAACTTCCCATCCGAGTATGCTTTGGGCAGGTTTACCAGGTTCAGGGAATAAGGTTGAGAATTTGCCGGCAAGAATGTTACTTGCAGCATTGCTCATAAACCATACACCCATGAGTAAAGAAGCCAAACGTGCAGGAGATAACTTGTTTACCATACTCAATCCGATAGGCGACAGAGATAGCTCACCACAAGTGTGGATTGCATACATTGCGATAAGCCAGAACATACTAACTTTAGAGTTGCCTGTTACACCAGCTGTACCAAAAGCGATAATTGCATATCCTATTGCTAAAAGCATTAAACCGAGTGCTTGTTTCATTGGAGATGCAGGCTCTTTTCCTATTTTTCCTAATTTCTCCCAAAGTATGGCGAAAAGAGGAGCAAAACATACAACACAAATAGGGTTAACGCTTTGGAACCAAGCAGTTTTGAAGTCAATACCAAATAGATTTCTATCTACATTATGTTCTGCAAAATAAGTGAGTGATGCACCTGCCTGCTCGAAAGCTGACCAAAAGAAAATTACGAAAATGGCAATAATATAAATTACGCCAATACGACTCATTTCTTCTTTGGTAAGGCTCTTGTCTGTGATAATGAATACAGGCATTGCTATTGCAATAGCAAAAACAGCAGCAGATATGATATCGTTGAAGTTACCAGCATTAAGACCGCCAAAAGCAATATAGCAAACTATGGCTAAGGCAAGACTTAAGATAGGACGCCATATAGAATTCTTAACTTTAGGAGTTTCGTCCTCTTTAATCTCTTCACCTCTTGATAGAGCTTCTTCTTTAACTAATTGTGATTTAGGTTTGTTACCTATCAACACACCTTCTGGTGTTCTTAGATATTTATTCTTAAGACTAGCAAAGATTACGATAGATAGTACCATAGCACATCCAGCTGTAAAGAAAGCCCATTTAAAGTTAGAAGGATCTTCCCAACTACCCGTACCTACACCTCCGCAAATAAATGGAGCGATGAATGCACCTACATTGATACCCATATAGAATATAGTGAATGCTGCATCTTTGCGATGATCGGTTGGCTCATACAAGTCGCCTACCATTGTAGAGATGTTTGGTTTAAAGAAGCCATTACCAAAGATAAGAGCTGCCAAACCAGCGAACATCAGCATCTTGGCCATGAAATTATCTACATTTGGATCAATTGTTCCACCAAGTTCTGGAGCAATGGTAATACTTTGTTTTACGAAACATGCACTTGCAAATAACAAAAATTGTCCAATGGCCATGATAATGCCACCAGTAATTATACTTTTGTTGTTTCCCCAATAACGGTCAGCAATATAGCCACCAATTAGTGGAGTCAGGTATACGAGACCGGTGTATGATCCATAAATCTGGAAAGCATCAGTTGTTGAAAATAAGGCAGCGACCATGTAAAGAGTAAAGAGGGCGCGCATGCCATAGTAACTAAATCTCTCGGCCATTTCTGTAGCAAACAACAGGTATAGGCCTTTTGGATGTCCTTGTTGATGACTCATTTTATTTTATTTTTTTGTTGTCTATTAAATAATTTATTTTTTCAACCATTTGTCAAGCCATTCAAAGAATGTTCTCTGCCATAAAATTCCATTTTGTGGCTTTAGTACCCAATGATTCTCGTCGGGATAAAGTAGCAATTCTGCTGGAATGCCTTTCATTCGAGCAGCTTTAAATGCTCCCATTCCTTGATTATAATTGATTCGGAAATCTTTTTCACCGTGAATACACAAAATTGGAGTATCCCATTTATCTACATAAAGATGTGGACTTTGGGTATAAGTTTTTTCTGCATTCTTTGATCTGTTCTTTTTCCAGTAAGCGTCTTCATATTCCCAGTTAGAAAACCAATCCTCTTCTGTGTCAGTGTACATAGATTCAAGATTGAAAGCTCCATCGTGAGCAATAAATGCTTTGAAACGCTTGTTGTGGTGTCCTGCAAGATAATATACAGAGAAACCGCCGAAACTGGCACCTACACATCCCAATCTGTCCTTGTCTACATATGGTAATTTTGCCGCATCATCGATGGCACTTAGGTAATCGTTCATACATTGACCTGTCCAATCACCACTTACTTCTTCGTTCCATGCCTGTCCAAAACCAGGTAATCCACGACGGTTTGGAGCTACGACAATATATCCTTGTGCAGCCATAATTTGGAAATTCCAACGGTAGCTCCAAAATTGTGAAACAGGGCTCTGTGGACCACCTTCGCAGAAAAGTAAAGTAGGATATTTTTTGTTTTCATCAAAGTGAGGAGGTAATATAATCCAAACTAACTCTTTTTTGCCATCTGTTGTTTCTACCCATCTTTGGCTTACCTTTCCCATTTGCATTTGATCAAGAATATGCTTGTTCTCATTGGTGATTTGAGTTACTGCGCTCTTCTTGGCTTTGTCTGAAGGCTTGATAAGGTAGATATCATCAGGATGAGAAATACTGTGGCGTGTAGCAATTAGCATATTCGTGTTGCCCAAAGTCTGAATGCTTCCATAGTCATACCATCCATCTGTGAGCTGTTTTATCTCACCATTCAAATTAGTCTGGTATACCATTGTGGTTGCTTCCCAAACACCGATAAAATATAGTGTTTTAGAATTATTAGCCCAACAATAATCATCGACATTAGAATCAAATGTTTCTGTTACATATTTTTTTGTGCCTTTTTTAATGTTATATATACAAAGGCGATTTCGGTCACTTTCATAACCGTCTCTTTCCATACTTTGCCAAGCGATGTAGTTTCCATCAGGAGAGAACTTTGGATTGATGTCGTAGCCAACATTGAAATCTCCGTTTTGATGATTTACAGCTTGGTCTTTTAAACTTTTTGTAGGATCAACTTTTGGTGCCTTATAATCTGCAGGTTTGCAAAGGTTAATCGTCTTTCCGCTTTCTATATTGTACAGATAGATATCGGCATCTGTTGATATGGCATAGTCTACACCTTCTTTCTTTCTGCAGGTGTAAGCTACATTTTTTGAGTCAGGACTCCATGCAAATTGTTCAATACCGCCAAATGGTGCTAATGGACTTTCGTATGGTTCACCTTTTAGAATGTCTATACCCTCTGTAATTTTGTCATTTTTTAATTCTGCTACAAAGGGATGTGCTATTGTTTCAACATAGTGATCCCAATGTCTGTAATTAAGGTCTGTTACAACGCGTCCACTTGCTAGAGGTAAGTCTGAAGGATTTTTTTTGATGCTACCATAATATGGTATACTCATTATAAGTAACACTTTTTTGCCATCAGGTGAGAAACGAAAACCTTCAATGGCAATTTTTGAATTGGAGAGTTGTTTACGGTTTTTGCCGTCAACGTCCATTTTCCAAATTTGACCGTCTCTTAAAAAGGCTAGGCTTTTACCATTTTCTATCCAGGCAACATCACTTTCACTTTTAGCATCTTGGGTAAGTTGTATTTTATTCTTACCATTGCTGTCGCTTACATAAAGGATTTGGTGTCCTTTGTTTTCTTTAACACTGTAGTAACCTACTTGATAGGCGATTTTTTTCCCGTCTGGTGAGGTCGTAACTCCTCCGATTCTTCCCATAGCCCATAATGCTTCTGGGGTCATTAAATCTCTCTCAAGTTTTATGTTACTCTTTCCAATCATAGTTTGTGCTTGTACAGTACTGCAAGTTAGAATTGCAGCAGCTGCCAACGTTATTAAATTGTTCATAATTAGAAGTAGTAGATTAAAAGGGCGGGCATTAGAATGTCCGCCCTTTTTTTTATTTATTTAGACTATTTTTCTTGCGTTCTAATTCTTCTCGTTTGCGTTGCATTTCCATCTGTTCTTGTTGTATAGCTTGTAAACGAGCAGCTAAGCCTGATACCTTTTGGGGATTGGTTTTATTTTCTTTGTATCTAGCTTCTAGAATCTGAAGTAGCTTTTCGTCGTTTGTTGTTTTTCGAAGTGTCCACATGATGGCTGCGCTGAAAAACAAGCTGACAAAATAGTAGAAGTTCAAACCTGCACTATAATCATTGAACATGAAGAAGAACATGAGCGGCATTAAAAGCATCATCCATCTCATCATTTTCATTTGTTCTGCCTGTTGGCCTACCATTTGATCTTTTTGTTGCTGCATTGTGAACCAGCTATATAGAATGTTTGCACCACAGAATAAGATACAGGTTAAGCTGATGTGGTCGCCTAGCATCCATAGATTGGTTCCCCATTCGAAGATAGGATCGTATGTACTCAAATCGTTAATCCACAAGAAACTCTCACCACGGAGTTGGATTGCGTTAGGAACGAAGTTGAACATAGCAATCCAAATTGGCATCTGAATGAGCATTGGTAAACAGCCTGATAATGGACTTACTCCGTATTTTGCGTATTCAGCCATCATAGCCTGCTGTTTCTTCATTTGATCCTCTGGCTTATCGTATTGTTTGGTAGCTTCTTCCAATTTAGGCTTAAGAACTCTCATTTTAGCAGAGCTCATATAGCTTTTCTTTACCATTGGATAGGTGATAACCTTTAAGAGTAAAGTGATAAGAATTAAGACAATACCCATTGGAAATACCTGGCTAAGCCAATCAAATACGTAAAGTGTGAACCATCGATTAATGATTCGGAATAATGGCCATCCTAAGTATACTAATCGCTGTAATTCCAAGTCTTTGCCAAAATTGCTTTCAGACTCAACCTTTTGTAGAAGTCGGAAATCGTTTGGGCCATAGTAGAAATCAAATTCTGAAGGTTGTTTTCCTGTTGGATCAAAGAATGTTTTCAACTTAGCTTGGTATTGTTTAAGATAACCTGATTCTTTGTCCTGTGGAATACTTGTCATTAAAGCATTCTCTTGAAAATCATTCTTGGCAATCATCACTGATGAGAAGAACTGATTTTTGAAAGCGACCCAATCTACTTTCTCTTCTATCTTTTCGTCAATAGCTTCTTTTGTTTCATTCAAATAATCTGTTCCACCTTCTGTATTGTGATAGGTGAGAGTAGCATATCTATTTTCGAATGAGAATCCTCTTTCTTGCTGGCGACAGCGTTCAGCCCAGTCAACATCCATTGTATTTGTATTAGGTGCAAAAATGCCAGACATGCCGTTTACACTTAACTGCATGTGGAGCATATAATCTTTACCTAATACATAGCTCAGCTTAATGTTTTTGCCAGGAGCAGCCTCTGCAGTAAATACGACTGTAGAGTCTGTAACTTCAGAAGCTGTAAAATATAGTTCAGAAGTAACGATGTTAGCCTCTTTAGCTGAAAGCATAAATTTGAGGGCTTGATCTTTTTGATCAAACAAAGTTACTTTGTCCTGATCTTTTGAACCATCTTTTACTTGAATGTTATGACCTACATAGTTCTTAATAACAGCTTTTTCTACTGTTGCACCTTTGGTATTTAATGTTAGCTCAATTTTATCATTATGCAATGTAACCGTTTGAGCTTTACCATTCAATGCAGAATGAAACAAAGCTGTTGTATCTTCAAGAATTTTTGCTTTGGCAGCTTCTTGTTTGGCTTTTTCAGCATCCTTAAAGGCCTTCTCGGTCTTTTTCTTAGCTTCTTCTTGCTTTGCAAGTTGTTCTTGTTGAGCTTTAATTTCTTCTTCTGATGGCTGAGTATACCAGCCATAACCGATAATAAGAAGGGCAATAAGAACTATGCCTGTAATGTTATTCTTGTTCATTTATTTATTTTTTGTTAGCAATTGCTGTCTTTACAAAATCAACGAAAAGAGGATGAGGATGTAATACAGTGCTTTGATATTCAGGATGATATTGTGTTCCGATATACCATTTCAATGTTGGTATTTCTACAATTTCTACCAAATCGCTTTCTGGATTTCTTCCTACACATTTCATTCCATTTTTTTCATACTCTTTCTGATAGTCATTGTTAAATTCATAACGATGGCGATGTCTTTCTTGAATATGCTCTTTCTTGTAAATATCAAAAACTCTTGATCCTTGTTTTAATACACATTCATAAGCTCCAAGTCTCATTGTACCGCCCATGGTTGAGATGTTTTTTTGTTCTTCCATAATGTCAATTACATTATGTGGAGTCTTTTCATCTATTTCTTTTGAATTTGCATCTGCATAACCCAATACGTTTCGAGCAAATTCGATAACCATCATTTGCATACCTAGGCATATACCGAATGTAGGTATGTCGTGAGTTCTTGTATAGTGAGCTGCTATGATTTTGCCTTCAATACCACGTTGCCCAAAACCTGGACATACAACAATTCCATCTTGGCCTTTTAGCTTGTCAGCTACATTTTCTTCAGTAATGTATTCTGAGTTAATGAAAGTGATATTAACTTTTCTATCATTGTAAGTTCCTGCATGTGATAGACTCTCGCGTATACTTTTATATGCGTCTTGTAGATCGTATTTGCCAACGAGACCTATATTAACAGTTTCAGTCGAGTTATTTCGGCGTTCCAAAAAAGCTTTCCACGGACCTAATGCAGGAGTTTCTCCTACGTTCATACCTGTTTTTCTTAATATAGCAGCATCGAGTCCTTGCTCTTGCATATGTACAGGTACTTCGTAAATGCTTGGAAGGTCTTCGCTTTGGAATACACAATCATAATCTACATTACAGAAACTTGCAACTTTTTTAAGGATACCATTAGGTAAATGTTTTTCCGTACGGAGTACAAGTATGTCAGGCTGAATACCAACGCTCTGTAGTTCTTTTACAGAATGTTGGGTTGGTTTAGTCTTGAGCTCTCCTGCAGCCTTCAAGTAAGGTACGTATGTTAAATGTACGTTAATTGCATTTTTGCCCAATTCCCATTTTAACTGTCGTATGGCTTCCATGAAAGGTGCACTTTCGATGTCACCTATTGTACCACCAATTTCAGTGATAACAAAATCATAATTATATTTTTGTCCAAGAGACTTTACGTTTCTCTTTATTTCATCAGTGATGTGAGGTACGACTTGAATCGTTTTTCCTAAATAATCTCCGCGTCTTTCTTTGTCAATGACAGCTTTATATATACGGCCTGTTGTCAAAGAATTAGCTTTTGTTGTTTTAATACCTGTAAATCGCTCATAATGACCAAGGTCTAAGTCGGTTTCCATTCCATCTACAGTAACATAACACTCTCCATGTTCATATGGATTCAGAGTACCTGGGTCGATGTTAATGTATGGGTCAAATTTTTGGATTGTGATGTTGTAGCCCCTAGCCTGGAGCAATTTGCCAATGGATGCAGAGATAATACCTTTACCTAGTGAAGACACTACACCACCGGTGACGAAGATATACTTTGTTTCAGCCACGATTGTGATTTTTAAATTACTTTATAATTAACAAGTTGCAAAGTTACAACAAAAATATGAAACAAACAAGTAATCAAAATAATAATCTGTGTTAATCTGTGTATTCTATAAACTATTTTTCTTACCTTTGTAGCCGATTTTTTATGAATGATGATGAATAAAATACTTATAAGCCTTATTGTTCTATGTATGTTTAATTTGGGTAGTCAAGCCCAAAGGCGTGCAAGACAGACACATATAGATGATGTGTCTCTTTCTTTTTTAAGACAATATGATGATTCGTTGAAGAATTATGAGCGTAGGTTGGATACTCTTCAGTCAATGGTAAAGCCTTTGAGTGTAGAAAATGATTTCATTTTGTTTTCTCCACTAACATTTTATAAAGGTCCTGCTAAAGATATTCTAAATCTTGAAAAGCAGCAAGGTGGAATAGCTAATCGATTGTTGAATAATTCGTTGATGAATATTTATCTCCGTCGACCAGATTTGATACGCTTTACCGAGAATGAGTTGATTTCGACATCTATAAATGGGGTAGATGATCATTCCGTACAAAATCCGAGTCACAACATTATTGATAGAGTCGCTCCTGTTCCAATGGAGCCAGATGTTATTTCTATGGATGTTTGGGTGACTAAACCAAATTTTTGGACTTTTTCTGGCGATTATTATCTTCAATTCTTACAAAATTATATCTCAGGTAATTGGTATAAAGGAGGAGAAAGTAATTATTCTATGCTCGGAAGTGTAACTTTGCAGGCTAATTATAATAATAAGCAAAAAGTAAAGTGGGATAATAAATTAGAGTTGAAGTTAGGTTATCAGACTTCGCGCGGTGATACTCTCCATAAATATAAAACTTCAGAAGATTTATTACGATATACCGGAAAGTTGGGTCTACAGGCTGCCAGTAAATGGTATTATACGTTGCAGTTGATTGCTTATACTCAGTTCACACGTGGTTATAAGAGTAATGATCCTTTTGTATATAGTGATTTTATGTCTCCGTTCAATTTAAATGTGTCTGTCGGTATGGATTATACTGTTAGTTGGTTGAATAAAAAACTAACTGGTACGGTTCATTTAGCTCCTTTTGCTTTCAACTGGAAATATGTTGATCGATTGGAGCTTTCTACAAGAAACGGTATTGATGAAGGTCGTCACAGCCTTTCGGACTTTGGTTCTGAGTTTACTGTTGATTTGACGTGGGCCTTATCTGATATGGTGAAGTGGAAAACAAGAATGTATGGTTATACTACATATAACCGTACGGAGTTTGAATGGGAAAATCAGATTTCGTTACAGTTTAATCGGTATATATCTGCTAATATATTCTTGTATCCACGATTTGATGATGGTGGGACTCGTGATACTGATTATGGCTATTGGGAATTTAAAGAATATTGCTCTTTAGGATTTTCGTATTCGTTTTAGCAGAGTCTTATTCGTTTGTATATAGCCAGTACACAGCAATGATAATAACTAATGCAATAGTACCAAGTATTAAGAAAAGTGTGTTAGCAATAACACGCTTTTTCTTTTTATAGCGTGTAGCTTCATCTTTAAATGTTGCTGCACTTAAATGATGGTGATGATGATGTCCTCGGCTGTCTTTGTGGCTGCGTTGGTAGTTCTTGCTATTGTAAACGTGGTAGGTAGATTCTTGACTGGTTGCTTTGGTATCGGTATTTTCTTCTATCATATGTTTTTCTTAAAAATATTTGTTATTACTTATACAAAATAATATTTATTATTGTTTGAAGAGTGATGGGTATAAAAAGGTGTATCATTTTTGATACACCTTTTTATATGGTGATATGAATTAAAATCTGAATGATACTTCGATGTCGATCATGTTGTAGTTGTGCTTTGTTAATGAACGGTCATTGATGTGAGCAAATTCACCACTGATTTCTAAATTGCGAGTAAACTCGTAATCCATTCCCAACTCATATTGTGATTTCATCTTGTTGATTTCTCCATTCGGCTGGTACATGTCATAACGAGCTTTTATATGACATTTTTGCTTGACAATTGGTGCTATTACCAAGGCATAAACACCTTGTGCTTTATTTCCATTTGAACTCAAATTACAATCACTAGCTGTAGCATCGTTTGTGTTGGTTAGAGTTTTTGCAAAAGCATAGCCTGTAGAATGTATATATTCTGATCTGAAAGTCCAATCGTTTACGAGATACTCAGCAGAAAATGCATAACGATTTTGAGCGAGTTTTCTTACTCCGTTGAATGTGACATTATCTTCTGTCCATGTTCCTTTTCTTGCGTATGAGCCTGTCCATCCAAAGGCACCAATTCGCATACCTTTTACAGGCATAGCCCATATACCTCCAATAATATTTTTTTGCTGGTCTATATCTTTTACGTTAATACCTTGCCCATTAAAGATTCCTATTTGATAGTGTAATAGGTTTCTTCCATTAGCATTTTTGAGGAAATCACCCTGAAATTGCAAGCCAATATCTCTACCATTACTAGAGTGACCACCAGCTCTGTCTGTAAAGCCTGCTAATTTCTGTACGTTTTGACCATAACCCATAAAACCTTGGTCAATCGGATTCATTGGATTTTCAAATGTAAATGGATTTTTAAATTGTCCAATTTTAACTTTGAAAAAATCGAATTTTTGCCATTCTGTAAATAAATCTACAACTTTCGGTGCACTTGTCAGGGTAGACGTGTTGCCGTTCATTTGTAATTGAATTTTCCAATAGAAATCATCAGCGATTCGACCGTCAAGTGACATCCTTATTATTCTAAGGTTGAAACTATTGGCTTTAGCACCTTCTTGACTGGTATATTGGTATTGAGTCTGGGCATATCCAGATAGTTTTACGTTACTTAACCATGCCGGGAGCTTAATTTGTGCATTAGCGTTTAATGTGGCAATTGCTAATATAAGAGTAATAAATCCTTTTCTCATAAATGCAAGATCTATTTTAAAAAACTAACCATTTTTTGCAAATATAGCTTTTTTTTATAACATTATTACCCATTTTCGAGTTTTTTAAAAAAAAGCGTTGAAAATGGGTAAATAAAGATATTATAAAGTCTTATTGAATTGTTATCTTCGATAAAGTTGTACGACGTTTTCTACATGTGGCGTATGTGGAAACATGTCAACAGGCTGAACTTGCATGACTTTATAATCACAGTCAAGAAGAGCTAAGTCTCTTGCCTGTGTAGCAGGGTTGCAACTTACATAGACAATACGTTTTGGAGCTGCATTAAGGATAACCTGAATTACATCTGGGTGCATGCCGGCTCTTGGTGGGTCTGTAATAATGACATCAGGTCTTCCATGCTGCTTAATAAAGTCATCGGTTAAAATATCCTTCATGTCTCCAGCATAGAATAAAGTGTTGTCAATTCCGTTGATTTCACTATTTACTTTAGCATCCTCAATAGCTTCTGGTACATATTCGATACCAATTACTTTTTTACTATGGTGAGCAACGAAGTTTGCGATGGTTCCTGTTCCTGTATAAAGGTCGTAAACTAACTCCTCTCCATTTAATTCCGCAAAATTTCGAGCTACTTCGTAAAGGTGGTAAGCCTGATCGGTATTTGTTTGGTAGAAACTTTTTGGACCAACTTTGAACTTCAAGTCCTCCATGGTTTCATAGATATAGTCTTTGCCTTTGAAGACCTCGATATCCAAATCTCCAAAAGTGTCGTTTCCTTTTTGGTTGTTCACATATAATAAAGAAGTAATTTGAGGGAAACTGTCCGCAATATGTTGTAGGAGACCCAGAGCCTTCTCATGATCACCTTCTTCATCGTAATGGAATTGGATGAGTACCATCCATTCGCCAGTATTGCTATTACGGAACATGATGTCGCGTAATAAGCCATGTTGTTCACGGATATTATAGTAAGATATGTCATGGCTTGTAGCATATTGGCCAATTTCATTCCTTATTTCATTATTCAAATTATCCATCAACCAACATTTGTTGATAGGATAAATTTTGTCGAAAGCTCCTGTAATATGAAACCCAATGGCACCTTCTGTTAGACTCCCAGTTTCACCTTCCTGTTTTGGTGGCAAAGCTGCAATTTCCTCTTTTGTATACCAACGTTTATTAGCACATCCGAATTCTAGTTTGTTGCGATATTCTTTAATCTTTTGCGACCCCATAATAGGATGGAATTCAGGGAGTTCAATTTTGCCGATACGAGTGAGTTGATCTTGTACCTGCTTTTGTTTGGCTTTTATTTGTTCCTCATAAGGTAAATTTTGCCATTTACATCCTCCGCAAATTCCAAAGTGTTCGCAAAAAGGCTTTTCTCGCTTTTCACTATATTGAATAAATCTGATCACTTCAGCTTCACAATAATGATGCTTTTTTTTGCGAACTTGCAAATCGACAACATCTCCAGGAACCGTAAATGGAACAAAGACAACCATGTCGTTAACTCTTGCTAAAGACTTACCTTCAGCAGCGATATCTGTAATCGTTACATTCTCCAAAATAGGTAACGGCTTTCTTTTTCTACTCATTTTTCTTATTTTCAAATTTGTGTTGCAAAGTTACGAAAAAATGTTCATATTGTATAAACTGTAATGTGTATTTTGCATTGTGTGCGATAACAATTGAAATCAAAAAAACGTTCCGTAATTTTTTACGTAAAAGTTTGTTTGAACGATGGGTTTTTTTTATATTTGCAAGAGAAAAGTAGTTATGATCAATAATTTTTGAATATATTTAATATCAACTATGAGTGAAAAAAGAGTTTATACCTTCGGTAATGGTAAGGCTGAAGGTAGAGCAGATATGAGAAATCTGCTTGGTGGTAAGGGTGCCAATTTGGCTGAAATGAACCTTATCGGTGTTCCAGTTCCTCCTGGTTTCACAATTACTACTGAAGTTTGTTCTGAGTATTATGAAAAGGGAAAAGAAAACGTTGTAGCTTTGTTGAAGGATGATGTCACAAAGGCTATGAAGCAGATTGAGGATATCATGGGCAAGAAGTTCGGTGATCCTGAAAATGCTCTTCTCCTCTCTGTTCGCTCTGGTGCTCGCGCTTCTATGCCAGGTATGATGGATACAATTCTTAACCTTGGTTTGAATGATGTTGTTGTTGAGGGTGTAGCAAGAAAGACTGGTAATGAGCGCTTCGCTTATGATAGCTATCGTCGTTTTGTACAGATGTATGGTGATGTTGTACTTGGTATGAAACCAGTTAACAAGGAAGATATTGATCCATTCGAAGCTATCATCGAGCAGGTTAAGGCTCAGCGTGGTATTTCTCTTGATAATGAGATGAATGTTGATGAGTTAAAGCAGCTTGTTGTTCTTTTCAAGAAGGCTATCAAGGATCAGACAGGTCACGACTTCCCAGAGAATCCTGAAGATCAGTTGTGGGGAGCTATTTGTGCTGTATTCGATAGTTGGATGAATGAGCGTGCTATTCTCTATCGTAAACTTAATGATATTCCTCAAGAATGGGGTACAGCTGTTTCAGTAATGGCTATGGTATTCGGTAACATGGGCGAAACATCTGCTACTGGTGTATGTTTCAGCCGTGATGCTGCTACTGGTGAGAATATCTTTAATGGTGAATGGTTGATTAATGCCCAGGGTGAGGATGTTGTAGCTGGTATTCGTACACCACAACAGATTACAGTTGAAGGTTCACGTCGTTGGGCTAAACTTGCTGGTATTGATGAAGCTACTCGTGCTTCTGAATATCCTTCTTTGGAGGAGGCTATGCCTGAGGTATATGCAGAACTTAATGGTATTCAGGATAAATTGGAGAAGCATTATCATGACATGCAGGATATGGAGTTCACTGTACAAGAAGGTAAACTTTGGTTCCTTCAGACACGTAACGGTAAGCGTACAGGTACTGCAATGGTTAAGATTGCTATGGATCTTCTCCACGAAGGTGAGATTGATGAAAAAACAGCTATTGAGCGTTGTGAGGCTCAGAAGTTGGATGAACTTCTCCACCCAGTATTCGATAAGGCAGCTTTGAAGAATGCTAAAGTTCTTACACAGGGTCTACCAGCATCTCCAGGTGCAGCTTGTGGTCAGATTGTATTCTTTGCAGAAGATGCTGCTAAGTGGCATGCTGATGGTAAGAATGTAGTTATGGTTCGTATTGAAACTTCTCCTGAGGACCTTGCAGGTATGACTGCTGCAGAAGGTATTCTTACTGCACGTGGTGGTATGACATCTCACGCAGCTGTTGTTGCTCGTGGTATGGGTAAGTGCTGTGTATCAGGTGCAGGTGAATTGGTAATCGATTATAAGGCTCGTACAGTATCTGTTAATGGTAAGACTTTCAAAGAGGGTGATTACATCTCTTTGAACGGTTCTACAGGTCAGGTTCTTGAGGGTGAAGTTAAGACAAAAGCAGCTGAGGTAACAGGTGACTTCGCTGAGTTGATGTCACTTTGCGACAAGTATACTAAGATGGTTGTTCGTACCAACGCAGATACTCCACATGACGCAGAGGTTGCTGCTAACTTCGGTGCTGTAGGTATCGGCCTTTGTCGTACAGAGCATATGTTCTTTGAGAAGGATAAGATCAAGGCTATGCGTGAGATGATTCTTTCTGATAGTAAAGAAGGTCGTGAAGTAGCTCTTGCAAAACTTCTTCCACTTCAGAAGCAGGACTTCTATGGCATTTTGAAGTGTATGGATGGTAAGGATGTTAACATCCGTCTTTTGGACCCACCTTTGCACGAATTTGTTCCTCATGATTTGAAAGGTCAGCAGACTATGGCTGATGAAATGGGTAAGAGCTTGGAGTTCATTCAGGCACGTGTTAAGGCTCTTCAGGAGTCTAACCCTATGCTCGGTCTCCGTGGTTGCCGTCTTGGTATTACATACCCAGAGATTACTGCTATGCAGACTAAGGCTATCCTCGGTGCTGCTATTCAGTTGAAGAAGGAAGGCTTTAATCCAAAGCCAGAGATTATGGTTCCATTAGTAGGTACATTCAAGGAGCTTGAATCTCAGCAGAAGGTTATTAAGGCTACAGCAAAAGCACTTTTCGAAGAAGAAGGCGTAGAAGTCGAGTTCAAACTCGGTACTATGATTGAAATTCCACGTGCAGCTCTTACTGCTGATAAGATTGCGAAGTATGCTGATTACTTTAGCTTCGGTACAAACGACTTGACTCAGATGACATTTGGTTATAGCCGTGATGACGTTGCTTCTATTTTGAATACTTATATCGATGGTAAGATTTTGGAGCACGATCCATTCCAGGTTCTCGATCAGGAAGGTGTTGGTCAGTTGATTGAAACTGCAGTAGAGAAGGGACGTAATGCAAATCCTAACTTGAAGTGTGGTATTTGTGGTGAGCATGGTGGTGAGCCATCTTTTGTTAAGTTCTGTCATCGTGCAGGCTTGAACTATGTAAGTTGTTCTCCATTCCGTGTGCCAATCGCACGTCTAGCCGCCGCACAGGCAGCCGTCGAGGAGTAATTAAACTCTCTGATATAATGAAAAGGACCTGTCCGTTTGGGCAGGTCCTTTTTTAGTCTTCGGAAGAAAGCTTCCGACGATTACTGACCAAAAACGTTGCATAATTTGCGATAATTTGCAGATTTGTTTGGCTATTCGACATTAATTTAGTATTTTTATCGCAGAATCTGCGACGTTAATCACTGTTTTTTTGTAAAACCTCTGCCGCAGTTTGGCGCACCTTTGTCATACTTTTGCAAAAAAATCGTAGAAATATGGACAACGATAGAGGACAAAGTTTGATAACCAAATACGTCTGGGTGATAGAGACCATCTATCGCAGACGTAAGATCTCGTTTAAAGAACTGAACGAGCTATGGCTTCGTGATGACATCAGCAGAGGAGTGGATATACCCAAACGTACCTTCGACAACTGGCGTCATGTCATTTGGGATATGTTCCTCATCAACATCGTCAATGAGAACCGTGGAGAATACCGCTACTATATCGAAAATGAGGAAGACATAAGTAAAAACGGACTTCGTTCCTGGCTATACAACACTTTCTGTGTGAGCAATGCCTTAGCCAACAGTCAGAGCATCAAAGACCGCATCATTCTGGAATACGTGCCGTCTGGTCAGGACTACCTTCAGCCCATCATTGAGGCTATGAAGGAAAATCATGTGTTGAACATGACCTATCACAGTTATTGGAAAGATGAGGAGAACAATTTCGATATACAGCCATACTGTGTTAAGTTGTTCCGTCAGCGTTGGTATATGGTGGCACGAAGCACAGATCCATATTATTATAAAAATGGACCGTTCATCTATTCTCTTGACCGAATTGAATATCTTCATGCAACAGACGAGACTTTTGAAATGCCAAAGGACTGGTCGGCAGAGGATTTCTTTGAAGATTGTTTCGGTATTATTGCTGACCGAAGTATAAAGCCGCAGACCGTCAAACTGAAAGTTGTGGCAGGTCAGGCCAATTATATCCGTGACTTGAAGATGCATGAGTCGCAGGAAGAGATAGAACGCAATGAGGAATATAGCATCTTCATCCTCAACCTCCGCCCCTCCTTCGACTTCATACAGGAAATCCTCTGGAACGGTGAGGATATAGAAGTTCTCGAACCCGAATGGCTTCGGAAGGAACTTGCTGGTAAGATAAAGAGAATGTGGAACAAGTATAACAAGTAAAAAACAATTATTATGAGCATGACAATCAGTGACCTAACCTTAAAACATCTTTGTCAAAAATATAGTCATGACATTGGTTCGGGCACAAACAGATTCTTGCCAGGCATAAAAGTCCGCTATGTAGCAACCAACAAGAAATTCGGTTATACCTATTTCGGAAATTTCTTCTTCTTTGGCGATGACATCTATGTTTGGGAGCAGGACGAAAAATATGCGGAAGACCATAACCAGAACGTTGTAGAGGACGTTTTTGGTGATGAATGCAAAGGGCGCGGCTATGCTCGCAGAGTTTTATTTGCCGGTGTCCTTACAGACTTTTCCGATGACAATGGAGAAGGTATCTATACTGGAGATGTCATAAAGTTGGAGAAAAAGGATGAACCTACCGAGTATTTTGCTGTTGGAGCATGGAGCCGAGAAGAAGGGAAAGGCGAGTATTGTTTCATCCTTGACAACCACAACTGGTCTTTGGAAGAATGTCTACACCAAAATTATCACATGACACGTGTAGGTACAGTGTTCTTCCAATTGGATGTAAGTGATTTCGTTGGTGTCAACCAGCGTGTCATGGGCTTTAATGGGTGGAGAGATACAGAAGAAGAAAAAAAGCAGAAAATCTTAATGGCAAAATTTACTCCCAACTTCGACCAAGAACCATGGAAATATCAAGGTCTTGAGACATTGGGAGCAGAATATGATTGGAGATAACAAAACATATATATTATGGAACAAAAATTGGACTATGGGCGAATTGGTGAAAAAGCTGCAGAGTTAGAGCTTCTGAAGCACGGCATAGAAGTAATCAACCTAAATGATTTTCGTAACAACTATGAAAATGCAGACTTGATATGCATGAATCGCAAGACGGGCAAAAGCGTAATGATTCAGGTGAAGTTAGGCAAAACCCATAACATTTTGACCGGATTAACTTCAGAATTGGATGGGACAATACCAGATTTGGAGCATAAGGTCATCGGTCCATGGATTTTCGTCAAGACTGATGATGAATTAAAAACAATGGATTTCTATATTTTGACAAAAGAAGAAACCATTGAGTTAATTAAGACCAGTTGCGATTGGTACGCGAATGGATGGAACCGCCAATTGAAAAGCAAACCAATGATTGGCATTGAGGTGGATTGGTTGGAAGGTAATTCATCTGCTGCATCAAAACCGAATGCCAAGAAACAACATCCGGAGTATAAGAGTACGTTGTCAGAAACCTCACGGGACAAATGGGAAAAGATAACAGATTTATTGTATTGATGTTATTGAAGATATGCAAGATTTTGTATCAATAGATTTTGAGACGGCTAACAATGAGCGCAGCAGCGTATGCTCTGTAGGTATTGTCATTGTGCGCAATGGCGAGATTGTTGATTCGTTCTACTCTCTTATTCAGCCAGAGCCGAATTATTATAATTATTGGTGTTCTCAGGTTCATGGTCTCTGTCATGAAGATACTGACGATGCACCAGTTTTTCCAAAAGTATGGGCTCAGATAGAGCCTCTGATAGAGAACTTGCCACTCGTTGCTCATAACAAGCCTTTTGACGAAGGTTGTTTGAAGGCCGTATTCCGTGTATATCAGATGGACTATCCTGATTATGAGTTCTACGACACTCTTTGTGTTTCACGGCGAGTACTTCCTGATTTAGAAAATCACCAACTTCAGACTGTAGCTGCAGCTTGTGGCTACTGTTTAGAGGATCATCACCACGCACTTGCTGATGCAGAGGCTTGTGCATGGATTGCAAGAGAAATATTGTAAAAAACGAAATTCAATACACAATATGGATAGGGAAGTATTATTTGAAAAGTTCTTGGAGGATTGTAAAAATCGAAAAGAATGGTGTGGCCAAGGCAATCCCAACGCTGATATTTTAATCATAGGCAAAGAACCGCATAATGATTATTTTATTTCTGATGAAGAAGAAATAACAAGGAGATTGTTGGAACAGGAGAATATTTGTAGAAGTGGATTTGGGGAAGCCCCTCGTGACTCCAAAAATCCTACATGGTGCAATTATCAAATGCTGATTGAAAATGTCTATCGTCCACAAAAAGTATTCAATCCTGCACTGTTTGATTTTGAAAAGTACGCCTTTACTACAGAAATTAATACAATCTTTCGTCCAAAAGCTGTTCTTGATGCAGAAACTAGAAATAACATAGACAAACGACTTTGTTTCTTCAAAGATTCTGAGTTTATAAATAGTTTTCCTGTTATAATCTTAGCATGTAACAATTTTATTTCAAACGACAAAGAAAGTGGATTTTTAATAAATAACACCTTCGGCGTAAAATTTGACGGCAAAGAAAGGGGAGAGCATAAAGAAAAAACTCGTGGACATTGGTTTTATACACATCATAGTGACAATGGAGAAAAATTGGTGATACACACTCGGCAGTTAAGTTTTCTTTTTGATTATTCTCTCTTAGAGCATATAACTGATGAAATAAAAGAGCATTTGAGAAAACTTGGATTAATATGATAACAACATAAATACCATTATCATCATTATGAAAGTATATTTTGCAGGTTCAATTCGAGGCGGACGTATTGATGCTAACTTATATGAACGCCTGATTAAATACATTCAGAAGACTGACATTGTGCTGACAGAACATGTTGGCAACCTCAATTTGTCAGAAGAGGGGCAAACTGTAACAGATATATACAACCAAGATACTAATTGGCTACGTGAAAGTGATGTGCTGATAGCAGAATGTACTTGTCCGTCTCTGGGAGTTGGTTATGAACTGGCATACGCTGAGCGTTTCCAGATACCTTGTCATATCTTCTACAACAAGAATAGAACAAGCCTCTCGGCAATGCTGGCTGGAAATAGTTTCTATAACATCCATCCCTATGAGGATGAAACTGAAATATATCCTATAATAGACAGCATATTACAAAAGGAGTATGATACATGAAGATAATCTTCCGTGATTTTGACGGTGTTCAGAATACGGGACATTATTATGTATCAGAGGAATGAATAACGCCCTCCCAGATGCAGAAGCTAGTACTTGGATAGCAAGAGAAATATTGTAAAATGTTTAACTTTTAATTTTTATTGTTATGTTTGTATTAATGATGCCAACCATTGAAAGTATTTGCGAAGATTATGGTCTTGACTATAATGATACCAATGAGGAAGAACTTTTAGAACAACAAGGTTTGGAAGCTTATCACATAGAAGTAAATGATGGCGAGTCTTTTGAGATTCCCCAATGTTTTACTGGTAGAATTGAACAAGACGAGCAGAATTATTATAAAAAAGTCTTAGTAGATGAGGATATGGATTATTATGAGCGAGAGGTAATCCAAGATGATTTGCCTTCTGGCCTCTACCAGTTAGATAAAGATGAGATAACTGTGAAACAAATCTACCAAACAGATGTATTCTAATTATAATCCCGACAAAGTTATGAACGTTCAAGAAGAAATTGTAAAATGGGCAGAAAAAACCGTCAGAGAGTATCATGAAATTGCGACTCGTAAGGAGGTAAATCTAGCATATTATACCCAATCTGATCTTTCTCTGATTTCAGAAGAACCGGAATTGATGATTGTTGGAATTAATCCGGGTAGTGGAGGTACTTACAAGGAGCAATGTGAAAATAAAAACTGGTCATACTTGTACAATAATAATCAAGACCAGAATCATTTGCTTAAAGGTAATTACTGCAGGGAAGAAGGTAAACCCTCGTCATGGGAGAATCATAGAAAATGGGGCTATTGGAAAGGCTTGAAAAGATGCTTGTCACAGACTAATTTGAATGAAATAATAGAAGATGATAGTAAAATTATTGTCACGAACGCATCTTTTTTCAGTACAAAAAAAGCTGATGGAATTAGCGATTCCTTATTAAAAATTACAATTCCATATACACTTGATTTAATAAATATAACAAATCCCAAACATTTGATATTCCTTAGTGGAAAGAACTGTTTTGAAAGACTCTTTAATTTGTCAAGAATGTCAGAAAATATCCAGTTCGAATACAAGAAAGTTTGTGGTAATATTTATGTAGGTGTTCTTAATGGAAAACTATGTATTGGTATCCCACACCCAGCATATAAAACAAATGAAGAGCTGAATCTTGTTGCTTCGGTCATTCCATACCTCATTAGTTCAGATAATTATGAGCATATTGATATCGCATTGATACAAAAAGAATGCGCTAAACAGATCAAAGAATATGAAGAGAGGATCCACAATAAGAAGAAACAAGGAGAGATTTCGAATTTGAATAATCTCATAGAAAAAGTAATATCAGAATGCAACATTGAAGCCTATGAAGAAAGAAATCATAGGTATAAGCTGAATGGTAAATATGGAATAACGATAACAGATAAAGGTAAAGGTTATATAGCAATAAGGCACATTGACTATGATACTAAGGGTTATGACAACAACCAAGATAAAGAAGTCCATAAATTAAAAGAAATGTTGAAAGGACGGGGATACAATACTTCTGAAAAGGTTTGGATTGGGACAAAAAAGTTTTCTCGATTTGGTAATAATGACAACAAAATAATAGAAGGTATTTGCAAGGAAATAAAAGATTTAAAAGAAGAAATCCAGAAGATATAATTATTTTTCAAAATAACATCACTTTCCTTTGGCCTCTGCCACCAGTTGGTGGAGGTCTTTGTTTATTTTGCACCACAATTCGTACAATTTGGGAAAAATGAATTTTTGCGAGTATGATGAAAAGAAAAACAGACAACACAGATAATTTCAGTTAAAAGGAAAGTGGAATGAGAAGGGGAGAGAATAAATCGGTTCATCTGATAACCTGCATCCGTTAGTAGCCGCGCAGGCTGCTGTCGAGGAATAATCGATAGAAACTGAAAATTAGTAAAATACGAGGCAAGGACTTGATGAACAGGTTCTTGCCTCGCTTTTTTTTTCTATTGTTGTATAGTGTCGATTAGTTCGAAAGGTAGGGAAAAGAGGGTAAGGTAACGTTTTGATGTTAGAATGAGGTAAAAATCGGCTTTTTGACGTTATTTAAGACAGCGAATTGCTTGTAATTGTAGGAAAATTGTAATTTTACGTGCAAAGTTTGCAAAAAGTATTGTATTAATAATCAGAATCATCCATCACTAGAATTCGTGAAACTATATATACATAAGATAATAAGTCTAATCATACTCTTTCTGTTAGTCACAAGCAAGATAACAGCAATGAGCAGCGACACCGTATATTATGAGTGCCGAGAGGAACTCTCGTTTGATACTATTCCATATATGGTAAAAGACCAAGCCTTTCTTGATGGACTTAACGAACTCCAGATGATGTTTGACGGTAAGAAACCTTATTCTCTGAAGAGAGCAGAGTTTATCGTTGAGTGGGCATATTCTGGTTATTATCATATGCCATTTCTTAGGAATCATAGAAGAAGTCAGCAAAAAGAATTTGGAAACACCTACCAATTTTACTTATGGAGATCAACAAGATGAAGTCATTATACAAATGCCTATTACTGATATTTATTGGTTCTTTTTTGTTATTTTTGAATCATTATTTTTTTTCATATAGTAGGAGGATTGGCAACACCCGCTTTTATCTTGTGAAAACGATAGCAGATTCAAAAGACGGAAAGCCATTAGTAGGTTTGTATTATAAACCAATTGCAACTTCTGGTTATTGTGGTGAGAATACTCCAGGTTTCCCAAAGACTATCTATTGGAATGACAGATATGTTATCTCGAAAAATTTTGATGGTAACAGTCCTGAAATCATTGAGTATGTAATTATCAATTTGGATAGTATTGAGCCAAATTATGGTGAGATGAACAATATTCATAGATTTCGAGATAAAGAAGAGTACTATACATATTTGAAACAATTAAAAATATCAGAAGCGGATATGAATCAAACAGACAATCATATTGCATGGTGGGAAACACTATTTTGAGAAAACTACTAAGCAGAGACTTTTACTTTGCAAACAAAGTTTGCAGAGTGTTTTTGAGGGCTATAGTTCTATAGATTACATGAAACATTTACAGTTAACGATTGTGAGACCTAAGTCGAGCAATTTATTGTAAAACCCAAAATAGGAAATATGACATAGAAAGAGATTTTTCTGCCGTAAAAACGCGTTTATCGTTGCCATGAGCGTGTAAAAACGTGCAGAACGTGTCGCAAAAGAGTCGCCAGAAGTTTACAATAACTCTGCAACTCGCTGATAATCAACACCTGTTAGCCACCGCGCAGGCAGCAGTAGAAGAATAATCGAAAGATGCTGAAAATTAGCGAATTACGAGGCAAGTGCTAGGAAAACAGGTACTTGCCTCGCTTCTTTTTTGCTATTGTTGTATAGTGTCGATTAGCTCGGAAAGGTAGAGAAAAAGAGGGTAAGGTAACGTTTTGATGTTAGAATGAGGTAAAAATCGGCTTTTTGACATTATTTAAGACGGCGACTTGCTTGTAATTGTAGGAAAATTGTAAT
This sequence comes from Segatella baroniae B14, assembly GCF_022024235.1. Taxonomy (GTDB): domain Bacteria; phylum Bacteroidota; class Bacteroidia; order Bacteroidales; family Bacteroidaceae; genus Prevotella; species Prevotella bryantii. Next base: position 271,098 of record NZ_CP091799.1, read on the forward strand.
TTTACGTGCAAAGTTTGCAAAAAGTATTGTATTAATAATCAGAATAGATAGTCCTGGTTATTCCCAGCAAACAGATGAGGAATATAAACAGAGTGTGGAAAAAGCATTGAAGGATATTGAAAACGAAGCCAAAGAATAACGAATATGAGAAAAGTTAATCCATTGGAACCACAAAAGATTATCACAATGATGATCTTTCTTATGAGCATATGCACAAAAGTATATGCCCAAAGCCCATACGCTATGTTTGGCGATAACTCTAAAATGCTCGAGGCAAATAGGGAGTCTGTTCCAAGCATATATCGTGTAGGAGTACAATCAACTAATGGCGTAAACCTTTATGCGGACTTTGACATGAATAAAGGTCTGGCAACATTGTATGATACAGAAGGTAACATACTCCGACAAGACAGTATCGGTGAAAATACGAAGGCGATCAATTTTACATATGGAAATCAAAAAAGTAATAATATTGTTAATTGTAGTATTTATTCTTTTCTCACTATTTCTTTTTAGCGACATTTCTCAATACAAACAAATAGGTAATACTCACTTTTACTTACTTCCGAACGAGATGGGAATAGAATCGTTTCTTTATCATGACGGAGGAGAAAAAGGCATATTTTATCCCATCAATCATAACGGATCAGTTCATGATGTCTATTGGAATCAAAAATATATTATTATCAAATGTAGCGAACAGAAAAAAGAAAACTGGTACTTAATGAGAAATATAAAAGACTATAATTATCCTAAATTTATGATTCAGCATTTTTTGAACGAAAATGATTATAAAAGAGTTCTAGATTCGTTGGGGATATCTGAAACAAATATGGAGTATACAGATGGAACTATTCCGTGGAGTTTGCACCTAAAATAGAGTATAAAAGATCTACCAATAATAACGTTAGGATAAACATTAATGCTATGGGAAATATAAATCAGCGCTCCTGTGGAATTGCCCATGAATTCGGACATGTAATTCTATTTTTAAAAGGACAGCCACATAGCCATTCCAATAACGCGGACTATATATATGGTAGACAATGGAACGTAATGAGACGATTGGGATATGACTATTTGGAATCACCAACAGGTACAGTTTTTAGGTAATAATGGCATGAAAAAAGTATTGTGTTTTCTTGCATTTATTATACTATGGCAACTTGAAATATATTGCCAGAATAACGAGGATGTTTTTGATGAATTCGGGTGTGTTTATACTCAAGTAAACGATTCTACAATATCGTATTGTACAAAGAAAGGAAAAAAGCATGATGTAAAATTAAAACAGATTACATTTGTAGATGGGGAAAATGTATTGGTGGACTACTTAAAGAAAGAGTATTATAAGCCTGGACCTGGTGATGATGATTACCCTTATAGGGCGTTTTTCTTCATTCTTTTTGACTCCAGATTAAAAATCAAAGAAGTTAGAGGCTGTGTATTACCATTTAATCAATATACAGAATCCAAGAAGAAACGTGTTAAACAGTATATTACAGGACTACAAAAGACAAAGAACAGATGGAAGAAAGAATCAATACAAAAGTGGTATGTATATTCTTTTAGTTTTGTTACAGATTAATACAAGCAGAGTGTGGAAAAAGCAAAGCCTTATACATAAAATCCATGCTCCCAAAAGGATTTAAGTTAGCACGTGAATTTATGAGTCACAATGAGAAAGTTTATGAATATAACGGGAAATACTATTCCTTTGACAATACATCACACAATGGTGGTGTTTGGAAGGTATTCGTCAAGAATGGTGGTAAGCTTCATAGAATAGGAACAGCTGATAAGAATTTAAATATTTTCAAGAAATAGTTATGAACTACAATACACTTGACTATAGTTTCGTACAAAAAGTTATATATAGGAAAGTACGAAGAAATATTGCATGGGCTGAGTATGACCTGCAGTGGATATCATTCAATAGAAAGATTGATTTCGCACTTAATAGATTGAAAGAGTTTTCTTTTTCTAGATTAAAGGTAATAATATTATTTTGGGAAGAATACGAAGTGATTCAGAAAATACTCAGAAAGAATCGAATTTCCAACTATTCGCTTATAAGAAACTATAAGAGAGGATGTAAAAAACCAGGTCTACTAGAAATCTATTTTGATGAATGTCTTGATGTGAACCTTTTCCGTACTTTGATAAAGAAACACTACGGTTATGAACTGGGCAAAGCTGATAGTCTTAGTCTTGATATGATTTTTATCTTCGAGAATGATAAGGATGTAGCTATTTGTCATTTATATGATGATCGAGGTTTCCATATTTTTTATTTGAACCTGTGAATCACGGATTTTTAGGTATTTTTTTATCATATTCTTGGGATTGGATACTTAAATCATTCGAATGGAGTAGTGGACATTCTATAACGAATTTTATACAATATGTACAGTCATTACTAGCAGGTAAATACAAAGTTGTGAATGGACAAATAGTACCGCAATGATCCGGTATAAATATTATATTGTATCTTATCACAAATATCGAATGAAACGATTTTTTTTTATTCTACTTTTTTCAGATGTAATTGCATGTGTCCTGCTATATTTTCTGACAGGAACTTTTATGGATACTCTGACAATGCTTCTTACCTCGGTATTCATTTGTTTTGCTGGTGTCGCATTATCTTGTATTTTCAATCTAGTGAAGCCCTTAAAAAGGTTTGCATTCCCCATGTTGCTTAATTCAATGATATTGCCTTTTCTTATATATGTTAATTTTGAGATATCAAGTAGTTGCCAACTCCATAACCACTATGTTATGTACGATTTTGACACTCCTAATGGAGAATATCAAATTTATATACATAAAGATACTAATGTATTCAATATAAATAGAATTTTTGACGGAGGAAGTGAAGGAGTCGTCCATGGAACATATATCAGATTATGTGGCAACAAATATAAATTGTCTGTTTCTCATGCAAGTTCATACAACGACAAATATAATGAGTTGCTTATCAAAAACGATTCAATCCATGGATTCAATGGTTCATCGTATCCTTTAGTTCATGAATAATAGTGAAAAAATCATGTACAAAATACAAGTTTGTTATAATGGTCAGTAGAATGATATGTGGGATGCATAGAAAGATGTGGCTTTGTTCCAAACAAAGGGAGAATGCAACTATTCTTTTTTTGTTGAAGGTATGAAATTGAGATGCTTCTTTAGTCATATTTGGGGCTATAACACCACAAAAAATAAGAAACGCAATTTGTTAGTGATAAATGATTGTAAGATTTTATGTTGAGCAATTTTGTATAAAACAAATATTGAACAATAACATTGGATGGAAAAGTTCTGCTGTAAAATCACGTTTCGAACGTGCAGAATAGGCAGAATGAGTCTAAAAAAGAGGTGACAGTACTTTACATAACTCTGTAAAAAACTGATACTCAGTATCCGTTAGCCGATGCCAAGGCTGCTATATTGGAGACAAATACGTCGCGTAATAAGCGAAATTTTGTAGTTTTATTTGACGGTTCGTTTTTTTTTAGTATATTGCAACAGAAATTTTAAATTAATCGTAATTTGTATTATGAAGAGAGTCCTTTTATTCATTCAATATTTGATTTTGGCAATTACCGTTAATGCAACAGGCCAAGATGGTGACATAATATATATAGATGGTACCCGTTGGGAGTTGTTAGGCAGACCAATATGTGTAGACTCTCTGTTATACCACGATTTAAGAGCTGTGTTACCCTCAGAACGATCCATATTGACATCCAACTGGGATGGATTTACTGGCTATTGGAGTATCAAGCAAAATGTGCTATATCTAGACAGCATTCGAACTGTGCACTCTGACTCTGATACCAAGGATTACATGGGCAGTTGCATTCCAGCTGCCACCTTATTTCGTGTGTTCAAGAAGCATGTTGCAGGAGATTGTATTGTGGGCAGTTGGCTGACGAAAAATATTCGCGTGGCTAAAGGTAAAGTGATTAACTATCAGCATATAGGTTTTGAGCGGAACTATGAAGACGAACAAATTATTAGCATTGACAAAGGAGTAGTTACCGGAAAGAAGGTATATCACAATTACGTCATAGATGGTTTTTCTTTTGATAAAGTTAAGGACAATGCTGAATTACGAAGGTTATTTCCGATACACGTTGAACAATACCCTGAACTGGCAAATGCTAAGCGCATCGTGTTCTGTATCAATAAGGCTCGCGTAAATAGTCAAGGGAATCTTGTAGAATGTGAAGTAAAAGTTCTTAACCCCAGCGATAATCAGCAACTTGGAACTGAAATGGAAGGTCTGTTGAAGGCATATCATCCTTGGAAAGTTTCATTTATCAATGGCGAATTCCGTGCTGTTGGAATTGATGGTTGGAGTTTCCCATATCTGTTAGACAAATAAAATCTCTCATGTTTTTTCGTGACTATGAAAATGTGTAAAAGTGTGCAGAATGAGTCGGATTTGAAGTGCAAGTACTTTACACATAGGTACTTTTTTTTAAAAAAGTCATTTAATATAGCTTTTTATTAAGTTTGAAAAAAGTTGTTTTGTAAAAAAATATATATAATGAGCGTAAAGTAATTATAAATTGTTATTTTTGATAGCAAATTAACGGTATATGTTTTAACGACAGTTGAAGAGATATCATAAAATAAAAATATCATGCAAAGATTAGGATTACTATTAATGTTATTGATGATAACATCACGATTTGCATTAGCTTTCGACACGAAAATAGATACCATAGTGGTCAACTATGATACTTGCCAAGTGCAACAAATTATAGTCACTATTTACAATAGTAATAGCGAAACCTTGTGGATATGGTATGACCCAAAAGACTATGGTAAAGATTATCGAAAGGCCATAAAGTATTATCTAATGAAGCGAAAGGGTGATTTCTCCATTTTTGATATCGGAACCGACCCTAATATGGTAGGGGAATGGTGGCGTCCTAGTGCAACAAAAGATTGTTTCATCAAATGCTTAGAGCCTTGTAAATCTTTCTCAATAATCCTTTACAAAGAAATAACTCCTTCACTTGACAATAGTGATTACAATTTTGTCATCAGCGGCATTAAGATTTTTAGTAATCAACAGATAAAGGAAACTTGTCCTGGAATTGTGGAGCCATATAGCGTAAAGCGGATTTCCTATCCATACGATATTATAGCACTTCCTATTAATCTGTGAACGATAAATAAATGAAAAGGATAATAACATCTAAATCGGAATTTAGTCTCAAAATGATAAAACGAAATGTATATAGAACAGGAAAATAAGTCGAAAGGACTGACTGCTCGTATTTTGGGAGAACAGCCTACGATACTCCAGAAAATCTTTATCTGGTTTATGCTTCTAACGCTGTTGTTGTGGCCAATAGGTTTCTATGTGTCCATATTTTTCTGGGATACATCAGGCCAATCTTCAATTGACGAGATTTGCCTTTGGGGTGCAACACTGACTATCAGGCTTTACCCTATCTATCTGTTCCCCTTAATAAGGTTGTGGTTTAAACTTTCCAAAAAAGTGGGAAAGTCATGGTTGTTTTATTTGTGCCCATTGATACCCATGGCAGTTTTCTTCCTATTTGTTGTAACACTTGCATCAAGTGCATACGTCGAAAGGAAACCTAAAGGTTGTGATTTTTCAACTTATAAACGCCTAAACGAAGCGTACGCAATAGACATTAATCATGTATATTGTGATTACGAAATATTAGAAGGGGCCGACCCAAGTACATTCAAAGTCCTGAACGAACATTATGCAACCGATATGCACCATGTATGGTTCAATGACAATATTATAGAGGGTGCAGAGCCTACCACTTTTGTTATACCAAATGGTGGCATTTCAAATCTTGCTCATGACGCACATGATTACTACATGGGGAACCAGCCTCTCCATGTAGCAGATATGGGTAGTTTCAGACAGATAGATGAGAATTGGGCTTTAGATAGTCTTTATGTCTATTATCTCGATGTTGATGTCCTTGCAGATAAAAAAGCGGTGTCTGTAGGAGATTCCCGCACGTTTAAGGCTTTAAATGGTTTCTATGCAGTTGATGCCAAGTGTGTCTATTACAAAAACAATATAGTAAAAGGAGCAGACCCAGCGTCTTTTGCTGTTTTGAAGGGGCAATATCGCTATGGTCAAGACAGACATCGTGTATATTACGAGGCTTACGGTTCGAAAATACGAAACTTCAACGCATTGAGGCACAAAAATATGGAAGATGGAATATATAATGCATTTCATACGGATGGAAAGACGGTATATAATCCAGAACTGATGGCCATGCCTGTAGGTACAGACTTTCTGACCATCCATAAGGTAGAACTATTTCGTAACTGGTATGCCGACAGTAAGCATGTTTACTATGAAAATCGTTTGCTGCCTGGAGCCAATCCAAAGACATTTGTGATATTTCCATCCCATTATGTAAATGCGGATTATGTATCAGACAATAATAAGAATGCCGATTATTCGCACGATGATAGCCATGTCTATTACCGTGATTCGTTGATGTCTGATGTTGATATTGCCTCATTTGTTTGTGGCTATGATTTTGTTGTTGAAAAATCATTTGCTTTCGACAAGAGCCGATATTATGAGGGAACCCCAAATCCACGAATCGAAAAATTGCGTCAAGGCAAATATCAGGTTGTCAAATAAGTAATTCCAAATCAGAGAAAAACATGAATATGACATAGAAAATACTATTATCAGCCGTTATTTTAGACGGCGAATTATCTGTATTTGCGGGAAAAATTGTAACTTAGCGTACAAAGTTTGCAAAAAGTATTGTGTATTTACAACAAGCAAAGCTATAATGAATTAAAACAAAAGGGATTTCGTTTGGAATTAAAAAAAAGAAAGGAAATTATATCATGAATAATCTATTGCTTAGTGCAGCTATTGGCGATATTAGTGGACAACCCTATGAATTTGATCATAGAACAAAAGTGTATGCTGAAGTAGATTTGCTTGGCTTTGATAATACCTACACAGATGATACCGTCTGCACTTTTGCTTGTGCAGAAGCACTTTTACATCATTTAGATATGGCTACAAATCTTAGATTAAGAGGGCGAGCTGATTGGTTCAGAGGATTTGGAGGACGTTTTGCGAAGTGGCTTATTGCAAAAGAAATTCAGCCATCCTACCATTCTTACGGTAACGGAAGTGGTATGAGAGTTTCTGCTGCCGGCTTTATGGCAAAAAGTGTAGAAGAGTGCATTGACTTGGCAACAAAGACTGCACTACCAACGCATGACCACCCAGAAGGTATCAAGGGAGCTGTTGCGACAGCCCTTGCCATTTATTATGGTATGCAAGGAAAAGATAAAGACTACATCAGACATCATGTCTTGGATGAATTTTACCCGAATTGGTCTGGTTTGACTTATGCAGGTATAAAGCCTGGCTATGGTTTTGATGAGACATGTCAGCAGACTATCCCTGCTGCGCTGATATGCTTCCTTGAAAGCAGTGATTATGTAGACTGTTTGAAACGAGCAATCGCTTTAGGTGGTGATGCTGATACCCTTGCTGCAATAGCTGGTCCGATGGCATATGCATTCTATCGTGAGATTCCCGAAGAACTTATCAAGAATGCTAAAGCGAAGCTACCGAAATGGATGTTAGAAATAAATGACGAATTGGATAATTATGTGAATTGTGGAGAGAGTTTTGTCCAATTGAGAGTACGTATATATAATGATACTGTTCGTCCTGATTATACTCCTGATGCAATATCCTCGTTGAAAGCAGATGAAGTGTTCGTCTTTGGAAGCAACCTTCATGGACATCATGGAGGTGGAGCTGCCAGAGCTGCCGTGAAGAAATTCGGAGCTATTTGGGGGCAAGGTGTAGGACTGCAAGGTCAAAGCTATGCGATACCAACCATGCAGGGTGGCGTAGAAACCATTAAGCCGTATGTTGACTTGTTTATAGACTTTGCCAAGGAACATACCGAATTGTTCTTTTATGTTACACGTATTGGTTGTGGTATTGCTGGTTTTAAAGATAGCGAAATAGCTCCGTTGTTCCAAGATGCTATAGATGTTGATAACATCTGTTTGCCAGAATCTTTTGTAAATATACTGAAAGATAATACTTCAAGATAGTTAACTTGAACTTCGAACTAAACTCTTGATGAGAAATCTTGTTATATGTATATTTGCACAAAATATTTTGTATAATATAATTTGCAAAATGAAATATAAAATATTGGTCAAATAGAGTATAGCTCCTATAAATAAAAAGCACAGATGAAAAAAATGTTTTCCTTAAATTTGCAACTTAGTTTACATAAAAAGTGAGTTTCTTTGATTTAATTTGTATTTTTGCTTATGTCTATTGTAGATTCGCTTATTTGGCTTTTGCAGTATTAAAATAGGTGGATTCTGCAATGTGGATAAATCCAAAATAACATTTTGTTATGCTCATGTGCTAATTATGAAAAATAGATATAAGTGTTGCTGAATTAAAGTTATTAAAAAAGGGTATATGCCTACAAAAATGGATTTATATATCAACGAGGCCAACGATTATGCCCGTGATATCGGGGCTCCTGTATGGCATCCGCATGTTTCGGTCATCCATTATGATGAACTGGGTGCGATTCGTCATACATTGAATCGTTATAATGTCTATGGACTATTCTTACAGAGTGAGTTTCCAGAGAACCTCACCTATGGTATTGGTCGATATCATGATGCTGGTGGCTCATTATTGGCACTCTCGCCTGGGCAGATTGGTGGTAAGCACGATGATGGAACGAGGCGGCAGTACAATGGGTGGGTTCTACTGTTTGATACCCACTTCATTCAAGGTTCAGAGATAGAGCGCAGATTAGCAGATTATCATTTCTTCTCTTATAATGCCAACGAGGCCTTATTTCTAACAGAACAAGAAAAGAATGTGTTGTCAGGTTTGATGGCTAATGTGAGAGAGGAACTAAAGGCGCATGGAAACGACGATGTCCATGATGACATTATTCGCGATTATATACTCTTAATTCTCGACTATTGCCGACGTTTTTACATCCGTCAGTTCAAGGAGATGACTACAGAGGGAGGTGATATCCTCAGTCGATTTCAGCAGGTGCTCATCAATTATTACGACACGGGTAGGCAATTGAAGGATGGACTCCCAAGTGTGAGATACTGTGCCAGTCAACTGTGCCTTTCTGCAGGCTATTTTGGTGACATCGTACGTGAGGCTCTGGGTGAGAGTCCTAAGGACTATATTCACGGCTTCATAGTGATGAAGGCTAAGAATCTTCTTCTCAGTGGTATGCAAGTAACACAGGTGTCAGAGCAGTTGGGTTTTGAATATCCCACCCATTTCACCCGTTTGTTTAAACAGATGACAGGGCAGACGCCTTCGCAGTTTTATGCTGAGCAACGAAAAAAATAACGATACCTTAATTTGGGTAAATATATCCGCAATCCGTATAACAGGGTTGCGTTTTTTTCGTTGTACATTTGCATTATAATTAAATGAATAGATAATGAACGGCTCAAGAAAAATAATCTTGGGCTGATGAACGAGGGAAGTATGCTATTCGACCATGGCGTCAATGGACGAATTGAATATTCCACCATCGACGAACTAAAATCGTTTCTGAAAGGCGGACAGGGGCGCATCAGTATAAAACTATATGTACTTGAAACTACTGGCGTTAAGAATGTCTCTGTAGCAGACCAAAAAGGGAAACGATATGCGCTGAATGGTGCAGAGGTGAAACAGGTGCCTGCAAGGGGAATGTATATCAACAATGGAAAAAAATATATCAAATGAAAAAGATAATGATGGTATTAATGCTGCTTAGCGGGATGCAGGCAGCTTGCATTGGCAAAAATCAAACTACAGTTAACTGTATGAAACAAAAATTGGCATTAACACAAAAGTGGGACAAGGTTTTTCCCTTGAGTGAGAACGTGAATCATAAAAAGGTGATATTTGAGACTCAGTATGGATTAATCTTGGCAGCAGACCTTTATACGCCTAAAGGTGTTGAGGGTAAATTGGCAGCTATCGCTGTTAGTGGTCCCTTTGGAGCTACAAAGGAGCAGTCTAGCGGACTTTATGCCATGAAGATGGCAGAGCGCGGTTTCGTGGCTTTAGCTTTTGACCCTTCCTATACAGGGGAGAGTAGCGGCGAACCTCGTCGTACAGCATCCCCAGATATCAATACAGAAGACTTTATGGCGGCTGTTGATTTCCTTTCAAAACAGGATTTTGTTGATGCTGATCGTATAGGCGTTATAGGTATCTGTGGTTGGGGAGGTATTGCCCTCAATGCTGCAGCAGCGGATACACGTATTAAGGCTACAGTGGTTAGCACCATGTATGACTTGTCTCGTACTGCGGGCAATGGCTATTTCGATAGCGAGGACAAAGAAGAGACACGTAACAATATGCGCGAGACGGTGAGCCGACAGCGTCTTATTGACCCTATGGCAATGGCTGGGGGGGTGGTAAATCCTCTACCGAAGGACGCTCCCCAGTTTGTGAAAGATTACTACGACTATTATATTACGCCACGTGGCTATCACAAGCGTAGCGGTAACTCAAATGATGGTTGGCGTGCCATAGGTATCCAAGCTTACTCGAATGCTCGTTTCCTCTATTATATTAATGAGATTCGTTCTGCCGTCCTCGTGATGCATGGTGAGAAAGCTCATTCTCGTTATATGGGCGAGGCTGCTTACCATTATATGGTGGATGGCAAGGCTGAGGGGTACAAGGTGGTAGGTAAGCCTAATCCTAACCCTAATAATAAAGAATTGCTTATTGTTCCTGGTGCCTCTCATTGTGATCTCTATGATGGTGGCTATACCGATTTGGAGGGTAAGGGTAAACCAAAAAATCTTATTCCTTGGGATAAATTGGCCTCCTTTTTTACCAAGAATTTAAAGTGATACGATACGAATTTAGGACTGACTATTTGGTATCTTGTTGCTACATTTTACCCTTTTTTCCAACAACCCCATAGCTAATGATAGGTTAAAACTTACATTTGAGCTGACTAACATTATGCTTTCATAGCATAAACACTATGTTTTTACTCCATAAACATAATGTTTTTACCCCACAAACATTATGTTTATGCTATGCTTTTGTTAGATTAATAAATGGATGATAGGTAATTAGTTGATAGTCAGATAGATATGGCTTGTTATAAAAAATCCATATTTGAAGCATTCTAGCATTGCAATAACAAATACGCAAAATACAAGACGGTTCATGTCAATAAAATATCATTGATTTATAAGAAAAGTTTGTAAGTTTATAGATAATTCTGTAAATTTGCTATCTAAATAATCAATTAAAGTATGTTTATGAAGAAACTGTTTGTATTATTATATGTGTTAATGAACACTCTTTTTGTTTCTGCACAGAGTATTCGTGGCTTTTGGCTGAATATGCCAGATAATCAGATGCCTCATTTTAATAAAAATCTACGTCAGGAATTTCTGGATTTTAAGGATATGAAATTAAAAGCGAGTGTAGATAATTTATTTCATGGCGAAAGTCATATGGACAGTTTGACTTCTGATTATTTACTTCTTCAAGTAGATACTTCAACGACAGTAGAAATGAAGGTTCTTCCTTATCAGTCCGATTCAATCTTGTGTATGGTAACTACTTATTCTGGACCAGCACAAGATAGTAAGGTAGAGTTTTATGATTATTCGTGGAATAGAATTTCTTTAGAAAAGCCATTTGGTGGTTATGATTTACAAGAGATTCCAATGTCGCTCTTTAGTAAACCAGATACAATGAGTCAAAGTACTTATTCTGAGTTGACGAAAAAGATAGAACCACTTATGTGTTATGCTAAACTATCTCCTTCAGATTATACAATTTCCTTTAGTCTCTCTTTGCCTATGATGAAACAGGAGGATAAAAAGGGCTTAGAAGCAATTATATTGCAAAGAAAATTTAAATGGACTGGCAAAATGTTTAACTAATGTTATAACAATACATTTTTTTATCGAAAATGTTTGCAAGATAAGAAAAATATCGTAAATTTGCATCGTGTTTTTCATGGTATTAGATTATTAAGGTTAATAAAGATTGGTTGTCGTGAGACAATCAATTTTTTTTTGTGTATAATCAACTTCAATTTTTGAACACTAAAAAAAGTTTCATTTTTTTTGTTTTGTCTTCAATTTGCAGTATCTTTGCATGGTATATGCAAATAAAAAAATAAAATGAATTTAAAATTTCGCCTTGCCCTAATGAACTTCCTAGAATTTGCAGTTTGGGGTGCGTATCTTACTTGTATGGGTAATTACCTTGGAACTGTAGGTCTTGGAGATAAAATATCTTGGTTCTATTCTATTCAGGGTCTAGTATCAATTTTTATGCCTACTATCATGGGTATTGTTGCAGATAAATGGATACAACCACAACGACTTTTGGGATTGTGTCATTTATTTGCGGGTTTCTTTATGTTGTGTTTATGGTTTATTGGTTGGCAAACATTAGAAGGACAAGAAATAGCAAATAAGAGCCTTTTTATTGCCATTTATACGCTGAGTGTCGCTTTTTATATGCCTACATTAGCGTTATCTAATACAGCAGCATTCTCTATCCTGAAGAGTCATGGCTTAGATACGGTATCAGATTTCCCTCCTATTCGTGTATTAGGAACTATTGGTTTTATTGTAACCATGTGGTTTGTTAATTGTGCTGTTTGGGATGGTCATGGACTTTCTTTTACTTTTGCTGAAAACGCCTTTAAATTTCAATATACTTATAATCAATTTCTTGTTTCTGGTATATTGAGTGTTGTATTGTTTATTTATTGTTATTCTCTTCCAGTTTGTCCTATCGTTAAGCGTGAAAAGAAACAGTCTCTTATGGAAGTTTTAGGCTTAGATGCTTTTAGCCTTTTTAAGTCTCGTAGAATGGCATTGTTTTTTGTTTTCTCGGCTTTGTTAGGTATGTCTCTGCAAGTAACAAACAGTTTTGCAGGACCTTTTATAACAAGTTTTAAGGCTAGTATTGATCCTATCATATCATCCTCATTTGCAGCTAATAATGCTACATTGTTAACTTCAATTTCTCAGATTAGTGAGGCTCTTTGCATCTTGATGATTCCTTTCTTTTTGCGTCGATATGGAATCAAAACAGTTATGCTCATTTCTATGTTTGCATGGGTATTTCGATTCGGATTCTTTGGAATTGGTAATCCTACTATGCCAGGAGTTCTTCTCTTCATTCTCAGTTGTATTGTTTATGGTGTCGCTTTCGATTTCTTTAATGTATCGGGTGGCTTGTTTGTCGATCGTGAATGTAGTGAAGATATTAGGGCTTCAGCACAAGGTCTTTTTATGTTAATGACTAATGGTCTTGGAGCATCAATTGGTACAATTATCGCTGGTATGATTGTTAATTCTCATTGTCAGTGGACAGATAATGGATTCCTCGTGGGTGATTGGCAGTCTTGCTGGTTCATTTTTGCAGGGTATGCTCTTGTTGTAGCAGTTCTTTTTGCATTTATGTTCAGTTCTCCTAAGAAGCAATAGGCATATGGATTTACCTTCTAAAATAGAATTAAAATATTGGTATATATCAGAAGTCGTAGGCGTTGACGCTACCGGTGTTATTATCCTCGTTAATCAAGAAGAAACCAAGCAATTATCGATTACTTGTAATCAATCTGATTGTAAGGAAATTCAACTTCTTAACAGTGAGGGGAATGAAGCCGAACGACGTTTACCAAGTGTGTTTGCAAAAGTATTAGCACAATTTTCTGATGCTCATTTTTATGTTTTGATTCATGGTATTGTTGATGGTGAATATAAAGTAGTGTTAGTTAATTCTGAAACATTGGATATGGTGCCAATTAGGGCAGCTGATGCTATTATCTTGGCTTTAGCTTCTCATTTAAGGATATATATAGGTGAAGAGCTAATGAAGCAGCAACAGGTTGATTTTGATCCTTTTTCTAGTTCGATGAGAATGCCGATAAACGGAATAAGTGACAGTATGTTGCAACAAGCTTTAAATAAAGCAATTGCTGCAGAAGATTATGAAATGGCCTCACATATTCGAGATGAAGTTAACCGAAGAAAGCATTTATCTAAATAATTGTTTGGGAAATGAAAGAAGTCAGATATTTCTATGTTCCAGATGCTTGCCATCGTGATGAACTTCCTGTAGATGAAGCTAATCATGCTTTGAGAGTATTGCGTTTACAAAGTGGAGATCAAATGTTCTTGATGGATGGTAATGGTGCTTTTTATGAAGCTGAGGTGACTTTGGCTTCATCTAAGCATTGTCATTACCGTATCACTAATACGCTTGTTCAGGAAAAGGCATGGAAAGGTAAAATACATTTGGGCATAGCTCCAACAAAGATGATGGAGCGAATAGAATGGATGGCAGAGAAGTCTACTGAAATAGGCATAGATGAATTCTCTTTTCTTCATTGTAAGTTTTCTGAGCGTAAGGTTCTCAAAAAGGAGAGAATAGAGAAAATTGTTGTGTCGGCTATGAAGCAAAGTCGCAAGCCTTGGATGCCAGTAGTTCATGAAATGACTGCTTTCCGTGATTTTATTGATGCGCACACGACAGGGCACCGTTATATCTGTCATTGTTATAATGAAATAGAGAAAAAAGATCTGTATACGGAGCTTTTGCTGTTGGCTAAAGATGAGGCTGTGCCTGAGGTTACGATTTTAGTAGGACCGGAAGGTGATTTTTCGATAGATGAAGTTAATTATGCTTTGTCACAGGGCTTTGAATCAGTATCATTAGGTAATGCAAGACTTAGAACAGAAACTGCTGGCTTGTCTGGTGTAATGATGGCTCAATTGGCTATGCGAAAATAATTTTTAAGGTTGTGGTTCATGATTAAATTTTCTCATATCATTGTTTTATCTTTTCTATTGGTTTCACTTGTCATGAGTTCTTGCTCAAGTGATGATTATATCAATTCAATACCAAAGGAAAGTACGGCTCTTTTATCTTTGGATATTCCTCAATTGGCTAATTCTGAAGGTATGCTTGGTAAGCAGAATAACATTTTAAAGTCGCTATTTCATATAGATGATGTTAGCCATAGTGGACTGGATGTCGAAGAAAAAGTCTATATGTTTGAATCTTCCGAAGGTAATCTCGGTTTATGTGCTAAGGTTAATGACGAAGATGACTTAACTAATACATTTGAGAATCTAGCAAAGAAGGGTTTTTGTTCAAAGATTGTAAAACGCAGAGGTTTCCACTTTACTGTTATTAAAGATTCTTGGGTGGCTGGTTATTCAGAAAATGCTTTATTGGTTATGGGACCTGTTGTCATGTCTGCTCAAATGGATGTACAGCAAGAAATAGCCAAATATCTCAGTCAGGAAGAAGAAGAGGGTATAAAAGAATCTCCATTGTATAGTAGGTTAGATTCTATGGCGGCACCATTTGCTTTAGTTGCTCAAGCTGCTGCTCTCCCTGAAAAATTTATAGCACCTTTTACATTAGGTGCTCCTAAAGATGCGGATGCTTCTCAAATCATGCTTGCTGCAGATATCTCTACAAAAAATCATAGTCTGATATTCCAAGGTGAGACCTTTTCATTTAATAAAAGAATAGATGATTCACTAAAAAAAGCAATTCAAGTTTATCGTCCGATTAAAGGACAGTATGTGCATACAATGCCCTCTTCGGCCATTTTGGGAATGTTTTTGAATGTGGATGGTACTAAATTTCTCCCTTTGATGCAGAATGACAAGGCTATGGTAGCTTTACTTGCAGGGTTGAATTCTGCAGTTGATATGGATAATATTATTCGTAGCGTAGATGGTGATATGGCTATTGTTTCTCCAAATTATTCTTCAGATCATTTATCTTTGAGTATGAGTGCAAAACTTGCCCATGCAAAATGGTTGGATGATGTAGATTATTGGAAACAGTCTTGTCCTAAAGGTGGTTCGATATCAGATTGGAGAAAGAATGCGTTCTATTATAGAGATGCAAAAACTTCATATTATTTTGGTGTCACATCAGATTTGCAATACTATAGTGGAAGTAGTGCAGAATTAGCTGATCTGTCTATTCTTCCATCACCTAAGGCCATGAATAATGACTTGGTTCATTTTATTCTAGGTAAGAAAATGGTTCTGGTAGTTAATCTTAAAGGGGTAGACGATAAGAACAATCCTTTAGCTGTTGTGTCATCGCTCATAGAACCACTTTTTGGTAAGATTAATACGCTAGTATATAGTTTAAAATAATTCATGGAAACGATTCAATTACATTCTGTCATTCCTCAAGTGTTTGCTCAGCGAACTGAATGGGAATCTGATATATGGAATGTGGATGCCACTTTTGAGAAAGGACATCTTTATCTGGTAGAAGCAGAGAGTGGCTGTGGTAAAAGTACTTTCTGTAGTTATATTTTAGGTTATCGTCATGATCATTCGGGTACTGTTTTTTTTGATCATGATGATACAGCAAAATACTCTGTGAAGCAGTGGGTAGAGATGAGAAAGAATCATATCAGCCATTTGTTCCAAGAGTTGCGTCTGTTCCCTGAACTTACTGCTTTAGAGAATGTTCAGATTAAAAATAAAATTACAAATTTTAAGTCTGAATCTCAGATTAAGGAGTGGTTTGACATGTTGGGAATCGCTGACAAGCTTAATGCTAAGGTCGGTAGAATGTCTTTTGGACAGCAGCAGAGGGTTGCTATGATTCGTGCATTGGTACAACCATTTGATTTTATTCTTGCAGATGAGCCTATTAGCCACCTTGATGATAATAATTCTAGAATAATGGCTGACATAATGATGAAAGAAGCTCATGAGCAGGGAGCCGGAGTTATAGTTACCAGTATTGGTAAACATATGGACTTGAAGTACGAAAAGGTGTTTAAGTTATGAATCTAGTTTGGAAATTATTACGTCAGCATATTAGTATACCACAATTTATTGGTTTCTTCTTCGCCAATCTTTTTGGTATGTTCATAGTGTTATTGGGCTTTCAGTTCTATCAGGATGTTATGCCTGTTTTTACGGCAGAAGATAGTTTTATGAGGGCTGATTATCTTATTATGAATAAGAAGATAGGAACAGCTAGTACTATTAGTGGTCGTTCTAATACTTTTAATAATAGTGAAATAGATGATGTGTCTTCTCAGAAATTTGTTAAGAAAGTAGGCAAATTTACATCTGCAGAATATAAAATCACAGCTAATATGGGTGTGAATGGCACCAATGTTCTTAATTCGGAAATTCCTGTTGAAGCTGTTCCTGATGAGTTTATTGATGTTCCACTTCAAGAATGGAAATATACAGCAGGTGCTGATGTCGTACCTATCATCTTGCCAAGAGCTTATATTACCATGTATAATTTTGGATTTGCACAAAGCCATTCCTTGCCAAAATTAAGTGATGGGTTAGTAGGTATGATCGATTTTGAAATGTTTGTTCATGCTAATGGCAATCAGCGATCTTTTAAGGGTAAGGTTATAGGTTTTTCAAGTCGCTTGAATACGATTTTGGTTCCAGAATCATTCATGGATTGGAGTAATAGCTATTTTGCACCAAATAGTCATAGTGAGCCTTCACGTTTGATAATGGATGTCAATAATCCTGCTGATGAGCATATAGGTGAATATTTGAGTAAGAAAGGCTATGAGATAGAGGATGAAAAGATGAATCAAGAAAAGACTACCTACTTTCTCCGTTTGATGGTAACAATGGTTATGGTTGTTGGACTTGTCATCTCTATTTTGAGTTTTTATATATTGATGTTAAGTATCTATTTGTTAGTTCAGAAAAATTCGTCAAAACTAGAAAACCTGTTAATGATTGGATTTAGTCCAAGTCTTGTGGCTAGGCCTTATCAAGTTCTAACAATAGGATTGAACGTTACAGTGCTTTTAATAGCTTGGCTTATACTATATTTCGTTCGTGATTATTATATGAATATTATAGAAACATTGTTTCCTCAGATAGAAGATGGTAATATGTTACCTGCTTTAACTGTAGGATGTATTTTATTTATCCTTGTTTCGATAATGAATATTTTTGCTATTCGTCGTAAGGTCATGCATATATGGTTCCGCAAAGATTGATGTAGATAATTACAAAAAATAATGTAAAAAGGTGGATTATTTAAAATAAATGTCCGCCTTTTTTCGTATATTTGCCTATATTTTTAGAAACACAATTATGATTATTGATTTTGATAAAATTGCTGAAGCTCATCTCGTAGGCTTTAAGGGTGGAAAGGGTTCATTGGATACACGTAATTTTGTTGATGACAAAGTAAAGATAATGTATTCTACTTTACGTCCGGGTGCTAGTACGGGGCTTCATACTCATGAGGGAAATTGTGAGATTGTCTATGTTATAAGTGGTATAGCTACTTTTCATTATGATGATACAGTGGAAGAGGTTAGAACAGGTCAAGTGCATTATTGTCCTATCAATCATTCTCATTTTATGGAGAATAATACTGATCATGATTTAGTTTACCTTGCTATCGTTCCAGAACATCACTAGTAGTAGCTGGCAAAATATAATTCTCTGTTTGATTTATAATATTCAAGCAGAGAATTATTTTTTTGCAGGCTTCCTTATGGTAGTGCGATCAACTTTTAATTTTGGTATAAAATCTTATTTTCCCGTTTTTTTCTCTAGTTTCTTCAGTCTTCTTTTTGCTTCAGGTGCTGACGGATAAAGTTCAATGGCTTTTTTATAATTGTTGATAGCTGCATCTTCCATTCCTTCTTTTTCACATTCTTTTCCGAGAAGAGTATATTCTACAGCTAATTTTTTCAGATAGTCTTCCTGTTTCTTTTGTTGCTCTTTAAGTCTTTTATTTTCTTCTTTTAACTCATTAATAATATTTAGTTTTCTTCTAATATATCGTTTTGCAACAGGTTTTTCAATATCATACCTACTGTGAATGGCTAGAAAGAAATTATCCAACGCTTTTTGCATGTCTCCTTGGTTAAAAGCTTGTACAGCATTGAAATATTCTAAGTCGGCCTTACTTTCTATTAAGGCAGTATTGATAATATTATTATTGTTATAATTCTTGGCAAATTGTTTTACTTCAGGTCTTACAAATACTTCATTTCTTCGTATTGGTTCTTTTAAGCTAATACCTTCAAGGCTAGTGCATCGCGATAGGGCAACGTATGTTTGTCCACCAGCAAAGACTCCACCTGTAAAATCGATCTTGACTTGTTTGAAGGTAAGTCCTTGGCTCTTGTGTACTGTTATAGCCCATGCTAATCGGATAGGGTATTGAATGTATCTTCCTATTTCTTCTTCTTCTATTTTCTTTTCTGTTTGATTGAAAGTGTATCGCATATTGCTCCATGTTGTCCTTTCTACAGTTACACTATTTCCGTCTTCTGTTTCAATGTATAGTTTCGCTGTATCTGGGTCATCATAATCGTCAAATCCTACTATTGTACCCAGTGTTCCATTCACATATTGGTGATCTATATCATTTTTGATGAATATAATCTGAGCTCCAGGTTTGAGATATAGTTCTATAGGTGTCGGTAGGCTATTTAGTGGAAATTCTCCTTCTGTATATCCTTTGAAGAGCATGGGTTCACCTTCAAGATCCTGTAGTTTTTTCTCGTTGATATAGTCAACTGTATCTCTTCTCGTTGACAGTGTAATTGATAGTTTGTTGTCATCTTCATTCAGCTCAGCATTTACCCTTTGGTTTAAAAGATCTAAGTCTTTAGAATATATTTCACTCGTTCTGATGTGATCTAGAATATTAATGAAGACGGGATCCTGTTGTCTGTATACTTTAGTTAACTCAATACTTACGAGTTGCATTTGCTGAAATATTTTGGCTTCAAAGAAAAAGGCAGATGTATAAAATGGATTTAGTAATTTTCTATCTTCTTCTCTTACTACAGGTTCCAGTTGATATATGTCTCCCACTAATAACAGTTGTTTCCCTCCAAAAGGCTCTCGCATATTTCTGCTGTATATGCGCAGTACTTTATCAATAAAGTCAATAATATCAGCTCTTACCATACTGATTTCGTCAATAATGATAAGTTCTACTTCTTGTAGTAATTTTTTCTTCTCGTTATTATATTTTAGCGTGCCTTTTATGTTTCGGTTACTAAATCTGCTGTCATTAGGCAGTAAAGGATGGAATGGTAATTTAAAAAAGCTATGAAGTGTCACCCCACCTGCATTAATGGCTGCGATACCCGTGGGGGCAAGGATAATATGTTTTTTCTTTGTCGTTGATGCGATATATCGTAAAAAAGTAGATTTACCAGTTCCTGCTTTTCCTGTGAGGAAAAGTGAGCGATGGGTATATTTGATAATTTGAAGTGCCTTTTGCAATTCAGGATTGTCTAAATCTATATTTTGTATAGCTAATTGTTTCTTGTCTTCTTCCATGCTTATAAATAAGGCATCCTGTATATTGCAGGATGCCCATTATTTTAAAGATCATCAAAATTTACTTGTTCTTCAGTTGCCTTTTTCTTTTTAGGTTTGCTTATAGAGGGAACTGATGAACTTTTGCTTGAGTTATCCTCTTCTCCCGTAGATTTCTCTTCTGTAGATTGTATCATTGGATTTCCATTCTCATCCAAGAGAATTTCTTCAGCAGTTGTCATGGTTGTATCTATACGGGTAGTATCTCTTTTTACAGTAGGTACATAGCTTGCGCATTCATACATATCCCGTGTGATATCTTCATCGTGTGGTTTGTCAAATCTTCCATGATATTTTTGGAATTCTGGATCTTTGAGCAATGCCTGCATGAAATACCCACAGATTGGAAGTGCTGTCCTCGATCCTTGTCCAAGGGCTCCGGTTCTAAAGTGAATAGACCGATATTCGCCACCTACCCAAGCTCCAACTACAATTTTAGGACTAACACACATAAACCATGCATCAGAGTGATTATTTGATGTACCGGTTTTCCCTCCGAAATCTGTATCTTTAAATGAGCCAACATAGCCCCATAGACTTTGTGAAGTTCCTCCAGGCTCTTTCATACCACCTTGGAGCAACTGTTGCATAAGGAAAGCACTCTTGTAGGGTATTACTTGTTCGTCTGTTGTTGGACCTTGATAAACTTCATTTCCATCTTTATCTACAATTCGGGTTACCAATACAGGATCATGGTGCTTGCCATTGTCTGCTATAACACTATAGGCATTTACCATTTCAAGAAGATTTACGTCGCTTGAACCGAGTGCTAATGATGGTTCTTCATCAAGCTTACTCTTGACACCCATTTTTTGTGCGGTTTCAATGATGCGCTTAATACCCATCTCTTGTCCTAGTCTTACAGCTACGGAGTTAATACTCTTTGCAAATGCACTCTTAAGTGGCATAGAGTCTCCCGAGAATGACCCATTTGCATTTCCCGGTGTCCAGGTAGTCATTTCATGTTTCTTCTTGTCATATACCTCCATAGAGATGTATTCATCACGGCGTTTGTCACAAGGTGTTAATCCTTGGTTCATTGCCTCGGTATATACAAATAGTTTAAAAGTCGAACCTGGTTGGCGTTGAGCAGTTGCTTTATCGTATTTCCATGTTTTAAAGTTGATATCACCTACCCATGCTTTTACTTCACCAGTTTGTGGTTCCATCGCTACCATAGCACAATGCATAAAGGATGTCATATATTTGATAGAATCCTCTGATGTCATGATTTTGGTAACTTTACCTTTGTTGTAATCGAAAACTTCTACAGGATGTTTCCATTCCTTATAGTAGTAGTTTACTGAATCAGGGTTGTTCGGATATTTAGCAAGTAATTCTTTGTAGAAAGGTTGTCTTTCTGCTACCTGCTGAATAAAATTAGGTATTACTTTACCATTTTCGTCTACCCATGGTTCTTGCCTCATCCAGTTTGTTTCCTGTTTTCTGTTGATAGACCAGTGATTATCGAAATTTTGCTGAATGATTTTCATTTGCTTGTTGGCAGCATCCTCAGCATATTTCTGCATCCTTGTGTCTATCGTTGTGTATATCTTTAGTCCACTGGAATATAAATCGTAGCCATTCTCATTGCACCAATCCTTAAGATAGTCTGATATTGCTTCTCTGAAATATAAAGCCTGTCCATCGTAGTTCTCCTCGACTTTGAAGTCTTTCATGTCAATAGGCATCTTTGACAATGTTTCCATTTGTGCACGGTCTAAATCACCATGATTAACCATGTTCATAAGAACCGTGTTTCTTCTTTTGAGACTATTTTCTGGATTTGTTTTTGGATTGTAATAGCTGGTTGCTTTTAGCATTCCAACTAATATAGCAGCCTGATCTATGCTTAATTCCTTAGGTGTGGTATTAAAATATGTTTTAGCTGCAGTCTTAATACCATAAGAGTTAGAACCAAAGTCAACGGTATTAGCATACATCGTAATGATTTCTTTTTTGCTGAATACTGTTTCTAGCTTGGTTGCTATAATCCATTCTTTACTCTTGACAATTAGAATTTTCAATCCCGGTACTTT
Source organism: Segatella baroniae B14 (assembly GCF_022024235.1). Lineage (GTDB taxonomy): Bacteria > Bacteroidota > Bacteroidia > Bacteroidales > Bacteroidaceae > Prevotella > Prevotella bryantii. The sequence continues at coordinate 293,570 of NZ_CP091799.1, forward strand.
TCCCAAAAGTCCTGTAGAGTATTGAGATCGTACCCGGAACATATTTTTGGCAAGCTGCTGTGTAATCGTTGATGCACCACGACCATCGTGATGAAGAACGGCGTCTTTTACTGCACCGAATATTCCAATAGGGTCAATACCCATGTGCTTGTAGAATCTTTCATCCTCGGTATCAATAAGTGCTTTGAAGAAATAAGGGTTTACTTCTTCATATTTTACAGGAGAACGATTCTCATTAAAGTATTTACCAATAAGTTTACCATCAGCACTATATATTTCTGAGGCTTCATTGGTTTGTGGGTTTAGAATGCCTGAAAAATAGCCTGGGCTCTTTCCGAATAGCCATAGAAAATTTATATCAACGGCACCTAGATACAAAAAGAAGAATACAATAAGTGATGCAAATGCAACAGTGCATTTTGTATACCATGCTCTTCCAACATACAAACCCTTATACCATGGCCAAAAGGCTTTTAATTTTACCCATGCCCATTGCAAAAAACGTTTTATTTTATCAAACATATTTTGAATATTTTTATATCGTGCAAATTTACCTAATTATTTAATATTTAGATATTGCTATCGATATAATTTATGATTTCTTTACTGTTATCGGGATTAAACCATTTGATAGTTTCATCTCTTTTAAACCAGGTTAATTGCTTTCGCATATACCTGCGTGTGTTACTTTGTATTTTTAGAATAGCTTCTTCCTTGGAAATTTTGCCATCAAAATAATCAAATAGCTCTTTATATCCTACTGTATTAAGTGAGTTTAAGCCTTTAAATGGATATACTTTACGTGCTTCTTCTTCCATGCCATTTTCCATCATGTTCAAGACGCGTTGGTTTATATTGGTATACATTTCTTCGCGTGCTCGATTGAGTCCAATTTTTAATATATTGAATGGTCTCTTTTTAGTTGTATTTTTTCTGAAAGAAGTATATGTTTTTCCAGTCATATAGCATATCTCTAATGCATGTACAACTCGTCTTGGATTATTCCTGTCTACAATTTCCCAATGCTCAGGATCACGCCGTTTTAGTTCTTCTACAAGTGATGGTAGACCTTCAGCTTCTAATTTAGTCTTTAGTAAATTTCTCGTTTGATCATCTACTGTAGGAATGTCATCAATACCTTTGCATACGGCATCAATGTACATCATAGAACCACCCGTAAGTAAGGCTTGGTTATGAACTTGAAATAATTTTGGCAGCATATTTATGACATCTTCTTCGTACATTGCTGCACTATAATAGTCTTGAATATGATGGTTTCCAACAAAAAAGTGTTTAACACGTTGTTGTTGTTCTAGGGTAGGGGCTGCAGTTCCTATTGGCAGTTCTGCAAAAATCTGTCTAGAGTCTGCATTAATAATAGGAATTTTTAAGTGTTCGGCTATTTGCAGACACAATTCGGTTTTGCCTACAGCTGTAGGTCCTAAAACAACAACAAGTGTTTTCACAATTATCTTATTATTCCTCTTTTTGAGGTAGATACAAAATTAATAATATAGTTAATCTCTGGGGTTAACTCGAGATTCTTTTTTATTTCTTCAATACCTTCTTTCAGAAGCCCTTTAGAGTATAAAAGTCTGTAAGCTTCATGGATATTGTCAATCTGTTCTTTGCTAAAGCCGTGACGGCGAAGTCCTACCAGATTAATGCCACAATAGCGTGTTGGCTCTTTACCTGCTATAACAAAAGGCGGAATATCCATACTAAAGCGACTACCACCTTGTATCATGACATAACTTCCTATTTTACAAAACTGATGGCAAAGTACAGAAGCGCTGACTATAGCGTTATCATCAATCTCTACTTCACCAGCAAATTTAGTAGAGTTTCCAATAATGCAATTGTTGCCTAATACACAGTCGTGGGCAACGTGCATATTTTCCATTAATAGGTTATTATTACCAACAACAGTTTTGCCTTTTGATGCAGTACCTCTAGATATGGTAACATTCTCGCGGATGCTGTTATTGTCTCCTACAATACAAATCGTTTCTTCACCTTTGAATTTCAAGTCTTGTGGCTTGGTTGAAATGCTGGCGCCAGGAAAGATTTCATTTCCATTACCAATGCGAGCCCCATAATTTATGGTAACACTATTTTGTAGAATATTATTGTCGCCTATAACTGTATTCTTATCGATATAGCAGAATGGGCCGATAATATTATTATCTCCCAATTTCGCTTCTGGGTGTACGAAGGCTAAAGGACTAATTTGATTCATCTCGTTATTTGTTTTTGACTATTTGTGCAGTAAATGTTGCTTCAGAAACTACTTGGTCTCCTACGAACATATATCCTTTCATGGAACTAATGCCATGTCGAACAGGATTTAGTAATTCCACTTTAAATAATAGAGTATCACCTGGTACTACTTTGCGACGGAATTTGACATCATCTATTTTCATAAAATAGGTTGACCATTTTTCAGGTTCTTCAAGTTGGTTCAGTACCAATAGACCTCCACATTGTGCCATAGCTTCTATTTGAAGTACACCTGGCATGACTGGTTCCTGTGGAAAGTGGCCTTGGAAAAATGGTTCGTTCGCTGTTACATTCTTAACACCTACGATGCTTGTTGGTCCCATGGCTGTTACTTTATCGATTAACTGCATAGGGTAGCGGTGTGGAAGTAATTCGCGAATACGAATATTATCCATGATAGGCTTTTCGTTTGGATCGTAAATTGGCGCTTGAATTTCGTGCTTACGAATCTCCTTGCGCATTTGGCGTGCAAACTTATTATTTATTGTGTGACCTGGACGTGTTGCAATGATTCTTCCCTTGATAGGCTTACCTATCAGAGCCATATCGCCGATGATGTCGAGCAGCTTATGTCTTGTGCATTCATTTTCCCACATGAGTGGTTTGTGCTGTATGTAGCCGATTTTTTTTGCATCCATACGAGCTACCTTGAGAACATCTGCTAGTTGATCTAATTTCTCTTGTGAAACTTCTTGTTCATAAATAACGATGGCATTATCCAAATCTCCACCTTTAATTAGGTTTGCTTCTAAAAGAGGAACTATATCTCTTACAAAGACAAATGTTCTTGCAGGGGAAATTTCCTTGGCGTAATCTTCCATGTTATCCAAAGTCGCAAATTGGCTATTGATGAACTTTGAATTGAAAGAGCACATGGCTGTTATGCTAAAATCATCATCAGGAAGAATGGTGATAGTAGATCCTGTATTGTCATCCTTTATTTCTATTTTGTGTCGGATGATATAATAGTCTTTTTCTGCATTTTGTTCTGCAATACCTATTTCTTGGATTTTCTTGACATACATGTCAGCAGAACCATCTAAAATAGGAAATTCTGGACCATTTACCTGAATTAAACAGTTATCTATCCCTAATGCATAGAGAGCAGACATTCCATGTTCTATGGTAGAAACTCGTATATCGCCTTTGGCTACAACGGTACCACGTTGGGTATCTACCACGTTGTCTGCAATAGCATCGATTACAGGTTGTCCTTCTACGTCTATTCGCTGTATTTTATATCCTGTGTTCTCTGGAGCCGGGTTGAATGTAACAGTAAGGCTCAAACCAGTATGTAAACCTTTTCCATACAAGGAAAAGCTTCCTTTCAGAGTTCTCTGTTTAGACATAAATTATTCTTTTATTTTTGGTTCTTTTTAAGTTCTTCTATTTCTTTCTGTAAACTGTGGATTTCTTTATACATATCCGGTAGTTTATTCATCAATGCGTGAGCTTTGAAATATGGAATTTTCTCCATAGGTGGAGTTCCTATGAGACTTTGATTATCCTTGATGCTACCAGGTGCACCACTTTGTGCGCCAAGGAATACCTTATTTCCAATGGTAATATGTCCGGCTACACCAACTTGCCCACCAAACATACACCATTGTCCAACTTTAGTTGAACCGGCAATGCCTACTTGAGCAGACATAACAGTATTTTCTCCAATATCATCGTTGTGAGCGATTTGGACAAGATTGTCGAGCTTTACACCCTTACGGATATATGTGCTACCCATTGTAGAACGGTCTACACATGTGTTTGCTCCAATTTCTACATCATCTTCAATTGTAACGATACCAATCTGTGGAATTTTATCATATCGGTTTGCTTCAGGATTTGGTGCAAATCCGAATCCGTCAGCACCGATTACACAACCAGCATGAAGAATAACGTTATTACCCAGTTTACAGTTGTGATAGATGGTAACGTTTGGATATATAATACATTTATTGCCTAATTTGGTATTCTCTCCAATTACTGCGTGTGGATAGATTTGGCATCCATCTCCAATTTCTACTCCATCGCTAATTACGGCAAATGGACCGATGTAAACATCTTTTCCAATTTTTGCTTTTGGAGAAATATATGCGTTATCAGCAATTCCTTGCTTAGGAGGGTTGACAGCTGCTGCATATAGTTGTAAAAGTTTTGCAACACTATCACGTGAATCTTTAACTCGAATTAATGTAGTTGTTACTGGCTTTTCCAGATTTAAAGACTCATCTATTAAGACAACACTTGATTTAGTGTCGTATATGTATTGAATATATTTCGGATTAGAAAGAAAAGAAATCGCTCCTGGAACGCCTTCTTCTATTTTCGCAAACGTATTTATGCTGGCATTCTCGTCACCTTCAACTCGGCCCTGTATAAACTGGGCTATTTGTTTTGCAGTAAATTCCATTTTGTTTTTGATTGAATTATTTTTGCAAATATAGCAAAATTAATTCAGATACATGGTTAACAAGCTATTTATTTACTTTTTTTTGTTTTCTACATGTTTTTAAATAAATAGAAAACAGCTACTTAAAATACTGAATAATTACAGTTTTTACGTAGCTGTTTTAGCGTTTTATGTAAGAAAAATTGTTATTTTATAATTTTCTCTAGTTCTATTGCCATTTCTTTTTGAAGTTCTTTAGCCTTTTCTGCTGCGGCTTCTGCAAAATTTTCATCTTTGCTTGCATAGATAATGCCACGTGAGGAATTTACAAGTAGACCACAGTCTTTATTCATACCATATTTACAAACGTCTTGAAGGCTTCCTCCTTGAGCACCTACACCTGGTACAAGAAGGAAATGCTGTGGGGCGCATTTGCGAATGTCCTTAAACATTTCTCCTTGAGTAGCTCCGACTACGTACATCATGTTTTCGATTGTTCCCCAATCTTGTGTTCTACGAAGTACTTTTTCGAATAGTCTTTCACCATTCTGATCTTGTGTTAATTGAAAATCATGACTTCCTTTGTTGCTTGTAAGAGCTAACACGATTACCCATTTGTTGTCATACTCAAGGAATGGGGTAATGCTGTCTTCACCCATATAAGGTGCTACGGTCAGGGCATCCACATTGTATTCGTCAAAGAAGGTTTTTGCATACATCGCAGATGTGTTGCCTATATCTCCCCTTTTTGCATCAGCAATAATGAGATGCTCTGGATAGAATTTTTTGAGATATGAAATCGTTTTTTCAAAAGAGGCTAACCCCTTTAATCCATAGCATTCGTAAAAAGCAAGGTTGGGTTTGTAGGATACACAGTATGGCGCTGTCGCATCTATAATTGCCTTATTGAAGGCAAAAATAGGATCTTCAGAATTTTTTATGCATTCAGGCATCTTGTTCAGGTCGGTATCTAACCCCACGCACAAAAAACTCTTTTTCGTAAATATCTGTTTAATGAGCTGCTCTCTATTCATAATTCTTATAGTTCATTTTCCTTCATCTTTTCTGCATTTTCCGCTACTGTCAATGCGTCGATCATGTCTTGAATATCGCCATTAAGGAAACCTTGCAAGTCATGGGTAGTATAACCAATTCGATGATCGGTTACACGACCTTGAGGGAAGTTGTAAGTTCTAATTTTGGCAGAACGGTCACCAGTTGATACAAGACTCTTTCTACGACTAGAAATGTCATCCAGATATTTTTGGTGTTCGTGGTCGTAGATATACGTGTAAAGTCTACTTAGGGCACGTTCTTTGTTCTTAGGTTGGTCTCGAGTTTCTGTACATTCTATCAGAATTTCTTCGATTTCACCTGTATTTGGATTTTTCCAAGGATATCTTAATCGCACACCAGATTCAACTTTGTTGACATTCTGACCACCTGCTCCTGAACTGCGGAAAGTGTCCCATTTGATGTCACCCTCATTAATGTTGACTTCAAATTTATCAGCTTCTGGTAAAACGGCAACGGTGGCAGCACTGGTATGCATACGTCCTTGCGTTTCTGTTGCAGGTACGCGTTGAACTCGGTGTACGCCAGATTCATATTTCAATACTCCATATACATTGTCTCCACTAATAGCACAGTCGATTTCTTTAAATCCACCCACGGCGCCTTCTGATGTAGAGGTAATGCTTAGTGTCCAGCCCCTTTTATCGCAATATTTCTTGTACATGTTGAATAGATCACCAGCAAAGAGAGCTGCTTCATCTCCACCGGCACCAGCTCTAATCTCCATTTGTACATTTTTTGCATCTTCTGGATCTTTTGGAACTAGGGCAATTTTGATTTCTTCTTCCAACTTAGGCTGTAGAGCCTCGTTCTCAGACAACTCCTCACGAGCCATCTCCTTCATGTCAGGATCACTCTCATTTGCAAGGATATCTTTAGCTTCTTTGATGGAATTCAAACACGCAATGTATCTTTTGCGGGCATCCATGATATCACTTAAATCCTTATACTCTTTAGTGAGCTTGACAAATCTTGGCTGGTCTGCAATGACCGATGGGTCGGTTATGAGGGTCGATACTTCTTCAAATCGACTCTCAAGACCTTCCAATTTCTCTAGTATGCTATTATTCTCTGGCATATTATATATTTAATAATTGAATTCTCCGAATTCAGATTTGATGGTCAGGCTGCGTGGACCTTCTTCAATATGGCCTACTACCTGAGCGTCAATGTTAAAGTTTTTGCTAATGGCAATAACTTTTTCTGCTACATCAGGTTTTACATAGATTTCCATACGGTGTCCCATATTAAATACCTGATACATTTCTTTCCAGTCTGTTCCGCTACAGTCATGAATAACTTGGAATAGTGGTGGAACTGGGAACATGTTGTCTTTGATAACTTTGCAATTTTCTCCAACGAAGTGAAGTACTTTAGTCTGTGCACCACCTGTGCAATGTACCATACCATGAATTTCTGGTCGTAATTCGTCTAACAGTTTCTTGATAACTGGTGCATAAGTGCGAGTTGGTGAAAGTACTAATTGACCTGCATCGACAGAAACACCATCAACTTGATCTGTCAATTTGTATTTTCCACTGTATACTAATTCGTTTGGTACAGCATGGTCAAAACTTTCAGGGAATTTTTCAGCTAAATATTTGGCAAATACATCATGACGTGCGCTAGTTAGACCATTGCTTCCCATACCGCCATTATATCTTGTCTCATATGTCGCTTGTCCTGTAGAACTGAGACCTACAATAACATCGCCAGGTTGAATGTTGGCATTGTTGATAACATCGCTTCTTTTCATTCGGCAGGTAACTGTAGAGTCGACAATGATGGTTCTTACTAAATCACCAACGTCAGCGGTTTCACCGCCTGTAGGATAAATGCCAATTCCCATTTCTCGCATTTGTGCTAAGAGTTCGTCTGTACCATTAATAATGGCAGAAATGACTTCACCAGGTACTAGCATTTTATTTCGACCAATTGTGCTCGATACTAAGATATTATCAACAGCTCCCACACATAAAAGGTCATCCGTATTCATTACGATGGCATCTTGTGCGATACCTTTCCACACACTCAGATCACCTGTTTCTTTCCAGTACATATATGCAAGTGAAGATTTGGTACCTGCACCATCTGCATGCATGATGTTACAATATTCGGGATCGCCACCTAATACATCTGGAATGATTTTGCAGAATGCTTGTGGGAAAATACCCTTATCTATGTTTTTGATGGCGTTATGAACATCTTCTTTAGCCGCGCTAACGCCACGCATCATATAGCGATTTGAATTACTCATGTTAATTTCTTTAATTTTTGATTTAACGTTTACTCTTGTTCTTTGCCATTCCAAAATTCCCAACTTGCAAATGCCTGTAGAAGAAGCATCTCAAGTCCATTCTTTACTACAGCTCCTTTGGCTGCTCCTTTTTTCATAAAGAGTGTTTCGTCAGGATTGTAAAGTAGATCGTATAAAAGACATTTGTCGTTTAGCGCATCATATGGAATGTCAGGACATTCGTCAACGTTTGGATACATGCCACAAGGAGTACAATTTACAATGACATTATATTCTTTAATAATCTCAGGAGTTATATTTTGATATTGAATAGTACCAGGGCGTTCGTATCGACTTACAAAAACGGTTTCTAAGCCTAATGATTTCAGACCATAATTAATGGCTTTTGAAGCTCCTCCTGTTCCTAGTATCAATGCCTTTTTGTGATGGGGCTTAATAAGAGGTTCTATACTTCTTGTGAATCCAATAACATCACTGTTGAACCCTTTTAATATTGTATCTTTTCCTTTATGTGTTATACGAATCACATTAACAGCACCTATTGCTCTTGCTTCTGGGCTTATATTGTCTAGATAGCTGATAACCTTTTCTTTATATGGTATGGTTACATTAAGACCTTTTAGTTCTGGATTTAAATCTAGAACTTCTGATAGATTCTCAATGTTTGGAATCTCATAGTTGGCATACTCTGCGTCAATATTTTCATCAGCAAATTTCTGATTGAAATAATTTTTCGAAAAGGAATGTCCTAGTGGAAATCCTATTAGTCCATATTTGTCCATACTTTTAGTTTATTTGGTTGCAAAATACATGGTGCAGATTCCGAAAGTAAGACGTTTAAAACTCACTTTGGTAAAACCTGCTTTTTTGAATATACCCATCATTTCTTCTCCTTCTGGGAATGCTTCTATTGTGGCTGTTAAATAACTGTATGCACTGTCATCTTTAGATAGCATTTTTCCATATAGAGGCAAAAATGTGTGTGAATATATTCTGAAAAGTTGGTGCATCGGGAAGGATACAGGCTCTGTTAATTCAACAATGCTAAGGTGTCCTCCCTTTTTAAGAACACGACACATCTCTTTTAATCCTTGATCCAAATTTTGAAAATTTCGAATTCCAAAGGCTGCTGTAACTGCATCAAATGTATTATCTTCAAATGATAAATTTAAGCAATCTTCTTTCTGAAAAGAAATAATATGTTCTAATTGTTGTTGACTTACTTTTTTATGGCCGATAGCCATCATGCCTTCTGAAATATCTACACCAATCAGTTGTTTGGGTTGTAGCATTTTAGCTGCCAAAATTGCAAAGTCACCTGTACCTGTAGCTATATCCAAAATTTTTTGAGGTTTGAAGGGAGAAAGCTGCTGAATAGCTTTCTTCCTCCATCCTTTATCGATATTCCAGGAAAGATGGTGATTTAGAGTATCATAATGTGGAGCAATATGATCAAACATTTGCTCTACTTGTTTACCTTTTTCACCTTCACTATTATAGGGCTTTATCTTTTCCTGATTGTACATGTTTCTTATTTTCTTGTTGCTAGATATGCTTTTACATTCTTTTCGATGCGACTAGCGATATCACCTTCTTCAACAGCTTTATCAAATTTCTCACCCACGATGTTCTCGTAAAGTTCAATATATCTTTCGCTTACGCTTTCTGCGTATTCATCTGTAATTTCAGGCATTTGCTGACCAGGTTCATTCATAAAGTTATGTTCGATGAGCCATTGGCGTACAAATTCCTTTGAAAGCTGCTTTTGTGGTAGACCTTTTTCGAATTTTTCTTCATAGCCATCTGCATAGAAGTAACGGCTTGAGTCTGGTGTATGAATCTCATCAATAAGATATATCTGATCACCTTTCTTACCAAATTCATATTTTGTGTCGACTAGAATCAATCCGCGTTTTGCAGCAATTTCCTGACCGCGCTGGAATAGTTTTCTAGTCCAGTCTTCAATAACTGCATAGTCTTCAGCACTAACAATTCCTTGTGCAATAATTTCTTCTTTAGAGATGTTCATATCATGACCCTCGTCAGCCTTTGTAGTTGGAGTTATGATTGGCTCAGGGAAGCGTTGGTTTTCTTTCATTCCTTCTGGCAATTTAACACCACAAATTTCACGGCAGCCTTCTTTATAGGCTCTCCAAGCACTACCTGTCAGGATAGAACGGATAATCATTTCGACACGGAAACCTTCGCACTTTACACCTACTGTTACCATAGGGTCTGGGGTCGCTAATTTCCAGTTTGGACAGATGTCGCTTGTGGCATCAAGAAATTGAGCTGCAATTTGGTTTAAAACCTGTCCTTTGAAAGGAATACCTTTTGGCAGAACAACATCAAAAGCTGAAATTCTGTCGGTAGCGACCATTACTATGAGGTCGTCGTTGATGTCATATACATCACGTACTTTACCGTGGTAAACACTTTTCTGTCCATCGAAATGGAAATCGGTTTTAGTTAATGCTTTCATTCTAAAATTTAATAATATTAATTGATTGACTTAACTTCTTCATCGATATAAGGAGTTCCTAATTCTTCTTTTGAGGATTTGGCCTCCTTTTTAGCTTTTTGGATTGCTTCTATTTTTTTGTCATACGCATCATAAGCGTTGACGATTCGAGTTACTAACTTATGACGTACTATGTCTTTTTGTCCTAAATGAATGACTGAGATTCCATCCACTCCATTTAGAATTTTAAGTGCTTCTTTTAGGCCACTTTTTTGTTCTCTTGGAAGGTCAATCTGGGTCATGTCACCAGTAATGATCATTTTACTATTCCATCCCATGCGAGTAAGAAACATTCTGATTTGCTGAGGGGTGGTATTTTGAGCTTCGTCCAAGATAACAACGGCATCACTCAGAGTTCGGCCACGCATAAATGCTAGAGGAGCAATCTGAATGATATGTTTCTCCATTAAGTCTTGTAGTCTCGTTGCTGGTAGCATATCTTCTAGTGCATCGTAAAGTGGTTGAAGATAAGGGTCTATCTTATCTTTCATGTCGCCAGGCAAGAATCCAAGTTTTTCTCCAGCTTCTACAGCTGGGCGTGATAAGATAATCTTTTTGGCGGTTTTTTCCTTTAATGCTTTTACAGCAAGAGCTATACTTAAATATGTTTTTCCCGTACCGGCTGGGCCTACAGCAAATGTCATGTCATTCTTTTCAAAAGAGTCAATAAGCTTCTGCTGATTTTCGCTCCTGCTTTTTATAGGACGACCAGAGATACTATAAACGAGTACATCCTTAACTGCATCGGCCTTTGTTTCCTTGCCTTTTACAATATCCAGAATGTCCTCGTCACTTATAGAATTGTATTTTAGTACGTGCTTGCGTAATTTCTCAATGTCTTCTTCTACTTTTGCAATATCAAGTTCATCGCCTAAAACGCGCACAATGTTATCTCTTGCTACGATTCTCAGTTTTGGATATAGGGACTTGAGCATCTGCAAGTGACAATTATTCACCCCATAAAATATTACAGGGTCGATATCCTCTAAAACGATATGCTTCTCTATCAATGTATTTAAATACTTTGCTTGTTATTATATTCTTTGCAAAATTACAAAAAACGCTTGAATGTACCAAACAAAATTAAATCCTTAATGAGTAAAATAATAATTTTAATAAAAATATGGCTTTTGGGAGTGGTCTTTCTTTTGTTTTTAGTATTTTTGTAAACTCTAATCGAAATGTATGAAAAAAATATCTAAAAGACAATATATCCTTGGATTTGGGGTATCGGTACTATTGTTATCGTTGGTTCGATGTTTTGCTCCTGATGTGGCCAAGTCGCCCATACAAACGAAAGATAATATTGATTCTTTGTCAAGTGATTCTGTGGCTTATGCTTTGTCGGATAGTTTAAGTAATATTCCAGATGATGTGAAGAATAGGGAGTCTCTTGCAGATAGTATACATTCTTCTGTTTTTTATAATTCTGATGGTTCTTTAGCACAGCATCGTATATTTAGTGTTCCTCATTTTGGTAACACCTTTCCTGATCAAAATGATGTGCAGTTAATTGCTGCACAAAAATGGGGGGTAAAACCGATTGCAGATCGCCAGGATGCAATGAATAAGAAATCTGGTCTAGTTTATGTAGGAAGTAATCCTTATTTTTATATTGATAAACTTCATAGTTCTATTCCTTATCTTGTGCCTAGAGCTTCAGTGCTTTTGCAGGATATAGGTAAAGCTTATTATGATAGTCTTATGATAAAAGGCATTCCTTTGCATAAAATTATTGTTACGAGTGTTTTGCGCAGTAAGGCTGATGTCGCGAAGTTACGAACACATAATGGTAATGCTACCCAGAATAGTTGTCATATGTATGGTACTACTTTCGATTTGTGTTATAACCGTTATGTTACAGTTGAGGCTCCAGGTGAAAAAAGACGTCGGGTAACGAACGATACCTTAAAATGGGTCTTAAGTGAGGTGCTTCGTGATATGAGAGAGAATAAGCGATGTCTTATAAAATATGAAGTAAATCAGGGTTGTTTTCATATCACTGTGAATTAGGAATAATTTGTTTAAAATAAAAGGTGCATATCGCTATGATATGCACCTTTTATTTTAGTTCTTTGCAATGTTAATTAATATGCAAATAAAGGATAATCTTTCATCGTTTCGTTAACTTTTGCACGAACTTTGGCAATAACCTGATCGTTTTCTGGATCTTTCAATACTTCGTCTATAAGGTCTGCTATAAGATGCATCATATCTTCTTTAGCACCACGGGTAGTCATAGCAGCTGTTCCTAAACGGATACCTGATGTCTGGAAAGCTGAACGCTCATCGTATGGAACCTTGTTCTTGTTTACAGTGATATCTGCTGATACAAGCGCATTTTCTGCTACTTTACCAGTTAATTCTGGGTATTTAGGACGAAGGTCTAGCAACATGGAGTGGTTGTCAGTGCCACCGCTTACGATGGCAAAGCCCTTATCAATCAAGTCTTGTGCGAGTACGGCAGCATTCTTTTGTACTTGTGTTGCATACTCTTTCCAAGACGGAGCGAGATTCTCGCCGAATGCTACAGCTTTTGCTGCAATGACGTGTTCTAGTGGACCACCTTGTGTGCCAGGGAATACAGCAGAGTTAAGCAGTGTGCTCATCTTCTTTAATTCACCCTTTTTGGTTGTTTTACCCCAAGGGTTATCAAAATCTTTCCCCATAAGAATAACACCACCACGAGGACCTCGAAGTGTCTTGTGGGTAGTTGTTGTTACGATATCGGCATATTTCAGTGGATTTTTCAATAAACCAGCAGCGATGAGACCTGCAGGGTGAGCCATATCAATCATTAATAAAGCGCCAACTTCATCGGCGATTTTTCTCATACGCTCATAGTCCCATTCGCGACTATAAGCAGAACCACCACCGATTATTAATTTTGGCTTGTTCTCTAAAGCAAGTCTTTCCATTTCATCGTAATCTACACGACCAGTTTCCTTGTTAAGGGTATAACCGATAGGGTTATAAAGTAAACCTGATGTATTTACGCTACTACCATGAGAAAGATGACCACCCTGGTCGAGATCGAGACCCATGAAAGTGTCACCTGGATTTAATACGGCCAAGAGTACAGCTGCATTTGCTTGTGCGCCAGAGTGTGGTTGTACATTTGCAAATTCTGCTCCAAATACTTTTTTTACACGTTCGCGTGCTAAATCTTCTACTTGGTCAACAACTTGACAGCCACCATAATATCTTTTTCCAGGAAGGCCTTCTGCATATTTGTTGGTCAGATAAGAACCCATTGCAGCCATGACTTCATCACTAACGAAGTTTTCAGAAGCAATCAGCTCCATACCTTTCAGCTGTCGCTGATGTTCATTCTCAATAAGGTCAAAAATTTCTTGATCTCTTCTCATTTTCAGGTGTTATTTTGATGTTAAAAATCCTTTTACGATAAATTTTTCTGCAAAAGTACGCAAATTTAATATCATTTCCAAACTTTTCTTGTGATATTTTTAACAATTTGGAACTAATGCATTGCTAATGTTTGTAGATTATAGTAGTTCTACATTTTCTATTTGTTGTTCTTTGTCACAATATCTACATTTCAAAATACCATGTTCCTTATCAACGACATTAAATACTGTTTGCATAGGTTCATTGTTGGTAATGCATTTAGGATTATTACATTTTACAATGCCCCGCAATTCGTCTGGTGTTTCTACCTTTTTCTTCTCTACCACCTCGTAGTCTTTTATAATACTCAGGATGATGTTAGGAGCGACAACACTGAGTCGATTGATTTCTTCGTCATTGAAAAATTTGTTAGACACCTTGATAATACCTTTGGTAACCAGTTTCTTACTACGATAATTATAACCGATGGTAACAGGTGTTCTTAAGTCCTGTAGGTGTAACAGGTTGGCTACTTGATAAGTCTTTTCTGCAGGAATATGGTCGATAACTGTGCCGTTTTCAATAGCGGCAACAAGCATTTCTTTTTTTGCCATTTGTTTCGTGTTTAGAATTTGCTAGTAATAATAGTCTTGTCGTTTTTCACATCGTCAAGTGTAATTCCAAGGCAATAAGAGAAAATGGCTTCACGTGCATAAAGTCCATTCTTAGCTTGTTGGATATAGTATGCATGTGGATTTTCGTCTACTTCGTATGCAATTTCATTAACTCGTGGAAGTGGGTGCATTACCTTAAGATTAGGTTTTGCATTTTTCAGAGTTTCGTTAGTGAGTCTATAGGTATTTTTAACCCTTTCATATTCCATCAAGTCGCTGAAACGCTCTTTTTGTACACGAGTCATATAGAGAATATCAGCATCAGCAATAATCTTTTCATTGAAAGCAGTATGCTCTACATATTTGATACCATGCTTTTTGCAGTACAGTTTGTACTCATTAGGCATAGCTAATTCTTTTGGAGCGATAAAGTGAAAAGTTGGGTTGAAGTGTCGCATTGCGGTAATAAGAGAGTGAACTGTGCGACCGTATTTCAAGTCTCCTACCAAATAGATATTTAGGTTTTCTAGTGTGCCTTGTGTTTTTTGAATAGAGTAGAGGTCGAGTAAACATTGTGAAGGGTGCATGTGAGCGCCGTCTCCTGCATTGATAATAGGGATAGGGGCAATTTCGCTGGCATATTGTGCCGCTCCTTCTATGTGATGCCTCATTGCAATAACATCGGCATAATTGCTGACCATGAGAATCGTGTCTTTAAGAGTCTCTCCTTTTGTTGTACTTGATGTTTTGGCATCAGAGAAGCCAATAACTCTAGCACCAAGTCTATTGGCAGCAGTTTGGAAAGAGAGTTGAGTACGGGTGGATGGTTCAAAGAAAAGAGTTGCTACTACTTTTCCCTTCAATAATTCCCTGTCTGGGTGATTTTCGAACTCATGCGCCATCTCTAAAAGATACATGATTTTCTCTTTAGAAAGGTCGGCAATCGTCACAAAATGATGATTTTCCATTTATATTTTGATTTGATTGTTTCGAATTCGACTGCGAAGATAGTTATAATTTTTGATTTATGAGAGATTTTTGCGAATAAAGTTGTACTTTTGCAACGATAAATATGAAATTTACTGATGAGAAAAGCTTTTATACACTTTCTTTGGGGAGGTCTTATCATCGTGATATTATTTTCAGCAGGTGCTTTTACAGCTATATGGAACGGCTGGATTGGTTATATGCCTGACATTGAAGATTTACAGAATCCGATTAACCGCTATGCTACTCAGGTTTATTCTTCTGATGGTAAGGTTATGGGTACTTGGAATTTAAATAAGGAAAATCGTATAGTTATTCCTTATAGTAAGATTTCTCCTAATCTAGTACATGCTCTGGTTGCTACAGAGGATGAGCGTTTTTATGAGCATTCTGGAATTGATTTTATTGCTTTAAGCCGAGCTGTTGTTAAGCGAGGTATTCTTGGTCAAAAAAGTGCAGGTGGTGGCTCTACGATTACTCAGCAGCTAGCAAAACAATTGTATTCTTCTACTGCTCAGAGTACTTTGGAGCGTCTTCTTCAGAAGCCGATAGAATGGGTAATTGCAGTAAAACTTGAAAGGTGTTATACGAAGGAGGAAATTATTGCTCTTTATCTTAATTATTTTGATTTCTTGCATAATGCTGTGGGTATTAAAACGGCGGCTAATACCTATTTTAATAAAGAGCCTAAAGATCTTTCTATTGTAGAGGCTGCTACTCTCGTAGGTCTCTGTAAAAACCCTTCTTTCTTTAACCCTGTCAGATATCCTGATCGTTGTCGTGAGCGAAGAAATGTGGTGTTGGGACAGATGGTTAAATCCCATTATTTGTCTTCTCTAGAATATGATCAACTGGTGAGTGAGCCGTTAACACTCAATTTTCATCGTACTGATCATAAGGATGGGGCTGCAACTTATTTCCGTGAATTTCTACGACAGTATATGATGGCTAAAATGCCTGATCGTGCAGATTATCCTTCTTGGAATAAGCGCCAGTATGTTATTGATTCGATAGCATGGGCTTCAGATCCATTATATGGATGGTGTAACAAAAACTTTAAAAAGGATGGAAGTCCATATAACGTTTACTCTGATGGCTTGAAGGTTTATACTACGATTAATTCTCGAATGCAACGTTATGCTGAAGAAGCTGTTTATCAGCATGTGGCTCTCAATCTGCAACCAGCATTTAATAAGGAAAATCGTAAGAAAGCTAATGCTCCTTTTACAGATCAACTAACTTCTCAGCAGGTTCGTGATATTTTGGCTCGTTCAGTTCGTCAAAGTGAGCGCTATCGTAATATGAAAGCTAACGGTGCATCTGAAGAGGATATACGTGAGGCGTTCCGTACACGTACAGATATGACGATATTTACTTACCATGGTGATATTGATACTTCTATGACACCATTGGATAGTATTAGGTATTATAAGTCTTTCTTGCGTTCGGGTTTTATGAGTATGGATCCTAAAACGGGTGCTGTTAAAGCATATGTAGGAGGGTTGGATTATAGCCATTTCATGTATGATATGGTAACAGGGGGTCGAAGACAGGTCGGTTCTACAATTAAGCCGTTCTTATATTCGTTGGCAATGGAAAATGGCTTTTCTCCTTGTGATTTGGCTCCAAACAGGCAACAGACATATATGGTTGCGGGACAGCCTTGGACTCCTCGTAATACGAGCCATAGTCGTTATGGGCAAATGGTTACCTTAAAATGGGGCCTCGCACAGTCTAATAACTGGATTTCTGCATATCTGATGAGCAAGTTAAGTCCTCAACAGTTTGTAGGTTTGCTCCATGACTATGGTATAAATAATCCGGATATTCATCCTTCTATGTCTTTGTGTCTTGGACCTTGTGAAGTATCTGTGGCTGAAATGGTCAGTGCATATTCAGCCTTTGCTAATCATGGTATACGAACAGCTCCTATGTTTGTAACCCGAATCGAGGATAATGAAGGTAATGTTATTACTAGTTTTCAACCTCGAATGAATGAGGTCATTAGTGCAGACTGTGCAAACAAAATGCTAGTTCTACTGCAGGGGGTAGTAGATGGTGGTACTGCTGGTCGACTGAGATATAAATATCATTTCGATGGACAGATTGGTGCTAAGACAGGTACAACTAATCGTAATAGTGATGGCTGGTTCATGGGGTTCACTCCTGAATTGGTTAGTGGAGTGTGGGTCGGAGGTGAAGACCGTGATATTCATTTTGATAATATGCAGTTGGGGCAAGGTGCTTCTTCAGCGCTTCCTATTTGGGCTATCTTCATGAAAAAGGTTTATGCTGATATTTCTCTTGGGTATAATTCACAATCTAAATTTGATATACCTGATGAATATAATCCATGTCTTAAACAGGATAATAATATTGGTAATGATATAGACGAAGTTTTTGAGTAATGTAGTTCATGATTAATGGCATGTTTATAAAAAAGCCTTTGGTGAATTAAATATATATCACCAGAGGCTTTTTTTTTATATAAATCTACACTTTTCATCATTTTATAACACATATGTTAGAAAATTTAGTTAATTTTGCACCGTAATGTGGTAAAAAGGGATAATATTTCCCAAAATTGTTAATTAAATTTTATTTTTCCTATGCAGAAAAAATTGGTTTTTCTGATTGTCATGATGATGGTCTTTGCGACTTCTGTCATGGCTCAAATCACGACTTCTAGTTTGAGTGGTAGGGTAGTTGCGGATAACGAAGATGTTATTGGTGCTACAATTGAAGCCATTCATACCCCTTCAGGTACTAAGTACCAGGCGGTAACTAACACCAAAGGTATGTATACTATTAATGGTATGCGTCCAGGTGGGCCTTACGAAATTAAAGTTAGTTATATTGGTTATGAAACAAAAGTTGTGAAAAATGTAAAGCTTCAGTTGGCAGAAACATCTAATGTTAATGTTTCTCTCTCTGAGGATGCAAAAGAACTTGGTGAAGTTGTTGTAACTGCTAAGGCGACTAAGTTTACAACCGCTAAGACTGGTGCTTCAACAAACATCGATAACAAGATGATGCAGAACATGCCTACTGTTTCTCGTTCTATCACAGACTTTACTCGTTTGTCTCCTTATGGTGGTAATGGCATGACATTCGGTGGTGCTGATGGTCGTACTGCTAATTTCACAGTAGATGGAGCAGACTTCAACAATAACTTTGGATTAAGTAGTTCACTCCCTGGTGGTGGTAACCCGATTTCTATCGATGCTATTGAGGAAATGCAGGTTGTAGTATCTCCATTCGATGTTCGCCAGACTAATTTTATTGGTGGTGGTGTAAATGCTGTTACTAAGAGTGGTACTAATACATTCAAGGGTACTGCTTATATTTACCATCAGAATGAAAATATGCGTGGTGATGTTGTTGACGGTGATATCGTAACTGCTTCTCGTGATAAAGATCGTACTACGACTTATGGCTTTACATTAGGTGGTCCTATTATTAAGGATAAGCTTTTCTTCTTCGTAAATGGTGAAATGGTAAAGAAACCTACACAGGCTAATTCATGGCGCGCAGCTGAAGAAGGTGAAACTGCAAGTGCAGATGAGTATATATCTCGTACAACAGCATCTGATATGCAGAAAGTTCATGACTATGTTTTGAATAAATATGGTTATGAAACAGGTTCTTATAAGGATTTCCCTGCTGATGAAGATAACTACAAGTTGTTGGCTCGTTTAGATTGGAATATTAATAGTAAGCATCACTTAGCTCTCCGTTATAATTATACCAAAAATCGCAGTTGGTCGGTAGTTACAAGAACTTCTATGGATGGTGGTACCACTGCAACAAACGATCGTTTTGGTGCTTATTCTATGGGTTTTGCTAATACCATGTATGCTAAGGATGGTTTGGTACACTCTTTCTCTCTCGATTTAAATAGCCGTTTCACAGAGAATTTATCTAACCAGTTATTAGTAACATACTCTAAACTTGATGATCTTCGTGATACTAACTCAGACATTTTCCCATTCATCGATATATTGAAGGATGGTGATGCTTATATGTCATTAGGTTATGAGCTCTTTACTTATAACAATGCTGTTCATAATAATGTTTGGAATATCAAAGATGATGTAACTTACTATTTTGGTAATCATAAATTGCTTGCAGGTATCAATTACGAGCATCAGATGGCAGATAACCAGTATATGCGTAATGGTACAGGTTATTATCGCTATAAGTCTTTGGATGATTTCTTGAATGAAAAAGCTCCAGAAATTGTCAATCTCACTTATGGTTATAATGGTGAAAAAGAGCCTGCTGCGCGTGTTCAGTATTCTAAACTCGGATTGTATGTACAGGATGAGTGGCAAGCTACTAATAAATTTAAGTTGACTTATGGTATTCGTTTGGATGATATCTTCTTTAATAATGGTGATTTAATGACAAATAATGCCATTAAGGAACTTGATTATAATGGTCGTCATATCGATACAGGTAAGTGGCCATCTTCTAAAGTTATCTTCTCACCTCGTGTAGGTTTTACTTATGATGTTTTGGGTGACAAATCTTTGAAGTTCCGTGGTGGTACAGGTCTCTTTGCAGGTCGTTTGCCATTGGTATTCTTTACCAATATGCCTACTAACTCTGGTATGATTCAGTATCAGGCTATTATCAATGCATCTAATGCTGCAAAGAAAGGCTTTGATATGAGCGAATTCAAAGGTGGCTTAGTTACAGATGCTAATGGTAAGGCTACGCCTGAAGCTTTGTTGAACAAACTTACTTCTTTAGGTTACCCTACAACAATCAGTCCTGAGGAGGGTACTGTTCCTTCTGCAATTTCAAGTGTAGATCCAGATTTCCATATGCCACAGGTATGGAAAACATCTCTTGCAGTTGATTACGCTATTCCTGTAAATTTCCCATTCTCAGTATCAGCTGAGTATATTTTCAATAAGACTGTTTATGGTACCTTCATGAACGATTGGAGTACTCCTAATGTAGAGGGCTTTGCTCGTTTCAATGGGGTTGATAGTCGTCATATTTATCCTTCTGGATTCCAGCAGGGTACACATGCTTATATTCTTGAGAATACTAGTAAAGGTTATGGTTATTCTTGGAGCTTGTCTGCCAATGCTCAGCCTTTCGAATGGTTGGATTTGACAGCAGCATATACTCACACAGTATCAAAGGAGCTTACTAGCTTACCAGGTTCTAATGCCTCTTCTGTACTTAATTATGTAGCAACAGTAGATGGTCCTACAGCAATGAAGTTGCACAATGCAGCTAATGTTACTCCTGACCGTTTTATCGCTTCTGCTACAATGCACGACAAGAGTGGTAATCACTTGAATCTTACTTACGAGGCATGGCGTGGTAGCTACAAGTATTCTGCTATGACCACAAATGATATGAATGGTGATGGTTTCAATTATGATGCTATCTTTATCCCAACTGATCAGCAAGTTGCTAATGGTGATTTCTGTTTTAAGACGGAGGATGATAAGACTCGTTTCATGGACTTCGTTCATGCTAATAGTTTCTTGAGTGATCATCAAGGAGAATACGCTGAGTCTTATGGTATCTTCTCTCCATGGGTACATCGTGTAGATTTGGGTTATAAGCATGACTTTAAGGTTAAGGCTGGCAATACTAAGCATATGCTTCAATTGAGTTTTGATATCAAAAATGTACTTAATCTCTTCAATTCTTCTTGGGGTGTTGCTAAGCAGATTAATCAAGACATTAGTACAGAGGGTTTCCGTCTTCTTACTTATGAAGGCGTAAATGAGGCAGGTAAGGCTGTGTTCTCAACTCCAAGCGTTATTAATGGCAGTACTCCTGCTTGGCATTACAATCATGCAACTGGTCAGTGCTGGTATGCATCTATTGGTATTAAGTACTATTTTAATTAATCTTTTAAGCATATTAATATAATGAAATTAAGATATATTCTTCCTGCCCTCTTAGCATTTGTGATGATGCTGACTGGATGTTCTTCGGAGTATACTGTCGATAATCTGAAATCTGTACAGGTCTCTTCTTCGTATGTTGCTATTAATAAGGGCGGTGGTGAAACGGAGATTACTTTAAAAGCTCAGGGTGACTGGTACATTGAGCGTGTTGATAGTAAGGATTTGTGGTTTACCATGTCTGATTCTATTGGTACTGCTGGTGAGACTACTTTAAAGTTCTCTGCTCCTGCAACAGATAATGGTCGTAGTTCTTCTGTTAAACTCTATTGCAACGGCGAAACTCAATATATTAACATTTTGCAGGGTCTTGCTTCTGCAGAAGGTAAGCTTGCTACTTGTGCTGAGGTTAATTCTGGTGTTGAGGGTACTATATATCGTATCAAGGGTACTGTTAAGTCTGTTCAAGAATGGACTAAGTATGGTAACTGGTATATTCAGGATGAAACAGGTAGTACTCAGATTTATGGAACAACGAATTTCAAGGATTTTGATATCGAACCGGGTGATGAAGTAGTGGTAGATGGTCCATTGGCATTCTATAATGGCAATGCCGAGTTGAAAAATGCTACTATTGCCAGTGTTACCAAGTCTTTGATTAAAGTTGATTCTATAGATAACCAGACTCTTCCAAAGGAAGGTGGTGTCGCTGTTGTTCATATTACTTGTAAGGGTCAGGGTGTTTCATTACCTGAAATACCAGAAGAAGCAAAGAGCTGGTTGTCTTATTCTTCTACACGTTCTTATGAAGGTGGTGCAACTGTATCTTTCAAGGCTACACCTAATGAAGGTGGTGCTCGTTCTGCTACGGTTACTTTCCGTACTACAGATGGTGAAAAAGAATATACTAGCGAGGCTACTATTAATCAGAATGGTGGTATTGTTGTGGCAACGCTTTCTGAATTCCGTGCAGCCGAAGTAGGTGATACTCAGTATCGTTTTACTGGTATTATTTCAAAACTCGATGGTAAGGGTAATTTCTATGTTACAGACTATTCTGATTTAACTGGTGAAGTACAGGTCTATAAGCCAACAGGTCTTCCAGAAACAGCAAAGGTTGGTGATATCGTTACTATAGTTGGTAAGCGTGCTCAGTATAAAACTACTATTGAGTTTTCTGATGTGACAGTAGAAAAACTTCAAGCTGTAGAGGCTGTTTCTATTAACGAATTCCGTTCTAAAGCTGATTCTAATGATGCCTATTACATGATATCAGGTAAGATAAGTCAATCTACTGAAGCAAATACAAAGTGGGATCTTGAGAAATATGGAAACTTCGCTTTGACCGATGAATCAGGTACAGTATATGTTTATGGTGTGCTTGCTGGTTGGGGCGGTACCAAAGGTAAACTTAAAGAGCAGGGTGTAACACTTGAGGATGGTGATAATATAACTATTATTGCTACTAAGTCAACTTATAAAGGACTTATAGAAGCTGTGGGTGTATTTATCTCAAAGAATAATTAAGTTTTAACCTAATATGAAAAATAGGATATCTCTCAAAAGGTATCCTATTTTTTTTGTCTTTTGCTTTAGCGTTTTGTAACGCACTATTTTGAAAAAGTGATTGAGTTACGGTTGCTCGTTATCAAATCATTCTAATTGATTTGTTTTTTAGAAGAAAAAACAGTATCTTCGCATATATGTTGATAAAGCAATGATTTGACTATTTTCAGAATAGCTAATATTTTATATCTTACAATATGAATAACTTTACATTTTATAGTCCTACAGAATTTGTATTTGGTAAGGATACAGAGAAAAATGTAGGTGAGTTGTGTCAACAGTATGGTGCTTCTCGTATAATGATTGTATATGGTGGCGGAAGTGTTGTTCGTTCAGGTTTATTAGATCGCATTAAAAAGTCTCTCGATGAAGCTAAGCTGGTTTATTGCGAATTGTCTGGAGTTCAACCTAATCCTGTTGATACGAAGGTGTACGAGGGATTGGAATTAGCTCGTGAATTTAAACCTGATTTTATGTTGCCTGTAGGTGGTGGAAGTGTTATAGATACTGCCAAAACTATTGCAGCTGGTTTTTATTATGAGGGTGATTTTTGGGATTTCTATTGTGGTAAAGCCAAACCTGTAAATGCATTACCAATAGGAGTAGTCTTAACAATACCTGCAGCAGGAAGTGAAGGCTCTGGAAATGCTGTAATTACTAATACTAAGAGTCATGTGAAAAATGGCTTGCGAATGCCTAAACTCCTTCGTCCTAAATTTGCTATTATGAATCCTGAGTTGACGATGACCTTACCTGCTTGGCAAACTGCAAGCGGTATTACGGATATGATGGCACACATATTAGAACGATATTTGAGTAATACTCCTGATGTTCAGATTGGTGATCGTTTGGCTGAGGGAATGTTATTGGCTATTATGGAGGAAGCAGAGAAGGTAATGAGGAATCCTCAAGATTATGAGGCACGTGCTAATATTATGTGGAGTGGTACTATTGCTCACAATGATACTTGTTCTTTAGGTAGGCAGGAAGATTGGAATAGCCATGCTATGGAGCACGAAATTTCTGCAGAATATAATGTAACTCATGGTGCAGGATTGGCTGTAATATTCCCAGCTTTCCTAACTTATGCTTCTAAACATAATCCTGCAAAAGTTGCTCAGTTGGCATATCGTGTTTTAGGTGTAACTGAGTCTGGTGATATAGCTGCTGATGCTTTAGAAGGGGCTAAACGTCTCAAAGCTTGGTTGCATGATGTTTTGGGTATGCCTGTTTCTTTTGCACAGTTGGGTGTGGATAATCCGGACCTTGAATTACTGAATACTAGGCTACATCGCTTGAAGGGCGATGTTATGCAAGGATATATGCCTTTAGATGCGGAAGCTACTATGGAAATCTATAAACTTTGTTTATAAATAAGAAGTATTAATATATTTGAAAGGCTGTTGTTCAGAATGACGACAGCCTTTTTGGTTTTGTCTAGCATGTATGTATTTTGAATTTACTTGACATAAACCGTCTTGTACTTTGCGTATTTGAAATTGTGATGTAGAATGGCCTCAAATACGCGAATTTTGAAGCATTTTTGTATCTGCCTGAATATCAGTGCGTTACGAATTTTACACTTCGGTGGCTTAATAAATGGGCGCCAAAACCCCAGCTCCTAGTGGTCGAAAGCTTAGGGTTGATGCGATAAGGTCATAGAGTTTAGCGAGCAAAGTCTTAGGTTTCGACCCCTAGGAGCTAGGGTTTTGGCGGGAGAGAAAATCGAGGGGAAGGAAAAAGACCAAACAGGCTGATCAAAAGTTGAATATTTTAAGCTAGATGATGATTTTTAGTGGCTATGTTTTTTTGATATTTTATTTTACGTTTTGCCCACTACAGACAGCGAAAGTTTGCGGCTACTTGTCAATTTTTCGTTGTTACAGAATTCTGTGCACCATTCTTATATTTCTTTAATCCTTATATATTATAATGTGTACGTCCACGGGAGCAAGCTTTTATTGTCAAAGAACGCGCAAAATCTTAGTTTTTTGCAATTTTTTCTTGAAAACATTTGGAGGTTATGGATATTTTGTATACCTTTGCACTCGCTTTCAAACAAACGGAAGCAGCCAAATAACGTTGGTTATGAGGCTTAAGAGAAAGAGTTCTTTGAAAAGATTACATAGACAGAGAAGTAGTACAAGAAGCGTTCACATATTATAAATATGTGTGAATGGGTAACAAAAACGAACCGTCAAGTTTAGTTTTTGTCCAGGCTTTAAACCGACTTCAATAAAAGGATAAGCGTCCTTGAAACAGAGACAAATAATCTATTCAATTAGATATTCAAAGATATTTTACAATGGAGAGTTTGATCCTGGCTCAGGATGAACGCTAGCTACAGGCTTAACACATGCAAGTCGAGGGGTAACATGAAGAAAGCTTGCTTTCTTTGATGACGACCGGCGCACGGGTGAGTATCGCGTATCCAACCTGCCCATAAGTAGGGAATAGCCTTGCGAAAGTAAGATTAATGCCCTATGGTTTCCATTAAAGACATCTGAGATGGAATAAAGATTTATCGCTTATGGATGGGGATGCGTCTGATTAGGTAGTAGGCGGGGTAACGGCCCACCTAGCCGACGATCAGTAGGGGTTCTGAGAGGAAGGTCCCCCACATTGGAACTGAGACACGGTCCAAACTCCTACGGGAGGCAGCAGTGAGGAATATTGGTCAATGGACGGAAGTCTGAACCAGCCAAGTAGCGTGCAGGATGACGGCCCTATGGGTTGTAAACTGCTTTTTTAGGGGAATAAAGTTAGCCACGTGTGGTT
This sequence comes from Segatella baroniae B14, assembly GCF_022024235.1. GTDB lineage: Bacteria > Bacteroidota > Bacteroidia > Bacteroidales > Bacteroidaceae > Prevotella > Prevotella bryantii. Next base: position 319,257 of record NZ_CP091799.1, read on the forward strand.
ATTTGCATGTACCCTACGAATAAGGACCGGCTAATTCCGTGCCAGCAGCCGCGGTAATACGGAAGGTCCGGGCGTTATCCGGATTTATTGGGTTTAAAGGGAGCGCAGGCCGTTTGGTAAGCGTGTTGTGAAATGTCCGGGCTCAACCTGGGCACTGCAGCGCGAACTGTCAGACTTGAGTGCACAGGAAGCGGGCGGAATTCGTGGTGTAGCGGTGAAATGCTTAGATATCACGAAGAACTCCAATTGCGAAGGCAGCTCGCTGTAGTGTTACTGACGCTAAAGCTCGAAAGTGCGGGTATCGAACAGGATTAGATACCCTGGTAGTCCGCACGGTAAACGATGGATGCCCGCTGTTTGCCCTTCGGGGTGAGTGGCTAAGCGAAAGCGTTAAGCATCCCACCTGGGGAGTACGCCGGCAACGGTGAAACTCAAAGGAATTGACGGGGGCCCGCACAAGCGGAGGAACATGTGGTTTAATTCGATGATACGCGAGGAACCTTACCCGGGCTTGAATTGCAGATGACGGATCTAGAGATAGTGACTTCCTTCGGGACATCTGTGAAGGTGCTGCATGGTTGTCGTCAGCTCGTGCCGTGAGGTGTCGGCTTAAGTGCCATAACGAGCGCAACCCTTCTCTTCAGTTGCCATCAGGTCAAGCTGGGCACTCTGGAGACACTGCCACCGTAAGGTGTGAGGAAGGTGGGGATGACGTCAAATCAGCACGGCCCTTACGTCCGGGGC
>NZ_CP091799.1:325000-655000 GCF_022024235.1 Segatella baroniae B14
TCATTTAGAAAAGAGTAAAGTTATCTATCATGGTAATGAGTGGATGACTGGATTAGGTATACTCTATATTCGTAAATATTTGCCAACGGTTGCTACAATATTTACTACTCATGCAACAAGTATTGGTCGTAGTATAGCTGGAAACAATAAACCATTATATGAATATTTTTATAATTATAATGGTGACCAGATGGCAAGAGAACTGAATATGGAAAGTAAGCAATCTATTGAAAAGCAAACAGCACTGTATGTTGATTGTTTTACTACAGTAAGTGATATTACAGCTGCAGAATGTAAGCAGCTTTTAGATAAGCCTGTAGATGTCGTATTACCTAATGGATTTGAAAATAATTTTGTACCTAAGGGTAGTGCTTTTACTTCCGCTCGATTGAAAGCTCGTAAAAGACTATTGAAGATTGCAAATGCTTTGACCGGTGATCATTTTGATAAGGATACGATGATTATATCTACGAGTGGACGTTATGAGTTTAGAAACAAGGGTATAGATGTCTTTATCGAGTCTATGAACCGATTACGCCATTCTGTATCGTTAAATCATAAAGTCGTAGCGTTTTTGATGGTGCCAGGTTGGGTTGCAGATGCTCGAGAAGACTTGGTAGAGCGTTTGAGAGCTGATCATGAATTTGATACAGCACTTGATAATCCTCGTATTACTCATAATCTTTATAATTTTAATGAAGATCGCGTGTTGTCTATGATGGATTATCTGGATATGCATAATTGTAAGGACGATCAAGTTAAGGTTATTTTTATTCCAACTTATCTTGTTGGTAATGATGGAATTGTTAATATGCCTTATTATGATGTAATATTGGGTAATGATTTGTGTGTTTATCCGTCTTATTATGAACCATGGGGCTATACACCTTTGGAATCTGTCGCTTTTAAAGTTCCTTGTATTACTACAGATTTGGCAGGTTTTGGTTTGTGGGCTAATAAAGTCAAGGGTACTTATAGTGAGATTGAAGATGGCGCAAAGGTAATACATCGTACTGATTCTAATTATTCAGACGTTGTTGATACGATAAAATGTACTATTGAAAAATATTCGCACATGTCAGCTCAAGAAGTAAAAAAGTGCAGGGAGCATGCTGATAAGCTTTCGAAGAAGGCACTTTGGAGCAAATTTATAGCCTATTATGAAACGGCTTATGATTTTGCTTTGAAAGCTGCTAATAAGAGAAATGAAAATTGATTTTAGAGATATAATTACTAATAGAACAAATTATGAAAATTAAAGCAGATTATGCTAATGAGCCTCAATGGAAGCAATTGACCATTAAGTCTCGTCTTCCAGAAGAGCTCAAATGCCTTGATGAGATAGCTCACAATATGTGGTGGGCTTGGAATTACGAAGCTCGTAACCTGTTTAAAAGTCTTGATGAACCGCTTTATGAGTCTGTAAGTCATAATCCCGTTTTGCTTTTAGACCGTTTAAGTTATGAACGTAAGGAAGCTATTGTTAAGGATAAAAACTTAATGAAAAAGGTGAAGGAGGTTTATGATAAGTTCTGTAACTATATGAATGTCAAACCGAATTCAAAGCGTCCTTCTGTTGCATACTTTAGTATGGAATATGGTCTTAATCAGGTCTTAAAAATTTATTCGGGTGGCCTTGGTATGTTGGCTGGTGACTATTTGAAAGAGGCTTCTGATAGTAATGTGGACTTATGTGCAGAAGGTTTTCTCTATCGATACGGCTATTTTACACAAACCTTAAATATGGATGGTCAGCAGATTGCAAAGTATGATGCTCAGGATTTTAATTCTCTTCCTATTGAGCGTGTACTTGATAAAGATGGCAATCCTCTCGTAGTAGATGTACCTTATATGAACTATCAGGTGCATGTTTATGTTTGGGCAGTAAATGTTGGCCGAATAAAATTGTATTTACTGGATACTGATAATGAATTAAATTCAGAATATGATAAGCCTATTACACACTCTCTTTATGGTGGTGATTGGGAAAATCGTCTGAAGCAGGAGATACTTCTTGGTATTGGTGGTATTTTAACTTTGAAAAAGTTAGGTATTAGCAAGCAGATTTATCATTGCAATGAGGGGCATGCAGCTCTTTGTAACTTACAGCGTCTTTGCGATTATGTAGAGAGTGGGCTTTCCTTTAATCAGGCGATGGAGTTAGTTCGTGCTTCTTCATTATATACAGTACATACACCAGTTCCTGCAGGGCATGATTATTTTGACGAGCAGTTATTTGGTAAATATATGGGTGGATATCCTCAGAAGTTAGGCATTTCTTGGGATGAATTCATTGGTATGGGCCGTTCAAACCCTGATGATCATGGAGAACGTTTCTGTATGTCAACTTTTGCTTGTAATACTTGTCAGGAAGTTAATGGTGTAAGTAAGTTGCATGGTTGGGTAAGCCAAAAGATGTTTGCTTCTTATTGGAAAGGTTATTTCCCAGAAGAAAACCACGTGGGTTATGTAACTAATGGTGTGCATTTCCCAACTTGGTGTGCAACAGAGTGGCGTAAGCTTTATGATAAGTATTTTGATGAATCTTTCATGAGTGATCAGAGTAACGAGGATATATGGCATGCTATTTATAATGTTCCTGATGATGAAATCTGGAATACTCGTATGATTCTGAAGCAAAAACTAGTGAAATATATTCGAGAAAAGTTTACTCAGGCTTGGTTGAAGAATCAGGGTGATCCTTCTAGAGTAGTCTCTTTGTTAGAGCGTATCAATCCAAATGCCTTGATGATAGGCTTCTGTCGCCGTTTTGCAACTTATAAGCGTGCACACTTGCTCTTTACTGACCTTGATCGTCTTTCTAAGATTGTTAATGATCCTGAGCGCCCTGTATTGTTCTTCTTCTCAGGTAAAGCTCATCCAGCTGATGGTGCAGGTCAAGGCTTGATTAAAAGAATTTTTGAAATTAGTCAGCGTCCTGAATTTTTGGGTAAAATTATTTTCTTGGAAGACTATGATATGCGTTTAGCGCGTCGTTTAGTTTCAGGTGTAGATATTTGGATGAATACGCCAACCCGTCCTTTGGAAGCATCTGGTACATCTGGTGAAAAAGCTGAGATGAATGGTGTTGTAAATCTATCTGTTCTTGACGGATGGTGGGTAGAAGGATATCGTGAAGGTGCTGGTTGGGCTTTACCACAGAAACGTACTTACGAGAATCAGGAATATCAGGATCGTTTGGATGCTGCAACTATTTATAGCTTACTCGAAAATGATATTATCCCAATGTATTATAGTAAGAACGAAAAGGGGTATAGTGAAGACTGGATTAAAGTTGTAAAGAATAGTATTGCTACAATTGCTCCTCATTATACGATGAAGCGACAGTTAGACGATTACTATGATAAGTTCTATATTAAAGAGGCAGCTCGCTTCAAGAAACTTTCAGCTAATGATAATCAGTTGGCTAAGCAAATTGCTTTGTGGAAAGAAACTGTTGCAGAGCGTTGGGATTCTATCCATGTGGTTTCTAAGAATGATGAGGTGCTGACTAATGGAGCAGAAACAGGTGTGAAGTACAAATTACAGTATGTTATCGATGAGCAGGGACTTGATGATGCTGTTGGTTTGGAACTTGTAACGTTAAATAATGAGCATAGTCATTCTGACCATCAGGTTTATTCTGTTGATGAATTTAAGGTAGTAGGCCATGAAGGTAATAATTATACCTTTGAGGTTGAAGTAGAACCGAATGAAGCTGGTACTTTCCGTACGGGAGTAAGAATGTTCCCTAAAAATAAGGAATTACCTCATCGTCAGGATTTCTGCTATGTAAAATGGTTGGATTAATCTTTGTGTAAAATTATAAATAAAAAAGACAGGTCGAATCGTAAAAGAAGCGACCTGTCTTTTAGTTATATCATTACTTATTTATACTAAGTATTGAGAAGAAATGCTCTGATTATCCTCTACACGACGGATAGTTTCAGCAAACATTTCAGCAATAGAAATCTGCTTAACCTTAGAGCAGCGGTTAGTATAAGGGATAGAGTCTGTGAAGATGATTTCTTCCAAAGCAGAGTTCTGAACTCGGTCAGAAGTAGGGCCACTCATTACACAGTGAGATGCAAGAGCACGAACAGTTTTAGCACCTGCTTCCTTCATAATGTCAGCAGCTTTAGTAATTGTACCTGCAGTGTCTACCATATCATCAACAATGACAACATTCTTGTCTTTGACATCACCAATAATCTGCATGCTTGCAACTACATTTGCACGAGCACGTGTCTTATTGCAGAGTACAAGTGGGCATCCGAGATACTTAGCATAGGTATTGGCACGCTTAGAACCACCAACGTCAGGAGATGCTATAACCAAATCTTTCAATTTCAGGGATTGAACATAAGGGAGCAATACACCAGAAGCATACAAATGGTCGACTGGTACATCAAAGAATCCCTGGATTTGATCAGCATGGAGATCCATTGTAATCAATCGGTCAATACCAGCAACACTCAGAAGATCGGCAACAAGTTTAGCGCCGATGCTAACTCTTGGTTTGTCCTTACGATCTTGACGAGCCCAACCGAAATAAGGAATTACTGCAATGATATGACGCGCAGAAGCTCGTTTTGCGGCATCAATCATCAAGAGTAGTTCCATCAAATTGTCTGAATTAGGGAATGTACTCTGTACCAAGAATACGTCGCGTCCACGAATAGATTCTTCGTATGATACGGCAAATTCACCATCAGAAAACTTGGTTACGACCAAATTACCTAAAGGGCAATTTAGGCTCTGACAAATTTTTTCTGCAAGGTATCTCGAGTTTGTACCTGAGAATACCAAAAATTTAGAGTTTTGTTCACTCATTACCTTAGCGTTTATATTTATTAAAGTGTGATATTCTAGCCTATTGCTTTTCTTATTTTGTTGAAATGTGAAATAAGTTCTTTAAAATCAGTTTCGCTATGGATATTAAATTTATTCCACAAATCACCGCAAATAACAACTCCTCCAAATCCTAACTCTTTAGCAAAGCGAATATTCTCAAGGGTCATACCGCCACAGGCGTAAACTTTTTTGTCTATAAGCCCTTTATTCGCAGCATACTCTAGTTGGTTCAACGTAAAAGAAGCCTTTTGTTGAGGAGCCTCAATTCCGTCGAAAATATTTTTTAGAAAAACATAATTAGTTTTTTTCTTAAGCTCCTTGAGTTGCTCAATATCTGTACACGTTCTGCTAAATGTACCTTTATATCCACTAGGCAAACTCTCTGTCATTGTATCCAAATGGATTCCTGCCAGATTATATTCCTGTTTCAAATAAAAATGGTTGTGAACGGTAATCTTCTTATAGAAGTCTTCAGATAGTAAAGATAGCAGGCGCTCTGAATACATTGGTTCAGCATTTGGCTTGTACAAATGTAAGTTATCCATTCCCTCTTCAAAGAGCGTGGCAAGTATTTTGTCTTCTTCCACAAAGAATGTGGATTTAGTCATTATTACTAGCTTCATCGTCTGTTAATCTTTTCGAGTGCAAAAGTATAAAAAATCTCAGAAATGAGCAATATTATCCATGATAAAAAGCTATCTTTGCACGATAAAATTAATTTTGGTCAAATTATGAAAGTCAATTTGGACACGTTTCAACAGATAAATAAACCGGTTTATGTATTAGAAGAACAGAGACTTCGTAACAATTTATCTTTGATTTCAGAGGTAGCACGAACTGGTGGAATTGATATTATTCTTGCTTTTAAAGCTTATGCTTTGTGGAAAACTTTTCCTATTTTTCGTGAATATATTCGTGCAACAACTGCGAGTTCTTTAAGTGAAGCAAAATTAGCTCTTTTGGAATTCGGCAGTAAGGCTCATACGTTTTCTCCTGCTTATACAGATTATGAAATTGACGAAATAGCGCATTGCTCAAGTCATTTAACTTTTAATTCTTTGAGTCAGTATCAGAGATATCATCAGAGAGTAAGACAAGCCAATAGTGAAATAAGTTTGGGTATACGAATTAACCCTGAATATTCTGAAATAGAAACAGATTTATATAATCCTTGTGCACCAGGTACTCGTTTTGGTGTGTCGGCTGATAAATTACCAGAAATATTACCTGAGGATATAGAGGGCTTTCATTGTCATTGTCATTGTGAAAATGGTTCTGATGTTTTTCAGAGAACATTAACTCATATCGAAGATAAGTTTGCTAAATGGTTTCCTCAAATTAAGTGGATAAATTTTGGTGGCGGACATCTTATGACTCGTAAAGATTATGATATACCTTTGCTTATTCAAATTTTAACCGATTTCAAAAAAAAATATCCTAATCTTCATGTGATTTTGGAACCTGGTAGTGCTTTTGGTTGGCAAACAGGCTCTTTGGTTTCTCAAGTTGTTGATGTCGTAGAAGATAAGGGGATAAAAACTGCAATATTAAATGTAAGTTTTACCTGTCATATGCCAGATTGTTTGGAGATGCCTTATTGGCCATCTGTTAGAAATGCCAAAGTTATAGAAGGAAGATATGATAAGTCTATACCTTATTTATACAGACTTGGTGGCAATTCCTGTTTGAGTGGAGATTTTATGGAAAGTTGGCAATTTGATCATGAACTTCAAATCGGTGAAAATATTATTTTTGAAGATATGCTTCATTATACGACAGTGAAAACAAATATGTTTAATGGTATTACACATCCTTCAATTGGTATTGTTCATCTTAATGGAGAACTTGAAATCTTGAAGGATTTCGGTTATGAAGATTATCGTGATAGAATGGATTAATTACCTAAATAAAGCTCTGCTTGATATCAAGTGGAGCTTTATTTAGGTAATAATTTTAAGATAATAGACGAAATTACTGTATAAAAAAAATATCTATTTTTGAAAAAAAACGATTGAAAAGTTTGCTGGTTAAAAAATAATGGTTATCTTTGCAACCGCATTGAGAGAAGTGCTTCTATTTTTATAGAATTTATGCGGAAATAGCTCAGTTGGTAGAGCACAACCTTGCCAAGGTTGGGGTCGCGAGTTCGAGTCTCGTTTTCCGCTCATTTATTGGATAAGACATGAAAGATTTTTCTTTCACGAAAAGGCCCAGGTGGCGGAATTGGTAGACGCGCACGTTTCAGGTGCGTGTGTTTTTCAACGTGCAGGTTCGAGTCCTGTTCTGGGCACTTTTTGTTAATTACTTCAATGGAGAGGTGGCGGAATTGGTAGACGCGCTACTTTGAGGGGGTAGTGTTAATTGTGACGTGGGAGTTCGAGTCTCCTCCTCTTCACTAGTAATATGTTTTATCGTTTTTCTTGCGGAAATAGCTCAGTTGGTAGAGCACAACCTTGCCAAGGTTGGGGTCGCGAGTTCGAGTCTCGTTTTCCGCTCTGTTTTCCTTATATCTTTTTCATTTTTCTTGTTTTAAGGAAAATTTTTTTACTCATTATCTGATTTAAAATGAATTTATATTTAAGATACTTTGATAAAGAGATATTGGTTAGTAGCGTTGATGATGCTATAGGTTTCTTACGTTCTATTTCAGAAATAGCTCTTGATGAGGAAACTGAAGCAGATATTCGGGAATATGCTGCTAGTGATGTCTTTTTCCCTAAAAGATATAAGGTTCGTCCTCGTGTATATTTTATAGTAATAAAGACAACTGCTGCTAATATGCAGGATTTTAAAGAGAAAAAAGCTATACGACCTGCAGCAGTATCAAATGAGCATAAAGAAATGAACAATACAGTAGTAACAAAGTTAACAGAAGAAGTTCCGGGGTGGTATGAAGGATCTTTGGATTTTAAACGTGTAGTAATGATACCGGCTACAGGTAAGCATGAATATAGAGATACTCATTTCGTTGCTGATGTAAAGGCTGTATCAGGGCAGGATTGTTATAATCGTATTGTAGAGTATCTTCGTGATCACGTAGATAGTCGTAGTCAGTTTCCTTCTGCAAAAGGAAAAAATTTCCATTTCAAGTATCTTGGAATGTGGAAGTAATTGTATGAGGTTTTTGCAAATCTGATAAGAGATGAATAAAGTAATGCTTATAGGTAATGTCGGTAAAGATCCTGATGTACATTACTATGATGCAGATCAGGCAGTTGCACAATTGCCTTTGGCTACAACCGAAAGGGGATATACTCTTCAAAATGGTACAGTAGTTCCTGATCATACAGACTGGCATAATCTTGTTTTTTATAGTGGGTTGGCTAAAATAGTAGAGAAATATGTCCGTAAGGGCGAAAAGCTTTATATTGAGGGCCGAATACGATATCGCAACTATAGTGACCAGCAGGGAAGAAGGCATAATGTAACAGAAATTATTGTTTCTAACATGGAAATGCTTTCTGGTCATTCAGAATCTTCAGCTGCTCAGAAACAAACGACATCCGAAACAAAAGCATCTGAGGGGGATCAAATGAAAGATGATACCGCTAAAAAATTACCATTTTAATGTTATTCAGAAAACTTGGATACAGATATATTTATACAATTTAGTAATTTCGTAGAATTTCGACCAATTACTTTTGAAATTATAGTAGCAGCTATCTTAGCTGCTATGTTACTTTTATGCTCTGCTTATGCCAGTGGCTCAGAAATTGCTTTTTTTAGTCTTTCTCCCAATGATATAGAAGAACTTGAAGAAAGTAAATTGCCTGCTGATAATAAAGTTTGTCAGTTAAGAGAAAATTCTGAGCGTACGTTGGCAACGATATTGATAGCTAATAACTTTATTAATGTTACTATTGTGATGTTGAGTAATTATATATTCAATTCGATAGTGATATTTAAAGTAGAGTGGCTAGAAATATTGTGTATTACCATTTTACTCACTTTTCTATTGCTTCTTTTTGGAGAAATAATGCCTAAAGTGTATTGTCGTCAAAATTCCTTGAAGTTTTGTCGTTTTGCTGCAGGAGGTATTTTAATTCTTCAACGAATTTTTTGGCCACTCGAAACAGTATTGCTTCGTAGCGGTGTAATTGCAGAAAAAGCTGTTCCCAAAGAGAATAGACAGTTAAGTGTAGATGATCTTGAACAGGCTTTGGAGTTAACTGATAAGAATGATATTAAAGATGAGCAAAGTATGTTACAGGGTATCATTCGGTTTGGTGATGAGACAGCAAAGGAGATTATGACTCCTCGTCAAGACATGGTCGATTTGGATATCAAGTGTTCTTACGCTGAAGTATTGAAAAGTATTGTAGAGAATAATTATAGTCGTATTCCAATATATCAGGATAATGATGATCAAATAAGAGGTGTTCTCTATATAAAAGATTTGTTGCCTCACATTAATAAACCTGCTAATTTTAGATGGCAGAGTTTAATTCGTCCACCGTATTTTGTACCGGAAACCAAAAAAATTGATGATTTGCTTCGAGATTTTCAAGAAAATAAGGTGCACATTGCTATCGTGGTAGATGAATTTGGTGGAACAAGCGGGCTTGTTACATTAGAGGATATATTGGAGGAGATAGTTGGTGAAATCAACGATGAGTATGATGAGGAAGAAAAGTTTTACATAAAGCTTAATTATAATACCTATGTCTTTGAAGGTAAAACGTTATTGACCGATTTTTGCAAGATATTGCAAATAGATGATGATGAGTTTGCAGAAGTAGAGGGCGATGCTGATTCTTTAGCTGGACTTTTACTTGAGTTGAAAGGTGATTTTTTAAGTTTGCACGAACGTATAGATTTCAAAAATTATTCCTTCGAAGTTATGGAAGTTGATGAACGCAGAATCAGTAAGGTAAAAGTTGTTATTCATCGTAATTTGTAGTTCTTTATTCGTTATTCATTATAGGATATGGCATTACTTTCTATTCGTCATCTTTGGGATGATGTTAATTTAGGTATTTGGGCAATAGAGGAAACTGTAGAACAGTTATTTGAACAATATCCCCATTTGAAGGATCTTAAAGTGTATTTAGATGAGAAGTACAAGAACGAAGGGCGAAAAAAAGAAATACTTGCAGTAAGAGCATTATTGTATGAAATGACTCATGAAGAATCATCTAAACGTATCTCACATGAACCTTCAGGTAAACCATTGTTAAAGGGATATTTTATTAGTATAAGTCATACAAAAGGTTATGCTGCAGTTATCATGTCTAAAACAAGAAATGTGGCTGTAGATATTGAATATGTGAGCGATAGAGTAAGTAAAATTGTGGATAAGTTTATTCGCTCTGATGAAGATTCCAGTACAATAGAAGTTCAGTTGAAAAACTGGTGTGCTAAGGAAACGGTCTATAAGTATTTCTCTGAGGAGGATTTGCAATATTCCGAAATGAGATTACATGATTTATCTTCATCTCATGCTTTAGTGGATGATTTGAAAATAAAAAAGACTATTGATGTCTTTTTTGACACCAATAGTCAATATGTTCTTGCATATTCCTATTAAAGCATACCCTTAGAACTTGGCAGTTCAAAATGGTAAATATCTCTTTTGACTGCCATATTCAAGGCACGGGCTAGAGCTTTAAATATACCTTCAATTTTGTGATGCTCATTAAATCCTTCTGCTTTAATATTTAAATTCATTTTTGCTGCATCACTAAAACTCTTGAAGAAGTGGATAAACATTTCGGTTGGCATTTCTCCGACTTTCTCTCGCTTAAATTCAGCATCCCATATCAGCCATGGGCGCCCGCCAAAGTCAAGAACAACCTGACACAAACAGTCATCCATTGGTAGACAATAACCATATCGTTCGATACCACGTTTATCGCCTAAAGCCTTGAGTATGCATTCGCCCAAGGCTATGCCTGTATCTTCTATAGTGTGATGCTCGTCAACGTGCAAATCTCCCTTAGTGTGGATGGTCAGGTCCATTTTGCCATGTTTTCCAATTTGTTCAAGCATATGGTCAAAAAAGCCCAATCCCGTAGAAATGTCACATTTGCCAGAACCATCTAAGTCAACTTTTATATAGATATCAGTTTCCTTGGTCGTTCTTTTAACTTCTGCTATTCTTTCGCCGGCGAAAAGAATTTCAGCGATTTTATCCCATGTTAAGTTATCTTTTCCCAGAATGAGTGATTTGCATCCAAGATTATTGGCGAGTTCTGCATCTGTTTCGCGATCACCGATAACATAGCTTCCTGCAAGGTCGTATTCGGGATTATTTATGTATTGTGTCAACATTCCAGTTCCTGGTTTACGCATGGGAGAATTGTCTTCTGGAAAATGACGATCTATTAGGATATTATCAAATGTAATGCCTTCACTCTCTAACGTTTGGAGTATGAAATTATGGACAGGCCAAAATGTATCCTCGGGAAATGATTCTGTTCCAAGACCATCTTGGTTGCTTACCATTACAAATTCATAGTCAAGTTTACTTCGTATAAATCCTAAATTTTTGAAAACGCCTTTGGTAAATTTTAGTTTAGCAAAACTGTCAATTTGTTCGTCTTCAGGTTCTTCTATAAGAGTACCGTCTCTGTCAATAAATAGTAACTTTTTCATTTTATTAGGTGTGTTGATTTTTCTAGTTCTTGTGCTTCTATAGAACCAAATGTAAAATAGAGAGCTGCCAGTAGCCAATATATAGCAAAAAATGTGATAGCATTAATAATCGTATTTGTTCCTATTAATAAGACTGTAAAGTAGACAGGGGTGCCAAGAGGATCGCCATCTAGAGCACCTAGTTGAGATACAGCCTGCGTGATAAATAGTATCCATACAGGAATCGCTATTATTGATATGATGATTCCTGTTATCAATGAACTAAGAAATAATGTCGCTGTAGTTATGCCCCAATGTTTAAAACCTAATTTAATAGATTTTATGGCCTGAATAAAATTACACTTATTATTGTTATATTTGAAAAAGGAATAAGAAATAGGGGCAGAAATTATCATTACTATAAGAGCAACCAAACTTATTATAAGGGTAAATTGTAAGTGTCTTAGATTCATTTTTGCAGCTATCGCTATACCTCCATACATGCAAGCAACTATTGCAACAATTGCTACAAGAATTGCAAATATAGTAAATGCGGTAACCTTCTTAAAATGTGATTTTAGAGAAAAACCATCGAAAAATTTCAAAAAAGAAGCAATATAGTATATAAAACTGGTAATTACAGAAATAATAAGTAAAAGCCCGATATAGATAGTTGGCATGATATGGGCTGTACTCCATTCTGTTAATTGCTTGTTAGGCAGTTGGCTATAAATAAGAAAACTGGTTAGAAATGAACATAATAAAATTGGAAACCAAGTCTTCTTAATGAGGTCTTGAAAGTTTGTTGTAATAAATTTAAACGCTTCATGCATGCATGAAGAAAAACTTCGATTTTTAAAAATGTCTATTTCCATATCTTCTAAATTCTGAACAAGTAATCGCAGTAGCGATTGCTACATTCAAACTATCTGCAGTGTCTTTTCCTTCAGGATAATTTGGAATGAGCAATTTGTGTGTAACCATAGCTGCAATGTCTGGAGAAATACCCTTCCCCTCATTTCCCATAATAATCAGTCCGTGGCTACTTAATTCTTGTTGATAAATGTTTTTACCATCAAGAAGTGTTCCATATATAGGTGTTGACTTATCTATTTGCTTTAAGTATTGTTTTAGATCAGTATAAGTAATCTTAACCCTTGCGATACTACCCATAGTTGCTTGTATGACTTTTGGATTATAAATGTCTGCAGTATCCATACTACAAACAATATTTTCTATACCAAACCAATCAGCAATACGAATAATTGTACCAAGATTTCCGGGGTCTTGTACATCATCGAGGGCTAAAGTTAGTTTTTGTGTGGGTAAGGAAACCAAATTCTTGTCAGTTTCGTTTTTGAATTGTGGGAAAACAGCCAATACCTGCTGTGGATGTTGTAAGAAACTTACTTTTCGAAGTTCTTCAGCAGTTGCTTCGATAACCTCACAATTGTGACTAACATTATTTTCCAGTAGCCATTTCTGAGTGGCTACTATAAGGGTAGGGTTGAGAAGTTTTAAAAGATCACCTACGATCTTTGGTCCTTCTGCTACAAAAACACCTTCTTCTTTGCGATGTTTTTTTTGTTCCAGCGAGTGGATGTATTTAATCTTTGCTTTACTAATCATTTCATTGCAAAGATAATAAAAAGAACAGATACAACGATTGTTGAATATCAGAAATTTTATTTTTTCCCAAATCTTAAACCCTGTATTCGCTTTTTATTTATACCTTTGCAGCAAATAAACATTCCAAGTGAAGAAATCCAATTATTATATACTTTTTTTGTTATTGTTTTTGACTGCTTGTTCTGCTTCAAAATTTGTTCCGGAACAAGAGTATCTTTTAGACGCAGTCGAACTCAAGTCTGATCAGAAGGACTTAAATCTTTCGGCACTTAGTTCTTATGTAAGGCAAAAAGCAAATTCTAAATGGTTTTCAATATTCAAGGTCCCTCTTGGTGCGTATTCTCTTTCAGGTAGAGATACATCTAAATGGATAAATCGTACATTACAAAATATTGGTGAAAAACCTGTTATATATGATACAGCTCAGGCTAAGTTATCATGTGAAGATCTTCGTCTTGCATTGCATAATCTTGGCTATTTGAATGCTTCTGTGGATTTAAAAACAAAAATCCGTGGGAAAAAAATTAAGGCTATCTATACTTTATATCCTGGAGAATCATATTATATTGGTAAAGTGAACTATGATATCCAAGATGAAAATATAGCAAAAGTGTTGAGGCTGGATATTCTATCGAATAGAAAATTGAAGCCAGGAATGCAATTTGTGGTGAGTGTTTTAGATAATGAGCGTAAAAGGATAACTTCGATTCTTGAGGATAGTGGCTATTATCGTTTTCATAAGGACTTCATACAATATACAGCTGATACTATTCAAGGGAGTAAAGAGGTTGGAGTTACTCTTCATTTGTATAAATATCGTGCTAGCTCGAATTCAGTTGAAGTTCCTCATACTCGTTACCGTTTGAGAAATGTTAATTTCTTAACGAATGACTCAGATGGATTTCATATACGCAAGAGAGTGTTGGAGAATGCAACTTTTCTTACGCCTGGCGATTATTATAATTCATCCGATTTACATCGGACCTATAATAAGTTTAGTAGATTACAAGCGGTAAAGTATACGAATATCCGTTTTTTAGAAGTTCCTGATACAAATCTTTTAGATTGTAATATTCAGATAAGTACGAATAAGCCTTCTACCATATCTTTTTTGCCGGAAGGGACTAATACTGCTGGTGATTTGGGAGCTGCTGCATCTTTAACTTATACCAATAGAAATCTGTTTCGTGGAAGTGAACAGTTTAGCGTAACTTTAAGAGGTGCTTATGAGGCAATTACCGGCTTGGAAGGATATCAAGATCAGGATTATCAAGAATATTCTATAGAATCTAAACTCCAGTTTCCACGATTTGTAGCTCCGTTCTTATCAAAAAGTTTTCAGAAACAAAACGCAACATCTGAATTGTCAGTGGGATGGAATTTGCAAAATAGACCTGAATTTCACCGTCGAGTATTTTCTGGCGCTTGGAGATATCGGTGGAATGAACCTAGTCATTCTATCAGTTATCGTCTAGATCTTCTAGATTTGAATTATGTTTATATGCCTTGGATTTCAGAAACATTTAAGCATGATTATCTAGATAGTGTAAGTAACAGAAATGCTATTTTGCGTTATAATTATGAGGACCTTTTTATTATGAAGATAGGTTTTGGAGTTAATTATAATGATGGAATAGATGCATTTAGAATTAATGTAGAAACTGCAGGTAATTTGTTGAGTGGATTGGCTAGTATCGGTAATTTTAAGAAGAATGACGATCAACAGTATACGTTGTTTAATATAGCTTATGCTCAGTATGCAAAATTTGATTTTGATTATACTCATTTATTTAAGTTTGATAATAGAAATACGTTAGCTTTACATGCTGCTTTTGGAATAGCTTATCCTTATGGTAACAGTACGATATTACCATTTGAAAAGAGATATTTTTCAGGTGGAGCGAATTCTGTAAGAGGATGGAGTGTGCGTGAATTAGGACCAGGTAGGTTTAGAGGAACTGATGGACGAATAGACTTTGTAAATCAGACAGGTGATATGAAATTAGACCTAAATGCAGAATTACGTTCGCATTTATTTTGGAAATTTGATGGTGCTTTTTTTGTGGATGCTGGTAATATTTGGACTTTACGAAATTATGAGGAACAGCCTGGAGGGCAATTTAAGTTTAGTGAATTTTATAAGCAAATTGCGGTAGCCTATGGATTAGGTTTACGTCTTAATTTCAGCTACTTTATACTTCGTTTTGATATGGGTATGAAAGCTATCAATCCGGCTTACCAGACCAGCAAAGAGCATTATGCAATATTTCATCCAAACTTTAATCGTGATTTTGCTTTTCATTTTGCGGTAGGCCTTCCATTCTAATCTTCCAGTTTCGGTTAATATAGATAGCCTGAAGAGTAAAAGAACCTTCATTAATCATATGGCATGACGTGCCTATCGTGTCCATTTGGAGGAAGTTTTTTACTGTAATTTTTACAGTTGCAGTATTGGTGTTATCATTGATTTCGACATCTTCGATTTCGCATGAAGCACCCTCTGTTTGATTTCTTAAAGTATCTATATCTACATCGTGAACATTAGAAGAAGCATATTTCAGCCATTTTTCTGATGTTGATGTGCAATATGGCATGGCATCTTTAAATCTCCAATTATAATAATAATAAGCAAATGAATCAACTTGCGCTATTAACAGTTCTTCTTTGCTCAATTCTTTTTCACTACAGGAGTTAGTAAATATCATGCATAATGCTATGATAATAATAAGAAGACAATATTTTGTAGAAAATAAAATTTTCATATTTCGCTTTATTATTTTAGACAAAGATATATAAAATTTTTGAGTTACAATTTTTTTTATTACCTTTGTTTTAAAATTTAAAAATTAAAGATGCTAAGATTTATATCCTTCGGTAGCGGTAGCAGTGGTAACTGCTATTATCTATATACCGAAACGGATTCTTTATTGATAGATATAGGAGTAGGAATAAGAACGCTTAAGAAGCATTTCCATAATTATGGTATGCAGCTTAAGGATATTCAACATGTCTTAATAACTCACGATCATGCTGATCATGTGAAGTCTGTCGGAAGTTTGAGTCGAGATTATGGCTTAGATATTTATACCACGCACCGTGTGCATACTGGTATAGATCACAACTGTTGTGTGAGATGTAAAATTGCTCCGGAGCGCATTAAAGTAATAGAAAAAGGTAAAAGTTTCACTTTGGGATCTTTTGAGATTACTCCTTTTGGCGTGCCACATGATAGTACTGATAATGTAGGCTATAGTATTGTTGTAGGAGGTGTTACATTTTGTCTGATGACTGATGTGGGCCATATTACAGATGAAATGAAAGGCTATATAGGCAGTGCTAATTATCTTGTAATTGAGTCTAATCATGACGAAGATATGGTTCGCCAAGGGCCTTATCCTATGTATCTAAAAACTCGAATACTAGGTGATACAGGTCACTTAAGTAATAATAATTGTGGATTAGCTCTTGCTGAAAATGCCACAGAAAAATTAAAACAAGTGTGGCTTTGCCATTTAAGCGAAGAGAATAATCATCCGGAATTAGCTCGCAAAACAGTAGAAAGTGTTTTGCGAAGTTATGGTATTATTGTTGGGAAAGATTTTAAATTAGAGGTGCTTAAGCGGCGAACTCCTAGTGAAATTTATGAATTGAAATGAAATAGCCTAGTTTGTAAAAGGAAAAGAAAAATGTCTTGGGATGATTTCCTATTAGGCTTTTTCTTATTCTTTTTTGTGTTATTTTATATATCATTCGAATAATATTTATCAGATGATATCTTTGAAGAAATGTTGTTATTTTAATTAGGGTAGAGTATCCTTTTAAGTCATTAGAAAATGCTGAGAGTGTTTGTAGACCTTCTTCGGTTTTGATTATAAAATGTTCATTATCTTCGAAATCCTCGAATATAACAGGATTATTGATGTGGTTGATGCGAATACCATTTTCTTTTAGCTGACGTCCAAATACAACATCTTCATATCCATAATGCTCAAACCTTTCATCGAAAGGTATACGAATCATGATCTCTCTCTTGATAAGAAAGTTCGAGGTGTGAAAATCCTGATATGGATTTTTGCGTCTTTCTAGGTAAGTGTGAGTGCGTTCTGCCTTTTTTTCATATATATATCTTAGGTTGTTTATATGTTTATTTGGGTTGTTATCTGTTAAATAACCACCATAAATTACATCTCCTTCCGATTGAAGATACTTAGATATATAATCTGAATTTTGAATACTCATGTCGCAATCTATAAATAAAAGCCATGGGTATTTTGCTTTTTGAGCAAGAAAGTTCCTGATTTTTGCTCTTCCCACATTTACATCTCTGCGAATAAAAAGACAATTGCTCCAATTGCTAATGCTTTGATTAGAAGCCCATTCTTTTTCATTTGTAGAGCCATCATCTGCAACAATGATTTCGTAGATTAAATCATTAATCAAAGAGACTTGTTCTTGTATAGACTTTACAAGTTTGATACAACAAGTGTTGTATTCTGGAATTAGGATAGATAACTTTTTTTTCATAATGTGCATTTGGGAGATAAAAGCAACTTCACAGAAAATAACTAATGATTTACTGAAAATATTTTGTTGTCTTATTATTTTTTTGTTTCTTTGCGAGAAATTTGGCGAAGATATTATTAAAATTGTTATATTTTAAATTGAGATGAAAATGAATTTTCGAAAATGTACCCTTTTGGTTATTTTGTTTTTGGGTGGGTTGAGTGTACAAGCTCAAAGTTTCTCAAGTATTCTTAAAAGTGCAGCAGGAGAGGTTGCGTCAACTGCTAAAAATTCAGAATCAAGTATTGTTTCTGGATTAACATCTATATTTAATGCTTCAAAGGTTGCAACAGTGGCTGATTTGGTTGGTACTTGGAAATATACGGAGCCTGCCATTGTATTTAAAAGTAGCAATTTGTTAAAAAATGCTGGTGGAAAATTGGCAGCTGCAGCTATAGAGAAAAAACTGCAGACACAATTTGCCAAATTGGGAATTAAGAAAGGACAAATGTCTATGGTATTTGATAAGTCTGGTAATTTTACTCAGACTATAGGTAAGAAGAAAATTCGTGGAACTTATTCTTTAAGTGGTCAAAATATAAGCCTAAAATATGCTGGACTGGTTAGTCAAGTTGGTACGACACAGGTAGATGGAAATAATCTGCTTTTTGTTATGGATGCTTCTAAATTGTTGAAATATGCTAAGTCTATTGGTGCATTGACAGGTAATTCTACATTGAATTCATTAGGTTCTCTTGTGAGCAGTTATGAGGGCATGCAAGTGGGATTTAGATTTAATAAATAGTTAATGAATCGAAAATTTTTGTATTTTGAGCGTTAAAGAATAAATTTGTTACTTCTACTAATATTTTTTTAGTTATCTTTGCACTCGCTGTCACGAGTTGGCAGTATAAAATTCAAACCTAATTAAATAAATAAAAAAAATGGCAACAAAAATTAGATTACAGCGTGGCGGTCGTAAAAGCTATGCTTTCTACAGAATCGTTATCGCTGACGTAAGAGCTCCACGTGATGGTAAGTTTACAGAGAAGATTGGTACTTTTAATCCAAACACCAATCCTGCAACAGTAGATTTGAATTTCGATCGTGCTCTTTTTTGGGTAGAGAATGGTGCTCAGCCAACTGATACTGTTCGCAACATCCTTAAGTCAGAAGGTGTATATTTGATGAAGCATCTTCGTGGTGGTGTTAAGAAGGGCGCATTTGATGAAGCTGAAGTACAGAAGCGTTTCGATGCTTGGAAAGCTAGCAAAGAACAGCAGGCTACTGCTGTAGCAGAGGCAAGTGCTAAAGCAAAGAAAGAAGCTGCTGCTAAGAATCTTGAAGCTGAAAAGAAGGTGAATGAAGCAATCGCTAAGAAGGTAGCTGACAAGAAGGCTGCTGAGGCTGCTGCTAAAGCAGAGGCTGAAGCTGCTGCTGAAGCTCCTGCTGCTGAAGAAGCTGCACCTGCTGAAGCTTAATTCAAGAATTCTTCAAAAGGAATTTGGCCATAATGTTTTTTACATTATGGCTTTTTTTATGTCCAAAATTCTTTTTCACCTGTAGGGTGCATGCAACTGTTGCATTTTGGACATGTCTTTCCATCCCAAGTTTTTATATTTTTGGATCCACATTGTAGGCATAATCTGTCTATAAGGGAGTTATATGAGGGTGCAACTTGTCCTATTGCTCCACCTTTGATAAGAGGTTGTATCGATTTACAGTCTTGACATGATATAGAGATAATCTCTTGTCCCATAAACCCTTTGCCTTGATAGATATCTGTTGTATATCCACATTGTGAACATTTATATTTTATTTTCCAGGACATTTTGATAAAATTTTATATATTCTTTTGCAACTTTGATATAGTCGTGGTGCTTTCTTATGTATTCTATGCTTTGTTTTTTTAGTTCTGGTATTCTTTCAGGTTTTAATATTAATTTTTCAAGTTCATTATAAACGCTTTGATAATTAGGTAATACGTTGATTATAGGTTTGAGTTTAGTCTCGTGGATAATCTCATAATTTTCAGGTTCGCCTCCTCCTATGCAAATGATACCTCTGCTCATAGCTTCCAACGGGTTCATGGAAGGTGTATAACTGTATAGTTGATCAAGAATAGCATCACTTCCATTCATCATTTGGGTATATTTTTGAAAAGGAATACCGTTTGCAATTCGAAGTTCAACAAAGTTGGGATATTTTTTTTGTATATCTTCGGCTGCTTGTAGCATGACATCAGTTCCTTTATAGGTACTTCGGTTTTTGCTGATTCCGATGAAAAGTTTTATTTTTTTAGGTACAGTTTCTTCTGCATGAATACCGTTTTCGCTTATGATGGGATAAGGGATAAAAGTAGTTTTGGATGGAAAATGAGGGTAGTAACATGTCCAATATTCATAAAGACCTGTTACAATGCCATCACAATTTTGTGCAATGTATTTGTTGAGTTTTTCTTTTGTCGTACCCAGCCAGTCTTGTCTTTCTTTTAGAGCATTGTCGTCAGTGCGTAACTCATCTCCCACATTAAAGTCGCTGTATCTTAAGGGTTTTGTTGTAATGCATTCATGGACCCAATAGTAGTCCATACCAAATCCAGCTAGTATTATTTTTTTGTTATGTTTACGCAGGAACTTATAGATTGGCAATATTTTTTCGGCCTTTAGTTCTAAAAACATAGGGTTGATAAGTTGTACGATGTCAAATCCTTTTAGAAGAGGAAGAATTTTAGCTAGTTTTAATATGTAAAGAATATTTCCCCATTTATTATATGATCTAGTCAGGTCTATATCTCGAGGATAATTTTTCCAAAAATCTCCATTAGATAAGACAGTAACTTGGTGTCCCAGCTTTCTTAATCCTTGTGCTAAAGTCCAGTGAACGTTGCTATATTCTCCTATAAATAATATTTTCATAGTCTTGGTAGTGTTGCGATCATAATTTTTTTACCTAAGTTACTATTGATTACGCGACGAAAAGCCGAATATTTCTTCGTATACTTTTTATCTGGAAGCGGATACAGTTTTTTCTCTTGAAGTTGACTTATAGCTTTTTCCAAATATCTTTGATTTTTGGTTAGTTTGATAATATTGTATAGGTAATCCATAGTGAGCTGTGCTATTCTCCTTTCTAATGCTATTCGTGCGGTTTCAGGAATAGATTCAGACACTTCTTTAAGCCTAAAAATCACTTTTTGTGTATCCTCTAATCTTTGTAATATGTGTTTTTTATTGGAATCGTTGACAATAGATTGGTTACGCATCCTATAGAAATATGCCTTAGTATCTGTACGAATCACGGTTTCTGCTCTTAGTAAAAGAAGTGGTGTAAATTCTTCATCTTCGTGAAATATTTTAGGTGTGAATCTTAGTTTGCCTAATTTCTCTTTTTTGAACAGATATCCACAAGCTGCTGCATGTAGATTGTAATTATGTAGATATGCGATACCACTAATGGCTTTATTGAGTGTTAAAGAGGTTTCTTGTTTTTTACTATGTGTAAATTCGAAACATACCATGTCAGGATTATGATATCTTGCAATATCGAGACAGTGTTCATATGGAGCTTGAATAAGATAATCGTCTCCATCTACGAATTGAATATATTTACCAGAAGCGATTTGAATGCCCGTATTTCTTGCTATCGAAAGACCTTGATTAGGTTGTCTTACATATAAAAAATCATTTTCGATGTCATGAAGACATTCTATAATAGGGGTATCTGATCCGTCATCTATGACAATAATTTCGCGGTCAGCTGGTGCCAATGATAGTGCTAAGATACTTTCTATACATTCCCTTACCAGTTCAGTTGGTAGATTATATATAGTTATGATGAACGTAACTAGTGGCGTCTGTATATTTTGTGAAGTAGATAATTGATTTTGCATGTTGTATTAATTCCTAAGAGGTTTGCTATTTTAAGTTTTGGATGTTTTTTATATGGATAAATAGGTAGTGTAGGAGTATGTTTAGTCATCTCGTAGACGTCTAACTGAATATTTAGCACGTGGAGATAATAGTCTTCATCATGATAAAGTGGAAGAACTCTAAGATGGGAATTTAATAAATCTTCCATATCTTTGGCAGATGCTGTTGCTGTTATACCTTTATTGTTCCAGCAATAGTAATAGAGTCCACGATTGGTAGTTGCTATAACTTTTGCTTTTTTCCCTAAATCAGGTAAGATGTATATATCTTCAAAATTTCTTCCTACAGGATATCTAATGTCATTAAATAGTTTCCTTTTATATATCTTATTGCATGCATAGCTATGTAAGTAAGCTTTACAGTTCAGCCAATATGTTTTAAAATCGTGGTATTCATTATTGGAAAACTGAATTTTTTTTTCTCGTGTACTCCCTTTTCGTTCTAAAATAGGGTACTCTAAAATATCATATTCCGGATGCTTCTCTAATATTGTCATGAGTGAAGGAAAAGTTTCCGGATCGATATAATCATCGCTATCAATAAATGTAATATATTCAGAAAAACATTCCTCGATACCTTTATTTCTTGCGTAACTCAGACCATGATTCTCTTGATTAAAAATACGGATGTTTACATAATTTGATGCATATCGCTTGCATATCGCAAGACTTTTGTCAGTAGAACCATCGTTGATAAGTATAATCTCGAAATTAGGAATAAGTCGTTGACACACACTTTGCAAGCATCTTTCTAGTGTGTTTTCAACATTGTAAACAGGTATGACTATTGATAATTTCATGTGTACAAAGATAATAAAAAAACTTTGTTGACGTTTAAATTTTGATGAAAAAAGAAGATGGTTATTCTCATATTTTAAAATATACTAGTATATTTGGTGGAGTCCAGGGTGTAAATATCTTGGTCAGCATTATTCGTAATAAATTGGTTGCGTTGTTATTAGGGCCGGAGGGCATGGGACTGGTTTCTCTATTTAATTCTACAATTAAATTGGTTTCAGATTCTACCAACTTTGGTCTATCTATGAGCAGTGTAAGAAATATCTCGTCAGCATTTGAATGTGGAAATGAAGATCGACTTATCAGTGAGATACAACTTGTTCGAACCTGGAGTTTGTTTACTGCGATCTTTGGTATGCTAGTCTGCATTCTGGTGAGTCCACTATTGAATAGCTGGACTTTTAATTGGGGCGATCATACATTGCATTTTATTTTACTTTCTCCAATAATAGCTCTTGTTTCCTTGTCAGGAGGAGAACTTGCTATATTAAAGGGGATACGTCGCTTGAAAATTTTAGCTATTATTTCGATTTATAACGTTATTCTTAATCTCATTATTTCTATTCCTATCTTCTACATCTGGCGTGATAAAGCCATAATACCCACTATGTTTTTGGTAGCATTGATACAAATGCTTGTTACTATTTTCTATTCATCACGTGTTTATCCATATCGCATTAGGCTTAGGGCGCATTTTATGATTCGTGGTTATAATATGATGAAATTAGGGATGTCTTTTCTTGTAGCAGGTTTGATGGGAAGCGGATGCGATTTTATCATACGTTCTTATATTAACAACGTGGGTTCTCTGTCGGAAGTTGGTCTATTTAATGCTGGTTATATGATGACTATGGTTTACGCAGGTATGATTTTTGCAGCCATGGAGACAGATTATTTTCCTAGATTGTCTGCAATAAAATCTATAGGGAGCGAGATGAGTAAGCTTGTAAATCATCAGATAAATGCCTCTGTTTTTTTGCTTTCGCCATTGCTTGTGTTATATAGTGTGTGTCTACCTGTTATTTTACCATTATTTTTAAGTCGGAAATTTTTACCAGCTTTGGAATTATCCCAAATTATGATTTTGGCGATGTATTTGAGAGCGGCAAAATTGCCCTTGGCTTATATACCCTTGGCTAAAGGAAACTCTAAGTCATATATGCTAATGGAATCTATAGATGATATAATGATGATCGTATTTGTGCTATTGATGTATTTTCTATTTGGATTAAAGGGAGCTGGGTATGGTATGGTTATAGCTGCATTCTTGGATTATCTTACTTTGAATGTTTATATGAAATTACGTTATCGGTATACTCTTGATAAAAGAAGCTTTTTATTCTTTTTTGTGCAAAGTTTGCTGGGAGTATTGACCTATTTGATAGTATCTTATTTGGATAGCTTTTGGTATTGGATTTCAGGTTCAATTCTTTTTGTTTTGAGTGTAGGAATTTCTTGTTTCTTTTTTCAAAAATATACAGAAATATTCAGTCAGATTATAAGTTCAATCAAAAATAAGCTTCATGGTTAAATTCTCGATTCTAGTAGCTGTTTATAATGCAGAAAAATATATAGATAGATGTTTAAAGTCTTTGATAGGACAATCTTTAAAAGAAATACAAATAATATGCGTTGATGATGCTTCTGTAGATCGTTCTGTTGAGATATTAAGGCAATATGAATCTTTCGATTCACGTATAGAAATTTATTGTTTACCTGATAATCATGGCCCTGCATATGCACGAAATGTAGCATTAAAACATGTGCAAGGTAAATATGTAGCATTTTTAGATAGTGATGATTGGCTCGATTCAGATGCTTTAGAAAAAGCTGTAGAGGTTTTCGAAAAATTTCTAAAAACAGATACAGTATTGTTTGATGTAGAATACGTGTATAACGATATTCAGCAGAATCATCATTACCTTATGAAACCTTTTGATGTGAAAAGTGGACAAGAGGCTTTTCTTGATAGTTTGACATGGAAAATTCATGGTTGGTATGCTGTAAAAGCGAATTTGCATGCATTGTATCCCTATGATGATAGTTGTAGAACATATAGTGATGATAATACGACTCGGCTTCATTATCTCAATTCTCGAGAGGTGAGATGTTGTAGTGGTATTTATCATTATTATCAGAATCCTAAATCCATAACCCATGTAGTAAGTGTAAGCCGATACGACTACCTTTTGGCCAATCAGAGTATGAAAAGGCAATTGCTACGTTTGAATTTGCCAAATCGAGTTATGAGAATATATGAAAATGTTATGTGGCTTAATATCATTGATCTTTATATGTTTTATTTCTGCAATCGTAAGCGAATGAGTGATGTTGATAACGAATATGGTTTGGATATAATAAAGGCATCATGGAAACAAATCGAAGTTAATCAAATTTCTACTCGTTATAAATTTGGATATGTACCAATACGTTCGAGTTGGTTTTGTTTTCGGGTGCAAGAAGAAATTTATTTTTTTCTGAAGAAAATTCTTCATCTTATGTAGTGTTGTCATTATGTTGAAATACTTATGATATAAGGTAAACTTCTGATCATCAGAATCTTGTATTTCTTTTTTTTGTGGCGAGTTTTTAAATATTTATGGGGGCATTGTGTAGAGATTGTCGTGTAATTCGTTAGATGCTGATAACGTACATTTTTTTTGAAATAAAGAATCATAATCTAGGCTTAGTTGGGATAAAAGTGTTTTGGGGTTATGTTTTGTAAAGTCTGTGTTACATTTCTATTGTATGCGTTCTTGATACTTGTCAATTTCCTTGGTGAAACGTGTATTTTTTGAGATTTCAATTTGTATATTTAATAATCATTTGTTATATTTGCCACTTGAAAAATTTGTCTATGACTCTTGTAATTGTCGTCATATTGTTGTTAGCTTATATTCTTATAGCAACAGAGAGTGTAACTAACGTAAATAAAGCTGCTGTCGCAATTTTTGCGGGAACAGTAGGATGGGTGCTTTACATTTGTTATGGTTCAGATTTTGTGATGAGTCAGCATCCGTCTGAATACCTGAATTTTTTGGATGGTATGTCGGCAAATAGTATCGCTGTTAAAAAGTATATAGCTTCAAATATTTTTTTGAAGTATGTAGGTAGAGCATCAGAAGTAGTATTATTTTTACTTTCTACAATGACAATTGTGGAGATTTTGAATAATAATGGTTGTTTTGATTTTATCTCTCAATTATTAAAGACTAGAAGTAGTAAACGTATGTTGTGGACATTATCCGTAGTTACGTTTTTGCTATCTGCTAATTTGGATAACCTTACTACTACAGTTATGATGCTCACGATCATGCATAAGATTATACCTAATCGTCGCCAGCGAATGGTTTATGGTTCGGCTATAGTTTTAGCTGCTAACAGTGGTGGCATTTTGACAGTTATTGGTAGTCCTGCTGGGCTCGTAATGTGGAATATAGGGGCTGTTACACCTACTGATTATTCCTTATCATTACTTTTGCCCTGCTTGATAGCCTGGTTATTACCAACGTTTTGGTTGGCTTATAGCTTACCAAATCATGTAGAAACAGAATGGAATGTTTTACCTTTTAGAGGCAATGATACGAATCTGAATGTGTGGCAACGATTGCTTATGCTTTTCGTTGGGATCGGAGGTCTTTGGTTTATACCGACTTTTCATAATATTACAAAGTTAAGCCCATTTTTAGGTGCATTATGTGTAGTATCTATTCTGTGGATTGTAAATGAAATCTTTAATAGGAAGTTATTTAATGCTGATCAGATGCTTCAAAGTCGTGTCTCTGGAATTTTGCAATATGGAGTCATTCAAATGATTCTATTTGTTATGGGAATGATGTTGGCACTTGGAGTCGTAAAAGAAACTGGTGCATTTGATGTGTTGGCAAATCTTTTAAATACTAATATAAGGAATGTATGGATAATAGGTTTGATTTCTGGACTTATTAGTACATTCTTAGATAATTTTGCTTTGGCGATGAATATGTTTTCAATATATGACGTACAGTCGCAAAGTAATATTTATTGGAAGGTAATAGCTTATTCAACAGCAATCGGTGGAAATGTACTGACAATCGGATCGATGAGCGGTTTAGCTCTTGCTAGGATGGAACGTATGCATGTAGGATGGTTTTTCAGAAATGTTGGCTATAAGGCCGCAGTTGGTTTTATCTTAGGTCTATGTGCAATGTATTTTATAGGTTAAAGAATAATTATAAACATTTTGAATAAATACTTGTAAGGTATTAACAGTTATGGCAAAAATTAAAACTATAGGCATTTTGACGTCTGGAGGTGATGCTCCAGGTATGAATGCAGCTATTCGTGCAGTCACTCGTGCTGGAATCTATAACGGTTTCAAGGTAAAGGGTGTTTATCATGGTTATGATGGCTTGATTAATGATGAAATTAAACCTTTTACGACTGAAAGTGTAAGTGGTATTATCGCTCATGGTGGAACTATTCTTAAAACAGCTCGTTCAAAGCAGTTTACCACTCCAGAAGGTCGTGCTAAGGCTTATGAAAATATTAAGAAGGAAGGAATTGACGCCTTGGTTGTTATAGGCGGTAATGGTTCCTTGACAGGTGCAATGAAGTTGGCAGCAGAACATGATATTTGTTGTATCGGTCTTCCTGGTACTATTGATAATGACCTTTATGGTACTGATTCTACTATTGGATATGATACTACGCTAAATACAATTCAGTCTTGTGTAGATCGTATTCGAGATACAGCTCAGAGTCATGAGCGTATTTTCTTTATAGAAGTTATGGGACGTGATGCTGGTTTCTTAGCACAAAACAGTGCAATCGCTACTGGTGCAGAAGCTGCAATTATTCCTGAAGATAGCACGGATGTTGACCAGCTAACCCAGTTCATGCAGCGTGGTTTCCGCAAGTCAAAGAAAAGTAGTATTGTTATCGTTTCTGAAAGTCCTAAGTGTGGTGCTATGTATTATGCCGATCGTGTACATAAGGAATTTCCAGATTACGATGTTCGTGTTTCAATTTTGGGTCACTTACAGCGTGGCGGTAGTCCTTCAGCGCATGATCGTATTTTGGCAAGTCGTACAGGAGTAGGTGCAATTGAGGCTATTATGCAAGGACAGCGTAATGTGATGGTTGGTATACGTAATAATGATATAGTATATGTACCATTCTCTGAGGCTATTCGTAGTGATAAACCATTTGATAAGAAACTAATTCAAGTACTTGATGAGTTAAGTATTTAAGTTTTAGTTTTTTTCTAAGAATATAAAAAAAGCGGCTCTGAAAAGAGTCGCTTTTTTATTAAAAAGGTATTAAAAAGTGGCTTTTTTACGAATAAATTGTTGTATTAATTTGTAACTTACAATTTTTTGCAGTAAATTTGCCTTTGGCTACATAATAAAAAAGCCCTTGTAAAAGACTAATGAATATTGATTTAATTTGAAAAAAAATATATTTTAATAGTAAAGCTTATGTCACAAATTAATGGGCACATCTCTCAGATTATTGGTCCAGTTATCGATGTCTATTTCGATACAAAAGGCGAAGAACCAGAGAAGGTGCTTCCTAAGATTAATGAGGCTCTAAAGGTAAAAGGACCTACTGGGCAATATTTGGTCATGGAGGTAAAGCAGCATATTGGCGAAGATACTGTGCGCTGTGTTGCTATGGATAACACCGATGGCTTACAGAGAGGATTGGAAGTTATCTCGACAGGTGCACCTATTGTTATGCCTGCAGGTGAGCAGATTAAGGGTCGTATGCTGAATGTAATTGGACAGCCTATTGATGGAATGAGTAACCTGAATATGGAGGGCTCTTATCCTATTCATCGTGAGGCTCCTAAGTTTGAAGATCTTTCTACTCATAAGGAAATGCTCGCTACTGGTATAAAAGTTATCGATCTTCTAGAACCTTATATGAAAGGTGGTAAAATCGGACTTTTTGGTGGTGCTGGTGTAGGAAAGACCGTTCTTATTATGGAGCTTATCAATAATATTGCTAAGGGACATAATGGTTATTCTGTATTTGCCGGAGTAGGAGAGCGTACCCGTGAAGGTAACGACCTTATTCGTGATATGATTGAATCTGGTGTAATCAAGTATGGTGAAAAGTTCCGCAAAGCTATGGATGAAGGTAAGTGGGATTTGTCACTTGTTGATCCAGAAGAACTTAAAAAGTCACAGGCAACACTAGTTTATGGTCAGATGAATGAACCACCTGGGGCACGTTCTGCTGTAGCTCTTTCAGGACTTACCGTAGCAGAAGAATTCCGTGATCATGGTGGTGCAAATGGTGAAGCTTCAGATATTATGTTCTTTATCGATAATATTTTCCGCTTTACTCAGGCCGGTTCTGAGGTTTCTGCTCTTTTGGGACGTATGCCTTCTGCGGTAGGTTATCAGCCTACTTTGGCCTCAGAAATGGGTCAAATGCAGGAACGTATTACTTCAACAAAAAATGGTTCTATTACTTCAGTGCAAGCAGTTTATGTGCCAGCTGATGACTTGACAGACCCTGCTCCAGCAACTACTTTTACTCACTTGGATGCAACAACAGTGCTTAGTCGTAAGATTGCTGAGCTTGGTATTTATCCTGCTGTTGATCCATTGGCTAGTACTTCTCGTATTTTGGACCCACTTATTGTTGGTAAGGAGCATTATGAGTGTGCTCAGCGCGTTAAAGAGTTACTTCAGCACTATAATGAGCTTCAAGATATCATTGCAATCTTGGGTATGGATGAACTTTCTGATGAGGATAAGCTTACGGTAGCACGAGCTCGTCGCGTACAGCGTTTCCTTTCTCAGCCATTTGCTGTAGCAGAACAGTTTACAGGTACGCCTGGTGTTATGGTTAGTATTGAAGATACTATTAAGGGCTTTAATGCTATTATGGATGGTGAGGTTGATGATCTTCCAGAACAGGCTTTCTTGAATGTTGGTACAATTGAGGATGCTAAGGAGAAAGGTAAGAAACTTTTGGCTGCAGCCAATGCTTAAGTTAAGAGTATAGTACTTATTTCTTTTTACCTAAAATGATTGTATCTATGTTGAAACTCAAAATTGTTTCTACCGAAAAAGTTGTATTCACGGGAGATGTAGAAAGTGTTACGGTTCCTGGTACTCTCGGTGAATTCGAGATATTAGTTAATCATGCCCCTATTATTTCAAGTCTTGAAAAAGGCCGAGTGAAGTATAAAACGCAAGAAGGAGAACAATGTTTAGAAGTATTGGGAGGCTTTGTTGAAGTGAAACGAAACGAGGTGTCTCTCTGTGTAGAAGTATAATATGGAAAGAAGTGAAAGAATCAAGCGAATCGTTCATCGTTATCGTCTGTTGTCTATATGGATGGTGTGTGGAATGGCTCTAGCCGGTTTCTTTTTTGTATCGGTAGGTGATCTAAAAGATCATGTTTATAGTGTCGCTTTCTGTAGCTTATACCAATTGGTGATTAATAGTGTTTCTATATGTGCTTGGCGATATGTCGCGGTTCATTCGCCTAATGTGATGAACCGTTATTACATGGCATGTGGTTCAATAAGAATGCTATTGGCATTAATGGTAGTTTTGGCAGGTATGTTTGTCCTTTATGAGAGGCAGGATATGATGCTTGGTTTTGTGATTACTTTCGCTTTATTCTATATATGTTCGCTTATATTTGAAACAACGTTCTTCTCTATTGTGGAGAAGCAGAAACAAAAAAGAAAAGATTAAGATATGAGACATCTAAAGAGGTATTTCTTCATAGTTATCTTCTTTTTTGCAGCAATGTCAAGTTTTGCTGTGCAAAAAGATATTGATATGAAAGAGATATTATGGGGACATATCAAAGATTCGTATGAGTGGCATGTAACGAATTTGGGTGAAACACCTGTCGTTATCCATTTGCCTGTGATAGTTAAAAGTTCTACAGGATGGCATGTCTTTTGTAGTAGTCAGTTTGAAGAAAATCCTGATTCAGAGGGCAATCGTCGTGGACCTTATGGGCTTTATATCAAGGGTAGTGAAGACGAGACATATCCGAATAAAATAGTAGAAAAAGTTGGTAATACAGAAGTTCGTCCATTGGATATTTCCATAACGAAGACCACTTGTGTGTTATTCATCGATGCATTTATTTTGTTACTTTGTATACTCATCCCAGCACGTTGGTGCCGAAATCATAAAGTAGATGATCCTGCTCCAAGAGGTTTTGTTGGATTGATGCATATGTTTGTTATGTCGGTGTATGATGATGTGATTAAGGCTGTTATGGGTAAGGAGGCTGATAAGTATGCACCTTATTTGTTGACATGTTTTTTCTTTATCTTCATAGCTAATATAATGGGTATAGTACCATTTCCCCCAGGAGGTGGTAACTTGACAGGAAATATTGCTTGTACTTGTTTTTTGGGTGTAGCAACTTTCTTGGTTACGAATCTCACGGGTACGAAGGAATATTGGAAAGAAATTTTTTGGCCAGATGTTCCTGCTTGGTTAAAAGTTCCTGTACCTTTGATGCCAGTAATAGAGCTTTTTGGTATATTTACAAAGCCATTAGCTCTTGTTATTCGATTATTCGCCAATATGATGGCAGGTCATGCTATAGCATTAGCTTTTGCGGGTATGATTTTCATCATGTTTCATTTAACGACAGACGATGTAGTCAATAATTTAGCAGGTTCGGGTATGTCCATAATATCAGTGGCATTAAGTGTATTCATGATGTTACTTGAAATTTTGGTAAGTTATATCCAAGCTCTTGTATTTACCATGTTATCAGCGGTGTTTATCTCGTTGGCACATGTAAAAGAACATGAATAATATCATTAAGTAATAAATAATAATTAAAAAGTTATAGTTATGTTAACAGCATTATTATTAGCAGCGGAAGTTGCAAAAATGGGTGGCGCAATTGGCGCAGGTCTTGCAGTAATCGGTGCAGGTATCGGTATTGGTAAAATTGGTGGTCAGGCTATGGATGCCATGGCTCGTCAACCAGAGAAAATGGGTGATCTTCGTTCATCTATGATCATAGCGGCTGCTCTTGTAGAGGGTGTTGCCTTCTTGGCGGTGATTGTAGCCCTTTTGGCCGTTGTAATGAAATAAAGAGTATTCACATTATCAAATAACTTAAACCAGCGCGAATGGATTTATTAATGCCTGAAAGCGGCTTGCTTTTTTGGATGACCATCGTCTTCATCATCGTCTTCCTAGTCTTGCTTAAGTGGGGTTTTCCTTCTATAATCAAGATGGTGAATGACCGTAAGGCTTTTATCGATGATTCACTACGTAAGGCGCATGAAGCAAATGAGAAGCTTGCCAACATTCAGAAAGAAGGTGAATCCATACTGCAAGAAGCTCGTGAGAAACAGGCTGCTATTCTTAAAGAAGCAGCTGAAACTCGTGATGCTATCGTAGAGAATGCACAGGATAAAGCTCGTGAAGAAGGTGCTCGCATCGTAAACGAAGCAAAAATTCAAATTGAAACTGAGAAGCAAAATGCGATTCGTGATATACGTTCACAGGTTGCAGAACTTAGTATTCTTGTTGCAGAAAAGGTTCTTAAGCAGAATCTCTCTACTGATGCCAAGCAGATGGAATTAATCGACAGACTGCTGGATGAAGTTTCTTCTGATAATAAGAAAATATAAGTAGGCTTATGGATTTAGGTGTAATATCGGTAAGATATGCCCGGGCTCTCCTTAAGAGTGCTACAGAGCTGAAGAATGCGGATTTGGTATATCAAAATATGGTATCTCTTTCAGATTGCTATATTAATGTGCCTAGTCTTCGTTCTACGATAGATAACCCTATGCTCCAACGTTCTAAAAAATTACATTTGCTCACAACTGCTCTCGGTCAAAGCCCTCAGCAGTTGAGCGTACGCTTTTTGGAACTCGTTTTAAAAGAGGATAGGGAAAGCGCCCTGCAATTCATGGCTAATTCGTATATCACTCTTTATAGACAACAGAAGAATATCACCCGCGGTAAACTGACTACTGCCGTTGCTGTATCAGATGCTGTAGAGCAGAAGATGAAACAGATGGTAGAGGCAAAAACTCAGGGAACAGTAGAGTTCACTACCGAGGTGGATCCCTCTATTATTGGTGGGTTTGTCCTCGAGTATGATACCTATCGAATGGATGCTAGTGTTAAAACTAAACTTAATCGCATCCTTAGTGAATTAAAAAAATAATGAATAATGTCAGAAAAAATAAAACCAAGCGAAGTGTCTGAAGTACTCGAAAGAGAGTTGAAAGGCATCAACGAAGCTAATCAGTTTGATGAAGTAGGTACTGTACTTACTGTAGCTGATGGTGTAGCACATGTTTATGGTTTGCGCAATGTTGAGGCTTCTGAACTGCTTGAATTCGAGAATGGCACCATGGCTATTGTCATGAACCTTGAGGAAGACAACGTAGGTTGTGTGCTCATGGGGCCAACTGCTGGTATCAAAGAAGGACAGAAGGTTAAGCGTACTCATCGTATTGCTTCTATTCGCGTCAATGATAAATTTCTTGGTCGCGTTGTTAATCCTATTGGTCAGGCAATAGATGGTAAGGGCGCTATAGATCTTACTGACGCTATAGAGATGCCTTTGGATCGTAAGGCTCCAGGTGTGATTTTCCGTCAGCCTGTGAAAGAACCTCTCCAGACAGGTTTGAAGGCTGTAGACTCTATGATTCCTATTGGTCGTGGACAACGAGAACTTATTATTGGTGACCGTCAGACAGGTAAAACTGCAGTTGCAGTTGATACGATTATCAATCAGAAAAGTAACTATGAAGCAGGCAAACCTGTTTATTGTATCTATGTAGCAATTGGTCAGAAGGCTTCTACTGTTGCATCTCTTGTTCAGACATTGGAAGATCATGGGGCACTGCCTTATACAATTGTTGTAAGTGCTACAGCAGCCGATCCTGCAGCTATGCAGTATTATGCTCCTTTTGCTGGTGCTGCTATTGGTGAGTATTTCCGTGATCGAGGTTATCATGCTCTTGTTGTATATGATGATCTGTCTAAGCAGGCTGTTGCCTATCGTGAAGTATCATTGATTTTGCGTCGTCCTTCTGGTCGTGAAGCTTATCCAGGTGATGTGTTCTATCTTCATAGTCGTTTGTTGGAGCGTGCTGCTCGTATCAACGATCAGCAAGAAATTGCTGAGCAAATGAATGATTTACCTGCATCATTAAAGGGTAAAGTTAAAGGAGGAGGCTCACTTACAGCGCTTCCTATTATTGAGACTCAGGCTGGTGATGTTTCTGCATATATTCCAACTAACGTAATTTCTATTACTGACGGTCAGATATATTTGGAGACAGATTTATTTAATCAAGGATTCCGTCCAGCTATCAATGTGGGTATTTCAGTATCACGTGTAGGTGGTAGTGCTCAAATCAAGAGTATGAAGAAGGTTGCAGGTACTTTGAAAATTGACCAGGCTCAGTATCGTGAATTAGAGAGCTTCTCTAAATTCTCTTCTGATATGGACCCTGTAACAGCTATGACATTGGACAGAGGACGTAAGAATAATGAGATTCTTATACAACCTCAATATTCCCCAATGCCAGTAGGAGAGCAAATTGCCATTCTTTATTGCGGAGTTCATGGTCTTATGCATGATGTTCCAGTAGAGCAAGTTCGTTCTTGTCAGGATTCATTCTTGGATAAGATGCGTACACAGCATTCAGATACATTACAGATCCTTAGTGATGGAAAGTTGTCAGAAGAGGCAACAAAAGTTATTGAGGAAACAATGGCTGATATTGCTGGACAATATAAAGCATAAAGCCTATGCCTTCATTAAAAGAGATAAAAAATCGTATAGCCAGTGTAAATAGTACTCGTAAGATTACAAGTGCTATGAAAATGGTTGCTTCTAGTAAGTTGCATCATGCTCAAATGGCGATTCAAAATATGCTTCCTTATGAAAATTTGTTGGAGCATATTTTGAAATCATTTTTGGTTTCTACTCCAAATATTGATTCTCCATTGGCGTCTTCACACAAAGAGATTAAGCGTGTAGCGATTATTGCATTTACCAGTAATAGTTCTCTTTGTGGAGGATTTAATAATAATGTGCTTAAGGAACTTCAGACAGTTGTTGATAATTATCAGGCTTCTGGTGTTGAAGATATTATGGTTTATCCTATTGGTAGGAAAGTTGAAGATTATATCAAGAAGCATAGTATTAAGTCTGGTGGTAGTTTCTTGGATTTGGCCGAAAAACCTAATGCACGTGAATGTGGAGATATTGCTCAAGAGCTAATGAATAAATTTTTAGCGGGTGAATTGGATAAAGTTGATCTTATCTATCATCATTTTAAGAGTGCCGGTTCCCAAATCTTAACGTGTAAAACGATGCTACCAATAGACCTTTCAACAGAAAGTATTGGCACAGAAAATGATCGTGATTTAACTAGTAATGTTGCTACAGCAAAGGCTCAGGAATATCTTCGCCAAAAGGATGAAGAACGTGTGGCAAAGGTTGAAGCTGTTAAACCTCTTAATGATGACTTTATTGTAGAACCAAATTTGGAGTCGGTTTTGGATAGTTTAATTCCGAAGCAGTTAAATTTGATGGTTTATACAGCCCTTCTTGATAGTAATGCAAGTGAACATGCTGCACGAATGGTAGCTATGCAAACAGCAAGTGATAATGCAGATGAGTTGCTTCGTCAACTCAGCTTACAGTATAATAAGAGTCGTCAGCAAGCCATTACTAATGAATTGCTTGACATAGTAGGTGGATCAGCCAATAACTGATTTATCTGTATATGAATAATAAAATAGGAGAGCTCTCTATTGGAAGGATGAGTCTTTCCTATTTTTATTTTTATTTTTATGGAAGAAAAACAAGAAATATTAAAAGATATTATATCAGGTTTTTATTGTGGCTTCATATCAGGTATTTTAGATAAAAGAAAGCCCGCATGGAGAAATAATGAAAATGATGCGGTATTAATAAAACAGATTGCTTCT
This sequence comes from Segatella baroniae B14, assembly GCF_022024235.1. Taxonomy (GTDB): domain Bacteria; phylum Bacteroidota; class Bacteroidia; order Bacteroidales; family Bacteroidaceae; genus Prevotella; species Prevotella bryantii. The sequence continues at coordinate 360,239 of NZ_CP091799.1, forward strand.
GATTATTATGAGCATTTTTCGATTTTCTTCTGTAATGTTAGTTTTCCGATTCTTCTATCAATCAATTTTGATAGTTATGAAGCTGCAATGGCAGATATGAATAAGCATCATTTTAGTAATGATACTCCAGTGAAACTTCTTTTGCGTTATGCTTGTCAGAGCAAAGAACTTTATGATGTGATGATTAAAACGTACCAGAAAGAGTTAACATCTCTGTTAGAAGGAAGATTTTTAAGCGAAATTGAAAATAAAGGTAAGTATTTTCAAAGAGCTTATTTGGAAAGCCATGAATTTGGTTTTAGAGCTGAATCTAATAAAAAGTAATGATAGTGTATTTAGCAGCTTTCTGACAGTATAGTTTTCTCTTGTTTATGTCCGACTTTAAGTGGGGTATTGTTATAATATCATGTGTAAGCCATCAGTAATACGAACATTCTGATGGCTTATATTGTTAGCTATAAGAGTATATTTCATCGATATATAACTTTTCATCCTCGTGCTAGATGCCGATAACAAAGTAAGTTATCAGCAAACCCATAATGGAATATACCAAAGGTTTTACCTTTCTTTTAAGTAGCCATGCCTATAGGCAAATAATAATTCAGATAAATCTTTAATTTGTTCCTTTATAGCGTAGCCTTTGTCTGTATCTCCGACAAGCATTCTGTGACTACTCATTTCGACAATTTGAGTAGTGCTTTTAATATCTGTTCCTTTTATAATTGCTTCTTCTGCACTTGTAAAAGGTTCGTGTTGTACGAGTTGGAAACCACGGCTATGATATACTAAAGTGTATCCTGCTATACCTGTTTCTTGGTGATAGGCTTGGCTAAATCCACCATCAATAACCATAAGTTTACCTTCAGCTTTAATGGGATTTTCTCCATTTGCTGCGTGTACTGGCACATGGCCATTGATAATATGTCTATTCTCTCCTTGTACCTGAAAAGCATCTAATATAGAGTCGACAATATTTGGATTTTCTCTAAGAGTATAGTAACTTCCTTTTTCTTCCTTCCAAGTAGATTTGTCCTTAATAAAATATCTTTCGAAAGTCGCCATTTTAGATTTGTCAAATAGCGGACTATCTTTACCGCACCAAAGATAAAGAAAATAATCAATAGCATATCTTTTATTGATTTCATCTCTTTCATCTTGGAATGCCGTCCTGATAAGCATTCCAATTTGGTGCATGAGTTCTTTACCTTTATATTTCTTCCCAGGATATACTTCCACTTCTCGCAAGCTTCCATCTTTATTAAGTGGACAACTTGCATGAAATAATAAATTGCTATTATATATGGCATACATACAACCATGTTGAAGCAATAGCTGAATATGCCGCTGTAATTTTTCACTTTTTTTGAAGGATCTCACAAGTTTTGCCATAAGAATCTCTTCTGATTTGGTTAGTTTATATGGATTCTTTGGATCTATTGTTGGGAAATTGCAAGAACTTAATTGATATTCGTGATTATCTATTTTAATAGTTCCTTTTTCATAATCTATGCACTTAAGCATTTCACAATTCTCCATGTGCCATTGTGGATTACGATCAAAGATTTGGGCTTCTTCTTTAAATTGTAATATCGTAATAGCTTTATGCATAAGCGCTGTTAGCTGGGTCGTTTTCTTGTCCTGTTTGATTGCTCCTCCATTTAATCTTGGTTGAAATTCAATACATGGATCCTGGCCATAAGTTTCCATAGCAAATGTAGCCAATGGCACAAGATTTATGCCATATCCTTCTTCGAGAGTTGCTAAGTTATAATATCTTAGTGACAACCTAATTACATTACATATGAGAGCCTTGTTGCCAGCAGCAGCACCCATCCATGAAATATCATGGTTTCCCCATTGAATATCCCATTTTCCATATTTATCAAGTGTATCTAATATAATATGAGCTCCTGGGCCACGGTCGTATATGTCACCCAAAATGTGGAGTTGGTCTATTGCAAGTTTTTGGATAACTTGGCATATAACTATAATAAAATTATCAGCTCTACCTGTTGATATAATTGTATCTATGATAGTATCAACATAAGCGGCTTTGTTACTATCATCAGTACGTTCATGTAGAAGTTCTTCTATGATATAGCTAAATTCTGGAGGTAGACTTTTCCTTACTTTGCTTCTTGTATATTTAGAGGAAACATCCCTGCATACAGCAACCAAGCGATGAAGGGTAATCTTGTACCAATCTTTGATGTCTTTCTCTTTAGTCTTTATTAGTTGGAGTTTGTCTTCAGGATAATAAATGAGTGTGCAAAGTTCCTTTTTTTCAGCTTCTCTTAATGTGTTTCCATAAAGTTCATTTACTTTTCGCTTGATATTTCCCGAAGCATTTTTTAGAACATGCTGAAAAGCTGTATTTTCTCCATGTATATCTGCAAGAAAGTGTTCTGTTCCTTTGGGAAGGTTCAATATAGCGGAAAGGTTGATAATTTCAGAGCTTGCTTCTGCAATGGTTGGAAAACTTTTAGCTAAAAGTTTCAAATATTTTATGTCTTGTTCAACTTTGCTTTGAGTCATAGTAGATCTAAAATTTTATATATTTGTTTATCTTTTTTGATAGTTTGTTTACCTTTTGTGGAAATGGTATAAAACCTTCTGTTAATCCTGTTTTTTCCATAGCGACAGCAAATAAAGATTCTGAAAATTTTTTTAGTTTCATTTTCTCTATCTTTTCTTCCAGTTCGTCATCATTATATTCTGTATTTTTTAGCAGACAGTGTAGTTGGTCTACCATTTGAAAAGGTATATTTTGGTGTGGCATTCTATTTTTTATCAATAGTATTTGATAAATGATTTCATCGTCTGTTATCTTATGTATCTTTTCTTCTTTTTCTTGTGTAAAACTTGTGAGAATCTTATTACCACATTGCCAAATCTCGTTTGCTGTTTCAGAATTAGTTGTAACTTGAGAATACAGACAGTTAGTAACATAGATAATATTCTGGTTCCACTTGAGTTTTTTTAAATATGTGTCCTCCAGTTTTGATGTTGTTATAATACAGCCTGCCTTTTTTGCTAATAATTTTTGATAGAGTACAGATTGTATTATTCTTTTAATAAGATAATGTTCTATATTCCATCTGCTAATATGGCCCAAAGGAATAAGGATATAAGGAATACCCATTTGCCTTACTTTTCTTGCAAATATTGCATCTTGCATTCTCCATGCACCGAAGATATAAACGATATCAGTATCAGCAAGATTATCTACTATATCCATGTCTTGAGATAGATTTTCTCTCAATATGGATATTAAATCACGGTGTATGCTTTTTTTCAAAAGACTTTTTGATATATGTAGATAGACTTTCAATATGGTGCTTTTATTAATTAGAGTTTATGGGTAGTAAAATCTCGTTTGTCGGCTTTCATATATGAAATGTGATAATATATTCTATGCCAAATTAGTGATAATTCATAGAATGGTATTTTCCAAATAGCGAGGTCACCGTAAAATGGTTTTATAGCTTTGGAGGCTATGATACTTCTAGCAAAGAAAAGGATTACTATAGATAAAATACTACAAGCTGTAAGTAGCCATTTTTGAGAATTTACACTATAGACTATAATGCCTAAGCTTGTTAATATACTCAAGTGTGGTATAATCTCGTTAACAAGCATTTTATAATGGATTTTTTTACTTCGTTTCAAATCTTTGCGGGCTGCTAGATAGTATAGATGTCTGTTGTTCCATTCCTTATCACTTGGTTCTTGTTCTTCAAGCCAACTATCTCTATCTGTTATTATTTTAGTCTTAGAATCTTCAGAAAATTTATTAACGAGGAAATAGTATTCACCTCTTATTTGGTCTAGGTTACCTAGAAAGCCTCCTTTTTGTAAAAACTCACTTTTTCTGAACATGAGATTTTGCATATTCGTAATATAGGCTTGTCCTCTATTTGCTTGATTTAGAATGTAATGAGCAGTATTAATATGCTCAAATCGTCTATATTCATTAGTACCTTCTTCTAATGTCGTATATCCAAGAACAATATTGGTTTGATTGTTGCATTTCGATGCCATAGTTGCCAACCAATTCTCATTTAATGGTTTGCAGCTAGGGTCAGTTAAAAGTATCCATTCATGTTTAGCAGCTTTTACTCCTAAGGTAATTTGTAGTTTTTTCCTACTCATATAGCGCGAGGATTGCGGAATATATGTAGTATAGAGATGGCTGTTATTTGAGTATTTCTTTAGAACATCTTCTGTATCGCCATGTCCTTCTTCTGTGATGACTATTATTTGATAGTCGATTGGGTATTTTTGGTTTAAAAATAAGGCTAAATTTTGATCAAGTTCTTTAGCGTTATCATGTTCTGGTATAAGAATCGATATTGGTGGTAGCTGATCTGCTACATATTCATTATCTACAACAGAAATGCGATGTAATAGTGGATTTATTAGCGATGCCATGATCGCTAATAAAATCACTATTATACAGAGTACGATTGTTATTTCATCAATTATTAACATATTTGCAAAGGTAATAATTATTTTGTTTTTGCAAATATGTTTCTGATAAATTTTACAGTTCTTCGGTGATATATCCTTGTGGCATTTTTCTGCAATTATATTGGCTGGCCATGATTTCTCCGTATGCTCCTGCAGAACGAATTGCGATGAGGTCACCTCTTTGACATTTATTTAAGTCTATTGACTTCGCAAATACGTCGCTTGATTCACAAATAGGGCCTACTACATCATATGCTTCAGTTGGTGCATTGCTGGAAATGTTTTCTATTTTATGATAAGCTTGATATAAAGCAGGTCTAATAAGATCTGTCATACCAGCATCAACAATAGCAAATTTTTTAGCACTACCTTGTTTGACATATAATGTTTTTGTAATTAATGTTCCCATTTGTCCAACTACGGCTCTTCCTAATTCGAAATGTACCTGTTGGCCGTTTCTTAGTTTCAAAAATTTTGAGTATGTTTCAAAATAAGATTTAAAATCAGGAATAGGAGACTGGTTTGGATGTTCATAGTCGATACCTAGGCCACCACCGACATTTATATGTTCAACTTTGATATTGTTTCGCTCAAGAGTGTCTTGAAGTTCGTTTATGCGGTTGCAGAGCGCTTCAAAATCACCCATATCAAGTATTTGGGAGCCTATATGAAAGTGAAGACCAACAAACTTTACATTTTTCATGTTTTTGGCTTCCTCTATAACAGTTAGCATATCGCACATAGCGATACCGAACTTGTTTTCTGCTAATCCTGTAGTAATGTTAGCATGTGTATGGGCGCCAACATTTGGGTTTATACGAAATGCAACATGAGCAATTTTTCCTTTTTCTTGCGCAATTTGGTTGATTACTTCTAGTTCAGGAATACTTTCCACATTAAAGCAGAAAATATCTTTGTCGATAGCGAGTTCTATCTCCCAATCGCTTTTGCCGACACCGGCAAAAACGATTTTATTTGCAGGAAATCCTACTTCTAATGCTCTTTCTATCTCACCGCCGCTGACACAGTCTACACCGAGACCAGCTTGGCAGATGATATTTAGTACTTTTGGATTAGCATTTGCCTTTATGGCATAATGAACCATAAAATGTTCATGTTTGTCAGTCTCAGATTTAATCGCTTTTAGTGTATCTCTGAGAATGTTTGTGTCGTAATAGTAGAAGGGAGTTCGTATATTTTTGAACTTTTCTACCTGGAATTTTCCTTTCATTATTCTCCTTTTGAAAAATATTATCACTTATTGAATAGCACCTTACTAAGGTTCTGAAGTGCTTGCTTCTTATCAGCTTCTCTAATTAAGAATGATATGTTATAGTTTGAACCACCATATGAAATCATTCTAACTGGAATATTCTTCATGGCATCGGTTGCTATTGTTTCGAAACCAAGGTTACTCCAGTCTAGGTCACCTACAACGCATACGATACACATGTTACTATCCACTGTAACAGTACCATATTTTTTTAATTCGTCAACAATTTCGTTAAGGTGTGAATCATTGTCAATACTCATACTAACTCCAACCTCAGAAGTTGTAATCATATCAATAGGAGTTTGATAACTCTCAAAGATTTCGAATACCTTTCTTAAGAAACCTGTTGCCAAAAGCATTCGACTACTTTTTATCTTAATTGCTGTAATATTATCTTTGGCAGCAACTGCTTTAATTTTTCCGCGAACAATAACGTTGTCAATGATAGTACCATCAGCTTTAGGGTCCATGGTATACTTTAAGCGCACTGGAATTCCTGCATATTTAGCAGGTTGAACGCATGTAGGATGCAGAATTTTAGCTCCAAAATAAGCAAGCTCTGCTGCTTCTTCAAAATTAAGTTGTCTAACAGCTTCTGTTTTTTCTACAATACGAGGGTCGTTATTGTGCATACCATCGATATCTGTCCAGATTTGTATTTCTTCAGCAGGAAGAGCAGCTCCAATAAGTGATGCGGTATAGTCTGAACCTCCACGCTGGAGATTGTCAACTTCGCCATAAGCATTTCTGCAGATAAATCCCTGTGTTATATAAATTTGGTAACCAGTATTGGCTTCCATAACGTCATGAAGCTTCTCTTTGATGTACTGAGTGTCGGGTTCTGCATTTTTGTCAGTACGCATGAAGTCAAGTGCATTGAGGAGCACAGCCTTAACACCAATTTCATTTAAATAGTTTACAACCATATTGGTGCTCATGATTTCTCCTTGTGCTACGATACTTTTCTCTTCGAATGAAGTAAAAAGATCTTTAGTGAAGGAACGAAGATAATCAAATTCGCCAGCAAGAAACTCACGTGTAGCCTTTTTAGTCTCTTCTTTAGAATACAGTTCCTCTACATGCTGCATGTATTTTGCTTCAAGTTTATTGATAACTTCATTGGCACCTTCAGGATTCTTTTTATATAGATAATCGCTAATCTCTACCAAAGAGTTAGTTGTTCCACTCATAGCTGAGAGAACAACGAATGTTGGTTCACCTGATTCTGTGACTAATGAGGCTACTCCCTTCATGCGCTCAGGAGAGCCAACAGAAGTACCTCCAAATTTCATTACCTTCATAATCGTATCTTTTAAGTTTAAATTCTTATTCTTTTAACTTTCCTCACCTGTCTCTGCATCTTCTGTTAAGTCAAGGTGATTGTATTCATTTGTGACATCTTTTATTAATCCGTCTTTACAGCGATAAACAATTCCTGGAAATTTATCGAGCAGTGGTATGTTGTGGGTTGTTATAATCACTGCTGTTCCCATGTTTGTTATATCCTTAAGAAGTTGGATAATTTTATATGCTGTTTCTGAATCTAGATTACCAGTAGGCTCATCTGCAATTATCATTTTAGGATGGTTAAGCAAAGCTCGTGCAATTGCGATGCGTTGTTGTTCGCCACCAGATAATTCATGTGGCAGTCTGTCAATTTTATCAGTCATTCCGACTTCTTCTAGTACGTCTTGGATACGTTTTTCGATATCTTTTTTGTCCTTCCAACCTGTAGCTTTTAGTACGAATTGTAAATTCTCGCGTACAGTTAATCTATGCAGTAGTTTGAAATCTTGGAAAATGATTCCAATTTCTCGGCGAAGTGCAGGAATCTCTTTTCTTTTTAACGCAATGAGGTTACGACCTAGAACTTCTGCTTTTTCTGTTTCGTCTTTTATTAGATCCAGCTCGCTATAAAATGTCTTTAATAACGAACTTTTTCCAGAGCCCACTTTACCGATAATGTATATGAATTCTCCCTCATCTACATGGAAGTTGACGTCTTTTAGAATTAAATTGTCTTCTTGGTAAATATTTACCTTCTCGTAATCTATTAACATAATGCGTAATTTTTTTTATCGTTTGTATGTTCCTAGAAACTTAGCCAATCTTCGGTCTTTATCCCAATCTGGTTGGTGACGTTTAAGTAATTCTGCTGCTACATCTTCGATTCTTAGTCCTTTAGCTTCTAACAAGACAATTAGATGATAAAGAATATCTGAAGCTTCATAGATCAGTTTTTCATCTGTTCCTGATACCGCTTCAATAACAGTTTCTAGTGATTCTTCGCCAACTTTTTGTGCTATTCGTTTTACTCCTTTGTTGAAAAGGGCTGTAGTATAGCTTCCTTCAGGCATTTCCTGATGACGCTTCGTGATAAAATCTTGAAGTTCTGATAAGAAGAGGATAGGATTATATTTATTTTCTTCGCCCCAGCATGTATCAGTTCCTTTATGGCAAGTTGGACCATTTGGTATAACTTCTACAAGTAAAGTGTCATTATCGCAATCAACTTTTATGCTAACTAAATTCAAGAAGTTACCTGAAGTTTCACCTTTAGTCCAAAGACAATTTCGAGAGCGACTCCAAAATGTAACTTTTTTTGTTTCTATTGTTTTGTTATAAGATTCCTCATTCATAAAACCAAGCATGAGAACATTCTTAGTTTTATAGTCTTGTATTATTGCTGGAACAAGTCCATTCATTTTTTTAAAATCTATTTCCATATATCTGTTAGATATTTAAATTCTTACATTAATACCTTCTTTTCTAAGGTATCTTTTTAAATCAGGAATAGTAATTTCGCCAAAGTGAAATACGCTAGCGGCTAATGCTGCGTCTGCCTTTCCTAATTCGAAGACATCTTTAAAATGCTCCATATTTCCTGCACCACCGCTTGCTATAACAGGTATACTAACTTCATCAGCTAATTGTGCAAGTGCTTCATTTGCAAATCCTTGTTTTACTCCATCATGATTCATGCTAGTAAATAGGATTTCTCCGGCTCCTCTATCAGCAACTTCTTTAGCCCACTCAAAAAGTGGTAATTCTGTACGTTCTCTACCTCCTTTAACGTAGCAATACCAGCCGTCTTCATCTAGTCTCGCATCAATGGCGCATACACAGACCTGTGATCCATAGTGATGCGCAATCTCATCGATGAGGTTAGGATTTCTGATAGCAGCGCTATTAATGCTTATTTTATCGGCACCAGCATTAAGTAAGCGATCTACATCGGTAATTTCATTGATACCGCCACCTACTGTAAATGGAATATTAATCTCAGCAGCAACGCGAGTTACCATATCTGTAAATGTCTTTCTTTCTTCAAAACTTGCAGTAATATCCAGAAAGACAAGCTCGTCTGCTCCTGCATCGCTATATGCTTTTCCCAATTCTACTGGGTCGCCAGCGCTGCGAAGATTAATAAAATTAGTACCTTTGACGGTTTCTCCATTTTTAACATCGAGGCATGGAACTATTCTTTTTGCTAATCCTTTATTGATCATGGAGTCGTATTATTTTTTCAATCCTAATTTTTGAATATCTATTTTCCCTTCGTAATAGGCTTTGCCAAAGACAACAGCAGGAATTCCAGCTTTTTCCAGTTCGGTGATATCTTGGTTACTAGAAACTCCTCCACTTGCTATTAAATGAAGGTCTGGATATTCTTGCATGATGCGTTTGTATAATTCTATCGCAGGACCTTGCAGAGTTCCATCTTTACTTATTTCTGTGCATAATACATTTTTAACCCCTTTATCTATGTATTTTTTTAAGAAGGGTAGAAGGTCTTCACTAGAGTCTTCTTTCCATCCGTTTATCGATATTTTGCCATTTCTGACATCTGCACCAAGAATAAGTTTATCTGCTCCATATTTATTTATCCATTCTATAAATAAGTCTGGTTGGGTAACAGCAATAGAGCCTATTGTTACCATGGATGCTCCATGTTCAAAAGCTTGTTCGATATCGTCTTTAGTTTTTATTCCACCACCAAAATCGATTTTTAAGTTAGTCGATTTTGATATAGCTTCTAAGACTTCTTTGTTGACGATATGTTTTGATTTTGCTCCATCAAGATCCACAACATGAAGTCTCTTAAATCCGAGTGATTCAAATTCTAAAGCGACATCGATAGGATTTGTATTATATACTTTCTTTTGAGTATAGTCACCTTTGGTCAGCCTTACACATTGTCCGCCGATAATATCAATGGCAGGAATAAGTTCAATCTTATTTGTCATGTTTTATCTTTGATTAATGATATCTATAAAATTGCGTAATATCTGTTCACCTACTTTCCCACTTTTTTCTGGGTGGAACTGACAAGTATAGAAATTGTCTTTGTGAAGGCAAGCACTATAATTTTCGATATAATTTGCTTCAGCTATTGTATCTTTACATATAGGTACGTAATAGCTATGTACGAAGTAAACGTATGGGCGATTACCTAAATTTTTTAATAAACGATTATCTTCATTTTGAGATAAAATTAATTCATTCCATCCCATGGCTGGTACTTTGTCTTCATGCTTTTGGGGTATAAATTTCTTGACAGGAACATCAAATATTCCGATACAATCAACGTTACCCTCTTCAGAGTATTTACAAAGCAATTGTTGTCCCACACATATTCCCAAGACGGGTTGTTTCAGGTTACGTATAACTTCATCAAGTTTATGGGCTTTTAGATATTCCATAGCTTCATGTGCATTACCTTGTCCTGGAAAAATAACACCATCTGCTTTTGATAATTCCTCTACATCATCTGTCAAAATTGGATCAATTCCAAGTCTTTTTATTGCATTTACAACAGAGTAAATATTACCTGCATTATATTTTACTATAGCTAAATTCATTAACTGAAGATAATTGTTTTATTATGATAGGTGAGTATTTTATGTTCTATTTGTTTTGTTACAGCACGGCTAAGAACTATTTTTTCAATATCCTTTCCTTTGAGTACTAAACTTTCTGGAGTATCTTTATGTGTAATTCTAGTTACATCTTGTTCTATAATAGGACCAGCATCTAGTTCTGCTGTTACATAATGGCTTGTGGCACCTATAATTTTTACGCCTCGCTCCCAAGCTCGGTGATAAGGTTTTGCACCAATGAAAGCAGGTAAGAAAGAGTGATGAATGTTGATGATATGATTTGGATATGTTTTTATCATGTCATCACTAATTATTTGCATGTATCTAGCTAAAACGATAAAAGAAATCTTTTCCTTTTTTAAAAGTTCCATTTCTGCTTTCTCGACTTCAGCTTTGTTACTATGATCTTTTTTTATTGACCAAACATAATATGGTATTTTAAACTGATCGGCAATATATCTGAGGTCTTCATGATTACTAATGATACATGGTATATCCACATTCCATTCACCAGCTTTGTATCGAGCTAATAAATCATATAAGCAGTGACTTAGTTTGCTGACAAAGATAGCCATTCTAGGTTTTTCATCATTAAAATATAATTGAAATTCCATTTTGTATCTTTGAGCATACAAAGTATTAATAAAATCTTGAATTTTCTCTCGAGGTATTAGAAAATTCTCCAGTTCCCATTCGATACGCATAAAGAACATTGCGTCTTCTCGATCTACATATTGATCGAGATAAACGATGTTGCCCTTGTTATCTGTGATAAATTTTGTAACATCTGAGATGATGCCCTGTTTGTCTGGGCAGTGGAGCAATAGTATTGCCGTTGGTTTCATTCTTTATTGCTATATTATTATCCGAAAATTCACTTTGTAATTAATTTCTGGTGATTTTAAACCATCATATATTGCAAAGGTACAACTTTTCTTTCAAATGAAAGCAATATAGATATATTTTCTTACTTTTCGGTGTAGAAAAGGTGAAAATTATAGTATTTGTGCTAGTTTAGCTTACAGTCTTTAAGAGGGGGAGCTCATTTATTCATCAGAATGTTCAGCAGAGTGAAGAATGATAGAAGTAGCACCTATAGTAAAGAGAGTGTTATCATAAATAACTCTCTTTTCTTTGTCTCCTAAGATTTCATTATCTACAAAAGTTCCAGTATAGCTTGGACCATCCTGTAAAATATATTTAAGTTTTCCTTTTTTATCTTTTGTTACATTGATAGTACAATGTGTCATGTCTACACTTGGATCAACGGTTTCTATAGGACAATTAATTTTACTCCCTTTCATATAGCGTCCTATTTTGTTAATTCCAAATTGTAGTGGAATTATTTGTTTGTAATGAAACACATTTTCGATGACGACTATAGAGCCATATCCAGTTTCATTTTCCTTAGCTTCCTCTTCAATATTTTCCTCTTTACGAGTATTTTTGAGTTTGGATACACCTAATCTTATTCCAAATTCTTTTCCACATTGTGGACATTGGAATACTAATGATTGACCAGATTCATATTTGGTCTCATCAAAAAAGGTATATTGGTCGCATCTAGGACAACGAACTCGTTTCATTATATCTGTTTATTAATTTTTATTACCCAACCACCAGCAAATTCTTCTTCATTATTGAGTGTATTCAAAGCTTTAAGAGCTTCTTTCTCATTTCGATAATGTCCTAATACAACTTTAGTAGCTCCTTGGTTTGTTAATACTCTTGCAGAAACATAGCCTTGTTTGCGTAAAATGTTTACATAGGCTTCTGCATTTTGTGTTGTAGTGTGACTAGCTACTACAATGCTGTATTCTGATGTAGGAACAGATGTCTTTGAATTATTATTCAGAGAAGAAAGTTCTATATTAACCTTCTTACTATTTGCTGTTTTGTTTGTATTTAGCTTTAATGGGATATTTGAAGAAATATCCTTAGGTAAAATATGATATAGAATACCTGTATCAATACTGCTTTGATTAACTTTTGAACTTTGATAGTTTCCTAAAGGTGTAGCAAAGAAGAGAGATGCAATAAGTACAATACAAGCAGCTGCTAAGTTTCTTAATACACTTACGCGAATGCTTATAGTTCTTTCTTTTGTTTTGTCTTCTTGCTCTTCGTTCAATATACTATTTAAGGTTCTTGATGTAGTATTGTTAGAAGGTATAGCGTCTTTAGATATCATTACTTCTTTATAGTTAGTGATATCTTGTGTCGTTTCTACTTCTTGAAGCATTGGAAAATCAAAATTTGATAATCCATATAAGCTTGGTGTCAATGTACCAGCTTCACAAGGTTCGAAATTATATTTACCATCTTCTGTTAAGGTAAGAGTACCTATATCGGTAAGGGTAAAGTTACCTTCTATTTCTAATCTTTGTTTTAGTTCGTTTACTTCATCTTCTATCCTAATTAATGCTTCAGGATAGCTAATGTCATAAGCTTCAACGTATGATTGGGCAAGCAATGAATCATTCATTTTTAATTGCGGATTAAAACCAATCGTACGAAGAGGTGGCAAGAATATTTGATTCTTGTCATCATATTTAGCTTCAACATGATGAGCCATAAAACCTCCAAAGTCTGGGATTATAACACAATCGTTGTTGAGCAAAAGGATTTCTATATGTCTATTCAAATTTATCACGATTGCAAAATTAATATTTTTTCTTGTAAAAAGCGAGTAATTAACGTAAAAAAACATATGACTCAATAATTATGTATATTTGTTTTGTTATTCTTTTAAAAAAAACTATCTTTGTTTTCGCTTTTAAATATTTGTGTAAGTGTAACTTTCGAACGAAATAGGCTTTATGGCTTAATTTCATTTGTAATTTGCATGTGAGTTTCGTTTGATCGTATTTTTAATACGGAAAGTACAGTAATCAAAACTGATAATGAAAAGAAAATTAATTCTGTTATTTTGCCTTGTCTTAGGCTTATATAGTTGCAGGCAGAATCCTGTAAAGAATGAGGTCCAAGAAGACACTAACGCTAAAAAAATGCTTCAAGGTGTTTGGATTAGTGAAGATGATGAAGAAATTGCATTCCGTGTTAAGGGCGATACCATTTATTATCCCGATTCTACAAGTCGACCTTGCTATTTTGTAATTCGACGTGATACTTTGATTATGCATGGTACTCATGATGTTAAGTATTATATAGTAAAGCAGGCTCCTCATTTATTTCAATTTAAAAATCAAACGGGCGATTTAGTTAAGTTGGTAAAAAGTACCGATCCTAATGATGTTAAAGCTTTTAATGTGGATCAGCCTGTTGCAATAAATCAATTCAATCAGGGTCAACTTATTAAGCGGGATACAGTGGTTCATATTCATGGGCAGCAATATCATAGTTATGTGCAGGTGAATCCTACTTCATACAAGGTCTATAAGTCGTATGTAAATGACGATGGTGTTGAGGTTGACAATATTTATTATGACAATATTATTCATATCAGTCTTTTTCATGGTGCGTCTTGTGTTTTTTCTCGCGATTTTCATAAGATGGATTTTAGGGGTAGAGTTAGAGAAGATGTATTATCTCAAAGCATATTGAGTGATATCCTGTTTATGGAAATTAGTTCAGATGGAGCGCATTATACAGCACAATTGTGCATACCTGATAGTCCAAGTGTATATGAAGTGCAACTCATTATAGGTTTTGATGGAAAGTTAACAATGAGAAGTTCTCGATAGTATTATTCTTTTGATATAAAAAAAGCATGGTTGAAACTACCATGCTTTTTTTAATATCATTAAGAGCAGCAGAATAAAACTATTATCTGCGCAAAGAAAATCCTTAGGAACATACTTAATGGATATACTGTAGAATATCCAATAGCAGGAGCTTCTCCTGGACAAATAGAGCTTGCATAAGCTAATGCTGGTGGGTCAGTATATGTACCAGCAATCATACCCATGATAGTATAGTAATTAAAGTTATATTTCTTTCTAGCAATTGTTCCTATAATGAAGATAGGAATGATAGTTATCAAGAATCCTGTAAGTACATACCACAAACCGTCACCTTTTACTACGGTGTCCCAGAAGCCTGCACCGGCTTTTACTCCAACTGATGCAAGGAATAACACTAATCCGATCTCTCTTAGCATCATGTTCGCTGATGTCGTCGTGTAAGTGACAAGTCCCATGCGGTATCCATATCTTCCGATGAGTATGGCGATGATGAGAGGTCCACCTGCTAAACCTAATTTTAGAGGAACAGGCATGCCTGGTATCGCAATTGGTAAACTTCCAAAGAGAATACCAACTATAATACCTATGAAGATTGTAGCAATATTAGGAGCATTCAGCTTCTTTTGTGAATTTCCCATCAGTTCTGCTACACGATTAACATTTTCTTCAGGGCCAACAACCATGATTTTATCTCCAACGTGGAAGTGATGGTTTCGGCTTGCAAACAAGTCAATTCCCTGACGAGTAATACGTGTTACGTTAACTCCATAGAGGCTTGAAAAATGCATTTTTCCAAGGCTCTTACCATTCATAGAACTGTTTGTAACAATGATTCTCTTAGAAATCATAGGTTGCTGCTGGTCATCCTCTTTGAAGTCTGTATCAATTTCCGGACCGATAAAAGCTTGAATGGCTTCTGCGTCTGATTCTGCACAAACGAGCAGGATTTCATCATCTTTTTCAAAGATAGTGTCACGACTAGGAACTTCTAACTTGCCTTCATGAAGTATACGAGTAACCACAATATCGCGATTAAGGAAATCTGAAATTTGTTTTAGATTTCTACCTACGATATAATCATTTGTAACTTTGAGGTGTAATGAGTGAGGTTTTGCGTGTGGATTTTCAGCTTCCTTTTGATTAAGTTCAGCATTTTCCTCGTCAAAATTTACATTACAAATAGCTTTGACAAGTAGAGTAGCACCAATAATACCTAAAACACCTAGTGGGTATGCACATGCGTATCCATTCGCAATAAGAGGCAATTGGCCAGTTCTTATTGAATGTAAAGCTTCACTTGCAGCACCTAGGCCTGGAGTATTGGTAACTGCACCATACATTGTACCAACCATCATAGGTAAGTTGTCAACGTTGCTTGTATCAAAGAAAATAAAGTAGCAAGCAAACATTACGGCAACATTAAGAATGATAGAAGAAGTTGCTAACATGTTGAGTTTGATACCACCTCTTCCAAAACTTTCAAAGAAGCCTGGGCCTACTTGAAGACCAATCATAAAAACGAAGAGGATTAAACCAAAATCCTGCAAAAAGTTAAGTACTGGGGTAGGAGCGGTAAAACCGATATGCCCTGCTAAAATACCTGCAAACAGTACGAAAGTAATGCCTAAAGAAATGCCTTTTACTTTAATCTTGCCAAGGTATACACCTGCCGCAATTACAATGGAATAAAGTAAGACGATGTGCGCTACACTGTCTTGTGTTCTAAATAGATCTAATAACCAATCCATGATAATAATTTATTCTTGGCTGCAAAGGTACAAAAAAAGATGCATAAACATTTTATTTATGCATCTTTTTGTTTTATAGTATGAAATTATTTTCCTTCAATTGCTGCTACACCTGGTAAAATTTTTCCTTCGATAGCTTCAAGCATAGCACCACCACCGGTAGAAACATAGCTTACTTTATCTGCCAAGCCGAACTTGTTAACAGCTGCTACAGAGTCACCACCACCTACGAGTGAGTAAGCACCATTTTCCTGAGTTGCTTTTGCAACAGTCTTAGCGATTTCGCCTGTACCAACAGCGAAGTTGTCAAGCTCGAATACACCAACAGGACCGTTCCAAAGGATAGTCTTTGAGTTAAGAATGATATCCTGCCATACCTTAACAGATTCTTCAGCTGCATCCATACCTTCGTAATCCTCAGGAATTTCGCCGATAGGGTAAACGACGCGCTCTGCATCATTGCTGAATTCTTTAGCACATACAGTATGAGTAGAAAGACTCAAGTTTACACCTTTTTCTTTAGCTACCTTCATTACGTTAAGTGCTTCTGGGATCAAATCATCTTCGTGAAGAGACTTACCGATGTGACCGCCCTGAGCCTTAATGAATGTATAACCCATACCACCACCGATAATCAGGTTGTCAACCTTATCGAGCAAGTTTTTGATTACACCGAGTTTAGAAGAAACTTTGCTACCACCGATGATAGCAGTGAAAGGATGCTGAGCATTCTTCAATACATTGTCGATAGCAGTTACTTCTTTCTCCATCAAGAAACCAAGCATTTTGTGATCTGCATCGAAATAATCAGCGATAACAGCTGTAGAAGCATGTTTACGATGGGCAGTACCGAAAGCATCGTTTACGTATACGTCAGCATAAGAAGCAAGTTTTTTTGCAAATTCTTCCTGCTTTGCTTTCATTTCTTTCTTAGCCTCGTCATACTTAGGATCTGCTTTGTCGATACCTACTGGCTTACCTTCCTCTTCTGCATAGAAACGAAGGTTTTCGAGCAATAATGCTTCACCTGGTTTCAAAGCTGCAGCAGCGTCAGATGCATTACCACAATCTTCTGCAAATTTTACATCTACGCCTAAAGCATCAGAAACATTCTTTACAATCTGGCTAAGAGAAAGTTTTGGATTAACCTTACCTTTTGGCTTGCCCATGTGGCTCATCATGATGACAGAACCTCCATCTGAAAGAATCTTCTTCAGTGTTGGCAGAGCACCCTTGATACGAGTGTCGTCTGTTACATTTCCATTTTCATTCAATGGTACATTGAAGTCCACGCGTACAATTGCCTTGTGTCCGGCAAAGTTAAAGTCATTGATTTTCATTCTTCTATTATTTAAATAGTTAATAT
This sequence comes from Segatella baroniae B14, assembly GCF_022024235.1. Classification (GTDB taxonomy): domain Bacteria; phylum Bacteroidota; class Bacteroidia; order Bacteroidales; family Bacteroidaceae; genus Prevotella; species Prevotella bryantii. Next base: position 377,680 of record NZ_CP091799.1, read on the forward strand.
TTCTGTTATCAATTGTTTCGCAAAAATAACACTTTTAATATAATAAAAAAAATAAATCGTCACATTTCATGAAATTTTAATAATTTAATTGTCTATATGTAACGTGGAGTTTACAAAAAGATGTATCTTTGCAGTGAAAAAGGAAAAAGTTAGATATGAAAGATTCTGTTATTGTAGTAAGTGGTGGATTGGATTCTATCACATTATTATATGAAAAGCAAGCTGAGATTGCTTTAGGTATTAGTTTTGATTATGGGTCTAATCATAACAGCAAAGAGATTCCATTTGCCAAAATGCATTGCGAACGTTTAGGAATAAAGCATATTACCATCAATTTGGAGTTTATGCATCAATATTTTAAAAGTAGTCTTTTAGAAGGTGGTGATGCTATTCCTGAAGGAAATTATGACGAAGAGAATATGAAATCAACAGTAGTTCCTTTCAGAAACGGAATCATGTTAAGCATTGCTGTTGGTTTGGCGGAAAGTCACGGCTTAAAAAGAATTTTTATAGCTAATCATGGTGGAGACCATACGATATATCCGGATTGTCGTCCAGAGTTTATACAAGCGATAGACAATGCAGCTCAAGCTGGAACATATGAAAATGTTAGAATTGAAGCTCCTTATACCAATATTACCAAGGCTGATATTGTAAAACGTGGTTCTGCTTTAGGTATTCATTATGAAGATACTTGGAGTTGTTATAAGGGTGGTGATATACATTGCGGGAAATGTGGCACCTGCACAGAACGAAAAGAGGCTTTCGAATTGGCAGGTGTACAAGATCCTACAGAATACATAGAGTAATTAGCCAAATAAAGCTCGAAGAGCCTCTTCGACTTTTCGTACGGGGTGTAGTTCTATTTCAAATTTTTGAGGATCTATACCCTTTAGGTTATATTTTGGTATAATCATATGGCTGAAGCCTAATTTTTCAGCTTCAGCTATTCTTTGTTCTATTCGGTTTACAGGACGAACTTCTCCACTCAAACCAACTTCTCCACACATGCACCACCCAGATTCAATAGCGGTGTCTACATTACTACTAAGAACTGCTGCTATTACGCTGAGATCCATAGCTAGGTCTGTAACACGAAGTCCACCTGCAATATTGAGAAAAACATCTTTTTGCATGAGCTTGAAACCGACTCTTTTTTCGAGGACAGCTAATAGCATGTTAAGTCTTCTTTGGTCAAATCCGGTAGCTATACGTTGTGGAGTACCGTATGCAGCACTGGAAACTAGGGCTTGTGTTTCAACTAAAAACGGGCGTACTCCCTCTATGGCCGACGATATAGCTATGCCGCTAAGACCTTGGTGGTCTTGAGTTAGAAGAAGCTCAGAAGGATTATTTACTTGACGTAATCCTCCCTGTGTCATTTCGTATATACCAAGTTCTGATGTGCTTCCAAATCTGTTTTTAATACTGCGAAGAATACGATACATATAATGTTGATCGCCTTCAAATTGTATAACTGTATCTACAATATGTTCTAATATTTTAGGTCCAGCTAAAGTTCCTTCTTTATTGATATGACCAATTAAAATTACAGGAATGCCGCTAGTTTTAGCGAACCTGAGTAGGGCCGCAGCACATTCTCTAACTTGCGAGATACTACCAGGACTGCTATCAACGTTTTCTGTAGATATAGTCTGAATAGAATCAATAATAATGAAGTCGGGTTTATATTCTGAAATGCGTTGAAAAATTTTTTCAAGATTGGTTTCACAAAGAATACTGATGTGCTCGGTATTTGTGTGGTTTCTATTTAATCTTTCTGCACGCAATTTTATTTGGTGAGCACTTTCCTCTCCACTAACATATAAGATCGTTCGTTCAGGCATGTTGATAATAGTTTGAAGAGTTAAAGTACTCTTACCTATTCCAGGCTCTCCCCCTAAAAGAGTAATGCTACCTGGTACCATTCCACCACCTAAAACCCGATTGAATTCTGAATCGTGCATATCTAGTCTAGGCTCGTCTTCAGCCTTGATTTCAGTAAGCTTTCGTGGCTTTTCTTCGCTACCTGTATTGGCTCCGAAAAGCATATCAGCTCCACCATGTCGCATTTGAATTGCAACACTTTTAGCTGCAGAACTACCAGTACTATCAGTTATTCTTATTTGTTTGAAAGTGTTCCATTGGTTGCAACTAGGGCATTTCCCAATCCACTTTGCTGATTCTTGTCCACAGTTACTGCAAACGTATACGATTTTATCCTTTGCCATAGTTCAACAAAAATACTAATATATTTTTGGATAACAAAATTTATTTGTATTTTTGCAGTTAATGAAAAAGATATTCCCTTTATTAATTGCAATTATCTTGGTGAGTTCTTGTGGACAGTCTTACCAAGAAAAGCAGAGAATCTCTAAGCAAGATCGTGCTCGATTAGATAGTATAGATAAAGCATCATTGAAGGTTGGTGTTATGCCGACTTTGGATTGTCTTCCTTTATATATAGCCAAGGAAGAACGATTGTTTGATACTTTAGGTGTCAGTGTTCATCTTAAGTATTTTAAGTCTCAGATGGACTGTGATACAGCCTTAATTAATGAGCGAGTAGAAGGTTCTGTTACAGATTTGTTTCGAGCAGAACGTCTTCGTAAACGAGGAGTATTGCTAAATTATCCGATAGCTACTAATGCTTATTGGCAATTGATAAGCAATCGTAAGGCTCGTATTACTGAAATCAAGCAATTAGAGGATAAAATGGTTGCTATGACCCGCTATTCTGTTACAGATTTTCTTACGAGTTTGGCTATCGATAGTGTTAAACCAAAATATGAAGTTTATCGTATTCAAGTCAATGATGTTGGCGTCCGTTTGGATATGTTATTGAACAAAGAAATGGATGCTATGTTCTTGACTGAGCCACAAGCTACAAAAGCTCGTCTTTATCAAAATCCAGTATTAATGGATACACGCGATCGAGATATGCAATTTGGTGTATTCGCTTTTCGTTCAAATTCTCTGAAAGATGTAAAACGCCAAAAGCAGTTGAAGCTATTTGTTAAGGCTTATAATATGGCCTGTGATAGTATCAATAAGAATGGTGTAAAACATTATGGATATTTGGTAAAGAAATATTGTGGCATAGATGATAAAACAGTAAATGCTTTGCCAAAGCTTCATTTTGCTTATGCTTCTTCGCCACGAAGAAAGGATTTGAAGTTTGCGGAAAATAGATATTAATCATGTTTGATATTGAAAAAATAAAATTGATAAAGTCGTTGCTTTATAAGAGTAAGGATATCGGTGGTTGTTTTGCAGAATTGGATAATTATCTTCAAGCTAATATGGTTTCTGAAGTTGTGGAGGAATTTGATAATATCAAACACGACTACCACTTAATGCTTGATTTTATAGGACGAGGCTTTAAAGATCCGAAGCGTGAGGATATTTATACATCTTTATTATATCGTTTAGACCGTCTCATTGATAATATACGAATTAAAATCAACATCTCAGAGGTTGAGGTATACAGAAATGCTGCTACACGCGCTTCGCTTTATAGTTCTGATTTTGATAGTATCAAGCATTCTTTGGAGAATTTTGTAACAGATTTAGCTTTGATAGGATTAGAACCTGAAGGAAATCGTGAAGAAAAGTCCCGTCTGGTTTATCAGAAACATCAAAAAGACCTTGATGGGTTATTTAACCAAATCTTAGTGAGCTCTTTGTGGGGTGAGTCTGAATATTCTTTTTATTCAGACCTTCTTACTTCTCCGATTATTGATTCTGCAGACGCTCAGTTACTTATTAGTGCGATAACAATCTCTTGTCTAAATGTTTTTGATTTCTTCAAGTTCAAGACCTTAATTAAGGTAGCATCATTATCTTCGGATATACATATTCATGCTAGATCTTTAGTTGGATGGGTTTTGTCTTTACCTGTAGAAAAGACGTTCTATGATGATCAAATAAGCGAAACGGTAAAGTTGTATTTGACTGATGATAATGCCTATTCAGAAATAATAGATTTGCAGAAGCAGATATTCTATTGTATGAATGTTGATAGCGATATCAAAAAAATAGAAACTGATATTATGCCAAATCTTACACAAAATAGTAATTTAAATATAACAAGATTTGGTATTTCTGAGAAGGAATCTGATACATTGAATGATATATTGCATTCAGGTGAAGAGGAAGAAAAAATAGAAAAGGCTGAAGCGAGTTTTCGGAAAATGATGGATATGCAGAAGCAAGGAAGTGATATCTTTTTTGGAGGTTTTGCTAAGATGAAATCTTTTCCATTTTTCCAGACGGTTTCAAATTGGTTTATGCCTTTTTATTCAGAACATCCAGAGATTGTTAGTCTAATAAAGGATCCAAAAGATAAACAGATCTTTTCTCGAATATTAGAAATAAATCCGTTTTGCTCAAGCGATAAATATTCTTTTATGTTAGCCCTATCTAGTGTTATACGGACGATACCGGCTGAAATGAAAGAACTTTTGGGTAGTTCTTCTTCTATGGCTGGAGGTGTTGTGGATATAGATCAGAATGCTCCGTCTTTTATACGTCGTTCTTATTTACAGGACCTCTTTAGATTTTATCGAATCTATCGCTTTTCAAGTTCCTTTGTTAATCCTTTTTCAGATAATGGTCGTCTTAAACATTATTTGTTTATCATTCACCGAGTTTTTAGGGGGATAGATGCTCTATATCTGGGTTATTTGGATTTAGCCAAATTTTTGTATAAAAATAAATCATATAAAAATGCAGAAATATTGTTGGATAATATTGATGCTTTAAAATTTTCGAAGGCAGATAGGTTCAATTTTTATATGCTTGCAGGATTGGTAGATGAAATACAAGATCTTCCTTTTGCAACGAGTAAATTTGAGAAAGCTTTGGAGATTGATGAGCATTCCGAAAAAACATTAAAGTGTTTGGCTCGTAATAGTTTTAATAATGGAAAGTATGAAGATGCTTATTCTTATTCTCAAAAGTTAGTTGAATATTATCCAAATAATAAGAGTCATGAAATCTATTTCTGCTTAACTTCTCTTTATAATGAGCATGTAGAAGAGGGTGTACAGCGATTATTTAAATTAAATTTTGAATATCCCGAAGATACAACAGTAATGCGTGTGTTGGCTTGGGGACTGATGCTTCAACAAAAGGTAGAGCAAGCCCAATCTTATTATGATACATTAGTTGCTGATAAATCAGGAATTTCTGCGGAAGACCTCATCAATAGGGGATATAGTTTGTGGATACAGGGAAAAATGCCAGAGGCTATTCAGTCTTTTAAGTCTTATTTTGAATTGAAAAAGGTAACTAAGCGAAAATCGTTAATCTTATCTATCTTTCACAAAGATAAGAACTTGCTTTATCTAAATCATGTTACAGATATAGATATGAATATAATGAGTGATTTATTAGCTTAAATGATATCCTCAACAAAAAAGCCATTCTAAAAAGAATGGCTTTTTTGTTGAGGATATTTATTTTAGATTTAATCGTTCATAGACAATAAGAACTCTTCATTATTACGTGTGTGAACCATTCTATCATGAATGGAATTCATAGCTTCTATAGGGTTCATATCTGATATGTATTTGCGTAATATCCACATTCTGTCAAGTGTAGTCTTGTCTTGTAACAAGTCATCTCGACGGGTACTTGAAGCAACCAAATTAACTGCAGGGAAGATACGTTTATTGCTAAGTGAGCGGTCAAGTTGAAGCTCCATATTACCGGTACCTTTGAATTCTTCAAAGATAACCTCATCCATTTTACTACCTGTATCGATGAGAGCCGTTGCAATAATAGTAAGAGAACCTCCACCTTCGATATTTCTAGCAGCTCCAAAGAATCTTTTTGGTTTTTGGAGAGCATTTGCATCAACACCACCAGTAAGTACTTTACCAGAAGCAGGGCTTACTGTGTTGTATGCTCTAGCGAGACGAGTAATAGAGTCTAGGAAGATAACGACATCATGTCCACATTCTACCATACGTTTTGCTTTCTCGAGAACAATACCGGCAATCTTGACATGTCGTTCTGCTGGTTCATCAAAAGTTGAAGCTACAACTTCAGCGTTCACAGTACGTTTCATGTCAGTAACTTCCTCAGGACGTTCATCGATAAGAAGCATCATCAGATAGGCTTCTGGGTGATTGGCAGCTATTGCATTAGCAATGCTCTTCATCAGTATGGTCTTACCTGTTTTTGGCTGTGCTACAATAAGTGCACGTTGTCCCTTACCAATAGGTGAGAACAAATCAACTACTCGTGTGCTCAGGTTTGTTGTTTCTCTATCTCCGCACAGTTCAAATTTAGTATCAGGGAATAGAGGGGTAAGATGTTCAAATGGAATTCTGTCTCTTACTTCAGAAGGTGTTCTACCATTGATTTTGTCAATGGATGTAAGAGGAAAATATTTCTCTCCATCATGAGGTGGTCGTACATGGCATAATACTACATCACCAGTTTTTAATCCATAACGTTTAATCTGGTTTGCTGCTACATATACATCGTCAGGAGATGAAAGGTAATTGTAATCGCTACTGCGTAAGAAACCATATCCGTCAGGCATTACTTCGAGTACACCATTTGCTGTAATCAAGTCTGCAAAATCATATTTAGCTTTGTTTACAACAGGATTGTTCACTGGTAGATATGCAGATGTTGCCATTGGAGTAGTAGGGCGATCGAACATGTCGAAATTAGGAACAGCCCCTTGATCTTCAATAGGTATGTCAACAACCGTAATAAAGTCAGTACCGTCACCAGGATCGCCTTCCCAAACTTGAGTCATACTTGCTTGAGACATATTAGGTACAGCTGCGTCATTATTTTCTGCAATATTCTTAGGCTCCATTGTTTCATTGTGAGCTTGAATTTTTGCTTGTAATTTTGCTAATAGTGCGCTGTTTTCATCGTCTTCATCGCCAGCTTTTGGTTCGTTAGGTTCAAAAGCTGCCTCAGGTACAAGGTCTGGTAAGATTTCTTCTGGTTGAGTTTGTTCTTCTGAGTGGAGTACATCAGAAGCTTCATTAAGTGCTTCTGCTACTCTTGATACCTTGGAGGTCTCTATATTTTCGACTTTTTCATTGGTAGCCGTTTCCTGTTCAGAAGAAACAGGATCTTCTTGGACGGCTTTTACGGTTTTTCGTGTACGTCTTTTGGTTGACGCTGTAGTTTCTTCTTGTTTTTTGTCATCTTCTTTGAAGAGAGAAGATTCTTGTACTACAGGTCCTTTAGCTTGGTTTTTGAGTACATCAAAATTTTCTCCATCTTTTCCTGTTACCGAATAAACTCTGTCTTCTTTTTTAGCGGAGATTCTTACTCTTTTTCGCTTAGTGGTAGGAGCTTTCGCACCTTCTGCCGCTTGTTGGTCAAGGATAGCATAAGCTAATTCTTCCTTGGTACTTCTTGATTTAAAGTGTGCACCAAGTTCACTAGCGATACCCTGTAACTCAGCGTTACTTTTGGATAATAGTTCTTCTTTACTATACATATTTAGTATGTAATATGGTATGATGAATTTCTGAATTTGAAATTATATGCTTCCAGAACGGAAGCATACTTGTTTTGAATTAACGACGCAAAGTTAGGCAAAAAAATTGGTTTATCCAAATTTTTTGCCTAACAAATTAATGTATATTATACATTGTATTCCGATAATTCAAGCCACCTCATACCTTTTTCATCTAAGATATCTTTGATTTGAGGTAATCGTTTACTCTTTTCAGTAAGTTCCTCGATGCTTAAATTACCAGAGCAGAGTTCTTCCTCGATTTGTTTCTGTTCTTTTTCAAGCGATTCTATATCTTTACTGAGTTGCTCAAACTCTTGTTTTTCTTTGTAGGTAAGTTTACGTTTTATCTGTTGATGATAGTCTTTTTTCTCCTTTTTCTCAGTATTTTTTCCCTGTTCGCTTTCTTCTTTTGATTTAAGGGCACTCCATTCTCGATATTGAGTATAGTTGCCTGGAAAATCTTTGATTTCGCCTTCACCTTTGAAAACGAGGAGATGATCTACTACTTTATCCATAAAGTATCGATCGTGGCTTACTACAATTACGCAACCAGGGAAATCTTGTAAATATTCCTCTAAAACTTGTAGAGTCTGAATGTCGAGATCGTTGGTAGGCTCGTCAAGTACAAGGAAATTAGGATTTTTCATCAATACCGTGCAGAGGTAAAGTTTTCTTTTCTGTCCTCCACTTAGTTTGTATACATAGTTGTATTGCTCTTCAGGTGTGAAAAGGAAAAATTGTAGAAATTGTGAAGCTGTCATATGTCGACCACCTCCAAGGTCTATATAGTCAGCTATCTTGGTAATAACATCGATAACCTTATCATTTTCATCAAATTTTAATCCTTCCTGAGAAAAGTATCCGAAACGAACAGTTTCGCCAATATCAAATTTTCCGCTATCTGGCTGTACCAGTCCAAGAAGCATTTTTATAAATGTAGACTTTCCTGTACCATTATTGCCGACAATACCCATTTTTTCGAATCGGGAAAAATTATAATAGAAGTCTTTCAGAATGACGGTATTATCCCATGCTTTTGAAACATACTGACACTCAAAAATTTTACTTCCTATATATACGTTGCTGGCTTTTAATCGTACTTGTCGATCTTCAATTCGCTGTTTGGCTTTTGCTTCTAAATCATAAAATGCTTCTTCGCGATATCGTGCTTTATGACCACGGGCCTGAGGCTGCCGTCTCATCCATTCAAGTTCTCTGCGATATAAATTCTTGGAATGTTGAATCTCAGCTCTGAGATTATCCATTCGTGCCTGTCGCTTTTCAAGATAATAACTATAATTACCTCTATATGTATAAATCTGTTTGTTGTCGAGTTCTAGAATAATGTCGCAAACACGATCCAAAAAGAAACGGTCGTGAGTAACCATCAAGAGGGTTTTATTTCCTCGGTTAAGGTATCCTTCCAACCATTCTATCATATCTAAATCTAGATGGTTAGTAGGTTCGTCTAAGATTAGAAAATCTGGTTCGGTTATCAGTACATTAGCTAAGGCAACTCGTTTTTGTTGTCCACCACTTAGTTGCCCCATAGGCTGGTCTAAATTCTTAATCTTTAATTGTGTGAGAATTTGCTTAGCCTTAATAACTTTTTCAGGATCGCCATGATGATTGAAGCATGCATCTAGGACGCTTTCGTTTTCATCAAAGTCAGGGGCTTGTTCCAGACAACCGATTCTCAGGTCTCTGCGGTATATTATATCTCCACTTTCGTAACCTTCTTTGCCTGTTAAGACTGAGATAAGAGTAGACTTTCCTGTTCCATTTTGGGCTATTAAACCAACTTTTTGCCCCTCTGAGATGGAAAATGATATATTTTCAAAGAGAATTTCGGCTCCAAATCTCTTTGATAAATTTTGGACGTCAAGATAAGGTATATTCTGTGCCATATTTACTTTGCAAGAGTCTTATTCCATTGTTCGATATAATCTAGAATTTCTTCTTTACCAAGTTTCTTTTCACTACTGGTAATAAAATATGGTGGAAGATCTTCCCAAGTGTCTTGTAATTGCTTCATCCATGCTTCCGCATTCTTTTTGGCTTTTACAGGACCTAGTTTATCGGCTTTGGTGAAAACTATGGCAAATGGTATTTGACTTTTTCCTAACCAGTCTACAAATTCTCGGTCAATCTTCTGTTGCTCGTGACGTACATCTATGAGTACAAATACGTTATACAGTTGCTGTCGTTGTAATATATAGGAAGATATCATTTGCTCCAGCTTTTGCTGAACCGATTTCGAGCGCTTGGCAAATCCATATCCCGGAAGGTCTACAAGATACCACTCATTATTGATAATAAAATGGTTAATGAGTAGAGTCTTACCAGGAGTAGCTGATGTCTTGGCCAAACCTTTATGGTTGCAGAGCATATTGATAAGACTTGATTTTCCAACATTAGATCTGCCTATAAAAGCATACTCTGGCTTGTTATCCTTCGGACACTTACTGACAGTAGGAGCCGATATTGTGAATTCTGATTTTTTGATAATCATGTTTTTACTAATTTAGGCTACAAAGTTACAAAAAAAAACAGTATCTTTGCACTAAACATTGCTTAATATGAAAGAAATCAAATGGGGATTTATTGGTTGTGGTGAAGTAACTGAAAAAAAATCAGGACCAGCTTTTAATGAAGTGGAAGGTTCGCAAGTTGTGGCAGTTATGGGACGTAATGAAAATAAGGTTCGTGCTTATGCAGAAAAACACCATATTCGAAAGTGGTATACTGATGCACAGGAACTTATAGACGATCCTGATGTGAATGCTATTTATGTAGCAACACCGCCATCGTCTCATGCGACGTATGCTATTATGTCTATGAATGCAGGTAAACCTGTATATATTGAGAAACCATTAGCTTCAAGTTATGAAGATTGTATTCGTATTAATCGAGTAAGTGAACAGACAGGAGTTCCTTGTTTTGTGGCTTATTATAGAAGGTATCTTCCTTATTTTCAAAAGGTAAAGCAACTTCTAAATGATGGTTGTATTGGTAATGTTCTTAACGTTCAACTACGCTTTTCGGTACCGCCAAGAGAATTAGACTACTCTTCAGAGAAGGAGTTACCATGGCGTCTACAACCTGATATTTCTGGAGGAGGCTATTTTTATGATTTAGCACCACACCAGATCGATATGTTACAAGATTTATTTGGTGTTATAACTCGTGCTCATGGTTATCCAAGTAATCGCGCACATCTATATGCTCCTGAAGATACAATCTCAGCTTGCTTCTTCTTTGAAAGTGGAATCCCTGGAAGTGGAAGTTGGTGTTTTGTTGGTCATGAAAGTGCGAAAGAGGATTGTATCGAAGTTATTGGTGATAAAGGAACCCTTTCTTTTTCTGTTTTTCATTATGATCCTATTCGTTTGATTACAAGTGATGGAACACAGAATATATCGGTTGATAATCCACCATATGTTCAGTTGCCAATAATTCGTAGTGTTATTGAAGATTTGCAGGGAATAGGTCATTGTAGTTGTACTAGTGTTTCTGCAACCCCAGCTAATTGGGTTCTTGATCGTATCCTATGGAAAAATTAAAAGAGTGGTGAGTGATTTTTGATGATTAATGTGGCATTTATTGTAAGATGAAGCGGTTATTGATTTGGGTCGGATTATGTCTTGGATTTTTGAGTACTCCTGTGAAAGCTCAGCATACTATTTATTCTCAAGCAGATAGTATTCAAGTCGTTCGACTTCTTAAAGAGGCTCAGAAGAATAAAGAGAAGAATGTGAGCTGGATGCTCTATTTTGGTAGAAAACTGCAAGGTGTTCCCTATGTAGGTGGAGTCCTTGATGATGGTGAGCAGGAAAATCTTATAATTAATCTTAGACAGTTGGATTGTACTACATTTGTGGAGCAAGTACTTGCTTTAAGTCAGTGTGCCTCTCACCATAAATATAGTTGGAATGATTTTCTGTCATATATGAAGAATATCCGGTATATTGATGGTCAAATTAGTTATGTTAAGCGCCAGCATTATTTTACTACTTGGATAAATGACAATGTTATACAAGGCTTGGTAAAAGATGTTCAAGGACCTGTTCCTCCATTTTCGTCAAAACAGACGATTCATGTAAATTATATGACTACTCATATTAGCTTGTATAAAATGCTAAAAGCACATCCTGCTTGGGTTCATGGTATTCAAACGATGGAGAATGATATAAATGGCAAGGTTTATCGATATATACCAAAGGAGAAAATCTCTAATACCTCTTTGTTAAGAAGGACGATTCATGATGGAGATATATTAGTTATGATTACGAATAAAAAGGGACTTGATACATCGCATATTGGTATTGCCAGTTGGCATAAAGATGGATTACATATGCTGAATGCTTCAAGTGTTCATAAAAAAGTGATAGAAGAACCGATGACTTTGTTTAAATATATGCAAAAACATCCATCACAAATTGGTGTTCGCGTGGTTAGACCTTTATATAAATGACTCAAATAATAGTACTTTAAAATAGAGTATAGAATGATATTCGATACATAGAATTCGGTTACGACGATAATTATAAATCTGTTGTTGACTTCTATAGGTAGAACAGGGTATTTTTTTGTATACTATTATGACGCTTTATCCTCACATCCAGCAATTCCATAGCCAAAGAGGGAAAAGCTTACACTTAGGCTGGTAAACACTATACTTTCGCAGTATAAACATCATGTTTTTAACCTATAAACACTATAGTTTTACCATGCATTTATCAGTTTTACAAAACGACAAATTACAAGACGGTTCATGTCAATTAAAATCAAAAAACATTAGTCGCAGGTATAATAAAAAAGAAAAGAGTTGCGCAAAGCGCAACTCTTTCTTATTATCCATTTATTTCTTTCAAGAAATCAGAAGGATTTTTTCCATATTCTTTCTTGAAAGCATCTCGGAAACTTCCTATATTGTTAAATCCTGCCATATGAGCAGCATCTTTAGCACTATATTTCCTTGTAGCTAGCAATTCCATACTATACTGTATTCTTTTTTTTCTGACATACTCTTTTGGTGTTAGATCGGTCAAGCCCTTAACTTTTCTATACAAGGTAGATTCACTCATGTACATCTTGTCTGTCATGAAATTCATGTCTAAATCTAAGTTGTCAATATTGTCATTGATCATCTGATTAAATTTATCCATAAACTCTTGGTCTATAGGAGATAGTCTTAATTCTATTATCTGGTCTTCATTTTTCCCGATATTGTCATTTGTAGTACTGTCATTATAAGTGCTGTTATGGTATTCTTCGGAATTAGAATTATTTTCTGCAGATACTTCTATGGCTTTTGTATTATCTACTTGATTAAAGCGTCTGCTTCTTGTGTCAGAAGTTAGCAATTCTACCATACGCTCGTGAGCCTTGAAAATATTGAGAACACGGGCTTTTAGTAGTTTCCCACTAAACGGTTTGGTTAGATATGAATCAGCTCCAATTTCGTAACCTTTAGCTTGATCCTCTATCGTGTCTTTTGCCGTTAATAAGACTACAGGAATGTGGCTAGTACGAATATCGCTCTTTATGAGACGAGTCATTTCTATGCCATCCATGACAGGCATCATGATATCGCTAATGATGAGGCTAGGAGTTTTAGTAACAGCTAATTCCAAGCCTTCCTTACCATTTACACCTTGGTAAATGGTAAAGTTATCGCTGAAGATGTCTGCAACATATTGACGAATATCGGCATTGTCTTCAACTACCAATAGTGATTTCTCATTCTTATTATTAGGATAATCTTGTGGTGAGTCCTGAATTGTTACGGAATTATTTGCGAATTCAGCATTCGTCGTATCATCCTTGATCGGTGTAAACGTCTTTACCTCAGGCTCCTCATGAAGGGCATTTGGATAAGTTGCATTAATATTGAACGAAAGAGTGAAAGATGTACCCTTACCGATCTCACTTGTTACATCAATAGTAACTTGGTGCAAATCAGCCAAATTCTTTACCAAGGAAAGACCCACACCTGTACCTTTTGATTGGTGCTTGCCATTTACCATGTAGAATCTTTCGAAAATATGTGGAAGAGATTCTTTATCAATGCCGAAACCTGTATCTGATATGTTTAATTTTAATTTATCATTATCTACTTTAAGAGAAAGAGTGATATGTCCCTTAGATGTATATTTGACAGCGTTAGAAAGTAAGTTCTCTACGATAGTCGTGATCGCATTTTTGTCATACCATATATCAGGACAATTGCTATCTATGTCAATAATGAATTCTACTTTAGAATTCTTATTGGCTTTTTTGTATTTTTCGCCAAGATCAGCAATAAGCTTGTTTATACTGCCATATTTCACAATTAATTCTCGAATTTTATTTTCAGTTTTTCGGAATTCGAGTAACTGGTTGATCAAGTTGAGCAAGCGCATGCTGCTATTATGAATTGATTCGATTTTTTCTTTTAAATTGTTGGAAAGTTCTTTATCATTTTTCAAGTCTTCCAATCTGCTCATAACGAGACTTAGCGGAGTTCTCAATTCATTAGTAATAGAGGTGAAGAAACGCATTCTGTCTTTTATTTCTTGCTCTCTACTTTCATTTTTCTGTTTTTCTAGACTTAAGCCAGCTTTTAAATATAAGTGATGATAATAGCTCCATACGGCATAGCCGATAACGGTACCTGCTAGTAAAGCATATAATAATATAGACCACCAGCACCAATACCATGGTGAATTAATCGTGATTTCAATTTCGCTAACCTTGGCTTTATCCCAAGTGTCACTTTTGAGTTTTGCTCTTACCTGGAAAGTGTACGTGCCAGGTTTGAGTTCTAGAAAAGAAACATCATCAGCATTATTAATAGCGATCCAGTCTTTGCTTAGACCAAGCATTCTATATTCATATTCTACAAATTCAATTTGTGCATAGTTGTTAACGCTAAAACGAACAGAGAAAGTATTTTGGTCGTGACCTAAAATATATTTGCCTTCTTCTTTTGGGGTAAATCCTATAATACCATCGATAACGATAGGCGATATATTCATTTTACGCTTTGTTTCTTTTATTTTAAAATAGCAAGCCCCTTTAGTAAAGCCAAAGAATAGAGTGCCATCGGGAGTGAAAGCAACAGCTTTTTCCATAAAGTCTCCCTTAGGTAATCCATTATGTGACCCATAAAAGGTGATTGTACTAGTTTGTTTATTATGACAAATAATGTCATCGTATGTACAGCCCCATAAATTGCCATTGGCATCTTCTTGGATACTCCTGAAATTATTATCACCGTTTTCGTCAGGTAATCCATATCGGATGATACGATGAGGATATTTAGTATCTTTTATTTCTAATAGACCATAGGTTGAAGCAATCCAGATCCCCCCTTTTTTGTTTAGTAAGAACTGGTTTACACCGGTAGCGAAATTATTTCCTGTGTTTCTAGATATGATTATTCTGTTATTTTGATCAAAAACGGTAAAACCTCCAGAAGTGGTTCCTACCCAGAGCTTGCCTTGATGGTCTCGTATGATTGCACTTGTGGAAGTTGTGTTAAGCTGGCTGTTGATAGCTTTTAGCGGTCTGCAGGTATTGCCTTTAACGGAGTATATTCCATTACTAGTCGCTATAAGCATAGAACCGTCTTTTTCTGTGAAGAAGTCTTTAACGTCGCAATGGCTTAATTCAGGAATACGAGGTAAAAAAGTTCCCGTTTTCGCATCCATGACAAGAGCACCTTCTTCACGAAGTCCAATCCAAATTCTACCATTATTATCCTTTTGAAAGCATATAACTTGAGTAAGATTTCCATTGATGTAAGGTAAAATATTCCAAGTTTTTACCTCTTTTAAATTCTTATAAAGTGAAAATTCGTTTTGTCTTCCTACAAAAATACTGCCATCTGGGAACCCTTTTAAGCCATATACCGGATTGTACAGCTTATTATTATTTTTATCCTCAGAGTTTCTGTTGAGAATGTGGAATGGAGAGGCTAGCTTAGATATAAAATCTATACCTCCACCTTTATGTCCGGCCCAAATGTTTCCATATTGGTCTATTCGTACAACTCGTAAGTTTGGTGAAGATAATTTACCGACAATATTACTAATATTTTCAAATTTAATCTGTTGTAGCTGTGGGCTGGTATATACATTCAGGTCGATAATATTACCACCATAGTCAGTCGTAATGACCAATTTGTGTTCTTTAGTTTCTCTAACTTGATGTACATTATTACTCATCAAGCCAAAATCATTTCCAGTGAAAGTGTATTGTATGTAACTACCATCATTCAAATTAACAAGGAATAAGCCATTTG
Organism: Segatella baroniae B14; assembly: GCF_022024235.1. GTDB lineage: Bacteria > Bacteroidota > Bacteroidia > Bacteroidales > Bacteroidaceae > Prevotella > Prevotella bryantii. The sequence continues at coordinate 393,465 of NZ_CP091799.1, forward strand.
ATGTGGCAACCCAAACATTGTGTAAGTGATCTATGAAAACGTCTCTAACAGACTGGTTAGCTAAATAGTGGCGTGTATTTTTTGTTCTTTGATCTACAGAATAGAGACCTGAGCGCCAGGTTCCGACAAGAAGATGCCCATTACCATCATCGAGAATAGATGTTGGTTTGGCAAGTCCTTTTTTGAAGGAATTAATTTTCATGAGTGAAGTTTTTTTAGTGGCTGCATCATACATGCAAATATCTCCATTGTCGCAGGCTATCCAAATTCGTCCTTTTCCGGCACCAGCTATGCTCGTTGCTCCATTTGTTCGGAGTCCATTGTTTGTGGTTAAAGTATCAAATTTTTGAGTAATACAATTAATAATGCTTATCCCTCGTTTGCTGGATACACAATATAATAAATTGTTGTAATGATCGTAAAAAAGCTTATTGATAATGCTGCTTACGATAGGAGAAGTCTTATATCTATACATATAGATATGACTTCCAACGATGTGATTTAGTCCATAATCAGTTGCAACCCATGTGAATCCTTGTTTGTCGAATGTGATGTCATTGACAAATTCATTAGAAAGGCCTTCTTCAAGTCCGATATGTTTCACATTAATATAATCGCAATTAGCTGCTATTATTTTTTGCGCTGAACATGTTAATAGCAGAAACATTACGAAATATTTGATAGGAGTTAATGTGTTCATCATTGTTCTATTTAAATGTTTGATTTTCCAAATATAATAAAAAAATGTGAAATAAGGAAATAAAAATAACATTTTTTCTAATTTGGTACTAATTAGACCATGTTTTGAAGGGTAAATTTGTTAAAGGTTGCTAAATTGAGAAGAAAATAATACAATATCTATTAAGAATAATGTATTTTTGCAAAGTTTAGATTACTTTGATAAAAGGTAAAGGGTAAATATTTAGGCATGAGTAATGAAGAGTATAAGGCCTTTCAAGTAGTACATGAAGGGTTTACAACCAGAGAAGCAATAGATGAGGCAAAACGTTGTTTGCATTGTAAGGTACCTCAGTGTAAAAAGGGGTGTCCTATAGGTAATGATATTCCTGATTTTGTTCATGAGTTATCCATGGGAAATATAGGTTCAGCCATGAGCATTATTAATAATAAGAGTAATTTGCCTGCTATTTGCGGACGAGTTTGTCCTCATGAGAAGCAGTGTCAAGGTCATTGCGTAATGAACAAAAAGGGCAATCCTATTCAAATAGGAAAGCTCGAACAGTTTATTGCAGACTTTGATACAAAGATGAACCTTACTCGTGATAAACTTCCTCAAAAAAATAGAGGAAAAATTGCTGTTATCGGTTCTGGTCCTGCTGGTCTTACCGTTGCTGGTGACATGGCACGTCAAGGCTTTTCTGTGACTATTTTTGAAGGTCAAGAAGAGCCTGGTGGAGTATTGATGTTTGGTATACCTGAATATCGTTTGCCTAAGAAAGTAGTACGTGCTGAAATTGCTAAAATTGAAGCTTTGGGTGTAAATATTATTTGTAACACTTTGGTTGGTGAAAATGGTATTACTGTTGATAGCCTTTTCCAACAGGGCTTTGATGCTATTTTTATGGGAACAGGTACAGCAATACCTCAAAATATGAATAATACCCCTGGTGCTACTTTACGGGGTGTAACTCAGAGTACTGATTTTCTTCACAATGTAAATGCATATAATGAGGGCGTTATTGGTCGTGAAATGGTGCCTTTGCGAACAGGTGAGAAAGTAGGTGTCATTGGTGGTGGTAATGTGGCTATGGATGCTGCACGTACAGCCATTCGATTGGGGGCTGATGTAACGGTGTTGTATAGACGAACACAAGAGGAAATGCCTGCTATTCAAAGTGAATATGAAGAAGCTGTAAATGAAGGGGTGAAGTTTAAATGGGAAACTTCTGTCTCGGAATTTATTGCAGGTCCTAATGGTCGTCTTGGAAAATGTAAGTTGGTTACTCCAGAAGGTGAGTGCGAAGAAAATTTTGATCGTATTTATCTTGCTATAGGTAGCCGTCCTGCTAATCGTATTGTTAGTACTACAGAGGGTATTGAAGTTGACGAAAAAGGTTATGTGAAGGTGGTAGATTACCCATTTGGTATGACCACTCGTAGAGGACTTTTTGCTGGTGGTGATGTTGTACATCGTCCGCAAACTGTAGTCTTGGCTATGAAGGCTGCTAAAGAGGTCGCTGCGAGTATGATGCAGTATGTTGATGCTATTAAATTGTTGCAAGCTGCCAAGATAGTGGAAGCTGATGCTGCTGAGGAATCTGAAGATTAATATAAGTATCGTTAAGATATTTGTTATTTATTATAAAATTTCCTATCTTTGCTTTATGAAAGATAGGAAATTTTATTTTGTAGCAATTTGCGTGGGTTTAGTTTTAGCTGTTTTTATTATATCAGCTCCTGATGGATATGCTCATCGTGACCGAGTAAAGGAAGAATTACGTCAATTAATGTCATCACGGTTGATGAAGAGGACTGGTGCTTCAAAGCAGTTGAATAATGCTATGATAGATTTTACAGTTGATCATTCGTTGTATGTGGATGATTATTATTTTTGTACTGTAGGGCGCATGACTATTGGTGGTTCTGAAGTAAGTACTTCTGTGGGTGTTCTTGGTAAAGTTTTTCTGATTAACGAAGAACGGGTAAAACAACAAGTAAATAGTCTAAACATCATGAAATGATTTAATTTCAGTACTGCTTTGCAAAAATAGTTTTATGTATTATATATGGATGGTGTAAGTGATAAATGTATATTTAGCTCGTTTTTTTCTAATTTTTGATAAATGCTATAAGTGGTTGATTTAGTGATATTTATGTATGATATAGAAAAACGCTCTAAAAATAATTCAAAAAAAGTCTTTGAAAAGTTTGGCAGTATGGAAGAAAAATAGTACCTTTGCACTCGCAATTCAGAAATACACTACTTGCTAGTGTTGAAACAATGCACCCTTAGCTCAGTTGGTAGAGCAACTGACTCTTAATCAGTGGGTCTAGGGTTCGAATCCCTAAGGGTGTACATTGTATGGAATTTCTGAAATTTATGCACCCTTAGCTCAGTTGGTAGAGCAACTGACTCTTAATCAGTGGGTCTAGGGTTCGAATCCCTAAGGGTGTACATAGAAGAAGGCTGATGGTTATATACATCAGCCTTTTTTCGTATATATGGGCTTTCCGGCAGTTTTTGTTGTTTCGCAAAAAACTATATGAGCGTACGAAAATTCATATATATGCTACTAAACCGTTACCAGGCTTCTGCAAAACCGTTACCACATGAGATAACCTAAGGTGTCGGTCGTTTTGACCGGAAGCATAAAGCCCCGAGAAACCTCTCTATTATTCTGTGTAAGAAAGAAAGTCTTAATCGACTAAAACAGCAAGTGCCAATTCTTGAAAAAGGAATTGGCACTTAGACATTTTATTGTGTTTGGAAAACTCTCTTATTCTAATGTAATCAAGAAAAGATTTCGAGAGTCTTTTTTCTTGATTTCATAACTATCTGGACTTATTGTTATTTTATAAATGCTTGTGTTGCCAGTATAGCTGGTTCCATTAAGTTTGAATGATGCAGTTTCGTTGTCTCCAAAAACAAGCGTCAGTTCCATTTCTTTAGTCGTTGTGAACTTTATACTCGTACTACCTTCCATTTTTAAGCAAGTAGAGTAGGTTGTACCGTTATAGGTAGCTGTTCCTTTGCTATTTGAACCATTGCCAATAACCGTAAATAATGGATTTGAAGGAACACCTGTTTTATCAAAACTACAGATAAGACTTTTTGTTATTGCTTGATTTGTATCTTGATCGGTTTGATCATTTGAAGTGGAATCACCATCTTGTGTATTTGCTGATGGTTGTTGATCAGAGTTAGCACTAAGACCCGTATAATTGTCAATCAGGTTTGCCAAACTTGTGTTTACGTCAGAGCTGGTATCTTCGGAGTCAGAAAAAGTATATTGCAAATCACCATGATTCAGGCGTCCTGCTCCATAATATCCAGTAACGATAGATGGTACATCTTCAGCCGCGTTAGGGGTATAAGAGTACATAAGTGATGTATCTGTATCAAAGTTGTTATAGGTATCTTCGCCACTTAGTGCCTTAACGATATCAGGAACTTTCTCATCTCTACTGCTTGCCTCATAAGCGTCAAAGTTAGTTTTTGTGTCGATGTTTAGACTTTCTGCAGTAACCTCTTTTCCTTTAGTGAGTAATGTTGAAGCTCCGTAAGGCCAATAGCTCACGGTATTGTTTGTGCATACAATCTTGTTGCCATAACTCTTGATACTTCCGCCAGTTTCATTAGAGAAAGTAGCATTATCCAGTTTATAGGAACTAGAACCATCATATACATCATTGCCTTGTAGAGATGTCAGCATAGGGAATTTACAATTGCGGAAATAGTTTGCTTCCACAAAAGCGTCACTTCCTGTAGTTACACCTACACCGTATTTCGAGTTACCATCGAAATAATTATTCCACATGTGTACAGACATGGTTCTGATACGAGCATGTCGAGAATCGCTATGATCAAACCAGTTATGATGATAAGTGATATAGTTTGGCCCAGTTTCACTCTTCATACCACACATACTTGATTTTCCTGAATCCCAAAAGTGACAATTGTCGATAGTGACATATTTTGAATCAGACTTTACATCAATGGATCCATCGCCCTTGGCATGGTCTCCGCTACCACTTTTACCATAGAAGACATCAATATGGTGTACCCAAATGTTGGAGTTATTTGTATCAAGCGAAATACCATCATCCATTTGTCGCATAATTCCTAAGTTTCGGAATTCTACGCTTTTTGAATTTCTTACTAAAAAACCAAATCCTTTGATGGTTGCATCTTCGCCTATACCTTCGATAGTTAGGTTTAACTCGCTGTTAGCTTTTTTACCTTTTATCTGAACACCTTCTTCGCTACTTCCGTATGAATCTAGTTGTCCATCCTTAATACAACCAATGATACGAATAGCTACCGGATTAGTAACATTACCCTTTTCAAGGGCAGATAGGATAGACTGCAGTCCAGTAAAAGTACCAGAACTTAAATTAGCAGTAACAGTTTTTGCATTGTTAGCATTTACATATACAACGACGGCATTTTCTTTAAGCGTACCATCATCTTTGTAGGCACCTACTCCTGAATAATTTAGGTGTGCAAATCCAGAACGAGTATATCCCTTTACTGTCAATACGTCTGTTTCGCTAGCTTTGTTTTCTACTTCTTTACCATTGATAACAGGTACGATGCGTAGTTGATAATCTCCTGCTTGAAGTCCAACCACATCAGCTCGAACATAATCGGTATATTGACGTACAAGTTCATTGTCAATTTGTTTATATTCGTTGATGTTTCCACCTTTTATATATACATTGTAGCTTTCTGCTCCTTTCATAATGGCCCATTCTGCATAAGCAGATTCAAGCCATCCCTTTGCTTCACTGATTGTGATATTTCCTTCAGCAATCTTCTTGAATTTAATTTGGCTTACATTTCCGTCATAGGTTATTGTATTGCCGTTTATTGGATTAACTGTTATTTGATCTTGGTTGAATTCAATACTATTGAGGTTAGCCGTTTGAAAATTGTCGATTTTACCATTTTGAAGAGTAATATTTACTTCATTTTGGCTTAAAGCCGATTGTGATACAAGAAGTGTCGAGAATAGTATATAAGAGTATTTCATTTTTTTTGGAATTTTATAAATGTGTGACCAACTTTAATGATATAGATACCTTTTGTTAGATGCTCTAAAGGGAGAGTTATACTTTCTGAAGAAACTCTGGTTTGAAAGCATTTTTTTCCGGATGTATCAAAAAGTTCGATGCGTTCACCAGGTGCTATACCTTGCAAGTTAAGAGTGTTTCCGGTGATATTTGAGAGGTTTTGATAAGTCTTTATAGAGCTTATACCAGCAGTTTGGTTCCAGGTTATTGTGACATCTTCCATATCTTCGCTTTGCTGGCTGTCGTTAGCGTTAAAATGTAAAATAACATGGTCTCCATCAAATGTTATTTTACTTAATGTTTCTTCTACTTGAATTCCGTTGATGGTTACTGTCGGATTTGTGTCATTGGCTGCCCATGCGTTGGATGTTCCAATGCTAAAAACTAACGCAACAAACAATGGCAATCTATACAATTTTAGGTTTTTTTTCATGTTTAATAGTTTGTTTTTCATTAAGTTTATTTGCAAAAATATATAAAGGCATTGGTTTATCCAAATTATTAAAAGAAAAAGGTTGGTTAAGACATAAAAAAATATGTAACTTTGCAGATTATGAAGGAACAAATAGAAAATCTTCTTCGGGAGATGAATCAAGGAATATACGAAAAGCAGCAAGAGATATCTCTTTCATTGTTGGCAGCGGTCGCTGGAGAAAGTATCCTTTTACTAGGACCTCCTGGTGTTGCAAAAAGTATGGTGGCACGTCGTTTGAAACTTGCATTTCTTGGAGCAAGGAGTTTTGAATACTTGATGTCTCGTTTCTCTACCCCCGATGAAATCTTTGGTCCTGTGAGTATATCTCGTCTCAAGCAGGATGGTGTTTATGAGCGATCTGTTGATGGTTATCTTCCTACGTCTGATGTTGTATTTTTGGATGAAATATGGAAGGCTGGCCCTGCTATTCAGAATACGCTCTTGACAGTTGTTAATGAAAAAATATTTCGTAATGGTACTCAGGAATATCAACTTCCTCTTAAATTATTAATTGCTGCAAGTAATGAATTACCTGCAAAGGGCGAAGGTCTAGAGGCATTATGGGATCGCTTTGTTATCCGCTTAGAGAGTACTCCTATCCGCGATGAGCGTAATTTTGAGCAGATGCTTATAGGGGAAGATCGCGAGTGCGAAGTTAGCGAGAAATGGAAGATAACTAATGCTCAATATCAAGAATGGCAAAGTAAACTTTCTGATATTTCCATCTCTCATGAAGCGATGTCGCTTATTTTGCAGATACGTAAGCAGCTTCGCGCTGTAAATATAGACCCTGCTGATGAACGTCGTCGTATTTATGTAAGCGATCGAAGATGGAAGCAAATCGTTAAATTGTTAAGGACATCTGCGATGTTGCAAGATCGTGACGAGGTACAGATAGTAGATATTTTTCCTATTTATCATTGCTTATGGCAGGAACCTGAAGAGCGTGATGAAGTTAGAAATATTGTAATTCGTACATTATTCTTAAATTTAGCACAGCAGTTGGCTACTCTTAAAGATGATTTGGCTAAAGATATTCTTTATCACCATTGTAATCGTGATTATGTAAGTGAAATTGAAGCAATTGCTGATCAATTACAAAATCGTGATCAGTCTATCCAAAACAATATTTTTATTGGAAATTCTGATAAGATTAGGATTAAAGAGTATTTGAAGGATTTTTATAAAGAATTAGCTTTTACCCGTCAGGATACGTCCAAGCTTTATGAATAAAGATTTAGTTGAAAGTAGTCGTTATCTCTATGTTTTACAGGCATATTGTCAGCAAGGCGTTATTCCTGATCGTAAAAAAGTTGAGGCAGTGGAACAACCATGGATTCATTTGGATGATGCTTTGATGGATTATTTGTATGAACTCATGGCTGATTCACATTATCAAGCTCAGGTTAGAAACAGCCGAATAAGGGGAAAGTTGTTTTATACAGAAGTAGGTAAATTTATAGTTGATAATATCCATTACCTGAAGTTCCAAAATATGCGTTCTTGGACAGAACAGAATAAGATGAAAAAAGTGTTGGAATGGGGGGAAGCTAAGCGTCGGGATCGTGAAACATGGATGGAATTACTTCATGAAATAGATCGGAACCACCATGATGATGGTTTTGATAAAGATTTTTTTATTCGACTTTTTTCGCAAGAAAAAGATAATGAGTTAGAGGGTGCTGCTAATCTTTTAAATTGGGAATTATTAGTAAGAGATTGGCGGGAATCCTTGAATCATGGGCATCGTCGTATAGTCGAGAATCATATCAAAGCTCGTAAGGCTGGTTTTGAAACTAATCTTCGATTATTGATGGATCAGATGACTCAGCATATTCGTGAGAAAAATATTAGTGAGGCAGAAGCTTCTCAGGCTTTTGATCAGATGGAAGGTACATGGACAGAAACGGAATTTGAACGTAAATTGCGTGAGATCCGTCTTCAGGACAGATATCCAGAAATCGGAGAGATTGTAAGTCGTATGGGCCGGATAGAAGATGCTTCAGGTCGAGAAAGATTAACTGTAGCAGCTGGATATTCCATGAAGATAGAACATTCTTCTGGAAGTGATATCGAGGGAGTAACTATTGGTAATGATCTTAATGCCCTCTTACCTGCAGAATTGGCACAGTATGGTGATGAGCTTTTGGGCGATGCTTTTATTTACAAGTATCTCACGAAAGGGTTGCAGACATTACGTTATAAGTCGGAAATAACAAAACCTTCTAGAAAATTAGGTTTTGTGCATGCTACTCGTAAGGGACCTATGATCGTGTGCATTGATACGTCTGCAAGTATGTATGGTATGCCTGAGCGTATTGAGTCTTCTCTTATATCTTTGTTAGAAGATTCTGCAGAAAAGCTTCAGAGAGACTGTTTTCTTATCGATTTTTCCGTAAGTGTTCATCCTGTAGATTTATTAGAGCAATTGCATCAACAGCGGTTGCAAAAAATAGGATTATCTGATAGAAATAAGCGCATGAGTGTTCAAGAGCGAAATCGAAAAGAAGGACTTCCTTTTATCGGTGGGGGTACTAGTGCCAAATTAATGCTTGATACCATGATGGAACTTTTGGACAATGATGGTAAGGCCTATATAAATGCAGATGTGCTTTGGATCACCGACTTCTTAATTCCTATGCCAGAGCAAACTCGATATTTTAAAAAATGGGAAGAGTATAAAAAGACAGGAACCAAGTTTTATGGACTTCGAATAATCTCTTCAGATGAAAAACATGAAAATGAGTGGGAACACTTATTTCATAAGATTTATACTATTCGGTATCGCCAAATTAGAAGATATTGAATATCTTCCTTTTAACGATGTCTAGCTTTTGCTGAGCTTCTATTGCATAAGACTTTTTTTCAATCCATGGTGTCTCATTACCGAACCTATCCATGCGAGTAATAGCATAATGGTAAGATGATACTTTTTGAAGATAGTGATTTAGTTCTTTTTTAGGAATTCTTCCAATCACTAGATTTCGAGCATCAGCGGTATTCACTGGATATTGGTTAGAAGCGTATATATTATACAAGGTATCAGTAGGCACTTTCTTTTCCCAAGTCATGGCAGGTACTAAAGCTGGATAGGCATTGAAATTCTTAGTATATTCGTAGATGCCTTTTGTGTTGTCTGTGAAAAATTTTCCTCTAAAGAACGTATGTCCCATGCCAAGTTGACGAATAACTTGCATTTCTCTTGTAATTTCTTCTATAGGCCAGTTCTTTTCTTTAGGAGACAAAAAATATATACCTAATCCAGGTGCTATAATTCGTCCATTATCATTTTCTTTCCAGTCTATGGCAAAAGGATAGAAATTATTTCCCTTGAAATACATCATCGGGAATAGTTCGTCCATTAAACCATCACGAAGCCAACCTTGTGCATCTTGACATACCCTCTCGTAAGCATTCCATCCATGAGCCCAATTACGTGGTAAGTCGTTGTATTTTCCTATTGGTGAGCAACTAATTTTTATCCATGGTTTAACAGGCTTTACAGCTTTGTTTATTTTGCTTACAATAGAAGTAATATAGGCTCTTCCTTGCTCTTTGTTGACTTTGAGTTTCCAGTCTTCAGGATATCGTATATAGTCAAGATGGATACCATCGATATCATAATTTTGCGTTATTTCCGCACAAATCTTAGCCAGGTAGTCGCCAGTTCTAGCATCTTCTGGGTTCATGTAGCCATCAATACCAATCTTTTTGATGAGGTTTCCAAATTTTTTCCTTAATGTTATACACCCAAGACTATTCCATTTACCAACAGGTATAGTTACAATCCATGCGTGTAATTCCATTCCCCTTTTGTGGCATTCGTCAATAGCGAAGGCAAGGGCATCGTATCCTGGAGATTTACCAGGAAATCCGGAAAGACATCCATCCCAAGGTTCATACGCTGAGGGATAGATCATGGTACCTCTTACTCGGGTCTGAATCAAAATGGTGTTTATACCGGCTTGCTGATATAAATCAAGTAAGTGGCAGAGTTCGGTCTTTTGTTTTTGTGCAGATCGTTCTGATTGCGAATAGGAGTGAGGCCAGTCTAATCCGCCGATAGTGGTGAGCCATACGGCACGAACTTCTCGTTTAGGGATATTTGTGTTAAAATAATTAGTATCTTCGTTTTTTTCTTTGTAACTATTATAGTAGATACTTTGATTTTGTCCCCAAGATGGAATATAGATATATGCCAAGATTAGCAATAGCAAATGATGTTTCATGTTCTTATTTGTAAATTTTGAAAGCAAAGGTACAAAATAATTATTATATGTAAAAATGATTATTTCTTCTTGAAAGATTACGGGATAGTAAATTATTATTATTTGGCTAATTTTATTTTCTTTCTGAAAGTAAATTTGTATATTTGCATTTGAATTTAAACATAAAACCAATAAATAATCATTTTATGATTTCATTTACTTTAAGTCTCTTAGCTCTAATTATAGGTTATTTTATTTATGGCCATTTTGTAGAGCATGTATTTGGCCCTGATGATCGACCAACTCCAGCTGTCGTTAAATGCGACGGTGTAGATTTTATGACTCTTCCTAGTTGGAAGATTTTTATGATTCAATTCCTTAATATTGCCGGAACAGGTCCTATTTTTGGCGCTATTATGGGGGCGTGGTTTGGTCCTGTCGCTTATCTTTGGATCGTGTTTGGATGCATTTTTGCAGGTGCTGTACATGATTATCTATCTGGTATGTTAAGTATTCGTCATGGTGGTGCTAATTTACCAGATTTGGTAGGTAACTATTTGGGACAGCGTACAAAGACGGTCATGCTGATATTCTCCGTTTTACTATTAATGATGGTAGGAGCTGTATTTGTTTTAAGTCCTGCTATTATTTTAGAGGGAATTTGGGGTGAAAAAATCATGTGGATTGTTGTTATATTTGTTTATTATGTAGTTGCAACTATGTTGCCAGTAGATAAGATTATCGGTAAAATTTATCCTTTATTTGCTTTCTCTCTTATCTTCATGGCAATAGCATTGATGGTTGGGCTTTTCATCAAGATGCCAGCACTTCCTGAACTTTGGTCTGATGTAGCAAGCTTAGGTACCAAGGAGTCATCTGAATTATTGGGCGTAGAAGAGTTTGCAAGTAATAATCCTATTTTCCCTTGCCTCTTCATTACAATAGCGTGTGGTGCAATTAGTGGTTTTCATGCTACTCAAAGCCCTTTAATGGCGAGGTGTGTTGAAAGTGAAAAACTTGGTCGTCCTGTTTTTTATGGATCAATGATTACTGAAGGTGTAGTGGCTTTGATTTGGGCTACCGTATCTATTTTCTTTTTTTATAATGACGGATGGCGAGAGGTTGTTCCTGCAGATCAGATACAGACTTTCTTTGCCCAATGGGATCATGGTAAAGGTAAAACCTTGGTTCAATTCTTTGATGCTCCGGTGGTTGTCAAAATGATTTGCTCAAGTTGGTTAGGTGTATTTGGAGGAATTTTAGCTCTACTAGGTGTTGTTGCTGCCCCTATAACTAGTGGGGATACTGCTTTGAGAAGTGCTCGACTTATTATTGCTGATTTTGTTGGATTGGATCAGCAATCCGTGAAAAATCGTTTTTATATTAGTATACCATTATTTGCTGTAGTCGTAGCTCTTCTAGTATGGCAAATGAAGAATCCTAATGGATTTAATGTTATTTGGCAATATTTTGGATGGGCTAATCAAACTTTGAGTGTGTTTACATTATGGACGCTTACAGTCTACTTGGTGCAGAAAAAAAAGCCATTTATTATCACTTTGATTCCAGCATTATTTATGACGATTGTATGCTCTTCGTTCTTGGTTATGAGCCCTCAAGCATTCGGATTTAATACGTCTATTGGATATGGTATAGCTACTGTTATTTTAGTATTATCTCTAAGTGGCTTTTTTGCTTGGTATCGCAAAGTAACAACCAGATAAATTGTTAGTAAATGTTTTAAAGGAAAGGGAAAAGGTGAAACTTCGTAATAGAAGTTTCACCTTTTTAAGTTGAATTGTCAATTTTCTACAAAAGATATTGTATCTTTGCAGTTATGGAAAAGCAATATCCTTCTCGCCTTTTAGAAAAGGCGGTTTCTGAATTTTCAAGATTACCGGGAATAGGACGTAAAACTTCTTTGCGTTTGGTTTTGCATATGCTTCGCCAAACAAATGAGGATGTAGATGGTTTTGTATCTGCTATATCGCATTTGAAAAAGGAGGTAAAATATTGTAAGGTATGTCATAATATCAGCGATACTGATGTATGTCCAATTTGTTCTGATCCTCGTCGAGATGCTTCTACAGTGTGTGTGGTAGAGAATATCCAAGATGTTATGGCGATAGAAAATACGCAGCAATATCACGGTTTATATCATGTTTTGGGTGGTATTATTTCACCTATGGATGGAGTAGGACCTGCTGATATTGAAATAGATTCTCTTATCAATCGTGTAGCTGAAGGACATGTAGAGGAAATTATTTTTGCTTTGAGCTCAACGATGGAAGGGGATACAACAAATTTTTTTATATCACGGAAATTGGCCGATTTTCCTGTTAAATTGAGTGTTATTGCCCGTGGTATCTCGGTAGGTGATGAATTGGAGTATACTGATGAAGTGACTTTGGGCCGTTCTATTCTTAATCGTACACCTTTTGGTAAGTAGAATTTTTGATATGAATACTATACAACAAAAATTATTATTCTTTTTTTGGGGTCTTCTTGGTGCAAGTGGTCTGTTGGTTCTTTTGGCTGAGACGGAAATGATAGTATTGCCTGTGATGAGCAGTAATGGAGTTTTTATTAGTCAAGTATTATTGGAGCTTTTTTCAATAGTTTGTATTCCACTTGCATTACGTCTATTCACTTTTGATAGAATACATCAAGAACTGATAAATCGTAAAGAAAAGGCTCTATTAAAGTGGGGGTTAGTTCGCTTGTCTCTTCTGCAGATTCCAATGTTTGCTAATCTGGTATGCTACTATCAATCTTATTCTCCTGCTTTTGCTTATTTAGCTATCATATTATTTCTTTGTCTCTTTTTTGTGAATCCGAGTAAAGAAAGATGTAATGCTGAAATAAATAATAATTCAGAAAAATGAAATTGTCGGTAGTTATCGTTAGTTATAACGTTAAATATTATTTGGAGCAGTGTTTGCTTTCTTTACAACGTGCTTTATCTACAATAGATAGTGAGGTAATTGTTGTTGACAATCATAGTAAGGATGGTAGTTGCGAATACTTGAGAGAAAAGTTTCGTGATGTACAATTTATAGCAAGTAGACATAATTTAGGTTTTGCTCGTGCTAATAATCTTGCTATAAAAAAATGTAAGGGTAAGTATGTACTTTTGCTTAATCCTGACACTGTTGTTGGTGAAGATACGCTGATTCATGCTGTTGACTTTATGGATAAACATGCTGATGCAGGTGCTGTAGGAGTAGGGATGCTTCATGTTGATGGCACTGTAGCTATGGAGTCAAGAAGAGGTATCCCTTCTCCTATGACTGCGTTTTATAAGATGATTGGCCTTTGTAATCGTTTTCCAAAAAGTAAACGTTTTGGAAAGTATTATATGAGCTATTTACCTTGGGATAAGCCCTGTGAAATAGAGATTGTTAGTGGTGCTTTTTGTCTTTTGCGTAAAGAAGCTTTGGATAAAGTAGGACTGCTTGATGAAGATTTTTTTATGTATGGTGAAGATATTGATTTGAGCTATCGAATCTTAAAGGGTGGTTATCATAATTATTATATCCCAGAACAGATACTTCATTATAAAGGTGAAAGTACTGAGAAATCTTCATTCCGCTATGTTCATGTGTTTTATGGGGCTATGTTTATTTTCTTCAAAAAGCATTTTAGTGCTATGAATTTGTTGTTTAGTATTCCAATTAAGCTTGCTATTTATGTGAAAGCTTTTTGGGCAACAATCTCTATGCTTTCTCAAAATTTAAATCGAAGTTTAGGTTTTGTTTCTTCGAAAAAGATTCCTTCTGATACATTGGAAGAGTTTCTAGTGTGTGATACACAAAATATGGAATACAGAGAGATTCTTAAGCAACTTGCTAACTCTGATCATAAACGTCCGATAGCTTTTTTATATAAGGACAAAAAAATGGTTATTACACCAAGTGATGTAATTTTCGATGATCTTTGATAAAATTAAGGTTGCACTAAAATGGTATCCTTAATCTATGGGTTAGGAGATAAACAAAAAAGTCTTCAGATAATTCTGAAGACTTTGCGGTGCGTACGAGACTCGAACTCGTGACCTCCTGCGTGACAGGCAGGCATTCTAACCAACTGAACTAACGCACCAGTTAATTCTTGCTGATGTAGTTGCGGTGCGTACGAGACTCGAACTCGTGACCTCCTGCGTGACAGGCAGGCATTCTAACCAACTGAACTAACGCACCAATTGTACATCATTTCTGAATTGCGAGTGCAAAGATAGTAATTTATTTTGATTCTGCCAAATTTTTATTCGTATTTTTCTTTGTAAAAAAACATGGCTTTTATGGTAATAGAAAGGGTTACCGTAAAAACTACGATAACCCTTTGTATTTTAATGTAGATATAAAAAATCTTAGTAAATGCCTTGAGCCATCATAGCTTTAGCAACTTTCATGAAGCCTGCTACGTTAGCACCCTTGACATAGTTGATATATCCATCTGGTTCTGTACCATACTTCACACAATTAGCGTGAATTTCGTCCATGATGTTATGGAGTTTGGTATCAACTTCTTCACGAGTCCAGCTCAAGCGTTCAGAGTTCTGAGACATTTCAAGACCAGAAGTTGCAACACCACCAGCATTAGAAGCCTTACCTGGGCAGTAGAGAATCTTAGCATCCTGGAATACCTTGATAGCTGCAGGTTCTGTAGGCATGTTAGCACCCTCTGATACTGCAAATACGCCATTTGCTATAAGAGTTTTAGCTTCAGCTTCGTTAATTTCGTCTTGAGTAGCGCAAGGGGTTGCAATGTCGGCTTTCTCGCCCCAAGGTCTTGCATTCTCTACATATTTAACGCCATATTTCTCAGCATATTCCTTGAT
The DNA here is from genome assembly GCF_022024235.1 of Segatella baroniae B14. Taxonomy (GTDB): domain Bacteria; phylum Bacteroidota; class Bacteroidia; order Bacteroidales; family Bacteroidaceae; genus Prevotella; species Prevotella bryantii. The sequence goes on from NZ_CP091799.1 coordinate 408,742, forward strand.
ACGTCCACGTTTAACATTCTTCAATTCCATGATGAATGCAAGCTTTTCTGCATCAATACCATCAGGGTCATATATATAACCGTTAGAGTCTGAGCATGTAACAGGTTTTGCACCCAACTGAAGAAGTTTCTCGATGGTGTACTGTGCAACGTTACCAGAACCAGAAACCAAAACAGTCTTACCTTCGAGACTTTCGCCACGAGTCTTCAACATATCCTCAAGGAAGTAAACATTACCATAACCAGTAGCTTCAGGACGAATCAAAGAACCACCGAATTCAAGACCTTTACCAGTTAAAATACCCTGGAACTGATGAGTTAACTTTTTATATTGACCAAACATGTAGCCTACTTCACGACCACCAACACCGATATCACCAGCAGGAACATCCTCGTCAGGACCGATAAGACGGTAGAGCTCATTCATGAATGCTTGGCAAAAGCGCATAACTTCCATATCACTCTTTCCGTGAGGATCGAAGTCTGAACCACCTTTGGCACCACCCATAGGAAGAGTTGTGAGGGAATTTTTGAAAGTCTGCTCGAAAGCCAAGAATTTCAAAATAGAAGCGTTAACAGATTTGTGGAAACGAAGACCACCTTTATAAGGGCCGATAGCATTATTGTGCTGTACGCGATATCCCAAGTTTGTCTGTACATTTCCATTGTCGTCAACCCAAGAAACTCTGAACTGAAGAATACGATCTGGAACGCAAAGACGTTCAATCAGGTTTGCCTTTTCAAATTCAGGATGCTTATTGTACTCTTCTTCTATAGTACCAAGAACCTGACTTACAGCCTGAATGTATTCTGGCTGACCTGGAAATTTAGCCTTGAGCTTTTCAATGACTTCTGTTGCTTTCATATTTCTTAATCCTTTATTGGTTTATAAATTCTATAATAAGCTACTTTTTAAGAAAGTAATTCTTAATATTTGACTTGCGGTTGCAAAGTTAAAGGATTTCTTTTAAAAAACAAGAAAAAAGACACTTTTTTTTAAGAAAAGATTATAAAAAGTAACTTGTTAGGTGTAAAAGTAGCCATTTTATTCTTTTTTCTTACGTAAAAAACAATAAAGTTCTGAAAGCATTTACTTCCAGAACTTTACATTATGTTATTTTCTAAAGCCAAATAATTTCTTTATGAAACCTTTGATTCTTTCTGTTTTTTTAGTAACAGTCGTTTCTTGTATTGGGGCTACTTTTTTATTTTGTTTTGCATTATAGTTTTGCTTTTTATTATCCTTAATGCTATTTTGGCGTTTTTTAAAGTTGCCTTCTATGTTCCCTTTTCGTTTTGGCTTTGGATAATTGCTACTTCTGTTTTGGGCGTTCGTATTTCTATTCTGAGTATTCTCTTGGTTTGGATTGTATTGCTCTTTTCTTACCTTATTTTTATTAGCTTCAGATGACTTTTTATTTCTTCTGTTTTCGTTTGTCTTTTTTCCTTCATATTGATGGTCGCGATACATCGGGTTGGTCCTTTTGTTTTGTGGATTTGATGTGCGCTCAGTTATGTCGTTATTTTTCTGGTGACAATGCTGTTTTTTATCTTTATGTGAAGTTTGGTTTCGATCTTTGCGTCTTCTGTTTTTGGCAGAATTGTTGTTCTTATTAGGTTTTCCCTGTTTTCTGTATTCAGGTCCATCACCTAAATTTTCTGGTAACTTATTCTTTTGGATTTCTTTTTCGAGAAATTTTTCGGTTTGTTGAAAATAGAATTGATCTTCTTCACTTACAAGTGTAATTGCAACTCCGTCTCTATCTGCACGTGCTGTTCTACCTATGCGGTGTACATAGTCTTCTGTATCGTGTGGTACATCATAGTTGATGACCATGGTTATGTCATCAATATCAATACCTCTTGAAACAATATCTGTAGCAACAAGTACGTCTAGCTGACCTGCTTTGAATTTATACATAATATCATTGCGTTCTTCTTGTGTCAGGTCCGAATGCATTTCTCCGCTATTAATATGTTTACGTTGTAAAGCACTATTTACTTGTTTTACTTTTGTTTTACTGCCACAGAAAACGATAACTCTTTTTAGATCTCCAGCTTTGAATATATCTTTAATGATGCCTAATTTTTGTGTTTCGTAGCAGATATAGGCGCTTTGCTTAATTTTTTCCGCTGGTTTGCTTACAGCCAATTTAATTTCAATAGGGTTTTTTAGCAGTGTTTTTGCCAAGTCTTCGATTTTTTCAGGCATAGTTGCAGAGAACATGATAGTTTGGCAAGTTTGAGGAAGTTCTTTAGCAATAGCTTTAATATCATCTGCGAACCCCATGTCGAGCATTCGGTCTGCTTCGTCTAGAATAAAGAAGCTAACTTTACTCAAGTCTACATTTCCCAAACTTATATGTGATATCAAACGTCCTGGAGTAGCTATAACAACATCTGCTCCGAGTTTAAGACTTTTTACTTCTTGATCGTAACGGTTGCCATCATTTCCTCCATACACAGCGATACTGCTTACGCCTTGCAGATAATAACCAAATCCTTGCATTGCTTGGTCTATCTGCTGAGCTAATTCTCTTGTAGGGCTCATGACAACACAGTTTATTGCTCCTTCAGGATAGCCACCATCATCTAATTTACTTAATACAGGTAACAAATATGCTGCAGTTTTTCCTGTTCCTGTTTGAGCTACACCTAATACATCATGTCCATTTAATATCTCAGGGATGGTTTTTTCCTGAATTGGTGTACATGAATCAAACCTCATATCGTATAGTGCATCAAGCACATTATCATTTAAGTCTAAATTTTCAAATCTCACTATTATCTGATTTTATTTGTTTCTAATTATAATATTTATCTCTTTAATCTTTTTACCTTGGTGCTCGTTTATAGCAGAATAGGGCTATGATTGCGAAAATCATATTTGGTATCCATGCTGCCAACATAGGTGGGGCATCAGCTTGAATAGCAAATGTAGAACTTACGGTCTGGAGCATGATATAAGCAAAACTTAATGCCAAGCCTACTCCTAGGTACATACCCATTCCTCCTTTTCGTTTGCGTGAAGATAGAGACAAGCCAATGATGGTTAAAATGAAAGATGCAAAGGATGAGGCTATTCGTTTATGATATTCTACTTCGTATTGTACTACATTTCCAGAACCTCTATTTTTTTGTTTTGAGATATATTCTTTTAGTTGTGGGCTTGTAAAAGTTTCTTGTTGTCCTTTAGAATATACGAGATCAGTAGGTTCCATATATAATGTCGTATCTTTTTGGTTCCCGTTTGTAATATGTTCTCGTAATCCTCTTAAATGTCTCTCTTTCCAGTTGCTCATACGCCAATGATATTTACTATCAGAAATTGTGTCATACTGTATTTCCATAGCTGTCATGTGGTCTACAAGTTTTTTGTTTTCAAATTTATCTAGAGAAAAGCCAAACCCTTTTTTTAGTCTGTCGTCATAATGCTGTATATACACAATGACACCTTTGTCTATTTGTAGCATTACGTTATCTGCAGAAGTAATTTTCTTTTTGTTTTTATATAAGGACTCGAAATTTTGTCTTACAACGTTTCCGTGGGGAATGACATAGGCTGATAAATAATAGTTGAGCATCGATATCAAGACACAAGAAATCATATATGGCCTCATGAGTCGTTTGAAAGATACTCCAGCGGCTAAAATTGCTATAACTTCCGAATTCCCTGCTAATTTTGAAGTGAAGAAAATAACGGCGATAAAAACAAATAAAGCGCTAAAAAGGTTGGCAAAATATGGGATGAAGTTGGCGTAATAATCAAAAACAATTGCCTTTAAAGGGGCGTGATATTCTGTAAATTTTGCCAGATTCTCATTGATATCGACAACGATAGAGATGGAAATAATCAAGATAATTGAAAAGAAATATGTTCCGATGAATTTCTTGATGATATACCAGTCTAAACGCTTGATGTATCGACGGAGATTTAGAAAACCTAAAAAAGAAAGCTTTATACCTAACCATTTACAAAACTTGATAAGCCAGGCAAACCTATCTTTCATAGTTTTGCCTAGCCTAAAAAGTTTATGGAATTTTCTTAATTTCGTGTAGTCCATTTCTTTTGTTAAATTCTTCTACCGAGTTGATCTATAATAGATCTTTTCCACGTTACAAAGTCACCTTGCTCTATATGATGACGAGCATCTGTTACAAGTCTTAGATAGAAAGACAGATTGTGTATACTTGCTATCTGCATAGCTAGTAACTCTTGCGCTTTAAACAGATGATGAAGATATGCCTTTGTTGTAATGCGATCTATTTCGCATCCATCTGGATCTACAGGGCTGAAATCATCTTCCCATTTCTTATTACGCATGTTCATGGTTCCATTATAGGTGAACAACATGGCATTTCTACCATTTCGAGTTGGCATTACGCAATCGAACATATCGACACCGCGCTCAATACCTTCCAAAAGATTTTGAGGTGTACCTACTCCCATAAGGTAACGAGGTTTGTCTTTTGGTAATATTTCATTGACAACCTCTATCATTTCGTACATGATTTCTGTTGGTTCACCCACAGCGAGTCCGCCGATTGCATTTCCGTCAGCACCTTTGTCTGCGATATACTTGGCTGCTTCTTGTCGAAGGTCTTTATATGTACATCCTTGAACAATAGGGAAGAGACTCTGATTGTATCCATAAAGAGGCTCTGTTTCGTTAAAGCGCTTGATACAGCGATCGAGCCATCTTTGTGTCATCTCCAAACTCTTCTTGGCATATTGGTAATCACTTTTTCCTGGAGGACATTCATCAAATGCCATCATGATGTCAGCACCGATAATACGTTCTGTGTCCATTACGTTTTCTGGTGTGAAGAAGTGCTTGCTTCCATCAATGTGTGAACGGAATTCGCAACCTTCTTCTGACAATTTACGAATGCCTGTCAGTGAAAATACTTGGAAACCACCACTGTCAGTAAGAATTGGACGATCCCAACCATTGAATTTGTGTAACCCTCCAGCTTTTCTCAATACGTCCAAGCCAGGACGGAGATACAAATGATATGTGTTACCCAATATGATCTGAGCTTTTACCTGCTCTTTCAATTCATTAAAGTGAACACCTTTTACAGTACCAACAGTACCCACGGGCATGAAAATAGGAGTCTTGATCTGTCCGTGGTCTGTTGTTATGATACCAGTTCTTGCATCAGATGCGCTGTCTGTATGTTGTAACTCGAATTTCATTTATTTTCTTCTTCTTTATTCTCTTCGGGAATGGTGAAATTGATGGCGTTATCTACTTTTTCGTCTGTAAGAGCAAAATCCCAAACATCTTGTACATTTTCTACATAATGGAAAGATACACCTTCTAGGTATTTATCAGGAATCTCATCGATGTCCTTCTTGTTGTCTTTACACATGAGAATATCTGTAATGCCGGCGCGTTTTGCAGCTAAAATTTTTTCCTTGATACCACCTACAGGGAGCACCTTACCGCGAAGTGTAATTTCACCGGTCATAGCTGTATTTTTGCGTACTTTACGTTGTGTAATAGCTGAAGCAATACTTGTTGCTATTGTGATACCTGCAGAAGGACCATCCTTAGGTGTTGCTCCTTCAGGAACATGTACATGAACATTCCAATAGTCAAAGATCTTGTAGTCTATACCAAGTTTTTCAATATGAGCTTTTACATACTGCATTGCTATGACTACCGATTCTTTCATGACATCTCCCAAGTTACCAGTAATGGTAAGTTTCTCACCTTTACCCTTATTAAGTGAAGTCTCGATAAATAAAATTTCGCCGCCCACACTTGTCCATGCTAATCCTGTTACAACACCAGCATAGTCATTACCTTGGTAAATATCTCTATAATATGGAGGTTTGCCTAATATACCTTCTATTGCTGTAGGTGTAATTTTGGTATAAGGTAGTTTGCCGTCTCTCATTCTTGTATAAACCATCTTGCGGAGAGCTTTATTGATTTGCTTTTCCAACTGGCGTACACCACTTTCTCGGGTATAATTTTCGATGATATATTCTAATGCGGCTTTACTGAATGTAGGTTTGTCTTCTAATTGATCAAGGCCGGTATTTTCCATTTCCCTTGGTACAAGGTGGCGTTTAGCAATTTCTATCTTTTCTTCTGTGATATAGCCACTAACTTCGATAATTTCCATACGGTCGAGTAGTGGACGAGGAATAGAACCTAAATCGTTTGCTGTAGCGATAAACAATACTTTTGATAAGTCATAATCTACATCCATGTAGTTGTCATGGAAAGCTTTGTTTTGCTCTGGATCGAGAACTTCAAGAAGCGCGGAATATGGATCTCCATTGATGTTATTCTGTGAGATTTTATCAATTTCATCAAGGATAAATACAGGGTTACTTGAGTTCGCTTTTTGGATACTCTTGATGATTCGGCCAGGCATTGCGCCTATGTAAGTTCTTCTGTGTCCTCTGATTTCTGCCTCATCGTGTACACCACCAAGAGAAACGCGTACATATTTACGTTTCATGCTGGCAGCAATACTTTTTCCAAGACTGGTTTTACCAACACCTGGAGGACCGTACAGACAGATAATAGGTGATTTCATGTCACCTTTGAGAGCTAGAACTGCTATATATTCAAGAATACGTTCCTTAACTTTTTCCATGCCGTAGTGGTCATGTTCCAACTTTCGTTTTGCATGGTTTAAGTTAAGATCGTCTGTTGTGAATTCATTCCAAGGCAGACTTACCAGAGTTCTCAAATAATTATATTGAACCGAATATTCTGGGCTCTGTGGATTGAGCATGTCGAGTTTTTCTACTTCTTTGTAGAATACCTCCTGAATATCAGAATTCCATTTTTTGGTCTTAGCCTTTTCCATTAATTCAGCACGTTCTGGTGATCCAGAGTCAGTGCCGAGCTCTTCCTTAATTTTCTTGATTTGCTGCTGCAGGAAATACTGTCTTTGCTGCTCATCAATATCCTCATGAGTACGGCGTCTAATTTGTTGTTTGATGTCGTTTAGTTCGAGTTCATTGTTGAGTAGTTTTAATGTCATGTAGATCCTGTTGACAAACGATTTCTGTTCCAACATTTTTATTTTGTCTGGAATGCTGAAAGGAGAATTTTCGCAGATGAAATTTACCAACATGACATTGTTGGATATATTTTTTAAAGCAAATTCAGATTCATCAGGAATCTCGTCATTCTGGCGAATATACTGAATGGCGGTTTTCTTAAGGGTATCGATAAGTGTGTTGAATTCTTTATTGTCATTGTTTGGAATGACTTCTTCAATTGGTTCAACAATGCCTTTGTAATACGGACGGGTTTTAGTCAGATTGACTAGCTTACATGGTCCAAGTCCCTGGACGATAGCTGTAGTATTAGCACCAGAGCCAGGCATTTCCATTACTTTTACAATTTTAGCAAAGACTCCGGTCTCATATAAATCCTCTTGTTGTGGATTGTCTACATTTTGGTCTTTTTGGCAAAAAATGGCAAAGACTGTACCTTCTTTGTCTTTCAGCTTTTCTATTAAGTTTACACTGGCTTCGCGACCTACAAGAATTGGACTAATCACTGTAGGAAAGAGAACCAGGTTTCTTGTTGCTAAAATAGGGTATTCACCTGTCTCCATTGTTCCCATAAGTGCAGATAAATCCCCATCATAATCAGCAATCATCTGAAATTGTGTATTTGATTTTCTCTTCATTGTCTTAAATTGTCATTTAGTGTGCAAAGATAAGAAATTTAATTCGAATATGGGGGCGCTATTCTTTTAATTTCTTTAAATAAGGTGTATTTGCCTGTGAAAAGATAATAAACTGTGAGAATATTCGTTTAAGTGGTATGAAAAATAATAGCTTTACTTTTCAACAGTTTGAAATTAAACAAGAACATTGTGGTATGAAAGTTGGTACTGATGGGGTTCTCCTTGGTGCTTGGGCTTTAGGCGGAGATCACGTTCTTGATATCGGTACAGGTACCGGATTGTTGGCATTAATGATGGCTCAACGTTATCCTAATGCATTTGTTGATGCGATAGATATAGATGATGCGGCGTGTAGGCAGGCTGTTGAGAATGTTCGGAATAGTATTTTTCATGACCAAATTTGTGTGCATTTTATGGATTTACAAAAATATTATCTTTTTTTGCAGGGTAATTCTGGAGATGTCAAAAAATATGATAGTATTATTTCTAATCCTCCATATTTTGTAAATAGTTTAAAAAATCCTGATTCTCAACGTATGATGGCACGTCATGCGGAATCGTTGCCTTATAGCGAATTGTTAGAAGTATCTAAGAATTTGCTAAAGGTTGATGGTTCTTTGTCAGTGATATTACCGGCGGAAACGGTTGATTCGTTTGTTTCTATAGCTTGTTCAAAAGGATATTATTTATCTCGGAAACATGCGATAAAAACGGTGTCTCGAAAACAACCTTCTCGCTATTTATTAGAGCTTAAATTAATGTTTCCTGGGACAATAGACGAACAAGTATTTTGTTTGATGAACTCAGATGGAAAGCGTACAGATTGGTTTGCTAATATGACGTCTGATTTTTATTTATATTAAAAATTTGAATTCAATTTTCTTTGGATGGCTTTACTGATAACTTCAACTTTTTTCCCAGTTTTGGTAATGTCTGTTCTTACAGAATGCAAGTTGTTAAAGAAGTCAGTAAAGGCATTTTGTAAAATATTAGGTCTTCTTTGTTGCTTGTTTGCATTTGGGTTGACAACAACTTTAATTCCACTTGGCTCAATCTTTACATCTATGTCCTGATTTGTCATCACTGGATCACCATCGTAATGGATGACGCCCGGCTGACTTCTATGGATATGGAGTTGTTTGCATCTGAATGTTTTGATATGTGGGTTTTTATCCATAGTTTTGTTGAATAAATCAAAACTCATTTGTCCAGCCTCAAGTATGTCAAAAGGTTCCATAATGATGACGTCCATTAATCCGTCAGACATAGATGCCTGAGGAGCTATGTACGCATTATTACCATATTGTGAAGCGTTAGCTATGGATATGAGAAACGCCTGATACTTATATTTTCCGCTCTCGTCCTCTATTTCGTAAGTTTCTGGTTCGTATTTGAGCCATTCGCTCAAAATGTTTTCCATGTAGGTTATAGGCCCACGTTTGCCGCTTTCTGCAAATTTCATACTGATAAGCGCATCAAATCCCATACCACAAGTACAGAAAAAATCGTAATCATTAATTACACCGTAATCTAAATCATGAATTTCGGCTTTATTGATTATTTCTATACTTTTTTTTATGTTCATTGGTATCATGAGGTGCCTTGCTAATCCGTTACCAGATCCGCATGGTATAATTCCAAGAGCAGTCTGAGAATGGACTAGTGCGCGAGCCACTTCGTTGACAGTACCGTCACCTCCGATGGCAACAACAATGTCATAGCCATTGTTTTTAGCGTCAATTGCTATTTCCGAAGCATGCCCTGCATATTCTGTCAAGCGTATTTGATAGTCAAACTTTTTTTTGTCTAAAGTTTTTTCTATTATTTCTGGAATACCAGCTTTACTAATGGTACCAGATATAGGGTTCATGATAAACAAAATTTTCTTCATAAAATAACATAACGCTGATTTATGCAATGCAAAGTTAATAAAATCCAATTAAATACATGTTTTAATCGCATAAAATTTGTAGTAAAGATAACTTTCTTAGTAAAAAAGATGGTATGTTAGTACTTTTTTGTATCTTTGCAGTCTGAAAAATAGAAAAATATAAAAATACTATACCTATTATAATGGGACAGTTAGAAGAAAGATACAAAAATTATCGTGTACCACAAGAGTACATGAAACAAGGTGTGTATCCTTATTTCCGTGAGATTACAAGTAAGCAGGCTACAGAAGTAGAAATGGCTGGTCACAAAGTGTTGATGTTTGGCTCTAATGCTTATACTGGTTTGACTGGAGATGAACGTGTTATTGAGGCTGCTAAGAAAGCACTTGATAAATATGGTTCAGGATGCGCAGGAAGTCGTTTCCTTAACGGAACTCTTGATATTCACGTTCAGTTGGAGAAAGAATTAGCAGAGTTTGTACATAAGGATGAAGCTCTCTGCTTCTCTACTGGCTTTACGGTTAATTCTGGTGTTATTGCTACAGTAGTAGGAAAAGGTGATTATATTATTTGTGATGATCGTGATCATGCTTCTATAGTTGATGGTCGTCGCCTTTCTTTTGCCCGTACACTGCATTATAAGCACAATGATATGGATGATTTGGAGCGTGTGCTCAAAACTCTTCCTTATGAGGCTGTTAAGTTGATTATTGTAGATGGTGTCTTCTCAATGGAAGGTGATTTGGCTAAATTACCAGAAATTGTTGCTTTGAAGAAGAAGTACAACTGCAGTATCATGGTAGATGAGGCTCATGGTCTTGGTGTATTTGGTAAGCAGGGTAGAGGTGTTTGTGATCATTTCGGCTTGTCAGATGAGGTTGATTTGATTATGGGTACATTCTCTAAGAGTTTGGCTTCTATTGGTGGTTTTATTGCCGCTGGTAAGGAAACTATTAATTACTTGCGTCATACTAGCCGTACATATATTTTTAGTGCTTCTGATACTCCGGCAGCTACAGCTGCAGCATTAGAGGCTCTTCATATTATACAGGAGGAGCCTGAACGTATAGAGCATCTTTGGGATATTACTAATTATGCTTTGAAGCGTTTCCAGGAAGAGGGTTTTGAAATTGGTGATAGTGAAAGTCCAATTATTCCTCTATATGTTCGTGACATTCACAAAACATTCTTGGTTACTCAGGCTGCATTTGAGGCAGGTGTATTTATTAATCCTGTTATTCCACCAGCTTGTGCACCTCAGGATACATTGATTCGCTTCTCGCTAATGGCTTCTCATTCTAAGGAAGAAGTTGAGCGTGGTGTACAGATTTTGAAGAAGGTATTTGTAGATTTAGGAATTATAAAGTAATTCTAATTTTACAACTAAATAAAATAGGATGCAACTAACTTATGTTTGCATCCTTTTTCTTTTTAGGAAATACTTGTAATTTTAATCAGGAACTTTGTGTTCTTCGATTTGATTTCTTGTCGTTCCTATTATATTCTATTTTAACTTGTTTTTATTTTATACTTTTCTGCTTTTTTGAACTGAATTAGTTATAAAACAGATATATAGTGCAATAAAAGTTAAATAAAGACGAAAAATCTCCAATTATTTGATTTATATCAATTTATAAGTTATATTTGTTACCGTATAAGGCAGATTATGTATCTGTGCTTTGTTTTGTAAATATATATATTCAACTCAAACTTCAGCACTATGGCAGTTACAGATTTAAAAAAGCAGTTAATTTATAAAGATTTTACTGCAAAAAGCTACATTGACCAAGATTTAGCTGATGAAGATGTAGCAATTGAATTTAGGGATGAACTTAAAACTGATATCTGGTTTAACTAATGATATTGGTATTTAGGTTGTAGTAAAACATCAATTAAGACTATATTAGCAAAAAGCAGTTTCATGAGGTGAAGTTGCTTTTTGCTTTGTATTTAATGCTGTATATGATAATATATGTGCTTTAGTTTATCTCTCATGAGATACTATTTGTACTTTATCGCACAGTTTTAATATTTTTTTGAATTTACTTGACAAAAACTGTCTTGTGCTTTGCGAATTTGGAATGGCAATGTAAGAATGCCTCAAATACGCGAATTTTGAAGTGTTTTTGTATCTTCTTGAATATCAACTTGTTATGCATTCAACGCTCCACCGGTTTAAGAAATGGACGACAAAACCATAGGTCCTAGGGGGTAAAAGCTTAGGGTTGATGCGATAAGGTCATAGAGTTTAGCGAACAAAGTCTTAGGTTTCGACCCCTAGGACCTGTGGTTTTGGCGGGAGAGAAAATCTAGGGGAAGAAAAAAGACCAAACAGGCTGATCAAAAGTTGAATATTTTAAGCTAGATGATGATTTTTAGTGGCTATGTTTTTTTGCTATATTATTTGACAAATGTAGGATATAATTAATGTAGAATACTCTTTTATTGGCGGTATTATATAAAAAAAAGCCTCCTAATAAAAGGAGGCTTTTTTTATAGACTGCCAATTTGAATGGCTTTGTTATATTTTGATCGTATGTACTATTTTACACTTTCTCTCCATTTTGAAGCTCCAATACCTAGCTGGTATATTTTTGAGTTCTTCACAGTAGAAGTGTTTTTGAAATATAGGCCATTTAGGTTGTCAATAGTATGTGTATCGATAGAACCTGTTGTACCACTCTGTTTATGAGGTGGATTAGGACTTGTCATCAAGTCTTCTGGTGAGATATTGTCTACATGAACTTCAAGTTCACTAGCACCAGCTACGTTCCATTCAGCCCACTTTCCGAAACTATTTTTGGTAGCATTGAATGCGTTACCAGTGAATATCTGTCCACTAGTTAAGAATGTGTTGGTAGACCAGTTATTTGATATATCCCAAGATGCTTCACCAGAACCATTAATTGTGCGAATGTCAGCACCACCCTGATACAAGTAACGATCATCGTCAGATTGCTTTGTCAGAATGAAAAGGTTATTCTTGATACTAATTTTAGAACCACCAGGTAGATAGCGCAAGTCAATGATTTGTCGGCCCGAACTACAAGTAGAGAAATTCACGAATGTGTTATTTTCTATTGTAATATTATAAGTAATAGATGTAGGCCAGTCTAAATCCTTACCATTATCAGTAATCATGCAAGTGCGTGGACTATCATAGAAAGTATTATTTCTGAAAACCATATCCTTGAAGATATTTGATTTTGGTTGAGCACCATCACCAGCTACCCATGCATATCCACGACCATTGTTGTCGTAGTAACCACAGTCATAGAAGTCACAGCCTTCTACCAATACATGCTCAAACTGTTTGACTTTCGATCCCTGAACACGTATAAATCCACGAATCATACGACGGAAAGAGCAGTCTTTTATGGTAAATGACTGTAAAGTTACGGCCATACCGTTAGAGTACATGTTAATGAAGTAATTTCCTGTACCATTGCTTGTACCATTGAAATGCTCTGCTAGTGGACAGTCGAAATCAATATTTTCAAATTCGAGCGACTTCACGAACAATGTATAGTTTTCACCCGATAATGGCTGTCGACCAAACATGAAGTTGTTAGACTTCACTGTGGTTCCTTCTTTCCAGAGACCACCTAAGTAAACTTTAGCTCGACCTTTTCCTGCAGCGATGTCTTCAGGTCGGGTGCGGAGTGTAAGGCCTTTTGAAAGACTCATATTGTTCTTGAAATAGTAAGCTTTACCACCTTCGAGCTCGAAGATTGTCCCCTCAGCTAATTTGTTGTTGTGGATATAGTCAGTGAAGACTTCATCAAGTCTCATAGCATTATAGCTTGAAATATCTACTAATGTGGTACCATCGCTCAAAGTATCATTAGGTGTAACTTCATGAGTGATAAGAATAGGATCTCCAACTTCGCCATCTGTGCGTACAGAAAGAGTATTATAAACAGCATCAACGGCAACTGGAATATTAGTATTCTCTACATTGATAATATATACACTACTTTCTTGTAAGCCTTCAATATCAATATAACCTCGTTCGAAGTCTGCTTCACTCAGTTCGTAATTAGCAAATTCATCAGGAACAGGGGCATTTGGGTTTTCCGATGAAGGTTTAACAGTGAGTTTTTGCATAACGAATTTACCATCTTTGACTTCAAAATTTTTATCAAATTCGTTAGGAACAGACTCCGTGTAGTTGTTTACAGCATCTTCATAAGAAGGGTTAATATAAATGCGAACACTCGTTTTTGTAGGAGCACTCTGAGTAATAATTTCAGGAACAGGATAACGATTACCAGTAGTAAGTCCGCAATATTCAGCCCACTGACGTCCACTACCATATCCATACCACTTAGAGTGGTAGCCTTCACCTTTTTTAGAAAGGGTACGAATGGCAAAGCGGTAGTCAGTACTATACTCCATATTATTGATAACCATATCTAGGCAGTCTGGAGAAACGATAGTATCCTTAATAATATTATCTGGATTTTCCCAATCGCTTGCAAGACCGGAAGAAACTGCAGGCTGAAGTGCCCATTTTAGCTCATATCCCGCACAGTCATCTACACCATACCAGTAAAGGTGTACACTGTTATTATGTCCATTGACTGTAATGACTTGACAGCGATAAGGGTCATTATCACCACGTCCCGTATTATCATCGGTGCGGAACATGGTCATGAATTCACGATCGGCCTCTTCGGTTATAGAATCCTTGTCAGAGCAAGAATTAAATGATATAATTGCGAGGGCTGTCGTTATATATAGAAATATTTTTTTCATAGATTCTTAATGTTTGAACTCGATTAGTTAGCGTAACCATAATAGTTCTTATATGCACCGGCACTACGCTGGATGGCTGAACTTGGATAAGGTAGAATGTAGCGTACTACAGGAAGCTGAGCTGCTGTCATGTGGCCAGTAACCTCGCCTAACATTTGTGTGTTTCCATCATTTCCTACCAGATATATCATGCCATTTTCACTTCCACGAATGAAACCATAGAATGAATACATACATTGGTTGGTAGGAGTTCCTTTACCATCGTTCCACCAACCGAAGTTGCCTTGATATTCTTTCCATGTATATTCTTCGTTCGTTATAGATTCATCGTCTGTAGGTTTCTTGTTGAGATTAGTGTATGGGTTAGCAATCTCTAAAATTTCCAAAGCTGTATTTGGATATACATCTGTATTTTTCGGATTGGCTATACGACGATAGTATACACTGAATGGAAGTTTGTCGAAACGGCTTGTTTCTACTCCATCATGCTCTGCAACATAATCTAGGTATTGAGATGTACCACCAGCATTTTCACCTACACCATAATAACGTAGGAAAGAATAGAAGCATTCTACGCTATAGAGGTTATTACGTACCAAGTCTTTCCAACGCATATTTTCACCTGCAAATTCCCATTTACGCTCATTGAGTACTCCCATGAGAAAAGACTCTTTATTAGCGCTAACAGAGTCGACATAGTGGTCTACTTTCAATGGAATATCTTCGCTTGAGAAAGCACGTCGTCTAACTTGTTTCAATGCATTCTTGGCAGCTTCTGTCGGACCATTATTGAGTTCATTTTCTGCTTCTGCAAACATCAATAAGACATCAGCATAACGTAGGTACGGATAGTTGATACCAGTAGAACCAGATGAGTTATTCTCAAAGTTACCAGCTTGTGACCATAATTTAGACCATTTATTATTATACATTGTATAATTGGCTTGAATTGCAGGAACACAAATAGAGTCGCCTTGATTAGTATAGCTCCACATGCCATTCAGATAGTCGCGTCTAGTATCCTTTTCATCGAAGGAATAACCATAGAATGCACTTATTTGAGCACTACCGCTAGTTTCCCCCCATACGTTCGGCTGGATAGAGACACCTGAAGAAAGAGAGGCTTTTGGACCTTGAATATAACCGATGTTACCACTTGTTTTTTTGGCAAATGGAATTTCGAAAATTGGGTCATCTCCATTGTCTACGATGAAGTTACATTCATCGATAAAGACATTACGATAGCTCTTGTTTAGACTATGTGTATTAGATTTAATGACAGAATCTGCATAATTACGAGCTATCTGGTAAAACTCACGATAGTTGGCAGGACGCTCCATAGTACCATGACTGGTAACATCACTTTTGTTTGGCCGAAGGGAATAGCCACCTGCTGAAAGAGCCATACGTGATATCATTGCCCAGCAAGCCTCTTTAGAAACATGCTCGATAGTATTTTCCAAAGAGCGAGCATACTTCATACGAGGTGCAATAGCTTGAAGATCCTGAATGAGTAAAGTTCGGATAGTATCTCGATTAACAATTGGAGTAATCATATCTTCTTTTTCTGAAGTAGGTGTGAAAGAGAAGGGTACATCACCCCATAAATCTATGATATCATTGTAAAACATGGCGCGAATAACTTTAGCTTCACCCATTTTCTGGAAAAGGTCTTCATCGCCGGCTTTATAGATATTGCTTTTTTCGAGCTGATAAATAAAGTTGTTGGCATATTCGATACCTTGATATGCTGCGTTCCATGTATTTTTTAATTGACTTGCGTCGGCAGTACATTCAAAGCGACGGAAACCGTTGCTGGTTGCAGCTTCGTCAGAAGATGTAGCAAAATCTACATCACTGTTCAAACACAAATCTTTAAGGTACTTTTCGCCGTAAAGGTTATTGTTGAGCAGTTGTGCGTATACACCATTAAGAGCACGATCAATTTCTGTTTTTGTGCTAAAGACGTAATCATCACCATATTTGGAAGGGGTATCCACGTCTAGATAGTCGTTACAGGATGTGAGGTTTGCCATAACCAATCCTGTCATAAAAATATATTTCAGTTTCATATTTTTTTCTTTAGTAATTTAGAAAGTCACATTCACACCGAATACAAAACTACGGCTACGTGGATAACGGTTGAGGTCCATACCTGAGCAGAGACTGGTCTGGATGTCGACTTCTGGATCATAACCCGTATATCCTGTGATAACAAAGAGATTAGAAGCAGAGGTATATACACGTATTTTACTTATACCCCATCGTGCTGTTAGTTTACGAGGTAGGGTATAGCCAATTGTAACATCCTGCAAACGGAGGAAAGAGGCATTCTCTACGAAGTAAGAGTGGAGTACATTGTTAGTAATGTCTGCAGGGTTCCACAATGTTGCGTTGGCATTCATGCTGATATATTCTTCCAAAGCCCCATCTATATAATAGTTTTTATATAGGTTTTCGCCGTCTGAAATGCGTGTGTAGCGCCAACGGTTGTCTGCAAATTTACTCAATACATTATAGAATGTACTGCTGGTTGATGTAGACGAAGACAATTGGTATGCAGTAGCATTAACAATGTCAAAGTCAAGCATATAGTTAAAATTGGCAGCAAAGTCGAAACCTTTCCACTGACCGCTTAAGCCAAAACCTCCTTCGTATCGTGGAACGGTATGGCCAATGTTAGTACGGTCGGCCTCTGTAATTTTACCATCACCGTCGAGATCCTTGAATTTTATTTTACCAGGTAAAGTGGCTGTACCACTTTGGCTGTCATTGAATATGCCGTCCATGATTACTGTGCCTTCTTTTGGTATAGCCAGGAAGTTTTGGTTAGGATCAAAATCAAACTCGTCGGCAGAGTAAAGACCATCGTATACATAACCATATAGCAAGCCAACTTCATCTCCTACACGAATAGCATAGTCATTATTGGTAACTGCACTTGAAGAATACCAACGGCTGTTGTTGTCCCAAATTACATTATCGGTTTCATTT
Source organism: Segatella baroniae B14 (assembly GCF_022024235.1). Taxonomy (GTDB): domain Bacteria; phylum Bacteroidota; class Bacteroidia; order Bacteroidales; family Bacteroidaceae; genus Prevotella; species Prevotella bryantii. Next base: position 426,053 of record NZ_CP091799.1, read on the forward strand.
AATTTATCTACTTTAAATTTGTTGTAACCGAATGTTGCATTGGCGCTCAGTACATAATCTTTGCCACGAAGGATATCGTAGTTTACAGTCAACTCAACACCAGTGTTGGAAACCTGACCGATATTGCGCATCTGTGTCGTGTAACCTGTTGCAGAAGGTATATCCGAAAGATAGAGTAGGTCTTTGGTCGTATTCCAATAAAGTTCAGGTGTAATCTGCAGACGATTATCAAAGAGTGATATGTCGGCAGCGAGATTTCGTTTTACACTGGTTTCCCACTTTACTTTCTCGTTGGTGAACTTATTACCATTGCCAAAGCTATAGTATTGTTCTCCATTTTCGGTAGCTTCGCCGAATCCTGGACCACCTGTAGTACTTACAGAGTAGAGATAACGCCACATATCATTGTCTATACGGTTATTACCGGCAAGACCCCATGAAGCGCGAATCTTGAGATTGTTAATCCACTTGATATTTTTCATGAATGGTTCTTCTGAGAGAACCCAGGCTCCTGATACAGAAGGGAAATATCCCCATTGATTCTCTGGAGCAAACTTAGTGGAACCATCCGCACGCATGGTTACAGCTGCCAGATAACGATGTTTATAATTCCAACTGGCCTGACCAAAGAAAGAAGCCTGTCGAATAGGGGTAGTCAAGCTAGATGTAGACTGGTAAGGTACACCCAAAGTCATATTGTTGAGTGCCGTTTCAGAATCTATTTCACGAGGAAAATAGCGATTAAATTGATAAGTTGTTTTGGTTTGATCGTTCTGAATTTCTGAGCCTAACAAAAAGTCAAATTCATGTTCTTTATTTATCTTAAAATTATAGTTGGCTGTATTTGTCCATGTATAAGCCTCACGATGAGAATTCGTAATCTGAGCTACTGGAAGCTTATTATTAGACTGTCCAGTCTTGGTCAAAGGGCCATAGAAACGATTTGTATCGTTGAAGTACATACGATAAGAGAAGTTTGTCTCTATTGTAAGTCCCTTGATTGGTTTCCAGTTTAATGCAATCTGATTAGTAATATTGTAACTGTGCTTCTTTTGCGTATTGGTCTGAATATCGTTTTTCGGATTGGTATAAGCAAAATTAGCTTCTTCGTCAGGGTCTACAGTTGCTGGATCCCAAAATGCAAATTCGCGCAAACCGTTTGTTGGGCGATAGCGGAGTACGTCAATTACACCTCCTGAACCAATGTTGTCGCCACCAGCACCAATATCACGGCGGTAAGAGAACTTTGGATTCATTTTCAAGGTCAATTTAGGAGAGAGTATAGCTTCTAGTTTGATATTTAGATTAGTACGACGTACACCAGATCCAAGGATAATACCATTATCCTGACTATTGGTAAGTGAGGTGTTAAAGTGAATCTTATCAGAACCGCCTCCGACAGTGAGGTTAGCTGAATAATTAAGAGGTGTTTCACCCATTACTTCGTCTTGCCAGTCGTGAGTGGTTGCTCTCTGATAAATGTCAAGATCATTAGGGTTACCAAAGTTGGCCCGGAAATACTTAGCTGCATTGCTACGTGTACTACCAGCTGCGGCTCTATCCCAACAGTAGTCTGCAAACTGGGCACTGTTCATCAGATCGAGTTTTTTAGCTAAGTGACTGATTGAAAGATTTCCATTGAAAGAAACCTGAATTTTACCAGCAGCCGCACTTTTGGTGGTAACGACAATAACACCATTACCACCTTTGGCACCATAAATAGCTGTAAGCGAAGCATCTTTTAAAACATCGATAGAAGCGATATCCGATGGAGGTATATCGTTAATGTTGGGTGCTTCAAATCCATCGACGATGTAAAGAGGGTCATTACTTTGAGTTACGGAACCTGTACCTCGGACACGGATATTGACATCAGCACCAGGTTGACCATCGACAGTTGTTACCTGTACACCGGCTATCTTACCCTGGAGAGCGACAGCAGCAGATGTAACGGGTACAGCTGCAAGTTTAGTTCCAGAGATAGAACCAACAGATCCAGTAAGGTCTTTACGGGCTCTACTGGTATAGCCTAAAACGACAACCTCACCTAAATCGCTTGCATTGTCCTTTAGAACAATAATTTGTTTCTCACCAAGTCCGACTTCCTGAGAAATCATTCCGATGTAAGAAATAACAGCCTTACTGCCTTTTTTCAAAGTTAAGGTGAAATTACCATCTAGGTCGCTTACGGCACCATTCTTGGTATTACCTTTTTCCACAATCGATGCACCAATAATCGGTTCATTGTTGGAGTCATAAATTGTACCTTTAATTACACCTTGTGCCATACCCGAGAGGGGAGTTGCGGCAAGAGCAGGAATAAGGCACAATTTGCACATTCGCTTTTTTGCGTCCTTCATGTGTTTTGTTTTAGTTAAAAATTATTTAGAGTTTAATTTTCTCCGTATATTAGGTTTTATAATCTGGTTTCTACTTATTTTCAGATTATTAAGTTTTGTAGTCGATTTTTTATTCCGCAAAGGTATTAATTTTTTTATGAATTCAAAATAAAAAATAACATTTTGATCAAAAACGATAATTTTACCCCTATTTTTGGATATTATTCCCCTATAACTTATTTTTCTTTTCATTTCTATGCTCTAAAATTAGTCGTTTTCCACAAAAAAACGTAATTTTACACGCAAATTGCAACAGTATGAAAAAAGTACTTATAGTCTTTATTCTTTTACTCCTTTTGGGAGGGTCAGTTTGGTATGTAGCAGCAAGTAATGGGTGGCGATATATACCATCAGTATCGATGTTTATTATCGGCCTTTTTGCTTTAATTGGGAGTACATGGAATTCCAAAGGAAGACTCTAGTTAATGAAATAAGTATTTTATTTTTGCGTTATGTAAATATGAAAAATAGAAATTTATTTCTGGCAATTGTTCTTGTTGCGATAGTTTTTTTTACTTCCTGCATGGATGATGATAGCTTTACTACATCTCCATCTGCTGTGCTTACATTTGAAACCGATACTGTTCGGATGGATACGACTTTTTCAAATGTACCAACTACTACACGTTCCTTTTGGATATACAATAATTCTAATGCTGGTCTACGTTTGGCTTCTGTGCGATTGGAAAATGGTATAAGTTCAGGATATCGTGTTAATGTAAATGGCTCATATATGAGTGCGTCTTCCAATTATCGATTGTATGATATAGAAATTCGTAAGGGCGACAGTATTCGTGTGTTTGTAGAATTGACATCTGCTACAACTGGTAAGGAAGATCCGCAATTGGTTGAGGATAATTTGATATTTACTCTTGAGAGTGCTAAGGAGCATGTGGTAAATCTTTGTGGTTATAGTTGGGATGCTGATCTTCTCGATGCTCTGCACATATCCCAAGATACTTTGATAAGTAGTACACGACCTATAGTATTGAAGCATGATATTCAGATAGATAGTATGGCTACGTTAACATTGGGAGCAGGCACAACTGTCTATTTTCATCAGGGTGCTGGTATCTCTGTTGATGGTGCTTTACATGTAGATGGAACCGCAGGTCACCCTGTTATCCTTCGAAGTGATCGTTTAGATAACCTTTTTGACTACCTGCCATATGATCGTACTCCGGGATTATGGAAAGGTGTTATATTTAATCCTGGTGCTCAGGGGTGTATAGAACATCTTGACCTTCATAGTTCTTATAATGGTGTTTATGCAGATTCTTCTACAGTTACTATGGGCAATAGTATAATTCATAACTGTCAGGGTGCAGGGTTGTATGCCGTAAATTGTAAACTTGATATCGTAAATTCGCAGTTTAGTAATACATTGGGGAATTGTGTCGATATTAATGGGGGGGACGTTAGTTTTAATCATTGTACTTTTGCTCAGTTTTATCCTTTTAGTGCTAATCGTGAATATGCATTTAAGTTTGATGAGAGTTGGAAATCGTTTGTGAAGTTGCATGTTCGTAATAGTTTGATTACAGGATATGCTGATGATGAAATGTTAGGTATTCCTGGAAGTGATTCTCTAAAGAATTGTTTTTTTGATTATTGTATTATTCGTACCCCAACGATAACGACAAATGATAGTGTACGTTTTACTCATATTGTATATGAGGATGTAAGCGATACCGCGATGTATGGTCGTAAGCATTTTGTCTTATTAGATACGAGTCATATGATTTATGACTTTCACTTGTCTGAAAAGTCAGCTGCTATTAATGCAGGAGATAAATCATCTGGAACTTCTCATGATCATGATGGTACATTAAGAGATAGTATACCTGATATTGGTGCTTATGAATTTGTGAGAAAAGAGACAGAAAAATAACAGAAAAAGGGAAATAACGTTCTGGTTATTTCCCTTTTTAATAATATTATTGTTTAATTATTTTTTATGCATATTCTCATCTACAAAGCAGAGTGGAAGTAAATCTTTTACAGACTTGATAATATAAACACCTTCTGTACCATATAATAAGATGCGAACAGGACTCTTGTATCTGTCTTCAATTTCCAGAATAACTTGCCTACATGCTCCACACGGTGTGATAGGAGATTTTAAGAGACCATTTTCGTTTCTAGCAGCGATTGCTAATGTTGTAATCTTCAGTTCTGGATGGTTTGCCTGGGCTGCAAAAATGGCAGTGCGCTCAGCGCAAAGACCAGATGGGAAAGCTGCATTCTCTTGGTTGGCTCCAATCATGATTTCTCCATTTTCAAGAAGTAGAGCTGCGCCCACGTAGAAGTGACTATAGTTTGCATATGAATTATGAGTGGCTTCTATAGCGCGCTTAATCAATTGCTGTTCAATGTCATTGAGTTCGTCCATTTGGGCGAAATCCATTTTTATTTCAAGTTTGATTTCTTCCATAATATTGAATTTATTGCAAAAGTAATAGCTTTTGAGGAATTTGCAAAAAAATATGAGCTTTTTATTAGTCTATTTGAGAAACTTTTATCGAATCTGTATCTGTAATGGATAAATGCTTCGTGATTTCTGTATTTAAAGCAGCTTTAAGTTTTTCCTCCACGAAGGATTTGCAGATGGGTAAATAGTTAAATTCTTGAGGAAGATGCTCTATGCATCCTGCTATCATATTTTTTATCTGAGCCATTCGAGCTTGTTTCTCAGGTATATTTAGGTACTTCTTGTAGTATTTCAGTGCCATACGATAATAATCTCTTGCCAATAGCCAGTCTTCTTGAAACATATAGCAGAAGCCTAAATGGTATAGCACATCGGCTTTTTCTTCGTCATAACACAACTCGAGCATTTTTTCGTATAAGGGCACTGACTCTTGATATTTCTGCAGATTAAAATGACTTTCTGCATTGCAGTAATAGTATACACTTCGTTCATGAGGGGCGAAATGATCGAGTTGTGGTATGGCTTCATCTAAATATTTAATGGCATTCTCATAATCCCATATATAATAATAACATACTCCAATATATGCTATGTATCGTGGATTTAGTTGATATTTTTTATCCAGATCCTGAAAGAGAGCTAGAGATTCACTATATTTGGCAGAGGTGAAATATTCAAGAGCCATACCCAATTTACGAGCATCATCTTTCTTTTGACAGTGAACTTTTACGGGTACAGCTAAAAGAATAATAAGTGCCGAGATAGTGAATTTTTGAAATAAAAATATATGTTGTTTCTTGAATTTCAAATGATTATATTCTTAATATTCTTATTCGTTATTTGGTATAAAAGTTGATGAGTCGAATCAGGGCACGCTGACAGACTTTACAAAACTCAGGATTCTGATTGGTTCTCATTCTACAATCAGGATATGCCCTATATACGCCTTTTAAACTGTATCCAGCTCCTTCGTAGAGTCCGATAGCCTTGTCTTTTTGGTGAAGCATATCCTGCCATTTCTTGGCGAAATCTACTTTTGTTGTAATATTAGGTTCCCATGGCTCTATATCATGAGGATACATTGGAATATCTTCTTGTTCATAAGCGTATTCGTCTGCTAGTCCGCAGAAACTATGTCCGAATTCATGTACTACTACTGGTTTGTAGTAGAGATGATGGGTGGAGGTGAGGTTATAGCTGTTCAAAATGCCACCACCACCATATTTACTGCTATTAACTAAAACGATGATGTGTTCGTAAGGAGTACCTGCCAACCAATTATGCAAGTCTTTGAGATGCAAAGTTGTTAGATATCTATCGCTATAAAAAGTGTCAAAGTGTGAATGTAGAGCTGTGTTTTTCCAGATTCCCTTTGCAGGTTCACTGGTTCCGCTTTCTGCAGAAGGAGCTTCTACTGCAATGATATTAAATCTGTCACGCATACTCTTGAATGGTTCATGTTCGAACATTGCTTCTACGGCAGTATCGGCATCTTTAATAAAGGTTGCCATTTCATCTTTCGTATATCCTTCTGCGATAAAGGCTAAGTGAATGCATCGGTTTGTATCTGCAGCCTGCTGCAAGGTGATGTATGGAGTGACGTCTTTTTCGCCAATATGTCTAATTAGAATATCTGTTGGTACCACTTGGTGGGTTAAAGAAGCCATCACCTGACGGCGGTTGTCTCTTAGTTCTAGTGTTACCTCCACAGTATCTTTAGGCATAGGTACGAGAAATACATTTTCAAAACTTCTAGATATAGATTTACTTTCATCGTATGAAAGCCATTCTTGAAAGAGGGTAGAGAACGAGTTGCGATAGATAACTTTGCCTGTGCTATGCGTTCTCACTGTTATCTGTCCGTTGCCTTCTACTGGTAGTTCTGAAAGGTGTTGGCGTTTTCCATACCACTTAGGTATAGCATTTAGTTGATCAACAGCGATATGTTGCTCTTGTTTGTTGCCAGCGAATGTATAGTCAATACGAAGTGTATTGTCTGTGAAAAATTCATTAAAATTTTGTGCCTCAATGGTGGTGCCCGTTAAGGCAAAAAGTATGAATAATATTACTTTTCTCATTTTTATGTTATCTCCTCAATGATGTCAAGGATTTTATCTAACTTTAAGTTTTGCTCCTGGATAAATCTGATAAGTTGGTGACAAGTTATTCATCTTGTATAGGCTCTTCAATTTTATACCGTATCGTTGAGATATCAAGTACATACTTTCCCCAGGTTTTACCACGTGAGGTACATTCTTGAATGTTTTTGGAGCTTTGCTACGTTTTTTCTTCAGGAATATGATGTCTCCTTCATGAAGCACGTCTTTCTTGTCTCGTTCGTTATAGCGAGCAAGTTTGCGCCAGCTAATATCCACTTCTTTGCCGATACTCTTAAATGTATCACCTTCTCTAGCTAATAGATAATAGTTCTTATTGAACATCTTTATAGGGTGAAGCCTATCTTGAGCTACGTCAAATCCGCTATGCTGTTCAATAAATTTATCTTTGCTGCCCTTATCCAATTCATTAAGATGATATAGTTCTATGATCTGTATCAACTTTTGCGGATAAGCAGGGTTGGTAGCATATCCACATCGTTTTAGCCCATATGCCCATGCTTTGTAGTCATTTTGGTTAAGTGTAAACAAAGAAGCGTATCTTTGGTTATTGCGTAGAAAGATGCTATGGTCTTCGTAGCTTTCTTTTGGATCGTCGTATGCCCTAAAACATTCGTTTTGTTCATCGTCGTCATGATAAGTTTTATTGCCTGTCCAGTTATGGCATTTAATACCAAAATGATTATTGAAGTTTTTAGCTAACTTACCTAAACCGGCACCGCTTTCAAACAATCCTTGTGCCAAGGTTATACTAGCAGGAATATGATATTTCTGCATCTGTCTGATGGCAAGCTCTTTATATTGATCTATATAATTTTGGTAGGCTTGATTCCATCGCATTTGTGCTTGTGCCTTCTGTATAGGTAATAACGTCAGCATAAGCAAGCTAATGATAAAAATATTGTGATGGGTATTTTTTTTATATTTCATATAAGAGTCTAATCCGGGTAAAGTGAGATAGGTTGAATATTCCTACGTTTGCAAAATTAGCAAAAAATGATGAATATACATATTATTATGTACATTTTTTTAGTATCTTTGCATATTGAATTCATGAATAGTATCAATGTCAAATTCTGTTAAGATTATATTGTCTATAGGTTCAAATGTGAATCAGATGGAAAATGTGCTTTATGCCAAATCTCTTTTAAAGTGTCTTTTAGATAATATTCATTTCACGGAGATGATTTGGACTGAGCCTATTGGTATTGTATCCGACAAATATGTTAACTGTATGGCTGAAGCTATGACTGCTATGCATTTAGACAAACTTCAGTTTGAATTGAAGAAGATTGAACAGTTGTGTGGTCGCCAGCCAGAAGATAAAGAAAGAGGTACTGTCCATATGGACATTGATATTTTAAAGTATGGAGATAAACGTTTGCATCTTAAAGACTGGGAGCGTCCTTATGTAAAACAGTTGATGGTATTGTTATAATTTAATAAGTTTCGCTTTCTTTGTTTGAAGCAGGATTCACATTAATAACGCAACAACTTTATAATTGTTTTATTCTCTCCGTATTTTTGTCTGATAAACTCGACAGGCGTTTTGTAATTCAATCTCTTTCTAGGTCTGTTGTTGATTCTGTCCTGTACCATATTGATGTCTTTATCTGTTATCTTTGTAAAATCACTCCCTTTAAGGAAATATTGCCTGACTAGACCGTTAGTGTTTTCATTAGCACCTCTTTCCCATGAGTGGTATGGTCTTGCAAAGAAGATGTCTATTTTCAGTGCTCTAGCAATCTGCTGGTGCCTGGAGAACTCTGTACCATTATCTGCGGTCATGGTATGCAATCCCTTTCTTATCGGCTTAAGTGCGGCAATGGCTGCCTCCGCCAGAGGCTCTGCCTCTTTTGAAGGAAGCTTTCTCATGATTAGGAACCCGGACTCCCTATCATTGATTGTCATGATGACGCTCCGCCTGTTCTTCCCCACAATGGTGTCGATCTCCAGATCTCCGAACCTTCCTTTCTCATCAACGACCGCAGGTCTTTGCTCTATCCCGACACGTCCAGGTATTCCCCTTGACTTATACGATGAACCGCGCTTGTTATAGCGCCTGCCCCTGTGGCGCAGATGCTTATAGAGAGGCTTCCCCCATTTGTGCTTCTCCTCCCACACATATCTGTAGATGGTTTCGTGTGAGATGGGCGGTAATCCCAGTGCACGCCGTCTTCCGGATATCTGCTCGGGAGACCACTGTTCCTGTGTGAGCTTATGGTCAATGTAAACCTTTATTTCGTCCGTAAGGACGGTATAGTGCTTTCTTGCGCTCATTCTCCTGTCTGACAGCCACTGGGCCTTTTCCGCATTATACCTGCCATGGGGTGCCTTGTTGCGCCTAATTTCTCGGCTAATGGTGCTGCGGTGCACACCAAGAGCCCTGGCTATGTCTGTTGAACGTTCTTTTTTTTGCAGTCTGAAAGATATTTCGTACCTTTGCTGCGCAGTTAGATGCTTTGTCATATTTGCAACTTATGTGGAAGTTTGTCTGCAAAGGTAAGCATTTAATGCTGGGGACGAAAGATCTTGTGGAACTTTTGTCCCTTTTTTCATGCTCCTTGCTCACTTACTTCTTTGACACATTTGTTGCATTATCAATTTGAATTCAAGGAAGAGCTATCATATAAAAATAACCGTGTCCGTTAGAATAATGGATACGGTTATTTTTATATGATAGCCAACTATTTATAGCTTTTCTTTTAGATATTTGCCAGTTATACTTTTTTCTTCTTTGACAATATCTTCAGGTTTACCAGCAAAGATTACTTGGCCACCTCTGTCTCCACCATCTGGCCCCATGTCTATAAGATAGTCTGCACATTTTACTACATCTAGATTGTGTTCGATAACTAGAATGGTATGTCCTCTTTCTATTAATGCATTGAAGGCATTGAGTAGTCTTTGAATATCGTGGAAATGTAGACCAGTAGTAGGTTCATCAAAAATGAATAGTGTAGGTTCCTGTTTCTCTTGTCCGATAAAGTAGGCAAGTTTCACACGTTGGTTTTCACCTCCAGATAGTGTACTTGAACTTTGCCCTAATTTGATATAGCCTAGACCTACATCCTGTAATGGCTTCAGTCTAGCATAAATAGCTTTCTGTTCATATTTCTCAAAAAAATCAACAGCTTCATTTACTGTCATGTTGAGCACATCATTGATGTTTTTCTCATGGAAACGTACATCAAGTATGTCTTGTTTGAATCGCTTACCATGACATGCATCACATTCCAAGACCAAATCTGCCATAAACTGCATTTCTACAGTGATAACACCTGCGCCTTTGCACTCTTCGCACCGTCCACCTTCTGCATTAAAACTGAAATATTGTGGAGTAAAGCCTAATTGTTTGCTCAAAGGTTGATCCGCAAAGAGTTGTCGTATGGCATCGTAGGCTTTTACGTAGGTTACAGGATTACTTCGTGTACTTTTGCCGATAGGGTTTTGATCAACAAATTCTACATGTTTCACTTTTTTCCAGTCACCCTCTAACTTGGAATATTCTCCAGGAGCATCGCACACTTCGTCAAGATGGCGCTTCAAAGCAGGATATAGAGTGCCCTTGATGAGGCTTGATTTTCCAGAACCAGAAACACCTGTTACAACGGTAAAGGCATTCAATGGAATCTCAATATCTACTCCTTTCAGATTATTCATTCGGGCACCTTTAAGTATGATTGACTGATTCCAAGATCTTCTGCTTGTTGGTACAGTGATGATGTCTGTACCTGTAAGATACTTAATGGTATGTGATGATGGATATTGTTCACAGAGCTGTTTACCGTTTTCTGTTAATTGTTTATCCTCAGGTACATTACCTTCGTATACAACTTCGCCTCCTAGTCTTCCTGCTTCAGGACCTATATCTATAATGTAGTCTGCTGCTCGCATAATATCTTCATCGTGTTCTACTACGATGACAGTATTGCCTAATTCTTGTAATTCTCGAAGTACATGGATAAGGCGATCGGTGTCTCGGCTGTGTAGACCAATACTAGGCTCATCTAAGATATAAAGACTACCTACTAAGCTACTTCCCAAATTGGTGGACAGACTAACACGTTGGCTTTCACCACCAGAAAGGCTATTACTCTTTCTGTTCAGTGTAAGATACCCTAAGCCTACCTCGTCAAGGAATTGCAAACGGTTACGAATTTCGGTTAATAGTCTTTTAGCCACCTCTGCATCGTGCTTAGATAATTTTAGTTCGTCAAACCATGTGCGGAGTTTATGAATAGGCATTTCTACCAATTCTGTAATATTTTTGTCGGCTACCTTTACATATGTAGCTTCCTTCTTTAGGCGTGTGCCGTGACAGTCTGGACATACAGTTTTACCTCTAAATCGGCTAAGCATCACTCGGTATTGTATCTTATACTGATTTTCCTTGAGCATTTCAAAAAAGGCATCGATGCTAACCTGGTTATGAATATCCTTATTTTTTTTCTTATCAGACGGCAAACCATGCCAAAGCATATCTTTCTCTTGACGAGTTAGTTCATAATATGGCTTAAAGATAGGAAAATTGTCATCAGCAGCTCTGCGTATGAATTCTTTCTGCCACATGCCCATTTTTTCGCCATGCCAGCACTGCACACATCCATCATAAACGGAGAGAGAGGTGTTGGGGATAACCAGTTTCTCATCGATACCCACTACACTACCAAAGCCTTCACATGTAGGACATGCTCCAAGGGGAGAGTTAAATGCAAACATATTCTCTGTGGGTTCCTCGAATGTTTCCCCGTCAGCTTCAAATCTGGTACTGAAGTCGAATACTTGTTGGCTAGGCATAAATAGTAGTCTGAGCTCACCATTACCTTCATAAAAGGCCGTTTCTGCAGAGTCAATTAATCGGGCTACAGTATCTTTTTCGTTTGAAACTGACATTCGGTCGATAACTATATAGATAGGCTGATCCGTCTGAGTCGTCTCATCGTTCTGATGCTGTTCTAAATAGTCTTCGATACGCATAAAGTCGTCATCGATATAGATACGACTGTAGCCTTGCTGAGATTCCATCTCGAGTTGCCTTACGATGGTTCTACCCTCAATGATATGCATTGGAGCCAGTATAACAAATTTTGTGCCTTTGTCAAACTGTAAAGTGCACTCTAGTACATCTTCTGTGGTGTGTCGTTTCACCTCTTTGCCACTTACAGGTGAAAAAGTTTTGCCAATGCGTGCATAAAGCAAGCGCATATATTCATAAATTTCTGTACTTGTGCCTACAGTGCTTCGTGGATTACGCGAAGTAACCTTTTGTTCGATAGCGATTGCTGGAGGTAAGCCTTTGATAAAGTCGCATTCAGGCTTACTCATACGTCCAAGAAATTGTCGGGCATAAGCAGATAAACTTTCTACATATCTACGCTGTCCTTCTGCATAGAGAGTGTCAAAAGCCAGAGATGATTTACCTGAACCCGACACACCCGTAATCACGATAAGTTTATTTCGTGGTATGGTGAGTGAGATATTTTTCAGATTATTTACTCTCGCACCTTTTACTTCGATGAATCCCTCGTCTTTATTAGAGCGGAGGAATTCTTCTGGTTTACTTTTTTCTTTCATTTTACTTTATACAGCAGAATATTGCTGTTTAGACCTGACGGAACAGGTTTCCAGTCAGCATATGTTGTTCTTTTATAATTGATGTCTACGATATTAATATCTTTCATCTTACGCCATTTTACGCCATCACGATCCATTTGAGCGATATGATTGGCTGGTAGATTGGTAACCTCAATACGAATTTTGTTGGTGCCAACTTTCAATTTATTGGTAAAGGTGAGTACGTATGGAACAGACCATGCGCAACCCACAAATTCATCATTGATATATACACGAGCACTTTCGCGAACGTCGCCTAGATTTATGGCCCATGTATCTGAACCCTGCAAATCTTTTGCTGTAAGTTTTAATTTGGTCTCGTATACACCTGTTCCCATTAGGTTTTTGGTAGAGTCATTAATATTCTCCCAAGTCTTAATGTCGTCGATGAAATAGGCATTATCAAGTTCCGGTATGCTATTCTGGAAATGTAATGTCCATCCTCCACGTAGCAATTTGCCGGTTTTGTCATAGGGAGTATCCTTTCGGAGTCCTAACGCCTTAATATCCTGAATCAATTTTGGTGTAGTTTTTGTGAAGGTTTCGAGTATCATGCTTTCTCCAGAACTCAGATTAACCTTTATCTTACCGTCTTTGATATCTGCAGCATAGCGTTCACCATTCATAGGATTAAACCACATAGCGTTTTTAAAAGGTACTGCCAACGCTGCATACTCATTTACATTGTTTGGTGTGAGATTTGCAATAAAATAATGGTATCCATTATCGTTAGATCGTCTGATCATTTTCAGCTTTAATTTGCTTTTTATTTCTTCAGCTTTTGCAGCTTTGCTCATGTCAGATGCTTCAGTTCCGATAATGATATTAGCTCCTTGTGCCTTCAGGTTGGCTATATGTTTTTTTACTTCTTCTGACATTAAGGTGTTGGCAGAAGTTAGTATTAAACCTTTATAGCGTGTACCACCTTCAGTCTGGAGCATACCATTCACGAATTGGGTCGAGAGAATATATTTCTCAGAAATATAATCGCAGTCGAAACCTTGTGCATCGATGGCGAGTACATCCTTGATAAATTCTGGAGCTCGCTGTCCCATATTATGAATAGCAAATTGCATGAATTTTTTGTCAAGATTCTTGCTCCACATATCGCGGATTGGTAAGTATACTAAAAAATCATTATCTGGTTTACCCCATTGTAAGAAACTCTGGCTTCTCTGAATATATTTCATTAAGAAAGGAGCATCTCGCCATATCGTGTTGGTAGGGCTCATATCTACAGAAGCATAGAATTTCCATCCTGGCCATTCAGCATCCTTAGGACTATATGCAGTACCATGGAAAAACATACGATTCACGCCACTAACAAACATCAAATCCAAATCAGGTTTCATTTGTGAAAGTGATGTACGGAAGTGCTCTGTAAGCCAAGTGAAAGTTTCGCTAGAAGTTAGATTTTTGCCTGTGATATGTGCGGCACTTGGAGCATATTTCAGCATACTCAAGTCGCTGTCGTTCTTACGAGTCTTTCCTTCGTCTTTGCGTAACCCCTTAATTCCAAAATCGCTTAAACCAAATCCTTCAATTTCAGGTATATCAACAGTAGCATATTGGTCTATAAGGTTGGCTGGTGAACCGTGTGCTTGATTTCTTACAATTGCACCATGTTGGTGAGCCCAATTTGCCCATGTTTGTGTAAAATTATGGAGCAGCATCTCACTCATGGTTTCACGATAATCCATGATAACTTGCTGGGCTGTCTTATCAGTTTTTTGGTTCGCCGTTTTGTCGTTTTGTAGTTGTGGTAGATAGTTTTCTAATTTGTAACCTCTACGCTTTTCGAATTCGGTAAGCAGCTCTGGTGTCCAGTCTCCTTCTGCTACCTCATAACTGTCGTTGAAGAAGGTATGAGGGTAAGGAGTTTGGGTACGTTTGAAAGCATCTGAAATGTGTGTGAGATAGTGTTCAACAGCCTTCTTGTTGAAGTGGTCAACTACCAGCCCTTCTCCACCAGGAGCAGGGCGCTTTACCTTCATGATGCCATACCTGTTGTACAGAGCATATATTTTCCAATTGTCTTTTTGTGGCAGTTTGGCATTAAGTAGATATTTGTTTCCATTTACTGTTATGCCGTAAGATAAATCCACAACATTACCTTTCGTATCATAAGCCATCACCTTGAGTAGTTTACATCTGTCAGCATCCTTTTCAGCAGGAGACAAATCCATATTTTTGATTTTCTTTTCGCTGATGGCTTTAACAATAAATACTGATTTGGATGCACTCTCTTCGAGTGGAACCCATGGTCCACCGAAAGGCCATCCAGTACCAGTAGTCATATCGATTTCAACCTTATTCTCTTTACCTATAGCTTGCGTAAACTTCAACATGTCCATCCAACGATCGCTAAGATAGGGGATATCATTAGCTTCATTGCCTTGTACACCATAAATAGGGGTAATTTCTAGTGTCCCTATACCATGACTAGCATACTGTTCGATGTTCCATTTTAAATTTGTTGTGTCTACGGCAGATCCAAGCCACCACCATCTCGCACCGGCTTTAGCTTCGGGCTGTGCTGCAGGCCAGTTTTGTGCCAAGGCTGTTATTGGTGATAAGGCCATAAGACCTAAAAGTAAAGATGTTCGGTTAGTTTTCTTCATATCTATTATTATTAAAGTAGATGATATCGATTAGTTTTAACTTAATATAGGTCTATTGTTTATTATTCGTGATGATAAGGCTCGCCCTTAATAATAGTACATGCCCTATAGAGTTGTTCTACAAAGATGAGTCTGACCATTTGATGCGAGAATGTCATTTTAGACAAACTGATTTTTTCATTGCATCTATCATATATTTTTTGAGCAAAGCCATATGGGCCACCAATAACGAATACCAGCCTTCTAGCAGTATTTTGTTTCTTTTGTAGCCATTTTGCATATTCGATACTTCGGTATTCAGCACCATGTTCGTCAAGAAGCACCACGGTATCACTAGGTTGTATCTGCTTCATGATCAAATCGCCCTCCATTTCCTTTTGCTGATCCTCTGATAAGTTTTTTGTATTTTTCAGTTCAGGAATTGTTTCTATGATGAATGGCATATAGTGGCCTATACGCTCAGTATAATCATTAATGCCAGCTACAAAATGCTTATTTACTGTTTTACCTACTAGTATTAGTACCGTTTTCATCTTTTTAGTTGCTTTATTGATTGTATCTGTAGTTATACTTTCGGCTTATTTACGTTTGTCTATCGACTCGTCGTATGCTCGAGTGTATTCGTTTTGTCTCTTCTTATTCATTGGAAACCATCCCTTTTCTACTCGTTGCTTTTGTTGGAAAAGTTCACCAATACTCCAAAGCATGGAGGCGCCAAGAACACCCAATATAGAAGAGATGATAACATTAGCTATACAAAAGGCACTGCAAACGCTTATGAATCCGATGATGAGATATATCCACCAGTATTTGGTACCAGTGTAGTACTCCATTAAAATCACAATAGGGTGAAATATTCCGATAATCAGGAAAGTGCTTACTGCGATTATAATGCCTGTGTAATGTAGTTCCATAATTTTATATCAAGTTTAGGTTACAAATTTACAAAAAAATATTCAAACACCCTTGATTTTTCAGTTTTATTGATTATCTTTGTGATGTTCAAAATAAAAAATCTAATATTAAATATTAAATATATGGCTAATAACGCAGAATTAATCGCCCTATGTGAGGCGAAAGCAAAAGCATGGTTGTCTCCAGCTTTTGATGAGGAGACTCGTAAGGAAGTACAGGCAAAACTTGATAATGATGATAAAACCGAACTAATCGAGAGCTTCTATAAGGATCTTGAATTTGGTACCGGTGGTCTTCGTGGTATTATGGGTGCAGGTTCTAACCGTATGAATATCTACACTGTAGGTATGGCTACTCAGGGTTTTGCGAACTACTTGAAGAAAAATTTTGCGGACAAGAAAGAGATTTCTGTAGTCGTATGTTACGACTGTCGTAACAATAGTAGCAAGTTTGCTCAGGCGGTTGCTGATATATTCTCTGCTAACGGTATTAAAGTATATCTCTTCGATGAAATGCGTCCTACACCTGAGTGTTCTTTCGCTATTCGTCATTTTGGCTGTCAGGGTGGTGTAAACCTTACTGCTAGCCATAACCCACGTGAGTATAATGGTTATAAGGCTTACTGGGAGGATGGTGCACAGGTTTTGGCTCCACATGATAAGGGTATTATTGACGAAGTAAATAAGGTTAAAGTTGAGGATGTTAAGTTTACTGGCAATAAAGACCTTATCCAGATGATTGGTGAGGATGTAGATAAGATTTACCTTGATAAAGTACAGACTTTGAGCATTGATCCAGAAGTTATCAAGCGTCAGAAGGATCTTTGTATCGTTTATACACCACTTCATGGAACAGGTAGGGTTATGATTCCTGCATCACTTAAGCAGTGGGGATTTGAAAATGTACATTGTGTAAAGGAGCAGATGGTTAAAGATGGAAATTTCTCAACAGTAGATCGTCCAAACCCAGAGTTTGCTGAGGCTCTTACTCTCGGTCTTCGTGATGCTAAGGCTCTTGATGCAGATATCCTGATGGCTAGTGATCCTGATGCAGACCGTATTGGTATGGCTTGCAAGAATGATAAGGGTGAATGGGTACTTATCAATGGTAACCAGACTTGTATGATTTTCTTGTGGTACATCATTGCTAACCGTAAGGCTGTTGGTAAGATGAAACCTACTGATTTTATTGTTAAGACAATCGTTACTACAGAGAATATCAAGAAGATTGCTGATAAGAACAATATTGAAATGCGTGATTGTTACACTGGTTTCAAGTGGATTGCTCGTGAAATTGCGATTTCTGAAGGAAAGCAGCAGTATATTGGTGGTGGTGAGGAAAGTTATGGTTTCCTTGCTGAAGACTTCGTTCGTGATAAGGATTCTGTATCTGCATGTTCTCTTCTTGCTGAGATTTGTGCTTATGCCAAGGATAATGGTAAGACTCTATATGATATATTGATGGATATCTATATGGAATATGGCTATTCTAAGGAAACCCTCATCAATGTAGAACGTCCTGGTAAGAGCGGTGCTGATGAAATTCAGCAGATGATGATTAACTTCCGTGAGCATCCTCTTCAGGAACTTGGTGGAAGTAAGGTCGTATTGCTGAAGGATTACAAGAGTCTCGAAGCTAAAGATGCACAGGGTAATGTTACCAAACTTGTTATGCCTGAAACTAGCAATGTTCTTCAGTGGTTCTGTGAAGATGGTACTAAGGTTAGTGCTCGTCCATCAGGTACAGAGCCTAAGATTAAGTTCTATATCGAGATTAAGGATAATATGACAGATCCTTCTCAGTTCGAAGCTCTTGAGGCTAAAGCAGAGAAGCATGTTGAAGCTATCAAAAAGAGCCTTGGTTTGGCTTAATAGCTATCATGTTATTAGTTCTTAGACTTTTCAACTAGATTTATAGGGGGTGTCGCATGTTTTTGCGATGCCCCTAATATGTTTTGGATATGAAGAAAACTTTATATGTGTTGTTAGGAGTGGTCTTGTTGTTTGTATCTTGTGGTAAACGGGAAATGACGGCTCAACAAATTTTTGATGAGGAAAAATCGGGTGTAGTACTCATTATGAATAAGTATTATTATGAACTGACGCTGCCTAGTGGGTACCAACTTTTTTTCTCGCATATTGGTGAAGATGGTTTACAAAATCTTACAGATATTCGCGATTCGATTCTTCGGCATCAGAGCGTGGCTACGGGTACAGGTTTCTTTATAGATGAGGAAGGTCGTATAGTTACTAACAGGCATGTTACAGAGACAGAATTTACTCAGTCTGTACTTAGTAAGAATTATGCCGAAGTAGCTAAAATATTGCAGTCTTATATTGGACAACTGATACGTCGAGTGATGGCAGAATATGATGTCTTGGAAAGTAGAAAAGTTTTACTCCAAGGGTATGATATGTTTGGTAATATCGTGATACATAATGAACGAGCTTTGGAGCAGATAACTGCTGCAGAGAAAAAAATATTAGAAGAATATAATCAATTGAGTCGCTTGGTTTCTCAGCTCGGTAATTCTAAATTTCAGAAGGGAATGAAAATACGGGTAGTTAAAACTTTAGGTATAGCCTATGATGGTGATAAAGTCAGAAGTGAGTCAGACTTCCTTAGAACCAATCCGGCTATAGTTTTAGCAACTTCTAAGGAAGAGGATGCAGATCTTTCTCTTATTCAGTTGAAGAGCAAACAGACACCTGTCAATACTCATATTTTTACGTTTACGGATGATCCTCTCGAAATCGATCAGGAGCTATATATGATAGGTTATAATGCAGGCTTAATTTTGGCTAATACTCAGAAGGGAATCAGTGTGCAGATGACGAGTGGAAAAGTTACTCAAAATCCAGATTCTTCGCGTATTTTGTATAGTATTCCTACGGTACAGGGAAGTAGTGGATCTCCTGTCCTCAACAAATATGGTGAGGTGGTAGGTGTTAATTTTGCAAAACTTAAAGCTAGCGATAATTTTAATTTTGCTATTCCCCAGTCTCGCAAAGATGCTATAGGACTCTGATGAGATTATGTGCATGAAGTGACGGTATCATTTTGTGCACATAATTTTTTTATATGGATACTTTTTGGTATCTTTGCTTCCAAATACTCTAGAAATCAACTAAATGGAAACAAGGAAATTTTTCGAGAGAAGGCACCTGCTCTCAGCACTATTAACGATAATGACATTAATTGTATGTGCACCTTTATGTTTATATTTGGCTACAGGAAGTTTTGGCTATGTAGGCTGGTTGGAGATATTGGTCCATATAATAGGCTGGTTTGGATTCTTACAGTGTCTTTTTTTTATATGGTATCTTTGTATGCGTTACTTTGATCTTTGTATAAAACGCAAACCTGCTGTGGTTGCTAAAAAAGATGAACTTCTTGTGTATTCGCCTTTTGCTCGTCATTACCTCCACATTGACTGGAATGATATTAGCGATTTTCAGGCAGAACGAGCTAAGGGATGTAGCTTTTTCTATCCATTGTATAAAAATGCTGATGATTATCGTATACCAGCTTTTTTTCCTCATCGTCATTCGGGGTTTAGAATTGATGCTGTACGAACGAAATATCTTGAGGTAGATAAGTATCAGCTTATCGGCATTCTCAAACAATATTTATAGTTTGAGCTTAAGTGAAGTAGGATGGAGTACTGGTAAATCTGAAATGCTATATAATAAGGTGAAAAATAAAAATGAAAGTTTTTTTGAAAAAAAACAGTAAAAAGTTTGGTGGGATAAAATAAAAATACTACCTTTGCACTCGCAATTCAGAAATGAAGCTTGGCAACTCGGTAACGAGCCCGTGACTGGAAGGTTGGGTGAGTGGCTGAAACCACCAGTTTGCTAAACTGACGTGCGGGTAACCGTACCGGGGGTTCGAATCCCCCACCTTCCGCTCTTCGGGGGTCAGGCAAATGTAATTGCACTAACGGTCGGTTCATCTAACGGTTAGGATACAAGATTCTCAATCTTGGCATAAGGGTTCGATTCCCTTACCGACTACGTAATATATAACCTCTCCTTTTTAGAAGAGGTTTTTTTTGACCCTTAATTGGTCGGTTCATCTAACGGTTAGGATACAAGATTCTCAATCTTGGCATAAGGGTTCGATTCCCTTACCGACTACCTTTCAATCACGATTTTAAATTTCTAGAATTAACAACAACAATGAGAAGACTTATAGTCTTCTCTTTTCTCAAATACTAGTGGATTATTTTCCTAAATTATAATCGTCACTTTTTCCTTTATCTTTTTTGTTTATTTTGATTTTTTTTATAGTTTTGTACTATAAACGCTAAAAGCTAAATACGTAAAAAATTTATAACTAAATTATATTGATATATTATGAAATTATGTAACCTTAAGCGGTTGTTGTTTTCCTTATTTGTACTATCTGTATCTTCTACTGTGATGGCGCAAGAAATGCAACCTAATTTAAAATTCGGAAGTCCCACTAAAGAAGAAATTGCTATGAAAGAGTATCCGGCTGATAAGAAAGCGCCAGCTGTGGTACTTTATCACAATGTAAAACATTTTTATAGTTTGCGGAAGGGGTATTGGCAACTTTATACCGATGTGGATTGTAAAATCAAAATTCTTACTTCAGAAGGTAAGGATGAAGCTAATGTAAGTATTGGGTATTATGAATCAAAAAATGAGTCTTCGATAAAAGAGAAAGTTGTAGGTTTGAAAGCTGTTTCTTATAATATAGAGGATGGAAAAGTTGTGAAGACGAAAATGAAAAGCAGCGAGATTTTTACTGAGCGTATTGATGATAATCATGTGACGACGAAATTCTCCGTGCCTAATGTTAAGCCGGGTAGCGTTATCGAGTATAGCTACCGCAAGGAAAGCGATTTCTATTCCTTGATTGATACGTGGGTAGCTCAGCAGAAAATTCCAGTGCTGTATAGTAGAGTGCAACTATCTATACCAGATCGATTTGTATTTCAGTTTAATCAGTCTGGTGCTCACCAGTTGGAAGCTTCTAAAATGGTATCTAATGTGTACATCGATCTGCCGAGCGAAACAGCCAGTTTATCTGGTACCGATTATGAGTGGGTAGCTAGAAATTTGCCTGGAGTAGATGCTGACAATTACATTTATGATGTAACAGATTTTCTAGATAAAGTTGAGTTTGAACTTTCTGCTATCTATGTTCCTGGTTATGTGTGTGAAAATTTGTCTTCTACATGGGATGCGGTAATTAAGAATTTGAAAGAGGCGGATAGTTTTGGTAAACGACTGAAAATTTCTAATCCGCTGAAAGAGGAGTTGGCTAAACTGAATATTGACAAGATTGTTAACGTAGACGATAAGGTCGCTACTATATTTCATTTACTTAAAAGTAAAGTGAAATGGGATAAGCAATATAGACTTGGTGGTGATAATGCAAGCAAGATATTGAAACGTGGTACGGGCAGTAATGCTGACATCAATTTTATACTCATCGCTATGCTAAAGGCAGCTGGACTAAAAGCTTATCCAGTGCTGATGAGTTCTCGTGATAATGGTCGAATGGCTTTTTTTCCATCGCTAAGGGGACTAAATACATTTATTGTGGCAGTAGATAAAGGTAATGATAAATATCTTTATCTTGACGGATCATCAGAAGATGGATCGTTGTACGCTCTGCCTTCCAATCTGCTTGTAGATCGTTGTATACTTGTGCGTGATGATACTTTTGATTGGGTGGATGTGCAACATGCTATGAAGGGATTAGAACAAATTTTTATTGAATCAGAAATTGACGAGAAAGGTATTGTGAGAGGACACTTTCAGTCAGTTATGAAAGATGAAAGTGCTGCTGATTTCCGTCATGATTTCCGCGAAGTTAAAGATAGTATTGCCTTCGTTGACAGTATGGCTAAGGCGGATGGCCTAAGGATAACCAATTATAAGATGAATGATATGAATGTGGAGCGTATCTCTACACATGAGTTCGATTTTGTTAAGGCTTATGATGCTACAGAAGACCGTATATATGTCAATCCGATGATTGTGGGATTCTTACACGAAAATCCATTTAAAAAGGAAACTCGTGAGCTTCCTGTTGAGTTTGCACATCTCAATACTATAGTGCAGACGGTAAGCATAAAGCTACCTGAGGGATATGTAGTGGAAGAATTGCCTAAGGGGGTGATGACCTATACGGTTGATAAAGGACTTGAGTTTGTCTTTATGGTAAACCAAAATAGTGAAGGAGTCCTGCAGATGCAGTATAGATTTAATGTAAAACGTCTATTATTTGGTGTAGATGAATATGAGTATGTTAAGCATATCTTCGAGTCCGTGGTAAAACGTTTAGATGATATGGTGGTCCTTAAAAAGGTATAAATGATGCAGATACGTAGATTTTTAATGGTGGCAATACTGGTGGTCATGACACTTATTGCTTACGCAGAATCCCATGTGATAGTTGAAAATGAAGTAACGCAAGTCATTTGTACTGATGTGCGTCATGCTACCGTGAAATATATGCTTTGCTACAAAATACTTGACGAGAAAGCTGCTGACTATGCTCATTTGGTATTGCCATTTGATAAAAACCATAAATTGATAAACTTTAGTGCAGTCTTTACAGATCAGAGCGGTAAGGTGATTAAGAAGGCTAAGAAGACTGATATGGTGCGTTCTGAATATTCACGGGAAATGCTAGGGCATGTAAGCTATATGATGGTGTTCAACTATACGCCACCAGTTTATCCGATTATGGTAACTTATGAATGGGAGGAGTCGTTTACGGATGATGTGCTAGCTTTTCCGATGTTTTATCCTCAGAATGCGTATGATGTGCCGGTTAAGAAAGCGTTTTACCAGCTTACCGTAGTCGACTCTATAGCATGTCGTTATAAGAAAATGAATACCAATGCAGAGGTGAAGGAAACTTCAGATGGTAAAGGTAATAAAGTGTGGACTGTATCGGTAGAAAATTTGCCCTCCATTGAGAAAGAACCTCTCGGGCAGCCTTTGCATGAATTGGCACCAAGAATTTTTTTTGGGCCAGAAACGGCTAAATATCTTGGTACAACGGTAAATCTGAAAGACTGGAAACAGATGGGTAAGTGGCTGTGGAATATTCGAGACGGAAAAACGGCTCTTACTGAAGATATGAAGTCTAAACTACATTCAATGACGGATACCTGTCAATCAGTCAAAAGTAAAATAGATGTGCTGTATAAGTATCTGGAACAGAATACTCGCTATGTAAATATAACTCTCGGTATAGGTGGGTATCAACCGGTAGCAGCTGCAGAAGTATGCCGTACAGGATTTGGTGACTGTAAAGGCTTGAGTAACTTTATGCATGCTATGCTTAAGGAAGTGGGAGTGCCATCAAGCGAGGTTGTTATCAGCACCAAGTACGATAAGATTTACAAAGATTATCCTAACTTTAATCAATTTAATCACGAGATCCTGATGGTTCCTATGCGGCAGGATACGGTATGGATTGAATGTACCGATGCTAAGATACCTTTAGGTTATTGCCACATGGATATTGCTGGTCACGACTGTCTGGAGGTGGCGGCTGAAGGAGGAAAATTTCTAAAGGTGCCATCGTATAAGGATGCTGATAATCGGGAAATAACTTGTATGGAGGTCGATTTGCAGGCTAATGGTTCGGCAAAAATGAACTTCTTGCAAGATTCGTATATGAGCGAATATGAACCCTTGATGGGGTTAATTGGAGCAAAGGAGGATGTTCAACGTGAATATATACACCACGTGCTCAACAAACCGCTGGTAACTATCAACTCGCTCGAAATGATTGACGATAAAAAGGCTTATAGTATTCCTCACTATGAGATAAGAGCTAAGTTGGAAGATAAGCAATATGGTCAAGGTAAAGGATTGCGTCTTTTTATCCCAGTTTGTCCGTTACATCAGGAGGTTTCGACTCCTTCTAATCTAAAGGAGAGACAGCAACAATTGGTATTGGATTATGGTTTCTTGCAGGAAGACAGCATTATAGTGCTGATACCTGAGGGATATGTTGTAGAGGCAATTCCCAAAAATATTAAGGAGACTTATCCTTTTGCCGATTTTACATCAGAACTGAAACTGGAAGGGCGTAAGATAGTGCTTTATAATCGTCGTCTGCAAAAGAAAGGACGCTATGATAAATCGCTCTATGCTGATTATTGTAAGTATCGGGAAACACTAGATTCGAGATATTCAAATCAGAAGATAGTGCTGAGAAAAAAATAGTTGGCACATAAAGAAGATATGAAAGGCGGGTGCTAAATATGTCTTGATATTTAGAAATTTTGTTGTAACTTTGCACTCCGAAATCAATGAAGTAAAAAGAAAAACTATGGATTATTTACCAAAGGAGCCAGCCATTCTGGTGTCGAGTATCAATATGTTGCTGCGTGATGAAGAATTTGATTCATTGGAGTCACTCTGTAATTGCTATGATAAAGAAGTTGAAGAGATTAAGAGCTATCTTGGAGAAAACGGCTATGTATATAGCGAAGAACAGAAACAGTTTCGCCCAACAGGATATGATAAATGATAAAAAAGACGTATAAAGCATTATGCTCTATACGTCTTTTTTTGAAAATTCTATCTAAAAATAAATGTTTTTAAATCTTAGTAGTTGTCATCATCATCAACCACGTCTTCAGCCTCAAGATTTAAGTCTTCAGCATTCTCATCAAAGTTAGTGTGATAACTCTCCTCCGTAAGCTTATCATCATCAAATGCATCGTCATCCTCATCAATGTCATTGTAGTGATCATCAATTTCTGGTGCATCATCATCATCATCAATGTCTAAATCACGATTCTTACGATCGAGCTCCTCGTCGTCTTCAAATTTTGTGTGAAGCTTTTCTGATTCAGGTTTTTCTTTTGCGAAGATTGCTTCTGTCCAGTTACCTTTTGTAATTTCAAGAACTTCAAAGCCATCGTTTTTCTTTTTCTCATACATGCCACCTGGTTTGTGCAGGCGATCAGTAGGAAGAGTTGTGTTACTTATGTCAAAACCAGACATGATGATATCCTGAATACTCTGAGATAGACTATCCCAACCACCACCGAAATTACGGTCGATAACATCGAGAAGTTTGGTTGCGCTGATATGGTGAATGTTCTCATAAGTAAGGTCTGTTACGCGCAGAATAGGCTTCTTTTTAATGGCCCATTTTGTACGATTCTGAGAATCGTCAAGACGAACGCTTCCAACTTTAAAACCTCGATTTTCATATTTTGCGATTATTTCAGGCTTATCGACTTTGATCTCCTCAATTTCGAAAGCACTGCGAATTGTATTAATATAGCTTCGCTGATTATCACGAAGGTCAGCTTCCTTCTCAGCAGCTTCCCACATACGGAAAATATCATTTTCCTGCTGATCCCAAACATTGCTCTTAGTAAGCGTCTTGAGAGTAATAGCTTTCTGTTCTTTCATAATTGTAGTTGTATTTGCTGCAAAATTAAATACTAAATTGTTAAAAACCAAACTTTTCATTCAAAAAAATGGTAGCTCTAAAAAAAACAGGTTTACTTCTTCGCTAATCTTAACTTTTTTGTATCTTTGCAATTGTATGAGTGAACCTTTGGCTGAAAGAATGAGACCTCGTACACTAGATGAGTATGTAGGGCAAAAGCATCTGGTGGGTGAGGGGGCTGTGTTGCGCAATATGATTGATGCGGGACGCATTCCTTCCTTTATACTTTGGGGGCCTCCTGGAGTAGGAAAGACAACTTTAGCCCATATTATTGCTAATAAGCTCGAAACCCCTTTTTATACACTGAGTGCTGTAACGAGCGGTGTTAAAGATGTAAGAGAAGTTATCGATAAGGCTGCAAAATCGCAGTTTTTTAATACCATTTCACCTATATTATTTATTGATGAAATACATCGTTTTTCTAAATCGCAGCAAGATTCTTTGCTTGGAGCAGTAGAGCGAGGTACGGTTACACTTATAGGTGCTACAACAGAGAATCCTTCGTTTGAAGTAATTCGGCCATTACTTTCAAGATGTCAGTTATATGTACTGAAGAGCTTGAATAAGGATGATTTGCTTGATTTAATACACCGTGCGTTGACAGAGGATGTGGAATTAAAGAAGCGTAATATAATTTTGAAAGAGCATGGAGCCCTGTTGCGATATAGTGGTGGAGATGCGCGTAAACTGTTGAATATACTGGAGTTGGTAGTTGAGTCAGAAATGGGAGATGTCGAGATTACCGACGATTTGGTGGTGAAAAGATTGCAGCAAAATCCTTTAGCATACGATAAACAGGGGGAGATGCACTATGATATTATATCGGCCTTTATCAAAAGTATCCGTGGTAGTGATCCTGATGCAGCCTTATACTGGTTGGCGCGAATGATAGAGGGGGGAGAAGATCCACAGTTTATAGCAAGAAGATTGGTAATCAGTGCCAGTGAAGATATAGGCTTGGCTAATCCTAATGCTTTGCTACTTGCTAATGCAGCTTTCGATACTGTTATGAAAATCGGTTGGCCTGAGGCAAGAATAGCATTGGCAGAAGCTACAATATATTTGGCTACCAGTGCCAAGAGTAATTCTGCATATATGGGCATCAATGATGCTTTGCAGTTGGTTAAACAGACTGGAAATCTGCCAGTACCATTACCAATACGAAATGCACCAACCCAGTTAATGGCAGATTTAGGCTATCATGATGGTTACAAGTATCCGCATGATTATCCTGGGCATTTTACGGAACAGCAATATCTGCCTGATGCTCTCAAAAATACTAGAATTTGGCACGCGCAGCATTCTCCACAGGAAGAACGACTTTATCAGTGGATGAAAACTTGTTGGGGTGACCGATATGACCAATAATGTAAAAAGGTCCTAATTGAATTCTAAAAATAATGATATAAAAGGTATCGTGTATACTAAAATGATATAAGAATTATATAGAAGTTATAATAAAATCGTAAAGATGAAGATCGTAATTTTAGATGGATATACAGCCAATCCTGGTGATTTAAGTTGGGATGGGCTTAAGGAATATGGAGAGCTTATCGTTTATCCTCGAACAAAGAAGGAAGATGTTGTATCACGTGCTAAAGATGCAGAAATCGTCCTGACGAATAAGGTAGTGCTTGATGCAGAGGTTTTGATACAGTTGCCTAAGTTGAAATATATAGGTGTGCTTGCTACAGGTTATAATGTGGTAGACATCAAGAAAGCTAAAGAATTAGGTATCCTAGTAACTAATATTCCTGCTTATAGTACAGATAGTGTGGCACAGGCAACCTTCGCTTTGATTCTGAATATGACTAATCGAGTGGCTCATTATGCCAACAAAAATCGATTAGGAAGATGGAGTGATAATGATGACTTCTGCTATTGGGATACGCCACTTCGCGAACTGGCCGGGAAGACTCTTGGTATTGTAGGCTTGGGTAGTATAGGATGGAAAGTAGCTCATCTGGCGCTTGACTTTGGAATGGATGTTTTTGCCTATACCAGTAAGAATGCAGCAGATCTTCCTGATGGTATTCAAAAAACAACTTTAGAAGGTCTTTTTTCTGTAAGTGATATTCTTACTCTTCATTGTCCGTTGACAGAAGAAACCTATGAGTTAATCAATAAGAATACTCTTGCAAAGATGAAAGATGGTACAATATTGATTAATACCGGTCGTGGTCCTCTTGTTAACGAAGCAGATGTAGCCGAGGCTCTTCAGACAGGAAAGCTATTGTATTATGGTGCAGATGTAATGTGTCAGGAACCGCCATCTAAAGATAATCCATTACTCAAGCAAAAGAATGCTTTTATTACGCCACATATAGCATGGGCAACTGAAGAGGCACGTACTCGTCTTATAGATACTTGTGTCGAAAATGTAAAATCATTTGTTGAGGGGCAACCTATTAATGTAGTAAATCGATAATATAAACAATATTAATATGCTGTACGAGGATCCTGTTTTTGTAAAAAATCTGCAGGAGGTTATAGAGTTTATTGGTACCTTTGCCTTTGCTATGTCGGGTATCCGATTGGCAGGGGCTAAGCAGTACGACTGGTTTGGTGGATTTGTCTGTGGACTTGTAGTCGCAATTGGCGGAGGTACAATTCGAGATGTCATGTTAGGGCAAACTCCTTTTTGGATGACATCACCAATTTATTTGATATGTACAATGCTAGCACAGGTGGTATTTATTATCTTCCATCATATCTTAAAAAAGTTAGATAATGCGTGGCTTGTTTTTGATACTTTAGGATTAGCGTTGTTCACAATAGCTGGAATCCAAAAATCTTTAGCTTTGGGTTATCCATTTTGGGTGGCGATCATGATGGGATGTATTACAGGCGCTGCAGGAGGTGTTATAAGAGATGTGCTTCTAAATAATGAACCTGTTATATTTCAAAAAGAAATATATGCCATCGCTTGTGTAATCGGAGGTGTCGTATATCAGTTGATGTGGATGGCTGGTGTGAGTTTATATATTACAGTACCTAGTGTATTTGTCGTGGTATGCTTGATACGTTTCCTTGCAGTGAGATATCATATATCATTGCCAAAACTACATTCTGAAGATTAAAAAATAGTGGTATGAAAAGATCTTTGGCCTTGATGGCTTTTAGTATATTAATAACCTTTTCGCCTGTGCAAATTGCTCATGCAAGCAAGATGAATAAGCAAGTAACAGTATATTTGAAGAAAGGCGAAGTTAAAGTTGCCATACTAAGAAACGAACTGAATAAACTTGATGCTCATGTAGATGTATATCTAAAAGATACCGGCGAACGTGTCCGCTATAAAGCGGAATCGTTAGACAGTATTGTAATGACAGATAACGGACAACGTACAGTATGGGAATCGAAATGGATAAATCAAAGTTATAATCTAAGTTCTCCTGTAAACACGGATAGGCCATTGTTGGTAAAAAGAATTTGGAAAGGTGAAAGAACTAGTGTATATACTAGCCGAGTGGCAGAAATGACGAGTAATGCCAATAAACATTATTTTAGTCAACAAGTTGATCAGTTCTATTATGGATTAAATACAGAAAAAGAGATTCGATTGTATTATTCAGAATCGTTAGTGCCAGGAACTATCAATTTGGGTAATTTTAATGTTACAGGTTTGTCTCTTGGTGGTAGTATGAAATTGTCTTCAATGGCAAAGTTTTTTCCTCAGTATCCTGTGTTCCAAAAAAGATTGGAAACTATAAGTGTTAAACGGCGTGTGTTTCATAAAGATAAAGCCATCATTATCAAGTATCTTGATGAGTATCTTCGCATAAAATAATTTGATTAACTATTTTTTAAGAAATTCTTCCTTTTTAAAATAATATGTTTATCTTTGCATCTTATTAATGCAGTGTAATATAGTAAATAATATAGTAAAATTTCAAGAATATAGGTATGAAAAAGTTAATAATGGGATTGGCGTTAGCAACTTGTGCGATGACAGGTTTTGCCCAGGAAGATTTACCAGAACAGAAGTATAGTGTTGCAACAAACTCTTTCTTTAGCAACTGGTTTGTGCAAGTTGGTGCAGATTGGAATGCTTTCTATTCGAATGAAGAGCATGGTTTAGGTCTATCTCATAGTCCATTTAAAAAGTTTCGTGCCAATCCTGGTGCTTCTATTGCCTTAGGTAAATGGTTTACACCAGGTATAGGTCTTCGCACTAAGTTCCAGGGTATTTGGGGCAAGGCTGTAGTAAATGATCAAACAAAAGGAAATCATAACAAATACCTTATTATTAACGAGCAGGTCTTGTTTAATTTAAGTAATTTGTTTTGTGGCTATAATCCTAATCGGGTGTGGAACGTAA
Organism: Segatella baroniae B14; assembly: GCF_022024235.1. GTDB lineage: Bacteria > Bacteroidota > Bacteroidia > Bacteroidales > Bacteroidaceae > Prevotella > Prevotella bryantii. Next base: position 455,938 of record NZ_CP091799.1, read on the forward strand.
TTCCTTTTGTTGGTGCGGGTCTTGGTCGCAATATGAGTGATAATATTAATGTGGTAGATCTTAATGTCGGTTTACAATCTTCTTGGCGTTTAGGTAAAAAAGTAGATGTTTATGTAGAAGCAGGATGGAATCGTCTTGGACAGGCTTTTGATGGTGTTACAGCTGTTAAAGGTAGTTCAAATTATGATGGTGTGTGGGAAAGAAAAGACAATAATTTATATGCAGAGGTTGGTTTTACTTTCAGATTAGGCAAGTCTGGTTGGAGTAAGACTCCAGATGTTGAGGCCTTGAATGCTTTGAATCAAAGTCAGTTAGATGCACTGAATAGCCAATTGGAAGATGCAAATGCAGAAAATGAGCGTTTGCGTGGAGAGTTAGAAGCTAAACAGTCAAATCAAACCTCATCAGTAGTATATAAGAGCGCACCTGTATCCGTATTCTTTAATATAGGTAAAACTAAAATAGCTTCAAGTAAGGATATGGTAAACCTCGAATCTTTTGCAAAATCAGCTAAAGAGAATAATAATAAGATTTTGGTTACTGGATATGCGGATAGCAAAACTGGTTCAGCAGAATATAATCAGAAACTGTCTCAGAGTCGTGCAGATGCAGTGGTTGAAGCTCTTGTTAAATTTGGTGTAGACAAATCGATGATAACAACTCAGGCTAAGGGTGGAGTAGATGATTTGTCACCTGTAGATAATAATCGTCGAGCTACTGTAGAAATACAGTAAATTTATTGCAATAAAGTTATGAAAGATATAATTTTTTGCGAAAAAAATGAAGAAAATCCAGCTGTCTCTTAAACAGCTGGATTTTTTTTTGCTTATAATCATTGAAATTTTCTTAATTTCTATACTTCTAAAAAGTTTTTTAATATTATTTAGACTGCTGTATTCGCTTAGCCCATCATTTTTGCTTACTTTTGCGTGTGTAAAAAAAAGATGGAAAAACTTCTATAGATTAAAATATTATGGCAGAATCAATAGATATTCGAGAATTAAACATTCGGATAGAACAGCAAAGTCAGTTTATTACTAATCTGACTACTGGCATGAATAAAGTTATTGTAGGACAGAGGCATTTAGTAGACTCGCTATTGATCGGTCTTCTGAGTGATGGTCATATCCTTTTGGAGGGTGTTCCTGGTTTGGCTAAAACATTGGCTATTAAGACACTTTCACAGTTGATTGATTCAGATTACAGTCGTATTCAATTTACTCCAGATTTATTGCCAGCCGATGTTGTAGGAACCCTAATCTATTCACAGAAAGATGAAAAATTTCAAGTAAAACAGGGACCTGTGTTTGCCAATTTTGTGCTTGCCGATGAAATAAACCGTGCACCTGCAAAAGTTCAGAGTGCTTTGCTAGAAGCTATGCAGGAACATCAAGTAACAATTGGTGATAATACATTTAAGTTGCCAAATCCATTCCTTGTAATGGCGACTCAGAACCCTATAGAACAAGAGGGTACATATCAGTTGCCTGAGGCGCAGATGGACCGTTTTATGTTGAAAGTGATTATTGATTATCCTACAATTGAAGAGGAAAAACTTATTATTCGTGAAAACATTCAGAGGCACATGCCAACTGTAACTCCTGTAACAACAGCAGATGAAATAATCAAAGCTCGCGAGGTTGTAAATCAGGTATATCTTGATGAGAAAATAGAACAGTATATTGCGGATATTGTTTTTGCTACCCGTTATCCAGAGCGATATGGTTTGAAGGAACTTAAAAACTTCATTACTTATGGTGGTAGTCCTCGTGCAAGTATTAATTTAGCAAAAGCTGCTCGTGCATATGCGTTTATCAAACACAGAGGTTATGTTATTCCTGAGGATGTTAGGGCTGTAGCATATGATGTATTGCGTCATCGTATCGGACTGTCGTATGAGGCTGAAGCTGATAGTGTAAACTCTGAAGAAATTATCAGTAAAATTATTAATAAAGTGGAAGTGCCTTAAGGTTTATGGCACTTGGATTAATAGTTAGGCGTCTAGATCTTTTCAATTCGAATAATGGATACAGAAGATATATTTAAAAAAGTTCGTAAAATCGAAATCAAAACTCGTGGACTGAGTCAAAATATCTTTGCAGGTCAATATCATTCAGCCTTTAAGGGTAGAGGTATGGCCTTTGCAGAGGTGCGAGGATATCAATTTGGCGATGATGTACGCGATATTGATTGGAATGTTACGGCTCGTTATCATAAACCTTTTGTAAAGGTCTTCGAGGAAGAACGAGAATTAACAGTGATGCTGTTGATAGATGTCAGTGGGTCACTTGAATTTGGTACTTCTCGGCAGATGAAAAAGGATATGGTAACAGAAATAGCAGCTACACTCGCTTTCAGTGCTATCCAAAATAATGATAAGATAGGTGTCATCTTCTTCTCTGATCGTATAGAAAAATATATTCCACCCCAAAAAGGAAAGAAGCATATATTATATCTTATACGTGAGATGCTCGACTTTCATCCACAAAGCCTGCGCACTGACATTGGTGCGGCTATGGAGTACCTTACTCGTGTTATGCGTAGACGCTGTACGGCATTCGTACTGAGCGATTTCTATGATCAACGAGATTTTAAGAAACCATTACAGATTGCTAACCAAAAACATGATGTGGTAGCTATTCAGGTATATGACCAAAGAGCAAAATCTCTTCCAGATGTTGGACTTATTAAGGTGATGGATGCTGAAACAGGGCATGAGATGTATCTTGATACGTCTTCTAAAAAATTGAGAATTGCACACGAACAGGCTTGGAAGATGAGAGAAGATTCTCTAAAACAAACATTTGCTAAGAGTAAAGTGGACTGGACTAGTGTGGCAACTCATGAGGATTTTGTTCAAGCACTGATATTGCTTTTTAAACAAAGAAGTTAAAGACGATTGTACTCGTAAAAAAATGAAAAATTGGTATAGACATATAATCTTTACACTCGTTGTATTATCAACTCCTATAGCTGGTAGTTCTCAGGTACAGGTGGAACAGCAAATTGATTCTATCCAAATAATGATAGGACAGCAGACCGATTTGCATGTTAGGGTTACCTTACCCAAGGGAAAACGTGTAGACTTCCCTTCATTAAAGCCATCTCAGTATATTACTCCTGGTGTAGAAGTATTGAAAATGAAGGATGATACAACTGAGGTCGATGATAAATCAACCCGTATAACACGTTCTTATACATTGACCTCTTTTGATGAGAAAATATATGCTATTCCGGCTTTGAAAGTAAAGGTCGCTGGTAAATCTTACCAAGGCAATCAGTTAGCACTGAAAGTTCTTACGGTACCTGTAGATACAATTCATCCAAATCAGTTTTATCCACCTAAAGATGTACAGGATAATCCTTTTTCTTGGGCAGAATGGGCTCCTTTGTTTTGGTTAAGTATCCTCTTCCTGTTGTTATGTGGAGTGGGCTTTTATCTGTATGATAGATTAAGAAAAAATAAGCCTGTTATTACACATATTAAGATAGTAAAGAAGGTTCCTGCTCATCAGAAAGCACTTCATGAAATCAATGAGATGAAACAGCATCGTGTAGAAACTCAGGAAGGTCAGAAGGAATATTATACAAGATTGACGGATACGCTTCGAGAATATATTCAACAGCGATTCGGGTTCAATGCTATGGAGATGACAAGTTCTGAAATTATAGAACATCTTCAGGCAACAGGAGATAAAACTATGATTAGAGAGCTTCATGAACTTTTCCAAACTGCTGATCTTGTGAAGTTTGCTAAATACGAAACCTTAATTAATGAGAATGATGCAAATTTGGTCAATGCTATAAACTTTATAGATCAGACTAAAACGGATGAAATACCAACAGAAGAAAAGGTAAAGCCACAATTGAGTGATGATGATGTGAAAACACGCAAGAACCGTATTGTTCTAAAATCGTTGATAGCTGGTCTTATTATTGCATCATTGGCTATTTTAGGTTATGTTATATATAATGTGGTCATGTTACTGATGTAAATGACTAGATAAGAGAACACATATAAAAAGATGGAATTTGCAAGTAAAGGATATTTCCTGCTTCTGCTTCTACTGATACCTTATATACTATGGTATTTTTTATATAGTAAGAAGAGTGAGCCAGCTTTAAGGATGGCAGACACCAATCCGTATCGTTATGCGCCAAAAAGTTGGCGTGTACGTTTGATACATCTGCCAATGTTCTTAAGGTGTATTACGTTCATATTGTTGGTTTTTATACTGGCACGCCCTCAGACCCATAATTCTTGGAATAACCGACAGGTGGAAGGTATAAATATTATGTTGGCAATGGATGTTTCTACCAGTATGTTAGCAGAAGATTTGAAGCCGAATCGTATAGAGGCTGCTAAAAATGTAGCTGCAGAATTTATTTCTGGTCGTCCTAATGATAATATCGGACTAACAATTTTTGCTGGAGAATCGTTTACCCAATGCCCGATGACGACAGATCATACCAGTCTGCTTACACTCTTAAAAGATGCACGTACAGATATGGCTGCTACTGGTATGATTGAAGATGGTACAGCTGTAGGTATGGGATTGGCAAACGCAGTATCTCGTTTGAAAGATGTTAAGGGTAAGAGTAAAGTGATAATCCTCCTTACTGATGGTAGTAATAATCGTGGAGATATATCGCCTATGACTGCTGCAGAGATGGCTAAGAGCTATGGCATTCGTGTTTATACGATTGGTGTAGGAACAAATAAAGTTGCTCCTTATCCAATGATGGTTGCAGGAGGAATACAATATGTAAATATGCCTGTAGATATAGATATTCAAACTCTTAAAGAAATAGCAGCAACGACAGAAGGAAATTTCTATCGTGCTACTAATACGGCTCAGTTGAAGAGTATCTATAAAGATATTGATAAACTGGAAAAAACGAAGATGAGTGTTAAGCATTATGCTAAGCGTTATGAAGCTTACCAGCCATTTGCTATGGCTGTAGTGTTTATATTATTGCTTGAAATATTGCTTCGCATAACTTGGTTTAGAAGAATACCTTAAATATTATGTTTAGATTTGACGATCCTGTATATTTATGGCTTCAGCTTCTCGTACCAGTCATGGTTCTGATACGTTTTGTAGGTTGGCGCAGAAGAATTAAGAAAATAAAAAAGTTTGGTGATCCTGAGTTGGTCGCACAATTGATGCCTGATATATCTGTATATCGACCTTCAGTTAAATTTTGGTTAGCTCTAGGTGCATTATCCTTGGCGATTATTATGCTAGCCCGTCCCCAAATGGGTACTCGTATATCTCATGATAAGCGTAATGGAATAGAGACAATGATAGCTTTAGATATTTCTAATTCTATGTTGGCTGAGGATGTTGCTCCATCAAGATTGACTAAGAGTAAGATGCTGGTAGAAAATTTGGTTGATCATTTTAATAATGATCAAATCGGACTGGTGGTTTTTGCAGGCCAATCTTATGTTCAGTTACCTATTACCAGCGATTATGTATCTGCAAAAATGTTTTTGCAAGACATTCAACCAAGTCTTATTCAGACGCAAGGAACAGATATAGCAGGTGCTATCAATACTTGTATGCACGCTTTTACTCCAAATGATAAAGTGGGTAAGGCTATTATCGTTATTACGGATGGCGAAGATCATGAAGGTGGTGCAATTGAGGCTGCTAAAGCAGCTCATGATAGAGGTATTAATGTGTTTATCCTTGGTATAGGAGATTCTAAAGGTGCACCAATTCCAATGGGTAATGGTGACTATCTGAAAGACCGTTCTGGTAATACTGTAATGACTGCTGTAAATGAACAAATGTGTAAGCAAATTGCTGAAGCAGGTAGTGGAAAGTATATCCACGTGGATAATACTAAAGATGCAGAAAATCAGTTGAATGATGATTTAAGTAGATTACAAAAAGGTGAAACTGATAGTGTCATCTATAGTGATTATAATGAACAGTTTCAGGCTGTAGCAATTGTGGTTATGTTTCTGCTAATCTTAGAAATCTGTGTTCTTTACAGGAAGAATCCACTCTTGAAAAATATAAAAATTTTCAAACGGAAGTAATAAGAAAATGAGAGATTGTTATCGCTATATTATATTAATAGTTATGATGGTTTGCACCCTGTCATTACAAGCTCAAAGTGACAGAGGGCTTATTCGTATGGGTAATCGTGCTTTTCATGCTCAGAAATGGACTAAGGCTGAAATTAATTACCGTAAAGCTTTGGCAAAGAATAGTTCAAACTCTCAAGCTCTTTATAACTTGGGTTGTGCCTTGCTGCAACAAGATAAAGACTCTATGGCGGTTGAACAATTTGAAAAAGCAAGTAAAATAGAAAATAATCCTTTCAGACGTTCAAAAAGCTATCATAATATAGGTGTGATTATGCAAAAGCAGCGTCAGTATGCTCAAGCAATTGATGCTTATAAAATGAGTTTACGAGATAATCCAGGCGATAACGAGACGCGTTATAATCTCGCTCTTTGTAAAAAACTGTTGAAAAATAATCCTAATCAACAGAACAAAAAAAATGATAAAAATAAAGATAAGAACAAGAATAAGGATAAAAAGAATCAAAATAATAAAAAGGAAGATCAAAATCAAAATAAGAAGGGGCAAAATCAAGATAAAAACAAAAATCAAAATCAGCGACATGAGCAGAAAATGAGTCGGGATAATGCCGATCAACTTTTGAATGCGGCTATCCAGCAAGAAAAAGCTACAAAACAGAAGATGCAGCGAAATATGTCGCAGCCAAAAAGCCGTAATTTGGATAAAAATTGGTAATTTTGCAAAACAGAATTATGTTATTAAACATAGATATAAATTTTTAGAGGATGAGATTGACTTTACGATATTTCATATTATGTGTATTTTGTGCTTTGAATGCTATTGCACTTAAAGCACAATCTATAACTGTATCTGCTCCATCTCATGTCGCAGCTGGAGAGAATTTTCGTCTGGCTTATACTGTGAATACGCAAGATGTAGAAGAGTTTCGTGCAGGGAATATACCAGGAGCATTAGAGGTACTGGCAGGTCCATATACATCTTCGCAGTCTAGTTTTCAGATGATTAATGGGCATACAAGTAGTTCCTCTTCGGTTACTTATACTTTGTATGCCTCAAAGGATGGCACGTTTAAAATTCCACCAGCTTATGCTATTGTTAACGGAAAGCGTATTCATTCTCATGCCGTGACAGTACATGTCTCTGGCCATGTTTCATCTTCGAATAACCAGCAGCCTTCAATGCATCAGAATAATGTTAATACTTCCCGTATGCAATCTGCTGGTACTCCTATCTCTGGAAATGACTTGTTTATTCGTGTTAGTGCGAATAAAAAACATGTTCATGAGCAGGAGCCCGTACTTCTAACCTATAAGGTATATACTCAGGTGGATTTGACTCAATTGGAGGGTAAAATGCCTGATTTAAAAGGCTTTCATTCTCAAGAGGTTCAGTTACCTCAACAGAAGTCTTTTCATCTAGAAAAAGTTGGAGGCAAAACCTATAAGTGTGTTACTTGGAGTCAGTATGTTATGTATCCTCAAATGACAGGAAAACTGACAATACCTAGCATTACTTTTAATGGTATTGTTGTTCAAGAAAATAGAAGTGTAGATCCGTTTGAGGCTTTCTTTAATGGAGGTTCTGGTTATGTTGAAGTAAAAAAGAGTATAAAAGCTCCTAGTATTGATATAACTGTAGATCCGTTACCTAATCGTCCTACAGATTTCTCTGGTGGAGTTGGTAAATTTAATATCTCTGCGCAGTTGGATAAAAGGGAATTGAAATCGGGTAATCCTATTAATCTTCGTATTGTAGTAGGGGGTATTGGTAACTTAAAGTTGATAAAGCAGCCTATAGTTAATTTTCCTAAGGATTTCGATACTTATGATCCCAAAGTTACCGATAAGACAAAGTTGACTGCGAATGGTTTGGAAGGTAATATGGTTTATGATTTTATGGCTGTTCCTAGAAATCAAGGTACTTATACTATTCCATCTGTTACTTTTACTTATTATGATGTTACACAGAATGCGTACAAAACAATTAAGACTCAGCCTTTTACAATTCATGTAGAGCGAGGTGATGGTGGCTTAAGTTCTTCTGCAGATTTTACTCAAGATATCGATAAGGATATTCATGCTATAAAGAAGGGACCTGTTGAACTTAGTAAAAAGCATGATTTCTTCTTTGGCAGTACTTCTTATACGATTTGGCTGACTATTTGTATCTGTATCTTTGTAGCATTGCTTATTGTTTTCCGTCAGCGTGCGTTGGAAAATGCCGATATGGTAGGGAAGCGTAGAAACAGAGCAAATAAAATTGCTAGTAAACGACTTAAGAAGGCCAGTCAATTGATGTTTAAAAATAGACAGGCAGAATTTTATGATGAAGTTCTAAGAGCACTTTGGGGATATGTCGGTGATAAATTAAATATGCCAGTAGTAACCCTTTCTCGTGATAATATTCAGGATAATTTGGCGAATAATCATGTGGATAGTGAAACTATTAAAAAGTTTGTTAGTGCTTTAGACGAGTGTGAGTTTGAACGTTATGCTCCTGGTGATCCAACTGGTAATATGAATAAGACATTTGAATCTGCTATGACTGCAATTGAACATATTGAGGATTCTCTTAAAGCTTCTAAAAAAGCGAGAAAATCAGGATTTCATACTTTGTTGTTGCTTTTTGCTTTTGTAATGGTATCATTGTCTGCACAGGCTGCGCCAAAGAGCAGTGCAGATGCTGCAAGTAAAAAAATTGCTGATTCTGAATATCTTCGTGGAAATTATCATCAGGCAATCAAAGATTATAACGAAATATTGAAACGAGGAGTATCTGCCGATATATATTATAATTTAGGTAATTCTTATTACCGTACAGACAACCTTACTCAGGCTATCTTGGCTTATGAGCGAGCTTATTTACTTGCACCAGGTGATGCTGATATCCGATTTAATCTTCAATTTGCAAGTAGTAAGACTATCGATAAAATTACACCGATTAATGAAATGTTTTTTGTTACATGGTATCATTCTTTGGTTAATTTTACGAGTGTGGACAATTGGGCTTGCATGGCTATTGGTTTTATCATTGTAGCTTTGGTTCTTACTTTGATATATTTGTTCTCATATAATATCCTGATGAGGAAAATTGGTTTCTTTGGTGGTATTCTCTTTATCGTATTATTCCTAATGGCCAATTTGTTTGCTTTTCAGCAGAAGCAGACGCTTCTGAATCGATCCGGAGCTATAGTCATTGCTCCTACAGTAAATGTTATGAAGACACCTTCGACAAATAGTACACAATCTTTTGTAATTCATGAAGGAACTCATGTTGATATTACAGATAAGACAATGAAGGATTGGAGAGGTATAAAACTAGCAGATGGTCGTGAAGGATGGATTGAAACGAAACAAATAGAAGAAATATGATTATTTCTATTTTGGTTTATTTACGGAAATTAGTATTATTATAAGGTGAAATGGACTTTAATGGTCTTTTAGATATAGATAGAGCAATCTTACTATTTTTTAATGGAAGTGAAAGCCTCTTTTTAGATGGAGTGGTTGTGTCATTAACAAATGGCTTGACATGGATTCCACTCTATATGGCATTATTGTTTCTTGTTATTAAAAATAATGAGAATATGGCTCAAATTATGTTGGCAATAGGTTGTGCTTTCCTATGTGTATTCTTAGCTGACGGAATGACTGATGGTATTATTAAACCGTGGGTTGGACGGTTGCGTCCTCTTAATGATCCAGCATTTAAGAGTTCTTTGGATTTGGTTGCTAATGTAAGTGGGGATAAATTTAGTTTTTTCTCTGCTCATGCTGCTAATACAATGTCTATTGCCATATTTTTTTGTCTTTTGGTAAGAAGCAAAGTCCTTAATTATACGCTTTTTTCATGGAGTTTAATTAATTGCTGGACAAGACTATATTTGGGGATGCATTATCCAAGTGATATTATTTGTGGAATCTTATGGGGATGTGTTGCTGGTGCAATAGGTTATGTAGTCTTTAAAAATGTTTATCGTAGGATTTCAACAAATGCAAATTATATATCCTGTCAGTATACACAAACAGGATATGATTTGGATGATATCAATATGGTATTGACAGTAGTATCTTTTATCTTAATATATGTTGTGATGAAAGGAATTTTATTTACTTTTTAAATTGTGCGAGAAATGGAAACAAAACATATAAAAATAAGTGATTATAGTTATGATTTGCCTGATGAAAGAATAGCAAAATTCCCTCTAAGTCAGCGTGATCATTCTAAACTTTTGTTGTACAAGCATGGTGAAGTTAGTGAAGATGTATTTTATAATATTCCTAACCATCTTCCTAAAGGTGCACTAATGGTTTGTAATAATACTCGAGTTATTCAGGCTCGTATGCATTTCCGTAAAGCAACTGGAGCTTTAATCGAAGTGTTCTTAATGGAACCTGCTGCACCTACTGATTATGAATTAATGTTTCAAACGACAGGTCATTGTGCTTGGCTATGTATGATAGGTAATCTGAAAAAGTGGAAAGAAGGTTCTCTTAAACGTGATTTTTCCATTAATGGTCATGAGTTTACGTTGGTAGCATCCCTTCGTCGTGGCGAAGCTTTGACTCCAGAACAAGAAAAGTTGACTACTCATTCTGGTGGAACTAATTACTGGGTAGATTTTGAGTGGAATACTGAAAAAGTAAATTTTGCTGAAATTCTTGAAGCTGTCGGGGAACTGCCAATACCACCATATTTGAACAGAGAAACTCAAGAAAGCGATAAGACAACTTATCAAACTGTTTATAGTAAAATAAAAGGAAGTGTTGCTGCACCTACTGCTGGTCTTCATTTTACAGATTCTGTTTTGTCGGACTTAGATAAACATGGAATTGTACGTGATGAGGTTACCCTTCATGTTGGAGCGGGAACATTTAAACCTGTAAAAAGTGTAGAAATAGATGGACATGAGATGCATACAGAGTATATTGTAGTGCATCGTCATACCTTTGAGAGACTTTTGGAACATGATTGTAGTGCTATTGCTGTTGGTACAACAAGTGTTCGTACTCTTGAAAGTCTTTATTATATGGGTGTCTATTTGGAACATCATCCTGATGCTTCAGAAGACGAGTTGCATGTCCATCAATGGACTCCTTATGACGATGGGCGAGATGGAAAACTTGTAGATGGAATTACGGCTGTGAAAGCTATGCAAAATATCTTAGATTATTTGGATCGAAATAATTTGGAAGCGTTACATAGCAGCACCCAAATTATTATAGCTCCAGGTTATGAATATAAGATAGTTAAGATGCTTATAACTAATTTTCATCAGCCACAAAGTACTTTACTTCTTTTAGTTAGTGCATTTTTGAAAGGAGATTGGCGAAAGGTTTATGATTATGCTTTAAGTCATGAGTTTCGTTTCCTTAGCTATGGAGATAGTTCTCTGCTGATTCCTTAATTACTAATTATATCAAGGTAAGTTATGAAAGTTAAAATCGGTGATAAAGTAAGATTTTTGTCAGAAACTGGTGGTGGAAAAGTTGCCGGTTTTCAAAAAGGTAATATCGTATTGGTAGAAGATGAAGATGGCTTTCAGATTCCAACACCAATTACTGATATTGTTGTAGTAGAGCAGGATGATTATAGCATGGGTAAAATGATCAATGAAAAGATGGATGCTCGTGAGGCAGCCGAAGCTCATGCTAATACAGAACTTGCACATGATAGTCGTAGTATCAAGTCTATGTTGAGTGCTCATGATGAAGCCGTGTCCATGGAGGTTGATGATTATGATCCGGCTGATCGTGAAATTACTTTTCAAAAGCAAGTTGAGGAACGTCAGGGAGGTAATAAACTTTCTGCTTTCTTAGCATTCGTTCCTAAAAATATCAAGGAATTTGAAAAAACAGAGTTTGAATGTTACTTGGTTAATGATAGCAATTATTATCTTCAGTATGTGTATTTTATTTCTGAAGGTAATGCGTGGACATTGAAAGCGCAGGGTGTTGTTGAACCAAATATGAAACTTTTTATAGAAGATGTAAATAGTGAGAATCTGAATGATTTAGGTCGTGTTGCTATGCAAATGATGGCTTTTAAAAAGGATAAGCCGTTCTTATTGAAACCAGCAATAGATGTTCAATTCCGTATTGATCCTATTAAGTTCTATAAGTTTCATGCTTTTGAAGAAAATGATTTCTTCGAACAGCCTTCATTACTCTATACAATCGTTGATAATGATGAAGTCGCTCGTCCATTGATAATTGACAGTAAACGTTTGAAAGCTCAAATGTATAAGGACGATGCTGTTGTGGCGCAGACGGAGAAAAAGAAGACTGTGAAAGATGATGGAACAATTATTGTGGATTTACATGCAGATGAAGTCTTGGAAACTACTCAGGGTATGAATTCTGCTGATATTCTTCATTATCAGATAGACTACTTTAAGAAAATAATGGATGAAAATAAAAAGAAAAAAGGACAAAAAATTATTTTTATCCATGGTAAAGGAGAGGGTGTGCTACGTCAAGCTTTAGTGCACGAATTGAATTATCGTTATAAGAATTGTACCTATCAAGATGCTTCTTTCCAAGAATATGGTTATGGTGCAACTCAGGTAACAATCCGCTAATTTAGAATTGTTAATATGATAAGCAATGTCAATATGAACTACGGTTTTATTAAAGTCGCTTCAGCAGTTCCTAATGTGAAAGTTGGCGATATCGAATATAATACACACGAAATAGAAAGTATTATAGCTCAAGCAGAGGGTAAGGGTGTTGAAATAGTTGTTTTCCCAGAACTTTCGATAACAGGCTATAGTTGTCAGGATTTGTTTGGGCAGCAACTTCTTTTGGAAGCATCTGAAAATGCGATATTGATGTTGCTTGATTTTACTCGAAAATTGGATATTATCGCTATTGTAGGTGCTCCTGTTGCGGCTAATGGCTTACTCCTAAATTGTGGCGTAGTTATTCAGAAAGGGCAGATTCTAAGTATTGTTCCAAAAACATATTTACCAAATTATAGCGAATTCTATGAGAAGCGTTGGTTTGCTTCTGCACAGGATTTAAAAAACATGAGTATCCGTTATGCAGGTCATACTTTACAACTTACTCCTGATGTTCAACTCTTCAGAACAGCAGATGGTGTTCAGTTTGGTATAGAAGTTTGTGAAGATGTTTGGGCTCCGGCACCGCCAAGTAATAAATTAGCTTTGGCAGGTGCAGATTTGATTTTTAATCTTTCTGCTAGTGATGAACTAATTGGAAAGCATGCTTATCTAAAGAGTCTGTTGGCGCAACAAAGTGCACGTACTATGACTGGATATATTTATAGTAGTTGTGGTTTTGGTGAAAGTACACAAGATGTTGTTTATGGGGGCAATGCGCTAATATATGAAAATGGACAATTGCTAGAAGAAGGTGATCGCTTTTCTGTTTCATCACAAATGGTTGTAAGCCAGATTGATGTGGAAAAACTTCGTAGTGAACGACGTACCAATAGTACGTATGTAAATGCTCAGCGTAATATCAAATATTCAGAATTGAATGGGCAATTTGCTATTCGAACGATTGATGCTAAATCGAGTGATATAATTCATGACTTTAAGTTAGAGCGAAAGGTTAATGCTCATCCTTTTATTCCTACGTCTTCAGATATGAATGCATCTTGCGAGGAAATTTTTAATATTCAGACCATGGGTTTGGCCAAACGTTTGGTTCATACTCATTGCAAGACCGTTGTTATAGGAATTAGTGGAGGATTAGATTCAACGCTGGCTTTGCTCGTATGTTGCAGAACGTTTGATCGGTTGGGACTTGACAGAAAGGGAATTGTTGGCGTAACCATGCCTGGTTTTGGTACAACAGATCGTACTTTTAACAATGCTATATCCTTGATGAATGGTTTGGGAATCACTATTCGTGAAATAAGTATAGCTAAATCGGTAACGCAGCATTTTGAAGATATCGGTCATGACATATCGGTGCATGATATCACTTATGAGAATGGACAGGCTCGTGAACGAACTCAAATTCTGATGGATTTGAGTAATCAACTTGGTGGAATGGTTATCGGTACAGGTGATTTGTCTGAATTAGCATTAGGTTGGGCGACTTATAATGGTGATCATATGAGTATGTATGGCGTAAACTGTAGTATCCCCAAAACATTGATAAAATATTTGGTACGCTATGTTGCTATGACTTCAGTTGATGAAACTTCGAAAGAAACGTTGTTAGATATCATTGATACACCAATAAGTCCAGAATTAGTACCTGCTGATGAAGATGGTAATATCAAGCAGAAAACAGAAGATCTTGTAGGACCTTATGAGTTACATGATTTCTTCTTGTATTATTTCTTGCGTTTTGGTTTTCGTCCAAAGAAAATCTATATGCTGGCACGTCATGCTTTTGAGCAACCTACTTCTGATACAGTTAAAGAAACGAAAGGGGCTGATCTTGGAGGAAAATACGATGATGAAACTATAAAAAAGTGGTTAAAAGTCTTTGTTCGTCGTTTCTTTAATCAGCAATTTAAGCGTAGTTGTCTGCCTGATGGCCCAAAGGTAGGAAGTGTCAGTTTGAGTCCACGTGGTGATTGGCGTATGCCTTCTGATGCCGTTTCTACAATATGGTTAAAGGATTTAGAGAATCTATAATGAATAGTTACAAATAGAGTGCAAAGTTATGTAGTTCATAAATTATTTGGTGAAAAAAATATTTTTGTGTAACTTTGCGCTCATTAAAAAATATTACGTAATAAATAAAGATCATATCATGGCTAAGAAATTTGCCGAACATAACGGTCTTGATCTTGTTAAGACCAATAAAGACGTTTTAGCAGAGTGGGAAAAGAATGATATTTTCCACAAATCTATTGATGAGCGTGAAGGATGTCCTCAATTTATTTTCTTTGAGGGACCTCCATCTGCTAATGGTCATCCGGGTATTCATCATGTCCTTGCTCGTTCTATCAAGGATACTTTTAATAGATACAAAACTATGCAAGGATTCCAGGTTCATCGTAAGGCTGGATGGGATACTCATGGACTTCCTGTAGAACTTGGTGTGGAAAAAGAATTAGGTATCACGAAAAAGGATATTGATAATAAGGCTTCAGAAAAGTATATTTCAGTAGAAGATTACAATAAGAAATGCCGTGAAAATGTCATGATGTTTACTCAGGAATGGCGTACTTTGACAGAAGAAATGGGCTATTTCGTGGATCTTGATCATCCTTATATTACCTATGACAATAAGTATATTGAAACACTATGGTGGTTGTTGAAACAACTCTATAATAAAGGTTTACTTTATAAGGGCTATACTATTCAACCTTATTCTCCTGGAGCAGGTACTGGCTTATCTTCTCATGAATTGAATCAGCCTGGTTGCTATCGTGATGTTAAAGATACAACTGTTACTGCTCAATTTGCTATTCAACCAGCTGATTGGGAAGTTTTGAAAACTAAAAGTCAGAGTTTGAAGCATGCAAAAGAGTGGGGTGCTCCTTATTTCTTAGCTTGGACAACAACACCTTGGACTTTAGCTTCTAATACAGCTCTTTGTGTAGGTCCTAAGTTTGATTATGTGGTTATTCAAACTTATAATCCATATAATGCAAAAAAGATGACCCTCATCATGGCTAATGATTTGGTTAATGCTTATTTGAAGCCTGAAGGTCAAGTTACGGATGATGGCGAACTGCCAGAATATCAGCATGGTGATAAATACGTACCTTATAAGATTATTGCTCATTTTAAAGGAACAGACCTTGAAGGTATACACTATCAGCAGTTAATGCCATGGGTTAAGCCTTGTGAAAAAATTGGCGATTTTGCACCTTCATTTGTTAATGAATATGCTGCGGCGCATCCTGAAAAGGTATTTGCCAGTGAGGATGGGCGCGATAAGTTTGTGGAAATGGCTGATGAGGCCTTCAGAGTTATATTGGGTGACTACGTGACAACTGATGATGGTACTGGTATCGTACATATTGCGCCTACTTTTGGTGCTGACGATGCTAAGGTTGCTAAGGATGCTAATATCCCTGCTCTTTATCTTATTTCAAAGAAGGGAGAAACTCGTCCTATGGTTGATCTCCAGGGTAAGTATTACTTAGTAGACGATCTTGATGTTAATTTTGTAAAGGCTTGTGTAAATGATGTATATAGTCACCATGCAGGTGATTATGTAAAGAATTCATACGATCCGAAATATAATCCTGATGGCGTTTGGGATAAGAAAGCTAGTGAAAAGGCTGAAGATCTTAATGTCATCATTTGTATGGAGATGAAGCAGGAAGGTACTGCGTTCAAGATAGAGAAGCATGTACACAATTATCCTCATTGTTGGCGTACAGACAAGCCAATTCTCTATTATCCACTCGATAGCTGGTTTATTAAAGACACAGCTAAAAAAGAGCGTATGGTAGAGTTAAACAAAACAATCAACTGGCAGCCAGAATCAACTGGTAGTGGTCGTTTTGGTAATTGGCTTGAGAACTTGAATGACTGGAATCTTTCTCGTTCACGTTTTTGGGGTACTCCATTGAATATTTGGCGTGATGAAAATCGTAATGCTAAGTGTATTGGTTCTTTAGAGGAGTTATATGCAGAAATCGAAAAGTCTGTTGCTGCAGGTGTTATGACTTCTAACCCTTTGAAGGATAAAGGTTTTATTCCTGGTGATTACAGTCAGGAAAACTATGATAAGATAGATTTACATCGTCCATATATTGACCGTATAATATTGGTAGATGAGGAAGGTAAGCCTATGTATCGTGAGAGTGA
The DNA here is from genome assembly GCF_022024235.1 of Segatella baroniae B14. Taxonomy (GTDB): domain Bacteria; phylum Bacteroidota; class Bacteroidia; order Bacteroidales; family Bacteroidaceae; genus Prevotella; species Prevotella bryantii. Next base: position 472,747 of record NZ_CP091799.1, read on the forward strand.
CTTGATTGATGTTTGGTTTGATTCTGGTTCAATGCCTTATGCACAGCAGCATTACCCATTTGAGGGAGCTATGAATGCTGAGGCTTTGGCTGCTACAGGCAAGAGTGAAGCCGAGTATCGAGAAGAATTGGTACATAGCACATATACAGGTATCCCTGTACCTCCAGCTTATTATCCAGCAGACTTCATTAATGAGGGTGTAGACCAAACTCGTGGTTGGTTCTTCACTTTGCATGCGATTTCAACCATGGTATTTGACCAGGTTGCCTTCAAAAATGTTATTTCTTCAGGTTTAGTACTTGATGCAAAGGGTAACAAGATGAGTAAGCATGTAGGTAATGTTACCAACCCATTTGAGATGATTGATAAGTATGGCGCTGATCCTGTACGCTTTTACATGCTTACAAATAGTGAACCATGGGATAATTTGAAGTTTGATCCTAATGGTGTAGATGAAACGCGTCGTAAGTTTTTTGGAACTCTTTACAATACCTATTCTTTCTTTGCACTTTATGCAAATGTTGATAATTTTGATGTAGATGCTCCACAGGTAGCTTTCGAAAAGCGTCCAGAGATAGATCGTTGGATTCTCTCATGTCTTAATACATTAGTTAAAAATGTACAGAAGGAGTTGGATAGTTATGATCCTACACGTGCTGGTCGTTTGATCGAATCTTTTGTTAATGACGACTTGAGTAACTGGTATGTTCGTTTGAATCGTAAGCGTTTCTGGGGTAAAGAGATGAGCGAAGACAAACTGAGTGCTTATCAGACTCTCTATGCTTGTTTGATGACTGTGGCTAAGGTTGTTGCTCCATTTGCGCCGTTCTTCGCAGATCAATTATATAAGGATTTGGGCGGTAATTTGGCTAGTGTCCACTTATCACAGTATCCTGCTGTAGATGAGACAGCAATTAATGTTGATTTAGAGGCACGTATGGCTATCGCTCAGAAGATTACTTCTATGGTTCTTGCTCTTCGTCGTAAGGTAAATATCAAAGTTCGTCAGCCACTTCAGCAGATTATGATACCTGCAGTTAACGATGAGCAAAAGGCTCATATCGAAGCTGTAGCTGAACTTGTGAAAAATGAGGTGAATGTCAAGGAACTTAAGTTTGTTGAGGGTCAAGGTATTCTCGTCAAGAAGGTAAAATGCAATTTCCGTGTTATGGGTAAGAAGTATGGTAAACTTATGAAGGGAGTTGCTGCTCATATGAGTACTTTGAGCCAGGAACAGATAGCTTTGCTTGAGCAGAATGGTTCTTATTGCTTCGAACTTGAAGATCAGTCAATTACTGTTGATGTAGCTGATGTCGAGATTATATCTGAGGATATTCCAGGTTGGCTGGTCTCTAATGAAGGTAATCTTACAGTTGCTCTTGAAGTGGAATTGACTGAGGAGTTGAAAAAGGAGGGTATGGCTCGTGAATTAATTAACCGAATCCAAAATATTAGAAAGGATTCTGGGCTTGAGATTACTGATCGTGTCCAAATAACTCTTGCTCCTCAAGAAGAGGTAGAGAAAGCCGTTGAGGCATATGCTGAATTAATTAAAGGACAGGTGTTGGCCAATAGTATAACTATTGCTGATAATGATGGAGTTGCAACTGAGTTTGATGACTTTTCTATTAATATCAAAGTTGTAAAAGATTAATATTAATGCGATAATTGGGGGAGAGAGAAAACGATCTCTCCCCAATTTATTATTAACCTTATAAAAATAATTATTATGACTACAGCCAAAAAACGTTATTCAGATGAGGAACTTGCAGAGTTTAAAGCTATTATTGATGACAAATTAGCTTTAGCTCGACGTGACTATAAGGATATGATGTCACAGTTAGACAATTCCGTTAGTAATGATGTTGCTGATACGTCTCCGACTTATCACGCTGTGGAGGAAGGAACTGAAGTGCAATCAAAGGAAGATCTCCTAAGAATGGCTCAGCGTCAACAAAAGTTTATTAAAGGTCTTGAAGCCGCACTTATTCGAATCCAGAATAAAACTTATGGAGTTGACCGAGTTACAGGAGAGCTCATTCCGAAAGAACGATTACGTGCAGTTCCACATGCCACACTTAGTGTGGAGTCAAAAAATGCACGAAGACACTGATTAAGTTACTTTGCATGATTTAGAATCATGTATATATTTGAATATGAATAATTTTTTGAAAAATCATAAAGGTTGGCTCGCCATACTCATTGTAGTCATTTCATTGATTATTGATCAAGTTATAAAGATTAATGTTAAGACATCAATGAGTTTGGGCGAGTCTATTCGTATTACAGACTGGTTTTATATTAACTTTATCGAAAATAATGGTATGGCTTGGGGCATGACTTTTTTTAATAAGATGGTGCTCAGTTTGTTCCGTTTAGTTGCTATATCTTTGATAGGTTATTATTTGTATGGGCAAATAAAAAAGAATGCGCGTTTGCGTTATGTTGTTTGTTTGGCTCTTATTTTAGCAGGTGCATTTGGAAATATGGTTGATTCAATGTTTTATGGATTGATTTTCAATGCATCTTCACCTTATTATGTATCTTATTTTGTTCCATTTGGTCAGGGCTATTCTTCTTTCTTGTTGGGTAAAGTAGTAGATATGTTCTATTTTCCTTTGATTGTAGCAACGTGGCCTGACTGGTTTCCTTTTTGGGGTGGTGAAGAGTTTGTCTTTTTTAGTCCTGTGTTTAATTATGCCGATGCTTGTGTCAGTGTTGGTGTGATTAGTATGCTGCTTTTTTGTCGAAAAGATCTAGATGATTTAAGTACTTCTTTTTCTACTAAGCGTAATAAAAAGAATCCTGTAACAGAGGAGGATAAGTAATATGTTATATACATTGAAAGTATTTTTAAAGCTTGTTGGTTCCTTCTTTGTACTGCTTTTATTTTTGCAGTCTTGTAAGCCAGGTATTCCTAGTGAATATTTGTCTAGTGATGAAATGGAGGATATTTTATATGATTATCATATAGCTCAGGCAATGGCTGATAACCAGAGAGGTGGAAGTGGTGCCGATATGATAACATATCGTGTTGCCATACTCAAAAAGTACAATGTCACAGAAGCTGAATTTGATAGTTCAATGGTATATTATTCGCGTCATACAGAGTTGCTTCATGATGTTTATAAAAATCTTGTGGATAGATTGAAAAACGAAAGTGTTGCATTAGGAGCGGACGCTAATGATTTACAACGTTATGGTGATGTTGCATCTGGTGATACCACAAATATTTGGAATGGCAATAATGCTTTAATTCTTTCTCCAAACAAGCCTTTTAATTTAGAAACATTTTCGTTACCTGTAGATTCTGCGTATCATAAGGGTGACCGTATACTTTTTGACTTTGATGCACAGTTCTTATATCAAGACGGAATGCGTGATGGCATTGTCGTTTTAGCAGTTACTTTTGCCAATGATAGTGTAGCTTCTCAATTGCTTCATATCCAAAATAGTCAGCATTTCAATATACAGCTTGAAGATCGCGATCGAGTCGGTATCAAAGCCATTAAGGGCTACTTTTTGTTGGGACAAGGTAATGATGTGGGAAGTAGTGAGACAACTTTGCGATTGCTAATCATAGATAATATAAAAATGGTTCGTATGCATATACGAGAATCTATTACTTCTACAAACCTTTCATCTGATTCTTTACAGCAATCTCGTTTAGACTCTAGTCATATACCGGCTCCTGGTTCATCTGTTCCTGATGAGTCTCTTGGATCTGCTAGAGTTTTAACTCGAGTTGTAAAAGCAGAAGATGCAGTGAAAATGAAAGTAGAGAAAAAATAATGGCTAGTCGTCGTTTTGCAGCACATATTGTAGAGTTAGCTGATCATTCATTATATCAAGCTTTTGTTACGCTTGTTGATGGTATTGTTGTAGATTATTCAGAATTTTCTGATGAAATGCCAATGACAGAATGGTTAGGTGGAAAAATTGAAATACATTATGATGAGTTTCATGTGCTTAGAGCTTATTGGAATGGTAGAATGTTAGAATAAAAAATATTAAAACTTGGATTTTATGTTAAGTGTAGATGAATTGGAGGAGAGATTAATCGACCTCGCTTTTGCAGAAGATATTGGTGATGGTGACCATACAACTCTTTGTTGTATTCCGGAAAATGCTGTGGGTAAGAGCCATTTATTGATAAAAGAAGATGGTATACTTGCAGGTGTAGAAATTGCAAAAAAAGTATTTGCTCGTTTTGATCCAACATTGCAGGTTGATGTATTAATTACTGATGGAACTCCTGTTAAAGTTGGTGATATTGCAATGGTTGTAACTGGTAAAACTAGAAGTTTGCTTCAGACAGAGCGTTTGATGCTTAACATCATGCAGCGTATGAGTGGTATTGCTACCATGACAAATAAGTATGTAAAGTTACTTGAAGGCACAGGTACTCGTGTCCTCGATACTCGCAAAACAACTCCTGGCCTTCGTATCTTAGAGAAGCAGGCTGTTAAGATTGGTGGTGGTATGAATCATCGTATCGGACTATTTGATATGATTCTGCTTAAAGATAATCATATCGACTTTGCTGGAGGTATTGCAAATGCAATTAATCGTTGCCATGAGTATCTTAAGGAAAATAATCTTGATCTAAAAATTGAAATAGAAGTTCGTGACTTTGATGAACTTCAGCAGGTTCTTGATTGTGGTGGCGTTAACCGAATCATGTTGGATAACTTTACTCCAGAAGATACTCTTAAAGCTGTTAAAATCATTGATCATCGTTACGAAACAGAGTCTTCTGGTGGCATTACTTTTGATACAATTCGTAGTTATGCCGAACAAGGAGTAGATTTTATCTCTGTAGGTGCTTTAACTCATTCAGTTAAGGGGCTTGATATGAGCTTTAAGGCTTGTGATTAATTATGCATTGCATATTTTTTAGTTGATTTCAAAATATGAAAAGAATTTTGATCAGTTTTGTATGTGCCATTTTGGGATTATATACCTCAATGGCATGTACAAATTTTATAGTAGGTAAGTCTGCATCTGTTGATGGGTCGGTGATTTGTAGTTACAATGCAGATTCTTATGGTATGTATATAGGTTTATGTCATTATCCTGCGGCTAAGCATGCTAAGGGTGAAATGCGTAAGATTGTAGATTGGGATACTCATAAATACCTTGGTGAAATACCAGAAGCTGCAGAAACTTATAATGTGATAGGTAATATCAATGAATTTCAAGTAACTATAGGGGAAACCACTTATGGAGGCAGACATGAGATGGTTGACACTACAGGAATTATTGATTATGGAAATTTAATTTATATTGGTTTGCAGCGAAGCAAGACAGCACGTGAAGCAATTAAGGTTATGACTTCTTTAGTCGAAAAGTATGGTTACTATTCAGAAGGTGAAACTTTCACTATTTGTGATCCTAATGAAGCATGGATTCTTGAGATGCAAGGCTGCGGTGGTGATAAACATAATAAAGTTGTATGGTGTGCAGTTCGTATCCCTGATAATGCTATTTGTGCTCATGCTAACCAAAGTAGAATAGGTGTATTCTCTGCTTATAAAACAGAAGTACTTCATAGTAAAAATGTTGTTAGTTTTGCTCGTAATAAAGGATGGTATGTGGGTAAGGATAAGGACTTCTCTTGGAAGAATACCTATGCTTTCCCAGATTTTGAAGGTCGACGCTTTTGCGATGCACGTGCTTGGAGTTTCTTCAACCATTTTCATGATATGAGCCGCTGGCTTCCTTGGGCTCTTGGAAAGGATGCAAATGCTGAAGATATGCCTCTTTGGATTTTGCCTAATCGTAAATTAAGCGTTCAGGATGTGGAAATGTGTATGCGTGACCACTATGAGGGTACTCCATTGTCTGTAGCTGATGGTGAAGATATTGGTGGAGGTCTTTGGGAAATGCCTTATCGCCCAAGTCCACTTACTTTTGAGGTTGATGGTAAGCAATATTTTAATGAGCGACCAATAAGTACACAGCAGACAGGTTTTACATTTGTTAGTCAGATGCGCAATTGGTTGCCTCGTCAAATTGGTGGTGTTCTATGGTTTGGCAATGATGATGCCAACATGATTGCGTATACTCCTATTTATTGTGGTAACACGATTCAGCCTGAGTGCTATAACACTCCCGGTGCTGATGATGTAACTTTTTCTGATAAAAATGCTTTCTGGGTATGTAACTGGGTTAGTAATATGGTGTATCCTAGATATTCTATGCTATTTCCAACTCTGAAACAAGTTAGAGACAGCCTAGAAAATTCATATTTTAAAGATCAGAAGCAAGTTGAAGCAAATGCTTTACAACTTTATAAGAAAAGTTCAGAGGAAGCAGTCAAGTATCTGAATAGTTATAGTAATGATAAGGCTCAGTCGATGCTATCAGATTGGAAAAAAATGGCTTATTATATGATTGTTAAATACAATGATATGGTAGTAAAACCAGAAGAAAATGGAGCCTTTAAAATGACTAAAGAGGGTATTGCAGCTCCTACTATACGTCCAGGTTTCTCTAAGAGTTATTTTAGAGAGGTTATTAAGCAGACTGGTGATAAGTTTGCTGTTCCTGAAGTAAAAAAATAAATACTGTCTTTTATTATGGACTTTAATAAATTTGGTTCATCTGGGGAGTATCGTCGTGATGAACTTATAAGAATTATCGAACATAGTGTTGAACATCTAACAAGAGGTGAATTAGAAGCTCTTTATTATGATTTAATATCAAAAGGTTATATAAAAGAAGGTAAGCAGTAATTGCTTACCTTCTTTTATATGTTTATTTTATTGTTCATCTTCACATGGTTGTTTTGTTCGTTGAATATGGTGATGATAAACTAAGCAAGATGCGATAAAATAAATACCAGTTTGCAGCCAGAGAGCAAGATATTCAGTTTGAATATCTGACATGTCTGCTCCCATACTGCTTAATTTAAGGAAGGCTCTAATACCAAATGTTGATGGAATTAGCCAACTAATTCCCTGCCAGATTCCTGGTATATTGCTTAGAGGCCAACTAACGCCAGCTAAGAATAAGAATGGTACTGATGTAAATACAACAAGTAACATTACATTTTCTCGATATCTAATGGTACATGAAAGCATTAGACCAAAGAAAATTGCAGCTAATAAGTATGGGACCATGATTGTAAGTAAATCCCACTTGTTTATTAAAGTAGTAAAGTGAAAGAATCTTGGTACACATAAGCAGATATATGCAGCCATAACGGCATATACCATGAGGTAGCTTAAACCCTTACCAGTAATGATGGGAATAGCACTACTATAATGTGGACTGTTAGGAACCAGATGGTTTCCTGGATTTTTTTCACGAGCAGTTCCTGCTAATAAGCCAATGCCCAATAACAAAGTTTGTTGCAATATTAATACAAGAACACCTGGTAGTAAGGCATTGCCATATCCACCTGTTGTATTGAAGATATTGACTTCATCAAATTCAAGAGGTTTTGTGTTGATTTCTTCATCGCGAGAAGTGAAACTAAATGATTTGGGTTTCTGTATTTCTGTATTCATATCGAGTGATACAGACTGTGTAGCTTGATAAATAGCTTTGTATGTCAGCATTAAACTCATATCACAATAGCAACCTATATGGCTTTGCTCACCTCGACCAATAGCTCTCTCAAAATCTTCAGGAAAATAAATAACTCCATGTACAACTTGTTTTCCAACAAGATCTTTAGCTTCTTGTATATTATTGCAAAAATAAGTTGTTTTAACATCAGGTGTTGCATCTAATTTTTGTATAAACTCTCTACTCTTTGAGGAATGAGACATATCTACGATTGCAACAGGAACATCTCTAACAACTTCATTATTATATATCCATGAGTATAGTAGGGGATAGGCAAGAGGCACAACTACCATAAAGATAAGAGCACCTTCATCCTTGAAGATGTTTTTTAATTCTACCCACCATACATAGATAATGTCTGTTATGAAACTTGTACACTTTTCTATTATATTATTATCGGTCTTATTCATAGCTTTATGGCATATAAACATATTCAACCATGGCTTTTTTAATGTGCCAGGTAACTAATATTGGTAGGCATGCAAAGATTGTGAGTGCAGTTATGTCCCACCATGCATCAGATAATGGATAACCATTAAACAGGTTCATTTGGTATATCATGTAATAATGACGTAATGGGAAGAGCTGTGCTACTGCTTCTATGATAGAATCCATCGCAAATACAGGAAAAGTTGCACCACAAGCGGAGAACCCTACTACTCCCCATAGAGAGCTAATACTCATTGACATGCGTAATGATGGTGCAATACCAAAAGCAAATACTCCAAAACCTTGGGCTGCTACTACAGTCAAAAAGGCTAGAAGTATTATTACTTTTAAGCCTCCTGGATGTGGAAAACAGAGATGTCCATATAAATACCACATATATCCCATCATTATGGAGAAGAAGATTACAAACTGAAAAAGTAGTTTTCCAGTTAATGCAATCCAAATATTGTTATTAGCCATAGCTAACCATTCATGGTTAAGTCCAAATTTTAATTCCGTTCCGATGGAATAGGTAGTTATAAGAAACATGAGAAGCATAAGAACACCAGGAATCATGACACTACTGAGATAGACATTATAGTTTGCCCATGGATTTCCAATCATGTGTAAGTCAACAGTTGTAGGTTGTAAAAAAGCCATAATTTCGCTTTCACTTTTTCCAATCATATTGAGCTTGGCTTTACCTATTGCAGCTGAACCTAGACTGCTTACGGTTTTTAGATCTTTAAATAGCATATTTCCTGCTACCATGACAACACTGCTATAATAGAATGAAATTTTAGGCTGTCTTTTGCCCAATAAATCTCTAGTTGTACCTTCTGGAAAGTAGATAAAAGCATATATGTCGCCTCTTTGAATGGCTTTACGAGCCTCTGCAACGTTAGAATAGTGGTCGGTTATTTGAGTTGATTCAAAACTGTCTAAAGTCCTTATTAATTCACGAGTAGTTGAAGTGTTATCTAGGTCAACAACACCGCAAGGCATATCGGTAGGTACGCCCTCGTTCATGAGTGATGTAAAGAAGAGGATTACGATGATAGGGAAGATAACACCACAAAAGAGATAAACAGGATTTTTTGTAATAAATCCTGCTTCTCGATAGGCTAATCTTCCTATACACTGCAGAATGTTAGCTTTTTTTTGCTTTGAGCTATCTAAACATGTATGTTCTCTGTCTTCTGTCATTTCATTCTTTTTATTTTTTTACGATAAGAGACATGCCTGGGCGAAGTCCTTCAAATTTGTTTATAGGACGTGCTTTAACTTGAAAAGTCTTCAAGTCGTATTGCCCCGTAGTCTTGGTTGCCTTCCATGTAGCATATGATCCAGCATCCTTCATAGCATAAACTTTCATTTTAATATCTTTGTTAAAAGCAGGAACAAATGCTGTAAAAGTGTCTCCAATCTTTAGACCTTTAAGTTCGTCTTCACGTACATTAAAGGTTCCCCACATATCATCCATTATAGATATACTCATAATTGGGCTTCCAAGTCCAACAAGTTCACCAACTTTTGGATAAATAGTACTTACTTCACCATCATGTGTGGCAACTTGAATAGTTTCTTTTAATACAGATTTTACGACGTTAACAGCGCTTCTGGCAGCTTTAGCTTGTTCTATAGCAGCCTCTTTTTGTTGAGCTCTAGCACCATTTTTAGCTAATTCCCACTGTGATTTAGCTGCAGCAACAGCAGCTTTAGCAGCAGTATAGGCAGCCTGAGCTTCATCGCGTTTCTGTCCTGTTACAACACCTTCAGCATATAAACGGTCTGTTCTACCAAATGTTTTTTCAGCAATGCCCATGGCAGCAACTGCTTGTTGATATAGTTGGTATGCAGCTTCTACGGTTTCTTTACGTGTAGGAGCTTCAACTAAGTCACTTAAAGCCTCTGTTGCTCCAGCAGTTGCTTTTGCTACGTCTTCTTGTGCATTTATCTCGGGTATCTCAAGTATGGCTAGAGTATCGCCTTTGTGTACTATTTCTCCTTCTTGTACACGAATTTCCTTGATACGACCAGGAAGTTTACAAGAAACTCTATATTCGCTGACTTCTAGCGATCCCTGTATTGTAGTCGGTTCTCTATCCACGGTGAAGTATCCAATTGTACCTACAATAACGATTACACTTATAAAACCGCCAATGGCTAGTAATATATTTCTATGTTGTGATGTTTTTGACATATTTTTTATTTTTCTATATTCTGTTGTACGTTAATTAGTTCTATTTGAATAAGCCTAAAGCTTTATTGAGAGTTATTTGTGAGAGTTTAACATCAATATCAGAGTCGAGAATTTCGGTTTGGGCTTTTACCCAAGCTGTTTGTGCTTTCATGACGTCAGTAACGCTCATGACTCCTTCTTTAAAACCTAGATTAGCACAACGCAAGTTTTCCTGAGCAGCCTCCATATTTTTTCGTGCCATATTCAGTTTTTTGGTTGCCTCGTTAACTTTGAATCGGCTTTGAGCAACTTGTAGACTTATCTTGCCTTTTACGTCATTCAATTCCAATAAGGCTATTTGAGTCATACCTTTGCTGGTACGTATACGATATCTACTATCAAACCAATTCCATACTGGTATTTGAACGAGAATTCCAACGTTCCAAACACCAGAGAATTTTTTTTCAAAGCCGTTAAATATATTCGGATTACTTACCATATATCCGCCCGTGAGAGCGATATGTGGTAAATATAGTGCGCGTGTTAATTTTATGTTTTGCTCTGAAATATCAACCATATTTTGCAACAATCTAACCTCAGGTCGAGCTTGAAAACTTGTGTCAGTTGTCGTAGCTATATTAGTTTCGGTAGATTCTGAAAAATTTTTGTTTTCGTCTTCTAGTACGATACCTTCATTAAGATCTATTCCGCAGAGTTGACAAAGAGACATTTTAGCTAGGGCTACACCATCTTGTAATCGTGTAATATTCATGTCGGCTTCATTTACAGCTACTTCAACTTTTAATCCGTCTGATTTTGTAGCTAGTCCCTCCTTGATGAGTTTATGGACATCATTATTTAATTTGCCAAGGAGTTCTCGATATTGCAATGCAAGTTTTTCCTTGTTTTTAAGAGAAACGGTTAACCAATAGGCATTGTCTACAGCATAGAGAACATTTTGTTGTTTGTTGTCCATATTGTTAATAGCCATATCTTTGCCAATTTTAGCGATATTATTAGCTGCAATGATTGCACCTCCCATGTAAATTGGCTGTCTCAGCATGATGCTTGCTGCCCAAATATTTCGTGTGTCTGTACGTAGTGCATCTTTTACTTTATTCCCAATAGTGTTGCCGTTTTCTGCAGCTCCATTCAGGTCTTGGCCAAGTTGCTGTCCTAATTGCTGTGCTGTTTGAGCCGGTAAAATGCCACTTTGTACTAATCCGCCTAAAAGTTCACTTACTCTAGAAGTTAATCCGTTTCCCATTTGAGAAACTATGTTTGAACCAAGTCCAGATAGTGCTGATTTTTGATCAGCGTTGAGTAGTGAGATTTCCTTTGAGAAAAGTTCATATCCGCCCAATGCGTCTACTTTGGGGAGATATTTTGTTTTTGCCGACTTTTGAACGTTTTCTGCAATATCAACTGCAACTTTAGATATTTGTAATTGCTTGTTGTTATCAAGAGCTAGTTTGCGGCAATATTGGAGTGATAACGTATTTTGTGCTCCAACATACTCGAAAGAACTTAATAAAGCTATTGTTATAAATATTTTTCTCATGTATAACAAGTATCTATTATAATATTATTGCAAAGTTACCTTTTTTTTATGATAATATAATGTCATAACCGTTAAAAAACTATTTATATGTAAGGTGGTGTAGTAATACCCGAAAAAGCGAACTGATTACATGAAGTCGCGAACAATATTTTTATTTAGTTTTTACGTAGTTTTGTTTATGAGTACATAATTTATTCCAGTATGTTGATTTCATATTATATCCAGATTTTATAGAATTACTTGTTACAAGGTACTTATTTATTTTGTCAAAAGTGTAAAAATGGTTATCTTTGCATCGTTTACGAACATATTAAGTAAAAATATATGCAATTTATAGGTGAAATTATTTCAATAGGTGTAGCTTTCAGTTGGACAATAACTGCAATGGCATCAGAAGTTGCAACCAAGAGAATGGGTGTTTTTGTCTCTAATGTATGGCGAATGTTATTGGCATTCTTGTGTTCTGCTTTTTTTATGTATTTTTTTACAGGAACTTGGTTTCCTGTTTATGCAGATGGAGGAACATGGTTATGGTTACTTTTTTCTGGAGTTGTCGGATATTTTTTTGGTGATTGGTGTCTATTTAATAGTTATATATGGATAGGAAGTCGATATGGTCAACTTTTTATGACAATAGCTCCAATGGCTGCAGCTTTTGCTGCATGGTTTACACTTGGGCAGCAGCTTTCTTGGCAATCTCTTGTTGCTATGATGGTAACATTGTTGGGAATTGCAATTACTGTATTGGGCCGTGGAGAAGGTAAGAAAGTAAAATTAAATTTGCCTTGGCAAGGAGTTCTCTTTGGCTTGGGTGCAGGTTTGGGACAGGGCATAGGATTAGTTTTGTCTAAGATAGGGCTTGATCGATATACGGCAGGTGTTCCTCATGAGCTATTGCCTCAGTTAGAAAACTATCTTCCTTTCTCGGCAAATATGATTCGATGTATAGCAGGTTTTATATGTTTTTTTATTTGGTTATTGGTTCGTGGTGAGTATTCACAGCTTAAGAAAAGTCATCGTGAACATAAGGGAATGGGCATGTTATTGCTAGCGGTTTTATTTGGTCCTTTTTTAGGAGTAGGTTTTTCTCTGATGGCTGTTCAGCATACTGCGGCAGGTATAGCTTCAACATTGATGGCTACAACTCCTATTATTATTCTTTTGCCTAGTTGGTATTTCTTTCATCAGAAATTGACACTTAAGGTTGTTGCAGGTGCTGTGATTTCTGTGCTTGGTGTCTCTTTATTTTTCTTATTATAGAGATGGAATCAATACTATTCAAATATGTAAGGGGTTGTGTCTTATTATGACTCACCCCTTTGTAATTTCAACTTTATTATCGCATTCTATGATGCCGGCTTGCATCCATTGTTTGATAAGTGCATGACAGTCAGTTAAGGCTTTCTCTTTGCTTACTTCATATTCTTCTATTAATAATTCTGCCAAAGTTTCTTCTGTAAAGTTTATATTCTGTATTTTTTCCCACAGATAGACTGAACTTTCGTTCATGCTAATAATCTTGCTGAAGTCGATATTTTCAGCACCCTCAGCGATGATAATGCTTTCTCCGCATATGTTTTTGAGGAAGAATCCACTTTTTGCTCTCATTAGTTTTCTGTTTTGCTTATAATAATATAATTAGTAACGTTCTTATTTTGTCTCGAAAAGAGGTATCCATAATATTCGATAGAACGCAAGGAGATAGCGTCTAATAGGAAATAGTGCACACCATACTTTTGAATATAATTTCCATTTCATGCTGTTAGTTGAGTCCATATTTTTCTTTCCTTTCCGATAGAATCCTACTGCATATCCTTTGATGTTTTCCGATTTACAGTATTCACATGTTAAATTGCCATCACCACGTAGTACAATATTTTCACCAATTATTTTAATAATTCGGTGTAAAGCATAATTTTGAGGACTAATTTCTGCTAATACTACGTCTCCTATTTTCAGTTTGTCAGGTTTGCGAAGAATAGCTTTATCTCGGTTATTTTCCAAAAATGGTCGCATAGAATATCCTTTAAGTTTAATAGTAACAGTATGTCCTTGTTCCAGAAATTTTATGATTTCAGGAATGAAAATAGAATTTGCGAATTTCAATTCTTGGATATGATCTTCTGACATATTATTGCAGCTTCTTCGTTAGGTAAACAATGTAAGGTATATATAGATGTGGTCTCTATAATATGAGCTATTGTATTGCAGGTATGATGAAAAATAACTTGATCCCACTTCATTGTACTACATGCTGGCAATAGGGATGCAAAGGCTTCTGCTGGTCTAACTTGTTCTATGCTGTTTTGCGACGCTCGATCTATTCTTGTTATTGCACCTAATTTTGCTTTTATATTGCGATAGCATGGTGTTTTACCGCTCCAAGGACTACCGTAAATGAAAGGCTTTCCATTGATAATGCGTAAAATCGGATTATCATCGTTCATTAAATCACAACCTTCAATGTTTCTCAACCATAAACTTACGTGTGTACTTTTTCCTACGCCGCTCTTGGCAATAAAAGCATATCCATAGCCATCTTTTCTTACAAGTGAGGCATGAAGTAAAAGTGTTTGGTGGAAGCTTCCGGCAAATGCAAATACTAACATCAGTGCATTGTTTATACCAAAGCGCTGCATGGCAAAAGTGCCACGTAAAGCGCAATGACATTCTGAAAAGTCTTTATTTGAAATGAGTAAAGCACATTTGTTTCCTTCAATATCTTTAATAATATACTGGTATCCTCCATTATCGAGCAAATCTACTGTTGTATTTCCATTTCCTGTATCGAATGTACGAATTGGAGTTACTTTTTCCTTTGGATAAGGACATAGATGGTTGTCTATGGTAAAGTCAAAAAAAAGTTTTCCTTTGGGCTTTTCTTGTCGAAAAGGCTCAAAGGAAGATAATATATATTGTGGATGATATCTCGTATTTGAAAAATGAATTCGGATATCATATTCAGCAATGTTGTAGTAATAAACATTACTCATATTTGTGTTTTTTAAAGCAGAAAATCAAATGTATGATTACATCATATCGCCGCCCATAGGTGGCTGATTAGGCATTCCTTCTTGAGGTTTTGCTCCTAAAGTTGGTCGTTTTCTAGTATTTTCTTTTTTCTTCTTAATTTTCTTTTCTTTTTTTGTTTCGGCGTTTTGTTCTTCAGCTTCGTAAGGTGCAATAGATTTGAATGCAAAATCTTCACGCTTCAGATATCTTACATCAAAATTTTCTTTTTTGGCATTAAGATATTTGTTCAAGGTTTTTTGGTATTTCTTCTGAGCTTTTTTAGCTGTTGTTGCAAAAGAAACAATACATGTTCTGTTAGGTTCACCATGGTTTGCAAGAAAATCTCTAAGTTGGTATGAATAATTGTCTCGGCTTATAAGAAAATTATTACTTGTTTCAATCCATGCAGAATCTACCTGTTGTACATCGGTAAAATAGATGGTTGAGTCATTAAACGAAGCTGCAACTCCATACATATAAAGAGTTGTTTGCTTATTCTTGGCATTTGCACAGAATGCTGATATCACATAAAGTGCTACTAACAGAGTGTATTTTATAAATTTCATTTATGATAATTTTTTATTGACCTAAATAACTTTTTAGGTACTTATTTTTCGTATTGTGACGGAGTCGCCTTATAGCTTTCTCCTTAATTTGTCTAACTCTTTCTCTAGTGAGTCCATATTTGTCACCAATTTCCTCCAGGGTCATTTCGGCTTGTCCTATTCCGAAAAAAGCCTCTACGACATTGCGTTCTCGCTGGTTTAGCGTTTCAAGAACTCGTGCGATTTCTTCACGTAACGATTCGTGCACCAACTCACTGTCTGCTGAAGGTATATCCGTATTTGGAAGTACGTCAAGTAAGCTATTG
Organism: Segatella baroniae B14; assembly: GCF_022024235.1. Taxonomy (GTDB): domain Bacteria; phylum Bacteroidota; class Bacteroidia; order Bacteroidales; family Bacteroidaceae; genus Prevotella; species Prevotella bryantii. Next base: position 488,377 of record NZ_CP091799.1, read on the forward strand.
TCTTCACCTTCTTGAAATGGTGCATCAACACTTACATGGTGTGTATTCACGTTTAGTGCATCTGCGATTTTATCTTCGGGCAAATCGATATTGTCTGCAATTTCATCAACACTTGGGCGTCGTTCGTTTTCTTGTTCGAAACTATTTACAAGTCGGTTTATTTTATTTACGCTGCCTACTTGGTTTAGTGGTAATCTAACGATACGACTCTGTTCTGCTATGGCTTGAAGAATACTTTGGCGAATCCACCACACAGCATATGAAATGAATTTAAAGCCCCTTGTTTCATCAAATTTTTTTGCAGCTTTAATAAGCCCTAAATTTCCTTCGTTAATAAGATCAGGAAGGCTTAGTCCCTGATTCTGGTATTGTTTTGCAACAGAGACCACGAATCTAAGGTTTGCTTTTGTGAGTCTTTCTAATGCTCTTTTATCGCCTTTTTTTATACGTTGGGCAAGTTCTACTTCTTCATCAACAGATATAAGGTCTTCATGACCGATTTCTTGTAGATATCTGTCTAATGCGGCGCTTTCACGGTTAGTGATTGATTTTGTGATCTTTAGTTGTCTCATGGCATATAATTTAAGTAGTCGCAAATGTACTGCTTTTTGTTGATTTTACAAAAAAAATAGTAGATATTTTTCTAAATACCTACTATTTTTTATCTTTATTGTAACAATCTGCTACGTCTTATGTCTACACAGTAGCCATAGAAACTCTGATTTATTCTTGTTCAAGAGGTACAGCAAAGTAAGCCTTCTTTCCTGTAGGCCATACACCTTGGATATAGAGGACAGGGTCTTTGCTTGTAGATGCATTTTTAACAATTTTCTGAAGTTCATCGATGCTCTTGATTGGTTGATCATTGACTTTCTGAATAATGAATCCACGACTGATACCTGCTTTTTGAAGGGCACCCTTATTTATCTTGGTAACCTCTACACCATAATTAATCTTAAGCTGTTCTTTTTGCTCATTGGTAACTTCTCTAAAATTACCTCCAAGTATATCAAGATCGGCTGCTTTAATAACAGAAGTTGTACCTTGAGCGTTCTTTAAAGTTACAGTCTTACTCTTCTTTTGCTTATTATGCAAATAAGTTAAGCTGAGGCTTTCGCCAGGACGTTTCTTGCTTATAATTTCCTGAAGCTCAGACATTTTTGTAACTTTTTTACCATCTGCTGCAATAATAACGTCACCTTCTTTTAATCCAGCAGCAGCACCAGCGCCTTCTTCGTCAACTTTGGCTACATAAACGCCTTCGTTGGTTCCTAGATTGACTTCTTTACCAGCCTCTTTTTGGCTATTAATATAATTAAGAACGTCGCCGCCTTGAATGCCAAGCATAGCACGCTGAACGCTACCAAATTTTTTAAGATCATCAACTACCTTATTCATGATAGTAGTAGGGATAGCAAAGCCATAACCACTATAACTACCTGTTTGTGAATAAAGCATAGCATTAATACCTACAAGTTCACCTTTAGTATTAACAAGTGCTCCACCTGAGTTACCAGGATTGATAGCTGCATCTGTTTGAATAAAACTAGCTACACTAGGGCCATCCCCTTGTCCAGATAGACCACGGGCTTTAGCGCTAACAATACCAGCGGTAACTGTAGAAGATAGGTTATACGGGTTTCCTACTGCAATTACCCATTCGCCAACTTTTAATTCATCACTGTTACCTATAGGCAGTGTTGGAAGATTCTTTCCGTTAATTTTGATGAGAGCAAGGTCTGTTGATGGGTCTGTGCCAATGATGGTTGCACTGTATTCACGGTTATCATTTAAAGTCACAGTTAATTCATCTGCACCATTAACTACGTGATTGTTAGTTACGATATATCCATCAGAACTTATAATAACACCACTTCCTGTAGCTTCCTTCTTTGGTGTTTGTACTTGTCTTTTTTGTGTTCCGCCATTTCCACCTTGTGGATTGCCAAAGAATCCAAATGGATCGAAGAAATCGAAAGGGTCGCTCTGAACATCTACAGTCTTTGTCTTTGCATTTTGTACATATTTAATATGTACTACAGCAGGAAGAGCTTTGTCTGCAGCATAAGTTAAATCAACAGGCTGACCTGCAGGAAGAGCCATGGATTTGCTAGCAGCTTTTGCATTAATGAATGCAGTTGAAGATATAGCAAGTGAAGCTATGCACAAACCTGTTACTACATAATTTCCTAGTTTATTCATATTTTTAATTATTTAAATTGTTCTTATTATGTTTCTCAAGGAATATTTCCTATTGGATTGTACGATTATGGAATTGTTTTCCATTGGTTTTGTAATCCATATGGGATCTGTTTTCCCTTTTACATTTGCAAATATAAAAGCATTTTTCTTTATTCGTTCTAAAAAGGTTATTTCTTTATCCCATTTTAACAATTCGATTTAACACTTTAACGCAAATTAATGTACAAAAAGCTTTGTTTTATCTATATATAGTGTTTTGTAGTGCTATTTTTGGGGGTCTATTATATTTATTGAAAGAAAAGATAATTAAATATATGTAATTAAAAGTGGCTTTTATGATAAAAAATAGTGAAAGAGTTAATCTAATAGAGTTTAAAAACTGTATTTATGTAAAGGAAATATTGTTGATGTATTATATTTTTAGTATCTTTGTATCATGAAAGCAGTGTCCCGGCTCTGTCGCTGGCATCTTAATGGTGCGAGAGGAAAGTCCGGGCGGCATAGGGCACTCCACTTCCGAAAGTAGAAGCTATTGGTGACAGTAGGTGTCGGCAGAAGAAAATAACCGCCTTAAATACTAATGAGGTTTATCTTGTTGTGTTAGGGTAAGGGTGAGAAGGTGGTGTAAGAGACCACCAGCTGATGGGTGATCATCAGGCTGTGTCATCTGGAGGACGCAAGTTCATGTATACCGCAGATTGAGAGCGGCCCGTTCGATTGTCTTTGGACTCCTGCGGAGGGTAGAATGCTTGAGCTCAGGGGTAACTCTGAGACTAGATAAATGACAGGCACCTTTTTGAGGTACAGAACCCGGCTTATAGGGGCACTGTTTTCTTTTTTCCTTTTTTTGTTTTTATGGTGTATGCGTTTAAAAGAAACCAATAAAATTTTGGATGATTTTGAGCATAGTGTTACTAATCGTATCCGTGCTTGTGAAGGAAGAACTGGTTTTCCTGTCATGGAGGATTATGGCATTACACGTGCTGAACTTGATAGTTATCTTTTTGACAAGCAGGCTATTATAGATAGTGAGGGCTCAGAAAGAACTCGATATACCTGGGTGGGAATCTTAATGGTTATTCCTATTGTAGTGATGTCTACTATTCCTGAAGATAATTTACCATTGGGTAGGTGGACAATAATTATGGCTATCTTGGTTGGTTTGCTTCTTTGTTTGATAAAATGGTGTATTGTAAAGGTTATGATTCGTACAAAGTTAAATAAAATATCTAATCCGTCAATAGATCGTTATATCGATGATGTATTGAATTATCAATTGTAAATCCTTAATTGTTACATATATGCAAGCTCCTGAATTACCAGATTTCATGTCCTATAAGGACAAGTTTAATAAAACAGCATTTATAGAGAAAATCGCTCGTATAGCAAAGCGCTCTGGTGCTAAATTGGTTTATGCAGCTTTAATACTGTATTATACATTAGAAAGTGATAAAGTATCCATGAAGGACAAAGCTATTATTATAGGTGCTTTAGGGTATTTAATCAGTCCATTAGATGTTATACCTGATGCCATTCCTATTGCTGGTCTTACTGATGACATTGCTGTGTTGATATACGTAGTTAAAAAGATATGGGGTGAGGTCTCTGATGATGTTAAAGTTAAGGCTAAAGAAAAAATGAGACTTTGGTTTGATGAGGAAGAGATGAAGGATGCAGATAACCTCTTTAGTAATGACAGGACTGAAGACCCTGTATAATATCAAGGTAAAATTTGTAATTTTAGAAATATTTTATTTAGTAAAAAGTGATTGGATAATTTTCTAATCACTTTTTTTATTAGCATTCAGCTCTAATAAATAAAGAGGAGCTCATCGTGTGATGAACTCCTCTCGTTATTTATTAGTATAAAACTATTCTAGTTTGGAAACTTTGAATTATTCGCTCCAATCCTCTTTGCTCTTACGAACATAAGACTTGTAACGCTTCAAAGCACTAGCTTGTGTAGCAGCATAAAGCTCTTCTGCTTCTTTAGGGAATGCCTTAGCAAGAGAAGCAAAACGAACCTCACCCATCAAGTAGTTACGGAAGTTATCCCAGTTAGGCTCTTTAGAATCGAGCTGGAATGGATTCTTGCCTTCTTCTGCCAAACGTGGGTCGAAACGCCACAAGTGCCAGTATCCACACTCAACAGCGAGCTCTTCCTCGTGCTGTGAACGGTTCATAGAACGCTTGCCCTTACCATCTGGATCTTTACCCTTGATACCATGGTTGATACATGGAGCGTAAGCGATAATCAAAGATGGTCCAGGATAAGCCTCAGCTTCACGGATAGCCTTCAATGTCTGATTCTGATCAGCACCCATTGCAATCTGAGCTACATAAACGTAACCATAGGTTGCCTGCATCAAACCAAGGTCCTTCTTAGAAACGCGCTTACCTGAAGCAGCAAACTGAGCGATAGCACCGATTGGGGTAGACTTAGAAGACTGGCCACCAGTGTTAGAGTAAACCTCTGTATCAAGTACCAAGATGTTAACATCTTCTCCAGAAGCAAGTACGTGATCGAGACCACCGTAACCAATATCATAAGAAGCACCGTCACCACCGATAATCCACTGTGAACGCTTAACAAGGTAATGATCCAATGTCTTAAGCTCCTGGTTGATAGGGCAACCTGCTTCAGCAGCAGCAGCGATTAATGGCTTCAACTCTGCAGCAGCTTCCTTAGAACCCTCAGCATCGTCCTTAGCTGCAATCCACTTGTCTGCAGCAGCCTTGTATTCTTCTGTAGCGTTAGCGTCTTCCTTAGCCTGGTTCAAAAGTTCTACAATACGAGCCTTCATCTTCTTGTTACCCATAGCCATACCAAGACCGAATTCGCAGAAGTCCTCGAACAATGAGTTGTCGAAAGCAGGACCCTGACCTTTAGCGTTGGTTGTATATGGAGTAGCAGGAACAGATGCTGAATAGATAGAAGAGCAACCTGTAGCGTTAGCAACCATCTGACGATCACCGAAGAGCTGAGAAATCAACTTAACGTAAGGAGTCTCACCACAACCTGAACATGCACCAGAGAACTCGAACAATGGCTGAGCAAACTGTGAGTTCTTAGGGCTCTGCTTGATGTCTACAAGATCCTGCTTAGAAGTTACGTTCTTAACACAGTAATCCCAATTCTTTGCTTCCTGAATCATATCTTCAGCGTCAACATTGAATGGAACCATCTTTAATGCCTTCTCACCCTTCTTACCTGGGCAGACATCAGCACAGTTACCACAACCAAGGCAGTCTAGTACAGATACCTGGATACGGAAATTCATACCCTTGAGAGCTTTAGGAGCCAAAATATCCTGAGTTGCACCCTGGAAGTTAGCCTTTTCAGCTTCATCGAGAACGAATGGACGAACAGCAGCGTGAGGACAAACGAATGAACACTTGTTACACTGGATACAGTTCTCTACGTTCCAAACTGGTACGAATGTTTCAACACCGCGCTTTTCGTATGCAGCTGTACCGTTCTGCCAAGTACCGTCTACAGTATTGTGCTTAACGAAGTCAGAAACTTTCAACAAGTCACCTGCCTGTGCGTTCATAGGACGAACGAGCTCTTTAACGAAATCTGGTGCATCGTCAACCTTCTTTTCATCTTCAGGAAGGTTTGCCCATGCTGGATCAACAGTAAGTTCTTTGTACTCACCACCACGATCAACAGCAGCGTAGTTCATATTAACGATATCTTCACCCTTCTTACCGTAAGACTTAACGATGAACTTCTTCATCTGCTCAACAGCGAGATCTACAGGGATAACACCTGTAATACGGAAGAATGCAGACTGGAGGATAGTGTTAGTACGGTTACCCAAACCGATTTCTTGACCAATCTTGCTAGCGTTAATATAGTAAACCTTGATATTATTCTTTGCGAAATAAGCCTTAACGTGGTTAGGGATGAAGTTAATCAACTCCTCGCCATCGAAGATAGTATTCAACAAGAATGTACCGTTTTTACGGAGACCACGAGTAACATCGTACATGTGCAAGTAAGCCTGAACGTGACATGCAACGAAGTTAGGGGTATTTACCAAGTAAGCAGAGTGGATTGGCTCATCACCGAAACGGAGGTGAGAACATGTGAAACCACCAGACTTCTTAGAGTCGTATGAGAAGTAAGCTTGGCAATATTTATCAGTATTGTTACCGATAATCTGTACAGAATTCTTGTTAGCACCTACAGTACCATCAGAACCAAGACCGAAGAACTTAGCTTCGAAGAGACTATCGCCACCCATTGGAATTTCCTCTTCCTCTGGAAGTGAAGTGAAAGTAACATCGTCTACGATACCTACAGTGAAGTGATTCTTTGGCTCTGGCAACTCGAGATTCTTGAATACAGCAACAATCTTAGATGGAGTTGTATCGCTAGAACCCAAACCATAACGACCACCAACAATCAATGGATTACGCTCGTCATCGTAGAGAGCAGACTTAACATCGAGGTACAATGGTTCGCCCTCAGCTCCTGGTTCCTTAGTACGGTCAAGTACAGCAATGCGCTTAACTGTAGCAGGAATAGCCTTCTTGATAGCCTCAACAGAGAATGGACGGTAGAGGTGAACTGCTACCATACCAACTTTCTTACCCTGCTTTACGAGGTAATCGATAGCTTCGCGAGCTGGCTCTGTTGCAGAACCCATCAATACGATAATGTTTTCTGCATCTTCTGCACCATAATAGTTAAACAAATGGTATTCACGACCTGTAATCTTGCTGATTTCAGCCAAGTGCTTCTCTACAATCTCTGGGATTGCATTGTAATAGCTGTTAGAAGCCTCACGGTGTGTGAAGAATGTTTCTGGATTCTCAGCTGTACCACGAGTAACAGGACGTTCAGGAGTAAGTGCACGGTTGCGGAAATCCTCAATCCACTCCTTCTTAACCAATGGACGGATGTCTTCCATATCCATTTCCTCAATCTTATGATACTCATGAGAAGTACGGAAGCCGTCGAAGAAGTTAATGAATGGAACTTTGCTCTCGAGGGTAGCTAAGTGAGGAACTGCAGAAAGATCCATAACTTCCTGAACAGAACCTGAACAGAACATAGCGAAACCTGTCTGACGACAAGCCATAACATCCTGGTGGTCACCGAAGATACAAAGTGAGTGAGAAGCCAGTGTACGAGCTGATACGTTGAATACACATGGAAGCAACTCACCAGCAATCTTATACATATTAGGAATCATCAGAAGAAGACCCTGAGAAGCTGTATAAGTAGATGTCAATGCACCTGACTGTAGTGAACCGTGAAGTGCACCTGCAGCACCTGCCTCAGACTCCATTTCCTGAACTGTAACAGTCTGACCAAGAAGGTTCTTACGACCTTTGGCAGCCCATTCATCTACGTGCTCTGCCATTGGAGATGACGGAGTGATAGGGTAGATGGCAGCAACCTCTGTAAACATATAGCTTACGTGTGCGGCAGCTGTGTTACCATCACAAGTGATAAACTTTTTTTCTTTAGCCATTTTTTATTATAATATAAAATGTTAATGTATATATTTTTGTTTTTAACAATCTTAATACAGAAAACCTAATAACCAGAGTGGAATTTTATTATCTTGCCCTACCTCTGTATTGTATCGGGCATAAATTGTATCTGTGTTATATCTGATTTTACTTGATTTTTGTGCATCACAAATTTTGAATTTGTATTTATCATCTACTATGTAGGTGTCTCTTGGACCTAGATTAACTTTATGATCTTTCCATAAAGCATTAGAAAAGAATGTCTCCATCTGATCTTGTTTCACTACTTTAATAGGATAAATAGCATACATCAAGTTGGTATTGTGTAGTATTATCTTTCCTGGTTTTTTGGGAAAATCTTGGCCAGGTGGATATACCATATTAATGAGTCGTGCATCTGCTAAATATTTGATGTAATTCATAACTGTAGCACGACTGGTTTGTATTTCGTCTGCAAGTTTACTAATATTTGGGGCTTTTAGTCCCTCTACTGCTAAAAGATAAAATAACTTTTTTATTTTAGAAAGGTATTTTAGTTCTATTTGCTTGATGAGAAGTATATCTACTTCTGTCATCATGTTCATCGTCTTTAGTAAATTTTCAGAAAAATTACTTTGTTCCAAAAATAAAGGAAAAAAACCATGATGGATATAATCCTGAAAATACTTAATTGGACTTACCTTAGGGAGTATTTCTTTAATAATATGTTCATGATTATTTAGTATCTCTTCTAAAGTATAAGGATGAAAGTTATTACCAGTCTGCAAATTAATAAATTCTCTAAAAGAGAATCCACGCAAATTGTAGCTATGAATAATATCTTTTAGTATAGGATTTTGTTTGAGTCGCATTACGCTTGAACCTGTAAACACTATTTTAAGTGTAGGGTTTTCATCGTATACTCTTCTTATTTGATTACTCCAATCCGGCTCTTTAAAAATCTGGTCGATTAAAAGTACTTTACCACCAAGACTAACGAAATCTTTAGCAAAATCAGCAATGCCGTGTCCTTGAAAATAGAAGTTATTCATATTTACATATAGACATGAACGGTCATTGGGCGCAAAGTTCTCTTTAGCATACTGAAGTAAAAACGTAGTTTTTCCAACGCCTCGGGTTCCTTTGATACCAATCAATCTGTCGTTCCAGTTGATCTGATCCATCAAAATACGCCTTACAGGAGCGTTGGTATGTTCCAGTAGAAAAGTGTGTGTGCGAAAGAAAGCTTCTTCCATTTGTTAGTACTGATATTTTTTTTGTTTTGTTCTGCAAAGGTACTATTTATTTTGTAATTTGCAAACTCAATATTGCAAATTCTTTGTATTTTAGTTTTTTTTAGAAATATACTAACTAAAGTTAATTGTGTGGTAAAGATAATTCATTTTTGTATTAAAAAAGGAAACTTTTTTAGTTTCCTTTTTTGTGAATTATATTATACTAAATGCTACTTTCATCATGTTGGTGAAAGCTTTTTGACGTTCTTCACTGCTTGTCTCTTCTTTTGTAATAATGTTGTCACTAATTGTAAGTATAGTTAGTGCTTTTCGTTTTGCTTCGATGGCATTAGTATAGAGGGCTGCACATTCCATTTCTATAGCTAGAATGCCTAGTTTTTGCCATTTTTTCCAATTTTCTTTTGAATCATAAAAAATATCTGAAGATAGTATATTGCCAACATGGTAAGGGATATTCATATCCTTACTTGATTTGGCAGCGGCAGTTAAGAGGTCGAAATTTCCTATAGGTGCAAATGTACCAGGTATGTCTAAAAAATTATTAATATAGTTAGAATCAGTACAAGCTGCTTGGGCTATAACAATATCACCAATATTTATACCTGGTTGTATGCAGCCTGCTGTTCCTACTCGGATAATCTGTTTTACTCCATAAAAGTGATATAGTTCATGTGTGTATATACCAATAGATGGCATACCCATACCATGTCCCATGATGCTGACTTTTTTACCTTTATAAGTGCCAGTGTAACCAAACATATTTCGAGTGGTGTTAAACAGAGTTGCGTTTTCAAGAAATTTTTCAGCCATAAATTTTGCGCGTAATGGATCTCCTGACATGATGACAGTTTCCGCAATTTCGCCTATAGATGCTGTGTTATGTGGTGTTGCCATATTATTAAATTGTAATTTTAGAATATTGTTACTATTACAAAAATACAAATTAAAAGGTTTTTTCCAAATAGAATTGGCATTTTTTTATAATTTGAAATAAAAAAATAAAAGGATATCAGCCTTCTCGGCTAACATCCTTTTGTTGTACTCAGTTATCTGAGCTTAATTTTTAGTGCTATTTGTTCTTAGTTTTAACCATCCTAAGATCACTCCCAAGATAGTTTTTGTTGAATAAATAAATATTTGTAAAACTTTAACTAATCTTATTCTTCGTTGTTTGTAAAGCTATCAAAAAAATAAGCGACCAAATTTATTTACTTTTTAAAAAAAAGAAAATAATTGTTTTCTTTTCACTTTGTATAATTTTTACTAGTTAAATTTTGAAAGTGATAAGGATATATCAATTCTCCAGGTGTTTTCTTTTTTATTATAGATAGTATTTTTCTGCGCAGAAATTGTTACCTTTGCATTCTAAATAAAGATGATTATGACATTACATATATTCAATCCGGAGCATGATCTAGCTTTGGCAGCTAACAAGAAAGGTTTTACAGCTCCACATGCTGCAAGGGAACTACGCTCTGATTTAGCTTTTATTCCTGCATTATGGGCGAAAGAAGGTGATTTGGTGTTGGTTGATGATATCGACTTAGCTATTCAACGTGTCAAGAGATTAGGATATAGCATAGTCGTTGAATTTCTTACAATTGATCAACTATCTGAACATTTTGATGAAATTGTAGGGGAAAAGAATTTGCAGGTTTGTGCCTGGGGATGGGACTTATCTTTGAAGTACCAATTGCAGACAAAATGTCCGCAACTTGCGCATTATCTTCCAAGTGATACTACTTTGGAGAAAATTAGAAAGGTAAGTAGTAGAGAGTGGGCAGTCGAGCATTTACAAAAATACTCAAAGTATTGTTTCTCTCTGGAGAGTGTTAAGGAAGTGACTTCCCAAATGAAGAAAAGTGTGTTAAAAGCTCCTTGGAGTTCTAGTGGTCGTGGTATTCGTTTTCATATTGATGGTGATGAACTGCAGTTAAGATGGGCAGATAATGTTATACGCAAACAAGGTGGAATTGCTGTAGAACCTATGTATTCTAGGGTAAAGGATTTTGGTATGGAGTTCGAAGCGCATGCTGATGGTCATATCGAATATTGTGGATTGTCTTTGTTTGATACAGTGAATGGTGCATATGTAGGTAATGTTTTGGCTTCTGAAAGTCAAAAAATAAAGATGATGGAACCTTATATTAGTAAAGATAGGTTGATTGATATTCAAAATCGTATTATCCAAGTTATGCAAAAAGAGCTTAAAAATGTGTATGTTGGTGTATTTGGAGTTGATATGATGGTGTATGCACTTTCAGAATCTGCAGAAGAATATGGAATTAATGAATGTGTCGAAGTAAATCTAAGACGAACCATGGGACATGTGGCTTTGGCTTTAAGTCCTGAAGATTCCAATAGCAGACCCAAGGTAATGAGCGTTAATTTTGACGGAAGTCATTATCATCTTAAAGTGTTGGCGACAAATAATAGGGAAGAGGAAGATAACTAAAAATGTTATTTTCTTACAAGGGGGATAATCATTAAATAATGGAAGAATCTGAAATAGAAAAATGTCCCCTTCTCAGAGTACTATTATTTATAATAGTTGGTATTTATCTTGCAGATTATCTGGGAAGGGGTGTTTCCACTGAAGTATGGATGCTTATCGTTTTGGTGTGTTCAGTTGGTTTTGTTGTCTTGAGCTTTTGTCGAAAATTACAATTAGCACAAAGTCTCTTGATATTTCTCTTGGCTTTTTCTGTAGCAGGTTGGAGAATGTGTCTACAACAGAATCAACTATTTAGCACAAAATATGACCAGCTTGATTATTGTCAAGCTATAGTAGCTCAGGAACCTTCTATACATGGTAAGGTTGTAAGAACAAAGCTTCTAGTGTTGGATGGGCAAAACGTAGGTCAGACTTTTAATATTAGTATCCTTCGAGATCGGTTGCTGGAGAAATGGCGACGTATTCATGAGGGTGATGGGGTAATAGTGCATGCATTATTATATGATGGCGCTTTTATTTATAAGGATAACTGGATAAAAGCAAGCGTATCGCTATCTGCCGTAAGTGGATTAATGCGACTTCGTGTGTATGCTTTAAAATTACGTCATAAATTATTGCTACATATTAGCAATCATGATTATTCACCAAGTTTTGCTATTATCGCAGCAATGACTTTGGGAGATAAATCATATTTGAGTAAAGAGCAAAAAAATGATTTTTCTGCAGCAGGTAGTTCTCATCTTTTAGCACTATCAGGGTTACATTTATCAATTTTAATAGGTGTACTCTTGCTTTTGTTTCCCAAAAATCGTTGGCAAAGTCAACTGTTTATACTTTTGGCAATATGGGCATTTGTAATATTAGTAGGTATGTCAGCATCTGTAGTTCGGTCTGCTATAATGCTTTCATTATGTATGCTCATGCATATTGCCGATAGAAAAGGCTTTTCTCTTAATAGCTTGTCTTTTGCTGCAATATTAATGCTCCTATGTAATCCTCAGTCACTTTTTGATGTTGGATTTCAAATGTCGTGTATGGCAGTAATGGGTATTATACTTTTGACGCCAAATATTCATAATAAAGTAGGAAGTATACTTCTTGTTTCGTTATCTGCACAAATTGCGACATTACCATTAACCTTGTATTATTTTGGACAGTGGTCGTGTTATGGGATTTTTTTAAGTTTGTTAGTAATTCCATTATCAACCATAATTCTTTATGGAATGTTAGGGGTATATCTGTTGCTTCCATTTACTGTTTTTGCTCAAAAGTTGTATATTGTAGTTGAAGAAATGGTAGAGATATTAAATAAAGTAGTATCTTTTGTTGCTTCTCTTCCTGGAGCCATGATAAACCATGTGTATATAAGTAAATTTCAAGTCTTTTTACTCTATGTTGCGATTTTGTCTTTTTATATGGCCATTAAGAAATTTGTATTAATCAAAAAATAATATTACCTTTGCAACCATATGCATAGATATTTTATAATATTTGCTTATGATGGTACCAATTATCATGGATGGCAAATACAACCAAATGGTAATTCTGTTCAGGCTGAGCTACAACACGCATTAGCTTTGTCTCTTCGAAGTTTTCTACTATTAAAGTCAAATGATTTTGAAATAGAAGTTGTAGGAGCAGGTAGAACTGATGCTGGGGTTCATGCGAGACAGATGGCTGCCCATTTTGAACTTTCAGAAGAAGAGTTTCCTCTATTAGATGAAAGTAAGTGCAAACAAATTGTTTATCGTATCAATCGCATTTTACCTAGAGATATCTCTGTGAGTGATGTTTATCCTGTTGAGTCTGATATGCATGCGCGATTTTCTGCAAAATGGCGTACGTATCATTATTATATTCATACAGACAAAAATCCTTTTTGCGCTTTTATTCTTTGGAGACTCATTATCCTCTCGACTTTGATTTGATGAATGAAGGAGGAAAAATAATTATGGAGCATCAAGATTTTGCAGCATTTTGTAAAGCAGGTGCAGACAATAAAACAACTTTGTGCGATGTAACAGAATGCAAGTGGGTTCAGACTTCTCCTACTAGCTGGTATCTTACGATTACCGCAAACCGCTTCTTACGTAATATGGTTCGTGCTGTGGTAGGTACATTATTTCTTCTTGGACGTCATAAGATCACGCTAGATGATTTGCGGGTTATTCTTCATGAAGGAAATCGTAGTAAAGCTGGTGAGTCTATGCCAGGAAATGCTTTGTTTTTAGAGAAAGTAGAATATTGATAGGTAACCTCAGAGTAGGTTTGCATAATAGATAATTTTTAATCATGTGGTTATTATTAGCTTTTCTCTCAGCCACATTGCTGGGATTTTATGATGCCTTCAAAAAGAAGGCTTTGCAGGGTAATGCTGTGATCACCGTGCTTTTTCTTAACACGTTGTTCTCAACTTTAATTTTTATGCCTTTTATAGGTATGTCTTATTTTAGTAGCTTTCTTGATGGTAGCATCTTTCATGTGGCTACAGGCAGTCTGTCAGATCACTTCTATATAGTTTTGAAGAGTATTATCGTGCTTACAAGTTGGATATTAGGCTATTTCGGCATGAAGCATGTGCCACTAACGATTTATGGGCCAATCAATGCTACTCGTCCAGTTATGGTTTTGGTGGGGGCTTTGTTGATTTTTCAGGAACAACTGAATATATGGCAGTGGATAGGTGTTTTTTTAGCAGTAGCTTCTTTTTTCATGCTGAGTAGAAGTAGTAAAAAAGAAGGAATAGACTTTAAACATAATGTTTGGATTTTTTGTATTGTCTTGTCTGCTATAGTAGGTGCTATTAGTGGTTTATATGATAAATATCTTATGGCTAGCCCAGAAAATGGAGGAGTCGGTCTTGATAAGATGATGGTTCAGAGTTGGTATAATTTTTACCAAATGCTGATGATGGGAGTAGTTTTACTAATAGCCGTTTTTCGTCCATTTGCTCGTTTTAGAGGTGGAAAACCACTTTTCCCTCAAACTAAATTTCATTGGAATTGGTGTATTGTATTTATTTCAATATTTTTAAGTGCTGCAGATTTTGTCTATTTCTATGCGTTAAGCCTTGATGGTGCTATGATTTCGATTGTATCGATGGTTAGGCGTGGTAGTGTAGTTGTTAGTTTCTTATTTGGAGCGTGGTTATTCCATGAAAAGAACTTGAAATCTAAGATTATAGACTTGGCTCTTGTATTGTTGGGAATGCTATTCCTTTACATAGGTAGCCATTAATCAAATAGATTGTTGATAGAAGCGAAATTATTCATAATTTAAACAAAAAACGATTATAAACGTTTGTTTTGAAAGAAAATATTTAATTTCTTTTGCGAATTGATATAATTGTTGTATTTTTGCAAGCGATTTTGTAATAGGAACTATAATATGGGACAGAACATTTTCAAAGGGTTAGGAATAGCCCTTGTTACACCCTTTAATGAAGACGGGTCGGTAGATTACCAATCTCTGAGAAGCCTAGTAGAGTACCAAATCGAAAATGGTGCAGATTTTCTTTGTATCCTTGCTACAACAGGTGAGGCTCCTTGTTTAACAAGTGAGGAAAAAGATAAAATTACAGAGGTAATAAAACAGGTTGATAATGGTAGAATCCCTATCCTTAAGTATTGTGGTGGAAATAATACTGCTGCTGTGGTTGAGGAAATAAAAAACAGCGACTGGAGTGGCATTGATGGTATTTTAAGTATATGTCCATATTACAATAAACCATCTCAAGAAGGTCTTTATCAGCATTTTAAAGCTATTGCAGAAGTTAGTCCACTTCCTATAGTTATGTATAACGTTCCAGGTCGCACAGGAGTGAATATGAAGCCTGAAACTACGGTTCGTTTGGCAAAAGACTTTTCTAACATTATAGCTATTAAAGAAGCTAGTGGAAGTCTAGAGCAGGTTGATGAGATAATCAAGAATAAACCTGATACTTTTGATGTTATTAGTGGTGACGATGCATTGACATTCTCTATGGTAGCAAGTGGTGCTGTTGGTGTAATATCTGTAATTGGAAATGCTGTACCGAAACCTTTTTCTAAAATGATACGTCTTGAGTTTAAAGGTGAATATGAGCCTGCTCGAAGAATTCATCATATGTTTACCGAACTCTATAGTTTGTTGTTCGTTGAGGGTAATCCTGCAGGTGTTAAAGCCCTTCTTAACGACATGGGGCTAATTAAGAATGAATTGAGATTGCCTCTTGTTCCAACAACGATTACAACGAAACAAAAAATGCACGATATATTAAAGGCATTGCCTTTTTAAAAAATATTTAATTATCGCGTATGGATGATAAACAACATCGCGTAATACATGAAGTAACTCCACTTGTGGGAAGTGATATTCTTTATATCGCAGATCGTCACAAGATGGAGTTTACTTATCCTATACATAATCATGAAGTTTTTGAACTCAATTTTGTAGCTAATGCTTCAGGAATGCGTCGTATAGTTGGTGATTCTCAAGAAGTTATAGGAGATTATGACTTGGTTTTGATTACGTCACCAAAATTAGAACATGTTTGGGAGTTGTATCACTGTAAAAGTGAGGATATTCGTGAAATAACTATACAATTTGATCTAGATTTTGAAACAGATTCGTTATTGAATAGAAATCCATATAAGAGTATAAGGCTAATGATGGAGAAAGCAAAAAGAGGATTGTGCTTTCCGTTGTCTGCTATTGTTGGTGTTTATTCTTTGTTAGATAAAATAAGTTCAATAAAAGATGGTTTTTATTCTGTTAATCAGTTCCTTACAATATTGTATGAACTTTCTAAGTGTGATACAGCGCGAATGCTTTCTTCTTCAAGTGATGCTAAAGTAGCAATGGAGACAGATAGTTGTATCATTATGACGATAAAAGACTATATTGCTAATCATTATACAGAAGATCTTCGCCTCGCATTGCTTGCAGATATGGCTGGTATGGCACCTAGTGCTTTTTCTAGATTTTTTAAAGCACATACAGGTACTACACTAAGCGATTATATTATTGATATGCGGTTAAGCAAGAGCTCTCGACTACTATTGGATACGAATAAGAGTGTGAATGAAATTTGCACAGAATGTGGCTTTAATAATTTGAGTAATTTTAATCGTATATTTAAGAAGAAAAAAAATTGTAGCCCTAGTGAATTTAGGGAAAACTATCATAAAACAAGGGTTATTATTTAGCAATTTTGATGTATTGATAAATATTTAAAATGCTTTTACAATACTTGATGACATTATGTAGTTGTCAAGCATTGTAAAAGCATTATAATTATAAGTATATTGTTAGATAATTTGTTTTTAAAGAGTTATTTCGCCAGCGAGTGCTCTTGACATACATGTGCGGATAATATGTGGATCGTTAAATCTAGCTTGTAGGTGCATGAGTTTGGTTACAGCTGCTTCGACAGTGCTATCATACCCACTAATTACACCAGCTTCTTTTAGCTGATATCCAGTTTCATATCTATTCATCTCTACCGCGCCCTCAGAGCATTGGCTAATATTCATAATAATGATACCTCGCGAGGTTGCTTTCTTAAGCATTTTTATCAGCCATTCACTTTGAGGTGCGTTTCCGCTTCCGAAACTTCTCATGACAATAGCTCTGATATCGCCTGCTTCAAGAATGGGATGGAAAATTTTTTCTTGTATACCAGGGAATAGGGAGAAAACGATGACATTCGGATCCATGGAAATATGAGGTATCATATTCTTGCTATAATCAGGCTTGAGCATAATATTTTCATTGTAGTGTATGTTCACACCCGCCTCACCTAAATGTCCAAAGTTATAGGTTTCAAATGCACTAAAACCTTCAGCATTGAATTTTGTAGATCTGTTGCCACGAAGAAGTCGTCCGTTAAAGTAGATACAAACTTCAGGAACAATAGGAGTGCCATCCTCATGATGAGCAGAAGCTATTTCTATGCTTGTTAGTACATTTTCTCGTCCGTCAGTGCGAAGTTGTCCCATTGGCAACTGGCTCCCTGTTAATATGACTGGTTTTGTAAGATTTTCAAGCATGAATGAAAGTGCAGATGCGGTATAGGCCATTGTGTCGGTACCATGCAAAATGACAAATCCATCATAATCATTATATTTCTCGGAGATTATTCTTACGATTTGTGCCCAAACACGTGGATTCATGTCAGAAGAATCTATAGGAGATGTAAACTGATAAACGTCAATTTCGGTATCTACTGAAGAAATTTCAGGCATAGCTTTTACTAAATGTTTAAAATCTAGTGGCTCTAAAGCGCCTGTAAGAGGATTTTTTCCCATACCTATTGTGCCACCTGTATAAATAAGTAGTACCTTGTCGTTTCTCGTTAAATTCATAATTTATCACATATATAAATAATACCAGACATATTTGCCAGAAGAATAATCTACGTTATCGTTTTCGTAGAAAATCTTTGCAAAGATAGTTAAAATCCGTACATATACCAAAAAAAATCAGTATATTTGCCCATAATAACTTAAAGGCTAACAGAATTATTAAACTCTTAAAACAAAAAGATAAGAAATGAAACAATTTATGGATGAAAATTTCCTGCTTGATACTAAAACAGCGCAGGATCTTTTCCACAATCATGCGGCTAAGATGCCTATTATCGACTATCACTGTCATCTTGTACCACAGATGGTAGCTGAGGATTACAAATTTAATAGCATTACAGAACTTTGGCTTGGCGGTGATCACTATAAGTGGCGTGCTATGCGTTCTAATGGTGTTTCTGAAGATTATTGTACAGGCAAAAATACTTCAGACTGGGAAAAATTTGAAAAATGGGCTGAAACCGTTCCATATACTTTCCGTAACCCACTTTATCACTGGACTCACCTTGAGTTGAAAACTGCTTTTGGTATTGATAAATTGTTGAGCCCAGCTACTGCTCGTGAAATCTTTGACGAGTGTAATGAAAAATTAAAATTACCAGAGTTTAGTGCACGTGGCTTGATGCGTCACTATCATGTAGAGTGCGTATGTACAACTGATGATCCTGTAGATGACCTTCGTTGGCATAAGATGACACGTGAGAGTGGTTTCGAAATTAAGATGATTCCTGCTTGGCGTCCAGATAAGGCTATGAATATTGAAAAGCCTGAATTTGCAGCATACATGAAGACCTTGTCTGAAGTTAGTGGTATTGATGTTAATAGCTTTAAGTCAATGGTAGATGCTCTTCAGAAGCGTCATGACTTCTTTGCTGAAAATGGTTGTAAACTGAGCGATCATGGTATCGAGGAGTTCTATGATGAGCCTTATACAGATTCTCAGATAGAAACAATTTTCGAAAAGGCTCTTCGTGGTCAGCAACTTTCTGTATTGGAAATACGTCAGTACAAACATGCGTTCTTGAAAGTTTGTGGTGAGATGGATTATGATGCAGGTTGGACACAGCAGTATCACTATGGTGCTATTCGTGATAATAACACATTAATGTATAACAAGCTTGGTGCTGATACCGGTTTCGATTCTATTGGTGAGTTTACTACTGCTGCAGCTATGAGTCATTTCCTCAATGAATTGAATATGGAAGGTAAGTTGACACGTACCATTCTTTATACTTTGAATCCATGTGCTAATGAAGTTATTGCAACTATGCTTGGTAACTTCCAGGATGGTTCAGAGCCTGGTAAGATTCAGTTTGGTTCTGGTTGGTGGTTTAATGATCAACTTGATGGTATGACCCGTCAGATTAATTCTTTGTCAGTTCTTGGTTTGTTGAGTCGTTTCGTAGGTATGTTGACAGACTCTCGCTCATTCTTGAGCTATCCTCGTCATGAGTACTTCCGTCGTCTTCTTTGTAACATTCTTGGTAATGATGTAGAGAATGGTCTACTTCCTAATGATAAAGAGTCTCTTGCTCGTATGGTAGAGGACATCTCTTACAACAATGCACGTAGATACTTTAAGTTCTATTAATATAGAGCTGTAAAAGTAATAGAGGAGCAGGGTAATATTTATCCTGCTCTTTTTTTGACGTCTTGTAAAGGATAAGTTTTATTTGCTTTCATTTATCGTATATAGAAGAATATTTTCAATAAAAAGATTTGTTTTTTTAAAAAAATAGCAGTACTTTTGCAGAGATTATAATGATTTATCTTTGAGGTATGAAAAAACAGGTAAGTTTCTTCGTGGCTATGTTCACTTTGCTGCTTTTTTTGAACAGTTGTTCAATGAGTAGACAAGTAGCTTATTTTCAAAATGCCGACGAAATTAGTCTTGCCGCATCAAAGATGCTTTATGATGCAAAAATTATGCCTAAGGATCAGTTGACTATTACGGTAATAACTTCAGATCCACTTGCATCAGCTCCATTTAATCTTTCTGTTTCTAATACTGTTGGTACAAGTGGCCAACTTGGTGAATCGGGTGGTAGTGGCTTTTTGCAAGCTTATCTGGTGGATAATAATGGAAATATTAATTTTCCTGTTGTTGGTAGAATTCATGTAGCAGGTCTTACTAAGACCCAATGTGAGGATTTGATTAAAATAAAAGTTGCTCCATATTTGGCATCTTCAGAAAAACCGATTGTTACAGTCAGAATGGCCAGCTATCGTGTAACTCTAATCGGTGAGGTAAGTCGGCCCGGTGTAATACCTGTTACAACAGAGAAGATGAGTGTTATTGAAGCTATCGCTTCTGCGGGTGATCTTACAATATATGGTAAGCGAAATAATATAATGCTTATTCGAGAAGATGTTAATGGTGAGAAGAGTATTCATCGTTTGAATTTAAATGATGCAAATTTGATTAATTCTCCTTATTTTTATCTTCAGCAAAATGATATTTTATATGTTGAACCGAATAAGGTGAAGGCAAGAAGTTCTAGTATAGGAAGTACAACATCTATCTGGTTTTCGGTAGTAGGAATTGTGACTTCGTTATCTTCATTATTAGTTAATATATTTAGATAAAATAGAGTATATGTGCGGAATCGTTGGATATTTAGGAAATCGTGAAGCCTATCCTGTTCTTATAAAGGGTCTGAAACGCTTAGAATATCGAGGCTATGATTCGGCTGGTGTAGCATTGATTAATTCAAATGACGATCTTAATGTCTATAAGACAAAAGGAAAAGTTGATGATTTAGAAAATTTTTGCAGCGATAAGGATATAACAGGTAAAGTTGGTATAGCTCATACAAGATGGGCTACTCATGGAGAACCTTCTTCAACGAATGCACATCCTCATTATTCAGAATCAAAAAAATTAGCTATAATTCATAATGGAATTATAGAGAATTATGCTGAGATTAAGAAAAATCTTATAGCTGAGGGGGTTGAATTTCGTTCAGAAACTGATACTGAAGTCTTAATACAATTGATAGAGTTTATTGAGATAAAAAAGAATCTGGATCTTCTTTCTGCCGTTCAAGTTGCTTTGAAGCAAGTTATTGGTGCTTATGCAATTGCTATTCTAGACAAGAATAATCCCCATCAAATTATAGCAGCACGTAAACAGTCTCCTCTTGTTGTAGGCATAGGAAAGGATAATCAAGAATTCTTTTTAGGTTCTGATGCTAGTCCTATAGTAGAATTTACGGATCAAGTTGTATATTTGGAGGATGGTAATATTGCGGTTTTACGTTTGGGAGAGCCTTTAAAGGTTGTTGATATTCACAATGTAGATTTAAATCCCGAGGTAAAAACAGTAGATATAGCGTTAGGGCAAATCGAAAAAGGTGGTTTCCCTCACTTTATGTTAAAAGAAATATTTGAACAGCCAGAATGCCTTACTAACTGTTTGCGTGGACGAATTAGCCTAGATAAGCAACAAGTTACGTTAAGTGCTATAATCGATTATAAAAAACAGTTGCTTAGTGCCAAACGAATAATTATAGTTGCTTGTGGTACAAGTTGGCACGCTGCTTTGATAGGTAAACAGATGATAGAAACCTATTGTCGTATACCTGTAGAAGTAGAATATGCATCAGAATTTAGATATCGTAATCCAGTTGTGACTTCCGACGATGTTGTTATTGCAATATCGCAAAGTGGGGAAACTGCTGATACTCTTGCGGCTGTAAAGTTGGCAAAAGAAAAAGGAGCTTTTATTTATGGTGTATGTAATGCCATAGGTTCTAGTATTCCTAGGGCTACGGATACAGGTACCTATATACATGTAGGTCCAGAAATAGGAGTAGCATCAACAAAAGCATTCACAGGACAGGTTACGGTGTTGACATTGTTGGCACTTTGTATAGCTCGTGAAAAGAATACTATCTGTGATGAAGATTATAAATGTATAATAAAAGGTTTATGTGAAATACCTGATAAGATCAGAGAAGTTCTTCAGGAAAATGATAGAATTGCAGAATTGAGTCAGACATTCACCTATGCTCGCAACTTTCTCTATTTAGGACGTGGTTTTAGTTATCCTGTTGCTCTTGAGGGGGCATTAAAGTTAAAGGAAATCAGCTATATTCATGCTGAGGGCTATCCAGCCGCAGAGATGAAGCATGGTCCTATTGCCTTGATAGATTCAGATATGCCCTGTGTTGTTATTGCAACTCATAATGAGATGTATGAGAAAATACTCTCTAACATTCAAGAAGTTAAGGCAAGAAAAGGCAGAGTTATAGCATTGGTTACAAAGGGCGATGATACTATATCCAAAATTGCAGATGAGGTTATAGAATTACCAGAAACTTTGGAATGCTTAGAGCCATTAATTGCTACTATCCCTCTGCAGTTGTTGGCTTATCACGTAGCAGTTTGTAAAGGTAAGAATGTGGATCAACCAAGAAATTTAGCGAAGTCTGTTACCGTAGAGTAGCAGGCTCCGTCTGTATATATACGTAATAGAACAAGATTATATTAATAAAATAGGAATTTTAGAAGTGGAACCATTACATGAAGATTGTGGCGTAGCTTTGATAAGACTACTTAAGCCTCTTGAGTATTATCAACAAAAATATGGCACTTGGATGTACGGTCTGAATAAGCTCTATCTGATGATGGAGAAACAGCATAACCGTGGTCAAGAAGGTGCTGGTATGGCATGCGTTAAATTAAACTCAGAACCAGGTAAGGAATATATGTTCCGTGAAAGGGCTATGGGTAGTAATGCGATTACTGAAATTTTTGGTAATCTCAAGGATAACTATAAAGATGTAACTCCAGAGCAGTTGGCAGATGCTTCTTTTGCAAAGGAAAATCTTCCTTTTGCAGGAGAAGTTTTTATGGGGCATCTTAGATATTCTACTACTGGAAAAAGCGGTATTCAATATACTCATCCTTTCTTGAGAAGAAATAATTGGCGTGCAAAAAATCTTTGTTTTTGTGGAAATTTCAATATGACCAATGTTGATGAAATTTTCGATCAGCTTACAGAACAGGGTCAGTGTCCTCGTATTTATAGTGATACATATATATTGTTAGAATTGATGGGGCATAGGCTAGACCGAGAAGTTGAGCGAAATTTTGTTGATGCCAAAAGTAAGGGCTTAGAAAAGACAGCAATTACTAGTTATATCGAAGATCATGTAGATATGAGCAATGTCCTCAAAACAACGATGAAAGATTTTGATGGAGGATATGTAGTATGTGGTCTTACTGGTTCTGGTGAGATGTTTGCTATGCGTGATCCATGGGGTATTCGCCCGGCTTTCTATTACAAGAATGATGAGATTATTGTTTTGGCAAGTGAGCGTCCTGTGCTGCAGACAACCTTTGACTTGGAATGTGATGAAATTTTGGAATTGGAGCCTGGTACTTCTTTGATGGTCAATAAAAAGGGAGAATGCTCTATTCAGAAAATATTAGAGCCTAAAGAAAAGCAGGCTTGTTCTTTTGAACGAATATATTTTAGTCGAGGTTCTGATACAGATATTTATAAAGAGCGTAAGAAGTTGGGAGAACAACTTACTGAGCCAATTCTGAAAGCTGTGAATTATGATACTAAGCATACTGTATTCTCATATATACCTAATACGGCGGAAGTTGCTTACTATGGTATGCTCGACGGTTTTAAAGAGTATTTGAACAGGAAGAAGCTAGAAGCTATAGAATCACTTGATCATCAGCCAACGCATCAAGAATTAGAGCAGATTCTTGGAGAATTTGTTCGTTCGGAGAAAGTGGCATGGAAAGATATTAAGTTACGTACTTTCATTTCTGAAGGTGAATCAAGAAACGATTTGGCTAGTCATGTATATGATGTATCTTATGGCTCAATAGAACCATATACTGATAACTTAGTTATTATTGATGACAGTATTGTCCGTGGTACGACTTTAAAAGAAAGTATTCTACGTATTTTGGATCGTTTACATCCAAAGAAAATGATAATGGTAAGTTCTGCACCTCAAATAAGATATCCTGACTATTATGGTATAGATATGCCTCATTTGGAAGAATTTTGTGTATTCCGTGCTGCTATTGAATTATTAAAAGATAATCATATGCAGTATGTAATTGAAAATGTTTATCATGATTGTCAAAATGAGCTTAAAAAGCCAAAGGAAGAGATGCAAAATGCTGTCCGTGGTATCTATAAACCATTTACAATAGAGCAGATTAATGAGAAGATTGTTGAAATGCTTAGACCTGATGGCGTAACAACCCCTATAGAATTAGTATTTCAGAGTATAGAAGGACTTCATTCTGCGATACCAAATCATAAGGGAGATTGGTACTTTACGGGTAAATACCCAACTCCTGGAGGTACTAAAAATTGCAATTTAGCTTTTGTCAACTACGTTGAGAAAGTCTACCAAAACGAATAAAATTTAGAATTTAAACGAGATAAATGAAAAACGTAACTTTAGTCTTATCAGACGGTACAAAATTCCACGGCAAGAGCTTTGGTTATGATGCTCCTGTTGCCGGAGAGGTTGTATTTAACACCGCAATGATGGGTTATCCTGAGAGTTTGACGGATCCTTCATATGCTGGCCAGTTGATGACACTTACATTCCCATTGGTAGGTAATTATGGAGTACCAGAGTTCTCTTTTGAGAAAAATGGTCTTCCTACATTTATGGAGAGTGACAAAATTTACGCTTCAGCTCTTATTGTTAGTGATTATAGTCAGAACTATAGTCATTGGAATGCAGCAGAGAGTCTTAGCGAATGGTTGAAACGTGAGCATGTTCCAGGTATTACTGGTATTGATACACGTGAGCTGACAAAGGTGCTTCGTGAGCATGGTGTGATGATGGGTAAGATTATTTTTGATGATGATCCTGATAATATCCCAGATGCACAGTATGAAGGTGTAAATTTTGTAGATCAGGTGAGTTGCAAAGAAATCATAAGATACAATGAAGGTGCCGGTAAAAAGGTAGTTCTTGTAGATTGTGGTGTAAAGGCTAATATTATACGTTGTCTTATTAATAGAGGTGTAGAAGTAATTCGTGTTCCTTGGAATTATGACTATACTGATATGGATTTTGATGGCTTATTCTTGGCTAATGGACCTGGTGATCCTGATATGTGTAATGATGCGGTCGAAATCATTCGTAAGCAGATGAGTGCTAGTCGCAAACCTATCTGTGGTATTTGTATGGGTAATCAATTATTGGCAAAAGCTGGTGGCGCAACCATCTATAAGTTGAAATATGGCCATCGTAGTCATAATCAGCCTGTTCGTCTTGTTGGTACAAATAATTGTTATATTACGACGCAAAACCATGGTTATGCTGTAGATGCAAAGACTCTTGGTGCTGATTGGGAAGAATTATTTGTTAACATGAATGATGGCTCTAATGAGGGTGTTCGACATAAGACAAATCCTTGGTTTAGTAGTCAGTTCCATCCAGAAGCTTGTGCTGGTCCGATTGATACAGAATTTATGTTTGACAAGTTTGTGGACGAGTTGGGAAAGTAATCCCTTGGTAATGTGTTAGTGAATTTTTTAAAAGTTTATCGTAAGAAAATCATTAAATGAAAGACGAAAATATTAAAAAGGTTCTCCTCTTAGGTTCTGGTGCGCTCAAAATTGGTGAGGCAGGAGAGTTTGATTACTCTGGTTCTCAGGCACTCAAAGCTTTACGTGAGGAAGGGGTTGAAACTGTATTGATTAACCCAAATATTGCTACTGTCCAAACCTCTGAAGGTGTTGCTGATCAGATTTATTTCTTGCCTGTTCAGCCATATTTTGTAGAACGTGTTATTCAGAAAGAAAAACCAGATGGAATTTTGCTCTCTTTTGGTGGGCAAACAGCTTTGAACTGTGGTGTTGAATTAGAGCAGAGTGGTGTTCTGAAAAAATATAATGTTAAGGTGCTTGGTACTCCTGTACAAGCTATTATGAACACGGAAGACCGCGAACTTTTTGTAGAACAACTTGATGAAATCAATGTTAAGACCATTAAAAGTGAGGCTTGTGAAAATATTGAGCAAGCAAGAAAAGCTGCAAAGGAAGTAGGTTATCCTGTTATTATCCGTGCTGCTTATGCTTTGGGTGGCTTAGGTTCTGGTTTTGCAGATAATGAAGAGGAATTAAATATCCTTGTAGAGAAGGCTTTCTCTTTTTCACCACAGGTACTTGTAGAAAAGAGCTTGAAGGGTTGGAAAGAAATAGAGTATGAAGTGGTACGTGACCGATATGACAACTGTATTACCGTATGTAATATGGAAAACTTTGACCCGCTTGGTATTCATACAGGTGAAAGTATTGTTATTGCTCCATCCCAAACTTTGACTAATAGTGAATATCATAAATTACGTGCACTTTCAATCAAGATAGTTCGCCATATAGGTATAGTTGGTGAGTGTAACGTACAGTATGCATTCGATCCAAATAGTGAAGATTATCGTGTAATAGAAGTTAATGCTCGTTTGAGTCGTTCTTCAGCTTTGGCTTCAAAAGCGACAGGTTATCCTTTGGCTTTTGTTGCAGCTAAATTGGGTATGGGCTACGGATTGTTTGAACTAAAGAACTCTGTAACCAAAACTACATCTGCTTTTTTTGAACCAGCTTTAGACTATGTCGTATGTAAAATACCTCGTTGGGACCTTTCTAAGTTCCGTGGTGTAGATCGTGAGTTGGGCTCTTCTATGAAGTCTGTGGGTGAGGTAATGGCCATAGGTCGCTCATTTGAGGAGGCTATTCAGAAGGGACTTCGTATGATCGGTCAGGGTATGCATGGCTTCGTAGAAAATAAAGAGCTTGAAATTGAAGATATTGATGCTGCTCTTCAAGATCCAACAGATAAGCGTGTCTTTGTTATTTCTAAGGCTATGCAAAAGGGATATACTGTCGATCAGATTCACGATTTAACCAAGATTGATAAGTGGTTCCTAGAAAAGTTGAAGCATATCATCGATATTGATCAGCAACTCAAAAAGTGTACTTCTATCAATGTCTTGGATAAGGATTTGCTTCGTCAAGCTAAGGTATATGGTTTTACAGATTTTCAGATAGCACGTGCTGTTGGCTTGGAACAGGAAATTCATAATATGCATAAGGCCCAGTTGGTTGTTAGAAATCTTCGTAAGACCTATGGTATTCTTCCTGTAGTAAAGCAGATAGATACGCTAGCAGCGGAATATCCAGCTCAGACTAATTATCTGTATGTTACTTATGCCGGTGTAAAGAGTGATATCAATTATGAAAATGATAAGAAGTCTATTATCGTTCTAGGTAGTGGTGCTTATCGTATTGGTAGTTCTGTTGAATTTGACTGGTGTGGTGTTCAGGCTTTGAATACAATTCGCAAGGAAGGTTATCGTTCTGTAATGATTAACTATAATCCTGAGACCGTAAGTACAGATTATGATATGTGTGACCGTCTCTATTTCGACGAATTGACTTTTGAGCGTGTCATGGATGTTATAGATTTTGAAGCTCCTCATGGTGTGATCGTTAGTACTGGTGGTCAGATTCCTAATAATTTGGCTATGTATCTTGATGAGCAGCATGTTACTATTTTGGGTACAGCTGCCAAAGATATAGACAATGCAGAGGACCGTGCGAAGTTCTCCGCTATGTTGACAAGGAATAATATTAATCAGCCAGAGTGGAGTGCATTGACAAGTATGGATGATATTGACGTATTTGTTAAGCGAGTAGGTTTCCCTGTATTGGTAAGACCTTCTTATGTTCTTTCTGGTGCAGCGATGAACGTTTGCTCTAATGAAGATGAGTTGAAGCGTTTCTTGCAATTGGCTGCTAATGTTAGTGAAGATCATCCTGTTGTGGTTAGTAAGTTCATTGAGCATGCTAAGGAAATAGAGATGGACGCTGTAGCTAAGAATGGTGAAATCTTGGCATATGCAATTAGTGAGCACATCGAGTTTGCTGGTGTTCATTCAGGTGATGCTACAATCCAGTTCCCTCCACAGAAGATTTATGTTGAAACAGTTCGTCGTATAAAACGAGTAAGTAGACAGATTGCCAAAGAATTGCATATTAGTGGTCCTTTCAATATCCAGTTTATGGCTCGTGATAACGATATTTTGGTTATTGAATGTAATCTTCGTGCTTCTCGATCTTTCCCATTTGTAAGTAAGGTGCTGAAGATTAACTTCATAGAACTTGCTACTAAAGTTATGTTAGGTCTTCCTGTAGAAAAGCCAAGTAAGAATCTCTTTGATTTGGATTATGTAGGTATAAAGGCAAGTCAATTCTCTTTCAACCGTTTGCAGAAAGCTGACCCAGTGTTGGGTGTAGATATGAATTCAACTGGTGAAGTAGGTTGTTTAGGCGATGATTCTAATACTGCTCTTTTGAAGAGTATGTTGAGTGTAGGACAGCGTATACCAAAGCAAAATATTTTGTTGTCTACTGGTGGTGCTAAGCAGAAGGCTGAAATGCTTGATGCTGCTAAAGTTTTAGTAGAACATGGTTATAAATTGTATGCTACTCCAGGTACCAGCAAATATCTTTTCGAGAATAATATCGAGAATACATTAGTATATTGGCCATCAGATGAGGATAATAAACCTCAAGCACTTGATATGCTTCGTAATCGTGAAATAGATATGGTCGTAAATATACCAAGAGACTTAACTTCTCGTGAGTTATCGAATGGATATAAGATTCGTCGTGCTGCTATCGACTTGAATGTGCCTTTGATTACTAATAGCCGATTGGCAAGTGCATTCATTAATGCATTCTGTACTATTAGTCTTGATGATATAGATATTAAGGCATGGGGTGAGTATTAAAATAATCCCAAGCATTAGATAAATTATGGGAGGAACTTATTTCTAAAGTTCCTCCCATAAATCGTTTTGTGAAGGTACACAAAATGGAAAATATGTTTTAACATTTGTTTAGAGTAGGTAAGTTGTTGATAATTAAGAAGTTATAAAAAAGTTACAGGTAACACCTAAAAAAAGTCTATAAAAAATGTACGTGGTATTTAAAAAATACTTATCTTTGCAACGTTTTAATAAACAAATGATTGTTTTACAGATTTAAAAAAGCAAAGAAAATGAAGAAATTAGTTTTAATGTTCGTAGCTATCGCAGCTATCTCTTTTGCATCTTGTAACGATGGTAAGCAGGCTCCTGCAGCAGGTGCTGATTCTGACACTGTAGCTGTTGATTCAGCTGCTGATTCTGTAGCTGTTGATTCAGCTGCAACTGATTCAGCTGCTGCTGAGTAATTTTACTCACGAACAGAAAATTTGAGACACCGCTGGAGACATTGTCTTCAGCGGCTTTTTTTGTTTTTTTTCTTTGGTTATATTCTTCATTTGTTGTATTTTTGCATTTATGATAGATACTAGTGCATTTCAGGGTAAATCTGCAGCGTATTATACATTAGGTTGTAAACTCAATTTTTCAGAAACATCTACTTTTGGAAAGATGCTTCAAGATATGGGAGTTCATGCTGCAAAAAAAGGAGAGAAAGCGGATATTTGTATTATTAATACATGTTCTGTGACAGAAATGGCAGACCATAAATGTCGCCAACAAATCCATCGTATGGTACGAGAGAATCCAGGCTCTTTCGTAGTGGTAACGGGTTGTTATGCTCAGTTAGAGTCAGAAAAGGTAAGTAAAATAGATGGTGTAGATTTAGTTTTGGGAAGCAATGAAAAAGCTAATCTTATCCAATATCTCAATGATGCTTTTACAGGTCAGTTGACTTCTGATATGTCGGTGAACCGTTCAGAATCGACGGATACTGAACACTTGCATAGTTATCATAGTGTAAGAACTAAAGATATTAAAACTTTCCAACCAAGTTGTTCTCGCGGTAATCGTACTCGGTATTTTTTAAAGGTGCAAGATGGTTGTAACTATTTCTGTACTTATTGTACTATTCCTTATGCAAGAGGTTTCTCGCGGAATCCTTCTATAGTTTCATTGGTAAAACAAGCAGAGGAGGCTGCAGAAGAGGGTGGAAAGGAAATAGTGTTGACGGGTGTTAATATCGGAGATTTTGGTGAAACAACGAATGAATCTTTTTTGGATTTGGTTAAGGCACTTGATCAAGTACAAGGAATTCAGCGTTTTCGTATTAGTAGTCTCGAACCAGACCTTTGTGATGATGAATTAATAGAGTATTGCTCTACAAGTAGGGCTTTTATGCCGCATTTTCATATTCCATTGCAGAGTGGTAGTGATGAGGTCTTGAAGCTTATGCATCGTCGTTATGATAGTGCTTTGTTTGCTCATAAAATAAAGCTTATTAAAAAGTTTATGCCTGATGCATTTATAGGTGTGGATGTAATGGTAGGTTGTAGAGGGGAAAAACCTGAATATTTTGAAGAATGTTATCGTTTTTTAGAAAGTTTACCTGTAACGCAATTACATGTTTTTCCATATAGTGAACGACCTGGTACTAGTGCGCTTTCTATTCCTTATGTCGTAGATGATAAGGAGAAGAAACGTCGTGTTAAGGAATTGCTTGCTTTAAGTGATAAGAAAACACAAGATTTTTATTCTAATTATATAGGTACTGAGGCTGAGGTATTATTTGAAAAATCTGCAGTCGGAAAAGCTATGCATGGTTTTACCAAAAATTATATTCGAGTTGAATTATCACCAGCCTTAGCTAAAGAAGATTTTGATAACCAATTGATTAAGGTTCGATTAGGTGATTTTAATCATGATAAAACGGCTTTGAAAGCTGAAATTTTAGCATAATAATATGAAAAGTAAAGTAGCCATAGTTATTTTAAATTGGAATGGGCTGAAAATGCTAGCACAGTATTTGCCAACAGTAATAGATTATTCTAGAATGGATGCGGATATTTGGGTAGCTGATAATGCTTCGACAGATGAATCAATAGAGTTTATTACAGCCCATTATCCGATGGTAAACACTTTACGATTGGAGAAGAACTATGGCTTCGCAGAAGGATATAATCGTTGTCTTCAAGAGATTGAGGCAGATTATTATGTTTTGCTAAATAGCGATGTAGAAGTCACTCATCATTGGTTGGAACCATTGATAGAATTGATGGATGCACATCCAGAAGTTGCAGCTTGTCAGCCTAAGCTGCTTGCGGAGTATGATAAAGATGCATTCGAATATGCTGGGGCTAGTGGTGGACTTATAGATAAATATGGTTACCCATATTGTCGAGGTCGTATATTTGATACTGTTGAGAAAGATCAGGGACAATACGATTATCGACAAGAAATTTTTTGGGCTACAGGTGCTTGCCTTATGGTTCGTTCATCTGATTACTGGCAAGTTGGCGGATTTGATGGACGTTTTTTTGCGCATAATGAGGAAATTGACTTATGTTGGCGATTGCGTCTTTTGGGTAAAAAAATTTATTGTGAGCCCGAGAGTTATGTTTATCATGTAGGTGGAGGAACTTTGCCCAAGAGTAATCCAATGAAGACGTTTTTAAATTTTCGAAACAATCTTACAATGCTTTATAAGAATGTTCCTCAAAGCGATTTGCGTAAAGTTATGTTTATGCGTTTGTTCTTGGATTACCTTGCAGCGTTTGAAACTTTAATTCTAAAAGGTAATTTTAAGGATTTCAAGGCTATCATTAAGGCTCGTCTAGCATTTCGTAAATGGCGTCATGATTTTGACAAGGATCGAGACGTTATTCAGAAATCAAGGGTAGTAAAACAGATTGATGGTCAATCTGATTTTTCTATACTGTGGCAGTACTATGTTTTAGGCAGAAAAAAATATTCAGAAATCTACAAAAACTAATAATTCAATGAAAAATCAAATTTTAAGTTTGGCTTTTTTGTCTGCGTTTTCAATGCAGGTAATGGGGCAGCAATCATTAACGGTAAAGGTATCAAATCCTACTAAAAAAGAACGTAAAGATGTTCCTGTAGTCTTAAGTTTGGCTAAATATGGTGATGTTCAGAAAGCGGTAGTAACTGTCGATGGAAAGGAGATTCCATCTCAGTTGGATGATATCAACGTTGATATGACCAATGATGAACTTTGCTTCCTCGTGAACTTAGATAAAAAAGAGGCCAAAACTTACCAGATAAAGTTATTTCAGGAGGGTACACAAAATCAATATCCTGAGCGTACATTTGCAGAGCTATGTTTGCCAAGTAGAAACAAGAAATTAGCGAAAAATAAGCAAGATATTTATTTACGTAGTATCACTTTTGATCAGCGAACAGTAGATCCTTATCACTATGTACATTCTCATGGCCTATGTTTTGAGAGTGAATTAATTGCACTTCGGGTTTACTTTGATCATCGTCAGACTATGGATATATATGGTAAGACACGTAAAGGATTAGTGGTTTATGATACACAATTTTATCCTTCTGAAGAACAGTTAAAGGCTGGTTCTGGTGACGATGTACTTTGGGTTGGTAATACTTATGGATTGGGTGCCCTTCGTGGTTGGGATGGCTCTAAGAGTCTAATGTTGGATCAGGTGAAGTATCGTACTCAACGTGTTATCTCTGAAGGTCCTCTGCGTGCTATTGTAGAGGTTGAGGATAAGGGATGGACACCTGCTCCAGGATTGAAACCTGTGACAGCCATAATTCGTTATACCATATATGCAGGGCATCGAGATTTTGACTGTGATGTATTCTTTGATAAGGATGTTTCGAATTATCGCTTTTCTACAGGTCTTATTAACGTTAAGAATTCTACAGAATTTTCAGATAAAGCGGGACTTAGAGGTTGCTATGGTATGGATTGGCCAACCGGTAAGGATGATGGTATTCATAAGTTAGAAACAGTAGGTCTAGGTATTTATGTACCTATGAAGTATCTCGAAAGTGAAAAACAAGCCAATGTTAATGATTTGACTTATGTGGTTAAACCGTCAGACAACAAGATAAGTTATAAGTTAGCTTATACTAGTGCTAATGAGAATTTTGGCTTTAAGAATGAAAAGGAATGGTATAAATGGCTGAAAGACTGGAAGGAAGATAATGAAGCTCCAGTTGTAATCGAAGTAAAATAAAGAGTGAAATATTATAACGACTTTGGAAATTGGATTAGGACAGTATTCCCGTATCGTGTTCAAAAGATATCTATAGATGCAGGTTTTTCTTGTCCTAATCGCGATGGTAGAATATCTACGGGCGGTTGTACGTATTGTGACAACCGTACCTTTAATCCGTCATATTGTCATCGTAGTAAAACCATTACAGAACAGTTGGAAGACGGAAAAGAATTTTTTGCTCGAAAGTATCCAGATATGAAATATCTAGCTTATTTTCAGGCATATACTAATACTTATGATACTCTAGAACATTTAAAAGCTATGTATGAGGAGGCGCTTAAAGTGCCTGATGTTGTAGGTATAGTTATTGGTACAAGACCGGATTGTGTTTCTGATGAACTTTTACAATATTTAGCAGAATTAAATCAGCGTACATTTGTACTTGTTGAATATGGTGTTGAAACAACAAATGATGAGACTTTAAAGCGAATAAATCGTGGACACGATTTTGAGTGTAGTAAGCGAGCAATAATAAAGAGTCATCAGCTTGGCCTCACGGTTGGAGCTCATATTATTTTAGGATTGCCAGGTGAGGATGCGAAAGAGAGTATCCGTCAAGCATCTGTCATTTCGTCTTTGCCGATTGATATTTTGAAGATACATCAAATGCAAATAATTCGTGGCACAATTCTTGCTCATGAATATCAAGAGCACCCTTTTCATGTCTATTCTGTAGACGAATATATTGAGTTGATATCCTCGTATATTCAGTATCTGCGTAATGATATAGTATTGGAAAGATTCGTAAGTCAGTCTCCTGCAGAACTGCTTATAGCCCCCAAATGGGGATTAAAAAATTATCAGTTTACTAACTTATTGCACAATCATCTCATTAAAACGGGAGTTACGCAAGGTTGTAAAGTTGGGAAAAATGTTTAACGAATTAATAAACAAGCTTTTTTTATATATTTAAACGTAATAGGGATATTAAACGCGAAAAATTTATTTTTTTTAGCTTATTGTTTTGCATTTAAAAGATTT
The DNA here is from genome assembly GCF_022024235.1 of Segatella baroniae B14. Taxonomy (GTDB): domain Bacteria; phylum Bacteroidota; class Bacteroidia; order Bacteroidales; family Bacteroidaceae; genus Prevotella; species Prevotella bryantii. The sequence goes on from NZ_CP091799.1 coordinate 522,107, forward strand.
TTTAGTACTTTTGCAGATATATAATTAAAAATTGTTATTTGAAGAAGGTATATTACATATTGCTGTTGGTAACAATTCTTTGTGTGGCATGTGAGTTTAAACTTAAGCCTAACATAGAGGACGTTCAGAATGCGCAAATAGAAATTAAGCGTTATGATCGTCTAGAAAGTCGTTATCTTACCACGGGTGATTTTTCTGCCCTTCAGCAAATGAATACAGAGTATCCTATGGAAACTCGTACCTTATTAGAAAAGGTCTTACAATTAGGTGAAGTTAATGATCCTAATATTAGCCATAAATTTTTGATGTTTTATCAAGATTCTGTGCTTCAGACACTTTTGTCTGATGCAGAAACTCAATATGCTAATATGGATGATCTTAACCAGCAATTTAATGATACGTATGAAAAGTTGCATGAGTGGCTTCCTACGTTAAAGAAGCCTTTAGTGTATGCTCAGATAGGTGCATTAGATCAGAGTGTGATTGTGGGAGAGGAATCTATCGGTATTTCATTGGATAAATATATGGGAGGTAGTTATCCTTTGTATAAAAAATATTATACTCCAGTGCAGACTGCATCTATGAACCGTTCGTTTATCGTTCCTGATGCGTTTTGTTTTTATTTATTAAGTGCTTATCGTATTAGTAATTTTGAATCGTTACCTCAGTTAAAGCGAGACCTTCATATGGGTAAAATTATGTGGGTTGTTAATCAAGCCGTAGGTAGGCAGGTCTTTACTACTCCTTATACGGTTATAGTTGATCGCTATATGAAAAAGCATAAAAATGTAACGGTTGGAAAATTATTGGAATCAGAAGATTATTCTGATTTTAAATAATACATTTGTTCATTTTTGCGTATTTTATTAATTTTTTCGTACTTTTGCAGTAGAAAAAGTATTGCATTGATGAAAAAAATATTCATTTTATTAGGTTTTATGGTAATGACTGCAGGAAATCTTTTTGCGGTTAAGCAGCTTGATTTGAAGTCTATTACATCAGGTGATTTTGCAGCGGAATATGTATCTGGTATTATTCCTATTAAGGGTTCTGGAGATTATGCGAAAATTAGTCAGGATGGTAGACAAATTCAACGTTATTCGTTTAAAACAGGTAAACAGATAGCGGTTCTGTTTGATGTTTCTCAGGCTATAGGTGACAAGATTGATAATTTCGATGGGTATATACCTAGTCCTGATGGTAAGTTTCTTTTAATTCGTACAAATACGAATTATATCTATCGTCGTTCTTATACTGCAGATTTTTATATTTATGAGGTTTCAACAAAAAAGCTAATAAAATTGTCCGCGGAAGGAAGAGAACAAATTCCTGTATGGTCGCCAGATAGCAAACATATTGCTTATGTATACCAAAATAATATTTTTGTTAGTGATTTGACATCAGCTTCGAAAATTCAAGTAACAAATGATGGAAAATTTAATGATATCATCAATGGACTCCCAGACTGGGTTAATGAGGAGGAATTTGGATATAATAAAGCATTGGTTTTTAATGCTGATGGGACTAGAATCTGTTGGTTAAAATTTGATGAATCACAGGTAAAGCAATATTCGCTGCAAATGTACAAGGGCTCAATGCCTGAAATAGAAGAGTTTCGTATTTATCCTGGTCTTTACAGTTATAAATATCCTAAGGCTGGTGAAGATAATTCTAAGGTATCAGCTTGGAGTTATGATTTAAAGTCAAAGACTTCTATTCCATTAAATGTTCCTATGGATGCTGATGGTTACATGCCACGTATAAAGGCAACAAATGATGCGAAAAAAATTGTAATTTATACTTTCAATCGTCATCAGGATGATTTACGTCTTTATGCTGTTAATCCTTTTACAGGTATTAGTAAGTTGCTTATACAGGAGCAAGTGCCAAAGTATGTAAAAGAGGAGGCTATGGAAGGCATAGAAATTCATGGTAACCATATTTTATTGCCAAGTGATCGTAGTGGCTATATGCACTTGTATCTTTATGACATAAATGGTAAACTGATTCGTCAGGTCGAAAAGGGAAATTATGATGTAACTGCCGTATATGGTTATGATTCAAAGAGTGGTGATGTCTTTTATCAAGCAGCCAAGTTGAATCCTCATGATCGACAAATTTATGTGGCCCATGCTAATGGAAAAGTTGATCGTTTATCTGAAAGGGAAGGTGAAAACTCTGCCATATTCTCTGGTGATTTCAAATATTTCATCAATATTTGGAGCGATTATAATACACCATTCGTATTTACTTCTCGTACGCGTCAGGGTAAAGTTATAGATATTTTAGAAGATAATTCTACATTAAAAACTAAGATATCTGAGTATGGATGGGTTAAGAAAGAACCTTTTACATTCACGACATCAGAGGGAGTACGCTTAGATGGCTGGATGGTCAAACCTGCAAATTTCGATGCAAAAAAGAAATATCCTGTAATTCTTTTCCAGTATTCTGGGCCAGGAAGCCAGCAAGTGATGAATTCGTGGAACTCGGGAAGTATGGGGCAAGGCGGAGCTTTTGATATGTATCTAGCTCAGCGTGGTTATATTATCGTTTGTGTAGATGGTCGTGGTACTGGAGGTCGTGGTGCAGATTTTGAAAAGTGTACCTATTTGAAATTAGGTGAGTTGGAATCAAGAGATCAAGTAGAAACTGCTCTATATATGCAAACTTTTCCTTATGTAGATGCTAATCGCATTGGTATTTGGGGATGGAGTTTTGGAGGTTTTAATACTCTAATGAGCATGAGTGAAGGTCGTGGAGTCTTTAAAGCAGGTGTTGCTGTTGCCCCTCCAACTGATTGGCGCTTTTACGATACCGTTTATACTGAACGTTATATGCGTACACCTAAGGAAAATCCAACAGGTTACGACACAAATCCTATTCAACAAGCTGATAAATTACATGGGGCTTTGTTGATTTGTCATGGTACTGCAGATGATAATGTACATCCGCAGAATACTTTCGAATATGAGGAAGCTTTGGTTGAAGCAGATAAGGATTTTAAAGAAGTTCTGTATACGAACAGAAATCATAGTATTCGAGGAGGTAACTCTCGTAATCATTTGCTCCGTCAGATTAGTCAGTTCTTTGAAGATAATTTAAGATAATTTTCTATACATCATGACCAACTTTTATTCGAGGTCATGGTAACATAAAAAATAACCTCATTGGGATTTTTTTCAATGAGGTTATTTTATTGCTGAGTTTATATTGTCAAGCCTTTTGTTTTGAAATAAAGTGACAATAGAATAGTTTCTTTTGATTTGTATTTTTGTCGTGGTGATCGCTTGTTATATACAATCTATTCCTAGAATTCTTGCTTAAAGAATGAGATTATAAGTAAGTTGAGGCAAATTAATGATTTTGGGAATTTAGGTTGATTTGAAGAAAGTTGTTTCTCGTGCAGGTATAAAATAAAACTACACCTATTATATTATACGCTGCAACAATCCAAAATGCAACATCGTAGCTAGTATGTTCAGCAATGATACCCCCCAGTAAAACTCCAAGTCCGAATCCAATGTCCCAACCTGTAAGAATTGAAGAGTTGGCAGTTCCTCTTTCGTTGTGGTGAGCTATACTTATAAACATATTAAGGAATGCTGGATACATGTGTCCATTACCTAAACCAATAAGTATGGCCGATATATAATAAGCTATCGGATTATGTATGCTAACAAAAAGTAGATATCCCACTGATGCGAGTATCATGCCCATACCAGCATTATGGGTGAGCTTTCCTTTTTTCAGTGATTTTGTTCCTTGAAGTCTACTCACAAAAAGTCCAATGGAAAGTAATGCAAAATATGTTCCAGTTCCTGTGGTTATATGGAGCTCTTCCTTGCTAAAAATAGCAAGGTAATTACATAAAATACCAAAACAGAATCCAAACAACGAAATATTAATAGCCATTATCCACGCTCTTGTAAGAAAAAAACGGTCTAGTGATAATTTCATGTTCTGATGGACTATAGGTTTTGTTGTAATCTTAATAGATGAGGCTGTAATTAAAGCTGTTCCAGCAATAAATAATGCTATCCAAAATAGAATATTGAAATTGCCAACAATTTTATAGATATAAATACCTATACTAGGCGAAATAGCCATAGCTAAATTGTTGCTTAAACCGAAAAGACCTATACCTTCATTTCGCCTACTAGATGGTAATATATCGATAGCGCAGGTACTATTGGATACAGTAGAAGCTCCGAAAGGAGCACCATGTAAGGTGCGAATAATACCAAACATCAAAAGAGTACTTGCTGCGATATAACCAGCAAAGCAGATAAAGAAAAAAGCTAAGCATATTAGAAGAATCTTTTTTCTTGGAAAGTTATCGATAAGAAAGCCACTAAACGGCCTAATGATAAGTGTTGCTAATGTGTATCCTGACAATATAATTCCTATTGTATCTTTTGTAGCCCCATATTCTTCACTTAAATAAATAGGGAGAAGGGGGGTAAGCAAATAAAAGGCAAAGTAAAGCAAAAAGTTTGTTAGCATTACTTTGATGTAGTCTATAGTCCAAAGTCTTTCTTCCATAAATTAAGTGCAAAGTTACAACAATATCGTAATTTAGTTTAATTTTCTATAGATAATTCGAGATTTTGTAATTATTTTTATGTTTTAGCACAATTTTTGCATGTAGTTTAGTGTTATAATTATAATTGTACAATATTTAGCAAAAACTAGGTAAGAGGATTTTTTATGAGACAATTAAAAATTAGCAAGAGTATTACCAATCGATCTAGTGAGGCTCTAGATAAATACTTAGCTGAAATCAGTCGTGAACCGATGGTGTCTATTGATGAAGAGACAGAATTGGCACAACAGATTAGAAAAGGTGGGCGAGCCGGAGATCGAGCAAAGGAAAAACTTGTCAAAGCTAATTTACGTTTCGTAGTATCAGTTGCCAAACAGTACCAACACCAGGGATTGACATTGACAGACTTGATAGATGAAGGTAATATTGGATTAGTTAAAGCTGCTGAAAAGTTCGATGAAACACGTGGTTTCAAGTTTATTTCTTACGCAGTTTGGTGGATAAGGCAGAGCATTATGCAAGCTATTGCAGAACAGAGCCGAATAGTTCGACTTCCGTTAAATCAAGTAGGTGCAGTCAGCAAAATAAATCAGGTTACTGCAAAATTTGTACAAGAACATAATCGTAGGCCATCGGCTGATGAACTTGCTACATTGACCGGAATCGATGCAGATAAAATTCAAAAGAGTTTGAATGCGGATTCTCACCAAATGAGTATTGATGCACCTTTTTCTGATGATGATGATAATTCTATGTCTGATATGCTTTCTTCAGGTGATGATTCTAGGACTGACCGTCAGGTAGACTATGAGTCAATGCAGAATGATATGGAAGGGGTATTAAAGTCTGTTCTGAAAGACAGAGAGTTGAAAATCGTTAAGGATTGTTTTGGTATTGGTGGCCCTGAAAAAGGGTTGGAGGAGATAGGAGAAGAAATGGGACTAACCCGTGAACGTGTACGTCAAATTAGAGAAAAAAGTATTATGAAGATTAGACAAAGTGGAAATGCCAAGTTATTGATGAAATACCTTGGCTAACCACCGAAGTCTATATGTGTTAAATCGATATGGTTTGAAGACATTCTTCTGTTTCTAAGGAGAATGTCTTTATTTCGTTATGTTCATAAGTACATAAGGTTGGTACATTACCATTTTTTGGAAAAGTAATACTTCCAGTGTTGCATATGACCATATTGTTTACTTTTTTAAGTTCCCAAATATGAGTATGACCATATACTATTGCATCAAATTTTCCTTTTGGTAATTTTTCTTGATTATATATGTGTCCATGGGTAATAAGAATCTTCTTTCCTTCGTCTACAATAAGTAAATAATCTGACATCATAGGAAAATCGAGTAGCATTTGATCAACCTCTGAGTCACAATTACCCCTGACGGCTACTATTTGGTCAGCATTTTTATTGAGTAGTTCCACGATTCCAGGAGCATCAATACCTTCCGGAATTCTATTTCTGGGACCGTAGTTAAGAATATCACCTGCTATACATATCATATCGCATTGATGTTTCTTGCCAAAATTCAATGCTTTTTCTAGTTGTGGTTTACTGCCATGAATGTCTGATATAAAAAGATATTTCATTGTTTATTTTTTTTGTATGCAAAGATACGAATAGTTTGGGATATTTTTTATAATTTTGCAAAGAACCCTTTATTATAGAGTATATTAAAGATGATAGTTATAAAAAAGATTGTAATATTTCTTATTTTTATCAATGTTTTCTGTGTATCAACTGGTATGGCACAGAAAAAGGTAATAAATGAAGCGCAAGACCAAATTAAGTCTGGAAAAGATCTAGATAAGGCTGTTGCTTCTATGGAAAATCTTTTGAAGGATAGTGCAAATAAATCGAATGAAAAAGTATGGCTAACTTTATATGATGCTTTAAAGTTGCAATATATTCAAGGTAATGAAAAGCTCTATCTGAAAGAAAAATATGATACAGTCCAACTTTTTAACTTGACGTTGAAACTGTTTTCTGTTTTGGAAAAATTTGATTCTATCGAGAGTTTACCTGATAAAAAAGGAAGAGTAAAATTGAAATATAGAGAACGACATGCAGAGTTTTTAGATCATATTAGGCCAAATCTGTATAATGGTGGTGCGTATTTCACTTATAAGCAAAAATATGCACAGGCATATGAATTCTTTGATGAGTATCTAAAATGCTCCGACCTTCAGATGTTTAGTCATTATAAATATGCTACAAATGATAAACTGCTTCCACAAGCAGCTTATTGGGCAACCTATTGTGCTTATAAGGAGGGTAAGTCAAAGGAAACGTTGAAACATACTTATTGGGCTTTAAAAGATACTGCTCATTATGAATATATGCTTCAATATTTGGCTGAAACCTATAAAGAAGAAAATGATACAGCTAGGTATGTAAGTACTCTGACCGAAGGATTTAAAAAGTATCCTACTTTTTCTTTTTTCTTTCCTCGATTGATTGATTATTATTGTGATGTAGAGAAAAATAATGCAAAGGCATTGGCAGTAGTGGACTCTGCGTTAGTTGTTGATTCGAAAAATCAAGTGTTCCTTTTTGCAAAAAGTACAATTTTGTTGAATATCGGGCGCTATGATGAGTGCGTTCAAGTTTGTAATCAATTGATAGAAATTAATGATACTTTAAAAGATGCATATCTAAATGCTGGACTAGCTTATTATAATAAAGCCTTGAAATTGGAAAATAACAGGAAAAGTAAATGGAAAGAACTCAAGAGTATTAAGAGTTATTATAGTAAGGCTTTACCTTATTTTCAAACATTTCGAAAGTTGGCTCCCGATATGGAAAACCGTTGGGCTGTACCACTTTATACGATTTATCTTAATTTGAATATGGGTAAAGAATTTGAGGAAATTGATAAAATATTAAGAAAATGAAAATTCAAGAGATAATTAATAAATTAGGTATTACTCCTAATGCCATGCAAGAAGAATCTATAGATGCTGTACTCCATCATCGTGATAATATCACAATCTTGTCACCAACGGGTTCTGGTAAAACTCTTGCATACCTTCTTCCTTTAACTCAATTGGTTTCTGAAGATTGTAATGAAGTGCAGGCTGTTATTATTGTGCCTGGACGAGAATTGGCACTCCAGTCGTCTACGGTGTTGAATAATATGAAATGTGGACTTCGTAGCATGGCAGTATATGGTGGACGTCCAACGATGGATGAGCATCGTATGATGCGTAAAGTACAGCCACAAATTCTTTTTGGAACGCCTGGTAGGTTGAATGACCACTTGGATAAAGGTAATTTCTTATCTGATACTGTCAAGTTTATCATAATTGATGAGTTTGATAAATGTCTTGAAATGGGATTTCATGAAGAAATGCAGAACCTCATTAGTAAATTACCAGAAAAGGCCAGACAGATTTTGCTGAGTGCTACCCCAGCTGAAGAGATGCGTGAACAGCATATTATAAATACTCGATTTAAAACCTTGAATTATTTGCAGGACGAAGAACAAGTACCTGCTCGTGTTCGTATTTATAAGGTAGATAGCCCAGAAAAAGATAAATTACAAACTTTGGCTTATTTGCTTAGTAGTTTTAAAGGAAAAAGTACAATTGTTTTCTTGAATTATCGTGATTCTGTTGAGAGAACGGTAAAATATCTTCAAGAACAAGGATTTTCTACGAGTTTCTTTCATGGAGGTCTTGAACAGAAGCAACGTGAAGCTGCATTATATAAGTTCAGTAATGGTTCTGTTAATATTTTAGTGGCTACAGATTTAGCAAGTCGAGGTCTAGATATTCCTAATATTGATAATATTGTACATTATCATATTCCTGAATCAGAGGATGGATATATACATCGTGTAGGTAGAACTGCTCGTTGGGAAGCAAAAGGAAAAGCATTTTTCCTTTTGGGACCTGGTGAAGTCGTACCAGACTATGTTGATGAAGAAGTCGAGGAGTATGAAATTCCGGAAGAAACGGTTGCTTTTAGAAAGGAACATGATAAATTTGAAGTTTTTCCTGCTTTGATGGCTACTATTTATATAGGTAAGGGAAAAAAAGATAAAATTAGCAAAGGTGATATTCTTGGCTTCCTATGTAAAAAGGCTGGATTGAAAGGAAATGAAATTGGTCGAATTGATATAGAGGATCGTTTTTGCTATGCAGCAGTACTTCGTAGTAAAGTTAATATAGTTATTAATCAGACTAAAGGTGAAAAAATAAAAGGAATACGGACAGTTGTGGAAAAAGTGAAATAAAATAGCCTTTTCATGTGCATTATGTCAAACAAAAGTGACAATATGAAAGAAGAAATTGAATTTTGATAATTTTTTGCTAAAATATTTTGCTATATAAAATAAAAAGTGTAATTTCGCAATCGTAATTTTGGTACATACGTGTACGTTTTTATACTAAAGTCAAATAAATAAACATTCAGATGAAGAAGTACAACTTTAATGCAGGTCCATCAATGCTTCCACGTGAGGTAATTGAGAACACAGCTAAGCAGATTTTGGATTTCAATGGCTCTGGACTCTCTCTGATGGAGATTAGTCATCGTGCTAAAGATTTCCAACCAGTAGTAGATGAGGCTGAGGCTCTTGTCAAGGAATTGCTCAACGTTCCTGAGGGCTACTCCGTTATATTCCTGGGTGGTGGTGCTTCCTTGCAGTTTATGCAGATTCCAGCAAATTTCTTGATAAAAAAAGCTGGTTACGTAAACTCTGGTACATGGGCCAAGAAGGCTATGAAGGAAGCTAAACTGTTTGGAGAAGTAGTTGAAGTTGCCTCCTCCGCTGATGATAATTATACCCATCTTCCTCATAACTATGAAATTCCAGCAGATTTGGATTATCTTCATATCTGTACTAACAATACAATCTTTGGTACCGAGCTTCGTGAGGATATTGATGCTCCAGTTCGTTTGATAGCTGATATGTCTTCTGATATTCTTAGCCGTCCTGTAGATGTTTCAAAATATGATGCAATTTATGCAGGTGCACAGAAGAATATGTCTATGGCTGGTGTAACCGTTATTATAGTTAAGGATGATGTTTTGGGTAAGGCTCCACGTGAATTGCCAACAATGTTAGACTATCGTACACACGTAGAGAAGGGTAGTATGTTTAATACTCCTCCTGTAGTTCCTATTTATACTTTAATGGAAACATTGCGCTGGGTTAAGGCTCAGGGTGGTGTTAAAGAAATGGATCGTCGTGCTCATGAACGTGCAGAAGCTTTGTATGCGGAAATCGATCGTAATAAGTTGTTCCGTGGTACAGTTGCTAAAGAAGACCGCTCTTTGATGAATATCTGTTTTGTTATGAACGATGAATTCAAAGATCTTGAAAAATCTTTCTTAGACTTCGCTACAGAGCGCGGTATGGTTGGTATCAAAGGACATCGTTCTGTGGGTGGCTTCCGTGCTAGCTGCTATAATGCCATGACTATGGAAGGGGTTAATGCGTTAATCCAAACTATGAAGGATTTTGAAGCTCAGCATTAATTCTCTATAAAAAAATAATTTATTCCCTCTGATTTATTCAGAGGGATTTCTATTTGTAACAAAAATAATAAATATATAATCCATGAAAGTATTAGTTGCAACAGAAAAACCATTCGCAGCAGCAGCTGTTGAGGGTATAAAAAAAGAAATAGAAGCTGCGGGCAATGAGCTTGTCTTGCTTGAAAGATATACTGAAAAAGCTCAATTACTTGATGCTGTAAAGGATGTGGATGCTATGATCGTACGTTCCGATAAAGTTACTTCTGAAGTACTTGATGCTGCATCTCAGTTGAAAATTGTTGTTCGTGCCGGTGCTGGTTATGACTCTATTGATACAGCCTATGCTAAGCAGAAGAATATTGTTGTTGAAAACACTCCAGGTCAGAATGCTAATGCTGTAGCAGAGTTAGTGTTTGGTATGCTGGTTTATGCAGTTCGTAATTTCTTCAATGGTAAGGCTGGTTCAGAGTTGAAGGGCAAACGACTTGGTATCTTGGCTTTTGGTAATGTTGGACGAAATGTGGCTCGTATTGCTAAAGGTTTTGGTATGGAAGTATCTGCTTATGATGCATTTTGTCCTGCTGATGTTATAGAGGCTGCAGGTGTTCATGCTTGTAAGTCTCAAGAAGAATTATTCCAGACAAGTGATGTCGTATCTCTTCATATTCCTGCTACAGCTGAGACAATAAAAAGCATTAACTATGCATTAGTTAATCAGATGCCTAAGGGTGGTATTCTTGTAAATACAGCACGAAAAGAGGTTATTAACGAAGAAGAACTCCTAAAATTGTTGGCTGAGCGTGAAGATTTGAAGTACGTTGCAGACATTAAGCCTGATGCTGATGCAGAATTTGTAAAGTTTGAAGGTCGTTATTTCGCTACACCGAAGAAAATGGGAGCTCAGACAGCAGAAGCTAATGTTAATGCGGGTATTGCAGCAGCTAAGCAAATTAATGCATTCTTCAAGGATGGTGATACCAAATTTCAAGTAAATAAGTAATACACCAATATTATTATATAAAGCAGACTTCCATGTAGAGGTCTGCTTTTTTTTAGATATAATTTTAGAATGATTTTATTATATCGCTTTTTTTTTATACCTTTGCAATATATTCATTCTAAATTTAACTTGTACAGTTATGGCAACAGTTAAACCATTTAAGGGTATTCGCCCACCAAAGGAGCTTGTAGAAAAAGTAGAATCTCGTCCTTATGACGTTTTGAATTCAGATGAGGCTCGTGCAGAAGCTGGTACAAATGAAATGAGTTTGTATCATATTATTAAGCCAGAGATTAATTTTGAACCTGGTACTTCTGAATATGATCCTCGCGTTTATGCAAGTGCGGCAGAGCAATTCCAAAAATTTCAAGATAAAGGTTGGTTAGTACAAGACGAAAAGGAGCATTATTATATTTATGCTCAAACCATGAATGGTAAAACACAGTATGGTCTTGTTGTTGGTGCTTATGTAGAAGACTATATGACAGGCGTTATAAAAAAGCATGAGCTTACTCGTCGTGACAAAGAAGAAGATCGAATGAAGCATGTTCGTGTCAATAATGCTAATATCGAACCGGTATTCTTTGCTTATCCAGATGATAAGGTGTTGGATGATCTTGTTGCTCGTTATGCTGCTACAGAGCCTGTTTATGATTTTATAGCCCCAATAGATGGTTTCCGTCATCAGTTCTGGATTATCAGTGATGATCAAGATATAGCTACAGTAACAGCTGAATTTGATAAAATGCCAAGTTTATATATTGCTGACGGTCATCATCGATCAGCAGCAGCGGCTTTAGTTGGCGCAGAAAAAGCTAAGCAGAATCCTAACCATACAGGTAAGGAAGAATATAATTATTTTATGGCAGTTTGTTTTCCTGCTAATCAGTTAACTATTTTAGATTACAACCGTGTTATAACCGATTTGAATGGTTTAACATCCGAAGAATTTTTGACTAAGTTAGCTGATAACTTTATTGTCGAACTGAAAGGTGCTGATGAATATAAACCACAGGAACTTCATGAATTCTCACTATATTTGGATAGTCAGTGGTATAGTTTGAAGGCAAAACCTGGAACATTTGATAATAGCGACCCTATTGGTGTACTTGATGTTGATATCTCTTCAAGATTGATTCTTGATGAGATCTTAGATATTAAAGACCTTCGTTCAAGTAATCGTATTGATTTTGTTGGTGGTCTTCGTGGTTTGAAGGAATTAAAGCGTCGTGTCGATAGTGGTGAAATGCGTTTGGCGCTGGCTCTTTATCCTGTTAGTATGAAGCAAATTATGGATATTGCCGATAGTGGTAAGATCATGCCACCTAAGGCAACATGGTTTGAACCTAAACTACGTTCGGGTCTGATAATTCATAAATTAGTATAATAACTCAATATCATCTATCATTACGAATGACAGACGAATATAAAACTATATCTAATAAGACAGGCAAGGGAACTTACACCGAGAAAAGGAGTAAGTTCCTTGCTTTTTCTCATCATGTGGATACTCTTGATGAGATAAAAGAGCTAGTGGCTTCTTATAAAAAACAATATTATGACGCCCGCCATGTATGCTATGCTTATGTCTTGGGGGCTGCTCGAGAAGAGTTTCGTGCCAATGATGATGGTGAGCCAAGTAGCACTGCTGGAAAACCTATTCTTGGGCAGATTAATAGTAATGAGCTTACGAATATCCTTATTGTAGTTGTTCGTTATTATGGTGGAGTAAATTTGGGTACAGGAGGACTTATCGTAGCTTATCGCACAGCTGCAGCTGAAGCCATTGCTGATTCTGATATAGAAACTAAGCAGGTAGAAGAAGATGTTGAGTATCAGTTTACTTATCCTATGATGAATGGTGTGATGCGAATTGTTAAAGAAATGCAACCTCAAATTATTAATCAGCATTTTGATAATACTTGTTCTATAACCCTTCGTATCAGGAAAAGTGAGGCAGAACAACTTCGAAGTAGATTAGCGAAATTAGATTTTGAATAAAAAAATATCTAATATTTTTTGTTGTTTGAAGAAATATATGTACTTTTGTTAGTACAATTTAATAGGAAGAATGGCAGAGTGATCGAATGCGCTGGACTCGAAATCCAGTATACCTCTTTCGGGGTATCGGGGGTTTGAATCCCCCTTCTTCCGCAAGGATATTGTAAAGGGAAGGTTTATACGGCTTTCCCTTTTATTTTTTGTATACATGCTTTACGTAGTATTTACACACTTCAATACTATTATTTACACTTTCTTTTCTTTTTCAAAATTATCATTCTAATTGTATTATATAAATGGTGGATAGCAAAATACCCCAGTTAAACTTTGTGTTTGATAGAAGAAAGGTAGCCACTCCAAATAAAAAAGCCTCTGTTGAACTTAGAATAACACATGACTATAAGCAAAAGTATATTAGTACTGGTGTTATGTTTTACTCTGTCTAAAGGAAAGATGGTAAGGTGTTTTGAATTTTATTGATATGAATCGTCGTGTGTACTGTTTTGGTATGCTGATAAATGCATGGCAAAAGTATAGTGTTTACGGATTATAAGTATGGTGTTTATTGATTAAAAACATAGTGTTTATGCAGTGAAAGCATAGTGTTTGTCAGCTCAAATATAAACTTTTGCCTATCATGAGCTATGGTTTTATAGGAAAAAGGGTAGAGTGTTATAGAAAAATGCAAAATAGTCAGTCTAAAAGTTGAAGATTTTGAACTAGATTACGAATTCTAGTAGCTATGTTTTTTGACATTTTTTCTAATTTTCTTTGTAATTTTCTAAAAATAAGTTATATTTGCAGAATAATTTCTTTAAATAAGGTTTTTGTCCTAATAAGAGGGCAGATATTGGCGGAAAAGCTTTTAATCAAACTAACGAATAAATAAAATTTAACTCCGAATTCATATGAACGGATATATATGGAGTCAACTAAATGTAATGTAATTATGGAAAATGTAGGAGCTATTTTTCTAAGCGTATTAATTATTTCTGTTTTAGAGAAGTTAATACCTCATTATCAGATGAAAATGATAGGTGGGAATAATATCAAATTTTGAGAAATAAAATACTATGAAAAATAAACATCGATATTTAATATTACTTGAAATCGCAATTCTTATTTTTATTGTATTACGATTGATTAATATAGGAGGAGAACCTGTGTTTAGTTCCAATAGTGGTTCATATGTTGTTCCAGGGACGATGACACGAGAATTTTCATTCTTTGATTATATTAGTTTTTTGGAATTTAGAGCGGATGAATACTTTGACGATTATGCTTTGGTTGTTCGCATATCTTTTATGATAGTATTGCTAAGTACTATAGTCTTGTTAGGTATTGTAGGACGTATAAGCTATGAGGGATATGTATATCGGCAGCAAGCTCGCGTCTTAATCATTTTGTTAAGAAATATCATAACAATTTCGTGTCACTCTTAGATACTTGTGATAATTATTCCAAGGCTCAGATTCGTGAAAAAATGGAATTAAAAGATGATTATTCCATTCATAATATGTTCCAAGTGAACGCCTGGTATGAATTATATACGAATGAATATTGTAAGTTGGATAAATATTCTAATCGAGTCAACTTACATAATTTACTTGACATTACAGGCTTTAAGGAATATTGCGAGTTAGTACTTATCAGTGGTTCTTTGAAAGATAAAATTAAGGTGTTACAAATAAGTCAAATGTTGATGCTTCCCATAAGTATTAGTTATGTTTCTCGTCTAATAAATCACAAGGATTCGGTTTTGCGTAAAGAAGCACGTATTTTTTATATGCTGAATTGTAAAGAAGATCCGTATGCTATGAATTTGACAGATGAGATGACGCATTGGGACAAAATGCAAATGCATATGTTAAGTCGTATCTGCGTATTAGAAAAGAAACAACTGCCAAGTTTTTTATCTTTCGTTGAGCGATCTGATAATCCAGTCAATAAGGCATTTTTTGTAGAAGAAGTAGGTTTCTGGTCAAGTAAAGATGATGTCAAGTTACTGATTCCTTTAGTGAAGTCATCTAATGAAAAAATAGCTCGTGCTGCAATTAAGAGTATGGCTCGTAATCAAGTGGCAGAGTCTGTAGAAACAATGCAGAAGGTGTATATATCCAAATCAGATCATGAGCGTCGGTTGATATTACGTACGCTATTTCTTATCCATTCAGGTCATTTAGAATCTTTTTATAAAAATGTTTATGAGTGTTCTGCTTCCTTTAAAACACGAAGGGTTGCATTACTTTGTTTATTCGGATACAGTACAGAAGGTCAAAACCTATTTCATGCATTGTTACAACAGGCATCATCTGAAGAAAAAGTCTTATTTGAACAAGTGATGAATACGATATATCTTGATAGAATTTATCGTGAAAACGTGGATATGTCGCTTCATCATGCAAATGAATTTGAAAATATTACTAGCTATGTCTCAAATACTCTTTGAAATATACGGATATGCAGTCTTCTTTTATTCTTTTACATTAATGTTGACTTATGTTGCATTGATGTATTTAGCAGCAAGAGGATATTATCGTAATAAAAATTATGTAGATGATAGTTATGCCAAAATGGTGGTAAATACGAGTCCTTTTACACCTGGTGTTTCTATTATTGCTCCTGCTTTTAATGAGGAGAAAACTATTGTGGATAATGTGAAGTCTTTGTTAAGCCAACAATATCCTTTGTATGAGGTTATTATTGTAAATGATGGTAGTAAAGACTCTACACTTCAAAAGTTGATTGATTATTTTGACTTAAAGGTCGCTCCTTTTTCGTATGAGGAGAAGTTGCAGACTAGACCGTTTAAAGCTTTATATCGTTCGGTAAATCCAGTGTTTAAAAATCTTACAGTGGTAGATAAGGAAAATGGTGGTACCAAAGCAGACCCTGTGAATTGTGGTTTGAATGTAGCGCAGTATGAATATTTTATTAATACAGACGTTGACTGTATTCTTGAGTTAGATGCAATCTATCAGTGTATGCTTCCTATCTTCAAGAACCCAGAAATTATAGCAGTAAGTGGTATGATGACTATGTCTAATGGATGTACCATAGAAAACGGTATGATTACTAAACTTGCTCCGCCTAAGAATCCGATACCTCTCTTTCAAGAGTTAGAGTATTTACGTTCGTTTGTAATTGGTAAAATGGGCTGGTCTAGTGTCAATGCCATGTCTAATGTGTCGGGTGGTTTTGGCTTGTTCAAGCGTGATGTATGTATACAGGCAGGTGGCTATAGTCCAGATTCTTTTGCAGAGGATATGGATGTATTGTTCCGTATGATAGCATATTGCTGTGAGAATAACATTAAGTATCGTGTAGTTCAGATTCCTAAAACCTGTTGTCGTACAGAAGGACCTAATTCACTTTATATGTTAAATCGACAACGTACACGATGGGGACGAGGGCTAATACAAGTATTCCATCTGCATTACCATATGCTATTTAATTACAAGTATCATCGTATAGGTTTACTAACAATCCCTTATGTGTTTATTTATGAATTATGTGCTCCGGTTATAGAGTTCATGGGATTTTTCGTATTTGTGTACTTACTCCTGAACAATGAAATTAATTGGTTGGCAGCTACTATTATTGGTGCATCGGTGTATGCTTTCTTTTTGATGCTTTCTTCCGTCGTTATATTCTTTACTTATAAGATGCAATGCGAATATAAGCATTTGAGTCAATATATACCTTTAGCATTGGCAGCTACTGTTGAACCATTGTTCTATCATCCATTGATTGTTTTATTCTCACTTCGTGGATATTTTGAATATATTATTGGTAAAAAGGCTGTTTGGAAAACTATTGCCCGTAAGGGTTATGATTCTACAGATAAGTCAAAACAATCTTAAATGCATGCATAAAATGTTTAATAAGAAGATAACTAGTATATTATTTGCTTTGGCCTCAACTACTTTTGTTGCATCTGCCCAGATTCCCAAAGATATGCAGATACCTGCCAATTATGAGTCTACAGCTCTTACGCTTCTTAAAAAGGGCAAACATGAGGAGGCCTTAAAAGTTTTACAGAATGGTGTTAAGAATTATCCTGAGTCTACTTTACTCAACTATCTGCTTGGTAAGTGCTATTATGATGTGAAGAATTATAATAAGGCTCGTTATTATCTTTATCGAGCTGTAAGGTATACCCCTGATGATACTCAAGCTAAACTCGTTTTAGTCAAAGTAGAAACAGAAACGGGTAATTATTCTACTGCCATCAGTTATATCAATGATATTCTGAAAGTTAGCCCATATGATAAAGTATTATGGTTAAAGAAAATAGACTTATATAATAGACAAGGAAATTTTCAGATGGCCGACCGCTTGTTACGAAGAATAGCACAGGTTTACCCGAATGATATAGATTTGCAACGTCGACTTTATGGGCGTACTGAGGAGAATATTAAAAAGTTACGTCTGCATGGCAATACTACAGCTGCAGCAGAAAACGTACGTTCTTTGATAAAAGCGAATCCAAAGCAATCGTCTCTTTATTTGCAATTAGCTAATTTATTATTACAGAGTGGTCGTAGCGAAGAAGCTCTAGCTGCTACAATAGAAGGTATGGAGCGTAATCCTGGTAATGTGGCTTTAGCAGAAAAACGTGCTAGTATCTTGGCCGTACTTCATCGTTATAATGAAGCAGATACTTTTTTAGCTTCATTCTTAAAGCGCCATAGTAGTAGCAAATTGGCTGCAATGCGTAAAAATATGCGTAAAGATGCGGCAGAGGATGCTCTTCGTAATGACGCTTATACCATGTATGGAAAGGTCTATGAAGAGTCTAAATCTAAAGAGGCTCTTGATTATTTGCTAAATACTTCTGTAAGTCATGGATATACAGATGATGCTCTTTACTATTTGAAAGAGGCTCGTAGACATCAGGGCAATACTCCTAAATTACTCTTTATGGAGTATCAAGTTTATAAGCGTGCAGGGGATAAACGCCATGCCATATCAGCTCTGGAGAAATTGTATAAGGTACAGCCAAGTAATAGAGAAGCTGTGATAGAACTGAGTGCTTACCGTCTGGAGCAAGCACAAGATTTAATGGTTACCAATGATTATACAGAGGCTATTCCTTTGCTCGATTTTGTAATTGATCACTCGTCTGATAAAGAGCAGGTGCTTGGAGCGATGAATAAGAAATATACTTGTCTTACAGAAACTAAACAGTATGGTCGGGCTTCTAAACTGCTTGATTTGATGAGCAAAAAATTTCCTAATCAGAAAAATTATTATATACGAAAGGCATATCTTCTTGATTCAGAAGGAAAAACCAATGAATCGTTAGATGTATTGTTTGATGCATTAGAAGGTGCTAAGGATGCAAAAAATATAGAATTATATCGTAGTGCTTATGAAGAACTGGCTGTTCCATATGTGAAGAAATTGATAGAAATGGGAGCTATTAGACGTGCTAAGAATACGGCATGTAATCTACTTGAAGTAAATCCAAAATCTCATGACGGTTTGTTATTTGCTATTAATACTTCAGATATGCTTAAACAGTACATAGATTTCGACACTTATGTAGAGAGGGCTACAGAACTATATCCTGAAGATGTATTATTCCAGGAAAAACTTGCAACTTCGTATAAGCGTCAAAAAGATTATCACAAAGCGTTAGATATTCTTCGCCCATTACTATCTACCTATTCTTATGATTCTACATTGGTGGGTGCTTATTCTGAAAATAGTAATTTATTAGCATTAGAACTAGTTAAGAAGCATAAGGGAAGAGAAGCTATTGCTGTAGTAGATACTGCATTAGTTTATGATGATAAGAATAAAGAACTGCTGTATACCAAGGGCTTGGCTTATGAATCTGTACATGAGTACGATTCTGCTTATGTATATCAGCGCTACTATCAGCCTTCTGCTGCAGAATACAGCGATTTTATGATTCACCTCGATATGCTTCGTCGTAAGGAAAGAAAGAATATTTTGGATTTTGAATATCGTCAATCACGTTATGGTGATGTTGATGTTATTAACAGCGTTGCATCAATAGCTTATACGCATAAAGCGAAGGACAATGTATATGTTGGGCGTATTAATTATGCTGGTAGAGATGGCAATGATGTTGGTGATCAAGAAGATTCTTATGTACCAGGAGGAACTGGTTTACAGGGGCAAGTTGAATGGCAACATCGATTTGATAATAGGTGGAGTGGTATGATTAATGCAGCAGTAGCAACTAAGTATTTTCCGAAATTAGCTGCCAATATTCGTCTTGACTATGATTTCAAAAATAATTGGTCGGCTAATTTGTACGCAGGATATCGCCAATTAGATAATTATTACCGTACCTTTACTTATGTTATTGAAGAGTCAGAGGGGGCATGGGCAAATGGTCCATGGGCCAAAAAGACTAATAATATGGTCAATGCTGGTTTAGGAGTTCGTAAAACTTGGGATCAGTTTGATATTGAGGGTAAGGCTGGCCTGGTTTTCTATGCATCTAACCTCTGCTATACTTCTGCTGTTCAAGGTCATTACTATCCATTAGATAGTAAGTGGCTGTGTTTTACGGCAGGAGCTTCTGTCGGTACAGCTCCAGAGACTGAAATCATAGATCGTGCTCAACCGGGTAGTTTCGATAAGATAAATACTATGGTTAACTTTGGCTTCCAGTATCAGCTTTCTCGTATGGTTACATTTAATCTGGTTGGTATTTGGAATACTTTTAGCAATGTATTGTCTCGTCGCTCGGGTGATGAATTAAATCCTATAGATTATACGGAAACTAAATACAAAAATTTGTTTAGTATAGATGGTACTTTGTCGATATATTTCTAGTCGTATTTTGTTGTTTGTAATAGCTAGCATCACAGGGTTTACACAATGTGCGAACTTGTCTGCTGGTGATGATTCTGCTTTCAAATACAGAAGCATATATTCGCCTTATACTCGAACTTTAGATCAGAGAAAGGCTTTAGATTGTGGAAATTTGGATTATGATTGGGGATTATGGGGACATAATATGCATAAGATACTTGGCAAACAGGTTTCAGATGATGTTTATGCATTGGTGAATGGATGTAGAAATGAGGAGCAATACTGTTTTTCTTCAGAGCAGTTGTACCGAAGTGTTGAACATTTTATAGTTAGTTACCATACAAAGCATAAGTCGGGTAGATTTGTTATTATGCCGAATGATAATGCTATAGTCTGTCAGTGTGAAAAGTGTCGTAAGAAAGGCAATTCTCTTCGCTCTGCGTCACCAGCGGTTACAGCATTTATCTCTAAACTGGCTAATCGCTTTCCTCACGATGAGTTTTTTACATCATCATATTTGTCGGTCAAAGAACCTCCTGTTTATAAGATGCCAGATAATGTTGGAGTTATTATTAGTGCTATAGATTTGCCTTTTGTTAAGGGCTTTGCTCAGACCAAGTTGGGTGTATCTTTTTCCAGGTTGATTGAATCCTGGAAAAATAAAGTTGGCCAAATATATGTTTGGGATTATATGAGTAATTTTGATGATTATCTTTCTCCTTATCCTGTTTTAGGATTGATGCAGAAACGTTTACAGTGGTATCAGGAAAAAGGAGTTAGAGGTATTATCTTGAATGGAAGTGGTGACGATTATTCTGCTTTTGGCGATATGCAGACTGAAGTACTTGCAAAATTATTACTCAATCCTTACCAGAAACTTGATCAGTTAGTTAACCAGTTCTATGTAGATAATTATCCAGAGACAGGTGAGTTGATAGCAAATTATTATCTCTCATTAGAAAAGCATTTGGATCAAACGAATGGCGAGCTTGCCATGTATGGAGGCATAAATGATGAGGTTCGTATGTATCTCTCTGTTGATAATTTTTTAGAATTTGTTAGGAAACTCGATAAAATGTCTAAAGGGATAGTAGGAGATGAGAGAAGAAAGCTGAACATATTACTTACAGGTTTTAATTATACTCAGCTGGAGCTGATACGTGCTTCTTATATTCCATATAATGCAGAGTATCGTGCTGATTGCCTTAACAATTTGGAAGGTGGTATCAGCTATAATCTGATAACTCATTATCGTGAGGGACATGGAAAATTAAGTGATTATATCGCTTATTCCAGAAGTAATAAGCCGAAGGTGGGTAAATATAAGTCTTTTGTTTGCAGTAATGAACCATTGATGTCGGATGGCTATATAGGTTCTGCTTATGACTATCATGTTAACTGGGTACATTCTAGTACGTTAACAACAGACTATAAGTGTATGGTAGATCAATCAAATGGAGTATTAACTATCGGATGCCTGTTAGCTCCTATTTGGCATATCTATGCCCCTAAAACAGTTCAAGTGTGGCAAGGAGCAAGACTTATAGCAGAAACAGATATACCTTATGCGCATACACCAGATGGTGATAGTGAACTCCAACGTTTATTATACCGGATGCCGGTAAAAAAACTTCAGCCTAATAAACCGTTTGATGTGCGTATCATATTGCCAAATATACAGGGTAAAGTCGCCGTGGCGTGCGATGAGATTCAGTTTGAACTTAATTTTGAATGATGAAAAAGATTTTTATTATAATATTGTTGATTTTACCATTTTTAGTAGGTTGTAAAAAAGTTATAGGGCCGACCACAGTATCTGTAGTTGACTCTGTGCGACATTATTATCCTATTATTCAAGGTGAAAAATTAAAAATGATTTTTGAAATAAAAAATACAGGTAACCAACCTTTAGTTATTAATGATATTCAGCCATCTTCTTTAAGTTTGACCAATACAACCGATAATGATGTGATTATCATGCCTGGTATGGCTAAACCAGTGGAGTTTGTGTATGATAGTAGCATGAATTTAGGTTATGTTCATGAAGTTATTCGTATTTTTGGCAATCTTGCTACAAAGGGTGTGCTAGAGCTCTCTTTTGATACGAATGTAGTATCCCCAACTCAGGATCCTGTGGATTACGAAATTTTCTATACAGGTGAACTGAAAGAAGCTGAGATTCATGGGCTTAAAAAAGCTGTTGATGGTAATTCTGAAACAAAAGGTTATTATGTCGACAATCATGATCGTAATATGCGTAAGATAAATTCAACCGACATACGTTAGATTGGGTAAACGCTTAATAAAAAAAAGGTTTACTCTTAGCAAAAAATAACTATCTAATAAGTGATTATTATATAGCTAAAAATATACCCCACAGTGAAATTTATACAATTTTCACTGTGGGGTATATTTTTTCTATGGTGTGATATATTTTGAATTTAAATGTAAGATGCTTTTTTGATAAGCGTTTTGGACTTTTAGGTTATGTTTTTAACTTACAAAGAGTAGATGGTTATTCATATTGTTCGTTACCTAGGCAAATTATTTCCTAAATGATTTCTCTTATTTTTACTAGAAATGTTGTATCTTTGCATACGACTAACTATTATTTATACTATACACATGAAAAAGATTTTGTCATTGATGGTCTTCGTATGCGCATGCACGTTGTCGGCTTGGGCAGACCAATCGTTTTTTGCTAATGATAGTCAAGTTAGTTACACGGGGCGTGTAGAAAAACTTTCAGATGGAAGTGTTCGTTACGATTGGATAGGTACTTATTTCCAAACAGATTTTACAGGTGGTAAAATAGCTATTAAAGTCTCTGAAACAGGGGAAAGTTATCATAATGTATTTATCGATGATGTGTGGGTTAAGAAGATACATATCCAAGGAAAACATCCTCAGGTAATAGTACTGGCAGAAAAGTTGTCAAAGAAAGTACATCGTCTTCGTCTGCAAAAATGCACAGAGGGACAATACGGATGTACTACTATTCATCAATTTTTGGTTGCTGATAAAGCTCAGTTAAGAGCTGTGCCTGCAAAGACTCGTATGATAGAGGTGTATGGCGATTCATATACTTGTGGTTATGGTACAGAAGGGAAAAAAGCCAGTGAGCCATTTCGTATAGATACAGAAAACTGTAATAAGGCTTATGGTTGTATTATTGCTAGATATTTTGATGCAGATTATGCGCTTATTGCTCATTCTGGTCAGGGTATGGTACACGATTGGGGGGATAAAATGCAAATATCAGTAGAGAATATGTCTACGCGTTTTGTTCAGTTATTTGATGCTGCTCAGAAAACGGCTTATGATTTTAAGGTCTATCATCCTGATTTGGTTATGATAAATTTAGGTACTAATGACTATAATCCAGGGATGGTTCCAGATATCTATCAGTATGTTGCGTCTTATAAAAAAATGATACAGACTATCAGAAAACATTATGGTAATATACCGATTTTGTGTGTAACCCCTCATTCAGCCAATGGTTATTTGATGGCATCTTTACAGCAACTAAGTAAAGAAGTTGCAGGATGGTCAAATGTTTACTTCTCTCAACCGATGCCTAATATTGTAACAGAAGCTCGTGATATGGGGTCTGATTGGCATCCGAATTATCAAGGACAGGCAAAAATAGCCATGACTTTAATACCGCAGATTTCTGCTATTATGGGATGGGATTTACCTATATATGAATATAAAAAATATTAAATATTTAATGCGAAAAATCATGAATTGGAAAAAATTACAGAATGGATCAGATATTCGTGGTATAGCTTTAGAAGGCGTGCCTAATGAAAATGTGAATCTTACAGCTGAAGCTACTACTGTTATTGCAAAAGCTTTTATTACATGGCTTTGCAAACGATTAGGAACAGATGATGTCAATTTAGCTATTGGTGTTGATTCTCGTATCTCAGGTCCTGCTTTGAAAGAAGCTTTTATTAAAGGCGTTACAGAGGTAGGCCATACAATATATGATTGTGGTTTAGCTTCTACTCCTGCTATGTTTATGACTACAATAGATAAAAATAGACCCGTACATGGTGGTGTCATGATCACAGCTAGTCATCTTCCTTTCAACCGTAATGGTATTAAGTTCTTTACTAAAGATGGTGGTCTTGAAAAAGAAGATATTGCTGAAATTCTAAAATATGCTGAGGAAGGTAATCTACCAGAGCCTAAAGTGGGAGGAGTTGTTATTCCTTATAAGTTTATGGATAAGTATGTGGCCCACTTGGTTGATTATATTCGCATTGCAGCAGGCAGCAGCACTCCATTAAGTGGTATGCATATCATTGTAGATGCTGGAAATGGTGGTGGTGGCTTCTTTGCCAAGGTACTTGAACAGTTGGGAGCTAATACAGCAGGTAGTCAGTTTTTAGACCCTGATGGTCGTTTCCCAAATCATATTCCTAATCCTGAAAATAAAGAGGCGATGGCTTCTATTTGTGCAGCAGTAGTGAAGAATAAAGCTGATTTAGGTATTATTTTTGATACGGATGTAGATCGTTCTGCAATTGTTGATAAGAATGGCGAGTCTATTAACCGTAATTCGCTTATTGCCCTGATAGCTGATGTTATTCTTCGTGAGCATCCTAAGAGTACTGTTGTAACAGACTCTGTAACTTCAGATGGTTTAGCTGATTTTATCACTGTACGTGGTGGTCGTCATCATCGTTTTCGCCGTGGTTATCGTAATGTAATCGATGAGGGTATTCGTTTGAATAATTCAGGTGAAGAATGTTGGCTTGCTATAGAAACTTCTGGACATGCTGCTCTTCGTGAGAATTATTTCCTTGATGATGGTGCTTATTTGGTGGCTAAGTTACTAGTTGAAGCAGCCCGCCAACGCAAGGAGGGGGGAGAACTGCAAAACCTTATAGAAGACTTGAAACAGCCTATTGAAAGTACAGAGGTTCGTTTTACAATTAACTTGGAAGATTTCAAACCATATGGTCAGCAGGTACTTGATGAAGTGGCTGAGGCTGTAAAGAGTGAGGCTGGATGGAATATAGTAGAGCCAAACTATGAGGGTATTCGTGTTAGCTGTACTAATGGTGATGAGCAAGGTTGGTTCTTGCTTCGTCTCTCTCTCCATGACCCAGTATTACCTCTTAATATTGAGTCTAATGTTAAGGGAGGAGTTAAGAAGATCAGTAATCGTTTGTTCAATATACTAAGCAAGTATGACAAATTAGAAAAGTAATAAATATCTATTTTTACAAAAAAAGAGAGTGTGTCATTTTAAAGATGACACACTCTCTTTGTTATAAATAGTAGTTTCTGCTTAAAACAGAGACATAATCTTATCGATAATTTTATCAATAGTAGAAGAGTCAGCTACTTCGTTTAGCTTCTCAGAGACTTTTTGCTCTACTTTTTTCTCAACATGTTTGGTAACGCGATCTACAGCTTCATCAACCTTTTTGTCGATTGTTTTCTGGAATTTATTTTTTTCTGAGTTATCATTAGTAACGTCGTCAGAATTATCTTCATCATTGGTGTTGTCAATTGATTCTTCCATCTGTTGCTGATTTTTCTCATTAGAAGTGTCTACTGTGGGACTATTACTATCGATAGCCTTTAGTATATCATCAGAGTTCATGGTGAATACTTTACCTAGGATACCCCAACTTACAGTATGTTCTGCATCGCCATATTTTACGGAAGTGGTACTGAAGATAATATAATTATGATAATCAAGAACTTCGTTAAATACTTGGTCTACAATATTACGTGTTAGCATACTCGTAAACATTTTTAAACCAGAAGCGAAGATGCCGTCACCTAATTCACAGTCAGCTTTCTTTTGTATGGCTTCTTCTACTTCTTCGCGAATAGCTTCTTCGTGGCTTTTCTTGCTAGGAGCAGTAAAAGCAAAAATAAGTAGAATAATGAAAGCTGCAATGACAGAATACAAAGCTATTTTGCTTTTATCCTTAGTCTTTATGTCATTATCAATCGGATTATTGTTTGGGAATCCCTGACCTGGTTGTAGTATCTGCTGGTCATTTTGTGTAAGTTGTTTTGTTGGCTGATATGGAGGAGGGGTTACACCTTGTTCATTGGGTGTAGTAGTTCCATTATAGGCAGAAGATCGTGGATCAATACCTCTAAGAATATCTTTAAGTTCTTCTATTTCCCAAGCTGGTGTCCAATTTTGCATCCCTTCGGCCCAAACCAAGGTTTCAGAAGTGATATGACGGTCGAATAATTCTTCTAAAGAAAATGGGCCGCTCTGCTGGCCATTAATGATAATAAAATATTTTTTCATTGATATTACTTGAATAAAAAATGATAATCGATGATAATTTAATTGCTAGTTGCGGTGTGGGTAGCTTTCCACCAGGCTGTCTTTTCTTTGCCTTTGATAGCAACAGTATTAAGACTCAGATCACTGATAGTTAAACCACAGCAAGTATTAACGTTGAAAGTAGTTTCCCCGTAGATACTACTCAAATTGGAATAGAGTAATGTGGTGTTCTGGTGGGCATATACTACTTTACTTATCAGGTCATTGTAGTTTTCTAATTCGGAGTTCTTTAGTCCTAAATGGTTTATGTAGTCTGTCATGTCATAAAAGAGTGGTTCTACCTGAATATGAGAAAAACCATCTAAAACCTGAATGCTGTCACGAAGTGAATCTGCAAGAGTATATTTCGCATTCATTCTGTTCATGAATTCAGCTAAATTATCTAGTTGTCTGCAGTCGATAGCACTAAGTTCGCCATACGGATAGTTTTTTTTATTATTGTAATAGCTGTAAAAGGTGCTAACTATAGAGGAGTATGATGGAGATGCACTTGAGAGGTAATTGAATATCCTTCGATATGGCATACCTTCACCCATAACTTCACTAGTGCTTGCTATTAGATAGTTTGTAACATCTTTTATCTCATATGCAGTTTCTACATTAGCCATGTAGCAATCATCAAATAGAAGATATTGCAGTTTGTGAGATTCTGTTGCAGGATAGGTTATATTACCTTCCGCAGCTAGGAGAGCTTCTTTTAATGTATTTAAATCGACACCATAGCTGCTGATGTCTGATACACTTCCATAGAAGCGTGTGATGTTTTCAATGTTATCACCTTGATTCCAATTAGCTAATGGATTTGTTTGCTGTTTCTTATTAGATTCTTGAGTATTTGATTTTGCGTAATAGGGATAATTAAGCCAGTCTTCTTTATAGGTCCAACCCATGGCATGGCTACCTATAATCATTGCATAGTTGAGAGCTGGAGCTGATGTAAATGCAGTAGTAATAATATCAGCTATACCTTCGGCAGTAGTGTATTCTGTGCCGGAGTATTCTTTGATGTCTTTTTCTTGTATTTGATTGCCATTAACGGTAAGTTCATATAGTCTGGCAGAATTAGCAGAGTTGTTGAAATAAACAATAACTCGTCTGTTATCAAGTCCTTGTGCCAAAATGGCGGCTTTGATACTATCAAGATTTTGTGTCAAATAAGTATACAGACCATCAGCTTTTGTAGCTGTTCCTGTCCAAGGCATATATACTAAAAGAGTCTGGGTCGTAATTATATCCTCATCATAAACAGGATCGTCTTTGCATGAGGTTAGGTTTACCAAAACCGTTAAGCCTAAAATAATATAAGTGATAAATTTCTTCATAGTAAAAATAAAAAGGGTACATTCCCTGTGTTATCAAAGAATGTACCCAAATATAAATTATAATTACTTACCCTGCAGTTTTGCAATGGTTTCCTTTAATGCAGCCATTTTCTCTTCTGAGTCACTGAGCTTTTTGCGTTCGCGTGCCACTACAGCTTCAGGGGCATGATCAACGAAATTCTTGTTAGCGAGTTTCTTTTCTACGCTGGCATGGAAACCTTGTAGGTGTTCGAGTTCCTTCTGAGCCTTCTCTAGTTCTGCAGCTACATCAATCAGATCACCTACAGGTACAGCAAATTCGTCAGTACTAACCATGAAGGCAGAAGCATCGTCGCCCTTGGCATTAACTACATTAATGGCTTTCAAATTAGCCATTTTCATAATTACACTGTTGTAAGCCTCGTATGCGTTCTGGCCAATAGCTTGAAGTTCGAGAGCTTCTTTTGGTGCTATGTTCTTCTGGTTACGAACAGTACGAACTCCACCTACAACTTGCTTCATATTCTCGATTGCATCTACCAGTTTATGGTCTGATTCTGAAGGATTATCTATTGTTAGTGTAGCACTCATAATGCTTTCGCCGTTTTTACGGTCGGCAATGTGCTGCCAAAGTTCTTCTGTGATGAATGGCATAAATGGATGAAGCATCTTCATCAATGTTTCGAAGAATTGTAAAGTGCTATTATAGGTAATCTGATCAATTGGTTGAGCCTTTCCATCTATGTAAGCAGGCTTGATCATCTCCAAATACCATGCAGAGAATTCGTCCCAGAATAGACGATATACAGTCATCAGTGCCTCGCTGATACGATACTGTTTAAACTGTTCTTGCATTTCAGCATTTATAACTTTCAGCTTAGCGTCGAACCAGTTGATGGCAATCTTATTCTCTTCAGGCTGTTCAATATCAGCTGTTTGCCAACCTTCAATTAAGCGGAAAGCATTCCAAATTTTGTTGTTGAAATTACGACCTTGTTCGCAAAGGCTTTCATCAAAGAGAATATCGTTACCAGCTGGAGCTGCCAACATCATACCCATACGTACACCATCAGCACCATATTTTTCAATCAGCATGATAGGATCAGGTGAGTTTCCTAAACTCTTGCTCATCTTACGACCGAGTTTATCGCGAACAATACCTGTAAAGTAAACATGCTTGAAAGGCATTTTGCCACGATATTCGTAACCAGCCATAATCATACGAGCTACCCAGAAGAAAATAATATCAGGACCTGTTACCAAGTCTGCAGTTGGGTAGTAGTAATTAATCTCTTCATTATCAGGGTTGTTTATGCCATCGAATAAAGAAATTGGCCACAACCATGAAGAGAACCATGTATCAAGAGCATCCTCATCCTGTGTCAGGTCTTCAGCTTTCAAATTGGCATTCTTTTGCTGTGCAAGTTTTAAAGCCTCTTCTGCAGTCTCTGCTACTACTACGTCTTTTTTACCATCAGCGGTAGAGAAATAGTAAGCAGGAATACGATGTCCCCACCAAAGCTGACGGCTGATACACCAGTCTTTGATGTTTTCTAGCCAATGACGATAAGTATTCTTGTATTTTTTAGGATAGAATTCGATGTCATCATTCATAACCGGGCCAAGTGCAATTTCTGCGAAGTGTTCCATTTTAAGGAACCATTGAGTAGATAGCTTTGGCTCGATAGGTACATTGGTACGCTCAGAGAATCCTACTTTGTTATCGTAGTCTTCAATCTTCTCCATTAGTCCTGCATTCTGAAGGTCGATAGCAATTTGCTTACGGACATCCATACGGTCCATACCAACATAAAGACCTGCAGCTTCAGAGATGGTACCGTTATCGTTAAAAATATCGATAGTTTCAAGACCATGTTTTAAGCCTAGGGCATGGTCATTAATATCGTGTGCAGGAGTTACTTTGAGACAGCCTGTACCAAACTCTATGTCTACATAGCTATCCTCGATAACTGGAATTTCGCGATTTACAGCAGGTACAACAACATGAAGACCTTTTAACCAAGTATTCTTAATATCATCAGGGTTGATACACATGGCGGAGTCACCCATGATAGTCTCAGGACGCGTAGTTGCTACTACTGCATAATACCCTTTTTCGTCCTTGTGCATGATGTTGCCTTCATCTTTTCGCTCTACCTTGTCTTGTTCTACAACGTAGTACTTTAGGTGATAGAGCTTAGAGTGCTCATCCTTATAAATAACCTCTTCGTCAGAAAGTGCAGTTTGTGCCTGTGGATCCCAGTTAACCATACGTACACCACGATAAATAAGGCCTTTATTGTAAAGGTCAACAAAAACCTTGATGACACTCTTTGAGCGAGTCTCATCCATAGTAAATCCTGTACGGTCCCAATCGCAAGAGCAGCCTAATCTTCTTAACTGTTTTAAGATAATGCCTCCATGTTCATTGGTCCAGTCCCATGCATGCTCAAGGAATTGTTCACGAGTAAGGTCTGTCTTCTTGATACCTTCTTGAGCCAATTTGTTTACTACTTTTGCTTCAGTTGCGATAGAAGCATGGTCTGTACCTGGTACCCAGCATGCATTTTTACCTTCCATGCGTGCACGGCGCACAAGAATGTCCTGTATTGTATTGTTCAGCATGTGACCCATGTGGAGGACACCAGTAACATTAGGAGGTGGGATGACGACAGTGTAAGGTTCACGTCCATCAGGTTTACTACTAAAGAGCTTGTTGTCAAGCCAGTACTGATACCATTTTGACTCCACGTTTTGTGGGTCGTACTTACTTGCTAATTCCATTCTAACTTTTATCTTTTTACGTATTTTAATCTTAGTCGTATGCTGTCTGAATATAGTTGATAGCATAATCGGGTACAAAATTACGAAAATTCTTTTTAATAATGTAATAAATAATAGAATTTGTTATTTCCAAACTTTTTATTACCTTTGCATCTGATGGGTAAATTTTACCGCCTTTAATTCATTAGATTATGCATACAAGAGAAGAAAAAATTGAGGCTTTTGGTCGTCTTCTGGATGTTCAGGAACGTCTCCGCAAAGAGTGTCCCTGGGATAGGAAACAAACGTATGAAAGCCTTCGTCCCAATACTATCGAAGAAGTGTTTGAACTGTGTGATGCCTTGATGAAGGATGATCGCAAAAATATATCCAAAGAACTAGGTGATGTCATGGAACATGTGATGTTATATAGTATTATGGGTGATGAAACAAATGATTTTGATGTGGCTGATGTGTGTAATCAACAAGCAGATAAGCTAATGTTCCGTCATGATTTTATCGATTGGAGGGGATGGAAGCTTACTCGTTCTGATATGGTGGTAAATGATTCTGGCCAGGTGGTTTATCGCGATGAGTTAAATCGTGTTCTTGTTGATAGTGATGCTCCTCAAACAGCTTCGCAGGTGGAATCAACTTGGGAGCAGCGTAAACAAAAAGAGCGCGATGGAAATAAAACCGTTTTAGGAGGTGTTCCTGATTCTCTACCGTCTCTTATTAAGGCTTATCGCATTCAGGATAAAGCTCGTAATGTAGGTTTTGACTGGAAGGATAAAGGCGATGTTTGGAAAAAAGTTCGTGAAGAATTGGATGAATTAGAGGCAGAAATTCGAAAAGAAGATCAAGAAAATTCAACGAAGGAATTGGGCGATTTTCTCTTTAGTGTGATTAATGCAGCTAGATTATATAAGCTAAATCCTGATAATGCTTTGGAAAGTACAAATCAAAAATTTATTTCTCGTTTCGGATATGTAGAACAAGCGTTGAAGTCTTTAGGTAAGTCATTTAAAGATACGGACTTAGAGGAAATGGATAAACTTTGGAATGAAGCAAAACAAATAGAAAGAAATAAACAATAATATTATGAAAAAATTGATACCGGTAGTTGTAATGGCTGTGTCTGCTATGATGATGGTTGGTTGCAATGATACTAAGAAAAAAATGCCAGTTGTAACGGTTTCTGACAGCATACGGACGAGTGAGGATGATAATGATACCACTGTCTATGGTGTATGTGGTGAAGGATCTTCTATGCATATGATTCAGTTGATTACGGATAGTGGTGATACCATCGAGTATATGTTTGGCATAGAGGATGATAATCCTGTACAGGGAGGACTACTTGAGGGCGATCGTATGGCCGTGTGTGGCTATAAAACTGAAGATGGTAGTCTGGTTGCCAATAAAATTATAAACTTGACGACTTTATTAGGAAAATGGGTGAGTTTGGATAAGAATTTTGAAATAGAAGAGGGGGGTACTGTTCGTAATTTTACAAATGCCGAAAAGAATCCTTGGAATGTTTGGAAAATCTATAACGGTAACCTTTTACTTAATCGGGATACTTTTGAAATTACAAGTTTGGGTGCTGATAGCCTATATTTAGAAAATAATAATGGCATCTTTACTTATAAACGTCAGAAAAATGAGGGTGGGGTAAAATTATCTCAAAAATAATATTCGGGTCATGGAACCATTTAAAATTCATATTTTAGGATGTGGAAGCGCTCTCCCTACATTGCATCATAATGCATCTTCTCAAATAGTCGAGATTCGTGAAAAGCTCTTCATGATAGATTGTGGTGAGGGTACGCAGATGCAGTTGCGTAAAAGTAAAATACGATTTACAAAAATCAGTGCGGTTTTTATATCGCATTTACATGGTGATCATTGTTTTGGTCTTATAGGTATGATTTCAACTTTTGGAATGTTGGGGCGTACAGCAACTTTGCATGTGTATGCGCCAGCTGACTTTGGACCGATTCTTCAGCAGCAAATTGATTTTTTCTGTTCAGGACTCGAATTTAAAGTTGAATTTCATCCTGTTGACACATCTAAGTCGCAAGTTATTTATGAAGATCGCAGTTTGACGATTGAAACGATACCCTTGGAGCATCGTATAGCATGTTGTGGCTTTATCTTTCGTGAAAAGCCGCTTAAGCCACACATTCGGAGAGATATGTTAGATTTTTTACAAATTCCTGTAAGCCAAATAAATAATATCAAGGCTGGAGCCGATTGGACAACAGAGAGTGGGCAAGTTATACCTAATAGTAGGTTGGTTATTCCTGCTGATCCTGCTAGAAGTTATGCATATTGTAGTGATACCCGTTATATACCGACTTTGCACCAATTATTATGTGGAATAGATACCATATATCATGAGAGTACTTATACTAGCGATTATGAAGATCGTGCACGACTGTATTATCATAGCACTTCTAAACAAGCGGCTTCTGTAGCCCGTGATGCAGGAGCTAAGCAGTTGCTTTTAGGACATTATAGTGCCCGCTATATTGATGAAAGCAAAATTCTTGCAGAGGCTAAGACTATATTCCCAAACAGTAAGTTAACTGATGAAGGAAAAATATTTGATGTTTAGATTGTTAATTTTTATATTTTTTATCAATCTATTAAAAAAAATATTATCTTTGCAATATCTATATTAATTTGATTTGTTGTATGAAAAATAGTATACTTACTATAATCGTTTTAATCGGTATGTTGGTTGCACCTTTTGTTGCCGAAAGTGCTCAGGCTGCTGTAGCTATCGAGATTAGCGATATCGATGCAAATGACGTGACTATTAGCGTTCGTGGAGAAATTCTTCATGTTTTTAATGCAAGTGGTCAGGTTGTTCATATTTATAATTTGGCTGGCGTCTGTGTTGGTACTTATCGTGTGGAAAGTAATGAAAAGCAATTCAATCTGAGCAATCTTACACGAGGATGCTATATTATTAAAGTTGGAAAAACGGTTAGAAAAGTATCTATCAGTTAATTCGTGTGTCAAATTAAGGTAAGTTACAGTAGTATCATCAGTTGATAGATATCGTTAAATGGGAATTTAATCTTTCGTATATTTAAGGTATTTGAGTGTTGTTGAAGAAGAATATCGGTTTTTGGGGGGCCATTTTTGTCTGTTTATTATGCTTTACAGCATGTGAAAAACGTGCAGATAATCCGAATAGACATTTATCATTAGAGTATTATCAGACTCTAAGTGATGATATTTATGCCTTGAATTCCCATCGTATTCGTGCATGTATTGATAGTCTAATCCGTTTAGATCAAGATTCAATGACTCCAGACTATCGTACTCGTGGTTATTATAATGAGCGTAATCCATTCTTGTGGATTACTCGACATGGTGTAGATGAAAGGGTGGATACTCTTTTAGCTTATTTGCGGACAGTATCTGATATGGGATTCTCACAAAAAAAATTCCGTGTAAAGCAGATAGAAGATGATTTAATTCGTATTCGTCAGTTGAAAGTGGATAGTAAGGATGATAATCGAATTAATGATGTAATGGCTCGTTTGGAGTATAATCTTACCAAAGCTTATCTGCGATATACCTCAGGGCAACGGTTTGGATTTGTAAATCCAAGTTATGTGTTTAATCAACTAGACAAAATTGACGGGACTGATAGATTTAGAACTCTTTATGGCGATAAAAGCGAAGCTAGTAATCGAGAGTTCTATGATTCGATACTTCATAAAGTTACTGTTGATAGTGTAAAGGAAGTGTTAAGGGAAATACAACCGACTAATCCTTTTTATAAAGATTTGATGAGTCGGTTACAAAAGCCAAATATAACAGCAGAACAACGTAGACTACTTCTGGTAAATATGGAAAGAAGCCGATGGCGTTTGTCAGATTATCCATATCTTCATACCAAATATGTTATTGTTAATATTCCAGCACTATCCTTGTTCGCTGTAGATGGGGACAAAGTACAGCAAATGAAAGTAGTTGTAGGTGCTCTGAAAACGAAAACGCCTCTTTTGCATAGTAATTTTACTCGTATGGATATAAATCCTCAATGGTTAATACCGATGAGTATATTGAAGTCGAGTGTTGCTCGCTTTGCTGGCAATACTTCTTATTTCAATCGACATCACTATTTTATACGTAATCGTAGTACAGGTAAAGTTGTTCCTACAAATCAGGTAACCAGTGCCATGATTCTTAGTGGTAACTATGTGGTTGTGCAAGAGGGTGGACCTTATAATAGTCTCGGACGAATTATCTTTCGTTTTAATAATGATTATTCCATATATTTGCATGATACCAATTCTAGAGGTGTATTCCAAAAAGAAGATCGTTGTTTGAGCCATGGTTGTGTTCGTGTAGAAAATCCCTTTGATTTAGCAGTTTTTATGTTAGATAATAATAAGTCTGTTATCGGGCGAATCAAATATTCAATGACAGTTGACTCTGTGACAGGACCTGATAAAAATAAACTCATCCACAGCATGAAGGTGATGCAGGATATTCCGGTGTTTATCGTCTATTATACACTGTATCCAAATAGACAAGGTGAGTTGGAGCAGTATCAGGATGTATATGGTTATGATCAGATCATTTATAAGCATCTTAAAAACTATATGTTTTAATGTGGATAATTAATTAAAAGATTTCTTGTGAATATAGATGAGTCTTCCATATTAAAGAATTTACGAGATCCCTCTACTGTTCGTGTAGGGTTTCCCATGCTGGTAAAGCAGTTTAGCCAATCGCTTTACTGGAAGATTCGTCAGATTGTACTCAGTCATGACGATGCTGACGATGTGCTTCAAAATACTTTCATTAAAGTATGGAATAATTTAGATCAGTTTGAGGGGAAATCCTCATTATCAACTTGGCTTTATCGTATTGCCATCAATGAATCTCTTGACTTCTTGCGTAAAAAGAAGCAAGAATTGGATATTGATATTGATGCGGATGTATCCGTAGCGAACCGTTTATTGGCAGATGATTTTTTCGATGGTGATGAGATGCAGGCTTTGTTGCAGGAGGCTATTAGTAGATTGCCTGAAAAGCAGCGAGTAGTATTTAATATGAAATATTACGATGGTATGAAATATAGTGATATGAGCAAGATTTTAGGGACAACAGAAGGTGCCTTGAAAGCTTCTTATCATATAGCAGTGCAAAAAATTACAGAATTTTTAAAGGCTCACCATTAAACCTTTATTTTTTTACTACGTCTAACAAATATATAAATAACAACATTAGCAATGACGAAAGAAGAAAAGTTACTTTCTGATAAATATGGTAAGGATCCTGGATTCATGGTTCCTAAAGGATATTTTGAAGATTTTGCTGATCGAATGATGGCTCAGATACCAGAAAATTCTACAGCAAAGGTGGTGAATATTCGTTCTTCGCATTGGCATCGCTTACGTCCGTATGCAGTTGCAGCAGCTAGCGTATGTGTGGCTATCTTTAGCA
Organism: Segatella baroniae B14; assembly: GCF_022024235.1. Taxonomy (GTDB): domain Bacteria; phylum Bacteroidota; class Bacteroidia; order Bacteroidales; family Bacteroidaceae; genus Prevotella; species Prevotella bryantii. The sequence goes on from NZ_CP091799.1 coordinate 557,810, forward strand.
TAACTACTTATGTTCAAAATCATCATGATAGTGAACTTGGTTCAGCTTCTGCTTCTATATATAAACAGCAGAGCAATTCTGATGCGTGGGATGAGGCTGTAGACTACACTATGTTTGATAATGCAGATCTATATGCCTCTATGGAAGATTTCGGCAAATAGAATAAAAGTAATTAACGCATAAATGAGTATGAAATTTAAAATAATAATGCTTCTCGTTGCTCTTATGATGTCAGTTCAGGTTTGGTCTGATAATCCTGAAAGAGTAAAAGCAAAGTTTGATCCGAAACGATTTGAAGCAGAGATGGAACAGTTTATTACGAGCCAAGCGGCGTTAAGTCCGTCTGAAGCTGCGTCTTTTTTCCCTGTATATAGGGAAATGCAAAAGAAAGCACGTGTGCTCTTTGAAGAAATGCGACGCTGTCACATGACAGATTTGTCCAACCAGCGAGCTTGTAAACAGGCTATTATAAAGATGGATGAGTTAGATTTGGAACTTAAGGAAGTTCAAAGGACATATCATCTAAAATTCATGAAAGTTCTTTCGCCAGCGAAGGTGCTTAAGATTATCAAAGCGGAAGAAAAATTTCATCGTAATGCTTTTAAAAGAATGGTTCAGCGTAGACAAAATAATGATTAGTTTATTTAGTTTTAAGGAATTAATAATATAGATTTTACTTTTTGTGTAAAATTTCATAAGCGCGAAGAAGGGGAGATGCAGTGATGTATTTCTCCTTTTGTGTATATTAGCCAGTTTGTAGTTTTAAGTTATTTAATTAGAGTGGTATGAAAGTGTGCGTTTTTTGTTAGGAAGTGCGAGAGGATATAAAACTAAAAAAGGAGAGTAATTATTTTACTCTCCTTTTTAATCCAACTTGATGTTTGAACATCAAGTGATTCCGTTGGGGTTCGAACCCAAGACCCACAGCTTAGAAGGCTGTTGCTCTAATCCAACTGAGCTACGGAACCATGGATACCGTTTGTTATACAAACTTAAAGTGACTTCGCTGGGATTCAAACCCGGAACCTTCTGATCCGTAGTCAGATGCTCTATTCAGTTGAGCTACGAAGCCTTTTTCTATTTGCGTTTGCAAAGGTACTATATTTTTTTGAATTAACCAAATTTTTTTCTAACTTTTCTTATATACTTTGTCAAGTAAATATTTGTAGTACTAATTAATTTTCTGTTATAAAGGACTTTAGATGCCTGTTCTTACCGATGCCTTTGTTAGGAAAAAGCGATATTGATGGCCATAAGATGATAACTTCAGCCAAGGAGTGATCCTGTCATGGAAAAAATGTCAAAACGCTTTATGCTGAAAAATATATCTCAAAAGGGGCAGGGCTTTTAGATTTAATTTGTATTTTTGTCATGTCTGTTGTGGAAACGCTTGTTTTTATTTAGCAACACTAAAATAGGTGTATTTTACGACACGGCAGAATCATGAGCAAAAAAATGTTGTTCGGTGCTTATAATGAAAATCAAATCAAAGTGTTGCAGAGTTAAGGTTTATTATTTTACTATCATGCGAAAGTTGATTTTATTTGTTTTATTTTTCTTTTGTGTATATGCTCATCAAGTTTTTAGTAAAAAAGTGTTTAGGCCTGGTGAAGTAGTTCCGGGGTCGTATATTAAATCATACGGTTATCGTTCTTTTTTTACTTCACATCAGATTCCTGATACAATCTTTAAGAAGATGTTTGGAAAATCTTATAAAGAAAATTGTACTGTGCCCCGTAGTTCTTTGCGTTATATTCTTTGTCTTCATAAGGATATTGCTGGCAAAACCATTGTGGGAGAGATGGTGGTCAATGCTTCTATTGCTCAAGATATTCTAAGTATTTTTCGTCAACTCTATGAAGCTTCATATCCTATAGAACGCATGAGACTGGTCGATTATTGGAATGCTGATGATGAAATGTCTATGCGGGCTAACAATTCTAGCAGTTTTAATTTTCGTTTTATTTCTCATACTAATGTTGTGTCTAAACATGGTTTGGGATTGGCTATAGATATTAATACGCTATACAATCCTTATCATAAATATCTTAAAGACGGTAAGGAAATTGTTGAGCCGATTACAGCTAAACCTTATCTTAATCGGAATGCTAATTTTCCATATAAAATAGTAAAAGGTGATTTATGTTATAGATTGTTCAAAAAATATGGCTTTAAATGGGGTGGTGAATGGAAGTCTAGTAAAGACTATCAACATTTCGAAAAATAAGTCTGTTGTAGATTTTTTTTGACGGAGGCGGTAAGAAATGTAATCATTTTGTAAATATACTCGTAAAAGGTGATGGAAAAAGATATTTTTTTTCAAAAAGATTTGCTGCTTAGATTTGAAATGACTATATTTGTAGCGTTAATTATACAATTGAGGTTAATTTATTCGCTTGAAGGGTTGTTGTCTGAGAAGACCGCAATCCTTTTTATTTTTAAATGATTTTTTATTTATTATAGAGACTGACAATGAGATTTGCTATACTAAATGGCATTCTTGTCATTGATGTATAATAGTTGACATCCTCTTGTATTTTTCCTTCTTTTGCTTTCAGATCATTGGGCATCACATAAATACAATCACGTTGTTGAAGGTAATAAAAGGGGTCGTTAAATACATTGGCATCCCTCAGGTCAAAGCGGTGTACCACTTTAGCTCCATCGAAGCCTTCTCTTATTAATAGAATATTATCACGGCGACCATATTCTGTAAGATCACCAGCTTGTGCCAAAGCTTCAACTAAGCCGATATGATCTCCTGTTATTTGAATGTCTTTAGGACTTCTTACTTCTCCTACTACTGTCACGAAGAAGTCTTGTATTTTTACGGTTACGACCGGTCTTCCACGTTTAGTAAAATATTTGTTTACTTGTGAGGAAATCAGATCTCTTACCTCATCAGTTGTTTTTCCTACTACTTTTAGCCGTCCAATTACAGGAAAATTGATGGTTCCATCGTTTTCTACTAGATATTTTTGTAAGCTTTCTGAAGGAGATTGTTGTCCGGTGGTGCTATTAGTAGAAAAATTCAAATTGAATGGTTGAGAAGTTTCTGGGTCGATAGACTGTACGGTAATCGAGAGAAAATCTTTTGGCTTTATTCGAATACTATAGTCGTGACTTGACAGACGCATTACTACCTGATTAGCATTTTGAAAATATGGAACATCCTTAGAATATTTATACATGTCCATAATCGTGCAACTGCTGAATAAAGGCAGAGTTATTAAAATGGCCAAGATTTGACGGAACAATCTCATAAGGCTTGTCAACTAGTCATTATACGACTTGAAATCAGCGTGTGCAATTTCAACGAGGTGGATGCTATGTCCGGCGCTATTTAAGATAGGCCGTGGTAAAAACCAACTCAGAATAAGTGTATTGTTTCCATCAGGATCAACCCATTTTTTAGGTTTATATGGATACTTTGTATACAGCCTTATCATCTGTATCTCATCCTGTGAGACATCCACATCCGGAAAATGGTAAACATGATGATTGGGATTTTCCATTTGTCCCTTTCTGTCAAGATAACTGGTATCATAAACTAGAAAGCGCCCAAGATTGCAGTCGGCGTTGACACGAAAGCTAATGTATTCGTGGTCCTCACCTGGTTGTTTTAGTTCATAAATTGCTATATCCATTGAATTGAAATTTCATTTATTGATGCAAAGATACTAAAAAAAAAGATAACGTCCAAATGCAATTGTTTCTTCATGGTCGCGCTGTAATAATTAATAAAATGCTTGCTATTTTTAAGTATTATTTTATAAATTTGCACAAGATTTATACATCGCTTTATTTTTTTTAGAAATCATATAATTTTAGACATGAAGAAATCATTACATTATTTCTGGCTCAGCTTAGCCCTTGCTATAGGAATATTTTGTTCCTCATGCATGGATAGAGACTATTCTTTGTCGGATATCGATGCAATTTTTGGAATTGGTTCAGACTCTTTGGCATTGCCTGTAAACAACTCTACTGCAGAGATACCATTAGATTCATTTGTCCACATCAATACGTCCAATTTTATTGATATTTTAGATAATGGAGATTATGTTTTCCATCTTTCTGATGCTTCAGAAAAGACGGCCTCTGCCACAGTAAAGGAAGTAACTCAGGAAGCTCGTGAATTTCCACAACGTTATGTATCTTTACCACTAATGGGGCTTGCAAAGAATAATACTCGTAAGCGTACTTCAGCAATAGGTGATGGCGATGGAACTTTTGTAATAACTGAAGCTGATAGTCTTGCATTGGCCACTTTTGATTATTCCATTAGTAATGTGCCTGATGAAATATATGATTTAACTTCAGCAACTTTTGATGATACATATTTGGATGTAACATTCTCCTTCAATTCTGCTTTTCAAGGTTGTTTTAAGCAGGTTTACAATATGGCTTTCCGTTTGCCATCATTCTTTGTTCTTGATAAAGCAGTTTATAACGGGCAAGAAATTAATCCTACAGCAAATCAAGTGTCATTGCTTAATCTTTCTACCAGTTCTAGTCATACTATCCGTTTTTATGTGAAGGGTCTCGATTTTACTGCAAACGATAAACTTGGATCTTTAGTATTCAAAAAAGGGGAAAGCATAAAAGCATCAGGTCGTGTTGGTTTGGCTATGACTTTGCTTAAGCAAGATTTGATAAAGACAGAAGGATTGGTTAATGGTGCCATCGTGGGATCTGCTAAGGTGAGTAAGACAACTATTAGCTATGCTACAGGTAAATTTTCTCCATCGTTTAATTTTGCCAATTGGGGTAGCGTGAAGCTAAATAATATTCCATCAGTGTTGTCTGATGATTCTGTTAAGGTAGATCTTTATGATCCTCATGTTAATCTTACCATATCATCTACTCCTATATTGCCGATAGATGTTAAGGTTTCAGGAAATCTTATAGCTTATGATGCAGCTAATCAAGTGATAAAGTCTTTGGCTATAGATCCGTTTATTATTCCTAGAAATGCAGGAGTAGTTAGTCTCAGACGTAGATATGCTGCTAGCAGTGGTGATACTTCTGTAGTGGTAGTTCCAGAGCTCTCTACTTTAGTAAATAAGATTCCTTCTGTTATTAAATTTGCGGATATTAAAGCTATTGGCGATACTTCGACTTCTACTTCAGTTCAGTTGGGTACTAGCTATACATTAACTAGTAAATATGCAGTAGACTGTCCTTTGGCTTTTGCAGATAGTGCACGTATCGTATATCGTAAGGATATGACAGGGTGGAACAGCAGTTTGAAAGATCTTCAGTTTAAAGATGAAGATACTGAAATTGTGGTAACATCTGATGTGGAAAACAAGATTCCTATGTATCTTCAGCTTTCTGCTTATGGTGTTAATAATAGAGGTCAAGCGATAAGTGATAGTCGTCTTAAGATTGTTGTAGAGAATGTTATAGCTCCGTCTTTGGATGGTAAAACACCAGTGCATACTTCTGTGCGTGTTGTTGTTAAACCATTAGATCCAACTGTTCTCAAAGATTTAGATGGTATAAAGATTCGTTTTGATGGAACTACAAGTTATGATGGTGAGTCCATTCAGAATGTTGGCTTGAATGCCTATTATCAGACATTGAAAATGAACAATATAGCTGTAACAATTTATGGAAAGCTTATCTATGATGCGAATTAATCCATAAATATTGTTAAGTTTGAATTTAATTTTTTTAGAATAGATGAAAAATCGAATGAAACAACTGGGGTTGGTATCAATTTTCAGTTTCGCAATATTGCCAGCACAGGCTCAAGGTTCTATGTCTGGCTTTTTTACAGATGGGTTCTTGTACCGTCATCAGATGAATCCAGCTCTTGGCAACGATAGTACTACTTATATTTCTATTCCTGTTATTGGTAATGTCAATGCAAGAATGTATGGTAATTTTGGACTTCAGGATGTTCTCTTTGATAATCCTCGTTATCCAGATGCTAGTAATAAGAAAAAAACGACTTTCTTGAGTCCGTATATCGAAAATGGATTAGATGGCTTCAGTAAGGGTAATAATCGTGTTGGTGCTGATGTAAAAGTAGGTTTACTTTCTGCAGGTTGGAAAGGAATGGGTGGCTATAACACTTTTGATGTTAATCTACGAGCTACTGCCGATGTAAAGATACCTTATGAATTTCTCGCATTTGCTAAAGATACAGGCAATAAAGATTATGATATGGGTGATCTTGATGCAGAGGCTACTAGTTATGTAGAAATAGCTTTGGGGCACAGTCACCAAGTTAGCGATCGGTGGAAGGTCGGTGGAAAACTAAAATTCCTTTTGGGGCTTGGCAATGCACGTCTTCAAATGCATAATATGAAAGCTACTCTTTCTGATAATCAGAAGTGGGAGATTTCTGGTGATGCAGTAGCAGATGTTTCTATTAAGGGCTTTGAGTATAAAAGTAAGTATAAGCAATACAATAGTAGGGATGAGCAGTATAGTTATGTAAATGACGTTAAAGTAAGTGGATACGGTATCAGTGGTTTTGGTATGGCTGCTGATTTTGGTGCTGAATATAAGGCTGGAGATAGATGGAATCTAAGTGCTGCTTTACTTGATTTTGGTTTTATTAGTTGGAGTAATGATATTCAGGCTAAGAATATTTCTAATCATGTTACCTTTGATGGTTTTCATGATTTGACTGTTGGTGGTGATAGTGATAATCCGATGGATAAGCCTGCTGATGAATATGCTGATCAGTTTATGGATTTTGCTCATCTTACCTCTTTAGGGGATCAGGGAAAGCGTACCACTATGCTTGGTGCAACCCTTAATCTTGCTGCTAGTTATAAAGCATGCGATTGGTTTAAGGCTGGATTGTTAAGTTCTACCCGTTTGCATGGATCATTCAGCTGGACAGAGGCTCGATTAAGTGGTAACTTTATGCCATTGTCTTGGGTAGATGGTAATGTAAATGTTGCTGTAGGAACATTTGGTCCTAGTATAGGCTGGTTGTTGAATTTTCATCCTATGGGTTTCAATTTCTTTATTGGTATGGATCATGTGTTGGGTAAGCTGTCTAAGGAAGGAATTCCTTTGAATAGTAATGTTCAATTAAGTACTGGTTTTAATATACAGTTCTAAATTATAATTTTTTACACAAGAAGCATCTCAATTTGAGATGCTTCTTGTGTAAAAATACAAACCGGTCTGCTCTCGCGAGCAAGCCGGTCGAAACTAAATTAACATATGATTAGCGGATAAAAAAATTTCTTTCATTGAAGTCTTTAAATAATTAATATATTCGTTAAAAAGCAATAGTAATTGGATTATAATTGGAAAGCATGAAATTGTATTTCTACAAGATCATCCATTCTATGGATTTCGGCTTTATGCCAACAGAAATATCATGTTTGAATTAATACTTGTTGAGTTTTTATAATTTATTATTCTCATTATTCTGTTTTATCATGATAGAATGTTTGTACGTATGTTCATATGCAAAGGTAGCAATTATTTCTGAATTGTGAAATAATTGCTATCTTTTTTTACATTTTTTTGTTATATTCTATACATTATGTATTTATTCTTTACTTTCTTTTTTGGGGGGTTGTGATTTATTATGGACCTTAAACTGGTCAAATCCTTCACCAACAACAGCTTGAACATTACTCTCTGTAACAAAGGCATTTGGATCTATTTCGTTTATGAGATTAAATATTATATTTTTTTCTCTACGCTTTGCCATAATGAAAAGCATCTTGACATCTCGTCCTGTATAGAAACCGTGTGCTTCTATAACAGTAGCTCCTCGATGTGGGTAAACAGCGATGCGTGATGCGATTTCTTTATATTTTTTGCTAATAATAAAGAACTGTACATTTTTTCTTCTACTTTCAAACACTTGGTCAACGCAGAAACTACTAACGCAAAGTACTACATAACCATAAATCACTTTTTCCCAATTGTGAAGAACAAGGTAGGATGAAGAAATGATAATAATGTCAATTATCATGATGATTCGTCCTAATGAAATATCACGATATTTATTAATAATCGCTGCTACGATATCTGTACCGCCGGAAGATCCATTATATGACAGCGCCAGACCAATTCCTGATCCGCAGAAAATTGCTCCGATTAGTGCGGCCATGAAGGGTTGGTCGGCCAACAAATGTTGGCTGGCAGCTGTTGTGCTGAAAAAGGATGTATAAAAGGTGAGGATAATAACGGCAAAAATGGTTTTAACGCAGAATTTCCAACCAAGAATTTTTAGTGCTATCAGTAATAAAATAGCGTTGATAACAAAATAGCTAGTCTGTGGTGGAATGCCTGTACCCCAATATAGTACACTGGCTATACCCGGTACTCCAGAACTGGTTATATGGTTTGGTAACAAGAAAAGGGTCCATCCCATTCCGTATGAAATCATGCCTATGGCAATCATTAGATAATCTCGGAGCTCTTTGAAAAGCATTTTATTTTCCATTTCTCTCTCGTATTAGCGTAGAAGTTTAAATTGCTGTACAAAGGTAGTGTTTTTTATATGTTATTCGATAATGTTTTGCTTAATTTTTTTTTATCTGTCACTTTTTTCTTTAAAATATTGACTTTTTGTTTCGCTTTATGAAGAATATCGCATTTTATTTATATTTTTGCGGTATATTTGAAACTAGTTTTATTTGTAAATGAAAAAATTATTACTTGCATCTTTTTTAACCCTGATGGGGATACCAGTCTTAGCTCAAGTACCTGATACGATCTCTTTTAATGAAACTTGGCTTTTTAAGATGTATCGTTCTGTAAACGTTGTTCCTCAAAATGTAATGAGTGCAAATTTTGATGATTCTCAATGGACTTTTCAGATGATGCCTGCACAATGGCGTGCTATTCCTCAAAAATGGGCAAAAGATAATGTCGTTGGTGTTTATCGTGGATGGGTTAAACTGTTGCCTGAATGGGCCAATAAGAGTACTCGTGTTATGCTACATGTAGGTAATAGTACGGCTCCAATGGATATCTATGTTAATGGATTTAAGGTGGGGATTACTTCTAAATATTATGCTACTATGGAGTATGATATTACGAAATATTTAAAAAAAGGCCGTAACCTTTATACTTTCATAATGAGTCGTTGGGAAAAAGGAGAAACGGTTTTACTTCCTGGTATAATTAGTCCTTCTTTTATTTATCGCTTGAAGAATGGTGCCGAGCCAGTTCTTAGTAAAATTCCTGATGAGGTAAAAAATGGAAAAGTCAAGGGAATTCCCGTTCGTATTATTGATAGGTTATCTGTAGAACCTCCTACGGGATGGGTTGAGTCTCCTAAGCATACTCGACGTACGATTGATTTGATCAAGCGACTCAATTATAATGCTGTTGCATATAATAAAGCTTCTTCTGAAAATTCGTTTATGGAGGCTTGTGAAAACAATGGTATAGCTGTGGTTCGTGCAGAAGCGCCAACCCAAGAATGTTTTATTGATGAGAGGGGACAGTTTACGGATGCAGGTTTACGTGCACTTCATCAAACGCAGTTGTTAGAGGCTAAGCTTGTAGATGCGTCTCATGTTCAAGTAAAAATTAGCAATAAGGATGTTTATAAAGATTTCAAAGGTCTGGATTTGATATGGCAGTTGTATGCTAATGGACATGTTATTGATCATGGTAGTATTCCTGCGGATCTAGTTCATTTGAGTAGTCGTGAATATGCTATTAGTTGTAAGCAAGACGAGGTACCGGTAAATGAGGAACTTATTCTTAAAATGATTTATCAGGACCATAAATCTGGTGATGTGTTTGGTTATGATCTTCTAGATCTTCGTCCATATAATGCCAGTGACGCAATTGCTAAGGGAGAGGCAAAAACTCAACAATATAGTGAGATGCGCAAGCCAAAATTGATTGACAAAGAGATGCTTGAAGTAACATGTGATGATTATACCGTAACATTCGATAAAACAACAGGTTATCTTACAAAGTATACGTTGTTTAATCATCATTATCTCACTGGAATTCGCCCTGCGGTTTCTTGCCATTTAAATAATATTACAGTTAGTAAGCCCGACAAGAAAAAGCCAACAGTTGTAGTAGTTCATTATAAAGGAGATGGTGATACACGTGATTTCACAATGACTTATTCTATTTCATTGAGTGGAGTATTAACTGTCAGCATAACAAACAATACTAGCATCCAGCTAGATTATACTCCGTATATGGATCAATTAGAGTATTATGCTAAGGGAGATATAACTCCTATATATTCACGAAAATATAATAGTATGGTTGCTGATGTGAAGTGGTGGGAACAGATGGAAGCCAGTGGTTATGGGTTACGTTTGATTTCAAAAGAAGGATTTGGAATAATTCCAGGTAAAACTAAGACTCAAATGACTATTGTTCCAACAGTTAAGAATTTTGCATTAAATTTATTTCGTAGGTAATTTTTGATAGAGAATAATAAGGTGTAAAGGTTGTTTGCTTTTGCACCTTTTTTATTTTAATAGACTATTACTTGTATAATTTAACTTATTGCCCTGATTTTATTCTTGATTTATAACATTAAAGTGTCTTTTTTTTAAAAAAAAGCAAATAAATGTTTGGATACTATTAAAAAAAAAATTAATTTTGTTCCCATATTGTAGATAAAAAGAAAATAAGTTAATGGGTTAAATCATGAAAATCATATTATAATCCATCAGATTTATGTTTAAGAAAAACATATATATTTATTATTAAATAAAAAATTTAAGTCAAATGAAAAACCGTTTTACTAAATTGTATCTTGCTTTTGGAGTTGTGTCTCTTACAGCAAGTACTTTCGTATCTTGTAAAGATTACGAAGGAGATTCAATTTGGAAAGAGAATGTTGCTAAGACTATGTCTCTTTTTGAAGCTTACAGATTACAACAGGATGCTTTAGGTAAGCAAGTTGTTATTAACAAAGATTCAATTTACACTCTTGCTCAAGCAATTGCGGCAAACAATCAAAAATTACTTGATCATGATGATCTGATTGCTGGTCTCTCTGAAGATTACAAAAATCTTTATAAAAAGGCTGTTGCAGATTCAGCAACTCTTGCTGCTGCAGATTCTTTAAATCACTTGCATGATTCTTTGGCAATTAAAGCTTTGGATGTAAAGGTTGATACTACAGTTGCTGCTTTGACAAAGGCTTATCGGACAGCAGATTCTTTGCTTCAGGATCAGATTGATTCTTTGGATGCTCGTGTAACCAAGATAGAAGAAGCTCTAAAGAAAAATGTAACAAGCGTAGAAATCAATGGTACATATAATCCAATCTATGGTACATATGCAATCCCAGCAGGTAATGTCCGTTCTACTATTCTTGGTACATTCTATGGTGATTTTGATGCTGTAAACTTCCCTAAGGCCGTATCTGGTGTTATCTCGACTTCCGAAGTAACCGGTGTAACAAGAGTCGGTGGTGGTGTTGTTGTAACTGGTGATGGAGCAACAGGTAATGCTGGTCGTCTTTATGCGACTTTGAATAATTGGAATGAGAATAACTTGGACTTTACTGGTAAGACAGGTGTTCTTGTTAAGACTAGTGGAGAGGTCGTTCCTGTTACTTTGTCAGAGGCAGCTAAGTCTTCTGATGAGTTGACATATGGTTATTCTCGTGCTACAGTAGATGTTCCTTTCTATTCATTCGATGCAACAATAAAGCCAGAGAATGTTAATGATGTCAAGTCTAATGTATCTCTTGAAAATATTAAGGAACTGGTAAGTGAAGTTAAGAGTGCAATTCAAAATAAACAGGTTAACTCTACAAAGATTGCAGGTTTGATTTATAACAACATCCATAATGTACTTCCTCAGTTGGCACTTAGTGTAAACAATGCTGAAAATTATGGTAATGCATTCTCTAACTCTGTTATTGCTGCAACAGCTATCAAACCTTTATCTTATACTTCATTTGAAAACTTTAACTATACTTTGAATCGTCTAAAGATTAACATGATCAGTAATGATTTGAAGTTAACATATAATGATGTTGAGATTGGTTCTATTACAGTTAATGAAGAATTGAAAACTGTAACTGTTGTCGATGCTAATGGTAATGAAATAGGTACAGCTTCAATTAAAGATTTCGTAGATGGTTTGCAGAATCAGATTAATAGTAAGTTGTCTGCTACAGCAAATGCATTGAATGAAAATTTGAGCCAGATTACGAAGTTCAATGATTTGATTAGTAAGGGTGTTGCTTTGCAGGATAAGTACAATAACTTTATTTCTCGAATAGCTAACTACATTAACAATGCTAATCATTATTTGCAGCCAGTTGTATTGGTAGCTAATAATAATACTTTCAACCAAGTTCCAACAACAGCTGTTGCTGGTGCTATGCCTGTAGCTAATGGTTCTAACCTTTACTTAACAACTTATACAGGTGAGATGTTGACTCCTGCTTACAAGAGATGGATTAAAGTTAACAAGGTATACAATTCAATAGCTGATGCTGCTACTGGTGAAAGTGGTACTGCTGTTACTTCTCAGCCTGCTGGATTCGGCGAAGTTTTTGATGGTTCTCAGAAGGTAGTTCAGATTAGTGGCTTGACTTCAGGTAAAGTTTATGAACTTGTATATGAGTGTATTGACTTCCATGGAAATATTGCAGCTACTAAGTTGTTTGTAATTGCACAGTAATTCACATTGGTAAAATTTTAAAGAAAAATCGATTATGAAATTTAATAATATTTTATTATCAAGTCTTTTGCTCATGGGCGTAGCTTCAGCTAACGCTCAAGAGCCAGCTAAGACTGTTTACGACTTTCAGCCACATTGGTTCGTACAATTGCAAGCAGGTGGTCAGTATACACTAGGTGAAACTAAATTTTCAGATTTACTTTCTCCAACTGCACAGGTAGCGGTAGGTTATAACTTTAATAAGGTATTCGGCATGCGTCTTCAGGCCAATGCTTGGCAGAGCCGTGGTGGTTGGAAGCTTGATGGTAACAAGTATAAGTGGAAATACAATTATGTTGCTCCTGGTGTAGACTTTATGTTCAACTTGAGTAATCTTTTCTGCGGTTTTAATCCAAATCGTGTTGTAGATGTTACCGTATTTGCTGGTGCAGGTGCTAACATTGCATGGAATAATGATGAGGCTCAGACTGTTTATGGTCAGATTGCTGCTCAATTGCCTTATAGTCAAGGCGTTGAAGGCCAGAATCTAGATTATCTTTGGGATGGTTCTAAAGTACGTTTCGTAGGTCGTGCAGGTGCTGATGTTGATTTCCGTGTAAGCGATCGCGTTAAGATTGGTATCGAGGTTAATGCTAATGTACTTAACGATCACTATAACAGCAAGAAGGCTGGTAACCCAGATTGGTACTTTAATGCACTCGCTGGTGTAAAGATAGCTTTGGGTAAGACTCATACAAAGCGTGTTGTTGAGGCTCCAAAACCTGTTGAGCGTATTATTGAACGTATAGTTGAGAAACCAGTTCCAACTCCTGTTAAGGAAGAAAAGAAAGTAGAAGCGCTTCGTAAAGATGTATTCTTTACAATAGGTTCTAATAAAATCTCAGCTACAGAGGAGGCTAAGATTAAGGAATTGGTAGATTACTTGAACGAGAACAAGGACGCTAAGGTTGCTGTTACAGGTTATGCAGATGCTGGTACAGGTTCTGCTAAGATTAATGAGAAAATTGCAGCTAAACGTGCTCAGGCTGTTGTAGCTATGCTTCGTGATAAGTATGGTGTTTCAGAAAGCCGCATTACTTCAGATTCTAAAGGTGCTTACATTCAGCCTTTCAGCGAGAATGATAAGAACCGTGTTTCTATCTGTATTGCTGAATAATCTTAATAGATTATAAACTTACAATACTCTGTCTGTTCATCTATTATAATGTTGCAGGCAGAGTATTTTTTTTAGTTATGCTCTTATGAAAAAGAAATTATTCCTATTATTTTTCAGTTTGTTGAGTTCTTCAACAAATTTTGCACAGGTGGCCACAGGATATTATCGTGTACAGAATGCTAATACAAAGCGATATGCCGCATTATATGATACCAAAGCAAAAGTAGATAAGCTTGCTACTAACGCAGATTTGTCTGCTATAAGAACTTATTATTATTATGATCGCATCGTTTCTGATCCTGCTTCGGTGATTTACATTGATAGCGAAAATGATAATTATGCTTTAAAGGTTCAGGGAAGTTCTACTTGCGAGATGATGGGTGAATATTCTCTGATTATTAAAAAGGCAAGTGCTATTGCGTATACCGCTTATGGTACTTATAACAACTATAGTGTGTATTTGTGTGATGAGGGGTTTGATGATGGAAAAAGCTTTTCAAGTGATGCTGATACTTTGGCATATATGGCTACTTCTGGTAATCTGAAATATTGGTATATCAATGCTATTAGTTCTGCTGATGATACCAATTATTTCGGTTTCAAGCCCGATTTAAAAGTGGGTAATGATTACTATCAGAGTTTCTATGCATCATTCCCATTCTCTTTTGCTTCCACTAATACTAAAGCGTATTATATAGATAAGAAGAGTGATGAGCGTGGAATTGTTGAACTTAAAGAGTTTACAGGCCAAGATTTACCAGCTTCTACACCAATGATTATTAAGAGTAATTCTGATAACCCTTCTGATAATCGTGTCAATCTATTGACATCATCTGTTACAGCTCCTTCAGATAATTTACTTACGGGTGTTTATTTTTGTTCGGTGCCTTCACAGTTTGTTTGGTATGATCAGATTTATAATCATGATAATTATGTAGAGAATAATCCAGCTACTATGCGTGTTCTTCAGGTACAAGATGGTGCATTAGTTTTGAAGAAAGTAGACTGGAAATATATTCCTCGCAATTCATTCTACATGTCTGTTTCTACCAGTGCACCTGATGTATATCGGGTTTTGTCTCCTGAAGATTATTTAACGGGTATTCATGCTGTAATTTCTGATTCTCAATCGGAGAAGGCTGGCGATGTATATAATCTTTCAGGTCAAAAAGTAGGGGACAATACTGATATATTACCTCATGGGGTCTATATCCAAAATGGTATAAAGATTTTGAAATAGGTATTTCATTTGACGACAATATATGAAAAAAGCCGTAAATCAGTGATTTGATTTATGGCTTTTTTCTAGTTTTATTTTTTGTGATTACCACAATTTACGACTAATTTTGAGATTGATGACAGGATAAACACCAAGTGTTTTTATAAAGTTCATTTTACTCTTTATACTATTCTTGTAATCTTTTAAATCGCGGGTCATATCGATAGTTTCTGTGCTATAGCTATATGAGCTAATACCTGTATCAGAATCAATAGATGCAGTTTCTATCGTTCTATCAATATATATGGCAGGTCGACCACCCCAAAACATGACACCTGCATCAATACCAATTTTCCAGTTATTGTTGTTTTTGGTCATTCGTCCAGAATAGCCGAAACCGATATATGGTTTTAATGGGTTAACCTTGGCTGTTGCACGGATATAACCAGCTTCATCAGGTTCGATATAACATTGTTCACCTGTTGATTTCAAGGTTCCTATGCTATAGTGCATTCTACCATAACTAATAAATCGCTCAGCCATTTCTTCATTGTATACATCCATGTTATTGACATGATAGAAAGGTTCATTGTTAATAGATTTCGTATACATATTGTTATAAAGACCTACAGCGAGAGTTGTTATCATGTCATCTTGGGATACCTGAGAATCAGCAAAAGTACTATTTCCCCAATAGATACCTCCTGTTAAATACCAATTCTTATTCTTAAAGGGATGAACGTCTACCAAAACGCTGAAATTGTAGAATTTAGGACGTGCTTCCATAGTAAGGTCTTCGTCTACAGTGAATCCTGTGTAGTCTTTCATGGTAGCCTGAAGTTTATCAAATTTTGTTTCCACGCGGTTGCCTTGTTCGTCATATTTAGATTCAGGAGTATCGCCTACCTGAGCCGTAAAATGCATATTATACAGGAAATGGGGCATAAAAGAGAAGCCTGCGCGTATGCCAACTACTTTTGATAATTTGGTAGAAAGCTCTACACCGATACCTGTAGTACCAGCTGTCATATTCAGGTCTATATTATTAAAAGCCTTTGGCTGCTGGTCATTCTGTTGGGCTATAATAGGAACAGACGTGAACAAAATTACTAAGCTAAGAAGAATGGTTTTTCTTGTCATTTTATTTTAGGTTTTATATTATTTCACAAAATTAGGTACAAAGATACATAAAAAAGTGAAAAATTTAGTTTATTACTAAAAAGTTAATAATTTTTAGTTATAAAAGATTGGAAAATGACCCTCACGGGCAATTTCCCAATTTTTTACTAATAAAAATAATCTAATAATATTATATTTCGGTTATATTTCTTATTGATTGTATTTTGCAAATATATAAGAAAAAACCCTCAAAGTGGGGTAATTTCTTTCACTTAGAGGGTAATTATTTGTAAAAAAGAGGTTTAGTTTCTATTTTACTATATTTGTGATAAATTTTTCTACTACATGGGCCACACCATCTTCTTCATTAGAGAGAGTAACATAGTCTGCTGACTGTTTTACTTCTTCTGCAGCATTGGCCATTGCTACACCAAGCCCAGCATATTTTATCATGCTTAAGTCATTGTAGCCATCTCCACAAGCGATAATATTTTCACGTTTGATACCTAGTTTTGTTATCAGCCGTTCGAGTGATTGTGCTTTGTCTATGCCTAGTGGTACACATTCAAGGAAAAAATCAGCAGAACGGTACACGCTGATTTTCCCTTCCATTTCTTTAGCCATGTGCAGTTCAAGTTTGTGAAGTGGGATAGGATCGCCTACGACAAGGCATTTATTGATAGGATATTTTATTTGATGAAGAAAATCGTCATATTGTTCTACAGGCATTTTATTGATGAATGCCTCATGCTGTACGTATTGATCGTTTTTATTGGTCGCGGCAATACCCTCACCTTGATAGGTAAGAATATGCATACCTGCATTTCTTGCTTTTTGATAGATCTGAGGTACCAATTCCTCATTCAGTTTCTGCTCGAAAAGTACTTCATGATTACTCCAGTCGGTTATCTTTCCACCATTAAATGACATGATAAATCCACCATATTTGCCAATTTCTAGTTCGTCGGCTAGTGGAGTAATACCATAAGTAGGTCTTCCGGAAGCCAGAACCACTCTTACCCCCATCTGTTGTGCTTTCATTAAAGCAGTTTTTGTCTTAGGTGTAATTTCCTTTTTTGCGTTTGTCAGTGTGCCGTCTAGGTCGAGCACAATCATTTGATATTTCATATTTTTTTATTTTACAAGTACTTGAGCTAGTTTACTTTGTAATACATGTGCATCTAATACAGACATTTCGCTATCCATGATTGCAAAAGCCAAGGTGTGACCGTTGGATGCTTTGCAAAATCCTGCAAGACTACTGATGCCATAAGGGTGTGACAGGGTACCTGTCTTAACATGTAATTTACCTCTTAGTTCTGGCTTACTTAAGAGTCTTCTGGCTGTTCCGTTTATTCCTGCTACTGAAAGGTGAGTATATAAATTTTTTCGGATAGCATTGTCCTTATAGCCATAGCGTAAGGCTGTGACTAAGGATTTAGGTGAAAGATGATTATGGGTACAGAGACCACATCCATCATGTATTACTAGCTTCTTGTCTTTTAGGCCTAAATCATTCTGTACAAACTTATATAGATAATTTATTCCAGATCGTGTAAACGTGCTGTCTTTAGCATTGATATGGTTACTGATGGTATAAAGCATGGCAGTAGCTTGCGTGTTAGAACTATTTTTCCACATACGCTGTATCACACGGTCGATGCTTCGCTGAAAACGAAAAATGCATTTTGAACCTTTTGGTGTTTTACTAAAAACAAACTGAGAATCTGCTAATTGAAAGCCTTGATTACGCAGCATGGTCTTAAATTCATTTTTAACACGCTCTTTACCCTTGTATAATAAACCGTACTGTGAGAATGATAAGTCCCATGGATACCAGTGAGGCTCGGCTGTTACAGGTTTCTGGATGGTCAAATCCATATATACTTTTCCCGATAGTTTTTTTATACCTTTCCGGTGAAGAGCATTAATAAACATCTTTAAATCTGTACCTTTCAATTGTGGGTCGAGATCTGCTTTCAATGTAATGTCGCCTTGTAGAGTGTCATTTTTAATGGTACCTCGAGTATAGATGTCTGTTGTATAGCGATAATCTGTACCCAAAAGGTGGAGTCCAGCAATACCACTGATGAGTTTCATACACGATGCTGAAGGTAAAGCAAGATTTTCGTTATTGCCATATACCGGTTTGTTGGCTGTTATATCATAAACATAAATGGCAAATTTGCCCTTACATCTAGGTTTGTTGGCAAATTCATCTAAATTATCCTTCAACTGTTGGTCTATTGTAATTGATTGACCACTATACTTGTTGTTTTCTATCTTCTTTGTATTCTCTTTATTTCCACATGCAGACAAAACGAAGAGAGATACCAGTGAAAGAGTGGTGATACGTATTTTGCTGCTTTTGAAATATTTATTATTAAATGTATACATTGGTTCTATTTTTTTGTGTCACAAATATACTAAAAACATATGATACTCGAAAATCCAATCTTTTTTTTTAGTTTTTATTTACTCATCCTTTTTTATGCTTAAGTTTTTTCTTGTTTTAATAGTTTTCTTTTTAGCTATTGGTATTTTTCTTGCTTTTTTTGAATTTTGTTGACATGTATCGTCTTGTGATTTGCTTACTTGGAATTGCCATGATAGAATGACTCAAATATACAAATTGTGCAGTATTTTATATCTATTTGAAAATCAATAGTTTATGCGTTTTAGCTTCGTCAGTTTAATACATGCATGCCAAAAGTATAGTGTTTACGACTCATTAGTATAGTGTTTACAACTCAAAAGTATAATGTTTACGACTCAAAAACATGGTGTTTGTCTGTTCAGAACAAAAGTTGAAGATATCGTGTATTTTGTTTTAATCAAACAAGCACATAAATCTATCTTTTTTACTTTAAAATATGTTCAGTCAATCTATTGAAAATAGTGGTAGACTCAGAAAATTTTCGTATATTTGCAAAAGTTCGATATGATATTCAAAATATAAATCCAAAAATATATACATGGCAACAGTAGACGACAAGAAGATTATCTTCTCCATGGTGGGTGTTTCTAAAATTATCCCACAGAACCAGAAACAGATTCTGAAGAACATTTATCTCTCGTTCTTCTATGGTGCAAAAATTGGAATTATCGGTCTTAATGGTGCAGGTAAATCTACTTTGATGAAAATTATTGCAGGTCTGGAACAACCTACTCAAGGTGAGGTGGTTTGGAGTCCTGGTTATAGTGTAGGTTATCTGCCACAAGATCCTCCATTGAATGAGGAAAAGACCGTTAAGGAGAATGTTATGGAGGGTGTACAATATGTGTATGATGCCCTTAAAGAGTATGATGATATTAATGTGAAATTCGGCCTGGAGGAATATTATAGTGATCCTGACAAAATGGATCAGTTGATGAAGCGTCAGGCGGAAGTACAAGATATTATTGATGCAACAGATGCTTGGAATATCGATTCAAAATTAGAACGTGCAATGGATGCTCTTCGCTGTCCGCCTGCCGATTGGTCTGTAGCTAACCTTTCAGGTGGTGAACGTCGTCGAGTAGCACTCTGTCGTTTGCTTTTACAAAAACCTGATGTCTTATTGCTTGATGAGCCTACTAACCACTTGGATGCAGAGAGTATCGACTGGTTAGAACAACATTTGCAGCAGTATGAGGGTACCGTAATCGCTGTTACTCACGACCGTTACTTCCTTGATGATGTGAGTGAGTGGATTCTAGAACTTGACCGTGGTGAAGGTATACCTTGGAAGGGTAACTATTCTTCTTGGTTGGATCAGAAAACCAAGCGTATGGCTCAGGAAGAAAAGTCTGCTTCTAAGCGTCGTAAGACTCTTGAGCGTGAGTTGGAGTGGGTTAGAATGGCTCCAAAGGCTCGACAGGCTAAGGGTAAGGCTCGTCTGAATAATTATGAGCAGATGCTTAATGAAGAACAGAAAGAACGAGATGAAAAACTTGAGATCTTTATCCCTAACGGTCCTCGTCTAGGTAATAAGGTTATCAATGCTCAGCATGTTCAGAAGGCTTTTGGTGAGAAAGTGCTCTTTAAGGATCTCAATTTTATGCTCCCACCAAATGGTATAGTCGGAGTTATCGGTCCTAATGGTGCAGGTAAGACTACCTTATTCCGTCTTATCATGGGCTTAGAGACACCTGATGGAGGTCAGTTTGAAGTGGGTGAGACCGTTAAACTTGCTTATGTAGATCAGCAACATAAGGATATTGATCCAAATAAAACGGTTTATGAAGTAGTATCTCAGGGTAATGAAAGTTTCCGCATGGGTGGACGCGATGTGAACAGTCGTGCATACCTTTCTCGTTTTAACTTTGCAGGTACTGATCAGGGTAAACTCTGTAGTGTTCTATCTGGTGGTGAGCGAAATCGTTTACAGTTGGCTTTGGCTTTAAAGCAAGAGGGTAACGTCCTTTTGCTTGATGAGCCTACCAATGATATCGATGTGAATACTTTGCGTGCTCTCGAGGAAGGTTTAGAAGCCTTTGCTGGTTGTGCCGTTGTTATCAGTCATGACCGTTGGTTCCTCGACCGTATTTGTACACATATTTTGGCTTTTGAGGGTAATGGTGAAGTCGTCTTCTTCGAAGGTGACTATTCTGAATATGAAATCAACAAGGCTAAGCGTCTAGGTAACGATGAAATCAAGAAAACCCGTTATCGTAAGTTGATGGAAGATTAAGTTTGACGTTAATTTGAAAATTTTGCCTATAGAATAACTGTTTGTTGACAGAATTCTATAGGCGTTTTTTGTTGATAATTTTATAGGATATTGCTAAGACATCGAAGTGTGTTTTTAGGATCGAAATTAGGTGTAATATACCTAAGATGAGCAACTTACAGCTTATTTTTTTGTAATTTATTCTTTTTTTTATTGTTGTTATTAAAAAAAGTAGTATATTTGAACAGTGAATTATAGATATCAGAGAAATTGGAATTTGGTTGAACTATTTATGAAAATAGCAAGTATAGAGGTTTTTTAATTTTTAACTTCATGAAGTACTTTATTTTGTATCCATATTCTCTTATTTTAGAAACAATATAGTTGTAACATTTTTATGAAAAAAATTATTTTTGGCTTCGCTTTAGTATCGTTAGTTTTGAGTTCATGTACCAATAGTACAGAGACAACTTCACAAGCCGAAATTAAGGGAGTAGAGTATGATAATGCCTTTATCCAGATATTTGGTAAACCAAACTCTTCATGGAATATGGGTGGTTTCAAGAGTGCAGATATGTCTGTTAGCGATGACGTGCTTGATTTGACAGAATTATTTGGGACAGATAATTCTGCTAGTGCTAAGACTAATACTACACGTGCTTTTTCTGGTGAAGACATAGATTGGACAAGTGGTCAATGGAATGTTGTGGAGCAGGGGCACGTATATCCAGGTAAAGCAAAAGAAGAAATTCCTTTTAAGTACAGAATCTTAGTTGAAGATCTTGGTTCTTCTTCTAAAAACGATATGGACTATAATGATGCAGTATTTAGTGTAGCATGTGTGAAAGGTAAATATAAAGTTCCTGGTACAGGAGAAAATACAGGATACCAGCCTGGTGTATGGCTCTTTGTCCAGATTGAGGCTGCTGGAGGAACTTTGCCTATTACTGTTGATGGCAACGAAATTCATAAACTATTTGGTGTGTCAACTTCTCAGATGGTAAATACAGAAGCGGGAAAGCATGATGCTACGAGTTCTATATTGATAGTCAAGAAGGTTGCTGATAATATTACTACTTTTGATTTCAATAATGATATTCCTGTTGTGGTTACTTATGCTGATGGTAGTAAAAGTGTATTGTCTACTACTTTAACAGGTGTGCCGCATAAACTTTGTGTTCCATATAGCCATGATTGGGCAAGCGAGAAAGTTGCAATCGATGATGCTTTTTCTGATTGGAAGGATATTTTAGGAATTAAATAAATTTGTTTAATGGCATTTTATACGAGTAATTATATAATCTTAATCAAAGGTTAATCTTATAAGGTGTATAAAAGGATTTCAGCAGAGTCGCTGAAATCCTTTTTTATGCGTTCTTAAATCTTATTCTTAGATGGCATGCAAGAAAACCTATGAGAAAGATGGTTGCGGTTCCACATACGATTGTGAGATAATTGTGGATGTGGGGATTAGGTAGATGAAGCCATTCAAAAGCACTAATCCAGGCTATAATTAAAATGCCGCAAATAGTGCCGATAGCTGCATCGACATTGCATGCTCTCTTGCTAACAAACCCGAGTAAAAAGAGACCGAGCATACCACCACTGAAGATACTGCTCAGTTTCCACCAGGCATCAAGTATATTGGCTACATTGATCATCAGAATAGCAATGCACATACCTAGTAAACCGATTATTAAACCGGATATCTTAAGTATTGCTAAGTAGTGCCACTCTTTGGCTTTTGGTAAAAGAGGCTTTACATAGTCGGTTAGTACGATGGTAGACGAACTTGTAATACCGGTAGCAACTGTACTCATACCCGCTGCAAAGATGGAGGCGATAAGCAGTCCTGTTATACCGTGCGGTAGCTGATGAACTATAAAATAAGGGAATACATAATCGCTCTTGATACCTTCACTTGGTAATAGATTAGTATGCACTTGATAGTAACTGTATAGTGATGTTCCTATAAGGAAGAACATGCCAGCTACAGGTATCAGTGTCCATGTGCTCTGTTTTACAGCACGGCGAGCTTCTTCAAGAGTGTTGGTGGTATGATAGCGTTGTACATAGTTCTGATCTACACCAAAGTTCTGTAGATTCACAAAAATGCCATAAATCATACAGACCCAAAATGTGGATGTCGAAAAATCAGTTAGTGAGAAACTGCCAAGCGAAAATTTATGGTTGCTTATAGCAATGGAAAATACTTGCTGCGGACCTTCCGGCATCTCGAAAAAGATAATAATAAGACAGGTGAAAGCACCAATAATCATAATCGTAGCTTGAATAGCTTCTGTCCATATAACCCCGCGTATACCACCAAGTATTGCATAGAAAATGATAGCTATAGATGTGAGTATGATCACAGTTATGATATTCCATCCTAAGAGCATATTCATAGGAAGGGCTAAAAGAAAAATGATAGTGCCGATACGAGCAATCTGGGTAAGAAGATAACAGAATGACGCGTAGACTCTAGCCCATCGGCCAAATCTTTTTTCTAAAAATCCATAAGTGGATATACTATCTTGATTACGATAGAAAGGAACAAAGTATCGACAAGCTATCCAGGCTGCAATAGGTATAGCTAAATCGAACACAAAAGGATTCCAGTTGTGCTCGTATGACATGCCGGGATTGCCTAGATAACTAATAGAACTGATATAGGTAGACAATATTGATAAACCTACTACCCAGGAGGGAATATTACCTCCACCACGAATATAATCAGATACAGATGTCTCTTTGTGATAAAATGAAGCGCCCAAGAAGACTATACCAATTGTAAATGCAAAGAAAACAACTAGATCGATAATTTCAATCATATATTTTTATTTTGTGCAAAGGTACAAAATATTATGAAGAAAATGCTATATTAATACCGATATCGTGTATTGCCACGTCCAAATGTGGCTGAAAGTAATAGGCCTGCTATAAGTATGAGTAGACAAATTGGGAAAAAAAGAACTTGCACGAGGTTTTGTGCCCATGTAAAATGTGCTATACAATAATTAATAATCACTGTATAGGCTAAACCTAATAATATATAAATTATTATACCTAAAACAATCATAGTTTTTGTGTAATATTATTCGCTGTAAATAAAATATGTTTATTCGCTTTATTTTTATTGATTACGACTATAAATTTTCCGCTAAATTATTTTGTTTTACAGTCGTTTTTATTTCTTGATTGCAAAGGTAAAGAAAAAATATCAATTATACAAGAGATAATAGGAAAAAGGCAGATAATACAGATATTTACCCTTTCAGCATTCTTTTTGAGCTAAAAGGATAAATATCTGTAAGATTAAGTGTTTTCAGTTCTTAAACGAATGGATTGGTGCAGGAATTCTTCCACAACGATCTACAAATCGCTGGCTTGAGAAGGTGTTGACAGGCATGATAGGTGCATGACCTAGTAAACCACCATATTCTACAGTATCGCCAACCGACTTGCCGACTGTTGGAATTATTCGTACGGCTGTGGTCTTTTGGTTGATCATACCGATAGCGCTTTCGTCTGCAATAATACCTGATATAGTTGTAGCAGGAGTGTCACCAGGGATAGCAATCATATCGAGACCTACAGAACATACGCAAGTCATGGCTTCCAACTTCTCGATAGTAAGTGCTCCTGCTTCTACTGCATCGATCATACCTTGATCTTCACTAACAGGAATAAAAGCACCTGAAAGTCCTCCAACATATGAACTAGCCATAACACCACCTTTTTTTACCTGATCATTGAGTAAGGCTAAAGCTGCAGTTGTACCCGGAGCACCAGGATGTTCTACACCTATGCACTTTAGAATGTCAGCAACAGAGTCGCCAATGGCAGGGGTAGGAGCAAGTGAAAGGTCGATGATGCCGAATGGGACATTTAGCCGGCGACTTGCCTCCTGTGCAACTAACTGACCAACACGTGTAATCTTGAAAGCGGTCTTTTTGATAGTTTCACAAAGTAATTCAAAGTTAGCAAGTTTAGGCTTACCATTTTTATCGAGTTCTCTTCCGGCCTGAAGGTCCATCTGTTCCAAGGCATATTTTACTACACCTGGTCCGCTTACACCTACATTAATGATAGCATCTGCTTCGCTTACACCGTGAAATGCACCTGCCATGAACGGATTATCATCTGGTGCGTTACACAGAACTACCAGTTTAGCGCAACCAAGAGAGTCTGCATCTTTGGTTTCCATAGATGTTTCTTTAATAATGTCGCCCATTAATCGTACCGCATCCATATTGATACCTGTTTTGGTAGAGCCAACATTTACACTAGAGCAGATACGTTCAGTGCAGGCCATAGCTTTAGGGATAGACCTGATAAGAAGTTCATCACTCTTAGTCATTCCCTTACTTACTATTGCAGAATAACCACCAAGAAAATTAACGCCTACTTCTAGAGCAGCTTTGTCGAGAGTCTTTGCAATTTGTACATAATCTCCTGGGGTATGACAGCATGCACTACCTACCATTGCAATAGGAGTGATACTGATTCGCTTGTGTACAATAGGAATACCTATTTCTCGAGAAATCTGTTCACCTGTAGCTACAAGATTTTTGGCTACTGTGGTAATTTTTGTATATATCTTTTCGCATGTAGTATTGAGATCACTATCAGCACAATCTAGAAGGCTTATACCCATTGTGATGGTTCGCACATCTAGATTTTCTTGCTCCACCATGCGATTTGTTTCGAGTACTTCCGAAATATTAATCATAGCTGTGTAGTCTTTTTCAGATTATATACGATGCATTTTGTTGAAGATATCTTCAAGCTGTATTTTTACCTGTACGCCAGTTTCCTTGCCTAATTGGGTAAGTTCGGTACTGATAGTATCGAATGATTTTGACGATTTTGTCATGTCAACAATCATCATCATATTGAAAAATTCTTGAACGATGGTCTGACTAATATCAAGGATGTTAATCTGATTATCAGCTAGGTAAGTACATACTTTAGCGATGATACCTACGGTATCTTTGCCAACTACAGTTATTATTGCTCTTGTCATGATATACTTATTTTGAATTATTTTATGCAAAGGTAAGCAAATTATAAGGATATCATGAATTTTTGATTAGAAAAATAAGAAAACTTGAACATTTATAGACTTTTTGTCAAACATAGACTCGTCGTACTGTCTTCTTCTCGTTTAGCCTATTTTTTGTTTTCCTTTTTGTTTGCTATCTTTTTTGACTTATTTTTTTTCTTTGTCTTCTTAATGCCGAAAAAATCATGGATACCATTAAAGTCTTTTTTCAGAATCAGACCGATACCTTGGGTGTTGAGTGTATTCTTGATGAAATAGCGATCATTGCTCTGATTATACACACGAATGGCGAAATTTCCATTAGGGTGGAGTAAATAGCGAAGATCAAAATCACCGATAAAACTACTGTTTGTTGCTGATTTTGAATTATCTCGATAGCCAAATTGACCATTGAAAAGTAAACGATTGTTGAGCATACGGCCGCTTAATAGTCCTTCGTATTCTGCATTGTTCCAGCCTTCGTCACCGGTAGAGATATTGGCACCAAAATTCCAGTTGGTATTGTGAACTACTGTCTTTAGTACATTGTTAAACTGTTGACTAATCGTTCCACTAATAAGGCTCTGCATCGCCAAGGAGGCTTGGCTTTGTCGATTCGCTTCTTCTGCAACAGCATTATTGGTGTTTTTATTATAGAATCGACCGATGGCAAGCAGATATACCACTTGTTGCTTCATTTCATCAGTACCATTGATCGTACTGTAAATCATTTGCTTGATGTTACTGTCTACATGAGGTAAATCCATGTCGAAGTTAACTTTCGGATCTGCTGGAGTACCTGTAATATTCATTAAACAGTTTACACGTATAGTTCCACCGCCGAAAGAGTTGCCTAGGTTCAAATCACTTAGACTCACTCCGTTTACTGTATATTGTGCCTTGAGTTGAAGTGGGGAAAGGAATGGGTCTCCACTAAAAGTAATGGAACTTCCTGGCATAAACTGAAACTGTTTCTGAATAATATTCTGAATAGTGAGCTGATAAATGCCATTGTTGATAGCATAAGTACCAAACATATTGAAGGCACCCTTATTAAAGTAATTTGCATGGATAACACCATCACCATGAAGAGTGATGTAGTCTCCTGTTGCTGCATCCATTAACAATTTTACAGTAAGGTTTGGATTTGCATGAATCAGAAAATTGATTTTCATATCAGATGGAATATCAATTTCTGAAGGTTGCTCTTGCTGTTGGGGTTCAACAACTGTAGTATTTTTAGGTGTGGCATCGTGCCAATGAATAAAGTCTTGTTGTCCAACACTTTCAGGGCTTGATACATTATATTCGAATGTTGAACCTTGTTCTGGACTAGCATCAATGTCTATGATGGTTTCTCCACTTTTACCTCTGATAGAGCAGGTTCCTGTAGCATATACTGTTCCACAGAAAGTATTGTTACCAAATGTTTTTTGGTCATAGCCTAACAGATTTTGTGCTTGGATATTTATATTATAGTGCAGTTTGGATAGGTTGGTGTGGAGTAAGTCTCCATCTACAATACCGATATGTCCTTCGCGATCGTACACGGTGTCATTGTATAAGGTTATTTTATTACGAGTCGCTTTTGCCTTCATGTGCTGGAAGGAATATTCGGTGTTGAGTGGAGCTATATGTGTCTTACCTGAAGCCTCGATGTCTCCTATTAAGTTAGGACCACCGTGACTCAAAGGACCGACGAGTTGTACATCGCCATATGCTCGGGCGTCTATTTGGTCCATAAAGCTTCCGCAGAAAGATTTGAGGAAGTCAAGGTTGGTCCCTCTTGCACCAATGTTTAGCAAAATATCATTTCTTCCTGGTGCTACCCATCCGTTAATCTGTGTGTAATGCCCTGATCCTTCGTCTGCAATAGCTTGAATATCAATTTGCTCCTTAGGCTTATTATAGTTAACGTGAGCCTGTAGGGTTCCCATTGTTCCATCTTGGAAAGTGAAATGACTAACGGTAAGGTCAGCCTTGGCGTCAGGCGATTTGAATACAGATTTAAGACTTGCTTCACCAGAAGCGTATCCTCCAAATTCTACCGAGTGAAAATTGATAAGGTTAAGAATGTATTTGATATTTACATTCTGAAGGTTGACAAGGAGTGAATCTGTTGCCTGATCTGTTGCTAATCCAGAAATGAGAATGTGCTGATCATTGTGTCTTATATTAAAATGGTCTACGGTTAAATGATTTTTGTAATAAATAATGTCTGAAGGCTCAATTGCCCACAAAGAGTCACCTATAAGAATATCGGAACGATGTATGCTCATGTGGGCAGCTGGTAATCCTGTATTCATCTTATAGAATTGAGTTTCAGTATTGAGCAATCCTTTAATTTTGAGTTCAGGATTGTTATTGTTATAATGTAGTGAGGTGGCCAGTTTATTGTTATATGCAGAAGCTTCTACTTTGAAACTATTTGTGCGTCCAGATTCTGCCAACATGCTTACATGAATGTCTGCTTTTAGAGTATCGTTAGGTGTGTTCATGCGGATATAGCCATTCTTGTATTGCTTACCATTGATTATAAATTGTGGCATGTCTGCATGTAAGTTAAGTTGGTGGATACGGTCATTGAGCATTCCATTGAGGGTAATAGGCTGCTGAATAGTAACCGGCAAGTGGAAAAGGTGTTGCAACCAGTCGCTTTTGCTAATTGATCCCTGAATCGTAAAGTCGTTGCCGTGTACTGGTTTTGGGGCAGGAAGTCCAGGTAGGGTAGGTAGTTTATTGCCAACAAGATTGATAATACTTTGAGCTAGAGTTTCATAATTGAAATGACCTTTTAGCTGTAAATCAGCAAAATCACTTTGTAGTTTTAGTTCGTGAGTTTTATTTTGGTTACCAGCAGTTATGTGTAATTTATATAGATAATAATCTTCTTTTGCTGAATGCATCTTAAAATGTGATAGGTCAAGATTTCCTGCTATCGTATTGATATTGTTTCCTACAAAGTCAGCTTTAGCTGTAAAGGCAAAAGTGGTAGCAGGAAAGGTATGAGTAAGATGGAGTGCGGATGGATTAAAACGATCAACTTGAACCTTTGCTGTTACAGAAGGCTTGCTTGATGCAGAGTTAAAAAGTCCTTGAAGTGTTACTTTCGCATTGGCATCGTTGATAGAAGCAAGACCACGGAAAAGTCCGTTAAAAAACGTACCATCTACGTGTATGTTGCGATATGAATACCCCTTGTAATCTATTCGCTCAATGTTTCCTTTAGCTATAAGTTGTGATAAATGATTTTTTTTATCGGTCTTACCTTTTATATGAATACTTGTACTGAGAATGCCTAAATGCTTATCATTTAGTATTTTATCTAGATTTATACCCCTGGTTTCCAGCGTTCCATTAAACTGTTGGTTATGTTTCCCTACACTTAAGTTAACAAGACCTTGAGAAGTGGTAAGAACTCCTTTGGCAGCAAGATAGTTGCCATAGCCACCTATTTGTCCATGATAGGCTATGTTGCCTAGTCTCTTAATCATGTCTGGTATCTTAAAATGTGCTCCTGAATTATTGGCAATGAGTGAAATGCCCTTGTCGGTAATTCTCAGTTGTCTGATTTCGGCATTCCATTTAGGTTTGTAACTCCAATCTCTTACAAATCCTGAAGCGTCTACCACTACTTCATTGGCGTCGGTTTTGATATTTAGGTGTTGTATACGGCAAGATGTACTAGTACCATTGAAACTAGTAGAGATATGAACTGTACTTTGTACCTTGTACAGTTCCGGTATCAGGGCTGCGATATCGTTAAGTGTAACCGCTGATGGAGCGATCTCGCCTTCATATTCAAGTGTCGGCATGAGTAGCTTACCATTTTCGAATCGATATTGTGCTGAAATCTGAGGAATATCGATAGTGGTATGTGGTAAACAAATATGGAAATCTGTCAACTGCGCCTGTCGATGGTTAGCTTTAACTTTAAAGTTCAAATCTTTTAATTTTAGTCCTGAAGCTTCTTCCATAGCCAAACGCTTAATATTGATGTTGGCAGAATCTTCTTCCAGTGCATTCACAATGATATGTGCGCTGATATCATGAATGTTAATGTGATCAAGCGTGAAAAGGCCAGGGGTTTGTGCAATAAATCGCTTGTTCCATTGCACAGATCCATGTCTAATGATGAGAGAGTTAATCTGTAAATTAATAGGAGAGTGGCTCGTCGTATCCTTAGAGGCCAAAGAATCGAGTATAAATTGAAAGTTAGGCTTAGATTGCCTAGTTTGTTGATATAAATTAGCATTCAGACCGAAAATTTGGGCTGAAGAAATTCTAATCTTACCTTGAAGTAGGTCGAGTAAATCTATACGCACAGAAAGGCGATATGCTTGGAGCATACGTTCTTCTTCATGATCGTACATCTGGACATTGTCGATAATAAGTCGGTTAAATATTCCAATGTCAATTTTTTCTACGGAAACCCTTGTTCCAAACTTATTTTCCAAGGCTGTGCTTACTTGGCTACCTACATAAGACTGCACTACTGGAATATGCAGTAATGTAACAATACCAAAATATAGTCCTGCTAAGGTCCATATAAAGGTGTTAATGATATGTTTGAGTCTTTTCAGATGTCCCTAATTTAATATGTTTTGCTTAAAGCTAAGCAAAGATAGTAAAAAAGTTTGTAATTTGTAAACCCTGCTTTACAAAAGTTTATAATTTGCCAATTTTTGCAAGAAAATATAACTTTTTGTTTCTGAATTAACATAATTTTCGCTATATTTGCAAACATACTATTCATTAAAGAAAATTTATTCAATTAATATTTCAGCAGGGATGAGAATATCCCATAAAAGATGTAGTTATGGCAAATGTAATTAAGTTACGTCGGGGCCTAGACATTAATCTTATAGGAAAGGCTGAGGAGAAACTAACAGAACTCTCTAAATGTGAGGAATTCGCATTGGTTCCAGAGGCTTTTGTTGGTATTACTCCTAAAGTTGTTGTCCATGAGGGAGATGTGGTCAAGGCTGGAGATGCTTTGTTTGTGAATAAAGCTTTTCCTGAGGAAAAATTTGCTTCACCTGTTAGTGGTACTGTTACTGCTATCGTTAGAGGTGAACGTAGAAAGGTGCTCTGCGTAAAAGTAAGGGCTGATCTAAATCAGCAGTATGTAGATTTCGGTATCAAGAATGTCGATGAATTAACTAGTGAAGAAGTAAAGAAAAGTCTGTTGGATGCAGGTTTGTTTGGCTACATGAACCAACTTCCTTATGCTATTGCAACAAATCCAAGTACAACGCCTAAGGCTATTTTTGTTTCTGCTTTGCGCGACATGCCTCTTGCTGGTAATTTTGAGTATGAATTGAAAGGAAATGAGGAGGCTTTTCAGACTGGTATTTCTGCCCTCTCAAAAATTGCAAAGGTGTATTTAGGGGTCGGAAAGAATCAGTCTAATCAAACTCTGTTATCTGCTAAGAATGCGGAAGTTAACGTTTTCGATGGAAAGTGTCCTGCAGGTAATGTAGGAGTTCAAATTAATCATATAGATCCTGTTAATAAAGGTGAAGTCGTTTGGACTGTGGATCCTTCTGCAGTAATCTTCTTTGGTCGTCTTTTCTTGACGGGTAAAGTGGATCTTCGTAAGAAAGTAGCTGTTGCTGGTAGTGAAGTTAAAGACCCTTCTTATGTTGAAGTATTGGTAGGCACACCATTGAAGGCTATACTCGAAGGTAATTTAAAACAAACGGAACATGTACGTATCTTGAATGGTAACCCACTTACAGGTATAAAATCTTCGATTGAGGATTATCTTCATGCACATGTCTCAGAGGTTACTGTAATACCAGAAGGTGATAATGTAGATGAACTCCTGGGTTGGATTATGCCAAGAACTAAACAGTATTCTGCTAATCATAGTTATTTTTCATGGCTCTTTGGTAAGAAAGCCTACAATCTGGACGCCCGTATTAAAGGTGGTGAGCGTCATATGATTATGAGTGGCGAATATGATAAGGTCTTGCCAATGGATATTTATAGCGAATATCTAATAAAGGCCATTATCGCTGGTGATATTGATAAACAGGAACAATTAGGTATTTATGAAGTAAGTCCTGAAGATTTTGCTTTGGCAGAGTTTGTTGATTCATCTAAACTGCCGTTGCAGAAAATTGTTAGAGAAGGACTGAATACACTTCGAAAGGAGAATGCTTAATTATTTAATTATTACAAAATGAGTGCTTTAAAAAATTATTTAAATAAGATAAAGCCAAACTTTGAAGAGGGTGGTAAGCTGCATTCGCTTTGGAGTGTCTATGATGGT
Organism: Segatella baroniae B14; assembly: GCF_022024235.1. Lineage (GTDB taxonomy): Bacteria > Bacteroidota > Bacteroidia > Bacteroidales > Bacteroidaceae > Prevotella > Prevotella bryantii. The sequence goes on from NZ_CP091799.1 coordinate 589,889, forward strand.
TTCGAGAGTTTCCTCTTTGTGCCTAATAAGACATCGCAGAGTGGTGTTTCTATCCATGATGCTATCGATAGCAAGCGCATCATGAGTTTTGTGGTTATCGCTTTGTTGCCAGCTCTATTGTTTGGTATGTATAATGTAGGTTACCAGAATTATTTGGCAGCAGGTACACTTGCAAATGCTTCTTTCTGTGAGATTTTTGGCTTTGGATTTTTAGCTGTATTGCCGAAGGTAATATTAAGCTACGTTGTAGGTTTAGGCATTGAGTTCGCTTGGGCCCAGTGGAAACATGAGGAAATTCAGGAGGGTTATCTTGTTACAGGTATTATAATTCCACTGATCATCCCTGTAACTACACCGTGGTGGATATTGGTATTAGCTATTGCTTTTTCTGTAGTCTTCTGCAAGGAAATCTTCGGTGGTACTGGTATGAATATCTTTAATGTTGCTATAGGTGCCCGTATGTTTCTGTTCTTTTCTTATCCAAGTTGTATGACAGGTGATAATGTATGGGTTGCTAAAGATGCTATTCTGGGACTAGGTAATAATCTGCCAGATGCTTTCACTATGGCTACTCCTTTAGGACAGATTGCTCAGGGCTCTGCTGTTCAGGCTTCCTTAAGCGATATGATCTTCGGCTTTATTCCAGGTTCTATAGGTGAAACTTCTGTAATTGCTATTGCTATAGGAGCTGTTATTTTGCTCTGTACAGGTATCGCTAGTTGGAAGACAATGTTGAGTGTCTTCGTAGGTGGAATTGCTATGGCTCTTCTTTTCTCTGCCACTGGTAAGACTCCTATCGCTTGGTATGAGCACATTGTTTTAGGTGGTTTCTGTTTTGGTGCTGTATTTATGGCAACAGATCCTGTTACATCAGCACGTACAGAATGTGGTAAATGGGTATATGGTTTCATTATTGGTGCGCTTGCGGTAATCGTTCGTGTACTAAACCCAGGTTATCCTGAAGGTATGATGTTGGCCATTTTCTTCGGTAATATGATAGCTCCTCTTATTGATTATTGTGTGGTAGAACGCAACATTTCTAAGAGAGCAAAACGTTTAATTAAATAAGGAGGGCATGGCAATGAAAACTAATTCAAATTCATATACCATTATTTATTCGGCAGTAATTGTCATAATTGTAGCCTTCCTGCTCGCATTTGTTTTCAAGGCCTTGAAGCCTATGCAGGATGCTAATGAAGCACTTGATAAGAAAAAGCAGATTTTATATAGTTTGAATATTCGTAATCTGAATAACGCTGAAACAGAGGAAACTTATGCGAAGGTTGTTAAATCGGAAAAAAGTGTGAATGAGGGTAGGGGTACTATCTATACTTGTAATATCGATGGTAAAACTAAGTATGTATTCACCGTCAAAGGAATGGGTCTTTGGGGTGGCATCGGTGGTTATATCTCAGTAAATGATGATAAAAATACAGTATATGGTGCTTACTTTACTCATGAAGGTGAAACTGCTGGACTTGGTGCAGAAATCAAAGATAATCAGAGTTGGCAAGAAAAATTCCAGGGAAAGAAACTTTTTAAGGATGGTGTAACTAATGAAATTGCACTCTCTGTAAAGAAAAAGGTGGAAGACCCTGTTACACAGGTAGATGCTGTGACTGGAGCTACTCTGACCAGTAATGGTGTTGCTGAGATGCTGATGGATAAAGATAAAGGTCTAGGACAGTATCTTGATTTCTTGAATCAAAAATAATTAACCGTAATATATTATTTCAAGATGAGTTTATTTTCAAAACAAAATAAAGCCGCATTCATGGAGCCTCTGCACTTGAACAACCCTATTATGGTTCAGGTTCTAGGTATCTGTAGTGCGTTGGCTGTAACTTCACAGTTGAAGCCTGCTCTCGTTATGGGTTTGGCTGTAACAGTGATTACTGCTTTTGCTAATGTAATTATTTCTATCATCCGTAATACAATTCCTATGCGAATTCGTATTATTGTACAGTTGGTAGTGGTTGCTGCCTTGGTGACTATCGTTAATCAGGTATTGAAGGCTTTCGCTTATGATGTGAGCGTTCAATTGTCTGTATACGTTGGTCTGATTATCACAAACTGTATTCTGATGGGGCGTCTCGAAGCGTTTGCTATGAGCAATAAACCTTGGCCTTCTTTTCTCGATGGTGTGGGTAATGGCTTAGGCTATGCTATCATTCTAATTATCGTAGGTGCTTTCCGAGAGTTGTTTGGTCGTGGTAGCCTTTTAGGTTTCCAACTTATTCCTCAGTCATTCTATGATACAGTAGGATATATGAATAATGGTATGATGACTATGTCTTGTACAGCCCTTATTCTTATTGGTGTTGTTATCTGGATTAATCGTGCTTTTTTTGCTAAGGACGATAAATAATTTTAAAAGACAAGAAAAATGGAACACGCAATATCATTATTCTTCAAGTCTATTTTTGTAGATAATATGATTTTCGCATACTTTTTAGGTATGTGTTCATATTTGGCTGTAAGTAAGAATGTTAAAACGTCGCTTGGATTGGGTATCGCAGTTACTTTTGTGTTGCTTGTAACCGAACCTGTTAACTATTTGCTTCAAACAATGGTGCTTGGCCCTAATTGTCTAGTTGACGGCGTAGATTTGAGCTATTTGAGCTTTATTCTTTTTATCGCAGTTATAGCTGGTATTGTACAGTTGGTAGAGATGGCTGTAGAAAAATACTCTCCATCACTCTATGCAGCCCTTGGTATCTTCTTGCCGTTGATTGCTGTAAACTGTGCAATTATGGGTGCCTCTTTGTTTATGCAGCAACGTATTCTTCTCGATTCTTCTAATGCTCAGGCTATTTCTAATATTTGGGATAGTTTTGCTTATGCTTTGGGTAGTGGTATCGGATGGACGCTTGCTATTGTGATGTTTGGTGCTATTCGTGAAAAAATGGCTTATAGCGATGTACCTAAGCCTCTTCAGGGTATGGGTATCGCTTTTATTACTGTGGGTCTCATGGCTATGGCTATGATGTGCTTCAGTGGTCTGCAGTTTTAGTTAACATGCTTACAAGAAGATAATAATTATGGGACAATTTATAATACTAAGTATAGCAGTCTTCTTGATCATCATTTTGCTTTTGGTGGTTATTCTGCTTGTTGCTAAGAAATATCTTAGTCCAAGTGGTAAGGTTACTATCACAATCAATGGTGATCAGAAGTTGGAAGTAGAACAGGGTAGTACTCTGCTTTCTACGTTAAATGAAAATGGCATACATCTTTCTTCTGCCTGTGGTGGTAAGGGTAGTTGTGGTCAGTGTCGCTGTCAGGTGCTTGAAGGCGGTGGTGAAATTTTAGATACAGAAAAAGGTCACTTTACTCGTAAGGAAATCAAGGATCATTGGCGTTTAGGATGCCAAACCAAGGTGAAAAATGATCTTTCAATTAAGGTTAGTGATGCTATCCTTAATGTAAAAGAATGGGAGTGTACTGTTATCAGTAATAAGAATGTATCAAGCTTTATCAAAGAGTTTAAGGTGGCTTTACCTCCAGGTGAACACATGGACTTCATCCCGGGTTCTTATGCACAGATTAAGATACCTGCTTATGACTGTATTGACTATGATAAGGATTTTGATAAAGAACTTATTGGTGAGGAGTATATTGGTGCATGGAAGAATTTTAATATACTCTCTCTGAAGGCTCATAACCCAGAAGATACAGTTCGTGCTTACTCTATGGCTAACTATCCTGCTGAGGGTGATATTATTACTTTGACAGTTCGTATTGCAAGTACTCCATTTTTACCACGTCCTCAGGTCGGTTTCCAGGATGTACCAACAGGTATTGGTTCTTCATATATCTTCTCTTTGAAGCCTGGTGATAAAGTAATGATGAGTGGGCCTTATGGTGACTTCCATCCTAATTTCACTAGTGGAAAGGAGATGATTTGGATTGGTGGTGGTGCTGGTATGGCTCCTTTACGTGCTCAGATTATGCATATGACAAAAACATTGCACTGTACTGATCGCGAAATGCATTTCTTCTATGGTGCTCGTAGTTTGAGCGAGGCTTTCTTTATGGAAGACTTCTGGGAGCTGGAGAAAGAATTTCCTAATTTCCACTTGCATTTGAGTCTCGATCGTCCTGACCCTAAGGCTGATGAAGCTGGTGTGAAGTATTATGCTGGTTTTGCTGTTAACTGTGTACGTGATACTTATTTGAAGGATCATGAAGCACCTGAAGATTGTGAATACTATCTCTGTGGACCTCCAATGCTGATTAAGACTGTAACTGATTATTTGGATAGTATTGGTGTAGAGCCGGAGAGTATCATGTATGATAATTTTGGCTAATATATTTTCAACATGATAGTGTAAAAAAAAAGGGATCTGGCTAATTGGTTGCCCGATCTCTTTTTTTTTGTTCATTATCTTTTAGTGCTATCCGCTAAAACTTTTTTATTGTCACAGAAGTAACATTCAATTGCTGATTATAAGCGATTGAATGTTGTTTTTTAAAGGTATGTCACTAATCACTTAATACTCATTCCTATCGGCTGTTTAATAAAATACATCCATAAGAGTAAGATTGTTTTCTCCAAAGAATGCTTTTGGAAGCCTTTAATGGCTGGCTGTGAAGTAAAATGGTTCAATTATATGTTTTTTTGTAGAATATCAAATGTCTTTTTAAGCGAGTTGATAATCTTTTTTACAGTTTTTTTTAGAGATTTTCGTAGTTTGGTATTTAAGGATAAATGATATCTTTATTAAGTCTCTGATTGGAATCGATAGGTAATGAATGAGGGGATAGAGAATAAAAAAAAGAAACCTTTCTAAAAGAAAGATTCCTTTTTAATGAGGTGCCTAGCAGAGTCGAACTGCTCTACACGGTTTTGCAGACCGTTACCTAACCGATCGGCCAAGGCACCGTTATCACGGTGAAGCACCATTTCTTGATTGCGAGTGCAAAGGTATGAAAAAAAAATGATACCACCAAACTTTTAATTGTTTAGATTGTATATTTTTTTAGAATATTTGGAATTGCATGTATGGCGGTTTGGAAGGTCGAAAAATAAAATAGGAAGAAAATAAAAATATTTTCTTCCTATTATAATTAAGAGGTGCCTAGCAGAGTCGAACTGCTCTACACGGTTTTGCAGACCGTTACCTAACCGATCGGCCAAGGCACCATTATTACGGTGAAGCACCATTTCTTAATTGCGAGTGCAAAGGTATGGATTTTTTTTGATATAGCCAAACTTTTGTTTGCTTTTTTATTGATTTTTTTGTGAAAAAGCTGATGCTTTTCTGTAACAGCGTGGTCGTGAGCTACTTTGTTGTCTTTGTTTTTTTAGAATTTCGTCGTGAAGTGTGCAGCCAGCGCAGCCATAACATTTGTCTTTGGAATGCTTTATGGTTTGAATGATACGATAAATGGCATAAATCCATGCACTTAAGACAATTATGGCAACAACGATATATTGTAAAGTTAATAATTCCATATTGTTAAAATAAAAAAATAGGGGCAAGTTATCAAGAACTGCCCCCATATATTATGTGTGACTAAATTAATAGCTTTTCGCAATAATTACGCGATACTTAGAAGGCTTACCTGTAACCATGTCGACACCAGGAGTTTGTTCGTAAGCGAAAGGCACGCAACGGATAGTAGCCTGTGTGTCTTCTTTGATTTTAGCTTCAGTTTCTGCTGTACCATCCCAGTGGCAAAGGAAGAAACCACCATCCTTAATACGCTCTTTAAATTCTTCGTAATCATCGCATTCGTAAATCTTAGAATCACGATATTTCACAGCACGGTCGTAGATATTCTGCTGGATATCATCAAGCAAATTTTTGATACGTTCTACGATACCATCAAAAGTAACGTTTTCTTTCTCGAGAGTATCACGACGCATTACCTCAATAGTGTTGTTTTCGAGGTCACGACCACCCATAACAAGACGAACAGGTACACCCTTCAACTCATAATCTGCATATTTGAATCCAGGACGCTTATTGTCAGCATCGTCATATTTTACAGAAACACCAAGTTCTGTTAATTGATCGATAACAGGCTGTAGTTTTTGGTTCAGCTGTTCATGTTGTTCGTCATTCTTATATATAGGAATGATAACTACTTGCACTGGAGCTAATTTTGGAGGAAGTACTAAGCCATTATCGTCAGAGTGAGTCATGATAAGTGCACCCATCAAACGAGTAGAAACACCCCATGAAGTAGCCCAAACATATTCAGGTTTATTCTCTTTGGTAAGATATGTAACATCGAAACTCTTAGCAAAGTTCTGTCCTAAGAAGTGAGAAGTACCACTCTGGAGAGCTTTACCGTCCTGCATCATAGCCTCAATAGTGTAAGTGTCGAGAGCACCTGCAAAACGTTCTGTCTCACTTTTTACGCCCTGAATAACTGGTACAGCCATATATTTTTCTGCAAAATCTGCATATACATGAAGCATATCCTGTGCCATCTTTTCAGCCTCTTCGCGAGTTGCATGAGCAGTGTGACCTTCCTGCCATAAAAACTCTGAAGTACGAAGGAAAGGACGGGTACGCATTTCCCAGCGCATAACGTTGCACCATTGATTGCACTTAATAGGCAGATCTCGCCAACTGTGAATCCAATTTTTATATGTATTCCAGATAATAGTCTCAGAAGTAGGGCGGATAATAAGTTCTTCTTCTAACTTAGCCTCAGAGTCTACCTCAACGCTATTACCGTCTTCTGAAGATTTCAGACGATAGTGAGTAACAACGGCACATTCCTTTGCAAAGCCTTTAACGTGCTCTGCCTCGCGAGAAAGAAAGCTTTTAGGGATAAGGAGAGGGAAATAGGCGTTCTGTACACCTTTAGTTTTGAACATTTTGTCCAATTGCTCTTTCATTTTCTCCCAGATAGCAAAACCATAAGGTTTGATAATCATACATCCTCTGACAGGAGCCTGTTCTACCAAGTCTGCCTTGGTCACCAAATCGTTATACCACTGACTATAATTGTCAGAACGTTTGGTAAGTTCTTTTAATTCTTTTGCCATTATACTAATGTTTATATTTTATTTTGCTCGCAAAAGTACAAAAAAATGTTGATAAACTGAATTACTTAGTGAAAAAACAATTATCTTTGCAAATAATTCGTTTATAAAAAGATTAGAGATTATGAGAAAGATGAAGATTACAGTAGTCGCATTGGCTGCTTTGTTAACAGTTTCAAGCTGTGGTACAAGCCAGGGAACAGGTACTGGTATTGGTGCTGGTGCTGGTGCAGTTTTAGGTGGTTTAATTGGTGGTTTGGCTAATAATAGTCATCATGGAACAGGTGCTGTTGTAGGTGCTGCTATCGGTGCTGCTGTTGGTGGTTTGGCTGGTAATCGTATTGGTGCTCACATGGACAAGAAAAAGGCTGAAATTGCTCAGCAGGTTTCTAATGCTAAGGTTGAGGAAGTTACTGATGCGAATGGTTTGAAAGCTATTAAGGTTACTTTCGATAGTGGTTTACAATTTGATTTGGGTAAGTCTACTCTTAAGTCTGCAGCAAAAAATGATTTGGCTAAATTTGCTTCAACATTGAAAAATGATCCAATGTTGGCTGTAGATATTCAAGGTTATACAGATGCAACAGGTGGTGATGCTATTAATCTACCTTTGAGTGATAAGCGTGCTAAGGCCGTTTCTTCATACTTGGTCTCTCAGGGTGTTTCTAGCAGTCAGTTTAAGAATGTTGCAGGTTACGCTAGTGCTAACCCAATCGTTAATGCTACTGTAGCTCCTGAAAACCGTCGAGTTGAGGTTTATCTGTACGCCAGCGATAAAATGGTAAAGAGTGCAGAAAATGGTACGCTTGAATGATGAAAAAAAAAATATTTGTAATTTTAAGATGGATGGTGGCACTGTTTTTCAGTACCACCATTCTTGCTGTAGTGATATATAGGTTTTTACCTGTATATTTTACCCCTTTAATGTTTATTCGTTGTGGTGAACAATTAGCTGATGGTAAGAGTCTTACCATGCATCATCACTGGGTGTCTATGGATAAAATCTCAGAGCACATGCCAGTGGCAGTAATGGCTAGTGAAGATCAAAGATTTTTACTTCATCATGGTTTTGATTTTGGCGCTATCCAGAATGCTGCTAAGCACAATTTGCGTGGAGGAAGTAAAATCCATGGTGGAAGTACAATTAGTCAGCAAACGGCTAAGAATGTGTTCCTTTGGCCGGGTCGTAGTTGGGTTCGTAAAGGCTTCGAAGTGTATTTTACTTTTCTTATTGAAACTCTATGGAGTAAGCAACGTATAATGGAGGTGTATCTTAATAGTATAGAGATGGGTGATGGTATTTATGGTGTAGATGCTGTTGCTGAATATCATTTCCATAAGAATGCTAAGGATTTGTTTAGGGGAGAATGTGCACTTATTGCTGCAACTCTGCCTAACCCGCGTCGATTTGACTCGTCTAATCCTAGTGCATATATGCGCAAACGCAAAAGACGTATTGAACGAGAAATGAAGTTTATACCTGTTTTTCCAGAAGAGGGTGAAGATGTTGATCCCAAAACTGTTGTGGGCGGTGCTTATCGTGGTAAATAATAGCATGATAAGTAGCTAGTCTGGAAAACTTGATAGAATAATAAAATGGAAGAAAAAGAATTGTTAAGTCAGCTGAATGATTCTCAGCGGGCTGCTGTCGAATATCTTGATGGAGCATCATTAGTTATAGCTGGAGCTGGTTCTGGTAAGACACGTGTGCTGACCTATAAAATTGCATATTTGTTAATGAAAGGATATGAGCCTTGGGATATTTTGGCTCTTACCTTTACTAATAAAGCTGCTAAGGAAATGCAATCGCGTATAGGAAGCCTTGTTGGTGCTGATCGTGCCCGTTATCTCAATATGGGTACTTTTCATTCCATTTTTGCCCGTATCCTTCGTCGTGAAGCTGCTCATATTGGTTATAATCCTAATTTTACTATTTATGATGAAGCTGATTCTCGTTCTTTGATTAAGACGATTATCAAAGAGCTGCAGTTGGATGATAAAATTTATAAACCTGCTGGTGTACATAGTAAGATTTCAATGGCTAAAAACCATTTGATAATGCCAGCTGATTATGCGCTGGATAGAGAGTTGATTAGTCGTGATATTGATACTCGTCAACCTGCTATTAGTCAGATATATACGACTTATCAGCAACGGTGCCAAAACGCAAATGCAATGGATTTTGATGATTTGTTAGTTTTGACATATATACTTTTCAGAGATCATGAAGATGTACGCCGAAAGTATGCAGATCATTTTAGATTCATTTTGGTGGACGAGTATCAGGATACCAACTATGCACAACAGTGTATCATATTGCAGTTAACTAAAGAAAATCCACATGTTTGTGTAGTAGGCGACGATTATCAAAGTATTTATGGTTTCCGTGGTGCGAATATTGATAATATTCTTAAGTTTAGTAAGTTGTATGCTAATGCACAACTTTTTAAATTAGAACAGAATTATCGTAGTACTCAACATATTGTGTCTGCTGCTAACAGTTTGATGAAAAAAAATGAACGTCAGATACCGAAAGATGTATTCAGTACAAATGCAGAAGGTGAGAAGTTGACGTTGAAGCCTGCTTACAGTGATAAAGAAGAAGCAATGATTGTCTGCAAAGATATCAAGCGTATTATGGCGGCAGATCATGCACAGTATTGTGATTTTGCTATTTTATATCGTACTAATTCTCAGAGTAGAAGTTTTGAGGAGGAAATGCGTAAACAGGATATTCCATATCGTATTTTTGGAGGGTTGAGTTTTTATCAACGTAAAGAAATTAAGGATATCATTGCTTATTTTCGTTTGATTGCTAATCCGAATGACGAGGAGGCTTTTAAACGTATTATTAATTATCCGTCTCGTGGAATCGGCAATACCACTTTGGCAAAAATTGCAGAGGTGGCACGTAAATATGGAGTAAGTTTTTGGGATGTTATCTGTTCACCTACTCAATTTGGCCTGAATGTAAACAAGGGAACTCTTAATAAATTGGATGTTTTTAGAGCTCTGATTACTTCTTTCATTGAAAAAATGCCAAAAGTAGATGCATTTGAGTTGGGACAGGAAATTATTAAAGTTAGTGGCATCACTGCTGATATTTATTCTTCACGTGAACCTGAAGCCTTGTCTCGACAGGAAAATTTAGAAGAGTTCCTGAGTGGTATGCAAGATTTTGTCGAAGGTAGACGAGAAGAGGGAAGAGAAGATGAAATATTTCTTTCCGATTTTCTTCAAGATGTTGCTTTGATGTCAGATTTGGATAGTGATAGTAATGGTGAAGACGAGCAGAGTAGAGTCTCACTGATGACTATTCATAGTGCAAAAGGTCTTGAGTTCTCTACAGTCTTTATAGTCGGATTAGAGGAGAATATCTTTCCAAGTCCTATGGCTGTTAGTTCGGCACGGGAATTGGAAGAGGAGCGTAGATTGCTTTATGTTGCTATTACACGTGCAGAAAAACACTGTATTCTTACTTGCGCTAGAAATCGTTGGCGTTATGGTAAGATGGAATATGACACTCCAAGCCGATTCCTTCGTGATATTGACCCTGCTTTGCTGAATGTGGAAAGTGAAAGGGGCGGAATGGATAGCTCTATTGATACAGATTATACTGCCCGTTATAGTGGGCATACAAGTCGTTATTCAAGTATTTATAATCAGTCTAAGCCAAAAGAAGTTCATTTAACTCAATCGCATTCGAATCAGAATTTGAGAAGGGTAGTGCCTTCTTCTTCTTCTGCCGCGAGTACAGTTTCGTCATCTATGGTTAGTACTAATGCTGGTAATCTGTCAGTAGGTAGTATTATAGAACATCAGCGTTTTGGTATCGGTGTCGTTCAAAAATTAGAGGGAACTGGAGAAAACACCAAAGCTACAGTAGAATTTAAGAATGCCGGTACTAAGCAACTTCTTTTGAAATTCGCACGTTTTAGTATTGTGGGCTAATTAATACCAAGTCTATAAGAACTTTAAAAGGCATCCTTTAAAATAAAGGATGCCTTTTAAAGTTCTTATAGACTTTCATCATCAGGCTTTTCGATATTTCTAGAATTTGTCTTGGGTAATCTTTGTTTACGTCGAAGCCAAGCCGCTTTCCTTTTTTCATAATCTTCGCGATGACGCTCTAGATAATTATCAGCCATATAGATTTATTCTTTATCGAATCTACTATAAATAACACTGATTGTTATTGGAGATTCATTTTTATCGAAACTTGTACCTCTAACTAATTTGGTACTTCCTAACGACATATCATTTGTTACCTTAGAAATAGTTGTTGTAGAACTATTTGTCGTCGTAGAAATCGTAATAGGTACGATGATTGCTTTATTCCAGTTCTCACTATTTGTACCATTCTGTTTTGCCTTCCACATGCTAGTTACAATGCCTGAAATGTTATTGAAGTTGTAAGCATTAGAAACTGTACTTGTAGAAGTTGAAGTATAAGTTGTATAGTAGGATGTGCGATAATTAATAATATCTCTATTTTCAAAGAATGATTTCATACTGTCTACAGGAATAATCATCAGTGTAGTAGGGATTGGTAATTCGTACTTTTCTGAAGTTTGATTATTGATACGTCTTATTACCATTTTCGCACTACTAATTGAATCATTTTCATGATTGCGCATAATTTCCTCGATAGGCAATGTTACAGTAGTAAACAGTCCGGCGGGAGTCTTGATATAAGTACAGCTCTGATCTGCTGCCATTTGTGTCATTAGCTCTTTATTGTTAGCTATGCTTGTATGCTGCAATACCTCTGAGGTTCCATCGAGAAAATCGTACGAAACATATTTAACAGTACTAGAATTTCCCTGTTTTACACCTGAAATGGTATCGTATTTTACAGTAGTATCATAGAACATTGTTAAACGAGCATTATAAATGTATAGCATGTTTCCTGTACCTGCAGTATGCTCGAAATATAGACCTGGAGATACGTAGTGATTAAATTTGTAACTATTTTTAAAATTCTTCGGCTCTTTATTATACATCTTTGCGATATAGTCACCATAGTTCTTGTAAGTGACACCATCTTTAGTATAGTTATCGTTTAGCCAAAATCTTGTAAAGTGTTGATAACCAGTTAAATCACCTAATCCGTTAGTTCTATTAAAGTCTGCAGCAGTATACACGCGAGAGCTAATAGCCTTTTCATTTACATAGCCTGCAGTTTTAGGATTAAAAGTGGTATAATAATTCACACCTTCTTCCATCGGCTTGTCCATCGGATAGATAGATGCTTTCATATTGGTCAAGCTATCTCCGTAAAAACTATTATAGTAGACGAGAACGCTTGTAGAATCCACGATAACGGAACCATCGGTATCTCTATTGATTTTGCGTGTAACTCTTACAGAGTCATTGAGCATGTATGTAGAGTCAACAAAGTATGCTTCGTCCTCAAGAACATGCAACTGCGTCATATAGTTACCTGTAATGTAACTCATCGTTTCTGGGTCTTTTACTCGTCCCAGATAGCCAGTCGTATTATTTGCCAACACAGAATCTGGTACATAAGAATCAGAAATTACACCAAATGTATCTGTAGATACAATGATGTTATCCATATCATCAGTAAGGCTTCCGCCAATAGTGTCGGTTGTGTCGTCGCATGCTGTAAATGCAAAAGCAACGGCAGCAATAGTTGCCAAAGATTTAAAATTCATGTGATATTATAAATGATATAATATATATATTTTTTATTCACCGGCTATCTTATTAAAGAAGTCAGCATAAGACTGAGCATAGTCATCGCCAGGATTGCTCATTACAGGAATGTTTTTCTCCTTGGCATATGCCAAAAGTTCTGGATTAACGTCTTTACCAGCTTCAATGATGCCATCACTATAGTCGATAGCTAGTTTACCTAATTCCATAAAATCAAACGGTTTTGCATAACCTTCGAGTAAACTGCTTTGTGCTTCTTTGAAATCAACTAATTTAGTAAAGTCTTCGCCAAGATCACTCTTCAGCTGATTTTCGTGGAATGAAGTGATAACTTTAGCATTTGCAAATGAAGGTTCTTCATTGAAAGCTTTCTTAATGTAAAAAGGAACAACTGCACTAATCCATCCTTGACATACGATAATATCAGGTGTCCAACGCAATTTCTTAACAGTTTCCAATACGCCACGAGCATAGAAAATAGCTCGTTCACCATTGTCTGCATAGTCATCGCCACTTTCATTTGCACTCATTTGTCGCTTTTGGAAATAGTCATCGTTGTCGATGAAGTAAATCTGCAATCTTGAGGTAGGTATTGAAGCCACCTTAATGATTAGTGGGTGGTCCGTTTCATCGATAATAAGATTCATTCCTGAAAGGCGAATTACTTCGTGTAATTGGCCCCTACGTTCATTAATTGTACCCCACTTAGGCATGAATGTGCGGATCTCAAATCCTGCTTCTTGTGTCTTCTGTGGTAGGTCTCTACCTAATATAGACATTTCTGTCTCTGGTACGTACGGAGTAATTTCCTGGTTAATGAATAATACTTTCTTTGCCATTTTATAACTTTTATAGTGTTGCAAAGGTACAAAAAAAAGTTCTTTTTTTGTCATAAAATCTATTAAAACCGATAATTGTGACCATTTTTGGCATATTTTTATAATATTTCTTTCTTATTTAAGAAAAAAGTTGTTATTTTGCAAACCGATTGAGAAAACTTATTTTGCGAAATGAAAGTATTCAATAGAATTGTTGACCTCCAGAACGAACTTTTTGATGTTCGCCGTGAAGGTAAGAAGATGGTAGGATTTGTCCCTACAATGGGTGCCCTTCATGAGGGACATGCTTCACTTATCAAAAAGAGCGTTGAGGATAATGATATAACAGTGGTGTCTGTTTTCCTGAATCCTACTCAATTTAATGATAAAGGTGATTTGGAGCGTTATCCACGTACACTTGATGCTGATTGTGCATTGGTTGAATCTTGTGGCGCAGATATCGTGTTCGCACCAACAGTCGAGGAGATGTATCCTACTCCTGATCAGCGTCACTTTGAGTTTCCTCCTGTTACAACTGTTATGGAAGGTGCTCGTCGTCCTGGGCATTTTAATGGCGTATGCCAAGTGGTTAGTCGCCTTTTTTATATAGTTAAGCCAGATAGAGCTTATTTTGGAGAAAAAGATTGGCAGCAGATTGCTGTTATCAAGCAGTTGGTTAAGTACATTAATTCTGATGTGGAGATAGTTGAATGTCCAACTGTTCGTGAAACTAATGGATTAGCGAAAAGTAGTAGAAATACGTTATTAACAGATGATGAGCGTGCTATAGCTCCTAAAATATATGCTACGCTTGTAGCAAGTGTTGAATATGCTAAGAGTCATACTGTACAGGAAACTCATGATAAAGTAGTAGCTGATATTAATGCTGTTGAAGGTTTGGAGGTTGAATACTTTTCTATAGTCGATGGTAATATGCTTACAGATGTAGAAAGTTGGGATGCTCCATATATCGCTGGTTGTATCACAGTATACTGTGGTAAAACACCAATTCGTTTAATCGATCATATTACATATAAAAATAAAAACTAGTCATGCAAATCGAAGTGTTAAAATCAAAACTGCATTGTGCGACGGTTACTGAAGCTAACTTGAATTACATGGGAAGCATTACCATCGATGAAGATTTGATGGATGCTGCAGGATTGATTGCTGGCGAGAAAGTTCAGATTGTTGATAATAATAATGGTGAGCGTCTAGAGACTTATATTATAAAGGGTGAGCGTGGTTCTGGTGCTATTTGTTTGAATGGAGCTGCTGCACGTAAGGTTCAGGTTGGTGATACTGTTATTATCATAGCTTATGCAATTATGGATTTTGAAGAGGCTAAGACCTTTAAGCCAACTGTAATATTCCCAAAAGAAGGAAACAAGCTTTAAAAGAAATATAAATTGTCGAGAGCAGAAGTTAGAGTCGGTCGTTATTTAACGATTGGCTCTTTTTTTTGATGTTGAATGAATATAAAAAGGAATGAAGTTTTTGACTTCATTCCTTTATGAAATATTTTGATTTTTGGTTATTATTCGATAACAACCAGTGGATCTTCTTCGAGGACGGCCTGACCTACTTTTACGCAGATAGCTGTAACCTTACCGTCTTTTTCTGCTTCGATATTATTGGCCATTTTCATAGCTTCGAGAATAACTACTGTATCACCAGCCTTTACTTCCTGGCCCACTTCAACATTGATACCAGTGATGGTACCAGGTAATGGAGCTTTGATAGCGTTATTAGCATTGATGTTTGCTGCAGGAGTTGTATCTCCACTCTCTTCAGCAACAGGCTGACCCAATACCGGTTTTTTCTTTTCTGGCTCTTCAGGTTTCTCTAACTGCACCTGATAATTTTCGCCATTGACTGATACAGAAGCTACATAATTTTCATCAACTTCATTGATGGAAACATTGTATTCTTTTCCGTCGATTGTATATTTGAATTCTTTCATTGAATTTCTTCTTTAAATGTTATTGATGTATTGCTTATGGCCTAGGAGTAATACCAAATGGCTTAGCGTTCCATAAAGTTTCCTTTGGTTTAATAGTGATAATACCTGATTCCTTATCGTGAACATTATTGCCCTGGTATTCATAGATAGCCATAGCAATGGCTGCATATATATTCTTATCCATAACTATTGATTTTAGTATATGTGACTCGATTACATTGGCTCGCAACCATGCTTCTTAGCAGGAAGAGTCTGGCGTTTTGTACGGAGTTGTGCTAAACCGCGGCAGATACGGAAACGAGTGTTTCTTGGTTCGATAACATCATCGATGTAACCGAACTGAGCTGCCTGATAAGGATTTGCAAATTGCTCAGTATATTCATCTTCTTTTTCAGCGAGGAATGCCTTAACATCTCCACCTTCTTCCTTAACTGCTTTAGCCTCTTTACCACAAAGAATAGCAACAGCACCACTAGCACCCATAACTGCGATTTCTGCAGAAGGCCATGCGAAGTTGAGGTCAGCACGAAGCTGCTTGCAGCCCATAACAATGTGACTACCACCATAGCTCTTACGGAGAGTAATCGTAATCTTAGGCACTGTAGCTTCACCGTAAGCATAAAGCAATTTGGCACCATGCTGGATAACTGCATTGTACTCCTGACCTGTACCTGGTAAGAAACCTGGAACGTCTACCAAAGAAACAATAGGAATGTTGAATGCATCACAGAAGCGTACAAAGCGTGCACCTTTACGGCTAGCGTTAACATCGAGAACACCTGCGTATGCTGCTGGCTGGTTTGCAACGATACCTACACT
The DNA here is from genome assembly GCF_022024235.1 of Segatella baroniae B14. GTDB lineage: Bacteria > Bacteroidota > Bacteroidia > Bacteroidales > Bacteroidaceae > Prevotella > Prevotella bryantii. Next base: position 606,171 of record NZ_CP091799.1, read on the forward strand.
CTGACCGTTGAAACGAGCGAAACCTGTGATTATATTTTTTGCAAATTTAGGCTGAACCTCAAAAAACTCGCCATTGTCGGTAACTGCTGCAATAACCTTATACATATCATAGGCCTGGTTAGGGTCTTCTGGGATAATAGCGTTCAAACTGTCATCCATACGATTGATAGGGTCTGTACATTCTGTGCGAGGAGCTTCTTCCATATTATTTGATGGAAGATAAGAAAGCAAAGTCTTAATCAACTCAAATACTTCTTCCTCAGTTTTAGCAGTGAAGTGAGTAACACCACTCTTAGAAGCGTGTACTGAAGCACCACCAAGATGCTCTGCATCGATATCCTCACCAGTTACAGTCTTTACTACCTTTGGACCTGTAAGGAACATGTACGATGTACCTTCCTTCATGATGATGAAGTCGGTAAGAGCAGGAGAGTAAACTGCACCACCGGCACAAGGACCCATGATGGCTGAAATCTGAGGAACTACACCACTGGCAAGAATATTACGTTCAAAAAGTTCACCGTAACCAGCGAGAGCTGAGATACCTTCCTGTATTCGTGCTCCTCCAGAGTCATTCATGCAGATAACAGGAGCACCCATTTTCATGGCCATATCCATAACCTTGCAGATTTTTTCTGCCATGGTCTCTGAAAGTGAACCACCATTAACGGTAAAGTCCTGAGCATAAACATATACTAATCGACCATCGATAGTTGCTGAACCGGCTACGACACCATCGCCGAGGTATTGTTTCTTCTCCATGCCAAAGTTATGACAGCGATGGAGCTTAAACATATCATATTCCTCGAAGCTACCTTCATCAACGAGCATGTCGATACGTTCACGTGCTGTGTATTTACCACGTGCGTGCTGTTTGTCGATAGCTTTTTGGCCACCACCAAGACGTGCCTGTTCGCGCTTAGCGATCAGTTCTTTAATCTTTTCTAATTGCTTACTCATAATATAATTTATATTATTTTTCCGTTTAGTCGTATTTTATAATAACCGTGCAAAGATACTAATATTTTATTAGAAATCAAAACTAATGCGCCCATTAATTTGTCGGCCTGTCAGATAGTTTGGTACGGCATATTGTTGGTTGGTGACATCTGTTATCCATATATAGCTGTTAACATTGTTGATATCGAAAAGGTTGAGGACGTCCAGTCCGAGCCATATATTCTTGAAGATGGTCTTCTTTTCACGCTTTTCATTGTCGAGTAATCGATAGCTCATACCTAAATCTACACGTCTGTAAGCTGGTGCACGGAAATTATTACGTTCTAATTCCTTGTGTGGTGCAGAGAAGGGTAGTCCATCGGCAACGGCTATGTTTAGATTAACTTTCCATTTTTCGGTACCAGGCATGTAGTCAGTGAAGAAGAGATTAATGGCATACCGTTGATCTGTTGGCAGTGGCATGCTTACGCCATTAAAATTCATGCGAGTATTCATCAGTGATAAACTAAGCCAGCTATCTGTTCCTGGTACAAATTCTCCATAGAGTTTCATGTCTAATCCCATGGCGTGTCCTGTGGCCTTATTGTCGCCATAATAGATAACCTGTACATTGTTGACAGAATATGGTACCAGATTTCGTAGTGCTTTATAGTACAGTTCACTACTAAATCTGTATCTGCGGTTGTTGAGTTTAAAACGATAGTCGTATCCTAAGATGAAGTGAATACTCTGTTGACTTTTGATTTTACGATTCAGGGTGGCTGTAGTAATACCATTTGTTATTGTAGTATCGCGCAGTTCCTTGAAAAATGGGGTCTGGTAGTATAAGCCTGTTGCTATGCGGAATGTTGTGTTTTCGCTGTAAGCAGGTATGATGCCGAGTGATACACGTGGGCTTAAAATAGTTTCTTTATTAAAGTTCCAATGGCTCATGCGCACACCATAGTTAAGCGTGAAATGGGTATGCTCGCCTTTGCTAGAAAAGCGGTAAGTATCTTGGGCGTATACCTCGATGCGATTTGCGTCAAGTGTATTTTGTGCTTTGAGCGAATAAATCATGTTGAGATCTGTACCTGTATGGGGTATGCTATACCCGGCAGAGTCGCGCATTTCATATTCAAGTGAGTTTTCCTCTACATGTTCTTTTTTCCAATTAAGTCCAGCTTCTACTTCATGTATTTTGCTTTTGTGTTGTAACATGAGTTTAGCGCTGAGAACATTTGCTTTCAGATAATTTCGTGTATGTTGGAAGTAGGTTCCCACACCTAAGTTTTGCGTTGTTTCTGTATCATCAAGCCAATATTGTCCTTGTATGTCGTATGTCTCTTGCTCTTTTGTGCTGAAGGCGCTACCTATAAGTGAAACACTTGTTTGTTTGTTGATAAAACGTGTAAGTCCGACAGTGCCGAAGTAGGTGAGAAAATGGTCTTTTTCTTCGCCGTCAAAATATACTCTGAATTTAGTTATATTTTCCAGTGTGCCAAAAGAGGTTTCTCTGTCTTTAGGCTTAAAATTGTAATGGTTATCAGAAATATTGCCAATAATATCAATTTTCCATCTTTCATTAGGACGATAGTTTAAGTAGGTTTGGAAATCAAGAAAATTGGGACGGTACTCACCGGAAGTCTCAGTACTTCCCATGAGATATTTATTGGTTTTATATCTTATAGAGTTGAGCCAACTTATTTTTTTTGTTCCAAATCCGAAATAAGTATCTGCTCCTAATAAACTAGCACTTATGTTTCCTTCGTGTGTAAATTTATGCCCGTTTTTAGGTGTAAGATTTTTGTAGGTGATATCTAATGCAGAACTCATTTTATCACCATATTTGGCAGCGAAGCCACCGGTAGAGAAATGAATACGGTCTACCATATATGGGTTGATGATACTAAGTCCTTCTTGCTGTCCAGAGCGAACAAGGAAAGGTCTGAATATTTCTACACCATTGATGTATACAGAGTTTTCGTTGAATGTACCACCTCTAACATTATATTGTGATGATAATTCAGAATGCGTAGAAACACCTGCTTGTGACTGTATAAGAGCTTCTACGGCATTGCCATTTGCCGATGGCATTTTTTTCAAATCTTCTTTATTCAGTTCTTGATTTTGGCCAGTTTGTATTCGCTCTCCTTGAACTTCAACTTCGCTTAGGGTGTTATCACTGAAAAGTTGAATTTGTAGGGTTTGTTTTCCTCTAGGTCTACGAAGAACTCTTGTCTTAGTCTTATAGCCTACCATTGAAAAGCGGATAACGACAGAATCTGCTGATTGTAAGGTTATGGAATATTCGCCCTTTAGTGAGGTCATTGTAACTTTACCTTGTTTTATACAAGCTACTGTGGCCAGTTCTACGGGGTTCATATCCTGATCCATAACCTTCCCTTGGAGTATGAATTGTTGAGCGATAGCCTGCAAGGCACTCAACCATATTATTGTGACGAATAAAATAGTTCTTTTCATTAGTATTATAACGTTACAAGGTGTGCATTATTGCATGATGCACACCTTGTAACTTACTTATTTATCTAGAGATGAATAACCTGTTTATAGTCTTGTAACTTGCTTAACACCTTTGATGGCACTTAATTTCTTGATCAGGGCATTAAGTTTACTGGTATCATCAAGTTGTACTACAATATTACCGGAAAAGAGGCCGTCATTACTGTCGATACGTATACTGCGCATCGTCAACTTGTCTTCTTTTGAGATAAGATTCGTAATGTTGCTTACGATACCAATGTCATCATTACCTACTATACGTAAGCTAATGGCATATTGACTGCTACCTTTTCCGCTCCATTTTGCTTTAACTATGCGATAGCCAAATCGAGAACGTAACTCTGGGGCATTCGGACAGTCAGTTCTGTGAATCGTGATACCACCATTAACCGTTACGAAACCGAATATAGAATCGCCATAGATAGGATGACAACATTTTGCAAGTTTATAGTCTATACCTTTTAAGTCTTGATCAATAGTCAGTACGTCTTCCTTCTGTTTGAGAACTTCTTCGTTTGGATTTTCAAACTCAAATTTTTCAGCACTCACAGCCGGAACGCCATCGCCTGTTTTTTCTTTGTGCTCTTGAAGTTCGATATATCGATCGATAACAGTATTAGGATCGAGTTTTTCTTCTGCGATATCTTTGTAGAAGTCTGAGTTTTCTTTGTAACCCATTTTTTTGATCACTTGTGCAATCAGACTTTCTTCCAAATCAACCTTCTTATTCTTAAATCTTCGTTCCAGAATTTCTTTAGCATAAAGACCTTCTTTGCGTTGGGTCTCTTTTAATGCTAGTCTTATTTTGGCTTTAGCTCGTGACGTCTGAACTATTTTTACCCATTCGTCTTTTGGCTTTTGATTGCTTTGTGTTAGAATCTCAATGGTATCACCAGATTTCATTGGTGTTCTGAAACTGACAGCTTTACCATTTACCTTACCACCGATACAGGTGTTACCTATGTTGGAGTGAATATGGTAAGCAAAGTCGAGTATGGTTGCACCTTTTGGAAATTTTAATAAATCTCCCTTTGGTGTGAAAACATAAACCTCGTCTTCATAGAGATCGAGTTTGAACTGATCCATGAGTTGCAAGTCATCTTTGCTTTCCAATGCAGAACGTATGTTAGCCAGCCAACCATCTATGCCTCCTTCACTCTTGATGCCTTTGTAACGCCAATGAGCTGCAAGACCATGTTCTGCGATTTCGTCCATTCTTTCTGTACGAATCTGACACTCAACCCATTTATTTTCTGGACCAAGAACCGTGATATGCAGACACTCGTAACCATTACTTTTAGGAACACTTAACCAATCGCGTAATCGTTTAGGGTTAGGTTGATACATGTCTGTTATAATGGAATATACCTGCCAGCATTGCATCTTTTCTTTATCAAAAGGAGAGTCAAGAATAATGCGGATAGCAAAGAGGTCATAGATACCTTCGAATCCACATTTCTGCTTTTTCATCTTTTGCCAAATAGAGTGTATACTTTTGGTTCTTCCTTTGATATGAAATTTTAATCCTGCAGCTTTCAATTTCTCTTCAACAGGTTTGATAAAACGAGCTATATAAGCATCACGTGTTGCCTTAGTCGCATTCAGTTTATCCTTGATCATATAGTAAGCATCATGCTCAAGGTATTTAAGAGACAAATCCTCTAGTTCACTTTTTAAAGTATACAAACCTAATTTATGGGCGAGGGGCGCATACAGATAACTTGCTTCTTCAGCTACTTGATGGCGGGCTTCTACGGCGTTAGTATCCCTAATCTGTCTCATGACGTTTACTCGGTCTGCTATCATAATCAGAATAACTCGCATATCTTCAGAAAACGATATGAGTAGATTACGGAAATTTTCACTTTCTATTACTGGGTTTTTCTTGTATAGATCATGTATGCGGACGAGCCCACGTATAATATGAGCGACGCTATCTCCAAATTTAGCTTGCATGTCGTCAATGGTATTATAACCATTGACTACGCTGTAATAAGCAAGTATAGATAATACACCATCGCGTTTTAAGTTAATCTCATCTACAGCTATTTTTGCTGTTCTTAGAGCATGAAGGATAGGGTTGAGTCCGAAAATGTCTCGTTGAAACTGCCCTCGTTCTAATCCTTCTTTGATGTGTTCGTATATTTTCTTTTCGTCATTTTCCTGAAGAGTGTCTCCGATGGCCTGCTTGACATGTTCAAGTAGCTGAGTTGTTTCTTCTCTCTCTTCAGCAGTGAATTCGAATTTTGTTTCGGACATAAGCTTTTTATGGTTTGTTTTCTACAAAGTTACTTAAAATTTTGAATATAGGCTCTATTTTTTAAACATTTAACTTGCTTTATTAGATAAGAACATCGCGAATTCAGAAATGTATGGAATAATTTCTATTTAAACATGATGATATGTGGATTTCATTTAATTTTGAGTTATTTGGTTGAAGCTGGTATTATCTTTGAAAAAGAGTTAAAACCTATAATTTGTAACGATATAGCTTGCTTTTTATTTTATTTTTATATATATTTGCAGCAAACTTAAGTAGAGCGAAAATATAAACAATAATTCATTTACTCACATACATTTAATATTAACTCATTTTAATCGTTTACATCATGAAAATTAATGACTCAAAAAAGCAAGTTATCTTCAAGGATTACTCAAAAGTTCATACAAAAAAAGAATGTTTAGAAGAGAAACTTGGTGGAGAAATCTGGTACAATTAAAGTACTATGAAACCTAAATCGCTATGGTACAACTGATAAAGGAAATTAAACTTCAACTTTAAGGATCTAAAAAAGGGGCTTTGATATCAATAATCAAGCCCCTTTTTGTATTGTTTTATGCTTTGCCTTGATGAGCGTCTCTTAGTAAGTCGTTGACAGTTTTTACTGGGTTGAATGTGCTTAAAGGCACTTCTACAAATACTGTGTTCCAGTCGCTCATGCTACCATTCCAAAGTCCTGGCAACTCTAGTGCTTTCAGTTGTTTGCCATTCTTACTCTTACTGCTGATAAACCCTGTCGTTTCATCTACGTATTTTGGCAAATCAAACTTATTACCTTTGTAGTCTTTTGTAGCACAAACCAAATCTACCGGGTTGAAATGAGTGCCGTTTTTAAACATTTTAAGGTATTCTTCGTTATTTTGATCAATCTGAGAAGATTCAAGAATCTGTAAGCTGATAGTACCGTCTTGATTGTATGTAAGGAACGGACCACCGCCAGGTTCACCTACATTTTTAACGACACCGCATACACGCATTGGTCGGTTAAGCTTTTTCCGTAAGTAGATGACTAAATCTGCATCTTCTAATTCTTTAATATCTGTTCTTCTGCAGCATAGATCGCGCTGAATAAAGCGAATAATTTCTTCAAGTTTATCGTGGTTATAGCTACCACTATCGAGAATTTGAAGATATTCAAAAGCTTTTTTCTGCAATGAGATAAGTACACCTGCAATAACCTGTTTCCAAGTTACGGTATCTTGCTTCAGTCTGTCTGGAACAACATTGTCGATATTCTTAATGAATATGACGTCGGCATCAATAGCATTTAGATTCTCGATAAGTGCGCCATGGCCACCTGGACGGAACAAAAGTGAGCCGTCTTCGTTACGGAATGGAGTATTATCCTCATTGGCAGCTATAGTATCGGTACTAGCTTTTTGTTCAGAAAAAGAAATATTATATTTGATGCCAAACTTCTTCTCATAGATAGGAGCTTTGTCTGCTACCATTTTTTCGAAAAGTTCTAAATGGTCATGACTAACGGTGAAGTGTATATTTGCTTCCCCGTTTGAATTTGCATAAAGTGCAGCTTCTACTAGATGTTCTTCCATAGGTGTACGTACTTCATTCTCATCATATTCATGGAATTGCAGTAGACCCTTTGGCAATTGACCATAGTTTAGGCCTTTGGCTTCAAGCAAATTAGCTATAATATTTTTAAAATTGCCTTCACTGATAAGTTCTTCGATATGCTTGCCATTTTCATTCTTCACGCATTGAGCATCAAGAGCTTTGTAGAAAGCAAACTTCTTAATATTATTAAAGAAATTTTTTTCGAAATCTGTAGTTGGAACGTTATAGTCAGCACTTAAGAATTCAAATAGATTCTTAAACATACGGCTTGCTGCACCTGAAGCAGGTACAAATTTCAGAATTTTGTGTCCTTCGTTCTTGTAGTCTTCCCATGTGCTGATATATGCCTTCTGTTCTGCATCAGCAGGAGCTATAATGCCTTTGTTGATAGCTGCGGCACCTTCAAGCTTTAAAAAGGGAAAACCTGTTTTAAACTGGTTGAGTTGCTTTTCAAGTTTGGCTTCAGAGATACCTCTAGCCTTGATTTGGTCTAAATCTTGTTGATTCATATGAGTTAGTTTAATGATCAATGTTTTCGCTACAAATGTAGACATTTTTTTTAAAAATAGAATGATAAAACCTAGAAATATTCAGTCAAAAAGTAAAAATGGTAAAAATTTTTATTTATGCCAAAGAATTTCTTCTACATTCATTCCTTCTGCAAATCGATTTAGGTCAACCCAATTCCATATACCAGGTATTCTACCTTTTCTGGAAAATTGCCATATGTCATAGGTTGGTTCTCCAGGCAAGACAGGTTTGCCACTATAGCTGGCAATAAAGTGTAAGTATTCATCAAATTCAGGTGATAAATAATCTTTATAGTACGAGGCGCTGCAATAGATAATAGGCTGTACACCATATATCATTTCGCAAGCGCGAATAAAGCCTTTCAGATGGGATTGTATCTGACTGCGACTCCAACCAAAAGTTCCATCATCCTCGACGTCTATAACAGGTCTTAAATCTTGTTCGCTTTTATTGATAACATGATAAAAATGAAGGAATTGTAGTTCTCCTAGTGAACCTTTACTTAGGAAATGATATGATCCAACTTTGAATCCATGTTTGCGGGCATTCTTGATGTTTTCCTCGTAGCAGGGATCATTAAGTGTCAGTCCTTCAGTAGCCTTGATATAAATAAACTGAATATGTGTGTTCTTTTTCAACTCATCCCATCTTATTTTTCCTTGATGACGTGATATATCGATACCATCGTAGTCTCCAGAATAGCTTCCACTTGTTTGATCTTGGTAAGGCCATTTTTTATCGTATCTTATTTCGGTTATAAAATTCCAGGGTGCGATATAAAATGTAAAGAATATTAAAGCCAAAATTATAAAAGTGGCAGTGTATATCTTTTCTTTATTTGTTTTCTTTTTTCTTTTTTTGTTCATTGCAAAAAAAGCACCAGATTAGCTTTGTAACCTAGTGCTTCATATTATGTATTAATATTATTTCCTATTGTTTTTATTCAGCGTCTGCAGAATCTACAGCATCGAAGCCATTTGTGCTGTTGTTAGCCATGATTTCACGAATGTTAAGCTCATGGTTGCCGTTTGCCTCCAAGTGCTCTTTAAACTCTTCCCAACCTTCTTCCTCTTCTGGAGCGTGTTCAAATGGAAGTGCTTTATATTTAAATTCACAAATAGCCCAACCGACAAGGGCTACAACGATAAGTCCGATAACAATTTCTAATCCCATAATATTTATTTTTTCTGTAGTGCAAAATTAATAGTAAAAAATGAAATAACCAAATTTATCTTTGGTTTGTTTATGATTCTTTGAGATATTTCTTGATGGCGTCAATGAATATCTGTCCATATTTTTTTGTTTTGTATTCACCTACGCCATCGATAGCTCCAAACTGTTCGATTGTTGTTGGTTTGATAGTAGCCAGAGTGTGTAGCACTTTATCATTAAGGACGATATATGCTGGATAGCCTTGTTCTTGGGCCAAATCCAGTCGTAGCTGTCTTATTCTTTGGAACAGAGCGTTGTCTTCTTGTAGTCCAAGTTGTGCGATAAGTTCTGTAGATTTCATATTGCCGTTGGTAATTTTGGTTCTAGCGATATTCATTCTTGTAGAACTTTCAATTTGGGCTTTTAAGCCTAATTGGACTGCACTAAGATGTGCTTTCGGTACACCTTTAGTGGCAGAAGAATGTTTGTTGGGTGCATACTCTGTACTTCTGTCAATGACAGCTAGTTGTACTTTTCGTTTTCCACGTAAAACATCCCAACCTAATGATGTGATTTTAAGTGCATTATGTTGATTGTAAGCAATTTCAGTAAATCCCATTTGCATCATCTGCAGAATATAGTCTTGCCAGTCATCACTGCTGGTTTCTTTACCAACGCCAAAGGTCGGCAACTGGTCGTAATGCAAACGCATCACGGTGCTGCTATGTAGTCCTCTTAATATCTCGATACATGTGCTGACACCGCACATCTCGTTTGTACGTGCAACAGCGCTAAGTGCTTTTTGTACAATAACAGTGCCTTCAAACTTTTGTGGTGGATTTTCGCAGATATCGCAGTGCTTACATTCGTGTGCAGTTTGCTCACCAAAGTAGTTGAGAAGTATGCGTCGACGACATACTTGAGCTTCTGCATACTCTTGCATTCTTTTTAATTTTTCCATATTAATGCCTTGCTGTCCGCTATCTTCTGCAAATTTTCGTAACTGAATGATATCGGCAAGACTATAGAAGAGTACTGTTTCTGCAGGAGCACCGTCGCGCCCAGCTCTACCGATTTCCTGATAAAAACTTTCGATGCTTTTGGGCAAATTATAATGTACTACCCATCTTACATTACTTTTGTCGATACCCATACCGAAGGCTATAGTTGCACATACCACTTGTATTTGATCCATCTTGAATCCTTCTTGAATTCGAGCTCTCTCTTGTGTGCTCATACCTGCGTGATAGGCTTCACAATTGATGCCGGTAGAAGCAGATAGTTCTTCTGCAACTTTTTCAGCATTTTTGCGTGAAAGGCAGTAGATGATGCCAGCTTCGCCAGGGTGTCGTTGCATTAAACGAGAAATGTATTGCAGTTTTTCTTTTTTGCGATAACCTCGCTTTACGGCAAGTGACAAATTAGGTCGGTCAAAACTGCTGATGAAGGTTCTGCCGTTTAGATGAAGTAGTTTTACGATATCCTGTCGGGTCAGTTTGTCGGCAGTTGCTGTAAGTGCCATGACCGGTATTCCGGGGAAACTTTCGTGAATGATTCCCAGATTAGCATATTCTGGTCTGAAGTCATGTCCCCATTGGCTGATACAGTGAGCCTCGTCTATCGCAAATAAAGAAATCTTAATACTTTTAAATAGATAAGGAATTTCGCTCAATAGCTTTTCTGGTGAAACGTAGATCAATTTGAGGTCACCAGATAAGCATCTGCGTCGAATTATTGTTTCTTCTTCAGGGTTATTCTCTGAATTGAGAGCTTCTGCAGGGATACCGTTGGCTTTAAGAGCTTCTACTTGATCGTGCATCAGCGAAATGAGAGGTGATACAATGACAGCTGTTCCAGGCATAGCCAATGCTGGAATTTGGTAACACAGACTTTTACCGCCACCAGTAGGCATCAAAACAAAACAGTCTTTGCCTGCCATTACCTCATTGATAATATCTTCCTGATTTGGTCGGAAAGAATCATATCCGTAATATTTCTTTAATATCTCCTTGGGAGTCATTATTGCTTTTTTTGTCGAATTGCAAAGATACTTATTTTTTTGTGATAATATGATATGTTTCCTTAATTATGTGCGGAGTTTTGCCTAAATACTTTGTTTATTTCAAGTTTTCGTGTAGATAGAATTATGATTTAGAAATAATGTAATAAGCGATCAAGTTGGAATCTTTTGAATTAAATTGACAGGAAGTGCTTCGTGGCTTGCATATTTGGAGTTTGATATGTTGTATGCCTCAAATATTCAAATTTTCGCAGTTTTATGTAAATACTTGATATATAGTATATTATCCTTTTTTTTGTTTTGGCGATTTGACAAGATGTTTGATCAAAGCATAGGTTTTACGGCTTAAAACCATAAGGTTTATGTTGTAAAACCATAGTAGTTATCAGTTAAATGTATGCTTTTACCCATCAATAACTATGGTTTTGTCGCAAGTGCATGTGTGGTGTAGTGGTGGAATGTAAATAGGGTAGACCAAAAGTTGAATATTTCGAGCTAGATTGCAATTTTCGTAGATCTCACTTTTTTGCTATTTTATTTAACAAATGACCATAATGAACTTTGATATAATTTTCTCGCAAAGACGCAAAGTATAGAAGTAAGAAGTAGTAGGGAAGTAAGGTAAAGAGATATAGTTGTATTAAAAGTATAAAATGACTAAGAAAAGAAAAATTTGTTTAGCAAAATTCTTCATCTCTTTCTAAGAGACGGATATTGAGTACAAAGGTACTCTTTTTTTTGCAAAATGCACATTTTTATGCCCAAAAAACGGGGTTTAGTCATAGTTTATTTATCATTTGTTTAGCAAAACGCATCATGTCATCCTTGTAAACGCTTGTATATCAGAGTCTTTTTACTTTGCTCCGTCTCTTAGAAAGAGACGAATGGAGTTCAATCCATTTTGTGTTTCAATCGAGTCGCGGATATTCTCGATAAAGACCACCAAAAGCCGTAAGGCAAAAAATGAATAATAATTGAGCTCCCTTGCTGTGTAAAAAGGGCTTGGTCGCCTGTCGAGACACAGTCGGGGAGTTCTGTTTTTATGTAGACATGAGTACAACATTTTCACAAACTGGGAAGGGAATGCTTTTAAGAAAAAAGATAGATGTGGCAATAGGGTAGTCCTGGTTATGATGTGAAATCATGCTGAACAGAATATTATGATTGATTATATTGATTTGTTTGCAGGGTTAGGTGGCATTAGAATTGGATTTACTCAAGCAGCTAATGAACTAGGGCTTGAGTCAAGATGTGTATTTACCTCCGAGATAAAAGACTCTGCTTTATGTGCTCTTAACCACAATTTTCCTGGAGAGAACATTATAAAAAGAGATATTACGAAAGTTGCAAGTGATGAAATTCCTCACTTCAACATTTTACTTGGCGGATTTCCTTGTCAGGCATTTAGCTTTGCAGGTAAACAGAGAGGATTTCTCGATACAAGAGGAACCTTATTTTTTGAAATAGAGAGGATTTTAAGAGATCATTTGAATGATGTTGACGGATTTCTCCTTGAAAATGTAGAAGGTCTATTAAAGCATGACAAAGAAAACAGAAATGATGAAATTGGCAAAACCCTTACTGTTATCTTAAATGTCTTACGGAGTTTAGGGTATAACACAAAGTATATATTGCTTGATGCTTCAGACTTCGGAATACCTCAGAAGAGGAAAAGAGTGTATATAGTTGGTTGCAAAAAACGTTTCGGAGAGATAAATCTTGAATTCAATAATCCAAAGATTAAAACGGTTGAAGGATGTATTGAACACGGTCTGCCTGTCCTTGATAACAAATTCACCAAATTGCTTCTTAGCTATTATTCTCCGAAGAAGTTACAAGGCAAATTTTTGAAAGACAAAAGAGGCGGCAAGTTCAATATTCATAGCTGGGATTTTGATTATAAAGGTGCAACAACAAAAGAACAGAAGGAACTTCTTAATAAGCTATTTAAACAGCGTAGAAGAAAAGAATGGGCAAAGATAATCGGCATAGATTGGATGGACGGAATGCCATTGACTACAGAACAAATTCGCACCTTCTTTGACAAACCCAATTTGCAAGAACTTTTGGACGATTTGGTTGAAAAAAAATACCTCGTATTAGAGCATCCTAAAAAGAAGGTTATTACAACAGTTAATGGCAGTTCTTATTCAGAGCGCATTTATGATGAAACTAAACCCAAGGGATATAACATCGTAACAGGAAAGCTGTCTTTTCCAATCAGTCATATTCTTGATAATAAGGGACAAGCACCAACAATAGTTGCGATGGATATGAATAACTTAGGGGTGATTGACGGCAAAGGAATTAGGCGTCTCACCCTACGTGAGGGATTACGCCTTTTTGGATATCCTGAAGATTATTCTTTAGACTTTTATAATCAAGATGCAAAAGGAATTAGATTGGGATATGACCTTCTTGGAAATACTGTGTGTGTTCCTGTTATAAAAGCTGTGGCAAATAGATTACTTCACCAAATATACATTCTCCACCATGAGTAAAATAAGTCAAAGAGATGCACTCAGAACTACCACAATGTTTCTGTGTGACAGTCAAATAGAGGCCTATTATGACAATCTCCTTAATAAACAAGTTCAAGCCCTTAAAAGAACTTTGAGCGGGATTGGCACAATAGAGGGATTGAAAAAATATGTTCGTTCTGAAAAGAACGCAATTGACAATATAATAACACTTCTAGGTATAAGTGGAGAAAAGTTCAAAAGAGTCGTCTCTTGGATTAGGCTTTCGAAAGGATATACATTTGATTCTGAATGGTCTTCGTCTTCACTTAGGTCAAAGATGATTGAAGATGAGCGATTGATGGAAGAATTTTGCGAATTGTTTATCAATGGATATGTAAGTCCAAAATTCTCTTCTATCGTACCACACTTTATTCTACAAGATTTCAGAATAGATGATGAAGTCATGAGAAGACTTACAAGCGACGATTTCGTTAGGAATCTTGTCAAGGATAAAGTCACGACAGAGTACAACACAAGATATGCAGATTTATATGTTAAAACTTTGTATTCAAAAATCAAGGAAATCGCACTTAATCATGGAATAGAATTTCGCAAGATGCAGATTCCCGTTTATTCAGAGGAAGAACTTGCTTTAACATATGCTGGAAAGTATATTGTTATCAATCATCATTTCTATCTTACCACAAGTTCGAGCCAAACAGCATATTATGACAATGTAATAAAGCCAAAATATAAAAAAGCCCAGAGCTTTAATAATATAATTGTTATCAATATATTAGACGGAGCTGGATGGGTAGGAAGAGCTGCAGATTTCAGGAAAATCTATGCTGATTGCAACTACTTCCTTAACTTAAAGTCACTAGATAAATTAAACGATATTATTACAGAATTCTTTAATATATAAAGTTATGACTGCTGAAGAAAGAAAATTAAAAATTAAAGAAATTGGCGAAGGTAAACCTGTCGGTACTGGAACTAAGCTTAAATATCAAGGCGAAATCCGAGAGTTTAATGTTTATAAGATTCCTTTGGAGTTCTTAGCTTATAATGTAGAGAATGGCCGTATCAGTAGCTTGGTAAAGTCCTATAAGCGCGAGCATGGCGATTTGGACATGACAAAAGATACTGATGCACAGAAGGTAGCACAATTTCTGTTTGAATCGAGCGAAGAACGTAATAAAAAGACCATGCGTGACCTTGCTCAAAATGGTCAGCTGGAGCCTGGTATTATTACTATGGACGGTGTTATCGTTGATGGCAACCGTCGTGCGTCTTTGCTTAGAAGAATAACAGAGTCAAGGGAGTTTGACCAAACGACAAAGGATAAGTGCTCATACTTCTTGGCAAGAATACTCCCCGAAGATGCTGACGAAAAGGAAATCCTTCGTTTGGAAACATCTTATCAGATGGGTGCAGATTGCAAAGTAGATTATAATCCTATCGAAAAATATCTGCATACACGTGACATGTACGATAAGAGTTTTTCAATAGAGCAAATTGCAGAATACATGGGACTATCTTCAAGCAAAGAAGTCTTATTAAATTTGGAAATCATGGAGCTTATTGACTCTTATCTTGACACATATGGCTATACAGGAATATACACCAGATTGCCAAGAGGTTGTGAAGATGATTTCTTGAAATTGAACATAGCCCTAAAGAAAATAAGAAGTGGTAAAATATCATGGATTCAGTCTGATGAATTAGATGAAGTTGAAAACGACCTCAGACTGATATGCTTTGATTTTATTCGCCTTGAAGAGAAGGGTGATTTTGATTTTAGAATGTTGGCTTCAACCGCAAGTAGCAATTTCTTGGCGGATGAAAAAACATGGCATTCGTTTGTTGATTCATATTATGAAACATCAGCCGACGAAGAAGAATCAACAGAAGAAGTTTTAAATCGTGCTACCAATGACGAAGAGGCAAAACGTCTTCTCAACCAGCGAGATAATCAATGGAAGAACAATGTCAGAGAGCATTTGATGGATTCTTTCCGAGACTGTAAGAATCAACTTGAAAATAAGAAGGAAAAAGATAAACCTGTAGCTCTCCTTAAGAAAGCAATAAACGCACTTTCTGAGATAAATACTGAGACTCTTGCTTCTGCAAACAATAAAGAGGATTTGTTAGAAAAAGCTTCAGAGATTCAATCACTTATCAAAGATATTGAAACTTCATTACACGACTAATGAACCAACTAATTCTTTCTTCATCAACAGAATCAAAATATATATTGACAGGAGCAGTCAATTTGCTTCTGTCAAACAGACGTGCCAGAACCCTTTTGAAGGTAAAGTTGGATATATCAGAAGAAAGTGACCGTATTTTGATTAATTCTGATGAACCCATTGAACGTGTTGCACACCTGTTAGGATTAGCAGCTAAGTATATTAATGCGGAAATAATATACGATAATGAAATCGCCTCAGATATTCAAGACTTCCATATCAAGGAACTTGAATTTCAGGAATTTGGCGAAAAAGCTCGGTCAATCAAGAATAACAATTGTGTGATACAAGATTTTGATGCATTTGCAAAGAGCTTAGAGTCAAATATGGCTAACAGACGATTATATCCATTGCAATTATTGTCTGCATACCATATGGCATTTTCACAAAATGCTTGCAATTTTTCGGTACCAGGTGCAGGCAAGACAAGCATAGTTTATGGAGCCTATACTTATCTGAAGAATTTGCCAGAATCATCCAATAAAAAGGTCGATAAAATTATGATTGTTGGACCACTAAGCGCATTCGGACCATGGGAATCAGAATACGAAGAGTGTTTTGGCTTTCCTGCAACATGCAAACGTATCAATGGAGCCTTATCATCGGAAAGTAAGAAGCAGTATTTTTATGGTGAAACAGCAGAAGTTATATTAATAAGTTATGCATCTGTTGTCGGTATAAAAGAATCTCTAAAATACTTCCTTAAAAATAATCGTGTAATGGTTGTTTTGGACGAAGCTCATAAAATTAAAAACACTAATGGAGGTATTACGGCTACTTCTATTATGGAGTTAGCTCCATTTTGTAGTGCCAGAGTAATATTGACTGGTACACCGGCACCTAATGGATATGAAGATTTGTACAACCTATTTCATTTTATATGGCCAAATGTGGATGTTCCAAAATATACAACAGGACAATTACGTGATATGACACGTAATGCGAATGATTCCAGGGTTCCAAATCTGATAAAAAACATTGACCCCTATTATATCAGAATTAAGAAAAGCGACTTGAACATTCCCAATCCTGTCGAACATGACCCTATTTTAGTTCCGATGAAGGATGCCCAAAGGAGAATATACGAGTTTATTGAAGAACGCTTTGTTGAAGAAGTTGAAAACCGAGAGAGTGACATTCATTCTGTTTTAGTAAGGGCGAAAGCAATCAGATTACAACAAGTTGCAACTAATCCTATTTTATTAAGAGCTCCTTTGTCACAGTTTACAGAAGAAGCTGGTGTTGATTTCTCTACCGTAGAGCAGGAAGACTCAATGATTATGTCAGATGTAATGCGGTATTACGAAGATGAAATCCCTGCTAAATATGAAGTTTGTGCACAATTAATCAATGATATTATAAAAGACGGGGGTAAGGTTGTTGTATGGGCTATCTTCATTAAAACTATAGAAACTTTTCAATCATATTTAGATTCTATTGGCATCAAGAGTCGGGCACTTTATGGTGCAACTCCTGTTGCAACAGATGGAATGACGGAAGATGATGTCAATTATGAACTGACAAGAGAGGCTATTATCAAGGAATTCCATAATCCTGATAGCGAATTTAAAGTTATAATTGCAAATCCTTTTGCTGTTGCGGAATCTATTTCTTTGCATAAAGCCTGTCATAACGCAATATATTTAGAGCGTTCTTTTAATTGTGCTCATTTTGTCCAATCAAAAGATCGAATTCATCGTTATGGGTTGGGTCCAGATGTTGTTACAAACTATTATTATCTTATATCCCAAGATACAGTAGATTGCACAATTAATGACAGACTTCACGAAAAAGAAGCAAGAATGATTGCAATTATAGAATCTGCACCGATTCCATTATTTAATAATCTCAATGATGATGGAGACGAAGATATTAAAGCAATAATAAGGGACTATGTTAGACGAAAGAATAGAAAAATTCAGTGAAATAGCAGATTGCAAAGGTCTGTTCTTTGTTTGGCAAAGTATTGGTCATGGAGTTGTTTCTATAAACTCTTTGATTCAACTTCGTGCCCATCATAAAGGGAAATTATGTTTGAATATTCTTCCAACATTGTTATTGCTGGAAGAAATGGGATATATAACCATTGAAGATGACAACATACAAGTTGTTTCTATAATGAACGACTATGGTGATGAAGAAGAATTCGCTACTCACTTTTCTGAAATATTAGTTGATTATCTTGTTGATGAAGAGGTGATTTCTTTAGATTCGCTTAAATATAGAAGTCAAGAAGATAGCTTTATCTTAGCAAGAAACGGCATTAAATACAAACATGCCTCCTATAGAAATCTTCTTCTTTCATTAGGTATATTAACAAAGCAGGATGATGGTTTCTATTTGTTTGAGAAGAAACTAGATAAAATAATAGAAATCGCCCCAACTAAAAACAAAAAGAAGTCCGAAGAACGATTATTGCAAGAATTAGAACAGCAGCGTATTGAAGGTCTTGCTGGTGAATTGTTTGTTTTGCAATATGAGCGAAAACGATTAGCCGAGCATCCCCAAAAGGACAAAGTTAAGCAGATATCAATTATTGATGTAGCAGCTGGGTTTGATATAATTTCATTTGATGATGTCTTATCGACGAAATTAAATAGATTTATAGAAGTGAAAACATTTAGGGGGATTCCTCATTTTCACTGGTCTGTAAATGAGATTAGGGTTTCTAAGATTCGCGCAGAACACTATTATTTATATCTGGTGGATTACGATAAAATCAAAGATCTAGATTATGAACCAACTGTAATTAAAAACCCATCAGTGTTCTTTATAGATAATGAAGAATGGAATATAACTCCCGATTCATTTTTATATGAGCATATATAAATTGTAAACCTAAAGTTTGACAGTGAGATTTTCAGCCCATCTGCTCTGAGAGATCGTTTAGGTGTGAATGCTATGGAGTCGCACAAATCTCTCTACGACCTTGTGGGAGTTGACTCAAAAGGTATTGAGATGAACTTCGCTAATCAGTTGGAATCACGTAACGAGGTGGCTGCCTATACGAAGTTGCCAAACGGCTTCTACATCAATACGTCGATGGGAAAGTACAATCCAGATTGGGCAGTCGCCTTCAAGGAAGGAAGTGTTAAGCACGTCTATATTGTGGCTGAGTCTAAAGACAATGCCCTTCAGGGCTCTAAACTCCGAGGTTCAGAGGAAAGCAAAATCGAATGTGCCCGTCGTCACTTCAAAGCCATCAGCGATAACGGTTACATCTACGATGTCGCCAAGGACTACAAGTCATTGTATGATATTTTGACAAGTTAGTTCTGTGTATATGATTTCGGGCGGAAACTGATGAAATGATGTGGTTTCCGCCCGATTGTCAAAAATGTTGCTATTTATAAGCTTCTTCTATTTCTTTTCCTGAGAAAGTACAACATGCCTTTCCTCATAGGCAACACCTCTCCGTACTGTTTACAATCCTCCAGCCTTTTCCTTTCTTACATTCTCATCCGAATTGTATATATATCATCACTGCATACAGACATCATAGATGCATTGGACTGTCTGCAACGGAGTTCGTCGCGAGTAAGTATACTCTTCTCATTATCTGAGAATAGTATTAGGTCGCATCTTGATTTATATTGTTGATTTATTATCTCTGTAATACCTTTCTTCTAACTAATTTCAAAGGAGCAAAGATTAATACTCCTATTTTAATCGGCTATTCAAAGAGCTAAGAATTGAACCAAGTTCTTTCCTAATATCAAATAACCATGCAATGTTCAAATTAATCTCATCTAATTTTGTTATAGCTTCATGTACAACACCTATTCGTTCCTTTATTTCTTCTTGAGACGATTCATCTGTAATACAAGTTAATGAATTGATTGCATACCAAATATTTTGGCCTTGCTTTAACAAGTTCGCCTCTTTATTCAAACCGCAGTCAATTTTTTCTTGGACATTTCCTTGATTATCAAATTCTATCGGATTGTATTTGTTGTGCTTGTACAGTTCCCAAAAGTTTCTAACAAGGTTCATATTCTCAACCCCTTTAGTTTCACAATCGGAAATGAATTTTTCAAATTCTGTTGCATTTCCAAAGATCTGTCCCCAGAATGGCTCACATGCGATTGTGTTGAATTCAGGATTAGGTGACACACCACCTAAGAATACAAACCCATTAAAATAAATATCAGGATGAGCAATAATTCGTTGTTTGCAAGCATTAAGGCAATCTCTATCCAATATGATGCGACGAGATGACTGTTCCATATGATCAATACAATCATACAACCATCCTTTCATAACCTGCAAATCATCAAACTCAGGACATATTTTTAGGAACCGATTCTTTATACTTGGCCAAACATCAGCATCTTTGATGAGTTGTTCATCTTCTTTTATCTTATGAGTTTGAAAGGCAGAATGAATAAGTCTAGCTAATTGAAGATTACTATCTTTTTCTACATCTAAAATTATTTCCAAAAGCCGCTGTTTATAGGTTTCCATATCAAGATTATACTTTCTGTCATAGCCTTCAAGATAGGAGAGAGATATCAATCTCATAAACAACCAATACGCCTTTGATTTAGGCCGTTTAACTGCAAGATAAGCAATGACATCGGCAAATGTTAGATAGGCCTCGCCACTACTAAACAAATCCTTATTAAAAAGATATAACAAATAAGCTATAATGTCGTTCAATTGATTCTCGTTTTTTGCCCATTCATCAATCTTTCTGTATGCCTCAGTTGTTGTACAATGGAAGATTGATTCCATCTCGCTGATACGCATAGTACCATATATCTGGTTTACAAAATAGTTGTCAAAACTTTGTGCATCAAAGATATGCTTGTAAGTTTCGACATGATATCCACTTCTTTCATCTTGTTTAGGGAATAATTTCACAAGCAAAGATTTAATCTTGCATTCTTCATCTATATCCTTCTTCAAATAATAACGTTGTCTACTAGAGAAGAACCCACCTGTTTCTATAAATTGCTTCCTGAATAGTTTAGTATACTCGTCATGATATTTATATTTTATCAACTGAACCAAAACATATTCGTATAGTTTTACATCGCCTCTTACCAACCTATAGTCCATAAGGAATTGGTTGATAAATCTTTTAGCATCTCTCAAAGTTGGCAAGTATTCCTTCAGAATGTTCTCTAGATCATTTAAGGTTTTCTTGATGGAAGATGCTTCGTGTGTTTTTGCATCTAACTTGCTGCACAGTTTGTCACTTATGTAGTTTGTAATGTAAGAATACGGACGTGATGGAATAACAAATTCAAAATTGAAGAATTTGTCCACAAAGCATGCATCATCTGTATTATTGCTTTCTCCAAGTGCTTTATTAACCTGGTTCTTATCATATGCCGTCAGGAAAACAAGATTAGTAAAAGCCGCATTACTATCTATCAACTTCAGTACTTCAAGTATTTCTTCTTTCGACAATCTGTCAAAATCATCAATAAGAACTAAAACCTTTTTCTCAATATGAGCAAAAGACTTCTTCAGTTTATCTTTTAAGTCCTCCTTATCCCATATCCTATAAAAACTCACTACTTTTTCAATTACACCTCTATTATCTATCAATTGTAGAGATGACATGTAGTCTTTCATTACACTGCTGCATCCGCTATCGTATTTCGACAACACACAAGTAATCAGACTGAAAAAGTCTTCTTGGATGGTTTGATATGATTTACTATCACGTGGATTGAAGTATACAATCTCAAAATCGTTGCCAGAAAAATTCTCCTTGATTAAGTTCAAAAATGAAGTCTTTCCTGCGCCCCATTGAGCCGTAATTGCCAGACTCCAAGTTTTAGTCTTGTCCAAAGACAAAATCTCACCAGCAATCTTTTTAGCCTCTTCTGCCAGATCTAAAATATCCTCATTTTTTCCTTCTATCGGCCAATCTCTGATAATTCCATCACTTGGAGTATATAGGCTATCTTGTTTATTTGCGTTTATCCTAATTTTATTTGTGATGGCTACAATGAGATAGGAAAGTCCAGCAACAATACAAATGTCAACATAAGACACTAGCCAAAGCCATGGAACATAATTGTACAATCCAGTGAAACGGTATCTCAATGTTACGAATAGAATACAGAAAAGTACGAAGGTCCATCTACCATCAAATCTATAACGATAACTCCATTTACGCTTTATATCAGACGCGACAACAAATACCAAAATACAAACCAATACGAAGCTAAACGCATTTGCTTTAAATTCAGAGAGGATAGGTATGACCATTTCGTCAAACAAGCATTTCAGATCATCTTCATAGCTTGTCATTATAAAAGCAAAAGACAGAAAAGCTATTATATATTGCAAATATGACTTATTGCTCTTAAGTTCATTTAGATATTTCTTAAACGTTTTCTTCATAATCGAATATTTTTTTGTAGCAAACGATAGTTTACACTACTTCCAATTCTTTCAACTCTTCCATCAAGCTCCCCAGCTCTGAGTATGTATAATTTCTACCATTCTTCAGTTTCTCATCCATTGAACGTTTGGCATTGGCGATAGCTTTTTCGAGACTGCCACCATTGCGCTCAAAGTAACCGTGAAGTCCTTTGGTCTTGATGAAGAATTCTATCGTCTTCCGATACTCCACACATTGATTCAGGTCTTTGAGTAAAGGCTCTTGTGCTTCGTATGGACGTGAGGTGTAGCGGAAATAGTATAGGAAGAACAGTTCTGTGCAGCGGTGAGTCTCGAAGAACTCCACCTCGCAGTAGATACCTTTCTTGGGCTTGTTGATAGGCTTGGCATACTTTGCCTTTAGTTTCTGATATTGGGAACGCTCAGGCTCCTTGTCCTTCGTGTCCATATCGATGATGCAGAAGATATGGTTGTAACCCATTGCCACGCCCTCAGCTATCTTGGCTTCCAGTTCCTTGATGTTGGTATGCTTCGGATAGTCTGGTTTAATGGTCAGACGTTTGAACACGTCGCATAAGGACTTGAAATAGAAAAATTCCGTTGGCCCTTCACCCAGGATGAGTGCTGTCTGTCGTAGTTTTCCCATATCAGTCCTCCAAGTTTATAAAGATACTGCCCAGTTCTGGCTTGGCTCCCAATCGACCAATACGATATGAATTGTAAAGCGACAGGTTTTTGTGCAAGCCGAAGGAGTCGCCACGAGCATATTCGGATGAAGCTGTCTCTTTGTTCTTCTCGACAAACCACACCACACCTCGGTTCTCATTTATCATATCCTGTGACAGAAGGGTGGTCTCCTGACTCGTGATAATCAGCTGCGACTTATCGGAGTTGAAGATGAAGACGTTGAGGTAGTAGTACAACAGGTCGTTGTGCAGATCCTCGCCCAGTTCATCAAGATAGTACACGTGAGGACTCGTTATCAAGTCGTATAGGGCATCCAATATGCGGATATACTTCTGAGTACCCTTTGACTGCCATTTGAACGGAATATCAAAGTCACCATTGTCGGAATGGTTCAAGAAGGTGATGGAATCTGTGGTTGGCTTCAAAAGCACATCTTTCATCTCCTCGGGGATATTCTCTTTCTGGATACGCTCGCGGAAATCATTGGGTACAATGCGGTCTTCTACGACGGGACGATATTTCAGAATGTTCAAGTCGGCCTTCTGAAGCATCGTATTATAGAACTTACGCTTCTTTGAATTACTATAAGCATCTTTCAAGATCTCGACAAGTCCCTTTTCTACATTGCCGTCCACATCGTGATAATTGGCCATAATCCAAGCGTGAAGTGTGTTGAATGGAGCTATGTCTTCTTTCAAGGCAGCCTTTCGGCAAACAGATAACACACTGTGGTTGTTCAGTGTGTTTTCACGGATGCTTTCCTGTGTCTTGACTTGCAGTTTGAGACTCGCACCAAACTTGATGTCTGCCTGTACATTCTCGCCCACAAAACTGCGCTCATAGAACAGCGATTTCGATTTGTTTGGATAATAGTACAAGGCTTCACTTAAAATGTGCTTGCCGTTGAACTTGACATTGTAATCATATCGGGTGCCATCGGCATAGAATGACACGTGCATTTCCGTTGGCTCATCTTTGGTGAGCACGAAGGGAATGCAACCGCCAATTTCGACTGCCGCATCCGTCTTTGGCAAGACCAACAGACGGAATACCTCATTCATGGCAAGCAGCATATTCGACTTGCCCGAAGCGTTTGAACCATAGAGGATGCCTAACTTATACAAGAACACACCATCAGCAACTTCGGTGACAAGTTCCGAAGATGGTCCCTTGGCCACGAAGCTTAATTCCTGCTTGTCGCGAATGGAAAGATAGTTCTTTACCCAAAACTCTCGTATCATACCGCAATATTTTATCTATTATCGTAATTTTGCTACAAAAAAACAAATAATTTCTGAAATGGACACCACATTTATTATTCATTTCCGTAATTACGGTACGTTTTTATGTATATTTAACTATAAAATAGATGCCGATATAGCAAATTAGCACCAGTTTATGCTCCGAAGTAGTTATCCGATAGCTCATTCTTTCTCTTTCACATCAGCAACACGACTGAATTGGTAGAAGTTCGCGATACCCCTCTTGACATATTCTCACGCGCGTAATATAAATATGGTATTATCATCGTCCTCAAACTTATACCCCAAAGCCAGTAGGTTGTTCAAAGTTAAACTGCGACAGTCCGTCGCAGTTTAAAATCTCCATCGAAGGAAACATCCATTTTAAGTCATAATAACAACTCAAATTCTGCACATTTTAGTGATTTTTGCGGTTTCGTAAAGTTAAAAGTGTTAAATCTTTGACTTTTTTATCGCTCACAGAATCTGTTAATTTCGAAACGTTGGTTTTCTACCGTCTGTTTGTCGCTGCTTACTCTAATATAACCGTAAATCATTTTTTTATTATTTTTGTCCATGTATCGTGAACTCTTCGAACTTTACATAGTCAATGTAAACCCTGTCTATGATATTATTCTTTTGCTTACTTTGTAAGTGATTGAAAATCAATAATAAAGATGTAAAAAATATCTCAGATTGCCAACTTTTTATATGACTATATTATCCAGAAATGGGGTATTATATGTTTTCCTATTTATATTCGAAAAGTTGAAAGTTTCGTGAAAATAATTTGTTTGTTACAATTTATCATATTACCTTTGAAAGCGTTTATGTTGAAACATTTAAAATGTCTTTTTATATCATTTAATAATCATGTTTTATTTAAAACGTTTTTGGGTAGCATGGACCAATATTAGTTTAGTACTTCGTATTTGTATTGGATTAGTTTTAGGAGCTATTTTGGGGGTTGTTGTACCAGAGTGGAGTGGTATTTCTGTTTTTGGAAATATCTTTGTTAGTGCTTTGAAGGCTATAGCCCCAATACTTGTTGCTGTATTGGTAACTTCAAGTATAGCGAAGGCTACGGGTAGTGTGGGAAATCGATTCTCTGTTGTTATTGGTCAGTATCTGCTGAGTACTTTTATTGCTGCTTTGTGTGCCGTCGTGGTTAGTATGCTATTTCCGGTTACTCTTTTTCTGGAAAAAAACGGTAGATAGTACTATGCCTAGTACTCTGTCAAATGTTTTTGTTAACTTATTAATTAATTTGGTAAGTAATCCGGTCGCTTCTGTAAGTAATGCTAACTATGTTGGTATTTTGTTTTGGTCAGTTTTAATAGGTTTAGCCATGAAAAAAATAGCTAAACCTGCTGTTATTGATTTAGTAAGCGGTTTGGCAGATGTAATTTCAGTAGTTATAAAGTGGATTATTCAGTTTGCTCCATTTGGTATTTTTGGTTTGGTATTTTCGGCTGTCTCTGAAAGTGGCATGGAGATATTTACAACTTATGGACATCTTGTTCTTGTTCTTGTAGGGTGTATGTTGATCAATGCACTTATATTTAATCCGATAATATCCTTTTTTCTAATCCGGAAAAATCCATATCCTCTACTTTTTACCTGTTTAAAAGAAAGTGGGGTAAATGCTTTTTTTACTCGTTCTTCTGCAGCTAATATACCTATAAATATGGCGCTTTGTAAACGATTGGGCCTTGATGAGGAATTTTATTCTGTAAGTATTCCTTTGGGAGCTACAATTAATATGGATGGTGCTGCTGTAACAATTACTGTAATGTCGCTTGCAGTGGCGCATACAGTAGGTGTAGATGTTAATTTCTACCATGCTCTATTTTTAAGTATTATAGCAACGATAGGTGCTTGTGGAGCATCAGGTGTAGCTGGAGGTTCATTATTGCTTGTACCTTTAGCCTGCTCGTTTCTTGGTATCGGAAATGACGTGGCGATGCAAGCGGTAGCTGTTGGTTTTATTATCGGTGTGATACAGGATAGTGTAGAAACTGCTCTTAATTCGAGTGGAGATGTTTTCTTTACTGCTTCTGCTGAGCTATATGAACGTAGAAAAAAACTTAAGAGAAAGGGTTCTTAGTTATTTTATAATAGCCTATAAGCCATTTTTTTTCGTTCTAAGGCTTTTCTATCTCAGAAAAATGTATTAAATTTGCTTCGTTTTTGAGACCCGAAATCGCTTAGAACGAAAATAAAGGGCCTTAGCGTGAATTTTACAACGAAAAATAGATATTTTTAAACAATGGACGAAAATCAGACAATTGACAATGACAGAATCTTGAGGATCAACATTGAAGAGGAGATGAAAAAGTCATATATCGACTATTCTATGTCGGTTATTGTGGCTCGTGCGCTCCCTGATGTACGAGATGGCTTCAAACCTGTTCATCGTCGTATCCTTTATGGTATGCTTGGTATTGGTAATACTAGCAATAATGCCTATAAGAAATGTGCCCGTGTAGTAGGTGAGGTTCTTGGTAAGTATCACCCACATGGTGACTCTTCTGTTTATGGCGCCCTCGTTCGTATGGGCCAAGACTGGAATATGCGTTATCTTCTGGTTGATGGCCAGGGTAACTTTGGTTCTGTGGATGGTGACTCTCCTGCTGCTATGCGTTATACCGAGTGTCGTCTGAGCAAGATGGGTGAGCATATCATGGATGACCTTGATAAGGATACTGTAGACATGACGAATAACTTCGATGATACATTGAAGGAACCAAGTGTGATGCCTACTAAAATTCCTAATCTGTTGGTAAATGGTGCTAATGGTATTGCCGTTGGTATGGCTACTAATATTCCTACTCATAATCTCGGTGAGGTCATTGATGGTTGCTGTGCTTATATTGATAATCCTGATATAGATCTCGATGGTCTGATGCAGTATATTAAAGCTCCTGATTTCCCTACTGGTGCTTATATATATGGTATACAAGGTGTTCGTCAGGCTTATGAAACCGGTCGTGGACGTGTGGTAATGCGTGCTAAGGCTGAAATCGAGAGCGATGATAATCATGACAAAATTGTTGTTACTGAGATTCCTTATGGTGTCAATAAGGCTCAGCTTATCGAATATATTGCAGAACTCGTTAAGGAAGGTAAAATCGATGGCATTTCTAATGTCAATGATGAATCTGGCCGTCAGGGTATGCGTATCGTTGTCGATTTGAAGCGTGACAGCAATGCTAACGTTATTTTGAATAAACTCTTCAAGATGACAGCTTTGCAGAGTTCTTTCTCTGTTAACTGTATTGCTCTTGTAAAGGGTCGTCCACGTTTGCTCGGTCTGAAAGATTGTGTAAAATATTTCGTGGAGCATCGTCACGATGTTACTATCCGACGTACTCAGTATGAATTGAAGAAAGCGCAGGAACGTGCTCATATCCTTGAAGGCTTAATTATTGCTTGTGATAATATCGACGAAGTAGTACATATTATTCGTGCAAGCAAAACTCCTGCTGATGCTCAGCGTAACTTGGAACAGCGTTTCGAACTGGATGAACTGCAGAGTAAGGCTATCGTTGATATGCGTCTTAGTCAGCTTACAGGTCTACGTATGGATCAGTTGCATGCTGAATATGAAGAGTTGGAGCGCATGATAGATTACTATAATCAGATATTGAGCGATCCTGAACTTTGTAAGAAGGTGATGAAGGATGAACTCCTCGAGGTAAAAGAAAAATATGGTGACGCTCGTCGTACCGAAATCAAATATTCTTCAGAGGAATTTAATCCTGAGGACTTCTATCCAAATGATCCTGTTGTAATCACTGTGAGCCACTTGGGCTATATTAAGCGTACTCCGCTAAGTGATTTCCGTGAACAGGCTCGTGGTGGCGTCGGTAGTAAGGGCGCTCGTACTCGCGAACAAGACTTTACTGAGAATATTTATCCAGCAACAATGCATCAGACAATGCTGATCTTTACAAAGAAAGGACGTTGTTACTGGCTTAAGTGTTATGAAATTCCAGAAGGTGACAGAAACTCTAAGGGTCGTGCTATCCAGAATATGCTGAACATCGAAAAGGATGATGCTGTTAATGGATTCTTGCGATTGAGAACACTTACTGACGAAGAGTTTATTAATAGTCATTATGTCATCTTTGCTACTAAGAATGGTACTGTGAAGAAGACTTGTCTTGAGGCTTACTCTCGTCCTCGTGCTAATGGTGTAATTGCTATTAACCTTGCTGAGGGTGATGAATTGGTTGATGTACGTCTGACTAATGGTGAGAATGAACTGATTATCGCTAACCGTAATGGTCGTGCGTGCCGATTCCATGAGAATACTATACGTACAATGGGTCGTACTGCGACTGGTGTGCGTGGTATGAAACTCGATGGTGATGATGATGCTGTAGTTGGAATGGTACCTGTTAACAATGCTGATGTTGAAACAGTTATGGTTGTCAGCGAGCAGGGTTATGGTAAACGTTCGCAAGTAGAAGACTATCGTATCACTAACCGTGGTGGTAAGGGCGTAAAGACACTCGCTATTACTGAGAAAACAGGTCGCTTGGTTGCTATTAAGAATGTAACTGATGAGAATGACTTGATGATTATCAATAAGAGTGGTATTGCTATCCGTCTTTCTGTGGCTGATGTAAGAGTTATGGGTCGTGCTACTCAGGGTGTTCGTCTCATTAACCTTTCTAAAAAGAACGATATCATTGCTAGTGTATGTAAGGTAATGAGTAGCGAACTTGAAGCAAGTGTAGAAGAAGAAAGTCGTGCTCAGTGGGCTAAGAAATCTGAAGAAATCAAAGCTGATACTACTGGTAGTGCAGCTTCTGTAGAAACAGTAGAATCTGCTGATGATGAGGAGGTTAAAGCTGATACTTCAGATGATAATACTCCTGTAGATTTCGAATAATATAAGGATATTCCCTGTCATTTGATGAAAATCAAGTGATAGGGGAATTTTCTTAAAATTTTTTGTTCGAAAAAACAACATTTCTTAGGTATTCGAGTTAAGTACATAATATATAAGGTATAGACCTGATAAAACTGATATCGGGTTTGTGTGTTTACTTGGAAATCGAATAGAATTAGAAAATAAATAACAATAACCCTTAAAATTAAAAAGTTATGAAAAAAGTAATGATTGCAGCTGTAATGCTTCTTGGAGCAAGCACAGCTTTTGCTGGTGACAGTGAAGCATTGAAGCAGATCTTGAAGGCTGGCACTTATGCTGAGGCTAAGGCTCTTTTGGAGCAGAACCTCAATAATCTTGCAAATGCTGCTGAAAAGGCTAAGGCTTATAATCAGTTGGTCGAGTTGGCTATGAACAAGTATAACAATGAAAGCAAGATTGTTACACAAAACCAAATGAATGATCAGTTGAAGCAGAGTGATAAGAACCAGGCTTATGATACTATTGGTATGTATAATGCTGCTGTTGATGCTCTTAACGCTGCTCAGGAATGTGTTAAATATGATGCAGAGCCTAATGAAAAAGGTAAGGTAAAACCTAAGTATACGGGTTTGGCTGATCGTCTTTGGCCTGTACATACTGATCTCGTTAATGGTGGTCAGGCTGCTGCACAGAAGCAGGATGCTGATAATGTGTTGAAGTATTGGGGTACTTTCCTCGATTCAGAATCTTCTGATCTCTTTAAGAGCATTGGTGAGGATAAGCGTAAGGCTGAAGATTCTTATCGTGGCCAGGTTGCTCGTTTCGCTGCAGTTTATGCTTATCAGGCTAAAAAACTTGATGCTGCTAACCGTTATGTAGAGGTTGCTATGAAGGATACTGCTGAGTTTAAGAATGCGTTTAACTTGAAACTTCTTATCATGGGTGATGGTTTGAAGACTAAAGAAGATTCTTTGAACTATATTGGTAAATTGAAGGAACTTCAGGCTCAATATCCTGATAATGATGTAATTTTGGATAAACTGTACAATACATACTCTGGTATGGGGGATAAGGCTGGTGCTAAACAGGTATTGAATGATGCACTTGCTAAGAATCCTAAGAATTTTGTTGCTCTTGCTGATCTTGGTATGCTTGCTATCTCAGAGAACAATGAGAAGGATGCTATCCACTATTTGAAGTTGGCAGTAGAAGTTCAGCCAGAGAATCCTATTGTTCATACTTACCTTGGTACAGTATTGAATGTTAAGGCTTCTAATGAAATGGTTAAGGCTACACGTAATGTCATCTTTGATGAGGCTATTAAGCACCTTGATAAGGCTAAGGAGCTTGATCCTAATAAGCAGCAGGCAAACTGGGGTTACAATCGCTACCAGGCTTATTATGGCCGTTATGGTGAGGCTGATCCTAGAACTAAAGATGCAGAACTTGATAAGTAATTTTGCTTATCGATATATAAAAGGCTGACGATTAGTTTCGTCAGCCTTTTTTATATATATTTCAAAAGTCTTAGAAGGGAAGTGGTCCTCCGCCACCATTAGGGTCTGGTGGTGGAAATGCACCTGGGGCTGCGCCCACGTTAGAACCCAATATCTCGCCTCCCATAGTTGGCGGGAGTGCCCCCATACTTACATCACTAGGATTAGAAAAGCGAGTATATTGGCCTTCAAAGGTAAGCAGTACATCGCCTGTACTACCTTTACGATGTTTTGCGATAATAACTTGGGCCATGCCGTGTAAGTCATTTCCTTTTTCATCTTGATAAATGTGGTAATATTCTGGTCGATGAACGAAAAGTACCATGTCGGCATCTTGCTCAATGGCTCCAGATTCACGTAAGTCGCTCAGCTGTGGGCGTTTACCTTCAATGCCTTCACGATTTTCTACAGTACGATTTAACTGTGATAAGGCGAGTACTGGTATATTTAACTCTTTAGCTAGACCTTTTAATGATCGTGAAATCGTAGAAACCTCTTCCTGACGGTTTCCAAATCGCATACCATTGGCATTCATTAACTGCAAGTAGTCAATCATTATCATTTTTATACCTTTCTCACGCGCCAGTCGGCGAGCTTTGGTACGTAGTTCAAAAATAGAGAGACCCGGAGTGTCGTCAATGTATAGTGGCTTACCCTGCATTTTACGTAGGTTTACATCAAGTCTCTGCCAGTCTTGTTGATCCATGTTACCGTTCAGTATCTTTTTACCTTCAATTTCGCAGACATTGCTAATTAAACGGTTTACTAACTGAACGTTGTTCATTTCTAGAGAGAAGAAGGCTACTGGTATGTTATTGTCAATAGCTGCATTCTTGGCCAAACTAAGTGCAAAAGATGTTTTACCCATGGCTGGACGTCCTGCTAGAATAATTAAGTCGGATGCCTGCCAACCCGAAGTAGCATCATCTAGATCTGTATATCCTGTGGTAATACCTGTCAAACCTCCACTGTTACTTGCAGCACGTTGTAGAATTTCTTGTGCCTCTTTGATAACAGGGTCAATCTGCGTGTAGTCTTGCTTCATGTTATTCTGTGATATCTCATAGAGGCCTCCTTCTGCTTGTTGCATGAGTTCATCTATGTCTACACTGTCATCGAATGCGCCTGTTTCAATTTTACCTGCAAATGAAATCAACTGTCTAGCGGTATATTTCTGTACTAAAATTTTGGCATAGTGAGAAATACGTGCAGATGTGGTAACATGTGAAGACAGTTCTGTGACATAAGCTGCACCACCGGCTTTCTCCAGATTGCCATCTTTTTTTAGCTGCTGGGTAACCGAAATAAAGTCGCTAGGTTGCTCATTCATGTTGAGTGTCTGTATTGCCTGGTATATCTTCTGGTGAGCAGGTATGTAGAACGTTTCTGGTTTAAGCAGTTCTGATATTACTGAGAATGCATCATTGTCAATCATGAGCGCACCCAGTACAACCTTTTCCACCTCAGGTTCCTGTGGCTGCAGATGCCCATACGTATTATCGATAGGAGCAGATGTTTTACGTTGTTTACGATTTGTTGGCATGTATTTTTTTGTTTTTTACAAATTGCAAATATAGCTATTTTTTTTGTGAATTTAGTAATTTGTGGCTATATTATTTTTTGTTGTCAAAGATGTATAAATCTAATGCTAAAGTCTTAGTTTTAGAATCAATATGAATTCACAAAATAAATTAGATAAAATTTTGGGTTGTTGGTTTAAATAGTATGATAATTTTTTAAGATTAGTATTTATGGGGGTATTTTTTTATATTGGTGTTTAGATTGAGTTCAAGTGAATTTTACTTTTTTGTCTGTTTAAAAAAATAGAGAATTTTTATTTTAAAAAGTATGCTTATTTTGTATATTTTTTTTAAATTTGCCTGCGTTAACCGATTATAGTGTATCATTAACAAAATGAAGAAAATACCAACCGAATAATAATAATCACTATTATGGAAATAACAGAATTTTTAGAATTACCCAAAGGTTTTTATGAAATTGAGCGTCCAAAAAGCCCTGTAGATGCTGTTGCTTATGGATATATGTCTAATCAGGCAGAAGTAAATCTGCTAGCTTACCCCATTAAACGTGTTCAAGCAATGCCTTATGACGATGTTGAATTGTTAATTCTGCGTATTCATCAGACTTTGGAAGACACACAAGGCTTAGTGGAAGTTGGTAATGGAATTACTGATGATGGTAATCGATATATTTATTCGATTTTAAAGTCAATTTTAGATTCAGGTGGAACATCTTACAAAGTGAAGTTACATATTGATTTGTATGATTGTTGTCTTGAACTTTTAGGTACTTTTAATGAAATTGATAATATAGGGCGAAGAGAACGTGAAATACGAGAGGTGCTGGATCAAAAAGGTTGGCTTAATAGAAATGGAAATCAGAAATGGAATGCTGACCCTTATTCTTCAAATTATGAGCACCCAATACTTCGTAATTTCTCAGAAAAGGAAGGCTTTGATAAACATTATCCAGGGCATCCTTTGTCGATACTTAGGAAGATGGTTAAAACGGTGGTACACGAGTCTAACTTTGAACTCTTTGCTAGATAAGGAAAAAAGAATATTTTTTTGCGAATTGTTCTTTTTTTTATACTTTTGCAAGTCAGAATTATTTCAAGTTTATTAATATAAAAAGATTCAAGTATGAAATTTTTTTGGGGTAAAGTTTTGTTTGCTCTTTGTTTAACAAGTTTGGGAGTTCTGAATGCAAATGCTCAGCGTGGTAAAGGATGGTATGTACAGTTGGGCGGCGGAATAGATGTTGTTACCAATGGTGATAGCGAAACTATGGGTGCTTTGGAAGTTAGTGGAGGCTATTACATAAATAAGCTGATAGGACTTGGTGTAGATTTGAATATTGCACCAGCTACAGGTACGCGTTCTTCTTTAGGAAATTTCTCATCTAAGATACGTTTTCGTCCGATGGCTTACAAGAGTTCTCGTATATTTGAAGTTGAGCCATTTGCTGGTCTTGGTTATGGTTGGTCTAAGTATTCACCATATAGTAATTCTGCAGTGACAGGTAAGCTTGGTTGTGATTTACTTTTCAACTGTAATCCTAAGCATACAGTGCAAATCGGTGTAACTCCAGAATTTGTAGATTACCTTTGGACAGAATTTGGATTTAATGATTTACAGGTCTTTAATTTGATGGCAAAAGTGAAGGTTAATATCTAAACATCAAATATTTTTTTATAGGTAAATTAGATTCGCCATTAAGGGGTAACTCTTAATGGCGAATTTTGTATTTACATACTGCTATTTTGTTTTATATATGAATATATTACATGATATTAACGGCTTTATAAAAGAAATAATGCGAAACTGAAAGGAAATATAGCAAAAAAGTTATAATTTGTTTGTTTGTATCAATTTAATTCATTACCTTTGCATTCGAAATTTAAAATTGACCGAAAAATGGCAAAAAATCAGATTCTACTAAGTATTATTATTCGAATTCGACTACAACGAGTGGCCGGAAGTGAAGATTTGTGCTTGTAGCTCTGATGTAAGAAATACAAAAGCCTTTCACACTTCCGATTGCGGGTGCGAGAGGCTTTTTTAATTTGAACTTAATAAAAACATTATATTATTATGAGTGACAGATTATACATTTTTGACACAACACTTCGTGATGGCGAGCAGGTTCCTGGTTGTCAGCTGAATACAGTAGAGAAAATTCAGGTGGCTAAACAGTTGGAATTGCTAGGTGTCGATGTTATCGAAGCTGGTTTCCCAATTTCTTCTCCAGGTGATTTTAATTCTGTGGTTGAAATATCTAAGGCTGTAACGTGGCCTACAATCTGTGCACTGACACGTGCGGTAGAGAAGGATATCGACTGTGCTGCTGAAGCTCTAAAATATGCTAAGCATAAACGTATACATACCGGTATTGGTACCAGCGATTCTCATATTAAATATAAGTTCAACTCCAATCGTGAAGAAATTATAGAGCGTGCTGTTGCTGCTGTCAAGTATGCAAAAAAGTATGTTGAGGATGTTGAGTTTTATGCTGAAGATGCTGGTCGTACAGATAATGAGTATTTGGCTCGCGTTGTTGAGGCTGTTATTAAGGCTGGTGCCACTGTGGTGAATATCCCAGATACTACAGGTTATTGTATGCCTGATGAATATGGTGCTAAAATTAAGTATTTGATGGAGCATGTAGATGGAGTGGATAAAGCTCGTTTGTCTACTCACTGTCACAATGACTTAGGTATGGCTACTGCCAATACTTTACAAGGTGTTCTAAATGGTGCCCGTCAGGTTGAGGTTACTATTAATGGTATAGGCGAGCGTGCTGGTAACACTTCGCTCGAAGAAGTTGCGATGATTCTTAAATGCCATAAACATATCGGAATAGATACTAATATTAATACAACCAAAATCGTACCTACCAGTCGTATGGTGTCTAGTTTGATGAATATGCCAGTTCAGCCTAATAAGGCTATTGTTGGCCGTAATGCTTTTGCTCATTCTTCGGGTATTCATCAGGATGGCGTGCTTAAAAATGTTCAGACCTATGAGATTATGGATCCTAAAGATGTGGGTCTTGATGATAACGCTATTGTACTTACAGCTCGAAGTGGTCGGGCCGCTTTAAAATACCGTTTAGAAGTTAATGGTATAACAGTCAACGATGATGCTAAGCTTGATAAGTTATATAAGCAATTCCTTCTTTTGGCAGATAAGAAGAAAGAGGTAACTGATGATGATGTGCTGATGCTTGCAGGTGCAGACAATGCTTCTGTGCATGCTTTGTCTCTTGATTATCTACAGGTTACTACGGGTAAAGGCGTTCGCAGTGTTGCCAGTATAGGCTTGGATATCTCTGGTGAAAAGTTTGAAGCAGCTGCTACCGGAAACGGTCCTGTAGATGCTGCTATACGTGCGCTGAAGAAAATCATCACAAAGCGCATGACGCTGAAGGAGTTTACAATTCAAGCTATTGATAAAGGAAGTGATGATGTTGGTAAGGTGCACATGCAGGTAGAATACGATGGTCATGTATATTATGGCTTTGGTGCAGACACAGATATCGTAACGGCTTCAGTAGAGGCTTATATCGATTGTATTAATAAATTTAAGAAATAATAAATACAAGATTATATATGAATACTTTATTTGACAAGATTTGGGACAAACATGTAGTTCAGATCGTAGAAGACGGTCCGACACAACTTTATATTGATCGCTTGTATTGTCACGAGGTGACTTCACCACAGGCTTTTGCAGGTATGCGTGAGCGAGGACTTAAAATATTTCGCCCTGATCAAATTTTCTGTATGCCTGACCATAATATTCCTACACATGATCAAGACAAACCTATCGAGGATCCTATTGGTAAACGACAGGTAGATACACTCGACAAAAACTGTGCAGAATTTGGTGTAACTGAGTTCAAAATGAATTCAAAGGACAATGGTATAATACATGTCGTTGGTCCAGAGAAAGGCTTGTCTTTGCCTGGTATGACGATTGTTTGTGGTGATTCTCATACTTCTACTCATGGTGCGATGGGCGCAGTTGCTTTTGGTATAGGAACCTCTGAAGTAGAGATGGTTATGGCATCACAGTGTATCCTGCAGTCTAAGCCAAAGAGTATGCGAATTAATATCAATGGTAAACTTAAAAAAGGTGTAACAGCTAAGGATGTAGCACTTTATCTCATGGCTCAGATATCTACTTCAGGCGCTACTGGCTATTTCGTAGAATATGCTGGTGATGTGGTCAAGGATATGTCTATGGAAGGCCGCTTGACTTTATGTAATCTGAGTATTGAGATGGGGGCTCGTGGTGGCTTTGTTGCTCCTGATGAGACAACCTTTGAATATATCAAGGGTAGAGAATATGCTCCTAAGGGAGAAGAGTGGGATAAGGCTGTAGAAGAATGGAAGAAACTGAAGAGTGGTGATGATGCAGTATTCGATCGTGAACTTAACTATGATGCTGCAGACATTGAACCACGTGTTACATATGGTACAAATCCTGGTATGGGTATTGGTATCAATGATACTATCCCTACACTCGATGAAATCGATGCTGAGGGACAGGCTTCTTTCAAAAAGAGTTTGAATTACATGGGTTTTAAACCTGGTGAGAAAATTTTAGGCCATAAGATAGATTATGTATTCCTTGGTGCTTGTACGAATGGACGTATTGAGGATTTCCGTGCCTTTGCTTCAATTGTAAAAGGACATCAGAAGGCTGAAGGCGTGACAGCTTGGTTGGTTCCTGGTTCATGGTTGGTTGATAAGCAGATTCGTGAAGAAGGAATTGATAAAATTGTTGAAGCTGCAGGCTTTGAAATTCGTCAACCAGGGTGCTCTGCATGTCTTGCTATGAATGATGATAAAATACCGGCGGGCAAGTATTCTGTAAGTACTTCAAATCGTAATTTCGAAGGTCGTCAGGGACCAGGTAGTCGTACTATTTTGGCTAGTCCATTGGTCGCTGCCGCTTCTGCTATTACAGGTAAGTTGACAGACCCTCGTGAGTTCATGTAATTCTATCTTTTCACATTCAAATGCACATCAAAATGAAACAGAAATTTAACGTAATAACATCAAGTTGTATTCCACTTCCTCTGGAAAATGTAGATACAGACCAGATTATACCTGCTCGTTTTCTAAAGGCGATTGATAAAAAGGGTATGGGTGAAAATCTTTTTCGTGATTGGCGATACAATGCTGATGGTTCTCCAAAGGCTGATTTCGTGATGAATGACCCTTCTTACAGTGGTGTTATCTTAGTGGCTGGTAAAAATTTTGGTTCAGGTTCTTCTCGTGAACATGCCGCATGGGCTATCGCAGGTGCAGGCTTCCGTGTCGTAATTAGTTCCTTCTTTGCAGATATTCATAAGAATAATGAGTTGAATAACTTGGTGTTACCTGTAGTGGTAAGTGAAAATTTCTTGAAAGAGCTTTTCGATACTATTGATGGTAATCATCAAGCTCAGGTGAAAGTTGACCTGCCTAATCAGACTGTCACGAATCTGACAACAGGTCACAGTGAACAGTTTGAAATCAATGGTTACAAGAAGCACTGCCTCGAAAATGGACTGGACGATGTAGACTTCCTGGTCCAAAATAGAGATAAGGTCGAAGCATGGGAGTTAGCAAACAAATAGAAATACTCGATTCAACCCTTCGTGATGGCGAACAGACCAATGGTGTCTCTTTCTTGCCTCACGAAAAGTTGATGATTGCGCGTCAGTTACTCTCTGAAGTCAAAGTCGATCGTATTGAGGTGGCTTCGGCGAGAGTATCTGAAAGTGAAAAAGATGCTGTTAGCATGATCTGTAATTATGCAAAAAGCATCGACCGTTTGGAAAGTGTAGAGGTTCTCGGCTTTGTGGATGGAATGAAGTCTGTGGACTGGATTAATGAGTGTGGTGGTAAAGTTATCAATCTGCTGGCTAAAGGTTCGCTTAAACACTGTTCACAGCAGTTGCGTAAAACTCCTCGTGAACATATCTTAGATATCAAGGAGGTTATCAGTTATGCTCATAGAAAGGATATGAAGGTTAACTTATATCTCGAAGACTGGTCGCAGGGGATGATTAATAGTCCTGAATTTGTCTATCAAATGATGGATGGCTTGAAAGATGAAGGTATTGTACGTTTCTTGTTGCCTGATACTTTAGGTATCTTGAATCCTTTGAATGCCTATAAATTCCTTCATGATATGGTTAGCCGTTATCCTGGTGTACGTTTTGATTTTCATGCGCATAATGACTATGATATGGCTGTCGGTGATTCTTTAGCAGCTTTGGAAGCGGGTTGTACTGGTCTACACGTTACCGTGAATGGTTTGGGAGAACGGTGTGGTAACGCTCCTTTGTCGTCTGTTCATGTAATGATTAAAGACCAAATGGGCTATAAAGATAATATTGATGAAACCGCTTTGGTTGATGCTAGTCATTTGGTGGCGGGCTATAGTGGCATTGCTGTTGCTCCTAATACACCTGTCGTAGGTGATTATGTCTTTACACAGGTTGCAGGGGTACATGCTGATGGCGATAATAAAGGAAATCTTTACGCTAATGCTTTGGTTCCAGAAAGATTTGGTCGCCATCGTGAATATGCTTTAGGAAAGAATTCTGGTAAAGCCAATATTATTAAAAACTTGGCTGATTTCGGTTTAGAACTGACTAAAGAACAGACTAAGGCTGTTGCTAAACGCATAACAGAACTTGGGGCTCGTAAACAACTGGTTACTCCTGATGACTTACCATATATTGTTAGTGATGTTCTTAAACATAATGCACCAGAAGATAAAGTGAAACTGGTAAGTTACATGGTTTCAACTAGTTATGGCTTAAAGCCTATAGCCAGTCTGAAGGTAAGTATTAATGGTGAAGAGTATGAAGAGGATGCCACTGGTGATGGACAGTATGATGCCTTTGTTAAAGCACTTCGTTCTATTTACAAACATAAGTTGCATCGCACATTTCCTGCACTTGACAATTATGCTGTAAGTATTCCACCAGGTGGGCGTACTGATGCTTTGGTACAGACTGTAATAACCTGGCGTGAAGGTGATAAAATTTGGAGAACACGAGGATTGGATGCTGATCAGACTGAGGCTGCTATCAAAGCAACACTCAAAATGCTTAATATGGTAGAAAACAACGAAAGTACAATAAACAATCCTTCTCCAAGAAATTTGAATTTGGAATAAACATTGTATTAGTACATCATAAAATATTAATTATGGATTTAAAAATTGCGGTATTGGCCGGTGATGGTATCGGACCAGAAATTATGAAACAAGGTGTAGCTGTTATGGATGCCATCGCAGCAAAATTTGGTCATAACTTTATATATAAGGAAGCTATCTGTGGCGCACATGCTATTGATGAGGTTGGTGATCCATTTCCTGAAGAAACATTCAAGACTTGTATGGAGGCAGATGCTGTTCTTTTTGCTGCTGTAGGTGATCCTCGCTTTGATAACGATCCTACTGCAAAAGTTCGTCCTGAGCAAGGACTTCTAGCTATGCGTAAAAAGCTTGGACTGTTTGCCAATGTACGTCCTGTTGCAACTTTCGACACATTGCTTCATATGAGTCCATTGAAGGATGAACTACTTAAGGGCGCAGATTTTGTCGTTATCCGTGAGTTAACTGGAGGTATGTATTTTGGCGAGAAGTATCAGGATAATGATAAGGCTTATGATACTGATATTTATTATCGACCAGAAATAGAGCGTATTCTTAAGGTAGCTTTCGATTTTGCAATGAAGCGCAATAAGCACCTTACTGTTGTTGATAAGGCGAATGTCTTGGCTTCTTCTCGTTTATGGCGTCAGATTGCGAAAGAAATGGAGCCGCAGTATCCTGAAGTTAACGTAGATTATATGTTTATTGATAACGCTTCTATGCGTGTGTTAACTGAACCAACATTCTTCGATGTTATCGTTACAGAAAATACTTTTGGTGATATCCTTACAGATGAGACAAGTTGTATCACTGGAAGTATGGGACTTCAGCCTTCTTCATCTTTGGGTGAACATACTCCTTTATTTGAACCTGTTCATGGCTCATGGCCACAGGCTACCGGAAAGAACCTTGCAAACCCTGTAGCTCAGATTTTAAGTGCTGCTATGTTGCTCGAGCATTTTGGTCTGAAAGAGGAGGGGGCTTTAATCCGTCAGGCTGTTGATGCGTCTCTTAATGAGAATGTGCGTACACCAGAAATTCAGGTAGAAGGTGGCGCAAAGTATGGTACCATTGAAGTAGGTCAGTGGATCACTAATTATATAAAGAATGCTTAATTTCTTAATATAAATGATAACAAAGCGGAGCGGAGACTATTTCGTTCCGCTTTTTTTGTACCTTTGCAGTCTACGAATATTATGGTGTAGAGTCTAATAGTAAATGGTATAATATGAAAAAGTTTCTCCTCTTATATTTGCTAAGTGTTGTGGGCGGTATGAAAGGCATGGCTCAAATGAGTTCTTTTAACCAGCGAATACAAAACCAAACGGTACAACCTTATCGTAATCCACTTCGTGATAGTTTGGCAGCTGCAACAGAGGCTTTAGCTTATCATCCTGATAGTATAGATCTCAGGTTGAAGAAGTCTTCATGGAATATACAACTGGAGCAGTGGGAATATGCTAAGGATGATTTGGATAAAGTGCTTTATATTGATCCTACTAATATTGCAGGACTTTTTTATCGTGCTTTTGTGAATGATAAAATGATGCGATATAATTTTGCACGTTTGGATTATCAGAATTTGTTGACTTTGGTTCCTGGTAATTTTGAAGCTCAGCTTGGGTTGGCACTTCTTAATCAAAAAGATAAGCACTATACAGAAGCTTATGATCAGATTAATATGCTGATAGAAGCTAATCCTGACAGTGCTGTGGCTTTTGCAGCAAGAGCAGGTATGGAAAAAGAGCGGAATATGCTTGAAACTGCCGCTTATGATTATCAAAGAGCATATGAACTTGATACGATGAATATTGATTATCTTACTAATTTGCTCGATTTGAATTTATTACTGCGTAGAAAGAAGGAATCTCGAGAATGTCTGGAAGCCCTTATGTATAAGGGAGTTAGACCAAGTGCTTTAAAAGAATTCGGAATTCGATTAAAAAAAATCAAAAAATAATAGCTAAAATATTTGGTGGTTTCAAAAAATAGTGCTACCTTTGCACTCGCAATTCAGAAATATGGCTTCGTAGCTCAACTGAATAGAGCATCTGACTACGGATCAGAAGGTTCCGGGTTTGAATCCCAGCGAAGTCACTTTTCTTTGATTTGCAAATTCTACGGTTTGGCTTCGTAGCTCAACTGAATAGAGCATCTGACTACGGATCAGAAGGTTCCGGGTTTGAATCCCAGCGAAGTCACAGATTAAAGAGAAAAACAAGTTTTGTTTTTCTCTTTTTTTTTGTTCGCCCAGCATGGGCATATTCTAACGAGCGCAAGTTTCTAAGCCGCCCTAATAACGGGAAGGTCTTATGGGGAACTAATTCCCATGCTCCTGCCTAATTATCTATATTTTTATAGTTAAATGATGTTAAACTCAAAAAATACTTATTTGAATATTTGGATGTTTTAAAAAAAATTGTATCTTTGCAAATGAAGTTAATCTTATAGTTGAATTTTATTTTTTACTGAAGTATGAAAAAATTATTTTTAATTGCAATGGTAGGATTGTCACTAGCATTAATAATTGTTGAAATCAATTTTGTCATTAATGATTTTTTGATAGATAATCTTGATAATTCAATTGGGAATATTTTTGGAATGATAGTTGGATTTTGTGGCTTATTTGCATCTTATAAAGATGCAACATGGAAGGCTCGTAATTGGGAAGATGATTAATATAGATTTTCTGTATTAAGCGGGCTACAATAAATTTTATATTATTGCGAAATTCAATTTTTTGTTCATACTTTATCTAATATATGATTGCAGGATTGCTTGTGATAGTGGATTGCTCGAAATAATGGGTAAATCTCATGGAATTTGCTTTGTAATTGGGAATTAATTATATATTTAAAGGGAAATGGATGTTTTTTTTGTAAAAAACATCCATTTTATTTTGGTAGTTACAATAATATTTGTACCTTTGCTGTCCCAAAAGTTATATATACCTGTAATTGGTCAGGCGTTTCTACAAACTACCGTAAATAGTGACTTATAGCTTTGTTGATTGAAGGATTAACTAATTTACGGATAGTGAGCATTATATAACTAATATACTTTATGTCCGAAATTTTAATCTGCTCGCGAGATGGTTTAACCATTTGGTGAGTTTTAAACATGCATACTTTTAAAGATTCACATATATAATCTTGGAAAAATAATATTTGACTTAACTCGTCGTCGGCGGACGACCCACATTTTTAATATTTTGTACGATGAAAAAAAAACAGACCGATGAGCTTGAGGGATTAATTGCTCATCGGTTTTTTTGTATCGATTAAAGTGTCTTTAGATAAGATTTATTTTGAAGAAAAAAGTGGGAGGATTTATCCTTCCACTTTGATACGCCAACGCTCATTACCGTGTTTAATAACAGCGTTTGGTATGCCCTCAAGTAGCAAGGCAAGTTTTCCTTCACTTGCTGTTTCTCCCACTTTGGCCATTTTATCTTTTTTGTTTCTGATAGATAGTGTATGGCTGTCAGATTGGATATATAGATATATTTTCTTGTCGTTGTTAAAAGAAATGAGAAAACGGTCGTCGTGTTCGTTTCCTTTAAAACTATAGGTGTATGTCATTACATCTTCGAAACTGAGTTCCAGATTGCCTGTTACAGCTTTGCCTTCACCGTCACGAATAGTCAAACCGATGTTTGGAACTTCTATGTGCATGGTGAAAGCTTTCCCGTTAGTTGGGTTAAATGTTATTTCGATAGGGTCTCCAATTACAACCTGTTCGTGAGTAATCAAAAAGCCTTCATCAGTTTTTTGTGCAGCAGGTACTTCTATATTACCATCATCATAATTCACGGTGAAAAGTGTACCATTAGCATCCTGTTTGATTACTTGTACAAGTTCGTCTGCAGGAGTACCTAAATTGTATATTTTTACAGGTATAGGTTCCTCTTGACCATCACCTAAGGCTTGAGCTTCAACGCATCCGTACATGATATCATCTTCCCAATCTTCAGAACCATACTGACGGAAAACAACCGTACTCATGCGAACAGGTTTGCGTGTACCATCTTCGCGACAAAGAAAAAATTGAGCATGGTCTTCGTCGAAAATAGGTTCTTGTACAAATTGGTTATAACATTCTTCCGTACATTCTACCTCAGTCCAAACTCCTGCTGTAAATTCAGCGTTATCCATGTTGTCTGTCATATTACCTTAATGTATTTATCATTAATTTTGGTTTCTAGTCCAATTATATTCTAAAAGGTTTGCAAAGATACTAATTTAATCTGATATGTCGAAATTTTTATTATCTTTGTCATTGGATTTTTAGTAAAGAAAACAAATATAATTTAAATAGTGTATGAAAAAATTTATTTTGGCTTTAGGCTTGTTGTTGGTGCAATTATCTGTTTACTCACAGTCTGTGAAGCGTACCGAGGTGCTGCTTCAAACCAGTATGGGTAATGTACGAATTCAGTTGTATAATGAAACTCCGAAACATCGCGATAATTTTCTTAAGATAGTAAATAGTAAACAGATGGATGGTATGTTATTTCATCGTGTTGTTAAAGATTTTATGATTCAGACTGGCGATCCTGATAGTAGAAAGGCTAAGCCGGGGCAAGTATTAGGAAATCATCAGATTGGTAAGGATTTTCCTGCAGAAATAATATATCCGCAGTTCTTTCATAAGCGTGGAGCTTTAGCAGCAGCTCGCCAACCTGACAACGAAAATCCAGACAAAAAATCATCTGGATCTCAATTTTATATTGTTTGGGGTAAGAAGTTTTCAGAGCATCAGCTTAACTTTTATCAGTCAGTTATAGATACTGTTACAAACTTTAAGGTGAAGTTTACACCAGAAATTAGAAAAGTGTATCAAGAAGTGGGAGGTACGCCTTTTTTGGATGGACAGTATACTGTTTTTGGTGAAGTGACAGAAGGGTTAGAGGTTATCGATAGGATACAACAAGTTGAGGTAGATGCTTGGTCTCGTCCAAAAGAAGATGTAAAAATCATTAAGGCTTATGTTGTAAAATAGAATTGCGACATATTGGCAGTAGATCTGAATTTTTCATAATTTTAGGTAATATACCTTGCAAATCTAATGAATTGATAAGAGATTTTAAAGTTATCCAAACTTAATGGCATATTCCTTGTTTGTTATAATTTATGATGTATATTCGTCATGTAAAATATAATAATAAGAGTTTATGGAAAAAAGATTTAAAAATATCAAAGAGTTTGTGCATAATGTAGAAGATATGCTTAGTTATTACATTAATAATCTAAACTTATTTCCAAGTAATGCAAAATTGCTTGTTCAACCTGAAATTGGTGTTAGTGTTATTGATGATCCTGCTCAAAGTATAGGTTGTGATCATTATAATCTCCGAGATTTTTTAAAAAGAAGTATCAATGGTGGAATGATTCCAAATGTTTTGGCCATAGAAAGTATGGCTTTGCG
The DNA here is from genome assembly GCF_022024235.1 of Segatella baroniae B14. Classification (GTDB taxonomy): domain Bacteria; phylum Bacteroidota; class Bacteroidia; order Bacteroidales; family Bacteroidaceae; genus Prevotella; species Prevotella bryantii. The sequence goes on from NZ_CP091799.1 coordinate 650,680, forward strand.
ATACTATTCTAAATAATGTGTTAAATAGCATTCATGTACTATGATAATAGTAACGAGAAATTCACATGATTATGGACCCTATGAGGAAGTGATGGTGGCGCATTATGTAGAAGAAGGTAAACTTCTGATGCATGATAAAGCTCGTGATGCATGGACAGGTGAAGAGGGGACAATAGAATTATTTCTAAATCGTGCTGGTATAAATCCTCGAATTAAGAATAGTGGTACTATTGGTCAGCAGTTATCTTATATAGGAAGAAAATTTATTTTTCCTCACAAAGAGATGACCGAGAAAGGATTTAAAGATGACAAACGGTTGATGATATTGGCTATTGTTGGTCTCTCTTTATCAGTAATAATGCTTTTGCCGATAGAAGGGTATTTCGTCTTTTATGCGGTATCACTTTATTTTGCAACAATCTGGGGCATTTTCTTTTATTATTTTTTCAAGACAAGGCAGGTGAGTGTTAAGACTACTATTGGTGTTTTCTTTTTGACTCAGTTAGCAGTGTTCTTAATTTTTTCAGGTCTTAATAGTCTTAATTTCTTTTATTCGTTTACTCATGTTGGCTTCCCTATAAATATTATCGGATATATATTAGGTGTAGGTGTGACTGAGGAATTGGCGAAAATGGTTCCATTATTATATTTGGAGAAAAAAGCAAAAGAACCTATTTTGCCACAGACATTAGTTTATTATGGCTTGATGGCTGGTATTGCTTTTGGTGTATTTGAAGGTGTGCAGTATCAAACTCAAGTAAATATACAGGCTGATTATACTTCAGCTTTTGTTTTGAATATAGCTCGGTTGACTTCTCTTCCATTTCTACATGCGATATGGGCTGGTATCTCTGGATATTTTATTTCCCTGGCAAATTTATATCCACGATTTCGTAAATCGATGTATACTTTAGCCTTGGCTATTCCTGCTACCTTGCACGGTTTGTATGATTCTTTTGCAGGTGTTAGTTATCTAGTCTCAATGTTGATAGCTTTTGGTAGCGTGCTTCTCTTGATGACATATTTAAGAAAGAGTTCAAGTTTGCAAGAAAGGTTGAGGGCTTGATAGGTTACATAGTTTTCCCTGCTAAATACTTTTTTCTTTTAACTTTGAATTATCTTTTACTCCTCATTGCTTGTTAAGGAAGCTATGAGGAGTATTTTTTTGTGGTTTGTCGTTAGTGTTGACTTCATGTTTTGAATGGGCTGTTTGTGGTGATGAGTATTTTTTTGAGTCTGTTCTGTTTATGTTGCGTTTTGTTTTTATCTGATTTAAAAATTCTGAATCCTGTCCAGCGATACGTATCGAACTACTTCTGACTTTTTACGCTTGTAATGGTTTGACTGTCAAATAATTTATCAAAAAACAGCGTTTTCAAAAATCGTCATCTAGCTTAAAATATTCAACTTTTGATCAGCCTGTTTGGTCTTTTTTCTTCCCCTCGATTTTCTCTCCCGCCAAAACCCCAGCTCCTGGGGGTCGAAACCTAAGACTTTGTTCGCTAAACTCTATGACCTTATCGCGTCAACCCTAAGCTTTTGACCCCTAGGAGCTTGGGTTTTGGCTCCCTTTTTTTTAACCGACGAAACGCTAAATCTGTAACGTGTTGATATTCAGATAGATACGAAAAATCTTCAAAATTCACGTATTTGAGGCATTCTTATATCGCAATTTCAAATACGCAAACCTCAGGAGGGTTCTTGTCCGTAAATTTCAAATCGGTTCTTTTGTTGTACATGTCGTAGAATGGTAAAAGTGGGGCTGATGCTGTAAAAATTGTCGGGGAGTGTAGTAAGCTGCTTCAACCAGTTTCGTCACGCTGTTTCCGATGGTGACGGAAGTAGGGCCATAGCAATCAGTGAATGCATGCATAACTGCCAATACTCGTATAATTTGTAGGAGAGGGGGAGTCCTAGAATAAATTTTCCTTCTTTAAATCTAAAACTCATTCTTATTTTTCTTTAATCCTTATATATTATTTTAATCTTTAATCCTTTATCCTTATATATATTATAATGTGTACGTCCATGGGAGCAAGTTTTTATTGTCAAAGAACGCGCAAAATCTTAGTTTTTTGCAATTTTTTCTTGAAAACATTTGGAGGTTATGGATATTTTGTATACCTTTGCACTCGCTTTCAAACAAACGGAAGCAGCCAAATAACGTTGGTTATGAGGCTTAAGAGAAAGAGTTCTTTGAAAAGATTACATAGACAGAGAAGTAGTACAAGAAGCGTTCACATATTATAAATATGTGTGAATGGGTAACAAAAACGAACCGTCAAGTTTAGTTTTTGTCCAGGCTTTAAACCGACTTCAATAAAAGGATAAGCGTCCTTGAAACAGAGACAAATCATCTATTCAATTAGATATTCAAAGATATTTTACAATGGAGAGTTTGATCCTGGCTCAGGATGAACGCTAGCTACAGGCTTAACACATGCAAGTCGAGGGGTAACATGAAGAAAGCTTGCTTTCTTTGATGACGACCGGCGCACGGGTGAGTATCGCGTATCCAACCTGCCCATAAGTAGGGAATAGCCTTGCGAAAGTAAGATTAATGCCCTATGGTTTCCGTCGAAGACATCTGAGATGGAATAAAGATTTATCGCTTATGGATGGGGATGCGTCTGATTAGGTAGTAGGCGGGGTAACGGCCCACCTAGCCGACGATCAGTAGGGGTTCTGAGAGGAAGGTCCCCCACATTGGAACTGAGACACGGTCCAAACTCCTACGGGAGGCAGCAGTGAGGAATATTGGTCAATGGACGGAAGTCTGAACCAGCCAAGTAGCGTGCAGGATGACGGCCCTATGGGTTGTAAACTGCTTTTTTAGGGGAATAAAGTTAGCCACGTGTGGTTATTTGCATGTACCCTACGAATAAGGACCGGCTAATTCCGTGCCAGCAGCCGCGGTAATACGGAAGGTCCGGGCGTTATCCGGATTTATTGGGTTTAAAGGGAGCGCAGGCCGTTTGGTAAGCGTGTTGTGAAATGTCCGGGCTCAACCTGGGCACTGCAGCGCGAACTGTCAGACTTGAGTGCACAGGAAGCGGGCGGAATTCGTGGTGTAGCGGTGAAATGCTTAGATATCACGAAGAACTCCAATTGCGAAGGCAGCTCGCTGTAGTGTTACTGACGCTAAAGCTCGAAAGTGCGGGTATCGAACAGGATTAGATACCCTGGTAGTCCGCACGGTAAACGATGGATGCCAGCTGTTTGCCCTTCGGGGTGAGTGGCTAAGCGAAAGCGTTAAGCATCCCACCTGGGGAGTACGCCGGCAACGGTGAAACTCAAAGGAATTGACGGGGGCCCGCACAAGCGGAGGAACATGTGGTTTAATTCGATGATACGCGAGGAACCTTACCCGGGCTTGAATTGCAGATGACGGATCTAGAGATAGTGACTTCCTTCGGGACATCTGTGAAGGTGCTGCATGGTTGTCGTCAGCTCGTGCCGTGAGGTGTCGGCTTAAGTGCCATAACGAGCGCAACCCTTCTCTTCAGTTGCCATCAGGTCAAGCTGGGCACTCTGGAGACACTGCCACCGTAAGGTGTGAGGAAGGTGGGGATGACGTCAAATCAGCACGGCCCTTACGTCCGGGGCTACACACGTGTTACAATGGCCGGTACAGAAAGTCGGATGCCCGTAAGGTCATTCTAATCAAGAAAGCCGGTCCCAGTTCGGACTGAGGTCTGCAACCCGACCTCACGAAGCTGGATTCGCTAGTAATCGCGCATCAGCCATGGCGCGGTGAATACGTTCCCGGGCCTTGTACACACCGCCCGTCAAGCCATGAAAGCCGGGGGTGCCTGAAGTCCGTGACCGCAAGGGTCGGCCTAGGGCAAAACTGGTAATTGGGGCTAAGTCGTAACAAGGTAGCCGTACCGGAAGGTGCGGCTGGAACACCTCCTTTCTGGAAGAGATGCTTATTTAGAAGTAAGTAAAAGTCAAGAGACATGACAAACGTAAAGGTTGGTTGATGTCATCCAAAGTTTCCTTGTACTACAGAACCTGTTTAATATATAAGAGAAAAAGGAAGCCGGGCTCGAAGATGCAAGCCCAGAAATCTTGGACAGTCAGCCAACCCGGAACTATAGTCCTATAGCTCAGTTGGTTAGAGCGCCACACTGATAATGTGGAGGTCGGCAGTTCAAGTCTGCCTGGGACTACAAAAACTTCCAGTCTTCTCAAACAAAAAAAGTTTGGGGGATTAGCTCAGCTGGCTAGAGCACCTGCTTTGCAAGCAGGGGGTCAACGGTTCGAATCCGTTATTCTCCACTTCAGGTAATCCACTTTTAACAGAGTGAGATAAGCCAAT
>NZ_CP091799.1:660000-1680000 GCF_022024235.1 Segatella baroniae B14
AATGGAAAGAAGAACTGAATAAGGTTATTACTAAATAAAATTATTAAATAAAAAAACAGGAATTCTCTTCTTGAGAATTCCTGTTTTTTTATTTAGTTAATTTGACTTTTTTGTCGATTAATATACCATTTTATTAGAAAATATATCAATGCAATAGCTACGATAGCCATAATTGTAAATTTGATATATTCGCCATATTCTGAAATTTTATTCTCTAGTTGTTCTTCTGGTACGAAAGAATGTAGCCACAAGCCTAATACTGCTAAAATTATATTCCAAACACCAGCACCTATAGTTGTATATAATAAAAATTTCCAGAATGTCATTTTGGCTAATCCTGCTGGAATAGATATAAGATGGCGTATTCCTGGTACAAGTCGACCTGATATTGTTGCAACCATACCGTGGTCATCAAAATATTTTTCGCTTTTTTCTACCTTTTTCTGATTCAACATGCATGCTTTTCCCCATTTACTGTTAGCAAAACGATAGATGACAGGTCTACCTAGATAATAACCTGCTATATAATTGATGGTTGCACCACAGTCTGCTCCGATGGTAGCGAAAAGAATTACTAGCCAAAAATTTAAATTTCCACCAGCTGCATGATAGGATGCTGGTGTTACAACAAACTCTGAAGGTACAGGTATAACGGTACTTTCTAATAGCATTAGTAAAAAAATAGTACCATAGTTTAAGTTACTAAGTAATGTTTGAAGTATTCCTCCCATTTTATAATTATTATTACTGATTAATACTGCGTTATGTGACTTTTATAGTATTCTAAATAGTCCTCAGGTTTTAGTTTTTCTGGAAAGAATGGTCCCAAGATGGTTTTTGACTTTTCTGGATCTTTTTCCACAGCTTTGACTAGAAAGTCAGGTATTCTATCATGATCATGTAAAGTCAATGCACAAAGGGCCAAATAGATCCAAATTTCTTTCCATACATAACTAGGAGTAGATTCATGAGATTGGTGAATATGTACAAGTGTATTCAGAAGTTTATATGAAGCATTGGTATAACCGTTATCATAAAATGACAGGGCTATGTGTAGCATTACTTCTTCAGAATTAATTGACATATTTATTGCTTTTTCAAATACAGATTTTGCTTCGTCTACTTTTCCATTTTCCAAATCCATGTGCCCTTCAAGAACGAGTAAGTCAGGATTAGTTGGATCTATATTTAAAGCTTTCTTGATATACTTATACGATAATTCTGTGTTGCCAACTTGATCGTAGTTATAAGCTAACTGTTTTAATATTTCTATTCTATTGGGTGATGACTTATCAAGTAGCTTTTCTGCTTTTTCAAGATGAGAAATTGACTCTTCGAATTTAGACATGCTTGACAGAGTTATACCTTGAAACATCTCACCAGTTTCGTCATTAGGATTAAGTTCTGCAACCTTTTTGTAATTTTTCAGTGCCTCTTCGTATTTATGTAAGTAGAATAGTGCATTAGCTTTATTAAAATAAGCTTCAAAATCGTTAGGATCAATAGCTATAGCATATTCACAGCTAACTATAGAATCATCTATTTCATTCGATAAATATTGTACCGTAGCCAGTTTATTCCAATATATATTGTTGTACGGGTCTTTATCCAAAATCTTATTGTAGATTTTTTTACTTTTTACATAATTTCCTTCGCTTGATGCAATTTGTGCATCTATTTCTTGATACAGGGTATAATTTTTTTTATTAGCACAATTCATCCATTTCTTAGCATATTTATACAGATTGTAATCTATATATAAATTGGCTATATCAAGACAGAACTCATCATGCTCGTCTTGAGATATATTTTCAAATATTTCTTCAAGATATTTGTCGGCTAATTTTTCGTGATTATCTGCTATCAGAATTTCTGCTTTGAGGTAATAATAATCTAAATCTGTTTTATCTTCAATTTTGTCAGCCCATTCATTAGCCTTTTGGCTATTTTTTTCATATATCAAACTCATTCGTGATCGAAAAAGTAGGGGACTAGTTGCTCCCGGAAATATCGAGATAGCATAGTCGGCTGCAGCTATTGCTTTTTTATACTCCCTTTTACTCTGATAGTACTCAGCTATATCAATTAAATCATCAGCCTCCAAATAGATGGAGTTGCCTGTGTTACAAGCTTCTTCATACATTTGGAGGTTATGACGAAATTCTTTGCTTTCGAAGATTTTATTACTCAATACTTCTTCTTGCTTAATTATTTATTATTTTGCTTAGCCCAAGTATCTTTGAGACCTACAGTCTTATTAAAGATAAGATGCTCAGGTGTGGAATCTAGGTCTGCCATGAAATAACCCGTTCTTTGGAATTGTAGATATTCTCCAGCCTTCTTGGTTGCAGCATAGTCTTCAACAAAACAGTTTTTATTGATCTTAAGACTATTCTGATTGAGCAATTCATGGAAATCTCTTTCATCAGCAGATGGATTTTCAACACTAAAAAGACGATCATATTCACGTACTTCTGCTGGTTTACAGTGATCTGCTGATACCCAATGTAATGTACCTTTTACTTTTCTGTTTGCTCCAGCCATTCCGCTCTTGCTCTCAGGATCATATTCTGCCTGAATCTCTATTATATTTCCATTTTCATCTTTAGTACAGCCTGTACACATGACGATATAGGCATTTTTTAGACGGACCTCTTTACCTGGGGTCATACGGAAAAATTTCTTAGGTGCATCTTCCATGAAGTCTGCTCTTTCAATCCACAGATTCTTACTGAATGTAATTTTGTGGGTTGTAGAATTCTCATCTTCAGGATTATCGATAGCATCCATGTCTTCAGTCTGATCTTCTGGATAGTTTGTGATTACCAGTTTGACAGGGTCTAGTACAGCGCTTACACGTGTTGCTTTTTTGTTAAGATCTTCACGAACAGCAGCTTCTAATAGGGCCATGTCATTAAGAGCATCAAACTTAGTATAGCCGATTGAGTCGATAAAGTTACGAATACTTTCTGGGCTATAACCTCTACGGCGCATACCGCAAAGTGTTGGCATTCGTGGATCGTCCCATCCGCTAACAAACTTTTCATCTACTAAGGTGTGTAATTTGCGTTTGCTCATTACATTGTAAGTAAGATTTAAGCGATTAAATTCAATCTGACGAGGACGATTATCATCTAAAACGTCTGCAGAGCCGTCTTTTTCTTTTAGGAAATCAATAAACAAGTTATAGAGAGGACGATGAGGAACAAACTCTAATGTGCAGATAGAGTGGGTTACACCTTCGAAATAATCGCTCTGTCCATGTGCAAAGTCATACATTGGATAGCAATTCCATTTTGTACCAGTACGATGATGGGGTGTGTGAATAATGCGGTACATGATTGGATCGCGGAAATGCATGTTTGGGTTTGCCATGTCTAATTTAGCACGAAGAACCATGCTGCCTTCTTTAGCTTCAGGTGTATTCATCTGTTTGAAAAGCTGCAAGCTTTCTTCTATTGGTCGATTACGATATGGACTATCAGTACCTGGAGTGGTTGGAGTTCCTTTCTGTTTTGCTATTTCTTCAGCAGATTGCTCATCAACATAGGCGTGGTCATTTTCAATCATCCAAATAGCAAAATCCCACAACTTTTCAAAGTAGTCTGAAGCATAGTAAATATTACCCCATTTAAAACCCAACCATGAAATATCATGTAGAATATTTTCTACATACTCATTGTTTTCTTTGCTAGGATTGGTGTCGTCAAAGCGCAGATTACATACTCCGTTATATTTTTCTGCTACACCAAAATCCATGCAAATGGCTTTGGCATGGCCAATATGAAGATATCCGTTTGGTTCAGGAGGAAAGCGTGTCTGAATTCTACCACCATTTTTACCTGCTGCCAAATCTTCTTCGATTAGCTGCTCAACAAAACTAATACTTTTCTCTTCAGTATTTTCTTTTTCTTTAACTGCCATAGTCGTATAGATAATTTTATGCAAAGATACTAATTTTCCTATGAATAATCAAAGAGTTCTTTAAAAAAAAGCGAAATGCCTCTCACTTCGCAGTGGGAGGCATTCATCTCAATAGGTATTAGTTTTCTTTAAGGTAAAAAGATTGTATTTAGGATAACATTGCAAAGATAATGAAATATTTTTATACTTCCAAATGTTCATTGTATGTTTTATAACATTTTCCTTTTTCGAATATTTTATGAAATAAAAAAAAAGAGGTATTATTTAATACCTCTTTCATTTAATGCTTTAGAATATTTTTCGGCATTTTTAAGATGCTCTTGATATGTTCTTGCAAAGTTATGAGTACCACTGAAATCTTCTTTGGCACACATGTACAAATAATCGTGTTTAATGTGGTTAAGTACTGCATCTATACCTGCTACTGTAGGTATTCGAATAGGTCCAGGTGGTAGTCCCGTATTTTTGTAAGTATTATATGGGCTATTGATGGACAAAAGGTTGTTGTAAATACGCTTAAGTTCAAATCTCTTCCATGCAAATTTAATAGTAGGGTCTGCTTGTAGTGGCATTCCATTAGGATATTCTGCATTTCTCAGTTTTAGTCTGTTGTAATACATTCCTGCAACCATTGGCTTTTCCGCATCATTAGCAGTTTCTTCGTCAACGATGCTTGCAAGGGTTATTACTTCATTTGGTGTGAGTTGCATGGCTTTTGCTTTTTCTGTTCGGTTAAAATCCCAAATTTTTTGCTTTCTTTTTTCATGAGATCCATGAATTTAGAAATAGACGCATTCCAATAAATTTCATAGGTATTTGGGATAAATAAGCAAACGATAGTAGCAGTGTCATATCCGTATTTTTCGCAGAAAGATTCATCTGCTAGTGAGTCGTACAATTCTTCTTCGTCGATGATGGTCTTTTTGGCTACAGCAGCAGCTAAATCTCCTTTAGTCCGAACAGAAGGAATGGTTAGACTTACTGGGTCCTGCATGCCGTTTTTTAAATGTCTAAAAGTAATAAATGCTCCCATGTCGTTTTTTATAGCATATCGGCCCGTACGAATATGGTCTGCATATTTACTGTGGCGTACAAGTGTCTTGAAGGCATGCATAGATCTGCTGGTAGCTATAGTATCTAACTTAGCGTAGACAGAATCTATATTATCATCCTGATCAATGTAGATATAACTTGTTCCTTTCTTTGAGGACATACCAGCAAAGAAATAGAAATAAACTAAACCTAGAATCACCAATAGGCACACACTTGCTCCTATGATGTACTTTTTACAAGTTGATGGTTTCATTTTTTATTTTTCTGTTTTAAAACTTTGCAAAGATACGAATTAATCGATTAACTCAATCATTAATAAAGAAAAATGTGTGGATAGGTTTAAAATTATTTAAAATCTTGGTAGAATGGACGGTTTATGGTACTTTTGTAAAGACTAATGGTAAAAAGATGAAGGAATTTTCTACTTACATTTTTGATTTGGATGGAACCCTGTTGGATTCTCTTGAAGATTTAATGTTGAGCTGTAATTATGCTTTGCATGAAAATAATATGCCCGAACGTACTCTAGATGAGGTTAGAATGTTTGTTGGTAATGGTGTAAAGAAGTTAATGGAACGTGCTATTCCTCAGGGACTTAATAATCCCAAATTTGACGAAACATATAATACTTTTCGCCAGCATTATTTGCATCATAATTTAGACCATACAGGACCTTATCCTGGTATCTTAGAGTTGTTGGATAGACTGCATTCTAATCATAAAAATATAGCTGTAGTTAGTAATAAATTTTATACAGCAACTCAAGAACTATGCCATCATTTCTTTTCAGATACAGTTCAGGTTGCAATTGGTGAGCGCGAAAATATAAAAAAGAAACCTGCACCTGATACGGTGAAAGAAGCGTTAAAGCAATTGGGGGTTACAGCTGATAATGCAGTATATATAGGAGATAGTGATGTTGATATAATGACTGCTAAAAATAGTGGAATGCCTTGTATTAGTGTTTTGTGGGGATTTAGAGATAAAGATTTTCTTGTGCGCCATGGAGGCTCTGTATTTGTTAATAGCCCTGAAGAAATATTTTAACAAATAAAGGTGGTCATTATTGACCACCTTTATTTGTTAGTATATGTTTATACTGTTATTCATAACGAATAGCTTCAATAGGATCTAATTGAGCTGCCTTTTTGGCAGGATACCAACCGAAAAATACGCCTGTAAATGTACATACAGCGAAACTCATAACAATGGTCCATGATTCGATGACAATAGGCCAATGGAGTATTGATTTTACGGCAAATGATGCTCCAATACCTAATACAACACCAATTATACCACCTGTTACACTAAGCATTATTGCTTCTATGAGGAACTGATTCAAAATGTCTAAGCCTCTTGCACCAACACTCATGCGAAGGCCAATTTCACGTGTCCTTTCGGTCACACTGACATACATGATATTCATAATTCCGATTCCACCAACTATTAGAGATATGCCTGCAACAGCAGCCAATAGGTAAGTTAACATAGATGATGTAGAATTCATCATACTTGCAATTTCTTCTTGACTTCTGATTGTGAAATCGTCAGAATCAGCTTCTGAATTTTCTGTTGCATCTTTTAGTTTATGATTCTTACGGAGAATTTCTGATATTTGTTCTTGTGCTTTAGATGAAACGTCTTCCGTGATGGCAGAACAGTTAATACCCCCCAAATATGTTTGGGCCAATATACGTTTCATAACAGTAGTGTAGGGTGCCAGTACCAAATCATCTTGGTCCATTCCCATACTGTTGTATCCTTTTTTCTTTAAAACACCAACAACGCGGAACGGGATACTGCCAAACCTTACTATTTTCCCGACAGGGTCGGAACCATTTGGAAATAGATTGTCTACTACTGTCTGTCCTAATATGCAGACTTTAGCACTTGTTTTGATATCGGTTTCAGTAAACATTTCCCCATCACTAATACTCAACTGTCGAATGGTAAGATAATCTTGATTAACGCCATACATGGATGATGGAGTGTTTTCATTACCATAGATAAATTGTCCACTCTTACTAACAGTAGGGCTTATAGCAGAGATATAGTCACATTGCTCTTTTATAGCTTCATAGTCTGTTAGTTTTAATGTTTCCATTGAAGACGCGTCTTGTCTTACACCTCCTCGAACGTCTGCTCCTGGTGTAATCATGATCATGTTAGAGCCCATTGATGAAATGTTGGCTTGTATACTTTTTTTCGTACCTTGACCAATAGCGAGCATCGTTATTACAGATGCTATACCTATAATTATGCCTAATGCCGTCAGAAATGATCGCATTTTGCTGGCAAAAATTGCTCGTAAGGCTATTTTAAATAAATTTGTAAAATTCATAGGCTTGAATTATTCATCTGTGTTGGCTGGCAAGGCTGCTAGCCCTTCTGCAGCACTCAGAATATTATTATTGATTTCATCGCTAATGATTTGTCCATCACGTAGTTCGATGTTTCTGCTTGAGTAATTGGCAATGTCCGGATTATGTGTGACAAAGATAATGGTATGCCCAGCTGCATGAAGTTTTTGGAATAGAACTAGAATTTCAAAACTAGTTCTTGTATCCAAATTTCCTGTTGCCTCATCAGCAAGGATTACAGCAGGATCATTAACTAGGGCACGGGCTATAGCGACACGTTGCATTTGACCACCGGACATCTGGTTACTCTTATGGTAAAGTCTGCTTCCTAAGCCAACTGCTTCGAGAGATTGAATAGCTTTTTCACGACGCTCTTTGGCACTAACATTGCCATTATACATCAAAGGAAGTTCTACATTTTCTACACTTGTTGTTTTAGGCAACAGATTATAGTTCTGGAATATAAAGCCGATTTTGCGGTTACGTAGTAATGCTCTTTGTGACTTAGACATTGTACGAACGCTGACACCATCCAAATAATACTCGCCGCTGGTAGGGGTATCGAGGCATCCAAGCTGATTGAGGAGTGTTGATTTTCCAGAACCTGATTTTCCCATAATTGTGACAAATTCACCCTCGAATATTTTAAAGCTTACACCACGTAAGGCATGAACAGTTTCCCCTCCGACTTGGAATTCTCGCTTGACGTTGTCAAGTTCGATGACAATTTTCTTGTCTTTTTTTTCTTCAGTCATATGATATACTGTAAAAATGATTATTTTTTGTTGTTTTTCTTACGTGGACCAGGTGTGAATGGACTGCTTTCCTGACTGCTTTCCTGACTGCTTTCCTCTTCAGAAGAAGTTACTGCTTGTGCATTTGTTATAACATTCTTACCCTGTGAAATACCACTTAAAATCTGAGTGTGTGTACCGTCTGTTTCACCTATGTTGACTTTGTATGCTTTGATAGTGTTGCCTTCAACGACCCATACTTTATTTTTGGCATTTACATCAATTATTTTTTTATTGCCTACTGTTTCTTTGGTAGGAGTATAACGAAGAGCCTTGTTTGGTACACTGAGAACACCCACTTTTTCAGAAGTAGAAATGGTTACGTTAGCGGTTAAACCAGGTTTGAGTTTTAAGTCATTATTCTCAGCAGAGATTACAACTTCATAGGTAACAACATTATTTGTCGTTGTAGCCTCCTGGCGAACTTGGGTTACAGAACCATGAAAAGTATCATCAGGGAAAGCATCAACAGTGAATTTTACTTTGTCACCCTGTTTAACATTACCAATGTCAGCTTCATCAACATTAGCAATAACACGCATTTTGGTAAGATCTTGTGCAATGGTGAAGAGTTCTGGGGTACTGAAACTTGCTGCAACTGTTTGGCCTTCTTCTACACTCTTACTCAGGACAATACCATCGACAGGAGATGTAATTGTAGCATAACTAAGATTAGTTTGGGCTTGTGCGACGCTTTCTTTAGATGTTTTAAGTGTAGCTTTAGCTTGATTATAAGCAAGTAGAGCATTTTCATAGTCATCTGCACTGACAAGTCCCTTTTTGTAAAGAGTGTGATAGCGATTATAATTAGCAAGTTCGTATGCTAATTTACTTTGTGCACTAGCTAAGTTTGCCTTGGCTGTGTTTAATTGACTGTTAAGGTTAGTTTTATCAAGCTCGGCAATTACTTGTCCTTTTTTTACTATACTATTATAATCAACATATAGCTTGTCGATAATACCAGAAACCTGTGTACCGACAGTAACACTTGTCACTGGTTCGATAGTACCTGTAGCAGTAACAGTACTTTCAAGAGTACGTGGAGCTACTTTCTCTGTTATGAAATCTACATGTTGTTCCTCTTTTTTGTTAGAGAAAAACCATATCCCTATAGCGATTGCTATTAAAGCAATAACTATATACCAAATTTTACTCATTCTTTTCATATAAGTCTAGATTTTTATTTGTTCTAATATAAATATTGTTGTTTTATCTATTTTGCCCTTTTAACATTATTATAATATAATAGATGTTCTCTGTATTTATTTGTCTAAAGAACCATTTTTATAGAAGTTGAGCATATTGATGTTTAGAATAGTCAGGTATTTACTTTGTAATTCATTCTGTTGAGCTGTAAGTAGGTTGTTTTTTCCTGTTCTAAGTTCAACAATATTTTTCAGACCTAACTTAAATTGTTCACTTAAGAGCTTATAACTTTCAAGGGCACTGTTAGTACTTATGCTTGCAGCTTTGTATTGATTTTGATTACTTGTAGCTTGTATCCAATAATTTTCAATAGTTGAGTAAAGCTCTGTTTGTTTGTCTTTTAGATCAAGTATACTTTGCTGTTTATTAATAATAGCCTTATTAGTAGCTGTCTTTTTTGAGCGATTATCATAAATTGGGATACTAACAGTTAAACCACCACCTAATGCAAAGTTTGTTTTCAGTTGACTCCCTATATTTGTAGAGCTCAGGCTAGTGGAAGATGTGCTTAAACCAGCGTTGGCGCTAATTGTTGGCAAATTCTGTGCTTTAGCCATTTTTATAGAGATATCGCTTTGGTCTATAGCGTTTTGATAGCTTTTGATTTCAGGTCTTGTTTCAAGAGCTGCAGCATATACGCTATTCAGTGAAGGAACTGAGCTTAATGCCATTTCATTAGTCTGTTCGGTTACAGCGATATCAAAATCTTCATCATTAGTGATTTGTAGTAGTTGTTTCAGTTGACGTTTATAGTTTGCTACATTACTTTGTGAACTAACTACATTATATTGATCTTGAGCAACTTGTGCTTCTAATTGAGCAACATCAGCCTTACTCATTTTACCAACTTTTAGCATTTCTTGCCCACGACTCAAGTTCTCCTTACTCATTTCTAAACTTTGCTCATTTACTTTAATAGCCTCTTTAGAATAGAGTATTTGGATATAATATTGCACAATCTGTTCTTGAATGCTTAAAGCGGTAGTAACAGAGTCAATAGATGCTTTTTCTGAAGCAAGTTGATTTAATTTGATGGTATTTTTGTTTCGATTTCCATTCCAAATAGTCCAGTTTGCATTAACACTATATGTACCGTTATAAGAAACTTTATCAACAGAAGAGCGAGAATACCCATCGCTACTGACTGCACCAGATTCAACCCATGGCGTATAATTTACATTTTGGGAAGTTGAAGCTGATAGAGAAGGTAATAAGGCAGCTTTTGATTCAAGTACGTCCTCATTTGCTTTCAATTTCAGAAGATGATTTTTCTGAATTGTAATATTGTTCTGCAGTGCGTAGTTAATACATTCTTGAAGTGTCCACTGCTTGGCATTTGTCATTATCGGCATAGCTATCATTGAAAGAGCTAAAATACCCTTTGTCCAGTATTTATTCATTGGCTTTTTATATTAAATTATAATTCTGACTTTTTTGATGTGGTTAATCAAAAAAGGTTTACTCTAAAAAGTAGAATTTAACTAATCTTTAGAGTAAACCTTTAATTATTTAATTATTTCAAACTTTGTAATCTAGCAATATATTTTCCTAGAATATCAAATTCTATATTAACTATGCTACCTTCATGGATATTGCAAAAATTCGTATTTTCACGTGTATAAGGTATAATGGCAACAGTAAATGTATTTTCTGTAGGATTCACGACAGTGAGTGAAACACCATTTACTGTTATCGATCCTTTATCTACTGTAAAGTAACCTCTTTCTGCCATTTTTTTATCGAAAGGATATTCAAATGTGAAATAGGTCGAACCACCAGCGTCTTCTAATTTGATGCATTTGGCAGTTTGGTCTACATGACCTTGGACAATATGTCCATCTAATCGGCCATTCATAATCATAGATCGTTCAACATTTACTTTGTCGCCAACTTGAAGTTTGCCTAAATTGCTTCGGTCTAAAGTTTCTTTCATAGCTGTAACCGTATAAGTTCCATCTTTTAGGTCGACTACTGTTAGACAAACACCATTATGTGCAATGCTTTGATCAATGGTGAGTTGGTCTACAAAAGAACATTTCAAAGTGAAATGAATATTCTCTTGTTCTTTTTGTACGGCTACTACTGTAGCCATTTCTTCAACTATTCCTGAGAACATAATTGATTATTTCTTTTGATTATTAATTCTTAAAAGTGAAGGCAGAATTTCAATGAAATCCTGCCTTCAATATAAAAGGGTCGTTCGATGATGTGATGAAACTCCAATCTTAAAAAGATTTGAGAGCTCCCCGTCTTTGTAATCCACTGGCTTTACAGCTTAGTCGCAAATGCGGTTTATGTGGCCCGCCATTGGCAAAGGATGTCTTCTCGGTTTCACATATTATTTGATGAGTATCCCAATCGAATCGACACGACCCATACCTTTCTCCTTTCTATTGCAAAGATAAGTCTTTTCTTTTTATCAAGCAAATAATTTAAACTTTATTTTTGTTTTAAAGTGTCGTAGATTTCGTTGAATATAGCTTTAAGTCTATTTTCTTCTTCAATGATGTTTTGTATTTCTCGCAGCTTTTTTTCGTTTGGGCTGTGTTCAATCCATAGTTTAATATAGCCTGAACTCGAATATTTTTCTTTCATGTGATGTCGAAATCTTTCCCACTGTTCATCTTTATTTTTGTTTGGATAATTTTCTAAGCCGTATTGAATAGCTCGTGTGAAGACTTCGTTAGGTTCTAAGTCTCTGTCTGCTTCAGCTACGATTCTACCATATATGCTCCTTGGTTGCCTACTTGCTGATGCGCGATGATCTTCTACTGCTTCTTTCATGATGTTGATTTGGTCTATACTAAACCATTTTTTTAATCTAGCATCAGCAAGTAATATTTTACCACTTGTAATATGATGTATAGCCCTAGGTCCACTCATGCCCAGGTCATGGTATGCTGCTATAGTATATACCATGTCTATATCTGCACCTGTGCATTTAGCTAATTCTATAGAGTTTCTCATGACACGTGTTACATGTCGTAGGCCATGACTTTCTCCAAAAGCATTATATCGTGGAAGTATTTCTGTCTCAATAAATTCCATGAGATCCAAACTTACATTTTGCCTCATTTTCTTCTTTTATTTTATTGAATGTTTTCTCTAAGCATTATATTTTTATACATATTGGATAATTAAAATGCTTAGAACCGTGGTTAAACCATAAATAAACATATTGCGGGCTGTCATACCCAATACGAGGTTTAATTCTTTACCTTTCCAAATAGACTTCATCTTTTTTGAAGCATTGTCAAGTAGAATAGTATAGGGTATAAAAGCTGTTAGGGCAAGAATTGTTTCTTGATTTTTATCGATTTCCATTCCTTCAATTAATATAGCAATCATGGTTAAGATGACTCCGATGAATCCTACGGTTTGATATAATTTATATCCTCTGTTTTCTCCAAGTCTAACGATGAGTGTTATTTTTCCATCTTTTTTGTCATTGTTTCTATCTCTGAAATTATTTATGCATAAAAGCGTGTCTATAACCAAGCCACATCCAAGTGAAGTCAAAAAGACAGTCCATGGTATGTACTGCATATCTTTTGGGACTATTACATAGTAGGTGAGGCATACAGGGATGATTCCAAAGAATACTAAAACTAGTAAATCTCCCAATCCGATATAACTTAGTTTGGTGGTATATAGAAAGCAGAATAATACACAGATTATGCCAATTATAATCATTTCTATCCCTCCAAAATATATGAGTGGTAGTCCTATTAAGCATGCTAATAGGGTAGTAATCATTAGTCCCCATCGCATAGCTTTTAAAGTTATCCATCCTTCAGAGCAAGCTCTCTTTGGCCCTAGTCGCGTAGAACTATCATCATTACCTTTTAGACAATCAAAATAATCATTTATAAAGTTAGCATCTATCTGCATAACAAATGCAAATAAAAAGCATAAGATTGCGGGAATCATTTGAAACATTTCTGCCCCGCAATTTTTCCATGCAAAGGCAGTTCCAATCATTACGGGTACAGCTGCGCCTGTTAAAGTCTTGGGGCGAGCTGCTAGTATCCATGCTTTAATAGAATTTATTTTTACTGTAGACATTGTGAATTTTAATTAAAGAAATTCCAACTTACACCAAAACGAAGAATTTGTTCATTAAGTGGATAGTGAGGTGTAAAGAAGTACTCTTTTGATCCTCCTATATTTACATGACTCATCATTACAAAAAAGCGTGCATGTTTCAAGAAGAAGTTAAAGTATACATTTACAACAGGATAATTACCAACTTTTACTCGATTATCTTTGTTGCCTTGAATAGCGTAGCTTCCCAATGCAGGACTATAGTCTGGTGCATAATATTTTGTAAAATATCTGACATCAGCACCAAAGTCACATTTTAGTACTTTAGCAATCTTAAATTTCAAATATATATTAGAATATATATTGAAACTAGGAACAGGAAGTATGTCTTGGTCTGTTGATTGTTGGAATGTTAATACATTGTCCCAATTTAAAATACCATAAGTCAGTCGCTGGTTGAGTTGTAAAGTTAGCAAGCCAATTGTAGAGGTTGTTTGCATAGGTGTTACAGTAACTCCTGTTCTTAAATAGCTATCTGTAATATTATAACTCTGACTGAAATAATAGTAGTTGGTAAGTTGGTCAAATCCTACTCGGAGTTGAGTTCGGGTTTTGTCATAGCTAAAGATACCTTCTATACGGCTATGAATCATTTGTTTAAAATCGTTATCATTTTCGCTCCACCAAAAATGGCGTGAATGATAATTGCGATAATAAAAGCTTGGATTCAATCTATGAAAGAATGCGTTAGCTGCCAAGCGAACTGTGTCTCCGAATAATTTGAAATTGAGATCTCCGTGACCATCTATTTGTATTTGACCAGCATCTTGTCCTGCTACTCCAATTTCTGCAGTAACATTATAATGGAACAAGGTTCCTTGAGTTTTACTTAGCTGTCCTCCTATATTTAGAGTTCCCTCATTGTATTTTGAAATACCAGAAGCGGTAGAATCTGGAAGCTCATAATGACGATAGTCATAGTTGGCAAATAATTTGAGACCTGATTTTACCCATTTATTAAAACCTTCGAGCATTGCTATAGCAAAGGTATTTTTAATTTCGTAATGCTTTGTTAGGTCCTCGATAGAATCTCCTGCTAATGCACCAGTATAGTCATAGGTATTATTATAGTAATCAGCAGGGGTGCTGTATGCCTGATATATTCTTTTAAAGTTATCAAATTTTACTGTATGGATGAAACTTGTAACAGGTACATATTCGTTTTTTAACCAACTAGTATCCTCTGCAACCTTTTTTTGTTCAGTGATAAGGCTGTCTGCTGCGGCTTTACTGTTCAGAGAAACTCTTCCACTATCAACGCTTCCTTTCGTGTTTACCAAAGCCTCATCGCCCATGATTTTTGCATCATCAGGTCTTCCTGTAAATTTCTTTTGGTGTTCCAAGTCTTCTCTTGAAATATTTTTTCCTTCTTTTTTGGCTTTTTTGAGTGCTTCCTCTTTTGCTTTTTGACCTTCGTTTTCCTTTTTAGAAGCTATGGCAAATTTTTTTGCTTTGATTTCATCTTCTGTCATTTTAACCTTCCGGTTAAAGCCTACATTATAGCGGTGAGTAAAGAATATATGTTGATTGTCGTTTCTGTTCCAGTTTTGTGATAATACGGTAGGTATTTCATCAGAAGTGTAAGTAGTAGATTGGCTTTCAGGGTGAGTTACGTAAGCATCATTGGTTATACCACCATTTTCTGTTACTTTTTGGTGATTTAGACTAACCAAGAAGTGAGCTTGATAGCGATCTCCTAAATAAGAAGACCAGAAAGTATACCCAAAGTGTGAAGTACTTTGGGAATCATAATATCCTCTTCCGTATTTATAGTCAAATCTAAAGCCTAAACCAAGTTTTTTGCCAGCATTAACTGCAAAAATAGCCTTAAAATCATCTTCACCATTTGTACGATCGCCACATTCGTTAAGCGTAACGTTGGTAATAGGAGAGTATGTATTTGTAAAATGGAAAGTACCAACGGGTTTCACAAAATAGTCATAAGGATCCGTAAATATAAATTGGCTATTTTCAGGACGGTCAATAAATATTCTGTTGATTCTTGGTGCACCTAAGTTTCCTGTTGTATTATATTCTCCTCTGAGTCCTGTTGTAAAAACAGTATTCATGTACATATAGGATGACGTGTCAACTTCTGCTGATCTTTGATCACCAAAACGTTCGTCTATGGTCCAAACGCGTATACCTTCAGGTATTTTTTTATTATGTCCTTTTGACATAATAGAGTCTGAAGACTTACTTGGATTCATTGTAGAATAATAAGGATTATTTATATCCTCATCTAAATTGGTTTGTGCCATAACTGGTGTTATGGCACAAACTGAAAGTAATATAGAAAATAAACTTTTCATTATCTTTTAAACATACGTAAACCTACTTCGATAATCTTGACTGCAACTGCTGAAAGCACGATTATTACACCTGTCTGATACATGTCTGTAGCATACATGATAATTAATCCGATTGCAGCTAATAGCATAAATATAATATTGAGCAGGTTTCTTATCTTGAAGTACTGATCACGAGGTTTTTCCACATGCAAAGGAGCATGATGAAACTTAGCTCTTAATTCCTCATTATCTGTTGATTTAATTGTCTTTTTTTGTTCTTCTTCTTGGCTCATTTTTATTTGTTTTTATTTTATGAGAAGATCTTTAATATTTTTAAATATCTCATCTTTTCTGTCGATTGTTTTTCGACGAAATTTTCCATAAATTCTTGATAATTTAGTGTGCTTTTTGTTAAGTGCATATTTGTCTGAAATTACATTTTCAGCAGGTTCTTTAAAGCCTGTAGCTCTGCCTTGGTCATAATTATAACTTATGCGACTTATGGATAGGTCTAACTGATTATCCTTACATTTTGCAATAATTGTATAGTAGAACTCAGTACGATCTATAGATATAAATGTATTTGAAAATATTAAATATTCTCTTACGGTAGCAACAATTGTACTTTTTTCTTGATTAACAAGAGCGACACGGCTTCCTTGTAACTGATTGCTATCAGAGGTGAGATCTGTTAGATATTCTAATATTTTTGTATAGATATCGTCTTGACTCATGTTGATATGATCTAATTTGAGCTTGAAAACGATATCACCTTTTTCTGAATAAGTGATAGCTCCTTCTAAATATTTAGAATCATCAATATGGTCATTACTAGTTTTTTCTTTTATAGTTTTTTTCTGAGGAGTAGTTGGGATGGTCCAGCCTTGATTTCTATTGCTTGATTTCTCAGATGCATTTCTTTCAGCATCTTCTTTTGCTTTTTGCGCCTCTTTTAATGCTTTTTGGGCCTCTTCAAGTTGCTTTTGGGCTTGTTCAAGTTTCTGCTCAGGGGTTAGTACCGTCTGTGCTTGACACGTCAGAGGCAAAAGAAAAAATGTACTGATTAAAAAATTCCTCATTTTATAAATTATTTTTGTATATATTCTATCGCAAAGATACATATTTTATTTGAATTTGTCCAAAACTATAGTCTTAAAAAACATTTATACTATTTTTTGTCTAACATTTCCTGTAATTTTACGATTTCGTCTCTGTATTGAGCAGCTTGCATGAAATCAAGGTCTTTTGCGGCCATTTTCATAAGTCGTGTAGTGTTAGCTATACTCTTTTCAAGTTGCTCTTTAGTCATATTTAATACAATTGGGTCAGCTGCAAATGTACCAACTTCAGACTCATGATAAACATTGTTTGTTTTATCCATATTGCGAGTTCTAGCGGGTTCGTTTTCGTTGCTAACAGATGCTAGTTCGTTCTTGATTTCTTTGACAATCTGTTGAGGAGTGATACCATGTTCTTCATTATATTTCATCTGTATCATTCGTCTTCTTGCAGTCTCGTCTATAGTTTTTTGCATACTTTCGGTAATATTGTCTGCATACATGATTACTTTACCATGTATATTTCGAGCAGCTCTACCTGCAGTCTGAGTTAAACTTCTATGACTTCTTAAAAAACCTTCTTTGTCAGCGTCGAGTATAGCGACTAAAGAGACTTCTGGTAAATCCAATCCTTCTCGTAAAAGATTTACTCCAACTAATACATCGTAAGTTCCTGCTCTTAAATCGTTCATGATCTTAATTCGGTCTAGAGTAGCAACATCACTATGAATGTATGCGGATTTTACATTGTGATTTAAAAGATACTCTGTTAATTCTTCGGCCATTCTTTTCGTAAGCGTTGTTATTAGTACACGTTCGTTTCGATGAATACGCGTGAGAATTTCATCCATGAGATCGTCTATCTGATTTTCACTAGGTCTTACTTCAATTTCAGGGTCAAGGAGACCTGTTGGTCTAATTAATTGTTCGACGACAATACCTTCAGATTCTTCTAATTCATAGTTAGCAGGTGTGGCTGATACATATATTGCCTGGTTCAGTAACTCATGGAATTCTTCAAATTTTAATGGGCGGTTATCAAATGCTGCAGGAAGTCGGAATCCATATTCTACTAAGTTTTGTTTTCTGGCACGATCACCGCCATACATGGCTCCAATCTGTGGAATGCTGACATGGCTTTCGTCTACTATAAGCAGATAATCTTTTGGGAAAAAATCTAAAAGGCAATACGGACGGTCTCCAGCTTGTCTACCATCGAAATATCGGGAATAATTCTCAATACCCGAACAATGCCCAAGTTCTTTAATCATTTCAATATCGTATTCTACACGTTCTTTGATTCGCTGTGCCTTTATATGGTCCCCGATTTCATTGAAATAGTCAACTTGTTTGACCAAGTCATCTTGAATCATGCGAATACCATGTTCTGTTTGCTCTTTAGTGGTAATAAATAAATTGGCTGGATATATTTCGTATTGTTCAAAACTCTCAATTCTGTGAAACGATACAGAGTCAACTTCTTCTATAGAATCAATTTCATCGTCCCACCAACTTACTCGTAGAATATTATCAGAATAAGCCATAGCGATATCTACAGTTTCTCCTTTTACTCTAAAATTACCACGATGAAGTTCTATGTCGTTTCTTACATATAAATCGTCAACCAGCTTTCGTAAGAATTCGTTACGATCAATGATTTGTCCTTTTTTTAATTTGATTATACTTTCCTGCATAGCCACTGGGCCTCCCATACCATAAATACATGATACAGAAGATACAACGATTACATCTTTTCTCCCTGATAATAAAGCTGATACAGCACCAAGTCTTAGTTTGTCAATATCCTCGTTTATAGCTAAATCTTTTTCTATATAAGTATCTGATGTAGGTAGGTAAGCTTCAGGTTGATAATAGTCATAATAGCTAACATAATATTCAACGGCATTATTAGGAAAAAAGCCTTTCATTTCTTGGTATAATTGAGCTGCTAGGGTCTTATTATGACTCAAGATTAAAGTCGGTTTATTTACTTTAGCTATTACATTAGCCATGGTAAAAGTTTTACCAGAGCCTGTTACGCCTAGAAGAACTTGTGCGGGTACTCCTTGTTCGATCCCTTCTACTAATTGCTTAATTGCTTGTGGCTGATCGCCAGTAGGTTTGTAATTTGATGTTAAATTAAAGTTCATATTTTGCAAAATTACGAATTTATCAATTAATATGAGTTATAAAGATTAATAATTTGCCAAAAAAAACATTTTTTACTTTGTAAATCGGTAAAAAGATTGTATTTTTGCATCTCAAAAGTGCAAAAAATATAATGAAGAAAGTATTTCTATCAGCAATAGCATTGGTACTCTTGTTTTCAAGTTGTGCCCGAGAATTTAATCAGGTATATAAGTCTGATGATTTTCATTATAAATATGAATATGCCAAGGAAATGTTTGCAAATGGCAAATACAGTAAGGCTGTAGCTCTGTTGCAAGAATTGGTAACATTAGAGAAGGGTACTGAGAATGCCCAAGAAAGTCTTTATATGTTGGCTATGTCTGAATATTGTTTGAAAGATTATGAGACAGCTTCAGAATATTTTAAGAAGTATTTTTCTTCTTATCCTCATGGCACATATTCGGAGATGGCAGAGTATTATGTAGGACAGAGTTTATTTATGAGTACTCCTGAGCCTAGGCTTGATCAAAGTGGTACGATAGCAGCTATATCAGCTTTTCAAGAATATTTAGATGTTTATCCAGACGGTAAAATGAAGCCAACTGCTCAGAAACGTCTATTTGAATTACAGGATAAGCTAGTTTTGAAAGAGCTTTATAATGCTCGTCTCTATTATAATTTAGGCTCCTATTTTGGTAATTGTACAAATGGTGGTAATAATTATGAAGCATGTGTTATTACTTCTCAAAATGCTTTAAAGGATTATCCATATAGTGATAATCGTGAAGAGTTTGCCACACTTATTATGAAAAGTAAGTTTGAACTTGCTAAAATGAGTGTAGATGAGAGAAAATATGAGCGTTTCCAAGATGCAGAGGATGAATGCTACGGCTTTATTAATGAATATCCTGATTCGAAGGAGAGAAAAACAGCTGAATCATATATTGAAAAATGTAAAGAGTATATATCCTCTCATAAAGAGATGTCATTAAATTAAGAAATTTAAATTCAACGTATAAATATGGATTATAAAAAATCAAAAGCACCGGTATCAACCGTAACACGAGACATTACAACTCTCTGGAAAGAAACAGATAATCTCTACGAGAGTGTTGCTATTATCGCTAAGCGTAGTAATCAGATTGCTGCTGAAATCAAACAAGACTTGAATAAGAAATTAGCAGAATTTGCTTCTTATAATGATAGCCTCGAGGAAGTTTTTGAAAATCGTGAGCAGATTGAAATTTCTCGTTACTACGAAAAATTGCCTAAACCAACATTGTTGGCAACACAGGAGTTTATTGAGGGTAATGTTTATTTTCGTGATCCAAGCAAGGAAAAAGTAAACGAAGCATAATAGATTATGATTCAGCGCAAACAAACACTTTTTTTATTTTTCGCTATTGTTGCAATAGTTGTTTGTCTTTTTTTCCCAATTGCTACTTTAGAGTCTGATTCTTTGGGCTTAGGGGGAAGACTCTTTAATTTGGGTGTAAAGGATTTAAATGGTAATTTGGAATTTGTTTCTTGGCCCTTGTGTTTGATATTGACGCTATCTGCAATCGTTGATCTTGTTAATATTTTCCTTTTCAATAATCGTACGCTGCAAATAAAATTATGTATCGGAAGTAATATCTTAATCTTAGTATGGTATGTATATTTTATTTCATTTACTCAAGGGCTTATTGGTGATTTAAAAGGGGAATATCATATGGCATTTGCTTCATGCTTACCCTTGATAGCTGTTATATTAACTGTTATGGCAAAGAAGAGCATTGAGGCTGATGAGGCTTTGGTTAAAGCTGCAGATCGTATTCGATGATAGTTTTTAACAAGTGTAATATTAAATTGTCCCTAATTTCACAAAATGAAATTAGGGACAATTTTTTTATAAAAAAAGGGTGCTCCAGTTTTACCCAAAGCACCTTTAACATGTGTCATTAATTAACAATTGAGAAATAAATTCGCTCTTAAATTTATATTCGCATCAAACATCTATTATATCCTTATTATGTAAATTATGAAGAATCAACATCCTCATAACTTTTGCAAATATAATATATTTTTTTTTATCTACGCTCTTTTTTATCTGATAATTTTCTCAAAAAACTATATTTTTGAGAAAAAACATAATTTATTAAACCTTTTTTGTAAAATTGAAGTAATCTGGTTTTCTAATTTGCCTCATGAATATATTTCGAAAAGTTTGGCTCATATTTAATGATTATTTTTTCTACATCGTCAAATACTTGATCTGTAGTGTAATATAACGAATTCTTGATGTTTGTTGAAGTAGATAAAGCTATTTGATTAATTATAGGTCCAATAAACTTTGAATCTTCGTTTTTTGCTATTTGTTGAGCAGATATTAATTCTTTTTGATTAAGTAATAATTGTCCTGTTCCTGGTTTAGATAATGATGATAGGTTAAAGCCTAAACTTGACCAGTCTATAGGTATCGGGTGGTTAATGATTTTCATAAATAAATCGATGGGGCAATCTACGGTTTTTCTTTTTATGATGAATTTTATACTTGCTGCATGATATTTGTTGGCATAAATATGGTTTCTTGTAACATATAGTATATACTTTTTTCGTTCTGTGATAATCTCTTTTATGAGTTCATTTATTTGTTTTGTGATAGGTTGTTTAATATCTTCTATTTTAAGATTGCTTGCACATATATTTTGGTAGTATTTGGTAATGCCCTCTGATGTTTTATTTGGCAATTTATAGGCCAATAAGTCATTTAATACTTTTTCTGTAGTAGTTGCAATATAATCGTTATATTTTTCTTTGCATAGTATTCTGTGTTTTTCTATTATGTTTTTTTCGTTTTGAAAGAAGGATTCTAGTGTAATTGTATCTTTGGTTTGTGCATATGATGATAGGGTAGATATTGTATACCATAATATAAGGATAACTATTTTATTTTTTGAATTCATAATTATTGAGATATATGCTTGTTCTATTTGATAATTTATTGAGCACAAAGGTACGCATTTATTTTAAAAATTACTATATTTGTGTTTATTAAGAATTTAAGCGCCAATGAGACTATTAGACAAAATATGGAAGTTTTCAAAAGTTGATATTTGGGAAAATAATGGATCCTCTAAAATTCAGCAGTGGGGCAAATCAATATCACGAAAAATATTAGTATCATGTCGATATTTTTTTCTTAGAGGCCATATGGATTATGCCACGCAATTATCTTTTAGTACGATATTGGCGCTTGTACCAATATTGGCCATGTTTTTTGCAGTAGGGAGAGCTTTTGGCCTTTCTATGTATGTTGACAACATTCTAAGACAGGTATTTAAGTCTCAACCTCAAGTGGCAGATGAGCTGTTTACAATGGCAGATTCTTACCTTAATCAAGCTCAAACAGGAATTTTGATAGGTCTTGGAATATTAGTTATGCTATATAGTATATTATCTCTTATTCGAAATATAGAGATGGTTTTTGATATAATATGGCATGTTGATCGTCAACGTTCAGTGGGACGTTTAATAATAGATTATACAGCGATGATTTTTTTGATACCAGTCATCTTGATTATACTATCTAGTACTAGTGTTCTAGTCTTTGGTGTGTTAGATCGTATTCCTGATTTCTTACTACTCGATGGTATATTTCGTTTTCTGATTCGCGTGGTTTCACCGTGGTTGCTACTGACAGCTGTTTTTATAGGAGTTAATATGTATGTTCCAAATACCCATGTGAAGTTGAGTTGTACAATAATTCCAAGTATGTTCGCATCTGCGTTTATGTTAGCATTGCAATATTTTTATATACATGGTCAAATTTTTCTAACTAGTTATAATGCTATATATGGTTCATTTGCTGTTATTCCTTTATTTATGATATGGATGCTAGCTTCATGGTATATTATTCTTTTTTTTGGTGAGTTGTGTTATGCTAATCAGAATGATGATTATTATGCTTATTTTTTGAAAACATCTGAAATATGCCATTATGATTTGATGATAATTTCTGGATTAATACTAGCTCATATTAGCCAGGCAAAGCGTAATGAGAATAAAGCTTTATCTGCAATCGAAATTACCCATAGGATACAATTGCCCATACGAATAGTGTTGGATGTTCTTGATAATTTAAGACGGGCAGGGCTTTTGCAACAATATGTTGATTTAGCTACAGATAAGATTGTGTGGGAATCTATATGTGAAACGGATCAGCTATCTATGGGTAAGATGGTTTATGCTTTAGACAACGTGGCTGAGAATACTGATACTAAATTAGTTTTGAAGTCAAAAATACCGCACGATAATCTCATGATAAAAAAAATAGCTGAACTTTACAGTAAACAAATAAAACAGTGGGACTCAATATTAGTTCGTGATCTGATTTAAATATATAATTTTATGATATTACTAATAATACTATATATAAAAAGGCATAGCTCTATAATTAGCTATGCCTATTGTTTCTTATTTAATTATTTCAGAAGAATGTCCTGGTCCGTTTGTAATCCAATCATCCAGTATTTGTCTTGCAATACTCAACTTTTCTGGAATTTTGGGTAAATTATCTTTTGTAAACCAGCTTGCCCGTGCTAATTCTTCCTTCTGAATATGAATATCTCCGCTAATATAATCAGCATTGTAACCAACCATTAATCCGCATGGATAAGGCCATGCTTGGCTACCAAAATATTTTAAGTTTCCTATATTAAGGCCAGTTTCCTCCATTACTTCTCTGTGAACAGCATGTTCAAGAGTTTCACCTGTCTCAACAAATCCTGCTACTAGTCCATAAAAATCGGACCTAAAATTTTTTGCTCTAACCAATAAAACTTCGTTACCTTTGTGTATTAAAACAATAACAGCAGTACCTAGTAACGGCCATATTTCTTTTCCACAGTTGGTGCAACGTTTACTGATGTCAGTGTGCATTTTCATAGGAGCACCACATACTCCACAGAATTGTGAATTTTGATCCCAATATATCAATTCAAAGCACTTTCCTGCTTTATTGTATAAATCCTTTGAGATTTTATAATAGCTCTGTCTTAGTGGACACATCTCAAAGGAATGTCCTTCTTGAAGATATCCCTTTGTTATATCTTCGATTTCTGACGGATTATTAATCTTGAAAGTCTTTACTTCAATTCCGTCATCCATAGGAGAGATATTCATGACATGTGTCCATGCTTTAGTTTGGATAGGTGATTCACTGTGGTATGGAATCGTATAGGTGCCATCTGGAAGAACCTCAAGCAGGAGATCTGACTTGCAAAAAATAAAATAATATTGTTTCATGTGTTTGTGTTTATTCTTTTCTTTCACCAAAGAGAATGTCATAATCTCGTTTGGCAGCAGGTTTTACCCATTTTTCTGGCACAAATTTCCAGTTATTGTTTGCTTTAGGGTAAAGTACTTTTATTTTTTCTATTTCTTCCATAAGATAATAGCGTTGGTCACGTTCACTGCGCCAGATAATTCTATTTTTTAAACTATCGCGAGGAATCCCTGCGCCCTTAGTTAGAAGCTCGCCACCACCATTTCCACGATAACTATTAATAGCAACATTGTACCATTTCTTTTCATCAAAAGGTTGTCCATTGCTCATTTTTAAAATATGAACCTTTTGACCATTTGGCTTGGTTACGTCAACTTCATAATCTATACCTGCAGCACTATCAAAGTTAAAAGAGAAATTTTTAAAGCCTAAGCGTTGCTGGTCGCCTTTAGTACTTTCGCTAAGAAGCAATAAATGATCCTCTGGACTTTTCATCGTGTTAACCCATAGGTCGTAACTCATTTCTAGGTGCTTTCTGATTTCCTCACCCGTAAGGCGCATTACATAGAGTTGATTCTCGAATTTGTAGAGATTAAACATATCGCCTACATAGATTGGGCCTTGTTGTATGTGTGAGTCAAAATTAATTGGTGCGTTAAAAGCGATATCAGCTTTGGTTATTTGTAATTCCAAGTTTAGGATTAAATCCGTGAACGCACAGCTGCCAAAGAAACCATCTCGAGTACTTATGGTGCTTGTTATTTCACCAATTTTTCGGTTAACGTATCCTTTAACCTCTTCAATTTGTTTACTGAAGTGCTCCATAAAGTCTTGGTCCAAAGGCTCTTTGGTTATATCTGTTAAAACGTTTTTAATCGAAAGATCTTTTCTTATCCACTGTTTTTTGCCATTTATTTTTTTTTGATCCATGGTAAGGACCAATTCGACATCAGCAATGCTCTTGGCATTATTTGCTGGGTCAATGCATAATACTTTTTTTCCTTCGATATTAGTTACAAATTGATTACTTCGTGTATGATCATGTCCAAACATAATCAAATCAAAGCCGGGAACATTTATAGCAACATCTAAAGATGCGTCTTCCTTATATTCTGGTGTTATTATACCTCCTTTTGCACCGCTATGAAACAAGCCGATAATAACATCCGGCTTTTCTTTATCTTGGATAATTTTTATCCATTTTTTTGCAGAGGTTTCCATGTCTTCGAAGTGTATGCCACTCCAAATATTTTCAGTCAACCAATTTGGAATAGCTGGAGTAATTAATCCCAAAATTGCTATCTTGGCGCCTTCTTTCTCAAGAATAACATAAGGTTTGACATATGGATTACCAGTTTTGTTATCTATCATGTTTGCAGCAAGAACTGGGCAGTTTAGTTCTTTGATCCATTTGTCATAGCAAGCATGACCTGTTTCTACATCGTGATTACCAATACCTTGTGCATCATATTTCATATAATTCACTAAGTCCGAAGCAACGTTTGTTGTATTAGTATTGATATAATTGTAATAATAACAAGTTGGTTGTCCTTGCAGAATGTCACCATTCTCTAATAGAATAACATTATCACCAAGTTGCTTTCTGACATTTTTTACATAGTTACTTACTCTTGCTAATGTACCAGAAAGAGGCTTGCGTGTAATGAAATCATAAGGAAAAAACGAACCATGAACATCGGTTGTTTCAATTACGCGTAGAGTAATTTTTTTTGTTTTTGCTGTCACAGGCTGAAATAAGCAACATGCTAACAGGCATGCTGATAGAATTTTTTTCATTATACATATTTTAATTATTTTGCAAAAATACTAATTTTTAGTAATATAGGCACACTATTTGCTGTTTATTTCATAAAATAAAATATAAGAATTATGGCATTTATCGATTACTACAAAATTCTAGGTGTAAAGAAGGATATCCCTCAAAAGGATATTCGTAGAGCGTATGTCAAAAGGGCAAAGCAATTTCATCCAGATCTTCATCCAGATGATCCTAAGGCCAAAGCTAAGTTTCAGGCTTTAAATGAGGCTTATGAGGTTCTTTCAAAGCCTGAAAAGCGAGCTAAGTATGATAAATATGGTGAGCAATGGAAAAACGCAGAAGCTTATGAAAATGCTGGAGGCTTCGGCGGATTTGGCGGAGGAAATGCTGGTGGCAATCCTTTTGAAGGTTTTGATTTCAATTCCTTTGGAGGAGGCGGTGGTTTTTCTAGCTTTTTCCAAGATCTTTTTGGCGGTGGTGGCCGTAGTTCTTCTTTCCGTTCTGCAGGCTTTGGCGGTGGCTTTAACGGCAGAGCTAGACAAAATTCTGGAGAAATGGAAGCCAAGGTTAGTATCGATCTTTATACAGCTATGCTTGGTGGTGAGGTTGTTATTCAATTGAGTAATGGACAGAAAATTAAGCTAAAAGTAAAGCCTGAAACTCAACCTGGTGCTAAAGTTCGGGTCCGTGGCAAAGGTTATGATAGGGGAGATGGTACATTT
Source organism: Segatella baroniae B14 (assembly GCF_022024235.1). GTDB lineage: Bacteria > Bacteroidota > Bacteroidia > Bacteroidales > Bacteroidaceae > Prevotella > Prevotella bryantii. Next base: position 686,689 of record NZ_CP091799.1, read on the forward strand.
GGCGATTTGATTATTACTTATAATGTAAAATTGCCAACCAATCTGACAGAACGACAGAAAGATTTGCTTCGCCAAATGCAGAATCAATAAAAAAAAGCTATCTATTACAAGATAGCTTTTTTTTATTGAGATCAAAATTGATTATTTGATGATTTTTACCATGTTCATTTCTGAAATTTTACCGTCAGGAGAAACTTTTGCGTTAATTCTGAAATGATTGTTTGTAGGTAATTCTGGATTCGTACGTTCTATACTTTGTTCTGCAGTAAATTCTACTTGATATTCGAATTCGTCTTCGCCTACTTCTTTTTTCTTAATCTTATAATCATTATTGATTTTAAAATTCATGTTTGTAATGTCATCTTTGTAAATCTTATCTATGAAAGATGCAACATCACTTTTTGTAGCCATGTGTTTGCCAAGGAATGATGTCATTACCTCTTCAACGGTAGCTGTCAATCCAAGTTCGTTGCGTGAATTCACACTTTGGAAGAACTTGCGAAATAGTCCGCTTATCATTTGTTTCTCATCAGATTGCACTTCTTTAGATTTTATTTTCTTCATGGCTTCATTAGCTTCATCGATATGTATGCCGTCAACATGGTTTGACAGATATTGTTGATAAGCGTCAATCGTATTTTCATTGGATGCTGAAATCCAATCTAAAGAGTCAATCTTGTTTAAAGCTTCTTGTTTGTGAGGAGAGTCTGGATTATTTCGAATATAATCTTCTAATGCAGAACGACTACCACTTATAACAGCATTATTCCAATCGTCATCTTTATGTTTAAGTATTTCCAGATGGCTTTGAATAGAGTCAATATGAGCTTGGTCTGCATCTTTATATTTATCGAGATAGCTTTGAAGTACAGCAGGATCAGTACTTTGCATTGCATATTCATAGTCTTCCTGCTCTTGATTATCTTTTGCATTACTATAGAAATAGAAGCATGTTGCACATACTATCAATGCAATAACAATAGAAATCCAAATATATTTATTGTTATTATTTTTTTTCTGCTCAAATTGACTGTTTGTAGGTGGAATAGGTGGGGTTGAAATATCCGAGGTATTACCACCGTGTGATGATGGAGAGTTTTGTCTTACGGTTTCAGATTTTGTCTGTACGTTTTGTGGAATGATAGGAGGTACAGCAGAACGCAACGTCTCTTGTGGATTTGTCATATTTTCTGTTGTACGATAGCGAACAGATGGTTGATGACAGTTAGGACAGCATTCTTCGTCATTAAAGTATATTTCTCCACAATTAGTGCACTTAATGACTTTACCTGAAATTTCAACGCCACAACTCGGGCATATTGGAGCTTTGTCACTAATTTGGTGACCACACTCAGGACATTTAATAATTGCCATGATATTTAAATGTTTTATCTATGTCTAAATCTTATTTCTCTTAAACGATGTTTTCCCATAAATCGGCTTTTATCTACATAACCATTAATGCCATTAAGCCGACCTTTACCAGTATATTGCCACATAATATATTCAAAATTGTCCGCCAGTTTTGGTGGGCGATTATTATATTGTGCAATCATGACTTTGTATCCGTCTAAGGTGCCAAGTAAATAGTTGTTATAAAAATTTGTACCTGTATATAAAAGAGGCTTTTGATGATATGCTTTTTCTACAAGTGTCAAAAATTTAAATAAGCTATCTCTAAATTCCTGAGTCGGTAATCCACTTTTTGTTTCGATATCTATCATCGGCAATAAGTCTTGATCACCAGGACGACATTGAGCCATGAAATTAGTTAATTGCTTTTCTTGTTCTATTTTGGGTCTATAAAAGTGGTATGAACCAACCTTTAATCCATATTGATGAGCTAGATCAATATTTGTTTTATATTTACTGTCTATATTATTACCTCCTTCTGTCGCCTTAAGGTATACATAGGCCATTTTTGAATTATTGCCAATGGTTTCCCAAAACACGTTACCTTGATAATGGCTTAAATCTATACCATGTATGTGACTGCAAGTATCTTCGCATTGTACTTGCGCCTGCATACTGAAAGAGAAGAATATGTTTAATATAATTAATAGAATTCGATTCATGATTGCAAAGATACTAAAAAGAAACTATATGCGTGTAAGCTATAGTTATTATTTTACATCTTTTCAATATTTCTATTCTTCGATTTCTGAGAGGCTATGTGCAAATTTTAAAAAGAAATGGCTGATAGTTTCAATAGGTGCATAGTTAAAATAATGTAGGCTATGATTAAGATTTCGTCGTAATACCTTATTATTATTTTGAACAAATCCAGTACTACTTTGCTTAAAATGCCAGTCTTCCTGTAAATCTTGAAGATTCATATTCAAACTTTGCAATGTTAATTTTTCTGCTTTCTTTTCTATTCTTCGTACAAATGGTATTTCATCGATTTCAAAGTTGAACAGTTGTATAAGAATACTTCCTTGAAATTGAGCAATACGCTGGATGTGTAGTTTTGATAGCCATGTGTCGATTTTTACAAAATCAACTTTGTCACCTTTAGTCCTTAAATAATTACCTAATTTAATGATCCCTTTGATAGATATACAATGGTTCATTATACTATCGATGTTGGCTATGATGATACGTAAAAGGTCTAGACTTTCGATAGAAGTATCTATAGCATGGCGTTCGTCGTCCATAACTTTATTAAGCCTTTTATTGAGTATAGGATTGCTCAAACGAACTTCTCCTTCAGGCAGATCTTCCATATTTTTCATTATATTGGCTATTTTTTGCTTCTTATAATTTGTCATGTCTTCCATGTGTTCGTTAGTATGGAATTTATTTGCCCGAAGTTGAATGAAGATGTTTCTTTGAATAAAGTTCATCATAAAGTTAACTCAATTTTTTAGGATATCTTAATAGTATAGCTCCTAAGCCAAAAAAGCCTATCGCAAATGGATAATACAGGTATGGTAAAATATGTAATGGACTAACGCTGGCCAGTCCTGCTGCTATAAGCATTTGTACACTGTAAGGGATGATACCTTGTATAAAACATGAAAAAGTATCAAGAATACTTGCCGCTTTACGATTATCCACTCCATATTGGTCACCGATTTTTTTAGAAATATTGCCTACGGTTAGAATTGCAATTGTATTGTTGGCTGTGCAGACGTTGACTAGAGAAACTAAGGCTGCAATAGATAATTCGGCTCCTCGCTTGCTGTTAACATGTTTGGTGATATTCTCAATAATATAGTCAATTCCTCCGTTTGTCCTTATAATTTCTAACATTCCACCTGCCATCATGGCAATGATAATAAGTTCTCCCATGCCGATAACCCCGTTACTCATGGAAATAAACCAGCCAAAGGTATTATAGGCTTGAGAGGCATCAAAAAAATTATAAGTGATTCCAATTATACCACAAAGAATCGTTCCTAATGTCAATACAGCCATGACGTTCATTCCTAGAATAGCTGTAACTAAGACCGCTAGATAGGGTAGGACTTTGATATATTCTATATCAGGTATATTGGCTGGCAATTTTATATTAGAACCGAGTATTGTATAGATAACAAGTACAATTATAGCTGCTGGAGCTACGATTTGAAAATTGGCTTTAAACTTGTCATTCATTTTACAACCTTGTGTTTGGGTAGCGACAACAGTTGTATCTGAAATAAAAGACAAATTATCGCCAAAATAGGCACCGCCTACAATGACAGCTGTCATTAGTCCAAGATTACTCCCTGTAGAATTGGCCAGTCCTGCTGCTATAGGCACAAGTGCAACAATAGTTCCAACGCTAGTGCCAATAGATAAAGATATAAAACAGGCTGCTAAGAATAATCCTGGCAGAATAAGGTTTGCTGGTAATATGCATAAAGTTAAATTTACGGTTGCATCAATTGCTCCCATACCTTTAGCTGAAGCTGCAAATGCTCCTGCTAAAACATATATCCATAACATGAGCATAAGATTGCTGGCACCTGCCCCCTTGCTATACATATCGATACGTTTATACAGAGGAATACCACCTGAAATAATGACAGCATAGATACTTGATATCATAAATGCTACAATCAGTGATAAGTTGTTTTCTTCGCCATAGTGCTCTGTTGAGTACATTGTGAAGATAATTATGAACCCTATCAATATAATGAGAGGTGAAAGTGCCAACAAACCTTTTTTATTGCTCATGTATCTAGTAATATTAGATGGTTTACAGTGTTACACCATTTTTGAAAATGGAAATTTCACGATAACCATTAATTTCGTTGCGTGCTGGTTCTCCACTGGCAATAGCGATGACTTTATCAATAAACTGTTTTACGAGATCTTTCATTTCTGTGCCTTCTACAAGTGCGCCAGCGTTGAAATCTATCCAATTTGGTTTGCGATTATATAGATTGCTGTTTGTAGAAATCTTCATTGTTGGTACGAAAGTGCCGAATGGAGTACCACGACCAGTTGTGAACAAGACGATCTGACAGCCTGATGATGCCAAAGCTGTAGAAGCAACGAGGTCATTTCCTGGAGCTGAAAGTAGATTCAAACCTGTAGTTTGAAGGCGTTCTGCATATTCTAGCACACCACTTACAGGAGCGCGACCACACTTCTGAGTACAGCCTAGAGCCTTGTCTTCCAAAGTAGAAATACCACCAGCTTTATTACCTGGAGAAGGATTTTCACCTACAGGTTCGCCATGTGATAGGAAATATTCTTTGAAATTGTTGATTAGGCTAACGGTCTTCTCAAACAGTTCAGGGGTCTTACATCTATTCATTAAGATAGTTTCTGCACCAAACATTTCTGGTACTTCTGTTAAGATTGATGTACCGCCTTGAGCTACAATCCAGTCTGAAAGTTCTCCAACCAATGGATTTGCTGTGATGCCAGAGAAGCCATCAGAACCTCCACATTTCAAACCTACACGTAGCTTACTTACTGGTACATCTTCACGTTTATCTTCCTTAGCCTTTGCATAGAGATCGCGTAATACGTTCATGCATTCCTCTACTTCATCACCTTCAACTCGTTGAGTTACAACAAGTTTAACTCTGTCCTTGTCGTAGTCTCCAAGTGTAGCCATAAAGTCTTCTGGCTGATTGTTTTCACAACCCAAAGATAATACCAATACACCACCAGCGTTAGGGTGTAAACAAATGTCACGTAGTATCTTGCGGGTATTTTCATGATCGTCACCCAATTGTGAACAACCATAATTATGATGCCATGCAAAGATTGCATCGATGCCTTCACTTTTTGTTTCTTCCTGAAGTTTTTTAACGATTCTTTCTGCGATGCCATTAACACAGCCAACAGTTGGGACTACCCAAATTTCGTTACGAGTACCGACTTCACCATTTTTTCGCACATAACCTTTAAATGTACGATTTTCGAGTGCAATATTGAGCTCTTCTTTAACAGGATTGTATGTATATTCCAAAGTTCCTGCCAAATTAGTTTTCAAATTATTCTCGTTAACCCATTCTCCTTGTTTTAAATCCTTTTTTGCATGGCCGATAGGGTAACCATACTTAATGATATCTGTACCTTCTGAGGCATCATTAATCAGAACTTTGTGTCCTGCTGGAGTGTCTTGTAACAGAGTAATGGTTTTACCATCGACCTCAATCTCTTCACCTTTAGTAAAAGGACGTAGACAAACCACAACACTGTCTGCTGGGTTAATCTTGATAAAAGATGATTGTTTCATTGTAGATCTTGTTCTTAAAATGTTATTTATTAATATGTATTATTTCTTATTTTTTTAATTAGAGTTGAGTTCTGCGATAAAAATCTACATTTTCTTTGCAGAGCAGCTCAATTGGCATATAATTAACAGGAGTAATTTTTTTCTTCAGTACGATTGCCTTAAATAGAGTATCTATGCAAGAATATCCTTGCATATATGCGTGTTGGGCTATTAAGAATGATATGCTTCCTTCACGAAGACATTGAGCGTTCTTGGCAACCATGTCATATCCCATAATTTGAATATCACGGCGATTGGTTCTTAAAAGAAATTCACCAACTAAGTGTGCTTTAGACGACAATGTTATACAATGATGAATATGTGGATGATCTGTGAAGAAATGCTCTAATATCTGTGCATAACTCTTTTTGGTGCCATCAAGTGGTAAATCCAAATCGATGATTTTTATATTTGGAAAGTGGTCATGCATGTAATGACGAAAACCCACTTCACGGTTGTCCTGTTGTTTACTCATAACCACACCATCTTTAGTCTGCTTCATGAGCATAATCTCTTCCTCCTGACTAGCAATTAGCATTAGCATTTTCGCAGCAAAATATCCACTACTGAAAGAATCTTGTCCATAAAATGCTAATGGTTTTAAGTCAGGCATATATGAGTCAAGCATTACAAAAGGAATATTTTGCTCATGTAGCTGATCTGTGAATTTCTTAGTTGATGCTAAAGCAGATGGTACGACGACCACACCCTCAGGATTATTATTCAGTACTTCCTGCGATTGGGTCTCGAAAGATTTTTGATCGAAACGCTCATAATATCTGATTTCGATATCAATATGGAAGTCTCGTCTCGTTTCTTCCGCTTTTTTGGCACCCTCTTCGATTTCTTCCCAATATGCTTCTGATTCGTGTTTTGGCATTAAAATATAAAAGGTATATGATTTATTGTATGCTAAAGCACTAGCATACATATTTGGTTGATAGTTCATCTCCTGAAGAGCTTTACTTACTTTTTCAAGAGCAGATTTTGAAACATTTGGTCGATTGTGCAGTACACGGTCTACTGTACCAACAGAAACGCCGGCTCTTTCTGCAATATCTTTAATTCGAATTTTGGATGCCATAGAGATTTTCCTTTTATAAATAGTTTTGCTATGTTTCTATACCTGTGTGTTCGTACACATAATTTTAATTTCGGTACAAATATAACAAAAAAACTTGATTTGTGTGTTTGCACAACCCTTTATTTTGCCCTTCAAACTATTTTTTTGAGATTTTATTTCTTAATTTGCAAAATAATCAGTATTTTTGTCCGGTAAAACAAAACAAAAAGGAATTTGATTACAAACAAACTATATTAAAAAAATTAAGAAATGGCAAAAATTGTAACATTAGGTGAGATCATGCTCCGTCTTTCTCCAGAAGGTAATGATCGTTTCATTCAGAGTGATTCTTTCCGTATTATCCCTGGTGGTGGTGAGGCTAACGTAGCTGTTAGTGTTTCAAACTATGGTCATGATGCATATTTCGTATCTAAACTTCCTAAACACGAGATTGGTCAGATTGCTGTTAACGCTCTTCGTCGTTATGGTGTTCATACAGATTTTATTGCTCGTGGTGGTGAGCGTGTAGGCTTGTACTACGCAGAGACAGGTGCTTCTATGCGTCCTTCTAAGGTTATCTATGACCGTGCTCATAGTTCAATCGCAGAGGCTGATCCATCTGATTTCGATTTCGACGCAATCATGGAAGGTGCTTCTTGGTTCCACTGGAGTGGTATTACACCTGCTATTAGTGACAAGGCTGCTGAGTTGACAAAGTTGGCTTGTGAGGCTGCTCATCGTCATGGTGTGACAGTATCAGTTGACCTTAACTTCCGTAAGAAGCTTTGGACATCAGAGAAGGCTATCTCTGTTATGCGTCCTTTGATGCAGTACGTAGATGTATGTATCGGTAACGAGGAAGATGCTGCTCTTTGCTTAGGCTTTACACCAGATGCAGACGTTGAAGGTGGTAAGACTGATGCTGCTGGTTATCACAAGATCTTCGAGCAGATGGCTAAGGAGTTTGGCTTCAAGTATGTAGTTTCAACTCTTCGTGAGTCTTACTCTGCAACTTACAATGGCTGGAAAGCTTTGATCTACAATGGTAAGGAGTTCTACGAGAGCAAGCACTATGATATCAATCCTATTATCGACCGTGTTGGTGGTGGTGACTCTTTTGCTGGTGGCTTGATTCATGGCTTGTTGACTAAGGAAACTCAGGGTGAAGCTCTTGAGTTTGCTGTTGCTGCTTCTGCATTGAAGCACACAATTCCAGGTGACTTCAACCTTGTAAATGCTGATGAGGTAGAGAGCCTTGCTGGTGGTAATGCAAATGGTCGCGTACAGCGTTAATTTGTTATAATTAAATAATAATAAAACATTATAATAAAGCCAGGTCGCTTTCGGGCGACTTGGCATCTTTTAAAGAATATTATGGCTAAATTTAGTAAGATCCAGGTGATGACTGCTATGAAGGAAACAGGTATGGTTCCTGTATTCTTCAACAAGGATATCGATGTTTGTAAAAATGTAATCAAAGCTTGCTACGAAGGCGGTGTTCGTGTATTCGAGTTTACTAACCGTGGTGACTTTGCTCACGAAATTTTCGGTGAGTTGGTAAAATGGGCAGACAAAGAATGTCCAGAGATGATTCTTGGTGCAGGTACAGTAATTGATGCTCCTACTGCAGCTCTTTACATTCAGTTGGGTGCAAACTTCATCGTTGGTCCAAACTTCAACCCAGAAGTTGCTCCAGTATGTAACCGTCGCTTGGTACCTTATTCTCCAGGTTGTGGCTCTGTATCTGAGATGAGTAATGCACAGGCTGCTGGTTGTGATGTAACTAAGGTGTTCCCTGCTGGTAATGTAGGTGGTCCTTCATTTGTTAAGAATGTGCTTGGTCCATTGCGTTGGAGCAACATTATGGTTACTGGTGCAGTTGAACCTACAGAGGCAAACCTTACAGAGTGGATTAAGGCTGGTGTAATGTGCGTAGGTATGGGTTCTAAACTCTTCCCTGGTGATGTTGTTAAATCTCAAAACTGGAAAGCAATTACAGATAAGTGTGTTGAGGCTCTTGGTTATATCGCAAAAGCTCGCGCTTAATTATAATATTAAGAGCGCTGTCATCATTTTGATGATGGGCTTTCTTTTTTAATTTCAGCTTGTTCGCCTAAGCATAAGAATGAAATCGACAAGTTGAATAGTATTTCTTATGCATATCATTATCTTAATCTTGATTCTGCGCGTTCGATAGCTTATCGTGCCTATATGATGTCACTCGATGAGGGGTATGATGATGGTAAGGCTGAGGCTCTGAATAATATGGCTTTTGTAAGCATTGCTCGTATGCGTTACGCTAATGCTTCCAAACTGCTTCTTGAGGCGTCTTCTGCCGATAATCAGGTTGAACTCCTGATTTCTGATATTCTTAATATGCGTTTGTGTCAGCGTCAGTCTCACAACAAAGATTTCTATGTATATCAGGAGAGAGCTTTAGAAAGAATGTCACGCATTCAGGAGGAGATAGATTTACTAACAGCTCGTCAGAAATTTCGTTTTAGGTATGCTAAGTCTGAGTTTCATATTGTAGCAGCAACTTATTATTATTATGTTGGTCAACATAGACCTTTTATTGCAGAACTTAAAAAGATTAATCCTGATGATATAGCAAAAGACACAGCTCAGTATCTTAGTTATTTATATAATATGGGCGCTGGTGATGCCATTGAGGGAACATCGCATCAAACTATAATTCAAAAGGAATTTGAATATTTGTTGTTGTGTTATGCTATGGCAGGTGATCGATATCCATTTTGGAGAGCCAATTCCTTACAATCACTAAGTGAACATTTACTTGATGTTAATGATCGTAAGTTCCTGATTAAAAATAATTTGCAGTCAATAAAGTATCTTAATGTTCAGGATGTGTCTTATGATCTTTTACCAGTTAATCTTGCAAAACGGTCTTTAAAAATATTTAGATCCTTTGGCGATGTTTACCAGATTTCGGGAGCTTATCGTACTTTAGCTAGTTGTTATTGGTCGATAGGAGATAATCGTTCGTCTATTCTTTGTTTAGAGAATGCACTTTCACGAAATAGTGCAATTTTTAAGGCCCCAGATTTGGTTGCATCTATCCGGGAACAGTTGAGTGTTGTATATTCTGCTATTGATGATAAACCAAACAGCGATCGTAATCGTAATATTTATCTTGATTTACAGGAGCAGACTCGACAAGATCGTCAATTAGAGGCACGAGCTGAGAAACTTAAAAGTTCGGTAGTTTGGCTTAATATTATGATTATCGGAGTTGTGATTATGATTGTATTCTTAGTAGGTTTGCTTGCTATTTTTGACAAGATGCGCCAATCTAAGCTTGCTGCTACCTCTTTGGATAGTCTTTTATCACCTCTTCGTGAGTGGAAAGCCAAAAATGATGTATGTGTAGAGGAACTAAAGGAGAAATATGAAGAAATTCAAGAAAATTATGCCATCAGTCAGCTTCATCTTTTAGATAGTAAAAAACAAAACATAGAGCAGCGTGCCAAAATTTCTTTAGTAAACAGTGTCTTACCGTTTATCGATCGTATGATTCATGAGGTAGAGCGTCTATCTAAAAATGAAGAGAGTGATGATGTAAAAGAGCTACGTTATCAATATATTTCAGAATTACTTGATACAATTAACCGCTATAATAATATTTTAACGCAGTGGATACAATTGCGTCAAGGCCGGTTGAGCCTTCATATTGAGAGTTTTTCATTGCAGACTCTTTTCGATATCATCAATAAGGGGCAGATGAAGTTTAATACTAAGGAAGTTACTCTGAATGTTAAACCTACCAATGCCGTAGTGAAAGCTGATAAGACTCTTACTCTTTTTATGATTAATACATTGGCTGATAATTCATGCAAATTTACTTCTCAAGGCGGTAAGGTAAGCATTGAGGCGATAGAAGGTAATGATTATGTAGAAATCAGCATTTCAGATACAGGTTGTGGTATGACTCATGATCAAGTGGAACATGTGTTTGATCACAAACCAATAAAGGACGAAAAACGTACAGGACTACAATATAAGTCACATGGTTTTGGCTTGATGAACTGCAAAGGAATTATAGAGAAATATAAAAAAGTAAGCCAACTCTTCTCGGTGTGTACTATTTCGGCAGAAAGTGAACTTGGTAAAGGAAGTCGATTCTCATTTCGTCTTCCCAAAGGTGTGGTTCGTTTTGTTCTCGCACTTTTTATTTCGTCCTTTGCTGTTGAAGTACATGCAAATTTGTCAAAGATTCCGGAAGATCCTTATCCTATAACGCATCCATATTTGCTTAAGGCTAATGTTTATGCTGACAAATGTTATGAGTCTAATAAGCGTGGAACATATGAACAAACTCTTAGGTATGCAGATTCTGCCCGTTATTTGATTAATCAATATTACTACACAATATATCCTCGTGGTAAAGATGTCATGACAGCCACGGAGACAACTGTTATTCCAGCAGAAATAAAATGGTATAACGAGAAATTAAAGACCAGTTATGCTATAATTCTTGATATTCGAAATGAGTCTGCAGTTGCGGCATTGGCACTGCATCATTGGGATATCTATCGTTACAATAATAATGTATATACGCAGTTGTTTCGTCTTCGTTCATCCGATAATACTTTGCGTACCTATGTGAAACGCATGCAGATTTCAGAGAATAATAAGATGGTGGCAATCATTCTCCTTGTACTATTGCTTTTAGCAATTTTACCCGCATATTATCTGTTGTATTATCGCCATTTCCTTTATTATCGCTTTTATTTAGAACGGGTTAATCTGATGAACGATATCTTGCTTAGTGAAGATTCAGACAAGAAGAAACTCTTACGTATTAAGCAATTGTGGCAGAAACATTTTAATCCTTCCCATAATCGTATAGGGCAAAGTGCAACCTTGGTTCATGTCGTAAAACAGATAGAAAAGGCTCTTAAAGAAAGTATTCAACTGGATGATAAATATCGTACTAATCTTGAACTTGCCTCAGATGAAGTACATCGTGTAGAATTTGAAAATGCGAAATTGCATGTGAGCAATAGTATACTTGATAACTGTCTTAGTTCGTTGAAACATGAAACGATGTATTATCCATCGCGAATAATGCAGTTGATAGATGTCGATAAGCGAAATCTGAGTGGAATTCGTGAGTTAGTAGATTATTACAAAGAACTTTATGTGCTTCTGAGTGCTCAAGCTATGCGTCAGATTCATGCGATAACTATGAGATGTCAGCCTGTGTCGATTTATGGTGCAACGGTTCTGGGTGATCCGGATATGCTGCATTATCTCTTTGATATTCTCAAAAAGGCGGGTAAGCAAAAATCACTCCATGTTAGCGTAGCAAAAACAGACCGAGATTATGTGGTTTATCGTGTCTTATGGTCAGATGTGTTGTTAACAGAAGAACAATGCCGTAATCTTTTTACACCTATGACAGAAAATATTCAGTTGATGATTTGTCGCCAGATTATTCGTGATATAGGTGAAGTAACCAATTCAAGAGGTTGTGGTATACAAGCTCATTTGGATAATCATAATGTAGTAATTGATATAGTAATAACTAAAGCCAAAGATAAAGATGGAAAATTTTAAGGTCATTATCGTTGAAGATGTACCTTTAGAACTAAAAGGTACACTGGGTATATTTAAAATGGATATACCAGAAGCCGAAATTATAGGAACAGCCGAAAATGAAGTGGCTTACTGGAAATTGCTTAATCAGCAATTACCTGATTTAATATTATTAGATTTAGGCTTAGGTGGAAGCACAACTGTTGGTGTAGAAATATGTCGTCAGACAAAAGAAAAATACCCTCAAATTAAGGTGTTAATCTTTACTGGAGAAATCCTTAATGAGAAGCTTTGGGTAGATGTTTTGGATGCAGGTTGCGATGGTATCATTTTGAAGAGTGGTGAACTGCTTACTCGTGGTGACGTCTCGAGTTGTATGGGAGGCAAGAAACTTGTGTTTAATCAACCTATACTTGAAAAGATAGTTGATCGTTTCTGTAAGAGTGTCAATAATGAAATTATGCATCAGGAAGCTTTAGTAAACTATGAGATTGATGAATACGATGAACGTTTTCTACGTCATTTAGCTTTGGGTTATACTAAGGAACAGATAACGAATTTGCGTGGTATGCCTTTTGGCGTTAAAAGTCTAGAAAAAAGACAAAATGAACTTGTGCAGAAGTTATTCCCAGATGGTAATGGTAAAGTTGGTATTAATGCAACTCGTTTGGCTGTTAGAGCATTAGAATTGCGTATCCTTGATGTAGATAACCTGTTGCCTGATGATGAATAAGCGGTTTGTTCGCATATATACGGCAATTACTTTGGCTCTTTGGATAGCCCAAATTGCCGTTTTTTTGCTTTCTTGGATTATTACTGCTGCTGCTCCTGAGCAGAATTTTCATTCTCTTTTGAGTAGTGAAGGTATAAGATGGTTTTTCGGATCTTTTATTCATAATTTAACAAGTCCGATTCTAGTTTGGCTTATTTTATGTATTTTGGCATATGGAGCTTTAACATCGAGTCGCATATTACAATATGATTCTCATGTATATAGGCAGCGCCTAGGTATGAATCTTGTTATTGTCGAGTTTGGTGTTTGTCTGTTAGTCTTACTCATGTTAACAATGTTTCCCCACGCTATTTTATTAAGTGTCACAGGAAATCTGTTTCCAAGTAGTTTTTCAGGAAGTATTATTCCGATAGCTACATTTATGATTATCTTGTTTTCTGAGAGTTTTGCTGTAATGAGTGGTCGTTTTAATAGTCCCACAAAAGTCGTCGAGTCATTGCTGGTTGGTATACATCAATTAGCATCACTATTTCTTATTTATATTTTGGCTATGGAATTATTCCATTCGGTACTTTTTATAATTTACGGATAATGAAAGCAATTATTGTTGGAGCAAGTAGTGGAATTGGATACGAGGTCGCTAAGTTACTAATAGCTAAGGGGTGGATTGTTGGTGTTGCGGCGCGGCGAGTGGATCGATTGATGGATTTGAAGGCCAGTTACGTGGAGCAAATAGATGTAACTATGAGCGATGCTGATCAGAAGTTAAGTAATTTGATTCATAAAATGGGTGGTATAGATCTCTATTTTCATGTATCAGGAATAGGAAAGCAAAATCGAAATTTATTCCCTGATATTGAGTTAAATACAGTTCAAACTAATGCATTGGGTTTTACGCGTATGGTAGGAGAGGCATATCGGCATTTTGCTATTCAGGGCAAGGGCCATATAGCTTGCATTTCTTCTATTGCTGGAACTAAAGGTTTGGGGCCGGCTCCGAGTTATTCTGCAACAAAGGCTTTTCAGAATGTTTACATGCAGGCTTTAGAGCAACAAGCTCAATCGCGAAATCTTGCTATTTCATTTACAGATATCCGTCCCGGATTTGTTGATACAGACCTTCTCAATGGTGATTTTCATTATCCTTTGATGCTAAAACCGGAACGTGTTGCCAAAACGATCGTTCATGCAATTATACACCAACGTCGTATCGTAGTCATTGATTGGAAATGGCGTTTGATTACTTTTTTTTGGAGTTTGTTGCCAAATCGTCTTTGGCGTCTACTTAAACTTTAAAGTCGGTTATAACTATTATAGATCCTTTGTATCATAATAGGGGCATGATTTAGTGGGTTAATACAGATTTTATAATTTATGTACTTTATTTGGTTCGTGAATATAATCTTGTATATGCAATATAGGAGGGTGGCTTTTGCTATATTAAAGGGGGTGACGATTTTCCCAACTGATGAGGAGGCCTAAAACTTCAGAGTAGTTATGGATGCCACTCTTGATTTGGTTTGATTTAAGATAATGGTCTAGTAAAAAAGATTGTGCATCGCCTAAAAAATGGCTATATTTGTTTTTCCAGTATGTTCGTCGTTGTTCATAAAGAAGTTTAATTTCTGGTCGAATTTGAGCTACAAAGATTTTGCCAGCATTCTCATCTTCAGCATATAGTGCGCGAATAACATATGGTAATATAGAAAGATAGCCACTGAAGCGTATTTGTTTGTTGTTGCTAGCTGTGCAAGCTTCATACGCATAAAATGTTGCTTCGTTTTCTCGAGCTATACCAAGAAAATGGGCATATTCATGTGCCCAGCAGTCAGCGTATTCGATAGGAAGCAAATTCTTATTAAGAGTAAATTCTCCAAAGAAGGGCCCCATAGATCCAAGTACACCTACTTTAGAATATAAAGGGGTTAATAGCATTGGTTTGCTTTGAGGATGAGTGTTGAAAGGCTTATGGATACCGGCTTGGATACCTAATTGATTATAAGCCCTTACTATTTCTTTACTGACTATTTTTTCATCGAGTTGATGTGGATTACAATAAGTCTCATTCAATTTTTTTAGATAGCACTTGGCAAAATTTTTGAGTAAAACCGTATCGTATGGAGCAGGTTTTATATTTGTGCGACTATAGAAATCTGGTGCCATGTAGTTGATACCCCAACCGATGTTAAACCAAATATATAGTATTGCTATCATCTTTAATTCACAAATACCAATCTGTTGCCAAGTTTGTTTATATCTTCGTATACCTATTACTGGATAAGTTAATAAGCCAAGTATGCCGAGGATATAGAAAAAGTCTGATATACAAAATGGAACAATTGAAGATATAATACTAAGTAGTTTTGCTATAGAAGGATATAGTTGTTGATTATACCATGTTCCACCTCCTGGCAGTAATCGTAAGGAAATTACTGCAACCAAAAGGGTAAGAATACTATATGTATTTATTTTCTTTGTCATGTTGTTATTTCGTGACAAAGTTACATATTTTTTTGTATATAAGGCGCAATCCGGATCAGAATTACGCCTTATAATTATATTGGTATATGTTTACAAAGTCTTGAGAGTAATCTTCTGAGTCTTGAAGTCTTTAGAAGTTACAGTAAGTGTAATTTTAGATGGTGTTTTACCAGCACGAAGAATAACAAGAGCACTACCATTATAGAGGTGACGGTGATTTGCTACATGTAATTCATTAGAGTATAAGTTACCATTGTCGACAGCAATAATACGTGCATCTCCTTCTACTTTAAACATGAGATCATTATTAGCAGCATACACGCGACGACCTTTACTGTCTACAGCCTGTATGCGAATGTGCTGTAGATCTTGACCATCAGCTTTCCAATTTTCAATATCAGCAATAAGTTTAAGTTTTTTAGCTTCACCTGTGGTCTCAATCTTTTGTCGAGCAACCACATTATTATTAATATAGGCAATAGCTTCAATATAGCCCGGTTCATAGTTTACATCTTTGAAAAGCAATCGGTTACGACCATTAGGATCCTTTGTATTAAACTGTTCACCAACTTTCTTACCATTAACCATAAGAACTACTTTTTCTGCATTGGTGTATACATTTACATTATATTTTTCACCGAGTGTTCTATTCCAGTGGTCAGTCATTTCGTCATTTTTGAATGTAATGCCATTCCATTCAGTGCTATTAGCAGCTTTATCAACGATACCAATCTGTACTACAGGTGTATCTGGCAAGAACATACTTTTAAGCAGATATGCCTTTGGTTTAGGCTGTAAAGACAAGTCAAAGGCACCTTGTGTCCATCCTTTAGCAGGCCATCCCATAGATTCGCCCAAGTAGTCTATCATACCCCAATATGCCAGTCCCATAACTTTGTCAAGGTTCATTGCAAAGAAGTTAGGTCCCATCATCGTATTGTTTGCTTCACTTTGATAGAAGGTCATCCATGGGAATCGTTTTCCATCGCCAGGAAAGTACATGTAGCGATAATTATAGGCTTGCACATCGGTAATCATAGCCAGGTCACAAGGTAGAGAGTCTGTATCCCAGTTACGGCCTCTTGGATGCATGGCAACAGTAACTTTACGGGTATTATCATACCGTTTAAGTACTGGTAACATCATACGATATGGTGTAACTCCCCAATCTCCGAATGGCAGAGATGCGTATGTTTGTAATTCGTTGCCGAGGCTCCACATGATAACAGAAGGGTGATTGCGATCGCGTTTAATCCATTCTGGCAGGTCGTGTGGCCAAGTTGATTCCCAGTCTTTGCGGCCACCTGTATATTGTTTGAGCCATTTGTCGTAAATTTCATCGACAACGAGTATACCCATTTCGTCACATTTATCGAGGAACGAAGTACTGTATGGATTATGTGAGGTACGAATATGGTTAAATCCAAAACTTTTGAGCATTTGTAGACGTTTCTCGATGGCACGAGGGTAGGCTGCTGCACCGAGGGCACCTAAGGTGTGGTGGTTTGCATTACCTTTGAGGAGGACCTTTTTACCATTGACTCTAAGACCAAAGTCTGGACCTATCTCGATAGTACGAATACCAAAACGCTGCTTCACTACATCTTTTAACTGTCCCTCTTTATTATATAAAGAAACCTGCATGGTATATAGATAAGGATCTTCGCAACTCCAAAGATGAGGCTGAACAACTTGGAAAGAGTCAAGTTTAAGTTCATTGGTGCGCATACGACGATTAAATTTGTAATCTTTACGTGATTTTGCAACAACTTGTCCTTTTGCATCTAGGATAACGATTTCAAGATTTACATCGTCCTGTTTCGTAAAGTTGGCTACTTCTGCCTGAACATTGATTTGTTTGTTGTTTTGTGTCGTGATATAGAGTGGATGACGGGAAAAATAGAGATCGTTGTCTGTAATGAGCAAACGAACATCACGAAATAGTCCTGCGCCTGTGTACCATCTACTATCGTCAGGTCCCATTGTGCTTGCGCAAACAGCAATTTCGTTAGGCTGTCCATATTTTAATTTTTTAGAAATATCGATATCAAAACCTAAATATCCATAGTCTGTTCCACCGATGCGCTCTCCGTTTAAAAATACATCACCCACATACATGATGCCTTCAAAATCAAGGACGATACGTTTGCCACGCAGTGAAACTTCTGGAATATATGTTTTGCGATACCAACCTTGCCCCATTTCTTTGAATCCTCGTGAAGAAAGACGACTTTTACGATTTGCTGCTGGATCGTTGTTGTTGGCTTTTTCGTTTTGATCGGGAGCAACCCAAGGCTGTTCGATAAGAAAATCGTGTGGTACATCAATGGCGCGCCAGTCAGAAATAGCATTCAGATGTTTGCTGTCTGCTTTGCCATGATGAAATTGCCAGCCAAAGTTTAAATTAATGACTTGGTGTATTCCATTATTAGCTTGCATACACAGACAGAACATGACTATTGGTAAAAATAGGAAAATCTTTCTCATTGTGTGTAGGTTATTAATTAATGTTTTTAATTATTGGTTCTGATATGCAAATTTAACTATAAGTTTTGATAGTAGACTTTAGTATTTGACAAAACAAAGGGTAATCAATAATGTTTAGAATAATAAATGTGAGTTTTTGCTTGTATTTTATTAAGATTTATTTAATAATTGTTAATTTTAGGACAAAAAAAGCGGAAATAATTGGGAGTAATTTATATTTTTTATATGTTTGTAGCATTAAGAAGATAAAGATTTAATTTCTTTATGAAAGATAGTGTTAAATATATTCGTAACAAAAATTCTTCTATTATGAAAAAATTATTTTTAGCAATTGTAATGGCAGCACTTAGTCTCAGTGTAAGTGCTCAGCACGAAGAAGGTACTTGGAATATCCAACCTAAAGTTGGTATCAATGTAGCTAAAGTTACAAAGGGCGGATTTGATACAAAAGTCGGATTTGTAGGTGGTGTAGAATTAGAGTATCAGGCTTGGAGTCCTGTATCATTATCTGCAGCAGTATTGTATTCTGGTCAAGGGGCTAAAAAATGGAATTTAGCTTATTTGAATGTTCCAATTTTGGCAAATTTCTATGTTGTAAAGGGATTTGCGCTAAAAACTGGTGTACAGCCTGGTTTTAAGCTCTCTGATGAAGATATGGATGTAAGAAAATTTGATTTTTCAATTCCTGTTGGTGCTTCTTATGAATATGCAAACTGGCAATTAGATGCTCGTTATAACATTGGTCTTACCAAGGTTTGGAAAGGTGCAACTAATAAAAACAGTGTATTCCAGATTACTTTAGGTTATAAGTTTGAGCTTTAAAAAAACTTTAAATATTTGTTAAAGCCGGGGCATTTTATAATGCCTCGGCTTTTTTGAGTATATCATTTAATTTGTACTTCTTGGTGTCCTACGAGTCGGTCAGTGCGGTCTGAAATGCCTTTAAAATATATTAAGGCCTGATAATTGTTACGTGTCTGGTAGAAATTTCCTTCAGAAGGTACTATGTCTGTGGTTCCATCAGGTCTTAGTACAAGGTATTGATAGCTATAATACCCCTGTTTAAGCATTACTTTTCCTTCATACATTTTGTTGGTCTCATTGTATTCTAGTTTGTATTCAGGAGAAAACTCATTTCGTGTCCAAGTGCCATTGAGATATACCTCTCCATTAATTTTTGGAGATTTTAGTTTGAAATGCGTTAAGATGTAATCGCTTTGGATATCATTGTTATTATTATCACTATTGCGAATATAAAAAGCTCCATTAGCTGTTTCGTCATATACGTAACTAGGACGAGCTTCGTCAGTCCAAAGATAGGCATTGTAGTTTTTGCCATCCCAACCGATATCTTCTATACCCATTGTAGTATGGTTAACATCGAGTATTTCAAATTTTCGATATTCGTTGCCACCATTAAATATTAGTGCATTATTATGAATCCACTTTAACCCATCATTCATAATATATTGAGGAATAGGATTATATACAGCATTATCCCATCTGCCATTTTGTAAAATTATAGTCTTAATTTGCGTTGTTGGATCGTTAACACGCAAGTTGTTAAACTTTACTTCTACGTTAACTTGTTGATGGCATCCGTTAATATCATGATCGGTACGAGAAGTTACATCCATATCTACTCCCATTTTTGATTCGTAGACCATAAAGCAAAA
Source organism: Segatella baroniae B14 (assembly GCF_022024235.1). Taxonomy (GTDB): domain Bacteria; phylum Bacteroidota; class Bacteroidia; order Bacteroidales; family Bacteroidaceae; genus Prevotella; species Prevotella bryantii. The sequence continues at coordinate 706,410 of NZ_CP091799.1, forward strand.
GGATAGTATAGGAGTCTTGTTTTCATTTTCATCGTAAACGGTAACTTTATAGTTTCCGCTGATTTTGATTTGGCAAGAACTATTTGGAATTTGAAAACTATAATGGGTATACATGATATTTGTATTGAGCGATTCTTCTGCGTTACTAATGAGGTTATCTTCTGTAAAGCCATCAATATAGTCGCTTGTAAAAATCTCATTTGAGGTTGTCCAATCGGCTTCGCAATGTTCTATACGATACATGTAACGATGATATTCATGGGTAAGATCATCGAAAGCAAAATTCATCACTTGATTCGTGCCCAGTTGTATAAGTGGAATATTCTGCCACTTGTCATCAGCTACAGCCTGTAATGTTGCAATATTAGGGCTGTAAATTTTATGACGTTGAGCCAATACAGAAAGAGGCGATGCCGTTAAGGTTAAAATAAGAAAGCTGTATAAAGTATGATTCATGCAATTCTGATTTGGTAAAATCATGACAAAGATACATAAAAAGTTCGTTATTTGCTTATAATTCGGTGAAAAGAATAAGCTATTATTCAACAAAAATCATTATCTTTGCATTCAAAATATTCAATTATGGTAGAAGTTAAAGTCAAAGATTCCGTATTGCAGAAAGCTGCAGAGCTGGGTATGGATGAATTTATCCAGGTGTTTATTGATGGTATAAAAAATGCTATCGGTGGAGAGTTGACAGCAGAAACGATGGCTCTGCTTAATTCAGACCAGATAACCCTATTGGCTTGGGATATTTTGCATGAAGAAGTTATGGATGGTGGTTTTGTACAACTTATTCATAATGGTTATGGTGGCTTTATCTTCATAAACCCAACCGACAAGGCTTTTCGAGAGTGGGGAATAACAGATTTATGTAGTTTGCTCCGCAAGGCACATAAAAGTTATAATGTGCATAAAAAATATCTTGAAGCAGAATATTCTGATGAAGAATTTATGGCTCTTTATGAAAATGTTCCAGAGTTTGATGATTATGACGATTGCTTTGTGGAAAATGAAGAAGAGTGGACTTACGATGTGGCTCATTATATAGATGAACATATCGATAATTTCGCTACAATAGAGAAATAGACAATGAAGAAAGAAGATCAAGAAGTAAGACGTAAGAGTCCTATTCAAATTAAGAATAAAAAGGCATCGTTTGATTACTTTTTCGTTGATACTTTTACAGCTGGTATTGTATTGACTGGTACAGAAATCAAATCTATACGTGACGGAAAAGCATCATTGGTGGATACTTTTTGTGATATTTATCAAGGTGAAATATGGGTGAAGAACTCATATATAGCTCCCTATTTTTATGGTTCATTTAGTAATCATTCTGCTCGTAGAGATAGAAAGCTTTTACTCAATAAACGTGAAATTCATAAATTAGAAGAAGCCGTAAAAACTCCTGGTAATACAATTGTTCCTACTTTACTTTTTATAGATGATCATGGTCGTGCCAAACTTGATATTGCTTTGGCAAGAGGTAAGAAGGAATATGATAAACGGCAGACTTTACGTGAAAAGCAGGATAGAAGAGAGATGGATCGTGCTATAAAGCATTTCTAAGCGAATAAAAGCAATCACAAAAACAATACAATAGGTTAACAATATAAAGATGAAGCGATTAGAGGATGTTGTTAAGGAAAGGGTGTTAGTGCTTGATGGCGCTATGGGTACCATGATTCAGAATTATCACTTAACTGAAGAAGATTTCAGAGGACACCTTTTCCAAGATATAAAAGGACAGATGAAAGGTAACAACGATATGCTTAACTTGACATGTCCTGATGTAATTGCAGATATTCATAATCGCTATTTAGAAGCAGGTGCAGATTTAATATCTACAAATACTTTTTCTTCTCAGTGTATTTCTCAAGCTGACTACAGCTTGGAGAAATATGGTCGTGAAATGGCTTTACGTGGAGCTCAAATTGCAAGAAAATGTGCCGATGCTTTTAGTACAGAAGATAAACCGCGTTTTGTGTGTGGTGATATAGGTCCGACCAACAAGACGTGTTCTATGAGTCCTGATGTAAGTGATCCTTCTGCACGTGAAATTACCTATGATCAATTGTTTGGAGCCTACAGTGAACAGATAGAAGGCTTGATAGATGGTGGAGTCGATGCCTTATTGGTTGAAACCATATTTGATTCTCTCAATGCTAAAGTTGCTATTGATGCTTGTGTGCAGACCATGCAACGCTATAATGTTTCTTTGCCGATAATGGTAAGTGCTACTGTGAGTGATTTAGCAGGTCGAACGCTTAGTGGACAAACGCTTGATGCATTCCTTGCCAGTATTGATAACTATCCCATATTTTCTGTTGGACTGAATTGTGGTTTTGGAGCCGATCAGATGAAACCGTTTATTCAAGAATTGGCTGCTAAAGCACCTTATTATATTTCATGTCATCCAAATGCAGGTTTACCAAATGCGATGGGGCTCTATGATGAAAGTGCTGAAAGTATGGCTCCGAAAATGGGTGAGATGGTCTCTGAGGGATTGGTGAATATTATTGGTGGTTGTTGTGGTACTACAGAAAAGTTTATTGAGGCTTATCAGCCATTTGTACAAGATAAAAAACCTCACATGCCAGTAGCCGCACCAAGGACCATGTGGTTATCAGGTCTGGAACTCTTGAATGTTACTCCGGAAGTTCAGTTTGTTAATGTAGGTGAACGTTGTAATGTGGCTGGCAGTCGTAAATTTCTTAGACTTATCAAAGAGAAAAATTACGAAGAAGCCACATCAATAGCACGTAAACAAGTAGAAGATGGTGCTCTTGTCATCGATGTTAATATGGATGATGCTCTGCTTGATGCCAAAGAAGAAATGGTGAAATTTTTAAATCTCATTGCTTCTGAACCAGAAATTGCTAAAGTTCCTGTAATGATTGATTCCAGCAAATGGGATGTTATTCTAGCTGGTTTGAAGTGTGTGCAGGGTAAAAGCATAGTTAACTCTATTTCTTTGAAAAATGGAGAGGAAGAATTTCTTTCTCATGCACGAGATATAAAACGGTATGGAGCAGCTGTTGTAGTCATGTGCTTTGATGAAAAAGGACAGGCGACTTCGTATGAGCGTCGTATAGAAATAGCAGAGCGAGCTTATAAATTATTAACAGAAAAGGTAGGTATGAATCCATTGGATATCATATTTGACCCTAACGTGCTCTCCATTGCAACTGGTATGGAGGAGCATGATAATTATGCCTTAGATTTTATTAATGCCACAGGATGGATAAAGAAAAATTTGCCAGGTGCACATATAAGTGGTGGTGTAAGTAATTTGAGCTTTTCTTTTCGTGGTATCAATTATATTCGTGAAGCAATGCATGCTGTATTCCTTTATCATGCTATTCGTCAGGGTATGGATTTTGGAATTGTAAATCCTTCTACGAGAATAACTTACGAAGATATTCCTCAGGAACACTTAAAGGTTATAGAAGATGTAGTGCTAAATCGTAGAAAAGGTGCAGCGGAGGATTTAATAGAATTGGCAGATAAGATTAAAGCCCAAATGGATGCTGCCAAGGAAGCTGCAAAGAATGGAAATGCTCCTGTAGTCCAGAAGAAAGAGGATGCTTGGCGAAAAGAATCGCTTAGCGACAGATTGGCTTATGCACTTCGTAAAGGTATAGGAGATTATCTGGAAGAAGATTTGAAAGAGGCGCTTAGTCTATATCCGCATGCTGTGAATATTATAGAAGGTCCACTAATGGCAGGTATGAATAAGGTCGGCGAACTCTTTGGTGAAGGTAAAATGTTTCTTCCCCAAGTTGTTAAAACAGCTCGTACAATGAAACAAGCTGTATCTATACTTCAACCAGCTATAGAAGCAGAAAAGTCACAGGGGCAGACTTCTGCTGGTAAAATAATTCTAGCTACAGTTAAAGGTGATGTTCATGATATTGGAAAAAATATTGTAGCTGTTGTAATGGGGTGTAATAATTATGAAGTTATCGATATGGGTGTCATGGTACCGCCAGAACAAATCGTTAAGAAAGCTATCGAAGAAAAGGTTGATCTCGTTGGACTTAGTGGCTTGATTACCCCTTCTCTTGAAGAAATGGTTAATGTGGCCAGGGCTATGCGTGATGCAGGGTTGGAAATTCCGATTATGATAGGTGGTGCTACTACCAGTGAACTTCATGTAGCTTTAAAGATAGCTCCTGTTTATGGTGGGCCTGTTATTTGGATGAAAGATGCTTCTCAAAATCCAATTATTGCAAGTAAATTATTGAATGATAGTGAGAAAGTTAATTATCATAAACAATTAGATGAACAGTATGAGAAGTTGCGTGAAGGTTATTTTGTAGAGCAAGAGAAGTTAGTATCTCTTGATGATGCACGCAAAAATAAGTTAGATTTATTTGGAGAAAAATAGAATCGTACAGAATAACGAGGTTATGATAAAAAATATTTTATTTGATCTAGGTGGTGTGGTGATGCCGATAGACCCAGAAGAAGCTGTAAAGCGTTTTACGGCATTGGGCTTAAAAAATGCGAATCGTATGTTGAATTCTTATACCCAGAGTGGATATATCGGTGATCTTGAAGAAGGTAAGATCACTGATGAGGAATTCAGACAAATATTAAGCAAGGAAGTAGGTAAGTCCTTAACGTGGGAAGAATGTCAGTGGGCATGGTTAGGCTATCGTATAGAGGTGCCACAGCGTAATCTAGATATGCTTAAGAAACTTAAGGCAGAGGGGTATCGTCTCATTTTGCTATCTAATACAAATGCCTTCATGCAGCAATGGGCTGAAACTGATTTTGATGGGAACGGTGGTTCTATTTCAGATTACTTTGATGCTATGTATCGTAGTTATGAATGCAAAATGATGAAGCCATCAGATGTCTTTTTTATGCATGTTCTTCGAACAGAAAAGATTATACCATCAGAAACACTGTTTTTAGATGATGGGCCTCGTAATGTGGCTGCAGCAAGCGAAATGGGAATTTTTACTTATTGCCCGAAAAATGGTGAAGATTGGACTGAAAAGATATATGATTATTTGAAGGAGTAATTGATAATACGTGTGATTAACAATTTATAAACGAATATATTTGGTTGGTATATTGGTTTATGTTAACTTTGCATGTTAAATTAAAACGATAATATAATGTTTGGAAAAAAGAAAAGATGGCATTGCCTTCCAGGCCAAGAGCCTACGGAACTTGATAAAAAGGTGATGTACTGGGAAAATAAAGGTAAGCTGGTTCCAACTCGTGATATGATTAGAACTGCAGAACAGATTGAAGGCATTCGTATGGCAGGTAAGCTTACCACGCAGTGCCTTGATGCTGTTGCAGCTAAGATAGCTGAGTGCAAAAATACACAGGATATTGATGATATCGTGGTTAAATTCTGTAAGGACAATAACTGTAATCCAACTTGCTTAAACTATGAGGGTTTCCCTAAAGCTGTTTGTACAAGTATCAATGAAGTTGTATGTCATGGTATTCCTAAAGAGGAGGATGTACTTGAGCCAGGTGATATTGTAAATGTTGATATTACGATTGATAAAGATGGCTTCTATGGTGATGCCAGTCGTATGTTTATTATCGGTGGTAAAACTACTCCAGAAAAGGAAGAATTAGTACGTGTTACTAAGGAATGTCTTGAAATTGGTATGGCTGCTGCTAAGCCTTATGGTTTTGTGGGAGATATAGGTCATGCTATTCAAAAATATGCAGAAAAACATCATTATGGTGTGGTACGTGATCTTTGTGGGCATGGTGTAGGTTTGGCTATGCATGAGGAACCAGAAGTATGTCATTTTGGTCATAGAGGTGAGGGTATGCTGCTTGTACCTGGTATGACCTTTACCATAGAACCTATGATTAATATGGGAACATGGAAAGTGTATCTCGATGCTGATGATCCATACGGATGGGAAATTATCACAGGTGATGAAAAGCCATCTGCTCAATGGGAACATACACTCCTGATGACAGAGAATGGTGTGGAGATTCTTGCAGAATAAATTATGGAAGGTAATCAAGATATATATATATTAGGATTGGAAAGTAGTTGCGATGATACTTCTGCAGCTGTTATGAAAAATGGTGTACTTCTTAGTAATATAACAGCTTCTCAGGAAGTACATCGTGCTTATGGTGGAGTAGTGCCAGAATTAGCATCGCGCGCTCATCAGCAAAATGTTGTACCTGTTGTTGATCAGGCATTAAAGCGAGCTGGTATTACTAAAGAACAACTTAGTGGTGTAGCTTTTACCCGTGGTCCTGGTTTGATGGGCTCTTTGCTTGTGGGTGTAAGTTTTGCTAAAGGGTTTGCACGTTCGCTCGAGATACCGTTGATAGATGTAAATCATCTTCAGGGACATGTAATGGCACATTTTATAAAGTCTAGTGAGGATGATAATAGTATGCCTCCATTCCCTTTCTTGTGTCTTTTAGTTTCCGGTGGTAATTCTCAAATTGTTAAGGTTAATGCCTATAACGATATGGAGATACTTGGTCAAACCATCGATGATGCTGCAGGTGAAGCTATAGATAAATGTTCTAAGGTTATGGGGCTCGGTTATCCTGGTGGTCCAATTATTGATAAATTGGCGCGTAAGGGTAATCCTAAAGCATTCACATTCTCAGAGCCTCATATTCCGGAACTTAATTATAGCTTCTCTGGCTTGAAAACCTCTTTTCTGTATAGTTTGCAAAAATGGGTTCAAGATGATCCTGATTTTGTAGAACATCATAAAGAGGATCTTGCTGCTAGTTTAGAATATACCATCGTTGATATCCTAATGAAAAAGTTGAAGTTGGCAGTTAAGCAGACGGGTATTAAGCATGTAGGTGTTGCAGGTGGTGTTTCTGCTAATACTGGGCTTCGAAATGCATTCCATGATTATGCAGCAAGGTATGGTTGGACAATATATATTCCAAAATTTAGTTATACAACAGATAATGCGGCGATGATAGCATGTGTTGGCACTTTTAAGTATAAAGATAAGGACTTCTGTAGTATCGACAAACCTGCTTTCTCTAAAGTAACATTAAAGTAAAATATGGAATTTAAAAGCAAAATATTAAGTAAGCGTATTCAGGATTTAATCTACGGACAAGGTAAGACTTTAGCAACTGCTGAAAGTTGTACTGGGGGTAGAATTGCAGAAGCAATTATAGCGACTCCAGGTGCTTCTGATTTCTTCAAGGGTGGTATTATTTCTTATACTAATGAAGTAAAAGAAAATCTCCTTGGGGTTAGTCATGAAGTAATAGAAGAGCAAACTGCTGTTTGTGAGGAAGTGGCCAAGCAAATGGTTTTGGGTGTAATTAAGGCTTTGAATGTAGATTTTGCTATATCTTCAACTGGTATTGCAGGTCCGGCTGGTGGTACAAAAGAAATCCCTGTTGGTACGATTTGGATTGCTTATGGAAGTAAAGATGATATTCGTACATTTCAGCTGACTGAAGATTTTGGTCGCGATATCAATTTGGCGGTTGCTACCAATCAGGCACTTCAGTTGATGCTTGAATTCTTGAAAGAGCAGGATTTGAACTTATAAAAATCTATCGATTGTCTGGTAATGGACTGAAAAAGTAAAGACTAAATTATTATCAGATAATCAGTGATTTAATAGAAAATGCCTCTTTAAAATCAAAAAAATCCTTAAAAGTGTACATTCTTTTAAGGATTATTTTGTTTAATCGGAAAAAGATTGTAATTTTGCATTCTGTTTGGAATAAGTATCAATTAACGAATTAGAAAATTAAAGATAGAAATGTCTAAGATTTGTCAAATTACAGGTAAGAAGGCACAGTTAGGTTGCAATGTGTCTCACTCAAAGCACCGTACAAAGAGAAGCTTTGACGTTAACCTCTTCAGCAAGAAATTCTACTATGTAGAAGAAGGCTGCTGGATTAGCTTGAAGATTAGCGCAGCTGGTCTTCGTCTTATTAATAAAGTAGGTCTTGACGCTGCTCTTCAGAACGCTGTAGCTAAAGGTTATTGCGATTGGAAGGACATTAAAGTTATAGGAGAATAATAATCATGGCAAAGAAAGCTAAAGGTAATAGAGTACAGGTTATCCTTGAGTGTACTGAGATGAAGAACTCTGGTATGCCAGGTACAAGCCGTTATGTAACGACTAAGAACCGTAAAAATACTCCTGAGCGTCTTGAGCTCATGAAGTACAATCCTATCCTCAAGAAGATGACTCTTCACAAGGAGATTAAGTAATAAATCTTTTAAATATATCTAAGATATGGCAAAGAAAGCGGTCGCTACCCTCCATGAAGGTTCTACGGATGGTCGCGCTTATTCAAAGGTTATCAAGATGGTAAAGAGTCCTAAGACCGGTGCTTATGTATTTGATGAGCAGATGGTTCGTAACGAGGATGTTAAGGACTTTTTTAAATAAGCAATTTATTTAATTATCATACCGAAAGTCGTGTTCTCTTAAAGAGAATGCGACTTTTTTTGTTGTTTTGTAAGTTTTTTGCATGGCAGTCAACTGTCATGTCTCTTTTTTTTATTATCTTTGCATTAAATTATATAATTATGGGCTTATTCGGATTATTTAATAAGAAAAAGAAAGAGACTCTTGATAAAGGTCTTGAAAAGACCAAAGAGAGTGTTTTTGGTAAACTTGCTCGTGTTGTAGCAGGTAAGTCAAAAGTAGATGATGATGTATTGGATGATCTTGAAGAGATTCTGATTACTTCTGATGTGGGTGTTGAAACCACTGTGAAAATTATCGAGCGCATTGAGAAACGTGTTGAGCGTGATAAGTATGTTTCGACTTCAGAATTAAACCAAATTCTTCGTGAGGAAATCGCATCTCTGCTTGCTGAAAATAATTCTGATGATAATTCGAATTGGGATCTTCCTTCTGACCATAAACCTTATGTTATTCTGGTAGTTGGTGTTAATGGTGTAGGTAAAACTACAACTATAGGAAAATTGGCTTACCAGTTTAAAAATGCAGGCAAGAAGGTTTATCTCGGTGCCGCAGATACTTTTAGAGCTGCTGCTGTAGAGCAAATATGTATTTGGGGAGAGCGAGTTGGTGTGCCTGTAATTAAGCAGCAGCAAGGCTCTGATCCTGCTTCTGTCGCATTTGACACTCTTCAGAGTGCCAAGGCAAATGGAGCTGATGTCGTATTAATCGATACAGCAGGACGTTTGCATAACAAAATCGGTCTAATGAATGAGTTGAAAAAAGTTAAGGAAGTTATGAAAAAAGTACTTCCTGATGCTCCAGATGAAATTATGCTTGTACTTGATGGAAGTACGGGACAAAATGCTTTTGAGCAAGCTAAGCAATTCTCTAAAGTAACTGAAATTACCAGTTTAGCTATTACTAAACTTGATGGTACTGCAAAGGGTGGTGTTGTTATTGGTATCAGCGATCAACTTAAAGTTCCAGTGAAATATATAGGTCTTGGCGAAGGTATGGAAGATATGCAACTTTTCAATAAGACAGAATTTGTAGATTCATTGTTTAAAAAGGATTAAGTATACATTCTTCTTGAATTTCTGTTACTTTTTGATGAGTTTGTAGTTATTCAGTAGCAAAAATTTTTGAAGGTAACAACATTATGAAAAAGAATCAAATAGATGTAGTATCATTAGGATGCTCTAAAAATTTGGTAGACAGTGAAACTTTGATGAAACTGTTTGAAACCAATGGCTATAAATGTGTAGCTGATAGTAAGAATCCTCAGGGCGAGATCGCAGTGATTAATACTTGTGGTTTTATCGAGACAGCCAAGGAGGAAAGCATTAATACGATACTAGAATTTGTGGAGCGCAAAAATGAAGGTAAACTTAAGAAACTATTTGTTATGGGTTGCCTGTCACAGCGTTATCAGAAAGAATTGGAAGCTGAATTGCCAGAGGTAGATAAGTTTTATGGCAAGTTTAATTATAAATTACTGCTTCAGGATTTAGGTAAATCAGATATCATAACTTGTGATGGTAAGCGTCATCTGACAACTCCTCATCATTATGCATATCTGAAGATTGCAGAAGGTTGTGATCGCCATTGTGCATATTGTGCTATTCCTATTATGACAGGAAAGCATGTGAGCCGTCCTATGCAGGAAATTTTGGATGAAGTCAAGAATTTGGTTGAGCAAGGTGTTAAAGAGTTTCAGGTGATTGCTCAGGAATTGACTTATTATGGAATTGATATTGATGGTAAGCATCACATTACTGAGTTGATTTCTAAAATGGCTGATATTCCAGGTGTCAAATGGATTCGTTTGCATTATGCTTATCCAAATCAGTTCCCTATGGATCTGCTTGATGTGATTCGTGAACGTGATAATGTTTGCAAATATCTTGATATAGCGCTTCAACATATTAGTGATAATGTTCTTTCACGTATGCATCGTCATGTTACGAAGCAAGAAACAATAGACCTAATAAAGGCTATTCGTGAGCGCGTTCCAGGTATAACTATACGTACAACGCTATTGGTAGGTTTTCCTGGTGAAACAGAAGAGGATTATCAAGAATTGCAAGAGTTTGTAAAATGGGCTCGTTTTGAGCGTATGGGGGCTTTTGCTTATTCTGAAGAAGAAGGTACTTATAGTGCTGAACATTATGAGGATGATGTACCTGATGATGTGAAGCAACATAGACTTGATGAATTGATGGCAATTCAAGAGCAGATTTCTACAGAAATAGAAGCGGAAAAAGTTGGCAAAGTATTGAAAGTGATTATCGATAGAAAAGAAGGTGACTATTATATTGGTCGTACTGAGTTTAGTAGTCCTGAAGTCGATCCAGAGGTTCTTATTCCTGTCAATGAACGTCAACTGCGTGTAGGTAGTTTTTATCAGGTGAAGATTGTGGATAGTAGTGAGTTTGATCTTACTGGAACTGTAGTTTCTAGTAAAGCAAAATAAATTATTAAATATTATCGACATTGAACAATAAGGAATTCATAACAGAACTGGCCCAACGGAGTGGGTATAATCAGCGTGATACGCAGAAGTTGGTAAGAACGGTTATTGATGAAATGACCGACCATTTTGCGGAAACTGATATTATTTCTATTCCGTCATTTGGAACATTTGAAGTGAAGAAGCGATTGGAGCGAATTGTTGTTAATCCTGCTACCAAGAAGCGCATGTTGGTACCACCAAAGTTAGTTCTGGGTTTTAAGCCTGTTCAGTCTATTAAGGAACAACTCAAAAATGCATCTTTTGAAGATGAGGAGGGAGGTCTTGATGAGTAAAATAGGTGTTAACGAACTGGCCAAGGTTCTGGTGAATACGCATAAACTCTCTGTAGATGATGCAGAGCAATTTGTGCGCCTAATGTTTGATACTGTCAATGAGGGTTTACAGGAGGATAAGCAAGTAAAAATTAAAGGATTTGGAACCTTTAAGGTTTTATCTGTGAAAGATCGCGAAAGTGTCGATGTTAATACCGGTGAGCGTATAATTATTGAAGGTCGTGATAAAATAAGTTTTACTCCTGATGCTATTGTAAAGGATATTGTAAACAAGCCTTTTGCACAGTTTGAAACTGTCGAGCTGAATGATGGGGTTGATTTTGATGCTATAGACGAAAAATATGCGGATTCTGAAACTGATCATCAAAAAATTGGTGATGGTGGTATATTAGCATTCCGAAAAGAAAAACGTGTAGTCAAACCTGTAACTAAGGTGATGGAAATTGAGCCAGAAGTAGAGGATGAAAGCACAGAATCAGCAGAGCAATCAGCCGTATCTATTGCTAATTCAGATGGAGAAGGGATACTTGCTTTCAGACAACAACTCCATACGCAAAATGAGCGTGAAGCGGGAAAACAGGCTGACGAAGATCATAAATTTTCCGATATAGAGGTTGCTCTTATCGACTCTCAGGAGAAAGAAAATTTTGAACAAGAAAATGATCTTGCAGAAGAACCTTCAATGTCGTATTCTGCCTCAGCAACAGATGATCAATCTGTTATGTTATCTGAGTCTGATGAGATTACAGTTGATTCTAGTCATATTGAGCAAAATCAGAAAGATACTGTTCCTGTAGCAAGTTTAGAAGTAAATTCTGAGGACGAAAATGTTCTTGAAATTTCTTCAGATAAATTGAATGTTAAAGTAGATATTCCTAAACATTCTGATAAGAAAGAAGAAGAGCAAGATCAGCAACTGCTGGCTACAGATATGGATGACAATGATGAAGATGAGTCTATTCGTATGCCAAAGAGAAAACTCATCCTTTGGGTTTGCAGTGTCTTTCTTTTGTTAGGATCTGCATGCTTTTTTGCATATCAATATGGTAAATCTATAGCTTTGCAGAATATTCAGCATATTACTCAAGCTTCTGTGAAAAAAAATGTTGCTAAACCGGATACAATTGATGCAGCATCTACAGCTGTTCTTCAAAAGGCAAAAGAGGATAGTGTTCGAATGCAGCAGACTGCTAAGGCTGTAGCTTTGGCAGAAAAGGCTACTCAAAAGGAGTTGCAGAAAGAAGTCGCTATACATGAAGATAAAAAAGATTCAATTTCAAAGAAACGGGTAAGTCAGTCTGATGATAGCCGGAAGGCTACACCGCAGACTACTACGAAATACGACAGTGATCCGCGTATTCGTACTGGTGCTTATGCGATTGTAGGAGTAGAAAAGACAGTTACGGTAAGAAGAGGACAAACTCTTTCTAGTATAAGTAGAAGTAATTTAGGTCCTGGTATGGAGTGCTATGTGGAAGCACTGAATGATGCAGGTTCGATAAAAGAAGGTCAGGTTTTGAAAATACCGAAACTTGTATTGAAAAAGAGATTAAAATAAAAAGAAATAGAGTACGACGATTACTAGACCGTACTCTATTTCTTTATAAAGAATTTTATATTTATGCCTCAAGACTAAGGCAAGTCCATTTTTCATCAATGCTACGAGATTTCTCATGTAACCCTAACTCTTTAGCTTTATCAAGGAGTAATGGCACATCTTCTTCGTAGAAACCACTTAGTATTAATGTTCCGTTAGCAGCCATAACACTCTTGAATTTTGCCATATCATTCAGCAAGATGTTACGGTTGATGTTTGCAAGAACAATATCGAAAATACCACTGATGTGATTAAGTACATTTGCATCACCATGATATATCTCCATGTTTTTTACACCGTTGATTTCTGCATTATGTTTTGCATTTTCGACACTCCATTCATCAATATCATAACCGACAATATCCTTAGCCCCCAATTTACTTGCAGCTAGTCCAAGAATGCCTGTTCCACATCCGCAATCAAGGATACGCTTGTCGTGTACCCCCATATGGAGTAGAGCCGAAACAATCATACGAGTAGTTTGATGAGTTCCGGTGCCAAAAGCTTGTACGGCATCGATGCCAATTTCTATATGGTCTTTGCTCTGTTCTGGGTGGAACGTCTCAGCATGCTTTGCATCATAAATAATGATGTCGTCATCGACTATGATGGGATCAAAACCTTGATCCTCCCAAACCTGATTGTAATTCTGATCTTCTACATCCGCTATATTATAAGTGATTTTGACTCCAGGCAAATCGAAATTTTCGATGTTCTCATCAAGTTTCTCTTTGTCGAGTAAATTCTTTTGGGCGTAAGCTTTCAGACCTAATTCGGTTGGTTCAAAAGATTCGAACCCAGCTTCGGCAGCAGCATCGGCTAGTAAGTCTTGAGCTGTTTCCATTAAAGAGTCTTCGCATTCGATTTGAAAAGTCGCAACTTGGTATTTCATTGTTCAAATAGTTAAAATTCAATGCAAAGATATAAAAAATAGGGAAAAACCTATCATCGTTTAGGGTTTTTCCCTATTTTTGCAAAGAAAATAGAAATATTTTTGATAATAAAATATGAATCATTAAGTTGCATTAGATGAAAAGAATAATTCTTCTATCAGTCCTTGCTGGAGTTATGCCATTGTCATCAATGGCACAGGACGACGACCTTTACTTTACACCTACAAAGGGTAAGGTTGTGAGCTCTTATGAAGAGGCTGAACCAGCATACTATAGTGGTTCTGACCGTGATGTTGATGAGTATAACAGAAATGGAAAATTTTGGAGTCATTATCAGCAGATAGGTTCAGACAGTTTAGGTAACGATATCATTCAAATGACCATGGGTAAAGGTATTTATCCAGATTCTATGTACGTTGATACAACTTTTGCAGGGAAATTGTATCAGTATTATAGTCAGAAGGAAGATTTTGACAATACAGAATACATGCGTCGTTGGGATGGATTCTATGATCCTTGGTATTATCGTTATCGTTATGGTTACGGTCCTTATTGGGGATATGGCCCTTCTTGGAGATACGGCTGGTATAGCAGCTGGTATAGTCCATGGTTTGATTCTTGGTATGATCCATATTATTATGGTTGGTATCCTGGCTATTACTATGGTTTTTATGGCTGGTATGATCCGTGGTATTACGGCTATGTAGGTCCTTATTATTGGCCTTATCGTGGTATTTATGTATCTCGCTATAGTAAGCGTCAAGCTCGCTTCACAGCTCGAACAGGAGTGTTGCCTGGTCGTTCATGGGGTGGAGCAGGACGTAATAGAGGTTACAATTCATCAAACAATCGCCAAGTAATTAATAATAATACTTCTACTTATAGTAGTGGTTCTTATAATAACCGTTCTTTTGGCGGTTCTAATTTTGGAGGATCAAGCTTCGGTGGCGGCGTCTCTCGTAGTAGTGGTGGTGGCTATTCAGGCGGAGGCTCTAGTCGCTCTGGTGGCGGTGGTGGTCACCTTGGCGGTGGCCATCGCTAAAGGATGACGTATTACAACATTTTGGTGATTATTGGTTTTGAAATTTGAATGATATGGAATTATGAAAAAAAAATATATTTACATAGCAGCTTTGGGACTAGTGACAATTCCTGCTGCAGCACAGGACACCTATAGCAATGAAAAAATGATTGCTAATGATCTGAATGGTACGGCAAGATATGTTGCGATGGGTGGTGCGATGGAAGCGCTGGGTGCAGATATTTCTACAATAAGTAGTAACCCTGCTGGTATTGGATTATTTAAGAGTAGCCAGATTGCTATTTCTGCTGGTATGGTAGGCCAGTCTGGCGCAAAGACTTCTTTGGATCCTTTTGCTAATGGAGTAGGATTTAGTTTTAATGGCAATAAAACAAATGCAAGTTTTGATCAAGCTGGTTTTGTCTTAGCTCGGCGATCAGGAGCTAATTCTTTCTTGAATTTGTCTTTCAATTTTCATAAAAGTAAGAATTTTGACCAAATTTTGAGTGCTGCAGGTCGGTTGGATAATGCTTCTCTGAATAAACTTACAGCTAATAAGTTTAAAGGAAATATTCTCAAAGATGGGAACACGACAACCATTGATGCTGCTTATGGTGGTGCTTATAACAGTAAAGGTCAGTATGTGGAGGGTCTTTATGAGTATTATGATGATAATAAAGATCGCCATATTGATTATTCTAATGGTGAGGAATTTCGTTTTGGTCAATATCAGAAAGGATACATCGGTACTTATGATTTCAATATTAGTGGAAACATCCATGATCGTGTTTTCTTAGGTTTTTCTGTAGGTATTCATGATGTGCATTATACATCTAATTCAGTCTATGCGGAAACATTAGAGAATAACACGTATGGTCAAGCATGGGAAAGTTTACGTATTACAGGTACAGGCTTTGATATGAAAGTGGGTGCTATTTTCCGTCCTATTGAGACCTCTCCGTTCCGATTTGGTGTTTATATTAATACTCCTACATTCTATAATTTATCTCTTGCGGCTTCAAGTGATATCGAAGGAGGTGAGATAGGTTCAGAAAGAATTAATAGAGGAAGTGATGTTCGATTGGACTATAAAATGAATACACCTTGGAAGTTTGGATTAAGTTTAGGTCACACCGTAGGACGATATCTGGCTTTAGGTTTTACGTACGAATACTCAGATTACAGTTCAATGGATAATCGTATCGATGATGGCGGTTACTATGATTACTATTATGACATTTATTCATCAACATCTGTAAGTGATGAGGTCATGAATCGTAATACAGATATGGTATTAAAAGGTGTACATACATTGAAGTTGGGTTTTGAATATAAACCCATTTCGACAATAGCTCTTCGTTTGGGTTACAACTATGTATCACCTAAGTTTGAAAGTGATGGTTTCAGAGATCAGACTCTAGACTCTCAAGGTGTAGCCTACGCAACCTCAACCGATTATACCAATTGGAAATCAACTAATCGCATTACAGCAGGTGTCGGTTTTACGTTTGATAAGTTGTACTTAGATATGGCCTATCAATATAGTCAGACGAATGGTGATTTTTATCCATTTATGAACTATAGTGTCAATGATGTAGATGGTCGCAACTATGTAGCTCCAACATCAGTCAGCAACAAGCGTAATCAGTTGTTGGTGACATTAGGATATAGATTCTAATTCAATTTAGAATTGTTAGGATTATTATAAAAAATAGGGTTTAATTAAACTTTTCCCTAAAAATATTTGGTAGTTACAATTTTTAGTCTTATATTTGCATCAGAATTAAGAATGAGGGTTCATAGCCTCTGCTTATTTCAAACAAATTTGATTAAAGATAAAACTTTAAATAAGATTAGTTTTTTTAGTGGTTAATTTAGTTTTAGTAAGTATGTAAGTAGAGTTTGTCGTGATGACAAACTCTATTTTATTTTTATACGTTTCTATTGGTTATTTTGTGCGTTCAATTTTTAGTTGTATCTTTGTAGTCTTAAAATATAAAATCCTAACAATGAAAAAAATCTTTTTACTGATTTTATTACTAGTTTCTATATTGCAAGTGTCAGCACGGAAGCGAGAGTTTCGTGGCGCTTGGATACAGTGCGTTAATGGACAGTTTCAGGGAATGTCTACTGAGGCTATGCAGAGTAATCTGCTTCATCAGTTAGATGAATTACAGAAAGATGGTGTTAACGCTATCATTTTTCAGGTACGTGCAGAGTGTGATGCTCTTTATGCGTCCAAGTACGAACCTTGGAGTAGATTCCTTACGGGTGTACAGGGACAAGCTCCTTCACCATATTGGGATCCTCTTCAATGGATGGTGGAACAGTGTCACAAACGAGGTATGGAGCTTCATGCTTGGATAAATCCATATCGAGCTAAAACAAAAGGTACAACAAACTTAGTAAGTAATCATATTGCCATCAAGCATCCAGAACGCGTATTCTCTTATGATAATCTATTTATTCTAAATCCAGGTATGCCAGAGAATAGGCAATACATTTATCGGGTAGTAGAGGATATTGTGAATCGTTATGATATTGATGGCTTACATATTGATGACTATTTTTATCCGTACCCAGCACCAGGTCAACAAATACCCGACAGTAGACAGTTTGAACAGTATAATCACGGTTTTAGTAATATTGCAGATTGGCGTCGTGATAATGTGAATATTTTTATTAAGGAGTTAGGTGAAACCATTCATAAAGCAAAGCCATGGGTCAAATTTGGTGTTTCTCCTTTTGGTATATATCGTAATCAGAAAAATTCACCAAATGGTTCTGCTACAGCAGGTTTGCAGAATTATGATGATCTTTATGCCGATGTGTTAATGTGGGTAAATAATGGTTGGGTGGATTATAATGTGCCACAGCTCTATTGGCAAATTGGCCATACAACAGCAGATTATGAGACTCTTATCAAGTGGTGGAATAAACACGCAAGTAATCGTCCTTTATATATAGGTGAAGACATCGAACGTACTTGTAAGTTTGCGGATCTTAATAATCCACAAAGCAATCAAATGGCTGCAAAATACCGCTTACATCAGCAAATGGAGCATGTTGATGGTACTGTATTATGGTATTCCCGATTAGCAGTAGATAATTATGGCAATTATGGTACGGTACTTCGTAAGAACTATTGGAAAAATCCAGCTTTACCGCCATTAATGCCATTCTTAGATAATAAGGCTCCTCAGAAAGTGAAAAGTCTTAAGCCAGTATGGACTAGTGATGGTTATATACTTTTCTGGAAAGCACCAAAGGCAAAAAAATGGGGTGATGCTACAGAGCGTTATGTCGTATATAAGTTTAATCCTGGTGAGAAAGTGGATGTAGAGAATACAGAAAAGATTCTTGCAATTACTTCTGAAACAATGTACAGATTACCATATGAGAATGGAAAAACAAAATATACTTATGTTGTAACTTCGCTTGATAGAGTAGGTAATGAAAGTAAAATTACTAAAAAGAAGATAAAGCTATAATTAAATAAAAAGAGCTTGCTAAACTATGGCAAGCTCTTTTTATATATAATAATTTGAATGTTTAATCTTCCAATTGAAGCTCGTCAAGAAAATGATTCAAATCTTCGTCCAAATTTGGCATCAAATCACCCCCTATAATAACCGTATCATCATCTGCTAGAAAAAGTTCAGCGATATATTCTTTTTCCTCGTACGATTCGAGAACAAAGTTATAAGGTTTAAGAATACCAAGATTTCCTACTATTTGCTCATTCTTCAGAAGGGCTTCGCGAAGGATGGAAGTTACAATATTATCAAAATTTTCATCCTGACAGTTAAACCATGCTTCTATTGTAACACGAGTAATTTCATTGTCATCATCGTCATAAGCCAAAAGTTCCCCTGTTTCCTGATTGGCTCTTACGTGGATATCGGTTATCAAAGATAGCTCATCAGTTATAGGAAATTTTTCTGCTACTTTTCTGATGAAGCGTCCAACTTGCTGTGTTATCTGCTCGTTTGCTTCCATTTCTATTTTTTTGTTATAAATTTAAAGCAAAGATAAGGTATTTATCATGAAAATCAAAATGTTTGACTAATAATTTTTCTAGTGGTATAGAAAAAAGAATAATTTCTTTTTGATTTATTTGCTCTATTCGATATATGTTGTTATCTTTGCATTTGTAAAGTGGACTTTGCAAAATCTAATATACAAAGATCTAAATAAAGCGAACACAAGAAATGGAGAAAATAACTCACGCTGGAATTGTAGATTCGATAGAAGATGACTGTATACATGTACGCATCCTTCAGTCAGCTTCGTGTAGTGCATGTAAGATTTCAGGACATTGTAACGCCTCAGAACAAAAAGAAAAGATTATAGACGTTTTTCATCATGACACTAGCTCCTATAAAATTGGTCAGAACGTTATGGTGTATACTAATACAACAGTAGGGTATCGTGCTACTATGTTAGGTTATGGACTACCTCTTGTTATTATGGTAGTAGTACTTTTTGTTGTTCGGGCTTTAACAGGAAACGATGGGACTGCAGCCCTTTGCGGCCTTGCAGCATTAATACCATATTTTTTTGTTATCTACCTGATGCGCAATAAGATACGCGAAATCGTTGATTTTAAAATTGAATCGAAATAATTTAAACTAAAACAAATACAAAAATTATGAACTTTATTTTAATTGCGGTTCTAGTTCTTGGAGCGATAGCGCTGGTTGCAGCTGTAATCCTTTATATCGTTTCCAAGAAATTTGCTGTGCAAGAAGATCCCCGCATTGCTCAGGTAGTAGAAATACTTCCTGGTGCTAACTGTGGTGGATGTGGTTTCGCAGGCTGTGGTGGTCTTGCAGAAGCTCTTGTTAAAGGTGCCGATGCAGGTTCTATCGAGGGTATTCGTTGCCCTGTTGGAGGTGATCCTGTCATGGGTGAAGTAGCCGACCTGTTGGGTATGGCTGTTGCTAATACTGAACCTATGGTTGCAGTGGTTCGTTGCAATGGAACATGTACAAATCGTCCTCGTATTGCTGAGTATGACGGTCTTCGTACCTGTCAGGCAATGAATGCTAATGGTAGTGGTGAAACCGGATGTGGTTTCGGCTGTTTGGGTTGTGGTGATTGTACCAAAGCTTGTGCTTTTGATGCTATTCATATGAATCCAGAGACAGGTCTCCCTGAAGTAGACGAAGAGAAGTGTACTTCTTGTGGTGCTTGTACCAAGGCATGTCCACGCCATATTATAGAGCTTCGTAAGAAAGGTCCAAAGGGACGCCGTGTTTATGTACAGTGTGTCAATAAGGATAAGGGAGCTGTTGCACGTAAGAGCTGTACTGCAGCTTGTATCGGTTGTGGTAAATGTCAGAAGGTATGTAAGTTTGAGGCAATTACTATTGAAAACAACCTTTCTTATATCGATTTCAACAAGTGTCGCATGTGTACCAAGTGTGTTGATGAATGTCCTACAGGCGCTATTATCAAAGTTAACTTCCCTGTGAAGAAAGCTCAGCCTGCGAAATCGGTTGAAACAGTTGCTCAGCCTGCTGCTGCTTCTGTTAACGAAGAAACTAAAGTAGAGGAGAAAAAGTAATGAAACTACATACATTTAAAATAGGCGGTGTACATCCAGAGGAAAATAAGATCACTGCTGAGATACCTACCAAGGTAGCAGAATTGCCAAAACAAGCCATTTTTATGCTTTCTCAGCATATTGGTGCTCCTGCTAAAGCAGTAGTTCAGCGTGGTGATAAAGTTAAGGTTGGTACGTTGTTGGCTGAGGCAGGTGGATTTGTTTCAGCTCCTGTTTATAGTTCAGTATCAGGTACTGTAGCTAAAATTGACAATGTTTATGATGCTACTGGTTATCGCAAGCCAGCTATTATTATTAATGTCGATGAAGAAGACGAGTGGGAGGAAAGCATTGATCGTAGTGATACTCTTGAGACACTTGCAGCTCATCCTGAACTAACTTCAGAAGAAATTGTTAATCGTGTCAAGGTAGCAGGTGTTACAGGTATGGGTGGTGCTGGTTTCCCTACTTTTATCAAGTTGTGTCCTCCACCTACAGCTAAAGCTGAATTTGTTATTATAAATGCCGTAGAATGTGAGCCATATATCACCTCTGATTATCGTTTGATGATGGAGCATGCTGATGAGATTCTTGTAGGTGTAGAGCTTTTGATGAAAGCAGCTAAGGTAGATAAAGGCTTTATTGGTATAGAAGAGAATAAGCCAGAAGCTATTCGTCTGCTAACAGAATTATGTAAAGAACATGCAGGAATTGAAGTTGTTCCTTTGAAGACAAAATATCCTCAAGGAGGTGAAAAACAGTTAGTAGATGCAGTTGTTGGGCGTCAGGTTCCAGCTCCACCTGCAATACCTGTAAATGTTGGTGCAATTGTTCAGAATGTAGGTACAGCATATGCTGTTTATCAAGCTGTTATGAAGAATAAGCCTCTCTTTGAACGTTATACCACTGTAACAGGTAAGCATATTAAGAATCCAAGTAACTTCTTAGTTCGTATGGGTACACCAATGAGTCAACTTATTGAAGCATGTGGTGGTCTTCCAGATGATGATAACAAAGTTCTTGCAGGTGGTCCGATGATGGGTAAGGCTGTTATTAGCCTTGATGTTCCTGTATGTAAGGGTACCAATGCCATTACAGTACTTACAGGAAAAGATGCTCATCGAAAAGAAGCACAGGCTTGTATTCGTTGTGGTAAGTGTGTCGAAGCTTGTCCTATGGGACTGGAACCATATTTATTGGCTACACTTTCTGTTAACAAGATGTTTGATCAGCTTGAGCAAGAGGAAGTTGTAAGTTGTATATCTTGTGGAAGTTGTCAGTTTACTTGTCCAGCTCACCGTCCTTTACTCGATAATATTGCTAATGGAAAAGGCGCTGTTATGGGAATTATTCGCGGTCGTGCAATGAAGGCAAAAGCTGAAGCAGAGAAGGCTAAGGCAGAAGCTGAAAAAGCTAAGCCTGCAGATGCTAAGGCTTAAGTGGAGTGTTACCTATAAATAATAGAATCAAGAAATTTAAATAATAAAATGGGAAAATTAATAGTTTCTCTTTCACCACACGCACATGGAAATGATAGTGTAGAAAGAAATATGTACGGTGTCATTATAGCGTTGATTCCTGCTGTTCTCGTTTCTCTGTATTATTTCGGAATAGGTTCAGCTGTAGTGTTGCTGACCAGTGTGGCTGCCTGCGTATTTTTTGAGTGGGCAATTGCTAAATATATGCTAAAGACTAAGCCGCAAGTACTTGATGGCTCTGCTATGCTAACAGGTCTTCTTTTGGGTATGAATCTTCCTAGTAATTTACCTCTTTGGATAATTATCCTAGGTGCGCTTATTGCTATTGGAGTTGGTAAGATGTCTTTTGGAGGACTTGGTAATAATCCTTTTAACCCAGCATTGGTTGGTCGTTGTTTTCTTCTTGTTAGCTTCCCTGCGCAGATGACAAGTTGGCCTACTGTGGGACAGTTAGGTAGTTATCTCGATGCACAGACAGGTGCTACACCATTAAGTGTTATGAAAGAAGCTATCAAGACAGGCGATGCATCTTTATTGGATAGGCTTCCTGATACTTTTACTATGTTGCTTGGTAATCCTGCGAATGGTATGGGTGCAGGTACTATAGGTGAGGTTTGTGCAGCTGCGCTTCTTTTAGGTTTAATTTATATGCTTGTGAAGAAAATTATCACATGGCATATTCCTGTATCTATTCTTTGCACAGTTTTTGTATTTAGTGGTTTAATGCATATGATTAATCCTGTATATGCTAACCCTGTATATGAGTTGCTGAGTGGCGGTTTGATGTTGGGTGCAATCTTTATGGCTACCGACTATGTTACAAGTCCGATGACAAAGAAAGGTCAGCTTATTTATGGTGTTGCTATTGGTTTCCTCACTATTGTAATCCGTAATTGGGGAAGCTATCCAGAGGGAATGTCATTTGCGATCTTAATCATGAATGGCTTTACACCTCTGATTAATCACTATATGAAGCCTAAGCGCTACGGTATAGCTAAGTAATAGAGAGTATTCAACGAAATTACAAAGAATTAAAGTTATAAAAAGATGCAAAAATTAAAATCATCTTTGACAAATATGGTTCTTGTACTGGTAGGAGTAAGTTTGATAATCGGTGGTTTGTTAGCTTATATCAACCATCTTACAGAAGGTCCAATAGCTGAAAAGGCAGAAAAGACCCTTGCTGCAGGTATCAAGAACGTTATGGGAACCAATGATTTGCAAGTTGCTGAGCCTGTTAATGTAACAGAGACTATTGATGGTAAACCAGTAAGTTTTACCATTCACGCTACAACTGATAAGAGTGGCAAGACCCTCGGTGCAGCAGTAGAAAGTGTTACTGGTGGTTTTGGTGGCGATTTGAAAGTACTCGTAGGTTTCAATCCAGAAGGTCAGATTTTAGGCTATACCATTCTTCAGCACGCAGAGACACCTGGTCTTGGTGCTAAAGCAGGTGATTGGTTCCAGAAGGGTGGCAAAGGTAATATTATAGGTAAAAATCCAGCTGATGGTGATCTCCATGTAAGCAAGGATGATAAGACCGGTAATGCTGTAGATGCCATCACAGCTAGTACTATTACATCACGTGCTTTCCTGAAGGCTATCAATCAGGCTTATGCCGTGTATATCAAATCTAATAAGAAAAGATAAGCCCTATGAGTAATATTAAAGTTCTTTTGAATGGCATGATCAAGGAGAACCCTACATTTGTTCTTACCCTTGGTATGTGTCCAACATTGGCTACAACGACAAGCGCCATCAATGGTTTTTCTATGGGCTTGGCTACAATGGCCGTATTGATTTGTACTAACTTTGTAATCTCTTGTATCAAGAAGATTACCCCCGATATGGTTCGTATACCTGTTTTCATAGTCGTGATAGCAGCATTTGTTACTATTCTTCAGATGGTTATGAGTGCATATGCTCCAGATTCAATTAATCAGGCATTGGGTCTATTTATACCGCTGATAGTAGTAAACTGTATCATTTTGGGACGTGCAGAGAGTTTTGCCTGCAAGAATTCACCGTTGGCTAGCATCTTTGATGGTATAGGTATAGGACTCGGTTTTACCGGTGCTCTTACTCTCTTAGGCTGTGTTCGTGAACTTCTTGGTGCCGGTAGTATCTTCGGTATCAATCTATTGCCAGAGACTACCAATATTTTGCTGTTTATCCTTCCTCCAGGTGCATTTATCACTTTAGGATATCTTTCAGCTATTATCAATAAAATTAAACGTTAAATAGCACAATTATGGAATATTTATTGATATTTATCTCTGCAATATTCGTTAATAATATTGTATTGTCACAGTTCTTGGGTATCTGTCCATTTCTTGGTGTATCTAAGAAAATTGATACAGCATTAGGTATGGGGGCAGCTGTAACTTTTGTTATGACTTTAGCTACAATTGTAACCTTCCTCATTCAGACCTATGTGTTAACTCCATTTCATTTGCAGTATCTACAGACTTTGGCCTTTATTTTGGTTATTGCTGCTTTGGTACAGATGATTGAAATTATTCTGAAGAAAACGTCACCAGCTCTTTATCAGGCATTAGGTGTATTTCTCCCTTTGATTACAACCAACTGTGCAGTGCTTGGAGTTGCAATTCTTGTTATTCAGAAAGACTACTCATTACTTCAGAGTGTAGTTTATGCATTCTCTACAGCTCTTGGTTTTGCTTTGGCATTGATACTTTTTGCAGGTATTCGTGAACAACAGGCATTAACTAAAATCCCGAAAGGCATGCAAGGCATGAGTATAGTACTAGTTACAGCTGGTTTATTGGCTCTCGCTTTCATGGGCTTTAGTGGTCTTGAGGGTGGTCTTCGTACATTGTTTGGTTTGAACTAATGAAATTTTCTTCGAAAGAGTAAAAATATTATTTACTTCGATAAAAATATTTGAAAAAGGTACGCATTTTTTAAAATAAATGCGTATCTTTGTTGTTAACTAAGTAATCAAATATATGAAACAGACAATATTAGTTACAGGTGGTACTGGTTTTATAGGCTCTCATACTACTGTAGAGTTGATAGAAGCCGGATATGACGTAGTAATAGTAGATAACCTAAGCAATTCTAAGATAGAAGTACTTGATGGTATTGAAAAAATTACCGGTGTACGTCCTGCATTCGAACAGGTTGATTTACGTGATAAAGATGCTACAGAGGAAGTATTCAAGAAGTATCCAAAGATAGAAGGTATCATTCATTTTGCAGCAAGTAAAGCCGTAGGCGAGAGTGTACAGAAGCCATTGTTGTATTATCGTAACAATATTGTATCTTTAGTTAATCTTCTCGAGTTGATGCCACAGTATGATGTTAAGGGAATCATTTTTTCTTCAAGTTGTACTGTATATGGACAGCCAAAGCCAGAGAATCTTCCTGTAACAGAGAATGCACCTCATCAGAAAGCTACATCACCTTATGGAAATACAAAAGAGATTAATGAGCAGATTATTTTTGACTATATCCATAGTGGTGCTGCTATTAAGAGCATTGTTCTAAGATATTTTAACCCAATTGGGGCTCATCCAACAGCTCTTATAGGAGAACTTCCAAATGGTGTTCCTGCTAACTTGATACCATATGTTACTCAGACAGCTATGGGTATCCGTAAGGAATTGACGATATTTGGTAAGGATTATGATACCCCTGATGGAACTTGTATTCGCGATTACATTTATGTAGTTGATTTGGCTAAGGCTCATGTTGCTGCTATGGCACGTGTACTCGATCAGGATACCGATGCAATTGAGTATTTCAATATCGGTACAGGACGTGGAAATTCTACACTTGAGATTGTTGAAACATTTGAGAAGGCAACCGGTGTGAAGTTGAATTGGAAATATGGTCCTCGTCGTGAGGGAGACATCGAAAAGATTTGGGGTGATTGTACTAAGGCCAATAAAGTATTGGGTTGGGAAGCTAAAACTCCACTTGAAGATGTGTTGGCGTCAGCTTGGAAATGGCAGCAGAAACTTCGTGAAGATGGAGTTATGTAAAGTTTGTATTTATTAGAATATACACTTTAGACTAGATATCGTAGGCCTATTTGGGCTTGTATAAGATATAGCAAATGTCCTTTTTATAAGGCATTTGAATTTTGTGTTTGTGTTGTTGTTAGCCCCCGATGTGAATCGTGGGCTAATTTTTTAGTTATTTGTTTAGCCTTATAAATTGATAGATGATTTTTTAATAGTATGTTTTTTTGAAAGTAATACAAATTTTAGTTCCATTATTTTTTTTTGATGAAACAGTAAGTTTACAGCCATATTTTTCTAGTATTTCATGAGCAAGCGCCAATCCGATGCCGTGTCCTTTGATAGATGTTGTATTACTTGCTCTATAAAAAGGTTCAAATATATGCTGAATTTCATCTTCAGGTATACCTATACCATAATCCTGTATGATTAGTTGATGATGTCCTAGTGTTAAAGATATAGGCTTTTCCCCTGAATATTTGTGAGCATTATTTACTAAGTTACGTATGGCGATATGAAGTAGATTCTCTTTTATAGCAACAGAAAAATTATCTTCTATTGTCAGTAAAGTATGCTCATTAGTAAATGTTTGCATGAAGTCAGCCATGTTTACATTTTCTATTTCAGTTTCGTTAATTTTCTCCATTCGGGTATGAGAGAACTGAAGCAGTTGACTCATGATATTGATAATTCGATCAGTTTCTTCGTTTATACGCTGTAGTGTATTAATATATTCTTGAGGAGTTCGTTCACGCATAAGTGTTATTTCACATTCACCTTGAATTGCTGTAAGTGGATTATTTATTTCGTGTGATGCATTATTGACAAACATTTTTTCGGTTTGATAATTTTTATCAATTCTGTTCACTACTTTTATAGCATATAGTCTGCTGATGAGATATAGAATAATAGCGGATACGAATATGATAGCCATAATTGCAATCCCAATATATTGATTTATCGCCTCACCATAAGGATTGCGGCTCATTACTATAACAGCAAACATACCTTCGTTGTCATCATAAGTGAATGCGCATCCCACTTCGTCTCCATATTTAAAATTAATATCCTTTCCTTTAAATAAATCAGATAATTGGGTATCGGATAGATATTTGCTAATCATACCTTTTGCCTTAACATGATCTGACAAATTAATAAAATATTGTTGTGAAGTAGGAATGGCTCTTTTTCGAAGTTGAACCACTTGTTTATATTTCTCAGGAGACAGTTCATCTTTTTCAAATCGTTCTGTAGCTACTACGTGAGCTTTTTCCTGAAGGTATTCGAAATATAGATTTTCAGTATATTTTGAAAATATTATATAAAATATCAAACCTGCCAAAAGAACAAGTCCAATGGTTATGACCGAATATGTAATAGATATTTTATGTCCTGTATTCATTTCATTTTTAATGACCATTTTTCTTTATTTAAGCATATATCCCATGCCAATGATAGTGTGTATGAGTTTGGTTTTAAAAGGATCGTCTATTTTAGTGCGCAAATATTTAACATATACATCTACGATATTTGTATTCGTGTCGAAATCTTTATCCCATACATCTTTGAGAAGTTGTCTTCTTGAAATGACTTCGCCATGGTGTTGCATCATATATTCCAGAAGTCTATATTCTTTGACACTTAGATCTGCTTCTATATTGCTACGGATGGCTTTGTGAGTTGATGGATCTATAGTTAGGTCATGATAGATCAGAGAGTTTTGCTGTAATGCCTGTGTACGTCGCAGCATTGCTTTTATTCGTGCTATGAGTTCTGCAAATTTAAATGGTTTAACAACGTAGTCGTCAGCTCCGGCATGTAATCCCATGACAATATCCTCTGTAGTTCCCAGTGCAGTAAGCATTAGAATAGGAGTATGATAACCATATTTTTCACGATAGTGTTGACATATTTCCAATCCAGTCATGCCTGGCATTCTGATATCGAGTAGCAGTAGATCATATCTATTGTCTGCCTTGAGTTTGTTCCAAGCCTCTTGTCCATTATGAAATACATCGATTTCGTATCCGAAGTCTTTAAGACCTCGGGATACGAAATCAGAGATATTGAGTTCATCCTCAACCATGCAAATATAAGATGTAGACATATATTCAGAATCATTAATCATGCTCTGCAAAAATACTAATATTTTTTAGATAGTCTAGGCTTCTCTTACAGTTTTCGTTGTTTTAATTTACCTTTCTTATTGAAAACAGTTCGTCCATATATTTTCTCCACAAAGAGAGGGAAGATAAATAGGGTAAATATGGTTGCACCAATGAGTCCTCCGATGATTACGATAGCCAGAGGTCGTTGGCTTTCGCTTCCGATACCGTGACTCAGTGCAGCAGGCATCAAACCTAATATAGCCATTAGTGCTGTCATTAGTACAGCTCTGATACGAGAGTGCATACCCTTTGAAATAGCATCGGGTAGAGCCTGATCATGCCTAATATAATGCTTGATATCCATAATCATAATGACACCATTCTGTATGCATATCCCAAAGAGACAGATGAAGCCGATACCAGCAGATATACTAAAGTTAAAGTGGGTGAGTAATAATATGAGTAATCCGCCCACGGCAGCAAATGGTACATTGAGCAGTACAAGTATGGCATCGCGACTGTTTCCAAAGAGCATATAAAGTATGGCGAATATAAGAAGAATGCTGATAGGGACTACCTGAGACAGTCTGCTTGTAGCACGTTTCTGATTTTCGAAATCTCCATTCCAGCTTATTTTATAGCCATCAGGAAGATTTACGTTTTGGGCTACTTTAGCTCTTGCTTCATCGACGGCCGAACCCATATCGCGATTACGGACAGAAAATTTTACGGCACAATAACGGGTATGATTCTCTCGATAAATAATTAATGGACCTGTTATGGTATGAATATCAGCCAGTTCCTTGATTGGAATCATACTTCCATCACTTGCAGGTACCTTGATTTTTCCAATTTCTTCTTCATTGTTGCGGAATGGCTGATCATACCTTACCACCAAATCGAATTTACGCTCATCTTCGTAAACTTGTGATGCAGCTTTTCCACCAATGGCCATCTCAATGATACTCTGCACATCTTCCTTGTTCACGCCATATCGAGCTAGTCTGTTTTCATCGATATTAATCTGCAGTTCAGGTTGTCCTATATTCTTTATGACCCCTAAATCGGTAATACCTTGTATAGGCAACATGGTTTTGTATATCTGTTTGGCTATTCGTTCACTCTCATAAAGATCCGGTCCGTATACTTTAGCAACGATGGCACCTTTGACACCACTGACAGCTTCTTCCACATTATCACTGATAGGCTGAGAGAAATTAAAGTCGATACCTGGATAAGCGTTCAGGCTTTTGTTCATAGCATCAATGAGTTGCTCCTTATTACGTCCTGTAGTCCATTCATTTTCTGGATACATCTTAACAAAAAGTTCGATATTATAAAAACCAGTTGCGTCTGTACCATCGTTTGGTCTACCAGTTTGGGTAATTACCTCTTTTACTTCAGGATACTCTCTCACTATTTTACGGAATATATCGGATAGTTTTACTGATTCCTTGAGCGAGACGCTTTGTGGAAGTGTAGCCCTGATGTAGATAGATCCCTCATTCATTTCTGGTAAAAACTCTGATCCCAAAAACATGTAACTCGAAAGACCGGAAATCATAGTGAAAATAGCTACAATAATAGTACTTTTTGCATGGCGATGCAGAAATGCAAACCAACAGTCAAAGTATTTGTAGATCAATTCAAGGAATCTGTTTTTCTTTTCGCTGATATTTTTACTCATCAGTACAGAAGCCATAGCTGGTACTAGGGTCATGGTAAAGATGAGTGCACCTAACAAAGCGAAACCTAATGTGAAAGCAAGTGGAGAAAACATTTTCCCTTCTACTTTCTGGAAGCTAAATATTGGCAGGAGAGCTGTAATGATAATAAGTTTTGAAAAGAAAACTGATTTTGCTTTGCTGCGTGCCGTGATACGTATCAGACCACATTTTCCATATTTGTTAAATGCGGCCATACCCAAATATTTAGCCTTGTCACTTAGTGCTACAAAGATTGCTTCTACCATGACGACTGCACCGTCGATGATAATTCCAAAATCAATAGCTCCCATTGATAGCAGATTAGCACTCATGCCAGTGATATGCAGGCATATAAAGGCGAACAGAAGAGCCAGTGGAATGACACTTGCAACAATAATTGTAGTACGCCAGTCTTTCATAAAGAGGAATACTACAAGTGTAACTAACAGGATGCCTTCTATCACATTATGAAGAACTGTATGAATAGAGAGATTTACCAGTTCTTCACGGTCATAAAAAGGAGTGATGGTTACGTCATCAGGCAAATCTTCCTTTTGTATTTCTGCCACTTTGTCTTTGAGAGCAGCAATGACTTTCTGGGTGTTTTCACCTTTGCGCATGACAACAATACCTTCTACTACGTCATTTGTATTATCTCTTCCCACTTGTCCCAGTCTTGGCTGATTATTTTCGTGAATATGGGCCAGATTTTTGACGAGGATAGGTGTTCCATTAATATTCTTGACAACGATATTTCCAATCTCCTCAATATTATTAATCATACCGATACCTCGTACCACATAGGCTTGCGAACTTTTCTCGATTACATCACCTCCGACATTTATATTACTCTTGGCAATAGCTTCATACAATTCTAATGAACTGATGCCATATGAAGCTAGTCGGTTAGGGTCTACACTAACTTCGAAAGTTTTTACTTCACCACCGAAGCTAACTATATCAGCGATGCCGGAAACCGATCTCAGTTTGCGTTCAATAACCCAGTCTTGCAATGTTTTCAGTTCACGTACACTTTTATTTTTGCTACTCAATGTGTAACGGTAAATTTCTCCTGTAGGACCCTGTAAAGGCTGTACGTCGGGTGTCACTCCATTTGGTAAATCGGCATCATGAAGCATATTGAATACCTGTTGACGGGCGAATTCATCATCCACGTGATCATCAAAGATGACATTTATTACAGACAGGCCGAAAAGGGTAGTGCTCCGGATATCCGTTTTCTTTTGAACTGAGTTCATTGCAATTTCGATAGGGATGGTTACGAACTTTTCAATTTCTTCAGCACTCCTACCAGGCCATTGTGTTATAATAGTTACTTTCGTGTTGGTTACGTCAGGATAAGCATCTACTGGGGTATCAGAAAAACTCAGTATACCCGCGATAGCTGCTATTACAGTAATACAAAATATAACGTATTTTCTCTTCAGTGAGAATGTTATGATAAAGTCTATAAGTTTATTCATAAGTCTATTGGTTGTTGAGGGCATTGAATATCAGAAGTGCATTTTTACATACCACCTTTTTACCAGGTTTGAGCCCCTGACTAATATAGACGATGTCATTGGACTGATGGTCTATTTTCACTTCTTGCTTATGATAATGGTTCTTTTGTTTTTTGTCATTGTCTTGAACTACAACATATTGATGTCCGTTTTCAAAGACTATCGCTTTTTGAGGCACACTTGTTCTACTGACGTTATTACCTGTCTGAATATGTATATTTGCAAACATGCCAGGTTTAAGCATTCCTTTCGGATTATGTAATAGAACGCGCACTTTCATGGTTTTGCTAACTGTATCCATGATACTATAAACGCGTTGTATTGTTCCTGTAAATTTTTCATTTGGATAGGATAGGGTTGTAATGTATACCCTTTCTCCTTGGTGTATCTTAGCGATATCGCTTTCATAGACATTGCCAATTACCCATACATCATCCAAATTGGCTATCTCGAAAGCTGGTTCATCGTTGTTGGTATAGTCAAAGTACGAGTTATTATAAATATTCTTGGTGATAATGTATCCTGATATAGGTGCTGTGAGTACAGCATGTGAAAGTTGGCCGAAATTGTTGATGTTGGCTACTGACCGTAATCGTATTTTCTCGGCTTTAGCAACCTTTAGTCTTTCACGTGCTTCTTCTATCTCTTTATTAGTAGACATTCCACTTCGTTGCAAATCAAGTTTCATCTGAAGTTCGCGTTGTGCCAGTCTGATTTCGGCATCAGTTTCGTGCAGTTGTTTATTGTATTCTGCTGCTTCAGCTGAATGAACGATGGCCAATTGCTTACCTTGACTTACATAGTCACCGATTTGCAGTTGGATGTCGCTTATCTTGCCGCTGCAAGGAATAAAAACCTTACCAATTTTGCTTTCATCACATGTTATATTACCATTTAGAATCAGTTCATTGCTTACTAATGCATTTTGTGCTAAAGATGTTGATAGAATTTTGGTAATGCTATCAGCGATTTGTTCTTTTTCATTTTTATTCTGCTCTAGTGGTGAGTGCTGGCATGAGTTTATTGCATAGGTTGTCAGTATCAGCCATGCTACATTATAAATTATTTTATTCATATTGTATTAATATTTATTTTATTTTAATTTAATGATATCTGTACCCACTGTTGTATTCAATTCGTTGACAGTTTGAATCAGTTGATTTTTAATATCTTGTTCAGCTAAATAGGTATCTTTGAAAGAAGTATATAAGTCGATAAATTCAAGAAGAGAAATATTTCTTTTTAAATATTGTTCTTTTACTTGATCTATCTGCTGTTTCATAGGAGTATTATGGAGTTGTTTTAATTCTTGTACTTGTTGTGTCTGGGTGCAAAGTAGATTATAATATGTAGTCACATCTGCTTCAATTTGTTGATTTTTCATCTGCTTACTTATTACTGCTTGTTGGAGTGCAGATTTTGCTTTCTTGATATTACCTTGATTGTGGTTGAAAATAGGTACTGTTACTGATAAGCCCACAAGATATGTGTTATGGCCTATGCTTCCATTCTTGTCATATTCTCCTTGTAGAGCGATAATAGGCAGTGCAATGGCTTTTTGGTATTTCACTTCATGTTCGCTGGCCTTTACATCGTAGCCCTGGGCAACTAAATCAGGTCTCGATTTGGCCAGCGACAGAAGTTCGTTTATATGTATATTCTGTATGTGTTGTTCGGTAATATTATCTTCGTTTAGTGTAGGTCGTATTTTGTCATCATCGTCAGTTATACCTATCATTAGTTTGATGTCTCGTTCTAAAGTCTGTTCTTGCTGAAGGAAGTCGTATGCTTCTTTTTGAAGTTGAAGATACATGCTTTTGATACGTTGTAATTCTAAATGCGAAATGTTCCCTTTGGTATTTTCCTCTTGGTAAGCATTGATTACTTGTTGTATAGCATGAAGTTCCTGTGAATAGATTTCTTGTTTCTTCTGTGTATAATAAAGCTCAATCAGCTTAGCATACAATTGGGCTATGCATTCCCGTTCTGTATCGATAAATTCATATTTCGTAGATTCCAGCTGGTTGTGAGCTGATTTAACCTGTTGGCTGTGTTGTCCGCCAATAGCAATTGGTTGACTTATTTGAATGTCAATTTCCCCCTCGTAACCAGAATCAAAGTAGCGATGTGTTACTGGATTATTGATATTATACATTGCCTCAATAGTAGGGTTTTCATAGAGTCGACTTTGTTTTAGTTGAGCCTCAGCCTTTTCTATGTCAAGTTTTTTTTGCAGAAGAAGCAGATGGTGCTCACGCATCATCTGCTTTGCTTTTTCAAATGTTAGTGTCATGGCTTTATTTGTATTCGCTAATAATAACCCTTGAGCCATGGTACTATTTGAAATTCCTACCATGATAAGAAATACAATGTTAAACTTAGTAATATTCATTTTGCCTATTCTATTTATTAGATTTGTAATTTCGAATGCAAAGGTAAATAACCTTATTTTGGTATAGAAAAAATATTCATTAGAAGGCTTTAATATGAAATTAGAAGTTTCTAATGTACTGAATTGCTTGTTTTTATCCTTATTAAGGGGTATAACTATGAATGTGTAATACTTTATATAGATCAAAGTAATAAGAGTACGTCAATGATGTATTGACATACTCAAAATTAAGCTGTGTATCAATAGTCCTTTTTACGTTGAAACAAGGCTTCTAAGATATCGTAGTTTATATAGAAAGTTTGTTAAATCAATAAATTTTTGTTCATACTCTTAGCATAAAAGAGATGGAAGCTATTTAAATAATAGCTGTTATATAGTTATTATTTATAAATCACAGTGAGATTTGTACAAATCACTCTTAGATTTGTAGTTTTAACTATGAAATGACATACTATTATCCTACGGTTAACCCCTTTTTTATATGTTTCAGAACCATGAAAAGGAGGATAATGTTGTTGAAACAGAATACGGACAAAACAGTAATTATCACGCAGATACAACTTTCTATAAGAAAAAGATTGCAAGTGATTATAGGCATCACAATAATGTGACATCAATTTTCCACTAATCGCCGTTTTTTTAGACACTTATATTCGCCGAACTCACATTATTTTTAATAAAGAAATAAACCGATAATACCACAGAAGAGCATTGTGAGAATCGGGTTGACCTTATACCGCTTAGTAACAAAAAATGCGATTGTAAAAATAAAAATGCTGACAATAAAAGTGAATAGACTTTCTTGTGGGGCTCCAAAGTTTTCCTTATTTATCAACAGTAAGGCTGCTGCTGCAATAAGACCAACAATCGTTGGACGAAGAGCAGCAAAAATATTTTTAACGATAGGAGAATTTTTATGCGTTATGAGATAATGGCTAATGGCAATCATAAGAATAAATGGTAGCCACATGATTGATAAGGAGGCTATAATAGAACCAAGAAAACCTACCCATTGTGCATAGCCATCATTAATAACAGCAGTATAGCCAACGTAGGTTGCTACATTGATGCCGATAGGTCCAGGAGTAGATTGACTGATTGCAACAATATCTGTAAATTCAGAGTTGGTGAGCCAATGATTTTTCATTACTACTTCACCATAAATCAAGGAAAGCATGGCATATCCACCACCAAAGTTAAAGATACCTATTTTGCTAAATACAATGAATAATTTTAGTAAAATCATTTATGTTGAATTTTAATTTATACGTATTATGCTTTGTCCTTTTTGAGTTGGCCATACAGATAGCCAGAGATTCCTGCAACCATAATTATCCAAATCGGAGACACATTGAATAGAGCTATGAGTAGGCAAGCTACTACAGGAATCCAGCAGTTGTACTTGTTGATTTTAGCTGTCTTTGCCATCGTAAAACATGGCGCAGCTATCAATGCTACTACAGCAGGGCGAACTCCCTTAAAAAATTTGGCTACATATTCATTATCTTCAATATGATGAAAGCACATGGCAATAAGTAATATTGCAATGATTGATGGCAAAGCAATACCGAGTGCACCAACAATACCTCCCCATATCCCTTTTAGTTTATAGCCGATATGGCTGGCCATATCGATAGAAAAAATACCTGGAGTTGTCTGGGCAACTACCATTATATCCAAAAATTCTTGTTTATTCATCCATTGTTTTTTATCTACGAATTCTTTTTCCATAATTGGAATCATCGCATATCCACCCCCTAATGTAAAGGCGCCAATCTTACAACAAATAAGAAAAAATTTTAATAACATGTTTTTTTATCTTTTACCTGATGCAAAGGTACTATTTTATCCTGAGTAGAGCCTTTACAAGCGATTAGAAGATTCTAATATCAAATTAAAGACTTCTAATTCTAAAGATATTTTTGAGCGATATATAAGTAGTATTTTTGTCGTCGATTAATATCAATTTTAAATAATAATGAAAACAAATTTACTTCAACGTACATTTTTCTTATCGTTGTTGACATTATTGTCAATAAGGGGGGAGGCTGATAATCATGTTGTTGCGGAACAAACAAGTCAGAATACACCAGAAGGTTGGCAGACGGTGAATTTACCGATTATTCCTGACATAACACCGCATAATACTATTTATATCACAGATTATGGTGCTACAATATCGTCGGCAGATAATACTATTGCTATCCAAAAGGCTCTTAATGCAGTGCCTGCATCTGGTGGGATGGTCGTTATTCCCGCAGGTGAGTGGTTGTGTGGTCCCGTGAAATTAAAATCTAAAACGATATTGCATCTGGCTGCTCATGCTACTCTTAAACTTTTACCTTATGGGATTTACCCGGCTATAACTTCAAGTAGTATAAAGTTTGATAATTTTATTGATGTGCAGAAAAATGCTACAGATATAATTATAGAAGGAGAGGATAAGTATACTTCTCTTTTTGATGGCCAAGGTAAAGAGTGGTGGATTGCTTATGAGAATAATAAGAGTATAAGCCGTGGTGCGGTAATACGTATGTCTAAGGGTACTCGATTTCTTATACGTAATGTGATGGTGAAAAATGCTCCAGGCGTGAATATTTCAATTGGTCAAAATGGTAAAGGCAGTCATGGTACTGTACACGATGTTATCATTCGTGAGCCGGCTTCGACGACTAAGACCGAACAACCATCTCATAATACGGATGGTATTTCTGTATGGGGGCCTTATGTTAATATCTATAATTGTGATATTGATAATGGTGATGATAATGTCGTGGTTGATTCAGATGGTCGGTTTGTTCATGTGTGGAACTGTACATTTGGAAATGGTCATGGTGCATCGATGGGTAGCTATACCTCTAATATGCATGATATACTTTGGGAGAATATCAATTTTTTTAATACAGAAAGTGGTTTTCGCTTGAAATCTCAACGTGGACGAAGCGGGGATGTTTACAATATTACTTTTCGTAATTGTATGATGAAAAATGTGAATAATCCAATTTATATAGAGTGTTGGTATGATAAGAGTATTAAGCCTGAACCTCCTTATGCTCCTTCTGCATTGCAAACGAGTACTACTCCTAATTTTCATGATATTCTTATACAGAATGTTACCTCTGTTGGTACACCTTACAAGAAGAGTTCCAAGAGTAATTTTCCGGTTTATATCTATGGTCTGCCCGAAGAACATGTACGTAATATTACTTTTGATAATGTTCTTGTTCAAGCAGAGAAGGGTATGTTTGTGGCTTATTGTGATAATATCAATTTTATTAATGGTTGTAAGATTATTAATTCAAAATCGACTTCTAAAATTATAGAAGAACAATATCAAGCAGAAATAATAGGAAATTGTAATAGTTATGTTACAGGTATTAATACTGTATCCATGACAACAAGTACTGACTCTTCTGCCAAAGTGTATGATGTACAGGGACATTATTTAGGGGTAATGACTCAGAATCAACTTCTTAAAAAGAAGCCTGGAATATATCTATGGAATTCAAAAAAAATCCTAGTTCGATAGCCTGTCACAAAACACCCGACCAATCATACAGAATATCATAGGCCGGGTGTATTTGTAATTAATTCCTTTGTACAAGTTTTTAGGTC
Organism: Segatella baroniae B14; assembly: GCF_022024235.1. Taxonomy (GTDB): domain Bacteria; phylum Bacteroidota; class Bacteroidia; order Bacteroidales; family Bacteroidaceae; genus Prevotella; species Prevotella bryantii. The sequence continues at coordinate 743,496 of NZ_CP091799.1, forward strand.
TTATGCTTTATAAGCATTTATTGATCTTAACATTACCGTTCTTATAAGTTATTTTTTTGATTTTCATGCCTTTGTTGTATCCATCATTAACCTCATGGCCATCCACTGTGTAGTATTTCACAGATGCAATTTCATCTTTTTCATTATTGTCAAGCTGACTGATTCCAGATGTTGCTTTTTTTGTAAGCGTAATACTCTTGATATAAATAGGAGAGTCTCCCATTGTCCAGAAACCAGCAATATAGATATGAGAAGGATCTACAGTGCGATAATGTTTTACTTTGTTGGCATCTTCGTATTCTATATCAAGATGGTTCAAATTTATGGTAATAGAAGTTTTTCCGTCGAAAGTCTTACTATATGGATTACTCCAGTAATTATCACTGTCGAATAGGCGGAACGACAACCCCCAACTTGTATTAGCCTCTTGAAGTTCTACAGTGAGATAGTCGTAAGCCGAAAGGTCAAGACCTGATGCAAATTTCCATCCACCAAAACCATATTGGCCTGTCTGAAGTTTTCCTGTAGTTTCATCGAAAAATCCATTACCATAGATGCTTGGGTTTAAACCTACATTAGTGAGTGGGAAATACTCCGGAACATGAATATCTACCGTTGTGGTTAGTGTCTTACCATTTGTGTCTGTATACTTGAAGGTAACCGTGCATGCACCTTGTTCTTTGGCGATGATTCGACTTCCATTGTAGTATGCCACATTTTCATCACTACTTGTTACTGTGCATTTTCCTGTTATTTCTTCCTCTTTACCGCTTTTAGCATGACTAATGATCGTTACGACAGCATTGCTTCCTACTGAAATGGTAAAATTGTTCGAGCTAGCTGTGATACTTTCTATATCGAGATCTTCTGTTGTAGGCACATAGTTGATACGTTCCATGTTTTCTTCGGCATACGTCTTGTACCAGTTAAAACAAGCTACACCACATGCTTCGTCTCCTCCAGTTTTGTTTGAGAAAGCAGGAATAACCTTATTATTATTGATGTATGAATCGATATCAATATAGCATCCTGTACCGGACAGTGTCATGGAGATATTACCATAGTGTTCCATGAGTTTTTTATATGCATTGCCCCAGTTGCTTGTGGTACCTGTAGCCCATGTTCCCAGATTATTAGGTATTTTTTCACCATGTTCATTGACATGATAGGTAGAAGCATCGTTCTCATCGAAGTTGGCAACCTGTGGACTCCAGTCTACCTCCGTTATCATAATAGGATTAGTTTCTACGACAGGTACCTGGCTTTTAAATTGAGAGATAGCGCCATCTACATTCGGATTGTTTTCATCACTTCCATACCATCCTACATAATCGTGTACCGCATAGCCAATATTTTTCAGTTCATCGGTTATAGGATATGTTGCATATCCGGTATAATTAGCTTGCCATGAAGATCCCGGTACCCAGATGATACCTTTAAAACCATTTGCTCTGATTTTATCAACAATAGGTTGGAAGAAATCGTGCAAGGTATTAGCTGTATTACTTCCATCGGCATTAAGTACATTGACAGGTTCATTAGCCAGTTCGATTCCGATGACACCAGCGTGTTCTTGTATGTATGTATTCTTGCTGAATTGATCCCAAACATAGAGAAGATATTGTTGATAATCACCATCTACGTAAATGTTGGTAGGACATACTCCAGGTGGACGAACTACGACATAGAGCCCATGTTCATTGGCACTTTTAGCAAGAGGCACATAGAGATTCTGTAGATAATATTCGTACCTACTTTCACTAAAGCGTGATATATCGTTTTCACCTCCACCATTAGTGGCCGTTTTGTTAGGATCATTCGTCCAGCAGGGATCCATATGTAGGCGGAAAGCGTCACAATAAGCTCCTTGGCTGGTGTCGGTAATAGCGGAGAATAATTTATCAAAATAGGTTAGACAAGCAGGTATATTATTCGATGTTAATTCAGGTACCCACTTGGTCCAACGATAATCATTAAAGTAGGGACTCGGCGTATCCATAACGCCATGAAGCACAATTGTATGTCCTTGAGAATCTTTCAGATTTCTGCCCTCTACGTGTAAATTGTTTAGAGTTCGATATTGAGCCATGGACGATAATGATATGGCGCAAGCTAGGCAGACAATAATAATTTTCTTATTCATAATATTAGTTTATTATTCGTTTGTCTGCAAAGGTATAGCTTTCACCAAAATTATGCTTTTCCTAAAGTACCCAATAGTTTATAAATAGTTACATTTTCATATTCATGCATCCAATATTGTTAATTTTTTCTCGTTTTTTATTTTTCAATGACTTTTTGAATGCTACCATTACTCATTCTTAAAATATTTATGCCTTTAATGGGCTGATTTATTTTTATTCCTGCTGCATTGTATCGAGCAACAACAGTAACATTGTTTGATGTCTTTATGGTTGTTATAGCATTAGTCTCTTCATCTTCTGTAGCTTCTTCAATTATTTCTTGATATCCATTTAAAGGATTATAGACAAAGGTAATATCACCATTGTCCTGTTGCGTGATAGCATAGATTGGACTGTGCAGAAGATAACTACCATCTGTATTTGTATGATAGAGAATTGCTGCCGGTGAACTGTAATCTGTCAAACTGTCATTACGCACAGTGTTATTGACGACGTATGGGTAAGTGTCATATATCTCACTAGAGTCAATGACATTCGAATAATACCGTATAGCGTCATCGTTATCGGCATGGATTATAGTAAGATGTTGGTGTCCTTCGGTAGTTTGTTGTTTTTTCCAACTTACAGATGATGTTGTGGTCTCAGTAGTAGAGTTAACCGTGTTGTTCTCCCATGCATCCTTATCGTAATCTACATGAAGTACAAGTAATCCTTTGCCTGGAATATAGGTATCCCAACCTGTCTGTTGTCGATTTTCAAGCAGTAAGTATTCGTTTTCATACCCATCATTAGGAATGATATAGGCAGTAGCCTGATTGTTCAGTGGCGATAACGATACTTCTGTGTTGTCATTAAGGGTAGAGTAGTCAAGCCACCCCGCAGTATGTCGTTCATAGCTTGTGTAACCAGCTGGTACCCAACCGAGCATCATTGGTCCGTTATAGCTGCCAGCATCCATTACGTCATAGTACCCCATACCATAGTTACTGCCTGTTGTATCATAGAAGTCAGGAAAGCCAAGACAATGTGAAAATTCATGGCAGATAGTGCCGATTCCCATCAGAAAAGTTTTTTTATTATATACATACGATTCGTTGCTACATGCATAGGTATCGAAGGTGATGCCATTGATGCTAATACTATAGTAAGAGGAAATTGCACGATAAAGACTGTCTGCATTTACCGTGTTTGTGCTGGAACTTCCACCTGTTAGACCTAAATCTCCTGGACGATCAGAATACCCGTTTCTATTTGAATTAACTGATGTTGCACTTGCTTGTAATTGTTCTAAAGTATAGAGGTAGTCGTAGTAGCAAGCTGATTGTAGGCTCCATTCATGAGGCCATATCGTTTCTTCAATATCACTTGATGCTTCACCCTGTCCTGCATAGAGAACAAAAACTTGGTCAGCTTCGCCATCTCCATTCCAATCGTATTTTGAAAAATCGAGATCAGACGAGGAAATTTGGTTGAGCGCATCGATTATCATTCGCCCTGGATAAATATCATCACCGCTATCATCGTTCCCTCCATAATAAGAATAGGCATGATCAAGGGTTATTGGACCAATAACATCAAAAGTTAAGTCAAATTGTTCGTAGCTCTGCGATTTGAAATAATCGTGTACGCTGCCGGTAGTGCCATAAGGACTTACGTAACCCTCTTGGTTAGCTATGGACTCATAGGTACTTTTTGGATCGCTCATAGAAAACTTCTGATCAGTAAATTGTACAAGGATGATGAGTCCTTTTTTGCTGCCTTTATAATTTACAGATGAGGCTTTACGTAATGTTTTTTTGCGATTGGTAGTAGAGGTTGAGCTTGATTCGCTTGAAGGGTTGTTTGTAGAAGAACTTATTTTCTTTAGGCTTGTTGTATTTTGTTTCATCTGTTGAATATGAGCGATTTCAACTTGTGTTCGTTGAGCTTTGTTGTGCGCCATAATAGAGCTGGCTTTCATGTCAGGACCGATACGATCAGCGTAAAAAAACGCTCCATTTTTTTTGATTACAGGAATATTATCACGTGTCAAATAAAAGTGGTGATGTTCATCGCCAGCTTTAGTAAGTGTGAGCGTGTCTCCATTTGACTGTGTCACAGTTTTAAATCTACGCATTGCGGGACCTGCTGATGTGGTATAATTATTCATTATGAATAAGGTGATAATAATAATTCGTGTTGCAACAATTGAGGCTAAACGAATGGATGGGCTATTATAATAGTATTTTTTCATTTACTGCGTTCTTATTTATTTCTAATTTTTTATTTATGATAAAAGCAAATAAATAAAAAAAAGTTTGTAAATGAAAATAAAATCAACTAAACGTTCATAATCATCAGCAAAAACTTTCATCTGTCGTGATAGCGATAATGTGCTGAGGTAAGCATTTCTTGTAATAACAACTAAAAGCCCCAATTGGGGCTTTTATTAAAGTATAATTTTATATCCAATAGTAATGGCTATATTCTGATGTTTTGCACCAGAGGCTTTTTCTTTTTCAATATTTGTAAGCCCTAGGTTGTAACGAGCATCAGCAACAAAATTATGGTATTCATAGCTTATGCCGATTGGTATAGAAAGTCCGAATGTAGAAACATTCTTTACATCTGAGTTTGTTGAAGTTATGAAAGGATTATCAGATGGTGTTATACTTGTCTGAATTTGCATTTTCTTATTAATAGCAATTTCAGGCTGTATTCCAGCTTTGAGCGCTAAGCCTTTTGCAACGTATACATTGGCTAATATCGGTATGGTTAAGTAGTCAAGTTTCAGTTTAATATCCTCATCAATATTATATTTATAAGTGTTTCCTTTCAAATCTGTTAGATTGGTGGAAAAACCTTTGGTATCGTATGTTGCTCCTTTTTGAGTATACATTACGCCTCCAGATAGAGCAAATACTTTAGTAAATTGGTATTGTGCTTCAGCACCAAAGGTAATACCTGTTTTTGATTTACTATTATAAAATGTAAAACTACCGGCTGTTATATTAGATTCTATATTAGATTCTATATTATATATATATGGTTCATATTCACTAATGGGGATGGATGTGGCATAGTAAAAGGATGCTGGCATATCTCTTGAAGTGTAATTATTACTAAAACCAAATTTTGGTGTAATCGAAAATTTGCCAACAGGCTGTTGTGCATTCGCAGTAAGAGCTCCTAGTAATGTAGCTGCTACTATTAAAGTTTTTTTCATACTTGATAGTTTTGTTTATAATGGTTATTATAATGTTTTTTTAATGAGTTTATTGCATACATGATGCAAAGGTAAATATTTTTTTATAAAAAGAATAGTCTTCATATATTTTTGTTGAAAAAATTACAGGTATTGCTGTAAATGTCGTATTTTTGTATTCATGATAATGAATTCTATATAATTATAACAATGACAAAAAAAGACTTACATACTTTTTATAGTGAGCGTGCATCTAAACTCCATCTTGAAATCGTTCAATTAAAAAAATACACTACACCTTATATTATAGCAGAACTGGTAGCTTTTGCTCTTATAATAGTATGTTTTGTAGCGTATACTTTGACAGATATAGGAGTATTTGCGTTCTTCTTGGCTGCTGTATTTATGGCTGTATATATCGTGATACGTAACAACGATGTTACTACAAGTGATAGAGTGGATATGCTTCAGCATCAGGTTCATGTCTATGAGCATGAGTTACAGTATTTGTCTGGTGATTTCAGTGCTTTTGATGCTGGTGAAGAATTTGTGGATGTTCATCACCCATTTTCTTTTGATATGGATATATTTGGCAAGAATTCTCTTTATCATCGTATTAATCGTACAGTTACAACCGGTGGAAGTACTTTTCTTGCTCAAACTATATCTAATATTGCTGTTCCATCTAAAAAAGCGATAGACCAGCGGCGTGAAGCGATAGCCGAACTAGCGAAGCAAGAGCCTTTGCGCACAGCCTTTATTGCCGGAAGTAAGGGTGAGCATATAGTTACTGAAGAAATATTCAGAGGATTACAAGAGGTTAAAAATACTCGTATTCCTCGTTTTGCGATGCAATCTATAGCTTTAGTTGTAGCTTTTCTTTGTTTAGGAATGTCTTATGGTCTTATTGCTGGTACTATATGGGGCAGCGTGTCGGGAACGTTGGTACTGATGTGGATTTTTTTTCTTATTAGTTTGACCTTAATAGTTTTGTCTCGTCCTCTATCGTTAGTGAATAAAACAATCCATTTCATTTTGCCAAGTTTGAGCAAATATATAGGTTTGATCATCTTGATTATGGAAAGTCAGCTGAAAAGTGCAGAGATAGGTGAAATCAAAGCTAAATTTCAAATGCAGAATGATGATGCTGTTACTGCTTTTAATCAGTTGAAGAGTATACTTGATGATTTGGATAAACGAAATTCTATTTGGATATTTCTGTCAAATATGCTTTATTTGAGCGATTTCTTTATTGTACGCAGATACTTAAAATGGCAACAGAACTATATGGCCAATATAGAGGACTGGATAGATGCCGTCAGTCATTTTGATGCACTGGTAAGTATGGCTACATTTCGATTTAATGAACCTGACAGTAGGGATGCCGAAATTGTAGATGTCGAACAGTCTCCGTCAGCTCTTAATAAAGTGGTTTATCAGGCTAGGGGACTGTATCATCCGTTTCTTGGTGCAAAGGCAGTCCGAAATGATTTCAATGTGGAAGACAGACATTATTATATTGTTACCGGAGCTAACATGGCGGGCAAAAGTACATTTCTTCGAGCTTTGGGTATCAATTGTGTTTTAGCTTTTAGTGGAATGCCTGTGTTTGCTGAAACTCTGCAAATATCTTGTTTCACTCTTTTTAGTAGTATGCGTACAACAGATAATCTGAACCAAGGTATCAGTTATTTTAATGCAGAACTACTTAGATTAAAACAACTTATAGCTTATTGTAAAGAACATCGTAGCACGTTTATTATCCTCGACGAGATACTTAAGGGTACGAATTCACTTGATAAGTTGAATGGTTCTCGTTTGTTTCTAGAATATATTTCTTCGCTTCCTGTAACAGGAGTTGTGGCAACTCACGATTTGGAGCTTTCTCGTTTGTCAGAAGAACGTCCTGATAGATTCAGTAATTACTGTTTTGAGATACAGTTAAGTGATAAGATAAATTATACGTATAAAATATCAGATGGAGTAGCTTGCAATCAGAATGCTACGTATCTATTGAAGAATATTCTTGAGGATGAATTTCTTCATGAAACAAAATAGGAGATGTTTGCATATTTGAACTTTTCTGTGTATTTTTGCAGTTAAATTAAACATATATATACATATGATTTCAGGTATAGAACGTGGTACGCAGCGCCGTACAGAATTGCTTTTGGGTAAGGATAATCTTGATAGGATAGCTGAAACACGTGTACTCATCTTCGGATTAGGAGGTGTAGGCTCATGGTGTGCAGAAAGTCTTGTGAGAAGTGGTATTCGTAAACTAACTATTGTAGACTCAGATCGTGTATGTGTTACTAACTGTAATCGTCAGTTGATGGCTACTACTAAGACTGTTGGTGAAGTGAAAGTGGAAGCTCTCCGTAATCGTCTTCTCGAGATTAATCCGAATGCACAAATAGAAGCGCTGCAGAAAATATATGAACCTGCAACGGCTGATTCTTTTCATATGGAAGATTACGATTTTATCATAGACGCAATAGATTCTCTTAGTGAGAAAGCCGATTTGATACTTCGTGCGACAAGTTTACCCAAACATATTACTTTTATTTCTTCTATGGGTGCAGCTCTTAGGATAGATCCATTCCAGGTTCGCAAGGCTGAATTTTGGAAGGTTAAAGGTGATCCTTTGGCTCGTGCTATACGTAAAAAATTCAAGAAACAGAAGGTTCGTCCAGCCCGCAAATTCTTCTGTGTATATAGTGAGGAGAAACCGATGTCGAATATGGGGGAAAACCATTCTTGTGGTACAAGTGGATGTATGTGTCCGAAGGCTAAACTGTTGAGTGGTGTCCGTGGGACAGATACTGCTGTATATGATGCTCCTGGCGATCAGAGTTTAGTAGAGCATGAATGGTGTACTAGTAAGGCACAGATTAATGGTTCTCTTTGCCATATTACAGCTATCTTTGGTATGGCTATTACGGGTATCGTTCTCAATGAAATCGTAAAACTCGATAGTGACGCCAAAAATGTAATCAATAGTGCAAATATTAATAATTAAATAGTATTACTATGACGTTTCAAGAGGTTAATGAATTAAGAAATGACCGTCTTGCAGCAAAGATGATCAAAAATCTGAAGGCAAGACATTTTGATGCCTTCTATTGCAAGAATACTTCAGAACTTCTGAATAAGATTCATGAGCTTATTCCAGAAGGGTGTAGTGTTAGTTGTGGTGGTTCTGTGTCTATTCGTGATACTGGCATTCTCGATATGATACGTCAGGGCAATTATGATTTTTCCGATCGAGATGCTGCCTCGACACCTGAAGAAAAGCGTACAATAGCACTTAAGGCAATGGATTGTGATTACTATCTAGCTAGTGTCAATGCTATTAGCGAAGATGGTCAAATTGTCAATATTGATGGTAATGGCAATCGTGTTGCGGCTTGTACTTGGGGACCACGTCATGTCGTTTATGTGGTAGGTATGAATAAGGTATGTCAGGATCTTGATGCGGCTATTAAGCGTGCACGCAGTACTGCTGCTCCTATTAATGCCACTCGTTTTGGTCTTGAAGCTCCATGTCAAATCGATGGTGTATGTCATGATTGTAAATCACCTGGCTGTATCTGTAATTTTATTTCTATTCAACGTATGTCAGCTCCTATAGGTCGCCATATAGTGGTGTTGGTAGGTGAGGAGTTAGGGTTTTAAATCCTTTGATATGACACTATTTGTATATGCTATATACTTCAGTGATTTTGTTATACCTATTGTTATACCTAAATGTAATAATATAATGTTTCCTTAGGGATTAATACTTATTTTTTTATTAATATTCTAAAAAAAATAATAGAGAAAAAAAAGAGAATTAAGAATTTTATTATCAAGCTAGAGCGGGATACGGGAATCGAACCCGCCTCCCAGGCTTGGGAAGCCCGTGCACTACCGATGTGCTAATCCCGCAACATGTGCGAGCCGATAGGGGGACTCGAACCCCCGACCCACGCATTACGAATGCGTTGCTCTACCAACTGAGCCATATCGGCAATTGCGAATGCAAATATACTATTAATATTTTAATTTACAAAATAAAAGCTCATGTTTTTTTTCAAAAACATGAGCTTTTTATATGTTTTATTTGGTTAGACAGTTATATTTTACATATGGAATAATGCTTATATTAACATTGTCTGAACAAATATTAATTTACTTTCTTAAATGTAAGTTCCTCTTTGCTAGAACTTTTCCCTACGGTAATGCTATCACCAGGTTTCAAATTATCGCTAAGTATCATTTCACATATACCATCTTCAATATAGTTTTGGATGGCTCTCTTCAGTGGACGTGCACCAAATTGTACATCGTAACCCTTAGTTGCAACAAATTCTTTAGCCTTGTCAGTCACATTTATGTGATATCCTAAGGTTTCGATACGATTGATGAGGCCTTTCAATTCGAGATCGATAATCTTCTTGATAGAAGTCATATCGAGCTGGTCGAATGTGATGATTTCGTCTAAGCGGTTTAAAAATTCTGGCGAAAACTGTTTGCTAAGGCTCTTTTGAATGATAGAGCGAGCGTATTCTTTATCGGCTTCGCTTTCACTAATAGCCAATGCATTACCTGCATTGAATCCAACACCTTTGCCAAATTCTTTTAACTGGCGTGTACCAGCATTAGACGTCATGATTATCACTGTGTTGCGAAAATCTACGAGTCGGCCATTTCCGTCAGTAAGTCTACCTTCGTCGAGAACCTGTAAAAGCATGTTGAATACGTTGCCATGAGCTTTCTCTATTTCATCGAGCAGTACGATCGAGTAAGGATGTCGACGAACTTGTTCTGTCAGTTGTCCTCCTTCATCGTACCCAACGTATCCTGGAGGCGCACCGATAAGTCTTGATGTGTTGAAAGACTCGGTATATTCACTCATATCGATACGAATCAAAGCATCCTGACTACCAAACATTTTTTCAGCTAACTTTTTGGCAAGGTAGGTTTTACCAACACCCGTTGGACCTAAGAACATGAAAGCACCGATTGGATGAGTAGGGTCTTTCAACCCTACACGGTTTCTTTGGATAGCCTTAACCATCTTGTCAATAGCTCCATCCTGACCTATAACAAGACTCTTAAGTTCGCTATTCATATTCTTCAGGCGGATACCCTCCGACTGTGCGATACGCTGTACCGGTACACCTGTCATCATGCTTACTACATCCTCAATATCGGCTATCGTAATCTCTTCGCGATGTACATCCACGCCATTTGCCCAATCATTCTGCATGCGAGCCAATTCACGTTCAAGTTCAGCCTGAGTATCACGGAAACTAGCAGCTAATTCGAAGTTCTGGTTAGATACGGCTAGTCGTTTTTTACCTTTAACTACTTCTATTTCTTTTTCTTTATCAGTTATTTCTTGTGGAATAGTAGCATGTTGTAAATGTATACGTGAGCCTGCTTCATCGAGAACATCGATAGCTTTGTCAGGGAAGAAACGGTCTGTGACATATCTGTCTGTCAATCTGACGCAAGCTTCAAGGGCATCATCTGTGTATGTAACGTGATGATGATCTTCATAACGTCCCTTAATATTTTGTAGAATTTGCAATGTATCTTCTTTTGATGTAGGCTCTACAATAACCTTTTGGAATCTGCGTTCCAACGCACCATCTTTCTCAATACTCTTACGATATTCGTCTATAGTGGTAGCACCGATACACTGTATGGTTCCACGTGCTAAAGCGGGTTTCAGTATATTGGCAGCATCCATTGTACCAGGAGTACTTCCTGCACCAATAATAGTGTGAATCTCATCGATGAAAATAATAATATCTGGATTCTGCTCAAGCTCTTTGATTAGTGCGCGAATACGCTCTTCAAACTGCCCTCTATACTTTGTTCCCGCCACAATGGCAGTCATGTCAAGACTAACAAGTCTTTTGTTAAATAGGATAGGAGAAGTGTTATGCTTTACTATCATTTGGGCCAACCCTTCAACAATAGCGCTTTTGCCTACACCAGGCTCACCTATTAATATAGGATTATTCTTCTTTCTACGTCCTAAAATCTCTATAACACGCTGAACCTCTTTCTCACGTCCCACAACAGGGTCTAGCTTATTGTCTGTTGCAGCCTTGGTTAGGTCTGTAGAGAAGTTGTCGAGAACAGGAGTTTTTCCGTTTGAATGCGGAGCAGCTTGTATAGTGCTTCTTTTACTCGATGCACCGCCGTTAGAGTTTGAATTAGCGAATTCCTCGTCATCTTCTTCCTCTTCGTCAGGCAGTTGTAGTCCATCTTTTATAGGAGCTGAATTGGTGCGTTTCTGCAGGTAATTCAGCGTATCTTCATAATTCATATTGTTAAATTCAAGTACTTCCTTTGCACCATTCTGTGTTTGGTCATGTAGAATTGCAAGGAATAAGTGTTGTATGTCTACCGTCTGTGTGTGTTGTATGCGAGCTTCGAGCACAGCGAGTTTCAAGATATTATTAGCTTTATCGTTGAGTACCAGTTCTGTGGTAATCAGTGGCTCTTGAAGTTCATTCTCGCTCACTCGGTTCTCGAGTTCTGTTTTAACAGAGTTTACATTAACATCAAATCGGGTTATCAGTTCCAATATGATACCCTCTTTTTCCCTCAACAAGCCTAATAACAAGTGCTCTGGGCCTACTGAGCGACTGGCCAGACGGGTTGCTTCTTCTCTTGAGAAGGCAAGCACCTGAGAAACTCTTGGTGAAAACTGACTAGTCATAATTATTATATCCTTTCTTTTTAATTAAATGCAAATTTACTATTTTTTAGTATAAAAGCAAAAGGTGTGCCAAGTTTTTAAGTATACATTTTACTTCTTTATTTAAATGTAAGATGTATTGAAATTTGGTTATGAATGTGAAATGTTGCTATTTTTGTTGTTTTATGTTGATAAATAAGTGCAATTTTGTCAATTTTTGGTTGAATTACGTGTATGTTCTACATCCTATAATTTACTTGACGAAATGAGTGTGTACGTTACCAATAAACATCAAATATTATATAACACGAAATTACTTATAGTTTTTGCGTAAGTATCTATATTCTTTGCATTTGTACAAGAAATAATGATTCTATTTATGTATAAAGTCTTTACAACATGATGTACAATATAAAATACACTTCAATTTAATTTATTTGCTCAAAATAATGTAAAAAAAATGATTTTTGCTTGCAGTTTAAAAAAAAGATATTATCTTTGCAATAAATAGGATAATAATTATTAAAATAATAAACTTACATTCTATTATGTCAAAGTATAATATTACAGAGAAAAAAGAGAAGGAGGCTGCTTATCGTACGCTCGTAAGCCCTCGATTAATGGATGACTTGAAGGAGAAAATCCTAGAGATTATTTTAATTAACAAGAAGTATAAAGACAAAGACTATTCTGCAAAGAAACTGGCTGAGGATTTACACACTAATACTCGTTATATTTCGGCAGTAGTTAGTGTAAAATTTCACACGAACTATACTTCATTTGTTAATAAGTATCGTATAGAGGACGCAATGGCTATTCTTGTAGATCGTCGTTATAAAGATTATAACATGGAAGATATTTCTGATATGGTTGGTTTCTCTAATCGTCAGAGTTTCTATGCATCTTTCTATAAGTTTACTGGTATTACACCGCGAGAATACAAGCTGAAGCATATGCAGCCTGAAAAGACTCCTAAAAAACGTGGTCGTAAGCCAAAAGGCTGGACTCCTGAAGATGACAAGTAATTGTTAGTATATGGTGTAGGGATATCTTGATGGTATCTATGAACTTATCACAGTCTCGAAGAGATTATTTCCCATAATATGGCAGGACGAGTCCTGCTGTTTTGGGCTATGTGGGGTTCTGTTTTAGCTTTACTTTACAGTACCTTTTTAGTTTTTTGCTATTTTCTCTCTTTGAGACAAGTGGTATAATAGAATTGATAATAATGAATTTGATGAAAGAAGATTTCAATTTTTCAGAAGAAAAGTTCGCAGATTTGCAAATGCTTCGATATCGTCTGAATGGTTTTGAAAATCTCTCGCTTCAACAGAAATCTCTTATTTTCTGCCTAAGTAAGGCGGCTGTGTTTGGACGTGATATTACTTTCGATCAACAAGGAAAATATAATCTGACAATTCGTAAAGTGATCGAAGCAATCTACGTAAATGCAGATCAAACATCTCGCAATCAAAATGATTTTAGCAGTCTAGAGGTCTATCTTAAAAGAGTATGGTTTTCTTCTGGAATCTATCATCATTATGGTTGCGAGAAATTTTTGCCTGAATTTTCAGAAGATTTCTTTCGCGAGCAGGTGGTCCGATTAGATGATAGTGTATTACCCTTGCGTAAGGGACAAACTAAGCAGCAACTTATAGATGAGCTTGTGCCTGTTATGTTTGATCCTACTGTTTTACCAAAGCGTGTGAACCAAACAGATGGTGAAGATTTGATCCTTACCTCAGCATGTAATTTTTATGAGGGGGTAAATCAGAAGGAAGTAGAAGAGTTTTATGCTCAGAAAAAACTTCCTCAGGATGAACAGCCTTCATGGGGACTTAACTCAAAATTGGTGAAACAAAATAATCAACTAATTGAACAAGTATGGAAGGTTGATGGTATGTATGGTTCTGCTATTAAGCAGATTGTGTTTTGGTTGAACAAAGCACTTAAATATACAGAGAATGAGCAACAGAAGACAGTTCTTCAGAAGCTAATTACTTATTATAATACTGGCGATCTTCACGACTTTGATGATTATTCGATAGCTTGGGTAGCTCAGCAAGAAGGGGTAGTTGATACCATTAATGGTTTTATAGAAGTATATGGCGATCCGCTTGGTCTGAAAGGTACGTGGGAAGGCATTGTAGAATATGTAGACGAAGTGGCAACGGCTCGAACACGTACGATAGCAAACAATGCCCAGTGGTTTGAAGATCATTCGCCCGTAGATCCTCGTTTCCGTAAGCCTGAGGTAAAGGGTGTCTCAGCACAGGTTATTTGTGCTGCAATGCTTGGTGGTGACGAGTATCCAGCATCAGCTATCGGTATCAATCTGCCTAACGCTAACTGGATTCGTAGTACATATGGAAGCAAGAGTGTTACTATTGGTAATCTTACCGAAGCTTATACTAAGGCTGCTCATGGCAATGGTTTTACCCAAGAGTTTGTAATCGATGAGTCTACTCGAGAATTAATAGAAAAGTATGGTGATGTTTGCGATGATTTGCATACCGACCTACATGAGTGTCTTGGTCATGGTAGTGGTAGACTACTTCCTGGTACAGATCCTGATGCTCTCAAGGCCTATGGTAACACGATGGAAGAGGCAAGAGCAGATCTCTTTGGCCTCTATTATATCGCAGATCATAAATTGGTAGAGCTTGGGCTTACACCAAACGATGAAGCTTATAAGAGTCAGTATTATACCTATCTTATGAATGGTTTGATAACTCAGCTAGTGCGCATCAAACCGGGATTGAATATAGAGGAAGCTCATATGCGTAATCGTGCGCTTATCGCTTATTGGGTACTTGAACAAGGCAATGGCTGTGTAGAGATTGTTCATCGTGATCATAAAACCTACGTGAAGATTAACGATTATAAACAGTTACGTGTACTTTTCGGTAAACTCCTAGCTGAGGTTCAGCGTATCAAGAGCGAAGGCGATTTCGATGCGGCTCGAGAACTTGTAGAGAAATACGCCGTAAAGGTAGATCCAGTGCTTCATAAAGAAGTGCTTGATCGGTATGCTAAGCTGAATATTGCGCCGTATAAAGGATTTATTAATCCGAAGATGACTCCTGTATATGATGTGCATCGTCAGCTTACTGATATTGTGCTTGATTACAGTGAGAGCTTTGCCGAACAGAATCTTCGATATAGTAAGGAATATGGCACATTATAATGCTAGTTATATGTTTATACTATAAATAAAAAATATGGTATCACAAGAAACTCAAGATAAACTTAAAGAGATCCGTTCATCTTTCCGATTATTGATGAACGGACCTGTTTCACAATCTATGCGTGATAAGGGAATCGATTATAAGATTAACTGGGGCGTTCCATTGATGGAACTAAAACGTATGTCGACAGAGTATGGCAAGGATTATGATCTTGCTATCGAACTTTGGAAAGACCATGTGCGAGAATGCAAATTATTAGCAACAATGATCATGCCTGTTGATAAAATGTTGCCGGAAATCACTGATATCTGGATGGAGAGTGTAGATAATCAAGAACTTGTAGAGCAATTGGTATTTAATCTGCTGCAATATGTTAATTATGCACCAGTTATTGCTTATCAGTGGATGGCCGAAAATCGCCCATATTACCAAATCGCAGCTTATCATATTTTGTCTCGACTCTTTATGAATGGGCAACAACCAAACGAGCGTGGTATCAATGAATTTCTCGATCAGGTTGGTGTAGCCCTTCAGAGCAATCAGCTTAATGTGAAGCATGCAGCAGCCAACTGTGTTCAGCGGTTTGCACAATTAGGCGAAGTATACAAGCGTATGGCAAAGTCTGCACTTAAGGATCTGATTGAGATCTTTTGAAATGTCTCAATATTGTACGACAGTAATTAAAGTTATTTGCTAAAAGCAACAAAAAATTATCATTTCTGTCGATTTCCTTACATTCTTTTGTTATATGTGGCGAAAATTTAGTAACTTTGGAGGCGTTTTGTGTTATGTATATGCAAGATGAAAGAGAATTTAGTAAATAAAGCAAGGGAAATCCTTGATAATTATTTGGTAGCCCGAGGTCATCGGAAGACACCTGAGCGCTATAACATCTTAGAAGCTTGTTATAGTCTTAAAGGGCACTTCTCTCTAGAAGATTTAGGAAGCCTTCTCGAAAAACGTAATTTTCGAGTTAGTAGAGCTACCCTTTATAATACTATGCGCCTCTTTGTTGAACTCCGTATTCTTACTCGTCATAATCTGCTCGATGGCACCAAGTATGAAGTGTGTGATGATCGAGATGACCATGTGCATCAAGTGTGTACAGTGTGTGGTAAGGTTACAGAGATTTATGTACCACAGATAACACAGGCGGTCCATGATGCAGAATTAAAAGGATTTCGTAAAAATGGCTTTACCTTATATATATATGGGGTATGTGTCCATTGTCAAGCGAAATTTTCCAAACGTATATTAGTGGATGAAGAAGAAAAATCTAAGAAACCAAATAAAAATGAACACAGGTAAAGTAGATGTCCTTCTCGGTTTGCAGTGGGGCGATGAAGGCAAAGGTAAGGTTGTCGACGTTTTGACACCTAAGTATGATGTTGTGGCTCGTTTCCAGGGTGGTCCTAATGCTGGTCACACGTTAGAGTTTGAAGGTCAGAAGTATGTACTTCGTTCTATTCCTTCTGGTATCTTTCAAGGTGGTAAGGTTAACATCATCGGTAACGGTGTTGTTTTAGCTCCAGACCTTTTCATGGGAGAGGCTAAGGATTTAGAGAAAAGTGGTCACGATCTTAAGAGTCGATTGCATATCTCTAAGAAAGCTCATCTCATAATGCCTACACATCGTCTGCTCGATAAGGCTATTGAAGCTGCTAAGGGTAAGAATAAGGTAGGTACCACAGGTAAAGGTATCGGGCCTACTTATACAGATAAGATTAGCCGTAATGGTCTTCGTGTAGGTGATATCCTCGAAAACTTTGAGCAAAAGTATGCTCAGCATAAGGAACGCCACATGAAGCGTCTAGCAGAACTTGGTTGGACAGATTTTTCTACGCTCGAAGAAACTGAAAAAGTTTGGATGGAGGGTGTTGAATATATGAAGAGCTTTAAGTTTGTAGATAGCGAGCACGAAATCAATAACATCCTTCGCAGTGGCAAAGATATTCTCTGTGAGGGTGCTCAGGGTACTATGCTAGATGTAGATTTTGGTAGCTATCCGTTTGTTACCTCTTCTAATACCGTATGTGCAGGTGCATGTACTGGTTTAGGTATTGGTCCTAACAAGATAGGCAATGTATATGGTATTATGAAAGCCTATTGTACACGTGTAGGTGCTGGTCCTTTCCCAACAGAATTGTTTGATGAAGTTGGCAAGAAGATACGTGATCTCGGTCATGAATATGGTGCAGTTACAGGTCGTGAGCGTCGTTGTGGCTGGTGCGACTTGATTCAGCTTCGTTATTCATGCATGATTAATGGTGTCACTCAGCTTATCCTTATGAAGAGTGATGTGCTTGATACATTCCCTGTAATTAAAGCTTGTGTAGGTTACAAACTCCCTAATGGTGAAGAAACACAGGAGTTGCCATATGAAATCGACGGGGTAGAGCCAATCTACAAAGAATTTAAGGGTTGGAACACAGATATGACTAAGATGACTAGTGAGGATCAATTCCCTGCTGAATTCAAGGCTTACATACAGTTCCTCGAGGAGTTCCTCGAAACTCCTATTAAGGTGGTTTCTATCGGCCCAGACCGTGATCAAACCATCGTAAGAAAGTAATACGTTATTGTAATCATAATACGTGGGCATGAAATACACCTTAACAGTGTGTTTCATGCCTAACGTGTCTAATAAAAATAAAGAATAAGATGGCTCAAAAACCAGGTATTCCTAAGGGAACACGCGACTTTGGCCCAGTAGAAATGGCCAAGCGCAATTATATATTTAATACGATAAAAGAAGTGTACGCGCTGTATGGTTTCCAACAGATTGAGACTCCTAGTATGGAGAATCTATCAACTTTGATGGGTAAGTATGGTGACGAAGGTGATAAATTGTTGTTTAAGGTACTTAATTCAGGTGATTATCTCAAAAAAATATCAGATGAGGAACTTGCTGAGCGAAATGTACTCAAACTTCAGTCTAAGCTCTGTGAAAAAGGTTTGCGCTATGACCTTACCGTGCCTTTTGCCCGCTACGTGGTGATGCATCGTGATGAACTTCAGATGCCTTTCAAGCGCTATCAGATTCAGCCAGTATGGCGTGCAGACCGTCCTCAGAAGGGTCGTTATCGTGAATTCTATCAGTGCGATGCTGATATTGTAGGATCAGACTCTCTTCTCAATGAAGTTGAGCTCATGCAAATCGTCGATACCGTATTTACTCGCTTTGGTATTCGTGTTCAGATTAAGATTAATAACCGTAAGATTCTTGCTGGTATCGCTGAAGTTATCGGTGCACCAGAGAAAATGGTTGATATTACTGTTGCTATTGATAAACTCGACAAGATTGGACTTGACAATGTTAACCTTGAACTTAAGGAAGACGGTCTGAGTGACGATGCTATTGCTAAGTTGCAGCCTATCCTTAGCCTAAGTGGTAGCAATGATGAGAAGCTTGCTACTATCAAGACAGTTCTTTCAGATTCAGAAACGGGTCTTAAAGGAGTAGAAGAGGTGAAGTTTATATTGGATACCCTTAAGACTATGGGTCTTAAGAATGAGATGCAACTCGATTTAACTTTGGCTCGTGGTTTGAATTATTATACTGGAGCTATCTTCGAAGTTAAGGCACTTGATACTCCTATGGGTAGTATCACTGGTGGTGGTCGTTATGATAACCTTACTGGAATTTTCGGTATGCCAGGTCTTAGTGGAGTTGGTATCAGCTTCGGTGCTGACCGTATCTATGATGTACTAGATGCACTTGATCTTTATCCTAAGGATTCTATCAATGCTACACAAGTTATTTTTATAAATTTTGGCGATAAAGAGACAGCATATTCTTTACCAGTACTTAAGGCATGTCGTGAGGCAGGTATACGTGCAGAAATCTTCCCAGATGCAGCTAAAATGAAGAAGCAGATGAATTATGCAAATGCTAAGCATATAGCTTATGCTGTATTTACGGGGGATAGCGAAATCGAAGCAGGCAAGGTAACTGTTAAGGATATGGAGATGGGTGGTCAGAAATTGGTTTCTACCGAAGAGCTGATTGCTATCGTTTCTAATGGCACCAAAATTGCCAAGGAGGCATAATTTTGCCCCTGATGAATTAATAAACCTACAAATCTACAATGAAAAAAATTACGCAGCTACTTAGTATGTTGCTGATAGCTCTGGCGCTTACCTCAGGTAAGCACCAGACTACTATCTTTGTTATTGGAGATAGTACAGCAGCTGAAAAAGACAAATATAAAACAGATCCAGAACGTGGTTGGGGCATGGTGCTACAAGGTTTTTTTGATGAAGATATTCGTGTAGAAAATCATGCTCGTAATGGTCGCTCTTCTAAGAGTTTTATCAATGAGGGTCGATGGCAGAAAGTGCTAGACAATATGAAGCCTGGTGATTATGTACTTATTCAGTTTGGTCATAATGATGAAAAGTCTGGCGAAACCCGACACACAGATCCTGGCACTACCTTCGATTACAATATGGAACGTTTCGTTAATGAGACACGTGCCAAAGGTGCTTATCCGGTATTGCTCAATGCTGTGGTTCGTAGATGTTTTTGGACAAATGCACCTAAGAACGACGATGATGAAAAACTTCGCAATACCACTTATGATGGTCAGGAGCGTATTACCAGCGACACATTGATTGATACTCATGGTGCTTACGTTGTTGCTCCAAAAAATGTAGCAAGGAAGATGAAAGTTCCATTTATAAATGCTACTAAGATTACCCACGATATAGAGCAAAGGTTGGGTGTGATAGGAAGCCGAAAATTGCATATGTGGTACTTACCTGGTGAGAATGCACAAGTGCCAAAAGGTAAAAAAGATAATACACATTATAATATAGAAGGTGCTCGTATTGTAGCAGGAGCTATTGTTGATGAATTGGGTAAACTAGTGCCTCAATTGCAGAAACATATTCATCATTATAAATATGTTGTGTCTGCAGAGGGTAGAGGTAACTATATGGATTTGCAGCAAGCTATTGATGCAGTACCTGATGGACAAAAAGAGAAAAGCGAAGTTCTTATTCTCGATGGTACCTGGAAGAAACCAGTTATTGCTAAGAGCAAAAAAATAAAATTGATTAAGTATTCTTCAGTAAAGATTACTAAATAGTTAAAAGCCGATATTCGTATTTCTGAATATCGGCTTTTTTTGTTGAACCTAGCTATTGGAAGTCGTACTTGATGTTCTATTTATTTAATTATTATTGCTAAATGTAATTTTTTTAAATATAATGTTGTAATAATTACAAAATTGTTTGGATTATAATAAATTAAATATTATATTTGCAATAATAAAGGTTATTAGAAATATATGACAGATAGAGAAGAAGCACTCAAACGCTTAACAGATAGAGGAGTACGTCCTTCGGTTCAAAGAATTGCCATTATGGAGTATTTGCTTACACATCATACTCATCCTACTGTAGATGATGTTTATCAAGGACTTTGTGACGACATTCCAACACTTAGTAAGACTACAGTGTACAACACGTTACGACTTCTTGCAGATCATAATGCAGCACAGATGCTTACCATAGACGATCATCGTGTTTGCTATGATGGTGATACTCGTTCTCACGTACATTTCTTTTGCAAACAGTGTGGTAAGGTTATTGACTTTTTTGACGAAGATGCTCCAGTACCATCAAAGCCACGAGTTATTCTAGGTAATATAGTAGAAGAGCAGCACCTTTATTATAAAGGAATTTGTGCTGATTGTGCAGCAAAAAAACACGTATGAATTAAAATAGGAAAATAATTATAGGCTACCAAATAGTCTTTATTATCCATTAAACATTATTATACAACTAAACAATTATGAAGAAAAAATTTATCTGTACCGTTTGTGGTTACATTTATGAAGGTGAAGAAGCTCCTGAAGCATGTCCAGTTTGTAAAGCTAGTTCTGACAAGTTTAAAGAGATGGAAAATACAACTCCTGATCTTGAACTCGCTACTGTACATTATCTTGGTGCAGCTTATAAGGAAGGTGTTTCTCAGGAACTCATCCAGCATTGTAAGGATACTTTTGCAGGCGAGTGCAGCGAAGTAGGTATGTATTTGGCTATGGCTCGCCAAGCTGATCGTGAGGGTTATCCAGAAGTAGCTCGTACATATGAGCACTATGCTTACGAAGAGGCAGAACATGCAGCTCGTTATGCTGAACTTTTGGGTGAGGTCTTAGGTTCTACCAAGGAGAATTTATTTGCTCGTATTCAAGCAGAGAAGGGTGCTTGTGCTGAAAAGTTCGAAATGGCTAAGTTGGCTAAGAAAGAAGGCAATGATACTCTTCATGATACTATTCACGAGATGGCCAAAGACGAAGCTCGTCATGCTGCAGGTTTCTTAGGTCTTTATAAGAGATTCTTTGAATAATGCTAAGAATTTAGCGAATAGAATATAACAAATAATTGAATCATCTATTTGTTTTATTCGAAATTAAATAATCCTCGAGTCATATAAGACCCGAGGATTATTTTGTAATTGTATTATTAATCTGATTTTTACATATCACCACCGCCAGAATATCCTCCTGTCATATCTGTATCATCGTCTTGCATATTTTGGCCATCAGGTTTCCCCTTCTTTTTACTATTATTATTACCAAAGTTCCAGGTCAGAGTGAAGTTTACCTTACGTCCACCACGTCTATTCAACTGATAACGTGTAAATGTATCTGTTTCAGTATAAGTCTGCCATTTTCTAGTATCCAGCAAGTCACGACAGCTGATTGAAAGGCTCAACTTTTTGTTAAAGAAATTCTTGCGAACACCCAGATCTACACTGTAGTTCGCTTTGCGATACCCCTGCACCGTTGTCTGTCGTGAATTATATCGACCGCTCAGTTGCAAGCTAATGTCGTAAGGCAGAATCAAGCTACCTGTCATTCGAGCATTCCATTGGAAATTATCTCTTTCCTCGCCTGTAATTGTTTGCCCATCAATATTATAGCTGAAACCGTCAAGCTTGTAGTAGTAGCCATTCACATTAGTAGTCAAGTCGAAATTCTTTCCAAACTTATTTTTAAGAGTCATCTCTAAGCCGCTGCTCTGACTTTTGGCAATATTCTTGGTAGTGCTATACATAATATTGTCAGCAGAATTTTGCCAACTTATGCGCTGCATAACGTCTGTAGTAGGGCGATAGTACGCACTTATAAGCAGTGAGTGTTGTGTCCATGTACGCAAGTAGTTAAGAGAGAACGAGTTAGAGTATTCTGGAGTAAGTTCAGGGTTACCGAAAGATATCATAGTAGCATCTCTTGTATCTTTGAAAGAATTAAGCTGACCGCCCCAAGGACGACGAAGTCTGCGAGTATAGTTTAATTGTAACTGATCATTAGGAGTAAGCTGGTAGCTCATAAATACACTAGGGAAGAGTTTGAAGAAATCCTTCTTGAAAGCAGGGTCACGCTTTGTTGCATCGTGTTCCTGATCCCAAGTATAGCTTTCGGTATTCACCTTCCAGTATTCGCCGCGAAGCCCTCCCATCAGGCTGAAGTTACCAAACTTGTATGATAAGGTAAGATATCCAGCATGTAAATCCATGTCGTAGATGAAACGGTTATAGTAGAGTTTATCTTCTGTTTTATTCACACCATCCCAAGTATCATCAATCCACGATTCCTGTGGAGAATTTTCGTGTGAGAGAGTAGCTTGATAACCAGCCTGCAACATGAAAGCATCCGTAATAGGGTTTTCATAATCTAGCTTAAAGTCCCAATTTCGATTGTTCATTTTCATTGGGCGAGACTGATAAGCGTATTCAGAAGCCTTCGCATCATCACCATAATAAGTTGTAGAGTCCTGATACAGATTATCCATATTCATCTTCCATCGGTTGTAACTAGCTGTGAAATCGAGGAAGTGTCTTTCTGTAAAGTTATGGCGATAATTATATTCCACGTGCTGCATGAGCATACGACCATTGGTATGGCTACGTCGATACATCATGCGTGTATCCATATCGGCTCCAATTACACCATAGTGATAGGGTAGAAACTGCCAATTGTTCATCTTGCCGGTCATGAGCATTCCTGTAATACCCATATCATCTTTATCCGTCAAGTGCCAAGTAAGTCCCGCGCGAGTAAAAATATTATTACCCAAGTTAGGTGAAGTGCCATGGTAAGTTTGATACTGGTGAGTATTAAAATACTCCTGCTCAGAGTCGGTTTTGCCTACATTTTCACGATGGCGATAGCCGACACTGGCAAAAGCATCCAGCTTACTGCTGTTATAATTTATATTGAAACTTGTGTTGGCACCACCTCTTGTATCAGCCCCTGCCTGTACGCTACCATAGTAACCTGCTTTGCGATTTTTTTTCAGTACGATATTGATGATACCTGCACTACCTTCTGCTGAGAACTTAGCCGATGGATTATCGATGACCTCTACACGTTCGATACTTTCTGCAGGTAGTTGTTCCAATATCTGTGCACGGTTATCTGTTGTTAATCCACTTGCTTTACCATTTATCCATATTTCCACGCTCGAATTACCTCGGAGCGATACGTTTCCGTCGTTATCAACTTCGACTGAAGGAATATTTTCGAGTACATCAGTAGCTGCCTGACCGGCATTTGATACCAAGGATCCTACATCGAAAGTTTTACGATCCACCTCCAGTTTCATAGTAGACTGCTGACCAGTAATCGTTACTTCTTTTAGCATTTTAGCATCCTCAGTCATATAGAGAGCAGGATATGAAATATTTTGGTTTTTATCAGAAATAGTAAATCTACGAGTGACATCTCTATAGCCGATGCAAGTAAGAGTAATCGTATATTGACCATTTGGAAGTTTGCCAATATTAAATTTTCCGTCGATATCAGAAATAGCTCCACCTGCGATTTTGGCAGAATCAGACTGTGAGGTAATTTTGATATTTACGAATTCCAGTGGAGTATTCGAGTTCTTATCCAGAATCTTTCCCTTAATGTTACCTTCTGTAGCCCAAGCACCACTTATGCTCATGGCTGTTAGGAGTAGTAATGTTGTACGTTTCATCCAATTTTAGTTATTACGTTTTTTTATATCAGATAATTTGACGTATAAAACCACGAAAGGTTTAATAAAAAAATACTTTTTTTTATAAAAATAAAAAATGTGATAATTTATTTGGTATTCAGCAAAAAAATATTATCTTTGTAGTGTATCAAACATTTTGCACTTGCCTTAATAAGCATAGCATTTGCACATATTTACATGAAGCATTAAGCTTTTTTCAGCATTATAAACATCTAATTTCGCATTACTTATGAAAGGTTTCAAACATTTAGCGGTTATCGCCCTTATGGGGAGTATTATATTCAGTTTTATTTCTTGTGCCAAGGATAATGCAGATATTCCAAGATCGAGTGCTCATGTACTTGACAACAGTGATAATACACGTCTTGAGGTAAACCGTGAATACACAATCAGTGAAAAATTTCTTACCTATTATATATTTCAAGATGCTAAGAACGAAAAAGTATTCGCAGCATACGATAATAATTATGTTTATGTATACGATACATCGGGTGAAGTGCCTCAATGTCACATAAATCGTGTAGAAATAAGTAAAGGTGATTATAATATTTCGATTACAACGCAAGCTGAAAGTACTATTTACATTGTGAAGCGAATAAGTTATAATTATCAGCAAGGAGGTGCTATCGATATGACATTGAGATGTGAAAGCGGCTCACACCGTTGGCATTGTATATATGAACTTGGTGTTCACAATAGTGAGACAGGTGAGAGGATGGTTTGGCGAGCTGCCGATCTTATAGCTTTTGTAAAAAGGAATATTGATAATTAATTCAAGTAAGTTATGTTTATACAGCCTGCAATGGGCAGGCTGTTAAATAAAATGTCAAAAAATACAGTCACAAAAAATCTTCATCTAGCTCGAAATCTTCAATTTTTGGGTTGACTATTAGTGTTTTGCTACCGTATTTTACTTTTATTTCCAGCAAAAACATAGCCAATGAAGAGTAAACATATAGATTATAGCAGACTAACATTATGTTTTCATAGATTAAACCCTATGTTTTTAACTCATAAAAACTATACTTATGCTATGTCTTTATCAAATCGACAACGTAAAAATAGATAGTGTGTATAAATAATACGTTGATAATCAGGTAGATGTAATGTAGCGTAAATTTTGCATATTTAAGGGTTTCTTAATATTCCAGCTACAAATAAGCAAAATACGAGAGGGTTCTTGTCAACTTAATTCAAGAAAAATAACTATAGTTTATCTAGTAATATTATTACTTCAAAAAAAAATACTGTCCGAGGAACAAAATTCCTCTGGGCAGTATTCTAATGTATATATATGAAAGTTTTGAATAAACTTATTTGTCAGCTTCAGAAGAAGCTGTAGTTTTCTTTGCTAATTCTGCATTAATCTTTGTCAATGGCATTTATATAAGCAGCAGCTGGAAGAGGTTGAATACCTTTTTCAATTAAATCCTTATAGATATTGTCGTTAGTAAAGATCATTTCTACTTTATTATTACCAATTTTTTCTTCCCAATCATTTTGCTCTGTATAAGGAGTATTCTTCAGTTTAACCTCTACAGCTAACTCATTAACCTTTGTATAAGGAGTTCCTTCTGAGGTCCAATCATCTTTATCTTTGCCGAAAGCATTCGTATACTGGTATACATTATTACTTCTGAAAGTTATGGTAGGTTGTGAACCTTCTTTTTTCAGTAAGTCGAGATAGAAGTCACGATCTAAAGATTTTGTTTTACCATTTTCATCAATTTCAGAATTATAGTAGTTCCAAACTTCAAATGTAATACCATCATGATATGTTTTTCGTAGTTCCTGGAGTACCGCAGCACATATTCCGTTAGTAGTTATGCGAATACCGTTTGGTTCATATGCCACAGTAAGGACGACGTCAATATTAGCGATTTTCCAAGTTTGTGTTTTATGCGCATACTTGAATGTTTCATCTACTTTATCATGATTTTTTACGATATACATATCATCCTCAGTACAATAGTACTTTTGATTGATTGGGATAAATACTTCAACATCAGATGTATCACGTACGTGGATAGACAAGTGAGAAGAGATATAATCATCTGTTGTCTTAGGCGCATTGAATGCCAAATTAACTTCAACCTCACCTTTACGATCAGGATTTGGAGTAATTTTAGATCCATCAGCTGGTGTCAATTTAACAACCCAGTCATTATATACGCCATCGCCTGCATGAGATTTACCTACAGTACCATCTTTCCCATCATGCTTCTGAGTCGTATAGTCGAAACACAAGTACCAATTAGTTTCATTGTTATAGGTAATCTTATAGAATTTATATTTATCCTCTTTAACATTATTATTATCACTGTACGAATCCCTATAGGTTGGAGATTGATCAGCACGAATGCCTAATACCAACGCACGTGGCCCGTTGGAAGCATTATAGTCGAGAAAGTGTATACCGCCAATAGTGAGGTAATCCATTTTTTCTCCACCTTTTACTATATCTGTTTTACCATTTTGATCAGGAGTTGTAGTATAAGAATCAAAGCTCGAACCTACGTTTTGTATGAAGTAGTTTTCTAGGTCGCATTCTTGACTCCCTTCATTTGGATGTTCTTTGATATAATTAATGACAAAATTATATTCATCAGTTGATACTTGTTCACCTCTGTCTGTAGTTTTAGGAGCATTATTACGATAAGGATAATAAGCACGTCGCTGCGAATACAACTGATCATCAGACATATTCTGATCGCTAACTTTAAAATAGTTTACATTAGTTTTTGCATCACCTTGATAAGCAGCATACCTGATGACTTTAGAAGCATTAAGCAGATTACCTTTAGAAAATGCTTGGATTTGGGTCTCTTTAACCGGTGAAATTACAACTTCTGAATTTGCATTAGTCAGATTGTCGATACCAGCCATGTCATCTTTAGAACATGAAGTAAACATGGTTGTACCAAATAATACTGTAGCCGCAGCTACATGAAGAGCTATACGTTTTTTCATCACTTAATAATTTAGTTGAAAGTTTTAAAATCTTATTATTTACGCAATCTTAGACAAATCATCTTTTAAATAAATATCTCGCAATAAATCATTCATTTAGAACCATTTTTACTGCTAGTGTTTTAAAATATGATACAGAATATATTATTCTAATATCTATTTGCTTAACACATATCTATTTTATTTATTCGTCCTTAATTGTATTTTGTTTATTCATATATATATATCGTGCCACAAATGTACGTATAATTTTTTATAAAGGCAAGTAAATTTATTATTTTTTTTAGTTTTTCGCAAAAAAAAGTTGTAGAATTTAACTGTATGATTTGTGCTGTT
This sequence comes from Segatella baroniae B14, assembly GCF_022024235.1. Lineage (GTDB taxonomy): Bacteria > Bacteroidota > Bacteroidia > Bacteroidales > Bacteroidaceae > Prevotella > Prevotella bryantii. Next base: position 771,030 of record NZ_CP091799.1, read on the forward strand.
TCTACTCTTTTTCGTATATCTTTACAATATCATCAAAGTACCATTTGCCTTTTTTTTCTATCACTTTTATTTTATTAGCGCCTTGGTGCCCCTCATCATAAAAATCATAGCGATACCATGAATCGCCTAGCGGCTTGATACAGATAATCTTGCTTGTGCCTTCTCCGTCATTAAAGCCTGTACGGAAGAGCCATACAGCGTAGCAGTCACCGCTATCACAGTCGTAATCATATTTATCTTGCAATTTTTTCAGCATTTTGTCAGTACAATGAGCTTTAAGATATGCATAGTCGTTATATAAACTTTTGTTATACATATCTGAAATGAGCTCATGGATAGATTGATCGGTATTGCTCACACTACATGAAGTAAGTGTGAGCACCATGGTGGCGATGATAATTATCTTATTTAGCATGGTTTTCCTTAGCTCTTACCAATTCTATCGATTCTTTACCAGAAATATGATCTATCTCGAAACATATCATACACATATGGTTGAATCCGCTTGCAATTTCATGCTCTGTACCTGGTTGATCAGGACAGTAACGGGCAGAGAGTAAGCGAAGGGTCTGCATTTTCTCTTCATTATCATCGATGATATGTACTTTACCAAAACAGATAACGCTACGGAAAAAGGTAGTGAACTTTTCGGGTACGATATCATCTTTGTCGATAACGGTAAAACTTGCTTTTTCGTGAAAGCGAATGGCATCGAGTTTGTGGCCGCTCAGTGCTGAGTGGAAATATAATTTGCCATGGGTATAGACATAGCTGATAGGTACTCCGTAAGGATAACCTTCTTCTGTAAGCAGAGAGAGAACTCCTGACGTAGCCTTTTGTAATATTGCTATGCTGTCTGCTTCTGACAGCAATTGGCGCTTTCTGCGCATTTCTCTAAATTCTGACATTTATTATTAATTTTGATATGATTTCAATTATTGAATACTGATATAATCTTTATCATATATTACTGATGTGATTTGCTAAACACAAAGATACATAAAAAGGATGATATACAGCATTATGATTATCAAAAAATATAGCAGTATTATTGAATATGTCTATAAAATCCCTTCTTGCTGCTATATTGGCTTCAAGAAGGGATCGAAAGGGGGAAGAATGGATTGCTAGCAATGAGCTAACTTCCTATTCATATAAAATATAGTGTAGGTATGAAATACTTATGATGTCATATAATAAGGTGTGATTATTTTTATTCACTTTCCAGTTCCTTGCGCATCTGTTGGCCTACTTTGTTCCAGTAAGGTATATGCTTAAGCATAGAGCGTACTGGCTGAACACGCCATAACATAAGAAGTAACAAGAAGAAACACCCTATCAAGCAAGTGGTACCATATAGATATTTTATAGAGAGCATAATACTCTGTACAGGGTCTATCTGCAAGCCACGGGCAAAGTTGTCGGCTACATGATAGCGGAAAAGATAGCTATATATACCGCCGCTGATAGAGTCGACTACACTATTACGGATAAAACCTGCGATGGTTAGACCCATAAAGAAATGCTGAAAAGGCAAGAGTTCTTCGAGATATACCGTAAGTGTGCAGAAGAAAATGGCATAACCGAAAGTGCGTACAAAGGTAGGCGCATATAGACGCTCGATATTGAGCTCAGGAGTGATGTAAAAATACATGAGCACCTGATAGCCAAGCATCAGTGCAAAACCGATAGTAAGTAGACTAGTATAGCGAAGCTTAAGCATCTTCATCCACCAGAGACTGAACAGACAACCACTAAGCGAACCTACCCACCCTATGAGATTGAATCGGGAAGAGGTGAGCATACCATAATGTAGTATACTCCCAGTAAAGATACCTTCTAAAGCATTATGAGTAGAGTTCATCCACTCTTCTACGACAAAAAAGAAAAGGATTGCTCCCAGTGTTTTATATCTGAAAGCTTTCGGATCAATATATGGATGGTGTATGTGCGTCATTCTGCCATAAGCAAAGAACGCCGTTACTGGTAGAGCACAGGCCACATTACACCATAAGCCTGAATCGCTCCAGTTATAGTATTCACCATAGGTAAACAGCCACACAATCTCTAGTAATGTAGTAGACCATAGTATACAGCCAAGCCAGTCGATATTAATAAAAGGCATTGGACGCATGAATCGGAAATGCTGAGTGCATGTATATAGAAAAAGGAGTACCAGAAGCAATAAAGCGACGATAAAATACTGCATGGCATGATAATCGCCACAGTAGTAACAGAGTTGCTGAGATATCCAACCACTGGCACTCATATCGCCTAACACGATGATATAAAGCAATGGAAAGAAAATCTCGAAATCGCGCTTTGGAGTTATCCACAGTTGGATATTACTTAGTGCCTCAAAGGTAGCCATTAATTTGAAGAAGCTACACAAATAAGATAATATGCATAATACGGGTATCAACTCAGTAGTGAGCGATAATAATATGCAGACTATCATACCTGATACCGAAAACAGCATAAGAGAGCGATTTGTGAAGCGAAATTTCAATCTGAAGAGGATGGGGAAGGGCATAGCTACCCCCACAACTCCACAAATAAATATAAAGGTGGCGTCTTCGCGCATGATACTCATATCGCCTATCTCTTGCTGCATGTTACCCATGTAGGTAACATTGACCAGCTGAAAGATAATGGCGAAGAGTAGATAGATCCATGGCTGAAGTTTCTTCGGTATGAAAGGCTTCATCATGGGCATGGCGAATGGTCGCCCTATCATAGGATCTGCCATAGTTTCATTTTTTATTTTATCAACTTTTTAATAATCTGGCTCTGTTTTAAGGAGCTAGATTCAACTTAATAGTCTACTTCGCAGGTAATATTGAGACCACTGAGAAGTTTCTTGATATCAGCTTGGTTGTTATCCGTAGTGAGTTCTATGCGTACAGGTACACGTTGCTCTACCTTGACAAAGTTGCCAGTAGCATTATCTACAGGCATATTGCTGTAAGCAGAACCACTTGCTGCAGAGATACTCTTGACTTTACCCTTGAAGGTTACCCCTGGGATAGCATCAGCCTTAAAGTTTACAGGAGCTCCCACGGTAATGTGATGCATCTGACTCTCACGATAGTTGGCGATAACCCATACATCATTTTGGTCGATAATATCGACAAGCAACTGGCCTGGCTGCATAAGCTGGCCCACGTGAATATCTTTACGTCCTACATAACCATCGCACGGAGCCGTGATAACAGTATAACTTATGTTAAGACGAGCCAGATTAAGTTGAGCTTCGGCCACACTTTCTCCAGCTTTACTTTGGCCAAGTCGATGCAATGTTTCGTTGTTAACGACAGCCGTAGCCTTACGTGAAGCGGCAGCCTGGCTTAGACGAGCTTGAGCAGCCTGATAGCGACTGTGTGCCTGCTCATAGAGAGTCTTCGCATGATCAAACTGCTGCTGAGTAACAGCACCCTTCTGAAGTAATGCAGCAAAACGGTCATAATCTTTCTTAGCATTGTCCATGCCCTCCTTAGCCTCAGCAATACCAGCAGAAGCCACTTTTATGCCTGCACTTGCTACATTTACATTGGCAGATACAGTGTTCATGCTGGCATCTACAACAGATGTTCCCGACTTTTGCCCTTTCATACCAGCTTCAGCTTGAGCCAGTGCCAAGCGAAACTCAGCATCTTCGATAATCACTAAGGTATCGCCTTTATGTACATACTGAAACTCGTTAAAACGTATCTCTTTGATAAATCCAGGCACGCGTGTATTTAACGGGATAAGATTGCGATGTACCATTGCATTGTCGGTATATTCGGTACTACCCAAATGAATAAATCGACTACATACAAATATTACTCCACAAGCGAGAAGAGCGATAACGATAATATTGTAAATTCTTAATACTTGTTTTCTCTTATTCATAATTTTTACTAGTCTATTGATAACAGTTAATAGTTTTTATCATTGCTTTTACAGATTTCCTGCAGTATACTTCATTTTATAATAAGCATAAGCGATATTAATGCGTGCATCTACTTCGCTCAATTCAGCATCTAGTTTCATGTTACTAGCATCAAGCATATCGGTAATCAGTGCAAGTTGATTAAGATACCGATCGTTTACTACTTGATAGTTTTCTTGAGCTAGCTGTACACTTTTCTGCTGTGTTTCGAGTTCCACATAGCTCTGTAGATAGTTTGTATAAGCAGCCTGAATCTGGTTATTGAGTAACTCTGCTGCTACCGCTTTCTGCTCAGTGGCAGCTTGCGACTGGAGTTTAGCTTGTAATATTTTTTTATTACTCTTGAATAGTGATGACAGTGAGTATTGTACACCAATGCCAACATACCAGATATTCAGATTTTTGTCAATAGGAGGCAGCTCAAAAGTGATCGGTCCATTAAAATTATTCTGAGCTACTACGGCCACCTTAGGTAGCATATCGCTCTTGGCCAATTTTACTCGTTGCTTAGCCATCTGCTCGTTTACGCCAGCCATCGCCAATTGAGGATTTACTCCTAGTGCGGCCGTTTGCCAGTGCTCTTCTCCCTCTTTGTTAAAAATAACTCCAGCTATATCATCTGTAGGTACTATTTCTTCATCAGTTGATATACCTATCGTATTGCAGAGTTGATGATTTAGTATTTTTCTGTTATTCTGCAGTTTGGTGCGATTCAGTTTCAGATTTTCCATCTGCAGCTCATATCGAGTAATATCATTTTTGAGCGCTACTCCCTGTCGCTGCTTCTCCTTAATATTGTCGATAAGTTTTTGGGTAAGATTAATATTACTTTCGAGCACTCTCTCACGATGAGTAATCTTCTCAAGTTCAAGATATTGGCTCAACGCGATAAAACGCTGGTCTTGTACATTTTGCGTTACCCTAATATCTGCCTGATTGGCTCCAAGCTCAGCCAGTTTGATACCAGCAGTAATAGCGCCACCAGTATAAATAGTCTGTTGAGCATCTACGACAAACTGATTACCCCAGTGAGGCGAATCCAAGTTTTGCCAGTCAGAGAAGTCGCGATCCATCATAATAGCGTTACCAATATAGCTAGCACTGAGCTGTACATTGACATCAGGAAGTCGCTCACTTTTGGCAGCCTTAATACCTTCTATGGCAGCTGCTGCTGCAGATCTGCTTGCCTTAATACTTTTGTTGTTTTGCCCTATCAATTCAAACAGCTCATTCATACTCATCTTGCGAGTCTGAGCATTTGCTGATAAGATAATGGCGAAAGTTAATGCCATCGTAGAAATTAATTTTTTATTCATACCATCTTTTTAATTCGTGTGCAAAAGTACTGAGTTTTCTTAGGAGATAGGGAAATAAAATTTCGACAGAATTTGACAATTTGAGAATAATGTCGTACTTTTGTAGCTCTATAATAATACTTTAGTTACTACATTAAACTACCTAAATAACTCTCTATAAAACGTAATTTATAGTTATGAACGAAACCATATATACAACCATAGACCATACATCGATAGACCACGATGTACACGCAATCGATTATGGAGCCATCATCTACTCACACACTGGTAAAGCCTCTGTACGAATCAATTTTGATCATTGGCAACTGCAAGAGCGTGATGTACTCATCTTTTTTCCAGGAGATGTGGTAAAATGGGAACAAGTATCTGATAATTTCTCGGCCGAGGCGATACGTTATAGTTCAGATATACTGCGTTCTGCGAGTTTACATATCGAGCATGCAATATACGAACAACTTAAAGCCGATCGACGCTGTGATTATCGAGAACTCATCGACGAAGTGGTAAACAGTATGTTTCGTATCTTTGCTTTCTATTTTAGAGTAGAGCATTATCAGATGACTGATAGTATAGTAACATTACATCTCCAGGCATTTTTCCTTGGTTTTTATGATTATTTACAATCAAATATTCGAAGTAAAAGTATGGGTAAGAGTACACAGCGTACAGAGGAACTCTTTACCCGTTTTATGCAACTCTTGGAAGACGAATATCATAAGGGGCACGAGGTAAACTATTACGCAGATCGCATGAATATTACTCGAAAATATCTGGGTATTATTGTTAAGAATAAAACAGGGCTTACGCCTAAGCAGATTATAGATGAATACATTATTTTGCATTTGAAACTGAAGATGCGTACTTCTCAAAATAGTCTGAAGCAAATAGCCGATGAATATCATTTTTCAGATCAGAGTGCACTTACACGCTATTTTCGTACCCATGTAGGGATATCTCCTCAACAATATCGGCTTAAATAAAAAAAATAAGTAGAGTATATAAATATTTTCCATTGGAAACTTGTTTATTTCAATTATTAATATTATTTTTGCAGATGTTTTCCAGTGGAAAATAATATGCAAGATATTTTAGATAATATATATGTATAATATAGAGATGTTAATATGGGTATTAGTAAAAAAGTAGCAATAGTAGACCTCAGTCATTGCGTAGCCTGTGGCGTCTGCTTGACGGTTTGTCCTAAGGGAGCAGTATCAATTGATCGGGGATGTAATTCCGAAGTGAATGAACAATTATGTGTCGGTTGTGGCAAATGTGAAAAGCATTGTCCTGCTGGTGCCATTACAACTAAATGGAGAGTATGATGAAAAAAGAGAAGAAATGGTATGATTATATGTGGGTCGTATCGGCTGCATATTTTACCTTAGGGTTTTTTAATATTGTGTTTGCCTGGCTTGGCTTAATCTGTATGATTATACCGTTGCTGGTAGCCATTATTGGTGGTAATAAAGCGTGGTGTAATAAGTATTGTGGACGGGGACAACTGTTTATGCTTCTTGGAAATACACTCGGACTTACTACAAGAATACGGGCGCCCCGATGGATTTCGTCTGTATGGTTTAGAAATGCCTTCCTCGTATGGTTTATGTTCTTTTTCATTGAAATGGTAATGTTGACTGTTGCTGTGGCTCGGGGCACCGATAGTCTGCACGAAACTTTACTTCTGCTTTGGACATTCGATGTGCCTTGGCATTGGGCTTATCCTGTAAGCGTAGAGCCGTGGGTGGCTCAGTTTGCCTTCGGACTGTATGGTATTATGCTTACTTCGCTGATAGTAGGTGTATTTCTTACTATCGTATTTCGCCCACGTACCTGGTGCACATTCTGTCCGATGGGAAATATGACACAGATGATTTGTAAAGTCAAAAATAAAAAGAAGTAATGCCATATTACAAATACTTGAATAGATAAACATTAATATCCAATAAATAAGATACTTAGCAAATGGAATCAAAAGTAAAAGATGCTGTCGAACGCAAGATGAAAGGCTTTAATTGTGCTCAAGCTATAGCTTGCACTTATTGCGATATTGCTGGCATAGACGAAGAGATGATGAAGAATGTGACCAATGCATTTGGCGTTGGTATGGGATGTATGGAAGGTACGTGCGGCTCATTGATAGGTGCCGGAGTTGTCTTGGGACTTCACCATAAGGATAAGGTCAAGGCAATGAAGGCTATGCGTATAATCATGGAGAAGTTTCAGAAACGCAATAGTAGCACGATTTGTAAAGTACTGAAGGGTATAGAGACCAAGAAGGTGCTCAGACCATGTAACGATTGTGTAGCTGATGCAGCAGAATTCTTAGAGCAAGAAATAGAAAATGAATAAAGAATGCTTAAGTTATATTCGAAGTATCTATCGCACGATAGCTTCTTTCGAACAGACCTTACAAAAGCAGTTTGGCCTCAATTTCAATGAGGTCATGCTGCTTATCATCGTGTCTGAAAAGATCAATATATCCTCGAGCGAAATAGCTACAGAGATGGGGTTAACCCCATCTAATGCCTCTAAAGTAATAGCTTCTTTAGAAAAGCGTAAACTCATAGTGCGCCACGCCTGCAAAGAAGATCTGCGGTGTATGAAATTCAGTATTTCTAAGAGTGGCGAAGAGATGCTGGCTCAGATTGACTGTGATCATGTAGAGCTACCAGAACCACTTTTTCGCTTAATCCACTCCATGATGACAGCTACAATATAAGCCTGTTCTGCTGGGGTGAGAAGCCTACCTTTAGGTATATGATGCCATTTTTCTAGACACCCCCGGCAGCAACATCCTGTGGCGTGCTGTGCCTGAAATACAGGATGTACGTGTCGCATAGGCGTCTGCTTGCCATCATTAGGAATATAAGCAGGAGCAAGTCTTTTGGCGATAAAATCGGCTGCATGCTGGCGAATCGTATTCAGCCCCTTCGCCTGGATATAGGCTTTATCTTTGTTGTTTAAGTAGAATCGACTGCGAAAAGTGGATTGGGCCAAACGGTCAAAGAGACGATTAAAATCCTCATTCACATCAGACGATATAATGGGAGAGGTTTTGAGTGCTTCAGCCTCTTTATGGCTTGCTTGTTCATCCTCAAAATCAGACGATGCGAACAAATCGAGTTCCTGTTCGCCCGTATTACTATTTTTTCTTCTCGTCATAGTATTAATATTTATCCATTGTCCTTTTCTGTCATAGCAGCTACACAACTGTCGCTCCACACATTTTCTGCAGTTTCTATCATATCAATAATCGTGTAGATTGGCAGAATGATCCCTATGATATTGACAGGTACATTTAGTCCAGACATCAGTGACAGTGTTAGAAAGAAGCACCCCATAGGTACACCTGCATTACCTACTGCAGAAATAACAGCTATAAAAAGCCATACTATCATTTGTATGATAGATAGATGGATACCACCATTCTGCATAACAAAAAGTGAGGTAACAAGAATAAATGCGGCACAACCATTCATATTAATGGTGGTACAAATGGGTAGTACAAATCTTGCTACCTGCTTGGAGATATGAGCTTTGTTTTCTGCGGTTTCAATGGTTACAGGAAGTGTGGCTGCTGAACTCTTGGTAAATAAAGCCATGAGTACTGCAGGCATCATTCTGTTGAGGTGTTTTACAGGATTGATACCTTTGGCTAATAAGAAGAGCGGAAGCACAATAAAAAATTGTATCATATTACCTGCAAGGATAATAGTAACGTATTTTCCCAAGGACTCTGCGGCGACACCAGCAGACACCTGTGCTGATAACTGGGCAGAAAAAGCGACAATGCCTATAGGTAAAGCCCAGATAAGAGCTTTGATGAGCAGAAAAAGTAGGGATTGTAAACCCTCTATACCTTTTACCAATATAGACTTATTTTCAGACTCTGGTAACTTGGCTAATCCGAAGCCAACAGCAAAAGCTAAGAGTAACAATGAGAGAACATTACCTTCGAGAAAGGGTTTTACAATATTATTAGGTATAGCGCCAATGATATGATCATGGTAACTCTCATTGCCCATCATCTTCGGAATTTCTGTTGCTTCTATATTAGCAAGATCTGCAGGAAGATTACCTGGTTTTACGATTAGATACAGTAATAGTCCCACGGTAGCTGCCATAATCGTTGTAAGCAGGGTATATACGACAGCATGCTTAAATATCCTGCCCGTTTCTCTATGCGTACCAAAAGTTGCAAGAGTTGTGATTACTGCTAAAACAATAGTCGGCACAGCTATCAACTGGAATAGTCGTGTAAAAACAGTAGCTATAAATGTCATCAACTCATTCAGCCAATGTAGCTGAAGCAAGCCCAGTAAAGCTCCAATAATTAAAGCGCTTACCCAAATAATAATTTGTCTTTTATTACTTTTTATAGCTCTTTCTGAATTATCCTTTTTTACCGTTATCTTTTCTGTCATAATGATTAAGATTATATATCCATGTTTTCGTATTTTACAAAGATACTAACTTTTTATGATGTAATCAGATTTTTTTTTCTGATTGCTTAAAAAATACCATAGGTGTGGTAAGGATAGGACAAAAAACAGTACCTTTGTAATTAAAAAAGTAAGACAATGATTAATGGACATGGTGATGATGTATATCGATATAATGAAGTGAAGATAAATTTTAGCTCTAATGTTTATGGGCATTTTTCGCATATAGACCTTTTTAGCTATCTTAGCTCCCAACTATATAAGGTAAGCCATTATCCAGAAGCTGCACCTATAACTTTAGAGAAAGAGATAGCTTTGCATTTAGGGCTAGAATCTTACGAAGTGATGGCCACAAATGGAGCGACAGAAGCAATCTATCTGTTAGCACAAACCTTTGCTGAAGCTCACTCTGTTGTCTTTACGCCTACATTTTCTGAATATGCTGATGCCTGCAGAATGCATCGCCATCGTATAACCATGATAACAGAATTAGACCAGATGCCTTCAGATGCAGACATCTTATGGCTATGTAATCCGAATAATCCGACGGGGCAAGTTATCCCTAAGAGTATTTTGCTAGATTTTATTTACAAGCATCAACAGCAGACCATCATCATTGATGCCAGTTATGCTTTTTTTACGCGTCAACCCTTACTTACAGTTCAGGAAGCCTCGTTATTTCCACATGTTATCATGCTGCATTCCATGACTAAAGAGTACGCTGTGCCCGGTCTGAGAATAGGGTATATTACTGCAGAAGAATCATTGCTCAATAAAGTGAAAGCTTATCGGATACCATGGTCTGTTAATCAGCTAGCACAAGATGCCGGTCGTTATTTACTTCATCATGCTCAAGAATATCAGATAAATATCTCGACATATATGGATGAAGCTCAGCGGGTATACCGATTATTATCTACCATCGATGGACTGCAGGTTTATCCCACAGATACTCATATTATTCTGTGTAAGCTTACTAGAGGCAACGCTGCAGATTTAAAGCAGTTCTTGATGACTCATTACGGTATACTTATCCGTGATGCTTCTAACTTTGCCGCCCTCAGTGAAGCCCATTTTCGTATAGCTATTCAGTTGCCAGAAGAAAATAATTTACTTATACAAGCCCTAATACAATATATAAATAGAACATGCTTTTAGACCATACAATAATGACATTTTTAATACCTCTTCTATTGGGGTGGTTACTTGATTTACTTTTAGGTGATCCTATATATTTGCCACATCCTGTAGTCTATATGGGCCGATGGATCTCGTTCTGGGAACATCATACCAATCATGGCAAGTATAAGAAGACAAAAGGTGCATGTTTTGCCGTTACGAGTATAGTCTTGATATTTGTTTTAGCATGGGGGGTGAAGCTTTGGCTTACTGATGATGAAAAAATATATATACTTATATCAACCGTTTTTGTATTTTTCAGTCTAGCTGGTCATACATTACGTAAAGAGGTAAAACTCGTATTTGAGGCTTTAGATGAAAGCCTCGACAAAGGAAGAAAGCAAGTAGCCAGAATAGTAGGTCGAGATACCAAGATGTTATCCCGTCAAGAGGTGTGTACAGCTGCGCTAGAAACATTGGCAGAGAATCTAAGTGATGGGATTATAGCTCCATTATTATGGTATTTAGCCTTAGGATTGCCCGGAATGCTTACCTATAAAATGATTAACACTATGGATAGTATGATCGCTTATCGCACAGATAGGTTTAAGAATTATGGTTGCTGGGCAGCTCATATAGATGATATTGCCAATTATATACCTGCTCGTATTACAGCATTGCTAATAGTCATCTGTGGTTACATATATTATAAGGTTAATCATCTAAATACTTCATATACGCTTAGCCAGTTGGCTAAATTTGTCTGCCATTATGGCAACAATCATCTTTCGCCCAATAGTGGATGGCCAGAAGCAGCTTTGGCTGGCATATTGAGTTGTCGATTTGGGGGCACTCACTCATATTTTGGCGAGGATTGTTACAAACCCTTTATAGGGAATAATCCACGGGTTCTTACCCTAAAAGATATGCACACCAGTATAAAAGTATGTTTTAGAGTAGAACTTATTACAATCATTTCAGTCTTTATTCTTACATTATTTATTTATCACTTTTAGTATAAGTTCAAGAGTATTACTGCTCGAACTGCGAGAAATGCTTGTGTTACTGTGCTATTTTAATTTTCCGCTCAATATTCTATTTCTTACGCATTTTACGGCGGGCTTGTAATAGTCGATTTCCATCGTTTCGAGGGTACGCTTCAGTTCGGCTGACAGTTCGGGGTAGAACCTACACATACGGTAAGCCAGTTTCATACAGACGGCTTGGATGGCAGGCGGCTCCTCTATACGTATCATTTGGTCGAGACAGAAGTCAAGGAAGTCGGTGCGTAAGTCGTCTACTTCCATCTTTTGTCGCTCTATTATATAAAGTGTCAATCGCCTAACAGATAAGTTTTTCGTCCGCATGGCCTGATCTATAAGCGTGGAGAGTAGTTCATGTAGCACGGCCAGTTCTTTCTTACGAGCTTTTGTCAGTATCCACAGGGCATTTCTCGTCACTAACTCATCAGAGTTGAACGCATAGATACGGGTAAATGCAAGAAAATCGCTTCCTGCTTTTACCCGCTGATATAACTTGTGTGCATTACATTCACTACGCGTCTGTCGTAGCTCATCTATATTGATGAGTGTGTAACTGTCAGTTTTATTCATTCAAATAACATCTTTGCCTATAGCAAAAGCCTTACCCACAGCCTTGCCTAGCTGAATATAGTTATGGTGTACAGGGTCGAGAGTAATTAAATTCATCTTCTCTACATCAGGTTTGCCGTCTTCTGCCAGATACTGCTCATCACAGAGGATATTAACGATTTCACCAATCAAGAAATAGCCAGTCTCGCTTTCATCGATTTTCTGCTTAACACGACACTCCAGTGTCATAGGAAAATCTTTAAAGAGCGGAGCGTTCACGTGAGGAGCCTTCTCTATAGTCCAGCTTGTTTTCGCCATTTTATCGGGTGTTTTTCGGCCACTTACGATGCCAACATAGTCAGCTGTCGCCATAGTGTCGGCAGTGGCAAATGTCACCGTAAACTCTGCGTTTGTAGCTAGATTATCTGTTGTCTGGTGAGAACCCAGTGATATCATAATATCCTTCAGATCCCACTGGCCACCCCAAGCAGCATTCATCGCATTAGCTTTACCTTCTTTATCGTAGGTGCCTATAACAAGCACTGGTTGTGGTAGCATCCACGCAGTAGATTTAAAACTTTTCATAATATGTAATATTTTTGTTATTTTGTTGATACAATATATCATTTTTACTTGTGGCCGACTTTGCAAATATAGCATGCAAAAGCGTCTCTTATGATGTCTGCGTGATCGAAAGCGAGACGTGGCAACTCTGTAATCGAGAACCACTGTGCCTTGGCAGCATCGTCTTGACCTTTCACGTCTATAGGTGCATCGATAATAGCCAGATAGGCCACCGTTATAGTACGTCCTCTTGGATCACGATCTACCTTAGAGTATGTACCAATTTGCTCAGCTGCTGCCACTTTTAGACCTGTCTCTTCCTCCAGTTCTCTGATAGCACATTGCTCAATAGTCTCATCCATATTTAAAAATCCGCCAGGGAAAGCCCAACACCCCTTATAGGGATCTCTACCACGTTGTATCAGTAGCACCCTGGGCTTAGCTTCTTTTGTGATAACAATACAGTCTGCTGTTAATGCAGGTCGAGGATAATCGTACACAAAGTAATTCTCTTTAGGCCCCCTTATTGCAAATTCGTTTATCTCGTCGGCTATGATTTTTTCAACATTGCGATTGGAGTTAGGCATTTTTTCCTTATATTCGATGTCGTTATCATGCAGCATTTTTTTTAGATAAGCCGAATATATCTCTAAATCTCTGATTTTCTGCTTTAAGAGGCGTTTTTGTAATACTCTTTTGGGGAAAGTTCTGACTATCAAACCTTTCAGCCTGTTGATTTCAGATTGCTGCTGATTAATAATAGCCATCTTTTCATGATATGTTTCGTTCCATTCATGGACAGTATCAAGTTCCTTCTGCAGCATTACATTTTCTTCTTCTAGCCCTTTTGTATACTTGGTGAGTTGCTCCAGCCTTTTTATGTCTTTACGATAGGACTCGATTATATATCTCATCCTCACTTCGTAAGGAATGTCGTCATTGAAAACTTGGTGTGGTTCTATTTTGTTGGTCATTTTTATGGTGTCTAACATGTTAATTTCTCTATCAAGGCAGTTTGTCTGATATGTGGCACAAAGGTATAAATTTTTCTTCGAATAATTTCTTATCCGACCAACATTCATTATTTATAAAATATTAAACTTTCTTATTTTTCGGGTGTTGGTAGTAATCTGTTTTTTACTTCGCTTAGTTTATATACAGCGATTTGCTTATCTTTTTAATGTATTTAGATATAAGGGGGCTCCATGCACCTGGTGGTATCTAGAGCCGCGAAAGTAGCTATCAAAATACTAATGATAATATGCATAATAGTCTTTCATGTTTCCTTTTTCCATAGTTTTATGTGTGTTACGTCGGTTTAGATACCTATTATATGCCATAAAAAATGGCTAATAAATGGTATTTCGGAATAGGGAAGAATAGCTTATCTTTGTAGTCGGAAATAAATATCAAGAGATGCAACGTGTGTTGCCACCAACCGAGCTTACTATAGCGTAGCCACGGTGGGATATATGATGTGAGTGTTTTAACTAAAAAAGAAACGTTATGAGTGCAAAAACTATTTTAAGTATCGGTAAAACGGTCAGAGTAAATTTTGACGGGATAGAATTAATAGGTAAAATTAATTACATTTCAGCATCTTCTATCGAAGTACAGATGACTGTACCTTTTAAAGGTGTAAGACTGAGACGTGACTTAGAGTATTCAGCTTCAGATACCTATAGTTATCTCGATAAATACGGTGTCGAAACTGCTCATGATCTGCTTAGGCAGATATATCTCAATTGTCAGAAAATTATACTCGAAGAGGATTATATCCGCGATGCTTATCCTGATTACTTGGAGAGAAAGCATATTTTGTCTCGACAACTGGCCTCGCTTCATGAGAAGTATGATAGTGAGGAAAGCCGTACCGTGGCCGATGAATTATCATTTGAGTATCTTGAACATTTATATCAATTGCATTCTCTCGAAGAGTCTATTCGCGATTTATCAGTGAAATTAATACTATTGCCTGACAGAATATTACGAAATGGCAACATTCCTTTAGGGTTTGTCCGTACGGCTCTTCACCCGCTATTGGGTTTAAGTGTGTAAACATTGAGAGCTGAGAATGTATCTCAGCTCTCAATGTTTTTTTATCTTTATGTATAGCTTTTTTGTAGTGATGGGGAGGACTTATTTTGTAAATCTGATCCAATCTATGTCTAAGAAGGCTGCATCATTCTTAGTCTCTGGACGCATATTGAAAAATCCGATTTTAGCGCCTACCCATTTGCCTTCTTTTACTTCGAATGGTGTACCCATTTTGCTGTATTTTTTGCCATCAAGACTGTAGTAGAATTGTGCATGACTCTTAATGTTATTGCCAATGCCACTACTCTTTACTTCTGCTCTAACATATACATCTACTGTGCCCATTCTAGGCTGTGGTATGTCGTCTACTGCATATTTTTGAGTGTATGGCTTGGCTTGCTTTACCATCTTTACCGGTATTTCGGCTATTGTCTTTTCGGCTTTGCCTTTTTGTGCTCCAAGGCAGGTTACGTATCGCAGTACGCACCCATTCTCTGTAGATACAAATTTCAGGGCAGCATAGTCTAGACCTTTAATCATAAAGCCAGCTTCTTCGCCCTTCTGCTTGTATGATGGATTTGGAATAAACTTTAGTTTAGCAGTAGCTGTAAAGTTCTCTGTTGGTAATTTCTGCATCAAAGCATTTTGAAGGTCTGATAAGTTTTTATAGTTGTCAGGTGCTTGTACGCCATAGAGGCGAAGTTTGCTTTTTGCTGCATCGCAGAAGTACCAATATTGACTGTAAGGGCCTTCAAACTGCCACTGCAAACCTAATGTAGTAGAGTTAAAATCGTCATCTTCGGCTGGCTGAAAATTACCACTTGATGGCAGATTAGGTTTCTTCCAAGTTTGTACAGGGTCGCCACAGCCGTCTCCATCTTTGTCCTCACCGATAACAAGCCAGTCGTTTTTCCATCGTGCTGGCTGTAGGTGTACTACGCGCCCGTAAGCGTGCTTATCCTGAAAATGCAAAAACCAGTCTTCACCATTCTGAGTGTCTACCCATGCCCCCTGGTGTGGACCATTAATCTTAGATTTGCCCTGTGCCAAACCAACATATTCTTCGTATGGGCCATAGGGATTCTTGGAGCGGAGTTCTACTTGCCAACCATATTTTACACCTCCAGCTGGTGAGAAAATGTAGTAATAGCCGTTACGCTTATAAAACTTTGTTCCCTCGATGGTAGGTTGATCTTCGTGACCGTCGTATACAATTTGAGACGGACCGATAACTTTGGTACCGTCTGGAGACATAGGGGCTACGAAGAGTACTGACTTTACTCCTGCTCGTGAACCTGCACATCCGTGACTGAGATAGGCTTTGCCATCTTCATCCCAAAGTGGACAGCAGTCGATAAGACCTTTACCTTTCATTACCCATACAGGCTCAGACCATGTTTCACGCGGATTTCTAGTCTTTGTCATGAAAAGTCCCTGGTCAGGATCGCCACAGTAGATGTAAAACCAGCCATCGTGATAACGTATGGATGGGGCCCATACATAGTTGCCATGCTGTATCTTCTTATGCCAGTCGAGGTCGGTACCTTGATACTCTGGTAACACAGGGTAGCCATCCTTGAAGGCTGAACCTATTAGTTCCCAGTTGACGAGGTCGGTGGAGTGTAAAATCTGTAACCCCGGGAAATTAGCAAATGAAGAAGAAGTCATATAATAGTCGTTGCCTACACGACAAACATCGGGGTCGCTATAGTCAGCATCGATGATCGGATTTCGATATTTACCACCTGGTAAATTCGGATTCCAAGTATTTGATGGTGACTGAGCTTTCATGGGTGTGGTATTAAGCAGAAAACTGGTCATAGCCACAACCATATAAGTAATTCGTTTCATATTATAATATTATTGTGTAAAATGATTGATTTGTTTGTTAGAATTCAAAAGCAAATTTACTAAAAATGTCCGAAACAGAGTCGTTTATCGTTTATTATTGTTCTTATCTAAACTACAAGTGATAATATTTCCTCATAATATGACAATCTTTACTCTTTATATATGTTGTGACTTTTATCTTCGAAAGATATATATGGACTTGTTATTCTGTTAAAGACATAATAGAACAATTTGCTTGAAATTTCAAAAAATGAAATATGATTAACAGAAAGAATAAATTTACTATCGGGGGAGGGCGTAAGAATAAAAAAAGAGAATGTGCCTAAAAAATTTAGACTCATCCTCTTTTATATTATAATAAGGTGGGGGCATTTTTCATGAATACGGTGAATAATAATTTTACCCGAACCCCAAGATATAGACTCTAATGATGATTAGTATAATTCTGCCGGTATTTTGTCTTTGGCATTATTAAAGTCTTCTACTGTGTCTAATTCGCATGAAAAATAGCGGGTTACGTCGATTACACGATAGCTATGACCTTGTGGAATAAGTCGTTCAAAAGCTAATTCGTAGAATTTGTTTTCAAGATGTTCCTGATTCATCATGACTTCAAGTTCGTGGTAAAGGGCTATAGAGTAGGCTTTACCGATTTTCTCTATACCAAGACTTTCACCTGCAGCATCGGCTACGTTACAGGTCTTACTAATCTCTCGGATTACACCTTTCTCGTCGATGACTACCTTCATCTCTTCTTCTCCCAATTCGTGCTTGATAAGGGTGAGTACATTGTCGGCATCGCAGGCAAGTACTTCTTTCACGATATTGGCATCGTAGAGCAAATCGCTATCGAGTAAGAGAAAATCCTGATTTTCAGCTTCTGGGCGAGCCAGCCATAGTGAGTAGATATTATTGGTGCTGCTGTATACTTCGTTGTGAATATACTTCACACTGATGCTGTTGCCATACTGCTGAGCTACAAAGTTCTCGATCATCTCATGGAGATAGCCGGTTACGATGACAAATTGGTCGATGCCATTCTGGATAAGGGCATCCATGCTTCGTTGCAATAGGCACCGCTCACCAATTTGGAGCAGACACTTTGGGGTGTGCTCTGTAAGTGGGCGTAGACGCGATGCTGTGCCAGCTGCTAATATTACTGCTTTCATATCGATCGTGTTATGACTTTATTCTGCTATTGTTGTACATCTTATAGAGCAGTAGCAATACGTTTAATGGTGTCTACCACTACCTGAATCTGTTCGCGACGGCCAAGAGTAATGCGAAGGCAGTCTTCGAGACCTTTATCAGTCATGAATTTTATCTTGTAGTTTTGAGCCTTCAGTTCTTCTTGTAATTTCTCCTTAATAGCAACAGGGTATTTCACAAGAATAAAGTTGGCTACACTCTTATATACCTTAAAACCTGGAAGATTGCCGAGTTCGCTCTTGAAAAGTTGTCGATCCCATTCCATATCATTGGCTACATTACGATAGTGCTCGTCACTCTCGAGAGCAGCTAAAGCTACAGCCTCGCTAAAGCGGTTATAGCCTAAGTACTTATTGGCATAGTTTAAGAAGTCTTCATTGCCTTTACCGATGAATCCGAAGCCCATGCGAAGCCCAGGAAGACCGTAAAACTTAGATAATGTACGCGAAATGATAAGATTGTGGTGTTTGTTAACCAGTGGAGCAATATAGTCTACATCAGAAGTGATGAAAGAGGCGTATGCTTCGTCTACCAAGATCATGGTGTCTGAAGGTACATTATCGGCAATGCGACCGATTTCTTCTGATGTGAGAGAGTTACCTGTAGGGTTGTTAGGAGAAGCTAACAAAACCATGCGTGGGTGGATGCGGTTAGCGTATGCGATAACTTCATCGACATCATATGCAAAGGTGTCACCTGTCTCATAGAGTGGGTACATCTCGAAAGTTCCGCCGCATTCGCCAGCGATACGGTTATAATACCACCATGAGAATTGTGGTATCATAATGGTATTGTTGTCGCCCTTAGACAAGTAGTAGTGTACGGTGTTTTTCAGTATATCTTCACCACCATAACCTAGTAGTACCTGCTCTTCTGGTACACCATAGATTTCACTCAACCGTACTGATACTACACTTTTCTTACCTTCGTCGTAAATACGGGTGTAAAAACAAAGAGTCTCAGGGTCAAAACTCTTAATAGCATCGATTACCTTCTGAGAAGGTTTGAAATTAAATTCGTTTCTATCAAGAAAATTCATATTTATATCTTATATTTTTGTTATCACTCATGTTTTGGCTTATATGGCCCGATGGTTACTTGTCGATTATTAGTATGCACATATTACAGACTTATCTTCTCGTACAAGCACGGCAAAATTACTAAAAATATATTAAATGAAGGGTTATTTTTATGCTAAAACTGCTTGGTGAGGTGTAAATTATTAGTATAGACGGGGAAAAATGACTATTATTGATGAAAAATAGACCATTTTGTGAAAAGATATCTTGTTTTTCGCTTGGATAGTTAGTTACAATAAACAAATATTAACAATTATAAGGGGTATCTTTCAGCTAATATCCGTAATTTTGCCTTACAAAACAAAAAATTGATAAAAATGAACGAAAAAGTACAATCAACACTAAAGTCTTCTGAGACTGAAGACTGGCTTGATTATCATTTTGTACGACCTCTTAGTTATTATTGTGCTGTAGGTTTTGCGAAGTTGGGTGTTCACCCGAATATGGTAACGATCATGTCGATGATCATTGGTGCGGCTAGTACCTATTTTTATGCACATGGATGTTATTATTATGAGGGTATGGAGGGTTTGGTGTATAATCTTATCGCCATTTTCCTACTTATTTGGGCTGATATATACGACTGTACCGATGGTCAGCTGGCTCGTATGACAGGCAAGAAGAGTCAAATGGGACGTATCCTGGATGGGGCTGCTGGATTCGTATGGTTTGTGCCTATTTATCTTGGCTTGGTATATCGATTCTATAACTATCATGATATAGAGTTTTCGTGGTTAGATATCGATAATACGATGGATAATACGTATATCGCAACGGGTGTAGTATTCGTGCTCGCTCTTATTTCTGGATTTCTTGGTATGGGCGGTCAGCAGAGATTGGCAGACTACTATATTCAGATACATCTTTTCTTCTTAAAGGGTGAAAAGGGTAGTGAGCTTGATAATTCTGCACAGCAGCAAAAGCTCTATGACGAGACTCCGTGGAAGGGCAACCTTATTTGGAAGTATTTTCTAAAATCATATGTAGGTTACACGAAGAAGCAAGAGAAGGCTACTCCTGAGTTTCAGAAGCTGATGGGTAAGCTTAAGGATAAGTATGGATCGGTAGATAAGATACCTGCAGAAGTGCGTGAAGAAATTCATCGTAACTCATTGGCTATCATGAAGTGGAATGGGTTGCTTACCTTTAATTTCCGTTCAGGAATGTTCTTTATCTTCTGTCTACTTGATATCCCTGTAGCCAACTTTCTGTTTGAGATTATCGGTATGTCTTTGCTTACCTATTATATTAATCATCGTCATGAGGCTTTCTGTAAGAAGATAGCTCAGAACTTGTAAAGCCATCGGTTATGAAGTTAACAAAACAAGGGCTCAATAATTTCTTTTTTATCCTCGGTATAGCAGCAGTAGTCATTATGCTCTTTACCTTTGATGTAAGTTTCGTGGAGCTATGGGGGCATCTCAAAAGAGCCGGTTATTGGCTTATTCCAATTATTGGTATTTGGGTTGTCATCTACGGCATTAATGCATGGGCATGGTATTGTATTATTCAGGGTAATAAGAGTGAAGATGAACATGTTAGTTTCTTAAGAGTTTTCAAACTGACCATTACTGGATATGCGCTTAACTATGCTACACCAGTTGGTGGTCTTGGCGGTGAGCCTTATCGCATCGTAGAGTTAACGCGCAATATGAGCAAAGAACATGCAACCTCATCCGTTATTCTGTACGCGATGATGCATATTTTTGCTCATTTCTGGCTCTGGTTTACCTCTATTTTCTTTTATCTTGGGTTGGTCGTTATTGGTGATATGCCGATGAATGTACCTACAGCAGCTGTACTGGCCATTATTGCTGTATTTTGTAGTATTGCTTTTTATTTCTTCAGTAAGGGTTATCGTAACGGTTTAGTCGTAAAATTAATTAGATTAATCGGTAAGATTCCTGGCTTAAAAAATTGGAGTTTGCGATTCCAAGCTAACCATGCTGATACTCTACAGCATATAGATCATCAGATAGCAGCCTTGCATGCTCAGGAAAAGAAAGCCTTCTATAGCAGTTTGTCACTGGAATATCTATCACGTATTGTGCAAAGCCTAGAGATCATGTTTATGTTACTCCTTTTCGGCATCGATTGTGGTGGAGGTTTTAGTGGACTATTTCTTACCTTTATGCATTCCATCTTGATACTATCGTTTACCACATTGTTGGCTAATCTAATAGGCTTTCTTCCAATGCAGTTGGGCGTGCAAGAGGGAGGCTTTGTTATTTCGATAGCCACCATGGGGTTATCAGCGGCCTTGGGTATCTTTGTCAGTATCATCTGCCGTGTGCGAGAGATTATCTGGATATTTATTGGTATCATGCTGATGAAAGTTGGAAACAATGATTAAACAATTATTATTTGGAGATTAATTTAAATATTTGTATCTTTGTCAGCAGATTACAATAATCCTTAATAAATTATATTCATAATGGAAAAAACATTGGTTATCTTGAAGCCTTCATGTGTAATGCGTGGATTGATAGGTGAAGTGTTAACAAGATTCGAACGTAAAGGCTTGCATTTGATTGGTTTGAAAATGGCTCAGCTCACAGACGAGCAACTTAGTGAGCACTATGCTCATCTTGCAGGCAAACCTTTCTTCCAGATGTTAAAAGATGCTATGATGGCAAGCCCGGTTATCGTATGTGCATTCGAAGGACTTGATGCTGTTGAAGTAGTTCGCTCTATCACGGGTGCCACCAATGGTCGTAAGGCTGCAGCTGGTACTATTCGTGGCGATTTCTCAATCTCTGGTCAAGAAAATATTGTGCATGCTAGCGATAGTGTAGAAAATGCGAAGATAGAATTGAAGAGATTCTTTAAGGATGATGAATTCTTTGAGTATTCTACACCGATGATGCCGTTCTTATATGCGGGTGACGAGGTGTAATTACTAAAGTGTAGTTGCTATCATACATAATAATAAGTATAGGGCGTACCTTTTCTCGTAGGGTACGCCCTATTTTTATGCTGTTTATGACTGTTATTCGCGATAAAGCCACGAGAATAGTCGGTTGAGCCATGCCCACCAAAACTTAAACCAGCGGTATTTAGCTACAGGTTTACCTCCAAAACTAAGGATAAAACTGCGAAAATGATTTTTGCGGAATGGTAACCCCACATCCATAAAATAGATATGATCACATTTACTAGCTTGCGCATACTTGATAGCGCCCCATACTGTCATAAAGTTAGGATGATAGAGTAAGAAACGTCTTTTCTTGGAAGCTAGATACCATAAAAAGGCATTGTTCTCGCTAAATACAAGCGCACATCCGCCGATAATCTTATCGTGTATTTTTGTAATCAAGATGCGAGCATTCTCGTTTTTTCGAAGTTGTAAAAACTGCTCCTTAGGTGGTATATATCGGCGAAGTCGTGTAGCGCTAAAACTTTTGAGCATCTGATAGAAATTGTCCAGGTCCTCGGGGGTTTTTGCTTCGTAAGTCGATACGCCCACTTGCTCCAGGCGCCTAATACGCTTTATCTGCTTGTTGGTAAGTCGCTCTTCTGGTGTATGACTGTGGAGTGAATTGTGTACTTCTTGCCATGGTATCGGAAAATAGCCATTGCGACGGAACACTCCATAGCCAAACATTTTAGGGTGAATATCCGAAAATTCCATGTAAAAACATAGATGCCATCTGAACTTACGATTTATAGCCTTAACAAATAGATCGAATAATTCTTCCTGATTAACTCCCGCTGCATATTCCCCCTTACCATATACACGTACATGGGTATATATATAAGGTGGAAGTAATGAACCTCTATGGCGAAGGGTGGCTAACAGATGGGCAATGATTTCGCTTTGCTCATTATAAGCGACGAACATGTAAGGTGAACAGCCTGGACTCTGCGCTGTGATATCGAAGAGTTCTTTGCTATGAAAAAATTTGCGGCTGGATAAATGGGGCAAATCTTTAGCTTTTGTAAATATTTTAATGGTTACACCTTTCATAATGCAAAAATACAAAAAATAAGTGAAGTGCACTCATATTTATGATGAAGAATTATTATCTTTGTGGTACAAAGAATGAAATATTAATTTATGAAAGTTATTTTTATCGGTGCGGGAAATCTCGCAACAAATCTTGCCAAAGCTTTATTGCAGTCAGGTCATGATATTATTCAGGTATATAGCAGAACCATGGAATCGGCTCAAGCTTTAGCTACATTGGCGGGTGGTGCGCCTACTACTGATATTACGTCGGTTAGGGCTGATGCAGACCTCTATATATTGTCTGTAAAAGACAGTGTACTGGCAGAATTGATTCCTAAGGTATGTGCTGGGCGTGAAAACAAGGTGTTTGTACATACTGCTGGTAGTATGCCAATGAATTTGTTTCAAGGTATGGCGCTTCACTATGGTGTACTTTATCCTATGCAATCATTTTCGAAACAGAAAGAAGTAGATTTCTCTGTGATACCGTGCTTTATCGAGGGTAATGACGATTATACACTTCAGCTACTTGAAGAATTTGTACATACATTTTCAGATCGATGCTATCAACTGTCGTCTGAAGATCGTAAATATCTACATCTTGGTGCTGTATTTGCTTGTAATTTTGTAAATCATTGTTATGAACTTTCGTCTGAAGTGTTGCAAGCCCATGGTATCCCGTTTGACGTCATGCTACCATTGATTGACGAGACTGCACAAAAAGTACATCATCTGTCTCCAGCTGACGCCCAAACAGGTCCCGCCCTGCGTTATGATGAGAATGTAATCAGATCACAATCGCTACTTCTCAAGGATAATCCACTTATGAAAGACTTATACGATCGCATGAGCGTTAGTATACATCGTACGGAATTAAGAAGAAAGGGTGAATGATATGATAAATTATGATTTATCCCAAATTAAAGCTATTATCTTTGATGTTGATGGTGTACTTTCTCGGCAGACGATTACGTTATCGGCAGATGGAGAACCTCTCAGAACGGTCAATATTCAAGATGGTTATGCCATTCAGTTGGCTGTAAAGATGGGGTTGCGTATAGCTATTCTTACAGGTGGAAAAACAGAAGCTATCAGATTACGTTATTCTCGTTTAGGTGTAGAAGATATCTATATGGGCTGTGCCGTGAAAATTAAAACCTACAATGAATTTCTCGAAAAGAATGATTTGAAGGATGAAGAGATTATTTATGTTGGCGATGATGTTCCCGACTATGAGATAATGAGCCGGTGTGGATGTGCCTGTTGTCCGGCTGATGCTTGTGCCGACATTAAGTCTATAGCTCATTATGTGAGTAATAAGAATGGTGGAGAGGGTATTGGCAGGGATATTATCGAGCAAGTGTTGCGTGCTCAGCATAAATGGATGAATGGTGCCAAAGCTTTCGGTTGGTAAACGAATTCCCAAGATAGGGTTTAGTATTCCTTATCTTGGGAATTCATATTATTACATGTACACTTCTATGGTATGTTTGCCTGCTGCATAAGGCACTAGATTACCTTTTATCGCCTTTCCATCTACAGAAATCTGCTTAACCCCCTTGTTATTGCCATCCATATTACTGATGTGAATGGTATATTCTGCTTCGCGGAACTTACGGTATACGGTATATTCTTTAGCTGTTTTAGGGAGACAAGGATCGATAAGTAAACCGTTATAGTCGGGTTTAATACCTAATATAAATTGACTAATAGTATACCACATCCATGCAGCTGTACCAGTAAGCCATGAATTTTTACCTTCGCCTGGACGAAATGCATCTTTTCCGGCAACCATCTGGCAGTTAACATATGGTTCTACTTTATGTAGAGTCTGATATTTTTCTTCTACGTAAGATGGTAATATCTTGGTGTAATGACTCCAGGCATCATCGCCACGTCCATCTACGGTTTCACCAATAATGATCCATGGATTATTGTGACAGAAAATACCAGCATTCTCTTTGTAGCCTTCTGGATAAGATGATATTTCGCCCATTTCTACATGATAAGTAGTAAAGGCAGGATGATTGAGTACTATACCATGTTCGCACTCCATGTACTCTTTTACAGCGTCTAAAGCCTTATCGCAAAGTCCATCTTCGATTCCGATTCCAGCCATTGTACACCAGCCCTGACTCTCGATAAATATTTTACCTTCTTCATTCTCATTACTACCTATCTTATTGCCATAAAAATCGTAGGCACGGAGGAACCATTCGCCATCCCATCCATATTTTTTTATGGCTTGCACCATCTTGTCTACAGCTATCTGCATACGCTCAGCTTCATCGCTTTTACCTATCGCCTTGCAAAGTTCCACATAATCGCGACCAGTAACCACAAAGAGTCCAGCTATCATCACACTTTCTGCTTGACTACCTTCATTTTTATTTTCTGTAGTTTGGAAACTTTCATTAGGATCATATGAGAAACAGTTGAGATTAAGACAGTCATTCCAATCAGCACGGCCGATAAGTGGTAGCTTGTGAGGTCCAAGATGATTGATAACATGATGGAGTGATATGCGTAAGTGCTCAAAAAGACTTACCTCTGTGCCAGGTGTGTTATCAAAAGGTACTTGCTCGTCGAGTATACTGAAATCACCAGTCTCCTTAATATAAGCCACGGTACCAAAGATGAGCCAGCACGGGTCGTCGTTGAATCCGCCACCGATATCATTATTGCCTCGCTTGGTGAGCGGCTGATACTGATGATAACATCCACCATCTGGAAACTGGGTACTGGCGATGTCGATGATACGTTGACGGGCACGCTCAGGTATCTGATGTACGAAGCCAACAAGATCTTGATTAGAATCTCGGAAACCCATACCGCGCCCGATACCACTCTCAAAGAACGAGGCAGATCGGCTCATACAGAAGGTGATCATGCACTGATACTGATTCCAAATATTAACCATACGATCAAGTTTCTCATTGCCCGACTCAACACGATAGATATTGAGTAGTTTATCCCAGTAGCGTTTAAGATCAGCAAAGGCTGTATCCACCTTTTCTGTTGTATCATACAATGCTATCAATTCGTGTGCTTTTTCCTTATTAATAGTCTGATATCCAGCCCATTTTTTATCCTGCTCGTTTTCTACATAGCCAAGGATGAAAATGAGATCCTGGCTTTCGCCAGGTTGTAAGGTAATCTCGATATAATGACTAGCGATAGGACTCCAGCCATGGGCAAAGCTATTCATAGGTTTTCCATCTATAACCGCTTGAGGTTCAGCGTATTCATTGTATAGCCCTACAAAACTCTCGCGATCAGTATCAAAGCCCTGAATAGGAACGTTGACATGATAAAAAGCAAAATGGTTTCTTCGTTCTCGATATTCCGTCTTATGATAGATTGTACTTCCCTCGATTTCCACTTCTCCAGTAGAGAAGTTACGCTGGAAATTTTCCATATCTGTAGAAGCATTCCAAAGACACCACTCCTCAAACGAGAAGAGTTTTAGGCTCTTCGTCGTATTATTCTTGTTAGTTATGGTCATCTTTTGTACCTCAGCCCAGGTGTGTAAAGGTACAAAGAAGAGAACGTTAGCCTCTATTCCATTCTTGCTACCTATAATGCGAGTATAGTTCATGCCATGTCGACACTCATAACTGTCAAGAGGAGTCTTGCATGGTTTCCAGCCAGGATTCCATATAGTATCGCCATCCTTAATGTAGAAGTAGCGCCCGTTATTATCCATCGGTACATCGTTATAGCGATAGCGTGTAATGCGACGGAACTTAGCATCTTTATAAAAAGAGTAGCCACCAGCTGTATTAGATATTAGTGAGAAAAAATCATCGTTGCCAAGATAGTTAATCCATGGCCAAGGAGTTTTGGGGTCTGTGATTACATATTCACGATTGTCATCATCGAAATGACCATAACGTTTATTTTCCATATAGATTTAGGACTAATAGTATTAGTTATATTATTTCAACAAATATAAGTATAATAATTGAAAATACAAAGTGATTAGGCCTACGAATTTATATTCTTGAAAAAATAGTAGTGGAATATCAAAAAATAGTATCAGTCCTAAGTCTATAGTCGGTATAATAATCTTGTGTCGTGATTTTTAGTGTGTTAACCAGCTTTTTACCTTTTTGTATCCTTCTGTGCCAAGAATGGTAAGACCACCGTATTGGCATGTTTTAGCTAAACCGAAAAATACAGTAAAGAGAATGCCTTTGTCCTTAACGGACAGATATTCAGAAGGAATTAGCGTTTGAGCAAACGATAAAATATAAAAGGGAATGGCCATCAGAAGAATGAATGCTCCTGTGCGGAAAGATAGTCCTTGTAGCCATGCCTTAAGTCGTAAAAACAATGATTTCATTATTGAATGTATATGATTGTAAAAAGTGAATTTCGTAAGTTAAGTTATTTAGCTTGTGTATAACCTTCATTCTTCAGTAGTTGTATCAGTCGCGTACGATGATCTCCCTGAATTATAATTTCTCCATCTTTTACACTTCCGCCAACGCCACATTTTTGTTTCAGCAGTTTACAAAGAGCGAGAATATCGTCATCAGATCCTACAAATCCCTTTATCAGCGTCACAGTTTTGCCTCCTCTACCTGTACGTTCCATATTCAGACGCAGCTTTTGTTGATTATTTGGTAGAGTATCTGTTTTTTCCTTCTCTTCTTCAGCATAGCCGAAATCAGGATTAGTAGAGTAGACCACGCCAACTCGTTTTTTTCGATTAACGTCTTTCTTATTTTTTTTTTCCGTATCTACATTAATACCATTATTATTAATAGAAGTGTCCTCTTTCTCGTTATCGCTAGCTCCACCCAGTGCAGCTAATGCGCTTTTCCAATCAGTCCCTGTCATAGCTTATGTTTTAATCAAACAGGTGCAAAGTTACAAAAAACGCTGATTTACCAAAGTAATCAAGAGATAAAAACACTTGAGTGTGCATTTTCTTATATAAAAAAGAATAACATATAGGAAATTTACTTATATTTGCAAGAAAAGAATTCAGAATATGTTAGATCACATCATTGAATTTACAGCGTGGCCAATACTGACAGGTATCTTTATTGGCTACATTGCCAACCGGATTATGAGCGGTGAAGGCAAAGGATGTTGTATGAATCTTTTTGTAGGCATCATAGGTAGTTATGCTGGTACTTTTATCAGTCATTTACTGAATATCGATTTGTTTGGCAAAGGCTACTTTACCAATTTCGTATTTTGTGTGGTTGGTGCTGTAGCTGTATTGTGGATCTGGAAAAAACTCTTTGATTAAGACGGATTATATCATAATGATTGATAGATTAGTGGATCTATCAATATAAAAAATACGAAGGAAAAAGTCGTAAGTTAAAATAAAACTGTGTAGTTGCGTAAGTCGATAAAAAAGTTGACTTTCGGACAGTACAATTATATTCGCAAAATCATTTATTATTAAATCGTATTATGGAAATTAAAGCTGTAAAATTTAGGAAAGAAGGTTTCTGTACTCAGCCTTTTGCATTCGGTGGTGAAGAAGGTATGGAAAAGTTTGACAAGAATGTTCGCTATCGTGGAAGTCTTCAAAACTATTTGATAGATACGGGTAGTGAGGTTATATTAGTAGATACCGGTATTCCGGCCGGTACCCCAGAAGAGTCGCCCGATGAAAATACGAACATATACACGGGTAAGGATATCTGTTCTTATATGGAAGCTTTTAAGGCTCTTGGTTATCAGCCAGAACAGGTAACAAAGGTTTTGCTGACACATCGACATGCTGATCATTCAGGTGAATTGCGTTCATTTCCTAATGCTAAGGTATATGTGAATGCAAACGAGATAGATGCAGATGAACTAAAAGGCCTCGATAATCTTGTACCTGTTAGTTTTACAGATGGTGCATATTATAATTTCCCTGAGTCGCAAAAAATCGCCGATGGTATCTATCTCATTAAGGCTACAGGTCATACTAAAGGTAATAGTATCATTATCGTGGAAAATGATGGTTTGTTTTATATGCTTCAGGGTGATATTACTTATATTGACGAAGCTCTCTATGCAGACAAGCTCTCTATTGTATACGATGACAAGGAAGCTGCCCGTATAACTCAAAATCGTATTCGTGAATTTATCAATAATCATCCTACGGTATATTGCGGTACCCATTCTCCACAGGGATATGAAAATCTAGAAGCCAAGCGTGTAATGGATTTGAATAATCCTGTTCCTACTATTTGGCCAGAAGTAGATTTCTCAAAGAAAGAAACGTCAGACAAGTTTGTATGTTCTGTGTGTGGTTATATTTATGATCCTGCAGAACATGATGGTGTAGCTTTTGAAGATTTACCAGATGATTGGAAGTGTCCTCGATGTAAACAGCCTAAAGATAAGTTTAATCGAGCTTCGTAACTCTTTAATTTATTAGTATTAACTTCCTTAAACTAAGGACTTAATAATTAAGATACAATAACTAATTAATACGCATTTAAAATCTGCTATTAATAGTTTATCGTTACATTGAAAAAGTGATAAATCGCAGTGGGGTTTGTAAAAATCTCACTGAGATTTATATTTTAGCTATATCTCAAAGCATTTTAGATAGCCTTTATCTATTTTCTACTTAGAATTTGTTTACTTTTGTAGTATGCTTTTTACCAGCACAAATCAATGAAAAAAATCATTTACTATTTAGCCGTCGTTCTATTATTGCAGTCTGTATTATTTTCAGCTGTAGCAAAAACACCCCTGAATGCTTATAAGCATCGCCTTAAAGTTGGTCTCGTTTTAGGTGGAGGTGGAGCTAAAGGTGCTGCTCATACGGGGGTACTTCAGGCTATTGAGAAGAGTGGCATTCCTATCGATTTCATTTCAGGTACTAGTATCGGGTCTATTGTGGGTGGGCTCTATGCTTGTGGTTATCATGCAGCTGACATCGAGAAGCTCTTCCGTTCACAGCAATGGAAATCACTTCTCTATGATCGTGAGATGGATTATAAAAGCAAGCCCTTAAAGAAGGTAAGCGGAATAACCTATTTCTTTGGGTATCCTGTGGGTAAGAAAAATAAGGACGAAGTAGGTGATAGAGGCTTTGGTGCTTCTCGTGGTGATAAGGTGGTAGAACTAATCGACTCTATAACAAATCTGCACGATTCTATCAACTTTGATGCGTTGCCTATCCCGTTCAGATGCGTAGCTGTCGATATGAAGACAATGTCAGAAGTAGTAATCGGGAGTGGCAAACTATCTACGGCTATGCGTGCGTCGATGGCTATTCCTGGAGCTTTTAAACCCGTGAAGATGGGTGATTCGACTTTGGTAGATGGTGGAGTTCTTAATAATCTACCCGTAGATGTATGTAGGGCGATGGGGGCAGATGTAATCATTGCTATTGATCTTACTCAAAATAAACATGAGCGCGTAAAGAGGGAAATTAAGGCTCGTAAGACTCTAACAGGGCGAGTATATCAATGGCTTAGAGCACGTCCAGATATCGTTAAATATAATGAGAACCGCGCTAACTGTGATATATATATCAATCCTGACTTGAAGGGCTTTGAAGCGACTAGTTTTGTACCTGGTAAAATCGACATGATGATTCAGCGAGGGGTTGAAGCTGGTGAAGCAGCACTTAGTGAGCTTAAGAAACTGAAAAAGAAAGTAATGAAAGGAAAATGATAACATGTGCTGCAGTCCTCGGGGATTCTCAGCCCCAAGGACTGCAGCTGGGTAAATAGTACCAATGCACAGAATTCTGCCGCAATGATAATCGTTGAACTGCTGCTAATTTTTATAGCCCAAAAAGGGCAGATTGTTAAATAAAATATCAAAAAAACATAGCCGATGAAGGGTAAACACATAGATTATAGCTAACTAACACTATGTTTTTACTACCTAAACACTATGTTTTTAACTCATAAAAACCATACTTATGCCAAGCCTTTTCAAATCGAAAATATAAAAACATATAACATATTGATATTCAAGTAGATATATTATACTGTAGTACTTTTGCTCTAGGGCTTAGGATAAACTTAAGTCCTTTTATTTACCACATAACTTATTATATGGACAGAGGGTGCAACGGTCTTTATGTTCTGTCGGCTCAAAACTGAGGACAGGTTCAAAGATATCAGTGAGTACTTCGTGTAATTTCTTACTATATTCATCGGCATAAGTATCAATATCTATTACTTTTTCCTTGCCTATCATAAGGGTAGGATCATAGTCTTTACCACCAGTATGCTGAATGAATAAAAGAGCGGGACTTACTGGCAGATTGTCAGCATTGTATTTCAGGTTATGGCGTATTATATACGAATAGAGGAAACTTTGAAGATAGTAATCAGAGTGCATCTGATGTATAAACTCAGTGCCGAAAATGTCGTCTATGGATGATACTTTGCGCGATGGCAAAACACCTGTCTTATAATCAACAACTCTGATACGCTCGCCTTCAGGCATCGTATTGATACTGTCGAGACGGTCGATAAGTCCGCCTATTCGCAAACTACGCTGACCGGTAGAAATCTTTATCTGAGTATCCATATAGACACCTATTTCTGTACCAAGTATGGTGAATGGTGTTAGTTCGCGGTCGAGCCGCAATAACTGTAGTATATAATTGAGTATTACTTCTCTATTGATAATCTGTAAGCCATTGTACTCTGGCAGATAACCATGCGGATCCTTGATGTTAAAGAGATCCTCTCTGAACGCTTCATCTACAAGTTTGCCTAATAACTCTGGGCGTTTGAGATATTCATCAATATCGCCTTGTTGTATAACGGCACCTTTACCAAACTGGTTATAGAATAGTTCGGATGCATGGTGGAAAATGTTACCAAAAATACGGTTATCTATTTGATCTTCATCGTTTTCATCAGGCTCACTTATACCTGCTATATAGCGATAGTAGAAGCGAAGCTGACAAAATAGGTACTGATTAATGGCAGATGGGGATAACGTATTGATTTGCTGTAACTTGTTAAGTACAATTTCATCTTTAGGTATAGCCTCACGATGGGTAGAGATCGGAATCTGTCCTGCTCGCAAACTTTTCTGCTTTATCAGGAAGGGACTCTCTACCAACATTTGTAGCATAAAGCGGCTCATTTCGCCAGTATGACCATCTTCGGTAGAGTTATTATATATGAGTGTTACATCTCCTGCTCGCTGGAGTAAACTGTGAAAATAGTAGGCATATATGGCTACTTTATTATCTACAGTAGTAAGTCCATAAGCCTTGCGAATGGAATATGGTATGAATGATGAATCGTTTACACCTTTAGGAAGATTGCCTTCGTTGCATGATAAAATAAGTACATGATCGAAATCAAGATTTCGCGTTTCGAGTACGCCCATAACCTGTATGCCCACTGCAGGCTCTCCATGGAATGGGATGGTCGTACTTTGTATAAGCTGTGTAAGCAATCGGGTAAAGGTTTGGATATCTATTTCGAGATCTCCAGTATCCATCAATCCTACTAGACGGTTGAGTAAGGTGTACATGCGGAAAAGTGATTCCTGGAAGAGTGCATCTTTATCGTCCTTGGCATGATGACCGGTACACTGTAACACATCACAAAGCCAGGTAACAAGTCGTTTTGTGTGCAGATACTGAGTCTCAGCAGAAAGGTCACTGAAGAGTAGAGCTAGATTTTCGTCTTCTCCGGCAAGATCTTTCATACTAGGATAGTAGCGCTTTGATACAATATTAATGTTGTCGTATACCTCTTTGCAGTTATCGCTAATATAACGAGCGTATGGATGACGCAAGATTGCATTAACCTGATGTAGGCGGAATCGGTCTGTATCCTTCGGATGACCTATGGTCTGCAACTGGATAAGAGTTTCGACAAATGAACTTACTGGAGTTTGTGCCAGAGGATACCCTGTTGTAACATTTACTTTGGTTACTTCTTCAGGTAAGCTGTGAATAACAGTATTGAGCAATGCTTCGTCGGCCATAACGACAGCAGTTCGACGTCCTGCTTCTATACGATTATTCGCCTTGAGCCATTCGCTTACATAGCGTGCCTGAATATTCTCTGTGGCAGCACTGATATATGTAACCTGTTTGGGTCTGGTAAAATTATGATAGATATTGCTGTTTGTATTATCGAGTTCATTCGGATAATGGGCGAGATATTGGCGAATGTAAGTGCCAGCCTCTGTTTGCATATAATAATCATCGTAATCCCAATAAAATTTTGCTTTTCCTTGTTTCTGCAAGCGATCACATAAACTCAACTCTACTTTCTGCATCATGTTGAAGCCGACGAAAAGATAAGTGTCGAAATTAAATTCAATATCGGCATCTTCTACAACCTTACGGTAAAGTGCACCCTCATAAGCAATACCCTGTTCTATAAGTCGTGTATTAAACTGATGATAGATATCGTCGAAGTGGCTCCACAGACTAAGAAAACGTTCCTTCAGCTTGGTATTATGTTCCTCGGAGAAGTTACTGAAAAATTTCTGCAGCATTTCTTTCTGTTCGTCAGTAAGATATGTAACGTCATCGAGTTCATGAATATCCTTCAGATTGGCGAATACTTTATCTGCATCGGCCATATTTTTGTCGATATCATCAAAATCAGCGATTAGCAACTGCCCCCAACCATAAAATTCATCGAGAGATTCACTACTACCAGTACAGCTGCAGAATACTTTGTGAAGATCGCAAATGAGTTTTATCGGATCTCCTGCCTGTAGTTTGCTATGACGGCGAAACAAATCACTAATAGTAATGTAAGAAGGACTCCAAAGTGGCTTATCAGCCAACCGTGCAAGTTCTTCATTGAGAAACAGACTTGCACGCTTATTAGGGAATACAACAGCTATTCTGGAGAGATTAGTGCCATATTTCGAGATAATATCTTGCGCTATATATTGTAAAAATGTTTTCATTTTGCTATGATGTATTTATAGATATTATAAGGTAACCTCCTTAATTTCATTCTTATAGACAAACCAGAGGTAGCCTTTAACTTGGGGATATCCCATGCTTTGAAGTAGCGACATGTACTCGCGTACTTGCTTATCGTATTCCTCTTTGTAACGGCCAAATTTGAAGTCGACCACAATCATTTCATTACCATCTGTCATTACGCGGTCAGGTCGCCGTTCCTGTACTTTACTCGTTATGTTACCTTCTTCATCCTTCTCGTCTTCTACATAGAGGATAGAGCACTCATTAAAAAGCGTCCAACGAGGGGAGAACCAATCGGATACTTCTTTAGTTTCCAATCGCTTACGCAACATCTTTTCTATTTTTTCTTTAGTGATATTTTTATCGTAGATTACACCATCGAGTTCGAGTTGTTGCAGAGCTGATTCTATATCATCGGCAGTATGTATAGTACTAAATAGATTATGAAGCACATTACCCATTTGAATATAATTACGCTGACGGATGAATTCGTCATCGTCTTCACCCCCGATGAAATCGCGACTTTTATTACTTTGTTTAAATTCAACCTTATTTACATAGTTAGTTATCTGAAGTGATTCAGGCTCAATATGCTGCTTGAATACGTTGTCAGATTGTTTCTCCTGTTTTTCTTCAGATGCGATATCGAGTTCTCCATATTCAAAGAGAATATCAATTGGTTCTTCTGCAGAATCAGTCTTCTTCACTTTCTTCTTATCAATAGACTTATCAGGTAAGCCTTCGATAAAGACTGGCACTTTGGCATGTGTCCAGCAGTCATCATACATAGCCTCTTGAATAACCGCAGAACGCATACTCTCATTTCCTTGTCGGCCGATAATAAAGAGATTACGCGAAGCACGTGTGAAGGCTACATAAAGCAAATTCATATTGTCAACCACATTTTGGAGGTGTTCGTGCAGATAGTCGTGTTCATAGATAGTTCCCATCATCTCTTTTTTGCTGAAATCTACAGGCACCAACGGTAGTCTATTAAACGGTTCTTCTTGAGGTTCGCACCAGATGTTAGTACCTACTTTCTCTAAACGCCAGTCGCAGTACGGGATAATAACATGATCAAATTCCAAGCCTTTACTTTTATGGATAGAAAGTATGCGAACGCCATTGATTTCATCACTCTGTATCGTCTTGAGATGTAGTCTATTATCCCATTCTGTTACGAAAGCATCGATATCTGTAGTGTAATCTGTAATGAAGTGATTAAGGGTGTCGTAGAAGGCGCAGATATAGGCGCTTTGATCGCTCAGTTTATGGAGGGCAAAGAGTGCGAACAAGCGCTCTACAAGATCAAATAGCGGCATTCTAACCAATTCATCGCTAGTTTCCACAAATTCTGATGGCAGAAATTGATTCATGTGTGCAATAAGAGCATTTTCTCGTTCTTGTCGATCATCTATCGATGGAATGACGAATAATTGCGTGTCGGTAACGCCTTCTGCATCGACAATCTTACGATATGATTTCACCAGATTAGCACGAGTAAGAATATCGTTGGGGTGAGTAAGCAAATGTAAGGCATCCATAATGACATTGACAGCCATAGATGCATCTAAACGAAAGGCTTCATCGCTGACCAATGGGATTGATGGATAATTTTTCATGAATTCATCGGCAATACTTTGAATATTACCATTAGTTCGCGTTAGTATTGCTATCTTGTTGTATGGAACACCCTGGTCGTGTAAATTATTGATAGTCTGTGCAGTAAGTTCTAGAGTACGGACAGACCAGTCTTCGTCTGCAAGTAAATGTATCTCTACTTTTCCTGCTGCAGGTTTTCCCTCAGGTACCCGCTGTTCTACATCGGCATAGGCTAACTTCATCTGTTCTGCTTCCAATGGATTTTCATTTTTGAGCTGATTATATTCGTAATCGGCTGCTACTCTGAAGAACAGATTGTTAAATTCGACAATGTTACGATTAGAACGGTAATTGTACATCAGTGGCTGTATCTGCAACTGCTGTTCATTGTTATCAAATTGGTTTTGTATTTCATTAAGTAGTCGCCAGTCGCCATCTCGCCATCGATAAATACTTTGCTTTACATCACCTACAATCAGGTTTTCCTTACCATGACTCATAGTTTCCTCTAATAACACCTTAAAGTTTTGCCATTGGATAGTAGAGGTATCTTGGAATTCATCAATCATGATATGTTCTAATTGAGTACCAATTTTCTCAAAGATAAATGGTGAGTCACTATTCTGAATAAGTGAATGGAGTAATGTCTGCGTATCACTCAGCAAGAACCGATTAGCTTCTTGATTCATCTCGCGTACTTTATCTTCGATGCTATTGAGCAAGCGCAGCTGATTGATATGTCGCATGGTGAGTTTTGCACTCTGTGCCATTCGCCAGATGGTGGGACGTTTTTCTTCCGCAAATTTGAGAAGTTGGAATAATTCTTCATTGACAGCTGTTTGCGCTAAATCTCGATTTTGACCAGACTTTTTGACCCAAGCCTTAGGGTCTTCCATACCTTTAAGCACGCGTGATGTGAGCAAACTTTCATCGTAAATCCCTTTTTTGAGTTTTACAAAATAACTACAGACACCCGAAGCTCCGTATGAAAAGTCGGTTATGTCGAGGTGGTACGCTTGCAGTATATCCTCAAAAGTCGATACTATCATTTTTACTTTATCATCAGCATTATTAATAACATCCTTCATACTGTCTGTAAAAGTCTTGAAGAAGTTAGGTTCTGACAAGGTAGCGTTGAGCTGTTTGCTATGCTGCTTATAGTACTCTTTGAAAATCTGGATGCCAAAACTCTTAATTTTGCCGATAACATTCCAACTTTTGTCATCATTGATATTTTCGCGTATATACTCCATAATCCAAAGTAGAAGTCGAGAAGTCGTGTTTAGATTCTCGATGAGTTCGTCGACAGCCATATCTTCTACTTGATAATCATTGAGCTCAATACGCAGATTTGCTGTTAAATCAAGCTCACGAGCCAAATTACGTAATACACTCTGAAAGAATGTATCGATGGTTTCTACACGAAAGTAATTATAATTATGAACCAATAACGAAAGTGCTTTGCCTGCTTGTGCTGAAGCAAGTTCGGGCGAAACATCGATTTCTTTCGTAATTTGCTTCAAATAGTCGACTGAATCGGGAAGTTGTTTCCAAATGCCATAGAGAGTGCTTAAAATTCGCATTTTCATCTCTTCTGTGGCCTTATTAGTAAAGGTAACAGCAAGAATATTGCGGTAACAAGTAGGATCCTTGATAACCAATTTGATGTATTCCTTGGTCAAGGTAAATGTTTTTCCCGAACCTGCTGATGCTTTGTATACCGTTAATGGTTTTGGATGATTTATCATTGTATATTTTGTATATCTTTTATTTCTTTTATCAGGTAATATTAGGTTATGACTAAATCGTATATGCTGATCTTGCATTATAAATTATGAAGCTATAGTATGAGCATTACCAACTTCTGAAAAGTTCGAAAGCAAACTTAACCCCCAATCCATCGACGTGCTTATTAGCAAAAGCCATGAAAGCTGCAAGAGTCATTACGCGTGTTTTGAAAGAATAACCGATTTCACCGTAAGCTTTTAATTTACTAACGTGAAGCAGACTAGCATAGAGCGACTCACGCTCTACGTAATGGCCCAATATCGGTACCCAGTACAAGAACAGTAATGGCGATTCATAGGCAGCATTTGCACGAATGTAATATTTGGAAGAATTATACCAGTGAGAATTAAGCAACTCGAAACTGCCAGTCCACTTATCGTTCCATCCACCGATGATATTTTCATCATAGAAATTCTCATAGTCGAGGAAATACCACTCTTTACTGCGGTCGGTGTAAAATCCACCACCTGTACGAAAACTCCATGATTTACGACCAGCCATGCGATAAACATATTGTATATCGCTTTCAAAACGCTCGTATTCAAGATTTGCACCGATTAGTCCTTTAATACCTCGCTCATAACAGAGAGCTATGGCAGGACCACTATAACCAGTTGGGCGATAGATGAGTTTAGCATTAGGGGCAACGGACTTGAATCGGCCAGATTGTCCTAGGGCATTATAGCCAGATTTATCGACAGCTGAACGTTTGTGGCAGATAACTCCCAACTGCATACCTAGTCGGGTAGAAAAGTCATAATTGAAATATGTAC
Source organism: Segatella baroniae B14 (assembly GCF_022024235.1). Lineage (GTDB taxonomy): Bacteria > Bacteroidota > Bacteroidia > Bacteroidales > Bacteroidaceae > Prevotella > Prevotella bryantii. Next base: position 809,191 of record NZ_CP091799.1, read on the forward strand.
GCCAATAGAAATCCTTGAAATAATCAAGATTCATCTTATCCCAATTAATAGAATCTCTTTTTTCCTGTTTTAAAGCATCTACGACAAGTGAATTGTTGATACGGTTACCATTGGCTAGTTGCAGACGAATATAAGCGTTCTTGCGATGGTTAAAGAATATCGTTGCAGGGATAGAATAATAGATTAATTGCTGTTTAAAGCTATAACCGGCTTTTAGCTCAAGGCTGATATCTGAATTTTCAGAAAATCTATAAGTGCCTCGTGCCTTAAACTTATAGGTTAATCCCCGACGAGAATTGTAGCCGAAATAAAGTGGATTAAAAAGTGGATTAAGTCGTATTTCACCCTGTTTCTTACTGCCAAAATGCCCTCTGATACGATTCCATAGATGGTCGGCTACATCATCGACGACATGATAAAAAGGGGTAGTTGTCTTCACAATGGTTGTCGTCACTACTGTATCGACAGATTCGTGGATTGTCCCAGAAGCACCTACTACCATCAATGGTGATTTAGGATGGCTGACATAAGAAGAATCCGAAAAATGAGTACTGGGATGAGTGGTTTTGAACTTTATGGTATCAATATGAGTGGTGTCTGTATAATTTGTGGATGCTATTGGAGTAGGGGCGATATAAGGAGAATTGCCATGTTTTTTTTTCCACATTTTGGCTAATTCTCGGCTGTAATATTTGTCGTAAACAATAGTCTGTGCGTGAGTAAGAGGAAAAGGACGAACTATGTTCATTAATTCTGTAGATTCCACATTATTGATACTGTCTGGTAATGTCTTCTTTAGTCCGTAAGAAGTATAAAGCGAACACGATACACGATTTCCCAAGAGTTTAAAACTGCCATTAAGTCGACATTGGGTTGGGAGAATACTCTTCATATCTTCAGAAGACATCGTGAGTGAAAGATGAAAATTGATCATATCAAATTCTGCATCAAACTCTACAAATTCAACTCTTCCTGTTTCTGGATGTACAATGCAATGGCCCGAGACTAATTGCGTATTATGCGTCTTTGGCCGGAACTCAATATCTATAACATTGCCAACCATATGCCCTACATAATAACGGTAATACTGACGGTTACCACGATTAAAAGGCGAAAGTAGACGCTCATTGGCAAACATATAGACGTCATAAATCTTTGGAGTCATGTACTGGCTCAACGTAGACATTGTGTGTCGACGGTGCGGAATGGTATTTAGAAAGACTTGCGTCTGCTGCTTGTAGTTATCAAGATCGTTAAAGATAACACGATTATAGTTCTCAAACATGAATTCACGACGTTTGCCGTGAGCCACTTCGTACATTGATGGAATGGCTAAGAGAAGTATATTTCGACGCTGGGTACGAATATAGAATCGATTGTAACTATAGGTAGTATCTGCTTTGATGAGCGAGGTGTCTATTGAGGAGCGATAACTCCATATACGACGAAGTATCTTTATATCAGAGTCATCACGATCTTCTGCTATGGCAGATAAAATGCCAAACAGTAAAAAGATAAGGATGTATAGATACTTCTTCGTGTTCATAACGAAGTCAAAGTTATAAAAAAAATCCGTGGACTCCAAACGAAAACCACGGATTTTCAAATTTATATCTTTTAACAAGCTAAATATTGCGTATTACTTTTTCAATCTTGACTATTAATTATATCGTTTAACCTAAATATTTCATCAATACACCAATCTTGCCTGATTCACGCAATTTAGTAATGCTCTTTTCACGAATCTGTCTTACACGTTCACGAGTGAGACCAAGCAAATCACCAATTTCTTCAAGTCCTTTTTCAGGGCAGCCAATACCAAAACAATCGCGAATAATAGTAATCTCACGCTCATTGAGCACTGTTTCGAGCACCTGATTTAAATCATATGACATACTCTCATGGTCAACCTCTTTGTCTGTACGACTGTCTTCGCCACTGGCCATAATATCCACCATGGAGTTATCTTCACCTTCCTGGAAAGGTGCATCAATACTTACATGTTTGCCACTAGCCATCATGCTTTGTGCTATCTTTTCTTCATCGATATCAGTGCGCTGTGATAACTCTTGAATAGTTGGTACTCGCTGATACTTTTGCTCAAACTTATTAATTTCTTGATTAACCTTGCTTAAAGAACCAACCTGATTAAGTGGAAGACGAACAATGCGGCTCTGCTCGGCAATAGCTTGTAAGATAGCTTGGCGAATCCACCATACTGCGTAAGAAATAAATTTGAATCCTCGTGTTTCATCAAATTTTTCTGCAGCTTTAATCAAGCCAATATTACCTTCATCGATTAGGTCAGTAAGTGTAAGTCCTTGATGCTGATACTGTTTAGCTACAGATACTACAAATCGCAAATTTGCTGTAACCAATTTTGATTTTGCACGTTCACCTTCGCGACCACCACGTTTAATCTGTTGTGCTAAATCGATTTCTTCTTCAATACTAATCATTGGTGCACGACTAATTTCGCCGAGATATTTATCCAGACTTTCACTTGAACGATTAGTAATGCTTTTTTGTATCTTTAATTGCCTCATACCAAACTAAAATTACCTCCTAAATCTATCTTTTTTACCTAAATTCAAACGTCTAACCTTCTTTTCATTATGAAAAACGTACAAAGATATTAATTTAAATTATACATTAATATATAATAAATAAATTTTTAGTAAAAAATAACATTTTAAGAGCTAAAATACATGATAATCCATATTTCAAACCCTTACTATCGCGCTTTTATTGTTATTACTTCATCTTTGTGAATTTAATTTTGTTTATTGATTTTTGGTTATTCGACAATTATTCGTAATTTTGCATTCATGAATCGATTGAAAATAACCTTTTGGGATAGAACAGTTCTGTCTCTATTATTTTTGTGTTTTACGTTAACTAGTTTTTGCCAGGAAACTCCTAATGAGCGTCAGGCTAAAAAACTCTTTTTTCAGACGTATCATCAGTTTACAAATCCGCAAGGTTGCTCGTTGTCTTATAAGTTGAATATTGCAGGTCTCTATAAGGCTAATGGCACGATTTGGACGAAAGGTAAAATGCAAAAATATATAGAGCCCAAATATGTAGGTTATCGAGATGGTGTAAACTATTATAAGGTAGATCTTAAGCGCAAAGTCATAGAGATATATAATGCTAATAAAAAAAGTAAATATGCTAGTAAGTTTACTTTTAATGAGCATGATTACGATTATAGCATTGCTGATGCTAAGGGGGGGCTTTTAATCTCACTCAACCTTAAAAAAGGAGCTTCTAGTTCTATAAAGCATGCCAAAGTGTTGCTTGATAAAAAGACTCTTTACCCGATGTCGGTCAAGGTTAAAGTGGCATTTATTTGGGCGACTATACATATTAGTCATTTTCATCCAAATATTCATGATAACAGTATTTTTCTCTTTAAAAAATCTGATTATCCAGGGTATACTTATGAGGATAAACGATAATTCTATATAAACTATAATATCTAAACCTAATTACACAATGAAAAAAAACGTATCAGTTTTAGTGTTACTTTTGTTGATGTTTGTTCCTTTTAGCATGCTAGCAAAAAGAAGTAACAAACATACTACCGATCGTGAGTATTGGTGCAGTCAAGCCTATAAGATGGCCAAGCCTGTACTTGAAAACATGGCAAAAGGTGAATTGCAAAAGAATATGCAACTCGAAGTTTCACCTACATGGGATGGACGAAATAAAAAGGTGGCCTATATGGAATGTTTTGGACGTTTGATGGCAGGTATTACACCTTGGTTGAGTTTGCCAGATGATAACACGCTTGAAAGCAAACAACGGAAACAGCTGAGAGAGTGGGCTTTAGAAAGCTATAAAAACGCAGTTGATCCTAATTCGCCAGACTGTCTATTATGGAAAGGTGAGGGACAACTTATGGTAGATGCAGCATACATCGCTGAAAGTTTCCTCAGAGGTTTTGATACGTTTTGGACTCCGCTTGATGAACAGACCAAGAAAAGATATATCAACAATTTCTTAGGTGTAAGAGCTATAGATCCACCATATACAAACTGGGTGTTATTCTCTTCAACCATCGAAAGTTTTCTTGCTAAAGTTGGTGCACCCTATGACACATATCGTGTTAACTCTGCTGTGAGAAAAGTGGAGGAGTGGTACGTGGGAGATGGCTGGTATGCAGATGGACCAGACTTTGCTTTCGATTACTATAGTAGCTATGTATTCCATCCGATGTATCTTGAAACTTTAAAAGCTATGGATGAAGCTAAGGCTCATAATCGCATAGATTATAAGAAATATTGGGAACGCGAACTGAAACGGGCACAGAAGTTTTCTATTATCCTTGAGCGATTCATTTCGCCAGAAGGTACCTTTCCTGTTATCGGTCGTTCTACACCATATCGTCTTGCTGCTTTGCAGCCATTAGCTCTCATGGCATGGTATCAGACTCTGCCAAAAGATTTAAGTAATGGACAAGTTCGTGCAGCTCTTTCTAAGGTAATGCATCGCATGTTTGATGAACAGAATAATTATAATACTGGTGGCTTCCTTACTATTGGATTCTGTGGAAATCAACCTGGTACAGCAGACTGGTATACCAATAATGGTAGTCTGTATATGACAAGTTTAAGCTTTATGCCGTTAGGTTTGCCTGCAGATGCTCCATTCTGGACAGATGCTGCTCAGCCTTGGACTCAAGTTAAGGCTTGGGGTGGTCTGGCTTTCCCTAAGGATCATCGATGGTCTGATGATATCAAGACTAAAGATAGATATTAAAATGATGAATGAAGGTGATTCTCTTTAAACAGTGAATAATGAAAACCAATAAGAGCTTAAATATCTCTAACAAAATATACGAACTTGACTTGGCCCGGTTAAGTCAAGAACTTAAGTTTGTATCGTATCATGATGGCGAAATAGCTCTTGTGGATAGTATCGTTAAGGAGAAGCATCTTCATAATCTTCATCTGAATGCATATTGTGTAGTGTTAGTATCGCAGGGTAATTGTAGCTTTGACTTTAATGGACAAAGTCAACATTTACACGCGGGTGAGGTGGTACTTGCTCCTCCTGGTTCTACGCTTAAGGACTATGATATGAGTGATGACTTTAAAGGTAAAGCTATCTGTTTATCGTCAGATATCATTCACTCTCTATTAGGCAGCAAAATAGGCCAATGGAATCTCTTTGTTTACGATCAGAAGATGCATATTATGCAGCTGACAGAATCTTTTCGCCAACAGTATTTGTGCTATTATGAGCTTATTCGATTTAAGGCAAAATATGCCAAGGGGACAAATCGGGTAGAGGCTATGCGAGCAATTATCAAAGGATTATTGTTAGATATGTGTAGTGTTATGGATGATTATCTGAGTGATACCAAGGCTGACCATTCACATGGCAAGATACTTTTTGATCGTTTTATCGATCGACTATCGTCAAGTTCTGTCAAATATGGTCCAGTATCGCGCTATGCAGCAGAATTATCGATTACTCCAAAATATTTATCGATGCTATGTAGTAAATATAGTAATAGAACTGCAACTGAATGGATCAGGCAATATACAAAAGAGGATATTCGTTTTAACCTCTGTAATACCACCTTATCAATGAAAGAAATCTGTAATAAAATGGGATTTGCTAATATTTCTTTCTTTGCAAACTATGTGCATAAATACTTTGGTAAAACTCCTGGAGAATTACGGAATGAGAACAAGCGATAAGCTCCGACAATAATAAATGAGCAGCACTCGCTTCAGAAGGTTCTGTATAAAATGAAGCTGTGTGCTGCTCTTTAGCTTAGAGAGATCTTTTTAAATGCAGTATGGTATGTTTATGTATTGCTAAATATATGTATTTTTTTAAGAGATCTCACTTTAATAATTAAAATTTGTAATCGATACCAAAGCCAATAACCCCATTCGTGCGTTTAAGAGTTTCTGTTCCCGACAATTTAGTATCGTAATAATTATCTACTTGCTTCTCATAATCACTATAGAGAGTTGTAAAATATCCAGCATTGATGCGTACATGTTCATTAACGTTGACCGCTACACCTGCACCAATTGAGTAGCTATCACATGCAAACGATGTATTAGTTTGGTAATCATCAGATAGTCCATAGTCTGTACGTTGTCCGCCAACGCTTACAGTCCATGTTTTATTAATATCATACTCGACACCTGCCAAAAACTCATTTGTTCCTCTCTTTAGCGCCTCTTGGCGATTATTAGACATCTTTGCATGTTTATCGTCAAACCAATGATATTCGAGTGTGGCACGAAGTTTAGGAGTAAACTCATACCCAGCAGCAATGCTTAGTAGTGCAGGTATATCATAACGAATCTTGTTGCCATCTTTAAATGCAGACAGTAAGCCGTCAGGATCACTATTTACGGAAGTACTGTTAGGAATATTCAGTTTGGTACGGAATTCATACTTGGCTGTCAATGTGAGTGGACCATTATGATAATTAGCACCTAATATTGGATTGACTCCCCATCCACTCTGGTCGCAGTCTAGCTGATAGTTAATCAATTCTGCAGTCCTGTTAATTCCCTGAGAAGCAAGTCCTTTAATAATGGCATCTTTAAGTGTAGCTTTGACGTGCCCACGATAGTATCCTTGATAATAGCTGACACGAAAACCTACAGAAGCAGAAAAATAATCGCCTATCTTATGTGCAAAACTTACTTGTGCTCCATATATATACTGTTTACCCTTAACTTGTGCATCGATATCATACATTTCAGGGGTAATAGAGCCTGAAGAATTGGCGTAGATCCCAGCCATAAGAGGAGCTATAAACATCGGCAAGCCCTCATTATAACGTACATAGCCACCACTACCTACGATACCCAACATAGCTGAGATAGCCCAATTATCCTTATGATAAGAAGCAAAAAGACCAGGGACAAAAGGAGCAGAAGCCTTACCATGGAAAGTTTTGGTCTGGTTTTCTTCTGTATAAAGTGGAAATGTTGACTCTATATCACGATTCTGAGTAGGTATCTGCCAATTAAATGAGAGTTGCCATCCTTCGTGCCCCCATACTAAGCCAGCAGGGTTACTATAGGCTGCATCGACTTCAAAAGAAGCACCACGAGCCATCATTCGGTCAAACGCGATATGGTAGTTCGTATTACTCATTAATCCACCAGCCATAGCTTCGCTACAACACGCCATCATAGCGATCATTCCGCACACTTTCAATCTTTTCACTTGTTTTGGTAATGCATTCATTTTTGTTTATTGGTAAATTTATTGCTTATTAAAACGTAGTATTTCTGTATACGATTCAATATTTAAGATAAAAAACGTTTGCAAAAATATAAAAAGACATGGACAAAAAAATGTAATATGAAAGCGTTTTTCTATGGTTTTCCCATATACTAAAACTTTGTGGAAATATAGATAAAAACTCTTGATTATATGGAATAAAAATGAAGTAATAAAAGTTTTATAACGTAGGTTTGCAGAATAAAATAACAGTGATTGATTTGTATAATTAAGTTGGCTTTTACGCTTTTATATCATATATATTTGGAAGTATATGTTTTTTTGTTAACTTTGTAACATGGTTTGGTGATCATTCAGATCATCAGCGCATCATTTATCTTGGAAAGATATAATCTAGCATTAATTGATAACATGAAAAAACTATTTGCAACAATCTTATTTGGAATCGTTTGCTTTTTTGGTTATTCATTGCAAGCTTCATCGCAAACAGCTGTATCTCAACCAACATTCAAGGATATAGCCGAGGCATCCCTTAAGGCCTTTTATCTTATTCGTTCGGGTGTACCCATCGAAACACAGTATGCTGGAGAATACGCCAGACCTCTAAGTCACAAAGATACCCATGTGCTTATTCATCCTTCGGCAGCATCCCTTGATAGACCAGCTGGTACTGTGATATCCTCGCCTTTAGGGTGGTATGATGCAGGTGATTATAATAAGTATGTTGTAAACTGTGCCTATTCCTGTGGATTAATGCTTCTGGCGTATGAGCAAATACCCGATTACTTTAAACAGCATGGATCAAATATTCCAGAAAGTAGTAATAGAACAGCAGATATACTGGATGAAGTTATGTTTAGCCTGAAATGGATGCTTACCATGCAAGATCCAGAAGATGGAGGAGTATATCATAAATTGACTACTCCACATTTTGAAGAGTTTATTATGCCATCTGAATGTAAACAACAGCGCTATGTTGTACAAAAAAGTGTAACTGCAACATATGACTTCGCCGCAATTATGGCGCAAGCAGCCCGTATTTTTAAAGGAAATCTTGATTATCCGGAATTTTCTACCCAGGCTTTAGTTGCTGCTGAAAAAGCATATAAGTGGGCTAAAAAACATCCATATGCCTATTATGACCAAAACAAAATAAATAATACATTTAAGCCTGCTATTACTACAGGTAGTTATGGTGACAATAATGCTAGTGATGAATGCTTTTGGGCATCAATTGAACTTTTTTTAATGACGCATAAGTATACTTATTATTTTGAAGCTATTCGTAATCAACCATTTCAAATGAATGTGCCTTCATGGGCTTCTGTTGCTACTTTAGGTTCGTTGGAGGCTATTGTTCATGGACATGGTATACTACACGATAAAGCTATCATCAGATTACATCATTTTGCCAAACATCTTGCGCGCTTATCAATGAAATCATCGATAGGAGCAAGTTTCGGTACTCGTCCTCAAGATTTCTACTGGGGAAGTCTTGCTAATGCGTGCACACAAGGTTATATTTTATTGATGGCAGATAAGTATCATATTGATAAACGCGAGAGCCGCAAATCGTCACGCCAGGAACATCGATTAGTGGATAAAGTTCAAACAATAGACAAAAGTAAATCTGTAGCAGCTTCATCGTTGCCTCATCGTAGGCATCGTCGTTCAACTCAAAAACAGAGCAAACGTAGTAGGATTAAATCTTTGAAAATACGCCGCAGTAAACAGCGCAAGGAGTCTAATGATTATAAAGCTATCGCTCGCGCAAATATGCAATACATCTTAGGTCATAATCCCACAGGCTATTGCTTTGTAACAGCCATGGGCATCAAACCTGTCATGCATCCTCATCATCGTTTATCGGCAGCAGATGCTATAGCAAAACCATTTCCTGGCCTGTTGGTAGGTGGACCAAATCCAGGGCAACAGGATAAAAAAGATTTGGATAAGATAAACATTCTTTATCCAAGTAAGGAACCTGCATTATCATATCTCGATGTTACAGAGTCTTATGCTTCTAATGAAATCGCAATTAACTGGCAGGCTTCTTTAGTAGCACTTGCTTCATGGCTGGCAAGTTTAGAGTAGACAATTCATTAGTATGCCAACATCACCAACGAATACTTACTTATTATGATGAAATATCTAAAATAACAATATCTTTGTTTAAATTATACTATATTTTACCTATTTCTTAGTATTGTGAATTCTTAAGCATCATGGTATCTTTGCATCGCTTTCGATAAAGAACTGAAAAGTTGAAGTATTGATATAAATAATAGGTATATGGTAAAAAATAATAAGGTATTAACGATTGGATTAATGATGCTGTCATCGCAGATGGTTGCAGCAAAGACAGTATCACCTTCTACTAAACTAAATAGTGAAGATATAACTGCATCGAAAGATAGTAGTAAGGGCTATTTTTCTGAGCAGAATCTTGATAATGTTGTTGTCATAGCTAAGTCAAAAGCTAGGAAATTGCAAGAGCAAGCTTATGCAGTATCTGTAGTAGATCTATCAAAACAATATACTACAATTAAACCTCTTGATAAAGTTCTGAATACAGTAAGTAGTATTCGCGTGCGAGAAGATGGAGGAGTAGGAAGTAACTATACTTTCTCTATGAATGGTTTTAGTGGCAATCAAGTAAAATTTTTCCTTGATGGAATACCTATGGATAACTTCGGTAGCAGTTTTAATCTTGCCAACTTATCTGCGAATATCGCAGAACATATAGAGGTATTCAAAGGAGTATTACCAGTCTATTTAGGAGGTGATGCACTTGGAGGAGCTGTGAATATTGTAACTCGAAAGAATGCAAATTACCTTGATGCAACTTATTCTATAGGTTCATTTGGTACACATAAAGTAAGTTTAAATGGTGCTTATACCAACACAAACACAGGATTTACTATTCGTACGAATGCATTTTATAATTACTCTAAGAATAATTTTAAAGTATATGCTCCTATTGTCGACTTAAATACAGGTGAGCAATTAGGGGATGAATGGGTAAAACGTTTCCATGATCAATATCAGTCTGGTGGTTTAAAAGTAGAGTCGGGTATAATAGGTAAGTCGTGGGCGGATTATTTTCTTGTTGGCGCCATCTTGTCTGCAAATGATAAAAATATTCAGACTGGTGCTACAATGGATGCTGTATATGGTAAACCTACAACCAAGAGTATTTCTTTCATTCCTAGTATCCGCTATCATAAAACTAACCTCTTCATACCAGGTCTCGATCTGTCTCTTTATACAACATACAGTATAGTTAATACTAACAATGTAGATACAGCTGCTGTAACTTATAATTGGCGTGGAGAATCAATTGCTAGCAATAGTCGTGGTGAAGGATATCTAACTAACGCTACAATCCATGAGCGTCAGTGGCAAGTTAATGCTAATCTTAATTATGTGATTGATGATCATCAGAGCATTACTTTTAATCATGTATTCAGTAGTATGCGACATAAGCAAGATGATAAAGAATATCCTGACTATGCAATGAATAATATCTCTCAGTATCTCACAAAGAATATTTCAGGGCTAGGTTATCAACTACGATATGATCGATGGAATGTCAATGTTTTCGGAAAGGCTTATTTCTTACACACATCTACTCATAAACTTATGGATCAGTTCCTCGAAACTGAGCATTATGAACAAGTGAAAAATAACAAAAGTAAGATCGGCTATGGAACTGCTGCTACCTATTTTATATTACCTTCATTGCAGTTGAAAGCTAGCTTCGAGCAAGCTTATCGTATGCCTGAAGCAGTTGAAATATTTGGTGATGGATTTATTCAAAAAGCTAATCCTGATCTTCGTCCGGAGATTTCTAGAAATCTGAACATTGGTTTACGCTTTGATCAGCAGATTGATGAACATCACCTTATGACTGAAGTAAGCTACATCTATCGCAATACAAAAGACTTCATTCTGAAAGGTGTAAGTCTTACTAGTGATCCAACTACTTCTTATGAGAATATAGGTAAAGCTATAACTAATGGTTTAGAAGCAAGTTTACAGTATAGTTGGCGCAATAATTTAAATGTAGGTTTTAATCTTACTTATCAGGATATTAAGGACAGACAGAAGACAGAGACTGTAGACAATTCGTATGTAGATACAGGTGTATCAGAGAATGTAACTTATGGTCAGCGGATGCCTAATATACCATATTTCTTTATGAATGGTGATGCATCATGGAATTTTCACAATATACTAGCTAAAGGTAATACTTTGACATTGGGCTATAATTGTGATTATATCTATAAATATTATCTAAGTTTTCCTGGCTTGGGACGTCCTACAAGTAAGAAATATATTCCTACACAGTTCTCACATAATGCATCGCTTACCTATTTGATGAATGAGGGTAAATATAGTGTATCTCTTGAGTGCACAAATCTTACGGATGAGAAACTCTATGATAACTATCGCCTGCAGAAGCCAGGTCGTGCATTTAATATTAAATTCCGCCTATTCCTCTCTAAGATGTAATTATATAGCCAATTTAACATTTAAAAGAATACAAATAAATATGAATTTTCAGACAATTATCAAAAATAAAATACAATCTATTGTCTTAGTATCTTCACTCTTAGCAAGTTTAACGTTTCTTGCTTCTTGCGATGACGATATGGGCAGCACAGAAGTTGCTAATGAACCTTATGTTATGGCACTTGGTATCACCAATAGTGGCACTACTACATACTATGCAGTAACCACTTCAGATTTGATGAATGGTACTATCGATGCTATCGGGAAAGGTCTCGAGCAGAATGGTTATCGTGATTATCAACAAGCAGAACAAACCATCTTTTCGATTGGTGGTTTAGGTGTAACAGAGGCTGTAGGTATACAACGCGATACAGAAGGATACATTCAGGAAGTAAGTAATTTCCAATTCAATAATACTCCGATTGGATTTTGTCAGGTTGATAATAATACGATGGCAGCACTTGAATTGCCTACATCTGCAGGAAAAAATCAAAATCTAACTTTTTACAGCGTTGATATTAAGTCATTAGCTCTTAAAAATAAAATAACAACAACACCTGTAGCGCCAATGGATGAAGAAGAATGGCCTTCTGTAACGGGCATGGTTTACGCAGGTGGTAATCTGTATGTAAGTTATGTTCCAATGAGTACTACCACCTTTGCAACACCAGCTGTAGATACAGCTTACGTAGCAGTATATAGCTATCCTGATTGTCAGTTTAAGGCTCTTATTAAGGACCCTCGTTTTGGCAATATAGGCTCATGGAATGCTTTCAATGGACTCCAAAAGGATGAAAATGGCGATATTTATGCGATGTCTAATTCGTCACTAGCTAATGGCTTTTCACAGTCTACTAAAAACTCAGGCTTTTTAAAAATTAATTCTGGAGAAACTAAATTTGATCCAAATTATAGTTTTGATTATCAGGCATTAACTGGACAGAAAGTTGCACATTGGCTTTATTTAGGTAACGGTAAGGTTTATGCAGAAGTAACTACACGCCTGGATGCTAGTGCATGGAGTGACGCCGATCTAAAGTGTTGTATAATCGATCTTGTAAACAAGACTTCACAGGATATTGTAGAAATACCTATACACAATGGTAGTGGTGGTCGCCGATTCGTTGCTTTCCAAGAAGGCAATTATGTCTATGCTCCGATAGGTACATCAGAAGGACTCTATGTGTATCGTACGGATATTACAACAGGTCAGGCTGTAAAAGGTGCTAAAATAGCAGCAACATTTGTAGGAGGACTCTTCAAACTTGATTAAATTTATAAAATTGCTTCAAAAGATGCAGCAAACAAAGCCCTCGGTATGTAAAAGACATATCGAGGGCTAAATTTTTATCTTAAAGTGTAATTACCACTTTAAATAACCATATTTCTCTTTGTACCTTATTTGCAAAGCATTAATGATATTTTGCCAAACTAAATAGCCACCTGCGGCTATGGCTGCAAGTGGGTTCAGAAAAGTAATAGTAAGCCATATACCGACTACTGTATTTTTCTGACCTAAAGCTTGACCTGCTGTAATATTATCACCATATGGCTTACCTACTGCCTTTCCTATTGCAAATTGAATTACAGAGATGAATAGTGGCGAAATCAGCAATGCTAACAACGTGAAGCAAGAAACGGTAGAAGCGAGAATATTATGCATCGTTACACCACTGACAATGGTGAGATTGAAGCACCAAAGATAATAGCCTAAATTCTTGGTTTTACGTACCCAAATAGCTAATGGATTTGCAAACTTTCGAGTGAGGAAGGCTAAGGCTAGTGGAGCTATTAATACTATGAATACACGCTTTAGAATCATGCTTGACATAGTAAGAAAAGGAACGTTGGCAGATGGCTCTACTAAAGGAAAGAAGAGTGGAATAATAATACTGGTTACACAGTTGGCTATAATTGTGTAAATGGTAAGAGATGTAATATTTCCACCTAGTTTTTCTGTAATAACAGCGGCAGCTGCTGCTGTCGGACAAATGACACACAAGAAGCATCCTTCCCATATTAATTTCGCTTCTGGATTACTAGTATACATGATAATCAATACCAACAGACCTGAAATTAACGTCCGTAATCCCTGAAGAATAAAATGCCATGTACGAGGCCGCATTTCTTTCACTTCAATTTTACAGAATGTAACATAAAGAATAGTGAAGAGTATCCATGGCATAAGTCCTTGCAATGCTGGGCCACAAATCTCTCCTACGGGGACGAGTATTGGAGTATAGTAGAATAGGCAATATATCGACATACCTACAGCTATTGCGCATAGCAGGGACCACTTTTTGAAAATTTGGATAATATTCATGAATTTACAATCTTTTTGTATGATTGCAAAGTTACTAGTTTTTTAGTAAAAAGTATGGTCTTATTTATGTTTCTTTCATTTTATATAATGAAATTACTCAACATTGCCCATATTTTTTCAAAATCGATATCAGCTACATCAATTACTTATGGCAGAATCAGAACTAACATAGATGAAAATAATTAAAATGCGATAGCCTGATACGTATATAGCTCAGCATCTTTCCAACCATCCCATCCAATCCCCAATTAAGTATCTGTAAAAAAGTGTTTACATCTTGCGAAAGAATAGCATTGGCTGTTCTAACTCTTGGGCATTACTTGTATAAAACTGATTGGCCGCAACTGCGGATCTGATTTGATAATTAGATGTGTGGTGGAATATAGTCATGATGTTTAATGTTGTGTTCTATAATAATGTGTTTTTCTGTGGTTGGTAGGGGGGAAGCGGGAGTTGTTTACTTCCCGCTTTCTACAGCTTGAGGTGTCCAGTTCTTGAAGAATCTGATAACCTTATCTTTGCTATATCCCTGTCCTTCTTCAAGAAAACTTGAATCTTGAATATGAAGTACATCCCCTTTAGAATTTAATACCACAAATACCGGATAACCAAATCTGCTCGGATTACCCAAACGTTTGAGCATAGCCTCTGCTTGTGCATTTTTTTCTGCACCAGCAGACTTTCGAGGATTATAATTGACATGAATATACTCAAAGTTATTGGCAATAAGCTGGGCTATATCTTGGTCTTTTGTGATAAAATCTGCAAAGCGAAGACACCAAGGGCACCAGTTACCACCTACTTGACATATTATATATTTATGTTTGCCCTTTGCTTTAGAAAGAGCCTGATCGATTTGTTCTATTGGATTGATAGTCTCATCATAGACCTTTTTCAGTGGGGTCTGTGCATAAACAAAGGTTCCTAAAAGAACTACTATACTTGTTACGATAATTTTGCGAATAGTCATCTTGTTTTTTTTACTTGTTTTTTATAATTGTGCCAAAGCTTTATCTAGGCCTTCTATATCTTCTTTTGTAGTTGCCCAACTTGTTACAAATCGACACAAAAGATGCTTGTCATCAATCGGTTCCCAAATTTCAAAAGCAATATGCTTCATCAAGTGCTCTTTCTGTGATTTAGTTAATATAACAAATTGCTGGTTGGTAGGGGAGTCTACCCCCATCTTAATGCCATGTCGGGCAAACACTTCCTTTAGTTCCTCGGCACAGTTAATTGCATGTTTTGAAATATTGAAATAAAGATTATTTGTAAACAGTGTATCAAACTGAATACCAAGCATTCTTCCTTTGGCTAATAAAGCACCATGACGTTTAACATGAGTAAAGAAGTAACGTGGTGCACGCATATTAGTAAATACCACAGCTTCACCAAACATTGCACCAACCTTGGTTCCACCAATATAGAATACATCACAGTGAGAAGCTAAATAAGGCAAATCAAAATCGCATTTTTGAGACATAAGTCCATAGCCTAATCGTGCTCCGTCTATATACAAGTAGAGATGATGTTTGCGACACACTTCATATATATCTGCTAACTCCTGTCGAGTATAGATGTCACCTAATTCAGTAGGCATTGTGATATAAACCATTCTAGGCTGTACCATGTGCTCGTAAGTTTCATCTGCTAAGAAGTTCTTCATGTAATGGTCTATTTCTTCTGCCTGAAGTTTACTTCCGTTACTTGGAATGTTAAGCACCTTGTGGCCAGAAGCTTCTACTGCACCTGATTCATGTACACTAATATGAGCAGTTTGAGCTGCAATTACACCCTCATATCCTGCACAAAGTCCGTCTATAACAGTTGCATTAGTCTGTGTTCCACCAATTAGGAAAAAAATCTCAGCTTGTTCTAGTCCACAAGCCTTTTTTATTTTTTCTTTAGCACTCGTGCAAAATGCATCAAATCCATATCCGGATGTTTTTTCACTATTGGTTTCAACAAATCTCTTCAATATTTCTGGCTGCACGCCATTGTCATAATCACTTTCAAACGATATCATTTTTACCTTAGCCTATTTTGTTTGCTTCAAATGTAGTAATTTTTTATGGAAGACTAATTAAAATCGAGCTTAAATTTACATTTAGGCTTAAATTTCGCTGTAAGAAGGCAAAATTAAAAGTATATTATTTCAAAAAAAGCTATTTATTTAGGTATAGTCACACCTCTTGTATTTTTGGTTTCATCGATAACAAAGATACTGTGTAGGCTACCCACACATTCTATAGTTCCCAAAGTGTTAAGCATAAATTGCTGATATGCTTTCATATCGCGTGAATATACTTTTATTAAAAAGTCGTAATCACCACTTGTATTAAAACATTCTGTTATTTCTGGTATAGATTGTACTGCATCCATAAATTCTTGAATAAGTTTCTGAGTGTGTTGTTTAAGCCTGATATTACATAACACAAGTATTCCGTTGCCAACTTTCTGCGGATCTACGACAGCCATATATCGTTGTATATATCCCTCACGCTCCAAACGCTTTTGCCTTTCAAAGGTTGGTGATGGTGAAAGGTGAACCCGAGCTGCCAATTCTTTGACGGTCAAATCAGAATTTTGTTGAAGAATTCTCAATATCTTGATATCAACATCATCTAATGTGTAATTACTTTCCATATAATTTTTCGATTAAATTGATTTAATTGTTTTCTATAAGTTATTCAAATCCTACTTGAATATTCCTATATTGCTCATATACGCAGAATTTTATTCTGCTAAAACATATTATTTGCTACAAAGTTAGTATATTTTTCCGAATATTCAAGAAATTTTGTCTTGCTAATATTTTTTTTCTACTTTTGTCAAAGAAATAAACATAGAACAAAATTATCGTATTAATAAGAAAGATGACAAACAAGAACATTGTAAAGACTAATGTGTTGGGCTATCCACGCATAGGTAAGGATCGCGAACTGAAGCGAGCACTAGAAAGCTATTGGAAAGGAAATTCCACAAAAGAAGAGTTACTCGAAGTTGCAAAAAATCTTCGTGCGGAGAATTGGAAACTAATGCAGCAGGCAGGTATAGATCTAATTCCAAGCAATGACTTTTCTTTGTACGACCAGATGTTGGACATGAGCTTTATGCTTGGGGCTATACCTGAACGTTATGATTCTTTATGTCAGGATAAGCTAAAATTATATTTTGCAATGGCTCGTGGGTATCAAAAAGATGGACAGGATGTTATAGCTATGGAGATGACTAAATGGTTTGATACGAACTATCATTATATAGTGCCAGAATTTACTCACGATATGCTATTCACTTGCTTCGATACAAAAATCGTCGATGAATTTATGGAAGCTAAATCGCTAGGTATATTGACCAAGCCTGTGCTTATTGGCCCCGTTAGCTATCTTCTTTTAGGCAAAGAGAAAGAAGAACATTTTAATAGACTTGATCTCTTACCTAAGTTGCTTCCTGTTTATGCAGAATTGCTAGAACAGTTGAAGATTAGAGGAGCTCAGTGGATTCAAATAGACGAACCATGTCTGGTTACTGATTTAGATGAACGTACTAAGAACGCATATACTGAAGCTTATAACTATTTGAGTGATAAGGTTAAACCAAATATTATTTTAACCTCTTATTTTGGTAGTCTTGGGGATAATGAATCTTTGGCTATTAGTCTTCCTGTTCAAGCAATTCATGTAGATATTGTAAGAGCTCCAGAGCAGTTGAACATAGTTAAGCGTTTACCAAAAGATAAGATACTCTCACTTGGTCTTATAGATGGACGCAATATTTGGAAAAGTAATCTTGAAACTGTCCACGAACAGGCGCATGAGGCAATATGTACTTTAGGACATAATCGTGTTATATTAAGTACAAGTTGTTCGCTACTTCATGTACCATACGATCTTGAAGTTGAACATAATGAGCAAGTCTTACCGAAAAGTATCAAACGATACATGGCTTTTGCACGACAAAAAATAGACGAATTAACATTATTGAAAACACGTACTACAGGTCAAATCGTTGATTCATGTATTAAGGCTTTTGTCGCCAACGAAAATGATATGCGAAGCAAGCGTCAATCTGAAGAAATCCACGATGATGCTGTAAAAAGTCGTATTGCTGCGATACAGTCTTCTGACTTTAATCGAAAAAGTGAATATGCTCAACGAAGTATAGTTCAGCGTAGACATTTACACTTGCCACAATACCCAACAACTACTATAGGATCTTTTCCTCAAACTTCAGAGGTAAGATCTTGGCGTGCAGCTTATCGTAAAGGACATTTAACAAACGAGGAGTATACACGTCTTTTGGAGGAAGAAACACGTAAGTGTGTTAAGTGGCAAGAAGAAATAGGCCTCGATGTGCTTGTTCATGGAGAATTTGAGCGAAATGATATGGTTGAATATTTCGGTGAACAATTAGATGGCTTCACTTTCACACAGAAGGGCTGGGTACAAAGTTATGGAAGCAGATGCGTGAAACCTCCTATAATATATGGTGATGTGAAGAGACCTCATGCTATGACTGTTAAATGGACAAAATATGCACAGAGTATTAGTAATAAACCGATGAAGGGAATGCTGACCGGTCCAGTTACAATACTCGAGTGGAGTTTTGTACGCAATGATCAACCACTCGAGGATACTTGCAAGCAAATTGCATTGGCAATACGTGATGAAGTTCTTGATTTAGAGAAAAATGGTATCAGTGTTATCCAAATAGACGAACCTGCTATACGTGAAGGATTACCGCTTCGCCGCAAAGATTGGGATAATTATTTGAAATGGGCAGTAGACTGCTTCAGATTGTCAGCAGCAGGAGTAAAGGACGAAACTCAAATACATACTCACATGTGCTATTCTGAATTTAATGATATTATTAAACACATAGCACGAATGGATGCAGATGTTATTACTATCGAATGTTCGCGCTCACAGATGGATTTACTCGATGTCTTCCGAGAATTTAAATATCCTAACGAGATAGGACCAGGTGTTTATGATATTCATTCTGCACGTGTTCCTGCAGTCGATGAAATGGTTGTACTGCTTCATAAAGCCTCAAAATTAATACCTGCCGAAAGGTTATGGGTAAATCCAGACTGTGGACTTAAAACACGAGGTTGGAAAGAAACTAAAGCTGCATTATTGAATATGGTACAGGCAGCAAAGGAAGCAAGAGCTATTTAACAAAAAATCCTGAAAGAAGCATATTCTTAAATAATATGCTATCTTTCAGGCATTTTCATTGCTTTAAATCTACAATTTTAGTTATTTACACTTATGCAACTTCTATTTTCTTCGTGCTACGGGGCTCATCTTTAGGATTAAGCTTTGGCAATAGTATTTCAAGAACACCATTTTCTACCTTTGCAGAAATTTTATCTTTATCAACATCTTCTGGTAGGGTATAAGCCTGTTGATAATTTGAATACGAGAATTCACGACGAATATAATGTTCTTTCTTGTTTTCCTGTTTATGTTCCAATTTGTTCTCAATAGCGATATTCAAATTTCCATCGTTATCTAAATCCATGCGAACAAACTCTTTCTTCAAACCAGGAGCAGCGATATCCATAATATAAGATTTTTCATTTTCTCTTACATTAACAGCTGGTGCAGTAGCGTTGATGCGTGGCATTAAGTCGGTATCAAAGAAACTGTCATCAAACCAATTGTTTAACCAATTCTGTTCATTGTTTCTACGAGCTAACAACATAATTAATACCTCCAATTATTTTTTTATCCTTTATTTATCTATTGAAACTATTACTTAATTTCAGGCTCATCTGCCTTAAATCTAGCTTTCGTTTCACTTGATATTATGCAATGAATATGCCACCGAGTAGTATTATGCCGATTTGACATCAAAGTATAATTATTTTAAACTTTTCTGCCAAAATAGCAGTTTTATATGTGTAGATAAATAACTTTATAATGATAGAGGACTTTTGTATATCTATATTTGTTATATAATAACACCTATTTATCATAATGCCGATTATGTTCTAATATAATAGTTAGTCGTGGAGTGCCTTTTTGTGTAAGCGTCCAATTTCGACCCTTGTGGTAAAAAACGACCCTTTTTAACTTTGCATGGTCAATAAATAAAACGATTATGCAAACAGACGAAAGAACAATTTCAGATGCAGAACTGGAACGATTATGGTTTCTGTATCAAATGGAAGGTGCTCCAAATAATATTCCGCTTATAGAGTTCTGTGTTAGTCGCGGAGTGCCTTTTTATCTTTTTGATCGATATGCCAATGAGCATATCAAGAATAAAATTGAGCCAGTAACTATAACAGGCCTTCCTGTGCCTCAAAAGAAACGTGGTCGTCCTCGAAAAATTCAAAATTCAGAAGCATGCGACCAATTGGCTGGAAATTCCCCAAAAATGAAAGCTAAAGTATCAGCTGTTATACAGTTGGAAAATGGTACAGTTGTAAGCATAAAAAGTAATTGTTATTCTGATGTCAAGGATATCATAGATAGATTGGAGGATCCATGTTAGATTTATCTGAGTTTAAACACTTCTATTACGTGCCAGGTTATGTAAATATGAGCTGGGGATTTTACCGATTGTTAGAGTTTGTGACTGACGAATGCCATGTCATTCCTCATGAAGGTGATGTATTCATCTTTATGTCCAGAAATCGTAGACGCGTACGACTTATCTATTATGATAAACAGGCTTATTATATGAACGAGAAAACATTCTATAATAAAGATTACAGGTTTATGAAAGTTGAATTCAAAGATCAGAAAACCGTATACAGTATAGAATGGAAAGATCTCCTGACTTTGCTTGAAAATCCTGTTATTTCGGTACTGAGATTATGATCTGAACTTCAGTAATCAGTGCTTATACATTTGAATTTAATTTATTGAATATCAGTTATTTAAGTGTTATTTTGTTCGTGTTTTTGCGATTTTTTTTGTACCTTTGTAAGTACAAAAGCAAGTAAAAGCATGGAAGAAAAAGAATTCAAAAAAAGAAAATTCTTTATGGAATATATCAATTCACGAGAGGATAATCCTGTCGTAAAATCTGCCCATGCTTCTATGAGTTCAGCTGATAAAGACAAGTATATCAGCATCCTTGAGCGTGATGTTGAGCAGTATCGTCAGATGCTCCAGGAGTCATTGGAGAATCAGAAGAAGATACAGGATAGACTTGATCGTGTTGCTGCTATGCTTGAGAAGAGCGATAAGGAGAAATCAACACTTCACGATACCATCAATCGCCTGATGACTCAACTTGAAGGAAACCAGAAACAGATACAATCCCTTCAGAACCAGATAAAGAATCTGATCAATCAGTCAATGGTTGACAAGGCAAATCTGTATGGAAAGAAAGTCTGGAATAACAGAGGAGGCAATACTACTACTGTCAGTCGTCAGGAAGCAAAGGATGACTTTGATGGAACTGCTGCTTCCCTACCCTCAGCAACTTCCGATGAAGAGCCAAGCAAGGAAGACCAGAAGGAAGTAGACAATCAATGCAAGGTTGGCATGAAATATAATACTATGGGTGCTGACATGGTTATTGATTATAAATGTGATGAAACCAAAATACCTGATGGTGCCAAGATAATCCGTAGGTTTACTCGCAGTATCTATGATCAGGTCAGCTACATTGTTGAACACAAAGTACATTACATAGTCTACAAACTTCCTGGACAAGATCCGATCACAGTTCATTTTACCCTTCCTGGTAATGAGGAAATCGAAGAGGATTACAAGAAACTGAGTGTTGTGCCACACACCCATGTAACAAGCAGGTTCCTTTCTCGTCTGACAATGAACAAATACCAAATGGATACTCCTCTTTACCGAGAGATCATCCGCATGATGGAAGATAAATTCAGCATATGCCGCCAGACACTTACAAATTATATTGGTATAGGCGCAGAATATCTCAAACTGGTTCTTCCATATCTTAAGAATAATCTACTTCAGGATGGAGCCAATATCCATTGTGATGAAACCTGGTGCAGAGTCAGGATCTACAACAAGGTTCTTAAGAAATACATCTGGTGTGTCGTCAATAAGGAAACCAAGGTTGTATACTTCTTCTACGATAATGGAAGTAGAGGCCAGGATGTTATCAAGAACTTCATCGGTTCTTCAAATATCAACTCAATACAGACAGATTCTTATTGTGGTTATAACTTCTTTGATCGGGAGGATAATGATATTACTCATTTGTATTGTATTGCACACGCCAGGTCAAAGTTCTTCTATGCATATGAGCGAGGTAAAGACTATCGAGCAAAGGACTTCCTGGACTGGTTTGGATGGCTTTACGGCAGAGAGGAAACCTATAGAAAACAGAATCTCTCACCTGCGGAAATCAAGAAAAGAAGAAACGATTCTGAAACTACTGAATGCATCGTTAAGATATATTCAAGAATGTGTGAACTTCAGAAGGATGACTCTATCAAGGGCGAATTGATGACGAAAGCACTCAATTACCTGAGTAACGGTTGGAAGAAGTTCTTCACCTTCCGTGAAGATGGTAATTACGAAATCGATAACCTGGAAGCTGAACGCTGCATCAGGCCATTAACTGTGAACAGAAAGAATGCACCGATACTCGGAAGTGAGAGCGGTGTAGAGAATCTGTGTCTCTATATGACCTTAGTCGAAACATGTAAGAAGAACAATATATCACCATTAAGATACTTCGAACGCTTCTTTGATATCATAGCAAAGACAAATGGTGTTGGAATTGAATGGGACCAGATGACACCTTCAAAACTCTGTCAGGAATCATAAAAAAGCAAAAAAAACAAAAAATACTAAATAGGCTGAATCGCTTTAGAATCGCGGTTCAGCCTATATTTTTATATTGTTAGGTCGAAATTGGACGCTTACCGATGTATTGTAAGCGTCCAATTTCGACCCTTGTGGTAAAAAACGACCCTTTTTAACTTTGCATGGTCAATAAATAAAACGATTATGCAAACAGACGAAAGAACAATTTCAGATGCAGAACTGGAACGATTATGGTTTCTGTATCAAATGGAAGGTGCTCCAAATAATATTCCGCTTATAGAGTTCTGTGTTAGTCGCGGAGTGCCTTTTTATCTTTTTGATCGATATGCCAATGAGCATATCAAGAATAAAATTGAGCCAGTAACTATAACAGGCCTTCCTGTGCCTCAAAAGAAACGTGGTCGTCCTCGAAAAATTCAAAATTCAGAAGCATGCGACCAATTGGCTGGAAATTCCCCAAAAATGAAAGCTAAAGTATCAGCTGTTATACAGTTGGAAAATGGTACAGTTGTAAGCATAAAAAGTAATTGTTATTCTGATGTCAAGGATATCATAGATAGATTGGAGGATCCATGTTAGATTTATCTGAGTTTAAACACTTCTATTACGTGCCAGGTTATGTAAATATGAGCTGGGGATTTTACCGATTGTTAGAGTTTGTGACTGACGAATGCCATGTCATTCCTCATGAAGGTGATGTATTCATCTTTATGTCCAGAAATCGTAGACGCGTACGACTTATCTATTATGATAAACAGGCTTATTATATGAACGAGAAAACATTCTATAATAAAGATTACAGGTTTATGAAAGTTGAATTCAAAGATCAGAAAACCGTATACAGTATAGAATGGAAAGATCTCCTGACTTTGCTTGAAAATCCTGTTATTTCGGTACTGAGATTATGATCTGAACTTCAGTAATCAGTGCTTATACATTTGAATTTAATTTATTGAATATCAGTTATTTAAGTGTTATTTTGTTCGTGTTTTTGCGATTTTTTTTGTACCTTTGTAAGTACAAAAGCAAGTAAAAGCATGGAAGAAAAAGAATTCAAAAAAAGAAAATTCTTTATGGAATATATCAATTCACGAGAGGATAATCCTGTCGTAAAATCTGCCCATGCTTCTATGAGTTCAGCTGATAAAGACAAGTATATCAGCATCCTTGAGCGTGATGTTGAGCAGTATCGTCAGATGCTCCAGGAGTCATTGGAGAATCAGAAGAAGATACAGGATAGACTTGATCGTGTTGCTGCTATGCTTGAGAAGAGCGATAAGGAGAAATCAACACTTCACGATACCATCAATCGCCTGATGACTCAACTTGAAGGAAACCAGAAACAGATACAATCCCTTCAGAACCAGATAAAGAATCTGATCAATCAGTCAATGGTTGACAAGGCAAATCTGTATGGAAAGAAAGTCTGGAATAACAGAGGAGGCAATACTACTACTGTCAGTCGTCAGGAAGCAAAGGATGACTTTGATGGAACTGCTGCTTCCCTACCCTCAGCAACTTCCGATGAAGAGCCAAGCAAGGAAGACCAGAAGGAAGTAGACAATCAATGCAAGGTTGGCATGAAATATAATACTATGGGTGCTGACATGGTTATTGATTATAAATGTGATGAAACCAAAATACCTGATGGTGCCAAGATAATCCGTAGGTTTACTCGCAGTATCTATGATCAGGTCAGCTACATTGTTGAACACAAAGTACATTACATAGTCTACAAACTTCCTGGACAAGATCCGATCACAGTTCATTTTACCCTTCCTGGTAATGAGGAAATCGAAGAGGATTACAAGAAACTGAGTGTTGTGCCACACACCCATGTAACAAGCAGGTTCCTTTCTCGTCTGACAATGAACAAATACCAAATGGATACTCCTCTTTACCGAGAGATCATCCGCATGATGGAAGATAAATTCAGCATATGCCGCCAGACACTTACAAATTATATTGGTATAGGCGCAGAATATCTCAAACTGGTTCTTCCATATCTTAAGAATAATCTACTTCAGGATGGAGCCAATATCCATTGTGATGAAACCTGGTGCAGAGTCAGGATCTACAACAAGGTTCTTAAGAAATACATCTGGTGTGTCGTCAATAAGGAAACCAAGGTTGTATACTTCTTCTACGATAATGGAAGTAGAGGCCAGGATGTTATCAAGAACTTCATCGGTTCTTCAAATATCAACTCAATACAGACAGATTCTTATTGTGGTTATAACTTCTTTGATCGGGAGGATAATGATATTACTCATTTGTATTGTATTGCACACGCCAGGTCAAAGTTCTTCTATGCATATGAGCGAGGTAAAGACTATCGAGCAAAGGACTTCCTGGACTGGTTTGGATGGCTTTACGGCAGAGAGGAAACCTATAGAAAACAGAATCTCTCACCTGCGGAAATCAAGAAAAGAAGAAACGATTCTGAAACTACTGAATGCATCGTTAAGATATATTCAAGAATGTGTGAACTTCAGAAGGATGACTCTATCAAGGGCGAATTGATGACGAAAGCACTCAATTACCTGAGTAACGGTTGGAAGAAGTTCTTCACCTTCCGTGAAGATGGTAATTACGAAATCGATAACCTGGAAGCTGAACGCTGCATCAGGCCATTAACTGTGAACAGAAAGAATGCACCGATACTCGGAAGTGAGAGCGGTGTAGAGAATCTGTGTCTCTATATGACCTTAGTCGAAACATGTAAGAAGAACAATATATCACCATTAAGATACTTCGAACGCTTCTTTGATATCATAGCAAAGACAAATGGTGTTGGAATTGAATGGGACCAGATGACACCTTCAAAACTCTGTCAGGAATCATAAAAAAGCAAAAAAAACAAAAAATACTAAATAGGCTGAATCGCTTTAGAATCGCGGTTCAGCCTATATTTTTATATTGTTAGGTCGAAATTGGACGCTTACTGCCTTTTTATCTTTTTGATCGATATGCCAATGAGCATATCAAGAATAAAATTGAGCCAGTAACTATAACAGGCCTTCCTGTGCCTCAAAAGAAACGTGGTCGTCCTCGAAAAATTCAAAATTCAGAAGCATGCGACCTTATCTTGATGTTTTCCGAATATGTACATAATTATTATGATAAATAGCCAAAAGGCATTTTAGGTTATCTTGCAGAGAAAATATTGAAATTTCTCTGCAAGATAACCTAAAAATCATTTAATAGCTCTTATTTATGTTTTGCTGATTCTTTCATAAATAAGTATGAAGGCTTGTACCCCCCTGCATCTATGATTATTTTTTCAAAGACAATACCAGCATCTTTAGGATGTATTGTCAAAGTATGCCATTCTCCCGCTTTACCGGTTTCAACGGGCAATTCAATGACATTTTCAACGACTCTCCTTGCGATTGTTGGATAATATTTATTGTATATATTCTCAGGTTTTTCGTTCAAATCTCCATTAAAATTAACGGTTTTAACATTGCATCCATCAAGCGCTACTTCATATTCCATTCCTCCTTTATTCAAATAATCCAATGTAGATTTCACTATAACATGAATTTTAAATGTATTTGCTCCATCTTCCATAGGATTTAGACGAAATCTGTAGGTTAAAGACGCATTATTTGTCGATTCTGTATATGGTTGAACAGCCATACCGCTTAGGGTTCTTCCTATGAAAGGAAGTTCTTTCCATTGAGCATTATTGGCATCAGATTTACTATAATAATGAGCGGCCTCTATTGATATATATGCCGTTTTATCATCAAAAATATATCCACCATTCTGAGGAGCAGATAAATGCATGAGTTCTGGCAATTTGTTTTTAGGGAACGCATCATTCCACGAAGTATAGCCTATGTGTTTTTGATCCATCATATGGTTCCATTTACCTCCTGCAATCTCATGATTGTAACTTGCACATAGTAATGAATCTCGAAGAAATGCTTCTTCAGCTTTTTTAGCCCAATTTTCACAAGAGATATCACCGAGTTTTGCCAGATAATGATTCATTGCTACAGCATAGTACATCTGATAAAGATTAGCCATAGCTTGGATAGGAAAAAGAATAATCTGTTTATAGGTATCATGAAGATTACTCGGCAACTCGTTATATAGTCTCAAAGCTTCTGCTTCTAGAGTCATATACTCTCCTACTACTTCTTTCCATTCACCAGTTTCTACATTATATGTATTAGCATCAAGCATCTCTGGAGTGACTCTACCATTTAGCCAACCAATTTTATTAAGCAAATCTGCTGCTTGTTTTGCATATTTAACTCCCAATTGCTGGGCACAGAAATTTTGGGTATGTTCAATTACATCTGTACAAGAAAATCTATCAGGATTCCATGCCATGTCAAGAAAATAGCTTATAGGATATTCCATAGGTTTGAGATCACCTACATTTAGTATCCACATTTTCTGAATACCATGATTGAAGGCAAGCGACAATTGCTCTTGCATATTTTGAGTAGGTGTAACATTGAGCCATTTAGTATTGCGAGGCGCTCCCACATAATCTACATGATAATATAATCCCCATCCTCCTTTATGATTAAGATCCTTTCCGGTAGGTACACGTCTGACATTTCCCCAGTTATCATCACATAACATCATAATAACGTCATCAGGTACACGCATACCTTTGTCGTAATAATCCATGACCTCTTTATACAAGGCCCAAACTTGTGGAGTTTTTTCTGCTTTTTTTCCTGTTACATCAGCTATAATTTTACGTTGATCGTCGATGATATTCTGCATGAGTTTTATGTTTCCAGTACCATCCATTTCTTCGTCGCCATCCCCGCGCATACCTATAGTAACCATCGTTTCCCAATTTTTGGCACGCTCTATACCTCCTCGCCAAAACTCACGTAATTCTTTTCCGTTTTTCATATAGTTCCATTCACCATGACCTTTTCTTCTTTTCCAGTCTTGTTGTGCACATGCCATAGGTTCATGGTGTGATGTGCCCATTATGATTCCCATCTTATTTGCTAATACACCATTTTCAGGATCATCATCATAAAACGCATTTCCCCACATAGCTGGCCACATATAATTGGCTTTAAGGCGAAGTAAAAGCTCAAATATATGTGAATAACACTTGTGATTTTGACCGCCAAATTTCTCATTACTCCACTGTGCAAAACATGGATGCTCATCATTAATGAATATACCACGATATGCTACAGCAGGTTCACCATCTGTATAAATTCCTTTTTTAAAATAAATATTCTTATGTTTTTCAGCTGGCACATCTAACCACCAATACCAAGGTGATACGCCTATCTGTTTAGATAATTCATATACACCATATATAGTGCCTCTTTTATCACTACCCGCTATAATTAGAGCTTTTTTTACCCCCTTCATAGGATTATCTACCAGCTGAATAATATATTTCTCATGTTTGCCGACTAATGATTTCTTATTGATTTTGCCAGTAGCCATTAGTTTCTTTATAAAACTGGACTTTAAGCTACCAATGATTATGCACGAACTACATGTAGCGGTCGACTGCAATGTGGGTTTATTACCAGTAACTGATTGAAAGTCATTTTGTAAATTATTGATGGCCATTTGTATACCTTCATCTTCTAGAGAGTCACATAGCAAATTGACAACTTGCCCATTTTGTGCAAGGGCAAACGATTCTACGCTAGGCGCATATGAAATAAATTTTTCAGCTGAAAATGATATTGTAGCTGAAAACATACAAAATACAGAAATAAATAGTCTTTTCATTATTAAGTTGATTATTTAAGTTTTTAGACTTATATTATGAGTAAAATCGCAATTGTATTGCGAATGCAAAGGTAATAATAACTCTTTGATTATTTTTTGCGAATATTTTCAAATAGTTTATCTATTGTTACATTAGATAAAAAAAGGCACTCAAATAATGAGTGCCACCGATAGTTTTTAAAATTTTACCTAGAAAATATAAACATTATCTAAGTTTTATTTCACAATTATCAAGAGAATCAACTATAGCTAGACTTTCTACACGAATGCCCATATTTTCAAGAACTTCTCTACCGTGTTGAAAAGCTTTTTCTATGATAAAGCCCATGCCCACTAATTCTGCCCCTGCCTGCTGACATATATCTGCAATACCTTTAGCAGCATTTCCATAAGCTAAGAAATCATCTATAAAAAGAACCCTATCGTCGGGAGATAAATATTCTTTGGCAATTACAACATTATAATCACGTTGCTTCGTAAACGAATGTATTTTTGTGCGATACATATTATCCATTGTAGAAGGAGTCTTTTTCTTTGCGAATACAACAGGTAAATCTAGTAGTAAACCTACGATAATAGATGGTGCTATGCCACTAGCTTCAATTGTAAGAATTTTAGTAATTTTAGTATCCGAAAATAGTCGAATAAACTCGATGGCTTCTTTTTTGAGTAAATTAGGATCCATCTGATGATTAACGAAACTGTCTACTTTTAAGATACCTCCAGGAAGGCACTTGCCATCCTTCAGTATACGCTCTTTTAATATGTCCATTTCTCGCATTTTAATATTTGATGCATGCAAATGTACAAAAAATATTTTAATTATCTCAAGTTTATCAAGTGCATTAAACCGCATTTTTGAATTTTACGGACAAGAACCCTCATGAGGTTTGCGTATTTGAAATTGCGATGTAAGAATGCCTCAAATACGCGAATTTTGAAGAATTTTCGTATCTATCTGAATATCAACACGTTACACATTTAGCGTTTCTTCGGTTCAAGAAATGGGCGCCAAAACCACAGGTCCTAGGGGTCGAAAGCTTAGGTTTGATACGATAAGGTCATAGAGTTTAGCGAACAAAGTCTTAGCTTTCGACCCCTAGGACCTGTGGTTTTGGCGGGAGAGAAAATCTAGGGGAAGAAAAAAGACCAAACAGGCTGATCAAAAGTTGAATATTTTGAGCTAGATGACGATTTTTGAAAACGCTGTTTTTTGATAAATTATTTGACAGCAGACCCATTACAGACAGAAAATAGTCAAAACTATTAACTCATGAATCCACTTTAAAAACAATAATAATGTTGTTTACACAGTAAAAAGATATAATATGGGGAATTAGATCAAATTACAATTCATCTAACTTAGAAACAATTTTATTCATCTCATCGAATCCTTTGGACGTACAGAATCCTTGAATAATGACAACCAAATAATTACGAATTATGGAATTAATACTCAAGGAATGATATAATTTTTGATTCATGACATTGAGCATAGTTATATTTATTAAATGTGTAAGCACATCATAATCAATATCATTTCTGAAGTATCCATCCTCTATTCCTCGAGTGATAAACTCTCTTGTCTGAAGTTGATCTTTTTCATGCACCTCCCTATAATATTCTATGACTTCAGGAAATTTATCGTGCAAATTACTATAAAACTCTGAACTAATTTTACGATTGTCAGTCATCTTTTCGCGGAAATATTCTAGTAAAATATCCATTACACTATGTCCTGGCTGGCTAGCATACTCCTTCATTTTGATATTAAATTCCTCAGTTCGCTTGACACATGCCTGGTAGACTAAAGTCTTTTTATCAGTAAATAGTTCATACATAGTACGTTTAGAGATACCCATTTTACTAGCGATATCATCCATTTTAACGGTCTTAATACCATTAACTAAAAATTCCTCAATAGCCACATCAAGTATTTTACCACGCAACTCAATGCGGTATTTAGACATACCTTTAATTCTCTGAATCTTAACTGCTCGTGTCATAAAAGTAAACGTTTACGTTGCAAAGTTACAAAAAAAATGAAAAATGCGTTACTTTTCTATTGTTTTTTATTAACTTTGTAAACAGACTACAATAATTAAGGTAAAAATGCATGTGTTGCACAAACACCTTCTAAAAACTTCTAAACCAAACGACAATTTATGGTAAAGATTACAAAGGAGGCAGCGCTCGCCTATCATGAGAATGGGCGCCCTGGAAAAATCGAAGTAAAGCCTACTAAAGCTTATCGTACACAGACTGATTTAAGTCTAGCGTATTCGCCTGGCGTGGCATTTCCATGTCTGGAAATCCAGTCAAATCCTAATGATGTCTACAAATATACCGACAAAGGTAATCTCGTTGCTGTTATAAGTAATGGTACTGCAGTATTAGGCCTTGGTGATATCGGTGCTATGAGTGGTAAACCAGTCATGGAAGGCAAAGGATTGCTCTTTAAAATTTATGGTGGTGTAGACGTCTTTGATATCGAGGTTGATGAAAAAGATCCAGAAAAGTTCTGCGAAGCTGTTGAAAAGATTGCTCCAACTTTTGGCGGAATTAACCTTGAAGATATTAAGGCTCCTGAATGTTTCTATATTGAAGAAAGACTAAAAAAGACGCTTGACATCCCTGTTATGCATGATGATCAGCATGGCACTGCTATTATTTCGTCTGCTGGGTTGATTAATGCACTTGAAGTAGCTGGTAAAAAAATTGAGGATGTAAAAATCGTTGTTAATGGTGCCGGCGCAGCAGCAATTAGTTGTACAAAATTGTATTGTGCTCTTGGAGCCCAGCGTAAAAACATATTAATGCTCGATTCTAAGGGTGTTATCACTAGTGATCGTGAGGGTTTAAATGAACAGAAAAAGTACTTTGCTACAGATCGTCGTGATGTTCATACTCTTGAAGAGGCTATTAAGGGTGCTGATGTATTTTTAGGTTTAAGCAAAGGTAATGTCTTGACACAGGACATGGTCCGCTCTATGGCAGACACTCCTATAGTTTTTGCTTTGGCTAATCCTGTTCCTGAGATAAGCTATGAAGAAGCTATGGAAAGCCGTCCTGACGTACTAATGAGTACAGGACGTAGCGATTACCCTAACCAAATAAACAATGTTATTGGTTTCCCATATATCTTCCGCGGTGCTCTTGATGTTCATGCAAAAGCTATCAATGAAGAAATGAAACTTGCTGCGGTTCGTGCTATTGCGGACTTAGCAAAACAGCCTGTTCCAGATATCGTAAATTCTGTATATCATGTAACAGATTTAACATTTGGCCCTAAATATTTTATTCCAAAACCAGTTGATCCACGACTTATTACTGAAGTAAGTGCAGCAGTAGCTAAGGCGGCCATGGATAGTGGCGTCGCTCGTGTTTCGATTACTGACTGGAATGCATATAAAGATAGATTACGCCAACTCTTGGGACAAGAAACCAAGTTGACACGAAAGATTCATGAAACAGCTCGTCTTCATCCACAGCGTGTTGTTTTTGCAGAAGGTGGTCACCCTACAATGATGAAAGCTGCTGTTCAGGCAAAGACGGAAGGTTTCTGCACCCCTATTTTGCTCGGTAATCCAGATCGCCTTAATCGTTTGGCCCACCGTCTAAAGCTTGATTTGAGCGAAATTCAGATTATCGATATGCGTGCAGACCAAGAGCAAGGACGTCGCGCTACTTATGCAAAGCATTTAGCAGAAAAACGCGCACGCGAAGGATTTACTTTTGAGGAAGCTTACGATAAGATGTATGAGCGTAACTAC
The DNA here is from genome assembly GCF_022024235.1 of Segatella baroniae B14. Classification (GTDB taxonomy): domain Bacteria; phylum Bacteroidota; class Bacteroidia; order Bacteroidales; family Bacteroidaceae; genus Prevotella; species Prevotella bryantii. The sequence goes on from NZ_CP091799.1 coordinate 841,536, forward strand.
TTTGGTATGTCAATGGTAGAAAATGGTGATGCAGATGCTTTCATTACAGGTTTGTATACCCGATATAGTAATACTATTAAAGTAGCTAAGGAAGTTATTGGTATTCGTAAAGAATATAATACATTCGGTACAATGCATATTGTTAACTCTCCTAAGGGCGTTTATTTTATCTCTGATACTCTAATTAATCGTCACCCTGACCAAAATGTACTTATTGATATAGCCAAACTTAGTGCGCATACTGTACGTTTCTTTAATGAAGAGCCTGTCATTGCTATGTTAAGTTATAGTAACTTTGGTACAGACTTAGGTGGTAGTCCAGTTAAAGTACATGATGCAGTTGCCTATATGCAAGAAAAGTATCCAGACCTTGCGATAGATGGTGAAATGCAAGTTAATTTTGCTCTAAACAAGCAATTACGTGATGATAAATATCCATTTACTCGCCTTAAAGGTAAGGATGTCAATACTTTAGTATTCCCAAATTTAAGTAGTGCTAATAGTGCATATAAATTCCTTCAAGGTTTGAGCCCTGATTCTGAAATCATTGGTCCTATTCAGATGGGATTGAACAAACCTATTCACTTTACTGATTTTGAAAGTAGTGTAGCTGATGTGGTAAATGTTACGGCTATAGCATGTATTGATGCATATGTAGAAAAAGTAAAAAAATACAATGATGACTAATCATATTAGTAAAAACTAATTATTAGCATTTAAATAAGGTATAAGTCCTTCAGACTCTTTCTGTCTGAAGGACTTATTTATATATAGCAAGAACTATATAATATAGTAAACTTTAATCAAGTAACATTTATTCCGTATAAAATCAATATTTTTAAAAAACACTAAAGAAAGGTTATTTTAGGTCCAAAAAATACTAAAGTTAAAACGATTGCATTTATTTCTTTTTAAAAGATGTTAATGTTAACGTACACAATCATATTATCTTAAAAAAAAACTTGGAAGATGTTTGCAAACTATAAAAAAAGATTTAAATTTGCTACCGTTATCCTGAAAACAATCTTTTTACCTTAAGAAAAACTAATACCTATTGAAGATTTGGAGCGGTTGCCTGCGAAGGTCATCGCTTTTTTTTATCAAACATAGGCGACAATCTATAATATTTCTTAAAAAAACATTTTTCTGTTAATTCATTCTTTATTAATTAAAAATATATTCGTAATTTTGCAGCCGATTTAGTCTGTTCGGGCTCAAATAAGTGTAGGCAAAAGTCGACCGCCTGGCAGAGAAAACCGTTTATATTATAAAATAATGTACGCAATCGTAGAAATTAACGGTCAGCAGTTCAAGGCTGAGGAAGGCAAAAAGCTTTTCGTGCACCGCATCAAAGATGCAGAAGCTGGCAAAACTGTTGAGTTTGACAAAGTTCTTCTTGTAGACAAAGAAGGCAATGTCACAGTAGGTGCTCCAACTGTAGATGGTGCAAAAGTAGTAGTAGAAGTAGTGAACCCACTTGTTAAGGGTGACAAGGTCATCGTTTTCAAGATGAAGCGTCGTAAGGACTATCGCGTTCGCAATGGTCATCGTGCACAGTTCACTGAAGTAACAGTTAAATCAGTAATCGCTTAAATTAGGAGGATTTCAAGATGGCACATAAAAAAGGTGTTGGTAGTTCTAAGAACGGTCGTGAGTCTCATTCAAAACGTTTAGGCGTTAAGATCTGGGGTGGTCAGAGCATCATCGCTGGTAACATTATCGTTCGTCAGCGTGGTAATAAGCACTATGCAGGTGAGAATGTTGCTCAGGGTAAAGACGATACTCTTTACGCTCTTGCAGATGGATTGGTATACTTCCACAAAGGCAAGAAGAACAAGAGTACAGTATCTGTTCTTTCACCAGAAGCTTACGCAGCTAAAACAAAGGCTGAAGCTTAATTAAAGATAATATCTTATTCCAAACAAACAATAGAAGCCAACTCTATGGAGTTGGCTTTCTTCGTTTGCATTATTTCCACCTTACTGAAATTGTATAATTCACTTATCAATTTTTATATTTTCTACCCTGTTCTTGATCTTTATTCTTTTTGCCAACTATTTTTCTAAACAAATTTTTGGCTATTCCCTATGTTTTTTGTATTTTTGCGATTAAATATAAAATAAAATTTTAAAGAAAAAGTATAGAATATGCTTACACTTAAACTGATCAGCGAAAATACTGAAAAGGTGATCAAGGGCCTTGAGAAAAAACACTTTGAAGGTGCACGAGAGGCTATCGAAAAAGTTTTGGAATTTGACAAAGCACGTCGCGAAGCTCAACAGAAGCTCGACAATAATAAGGCCCAGCAAAATCAGTTGGCCAAGCAGATTGGTGGATTGATGAAAGAAGGCAAAAAAGACGAAGCTAATGCCATAAAGGAACAAGTAGCTGCTCTTAAGGTAACAGATGCAGAACTTAAGGCCGAAATGGACAAGGCCGAAAAGAATATGACAGAAACACTGTTATCTATCCCTAATGTACCAAATGATGATGTACCAGAAGGTAAAGATGCTGCTGATAATGTAGTAGTTAAAGAAGGTGGACTTAAGCCAGAACTTCCAGAAGATGCTCTTTGCCACTGGGATCTTCTGAAAAAATATAATTTGGTTGATTTTGACCTTGGTGTTAAAATTACCGGTGCTGGCTTCCCAATATATCTTGGTAAAATGGCTCGTTTCCAACGTGCGCTGGAAGCTTTCTTCCTAGATGAGGCTCGTAAAAGTGGATATCTAGAAGTTCAACCTCCTTATGTCGTTAATGAAGCTTCTGGTTATGGTACAGGTCAGCTTCCTGACAAAGAAGGTCAAATGTATCACGCAAATCTTGACAATCTTTATCTTATCCCTACTGCAGAGGTACCTGTTACTAACATTTTCCGCGATGTTATTCTTGATGAAAAGGACCTTCCTATAAAGCGTTGTGCTTATTCAGCGTGCTTCCGTCGTGAGGCAGGCTCCTATGGTAAAGATGTACGTGGTTTGAATCGTCTTCACCAATTTGACAAAGTGGAAATCGTTCGTCTTGATACTCCTGAGCATTCATATGAAAGTTTGAAAGAGATGATGGATCACGTAGAAGGCTTATTAAAGAAACTCGAATTGCCATACCATATTCTTCGTCTTTGCGGTGGTGATATGAGTTTTACATCTGCTATCTGTTATGACTTTGAGGTTTGGAGCGCAGCTCAGAAAAGATGGCTTGAAGTTTCTTCAGTGTCTAATTTTGAAAGCTACCAGGCTAACCGCTTGAAGTGTCGATTCCGCAGAAGTGAAACTAAAAAGACAGAGCTTGTTCATACTTTGAATGGATCTGCTTTAGCTCTTCCACGTATAGTAGCTTCTATCATTGAAAACAATCAGACTCCAGAGGGTATTCGTGTACCTAAGGTACTTGTACCTTACTGTGGCTTCGAAATGCTTGACGATAAGAATTTCGATTAAAAACTAAAATAGATATAGAGTAGAGGTTAAACCTTACCTCTACTCTATTTTGTTATCAACTCTCTCATAAGATCTATTTTTCTATCTAACTAACTCCTCAATTTTATACAAGAAACAAATATAACATTTATAATACCAGTAAAACTAAAAGAATGAACAAGATCGTAAGTAAACAGCAGTTCTCTGAAAGAGTCTTTAAATTTGAAATAGAGGCTCCTTTGATTGCAAAGAGTCGAAAAGCCGGCAACTTTGTAATTGTACGTGTAGATAAAAAAAGTGAACGCATGCCTTTGACTATTGCTGATGCTGATGTCGAGAAAGGTACAATTACTCTCGTTGTACAAGAGGTGGGACTGTCATCTACTAAACTTTGTAACCTCAGCGAGGGTGATAACGTAGCTGATATTGTTGGACCTCTTGGAAATCCAACTCATATTGAAAATTTCGGAACAGTTATTTGTGCAGGTGGTGGTGTTGGTGTTGCACCAATGCTTCCTATTATAAAAGCCCTAAAAGCTGCAGGTAACCGTGTACTCTCCGTTCTTGCGGGTCGTAATAAAGATCTTATTATTATGGAAGATGATGTACGCGCAAATTCTGATGAAACTCTCATTATGACAGATGATGGTAGCGCTGGCGAAAAAGGAGTGGTTACTGTTGGTATAGAAAAGTTTATAAAGCAGGAGCACATCGACAAAGTATTTGCCATAGGGCCTCCTATCATGATGAAATTCTGCTGTCTTCTTACTCAAAAATATAATCTACCTACTGATGTATCGCTTAACACTATTATGGTGGATGGTACCGGTATGTGTGGAGCTTGCCGTCTGACAATAGGTGGTAAAACCAAATTTGTCTGCATAGATGGACCAGAATTTGATGGTGCCCTTGTTGATTGGGACGAAATGTTCAAGCGAATGGGTACATTCAAAGCTGTAGAGCGTGAAGAGATGGAGCACTATCAGGACCATATTAATCAAGTCGATAATAACTTGGTTGTCGAAAAAACAGATATTGCGATGGACGTAGAGCCTACAAATGAAACTGTAGAAGAACTTACTGATCGTAACTCTGTATGGCGAAAGGAATTACGTGCTTCTATGAAACCTAAAGAACGCTCTGCTATTGACCGTGCAATTATGCAAGAACTCGATCCTGTGTATCGTGCAACTACACGTTTGGAAGAAGTTAATATAGGATTAACAAAAGAACAGGCACTACTTGAGGCAAAACGCTGTTTAGATTGCGGTAAACCTTCATGCGTAGAAGGTTGTCCTGTAAATATCAACATTCCTTCATTTGTTAAGAATATAGAGCGTGGCCAGTTTCTTGCAGCTGCTAAAGTCTTGAAAAATACATCAGCCCTCCCTGCCGTTTGTGGACGAGTTTGTCCACAAGAAAAGCAATGTGAAAGTAAATGTATTCACATTAAAATGGGTGGTAAAGCTGTTGCTATTGGCTATTTGGAACGATTTGCTGCTGATTATGAGCGACAGAGCGGACAGGTTGCATTACCACAAATGGCCACTCCTAATGGCATTAAGGTTGCAGTTGTTGGTTCTGGCCCTGCGGGGTTAAGTTTTGCTGGTGATATGGTAAAGAAAGGCTATGATGTATTTGTATTCGAAGCACTTCATGAAATTGGAGGCGTGCTGAAATATGGTATACCAGAGTTCAGATTACCAAATCGTATTGTTGATGTAGAAATAGAGAACCTTCGTAAAATGGGAGTTCATTTTATTACAGACTGTATAGTCGGTAAAACTATTTCAGTAGAGGAGTTAGAAGAAAAAGGATTTAAGGGTATTTTTGTAGCATCAGGTGCAGGCTTGCCTCGCTTTATGAATATACCTGGCGAAAATGCCTTAAATATTATGTCTTCCAACGAGTATCTTACTCGTGTAAACTTGATGGACGCAGCAGACCCAACAACAGATACCCCTATTAATTTGGGTAAAAAGGTAATCGTTGTTGGCGGTGGTAATACTGCGATGGACTCATGTAGAACAGCTAAACGCTTAGGTGCAGAGGTCGCTATCGTATATCGCCGCTCTGAACAAGAAATGCCAGCCCGTCTTGAGGAAGTAAAACATGCAAAAGAAGAAGGTATCAACTTTATGACCCTTCACAATCCAAAAGAATATCTTGTAGATGAGAATGGTGCAGTAAAAGCTGCAGTTCTTGAAGTGATGGAACTAGGCGAACCGGATGAATCTGGACGTCGTAGTCCTGTTCCTACAGGTGAGACAGTTACTATGGAATGTGATCAGGTAATTGTGGCTATAGGTGTTTCACCTAATCCACTGGTACCTAATAGTATTCCTGGTCTGGAGCTAGGCCGCAAAAATACAATTGCCGTAAATGACGAAATGCAATCATCACGTAGCGATCTCTTTGCAGGAGGTGATATTGTTCGTGGTGGTGCAACTGTAATTCTCGCCATGGGTGATGGACGTAAGGCAGCAGCCAACATGGATAAGAAGCTTCAGGCTGATGTTTAATTAAAATTTGAAATGAACGCATTTTATACAGTATTATTACTCCTACTAAGTAATACATTCATGACATTAGCTTGGTATGGACATTTAAAATTACAAGAAACAGGGGTCAGTAACAACTGGCCTCTGTTAGCTGTTATCGCATTTAGTTGGGGTATTGCTTTTTTTGAATATTGTTGTCAAGTACCCGCAAATCGTATAGGTTTTATAGATAATGGTGGACCTTTTACATTGGTACAACTTAAAGTTATTCAGGAAGTAATCTCATTAATAGTTTTTGCAATTATTGCTAATATTCTTTTCCAAGGACAGAGTTTGCATTGGAATCATTTTGCAGCATTTGCATGTTTACTAGCTGCTGTTTATTTCGTTTTTATGAAGTAGAACATGGAATGGTAAAAAAAGTCAAAACTTTTGTTCTATTACTAGAAAAAATGTAACTTTGTATTTTAGATTTAAGACATTATTACTGAATTAAATCCAAGAGAAGAAAATTATTAATAAGCAAAACTAAGAACTATGAGCAAATATTTTGCAGAATCAGAATTAATTATAAATGAAGATGGAAGTGTCTTTCACTTACACCTTAAACCAGAGCACTTAGCTGATAAGGTTATTCTTGTAGGAGATCCTGGCCGAGTTGCTTTAGTTGCTTCTCACTTTGACTCAATTGAAGATGAAGTAGAAAATCGTGAATTCAAAACTGTTACGGGAACTTATAATGGCAAGCGTATTACTGTGCAAAGCACAGGCATAGGATGTGATAATATCGATATTGTTTTAAATGAATTGGATGCATTAGCGAATATAGATTTTAAGACTCGAACAGAAAACCCAGAACATCGTGAATTAACGATTGTACGTATCGGTACATGTGGTGGTTTACAACCTAATACCCCTATCGGAACCTATGTTGCAAGTGTAAAGAGTATAGGTTTTGATGGACTGCTTAATTTTTATGCTGGACGAAATGAGGCTTGCGATTTAGATTTCGAAAAAGAATTCAAGAAGCAAGTTTCTTGGAATCCACAAATTGGCAATCCTTATGTATCTGTAGCAGATAAAGAGTTGGTAGATCGCATAGCTGGCGATGATATGGTTCGTGGTGTAACTATCGCTTGTGGTGGTTTCTTTGGACCACAAGGTCGAGAATTACGTCTACCTCTGGCAGATCCTACTTTGAACCAAAAAATTGAAAACTTTGAGTATCAGAATCTTCGTATTTGTAATTTTGAAATGGAATCATCTGCAGTTGCAGGTCTTGCTAAATTGATGGGACATAAAGCTACTACAGTATGTATGGTTATTGCTAATCGATTGGCAGGTGAAGCTAATTCTAGTTATAAGAATACTATAGACGGTTTGATAGAAAAAGTACTAGTGAGAATCTAATTATTTAGAGATAAAAAAAACATGACAAATCAATCTATTTGCGCCCTTGCCACTAAAGCAGGTGGCGCAATTGCTATTATTAGAGTCAGTGGCGATGACAGTATCGCCATAACGGACCAGATATTTCAGGGTCGCAAGTCATTGACAGAAGTTAAAGCAAATTCTGTGCATTATGGTAATATTATCGACAAAGAAGGAAATACAATAGATGATGTTCTAATTTCTGTATTTCATGCCCCTCATAGTTATACTGGAGAAAACAGCATAGAAATCAATTGTCATGGCAGTATATATATCGTTAAGAATATAATACAAGCACTTATTGAAAAAGGATGCCGTCAAGCTGGTCCAGGTGAATACACCCAGCGTGCATACCTTAATGGTAAGATGGATTTAAGCCAAGCTGAGGCTGTTGCAGATTTAATAGCAGCTACTAATAAGGCTACACATAAGCTTGCACTTAGCCAACTTAAAGGTCACTTTAGCAGCGAGTTAAGTACACTTCGCGAACAACTTCTTAAGTTAACAAGTCTGTTAGAATTAGAACTAGACTTCAGTGATCATGAAGAATTGGAATTTGCAGATCGCAGTGAATTACAAGCATTGGCAGAAAAAATAGATAAACGTATTACCACCCTAGCCCATTCATTTGAAACAGGAAGAGCACTTAAGAACGGCATACCTGTGGCTATCATAGGAAAGACCAATGTAGGCAAAAGTACTCTACTCAACCAGCTTCTCCACGAGGAAAAGGCAATCGTCAGTGATATAGATGGAACAACACGAGATGTTATAGAAGATACCATTGATATTCATGGAGTTAATTTCCGTTTTATTGATACAGCTGGTATTCGACAGACAGAAGATAAAGTAGAACAAATCGGAATAAAGCGGGCATATCAAAAGCTTGAAGAAGCAACTATTGTTTTGTGGATTTTAGACAATCAACCATCTAAAGAAGAAGTATTAGATATCCAAAATCGTACAAAAGAGAAACAAGTAATTATCTTGAGCAATAAGATGGATATTAAGCCACAATCTAGCTATAACTTCTATGACTTTAGACCATTTGCAGAATTACAAATTAGTGCCAAAGAAGGTATAGGTATTACAGAATTGGAACAAAAACTTTATGAAGCATCTGATATTCCAGAAATTGATGAAGATAGCATTATTGTTACCAGTGCCCGTCATTATGAAGCTTTAATAAGGGCAAAAGAAAGTATTGAGCGAGTCATAGAGGGTATGAAAATGAGCCTAAGTGGTGATCTTTTAGCTGAAGATCTTCGTATATGTTTGCAAGAGCTTGCTGATATAACAGGAGGTCAGATTACAACTCACGAAGTTTTAGGAAATATATTTAAGCATTTCTGCGTGGGGAAATAAAGAAATTAAAAAACAACCATTTATAAATCAAAAAAAAGACAAAAATCAGCGTATAAAGCCCATAATTGCTGATGATTGCCAATTTTTAAGATTTTTTAATATTTGGTCTTTTTTGTTCTTGATAATCATTTTTAAAGCATAATTTTGTCACCCAGTGGTCACCCGAGGGGTCCGAGTGACCACAATTTGGTCACCCAGGTGACAAAATCAGAATGTTTTAAAAATTTTCAGCTATGACAGAAAAGACTGAATCTAATGGTCGAAAGGAGACCGTTACCATCCGTGAGAAAGTGCTTTCAGATGGCACTTCAAGTTTGTATCTTGACATTAGGCACAACGGCAAAAGAAGCCGTGAGTTTCTGAAACTTTATCTTTTGCCAGGCAGTTCTCGTGCCATCAAGGAACAGAACCGTCAGACAATGACCAAGGCAGAAACTATCCGTTCTGAGCGACTGATTGAAATTCAGAAAGGCTCTTACGAAGTTCTTCAGCAGTACAAGACAAACACATACTTTCTTCCTTATTATAGGAAAATGTGTAAGGAGCGTTTCCGAACCGACAGTCAGGGGACTTGGGGTAACTGGAGAAGCTGTCTCCGCTATCTCGAAGCCTATTGCGACGAATCAACGACCTTCAGTGAGATTACACCAGAATGGGTCAAAGGCTTCAAGGATTTCCTCGACAATGTTGAAAAGGACTCTTGCAAACGTAAAGACCGTGAGAAGGTCAGCGTATTCAACGGATTATCGCTTAACTCCAAGCATTCTTATTTCAACAAACTAAAAGCATGCCTCAATGCTGCCTTTGAAGAACACATCATTGTGGTAAATCCGCTACGTGGTGTAAAGGGTTTCAAGCAGGATGAAGTAGCTCGAGAGCATCTCAGCTGGGAAGAAGTAGTAAAGCTCGATGCAACCCCATGCAGATATCCTGTTCTGAAGAACGCTTTCTTGTTCTCTTGCTTCACCGGACTCAGAAAGTCAGACATTGAAAGACTGACTTGGGGCGAAGTACAAAAATTCGATGGATTTACACGAATCGTTTGGAAACAGAAAAAAACTGGTGGTCAGGAGTATCTTGACATCCCTGAGCAAGCAGTCAAGTATCTTGGTACACCACAGGAAGAACCTGATACACCAGTCTTCAAGGGATTTCTAAATGGAGCCCTCCTTTCTCTTGAATTGCGTCGATGGATGCTGGCAGCGTCTATCAATAAAGACATAACATACCACTGCAGCCGTCATACTTTTGCCGTACTTATGCTGAACTTTGGAGCAGACATCTATACAGTTTCCAAAATGCTCGGTCACAGGGAAATTGCAACTACACAGATTTATGCGCGTGTTCTTGATGAGAAAAAGCGAGCAGCAATCATGCTTTTCCCCGAACTTGATGGAGTAAAGACAGGAGAAAATATCAAAGTCTCAGCGAAACATACTAAAAGGAATTGAACCATGAACAGACAAGAAGTTGTAATTGCACTTGCAAAAATCAATCTGATGAACAAGCAAGTTGCTTACTGGATAGAACTTGAACAGGATATGGACAACATCTCGATTGCACTTGACCTTGGTGTTATCCCTGGATGGATTGATGAAATTCTTGACTTCATGAAGAACAATTCGTGTCTTCCTGTCGTTAAATTTGTCAGTAAGATGTTTTCCATCAATCTTCTGAAAGAATCATTGAAGAAAGGTAAACTAATATGGAAACAGAGAACCTTCAAACTGCTTTCTTCTTTTGCTGGCTCAATAGATAAACTGTATTCTACATCCTCCATATATTATAAGATATACAAGCAAAGTCCTTATGGAGACCTTGAAGATGCGTTGTCAAACGACAAGGGAGTTGAACTGTTAAGACGAGCTGTGAATGCGGGCTATCTTAAATCCAACTACCTTCCATCCAAAGGCACGACACTCTTGGAACTGAAAGCAATTGCCTGGGGAGTTGGTCAGGCTCTAAAGATCAGATGGCGAGAGCAATGGGTAACATTCGAGCGACAGTGGAAACTTGACAGAATCGGCAATTTACCCATTCCCGACAACTTTGAGCGTCAATGTAAGAAGATAATAGAACTTTATCCTGAAGTAGATTATGCTCCTTTGAGTGCAGTTAAGGAAGATGCGTTTTTCAATAAACCACGATGTGAGTCAAGGATAGAAGAACTGTTTCTGGCACTTGTCACCTATGGATATATTGACAGGAAAACAATGTTTAATCAGTTTCAGCGGATATTTGGCATCCATACAGAGAAAGATTGCATTTCTGAAATTAAGCCTGTTGCTTGGATCAAAGACCAACGTTCGCTGACATACTTCGTTTACTTTGCATTCGGAAAACAGAACCATGAACTTTGGGTTAAGGCTCAAAATTGTTTCGTTGTTAATGGCAGAAAGCCGAATAAAGGAAGTCTTAAAACAGGTATGATAGCATTAAAAAGAGACCATCCAGACATAGAGCAGTACGACCCTTGTTTGCTAATTCTGGCTAAACAATTTAATCGATAAAAACTATAATTTAGAAATAGCTGAATAATAGTTCCGTCAGTGTGGAAAATGCCCATACTGACGGACTTTTTTGTATCAAATCGGAAAACAATTGTGACTTGTCCCATACTTTGGAGCTACTTTGGGTTAATTTCGCGTCCCCAAAGCGCAAAAAGCAAATAAAACCTAATAGACAAGGGAGTTAAACTCCTGTTTTTACAATAACATTAAACAATTACACGATGAAGAAAGACATTTCATCATCCTCTCTCTTTTTGTGTTGAGAGAGGCGGTTCACGTGTGGAGCATGTTGAACCATGTGTCGGTGTAGATGGCCTATTCCGTCTATGCCGCGAGTGTATCACCCTCTATCAGGAGGAAGTTATTAAACGGGGAAGAGACTATTACAGGTTTGCAAACAGTTTCCTTCTCAGCCACCAGTTCCACGATGCAACGGATGCCCACAGCAAGAACGAACACAACATGAATCTCGGCACCATGAGGGACTTGCTATTGGACAACCGTCCAATTGTGGAGAATCACTTTCGTGATGGCTTCACGTCCAATGAGCAGCTTGCGCTCATCTTCAACGAGCTCGACCGCGGAGAGAACGTTGCTTCGGCACATCCCTTCGTTTCATGTTCAGAACCTGCATGTCAGGTTCGTGCGACAGACTTTGAGGCTGCAATGTCTGATGAACTGCTGGAGAAGATTACTGAATGTATCAACTCGTGCCATCTGTTCACTACAGAACTTACAAAAGAGACAGTCAGACATCTTTTTGATTGTACTCTTTCCTCTCCTGTTACGTGCAAGAACATTCGCTTGGTTTCCCTTTTTTTTGATGGTCTGAGAAAGACGTCTGTTATTTCAAGATCTTGGCAGAAGGTTATCGAAAAACATAAGATGTTTGTAAAGAGCGATGGTGTCACTTATGTTTGTGCACATGATCTGTCCGTTGCCCTTTACCAGATAAACAACAAGCAGGCAACGTCACTTAATCAGAAGATGTTTAAGCGACTTGAAGAAATCTACAAATTAATTTCTTCAGTAAATTCCAAAAAGTAACTGTCAAGCAATAACTTGATAATAGGCTTGACAGTGGACTTTACTGTCAAGTTTTAGCTTTGGAAGTAAAGTTTTTGTCCTTTATTTTTGCTCCCCGTAACCGGTTACATGCCCCTTACGAGGAGCATTTTCTTTAAGTCTAACCAATAAAAAACAATCCTATGCAAAAAAATGTAAGACCTGCCGTTCCCGGCACTAACAGACAATTGATGCAGCTGGTAACAGAACATGCATCTTCCCCACCCTTGTCGCTTGCGCAACGTGTTTCCCAGCTTGAATTATTCCTAAGAAAGTTGGGGCCAGCCGACGAGCTGAAGCTACGTATTCAGAATCTTGAAAAACTTACATATAACGCTAAAAACACTCACACTAATGGCTTTGACATCTGACTATGAAATCTATGACATGGTAAACCGTATGGAACGTGCCATAGAGTTCCTTAAAGATAAAGAGCAGATACAGGAACTTACAGAAAAAGTATCTGCCGTCCAGCATTATCTGGAGAAATTTAATTCGCTCAATGACTTGATGAAACATTTTAAAGACCTAGAAAAGAACATATATGTCTGCAAGGACATGTTCACTCCAGAAGAAGCAGCCAAGTATCTTGGCGTTTCACTAAGTCACCTTTATCGACTTACAAGTAAGAATGAAATCACCAAGTACAAACCTTCTGGCAAACTTATGTATCTCGCCAAGGTGGACCTGAATCAGTGGATGATGAACAATGAGATTCCCAGTAATGAGCGGTTAGAAAGCCTCGCCCATGAGAGAGCAGAAGAACTTAGAAAAGAACGAATCAATTCCAAACTAAAGAAATGAGCAAAAATATTCTATGTAGATTAGGTGACCAGAAGATAGATGAATCGGTTTTCAAGCAGATTATTGACGTCATTCGACTCAAAGTCACGGATAAATATGACTTTCCACCTGTCGTCATCAAATGTAAAGGTTCCATTATCGGTACTATCGGCAATTTCAGCGCCACAGTCGGAAAACCTAAAAGCAAGAAAACCTATAACCTCACAGCAGAGGTATCAGCAGCACTGTCTGGAAAACCTATACTGAACTATGAAGTTACGCTACCACCAGATAAGCAGAAGATACTTTATGTAGATACAGAACAAGGCAGATACCACTGCCATAAGGTATTGCAGCGCATCATGAAACTAGCAGGACTTCCTCTTGACCAGGACTGCTCCCGTATAGAGTTCCTTGTTCTCCGAGAGTTTACTCCTGAGCAACGACGTGACATCATCTCCCATTGTCTGAGTGAGGACTCCGAGATTGGTCTTCTGATCATTGATGGTGTCCGAGATCTTGTCAAGGACATCAACAATTCATCTGAAGCATTGGACGTCATGAATGATCTTATGCGCTGGTCAAGCTATTACAATCTGCACTTACAGACTGTACTTCACCTTAATAAAGGCGATGACAATACAAGAGGTCATATTGGTACAGAGCTAAACAATAAGGCTGAAACGGTCTTGCAGATTACAAAATGCAGAGAGCAGCCCAACATGAGTGAAGTCAGGGTTATGCACATCAGGGACAAGGAGTTTCAGCCATTTGCATTTTACATCAATCAGGAAGGGCTTCCGGAACTGATCAACAACTACGATGCTCCATCCAGGACAAGCAAGGTAAGCTTTGTTCAGTGGGAAGATGAACAGCATCGTGATGCTATCAAGTTGGCAATCGGTGAAAACAAACCAATTGGCTATTCCGAGATGCTTGAAACACTGACCAAAGGCTATACCCAGTATGGATATGCCCGAGGCAGATGTACTATGGTCAGTGTCATGAAGGAACTGATAAAGCGGAAACTCATCATTAAGGATGGTAAGAATTACATTTATAATGATGATCAAGCTGATATATAATCCGAAAAATAATTTTCTATTCTTTTAACCGGCTCAAATCGGTATAGTATAGTATGGTGTATATTTATATATAGACATACAGAAAGTACCGATAAAAGCCCATAATAAAAATCTATGAATATATCAGAAGCCAAACAGATTGACATTGTGGATTTCCTGGAAAAGAAAGGCATCCACTACCATCATCGAAAAGGAAACAAATACTGGTATTGCTCTCCCTATCGTAATGAGAACACCCCTTCCTTCAAGATTGACAAAGTCCGTAATGACTGGTATGACTATGGTGCAGGAGAAGGAGGCGATCTCATCGACCTCTGTAAAAAGCTGTACAACTCCAACGATACTTCGACTGTTCTCAGAATGATTGCCAGCGATGCACCTACGTTGGTAAACAATCTTGTCCGTACCAGACATGCACCTGCCAAGCATCAGCAGGAATCAGAGTTCAGAAATGTCGATTATAATCCATTGACGGAGATAGCACTGCAATCTTATATTATCAGACGCAAGGTTGACTTGAATATCGCCATGGTTTATTGTTGCGAGGTTCATTACACACTCAGAGGCAAAAACTATTATGCCATAGCGTTCCGTAATCGCAATGGTGGTTACGAAATCCGCAACCAATACTTCAAAGGATGCATAGGACATAAGGACATCACTTTTTTCCCTTACGAGAAAGACAATCTGATGAAAGAATGCTGTATCTTTGAAGGTTTCATGGATTTTCTTTCCTATCTGACCATAAGAGAAAAGTATGCGGATAATGTGTTTGCAGACATTGCAGCTCAATGTGATATCATTGTACTCAATACAGTTGCTTGTTTGAGAAGAGCGCTAGATATCCTCTCACACTACGAAGCAATCCATTGTTTTCTTGACAATGATGAAGCTGGATGCAAAACCACATCTGCTATAAAGGAATACTATTCTCTATCAACCATCGATGAGAGCCATCGTTACAAAGGATATAATGATGTGAATGATTATCTTGCCAAACATACCTAATGCTTGTTCTGTGCGTATAATGCAGCATTGAACTGTACACTTAACTAAGGAGATTTCTTTCAGGAATTCTCCTTTTTTTTATAGGCTCCATAAAGCACAGCGAGTTTGATTCTTAATGTAAAATCATACTCGAATTTGAAATACTGTTAACAAAAGGGCCTTATTCTAAGACTTCCATTCTCATGTGTAAAAATGGATGTTTCTTTGCGTCGAAATTCTCAATCAGAACAACGTAATTCAAAGAAACAACAAATGAGTGCATATTTCATATTCGTCATCATTTCAACAGTCATTCTGTTCTGTTGGTATGGAATGAAAATCTGGGAGGACATGTATGGCTTCAAGAACAAACCTGAGACAGATGAAGATAACATTGAAATTCCTGTAACAGAAGAAGAACCTACTGTCATCGAGGAAGAAGAGCAGCAGCATGAAGTTGCTGATGATACTACGGATGAAACTCATCATGAGTCCATGCTTTTAGATTCAGAAGATAGTGATGATGCGAAATCTCAGGAGGATGGAAAGCAAATTGAGCCTGAAGTCGTCATCTATGATCCAGAGCATCCAGACGGTATTTCTTCGAAAGAAAAGATGCGTAGAGCTGAACTTGGCTTCGAGGATGTGGATGCAGAGAGTACTGGAGGTATCACCGAAGTTGACTTCCGCGAAATGCTCAAAAAGTGTACACCAAGCCATCCTGCCATCAGAATAAAATACGACAAAATATAATAGAAACGATATAAGGTGTCAGCTTTAAGATGAATGTTCATAATGTAAAAGGATTATTGTGTTTAGCTTTGACTGCCCTTGTAGCCCACCCTGCAGCAGCAAAATGCGGCGGCGTGGACTACACATGGGGTGCTTCAGCTCTTGCTCAGGCACATGATTATGTTGTGACAATGATGCTCTATGTACTCTATCTTGTATATGCAGTATCATCCATTGTTGCCATCATCGGAGCTTTACAGATTTACTTTAAGATGACAACAGGTGAAGGTGATGTTACCAAATCGATTATGATGCTTATTGGCGCATGTCTCTTCATCATCGGTGCAAGTATTGTTTTCCCTGCTTTTTATGGCTATCAGATTTAGCCGAAACCTAAAGATTCTTCAACTGGCCAGACGAGGATATATAAATTAATCAAAAATGTAAAAAGACAATGTTCAAGAAAATCAAAAATTACATCAAAGGTGCAGTCAAGTCGCAGCGACTCAAAGCCTTTGCTCTCATGATGGTATGCGGCACAGCCGTCTGCCTTGCCCAGAATGCTGCTGGTGATTACACCGCAGGTACCAGTGCACTATCCACCGTCACAGAGGAAATCGCCAAGTATATCCCGTTTGTGGTGAAGTTGTGTTACGCTATTGCCGGCGTTGTGGCTGTAGTGGGTGCTATCTCTGTGTACATCAAGATGAACAATGAGGAGCAGGATGTCAAGAAGTCAATCATGATGATTGTCGGTGCTTGTATCTTCCTTGTGGCAGCAGCTCAGGCTCTTCCTCTGTTCTTCGGTCTCTAAAGTCAGTGCATTACAGGCATCATTGATATGGCAAAAGAAAATCACGACGAAAGTTACATGGATTATCCATTATTCAAGGGGTTGCAGAAACCTCTTGAATTCATGGGGATTCAAGGACGTTATATCTATTGGGCAGCCGGAGCTGTAGGTGGAGCAATCATTGGTTTCATTCTGTTCTACTGCATGATAGGCTTTATAGCAGGTCTCATAACCTTGGTGGCCTCCCTCCTGCTTGGGGGCATTCTGATATTTTTGAAGCAGAAGAAGGGACTGCATACCAAGAAGAATGACCACGGAGTGTTTATCTATGCCTATTCAAGGAAAATGTAACCATTAACCGTAAGAGTCATGTATATCAGAGTAAATCAATAAGTGTTGAACTTCGGTGGGCTCATTTCCTGTCGTAGGAGGTGAGCCTGCCTTTTAATCCTTTAGAATGTTTCTATACGTAATCATCATATTTGTTGCTATTCTTGTCGGCATGGCGATTTCTGTCTATGCCTTTGGCACTGGGGGTAAGCGCAAGAAGATATTCCAAGATATTTATTTTTCCGTGGAAGATTGCGATGGTGTCGGAGTGCTCTATACGAAGACAGGCGAATACTCTGCCATTATGAAGATAGAGAACCCCGTTCAGAAATACAGTGCTGACATTGACAGCTATTATGGTTTTACCCAGATGATGAGCGCTTTGGCACAAACGTTGGGAGAAGGATATGCCATCCACAAGCAAGATGTCTTCGTCAGAAAGCCATTCCGTGACGAATCCGGTAACAACCACGAGTTCCTAAGTGAAGCATACTTCAGATATTTCACTGGACGCATGTACACTGACAGTGAAACCTATCTCATTATCACGCAGGAAAACAAAAAAAGCCGTCTGATGTCATTTGACAGCAAGAAATGGCGTGACTTCCTTGTTAAGATCCACAAAGCTTATGACCAGATGAAAGATAGTGGAGTTGAAGTACGTTTTCTTGGCAAGTATGAAGCCAGAGTTTATGTTGATCGCTTTTTCTCCATGAACTTTGCCGACAAAACAGTATCAATGACCAATTTCAAGGTTGATGATGAAAGTATCAGCATGGGAGATCGTCGCTGTAAAATTTATAGTCTTATTGATGTGGATGTCACCAATCTACCTTCAGTCATCAGACCGTACACCAACATTGAAGTCAATAACATCAGCATGCCTGTAGACCTGCTATCACTCGTGGACAGCATTCCTGGTGTAGACTCTGTTGTGTACAATCAGATATTCTTCCTGCCTAATCAGAAACGAGAGTTGGGGCTGCTTGACAAAAAGAAGAACCGCCATGCAAGTATGCCCAACCCAA
This sequence comes from Segatella baroniae B14, assembly GCF_022024235.1. GTDB lineage: Bacteria > Bacteroidota > Bacteroidia > Bacteroidales > Bacteroidaceae > Prevotella > Prevotella bryantii. Next base: position 859,565 of record NZ_CP091799.1, read on the forward strand.
GCAATCTCATTGCCGTTGAAGATATCAAGAAAGTACAGGATATCATCGCACGTGAGAACAAACAGCTTCTTTACGCACATTACAACATTATTGTGTGTGTAAAGCCAGACGCCGATATTCAGAAGTGTACCAACCATTTGGAGAATGCTTTCGGAAAAATGGGCATCCACATCAGTAAACGGGCATACAACCAATTGGAGTTGTTTGTAAATTCCTTTCCAGGCAACTGCTATGGTATGAATCCTGATTATGACCGTTTTCTGACACTTTCAGATGCAGCTTCATGTCTCATGTATAAGGAGAAAATACAGCACAATGAAGATACTCCGTTAAAGATTTACTACACCGACCGTCAGGGTGTACCTGTTGCCATTGACATCAGCGGTAAGGAGGGGGCCAACAAGCTGACAGACAATTCAAATTTCTTCTGCCTGGGTCCTTCTGGTTCGGGTAAGTCCTTCCACATGAATAGCGTAGTCCGTCAGATGTGGGAGCAGAATACAGATGTGGTCATGGTCGATACCGGTAACTCCTATGAAGGTCTCTGTGAGTATGTTGGCGGCAAGTATATCAGCTATACGGAAGAACACCCGATTACGATGAATCCTTTCGCCATCAGACGTGAAGAACTGAATATTGAGAAGATTGGATTTCTGAAGAACCTGATTATGCTCATTTGGAAGGGAACACAAGGTACTGTCACGAAAACGGAAGACCGTTTGATAGAACAGGTTATTACAGAATACTTTGATGCCTTTTTCGTAACACATCGGGTTGACAATCTTTCTTTCAACACCTTCTATGAGTATAGTGTCATCCGTATTCCACAGATTATTAAAGAAAACAATCTCAGCGGAATCGACCTTGCTGCTTACAATTACCTTTTGAAGGACTTCTATAAGGGAGGAAGTCATGAACTGACACTGAATGAGAATCTAGATACTAAGTTGTTCGATGAGACATTCATAGTATTTGAGATTGACTCCATCAAGGACGACCCTCTCCTATTCCCTCTTGTTACACTTATCATTATGGACGTTTTCATCCAGAAGATGCGTATCAAGAAGAACCGCAAAGTATTAGTCATTGAAGAGGCTTGGAAAGCAATTGCATCACCAATGATGGCAGAATACATCAAGTATCTGTACAAAACAGCACGTAAGTTTTGGGCATCTGTGGGTGTTGTAACCCAAGAAATACAGGACATCATCGGAAGTCCTATTGTCAAAGAGGCAATCATCAACAACTCGGATGTTGTGATGCTGCTTGATCAAAGCAAGTTCAAAGAACGGTTTGATGAAATCAAAGCCATACTTGGATTGACTGATGTCGACTGCAAGAAGATATTTACGATTAACCGTCTTGAAAACAAGGAAGGACGAAGTTTCTTCCGTGAAGTATTTATCCGCCGAGGCACTACAAGTGGCGTATATGGAGTTGAGGAGCCTCATGAGTGCTATATGACATATACAACGGAGCGTGCCGAAAAAGAAGCATTGAAACTCTATAAAGCAGAGCTAAAATGCAGTCATCAGCAGGCTATTGAAGCATATTGCCGAGACTGGGAACTCTCAGAAATCAGCAAGTCGCTGCCTTTTGCTCAAAAGGTAAATAAAGCCGGACGCGTGTTGAATTTGAAAACACGCCAAAACAGTTAAATAAAACTCTCACAAAGAGCAGCAAAAATCTAAGATATTGCTTGTGAATCGTTATTTTGCCATAATATCATTCGTTGTACTGACCCTGGCTGGAAGCCTTCCAGTCAGGGCACAATACTATTCTGTTAATTTTGACCCTAAAACGGTAGCTGCCATGGCAGGAGCCTATAATGCAGAAGCAGCCGCAGAGATGTACTACAATGAGCAGTTAGGCAAGATTCACGATTACTATCAAGCGGCAGAGGTTGCCACAGCAGGTATTTTTGCAAGTAAGTTCCTTGACAGAAAAGCACTAACCGATATGGGATTATGGACAAGCAGCACGGAGAACTATTACTACCGTCGTATCTATCACATGGTTTCAGCCAAGATTATGCCAAAGATATGGACCGTTGCAGGTATGATGCTGAAAAATCCGCAAAATGCTCTCTACTGGGGGACTTACCTGTACAAGGTTTGTGACGAAACAAAGATGCTGTGCTATCAGTTTGAATCGGTTGTAACCAATTCTTCCCTTTCTTTCCGTGATATTGCTTTTCTTGAAATCAATGAAGAACTCAAAGCCATTCTCAAACTCTCAGAGCTTGGTGGTGTGGATTGGAAAAGAGTGATAGACAATTTTACAGAAATACCAAGCCACTTCACGAAAGAAAATCTGAAAGCAGACCTTGATAACCTTTATACCATGGGCATTAATCTTGCCAGTGCGGGGGCAGGCAACCTTGCCGCTACCCTGCTCCAGTCCAGCGAGTTCAGCGACTTGTTCAAAGGAAAAATGGAAGCAGCTATAAACATCGTTGATAACTATAGCAACCTAGTAAACCAAGTTCAGGGTAACTTTGGCAGAACCTTTTTGGATATAGTTGGCGGACAAGATGCTGTCGGTCGACTCTTCAACCTCTCAAATTACAACATTACTACTTGGGCAACAGATTATGCTCGTGAAGGCATGGGACAGTATTATACGCAAAGATGGTATATCTACCGCCAAGACAGGGGAAGTGTATCACTATGTGATTATATGCCGCCAACGGATGACAATTCTATTCTGAATGGCAGTCATTGGTACAGAATCAGCACAAAGGATCCTGACTTTTATCCATCTTCTGCAGAACGAGAAACTGCATTGCAGAATTCCGAGAGTCATGCAGGATGGAGTCGCAGCCGTGTACAGCAACTGAACAATTCTAATGATGGATTCTATTACTCTATAAACTATTTTTCAAGTGCCTACATTCTCAGTAAGAGCAAAAGCGGTCAATATGCCAAGGCTTACGCCTATGAGATTCATGTAACCAAATCATGGAATCACTATGAGGAAGTCTATGAAGATGTTTTTGATTCATACAGTATGAGCCTTGATGCCTTCAAATCCGGCATGAATGCAAGACTTGCTGAATATAATGACAACGAAGAAGGATATACATATTATCTTGGTTCTGATACTAAACACTATTATCAGACGACTGATGCGCGCAAACTTCAGGGAGTTGAAACTGTAACTATCAGTGTAACCTGCCATGATGGTGCCAAACTTGGAGAAGGTATCACCCAATACAAATGTTCTTCTTGTGGAGGTTCTGTTTCTGACCATACAAAACAGTGCGTGATGTCCACATCTGTCAGTGAACCCACTTCAAATACCTCTGAAATAGATCAGAAGATCAATGATGTAGAGAGACGTATTACTCAAACTCAGTTCAAAATTGACAAACTTGAACGGGAAAACGCAGCACTCCTCAAAAAGATTTCATCTGCTGGAATCGCCGAAGCATCTGCCTATCGTCGGCAGTACAATCAAAACAGAGATCAGATTATGCTCCTAAAAGCTGAACTCAAAGAATTACAGAGTCAGAAGGCAGAATATCTGCAGATAAAAAAGGAGGCGATGGAAGATGAAGATGTACCAACTGATGATTATTACAGAATACCTGCCATCATGCAGGATTTAAGAAATGCCTACAAGCTCTCATGGAACAGTTCAGGTTCATGGAGTGGCAACACCTATACCCGAACTGCCACTATGCCGAATATCAATGGCACTATCACTTTCAAGGCCAATATTTCCATAGCTCGAAAACCAAAGTATTTACTGGGTATCAAAATTCATCGTGCTATTGTACAGATCCAATGGGAACTGACCACAGAGTACGAAGATTCCCAGGTTGTCGAAGTAATGCAGCTCGACCCGAATATGAGCGACCAGCAAAAGGCAGATCAAGTCAATGCACACATAGCTGATACACAACGTTCCTTTCCGAACTGTGATGTTTCTACTCAATATGCACGGAGTGAACCAGCAGAAAAGGATGACACCCAAGATACCTATCATCTTCTATGGTCGAGCGACCGTCTGGAAATAGCCAGAGAGGTAGATTCTCGACTGACAAAGATTTATGCAGATCTCGTCTCTTTGGAGAAGATGATGAATTACAAACATTCTATCATCGATATACTGAAAGCTATAGCGCCATATATCAATGACGAACAGGGACGTAAACAGAATATCATAGAACAAAGTCGACGGAGATGGCTTCGCAATGCAGCGAAAACAAGTCATTCTGACGGCTATAACGGTAAATATGATGATGAAGACTAATCATAGAATAACATTGGGATTACTCTGTATTCTGATGTTCATGCCTCTGTCTGTCAAAGCGCAGTTCAGTATGGATGTTACATCGATAGAGGCCTATATCAATGACCACAAGGAACAACGCAGTCTCCTGCTTGTACGAAGTACGCTAGAAGCAAGCAATAAGCTCCTTCATGACTACAGTTCAAAGGCGAACACCGATTACAGGGACATAAATAAGGAACTGGACAAATACACGAGAGCGTTTGATATAATCGATATTCTGTATCAGTCCTTACGGACGAGCCTCAATGTCTATCATACTTATGAAACTGTCAGCACAAGAATCGGCGAATACAAGGATATGCTTGAAGCATATCATAAGAAATGTCTTTCACGTGGAAAAGTTGTCAGTACAGATACACTGATTATCACCATCAATGTACATGCCATACAACGGATAACAGAGGAGTGTGATAATCTGTACAAGTCAGTAAGCGACCTGGTTCTTTATGCAACGGGAGCAGCTGCCTGCACGACTTCCGATCTTTTGGTTGTCATCTCGAACATCAATTCTTCCCTTGACAATATCCAACGTCATTTGAATAAAGCCTACTTTGATACGTGGCGATATATTCAGGTTCGCACAGGGTACTGGAAAAGGCAAGTGTACAGAGCCAAGACCAAAGAGGAAATGCTACAGGATGCTTTCGGTAGATGGAGATTGGCAGGTAAACTTGATTATTAAAAATACCAAACAAATAGTTTAATATATAAAGGTATATATTTATGGTACAATCAATTAAAATATATTGTATAAGTTCTACTTTAAGCATTCTTCTTTCTGTCTTTGCACACGCCCAATCGTATGTGACATACACCCATGACGAGGCTAAAATGAATCAGATAACAGTCATGGAGATTGGAGCTGGAGGACTGACACCTACCCTTTACTATGATACGTTTCATCGCAATTATCAGAAAAGCGCTTCTGCCAAAAACAAGATGTCTTTTCGAACACTTGCAGGTATTTCCGCTTACCAACAAGTAGAATCTGCTGACTCAATCAAAAGTTCACTTGTCCAGCGTGCAGAAGTAGAAGCGTTGAATGTTGCAGATAGACAAGTGGACATAGCCTGGCTTGCTGAAAAGGACAAAATAACGAGCAAGATGAATGCCTTTGAAAAGAACATCAATCGCATAATCAGTGCAGGAGGTAATTATGCCGACAAAGAAAGATGGACGCAGTATTACAACATGTTCCAATGTGCAGTCAAGGCAACACAGGAAGGTTATATGCCCAACTCTGAACGAAAGAAACAATACCTTGCAATCTATAAAGATATAAGCAAGCAAAATGACTTATTGATTGCTTATATTGTCAGGCTTAACAATAAAGCAAAAACTGCTGACCTATTGGCAGCTACCTGTTATATCCCGGACCGGCGAGGTACTCATGCTACAGAAGCCTATAACAGATGGAGAGAAAATGGCTGGAACGCCACTAGTTCGGGAAACAGTAACAAAAACAATCATTGAAAAGAAATAAATAATTATGGCAGATTCAAATATACTATCAGACTTTGGCATCAACCTCCTTGAAGAAGAGATTGATGATGTGATTTTTCAGACCAATGAGTTTCTGTGTGATGCAACCTATACAGGTTCACAAGGCCCATTCTGGTGGATTCTACAAATGTGCATGGCTTTAGCAGCGTTGTTTTCAATAATCGTGGCAGGGAATATGGCCTATAAGATGATGGTGAAGCATGAACCGCTTGATGTCATGAAACTGTTCAAGCCACTATTCATCAGTGTTATCCTTTGCTGGTGGTACCCACCTGCAGATACAGGTATGACCAAAAGCGGTAGTTCATGGTGTTTCCTAGACTTTCTGAGTTATATTCCGAACTGCATAGGCTCTTATACCCATGATCTCTATGAAGCAGAAGCATCTATCATTGAGGATAAGTTTGAGGAGGCGCAACAGCTCATCTATGCACGAGATACGATTTACACAGGATTGCAAGCCCAGGCAGATGTAGCAAGAACAGGTACTACAGATCCGAATCTTGTGGAAAGCACCATGGAGCAGGCTGGCGTTGACGAAGTAACTAACATGGAAAAAGATGCAAGCAAGCTCTGGTTTACATCACTCACCGCAGGAGCTGTAATCGGCATTGATAAGCTGGTTATGCTTATAGCTCTTATTGTGTTCCGCATTGGATGGTGGGCTACCATATACTGCCAACAGATACTATTGGGCATGTTGACGATATTCGGTCCTATTCAATGGGCATTCTCTCTGTTACCGAAATGGGAATCATCATGGGCTAAATGGCTTACACGCTATCTCACAGTACACTTTTACGGAGCAATGTTGTACTTCGTCGGGTTCTATGTACTGCTGCTCTTTGATGTTGTCCTCAGTATTCAGGTAGAAAACCTGACGGCAATCACTCAAAGTGAACAGACTATGGCTGCATACCTGCAGAATTCATTCTTCTCAGCTGGCTACCTCATGGCAGCAAGTATCGTTGCCCTAAAGTGTCTGAACCTTGTTCCAGACCTTGCAGCATGGATGATTCCAGAAGGAGACACAGCCTTCTCAACCCGAAACTTCGGTGAAGGAGTGGCACAACAGGCGAAGATGTCTGCTCAGGGTGTTATTGGCAAAGTAATGTAAAATCAAAAATTAGAATTATGGTTATAAAGAATCTTGAAAACAAAATCAAACTGGTACTCATCATCTGTTCACTCTTCCTGGTCGGATGCATTATCATTAGTATATCAAGCATCTGGACAGCCCGAATGATGGTAACAGATGCTCAGCAAAAGGTTTATGTGCTGGATGGCAACGTACCTATTCTTGTACAAAGAAGTACGATGGAAGAAACACTTGACGTAGAGGCAAAATCCCACATCGAGATGTTCCATCATTTCTTCTTCACACTTGCACCTGATGACAAGTACATTAAATACACGATGGATAAAGCGATGTACCTAGTTGATGAAACGGGACTTGCTCAGTTCAACACACTGAAGGAAAAAGGATTCTATTCCAATATTATGGGCACAAGCGCTGTATTCAGCATTTTCTGTGACAGTATCAAGTTTGACAAGGATAAGATGGAGTTCACCTACTATGGCCGTCAGCGTATTGAGCGACGCACTTCAATCCTGACGAGAGAATTGGTCACTGCAGGTCATTTGAAGCGTGTTCCTCGTACAGACAACAATCCTCATGGACTACTCATCACCAACTGGAGAACCCTTCTCAATAAGGATATTGAGCAGAAAACCAAGATGAATTACTAATCTATGTAAATATGAGAAGTTTCAAGAAAATGTTGTTTGGGGAAAAGATGCCAGACAAGGACGACCCAAAATATAAGGAGCGCTATATGAAAGAAGTGAACGCAGGAATGAAGTTCGCTCGTCTGACTCGTCTTGACAAGTTTGCAGCACGAGTTCAAAACTATGCCAATCTGCATACGAAAGCATTCTTGGTTATCGTGTTCGGCTTTGTTCTGTTCTGCTTTTCGATGAACATTTACAGACTCATCTGGGTAAGCAGCTACAACTGCAGCCATGAAAGAGCCATTGACCGACAGGAGAATGTTCTTAGAAAGAGACACAACCGACCTCGGGACATTGCAGTATCTGCACAAAAAAAAGTATCAAAAGAAATCAATCAGTATGACAATGAATAAGTTCAAGAATATCAATTTCAAACAGGGCAAGTATATACTGCCACTATTTATTTACTTCCCTTCTCTTTTTGTGGGCTACTTTGTCATAGACCTCTTTCATACGGAAAAGGCCGAGATACCTGATAAGAATCTTACAACCACAGAATACTTGAATCCCGAATTACCGGAAGCGAAGATGAGAGGGGACGGTATCGGTGGGAAATATGAAAGCATGGTCAAGTCTTATGGCAAGATTGATGACTATTCCGCTATGGAAAACATTGACCGCAACGAGGAAACACAAAAGGAAGAATATGAATCAAAGTATACGGACAGTGACCTTGAAATGCTCGCTCAACTTCAGGAAAGCAAGGAAAAAGGCGAAGCTATGGCTAACCATGAGTTGTCAAAGGGTAACACCGAAGAAGAAAGGCTTGCCCAACAACATCAGAGAGAACGTGAAGCGATGGAAGAGCTTAACAAGGCTCTGGAGCAGGCACGTTTACATGGAAAACAGTCCACACAGCAGCATCCTAACGAAGTGACAGAAAAATTCTCCGACCATGTTGATGAATCACAAACCAACCAAGCTAATAAAGCCGAGGGCAAAGTCAATATCAACGAAAATGCAGTAAGAGGATTGTCTAATGAAGAAAAGCCGCAGGAAGTTGTGAAGAAGGTCAAGGTTACATCTGACTATTTCAATACGATTGCAGTAAACGAACCTGAGGCGAAGCTCATCAAGGCTATTATTGATGAAGATGTCAAAGCTGTCGATGGCAGTCGAATTCGTCTCCGTCTGCTTGATGATATAGAGATCAATCAAACTACGATACCAAAAGGTAGTTATCTATACGCAACGATGTCTGGATTTAGCAGTCAGCGAGTTAAGGGAAGCATCAAGAGCATACTTGTCAATGATGAGCTTATCAAAGTAAGCCTTTCCCTTTATGATACTGACGGTCTCGAAGGATTGTATGTCCCAGGCAGCAATTTCCGTGAGACCACCAAAGATGTTGCTTCGGGAGCCATGAACAACACTTCATCGCTAACGCAAAGTTCAACGACCCCAGGAAATGCGCTTGTCCAATGGGGAAACCAAGCAATAACCAATGCCGTTCAAAAGACGAGCAATGCTGTCAGCAAATCAATACGCAAAAATTCAGCAAAGTTGAAGTATGGAACATTTGTGTATCTCATCAATGGCAAAGAAAAGAAACAAGATTAAACAGTATTCAATATGAAGACATTCAAAACATTCAGTGCATTTCTGCTTTGTGCTCTTTCTGTTCTGCCCTCAAAGGCGCAGCAGACTTACGAAGAAATGGAGCAGCTTACGGTTAATGAACAGGTAACGACCATCATCACGGCAACTGAGCCAATCCGTTTTGTGGACATCAGTACGGACAAGGTCGTGGGGGACCAGCCTATAAACAATACGATACGTCTGAAACCTAAAGAAGGTGCAGAAACGAATGCTGATGGCGATGTACTTGCCATCATTACAATCGTAACGGAACGTTATCGCACCCAATATGCCCTCATCTATACTACCCGACTCCAGGAAGCGGTAACGGATAAGCAGATTCTGCCAGATGAGAAAATTGCTTACCATAATCCTGCGGTTAGCATGAGTACCGAAGATATGACAATGTATGCCAGAAAGATATGGTGTTCATCCGCCAAAATACGTAATGTAAGCACAAAGCAGCACAGGATGGTTATGCGACTGAACAATATCTATGCCGTTGGAGATTACTTCTTTATCGATTACAGCATCGAGAACAAGACAAATATCCGTTTCGACATCGATGAAATCCGGGTCAAACTCTCAGATAAGAAACTGACCAAGGCAACAAATGCCCAAATGATTGAACTCACACCGTCACTGATTTTGGAGCAAAACAGATCTTTCCGTCATGGTTACCGAAATATCATTGTCCTAAAGAAGATGACCTTCCCTAATGACAAGGTGCTTACCATCGAGATAGCAGAGAAACAGATAAGTGGCCGTAATATACAACTCAGCATTGATTATGAGGATGTGTTATCTGCAGATTCATTCTACACAAGTCTATTAAAGGAGGAGTAAATCATGAAGAAATATCTGTTTATACTTATTACTGCGATTTGTTTTTCTGCCAATAGCCATGCCCAGCGTAATGGAACCAGAATCAATCTGGGAATGGGAGCACTGTATGAAAGAGGTCTTGATGTCACATTGTCGTGGGAACACGAAACCAACTATCATAATGCATGGGAGGTATTTCTGAATGGCTACATCAAATGGGACGAGTGTGAATCATGCGGTCATGTATGTCCAAAATCGTTCTGGCACAATTACCGCACGTGGGGAGTTGGTGCTGCTTACAAACCCTGTGTATGGCGTAGTCGTAACAATTATGGAGCTGTCCGGATAGGAGCAAGTGCCGGTAGTAATACAGATAAGTTCCTTGGTGGCATTCATATTGGCTATGAGCATAACTATGCCCTACGCAAAGGATGGGAGCTCTTCTGGCAGGCGAAATGTGATTTGATGGTTCCTAATCGTGAGGATCTGTTCCGTACGGGCATTGTACTTGGGTTCAAAATACCAACTATAAAATGATAAAAAATGAAAGCATTATACTTTATTCTAACAACAGTGTTTGCCATGTTCTTCGTCTCCTGCGACGAGCATCGAGACTTTCCTGACATTTCTACCAAGCCCGGCCATATTCTTCTGACCACAGGAAAAATTGTCAGTACAGAAGACTATAAAACCCATGGAGGAACAGCAATAGCCGTTGTTTTTTACGTCAATCCGTCCAATTCATCAAGTGAGCTCGGCTATGCAGTATATCTGCATGATGTTCATTCGGTCCAGTTCTCAGACAGTATAGGAATTAAACAGAGCACGACAACTGATGTAACGGCTTATGATGGCAATAAAAATACGTATGCAATGTTTGTCTCAGGTGTCTCCCCTGCTGCACAGACAGTTTATGATTTGTGGGAATATGGTCAAAGTGCCTATATCCCTTCTGTAGCACAACTCAGATTGCTCTATGCCGCAAAACATGTCATTAATCCCTGCATAATGATGTGTGGTGGAGAACCTCTTTCTGAAGATGCTGACGGATGCTGGTATTGGTCGAGCACGGAGGTTCAGGGACAGGAAATTTATAAAGCCTGGTTATACTCAATGAATAGCGGCGCCATTCAGGAAACGCCCAAAGAACAATTTCATAAAATTCGTCCTATCATAACTATCAACAAATAGAATGGAAGAGAGTAAAGAACTGCAAACATCATATAAGATATTCAGGACGCTCATCTACATATCACTTGTAGTTGAGTTCTTTGAATATGCAATCAACCCAGAACTGCTTGATTACTGGGGCGGTGTCGTTGTGGATTTACACAATCGCATGAAGCGCTGGTTCATATATAGCGACGGGAATATAATTTGGAGCAAGGTTGCTACTCTTGTGCTGATTCTTATCACCTGTATCGGAACACGTAACAAGAAGCATCTGGAATTTGATGCCAGAAGACAGGTGTTATACCCTTTGGTCGGAGGCTTCTTTGTTACAATTGCGTCCGTTTGGCTATTCGGCAAAATGATAGATGTTCGCTTTTATACCATAACGCTGAATCATTGGTTATACATGGCTGCATCGGTAACGGGAACCATCCTGATTCACGTAGCTCTTGACAACATCAGTAAATTTCTGAAAGAAGGACTTCTGAAAGACCGTTTCAATTTTGAAAATGAATCGTTCGAGCAATGCCAGGAGCTCATAGAAAACCAATACAGTGTCAATATACCTATGCGCTATTATTACAAGGGTAAATTCAGAAAAGGATGGGTCAATATCATCAATCCCTTCCGAGGTACTTGGGTTGTGGGTACTCCAGGTTCAGGTAAGACTTTCTCCATCATAGAACCATTCATTCGTCAGCATAGCAAAAAAGGCTTTGCTATGGTGGTGTATGACTACAAGTTCCCTACCCTTGCTCAAAAACTCTATTACCACTACAAAGTTAACCAATCGGAAAATCAGAAAGCAGGTAGGAATTTCAAGTTCAACATCATCAATTTCGTAGATGTTGAATACAGTCGTCGCGTAAACCCTATCCAACAGAAGTATATTCCAAACCTTGCAGCTGCTTCAGAAACGGCAGAAACCTTGCTAGAATCCTTGCAAAAAGGAAAGAAAGAAGGTGGCGGCGGCAGTGACCAGTTCTTCCAAACCTCTGCAGTCAACTTCCTTGCTGCATGTATCTACTTTTTCTGCAATTGGGAAAAAGAGCCATACGACGCCAATGGCAACAAACTTATAGCTCAGAAGGTAAAGGAGCCCAAGACAGGACGAATGAAGTTAACAGGCAGAGTCTTTGACAATAACGGCAATGAGGTACAACCTGCCTATTGGCTCGGTAAATATTCTGATATGCCCCATATTCTTTCTTTCCTCAATGAGAGCTATCAGACCATTTTTGAAGTTTTAGAGACGGATGATGAAGTAGCACCTCTGTTAGGTCCTTTCCAGACAGCATTAAAAAATAAGGCAATGGAACAGCTGGAAGGTATGATTGGCACACTACGAGTCTATACATCCCGTCTTGCCACCAAGGAATCCTATTGGATATTCCATAAGGATGGTGATGATTTTGACCTGAAGGTATCTGATCCCAAGAATCCATCATACCTCCTGATTGCGAACGATCCAGAAATGGAAAGTATTATTGGTGCTTTGAATGCACTTATTCTAAACAGACTTGTTACTCGTGTCAACACTGGACAAGGAAAGAATATCCCAGTCAGCATTATTGTTGACGAGCTGCCAACCCTGTATTTCCATAAAATTGACCGATTGATAGGTACTGCCCGTAGCAACAAAGTATCGGTGGCCTTAGGATTTCAGGAATTACCACAGCTCGAAGCTGACTATGGAAAGACGGGTATGCAGAAAATCATAACCACTGTAGGTAATGTAGTATCGGGTTCTGCACGAGCAAAAGAAACACTAGAATGGCTTTCCAACGACATCTTCGGCAAAGTCGTACAACTAAAAAAGGGTGTTACGATAGACCGTGACAAGACATCCATTAACCTCAATGAGAACATGGACAGCCTTGTGCCGGCATCCAAGATTTCCGATATGCCTACAGGTTGGATATGCGGTCAGTCAGCACGTGACTTCATCAAGACGAAGACAGGGCATAATGGTTCCATGAATATCCAAGAATCAGCTGAGTTCCAGACATCAAAATTCTATTGCAAGACAGATTTTGACATGAAGAAGATTCAGCAGGAAGAATCTGACTACAAAAAATATCCGCTTCCTAAGTTTTATTCATTTCCGTCTGACGATGCACGCGAACGTATTCTATATCAGAATTTCGTGAGTGTCAACAAAGATGTGAAAGAGATGATTAAAACCATCCTCATGTTTAAGGTGAAAAATTAAGTATAACCATCAAAAGAAAAGACATCATGAGAAAGTATTTGCTTATCCTGTTTATAGGCTTTGTCACCTTGCCAAGTGTAGCACAGACGGGGGCATCAGCCCTATCAGATGCATCTGATGGCATCTTTTCCTACACCCCTTACGTTCAAGGACTCTGTTTTGCTATTGCTGCTATCATAGCTATTGTAGGAGCACTAAGTACCTACATGGCTATGCAGACAGCACCGCAACAAATAACAAAACGCATTTCAATTACCCTAGGTAGTTGTTTGTGTTTTGTATCTATGGCTTTGGCTTTACCACATTTCTTTGGTTATGAATCTTATTCGACAGGAGAAAACACAAGTTCATCGACAAGTGGAACGTCAAGTTCCTCTGATGGGTTTCTTGCATCTGACAAAGGAGGTATTTCTCAAAGTGGAATTATCACCGAAATTCCATCATTCGCCGATGATCATTGGGTGCACTTCCCTAGTGGAACCAAGATGGAAACAGCAAACTATCTTCTAGATATTTACGCCAAGAATGGTAATGGTTCACCAGGATCATACGGAAATACTTTGGATTATATCCAAAAGCTCTATTGGAACAGAGAAATTGATTACGGTACATTTAATGCACTTATAAGTCTAAGTGGTAATCTTCCACATAATTAAAACAAAAACAAAGATGATTAGAATGTCTATTATCAGCCTGTTAGCATTTATGCTTTCAAGCATATCTTCAATAGCTAGAACTATTTCTACAGTTCGTTATTCCGAGCCGTCCAAGTACTATTCGATTTTCAGCATATCTCCATTCGAGCGTGCTGTTTGCTGTATCAAGTACTATGAAGGAATGCATCGGAAAAAGGACTTTCCCTATGTAGGATATGGCCACAAATTAAGACCTGGAGAACAATATTCATCCAACATGTCCCACAGAGAGGCTGACAAGCTTTTACGCAAAGACCTATCTAAACTATGTGACTTGTTCAGGTGCTATGGTAAGGACTCTCTGCTGCTTGCTGCTCTTGCCTACAATGTAGGCCCCTATCGTATCTTAGGCCGAAAGGGAAAATACTCAAAGAGTAAATTGCTGAAGAAGATTGAAGCAGGAATACGTGATTTCAAAAAGGACTATATAGATTTTTGCCACTGGAAAGGTAAGAAAGTGGCATCCATCGAGAGACGCAGATATGCAGAATTTGAATTACTATATGAACGATAACGTAAAAGATGATTATATCTGTATAGAAGTGGAAGGAATTACCTTTCTATCGACAGGCAAATATTACGATGGCATCAACAACATCATTTCCCATGATCTGAAACATGCAGATAAAGCTGCCATTCAGTATGCCGCACGAAAAATGGCAGCACTTGTGCCGCTAGATTCTATCATTGTGCCCATACCCAACCATCATGGAACGGCAAAAGAGACCTTGTTTCTTGCCAAAGCTATAGCAGAATATAGCCACTCCTCCATCGCCAACATTCTTATTGGGAAAACAAGAGAGTCGAACTATCTAATGAAGAAACTCGGCACGCCATTGACTGAGGAGCAAATGGGATTTCAACAAACCAAACCTCTTCCCGATGGCTTTACACCAATAATTGTTGATGGTGTTGTAGATACAGGTACTTCGGCAAAAGCTGCGTTCCATGCCTTGGGTGGTGGAATTGTTCTCTCATTTGCAATGAGTAACACATTGTTGGAGCAACAAGAAGTACAATCTGTTGGTTTTCACAGATAACTGTTTCAGCAGAAAGTGTAGTTATACCAGATTTCGTTGAATTTGTTTGCCTGCTCTTTATTTAACAACACACCGGAATGCCCCTCATTCCAATTCACACCAGGCAGAGCTGAGTTCAACGCTTGTATTGATACCATTTTAGATTTGTTTGGATGGATCATACAATCGGGCAACATTCGGACATACCACGTAGCCCTACCCTTCCCGCTCCAGTCCTTATCTCTATATGGCAAACTAATGATGATACCAGACATGACAATACCCGTATTGCCATTACCGACCTTCAACATAAAGAAACGGTCTCCAATATGGACTTTCTTATAATCAAAGATACTCCAGTCATAATAGAATCCTTCTGTATAGAAGTCTTCCATTGCATGTTCAAAATCAACAAGTTTATGGCTACTAATTTCCGGATTCCATCTCATTATGAAAGTCCGTTGTTGTCGGATCAATGCTCGAGGCACAAAAGGGGCTTCTTTAACAACCATCTTCGGATTCATGAGCGGATCTTTATCTATGCGCTCGCTTAATACGCATCCTACCAGCAAGTTAGAGTACAATGATCCTCTATACTTCTGATTAACCTGGCCTTTAGCATTTATCATACTCTACAATTTTAATACAGGTACAAAAATAGAAGGAGGTTATTCCAAATCATGGGACAACCTCCTAAATTTTGATAATATGATAAAAATTATACTTTATCCTTTACATCTATGTTATACATTTTCAGTGTATCAATAGCTAGCTGACTGATTTTATCTGCCAACGACTGAGGATAAATTACCTTCAGATTATTGGCCAAACTAAGAATATGACCACAGAAATCGCTTGTAGGTCGAACATAGTATTCAAAATCAGTATAGTTTTCTCCTTGTCCGATAGCCCTTTGACTATGATGCAAAGGAAGATCTCGCAAATAGTAACGCTGCTTGCCATATGCACGGAGGATGATACGTTCTGCTGAAGTTTCATCACTAGCAAAAACACCAAAACACTCACTAAAAAAGTCTTGTGCATCAAAATCATCCCGAATGTCAAATTTCACATCTGTCAAAGACATTTCCTGTATGCGGTCAAAAGAATAAATCGCAAAGTAGTCACGTTCCTCCTTCTCAGGTGTAGCATCACGATGGAAGTGAGCCAGTATATACCAACGTTGATTAAACAGCTTCAAGCAATATGGCTCGAAGTCTGCCTCGGTGATTTTGTCTGATTCATATCTGCGATATTTAACAGCCAAACGGACCTTCTTCTTCATTGCTTTGATACAAATCTGAAGATAATCGTCACAAGGAATCTGCTGAAGAAGAATGCGATCGTGAAGACACTTGCTTTCAGATATAATATCATTTACCGACATCGTTGAAACAATCCAGTTCTGAACTGATTCTTCATGCAGGACATTCTCATTACCAATATAATACTTATAGCCACCCTTACGGTCGCATTCGATATAGATACCGAATATATCCTGAATGGCATCCTTATGACGGTTGAAAGTAGAACGTGCAAGCTCTACTCCCCCACTCATTTCAGTGTCAAGCCATTTTTCTTGTATTTCAGCAAAAGTAATTCTATGTGCTCGTTTTATTGTATTCACGAGCCATATATATTCCTTGAATAATGATGGTACAGTCATATAACTTTTATTAAATCATGTGGTATCATCTTTGCAAGAAACAACAGATGAAAAATTAACTATTAGGAGTCAACAACCCTGTTGCTTCTCCATATCCAACAATAAATACTAGTTGTCTAGCACGTGTGATTGCTACATAGAGCAAAGAACGTTTTGCAGAAAGGAATTCTTTTTTATCCAAGGCATCCATACCAGAGAACGGATATGAATCCGTTGCTATTGAAGGTATATTACGCTCATTTATATCCATAAGTATAACTACCTTGAATTCTAAGCCTTTCAAGGAGTGCAACGTGCAAAGAGAAATTCCATCCTGAACCCCTGACTTGACTGTACCTTTCAGAACTCTGTAAGGAGTGCCGTCGGTATGAAAGCGAGTCTGGATTTCTTTCATCATTCCCATACTTGGAGCGGCTACACAAATGTCTTTCAATGCAATATTATTCTGCTTGCACTCTACTATCCATTCAATAATCTGATTGACTTCTTCAGATGCATTACCGACAATCTTGTAAACAGGCTTTTCTCCTCCATGGATGAGAGAAACATAACCTTTAATAGATTCTGTACCTCCATCCATATCATCGTAAGTTTGGCCTTTAATAACTCCAACAGCTACTTTCTTGATAGGTTCAGTTGTACGATAGTTAATCTTCAATCGCTTACTACGGACACCACGCACATTGATACCAGCTGCACTAAAGTTTATCTTGCGACCACTGTAAATACGCTGCATAGGATCACCGGTCAGGAACAAGTCATTTCTTCCCTCTGCGACAAGAGCACGAAGGAATTTAAGTTCAGGATTCGAGAAGTCCTGGAACTCATCAGCAATCACATTGGTATATGGACGCACATTGTTATCATTTAAATACTTGGTTGTCTCATTAAACAATTCAAGACGATCAACTACTTTACGCTCTTGCTTAAGTGAAACATACTTTTCTACAAGTTTCCATATTTCTATGCGCTGTTTTCGACTTAACGCTTTTGTTCTGCCTACACGTTGCTGCATCATGTATGACTTAACATCTGCATTGCCGAAATACACAATAACATCGATGTACTCGTCATAAAGGAACTGTTCATCAAATTCAGTCACCTCTGTTTCAAGCACCTCGCGCCAGAGTTTTAGAGATTCCTCATCACCTGAATAATCAAGTATCTTATAGCCATCCTTAACATTATACTGACGTGCTGTTTCTATCAGAACCTGATCAATATTGCTCAAAGTACAACGAGAAGGGTTAATATCCATCTTCTTTACCAAGTCCTCCAGATTTTCTTTGAGAGTTCTTGTGTATGTTGTGAAGAGAATCTTGGCATCCGGGTTCGCACTAAGATGCTTTAAACGATGAAGAGCAGCTACGGTTTTACCTGTACCTGCGCCACCACTAACCTTCATTGTACCTTTATAATCTGCATCAACAAGTTTTTGTTGCGAAGGATGAAGGAACAGCTGCCATTTATCCATATCATTATCCAAAATACGCTGCAATGCGTCATCGTCGGTAAGTTCAACAAAACGACGCTTATTGTTATTGCTGAGCAACTGATCTTCATTTTCTTTTGCTTGTCCTTCCTCTATTTCAGCAATAATATCATCAATATCCTCTCCGTCAAGAAGATTATAGATATTCTCAAATGCATCTGTAGGAAGATACTCTTCGAGTGGTTCCAAATCATCCAAAGACTTAATAAGCTTAACCTGATTGACCAAATCTTCTGGGACACCAATTTTAAGCCATTTTTCTTCATTAATATTACAGAATGGAGATGATTCATCTGTAACCGCAGATTCTGTATTGACTACAGTCTCAGTTGTTTGATGTATTGTAACCAACTGGCAAGCCTGAGTGTGGTCATTCCATACAAGTTTCTTGCGGATACCCCAGTTGTAGGCTTTTTCATGAGTTCCTACATAAAGTAGATAAGCATTGTCATCAACAAGTCCAATGACGGCGCGGTAGTTGTCATCAATACGAGCTGTACGCATTGAATCGTCATTGAACTGAGCAATTGGTTCCAGATGCATTCCATTGGCACTAGTACACTCACGGAACTTTTTCTGGAAGTTTACCACTTTAGTCTGTATCTTCTTAGGAAGAGCAAAAAGTGGCTCGTAGCATGTATCAGAAAGAAACAGTCTCATATATTATTTGTTTTTAATTTCGTTAATATCAAAGTTGTCTGAATAAATGATAGTATAACCAGCTGATTCAAATATTGCCTTTGAGTTATCATCAGTAGGATCGATGGCAACTTTTGAATTTCTGATAAGCATTCCTGCTGAAGCGAGAACGATTCCATCCGAATCTGTTAGGTCAACATCTCCTTCAAGACCGAATTGTATATTATTGTCAAGCAATATGTCAACAATATCTTCCAAACCAGGATAGTACATCTTTACTTCGTCTCTATCAATGTCAATAGTTGGAGGTGCGTCGGTTACCGCAGGCTTGTTTGAGAAGAACTGTAAAAGATTATACCTACGCCAGAATCCCACCCATTCTTCCTTATCAATATTAAATTGAAGTTGCTGTAGGTGCCAATCATATTGTATTGCCCCATCCAAGGCAATCGCAACCTCCTCATCGGTTGAATCATCGTTCAGGGTATCATAACAACTATCATCTATTGTTATTTCACCTTGATACAATGAACCACCAAAGCCCATAAAATTCTCCGCATTTGCAATACAACCAAAAGCAGTTTCCTTCAGATTACCAGGCTGTGGGTTCTTCAGTAATTCAATCAAACGAGTCACAGAATTCAAATCAAGAGAATCTTCCTTTTCGTTTTCAAACAGAAGTATATCGTCCCATGTGAGCGTCCAGGAATAGAGATAGTGGGTTAAGGAATCGCGAATACCATCCCGTTTCTCCTTGTCACCATAGAACCTCATATTTGGAGCCTGTGCATGAAAAGCGTAACCGTCAAGGAATATTGCCCACATTGGCAGATTCTCTATGTTATGAATGGCTACTCCATTGATTGTTGCAGACATACATATAATTTGAAAATCTGCTACAGTGTAGTTCCTCACGCCATAGTGTCCTCCTAATGCAAACTGAGGAATAACATAATAACGGATGTCTGTGTTACCATCAAGGATATGCATATCATATCGGTAACTATCAGCATCAGGAACCTTTTCAAATATCCAATTATTATTTCGACAAATTGTCTTCAGTGCGCTTACAAATTTCAGTTCAAGTTCGCTGTCTTCGGCAACACCAGTTTGGGAAATAGTGCCAACAGAACCTGAAAGTGTCTCCCATGAATTGGCATGACTGACAAGCTTTTCAAACAAGGCTTCTGCTGCCTCTCTGCTGAAGGCATCACGCTTATACTGATTTCCATAAGTAAGAATACAATGGTAGCATCCGTCTTTGCCCTCCCACTGACACTGGCAGTCATGTATCTTGTCGTATGCCATCCTTAGAAGAATAGTAAACTCCTCTGTATTATATAGTTTCGAAAGATAGCCTGTACCTCCAGGAATGGTATCGTACATAACAAGATAATGATCCTTTTGCATAGTGCCAAGGTTCATTTCTGTGTAAGAGTCTATACGAATATGTTCAGGAGAAGACTTATAGTAAGCTTTCATACCCAGTTCTATACCAGCCTTGAACATTTCAACAGCAGCCTTTGCATCCATAATTTGTATTGGCAACAAAATTTTTATTGCCTCCGTCTGCATATGCCGATAGAGGTATAGGCGCTCGAATACATGTTCATCCCTGTCATCGGCAAATGCAACATCCTTATGAGTACAGAACTTATAATGTTGATCTTCTAGTGTTGCCCCACTCAGGATTGGTGTTGACTTTCCACAATATCGACATGTAACAAATCCATTCTGCGGTACTGTAGTATCATTATCAACCTCTACTTTACTACCAGACTGCATCTGCATACCATAATTTACCTCATATAGCTCCATATTATTGCAGAATTCGATACCGAAACCAACTCCTCTGATTGCATAAGAGGTTGTTGCTCCCGTATGACGGAACATATAATGTCGCTTTATGATGTAGTTTTCAGAATCTCGATCTTCACTGGAGTCATCAAGAGCTGCGTCATTGCTATGCATAACACTTCTTGCACCAGTAAACTTCAATATAGGATGACGATTGACTCCCCATGACGGATCATTACATTTTGGACAAGCAGCATCCTCAAATCCTGAATCCCCCTTTAAAGCTACACAGTCGCATTTTGAGCAGAACTTCATAACTGTCAAAGAGTCCTTCCAATCAAAAGTATTCAATCCACTTACATTGAGCTTGAATTTTTGTGTATAAAAGTTATTACCTGGTGCAAGCTCTTTGATTCCTTGGGAAGCAGGACGAGTCAACTCAAATGTCTTCGGTTCTGCCACATTACCCTCCTTATCTTCTTTTGCATGAGAGGCATAGACATTTGCTTGCAATTTAACTCCAGTCTCAGGGAAAGCATAATTTGGTAAGAGTCCAACATTTGTCATATACTCAATCATGCTTTCACTCATTATCTGGCCATACTGCTTTTTTGTTGCTTTGATAAGTTCTTCAATCTGTTTAATAGCAGGGTCATTTGGCTGTATTCTCTTCTTTTGATTGTCATATTCTTCAAGTTCTTTGCCAAGATGATGCAAACGATCGGTGAGCAAAGCAAACTCATTGATAAGCCTGTTGTAGAACGTACCGTCATCAAGTGTCTCAAACAACTTGCCAAGTGCTGGCTGGGTTTTATCCTCATACTGATCGCAGAATGCAGACCGTAATGAAACCTTGTTATTTTTAATGAATGCAACAATTCGGTTCAGAATAAATGCTTCATCATTGAAAATGTTATCATTCAGCAGATGAAGGTCTCGGATATTGCTTGGAAGTGTATTCTGAACATCAGATGAAGTCCATGTGTCTATGCAATATGCTAGAAAGTGACGTCTAAGAATGTCCTTTGCTTCAAGGAAACATCCGGGCGTATTTACTTCTCCTTGCATCATTTCCTCTGGATACGTGTAATAATACATATCATGAGGTTCGCCAGCATGGGCATAGTTCAATACTAAAGCGGAACCTTCCTTACGACCAGCACGACCAACTCTCTGAAGGAAATTGCTTGGCTTTGGAGGGATATTTGTATTACCCATTACGTTCAGATCACCAATATCAATACCCATTTCCAAAGTGGAAGTAGCACATAGAACATTAGTTGAATTACTATGCGGATGCCGTTTAAAGTCCTTTTCAAGTTCTTCTCTGTCATAACGCTCCAACAAACCCGTATGCTCGTGAGCATGAACACGAGGAGAAAGATTTCGATTGTA
Organism: Segatella baroniae B14; assembly: GCF_022024235.1. Taxonomy (GTDB): domain Bacteria; phylum Bacteroidota; class Bacteroidia; order Bacteroidales; family Bacteroidaceae; genus Prevotella; species Prevotella bryantii. The sequence continues at coordinate 881,649 of NZ_CP091799.1, forward strand.
AACCTGCTGATAATAATTTAGTTCAGGCTTCGTTTCTTCCGAATATGTACCCTTACACTTATAGTCAAGACAATGGGTTCCTTCGGCAAGATTATCTTGTACGGCAACACACAAACGAGACTGACAGGTATCACACTGGATGTGCTTCACCTTATTGCTTATCCATATATTTTCAGGTCTGATAGCATAATTACCACCACCTTGTTTCTCTCGGTTGAGCAATCCTACTTCAACCATAGTATCAAGAAGTTTGCGCATAAAGTCATTGAAAAGAGCAGAGTTCTTTCCAATCCAAGGATCTTCAAATACCTCTATGAAGTAATTGCTATACCATGTCTGCTTACTATCACCACGCATTACTGCCATATCAAGCATTTCATGGTTCTTTCCTGTATGGACAGTACCTACAAGTTTTGGAAATTGCATACTGCCACCTAAAGATTTGTTCAAGAAATGACGACCATCCCATTGCCAGTTCAGAGCCCACTGATTCAGATTTTCTTTTCTATACTTTTCAAGGTATGGATGATCAACTGCCCCATGAGTTCGCATACGCTGAAGAACACCATAAATGAAATGTATGAAAGTAGATTCGTTCTCACCGATATGCTCCATAGCATTATCCTTCAACCAGTCCGTCATCTTAGCATGAACTTCTGACAACAGTTCTTGTTTGAAGAAAGATGCTGATGCACCAGTCTTTTCCAGAGTGCGACCAAGCTGGGCAGTAAGGGCAAATTCGCTGAGAATCTCCCAATCTACTCGCAACTCAAACTCCTTCTTGAAATTATCCATGAAATCACTGCCTTCACCTGCAACACGATAGTTCTTACGCAAGTCTATACTCTTTGCCAAATCCGCAGGAAGGAATCTATTAAAGTATTCCTCATCCGTCAGTTGTTCATGCCAATATTCTTTGAATCCCTTCTGCAACTCAACCAGATTGATTGGTGTAGAAAGCGTATTGATATATTTCTGCATTGACTGACGGAACAGGAAACGGTAAGTACGTGCTTCATAGAATCCTGCCTGATGTGCTGCGTCCTGTACACTATTAGTAAATACCAGAATCTTTCTTTCATCGGCATTTGCGTTATCAAAGTCACTAGACAAGACCTGACTGATGGCGACACTTGATAGTGTAGATGTGCGGCCACCAATCTGGCATATTGTATCTCCGCCATTACATTCAGGACAAGTACGCATGAACTTTTGATTACCGTTCCTGTTTGAAGAAGATTTACTGCAAACACGCAGACGTATTGTGTCACTATCGCTTACACTCGCTTCTGATAGATCTTTCATCTTTACATGAAGAGTGACATTAGTTGCATTCTCGCTTATGTAATCATCTACCGCCTCATGACGTTTCATTTCTGTATTGAGAAGAACCACGTCCTTCTCTTTCGATGCAAACGCCATGTTGATAGTACGAACATCGCTACAGAACTTATCATCCGTAGCAAGTCTTCTGCTAATCCAACCACTTGCTCCACAATCACGACAGAAGTACATTGGCAATGCCACACGGTCTTCATCAGACTTTATGCTCCCTCTCCATGTAAATTCAGGTTCTTTCTGTACATAGCGTAAAATACCACTTAGTTCTCTCTGCCAAAGTTGAACCTGAAGATACAACATGGGGACAGTCTTAGTGCCGGTAAGAGGTCGCTTAGAGTATGCAATCAATGCCATGAGGTTTTCGATGGCGATGCTGCATGTTTTTTCCGTATATTGTTGTCTTAATCGTCTGAACTCAGAATTGTCTTCCAATTTATATTGAAGTTCATCAAGTGTCAGAATGCCATCCTTTAAGGCGTTAAGCAAATCGCGAACGATTCCCATGCGCCTAAGAATCTGACCAGCTTCTACAGGTGTAGCGTCACTCTTTTTCAGCCAGTATTTACACAATCGCTTGATATATGTTTCTACTGTATCATTATTGCCGAATATGCATTCTTTGATGAGTTTACCGTCAGGAATACCCATCGCAACTGCATCAATATATTCATCTACAGGAATACGATGTTCTTCAATGACATTCTTTTCCTCAAACTGTTCACCAAATACATTTGTAGCGTATTCGCAAAGTCGCGTCTTACTATCTTGACCACTGCCAATAGTGGCTGAAGTTCCAATAGGGCAAAGAGATTCCTTTGGCAAGTTCAACTTTAGCTTCAGACGACGAATAAGATTGGCAACATCTGTTCCTTGGGCTCCATCGTATGTATGAAGCTCATCAAGCACGATGAAACGCAATGCCTTTTGGTCAGTATCAATATTGCCTTTCCACAATGACATAAATCGCTGACGCATCAATCCATAGTCCAGCATTTTGAAGTTGGTAAGCAAAATGTCTGGCACTGTATCAAGGATAGCATCACGATTCTCAATAATATGGTCTTCACCCATATCACGAGGATATTCTTTTGCATCAACTCCCTCGCCAACGAACAAGCCTGCTGTTACCTTTCCCTTCAGCCTCGGATCATTCCAGATTGTTTCAGCCAAACGCTTTGCTTGATCACTTGCCAAGGCATTCATTGGGTACATAATGATAACCTTTACACCAGTCTGACGCTCGTACTGATTGCAATGGTAACAATAGTCAAGTATTGGATAAAGGAAACACTCTGTCTTTCCAGAACCTGTTCCTGTAGTCAGAAGTGTAGGCTCTGGCTTATGTCCATTCTTCATAGACAACTGATGAAATGCCTGTAACTGATGCTTATAAGGAGGGAATGATGGTGCTATATCTAATGGGATATTAGCACTCTCCTCCGCAGTAGCAGACACGAACGGAGTCTTCAAAGAAACGTATGGTCCTTTGAATAATCCATTATCTTTATCCTCAATAAAGCGATAGAACGCATCGCTCACATCCTTTTCTTTGAATCGGAATGTTGCTTTTATATACTCAATAACTGAGTCACGAACTTCGCGTGCTTGTTGGAGTGGTAACATATTTTATCTTTTTAGAAGTTCAATACTAAATTCATTTGAAGAAATCACTTTATATCCTGCTCGTTCGAAGATATTCTTTGAGTCCTCGTCAACAGGATCTATAGCGACATTGTATTCTTTTAGCAACATTCCTGCAGTGGCAATCACAACACCATCCTTGTCCATGAGATCTACATCTCCTTCATGGTTGAATGGAATATTATTGTCTAATAACTGCTCAACTATTGACTCCATGCCTGGATAAAGGGCTTTTATATCATTTTTACTTAAGATTTCTTCCATAAATGACATATCCGACTGTGACATTCCTGAAGAACTCTCTCCTATATGATAACTATTATTAAGAAATGCCAATACATGTGGTGACAAGACAGGTAGGCTCGTTAATGGAACGTCAGTGATGATGAGCGTAGTACTTCTCGAACGACTTGTGGCCACGTTAAATCTTCGTTCTTCCAATGCAAAACCGATGTGTCGCCCAGGAAGATACAGAATGGCATAATCTACCGTCATACCTTGAATTCTGTCAATTGTTTCAACTGTTAAGTCTTCAATTGCCGTATCAGTCAAAAATCTCTTTTGTAATTGGCGAACAGATTCCTTAAAAGGAGATATTATCGCCAAAGAGCGTTCTGGATAATAACGCTCTATTTGGCCAATAATATTGCTAATAACATCAATGCATGTATTGGAAACGACTCCATTAGTATAATCCTTCGTGTAGTAATAAAGAATGCCACCATCTTTAGGGAAATAGGTGCTTGAACATTCACTGAAATCAACTTTATCCTTTTGTACAGACCAGAACCGATTCCCATAGAAAAATGCGGTAAGGTTTGCAGTGGCATCTGGCAGACGGAAGGTAGTTACTATTCTATATGCTTTTACATCCGTTCCAAGGGCGAATGTCTGTAACCCTTCCACTTGAGTATTAGCATTCCAAGTTTTATAGATGTTCTTTTGTGGACTTGCAATAATAGGAGGTAGCTGCATGGGATCACCAACAATCAGACAGTCTTTAGCCAAAGACTTAAATGCTATTATTGCAGTAAGAAATGCCTGTGATGCTTCTTCTATGACAACAAGATCATATGTTGGCGTTCCATTTTCTGCAATTCGTTTCTTGTCGAATGCATAAGATAAAACATAATTGGTTGAACAAAGTAGTTCACCAGCAGGTACTGCTAACGTACTTGTAGCTGGCTTAAGCCCTGGTACTGCACTTCTCTCATCAGCAGACAAGTTTGTTTTTGACACACGATTCTGCTTAACGTACGCTTCCAGTGGTTCTTGTTTAACCAGTTCTATAAGGCCTTTGTTTGCCATCGTCGTAGCGCAAACCGTTTTTCCAGCATCCAAATATTTTGTTATTATGGTGGCAATAGTATAGCTTTTTCCTACTCCTGGAGGGCCTTGTACAACACAACAATGCTCGTTATGCAATGTCTCAGCAATAGTTTCAGCAATAGCGTTCGGATGGTTTTCATCGAATGATAGCTCCTCTGGATGCCAGTCTTTGTATTCTATTCTGGGTTCAATAAGCAACTCTGGAGAAGGAAACATCTCCATATAGTTACTTAGGTTATTAAGGTAATTTACAGGAGGGAATGGCATGAAGAATAGCACCGTCAGCGACTTCCCCTCATCACATTTCCTTTTAAACAGGTCAAACAACGAGAGACTGATAGACGAACATCCAACATAGTCATAATCCGAATTTCCTCTTTTGGTGTAATATAAGGGTAACACATCCGAATTTGGAGAATGATATTGGGTGTTCTTCATGAAATCAAGAAAAGGAATTTGCCATGAAGAAGTTGATCGTCCAAGTTCAGCCCAAGCATTTTTAGAAATGATAGTCAGAGAGCGCAGCATCTTTAGACGTGGAGCCCTGTTTTTAGGGAACTTGAACACCACATGTCCTCTTGCTACATCTACATGGTCAACATAACCAAAAGTCAACTCTTCTTTTTTAACGAGCTGATTTATTGGCGACTTAACCAAAGTCCTTTGCTCCAGTTCTATTTCTCTTACTTGGTCACCAAAGAAATACTGATAGTTTTGTATCTTTTTAGTCTCCATAATCGTCGTCATTAATGTCTTTTTGGTTAAAATCATTACTCTCAATATCCGAGAATAAAGAATTATACGATTCATTGTACGCTACACGAATCAAAGTATAAGCAGTTCCTTTATCCATTAATATTTCAGAATACAGTCTGTTTACTGCTTCCACCTTTTCTGAACCCGTAAGTTTTATCACAATAGCATCTTCAGCTATCCAATCAAGAAGTTCTTTCTTGTTGTGAATATAGAAAAACTCATTGACCTTAGCACCAACAAATACACAAATGATGCATCTGTCGTCAGTAACCATGTTCCAAATGGAAGGTGATATGTGTAATATGCCACCTCTAGCACTGCATCTATGAACGTATTTGCCATTTGTTAATTCATAGTCGCCGTCCTTATTGTCACGCACAAAGTCCTCCAATGTAATATCAGCAGGAGCCATGTCGTTTTCCTTGAGACTATTCCAGAATCTTAATTGCGCAAGATAGTTCTCCGTTACAATATCTTCTGGAGATAGACCTTCTCCCAAGATCTTATTCAGAGCTTCATATTCATTATCCTGCATGTCTTCAGTAGGGAAGGTCTTAGTCGATGACTGATTTTTAAACCTTCTAATCTCTTCTTCTGTAGGTGTTTTCGGCTCATAATTTGATGTCCTCTGCCGTTGCGAAGAAGAACTGCTCTGACGAGAAGAATTTGAACCTGAATCCTTGCTCTCACTTTTCTTGCTCTCTGATTGTTTATTTTCAGTTGATTCTTTTCTCTCTGTAGCTTTACTGTCTGTGGCGGTTTTCTGTTCTTCAGCTGTCTTTTGTGACTCATCGTTTTCTGAAGTTGATTCAGTTGGCTGTTCAGAATGTGAGGTACTGTTTGCATTATTAGAAGATGTTGTCTTTGAAGAATCTGCCGATTGACTATTTTTTTGAGTTGAATCTGTTTGAGAATCTTCTGAACTTTGCTCTTCTTGTTGTTCAGAGACCTCTTGTTGTTCTTCCTGCTGCTCTACTTTCAATTCTTCGTCGTAATACTTCTCTTGCTTAATCTCTTCAACAACTTCATCGTCATCAATTTCTGGCTCTTCCACTACCTTAATGTCAAGGAAAGGAACAATATCATTCCAATATTGCTTAATTACAGAAACAAACTCCTCGTCTTGATAAAGGTATTTGCAGTTTTGATTAAGATAGTTGGCAACCTTTTTGTCTTTAAAGTTCTCATCCAGTTTTCCTTTACATTCGCGATAATCAAGATCCATGTCCAAATACAGACATAATTTGCTAACAAAAGACTCATAAACCTTCTTGTCCTGCCAACTATCTACATAATAGAATACTTTATTGTTACTGTCAAAATAGAAATCCTCATTATCGATTGACAAATCCTCATAGCCATAACTAATAGATTCACACAGCATGTATTTCGCATCCAGCACCTTTTGTTTCATTTTGCTAAATACGTCATTCCATTCATAACCATAACGATATGCTATAACCAAGAGTAAACGTCTAATAATCTCTTTTGACACCTTTAAAGTTTGGCTGCTATCGGGAGTCGTTACGGGTTTGGGAACTAAATCTTCATCCGAGAAAATAGGTATGCTCAACAAATTGCATACTTCAATCTCATGTCCTTGGGGGAAGTATGACAAATCAATAACTCTTGGTGATGACCTAAATATGTAAGCCTGACTACAATTGCCTGGGTCAATAGCCAAAAGCTGTGCTACATGAGTAGGTCCTCCTTGGCCATTAAGCCATAAAGCCTTTTCATGAGTTATATAAGTTGTCAACCATGTGTTTTTGTCTTCTGATTTATCATCTATCAGCCACTGCAACACATTTGTGCGATTTCTGTTTTTGGGTTTAGAGTTTATAAGGAATGCGATAATATCACTGATGGTTAGAGATTCCAAGCACTGTTTACATAGCTCAATTAAAGGCTCTGTAAACTGCATCTTTTTGTCTATTATCTTTTCTTGATAATTGGGGATGTACTTCATGTAATCAGCCAAGCTTGAAGAATATAATTCACAAGCTTTCTTCATTTTTTCACTTTCAGACGGAATACAAGCAATATTATTAAACTTCCCTTCCTTAATCAACGCATTTATGGCGGAAATAATTGTTATGTCTTTTGAACCAACGTATTTGCACCAGAAGTATATTGAGAACTCTCTAGATGTTAGAGAGTTAATATCAACCTCCTTAAACCTATCTTGACATCCAATTAAAGTACGTAAAAGATATGTACAGTCTTTGGCTTTACCGTATTTTAAATACTCATCGCTTACATAATTTTTCACAATACCAAATCTCTCGAAGTCACATTTACACTCATATTTTGAACCTAAATAGAGATCTTCAGAACCATATAATTTGTTATTTCTGTCAAATAGCTTGATATTGCGTATTTTTGAGATTCCATAATCTGTATGGTTTAATAGTTCTTTAATGAATGCAAAATGTATCTCTTTGAAATCATCTGTTGAAACAGAGTCTTGAAGAAGAAGGTATTTATCAACCTTTGCATCCAGCCATTGTTGTAGTTCTGCAATCTTCTTTGTTTTTGCTTCTTCTGCAATCTTGTTTATGAGATTCTTTACGTTTTCGTCTTCATAATAGTCTCGAGAAATTTCTCCATCCAATTTGACCATTTTGAATGGCTCCTTTGTAGAATAGTTATCTACTGTTATTCTAAGGGCTTTCTCTATTGGTACAAAGACCCCGGCAGTTGTTGTTTCAACCTGAAGTTGTATCAACTTTGGTGCCATCTCTTTAAATTTCTCTTCTTCTGCCAGCTCCTTACTATATTGATCAACCAAAACCCATGGGAATCTTCTGTCTTGTAAAGTTGGCAGGTCATTCATTATAATACTATAGATGACATCTTTAACATCATCCTTCACACCAAGGTTTTTGAAGAAACGCCTCCAATTTTCAATACTGTCCGTTTTTCTAATATATAATGAACTGACAAAGTTCGTCTTTCCATGTTTCCTTGCAAAATCTTCTATTTGAGCTTGCCCCATGAAGGAATTGGACATATATACCTCCGCTTTGCTCAAAGAAGCAAAACTCAGATTCTCTTCCTTATTGTTAGCATCTCTTGCTGTAAATATTATTATCGGGAGGCTTTTTAATCTTCCGATTTTGGATTGTGAACTAATTCCTGAATCAAACAACCAGGTCCAGAAGGAAATATTTTGATTGGTAAGTTGAAGTGTTTGACTGATAACTTCTGAGTTTTGTTCTATCCACTGACATAGAATCTCGTCATCTATTGTCACGCATCCCATAACATCTTTCCAGTATGGAAGACTATCTTCATTGACGTATGAAGAATCTAATGCATCTATCTCTGGCAATAGACAGGCAGAACATTGTTCCAAAACACCGAACTTATCATCTGAAAGAATATACAAACCGCGTCCAATTTCCAACCTACGTTTCTTCTGTCTGCCATATACATAAACGGGAGTCCCCTTCAGCAATGCTTTGTCTATGTCATTCAATAAAGTATATTTTTTAGACATAAACAAATGGAAGTTCATACATTTCTCTTCCGTGTCTAAGGTTACATTATAACTTGTAGAAGATACTTTCAACGGAATTGATTCCGGAATGTCTTGATTCACAATTACATCCTCAAAAAAGGCTGCAAATTTTTGTGGCTCATATATTTTGAAACCAAATAGATTAAACAGAGCTGATACATTGCTAATTGAATCATATTGTGGTGATAAAATCGTAATAAGGCCACTGGTCATCCAATTACTATTGCATATTTCAGATAATTCATTTTCATAATAATACAGATTTGTATAATTAGTAATACCAGTTATAAAATTACCATCAATATCCATTACTGGAAGGGATTTGAAAACCTCGATGTCTTTGCTGTTATCTGTCCATTGGAATTTAGATAGAAAAGTCCAAAATGACAAGTTTAACTTATCGTCTGCTCCTATTGTCTTGCTTATTTCTTCAACATGGTTCTTTGCTAAATTTTTAAATCTAACATCATTCATGTCGGAAAGACCAAAAAATTTCTTAAGGAAAGCATCGAACTCCTTCAATTCTATTTGATTCTTCTGAGAACTATATTGATTTGATATCGAGTAAGCCCAGCTCTTATCAAACCATCCATAATCTAAATACTCCTTCTTAATAGCTACAAAAGCACTCTCATCAGAAGATTTAAGATACTTCTGTTCTTTGTTTCCATTTATAAAGAATAAGCCATAATCTGTGAAGCGTTTGTAGTTAATTGTCTTTTCTTCACCAGTACCAATTTCTATTCCTTGAATATCATCTTTATGAGTAAATAAATACTCAATAAAATTCATATTGACGGTAATTTCATTGTTAATTGCGCTTACAAGTACATCAATATAGTCATCTGACAAAACGATTTCATTAATTATCACTGAATCAGAAAATGTTTTAACACCAAAATGACTGCTAAAATACTTTCTTGTCGTCTCAGAATACTTATCTGATAAGAATGATATACTAATTGAATTAAGCCATTGAGATGAACACACTTCATGTCCATTAGGCGCAGGTAGGAACACAAACTTGTCCTTAAAGTTATCAATTACTGTGTCATTTTCGTCAATAAATGGCAAGTTGAGATAACTTGTACTAAATCCCACATATGTAGCCATAAAATTGTAGAAATGAACAGATGTGGACTTAATTTTCAGTTTGTTCTTTGTTGCTTCTATGTTATCCTTAGAAAGGAGGACTTCGTTGACAAAACTAGAACAGTTGAATTCAGCAAATGCGCCTTTTATTGCTTCATCCCATGATGCATTATCCTTAAAGAATGTTCTGGTTGCCAAAGATAAATAGTTGAATTTATCAGCAAAAGGTTGTATATCATGAAGATATAAATCGATATTGTAAAAAAGTTCATTGGCAGCATGTAACTTTCCACTCCCTTCCGCGATAAAAATTTTTTCATCAAGAAAGTCTTTAAGTTTATCTTTCTTAAGAAGAAACGCAAGGAATTTATTGTTATTATCTTGATTAGCGATCCATTCTTGAAAATGTTGATTTGAACAAATCTCTTTCAAATCATCAAAATCCCAAATATTCTTTTCACACTCTAATTGTTTTAAATACCTCCGCAAAAACGATTTGAATTCCCTGTCACTTCTGAGTATCATCATTGGTAAGGAGGAAGTAAAACCGGTAAACTTAATAAAATCAGCATCAGACATAATCCCTGCTGACATCAGACTAGTTTCATCTAAGATTGTATCACAAACCTTGGCGTATTCATCTGTAGCAATAGGAATAAGAGTTTCATCTTTTATTTTGGAATCAAAGCCAATCTTGAACCTCTCTATAAGTCCCTTATATTTCCCGTGTTCTTTTATACAAGTGTCAAATACAGGTATTAGGTTAAAGATTGAATTAAGCTTGTATTTTTTCATGTCACACAAGCATTTAATCCAATCAAAGAACTTCTTTCCTGCGATTTCCGAGATTTCAGCATTTATATTGATTTGATCTTCAAAATCAATAACCACATCATCTCGAGGCCCTGTAGGTATCATATCTGTATTCATCAAAAACTTAAAGCCCCATTTTGCCTTGGTAGGTAGGTAACAATATACAAGAGTATCTTCGACCTCTTTCAATTGTACGCCATCTATTTCGCAAGCAAAAGACACTTTCGTCTTTGTGAAGTCATAATATTTGGTCGGAATCTTTAGTGCACCAACATCTTCTTGTTTATCAATGTCTAAGTTGATCGATTTTGTTATCTCGGGTGATACATCATCACTAAAATGATTTACCTGCCAATGTTCATTATCGCAATTGCAAACTAAAGGTTCATCGGACTCGTTAAAAAATACTTTAACAGATGAAAGATTAGGAATAAAGAGAATCACTCTCTCATTCTTAAACACATCTTTGAACATTTGTACATAATTTTGTCCAGAACCACGAAGCGTCTCTATATTTGTCGGACGCAGCGAAAACTTAACTCGGAATTGCTTATCCGCGTTTGTAAAGACATATTTTTCAGATGGAGTCAGCTCATTATAGTTAGTCCAGATTGGCAGGATCTGCCATGGGGTATCCACAATATCCCTTGATTCCTCCCTGTCAAAGCGGAAGGAGAAATCACCTGTTTGCAAATATACGTAATTATTGTCAAGGAAAACGGTTTTAAACCCAATTCCTTTATATCCAATAGTTTCTTTATTATCAGTTTTTTCCTTGTCGTTTATACTACAAATAGCTGCAATGTTACGCTCATTAAAGACAGCTCCGGAATGCATAAATACAAGAGAATCGCGGGTGATATGAAACTCCACATTTACTTTTTCAATAGTATTATTTGCTTTATATGGATAGTCATTAGCATTCTGTAGTAACTCATAAATGAAGATTTCCTTTCCGCTTGCAGTCAACTGATTTTTAAGAGTATCGAGCATCTTGACTATCTTTTGGCCAGCACCAGCCGGGTATCCCATAATATCATCTTTGAGACGTTTAATGAGCTCAAATGCTGAGATTTCCTTAATTGGCTTGGACTCATCTACTTTGAAGTAATAAATGTATTCTTCCTTATTAGCTCCATTAAGAACCCACGAAAACTCATAGTATTTCCCGTCTTCAGGTTTCTTTGTCTTGGGATGATATACTATAGGCTGTTGGTCTTTTCCATTTTGAAGTATCAATTTTGAAAAATCTGAGCGTCTAATATCTCGAATGGTGAAACTTCCATCTTTATTCTCTGTAAACAGACCTATAAACTGATTGTTGCGCAAACGGAGATTGCGTTTGAAAAAAGACTCCTCTGTTTTATCAAAGGATTTAACTTCTTTCACAACAACATTCTTTATGCGAACAATTTGAAGTTTATACGCGTGTTTGTCACTCCTTAATAAAGGCAACATGACAAAACATGTAAATGCGCAATGTCCTTCTTTGACATAATCATTATACTTTTGTGGAACATATAATGACTGAGGACAGAGACCGTTGTTTTCGCCATCAATTGTTATGTTTGTAATTTTGCCACAAAACTTGTCTTTCAGCTCATTCGGGATATAATAATCAAATATACCCATGAACTTGGCATCGTAGAAAAACTTCTTGACGTCTTCATCAGTTGCCTTTAACAGGTCATGTTTACTATTATATTTTGCCATAGTTGCTTCTGTTATTCGTTAAATATCTTTTCGAAATGTGCCCAGGCGGTGCGGTAGTCGGCTATGCGGTCGCAGCGGGTGTATGGTGCTACGAAGGTTTGTTGCTGACCTCCGTAGAGTTCGCTCTTGGCAGGGTCAATGGTGTGGGTATGAGTAGGCGATGTACCTGCATAGGTATTTTCGTCTATCTGTTCACCACGAATATCTTCCCAGCCGAGCATACTGGTCTTAGCATTGCGTTTGCGGTCGAGACCTACTCCAGTTAGACCCTTTGAACAAGTGAAGACAATCTTACCTTCAGCATCATACCAGGTGTCGTTCTCGTTCTGCTGGAGCACGGGGAACTGGATGGTATAAATCATCTCCAAGTCCTGTAGGCTTAATCCAAGAGCCATTGCTGCTATCACATCTATCTCTACCAATGCTTGGCGACGCTCAAAGTAATTACGCAATGGTGTGCCCCATTGCCACTGCTCTGTCAATAAAGCAAATGATTTGAGACGGTTATCCTCAATGCTCCAAGATTCTTGCTTATACTCTTTTTTCCACATCTCTTCCCAAAGGTCTGCATAATGCTTGGTAAGACAGTTGAGGAGAAGAGTTCGAGAGAAGAGCGCCGGCTTGAACTTGTCGGAGATGCCGAGGGGGAAGGAGGCAAGTCGCGAAGGGATAATACTGCTTGATCCAATGGCTTTCATATAAAAGTCATAAGGTAAGGAAGCACACATTCCCGTTAATTCCGTCAAATGCTCCTTGTCTTTAAATGCAATTGAAATGACAGCATGTACATGAGATGTCTTGGGAGGAATAATAGACCCCGCAAGTGTCCTCTCTGATGAAGGCCCTACCATAGCACTAAACACCAATTTGTAATAATCAATCCAATTATCATAAAGTGGTTTGCCCTCGGAATCCTGTCCTATTTGAAAGCCGTTTACCATTGAAACATACACTTTGGTTGGTAAAAGAGGCTTGTAATTGGAGCGAGGAGTATAGTCTGCATCCAAGTCAGACAATGATATGGGGTCATAATCAGAATTCAGCTTACATACAGCCCTTGGATTTTTATAATATGGATTACTTACAAAGAAATGAGGTCCACTATATATCATTTCATAGTTCTCCATATTGGGGTATCTGGTATTTCTTTCCATAACACCCTTCTCAACTGCTGTATTCTCACGAAGGCCATCTCCAATAAGATACTCGAAATCTCCAGCTTTTGTACTTACTGTTGTAAACTTGCTGAGTACATTGATGATTTCGGAAGAATGAACACTGACTAGTTTTGTAGTTGGCCAAAGATCCTCATTCCCTTCAAATGTCGCAGCAAGGACACGCAGTTCCTTCTCCGTGAAATGAACAATTCGACTCTTGTGAGACTCTGTACTCCAGTTACCATTAGCATCTTTTATTCCTCCACACAAGCCATGTCCGTCATGAGCGTAGCATCCGTCAATTGTATTCGGGTGGAATAAATTGTGAATAGAATCAAACGACACCGATGTATTTGAACCACTATAAATATGACAACCATATTTAGTATGATGATCAACTTCGGCAAATAGTGTCAATTCATTTTGATATTGGAAATGAAACTTCAAACGACGATAAACCTCTTCACGGAGTGTCTGTGCATTTGGATCATCATAGATACCATCGGGATGCAACATCCCCATGAAACCGCCCTCGTTCAATAAGGCGAATCCATTTGCCAATACACATTTGTATAAATTGTTCTTCTGATTCACCAGAATAGGATAAGAGCAATATGCATTCATGAATTCAATCGTACATGTTGTGCTTGTCTCTTCTGTATTGTATAAATCAGCCAAAGCCGGACATTCCTCGAAGAACTTATCTTTATATTTAAGCTTAATATCAGCAGCTTTAATATTACGAATAGCAACCTCAGGATATTTCTCGGACATTATACCTTGAATATCAACCTCCATTTTTAGCCAAGGGGGATTACCGCAGATAATATCAAATCCATCACGAAGCCAGAACACTTCGATGAACTCCAGCATCGGGTGGAAGAAACGGTAACGCTCTGACAATCGACAGACTATCTTTAGGCGCAGAGGATCCTCATCGGAGAACAATGAAGTTTTGCCCTGAGCTTCGGTGAGCATCTCTTCCTGTGTTTTGGCAACAATCTGAGCTTCATCCTCAGAAATGCGACTGAACTCAGGTTCTTCTTCACATACCTTATCTGCACGCTCCAAGGCTTGACGGGTACGATTATCAAGTTTGTCGTTATCTACATCAAGCAGTGCCTCTATATCTGCCCAATATTCCTCACGGGTAGGAAGACTATCAGCATCCTTGTACTCCCAGAACCACAAAGAGCACCAGTAATCCATCGCCAGTTTTAACTTGCGATAAGCATTGTTATGTCCATAACGTGTATCGAAAAGCTGCTGCTTACGAGCATAGCTCTCTGCCTGTTCCTCTTCTTTGAAGAGCGAATCTGAGCCAGAATGATCAATTCCATCCCATATTTCACGGCGGTTATTTGTATATTTCTCGATAGAAATCTGATCGGTGTAATAATCCTTCAAGAGAATATCTATCTTAGCTGACAGACGTTGAAGTGTTTGGAACTCATACGCACCGATAGGTTCTATCCAGTTTTTGAGTATGGCAGCCATACGCTTCTCAGCAACAGTGTTTGCCTGCTTCTGCTCCTTAATACTGCGTACACCAAGCATATTGGCATCGGGCAGCAGGAAGTGATAGACATCATTAATGGAACGGTTCACACGATTTGAGAAGAACTTTACCTTATGTGGAGCCTTCTCCCACCACTTGTTAGGCTTCAGTTTCGCACCGTAACGCTCAGAAATGCCATAGAACTCGTTCTTGCTATACACCTTCAGCCATGCGCCAATAACAGCATTACCCACACAGATACGGTTGGCAAAGAATGGTGTTTCCATATCCTTATGGATAACATTCAGCCAAAGCGACAATTTGCCCAACTCGATAGCAGTTGGATTCAAGTCCACACCATACACATTATGTGTAGCGATGTAAGCCTTCACCTTTTGAAGCTCGTCGCGATAGTGGTCTGGCTGTATGCGCCAATTATTAAGGCCATTCTCACGCTGTTGGCGCTGCTGATGGAATAAATATGCCTCTGCCAGTTGGTTTATGACCTCATTCTGGAATGCAGCAGCACCCATTGCAGGCTCCAATATCTTCAAATCAAGTAACTCTGTTGCCTTACGCTTATTAGCAGCAACATCATCAATGATAGATTTTAATGTGTACTTTACCGTACTGCGTGTCAAGACTTCAGGCGTGTAGTAACTGGCAGACTTCTGGCGGTCACGACCATTCAAGCGATAGACGAAGGTTCCTTGGGGCAGAATGATTGGGGCTCCAGTTTCGTTGTCGGTCAATACCTCACTGATATCAAAGTCACTCATACGGCTATAAGGTACGAGGAAAGTGCCATCAGAAGGATCATTTGCCTTATGAACCTCGATATAGTCTTCCTCGGCATAGAAGCCACGGAATGCAAGCAGGCTCTCATAAACACTACCCAATTGGTTCACTCCCAGATTAGCATAGCTGATACGGCCACAATAGTTTTTCTTCTTTGAGAGCGAAAGAGCCTTGATAATCTCCTGCCACTTGATATTACGAATTCTGACATTGGCAAGATGATGAAGGTTTTTATCGTTGAAAAGCGGTGAGTCGATAGGACGAACTCGGAAACTCTTATTGTTAGTGGTATCGGTAGCATGATGTCCATTGGAAAGAAGCGAGAACAAATGGTGTATGCTATCGTCGAAGAAATAGCCTTCACGACTTGCCTGCGAGTTCAGACGCATCATCTCCAGGTCACGAAGCGACTCCAGAGAATAACCTAACTTATACACCTCGTCACCAACGGGAAGTATTTCCAATTCTTCACGACTCTCAGCATAGAAGAGGAAAAGCAGACGATAAATGATGGTAAGACAGTCGTCCTTCACCTCTGCCTCGAAAGTATCATCCGTATAGTCGCTGACAGGTATGTTGTTATTCTGTTTCCAATAATACAAAGCCTCATTGGCCAATGTCTCTACAGCAAAGATTACACCTTCCTTCAGGTCTTTCGTCACCTCGTAGGCATTCTTGTAACTTTCTTCGATGAGACTGTCCATGAGAACAGTCTGCCCATCTGCAGCAAGAGTCTCTTTACAGCATAGAAGGTGGAAAAGAGCATAATGTAAACGATAAGCCTTAATCTGTGCCTGGAAATAAAGGTCGTCGAGTGAGAACTGCAGGTATGAGCCACGAGCCCACTTGTCATGATCAAACAAGAAGACTACGTTACCTGCAAGCATCAAGATATAGTGTGGACGACGTTCCTCAGGCATAAGGAATATCTGAGTGATGGCCTTGTTTATAACAGCCGGAGAGAAGTGATAACGCTCACGGTCAAGGTACTTTGCAGGAATGACCTGACGCCACTGCCCCGCATTGTAACGCTGGTGATTAGAAGTTGTATCACCCTCATACTGCTGCTTAAAAAGTCCATCTGGCTCCACATCATTGATGGTGATTAGGTTCTGCATCTCCATGATAAGCATAGAGACCTGATTGCCACTACGAATGATATGGCGGACTGGGATAATCTCAGAAGGAGAATCGTTAGTACCCTCCTTAACTACATAAGGCTCCTCGTAAGCATGATCAGTATTGTAGCCAAGCTTACGAAGTAATGTGGTGTGCCAGTCGTGTGTATGCTTTATTTCATCTTCCTTACGGGCATGACTGTTGATGATGAAGTTCTTGAACTCCTCATACTCACCGCGTATCTGAACATAAGGAGTACACAATTCCTTCATTTCGTCAGAACTGCGTCCTGCACAGTTCTGTACCTTATTGATGAAATCGTCAGAGAAGTAACCTGAGGGGAAATAGTCTCCGACATTCTGTATAAAACGATATGTTATATTGTCTGCCATAGGAATCAAAGATTATGGAATACTGCGAGAAGTCGCATGTATGGGTCTGCATTATCGAGCGAGAAGAGGTCCTGATAGAACTGACTTGACTGGTCAGTAATCTTCTGAATCTCTTCTTTCTCTTTTTTATACTGATTGGTACGAGTAATGGCAATATCTTCATCAGGGAAGAGAGAATTGGCAGTATCAGCCCAAACAGCTAACTTCTGCTTATACTCTTTCAGTTGTTTCTCCATTGCATCGCTAACCTTGTTCTGGGCATCGTACATGTAATTAACCAGTCCCATTTCAATTGCTTGTTGGAGGTTCTGTTGTAAGATGGCTATATCATCAGCAGATGCGCCAGACATAAATTTAGAACTTATGCTGTATTTCGTAGTAAAATCATGGAAAGACATTGGCATCTCCTTGAGTTGACCATCCGCATTGAGTGGCACTACGAAGAACTTACTCACAAGGTTCTGCCCCAATCCATTACCATGACTGCCATAGAAAAGATAATAGCTCATGCCCTGTGGCAGTTCGTTGTAACGGACAGCCATAGCTTGGGTCTTTGGTAGTGAGGCTGTGAACTTGGTCAGTAGATACTGCACGATTGGATGCAAATCATAAAGTGGAAGGAATTTGCTCCATTCACTATCAATACTCTTGCGTGAATCGGCAATAGATTTGTTAAGCCAAGCCTTATCGGTAGCCATACGGAAGATATTATCCTTAGGGAACGCCTCACGTGGAATGTCATAAAGTACCTCACGAAGTTCTTCGTTGCACTTTACTTCAACAAAAGGAACAGTCGCATCGTTCCTATGCATTACGATGTCACCATGATTGACACTACCGATTGCCTCCAGCTCATCGAAAAGATCCTTATAGAAACTGAGGTCATCTTCATATAGTGAGAAGCGTTGCTCGAAAATCTTATCAGACAGACGTTCCGTTGCAGGAGTCTTGGCAACATCTTTCTTAAATCCCATTGGACGGCGACGACGTTGGGGCTCTGGTTCGAGCACGTCTGTGTCAGTCTTGCCTTGAAGCATATCACCGATAGCCTTTTCCTCTTTTTGCACATTGTACAATTCCATAACACTCATGGCATCGCCAAGAGTATCGTGGACTTCCTGCTCTTTATCACGCAGTTTATCAATGATACGGAAGTCCGTTTTCAGATCCTGGCGATTACTTTTGGCCACAAGATAATAGATAACAGGTGTCTGCTTCTGTCCATAACGATCAATACGTCCATTACGCTGTTCAAGAGTGATGAGACTCCAAGGTATGTCATAGTTGAACATGATGTGACAGAAGTAGTGAAGGTTTACGCCCTGTGAACCTGAATCACTTGATATAAACACACGAATTTTGCTATCTTCTTTGGCAAAATCGTTCACCATATCTTCCTGCTCAGTATCGGAAAGCGAACCATCGAAACGCTTCACTTGGTCACTATTGAGATTAAACTCTTTAGTTATGCGCTCTTCGAGGTATTTCATTGTAGCAATACGCTCGGTGAAGATGACGATACGCTCCTGTTTGTTTTGTTTCCAAATCTCTTGTAATTTCAGTTTGAGAGCATCATAACGTGAGTCCTGACTGAAGTCAACAAGTGTGCGAACATCTGTAATGAGGCTCTCCAAATCGCTGCTATCATCCTTTTTCTGACGTTCTTCCAAAGTAAGAAGTGCAGCCTTTGGTGATGAAAGGAAACTCTTAAAGACGGTAAGAGCAAAGAGTGGATCGTTAGTACTGCTGTTGCTCAGATTGATAAACTTTGCATGCTGCATACTAAGGATTTCTTCTTCCTGTGGTGTCAGGTTTACGTCGATAGGTATAACCTTACGTTCTTGGAATTGACTACGGATGCGAGCATCTGAGATGTCATTCTTAAAACGTCGGACATAATATGGCATCACGTCTTCCTTAGTATATTCTCCATTGCGAGGAATAGAAATAGGTTCCAACATTCGCATGAGATTGGCAAACGATTCTGCAGAACCATTATGTGGAGTAGCAGAAGTAAGAATCATAGAATCACACTTCTGGGCGAGGAACTGGGCAAGATCTCCACGAAGGCTGTCTTCATTGGCAACCTTGTGACACTCATCAATGACTATGATGTCCCAATGAGTTTTCTCCAACCAGGCACGGAAACGACCATTGTTCTTTAACGTATCGATGGAGATGATGGTCTTATCGTAATAGTCGAATGGATTCTTGTTGAGAGGTATTTCGTTTTGAATCTTAGCGACACCTACACTATCAAGTCGTACGAGTGGAATAGCAAAGCGGTTCCATATTTCCTCTTGGAACTGAGCGAGAATACTCTTAAGAGCGCATACCAAAATTCGTTTGCCACGACCACGACGTATCATCTCAGACAGGAAGATACCGACTTCTATTGTCTTTCCAAGACCAACACCATCTGCGATAAGCAAACGAGGACGTGGCAACTCAAACGCTTTCAATGTAGGAGTCATCTGATACTCTGCCACATCAAAGGCACCATTTTGTGCGATGGTAATCTTATTCGAGAAATAGGCATTGCTACGAAGAGCAGTTTCAATCAAAAGACGTGTTTTACGCCAGCGAGGGTCATTGTCGCTCACCAATGTAGCATTGGAAGGACAGACAATCTCTATATTATCATCCAAATCAGTATCGAAGATAAAACTATGATTTCGTACCAATTCACTTATACCCTTTGCATAAAGCAAGTGAGCGCCATTATGATTACGCTCGACTCGTGTTATCAAGAAATCTTCACCACGAACGGTTATACGTTGACCAGGAGAATAGTTTACTGCCATATACCAATATTTAATTCATATCCAAGATTGCTTGAATACGACATTTATGAAATGTAACAAGGGAGAAGAACACATATTCATCAGAATAAATCCATGGTTCTGTATTATCTTACTCCTTTTTGTCTATTTCTGGCAAAGCTTCAAAGCGAACAAGGTCATTCAAGTCCACTTCAAGTACCTTTGCAATCTGCATCATTGTCTCTAATGTAGGTTGTGCCACATTTGTACACCACTTACTGACTGTCGCAGGATCTTTGCCTACTTGTTCGGATAACCACTTATTGGTTTTCCCCTTTTCTGCAAGCATCACTTTGATGCGATTAATCTTGCGTTCCATATTCACATATTTAGTTATTCAACACGCAAAAATAATAAAATTGTCCGAATTCCATGTCAAAATACATAAAAAACTATCAAAAGTTATCGTTTTTATTGCGTTTTTTGCAATTATTCGTGATTTCTCATATTTTTTGGGAGTATTAAGAGCCAAGCAATCCTCATGATCGCGAAACAAACAATATTAGATAATAATAAAAATATTTTCAAACTTGTACCATGATTTGAGACTACACGTTATTATTTTTGCACGTAAAATAGAATAATAATGTCTATTACATACAAAGAACAACTAAGTGAGCACGTTGAAGGAATCTTCAAGAAATATGCTACGCCGGGTCTTCACATCTGCGACATTGCCACAGGTGGTGGAAAGTCGTACACTATTGGCAAACTGACTTGTGAATTCTATCCCAAAGAGTTTGATCGCATTATAATCTTATGTGTCCAAAACAAGTTGGTAGATAGCATGAATAGAGAAATAGACCGTTTTATCAATGGGGGGAATAGCCAGATTTCTCCTATTGACAAAATGGTAATTGAAAATAACCCTGAAGTCATAATCAAGGTAGTTAATAATGGCTCATTTCAACGCTTATGCTATCAAACTATTTAATTCCATTTTAAATGACTTTCCAATAATATGGCTCCTATACATTACCTTGCAAATGTACACATTTTATTGAGAAGATGGCATAAAATCATTGTTTCGTACATAATTTAAGCAAATTTTATCTAAAAACACACCTATGTAACACTAAAAGTAGCGACAATTGAAATTTTTTGAGTACCTTTACAACGCATAGTGGGCGAAATCAGCTTTGCCGTAATGAATCCACAATTCTACAATATAGATGGTGAGATTATACTTATCGTTCTAAATAAAGACGAAGTTGCATGTACAAGCCAATCTCCATTTTATGCCACAAAATATCATACGCTCACGAGCCTTTCGTAGCAGATTCTCTTAATGAATTGCCTATAGGAGAGCAAAGAAGATTTATCCAAAACGGGCATTTTATTTGGGTCAATGACAATTCTTTACTGAATGAAGAACTGGTAATATCAGACATCACCTTCCGTATACATCACTTCATTATACCTTGGCAAGCAAAACTTCCTTTAGCCGTTGAGCTATATAGAGATGTATACAGCGGTTGTGCGTATCAATCAGATATTGCAAGGATTAAAGGGTGTATATAGTAGCGATAGTTTTTACATAGATATAGATAATAACTATTAAATATTCAAGAATATGAAAAGAAGACTAATGTTTGTAATGCTAGCGGCTATCTTGCCATTAAGCGTTTGTGCAGATGGAGTTAAAGTCGGTGACTTGTACTACATTTTATCTGGTGTAGAAGCATATGTAACTAGTGATGATGTGTCTGCTTGGCACGGAGATAATTACAGAGCATATTCATACACCATACCTTCAACTATCACATATAACGGATTGTCTTATACAGTTACTCAAATTGGAGATCAGGTATTCGGCTTTTCTCGTGCTGGTTATAGTTCTGCAGCATCAAAAATCACGCTTCCAGAGACTCTTAAAAAAATTGGGGAGTATTCTTTTGGGTATTGTTCAAAACTTGTTTCCATGGTAATTCCAGCATCTGTTGAGACAATGTCTTCAACATCATTCTCTGGATGCAATGTGCTAAGAACTATGATTTATCTAGGAAAAAATCCGCCTTCTAATTGGACTGCAACAAGTTATACATATGTTCCAGATATTAGTAGTTACTCATCCCCTTCTGCTAGAATAAACAATGGTGCTGTATATGAAATGATTTCGTTCGATAACAACACCTTTTCATATACAGGGAATGCTCCTACTACTACTTGGAGAAATAATGTATCAGGTTATACCGCTACATTATCTATGCCGACATTAAAAAAGGATGTAGGAACATATATCGAATATATCCCAGTAACTTTTACAAACGGTCAAGAGACATTCTCTACAGAAGTTGCATATAGATACACTATTAAGAGTGTAGAACTTACGGCAAAAGTTAATGATGCGTCAAGGGCTTATGGTGACAATAACCCAGCATTTAACATAACATATAGTGGCTTTATAAATGGTGATAATGAAAGTGTTATCACAACGAAACCAACTGTAACAACTACCGCGACACCAACAAGTAATGTAGGAACCTACCCCATATCTCTTAGTGGTGGCGTTGCACAGAACTATACCCTAAAGTATGAAACTGGTACATTGACTATTACCAAGGCAGCCTTGGAAGTATCAGTAAATAATGCTACAAAGGTATATGGTTCTGAAAATCCAGCCTTCACCCTAAATTATTCTGGACTGAAAAATGATGAAACTATTCCAGCTTGGTCTGCTTCTCCAAACTTTAAGACAACAGCAACGGTAACAAGTGCTGTTGGTTCTTACCCCATTGAAATGACTACAGGTACTCCTAGAAATTATGAGATCTCTGGAGTAACGAATGGAACATTGTCAATAACTCCGGCTCAACTTACCATTAAAGCAAAGGATGTAAGCAAAATTTATTATGAGGAGAATCCATCTTTCACATATGTTTGTACTGGTTTTGTAAATGGTGACAATGCATCCACTGCATTGCAAGTTCAGCCAACACTTTCAACTACTGCCAATCAAACAAGCAATGTGGGAACTTATGAGATTATTGCAAAGGATGCTAGTTCTAACAACTACAATATTGTTTATGCCCCCGGCGTTTTTTCTATAATTAAGAGACCGTTGGTTGCAAAGGTTGGAAACTTTGAAAGAATCTATGGTGAAGAGAATCCATCATTTACTGTTGAATATGAAGGCTTTGTGGGTAATGATAGCGAAAATAGTCTTTCTATAAAGCCAACTGCAAAAAGTTCTGCAATATCAACATCCAATGTGGGTACTTATCCAATAAATGTATCTGGTGGTGATGCGACTAATTATAAGTTCTTTTATATCTCTGGATTATTGACCGTTAACAAGTCTGAACAAACTATTGAATGGAATCAAGATTTGTCAAATGTTCAAGTTGGTTCCCAAGTTGAGCTAACCGCTGTGGCTTCTTCTGGTCTTCCTGTTGAGTATACAATGGATTCTAATAATTCAGCTTCTTTGTACAAAGTCGGTTCAAAAACATACATTGATTGTATTGCTGCAGGCCAAATTCTATTGAGAGCCTCTCAAAATGGTAATAACAACTATTATGGTACTCCAAGGGTGACCAATGCAATCAATATAGTCGGAAACACTATTGCAGATCCAACTTTAACTATCATCCAGGGTGAAAAAGGTTTAATTAGAACCCAAGTTACTAAAGGAAGTGTATATGCATTTACTATTGAAGCAACTGATGGTTGGAAAATCCATTCAGTATCATTCAATGATGAAGATATAACAGGAAAACTTAATGATAACAATAGATTCACAACACCTAATATCAATACGTCAACTACATTGAATGTCGTGTATGAATCTTCTGCTGATGGCATTTCTTCTACAAAAGTATCATCTGCTAAAATACTTGGCACATCATTTGGTATCAAAGTAGAAAATGCAAGACCTAATGAAGTTTTAAAGGTATACACCATTGATGGCAAACTAGTAAAAAGCCAGAAACTTCAATCTTCTGAAGTTGATGTGGAGTTGCCAAATAACGAAACCTATATTATCAATCTTGAGGATTTGAGAGTCAAGGTAAGACTTTAACAATAGAGAATGATAGGGGTGTGTCACGTGACACACCCCTCTACAGTTATCCAACGGCTTGGAAAACTACTTTTGTCGTGTAATCACCTTTGGAATCCGTACCACCGAAGCTCTCAATAATGACAGGGAATAATCCTGTTTCAGAACGGACAACTTTGAGGACATGAACAAGAACATCCCTTGCCATATCCTTTGGCCTTCCTCTGTATGGAAATCCCTCACATTTCGCCACAATAATGGCATCCCTCACTTGCTCGAAATCTTTCAAGCCTCTCAAACATGCTTCACTTATGAAACCATTGATATATGTTATCTCCATCTTTATTATAGCCACTAATATGATAGTGATGGTACAAAGGTACATACAATATTGGAATATGTTACCATATTGGAGAACAGGAACATAAAGGTTATAACGTAAAGAATTTACAATATTCCTTTAATGCTGTAAGGAACATATTTAATGGTCTTTCAAGTCTGGTTAAAACGCTTGATGACAATGGTAATAATGAATTTCTTCAGAGGAAAATTAATGAAAGTGAACCAGTTCTCAGAAAAAATGTCCGCAGATTCTTTGACCTTTTCAGAAAGCATCTCGAGGACACCAAACAACTGAAAAAGGCTACACTTGAAGCTATGCTCTCCCGCTTCCCAGAGTTGGAAGAAGCATATCCGCAAGTGAGTTACAGACGTAAGAAGGTTCTATTAATGACAGTTCACAAAGCCATTTATGGGATTGACCCGATACTGTATGAAAAGATTCGTTTGCAGGACATGGCAGATAAAAACAAGAGTACACTCATATTGTTTGACGAATCAGATCAAGCTGCAACGGCAATTCGTTCAGCGCTCATTGAGCAATCCATAAAGGGTTTGAAGTCTTCGAAGGGATATAATGGTTGTCTTCACTATAAGTCTTTGATGGTGAGTCCAGAATCTATATCTGATTTCACTACATTGGAAAGATATAACATACAAAAAAGACTTATAAACTAAGTATTTATCCCCTTTTACAATATTTATTGAAGAGCTTGATTTTGACTGATTACTGGAAGTATTTATCTATAAAGGCCACTTGTTCTTTATTAAGTTCTGAATACTGAGTATAGCGGCTTATTCCTATCTCCTCCAATTCGTCATAGCCAAGCTCTTTACCCTTATACATTGCTGCAACGGGGGTTAATTCAAAACAATCATTATCTGGGGAAAATGGAGCTATCCAGCATTTTTCGTCTGGTCGAGACACGCTTGTATTGGTCACTTCTAATTTGTATCTTATTTGATAATGTCCTTTACCAGACATGAAAAGATATACAATATCACCGACATTTAGCTTCTTTGTAGACTTTCGCCAATAGAGTTTACCAAATAAAGCAATACTCTTTGGGTGGTCGAGAAAATTTTCATTTCCTTTCAGTAAGACGTACTTAACACTATTCATATTTAATACTTTACTTAACCATGCATTATATTTATTCTTTTCCCTTAACGAATGAGATTAACCTTTCTTATCTATGCTCATGTCTCTGGCAATAACCTTAGTTGCTCTTCTTCCTTAAATCCCAATCAAAAGAAAAAACTTTGCCTTCTACAGGAATGTTGACTGTCATTCTGCTGCCTTTTTTGCGCTTGATATTCATATAGCCTATGATACCCTCATCAGGATGAATTGTATTGATTTTCAGATAGCCCTTTGAGATGGTTTTCTTATCATCTGCCATCATCTTGCTGAGTGTCATCATTTGTGTCGTTGCTGCCATATTAGCAGCAGATGCTGCTGCATAGTTATATGTTGTATGAGCTTGTGTATATGCCATTCCATTTGGCATATATGAAGTAGTATAAGTTGTCTGGTAACCAGCCATACCTGCATTCAACCCAGCAGAAAAGCCGAGCAACGCCATTGACCAGGCTTGTGCATTCTTCACTTTTTTCATATACTCCTCGTAGGTATATACTTGCATATCCAAAGAATCACCCTGATTTGTATATAGCAAAGAGGCTACATTCTCTGGATTGAATGTAATGGAATTATCACCGAGATTTTTGATAAATATGGCTATTTGATAGTATTTTCCGTAATCATCCTTTTCTTGATAATTTGTCATACCAACAACAATGTCATCAATCTGTCGATACGCCCACAACCGTCCATCATTATATTCAGACAATAATGTAGAATCAGATTCTTCCTTGATAAGAGTCTGGGACTTAACAGAAGTCGCTATGGCTAAAAGTGTTGCAAGAATAATAATGCGCATATAACAAAAAATTAAATGAGGTGTTATTCAATTATTTCCAGTTCAATTATTCCTCATCGAGTATAGTTCTGATGATATGGAACTTATGGAGTGACAAGGTACTCTCACTCTATCCGCCTACAAATTTACATATTTTTCTACTAATTACGACTGATTATTACGGTTTTAACAATGCTTCAATACATTATTTTACAAAATCGTGATTGTGTTACGTATGTATTGCAAACATTCAGCAACCTACATAGCCATCACTTGTACGATATACTCCAAAAGGATAGCAGGGTTAATTGCCTTGCCATCCTTTTTTGTTGTTAGATGCAGATGAGGACCTGTAGATGTTCCCGTGTTACCACTACGGCAGATAGGCGTTCCTGCTTCCACGAAATCACCCTGACGGACAAACACTTTCGACAAGTGGCAGTAACTGACTGTATAGCAATCCGTTTTGACAATTACAAAGTTACCAGACCGCTTGTCATTACCCACCTGCACAACACGTCCCGGAAACATGGAATACACCACTTCGTAGTTGGCAGCCAGATCAACGCCGTTATGCATCATCTTATTATGAAAAACAGGATGGTATCTCATTCCGAACTTGCTTACGACCTTAATCTGTTTTAAAGGGAAAGAAACAAGTGGTATCAGTGAAATCTGGCAGCTCTCCCCTACACTATCTGACATATCAAGAGAATCCTTTGGAGCAAGCGATAACTGCTCTGGAGGATTTACTATATGCAATGACCTGTTTTGCGACACAGGTCCGAGTGTATAGAATTGAGCCTGACAACAGAGTGGAGACAGGGACAAAAGCCCAAACATAAGTATTATTGAAGTTTTCATGCCACAAATGTATAGACAATATCGACTGACAGGCAGAATCTACAGACAAACATCTAAGCCTATAACATAAATTAGTATGCGAGTTTGATTTCTCATGTAAAATCATACTCGTATATTAAATGTTGTCAATTTTAGAAGGGTTAAAAATAAAACATCTGTCAGCAGGGTAAATAAGGATTAGATTTGCACTGTTTTTACGTACATAATCAATTCG
The DNA here is from genome assembly GCF_022024235.1 of Segatella baroniae B14. Taxonomy (GTDB): domain Bacteria; phylum Bacteroidota; class Bacteroidia; order Bacteroidales; family Bacteroidaceae; genus Prevotella; species Prevotella bryantii. Next base: position 908,982 of record NZ_CP091799.1, read on the forward strand.
ACAATGAACAGAAAGTTTTTTAACGACAGCGAGTGGCCATACAACACACTTGCACAATTCGGGCTAACCCGAGAAATGATAGAAGACCTGCCGACCCATGTCCTAGCAGACCTCTCTGCCGGACGCCGCTCACCTGTCCTGCCAGTTCTATTCACAAATGAAGAAGGCGACAGTATCAAGGCAAGAGCCCGATTCGGATTTTTCACCAATGAAGACCAAAGCATCGGCGTCCTCTTTTTCCCTGAACTTCGTGAAGCAGACCTCAGCATGTTTGATGCCCAGCAGCAGGCCCGTCTGACGGATGGTAAGGCAATTCTTGCAGAGCTTGGAGATAAAGAAGGCCAGAAAGTGCTGAGCTATGTGCAGATTGACGAAGGTACCAAACAGGTTCTCTCTGCTCCTGCAAGCATTATCCGTCAGAATATGAATACCCTTTATACAAATCAGCATTTCAGCGAGACAGAAGCATCGGCTTTAGAAAAAGGAGATACGGTTACTTTCGTGCTTGATGATAAGGATGTTGTGACAGTTGGAGTAGATCTGACCAGCAAGTGCGGCCTTCGCATCAATGATGGTGACGAGCAAGCTTGGAAGGAACGCAACAAAAAAGGGTTTGAGGAGTACAATTTCGGTGCTTTCGGCTGCTGGATGCAGGACGAAAACGGCAATCTGGAGTATATTCGTGAAGATGACTATACTGAAGCCATCTGGGAGGAACAGAAGAAAGCAGGTGCAAGAGCCATGGGCATGCACCGTTAAACTCAAATCTATTAAAGCACAAATCAAGATGGAAAAGAAAGACTATGCAGCAGCTGCTGCCCAGAACGCAGTGTTGGACAACGTGAATATCTCCTATCTGGAGGGTATTCAGGAGTTCGAGCCACAGTACGTGGATGAATATGTGGAATATTGCATTGAGCGACAGCTGGAACTCAATGAAGATTCCGCTTACGAGTTTCTTGAAATGAAGCATCAGCTCATGATGGAGAACATGGACAACTAACGCATACTGTACAATCATTAAAACGACAACGACCATGTCAATAAGATCAAACTCATTACCTCTGCGAGGAGATCTCTCCTGGGAACTACAAGATTTGCTGAGACGCAACGGAATGCAAGGACATATCATCCGTGAAGGTGATGTCTGGAAACTTGCCGTTCAAGGACACGACTCACCGCTGATAACATACAATATTACCCCACAGCAGATGAAAGCTCTTTGTAACTGGGGTTCCAACTATGCCAACAAGACTGCCTACAACACATTTGCAGAGCTTGTTGAGAAAGACTTCTACATACCGAAGAATTTTGTTCATGCACGCAATGCCAACGGACGAGTAGCTATGGGACTCCACGGCTACCGTATTGGTGTCGGTGAGTATGGACGAATGCCAATGGAAAGAGCTATGATGTGGGGGGTCCCGCATCGGGCATTTCTTGGATGGACACCACGACAACAGGCTGGATGGCATATGCGAAGAGTCGGTGGGGCCCTGTTCATGCAAGGTGCGCCCATGGTTCCTGAACGTCCTGACTACCGCATGAAACCAGGAGAGTTACAGAGCGGAGGTTATGGTTTTTACTATAAAGGAAATACACAAGACGTTCCTGCTCCACGGAGAGATGTACTCGACGACCTGAAAACTGTCATAACACCTGTGCAGATACCTCCCAGACCCCGGGAAGATGCCAAACCTTACAAAGAGCTCGTTACCAGCGAAGTCTATTTCTCAGATGAGAAATGGAGGGAATGCCTGCAGAGTCACGGTCTTGTTGTTGACCCAGAAAAGAAAACACTCACTGTCCAGTCTGCTGCCACCCGACAGGATTTTGTCTATGATATCACAGACGAAGAACTAAAGGCTTTTACCAGCAATTCACTGAAGGAAATACCACTGCGTTCAAGGATTGACACACTGAATGTTATCATCCGTAACGACTTCGAAGACAAGATAACCATGGACATGCTGAACAGTAAGCAGCAGATCAGCATCAAGCTCAGACCCGAAGTCGAAGCCGAGCTTAACCATCCTCTTTCAATGCAGGATGATACCATTGTGGCAATGGACGGACAGCAGTTGCCATTACAGGCAGAGAAAGAGGACAAGAGTATAGCCCATGTAGATGGAAACAGCCTCTATGAGCTCAACGAGAGCAAGGGGTGGTACAGAGAAGGGGTACACGGACGAGAGGTAAATGTGGATGACATCAAAGTTGAGCCTGTCCGCAACGAGCAGGGCGAGCTGGAAAAAGACAAGAAAAGTGAAGTCAAATACCGCATGACCGCTATTATCAATGGCGATAGTATCAGCCATGACATCACGCAGAAGCAGTACGACAAGTTTATGGCTATCGATGACTACCACCGCATGAAGCTTTTCTCTCATATCTTCAATGAAGTCGATATGAAGACCGTTCCCGGAATGGAAGCCAATGTCGGAGCCAAAATCGGAGGCGCCCTTCTTGCAGGACTTGCTGTTATGGGAGAACTCACCCATGGTCATCACCATTGTGGACCGGTCATCTTTGAGGAACAATTTGAAGGCCGTCCCCACACCGTTTACATGAAACCTGGTGTTGATTCCCCTCATGATATAGCAGCACGAGCCTTTGAAGCAGGTCTGAATGCCGGAGAACACGGCGTAGGACTCGGTCATTCCCGATAATAACGAATAACAGAACAACTATGTCACAACTCACATACGATGATTACAAGGCACGACTCAGCATACAGGATGTGCTGGTGGAAGCAGGCTACACACTGAATAGGCGTGATGGTCTGCGCTATCCCACATATATACGCCTGGACAGCACCGGTCACCGCATCCATAATGATAAATTCATTGTCTGCGGCAATGGTCAATGTTGTTTTCATCCTCCAATTGTAAGGAACTACAACATTATCTCTTTCATCAAGGAACACCCAGAGATGTTTGCAGACTATCAGGCAGGGATGGACAAAGACCGCCTTGTAAATCTCGTATGCTGCCGTCTTCTGAATATTCCTATAGAAGAGCGAAACAGCAGGACGGTAACAACTTTGCCACCTTTGGAGCCATTCCGTATAGAAGAATACAAACTGCATCAGTTCAAAGGTGATGACAGAGAGTCACAGAAACCTTTCTTTCCGTATTTCCAGCAGCGAGGACTGGATCTCAGTACCCAATATGCTTTCCGTCATGCGTTTGTCCTTGCATCAAGGGAAACAAAATCAGGCAATGTATTGAGAAATCTTGCCTTTCCAATGACTATTCCAGGCAGTCCAAACAAGGTCGTTGGCTTTGAGGAAAGAGGCAGAAAAGGCAAGGATGGCAAATCGTACAAAGGCATGGCACGAGGTTCCAATGCCAGTGAAGGCATGTGGATAGCCAGTCCAGAGCACACATCATTAAAGGATGCCCAAAGGGTCTTCATTTTCGAAAGTGCATATGATGCCATGGCATTCTATCAGATGCTGACAGGAAAGGACAGTAAGCTCAGCTATAAGGAAAAGAAAGTGCTGAAGACAGCCATCTATGCAAGCACGGGAGGCAATCCTTCTACCCGACAGCTCGAAGGACTGATGCATACAGCCAAAGCTGCCTGTTTCCACCTCTGTTTTGATATGGATGAAGCAGGTAATAGGTTCGCAGAGCAGTTCAAGGCATTGGCAATACGCGAGAATGTACCGGAGAAGCACATCATCCGCGAAGAACCATCACAAGGATTCAAGGATTTCAACGATGAGCTTCTTGACAGGATCAGGACCAGACAACATCCTCTTTACGATGCCAATGTACCAGAAAGTCTCAAAGACTATGTTGACTCCTTCCGTCAGGACGATGCTCTCCCATCCATCAAAGGAATCCTTCATTTGTCCATCTTCGACTATGAACGTATTTCCCTGCTTCCTGAGCCATTGCAAAAACTCTTTAATACCTATGTTGATGCCAAGGAAGAAGCCATGGAACTCTGTGCTTCCAGACTTGTTGCACCAGAAGACAAGGGCGAGGCACTTAAAGTATGCAGTGACAGCTATAAGACCTTCAAAGATGAACTGTGCAAGGAACTCAACATCAAGGAAGAACATATTCGTGAAGAAAATGACCGAACTGCCAGAATTGCAGAGAAGGAAATAATCACGGAAAAACCAAAAGAGCAGCAGACAACTGTCACGGATGACACACCTGACGAGAAGGAAGAAAAGAAGTTTCTGCATGATGTAGACTATACCACTTTGATGGATGAACAGGGCAATATGGAGATGGAAGAAGAAGTCAACGACCAGGAAGAAAAAAGACATTTCAGAAGATAGCCAATGGATAGTATCAAACGATTCAGAACCATCACACTGCGTCCCCATTGGGCACAGTATTTCATCAGTCAGGGAATGCTTTTTATCATTACCCTGTTACTGTTGCTGGCAGCAGGTTGGGAAGGAACACCCATTCGTTTCCCTTTCATTGTCTGTGCTTGTATCATTGGTTTAGTACTATTATATAGATGCTTGTATCTCAACACATTGAAATATATCGTTTCAAGTGAACAGTTAATCATTGAACATGGCGTTTTCAGACGCAAAAATGACTATATTGAGCTATACCGTGTTGTTGATTACGAAGTCAACCGCAGCCTTGCTGAACAGCTTTTCGGACTGAAGACGGTCAGCATCTACAGCGGTGACAGAACCAGTCCCCGACTCGACATTTTAGGTGTCAAAGAAAACCTTGATGTAGTCAGCATTATCCGAGAACGAGTAGAATGGAACCGTCAGATAAAACACATATATGAAGTCACGAACAGGTAATATGAATAAGATATACGGAATTGTCTGTGTTATACTATTGTCTGGTGCCAGCCATATCCATGCACAGATAGCATCGAGCAACCCATTAGAGTATGTTGCCCTTGCGGAAGGCAATGAACTCATCAACCATCAAGTCAGTACGGAGATTGACCATCAGGAGAAGACCGCATTACTGCAGAACACCATAGCTGCAGAGTTCACCATGATTCATTCGTGGGAGAAGAAGTACAATTCCTATATCAAGAATGTCAGTGGATATGCATCTTCTCTGAATGCCTGTTCTCATCTCTATGACGACGGTGTACGGATATTTTTGGGTCTTATCAATCTGAGAAAAGCCATCAGCAGCCATCCACAGGGCATTGTGGCGACCTTGTCGATGAACAATCTCTACCTGGAGACAGCCACGGAACTTGTCAGTGTCTATACGCTATTGAAGGATGCCATTGCCAAAGGAGGAAAGGAGAACATGCTGACAGGTGCAGAGCGCAGCAAGACCCTTTGGGAACTGAATGACAGACTTGCTGCTTTCAGCAAAAAACTCAGTCAGCTTCAGCTATGCATCCGATATTATACGATGACTGATGTCTGGAACTCTGTTACGGCAGGAATGCTTGACAGAAGTCATGGAGAGATTGCTTCGCAGGCACATGAACGATGGGTTAGGTGCGGAAGGATGGTCAGACCATAAATACAGGAAACTATGCATCACACTCTGAAAGTTATCTTCTTTTCCCTACTCTTCCTGATTCCCTTCAAAGAACTGGGAGACACTGTAACAGCACAAGGCAATGATCCTGCTCTTGCCGGTATGATTATGCTTTATACAGACAAGGCAAAGAAAGAATACAAGCAGCAAGAGGCCGCCATGCTTCTTGAAACCACAGGACATGTGTGGATAAAAGAAGAAGTGAGCGCCACGACGGATCTTCAGAAGGAGTTCAATGACTATCTGGATTCCTTTCATTCCATTATCACCTACGCTGCACAGACATACGGATTCTTTCATGAAATCAGCAGGATGGCTGACAATATAGGGAATTTCCAAAAACAGCTGAGTGCCCATCCCGGCAATGCCGTTGCGGTAGCTCTGTCAGCTAACCGGAATAGAATCTATCGTGAAATCATCATGAACAGCGTTGACATTGTCAATGACATCAGACAGGTCTGTATATCAGATATCAAGATGACTGAAAAACAGAGAATGGAAATTGTATTCGGCATCAGACCGAAACTGAAAGACATGAACAGGAAACTGTTACGTCTTTCCAAAGCCGTCAAATACACAAGCATGGCCGATGTATGGTACGAGATAGAAGACGGATCCAGGGACAAGGCAGACAAGCAAGAGATAATAAAGAAATGCATGACACGCTGGAAGCGTTCTGCAAGATTTTAGAAAGAAATAATTAAACCAGAAAAATATGGGCTGGAGTACAGTATTGAAATCATTCGGCAAATGGGGACTCAGAGGCAGCAAAGCAGCCGTAGAGTCAGCCGGTAGTGCCATCGTTCATCCACAGCGGACGTTGAAAGGATTAGGTACATCTGCCAAGACGGTAGCCGCAGGAGGGGCTGCCGCCTATGTCGGTTGGGAAAAGCTCACCACCGACAAAAGTGTTGCGAGAATTGTCGGTGATGCAGTCGTAGGAGAAGGCACCATCAATGGCATTAGTCAGAAGATGGATGGTGCAGTCAGTTCCGTTACAGGGCTGACGGAATCCGTAGGAGGAGCCGTAAACACGATGAATGATGCTTTGACCAGTGTTGACAGCAAGTGGAGTGGCATGTCAAACTTCCTCAGAGGTATCTTCTCCGGCAATGGAGGTGATATGATAGGTAATTTCTTCAGAAACCTCGGAAGCGGCAATGTATCGGGACTTAGTCTTGCCGGACTGGTTGTTTCTGCTCTGCTCGTCTTCGGTCGCTTCGGATGGCTCGGTAAGATTGCAGGAGCCGTTCTCGGAATGATGATGATAGGAAACAATGCAGATATGGCACAGGTTCTTAGCGGTCACAAGCAACCGTCAGAACCCTTGTCTGCCAAAGCTGAGTCTCATACTCAAAAGTCTGATTTCCCCCTTGTTCCACAGCCTGAAGAAGAACGCGAACACATCCACAGATTCAGATAATACTCAACCGATTACATAAAGAATAAAGCATGAAATATACCCAAGATATGATGCTCCAGTCAGAAAGCGGCTACTGTATGCCCTTTGAGGAGCGAGACAAAGATGTCACCGTGACCCTTGCATACGGCAAGCAGATTCATCCCCTAACCCATGAACCGTTCTTTCATCATGGTATAGACTTTAAAGCCAGCCACTATCTGCTATCAGCGGTTGCCAGCGGTATAGTGACAGGATTGGGCAATGACAGTGTACATGGTGTTTATCAGATTATCCGCTATGATGACTATGAAGTGACCTATGCCCATCTGAGCAATGTATTCGTTACTTATGGAAAGCAGGTCCGTGCTGGACAGGCAGTGGCAGTCAGTGACCAGTTGCTTCATATGGAAGTCAGGTTCCGTGGAGAAGAACTCGATCCGATAACGTTCCTTACTATGCTTTACGGCAATCTCAAAAGCATGGAACAACAGGGCAAGGTAGGTATACCTGAGTTTGTTACTATTGACATGGATGTACATACTGCTTATGACAAAGATCGAAAGGAGATCGAAGAGCTGATGATCAGATATATTCCCGATTATCTTCACGATCTGTACAAAGGACTCTATATGGTACCCGAACACACCGAACTTGCTCTTCGCAATATCTTTGCACTGAGTACCAGCAAAGGGTACTTCTTTGAAGAACTGCCCAGCATGGCCAATCCGCTTGGGCTCGGTGTCCATAGTGTCGGTATTGCTGAGAAGGTACAGAACCTGTTGATTGGAGACTTTCTCAATTATATGGCACTCCGTCACCATGTCTATCTGAGTTCCCTCAGTGCACTCGAAAAAAAAAAGTATACGATGCAGCCATAACATCAGCCAACCTCGTGGATCCGCTGGCAAATCTGGAGATTGACATACAGAGCTTTGACATCAAACGTATCGTGAGTGTCTATCCTGACCGTTCAGGACTGCGGTGGTGGACTAAAGCCTGGTTCAACAACAGTGAGAACGGAGAAGATGCCATCGAGATAGACCGACAGATCGCCATCCGATTCATCAACGACAACATCGACAAGGATGAATGGCTCGAAGAATATTTTCCCAAGCAGATGGAAGTATATCATCATGCCATCGAGCAGACACGAGAACAGATACTGAGTCAGATGAATCTATAACAGACAGACAAAAATGAACAGTAACGATATATTCAACAAGAAGGTCATTCCTATCATGGACAAGGTGATGAAAGACCTTCGCCATAAACAGTTGGAAGAGATTGGCAGGCATACGAGCAGTCTGTCATACATCATGGCTGGTGCAGCAGGTCCCGATGGAGGTATGGCAGCACAGGCCGCCAGCCTTGACTCGCTACGTTATACGGGAAAATGGAACTCAAAGCATACAGAGGACTATATCCTGTTGGTTAAGGAAGAACTCAGGAAACAGAAGATTACGGTTACTCCCGATATGGAGAAAAGGATGATTGACAAGATGATTAAGGATGAAATACCCCGCTCATCTATTGAATACATCCTGAAGAAAGCTGCCTCAAATACCATCTTCTACCTTCCGCAGGCAATGAACAAATCTCCGCTTGAAAACCACATTTCAGAACAGGCAGAGAAAAAGTACAATCCTTCGCGCCTTGAAAAGGGAACTGGCTATGCCCTTGGTGCTGCTGCAGACTATCTTACGATGGGTGGCATAGGAGGAAGCTGGTCTGGCGCTGCCCGATTCGTGGGAATAGACCTGGCTGCCAATGCAGTTCTGGACAAGTCTGGTCGTTCAAAGAAGGACGATATCCCCCTGATTATTGACCCTAAATACAGAGAACAATACAAGGCAGAACAGGCTAAAAAAACGGATAAAGCTAAATGCTATGAGCATCCCAAACAGCCAGTTTCTGAACCGGTTACACAGAAGGAAGCATCTGTCAAAGGCTCCGAAAACAATAATCCAACAGAACCAGAGGAAGGACAGCATCAGACAACAACGCAATCCAGCCAAAACAATGCTGACGGATGGAGCGGCTTGCTCAATTCTTTCGGACTGAAAGGGATGTCTGATGTCAGTCATAATCTTGGCTACATCCTTGCTATGATGCCGGAACTGCTTGTAGGTATGCTGACTGGCAAGACACGAATGAAAGTCAAAGACAATCTTATTCCTATAGCGAGCATCGTAGCAGGTTTGTTTGTCAGGAATCCCCTTCTGAAGATGGTGCTTATCAGCATGGGAGGAGCCAATCTGATTAACAAAGGCGGTCATGAGATTCTGGAAGACAGAAAGGAAACTTCCGCTGGTGTTACAAAAACGAACTATATGCAGTATAGTGACCAGCCACTGAACCCACGCATACAGGACCCGGAACTAAGAGGAAACTGTTTGATTGCCACCATCGACAAGGTTCCATGTACCATTACGCTCTCCCCTATTATCGTTGATGCCTGCAATCAGGGAGCTTTGCCTCTGAATACATTGGCCAATGCCATTCTGAAGAAAAATGATCAGATGAAACTAACGGCTCAACAGAACTATAGAGACAGTGAAGTACAACAGACTACCCGTGAGAATTACGAGGAAAGGCAGCAGAGTATTGTACGTCCATTGGCACAAAGGTAAAACAGGTACAAATCTAAATATACGCTTATGACAGAAAAGAATCAGCATGAAAAGAATGCAGCAGAACGCCAGGTCGAACTGCTCATCAACGCACTGAAAAGTGCCAGACAAAATGGTGGTGTATGGTTGAATCCATCTTCCAAGACTGCGCCACAGTTCTATCCCAAGGGGGCGACCGTATCACCCTTCAATTCCCTCATATTGGCGCTTCACAGCGACCAGAACGGCTACAAAACCAACCTGTACACCCTGTTTAGTGAAGCCAAGAAACGAGGAGAAAGTGTTAAGGGAAGCGAAAAAGGCGTACCTTTCATCTGGTATAGCTGGAATGAGTATGTCAACAAAGAGAATCCCGAAGATAAAATTTCACGTACAGATTATCTGAAGCTGACTGCCGAACAGCAGGAGCAGTACAAGGGTGTCCGCAGCCGTGAGATGCGCATTCTCTTCAACATTGATCAGACTACCCTACCATTTGTAGCAAAAGAAGCCTATGCCAGTGTTGTATCAGAACACGGAAGCGCTGAAGACCGAGGTGTGGCAAACAGCAACCTCGCAGCTATAACAGTCAACGACATGCTTTTGAAGGCACGTGAGAACATGGTGGATGTACGCATGTCAGACAATGGTATTGCCTTTTACCACAAACGAGAGGATTATGTTTCCATCCCCTCTGAGGAAAACTATGACAGCCCAGATGACCGTGCTCGTGATGTGGTTGCCCAACTTATCAGTGCAACAGGGCATCCGCAGCGTCTGAACCGTGAAGGTATCATGGCACAGGGTGGCAAGATGACTACTGACGATGCTACCAGACAGAATGCGCTTGTCAACGAACTTGCCACAGGAGTCCGACTGCTCAGTATGGGTATTCAGGCAAAACTTTCACCTGAAAGCATGAAGATGGTAGATTACTGGGAGCGTGAACTCAAAGAGAATCCCTGTTTGATAGACAGTATAGAGACAGATGTCAACCAAGCGGTGGATATGTTGGAAAGGATGGAAAAAGGCGAGAAGATTGAGAAGAAACCTTCGCTGACCGACCAGCGTATTGACGCACTTCATGAAAGCGTGAACAAACACTATTATATAGCCGACGAAATCAGGAATATTCCGAACAGGGACACAAAAGAGATGGTGATAGTACGTGACAAAGCAGGAAAGACCGCAGATGTCATCCTGCCTGCCGGAGCCTCACTTACTGTAGATAATGAAGTGCCAGGCATGAACAAGACCCGTATAGAGTCTGCCCTTAAAAAAGAAGGATTTGATACCGTAAAGTTCTTCAATCCCGATGGCATCCATGGTTATCATCCAGATGATAGCCGCTTCGAAGATAAGGAAGTCTGTGTTTCCCGACTCATCAACTGGAATCTGAAGGAATTGGCACAGATTGATGTCAGTGAAGCCATCAAGCGTTCTGGCAGCATCGACTTTGAGAAGATTCTTATGCTCAAAGATGATGCAGGGAAATGGGTGATGTATATGAAGCCTCAGAACGAGACTTCCATTGCTATATATCCTGACAAGAATGATGTCAGTCTCTTCTTCAATACCATACGAGAAGGTAATGATGAAAAGTCCGAGCAGGTACGCTTCGACATGGCACAGAAGTATTATAATCAGTTCAAAGACAATTCTGCTCTGAAAGTTGAACTTTTCAAAAGTGACGCTACTGCGGAAGAACTCAGCAGAATAGAGCGAGTAAACATTTTCAAGACCAAAGAACAGGAGAACAAACCAAGCCGACTTCTCTGCATCGCTAAGATTGCCGGCATGGAGAAGATACCTCCCCGTGAAGTCAGTCAGGAACAATGGCAGCGACTATGGCTTGCTGATGACATGCGCGATTTCAAGACCCATCTTGCAGCCACACTCTTTGCAGATGTACTCCGTCAAGGCAAAACCGAATCAGTTGGTCTGGGCACTGACAAGAACGAGCAGGAGGCTCAGACAGAGTCCAGGGAACAAACTCAGCAAGCTGCATTCCAGGAAGATAACGACAGACAGGAAGCAGAACAGAAGGAATCAGCAGAGGAGAAAGAAAAACAGCAGAAAAAAGCCGATAAAGAGGCATCTGAGGAGGAAGCCAAGACTGCAACGCTCTCCCCTATGCTCCGTCAGTTTCTTGACCTTAAAAAGAAACATCCCGATGCTCTTCTGCTTTTTCGTTGCGGTGATTGTTACGAGACATATAAGGAAGATGCGGAGAAATCTTCGAAGATTCTTGGCATCACACTGACCAAGAGCACAAAGAATATGGATGATAAGGGCAAGCCCCTTGCGATGGCAGGTTTTCCCTACCACGCACTTGACATCTATCTTCCCAAGCTCATCCGTGCTGGAGAGCGTGTGGCAATCTGTGACCAGCTGGAAGCACCACGTCAGACCACAAGAAGAAGTATCAGTGAGCTGGTCAGTCCGGGAATTGCATCACAACAGGAGCAAACCGACCAGAAACAGGGAGTCAGACATGAGGAAAGCCAAGGATTCCATCGTTAACAATTAAAAAATACAGAATACAGTGACCAAATCCAGAGAAGATTATATCAACCAGTATGCTGAGTATGCTATGTTGCAGATGCGCAAATATGGCATACCAGCATCTGTAACGCTGGCTCAGGGTATCATTGAGTCAGCAGACGGAAAAAGTATGCTTTCCAGAACAGCCAACAACCATTTTGGCGTAAAGGGAGAGTTTAATGGAGCGTATATCCTTGCCAACGATGACAAGCCTAACGAGAAGTTTAAGAAGTATGACAATGTCGGCCAGAGCTATGAAGACCACTCTAAGGTACTCATGAGTGACCGTTATCGGAAGTACTGTGCAAAGCTTGCTCCTGACGACTATCGAGGATGGGCTACAGGCATCAAGGCAGGAGGTTATGCAAGTTCCAAAACCTACGTGAATACGATATGTGGCATCATTGAAAGTGCCAATCTACAGAAGTATGACAAAATGGTCATAGAACAGGCGCAAAAGGAAGGCAAGAAGATTGGCTCAGCAGACTACCGTAACAGTGATAACTCTGCAAAAGTCCTGTCGGTCCAGACACAAGGGCTGAATGCGAAGCCAGAATCCAATGGTCTCTATTCCCTTCCATTACAACGTTCGGAGTTCCTGCTCGTCACTTCACCTTTTGGGAACCGTCGTGACCCAATGGATCAGAACAGAACTCAGTTTCATGCAGGTATTGACATCCACTGCAAGAATGAACCGTTACTGGCGACAGAGAATAACGGCAAAATTGTGGGAGTAAACCACAACACCAATAATGGTGGCGGAAAAACCGTTACCATCGAGTATAACCGTCAGGATGGAACCAGGTATCAGACAACCTATATGCACATGTCCACTATTGATGTAAAAGTCGGCGATACCGTCCATGCAGGTCAGAAGATTGGTGTCTCGGGAAATACCGGAACAAGATCAACTGGCCCACATCTGCATTTCGAAGTCAAGACTATAGGCGAAGACGGTACACGACGCAATATCGACCCCGCGGCATATATTGCAGAAATCTGTCAGAAAGGTGGATTGTCTCAACAACTACTCAGTAATGGTAAGGACCTTCTTGCGAAATACAAGGTAGATAATCCCGTAACGGTTGAAAATGGTGCTGCCATTGGCCAGCAACGTCAGGAAGATTTGTCTCCAGAGGGATGGATGAAGAAACTACTTTCTTCAGAGGATAGTGGCACTGGTCTTGGCATAGATGGCGACCCCGTCATGGAGATGGCCATGGGAATGTTTTCTTCACTGATGGTACTTGCCCTGCAGATTGACAACAAAAGCCAGGAAGAAAAAATGTCGGCCGTAACAGAGGCTGCAATCAGCAAAAGAATAAACCTAACACAACTGGTACCAGCCATGAAATCGTGTGTTCTCTTGCTGGATGAATCAGGAAATGCTTCTCTTGAAATGGCAAATGGCAACCAGTCCATAAAACACCGTCTCAGCAACGCTGAAATGCAGAAAATAGCTGCTGCCCTCAATGATAGCACGTTGAGTGATGACGTAAAACGACAGCGAATAGCCGGCATCATCAGCAATATCGGTATCAGTCAGCAAATGTCCCAAAACTATGAACTGGCACGTGATCAGCAGGAGACTCAGAGTGAAACCCTTCAGCGAAGATAGCCAATAAAAGAACAGCCCCCAGACTAACAATTATAAAAAAAGAATATTATGATTAAATGTATTGTAACAGTTTGCGGTACACTTTCCCGAACAGCGATAAAGCGTACCAACAGAGAAGGCAATCCTTTCTCTGCTTTCGGAATCAAAGTGATCATTCCTGACAATACAGGAAATGACAAGGTCATTGAAATCAGCGTAGCCAAAGATGGTGACGAAGATCTTTCCATGCTTACTATTGGCAGTCGTATTGAGGTCACAGGTGTACTCACCTTTCACAAAAAAGAGGATAACATATGGCTTAACATCTCTGCCACCGGCATCAACTCTTTCAATGCTGGAAACAAGGACAGTATCACCGGAGATATGGAGTTTCGCGGCACACTTGGCAAGAAAACCATCGAAATAAAGAAAGACAAGAAAGGCAAACCTTTCAAGATTTTCTTTGCTTACAGTTCTGAACGTATCACATCTGCAACAGAGAATGAAGACGCGAAATATGCCTTTATCTGGGTACGTTTCGTCCAGTTCAATGCTATCGGTTCGGATTGGCTTGCGCCATCTGTTGGAGTCGATGTCAAGGGAGATTTGAACCTGACCGTGTATAACAACAACATCAGTCTGGGCTGCCGTGTCAAGGAACTTACACAGTGGGACAAGACGCAACATGGAACTAATGCATGAAGCCTATGACAAAAGAAAACAAACATTACAACGTTGATGGTCATTCAGCAGAAGACCGTGCGCTTGACAAGTTTGCAGAGCTTATGATTGAAAAGCTGGAGACCATTCAGAGCGACTGGAAAAAACCATGGTTCACCAAGGGAGCCTTTGTTGCCTTGCCTAAAAATCTCAGCGGACGTGAGTACAATGGCATGAACTCACTTATGCTGATGATGCAGGCTGAGAAACATGGCTATGAGCTTCCCGTATGGTGCACCTTTGACCGTGTTACCGGTCTAAACTTCACAAAGGACAAGCAAGGAGAAAGAACGCAAACCCGAGATTCTGAGGGCAAAACCCTACCACGCGTAGCAGTCAACAAGGGCGAAAAGAGCTTTCCAGTCTTCATTACGACATTTACTTGCGTTGATTCTGAGACGAAGGAACGAATCAAGTACGATGACTACAAGAAACTTAGCGAGGAGGAAAGAGCCCGATACAATGTCTATCCTAAGCTCCAGGTCTATAATGTATTCAACGTAGCACAGACAAACATCTGTGAAGCACGCCCAGAACTCTACCAGAAATTGTTAGAACAGAACACACAACAGAAAGTTCCAGAAGTCCAGGAAGGTGAGCAGTTTATTTTCCCTGCCATCGACCACATGATTACGCATAATGAATGGATTTGTCCTATCAAACCGACTTACGGGGACGATGCCTACTATTCCATCAGCAAGGCAGAAATTGTCATCCCTGAGAAGAAACAGTTCAAGAGCGGAGAGTCTTTCTATGCCAATCTTGCACATGAGATGGCACACTCTACAGGTGCAGAACAACACTTGAACAGACTACAACCAACATCCTTTGGTTCAAAGGAATATGCACGTGAAGAATTGGTTGCAGAATTGACAGCAGCTCTGACTTCCCAGCGTTATGGCATGAGTAAAGTCATCAAGGAAGACAGCGTACCCTATCTGAAAAACTGGCTTGATTCTCTGAAGGAAGAACCATCTTATATCAAGAACGTTCTTCAGGATGTCAAGAGGGCATCGAGCATGATCAATCAGTATATCGACAAGGTTCAGCTTCAGTTGGACGATGGTGTAGAAGTCAGTCAGGATGAGACGCAAAAAGAAAGTATCAGTTATGGCTCCTATGATATACCAAAGTGGGCACTCCCCTATATTCTGAATGGTGATACTTCTGGTATCAGCGACCGTGAACTGGAACTGATTGACACCTTTCTTGACCATCATTTTCCCGAAGGGTTCATCCCGGAAGTAGAAGAAGGCAAGGATAAAGAGCTCAACCTCTACCCCGCTTTTGGCGAGAAAAATGAGAATGCCATTACAGACAAAGGAGAATCCCCTTTTCTAGCCGTAGAGACCGTGTCTGTCAGGTTCGAATCACCTGGCTACTTTGAGGTGCGTTCAGAAGAACCATCTGGATATGCCACTGAAGTTGTAACAGACAACACACAGGACATACATGCCGCCAAAGATGTTCCACAACAACAGGAACAAGAGGAGGAAGAAGATGTTCATTATCATCGAGGAAGATAGTTTTGAAACTATCAAAGGATTGCAGAGGATTACCATTACTGATAATACTCTGCTTTTGTTATGGGAAAAACAAAGGGCACCGCTCAGAGAGCAGCACCCTTTCTTGTTTTACATGGGATGAGTCTTTCAAAAAGAAAGTATCACACAACTGTTACGATTAGCGGTAACAGGAGAAAAACTGTCAATACCGCCGATGGGATGAATAGTAATGTTTCTGGAATCAACTCCACGCTCAATCATTAGCCTTTTGATGAATTCAGCACGTTTGGTACTCAATTCGCAGTTGATAGCTTCAGTACCTGTAGCAGAATCTGCTGCCCCACTGATTTTCATTTTAAGACCATATTTCACTGCAATTCCAGCAATTCCCTCAATATTGAGCAGCTGACTAGGTTCTGTCAGTTCATCAGTGCCAATCTTGAAGAAGAAATAGACGGGAGCACCAATACAACCATTACTGTCATTCATACTGACCAGACAATCATGCTTGTACCCATCGATAGCATTCTCAGTTCTCTCATCTTGATTATAGCCACTTTTCTTCATTGAGTTCTGTGTGTTCTCCGACCTTCCGTTCAATCCCTTGTCATTCATACGGGCACGCAGCGAATTGAGTCCAGAATAGTTATTCTTCGGAAACAGTCGTTTGGAGGCTATCATCCCTTTTTGTTCAACGGAATCTCCATATATATCGAGCAATCCTTCTATCTCCAGGATCTTGTGATACTCCGCAATGATGCGGACATCTTCAACATGACGGTCTTTCAATCTGTTGCAGTATTCCATGAGTCTGTCGTTCTGATTTATGTATGGTCTTGCATCGATAACACGCTTCCATCCTGGCTTTCCTAAGGTGAGAGAAAGACCAGCACTCAGATTAAGCATATTGTCTCCAAAACGGTTTGATGCACCTGCAGCATCAAAGCTCCTGAAGGTGGTCATGCCGCTAAACTCGGCAGTCAGGTAAAGGCGGTTTGTCATTCGGCAACGTCCTTGTATGCCGTAAGAGAATGCAAAGGGGTGAGTATCACCGCACATTTTGCCATAGTTACCATTGGATTGAAAATCCTTATTATGAATCATACCGACTCCAACAAAAGGAATGACATCCCATCTGGATAATCCCTGGTCATTCAGACAGAAATCATGTGTCAGGTTATATAAAAAATCCGCATGAACATATCTGTATTTTCTGGTCTCCAGCTGACAGTCTTTGAATTCCATTCCCTGCCAAGCGATACGTCCACCGATAGCAGGTGTAAACCATTTGCCGACATTCACCTGAATGACAGGTCTTGTCCGGTCAAACAAGTCTGCACATCCCAAAGGAGAGCCGACGAAAGCAGATGTTCCACCCTGAATATTCAGGAACCAGTTTGAGCGCCAATCTCCCCCTAAAGTAACAGATGAAAGATAAGCAGGTCTGAGAGGAGTCAAAAGAGACGCCTCCCCAGATTCCTCCATATCAAAGAGACTGTCGCTCTTTGATATGGATGCGTGTGTCTGGACAACTGATGCCAAAGACAGCACAAAAATAAATGTAGTTTTATAAAACATGTTTCTTACTAATATCTGTTGTTGATTTTCAAATGCAGGCACAAAGAAACGATGTTTTTTCCTATCATATTCCATTATTTATAAGTTCTCCACATCTACTTAACACTTATTTATATCCGAGTATGATTTTACATAACGAATCAAACTCGCGGTTATTCCTGACAATAAGAATAACCACGAGAATGAACATAAAAAGCAGATATTGTCATCG
Source organism: Segatella baroniae B14 (assembly GCF_022024235.1). Lineage (GTDB taxonomy): Bacteria > Bacteroidota > Bacteroidia > Bacteroidales > Bacteroidaceae > Prevotella > Prevotella bryantii. Next base: position 926,646 of record NZ_CP091799.1, read on the forward strand.
CTTGACCTTTTTGGTTGCAGATGGCTTCATCATCTGGTTAGCCATGCGGACACAACGACGAGCCCAGCGACGATCATCCTCATCTGGATCTCTCCCCCACTTCATGTCACTGCCTCCTCCGCCACCTCCATGACTTTCGGCAAATTCTGTTGCTTGATCTAGATAGCCACCTACCAGCATAACTGCGCATTGGGCTATGGCATTCCCCCTTCTGGCGAAGTCCATCATCAGAGACCCATCAAAATGTTCGATGGTGTCATCGTCCGCATTAGCCATTACATGTTTGAACTCTTCCATCAGCACATTGTACATAGCATCAGACACTCCTGCCATACGATTCTTTGTAATCGTATCTGCCAATGCATTAGCTTCTGCATCCAGCTGGTCTCTCCGCTGTTTGACCTCACTCATATCAGTCTGCAACTGAGTAAGCTTATCTTTTGCCTGTACAAGCTTGACGGTCTTGTCTGCAAGTTTTTCCTCAATCCTGTCAAGCACAGAGCGTAGACTGCGAACTTTTGCATCCATGTCTTCGGGACTGATCTGTCCGTCTGCTACCGACCTGAAGCACTTGTCAAGCTGGTCTTCAATATCCTTCTTCTGTTTGAGAAGATTATCCACCATTGTAGAGAGACCTTTGGTCCGTATTTCAGCCATACGAATTTCCCTACGGAGTTCTTCCAACGTCTTTCTGTCCTTAGCCAGCTGTTCCTCCATGGAGACACACTCATCATTTAACTGGCGGCGATACTCTTCTGTTGTCCGGTGCCGTGCTCCCGTTTCGGTAATATCGCTGCCACGATGAAGTCCCCATCGGGCATTGACTACTGCAAGGTCATCATGAATGGCATGATTGATGGCAATATAGTCATACTTGTCTTTCCCTGCAAACATCTTTTTGTAGGCGAATTTATTTCTTTCGTCTATCGGAAGAAGTGTGAGATGTCCGTGCGGATTGGTCTCATCGAGGTGGACAACGAACGATACGATATTCTCTTCACCATATCTTCTGGCGAAGAAATTATACATATCCTTTGCCCAGTTCTCAATATCCTTTGTTCGCTGGATATGCGAATTGTCAGCTCCCTTCGTCAGATTAACCGTTTGACTGCCGAATGCAATTTCATGCATCCGTTCACGGGAACCGCCAAGAATGAAGTTTACCACCGTACGGTACTTTGGTTCATCGAGCCCCACATTCGGGTCAATGATGCCACGTGCCTTCAGGTTTTCCTTGATTCTTAAAGGAATACTTCTTGTTTTGTCAACAGGTTGTATTTTCCCTCCTTTCACAACTTCAAAGTTCAGATGCTCACGAGTAGCATCATAGTTGCCAATGCTCTCGGCGTAAGCCCTCGCCTTTTCAGACCGCTTACGCTGTATCTCATTACTGGTAGATGTGGTGATTCCCTTCGAAGGACGAAAGTCTATCACCTGTTTTGCTGTCTTTCCCATAATCTTTGATTTTGTTATTGTTCACTCCAACACCTGTCCCAGCTTGCTGCCTCAGTGGACAACAAGCCCATCTTCGTTGCCGAAGTGGGGGATTAGGCTCCCCTTCCCTTCTTTCAAGTGGACACTGCGCAAGCGCTGCACTGAAAAGGGCAAGCCCTTGCGTATGGTTTATTAACCACCACGTTCAGACTTGCCCAAGCAAAAAAAATGAAGAAACATCTGACAGGGTCCGAAATAATCGGTTATCATTTGCGAGTATCGTCTTTCTGTTCGGACGAACCAACAGACTCCGCTGCAAGAGACTGCGGCTTGTTACAACGAGACTGCACTGACAGGTAATAGTCGTAAAGTTTGCCCAGCAAAGAAAGATCATCTTCAGAGAACACATGATGCATATCCATATCCAGCGAAGGACGGCGCTTTTCATCAAGAGCAATGTCAAGCAGGCTGGCAGCCTGAATCCATTTGCCAACCGTCCATGGCTGGTCACCACGAAGTGTGTCAAGCATCAATGATTCAAAACTGGAATCAAGTGAGACTTCACCTGATTGTCTTGTTGCCTTAAAAGAAGAAATGATGAGTGCATGAACAAAGCGGATGATATAAGCTTCGTCACACCAGTACCTGCGGTTCACACCTTCCGACTCTGCCGAGAGGCGGCAATATTGCTCTGCGAACGGGACAAGCTCATTCATGCTGCGAAGACGCATGGAGAGGTGCACATAGAGAATCCTGCAATAGTCAAGCATATCTTCGGGAGTGTCTATTGGAATGAACATTCGCACATGGTTTACCATGGACACTTTATAACAATGCTTCTGAATTATCTTCTTGATTTCACCAATCTCTTCAAGTGAATCAAGGAAACTGCGGACAGTGGCACGATGCCAGTTCCATTTCACTGAGAGTTCTGTGATGGTTACAGCAAACTCGCCTGGTACGACACTAACCACTTCTCCGGTATGGACATCGTCATTTTTCTGGGAAGCGATTCTGTCCAGCAGGTCTATGTAAGCTTCCAGCTTGGTATATCTGCCACTTCTTTTAGGGCAGAGCAAATCAAGCACCGGACGGTTAAGCTTACATGCATTGATAATTTTGTCATTGATTTCAATTTTCATTTGTAATTAATGAGGAATATGCCCTGACAGGACAAATCCATCAGGGCGATTAAACATTTGTTCCGTACGTATTCACGCATGTCAGGCAAAATAATGTTTAACCGTTTCTTTCTCCAGCTCTTCGTAGCTGCCATACTGTGGTTCATCAAAGACATATTCTTTCATCTCCTTAGTCGGATAGAAGACTGCTGCCAAAAGAATATAACCCAGAGTAACAGCGAGCGTGTACATTCCTGTAGCAAATACGTTAGCCACTGCAACAAAACCAAGAATAGCCATTGCCACAGAACTTTTACGTAAACCTTCAAGAAGACAAGCTGTCCATTTAGGCGATACCAGAAATACGGCAAGAGCTGTGGATGCATATACTCCAGGGTGCCCTCCGTAAAGTTCAGGGCAGGTGGCATGGAACATAAGCACAAAAGCCAGCAGCATATAGCCGTACCGTCTGCGTTGATATTCACTACGTGCCATACGCTGACAGAACAGTACCATTCTCCTTGACTTTCTCTGATAGAAGAAAAGCGGTACCCACAGTAAAACGCTTACGAAAAGCAGATTAAGAATTGCAAGAATCATAATATCTTCAAATTAGTGTTGAATTATCGTATAATGAAAGTAATAATGTTTATTACCACCAAGTCTCTTTCAGAAACTATAAGGGTCGAGATGAAGGTGTACCAGACATAAGGTAGACTCCTCTATCAGTTGCTCTATCTGTTTCAATGACAATCTTCGCCGTGCGAAGTTGAAAGCGAACTGTGTGTCGAAAGCTCTCAGTTTACGTACACTTTTGTCTAGAACATACTCATGGATTGTCCACTTCTGTCCTTTGGAATAACCATCCATGCATCGATAGGATTCAAGCTTCATCGACCTGCCATAGATGACCTTTTCATTTCCAGCATGTGGGATGAAATACGGAACTAGTTCCTCAGAGAGTTCGGCTCTGATCCAGGTGCGATGCTCGTTAATTGTCTCTGCTAACCTGGCAAGAAATATGGTTTCCATAAACCGTATTGTACATCAAAGCTGAACTAACAGAAAGCCGTCATCACCTCGTCTTTGGACATTGAAAACTCGAATGTTCCTGTGCCTGTATGCTGTTCGAGGTCTTCAACGAGATGATTCATCATTACTTCTACAGAGAAGAATAGGGTTGCCGTAATCCTATGGATAAGACCATCAGCATCCGTGAGGGCATGAACAGCAAACTTATCATCAAAAGAATGATCGGAATAAGCGCACAGGCTGACACCCATATCCGTATTAACAGAACGGTGATGGACATACATGACAGTCATCTCCATATTATCCTCCAGCATATCCAGGACATCGTCCTTTGAAAGTGCTTTTCCAAGTTTGAACTCTATGACAGCATAGTAGTCATGGACCTCACAATTGCCAAGACTGGTATCAGCAAATACTCCTGGCATGAGGTCGGCTGCAAGCTCAATAAAATCTTCAATTTGCTTGTCGAACATATTGTAGTCTATTAAAGTTAATACGATAGATGTTTGTTTGAGTATCAGTATGAAGTCAGATACAGTTTCAGAATCAGATTTACCATATGAGAAACATTTTCCAAGTCTTTCGATACATGACTGTTTCGGTCAAGACGATGTATCTCGTCTGCAGCTTCACAGATTCGACAGAACTGTTCATCCGAAAGAGCAGCCCATCCCAATTGGTCTATGGAAACAAATGGCTGGATTGCCATCCAGTAATAAGCCTTCTTTTGGGATAATGAAAGTTTCCTGTGTTTGCGCAAACTCTCAATACATGTTTCTGCATTCAAAAGAATCCTTCGATTTGAGCGACAGGACATAATAAGCAAAGTTGTTTTGCTATCAATCTTTCCCTGAGAAGCGCTTTTGAAGATGCTATTGCATATTTCTTCTGTACCTTTAGTGATGTCGGAAAGATTTTCGCCACTCATTTCGGCGAGATTGTAGAGGAATGTACGGAAGATTCTGTCTTCCTCTCTGACGAAGTCCTTCAATTCCCCTGCATTACCACAACCTTTTTTCTTTGCACTTTGCAGAAAATCCCTGTATCTTGACAGGACTTTGTTCTTGTCTGCATGATAAAGAGGTATAGAATCGAGCCTCGAAAAGAAAGGAAGAATCCCGGCTACCGAAGCAGTCACATCCACGTCTTTCGAATATACTGATGAACCACGTTTTATGACAGCAACATCCTTCAACGAAAAATTCTTTTCAAGTACCATATTCAAAAGACGGGATCTGATGGAGTCATCTATGGAAGAATATCTGGATAGAATCCATGAATGTGCATAATAGGCTGAATCTTTCTGCAAAAAAGACAGCACGGTATCACGTACCTCTTTCCATTCCTTAAGTACTGAAACAACATCTTCAGAATGAGCAATCTCTTTCCCTTTCGTTTCATCACAGAATGACTGGTAACAGTCCAAAGCCTGACTGGTTGATTTGAAATCAAAATCATATTTGCTATCACTACATGACACCATTAAAAATACAGAAAGGATTGCTACTATAAATCTCTTCATTATACGAGTATGATAATTTAACCATACAAGTATAATATTATATACTTTATCCATACAATTATCCAGTGAATTATTCATTTCTGTTTCTGATTAAGAATATACTATTTACGATGTTATACGAATGATAAACGCCACAAAGGTAAGCATTTATTTTGACTTTGAAACCTGTTTGTATTGAGTTTAAGTTTAATTATGTATCATACATCAATAAAAAGTATAAATCATACTCGAAAAATATAACGAAAACGAGTACAATTCTTCAAATTTTGCTTAATGTTTATCGAGTATGATAATTATCCAGAGAAAATTTCGTATCTTTGTCGCTGAAAACATGCGTGCGTCCGCATGCACGTATACGAAAAACTGACAATTAAACGATGGCAAAAGTTGGTTATATTTTTTTGGCTGAAGGGTACGACACCTATGAAGCCGACATTCAGTGGATGAAGGAATACGGATGCGTTCGTATCATTGAAGAGAAAACGGCAAATGAAAGACTTCGTCCAGACTGGAGACAACTGCTCATGACCCTGGAGCGTGGAGATGTGCTTGTACTTAGCAAATTCAGTAACGCCCTTCGTGGAGTTCGTGAACTATCTGTCTTTCTGGAGTTATGCCGTATCAAGGTTATCCGCATCATCAGCATCCGCGACAAAGTAGATTCCAAGGATGAGGTATTTCCTCCCCTTTCTTCCGAAGCTATGTTAAACTTGTTTGGTGCTTTACCGAGCGAAATTTCCATTCTTAGGAAAGCATCTTCACATGTTATCAGACTGAGACAGGTAAAAACAAAGTCTCCTTCCAGCAAAAGCCGTCAGGAACGGGAGATGACGATTGTGAATATGTATAACGGAGGTCATTCTATCGATGACATCTGGCATATCAGCGGATTTCGTTCACGCAGTTCCATATTCCGCATACTTAACAAACACGGAATAACACTTAATCGTGGGCCTCATTCCGGACCGATTAAAAAGAGAAGCGAAAGAACCCGATAATCAAAGAAGACAAACAATGACACTACAAGAAGCTATTGAAGCCCGGCATAGTGTAAGGGCATACAAAAACGAGCCTTTGACAGAGGATGTTGTCAAGGTTCTGGAAGAGCAGATTGTTCTTCTGAACCGTGAAGGCAACTTGCACATGCAGTTAATCCTTAATGAGCCAAAGGCATTCCAAGGGACAATGGCCAAATATGGGAAGTTCCGTAATGCCAACAACTATATTGTCATGGCAGGAAAGAAAGCTGAAGATCTTGATGAACGCATTGGCTATTATGGTGAGCATCTGGTGTTGCTGGCTCAGACTCTTGGATTGAACACCTGCTGGGTAGGTCTTTCCTACTCGAAGGTGGCAGGAACGTATGAGCTTGGCGAAGACGAGAAAATTGCTTGCTACATTTCCATCGGTTATGGTGAGACACAAGGTGTCAGCCATAAAATCAAGACCGTCGAGCAAGTGAGCAATGCTAGTGACATCACTCCATCATGGTTTAAGAAAGGCGTTGAAGCAGCATTGCTTGCTCCTACAGCCGTAAACCAACAGAAATTTTCGTTTGAACACGTTGGAGTGAAAAACAATCGCCATCAAATAAGAGCAAAGAAGGGTTTTTCCATGATTGGTTATACCAAGATGGATTTAGGGATTGCCAGATACCACTTTGAGATTGGTGCTGGAGAAGTCAACTTTGATTGGGTATAGAAAGGTGTTAAGCAGATAAATCGAAATTTATCTGTCCTCATTATTTTTCATATAATCAAACAATTTGAGCAAAATGATGAAAAAGGTTTTTACAGTTCTAACGATTGCGTTATCAATAATGCAATTGTACGCGCAGCAAACAGAGATAAGACGCTCTGAATATCGTAGTATGGACGATGATGGAAATTTCATAAATGTTGTACAATTAGAGATAGGTGGTCGATATTTTTATGATATTGACGAAAATACCCATACGGCTATTTTTGAAAGGTGGTATGGCCGTGAGAACGATACAGAACTCATAATTCCTTCGTCTATAGATTATAACGGAGTGACATATAAGATTGTTGCTCTCGGTGACGAAGTAGGTAACCAAAACGAAAAGCTCGAGAAGGTAATTATACCAGAAGGTGTAACCAGAATTAATGGATTTGCATTTTGCCATGGATTAAAAAATATAACAATACCCTCTAGTGTAAAAGAAATTGGCAGCAATGCTTTTAAAGAATGTATTGAGTTGGAGAGTATAGTCTTACCTGAGGGACTTTCCACACTAGGTTATCGCGCCTTCTATAATTGTGTTAAGCTCAAATCGATTGTTATTCCTAGTAGTGTTGCTCGTATCGAGTCAGGCGTATTTCACAATTGTCAGCAACTTTCATCCATAACGATACCTTCGACTATTTCAGAGATAGGAGAAGAGGTATTCTATAACTGTGTAAGTTTGAAGACTATAAACTTTAATGAGGGACTCCAATCTATAGGAAAGGGGGCTTTCCTTCATTGTGAAGCATTAAAATCTATTGTTTTACCGAATAGTCTTAAAGCATTAGCTTCTTATGCTTTTTCTGATTGCACTTCTCTTGAAAGTGTTAAGTTCCCTAAATCGTTAAAGGTGATTCCAGAAGCAGCATTCGCGAAATGTGAAGCTCTCACTAGCATTGAGTTCCCAGAAAGTATATACAAAATTGAACGCTCTGCCTTCAGGGAATGTACAAGTTTGAAAAAAGTAGAGCTACCAAGAAATTTGACTGCATTAAACAACTGTGTATTCCAAGGATGTTCATCGCTTATTGAAATCGTTGTTCCTGAGGGAGTGACTAAAATTGGTTACGGTTCTTTCTGTTCATGTAATAGCCTCACGGATATATACTGTTATTCGGAGATGCCACCAGCGATAGATGGTGCTTTTGATGATGTCCCTCTGGAACAAGTTACCGTGCATGTTCCCGTTGTTAAAAAGTATAAGAAGGATATTAGTTGGAAAGCATTTGGCAAACTTGTGCCAATACAATAAATATAATAATTGATTAAGTTGATTTGATTATTATATGACAGAATTGGAATGTTTAAGAAATAGTCTTGTGTTAACAGAGACAGATCCTACCAAAATTGAAAGCATTTTCAAGGGAATAGCTAAGAATTTGCTCAACAATTTTGTCATCAGAAAAGGAAAAAAATTATATCACATGGTCGAGATAGAGTTTTATTATAACTTAACTGACACAGCGCATATAACGTACAAGCGTATGACTGAGGCTGGAGAGTGGTTCAACCATGACTATGGTGTTGATCTTGCATTCAAGAGTAATGAAAAGTCATACGGAGGAATACTCATCCGCTCCATCGAGTGCAATGGTAAATTTTGCAATGGACCATTAAAGACCAGAGCCTTGCTATTCCAGTTTGATGCTTTAGGAGAAAAGGGGGCTGTTCCTGCGCTAGAATATTGTCCAAGGGCAAAAGCAATTGAGCCTATTGCAGTTACACGGTATAATATATCTGAAAGACAAAAATTCAGGTACTGCATTCCAAGGGAACTCTGGATCGAACACAAGGGATATACAGCATACCCATGGGATTATAAAGGAAATCCTAAATATAGATAATAGATGTATATGTTGTGGAGAATAAATAAAATCTACAAAGAAATTCCAATTTATCTGAGTGTGATATGACTTTAAGAAATAAACTTATAGATATTGCTTTGCAATGGCAAGAAAGCTTCGGGGTTGCACCATCAATTACAAGTGCCATTTCCGAATATGATGCTGCAATGTTAGTTGGAATGAAAGAAAGCGAATATTCTGAATATATGAAGGATAAAACAGCCGTAAGCAAAGGTGCAGATTTTGTTTTTAAAAATATAAGATACCAAGTAAAAGGAAATCGTCCAAGCGGGAAAAAAGGCAGTTTTGTAACAAAGGTGCCAAAGGCTTCTAATTACGAATGGGACAAGTTGATATGGATACTTTACGATAAAAACTACGTAATGCAAGAAGCATGGGAATGGTGTGTCCAAGACTACAGGTTAGCTTTTGACAGTATAAAGAGACTATCTCCCAATCATTACAGAAAAGGGAAATGTCTATATCAAAAAGAATAATATTGTAATAAGGTTAATTCCAATTTATAGAATAGACAAATAGATAATGGCTAATATTCAAATTATACAAGGTGATTTTGAACAAAAACTGAAACTTCAGCTCGCTCCTGGCATAAAAGCTGGTTTTCCTTCTCCAGCTGATGATTACAGCCATGAGACGCTGGATTTCAATCGTGATCTTATTCGTAATCCTGAAGCAACATTCTATGGCAGAGTGGAAGGCAACTCGATGATTGAAGCAGGCATTAATGATGGTGATATTGCTGTCATTGACCGTTCCGTAGAAGCTCAGCATGGGGATATTGTCGTTGGCTATATCAATGATGAGTTCACCATCAAGTACCTTGATTTACAACATCGTAAAGACGGCTATATAGAATTACTCCCTGCCAATAAGGACTTCAAGCCTATACGCATCGATCCAGATGATCGCTTCGAAGTATGGGGTGTGGTGATTTGGACTATCAAACGCTGGAAATAAAGGTTTTGACTCATGTACGGCATCATTGACTGCGATAACTGTTACGTCTCATGCGAGCGTGTCTTTCGACCAGACCTGAAGGACAAGCCTGTCGTTGTTCTCTCGAACAATGACGGTTGTGTTGTGGCACGTTCAAATGAAGCCAAGAAGATGGGTATCAAAGCCGGCACACCTTATTTCCAACTGGCAGAACAGTTTCCAAATCAAAAGATAGCAGTTTTCTCATCTAACTATGAGCTATATGGTGAACTGACAGGTCGTGTGGTATCAATTATCCGTAAGGAGGCACCTGCATATTTCCGTTACAGTATCGACGAGTGCTTTGTTTATCTCGACGGCATGGAACATCTTGATTTAAAATCATGGGGCGAAAACCTTCATAAGATAATTAAACAGAACGTAGGAATGCCTGTCAGTATCGGGCTTGCACCAAACAAGACCCTCGCCAAGATGGCCAGTCACTTCGCCAAGAAATACCAGGGTTACCGTCATTGCTGCATGATTGATTCAGACGAAAAACGCATCAAGGCTTTGAAGCTCTACCCTATCGATGAAGTGTGGGGCATTGGCCGACGTTATGCAGCACGACTTGAATCTCTTGGTGTGAAGACTGCCTATGACTTTGCCGAACACAGTCAGAGTTGGGTACGAACCACATTCAAGAATATCGTTATAGAACGTACCTGGAGAGAACTGAACGGCGAAGACTGTGTGCCCAATGAAGAGATGGCTAAGAAGAAATCCATCTGTACTAGTCGTTCTTTCAACGGTATGATAACAGACCTTGATGGACTACGTACTCACGTATCGAACTATGCTGCCAGATGTGCAGAGAAACTGCGTCAGCAAGGTACAGTTGCGTCCATTGTAGGCGTATTCCTAAACACCAATGCTTTCCGTGAAGACCTGCCTCAATACTGGAACTTTCAGGAAATGCAACTTCTCACACCCTCCAGTTCTACAATAACTATCGTAAAGACAGCCAATGAGGTTCTTCAGAAACTCTATCGTAAAGGCTATCACTACAAGAAAGCTGGTGTTATTGTCATGGGGATCGGTCCGAGCAATCCATTCCAACCGGATTTGTTCGATTTCAATGCAGAACAGTTTGAGAAGATGAAACGATTGGACGCCGTTATTGACCGCATCAACAAAGTCAATGGAACTGAGACCATTGTACTTGGCAGTCAGCAATACACTCAAAAAGATGGCAAGGGAAAGGCTAACGTCTTTGCAAACGCCATCAAACATGATTTCAAGAGCAAGAATCCAACGACTCGCTGGAGTGACATTATTCGATTAAAATAAAGGGTAAAAGAAAAAAAATAATGATACAGATAACAACATATAAAGAGAAATACAATCAAATAACAAGAGCCATCCAAATCTGAGGACGTATATGACAGTTTTAACACTTGATAAATGGCAATTTAAGTTGAATGTAAATGTCATCTTTCATATTCTTATATGTTATTTTGTCCGAAATTCTTAAAGTTTTTCGGACTTTTCTTGTAAAATCATGAAATAATGTGTATCTTTGCATCGCAATTATACACTACAACATCATGTCGAACGTATTAACAAAGCAAATTAGAGAACGAATTGTATCGCAAGGAGAGAATTCCTTGTATATGGTTCGTGATTTCGCCGACTTGAATAATGACGGATTGGTTACTCGTGCTTTGTCGCGTTTGGAAAAAGATGGTATGCTAATACGTATATCACAAGGTATTTATCTATATCCTCAACGAAATCGTTTCGGAATCTTAAAACCAAACATTGATGAGATTGCAGCTGCTATTGCACAGAAGGACAAGGCTCGTATTATCCCATCTGGTCTTACTGCTCTGAATAAGCTTGGACTTTCTACTCAGGTTACAATGAATGCTGTATACCTTACGGACGCTTCTGCACGAGAAATCAAGATTGGCAATAGAACTATTGTTTTCAAACGAAGTGCACCAAGAAACTTTGCCTACAAAACAGATATATTCCCTCTTGTAGTTGGTGCCATGAAAGAAATAGGCGAGGCCAATCTGACAGAAAATCAACTTAGTATAATAAAAGAAACCATAAACAGATGTGAAGACAAAGAGGCTATCATGTATGATTACAATATAGCCCCTGGTTGGATCAGAAAAAAACTCAAAATATGACACCTTGGACGAAACTCTCCGCTGAGGAACGTAAGACTATCCTCACAAACATAGCAGATGAAAAAGGTATTGTAGAAAATGCTGTCGAGAAAGACTATTGGGTAAGTATGGTTTTGAAAAGCATATTTTCATTACCATACTCTGATGCGTTAGTCTTCAAAGGAGGCACAAGTCTTAGTAAAGGGTGGAATTTAATAGAACGCTTTTCGGAAGACATTGACCTCGCAATTGACCGCAAATTCTTGGGATTTGATGAAGTATTAAACAAGTCTCAACGCACGAAACTACGCAAAGAATCAAAGAAGTTCATTTGTAACACATTGGCAAATGATATTGAATCAAAGCTTAAAGAATATGGTATACTTGACGAATGTAAAATTATCGTCCCGGAAACACCCATAAGTGATCTCGATCCAGTAGTTTTGTTTGTTGAATACAACTCTGTTCTCAGCCAAACAATAAACTATATTCCAGAAAGAGTAAAGATAGAAATAAGCTGTCGTTCTTTAATAGAACCATTTGAAAAGATTGCTATGCGTTCAATGATAGAGGACGCATACCCCAATGAGGATTTCGTTATGCCAATGGTGGATATTCCAACTGTATTGCCTGGCAGGACATTCTTGGAAAAAATCTTCTTATTACACGAAGAATTCACAAGACCTGGTGGATGTACTCATCTTGAACGACTCACACGACACATGTATGACATCGTAAAGATGATGGATAAGACCTTTGCATCCGATGCAATGAATAACCCCGATATGTATAATGAGATAGTTACACATCGAAAGACATTCACAGCATGGAGTGGATTAGATTATGCTACTCATAATCCACAGACCATAAGCTTTGTGCCACCTACAGAAATAGATTCAATTCTGCGTAATGACTACGAACAGATGAAATATGGATTTATTTATAAAGATGCTCCAGAATATGACTTCTTAATAGAGAAGCTCAAAGAATTACAACAGAAATTCAGGGAATTATCATGGTCAAAGCAATAACACTAGGACTTGACCATAAACAAAAAGGCAATAAAAAACACCATATTTTGCTCTGATTATTAACTATTTAAATTTTGATATTTCAGAAAAAATCATTATATTTGCATATAGAAATAATAGTATTTGCATTAAAAGTATAAGCTTGTATGGAGGATCTCATTTCTGTACTTATCGTAGTCGGCGTCTTCTATGTTTTGTCTGGCATCCTCAAAGGTCTTTGGGGCGGTTGGACAAAGAACGATTATAGACGTGACCGATAAACTCTGACTCAATAATTGATTCGTTGGAGCTTACAGAACAAGGTACATTCCTTTCCCTCTTTTATAAATAGGTCTATCCAAAGTGATAGGCCTTTCTTTTTTCCATTATAAGGGCGGGAGACAAAATAATGATAAAGCAGCCAGACTCGAACATAAACAGAATGACCTTCAGACAAAACAGAAAGCAAAATACTGACGGAAGCGTATAGTTTCCTTCAGTATCATGATTTCATGTATGAAGATCTTTCCGTTCGAGTCCTTTGACAGAGTGTATTTCCTGTATTAGTCATGCTTTGCTGACCAAGAAAGGAAAGTCTCTATGGCAAACTGCCTTTTCATGCTTTGTCTGGCGAGGGCAACGATTATAAATATGAATTGACAGCTATGTAGCTCTATAATGACAAGCATACTCCTACGTATGCGCAAAAAAGGGAGGGTGCAATATGTCTGCCAGAGCAAACGTAAAGGACGGACTTGAAGACAGAACGGCAGCATCAGTGGCTCTGACACCGATCCTGACTTGATGGCGGCGAGTTGGTCCGGTTTGCTCCTTTAGGCAAGAGTGTCTTGACTCTCACGTCACGCTACGCTGACATGAATATCAAGACTCTCAAATTGTCTAAACAGGCATACTGCTTGGTGTGGGGCGAAGCATTTTAACTTAAAGAGAAGACATAACTCCATAGAATGTGATCATGTAAGGTTCACTTACTCGGGAGGAATGATTATATCCTTAAAGGTGTAAGTTTGAAGCAGATAAGGTCGGCTTCTATCTTACACCCTACTCTCTCGAAACTCATGTATCATTGTATTCGTGTTTACACGTACACATTTATACATGTAGTTACGTTTATATTGATACACGTCCACACGTTTACGTTAATACTTGTATCAACGTTTACTTGTGGACGTGAGTACATCAGCGCATGAAAAAAACACCATCAAGAGAACTCTCTTGGTGGTGTTTTTTCGTTTCCTGCGCCTTAATAGACGAAGGAGTAGTTGATATTGAAGCAAGAGTCTGAAATTTTGACCGTGGTTACTACCAGGGACTTGTCTGGTGTTGTAAAGCAATACTGAAGTGTTGTCTTATCAGAACTGACAAACGTATAATGTTCCGAAAGATAGTCTATGATGACAGAACTGTTTATGCACAGTTCCGTGTCTATGACAGAATAGAGCTGACCACTGAGCGCGGAGAAACTATACAGGATTCCCACATTTCCATTGCTGGCAGAATAAGCCAGTTGAATGTGGTCTGAACCGGAGGTCTCTGCCGAAAGCTGGTAATCCGTCATCGAAGAATCCATATAAGCCTTGACTTCTTCAACTGTTGCGTTTCTTACATGGAACGGTTCTACCCATTCTTTCATAACTTGTTCCTGCTTTTCTTCAGGAATAAGGTCGTCGTCATCACCACAAGAACTGAAAAACACTGGAACTGCCATCAGAAACAAAAGGATGGCAAGATAATTAAACTTTTTCATTGATTGAATATTATTAAGTTTGACAATAGATACATGTTTTAACGTACACTTGTTTACAAGTATTCATGTGTACATATATACATGTTTTAATGTTTACATGACATCTGTCACGCCTTTATGCTTGATTTTACGCACTTTACCATTCTTTGACTCATAAGTAGCAATCCCCTGGCGCATCATGTATTCCATCAATGCACGAATTGTAAAACCCTCCTTATGAGCGATGGCTTGTACCTTTTCTACAAGTTCCACAGAGCAGATGAACGAGAAGTGCTTCCAAGGTTCATCAGAACCATTTTGCCTGTCAGGAACCTGTGAAGCAACAGCTCTTTCCGCATTTACGATTTCTGAACTTGACGGAACAGATTCTGGTCTGACTATATCTTCACCCATGATATTACTGAGCAAAGCATCCATATTCTTTTTTGCCATGGTTATACGATATTCAGGTGGTTTATTAATTCATTGGTGAGTTCAAGATAATCCTTGGCTCCGTTTGAGTTCGGCTCATATTCAAATATGCTCTTACCACTTCCGGCAGACTCTGCTAGGGATATATTCTCTCGGATGATAGTATGAAAAGTTATGTCCGCATATCGGTTTTTCAAAGCCTCGGCAACAACCTTGTTCAACTTGCGGTGATTGTATCTCGTGATGAATACGCCGTTCAGTTTGACCGATGGCTTTATCACCTGAAGTGATGAAACGAATGAATCAAGCATCTTCATGCCTTTCAGCGGCAATAGTTCCGGAGTCATCGGAACAAGAATCTCGTCAGCAGCAAGGAAAGCATTGGTTGTGACTATCCCAAGAGATGGAGGGCAATCTATCAGAATGAAATCGTAATGAGATTTGACACTGGTCAGTGCTCGGGTAAGCAGCAATTCACGTGCAAGCATATTGGTCATGGCAATTTCTGCGCTTGCCATTTCCAAGGATGAAGGAACGATGTCAAGGTTCGGCTTGACATTGATTATTGGTAAAGAAGCATCATGAATCAGGGTGTCAAAGATGCTTGTTTCAAGGTTGTCGGCATTCTGAACATAGTAAAGCGTCAGATTACTCTGTCCATCAAGGTCAACCAACAGGACCTTGTAGCCTTTCATGGCTAAACATGCTCCAATCGAGGCGGTCGAAGTACTCTTTCCTATCCCACCCTTGAAGTTCGCCAATGTAATAATTTTCTGCAACATAACTATTTATGTTTTTAATGTTTGTAACTACGTTTACACGTCCATAGGTAAACATGTACACATATAAACGTGTAAAAACGTGTGCAAAGATAAAGGCTTGTTCTCTTGCATGAGCAATGGAATCTTTATAGTAAAGCAACTCTAAAGTCCATAGTAAAGAATCTGCTATAGAATGACAGTTTTCATGTGATATTTCTCTGTTACTTTGGCGTCATATTCCTGCTTGCTCATTCCTCCAGACTCAATGAGAGAGTCAAGAACACCGCCAAGTTCATCAAAAGCTATATCTACTCGTTTCTCTTCAAGTTTGCCGTCTTTCTCGAAATAGATACGATAGTAGTCGCAGCCTTCATCAAGCGCTACGTAAACATTGCCTTGAAAAAGAAAACCATCAACATTCAGTATGAGGGCTGCCATTGTAAAATCATAACCATTGATGTTCCGAACAATCTGTTTGGCTGAAAGTCTGGATATGCCCCAACTGCCGATTACATCAGGTGCTGTCGTAACGACCAGTTGCATCCATATTGTGTTGACCACTTGTCTTACATGTTCTTTTGATAAAGTTTCCATATCTGATTTGTTTTGCGTGAAGGCACGAGCCGCATTGACCACGTGCCCTCACTTGTTTGGTTATTCAAATGTAAATGGATGGATGTAGTAATAGGTATCATCATTCTCGTACTCATACCCGTTGATGAAATCCACCATTTCTTCGTTAGTTCGTTCTCCCTGCTCTATGCCTGTCTTTGACGTCCATTCCAGGATTGCATCCTCTATGGTATTGTAAACGTCTTCACAAACATCATCGAATGGCTCTCCTGAAGAACTTACGCAACACTCCTCGGGGAAGAATGAACCTTCATCATGGACATAGAAGACATCACAACCACATTCACACACTCTGTATGAGATAGAAAGGTCGTCACCAAGAGCATGGTTAATCTCTTCAAATAATTCATTGCAGGCGTCCCATGATGTCTCTGTATCAAATGAAAGAAGATAACTGTCTTTGGCTGGGTCTTCCTCATATTCTGCCCAATAGATGTGACCACGAACACTGATTTGCTTTGCTTCGTAGTCGATACCGTAATGCTCAGCCAACTGGTAAAGCCAAACATTTTTTGAATTGACGTTCATACCCTGAAGGGTAGCCCAAAGGTTGCTCACGGCTTTGCGAGAGCCTGTCACCTTATAATTCGTTGTTGCAGGATTTGACATATTACTAATATTTTTAAGTTTACCATTCAGTATAATAACTCTGGTCATTGTCCTCACACTCTTTTGACCATTCTTCTTCAGTGTACTCGGCATGAAGACAATCATCACTGCAGTAGTATGCTGCTCCCATATCTACGCAATAGCCTTCACGCATCAGTCTGCCACACTCTGAGCAACGTCTGCAGGTCCTGTCCGTGTCCCACCAATAGTCTGTGAAAGACTCTGCAATCACGTCCTCACTTGTATTTTCGTCCCACTTGTCAAGATAGAAAGTAGCGAACTTTATCAGTTCTTCCTCTGTGTAAAGTTCCTTGTCTGTACCGCTAACCGCTTTGGTCAGTCTGGTCAAAATGGATTCAATTGTTGTCATGTCGTTCTTTTTTTATTTCCCTTCTGTAGATTCTTCTACTTCTGGGATTGATTAAAAATTATGTTGACTCACAAAGGTGATTGTTCAAGCAATGCAAGAAGTCATTAAGAAATACTACCCGAAGGTGTGGAGATTTCTTAATGAACCGAAGGCTTGTTCTTGCATGGTCGCAAGAATAATCATGTACCTTTGCAACAGAATTTTATCAATCCAATGAAGTAGATACGTAAGCTCTATTGCCATAGCACACGAACAACCAGTCCATTACAGCTGACTATAATGGACTATCTATAATGCTTTCAAAAGAAGATAGGGTTGGGAGAAAGTATGTCTGCTTTGCAACAAGAAAGGACGGACTGTAAGCAATATGTCTAGATCAGTGGCATTGACACCGAAGCAGGCATGGAAGTGAACAGTTGGTCCTAGTTGCATCTTTAGGCAAAAGTGTCTTGGCACTCTGATCACGCTTTGCTGACATGAATGACAAGACTCAAAACTTGACTAAACAAACATACTGGGAAAAGGGAAATAGTATAGGTTAAAATCATGGAATATAAGAAAGCAATTTTGCCTTGAAAAGAGATAATTTTGACCACTTACTTCTGCGTGCAGAAATGCGAAAAGACGTTATATCATAATGAATCATATCATCTAATTTATATATGTCTCTTCAAGTCGGTATGGTCAATCCCATTTTAAATATACATTGACCATACTAAACATATAAAAATAAGAGGATAAAGATGGTTATGACGCCAATATCAACGAGTTATAACCAACGATGATTTGACTACAGTTCATAAACATTTTCACCAACACTTCGTGAGGGGTAATTCCTATGGTTTTAGACCTCATTTTACCCTTCTTTTGAAGGCAAAAATCGATGATTTATCGACTTTTGAAAAGGTCGTTTTTATTGAATTGTTAAACAAACAACCATTGACAAATGAAATCAACCATTTGGAATGAAAAATTACCACGTTACAAATTTTGGACTCTTGATTATTTGCAATTAAATTTGTATATTTGCCAATGGGAATCCAAATAAAGTCCTCATTTGGTCACCCGAAGGCAAAACACTGTCTGATATAAGAAATGCAATTTAATGATTATCAGTTTGTTACACGCATGAATTAAATATTCTGCGTCGGAAAATAAACATTCTGCGTGGGAAAATAGGTTGTAACTCGTTGATTATTAGATAGTTATAATGTTTTATTAGAGTATTTTAACAAATACGGTAACTGTCTAATTATCAGCTGTTTGCAAAAATCTGCAAATAAAAATTATCACATTCTACGGTAGAAAGTACGAAAAATGGGGGTAAAAATCTGCAAATATCCGATACTCATTTTGAGGGTAGTTGTCACCTGATATTTGCAGATTTTTGTAGATGTTTGCATTGCACTAATTTCATTATATTATCATGCCTGCACTAAAGCAGGTTTTGATAATATGATATACAACAACAAGAAACACTTCTACGATCCATACGATAGTTTGGACGCAGAATGGAAAGCAAGAATCTCTCATGAGATGCTTTCTGTAAGAGAAGCGGCTCATCTCTCTGGATTCAGTCGCCAGTACATTAACAAACTCATTGCAAACGGCATCATTGATGCAAAAAAGAACAACGATGGGAACTATGTAATAGCATGGATAAAGTTCGTCAGATGGTTCTCGGCTCTTCCAATTACACCAACCTCCCCTATCGGTTATGCCAGTTACTCTTTGAAAGAGCTGATGCGCTACACGGGCATGAGCAGATGCTGGTTACTTAAGTTTGCGACACGTAATTCTATTCCTTCATACTATGTTGGTATGTATCGTCGTTTCTGCAAGTCAGCCTGTGAAGAAGCATGGAAACGTGAATCTATAGCACTGAAGCGTTGGCTTATCATTGAAGAAGCCTGCGCACTCTTCGATATTGATGAGGAAGTCATCTTTGCTCTTGCCGCCCTACATAAGATAAGAGTGAAAAGACTGAATAAAAGCCAGGGTTATAATAAGGCAGATATACTGTCCGTCGTGAAGAAAGGAGGTAAATTATGTCACGAGTGATTCTAAAGTACAGAAATATTTCACAGGGTAAAATGAAATCCATCTACCTGGAGTTTAATCCTGCTATTCATGACATAAAGGGCAATAGCATAAGATACGAATGCTTGAATTTGGAAATATACACCAATCCGGAGAATAGCCATCAGTTCAAGCACAATAGATCCGTAGAGGAGATTGCAGAAACAATTAGATGTGAAAGGTATCTGCAGCTGGTTCGTCACGACTACAGTTTCTTGGCTAAGGCCAGGCTTGACGAGGACTTTTTAGAGTATTTCAGATTGAATGGTGATTGTCATGGTGCAAAATATCAAAGCAGCCGACTTCATTTTGAGAGATTTTGCAAGGGACAATGCAAGTTTAGGGACATCAATGCCAGTCTCTGCGAGCGGTTCCGTCTTTACCTGCTTCGTGCCAAGGGGTTGCAGCACACCAAGAAAAAGCTATCCAAGAACTCTGCAAGTGCATATTTTAATGCATTCCTTAGCATTGTCCATTTTGCCTATAGGGACAATATTCTTTCTGAAGACTACACCACATGCATAGAAAAGATAAAATGGAACCATGACATTCCAAAGGAATACTTATCGAGTGCAGAAATCAAGCAGTTGGCAAGTACACCATATGATGATAATCCAGATGTGTATAGGGCTGGCATGTTTTCCATCTATACAGGATTAAGAAGGAGTGACATCCTTGCTCTCAGATGGGAGAACATACATCATGACCGTGGACGAAAAGCATATATCAGGTTCCGTATCAAAAAAACGAGAACATTGATTCAATTGCCTTTGTCTCTTCCTGCCATAAGGGTATTAGGGGATCCGAAATCTGAAGGAAAGATATTCCCCATGATAACAGAAAGCATCCTTACAATACATATCCCCAGATGGGTCAGCAAGGCTAGAATCCGCAAGCACATCACCTTCCATTGCTTCCGGCACACTTTTGCTATGCAGTTGTTAGACAAAGGGGTAGACATTTATACCATCGCTGCACTTCTCGGACACAAGCAGGTGTCAAGCACACAGAACTATGCCAAGATGTCTTCGAAGAAAATGATTGAAGCTATAGTGAAAATGGAATAGCAACCTAATAATCATTATAGATTCGGCAATAACAAGCCATATTGCCGAATCTATATACCAATTAGTTCAGACGTTTTTTATGTTTGACCTGCTGATAATGCCAATTCCAACAAGTTTTTTTTGCATAAAACTAAAGTAAAACTATAGAAAAACGCATTATTTTCAACCAAATGTTTGGTTATATCCTAAAAAAATTATATCTTTGCGGTTGAAATATTCAACGTATTATAAAATATGGCTATAGAAACGAAGAGCAAAATCAACTCATTACTAATGAATATACTCCCTGGAGGAATACTATTTTCCGAGGGACTAAAGAAGCAGGGGTATTCTGATCAGTTGATGAAGCAGTACCGTAAATCTGGCTGGCTGACATCCTTGTCTAAGGGGGTGATGTATCGTAGCGGAGATTCTCTATCAGCATTGGCGGCTTTAGCAAGTTGCCAGGAGCAAACTGGTAAACAGTATCGTGTAGCAGCCCACTCTGCTCTTGAACTTTCTGGTTATTACCATTTTGTACCAATGGGGAAACCTCAACTTATGGTTGCTAGCAATGAGCCAAGAACTCCTCAATGGGCAAAAAGTGATTTGTTTGATATGACAATAGAGTTTTTTACGACATCGGCTTTCGGCCTAATCCAGAAACAAGCAATAAAGCAAAATAATTATACCGTACAAGCATCTTCACCTGAACTTGCTTTCATGGAATGTCTTCTATTGGCCCCAAATAGATATAGCTTCATGGATTTATATTACATCATGGAGCAATTAACAGCACTTCGCCCAGCCAAAGTTCAGCAATTGCTTGAAACGACGAATAACATGACTGTCAAAAGAATGTTTCTTTATATGGCAGAAAAGGCTAATTATCCTTGGTATCAAGCTATTGATGTTGGCCGAATAAACCTTGGCACTTCTAAAATACAATTGTGCAAAGGTGGTGTCTATGTCTCAAAATACAAAATAACAATTCCAAGAGAATTAGCAGAATATGAATAAACAAGATATACAATCAAGTGTTTATGCTCAGAAGGTTGACCTTCTGTTGCGGCTTTTACCTTTGGTTATGGAGGAAAAGGTTTTTGCTGTACACGGAGGAACGGCAATCAATCTGTTCCTAAGGAATCTGCCTAGGTATTCAGTTGACATTGATCTCACTTATATTCCCTTAGCAGACCGTAAGAAAAGTATTGATGACATTAACTTCCATCTGAAATCGATTAGCGAGAAAGCACGTAAAGCATTCCCTGGTATGCACATCATTCCAAACTATGATACTTGTAAATTGCTATGCGAATATCGAGGCAAACAAGTCAAGGTTGAGGTTAACCAAACAAAACGAGGTATCGTAGGTGGTGAGTTAATGCATCTTCCATTATGCGAAAAGGCTCAGGATGAGTTCCAAGTATATTGTATCGCTGACATTGTTCCTATTTCACTACTCTATGGAGGTAAGGTTGCAGCTGCACTCTCACGTCAACATCCACGAGACCTATTCGATGTAAAGTACATGACAATTCCGCTGAAGGATTGCCGTGAAGGTCTCATTTTCTGTTTACTTGGCAGTGACCGTCCCATTCATGAATCGTTTGCTCCGACTCTTATTGATCAGCATGAGGCTCTTGCCAATCAATTTGTTGGTATGACCGATACTCCATTTTCATACGAAGAATTTGAAGAAACTCGTACCAAACTAATATCTGACGTTAAAAACATCATAACAGATGCAGACCGCCACTTCCTGGTCAGCTTTGAATATGGTGCCCCAGAATGGGACAACTATGAGTTTGCACATTTCAAAGACTATCCATCTGTCAAATGGAAACTTCTCAATCTCCAGAAACTGGCTGAACAGAATCCTGAGAAGTTGAAAATAGAAGCAGAGAAATTAAACAGAATATTATGGAAATAATTATTATTAATTCACTTTGAATATGGCAAACAACAACAAAGAAACAAAAAGCAATTATAGAACTATTGCGATTTGTGTATCAATCATAACAATCATCATTTGGGCTCTTTCATTTTTACTATTTACAACGAACTGGGACAAGGAAGAGCGAGGAACTTTTGGAGACATGTTTGGAGCAGTAAATGCATTATTTTCCGGATTAGCTTTTGCTGGACTTATTGTCACACTAATTATGCAACATGAAGAACTTGGCCTTCAACGGAAGGAATTGGCACAAACAAATGATGAACTCGCGGCACAAAGAGAAGAATTTGTTGCCCAAACAAAGACAATGAAAATACAGCGATTCGAAAACACACTTTTTAATATGCTTTCCTTGCAACAAGGCATAGTATATAGTCTTGACTATATTCCACAAGACGGTGCAGACCCGAATCCTGAATCTAGAGGGAAATACGTATTTGACGTATTCTACAATAAAAAGATCACAAAATTCCAATATGGTAATGAACAGCAAATAATGGGTATAAAAGGACTAATTCAAGCAGAAAATGATATCCAAGCATACCGTCGTGTCAGTGAGATTTCTATTTTTGATAGCTATTTCCGCCATCTATATAGAATTTTCAAATACATTGATGAATCACAACTAATAGATGACACAGAGCGATATAGCTATTCATGCATTGTTCGTGCACAACTATCAGATTATGAATTGTTATTACTATTTTATAATGCACTCACCATTGATGACAATGGCGCCTTTAAATTTAAGCATTTAATTGAAAAATATGCAATTTTCAACAACATTAGAGAATCCATGCTTGCAAGGCAGCATGAAGACTATATACTTTATCATGGTGGAGCATATATACACCAAATTTAAAAGTTGGTAATCTCTAAAAGAAAGAACATGTATAACTTTCTCCGTTTATTCATATATTTATAAACGACTAATTTTCAGGCACGAGCAACACTTTAAGTTGGAACTATTTTGTAAAAAAAAGAAAAACAACAAATAATATGGCAACAAATAATATAGAATTAAGAAGCATCCGTTCCCTATCAGGATTCAACTTCTACATACCAGACTATCAACGTGGTTATAGATGGTCTGATGGCCAGGTCAAGCAGATGCTCAATGACTTTAAGGAGTTCTGTAAACGGATTGATAATAAGCAGTTAAAGGCAGGAGAATTCTATTGTCTGCAACCTATTGTTGTCAAGAAAAGGACATGGACAGATACTGATGGTGGGCAGACTGTGACAACAGTCGGATATGAAGTAATCGACGGACAGCAACGTCTTACTACACTTTACATCATTCTGAAGAGCGTTGAACAGGTATGCCAAATTCTATATCCCCAGTTCAAGTTTTATAGCATCAAGTATGAGACCCGACTTGAATATGATTCGCAAAACTATCTCCAGAATATCAATACAAGTACAGCACAAGCTGACGAGTTTATTGATTTTTACTATATGAAATTAGTACATGATGCTGTTACATCATGGTTTGAAAGTAATCCTGACGACAAGTTGAAAATTGCTCGCGCATTATTAGAACAATCTATCGATTTAGACACAAATATTGATAATGAGAATAATATTCGGGTTATATGGTATGAAGTCATGGATGAGGAATCTGCCACCTCAATAGACATCTTTACTCGTCTAAACATTGGAAAGATTCCTTTGACCAATGCCGAACTGATAAAGGCACTTTTGCTTCGTCGGGGAAATTTTGTAGATACAGATGTTACAATGAAGCAGTTGCAGATTGCTACCGAGTGGAACCGTATAGAGCAAAAGTTACAGGATGATTCATTCTGGTATTTCCTGTACAGGACTGACAACCCTTTCATCTACGAGAACCGTATCGAGTTTATCTTTGACCTGATGAAAAACAGGACAAAGGACTCAGAGTTCTACCATACATTTAATGAGTTCAATAAAGATTTTGAAATGCTTCAGACAGATAAGGAGCATTATCGCAATGACCAGGCTCGCATAGACAAGATATGGGATGGAGTCAAGGAAGTTTTCCAAAGTTTCGAGGAATGGTTTGAGGACAGAACCCTCTACCATTACATTGGTTTCTTAATTGAATACAAATCTGACATCAAGAAGCTCATGAATGCGTCCACTTCCATGAACAAGAAACAATTCCTAGACGTATTCATAAAGAACGAAATTTCAGAAAAGATTGCCGGTATAAACCTTGATGACTTATCATTTAATGACAGTAAGGGGAACGTCAGGAAGATACTACTATTGTTTAACATCCTTACTGTTCTCCAAGACAAAAAATCAGATTTGCGATTCCCGTTTAACAAATACAAAGTTGAAAAATGGGATATTGAACACGTCTGTTCACAAACGGACAAGCTAATTACTGACGAGAATCAGAGAAGACTTTGGATCACTGACATGTTTGAATACTTTGTAGGGAGTTCTTCAAAAAAAGCTATTGATGAATATATAGAAAACTTGAAGTTGCAGATTGCGCAGACTGATGAAAGTTCAGATATTCAAGAAAAAGCCAAACTTCTCTCACTTCGGTCTGAGCTTGATGTTATTGAAACTATCAATGGCTTGTCCATGACAGAAGACAAGATTAATGACTCTGAATTTGATGAAGCTTTCAAGAAGGTTCAGGCATATTTCCAAGAGGATAAAATTACTGATAAGGACAGTATCGCCAATTTAGCGTTGCTTGACCAAGAAACCAATCGCAGCTATGGGAATGCCTACTTCCCTGTTAAGCGTAAGCGGATTATATCCAATGATAAGATGGGTATATTTGTCCCTATTGCCACAAAGAATCTCTTTTTGAAATATTACTCACGAAAGAGTAATAGTCTAATGTCCTGGCAAGAATCAGATGCAGATGATTATCTTGACAGTATTAAATCACTTATTATCCCTTTCACTAAAGCTTAGAAGTTATGGCACAGAATATGACAGAGTATAGAGGTGAACGTCTATCGTTCTTCAAAATCTTCTCGCAGAAGAACTTCAAACTAGTTATCCCCATTATCCAACGTGATTATGCACAGGGAAGGACAAATGATGATACGAAAGAAGTTAGAACTGACTTTCTTGATGCCTTATATACTTACCTAAAGGAGAATAGACCGAATAGAGATTTGGATTTTGTTTATGGCACACTTCAGAAAGGGGATGACGAAGATGAACGAGTGCATTTCATTCCTCTTGATGGCCAGCAGAGATTAACAACATTGTTTCTCCTTCACTGGTTCTTATATCAGATATCAGATAACATTGAACTGAAATCAATGTTCAGGGATAAGCTTTTAGATGGAGACAAATCTCAGTTTACCTATGAGACACGCCAAAGTAGCATTGATTTCTGTGATGCACTTATGAAGGCTAATGTTGACATGTTCAATCTTATCACGATAAAGGATAAGCAAGGTCATGACGTGCCCTCTTTATCAGCTACCCTGAAGAATGAGCATTGGTACTATCGTATATGGAATAATGACCCGACAGTACAATCAATGCTTGTAATGTTGGATGCCATCTATCAGAAATTCGATGGAAAGAAGGAATACTTTGCCGGTCTGATGGATGAAGACAATCCTATCATTACGTTTATATTCATGGATTTGAAAGAGTACAAGTTGACAGATGATTTGTATATTAAAATGAATTCAAGAGGTAAACCTCTATCAAAATTTGAGAATTTCAAAGCCAAATTTGAGCAATACATCAAAGTTTTACTCAACAATGATGCATCTTTGAAGAACAAGAAGTACAAGATAAATTATTCATCGACAGAGACCGAGGTCGATTTATATAAATACTTCTCATACAATATAGACACAAAGTGGACGACTTTGTTCTGGCAATATTGTAAAAACGGCAAGGCTCAGAACCTTGATTCATATATTGAGAATTTTATCCGTGTCATTCTTACGTGCCATTATGCATCAAAGGTTGAGTTGGCACCAAAAGCTACTTCTGACGAAACGCTGAATGTGCTAATGAGTTCGGATTCGGATTACAAAAGCCTAACATTCAACAAATACGAAGGCACAAAGGCTCTTTCACTGGATGCTGTTTTGTCATTGGTAGATTCTCTTGACGCATTGTATAATGGGAAAAACGGCATTAAACACTATGTATCCGAGGACTATAAGTTCTATTTTGATGAAGATGATATTTTCAAGAAGGTTATTGAAAATAACCTTACTCGAAATGAACGTATTCAGTTTTATGCATACATAAGGTTCTTAGTTCTGAATCAATGCAATGGTGATGGTATTGATGAGTGGATGAGAGTTATTCATAACATATCACATCCAGACAACTCAATTATAGACGGTAATGATGATATGGCACGTGGCATCAGATCGGTTAATACGCTCTTGCCTTATGCTAACGACATCATCAACCATCTTAAGAATCATTCAATTACTGGTTTTGCCACACATCAATGTGCAGAAGAATGTATCAAGGCACAACTCATTGACCGACCAATATGGAAACAAAGCATTGAGAATACAGAGAAACATCCATATTTTAATGGACAAATCGGATTCATACTTCAATTCTCTGGCATTTGTGATGACTATCAGCAGAATCACGAACTGAGATGGTCTGAACAAGAAGAAAAAGACAAATTACATCTCTTCAAACGATATGCTCAGATAGCCTCTTATATGTTTGACCTTGACGCTAATGGTATCAGGTACAATGATAAAAACTATTGTTTCGAACGTGCCATACTTGTTCAAGGTGACTATCTCATGGAAGCATCTAACGACAGGTTCAATCTCCTTTCTACAGAGACAGTTGCAAAGAATGTCAAACGTGACCATAGTTGGAAACGACTTTTGAGAATCAATGAAACGAGAGAAGAGTTGATCGAAAGCCAGAACTATGTCAAATCAGCTTTTGATAAAGTCTCAGACATGAATGATATTACTGGTTCCTTTGAAAATCAATGTGAAGATGTTAAGACAGGATCACAATGGCGTGATTTGTTAATAACTACGCCCGAATTGTATGAGATCTCCGAGAAAGGCTTTATGGCTTTTGATGAAGACCAGCTGCTAATTCTAAGATACTGGTTCCGAAATTCATATCATGTGGAACTCTATACATATCATCTCTGGTTGAATAAATTAGAGAACAACTTAATGGAGTTTTCTCCATTGTTTGAGCTTAATTACATGGAGCAAAAAACAGGAGACATTACACCATTTATCCGACTCTCTGGATACACGTATAAACGAAACAAGTATCATATTGATATTCAATCCTCAATAAAAGAAAGTGACTGGAGTCTTGAAACATTCTGGGTATCATTTGCTTTTGATAATGAAAAGCGGACAGATTATCCAGATGATTTATTAGAAATCTTTAATGAACTCAAATTCACGAGAAGCGAAGTCGATAATTCGTACGAATGGACGTCATCTTCTGAAAACTCAGTTTTCAAAAAATTAAAAGAAATAATCAAAAGATTATTAGAACTTTGATTTTCTGAAAAATCAACTGAGTATACTCATTAAGCAATTCGTAGATTCGCTTCTTGAAAAGTCTTTACCTTCAAAAGAAAAAGAATATGTATGATTGAGTTTGAGATAATGGTCGCCCAAAATCAACGAAGCATTATCTCAAACTATTATCTTGTTTTTATCAAATGATAGATATCGTGTATTCTCTACTCCACATGCTATTACTCAAGAAAAATATACCAACCATATATAGTAAAAGAGTTTAGTTTATTCCCATATTATATATCCATAATCCAAACTAAACCTTTATTTTCGACAACGAAGCCTTCTATAAATTCCTTACCACAAAAAATGATTAGAAATGACAATGAGCATCACTAAAGAACACAACAGATTCGTTCGCTGCTCGCTTCTCAGCGATTGCAAGAATGTGCAAAAATCTGCGTTAAAAAGTGTAAACGTGCAAAGAACTGGAAAATCGATTTTGCAGATGTTTGCATTTTCTTTTTTTGAAGGCAGTCATATTTGCAGATTTTTGCCTATTTTACGTCCCCCCACCGTCCCTCGGAGTCACTTTAGTTACCCTAAAACAAAGGTGTTTATACTGATTATCAGCTACTTATATTTGCAGATTTTACATTCTGCGTCGGAAAGTAGATTTTGCGTGGGAAAGTAGATTCTGCGTGGGAAAGTAAGTTACTAAAAACGAGATATTATGAGCGTTATCAATACCTTCGACCAACGGACCATTGAAGCTCTCGCATATTATGTTTACGCTTTAGTTGATCCAAGAGACAATAAGATTTTCTATATCGGCAAAGGAAAAGGAAACAGAGTATTTCAGCACGCAAAAGATGCTCTGAACGAAGAAGACGAAAGCCTTAAACTTGATAAAATCCGGAGTATTCTGCAAGAAGGGAAACAAGTCAACCTCTATATCTTACGACATAACTTAACAGAAGATGTTGCATATATTGTGGAATCTACGCTCATCGATTTATTAACCTACAGCAAGTTTAACAAGATAAATCAATTGACAAATATTGTTGCAGGTCATCATCAATGGGATGAAGGTATTAAAGACGTTGATGAGATAAATGCCATATACAATTGTTCGAAAATAAACATAAATCATGGTGAGACATTGCTATTAGTTAGTCTAAATAGAAGTTTCAATCAGGCAAAAGCGAATGGGGTATATCGCAGGCTTGACATTTATGAAGCTACCCGAAAGTATTGGAAGATTAGTAAAAATGCACCTCACGAGGTTAAGTATGTGCTGGGGGTTTATAAAGGAGTTGTCCGTAGCGTCATAGAGGTCAATTCCTGGCATTGGACAACTGTTGCAGAAGATGGTACGACGTTTGATAAAGAACGTTGTGTCTTTGAAGGTAAACTCATAGAAGATTCGCCATACTTAAACAAAGATATTTCAGATTATCCTTTTGGAAGTGGAGGAGCCGTGAGGTATATTAGATCATGATTGGGCAATATCATCGTGAAGATGTTTATCGCAAATAACCATAAGGTTTCTCTATAAAATCACAAAAATCTTTGTACAGTTTCTCCTTTTCTGGGTATTTTGAATACGCATAAAGAATATTGTCTACTTTCTTTTCTGCAATTTGATTTGATCTCAGAATATTAACACGAGATTTTGTAATTATGTTTTCTGCATTCCCATTATCACATTCCACTAGTATCGGTAAGTCATCTTTCATATTACTCCCCGTAGCATCGTAACTTCTGAATAACTCAGCACAAGCTAATGGACCTTTCAGAACTTTGCCACTTTTCTTTTCTATCAACTGACGAATAAGAATACCGCCAAAGTATGCACTATCATCTAGCACAAACTTCTGAACTATCTTCCCTTTATCATCAAATTTGTTTGTAGACTCAATACTACTTGAAAAGTTAAGGTCTATTCCTCCGAAATCATTAACGTACCAATATAATGGTTTGGACACTCGTGGATGAGTGATAATATCACGATGATTCTTGTTGTAAAAGTAAAACTCAATCTCCTTGAAAAGATACTTCTTCTCACCCTTTTGGATAGCAAAACTTTCAAACAACATCTTTGCTATTTTTTCAAAACGCTCTTCGATGTCAGATGTATTCATGTTGGCATCGAGAGTCATTAGCTGTCGGAGTTGCTCTGTGTTATTCATATAAAGGAAGCTAATTGTTAATCTTCGTGTATTGTCAACTTTCCATTCTTGAGTTCATACACCCTTATTCGAACTTTTATTTTCTCTAAGGGCAAACGAGTAGCTATAATTTTTGATTTATATTGTCCATTTGGTAAATAGGCTACCTTCCATGTGCTCACCGAATTACCCTTAACATCTCCATATATCAATTTGAAAGAAGTGTCATTCAATCGTTCGATTTTTAAGAGAATATCAAAATCATGTGTATGATCCAAATTCAGTTGTTGAAGATAACTTACTCCCTCCTTACTCCAATAAAAACGGGATGACGTTATGAGTTTCAACTCTTTCTTAACGTAATTCTGCGCAATTTGATTTTCCTTTTTGAAGTTGTACTTGTTAGTCTTATAATCATTAATATATGTTTGCCGCAAAAGCTCGTCTGTTACTCTTTGGGATATTGGACGTCGATTAAAATCAAATATGTCAACAACTCTAACCAGTTGCCCTTTTTCATTATAAACTTCTTCACCAATTACACGATATTGTGGATGTGACTTATATTTGTTGTAGGACATTCGTAATGGGTATGCTTCAAATACATCCTCACTTTCCTCCTTGTCAATCCACTCCCATCCTTCAGTAGAATCAATAATAATTGGAATCTTTGTGAATTCAGAATTGTCACCTTTGTCATTATTTATCGAATCCTCAAAAGATGACATATTATCTATAGGAGCCTGACGTGGAACAACATCCTGTCCCAAAACTTGCACAGATAAATATATCAATATGGCTATTAAGAAAAATCTATTATTCATAATCTCAAATATATAAGGTGTAAATCTTTGCTTACTTTTCTCTCTTTTATATTAGCTATTTCTTCGCTATAACGTGGCTGGGGTGAAAGATAGAGCTTATGCAAAGCTGTTCCACCTCGGAATGCCAACTGCGATGCAAGGAACTCATCACTAAAGATGGAAACCAAGGCACGGCATATAATCAGGTCTTGCTCAATCTGGGCATTATCTATCCACGGAGCATGTTCGCTCCATTGCTGTATCGCTGTTCTATTAATCATATATCGTCTGTTTCTATTTCTACGTTTATGTTTATCTTCCATCGGATATCTCTATTTGATGGATTGTCTTCTGTCGATGTACTTAAAGGTTGATATTTGAGATAACCCAAAGATGCACGAAGCTGTTCATACAAGTCATCTGCCAAGTTCTTTTCCTCAACGACATTTTCAAGTATATAGCCACGTTGCCATACAACCTTTTTCACATAAGTTGCAAGTGGCGCAAACTGCTTATTAATGTCAATCTGCTCTGAAAGCTCTTCAAGTATGGTGGCGACTCGCGACAATCCACCCTCATGTTGCTGATACTGCACAAGGTCTGCGGCTGTTAAAAGAGGATTTGATATACGGATAGTTCCCGTTTCAGTATTCTTTGTAATCAGGGCTTCCTCTGGCAATCCATCCCGATAATACCAATCAATGGTTACATTACGAGTAGAGACGACCCGACGCTTAGGAAAAGTCGTCATTACAGAGAATTGCTGGGGACGCTGATGAGCTGTACCAAGTAGCTCTGCAGCACTAAGCATACATACATAGTAAGGCTTTTGCAGATACGACATTAACTGATCAATATAATAGGTTGCTGGCACAGATCCACGCAACAAATATTGAACGGGAATAATAACGTAATAGCCTCTATAAACACTAGCTATGGTCTTATTTGAACACTGAGTAATTTTGGTGCAAATATAATAAAATAAATATTAGCTTTGAACTATTTCTGCCTAAAATCACTCTGTTTTATAGAAATTTATTTCCAAATTCACAATTTTATCGAATTTGGAAGCAAAATACACGCATATAACTCTAAATATGAGATATGATTGCCGTCCAAAAGAAAAGAGAAGCCAATTATTCTGTTTGATAGCGCAACCCTTTGCTTTAGTTTATACCCATATTAAATATCTATAACCTAAGCAGGATTCACATTAATAACGCAACAACTTTATAATTGTTTTATTCTCTCCGTATTTTTGTCTGATAAACTCGACAGGCGTTTTGTAATTCAATCTCTTTCTAGGTCTGTTGTTGATTCTGTCCTGTACCATATTGATGTCTTTATCTGTTATCTTTGTAAAATCACTCCCTTTAAGGAAATATTGCCTGACTAGACCGTTAGTGTTTTCATTAGCACCTCTTTCCCATGAGTGGTATGGTCTTGCAAAGAAGATGTCTATTTTCAGTGCTCTAGCAATCTGCTGGTGCCTGGAGAACTCTGTACCATTATCTGCGGTCATGGTATGCAATCCCTTTCTTATCGGCTTAAGTGCGGCAATGGCTGCCTCCGCCAGAGGCTCTGCCTCTTTTGAAGGAAGCTTTCTCATGATTAGGAACCCGGACTCCCTATCATTGATTGTCATGATGACGCTCCGCCTGTTCTTCCCCACAATGGTGTCGATCTCCAGATCTCCGAACCTTCCTTTCTCATCAACGACCGCAGGTCTTTGCTCTATCCCGACACGTCCAGGTATTCCCCTTGACTTATACGATGAACCGCGCTTGTTATAGCGCCTGCCCCTGTGGCGCAGATGCTTATAGAGAGGCTTCCCCCATTTGTGCTTCTCCTCCCACACATATCTGTAGATGGTTTCGTGTGAGATGGGCGGTAATCCCAGTGCACGCCGTCTTCCGGATATCTGCTCGGGAGACCACTGTTCCTGTGTGAGCTTATGGTCAATGTAAACCTTTATTTCGTCCGTAAGGACGGTATAGTGCTTTCTTGCGCTCATTCTCCTGTCTGACAGCCACTGGGCCTTTTCCGCATTATACCTGCCATGGGGTGCCTTGTTGCGCCTAATTTCTCGGCTAATGGTGCTGCGGTGCACACCAAGAGCCCTGGCTATGTCTGTTGAACGTTCTTTTTTTTGCAGTCTGAAAGATATTTCGTACCTTTGCTGCGCAGTTAGATGCTTTGTCATATTTGCAACTTATGTGGAAGTTTGTCTGCAAAGGTAAGCATTTAATGCTGGGGACGAAAGATCTTGTGGAACTTTTGTCCCTTTTTTCATGCTCCTTGCTCACTTACTTCTTTGACACATTTGTTGCATTATCAATTTGAATTCAAGTAAACTAAACCTTAATGCAAGAATGTGCAAAAGTCTGCGTTAAAAAGTGTAAACGTGCAAAGAAATGGAAAATCGATTTTGCAGATGTTTGCATTTTCTTATTTTGACGGCAGTCATATTTGCAGATTTTTGCCTATTTTGCGTCCCCCCACCGTCCCTCGGAATCACTTTAGACACCCCAAAACAAAGGCGTTTGAGTTGATTATCAGCTACTTATATTTGCAGATTTTACATTCTGCGTCGGAAAGTAGATTCTGCGTGGGAAAGTAGAATGACTAAAACAACTCAGAACAATTCAGAACAACTATTAGAAAGTCTCTCATTTTGAGGGACTTTCGTCATTTTAACACTTTAAGGGGGCACCTGTATAACCACGTGTGAGCGTACACTAAAAGCGTGATGTTTTTCGTTCTTATAAGAAACGAGATATCACAATGAACCCACAATACGAAATACTTGCCAAATGTTTGTTGCCAACACATATGTTGGGGTTTGAACTGACCAATGTTGAGGTGAAGCCCAAGGAAAAGACAGCCACACAAGATACGGAGTCAGATGAGAGTCCTGTGAACGTTATCCATCTGTATCTTGACGAGAATGAGTTAACACCTGACAATCGTGAAGATTTGCACCCTAACGGCTTTACGCCAGCCAAGACCTTCCATGACTTTCCTATACGCGGTCAGGAGGTGCTGCTGCATGTGCGCTGCCGTCGCTGGTTTGACTCCGACAATCACAATGTCATGTCAGAGTTTGATTTTATCCAGGAGTCGACCCGCTGTTCGAAGGAACTGACGGATTTTTTTAAAGAAGCGTTTGGAGACGCTCCCTATAACGGCCCGTTCGTTTGAGAAAGACTATCACATCAACGGTGATAACTTCGAGCGCTCATACAAGGAGACAATCAGTGGTTTCAAGATCTGGAAAGACGCAGACCATGCAGAGAACTGGGTGATAATCCCGAAGAATATGGGCACTCATCTGAGCATAGATGAGACATGTCTGTCCACAGGTGAGGTCTATACCATCCTGTCCAACAAGGAGGCTCATGGGCGAAAGGGATGCCTCGTGGCCATTGTGAAGGGAACCAAGGCAAAGGAAGTTACAAGCATCCTGAAGAAGATACCGGAAGTAGTACACCTGCAGATTGAAGAGGTGACGCTTGACTTCTCCGACAGCATGCACCAGATTGTCAGTGCCTGCTTCCCCAAGGCGATGATTACCCTTGACCGTTTCCATCACCAGCAGTTCTGTCTGGAGGCATTACAGGAAATACGCATTGGGCATCGCCGTGAGGTAATGACGGAGGTCGCTAATGCCAGAGATGACTTCAGGGCTATGATAAAAGACCTGATCAAGAGCGGAAAGCCGCTTGTAGATGCAGAAGGCAAGCCAATCCGTAGCAATGCCACATACCATCCTGAGAGGCTGAAGAACAACGAGACAAAGGCAGAGCTGCTCATGCGCAGTAAATACCTGCTGATGGTGTCACCTGAGAAGTGGACTCCAAGCCAAAGGGAGCGTGCGGAGATACTCTTTGAGCTGTATCCTGATATAGAGATGGCGTACAGCCTGACATACTCTCTGAGGATGATCTTTGCCCAGAAGTACGACAAGGAAGCCGGACGTAAGAGCATCAAGAAGTGGTACGCCAAAGTAGGCGAGTTTGATAATAAAGCCTTCAACGACATTGCCGCAGCCATGTACGACAGGGAGGACGAAATACTCAACTATTTTGTGAACAGGTCAACCAATGCTTCTACAGAATCGCTGAATGCTAAGATTAAGGACTTCAGGGCTCAGTTAAGAGGTGTTATTGACAAGAAATTCTTCATCTTCAGACTGGTCAAGATTTTCGGTTAATCCACGCGGTTATGCAGGTGACCCAGAAAATCACTATTCACATGGGACAACTCCTCACTAATTAGGCAATATGCTTCTGCACGTCCCTCCTGTTCTTTAAGGAAACACTTCAAAGCATGGAACTTTCCCGTCTGCTCATCTTTCATTTTGAACACTACAGCAAAATTGCCACTGGTCATTACCGGTAGTCCATATTCATGCAAAACAGGACGAAGATTCTTCAGCTGGTCGAGATTGTCTTCAGCAGCATTAATGGCCTCGACGTATTCTGTAATGAGTGGATAGTCCATGTCTTATTGCTTAAATTAGCTCAACTCACTATGACTTTGAACAATTTTCCATATCGTTGGGACTAACAGCATCTTCAAATGAAACATTTATGCCGCAAAAGTCTGCTACAATATCATATATAGCTGTCTCATTTGTGTTAATATCCTCATCGACAATAATCATTTTGCTCATGAGAGCAGCAAAATACTTCTTTTGTTCTTCTGTAAGCAACCTAACCTGAGAGAGGGCGATAAGAGAGTTTTTAGCTTTTACTACCTTATGGTCTTTTGCAGTAAGCCCAAACTCCTTTTTCAATTGTTCAAAGAAGAAAGTTTCTCTTGCATCGATAATGCCATCGGCATGTATGATGTCCAATAAAATTCGCATCATAGCGATTTTTTGCTGATATGTTAATTCCATTGCCATATATTTTATTTTTTTACTATTCTCCAATCATCTTTAGAATTTTTAAGTAACTCAAATTGCTCTTCTGTTACATCTCTTATAGCGTCTTTTGCTTTTGAGGGCTTCCCTGATGACGTATATTTTTGTACAGTAATGAGAACCCTGTTTTCATCAGTACCAAATAGTGAAGGAGATTCCACCTTTATTTTCTTCCCGCCCTTAGTAGACGGAGTAGGTTCTTGAACAATGTTTGGCACATCTTCATGAAAGGGAGGTTTATACGGAGATTGCTCCTGCCCCTGAAAAGGTGAATAGGATCCTTCGTATCGTTTCCCGTATCCATAACTACCAGATGAACCATCATAAGGGTAAGAGGATTTGCCATAAGGGTTATATGATGATTTCTTTTTCTTTTTTCCCTGACCGCGAGAGAATTCGCTCCTCATCATTTTTTCGCGTTCACGATCATCTTCCATACGTTGCATTTCACGCTTAGCTTTCTCTTTTTCATACTCCTTTTGCATTTTGATTCTCTGCATTTCTGTTTGAGATTTATAAATTGGAAGAGGAAGATTCTCATATAAGCACGAGTACGTTTTATCGTGAGTTAATGCTATACCCAACATATATGAAGCAAGTGTGAAGGATTGACCAAATGATGCCTTGCAACGCTCAACAAACTCTTGATCATAAGTAAAGTCATCCGAGAAGCGTTCTCTCATGACTAAATAATTGATGGCTACACTTATGAAATCTACATCTGGCACAAATTCCGAAATCTTCTGAAGAAAACCAGAAGCTCGCTCATCTAGTCTTAAGCGATCATTAATATCATTAGATTTCAAATTTAAACCATTATAGGAATCAAGGATTTTATAGATTGCTGTACCCTCAACTTCATAATCATCCACCTCACGCTTTGCCATAAAATTGCATATAACATGAACTACATCCATGTAAAAGCCAAGTGTGTCTTTGGGATAGAAAGAATGTCGCTCATATCGCATTAAGTAAGTCCAAATAGGCTTATTTCCGTTGGGACGAATATTATCATAAACATCAGATAGCATCTCTTCTACGGATATGTCATCAATGATTGATTTGCAGAACTGCAATCCTTCCAATTTGAAAATGTTAAAGATATTTCTGGTGCCCTGCATTGAACTGTCAAACATTTGCCGTTTCTGAATAAGGCTGACAGCATTATCCCATATGGGGTTATCTATGCGGATATGTTCGTCGAAAGATGATTCAAATTCCTTCTTAGCTTCTAAATCAAGAGGGAATATGTGTTGAACCTCCTCAATTGATATCGTTGCAGGGTTACTTAAACTGTCTTTCTTCTCATAATGCAATATAAGATATGCAAATGAACTGTCGAAAGAGTTAACTTCCGCGAATATTGAATCATACAATTCTGGTTTTGATTCAATTTCTGGAATAGAACAATCAAAAGGAACAATTTTTTCCTTGTTCACGTTTAAAAAGCCATATTTATACAAATCAATAAAATCGGCTCTTCTTAATAGTATCAAATAATTCATAATTAAATTCCAAATATATTGTTAGTACCCGCATTTATGGTTTGTCCATTCAATGCATCATGAATATTTATTTCAATACATTCCCCTGCAAAGTTGGAAAGATAAGCAGACCTTGTCCCGCTATGCGTAAGATAAAGGTTTTTGCGACTTCTCGTCATCGCCACCATAAAAAGCGTCCTACTTAGTATTTCACTACTGTTTATATACAAGGACTGATTAAGGCCTGGCAGAAAAACATTATCAAAGTCAAGACCTTTTGAGCTGTGGTATGTCATCAAGCAGATTTTTCCGCTAGTTTCTGTGAATGAACCATACCCGTTTCCTACATATTGCATCTTTACATCTTGTGATGCCAGATATTGATTTAGTGCATTGTAATTCACTTTGCCATAATTGTTTAATTGTGCATTCCAGCGAGGCTTACCCAATACGGATAATGCTGTCTGAACAAAACTAATAATACTTCCGTGCGAAGGAATTAAGATGGCAGCTGTATCACCAACGCCAACAGCTTTTTGAGCTTCACGCATAACATACTTAACCTCATCACTCATTGATGTAGCAGTACATAGTCTGATTTGAGTCGTACGCTTATTCATGTTTCTCTTTGCAGTGAAGATATTCATATTGGGTAGAAACTTTTGTACGGCAGCAATGATGGAACTTGATAGTCTATGAATTATTCCAAGTTCGAAGTCACGAGAATTTAAGAGTGCCGTTATTTGCGTTGGAGTAACAGTTGGCTCTCTGAACTTTGGGTCACTATCGTAAATTGACTGGTTTTCATCGCCAGCCACGATAACATGTTTAGCTCTGCTATTCATAGAAGCTAATACACGCCCCGTCATATCCTGTATCTCGTCACTTAGTACATAATCATAAGAACTTCCCCCTCTCATGAAGTCATAATATGTCATGATATTGGCGGCAATGCCCATTTCTGCAAAAGCGGCTTTAAACATGGCAATGAGAGAATGCGTAAAGACAACAACTGCAACTTTAGCATTTGGGTCTCTACGTTTAATCTTTTTCATTGTGTATGCTAATAAAACTGACTTGCCTGAACCAGGAAATCCCTTAATCCAAACATTTTGTCTGTCAATGTCTACATTCTCGACAAATTGACGCTGCTGATCATCCAGCATATTTTCCGGTACTAACCATGCCATAATATTATAGTTTAAATTGCAAAAATATTATCATTATTCATGTTACTATTTATAGAATCAATACAATGTAGTCTCACACATTTATCTTTTATTAGTAGTAAGTATGGATGCATAGAACCACTAAATACAAGATATAGGTTACGAAGGGCTCTTGTCATTGCCAAGACAAAGACATTCTTGCTAGCTTCATCGCTCGGACTGATATATAGACTTGAATTGAGATACGGTAAAAATACGTTGTCGTATTTAAACCCCATTGAACCATGATATGTCATAATGTTAATCTTGTTTTCAAGGTCTGACAGTCGACCATAGCTACTTCCTAAGCATTGATAATTAATATCGTTAGATATCAAATATTGATTAAGATTGTTATAGTCAATTCTCCCCCATTTATTCAAAACTTCATTCCAAGGATCCTTACCTTCTTGTTTAATTAAAGCCTGTGCAAAGTTTAACATGTCTCGATTTGTCGCCAATAAAATAGCAGACGTAGATCCACATCTAAGACATTTTTCCGACTCCTTTATAATAAATTGAACTTCTTCATCAACACAAGAACCTTCATAAATGCGAACTTGCTGACGTTGACGTGAATTCATGGAATTCATTATGGGTTTGGTCATTTTTTTATTTAATATCAGTTCGGACAATCCAATAATATACCCATCATAATTGTGATTATATATTAAATCAAATTCTTTAGGATGCAAAGTTTCTCGGATTTGTTCTATCGTCAAAAGTGGCTCTTTAGTTTGTGGGGCATATTCAAAAAGTTTGAGATATGGATTAATAGTGACAATAATGTGAGTTGTCATTTTTCTTATTTCAGAAAGCAATTTCTGACTTATTAGTTGAACATCATCGCATAAAATGTAATCATAATGGTTGGGGGCTTTGCGGAATTGCCAATATGTTAACACTTTAGTCCTTATACCAATCTCAGAAAAAGCTTTTCTAAATTTTTCTACCTCAACATTCCTATAAACAAGCACAAGAATCCTTGAAATATTATTTAATCTTAGAATCTTTCTTATTAGACACATTAGAGTGAACGACTTTCCGCAATCCATATTGCCAGAAATGCAGATAGTCGTATCTGATAAGCCATATTCTATGACATTCCGAGTAGTCGGATCCCACATGTTTTCAGGAA
Source organism: Segatella baroniae B14 (assembly GCF_022024235.1). GTDB lineage: Bacteria > Bacteroidota > Bacteroidia > Bacteroidales > Bacteroidaceae > Prevotella > Prevotella bryantii. The sequence goes on from NZ_CP091799.1 coordinate 966,280, forward strand.
CAAGCCAACCCATAGTTATTTTTTTTCGTAAATTAACTCTTTTGTAATGCTTTTGTCCTTGTTTGTGTAAGATTATCTGCATCATAATAAGCAGTCTGCTCAATCTTTGGTTTCGCAGATCTTATTTCAAAGGCTTTGTCACGCATGCCAAGTTCTTCGGCTACAGAAGCGAACCAGCCATAATCAGCACGGTTTAATGAGTTGGTCTTCCATCTTCTCTCATAGGCGTCAAATGCGACTTGTAACTTTAATTTAGCATCTTCTGCTTTCCCTTCCTGTTTGTCTATCCTTCCAAGAAGAATATTTACGCAAGGTTCTGATGGATTTATCTCGTATGCTTTTTCAAGATGTTTTCTTGCACGTTTGGGGTCTTGGAATAAAAGTGTGTTGCCAATATTGAAATTAGGCCAATAGTCGTTAGGATTATGTTCTATGGCCCTTTCAAAGAACTCAACGGCTTTATGTCTATTTCCTGAATTGTGGTAATAAACACCAATCAGATTGTAATCGCTAGGATTCGGATATATTTCGTTTTGCTGCTCTAACGTTTCTGCAGCTCGGAAGTCGTTTCCGGCATCTTCATATGCTTTCCTTAATTTTACGAGAGCATTCTTGGTTGGGACACCTCCATTTTTCTCTGTTTCAATATTTGCTTCCCTTTCCGCTCTCAACACGATCCTCTCCTCAGTTGTTAATTCTTTATTTGCAAATGGGTTCTGGGGTTCAACCATACAATTTACCCCCATACAAGATGCTTTGGCTAAGAGTAGCTTATCTGCTGTAATTTCTACAGCTAGCGAAACTTGGGCAGATGTCGGGAATCCACCATCTCTTGTGATTTTAAGGTTGAATAGCATTTTGTTCTCACTACCAACACAAATAGGGAGCTCAATAGCCTCTTGTTTCTCTTTTGTTGGCATTAAGTCATCAACAACAACTGTGTCACTAGGAATTGTTGTTCCTGCAGGAATAAGTACTTTGTTTGTCGTGTCTTTAGTAATAACGAAAATAGGCTCACTAGTAATAGGCTGTATGATGCATTTGTTCATACCGTTCATTAATAGCGAATGTATGGCAGCTCCTTTTGAAACATGTGTCTGTAGATCCTGGGGGACAAGAATCTCAGCATCGTCAAAATAGTCTTTAATAGCCTCCTGAATAAATGGATTTTGAGCACTGCCGCCAATTAAAAGTATATAATCAATCTCTGATTTCTTAACATTAGCCTTTCTGATAGCACTATCAATTGGCATGAAAATGTTATTGTAGTCCTCTTGACCGCTTATAGTGGTGGCTAATTTGGAATTCTTTACGAAGACAGACATTGCTTCGCAGAACTCCTTATTTGAAAGATAAAAAGAGGATTGTGACAAAACGCCCTTACGTGTCTCTATGTTGATATCCACAGATATTTCTTCCTTGTCATCACGAGTCTTGAGGTGTTTGGGAATCTCCAGCTTATACACCTGTGTAGCAATTTTCTTACATATCAGTATTTTGAGCCTTTCTGCTACCTTATATAACTGAGTGGCTATAAATTGCCTTTCCTTAGTTCTAAAATCTTCTGCTTTTACGTTGTTATGCTCAAAGAACCGTGGTAACAGATATTTATAGGTTAAAAATCTGTCAACGTCATCGCCTCCCAATTTAGTGAACTTTGAAATCGCAACGTTCTTTGAGTATAATCCATTGACAGACTTTCCTATTTCTAGTATCGAGATATCACATGTACCACCACCAAAGTCGAAAACAAGGACTTTAGAATTGTAATGAGGACTAATAAGTAATGGCTTATCCGACTCTTCACTGTCATGAACATAACTAATGAAAGCAGCATTTGGCTCGTCAATAAGAGACTGTTTTGTTACTGTCATTCCGTTAGTTTCCAATGCCTCCATTAGTTCTTTTCGCTGGTTTGCCTCAAAAGAAGCTGGAATACTTACCGCATAATCGATATTCTCAGATAATCCATTGTCTTTACAATACCTTTTTATTAGCATGTTTAGATACATGAAGAATACCCTTACACAGTCTTTGGGATTTCTTATGTTAATGCCTTCCATGCTTCCAACCTCGCTTTCGTAATATTTCGCTCCAAGGTCTTCACCGATTTCCATCTTAAAGGAGAACCAGATGTTCTTACCCTTTGTTAGGGAATATTTCAAATTAGAAGCACCTTCTCCTACTAACAAACGGCCATTATACCAAGCTATTACACTTGGTAATTTTTCACTTTGAAAGATTGTCCCGTCTTCTAAGACCTGTGTCATCTGGATAGGCAACGTCTTAATAGAGTTCTTGCCATCTTCTTTGGTGGCTATAGAAACAACTGTAGTCGATGTTCCAAAATCAATGCCAACATAAGTTCTTCCTTTGACCAACTGGGTCTCAGCCATCGTTGGAAGCATTGAATGAATGGATAAAATATTGGAGTTATTCATAACAGTTTTATTTATATCTGTGAATTATTTGCGTAAATTTACAACAAATATTCTATTTGCTTATTAGTTATGCTTTCACAAGCCTTGTGAAATCTCTTTTTTCCCTTCTTGGGGGAGAAGATAGCTCTTCTTGTATTCGCTTACTAGAAGTTCTTTAATATCAACTTCCAACAAATCTGCCATCTTCAAAAGGTTGCTGAGATCAGGCTGTGACGAATTAGTACACCATTTTGAAACAGTTGATGGTGTTACCCCCAACTGCTCTGACAACCACTTACTGGTACGCTTTTTCTCGACAAGCACCAATTTGATGCGATTAATATCTTCCATATTTTAGGTTTTTATGCCTCAAATATAATGAAAATATTTCAATTTATAATACTTCGCCTTTAGAATATATGCCAAATCATGTTTTTTTTGGTTCATCAGACAAATGACGTGATGTTAAATTGAATTGAAAAGAAATAGCTGGAAAATTCATATCTTTGTAGCGACCAAACTATAAATGACATGATAAATTCCAGCTTCCTGTTTTTCGCATTCGGCATCAATGGATTCCAATGCAACAGTTTCAGCCACAAAGATAGCCAAATAGTTTTGAATATCCAAAAGCGAATGGACAAAATGCGCTGTCCATGTTGTAAGAGTCGTCATATTATTCGTAATGGTTATGTATGGCGCGACTTCAAGACTGTCCCGATAGGTCATATTCCAGTAGTCCTTCATACAAAGATTCAACGTATAAAGTGCAAGGATTGCGGTTGTGACATGCAGGAGGAGATCCACTTTGCTCATGGTAAGCGCACCTATACTGCTCGTTTGGAGAACCTTGTAGTGGACCTGCTTGATATTGCAACCATCAAATCGGTGGCAGAATACCTCCATCTGACATGGGATACTGTAAAGGACATTCATAAACGTCGTCTGAAATCCAGGTATGGTAATCCGAACATACGGAATGTAAAGAGCATAGGAATAGATGAGTTCGCAGTACGTAAAGGACATGTATACAAGACTATTGTCGTGGATTTGGAGACAGGCAGGATTATATATGTGGGAGACGGTAAGGGTGTAGATGCCCTGAAAGGTTTCTGGCGCAAGGTAGACCATTATGGGGTTGTCATTGAGCATATAGCTACAGATTTATCAAAGGCCTTCATTGCTTCTGTGATGGAACATGCACCGCTTGCCGTACATGTGTTTGACCATTTCCATGTTGTAAAGCTCATGAATGATGCGATAGACAAACTTAGAAGCAGGATGTACCATGAGGAGAAGGATCTCAATAGACGGAAGGTCATAAAGGGTATGAGATGGCTGTTGCTCTGTAATGGTAAGGACATCTATGATGACAAACACAAGGAGAGACTTGAGAATGCCCTAGCCATGAACAAACCTCTTGCACAGGCGTACTATTTAAAGGAGAGCATGAGGGAAATATGGATGCAAGTCACTAAAACTCATGCAGAATCTTTCCTAGACGAATGGATCAGACAAGCCAGGAGTACTAAAGTATCACTGATAGAAAAGGTGGCAAATACTATTGCAGCATATCGATCCGGCATCCTAGCATGGTACGACTGTCACATATCTACTGCTAAAGTCGAAGGTATCAATAATAAGATCAAAGTACTCAAAAGAAATGCATACGGACTCAGGGATGATAAGTACTTTGAACTTAGACTCTATGCCTTACACGACAGACGCATCACGTCATTTGTCTGATGAACCATAATTATCAATTTAAAATATTCACTTGTTCACATTTCCGAACATCAAAATCCAGAAATAAGATGGAGAACTAGACTAAGTATCACATTCCCCATTCCACGAACCTCTCTGGTTCTCGAAGAAAATCCATAAGATTTACAATGTATACACCCTCCTCATTCATGTAAGTAGGCTGTAATCCATTTACTATAACAATACGACGGAATCCATCGCGAAGCTTACGCAGAGACGCAAGTTCTTGATCACGTTTTTCTTGAGTTTCCATCGCATAAGCAGATTGTATATATACTCGCTCATACCCACGGTTGCAAACAAAATCCACCTCCAAAGTTTTTCTCTTTCGAGTACCATCAACGTCCTTAACCTCAGTATATACTTGGCCAACGTCTACTTTCATGCCAACAGCACGTAGTTCATTGTAAAGCATATTTTCCATCATGTGTGTAGGCTCAACCTGTCTAAAACCAAGACGAGCATTTCTTAAACCTAGGTCTTCAAAATAATACTTATAAGGAGAGTCTATGTATTTGCGTCCCTTTATATCATAGCGTGTGGCACGTTCAAGTACGAACGCATCTTCCATATATTCAAGGTAGAGACGTATAGTATCCACTGAAATACTACTCTGCTTTACACTCTTGAAGGTATCTGCAATCTTTGGAGGATTGGTTAATCCACCAACACATGATGCCATGATATCTACCAGTTCTGCAAGATCACTATCTTGACGCACATCATAACGTTCTTTGATATCACGCAAATAGGTATGTTCCATTTGTTGCTCTAAGTAGTTAACCTTCTTGTTAATATCTTTTTCAAGTACAACCTGAGGCAACCCCCCATATAGCATATATTCACGAATCAATTCTTGTGAATAATTACCACGAAAATCTGCCACTTCTTTAAAAGTCAATGGACGTACATGTATTTCATCGCCACGACCACGAAATTCTGTAATAACATCCTTCGATAAGAATTTAGCATTAGAACCTGTCACAAACACGTCTACGTTGCTGATGCTTAAAAATGAGTTCAAAACATCCTCAAACTCGCTGACCATCTGTACCTCATCTAACATCACATAATATTGTCCATCTGTTGATAGACGTTTATCGATATATTGTAGTAAAGCATCAGGATCTCGCAAACTTTTATTCAGACGATTTTCAAGATTCACTCCAATAATATGATCTTCCTTTACCCCTTGCCCAAGCAAGTAGTTCTTGAAAAGGGTAAATAGCAGATATGATTTACCACATCTGCGCATGCCTGTTATCACCTTTATCAAACCATTACCACAACTGTGAATAAGTTGATTCAAGTACTTATCTCTACTTATATCCATACTTTACTCGTCTATTTTGTGTAAATACACGTTTTTAACGATTACAAAAATATATTTTTCTCTTCATCCATACAAATTTTCAACCGATATTCTTTATATTTAGGCGCTTTTTTAACATAAATGCAGTCAAAATATAGTAAGGGTTTACATTTATTTTCAATTTTACTTGCCTTCTGTTTCTAATTAAACAAAAAATCCCTAATCTAGTGGAACTTAGTTTCGTTTTCTCAAAATCAAGAACCAATCTTGGTCCACAAGAATTATATAAAGACTCAAAGTAAGAAAGTCGCTAAAATAACAGATATTTTAACGTATACAAGCCCCATAATCCCTCATATTAACTTGGTATTCTCGCAAAAATGAGTAATTTTGTATAGCAGTAGATGTCATATCATTGCTGCTATTAAGATATGGATGATTTAACCGCACTCGTTGTCATCTTCGTGGTGGCATTGGTTTTGAAACCTATTTGAAGGGAATCTTCGGATGGTTCGGTGAAAGCGATTACAGACGTGACCGCTGATCTGATTCCTGGTGCTTGAAAAAACGGATACTGGCACAACAGGGAACGAGGTAATTATCTCATCCCTTCTTTCCCTTATTGCTTTTGCAACCTCAAAAGCGACTACTCAAATTCATTTGCTTTCAAAAGATAGAAAGGGCTGGGTAAGCCAAGAACGGGATCACTGCCAGTCTCGAACTATCAGATGAATGGCTTTCACAGAAAGCGTTTCATGTTCGAGTCCTTTGCTGAAGTGTCTTTCTCTGCATAGTCATGCCTTGTGCTGACCATGCAGGGGAAGTTACTTTGGCAAACAGTCATTCCATTCTTGAGCTGGCGTGGGCGTAAGTTTGATAGAAAGAACTCTCAGCATCGCTGCTTGTAAGAAATTGGGCGGGAAAGGATTGCATCTGCCAGAGCAAACATCAAAAGGATGGACTGAATGAACTGCTGGCTGCATCAGTGGCTTGACACCAATCCTGACGGTAGTCCAGACAGTTGGTCCTTGTTTGCTCCTTTTGGCAAGAGGGTCTTCGCTCTCACGTCATGCTCTGCTGACATGAATGCGAAGACTCTCAGTTGTCAAAACAGGCGCAATCCTTGGTGTGGGGCGAAGCATTAAAAGGAGGAGGAAAGTGGACGATCCATAATTTGCCCATGACTATGGTGTAATCATCGGGCGTCCACGTCGCGCGTGCGTAAAAAAAATAAGGAAGTACCCCGCCCTTGTAAACAGGCTACTCTCCTACTCTTTTTGCTGATTACAAGCTCACGAAGTCATAGCTCACGTTGAAATACGAATCAGACAGCTTCGCGACGCTAATGACCATCGTGTGGTCAGCATTCGTGAACATATACAGCCCTTCTGATGATACAGGAACCTATGTATAGCTATTATGCAGTCTCTCCAGAACCGCATTCATCATGGTAGAAGGCTCCGTATCTATCACAGAGTACAAGCCACCATCTACTGGAGAGAAACTATAAAGGATGCCTTCAGACGTTCCTGGCTTGGAATATACCAGTTGGATGTTGGCCTTGGTTGCATTCTCTGTCAATGAGAGTCCAGGTATAGCTGATACCATGTAGCTCTTAACATCAACGACAGAGGCTCCATTAACGTGGAATGGCTCCGTCCATACTGTAACTGGAGTTTCATTATTCTCAACCAGTTCCTGCAGATCTTCGTTGCTGCAGGAACTCATAGCGATAGTACTTGCCATCAAAAGAGAAATAATGGCGATTGGAATTATACGTTTCATATTGATTGTGTTTATGTGAAGGCAAAAGCTATGACAACAAATGCCCTCACTTGTGAATTATTCAAATGTAAACTTACGGATGTAGAAGTAAACCTCAGTGTCCTCGTATTCGTACTCATTAATGAAGTCCATCATCTGCTCATTAGTACGCTCTCCCTGTTCCATACCGGTTTTGCTGCACCATTCCTTGATGGCATTTTCTACGGTAGAATAGACATCTTCACAGGCTTCGTCGAATGGTGCTCCATAACTGCTGACGGCACACTCTTCAGGGAAGAAGTCGCCTTCATCATGCACATAATAGACCTCACAGCCACATTCACAGACTCTGTATGAGATAGAGAGTTCATCCCATAGCAGATGGTTAATCTCCTCGAATAACTCGTTGCAAGCATCCCATGCTGTTTCTGTTTCAAAGGATAGCAGATAGTAGTCATTGGCTGGGTCTTCCTCATACTCTGCCCAATAGATGTGACCACGAACACTGATTTGCTTTGTCTCGTAGTCGATGCCATAATGCTCTGCCAACTGGTAAAGCCAGATGTTCTTACTGTTCACCTCCATCTTTTGGAGTATGCTCCACAGGTCGTTCACTGCTTTGCGTGAGCCTGTCACCTTGTAGGTGGTTGTTGCTTGATTTGCCATAATCTCGATGTTTTTTTATTTCCCTACTGTAGATTTCTCTACTTTCGGGAGTGATTAGAAATTATGTTGCTTCACAAGGTGTTGTGACCATCAGCACAAGGTTATGGCTCCAAATACAACCCGTATGGTGTGGAGATTTAGAGTCATACCATTGGATCACCTTGGGTAGATGAAGGAACAACAGTTACCTTTGCAACCTAAATTCATCAACTCACGAAAGCAGAAACGGCAGACCTTGTATATATACGCATACGCGCACGAAGGTTTCTGAGGATATAATTATCTTTTGCCGTCCAAAAGAGAGAGAAGGGGAACTCGGTTTACTTGGACAAGCAACGGTTTAGTTTATCCCCATATTAAATATCCATAACCTAAACTAAACCTTTTATCTTCCGGCTACGAAACCAGCATTACTTTATAAGGGACAAACTCGAATACGACGGAAGGCTGACGAGGGACAAATCACTACTCGAATTTGTCCCCCAGGGACAAAAACGTATTCGTCTTATATGGAGCAATAAAAGGTCACCAATTGCGTTACTATAAAAAGGGTTATAAATGACAATGAGCATCACTAAAGAACGCAACAGATTCATTCGCTGCTCGCTTCTCAGCGATTGCAAGAATGTGCAAAATTCTGCGTTAAAAAGTGTAAACGTGCAAAGAACTGGAAAATCGATTTTGCAGATGTTTGCATTTTCATTTTTTGACGGCAGTCATATTTGCAGATTTTTGCCTATTTTACGTCCCCCCACCGTCCCTCGGAGTCACTTTAGGCACCCTAAAACAAAGGCGTTTGCACTGATTATCAGCCACTTATATTTACAGATAGTAACTTCTGCGTCGGAAAGTAGATTCTGCGTGGGAAAGGTTTATCTTACAACAATCCAGGCGAGCGAAAGATGTACGATCTATCCACAATCACCTACGATACAGAAATAGACATATGTAGGAACCAGGATATAAAATTTGATGTAACAATAGAAGATACGAAATGAATTTAAAAGATATAGTCACATTATTCAAGAATCACCAAATCCAATATGGACTAAATGGCGATTCTAACTTAGAAGAATTATATAAATGGGAATTGGTGTCCAAACAAAATGGACACCCAGACCCTAATGCTGTAGATTTTTCTAAAGAGATTAAGTCTCTTGTACTAAAAAATCTATGCTATAGCTCGCAGATTACCGCAATTAGAAGTTTTGCGAAATATGAGCCAGAAGAGTACCGTAAACTCTTTAAAGCACTATTTGACGAAAATATCCTTTTACAGGAAAGAATTGAAAAATTCACAAATAGTTGTAAAACATTATGGGATGATAAGATTAAAGCAAGGTTCAGTAAAATGACAAGAGCAATGTGCGATGAACGCCTGATAAGCTGTTTCTTGACATTACATAATCCTCAGAAATATACTTTTTATAAAGATGACGTCTATAAGAATTTATGTGAGCTTCTAGAGATTAAGTCACAAAAGACAGGCCATAAACTTGTTCATTTTTACGAGTTACTGAAACAATATGTTATTCCAGAGATTGAGAAAGAGGAGGAATTGATTTTCTCAATCAATAATGAATTAAAGAAAAATGGATGTATTCAAAGTATGCCACTTACTGCTCAAACGGTATTGTGGTATCATAGAGAATTATTAAAAAACACAGGTACAGACAATAAAGTCATTGAAAGTAAACTTGTTGATACAAAAATAGACAACGATCAAAAATATATTGACTTGCTTAAAGAGAGCAAGAACTTAGTTCTGACTGGTGCTCCTGGTACCGGTAAGACCTTTATGGCTCAGACCATAGCAAGAGAAATGGGATGCGGTAAGAACGAAATGTGCTTTGTGCAGTTTCATCCTTCTTATGACTATACAGATTTTGTAGAAGGGCTCCGACCTATTATGATGTCTGATGGACAGATGGGATTTGAGCGTAAAGATGGCATTTTTAAAGAGTTTTGCAAAAAAGCTATCAAGAATTTGGAGGACAGCAAAAAAACTCTCACTGAGTTATCGGAAGAAAAATCACTGAATGATAAATATAATACAGTTATTGATAAAATTAATAATGGTGATTTGAATGAATTTAAGCTCAAAACAAACGGAAAATCCATGGAGGTGGTTAAGGTTACAGACTTTAATAACATAGAACTGAAAACTTCTGGAACTAGTAGTAATCGTACTTATACCGTTTCTTTTGACAGATTGGCAAAACTTGCAAAAGTATTTACTACAACAGAGTCTTTGAACAATATTTCAAACATTAGCGATGCTGTAAGGGATGCTATCGGAGGTTGTCATGCTTCAGCTTACTGGGCTGTACTTAAAGAAGTGTACAAACAAAAGAACATTTCAACATTAACAGCAAGTAACGTAGTCAAAAAAGATTTTGTTTTCATCATTGATGAAATCAATCGTGGAGAGGCTTCAAAAATATTTGGTGAATTATTCTATGCCATTGACCCTGGTTATAGAGGCAAGAACGATATTCGAGTAAAGACTCAATATCAGAACCTTGTCCCTGAAACAGATGTATTTGCAGAAGGATTTTATATTCCGGAAAACGTATTCATTCTTGGTACAATGAATGATATAGACCGTAGTATCGAGAGCATGGACTTTGCTATGCGTCGCAGATTCACATGGAAGGAAATAAAGCCTGAAGACACACAATCTATGCTCGACACACTCGAATGTGCTACTAAGGCAAAGAGTGTAATGGCAAGATTGAATAATGAGATATCCAAGATTGAAGGGCTTGGCCCAGCCTATCAAGTTGGACCATCATACTTCTTGAAGTTGGGTGATAATGGTGGAAACTTTGAAAAGTTATGGGATATGAATATCGAACCACTGCTTAGAGAATATAGCCGTGGTTTCCGCAAATCAGACGAAATCATGGAAAAGTTGAGAAGTGCTTACTTCGATACCAAAGAAAGCAACTCAAAAATTAATGATAACGAATTGGTTGATGAGAATTAACTTAACAGACAACAATATTGGACAGGTGAAAGCTGGGACATTTCTTCGTAAAGATGTCTCAGCTTTATTCCCTATTGCCGACAAGACAATAGCTCAATTATGTCATGAAAATGAGAATCTGCTAATATTCCCCTATAGTATAGAGGATTCTGACGACAAAGTCGGTGAAGCTTCTGTTATGACCATTCTAAATACAAGTGACCCTGAAAAGGTACGTATTACCACAGGAAATGTGATGGGGTTTATCGGTGTAGGAAACCTGCAGATAAAAATTAAATCCCGTTTTGACGAAGGACGTGATGATTATCTCTTACATTACATGCTTCAAAAAGTCTTTTCATTCAATCTCTTTGACCTTAATCATAATAACGAAAAAGAGGATGTATTTGACTTTATTATGTTTATGTTCCCTCACTTGCTAAGGAACGCAATGCGCCAGGGCATATACAGAGAGTATCATAACTTCAAACATAACGACTCAAAATTAAAAGGTACTATTGACTGTGGACGCCATATTGCCCAAAACATTCCGTTTGCAGGAAATGTAGCATACTCCACTCGTGAATATACCTATGACAATGACATGACAGAGTTAATCCGTCATACAATTGAGTTTATGAAGTCAAAGAGATATGGTCAATCCGTATTAGGTTTAGATCAGGAAACTATAGACAATGTAAAATCCATAATTTCACTAACTCCTTCATATAACAAAAATGAGCGTGGTGCAATTATTGGTAAGAACCTTAGACATAAGAGTCATCCTTACTATACGGAATACCAGCCCCTGCAATGCCTTTGCTTACAAATTCTAAGAATGGAAGAAGTAAAGTACGGAGAAACTGATGAGGAAATTTGTGGTATTCTGTTTGATGGAGCCTGGCTTTGGGAAGAGTATCTGAATACCATTCTACAAAAAGAGGGCTTCAAGCATCCTGAAAACAAGAAACATAAAGATGGCATCTATTTGTTTGAAGATCATAGTGGAATCCGTTATCCAGATTTCTATAAAGAAGATATTGTTCTCGATGCAAAATACAAGAAGCTTGAAAGTTATGAAAAAGTTTCAAAAGTTAATCGCAATGACCTTCATCAGTTAATTACATACATCAATAACTTACAGGCCTCAAAAGGAGTTTTTATAGCTCCTTTGACTGAAAGACTGCAGAAAATTCCAAAATCACGATTGAAAAACTCATCTGCATCACTATATATATTAGGTGTTGAGATTTGTCATACCTCCACTTCTTATGCAGACTTCTGTGAAAAGATGAAAGCAAAAGAAGCATTCTTTGTAGATACATTAAGACAATTATAATTGGTCAAATAACATATTAAAGCAGGAAGAAACAGTTCTTTCTGCTTTTTTCTATCACTTTTGCATATTCTTTTGATTGTGCAGATAGACTGCACAATCAATTCATACCTTTGCATCAGAAGTTAAACATTAATAGAAGGATGAACGAGTTCGGTTGTGTAAGAATCATCGAGGAAAGTGATGATAACGAACGCCACAGACCGCTGTGGAAACAACTCATGGCAGCATTGCAAAGAGGCGATGAACTGGTGATTCCGAAATTTTCCAACGCCTTGCGTGGCAGTCGTGAACTGGCAATATTCCTGGAATTCTGCCGGGTCAAGGTCATTCGCATCATCAGCATCCACGACCGGATTGACTCCAGCAACATCCTGTTTCCGGAAACCAAGCCATCAGACGTATTGGTAAGATGGGTTCCCTGCCCGACGAAGTACTTGCTCTCAGGAAATCTGCAGAGCATGTAATCAAGCTGCAGGAGAAGATGATTGTATCTCTGCCTCCTGTTTCTGCCAGCAAGATGCAGAAGCTCGATAGAGAGAAGACTGTTGTGAACCTCTATGTTGCAGGACATCCGATAGATGAAATCTGGAGAGCCAGCGGATTTAGAAGTAGAAGTTCCGTTTTCCGCATTCTCAACAAGCACGGAATCAAGCTCAACAGAGGCAATCACTCCGGACCTATCAAGAAAAGAGACACAAAGTAAACAAGTCAAGACATTGAAGATTAGAGCATGAAAAATTAAAACATCTTTTTTTGGTAAAAGATCAAAGCATATAATTATGGAAGAAGCATTAAGACTCTCAAATCGGCTTTTTCAATGTAGGCTTAAATATTATAAAGAAGGAATACTCTTATCAAAGCATGTTGATGAGATAACCTCAAGACATTTGTCAATGAGACCATTTCATCTGAATGTTATTGAAGCCGCTTGTCGAGGTCGTTTCAAGGAAACAGGACATAGTCTTGTTCTTGCAAATCTACTGAAGCATCCAATAATCAAATATTCTTTCATTGAAATATTCTTAAATATTCAGCATGAATATATGGTTGTGACAGCAGAAAAAGACAAGGTTGATGTTGCATTAAAGGGAAAAGACATATTCATTAATATTGTTTAGTTTACTCCACTTATATATAAAGCGGAGTAAACTAAAGCAATAATATAGAAAAACGTATATTTTTCAACCTTACATTTGACCATTTCCTTTTTACCTTGGCATATACTTACTATAGTCTTCTTTTGGTTGGTTAGAAGATGGCGTTTGTACATTCTTTTTGGCCAATTCATCAAGAATACCCCTTAATAAAGCATTATTCTCTTGTAATTCAGACTCTATCGAGTATATTTTGAAATACCATAAAACCAATGGACGTAATATAAGATAGATACCTCCACCTACAATGACAATTAATGCTACTACGGCTAATCCGACAGGGCCTTGAACATATCCATAACGCTTCTCAACTTTTTTATTTTGTTATTCCACTTTCTTCAAGTGCGCGGTGATGGTGTAAGTGGAGCCGTCGGCGCGTCGGTGGAAGGCCTTATTGACCATCTCGCTGCCCGTGCAGGAGACGATTTCCCAGTTCTCGTGCCGCCCTTCCTGTCCCGACTTTTGCCAGCGGAAGCAGAACAGGGGGCCGTCGGCGAAGTATTCGTTGTAGGTTGTCTCCTCCTCCACCCACTGGCCGTCGATGAGGTCGTAGAAACTGGCAGTGCCGTCGTTGCGGTACAGTTCGCGGTAAGGCACAGAAGATTCATACTCGGGATTGTCGCTGGTGAAGGTGATCTCCCAGAGGCCCACAACGGCCTCAGTGTAGTCGGCCTCGGCACGGGTGAAGCGCTCCTGGCGCGGGCCGTAGGTGGCTGTCACCTGTCCGTCCTTCGAGAGCGTGGTCTTAGCGGTGAAGCGCAGGTCGTCGCCGCTGACGGTGACAGCGGTCAGTTCTACCACCGACTGCTGTCCGTCGGCCAGGCGCGATGTCATTGTGATGGTGTTGCCGCTGATGGTCACGTCGGTCTCCTGCCTGTAGGCCCACACGCCGCTCTCCGTCTTCGACATGCTGTAGAAGCCCTTCAGCGCGGAGCCGCCATCCTTCGTGAAGGTATAGACCGACTTCATGTCAGTCGTGACCGCTTCCCCGTCGGTGTCGGCATGAATCCACTTGCCGACAATCTTTTCGGCGAGGCTGTTATCAACTACCGGATTGTCATCGTTATTACTGCACGATGTGAATGCACTTGCGCCGCAAATGAAGAAGGCGGCGAGCACCCAATTCATCATCTTTCTCATGAATGTTTTTGTTTAAATGCTTATACTTACTTATTGTCTTTACGGGGAACGCTGCCTAAGGGGAACGAGTCGAAGTCGTGATGTCCGCGGTCGGTGTAGGCCGTGCCGGGGAAGAGGGCGGCGAGTTCCTGGTGGATGACGTTGGCCAGGCGGTCGCTCTCAAACGACTGCACGAGCCTCATGCGGAGGATGCCCTTATACTCGCAGGCTATGATCCATAGCGGATAGGAATAGGAGCCGGCACTGACACCCACGGCCTGCACCTGCCGGGCGATGGCATCGCCGCACCTTGCTTCGCCTTGATAGTCGGAGAAACTGAGATGCCCTGCGTAGGATATGCCGTAGGTGCAGAAGGCGGAGTCTTTCTGCCTGCCGCTCTTGACGACCATAGACGACACCTTTGTCACGGGCAGCGGCGCGGCGAATATCTGGTCGAAGTCTGCCCGCAACTGGGCCACTGTGGCGTAGAGGTTCTCCGGACGGGTCTGCACCATCATCTCCTCGCGCAGCCGCCTGGCCCTCTCGCCTGCCGACAGGCGGTCGGTCTCTGCCGTATAGGGGAGCGAGAAGGGAATGGCGCCATTGCCGCTGGTCTCGAAACGGAACACTGGGCGCAGGTCCTTGGGCGTGTAGCACACTATCTCCTTCTGCCCCACGTCGTAGCGCTGGCGGATGGCCCGGCCTATGACGGCATTCAAGGCCGGCACCACCGAACTGCCGCTCTCGCGGGCGAAGGCCAGCAGCGGGGCCAGTGGCACGTCGATGTCAATGATGTGCTGCCGCGTGGTCCTCGTGCTGAACAGCCTTTCGGGCAGATGGAAGATGTCGTGCTCCTGGGGGACGAACTTACCCTCAGGCGCTCCCGGTGTGCCTCCCCCGAGGATGTGCTCGTGGCAGGGGAAGGTGTCCATGCTGTCGGCAGCAGGCAGACTGTCGCCGCCCACCTGACAATAGAACCTCAGCACGGTCCCGAGGAAGCCGCAGATGGACCGCATGTCGGCCAGTCCGTGGAACACATGGAGCGTGAAGCGACGCTCGCTGTAACTGACATAGAGCATCAGGCCCCCGGTCTCCTTAGTGCCAAGGTGCCGGGGCAGTCCGTCGGCTTCACTTACCACTGCGACCTGCTCCGCCTCGGAGTCCTCCACGAGGAACCGGCGGTCCACGATGACGGGGCGTGCCCTAAAGTTGCGGTATACCCTCAGGGCGCTCACCACCGCCGCCCGCAGTTCATCTGGCCGCACGCTCTGCGTCAGTTCACATTCAGCCTCTATCACCGTGGCCCGCCTGCCGGAGCGGAGCCAGTAGAATGTCTCATCAAAAAAATACAGTTCTTTCATATCTTCTCTTATATCATCACACGGGGACTTTTACTGAAGTGAACCCCAAAGTTTGGACAGTTAAACAATCGAAGCTGTAAGCATCTTCCTGTATTGTATGGGCGACATGCCATTAAGCCTCAGTTTTATTCTCTCGTTATTATAGTATATAATCTATCAGGTCTTTGATGAAGGTGTCTGCTGATGTGTACTTCCCAGAATACAGCAGTTCCGATTTCATAAGACCAAAGAGAATGTACTACGCGCCATCTTCTTGAGCTCCAGCAGGACAGCTAAATCTGCATGCTCATTACGCCTTAGTTCTTCGATGGCCCATTCCCAATCGCTCTGTTTCGAGCTTCTCTTTCCTCGACTAAGGCTCTCACTTTTTTTAGCAGGAGATTCTCTAGTCTTAAGCGTTCGTTCTCCTTGCGAAGACGCTCATTCTCCTTTTCGTACTCTTCTTTAGGTAGCCGTTTAACCATATGCTCACCTGTTTGGAAATACCTGGATCGCCGAGATTCCAGTGCTTCAAATCCATTTTGCTCAACCAATTTAACCCAATTGCCAATTAACGAGCTTGACAATTGATATTTGGCTGAAAGCTGGAACAAAGTTAATTCACTTTCCTGATATTCACGAACTATTTTACATTTATCTTCATATGAGAGCCCCTTTTTCTTCTTCCGCTTGAATTTTAGACCTTCAATGCCAAGGAGTTTGTAACTTTCTATCCACTCATATAGAGTATGATGACCTAAGTGGAGTTTACGAGACACTGAACGGGCAGATTCGCCTTGGAATACCAACCCAATTGCGGATATCTTTTCTTCTAAACTAAATTCTTTTTTCATTTGAACCTTTCAGTTTTGTCCAACTTTCTGGGTTCACTTCAGTTTTGTCCCCCATCTGTCCCCCGAAGTAACACTTTTTCTTCGAGGGACAAAAAATTTCATCATAGTTGATTCGCACTATTTTATGAACCATAAAAAACTTCTTAACGTTGCTTTAAGAGTTGGCAAGGGAAGTATGGGAATGCAAGGATTTACCGAATTATTTCACCCTTGGGCCAGGAAAAGTTTTTATTGGATGCCCTGTAGACGGCAAAAAGTTTTTGAAAAAATTCAGGGAATAAGGCACCTGGTACTTGCAGAATACGGCTTGCACTAACTTTGCGACGGAAAAAGTAAGTGTGACTCGCTTCGCCCGGAAAAGTCATCAATGAGGAAGTCGGAATAAGAATATTTTCGTTAAGCCAAATGACCAAAGTCAAACTTGTTTGTGCTTTGGCATGGTTTCATTCGTAGCCAAAACGCAGCGTCCTCTGGCAAAAACGCCGTTTTGCTTTCAGAAATGCAAAAAAAATGATTACCTTTGCCCCCAGATATACATCATCCAAAAACAAGTAAATTCCAATTTATCTGCATATAATCTATATGTACAGCTTAAAATATAAGGTAACGACAAGCACCTGCGACAGCGAAGGAAAGCTGAAACTCTACTCCGCTCTCCAGATGATGCAGGACTGCTCAGAGATGTGGATTGACAGCGAGCCGGAGGTCAAGGACTACTTCTTGCAGCAAAATATGGCGCAGCTCTTGGCAACACGACAGGTTGAGATTATCCGTGTGCCTGACTACAAAGAAGAGTTGACGGTGACAACCTCCGTCTATGGCATGAAGCCCATGTTCGGATTCCGCAATAGTGAAGTGAGTGCTATCATTGAGTTCAATAAATGACACAGTAATTCGATTATGAAGATAATAAACATCATGAGATAACCGAATGTGCCTGGAAAGCCCACGACGGTCAGCAACCGGATGAATAGAATCAAAAAACGTTTATAACCTATAATAAAGAATACAACAAATAGTTAATTTAATGAATATGACAGAATGGGATAAGATGCAGGAGCATCAGATATACAATGATTTTGATGCAGATTTGTTCGACCTGAGAGTTAAAGCAAAAAAGTTGTTTAAAGAGTTTAACCGTACCGAGGACGAAGAAACCGAACGTCGTCAGGACATCATGCGAAGGCTCTTCAAAAAAATAGGTGAACGAGTTTGGATAGAGCCGAACTTTACATGTGAGTTTGGCAAGAACATCACCATCGGGAGTGATGTATATATCAATTTCGGATGCACACTCTTGGATTGCGGTCAGATAACGATAGGTAATAACACGTTGCTGGGACCTAACGTAAGTATGTATTCTGCCAACCATTCACTCGATTCCGCAGAGCGTATAGCAGGCGCCTTGATTCCCGAACCTATTACCGTAGGCAACCGAGTTTGGATAGGCGGTGGTAGCACTATTCTTAGTGGCGTTACCATAGGTGACGATAGTGTCATCGGCGCTGGAAGCGTCGTATCACATGATATCCCGTCAGGAGTACTGGCAGCAGGTAATCCCTGTCGTGTCATAAGAGAAATTACAGATAAGGACAAAGTCGGTTTTATTGTTTAGTATAAACAGAATTTCGTTCAGCAAATGAAGTGGACTGTATTATCAGATAATCGAAGCAGCGATAGCCGTCTATCCACAGAGCATGGGCTTTCTATCCTGTTGGAAACAGAGCGGCACAAGATTTTGCTTGATACTGGAGCAAGTGATGTGTTTATCCAAAATGCAGAGTTGCTGGGTGTAAATCTTAGTGATGTGGATTATGTTTTCATTTCTCACGGACATAGTGATCATGCAGGAGGCTTACGATATTTCTTGGAGCATAATCGACAGGCTCAAGTCATTGTCTCACCTGATGCTATGAGCGGAATGTTCTTTTCCAAACGAGGTAATCTGCATAGCATTACCACGGAGTGGCCGGAGATAGACGAAAACAGACTTATCTTGATAGACCAAACCTGTGAGATAGAAGAAGATATCCATGTGATTGCCCATATCCCTCAGAATCATCCAATGCCCAAGGGGAATCAAAACCTCTATGTGCAGGATGTCAATGGAGATTATATTCACGACGATTTTCGTCATGAGTTGGCCTTGTATGTCGATGGTCTGCTATTTACAGGCTGCGCTCATAGTGGACTGGAGAATATTCTTGCTGCTTGCCCTTATCCTGTAAATTTTGTAGTAGGTGGTTTTCACTTACTCGATGGTCAGGAACTTCCGGAGCAACGAGAGCCGTCAAGCTCGATTGAACGGCCGAGTCGTGACGGAAGTCGACAAAGTCAATCGGAAGAAGAACTACAGGAACTGGCAGAAAGACTGAAAGAACAATATCCAACGACACGGTTCTATACAAGCCATTGCACAGGTGATAATGTATTTGAGGTAATGAAGGGCGTGATGGGCAAACAGCTTCAGCCATTTTTTGCAGGTACAATAAACGAAGCTAGATGAATAATTCAGCCGCCAGGACATTAACAGAACTATGCCAAGATGTCTTCGAAGAAAATGATTGAGGCTATCGTTAAGATGGAATAATAACAATTCTAAAAAAATAAATTCGGCGGTAATTTTAGTTTACTGCCGAATTTATAATTCTCAAATATAGAACACACTAACGATCTGTGGATATTCACACATGTCAAAACATCAACATATTAAATAAACTATTGTCACAAAGATCTGCAGCATCAACCTTATGAATTCTTTTTATAGCTCTGCACCGCCCAACATCCCATCAGTGTGCTGATGCCCGCAAGGGCTAAGACCTGGTGGGCAGTTTCGTGCAGGCCTCCACCACGAATAAAGACGGTGCGGATTGCATCAATGAAGTAGTGCATGGGGTTGATATAGGTGGTAAGATACGCCCACTGGGGCATGGATCGCGTAGGGGTGAAAAGTCCCGACAGCAACATGATGCTCACCACAAAGAACCACATCACGAACATGGCCTGCTGCATGGTGTCGGAGTAGTTGGACACGATGAGTCCGAAAGAAGAGAAGAATAGCGCCAGCAGCATGGCAAGCACGTAGATGAGCCACACGGGACCAGCTGGGGTGATGCCATAGACGAGCCACACCAGTAGCAAGCACACGGTGATGACAAACAGCGCGATGAGCCAGTAAGGGATGAGTTTGGCGAGGATGAACGACCACTTGGAGACGGGTGTGACGTTGATCTGTTCGATGGTGCCAGCCTCTTTCTCGCCGACGATATTAAGTGTGGGCAGGAAGCCCGTCATCAGCATCATCACAATGGCAAAAAGGGCGGGAATCATGAAGAGTTTGTAGTTCTGAAACTTATTGTAGAGGGTAAGCACGGAAGCAGCTGAGAACGTTGAGTCTGGCGCACGGACTATCTGCGATAGATAGGCCGAGCCCATCGACCCCTTGGTGCCGTTGACGGCATTGGCAGCGATGAGATACTTGCCATTACGAATCTCGAGAATAACATCGGCCCTACCCTTTTCGATATCTTTCATGGCCTCAGCATAGGTATTTTTCTGTCCACCGAAAATAAAGTAGTTGGAGGCAGCAATCTGCTGTACTAATCGCTGTGACTCCACAGTGCGGTCTATGTCAACCACGTCTACCACGATATTCTTCACTTCCATCTGCATCACCCACGGCATCACGCACATGATCACGATAGGGAACATGATAATGAGTTTGGGCAGAAACGCATCACGACGTATCTGCAGGAACTCCTTTTGTATGAGATATTTAAGTGTCATATCAGTTACTCCAATCTTACATTAAACTTCTTCAGCGCAATGGCGAGCAGCACCACCGTCATACCTGCCAGTACAGCCACCTCGTGAACCACTTCGCCAATGCCCACGCCCATAATCATCAGCTTGCGCATGGCCTCGATATAATAGCGAGGCGGCACGATAGCTGATATCCATTGCAGAATCGTTGGCATCGACTCTACCGGAAACAGCATGCCCGACAGCATCACCACAGGCATCAACAGTACCATAGCCGACAGCAACAGTGCCACGAGTTGTGTCTGTGCCACGTTGGAAATGAGCAGTCCTAACGAGAGCGCTAGCAGGATATAGAGGGTGCTCACAGCCAGAATCCAGAACAGCGAACCAGCCAGCGGTACACCCAACACGAAACGTGCCATCAACAAGATGGTGATAAGGATGCCGAAGGCCAGTACTAGATAAGGCACTGCCTTAGCGATAATCACCATTAAGGGGCGTACAGGTGACACCAACAGCACCTCCATCGTACCTTTCTCTTTCTCACGAACAATCGAAATCGAGGTCATCATGGCACAGATGAGCATCAACAACATGCCCATGATGGCAGGCACGAAGTTATAGGCAGAACGCATCTGGGGATTATAGAGGAGCCTCACCCCCAGCCCCTCTCCAAAGGGCGATGGGAGTGAATAGTGTTTGCCGTCAATTGGCTGAGACAGTATGCTTTGGGCGTATGTGGTCCATTGCTGAGCCATATTGGGGTCGCTACCGTCAACCATGATTTGCCACTGAAGGTTACTACTCCCCTCGCCCTTTGGAGAGGGGCTGGGGGTGAGGCTCATATCAGCCTTCTGACTGCGGATGAGCCGTTCGGCCTCCTGTGGGGTGTTCACCGTCTGCGTGATAATGAAGTATTCCGATTGTGCCAGTCGTTCTACGGCCTGCTGCGTACGGGGCGACATCTCTGACGTGACCACCACCGTGCGCACATTCTTCACATCAGTGGTGATGGCAAAGCCGAAGAGCAGCATCATCACCACAGGCATGCCGAAGAGTATCAGCATCGTACGCTTATCGCGCAGAATATGCTTGGTTTCCTTGATTACAAATGCTATAAACTGTTTCATTTCTCTAAATACTAAATTCTAAACACTCAACTGTCACTACGGGTGGCCTGACGGGCCAGATAGGTAAACACATGGTCCATATCGGGTTGATGGAAACGCTGTTTCAGTTCATCGGGTGTGCCGAGTGCGCTGATTTTGCCGTCCACCATGATAGAGATGCGGTCGCAATATTCTGCCTCGTCCATATAGTGGGTAGTCACGAAGACGGTGATGCCGCGACGGGCAGCGTCGTAGATGAGTTCCCAGAACTGGCGGCGTGTGGCGGGATCGACACCACCAGTGGGTTCATCGAGGAACACCACGCCCGGCTCGTGGAAGATAGAGACGGAGAAGGCCAGCTTCTGTTTCCAACCCAATGGCAGCGAGCCAACGAGGTCGTTCTTGTGCTCCGTGAACTTCAGGCGTTCCATGAGTTCATCGGTCTTGCGACGAATCTCATCGTCCTTCATGCCATAGATGCCGGCAAAGAGACGGATATTCTCGGCAACGGTGAGGTCTTCATAAAGCGAGAACCTTTGTGACATATAGCCTATGTGGCGCTTAATCTGCTCATACTCCGTGCGGATGTCGAAACCTACCACCCTACCCGTTCCACTGGTGGGTTGGTTCAGTCCTGTCAGCATGTGCATCGCCGTCGTCTTGCCAGCACCGTTGGCTCCCAGGAATCCGAATATCTCGCCTCGCTTAACGCTGAACGAGATGTCGTCAACGGCATGGAATGAGCCAAAAGCTTTTACCAAATGTTCCACCTCGATGACGTTATCGTCTTTTACTTCTGTGTCTTTCTCGTGTTCAATGTCTGGCGGGTTAAAGATACTGGCAAACTGGGTGAGGATATCATCAGGAGTACCAATGCCACGCACCTTTCCTTGGTCCAGAAAAGCTACGCGCTCGCAACAACGCACCTCATCGAGATAAGGCGTTGATGCCACGATGGTAATTCCACTTTCCTTCAACGTCAGCAACATCTCCCACAGCTCCTTACGGCTCACGGGATCAACACCTGTAGTAGGCTCGTCAAGAAAGAGGACGCTGGGCTGGTGTACCAACGCACACGAGAGCGCTAGTTTCTGCTTCATACCACCAGAGAGGGCCCCTGCCTTACGGTCTTTGAAGCGCTCTATCTGCGAGTAGATGGCCTTGATACTGTCATAACGTTCATCAATGGTAGTGCCGAAAAGGGTGGCAAAGAAGTTCAGGTTCTCCTCGATGGTGAGGTCTTGGTAGAGCGAGAACTTGCCCGGCATATACCCCACTCGGCAGCGCACCTCGCGCATCTGTTTCACCACATCGTAGCCATCTACTGTCGCCGTACCTGCATCGGGCAGCAACAGCGAAGAGAGGACGCGAAACATCGATGTCTTTCCTGCACCATCTGGGCCAATCAGTCCGAAGACCTCACCCTTGCCAACAGCAAACGACACATCGCTGAGTGCCTGCACCCGTCCGTACGACTTCGACACGTTATTAACAACAATAGCATCCATAGCAGTAGCAAATTATTCACTTTTCACTTAATTTCACTTCCCCATACATACCAATCTTCACAAATCCATCATTTTTGATAGCTACCTTGACGGCATACACCAGATCGGCACGCTCATCGTCTGTGAGAATAGTCTTGGGTGTAAACTCCGAACGAGACGATATCCAGCTGATCGTACCTGCATACTCCTTGCGCTGCCCGTCACCATAGTTAGCAAATACCTTTACCTTCTGTCCAATCTTGAGATTCTGCAACTGAGCAGAAGTAACATAGGCACGCAGTTTCATTGACTCGGTATCGGCTATCTTAAATAATGGTTTTCCAACACTCACGAACTCACCTCGCTCCACATATTTCTCGAGAATGGTTCCCTTGGTGGGAGTCATGATGTGACACTGGCGGAGCATATCTTGCAACTGCGCTTTCTGCACATCGGTAGCTGCTGTCTGCTTGTCGAGGGCCTGTGTGCTGGTGTTCAACGATGATATCTGCGCATCCAACTGCTTCTGCAACACTTTTACCTGGCTCGTAGCGTCGTCGAGCATCTTCGAGGGGGCAGCCCCGTCAGCAACCAGTTCGCGGTAGCGCTGCTCGTCTTGCTGAGCCTTAGCCAACTGCTGGCGTGTGGCAGCTATCTGGCGTTCCATATCGGGCTTCTGACTCTGATAAACCGCCTTCGTAGCATCCATCTGCTGAATCTCCAGCCACGTCTGTGTGGTGTCAATGAGCCCCACCTGACGAGCTGCCTCAATCATGTCACCCTCGTTCACATCGAACGACAGCAGTGCCCCACTCTGTTCGGCAAACACAGTCGTTTCGGTAGCCTCGAATATACCCGTAGCATCGTAGTCTTTCTCGTTGTTTCCGCAGGCAGACATCATCAGCACCACACCTGCCAGTAAATATATCTTTTTCATATGCCTAATTATTTGTCGTATATTTATTGTCATATATCTCTTTCAGCATTTCAATCTCGTGTACTGACTGTTGCACACAGGCAGCATGCTCCTGATTAATTTCGCGCACCAGGTCGTTCGCATCGATGATGCCGTGTGCCAGCTTCGACTCTGCCGCTTTTCTCACAGCCTGTCGCAGCGATATAATCTCTCCGTCTTGAGCCATCAGCTTCTGATAGCGTGCAATATTCTCGTGCTGCTGAATCTGTTCCAGGTTGTTATTGAAGAGGAATACCTCCCGGCTGTTTTCTGTCATATCACGCTGCAATTGCAGTTTTGCCTTGTCGTTCTTGCGAGTATAGAGGGCACCGATGTTCCACGTTACCCGTGCACCGATGATGCCGTTCAAGCTCCATTTGTGGCGCATCATATCCTCAAACATATTCAGGCCCGGATAACCGTAGAAGCCCTGAGCAAACACGCCTACCTTCGGCATCAGCGCTGCGTTGAGTGCTTTCTCCTGAGCATTCAGCACGCCTATCTGTGCATCCAGCGCCTTCAGTTCCGGACGACGGTTTTCTGCTGTCAGCCCTCCGCCTTCTGCCTTCACTTGCGGTTTTTGTATGTTATTTATCTCTATGCCGCAGAATGTACTCAGCATGCGCTGTAACATCTGCTTCTGCGATGCTAGTTCGGTGGCTTTCTGTATCGCGTTAAGACGCTCTGCCTTCACATTCTGCAAGTCGCTCTCGGCAGCTGTGCCCCGTTTGGTCATCGACTCCAGTTTGCGTTCGTTGCCTGCCAACAGTGTCTGCAAGTCGGTGTTCAACTTGATCTGTTCGTCAATCAGCAACAGCCCGAAAAACATCTCGTTCACGCGCCTGCGAACATTATAAATATTGACTTCATTCTGTGCTGCCTGCACCTTGCCCTGTTCACGGGCTATGCGTTTCTGACTGCTGATGACGCCTCCGTCATAGATGGTCTGCTGCACATCGATGCCCACACGGTACTGATCCTTCGTCAGCCCCTTCATGTCGATGCCCATACCGCTCATCATCGTTTTCATCTCGTTAGGCCAAGCCGTCACATCACTCTGATACGTGGTTTGTGCGGATGCCGACACCTGCGGCAGCCAACCCTTCTGGATATTGGCAACAGTCAGCTGTGTGGTCTTCTCGATGAGTCCATACTGCTGTATCAGCGGATAATTCTTCTCTGCTGCCTGCTGACACTCTTCCAGCGTCTGCCCCAATGCCAGCATGGGCAACATCGTCAAAGCTAAAAACAATTTCTTCATATCATCTTTTGTCATTGAATTCCGGATGCAAAAGTACGATGTTTTTTTCATCGTGGTGTTATCTGTAAGAATGGGCAAATGTTCTTTTTGTTCGATTTATACATAAACAGAGCATTGTTTCTCGGGAAATGATTATCTTTGCCAACAAAAAAGGACGTATTATGAACAGACAACCGCAACTGATGGATGCCACACGAATACGTGACATCCTCACACCACACCTCTCGCAGATCCGAGAGCATGTATTCATGAATAGCGAACTGGCAATGGTCCACGGCGACAGCACGGTGTTCAGTCTGCTGATGCGCCAAAAGCCACCTTTTACCATCAATGATCACCGTTTGGGCATCATCATGAACGGCGAGGCTGAAATTACCATCAACCTGCAAGACCGCCACCTTACGAGCGGTACACTCGCCTATATCGGTCCTGGAACCATCATCCATCCCAAGCGTCTGTCGCCTGACCTCCGCATCTTCGGAATGGGACTTTTTTCTAACTTCCCCATGCCCTTTGCACAGGGACAGATGCCGTCGGCCTTCAACGGACAGGTGCGCGACTTCCAGATACCTGCCGGTGAAGAAGATATCACTACAGCTATACATATTATGGATGCCATCTGGCAAACGGTTCATGCCTCCGACGACTATCATCGTCCCACCGTCACAGCCCTCGTAGCTGCCCAGATGCATCACTACAACCAGCTATTCCATCGGCAGACTGACCAGCTGGCCAGCAGTCGTTCACGCGAGCAGTCCATCTTCGACCGATTCCTCCAACTAGTTACCCAACACTGTGCCGAACATCATCAGATAGGATACTACGCCGACCGCATGTGCCTAACTGAGCGCTACCTGAGCACCATCATCCGCCAAGCCAGCGGTACCACTGCCAAAGACTGGATTGACCGTGCCCTCATCACACGCATCAAAATAGAACTGCGCCACACGGACAAGCCGGCAGCGCAAATTGCCGATGAGATGCATTTTGCCAACCCCTCATTCTTCTCAAAATACTTCCGTCGCCTCACCGGCATGACTCCCGGCGAGTATAAATCTATCAGTTGAGTAACTTTTGTATTGAAAAGTAAATGTGACTCGCTTGCGTCGGAAAAGGCATAAATGAAGATTTCAATAAAGGAACCTACTCTACTATTAAAGAAACTTTGTAAGGATAAAGACAAAATATCCATCGCCACAAAGCCCGAAGAAAGTTTGATGGCCGGAGAGACTGCTATGGGACATTACACCATGCTCGCGAAGCCGGCTACTCTAGTCATAGCAATAGACGTGCGTCAGCGATTGGAACCCTATTATAAAATACCCAACTTCCATGTGGAAGGAGCCATGCTCTATTTCAGGGCACACAAGCAATAGAAAATGACAACAGAATTAATTATAGTAGTCAACTTGTGCCGTCCAAAAGAGAAAGACGGACAGATCGATTTGATAGTACAGAGCATGGGTTAGTTTATTCCCATATTAAATATCCATAACCTAAACTAAACCTATATAATGTTTTTTATTACTTTTGCAAAATCAAATGAGCCACACATAAAGGTACACAATTTTTATCTTACTCCAAAACGGAATGAATAAAAAGCAGATTGCAACTGCAATAAAAGTGAGTCCAAGTACCATTTCACGCAAATTGAAGCGTAAGAGCAATGGTCTCCAGAGCAGATTTCAGGACATCTTGCTAAATATGAGATATTTATCTCTCATGAAAGCATTTATCTTCATGGCAGAAGAGAGCTATTGAGAATATAAATGGATTAATCAGACAGTACATACCAAAATCAACAACGTTTGAACGCATAAGCCAAGAGCAAAACTCAACTTTTCAACACCAAAAAAGTGCTTTATGAAGAATATAAACTAAATTTGCACTTGCATGTTGAATTCGTGAATAAATAATTGAATCAGATTACATAAAATATTAAATGACAATGAGAAAGATAGCGTTTATACTCGTGGCGGGCCTGATGTGCCTGACAGCCTGCGCCCAGAAGAAGGGCGGCGAGCGTGGTCCCCGTCAGGGTGGTCACATGGAAATCAACAAAGATTCAGACAGCACGTTTGTGGCTCTGAAGAATGAGACGTTGAAGAAGTTTAAACAATTGACCTTCAACGATGAACATACGGGTAAGACGATGGAGTACAACCTGCTTGTTCCAGAAGGCTATGACGGGACGAAGAGCTATCCGCTGGTGCTCTTCATGGGCGATGCCAGCACCGCCGGTAAGGAGGTGACAGCTCCGCTCACACAAGGGTATGGCGCCCTGGAGTTCGCTTCCGACAGGGATCAGCAGAAGCATCCCTCCTTTGTTCTGGTGCCGCAATATACCGACTGGGCCGTGCAAGACGACTGGAGCACCACCGACGAAGTGGAGATGACCATACGTCTGCTTGAAAAGGTTTGCAAGGAATACAACGTTGATACTAACCGACTTTATACCACCGGTCAGTCGATGGGCGGCATGATGTCGTTCTACTTCAACATTACGCATCCCGATCTCTTTGCGGCTTCTCTCTTTGTCAGCAGCCAGTGGGACACCTCGAAGATGCAGGACTTTGGCAAGAAGCATTTCTTCTACATCGTGGCTGGTGGCGACCAAAAAGCTTCCGGCGGCATGCAAGACCTGGCGAAGGTGCTGAAGGAGAATAATGCAAGGGTTGACTCTGCATCTTGGAGTGCAAAATTACCGTCTGCGGAACAAGAGAAGTTGGCAGAAAAACTGATTGCCCGTGACGGCAATATCAACTTCATCCGTTGGGAGGCAGGAAGCGTACTCCCCGAATCGGGCAAGGGCATGGAGCACATGGCATCCTTCGACTATGGATATAAGATTGCCGCAGTTCGCGACTGGCTGTTCAAACAGAGTAAATAGACTTTGACAAATCCAAACCGACAGATGAAAAGATTATATATTGAGCGTTTTTACTTAAATAGGGCCGATGACGAGTACCCTATGACTGTGCGCATCATTCTGCAGATGAAGGATGGTGTGGATGGGCATCTGCTCGAAGAAGCAGTTGCAGCAACACGGACGAGATACCCCTACCTGTGCGTCAAACTCGGTATAGTACGCGATGCTGATGGCAGCGAGCACTATGTCTATCACGATAATCCACGGCCTTGGAAAGTCACGGACAGTCGTCAGCCCGTATGCTTGTGCAGTGAAGAAGCCAACGAACATCTGATGGCTTTTTCATGGTGGGACGATTGCATGGCATTGGATTTTTTTCATGCGCTCATCGACGGGACTGCCGCCTATCGCATCCTTAAGACATTGCTCTATGAATACTGCCGGCGACGCTACGATAGTGAGTTAGACCCTGCAGGAGTCTGGGTGGCAGGTGACATCATCGACGAGGCAGAATGGACTGATCCTGCCACACTGCCAAGACCAACGAGCATCCACCCGCAGCAGCTGCCTGAACGTCCTAAGGTTATCAATCTGGCCACCGATGCCATCGTACCCCTTGCTGATAAGAAGGAAGTGGTGCAGATACGTATCTCTGAGGAACAGATGATGAAGCGTGTGCGGGCATGCGGTGCCACGCCTACTTCTTTCCTAACCCTGCTTCTGGCAAGAGCCATCGCCCGTCTGCATCCAGAGAGTGCACCTCTGGCACCAACCGTTACAGTAGCAGTTGATTTGAGAAAGACACTCGGAACCACTGCGGCACACCATTCACAAGTAGGCGGACTGTTCCTGCCACTGGGGCAAGATATGCAACAGGCGGACTTTGATACTCAGATAGCAGCTTTCCGCAAGATGATAGCCGAGCAGACTTATCCAGACAACCTGCAAGACTATTTCTGGCAGACCCAAGACCGGATGGAAAGGGTGGAACAACTGCCCACGCTTCAAGCCCGCTATCAGGCCTTTGCTCCAACAAACCCACTGAGCCAGCAGTACGGTTCATGCATGTTCAGCTATGTAGGGAAGGCTGGTCTTGGTGCTGCCGAACAATATATCAGGGAGATGCGCACAGAGACCGACTCTGCCTATATGATTGTAGTGGAAGTAAGTGCAGCCGCAGGTGTTTTCAGCATCAGTTTCATGCAGCGTTTTGCAACCGATGTATATCTTGATACGTTCCTCGACGAGCTGCATCAGCAGGGGCTGACTTACGAGATTACTGACCGTCATCCACTGCAGATAGCGCCCATTGCTGATTATCGTGGTGGCTGGATAAAGGAACCTGAAGCGACTGATGAGGAAGCCAAGAATGAATATACGCTAATTGATAGATAAATCGGAATTCATATGAGAACAAAGACAGTCATAATACTCTTGTCGCTATTTATCTATGCGGGAATATCTGCCAAGAGAAAACCGGTGCCTGTTATCATCATTGCTGGGCAGTCAAATACCGATGGACGGGTGAATAACGAAGAACTGCCTGAATACATCAAGCAGCATGGCTATCGCCATTGCTGGTGGTCATACGGAAGTGACACTATTTCAGGCGGTGGTCGTTTCGAACGCTTCTGGCCTCGGGTGGCCAAGCCCGACAATATAAATCGGTGGGGATATGATGCGGTGGTCTATTATCTTATAGACCAGCACATCAAACGTAACTTCTATGTCATTAAAGAGTCGCTTGGTGGTACGGCCATTGATACAGCCTGCATCAGTACAAGTGGGATGTACTGGAGTGCTTCACCCGAATTTCTTGCCTCGACTGATGCTGCTGACAAAGGCGGGAAGTCGTTGCTGAAAGCCTTTACAGAGAATATCGGAGCCTGCATCGACAATGAGTTGTCGCACTTGGAGGAAGGCTATGAGGTGAAGGCATTCCTTTGGCATCAAGGCGAAAGCGACAAGAAGATGGCCGAACATTACTATGACAATCTGAAAGCCGTTGTGGCCTACGTGCGCGACTATCTAGTCCGAAAGACAGGTGACGAACGATATGCTAGTTTGCCATTCATCTGCGGAACCTATTCGCTGAAAAGCCGCGACCGTAGCGAACTGGTTGTGAAGTCCTTGCATCGCCTTGCAAAAGAAGATCCGAATTTCCACGTGGTTGACATCGAGGATGCAACCATCCAACGTGACCGATTACATTTTGACAGCAAGGGCGCAGAGTTTTTAGGCCGGCGCATTTACAAGCGGCTTACTGAGGTCACTGGAGGTATTCGATAAATTCCAATTTGTCGAACAGATGGATAATGTCTAACATTCAAATCATGCAAGATGATTTTGAAAAGAGACTGGGGCAAATAAAAAACGAGATAGTAAAGGCAAAATACAATGAAACATAAAGAAATCATCTGCGGAATTCTGGCGGCTGTCTGC
Source organism: Segatella baroniae B14 (assembly GCF_022024235.1). Classification (GTDB taxonomy): domain Bacteria; phylum Bacteroidota; class Bacteroidia; order Bacteroidales; family Bacteroidaceae; genus Prevotella; species Prevotella bryantii. The sequence goes on from NZ_CP091799.1 coordinate 996,865, forward strand.
TACGGCACAAATCCATTCGGTGCCTTGCCGCTCTATGAGGAGGGCGTCAACACGGCATCCGTCCTCTTCTATCGTTTCTCGATGGCAGTCCTGATGCTGGCCGTGATGCTCATTGTGGAGCGTAAGTCGTTCAGCGTCAAGAGAGGAGATCTGAAGACGTTGGCTTCGCTGGGCGCATTGTTTGCCGTATCAAGCATCACCAAAACAATCAAAAACTAACTTCGACAACAATAAAATAAGGAAAAATAGTAAAAAAGAACAAAAACTCTTGCTCTTTTAAATAGTATTTTATACTTTTGCGTTAAAGTATAAAATGATATTTTAATATTATGATAGACAAAACTCTACTCAAGCAAATTCTCCTTGATAATCGTAAGGAGATTGAAAGCTACAAAATTGTTCATAGAGATATTGTTACAGAAGGCTTTAATTGCTACGTTTTCGTAGGGGTACGCAGAGCAGGAAAATCTTTTGTGCTATACGAAAAAATGCAGCAATTACTTCGTGAGGGACATAGTTGGGACGAAATGCTCTATCTAAGCTTTGAGGATGAGCGATTGGTTGGCTTTACCCATGAAGATTTTAATGCCATTTTAGAATGTCACATAGAGATGACTGGCAAGGATAATCCAATGCTATTCCTGGACGAAATTCACAACATTAGTGGGTGGGAGAAGTTTGCACGTCGTATGGCTGATAACAAAAAAACGATTTGGATTACGGGTTCAAATGCCAAGATGCTATCTAAAGAGATAATGACTACTCTTGGCGGACGTTATATACCAATAGAAGTATATCCTTTCAGTTTCAAGGAATTCCTTCGCTCACGCAACATTCCTTATGACGTGGAAACACTGATGAGCACAACAGGAAAATCCCTATTTCTTCGTGAATATGCAGAATACATGAATTGGGGCGGATTACCTGAGAGCGTACATCTTCCAGTAAAAAGAAGCTACCTAAGTTCTGTGTATCAGAAAATTTATTTGGGTGACATTTGTGCAAGAAATAAAATAAGTAACCCTAACCTTCTACGCTTGATGATAAAAAAGATGGCTGAGAGCGTAAAACAGCCACTATCCTACTCCAGAGTGACCAAAATTCTATCAAGCGTTGGAGGTAAGATTACCATTCCTACAACAAGCAGCTATATTGAATACTGCGAGGATGCATGGCTTTTGCTCAGATTACACAATATCAGTGCAGCCTTTGCTGAACGTGAAACAAATAGCAAATACTACTTTATTGACAACGGCTTATTGAGTCTTCTCTTAGTGGACCCAACAACGACTTTGCTGGAGAACCTTGTTGCTCTTTCTCTTTTCCGTAAATATGGAAATGACAATGATAATGAGCGTGTATTCTTCTATAAACAGAATGTGGAAATTGACTTCTATATCCCTGACGATGAACTTGCCATACAGGTTTCTTATTCTATTGAAGGATCAGATACGACTCAGAAACGAGAGGTGGAAGCCTTGCAAAAGTTACCTAAAGTATTGTCATGTAAACGAAGAGTAATCATTACCTACGATGAAGAAAAGACCATTGAAGACGAATATGGAGTAATTGAAGTTATTCCATGCTGGAAATGGTTGATTCAATAATAACTAGCAACAGTGTCATACCTTACAAAAGTGGAATCACGTTCAGCAAGGACGAACATATGCTTTGCGAGGCAGAGGAATGGTGGCCTTTACCGACGAAGGAATGTATATAAAGGATGAGTTTGTTGCGTGGGAAAGTAGTGGGTTTATATAGGCTCATCAAAGGAAAACATCTGATCGAGTATTTCCATCTTACGAACTTCTTTTCCCCAGTTCTTCCCCTTGAATTCATCGCTTTCGTTTATCTCGCAGAAACCAATAAAACGGAACAGACGGTTGAATACTCTATATTCATACCCATGACCAGCATTTAGCATTGGGAAAGCTTTACTATACTCAACAGAATAGAACCCTGTGTCGCGCCATTCCGCGCCATAGTGATGTAGGAGCCATAAGGAATACAATCGTCCCAAATTACCCGCTTCGTTGTCTTCATACAGATCAAGCCAGCCTGTGTTGTAATCCCTGAATAGGAACAGAATTATTGTTCTCATCAATTCATTATGGTCAACAAGTAATTGTTTACCCTTGGCTGTTAGCGACAACTTACCAATACGAGTCTTGATGAGTCCGCACTCCTTCAACACGACCCTGAGTACCTGCACTTCTTCTGTCTTCGGTTCGCTCTTCTGTTTATACCAGTCAGAGTTCCAACTATGGCTTCCTAATTCATAGAGTTCGGCAACTATCTTCGGAGGTATATACCCTTGTGCCGTGAGTTTCAATTCCTTTTCGCTCAACTCATTCATCAGGTGCAGAGTCTGTCGCATGACGGGAATCCGCTCCATCTGTTCCTCTGTTAATCGACGGAGTCGTACTGGGCACCCCACTTCTAACGGTCTGTTAAGCATCTGGTGCATCTGCTCAGATGAGAATCCGTTGAAATCCGGCTTTGGAGCAGCGTTCTGTGCATGCATGATTTCACCCAGATGGCAGTTAATATCATCCAGGTTCACGTGCTTACCGCTTCTCTCCATCTGATCAATCCAGTCTTGCAACTGACGGGTAATCTCGTTCTTGTCTATCATATTCAAAATTTGTTTTAACACTTGATTAGGTCGCCACTATCCGAATCGTCATTAAGATTTTTCAACCGCTTCACGGGTTTCGACGCACTTGTCGTTTGCCCTCTTGACGAACTTGTAAGAATTTCTTTCGAGTTCCCTCTTCGCTCAATTCCTTAAGCGAGTATTCACACTCACCCAGCCTTCTTCATCTTTATACAGTATCAATTTATTCTCTTTGTCCATATTTCGTATAACGCATTTAATCCGTTCCAAAGACTGACTCTTTGGAAGGATGCCGTTGATAATATCTGACAGCAACTTGTCTTTATTCGTTATAAAACTATTCTGCATCGTATATCAATTTCATTTTACATCATTTATCTTCATGCCTCTTCAATCTCTAATGTGTCATCTCCGAACTTTCTTCGAACCATCTCCGAAGGTATAAGCTTGGATTACGCTCCGCCTATCCTACGCCTGCGCTACTCCCTTCCTACTCCCTCACTACATGCGCAGAAGTTCATTGACGTTAACTTCAAGACATTTGGCAACCTCCATCAGATTCTCCAAATTGGGTTGTGCGCTGTTGGTACACCATTTGGATACCGTGGCTTGGTCAACACCAATTTGCTCGGCCAACCACTTGTTGGTGCGCTTCTTCTCCGCAAGTACCACTTTCAGTCGGTTTAGATCTTTACCTTCCATGTTATACGTTATTACATAATACTGAGTACAAAGATAACTTTTTTTAGCAGAAAATATCAAGTTTTGCTAAAAGTATGAGCGTACAGACAAAGATATTGGTCTTTTGACAAATTTTGAAAGCAAGAACAGCAAATAGTCCCACCAGATTGACTGATGGAGTACTGTTTTCACGACAAAAGAACCAAAAACATGCGTTAAAGCACAAATATCCCTTAAAATGTTTATTATATTAAACATTTTTATTTATCTTTGCGCTCAATAAGATACAATTATGGGTAAAAATACATTTGGTAAAACGATGCCAAGGGCATTGAGCCAGAACCTGAAGATTATGGGCGAGCAAATCATGTTGGCCCGCAAGCGCAGACACTTGTCTATGCAGGACATTGCAGACAGGGCGACGGTGACAAGACTGACTGTATCAAAGGTGGAACATGGCGACCCAACGGTTTCCATGGGTATCTATGCGCGTGTACTCTTTGCACTTAATTTGGAAAAGGATATCACTCTGTTGGCTGCCGACGACGCTCTTGGCAGACAACTTCAGGATGCAGAATTACTGAGACGATGAAGAGAATTATAGTTTACGCAGATTTTGATTTCCTAACCTCTCCCGAAGAGATTGGAACATTAGGCTACGAACATATTCGCGGCAAGGATCATTTTGTCTTTGAGTATTCGCGCCAGTGGTTGAAACGACATGGCGGCATCCTGCTGAGCGGTGACCTGCTGAATGTTCCTTCGTTGCAGCATCCTCGTGGTTATGATAATGTATTCGGCTTTGCCAAAGATTCATTCCCTGATCGCTGGGGGCGTTTACTGCTTGACCGCAGAGAGCGACTGACTGCCCAACAGGAAGGCAGACCGAAACGTATGCTCACCAATTACGACTACCTTATTGGTATCGAAGACTTCACCCGTATGGGCGGCATACGTTACAAAGAGGAAGATGGTAGTGACTATATTAATGCAAGTGCAAAATACCTTGTTCCCCCTATTGAGAGTCTTCGTGCCCTGTGCGATGCTTGCCATGAGATAGAATTGGCAGAGGAGCGTAATGAATTGCCGGAACAACGCTGGCTCGACCAGTTGATTGACCCAGGAACCTCTCTTGGCGGTGCCCGTCCTAAGGCCAACGTGGTTGATACAGACGGGAAACTGTACGTAGCAAAGTTCCCTTCAAAAAAAGATTTGGAGAATACTGAGCTTATTGAGCACTTCTCGCATCAGCTTGCAGCCAAAGCTGGCATCAACGTGGCAAAAACACGCACCATCAAGATTTCAAAAGACCGTGACCTGCTGCTTTCTGAACGCTTCGATAGAACAGCAGAAGGACGTCGCATACATTTTGCTTCTGCAATGTCATTACTTGGCTTGGACGATGGTGCTGGCAGCAGCACAGGTAACGGCTATCTTGACATTGTTGATTTCATCCTTCGTGGATGTACCGATGTACGGCAAAATCTCCGCGAACTCTATCGCAGAGTGGCATTCAACATTATGTTTGGCAACACCGATGACCACTTCCGTAATCACGGTTTCCTGCTCACCCCGAAAGGCTGGACGCTCTCTCCTGCATACGACATCAATCCAGGAGCCAAGTCATATCAATGCTTGCTCATAGACTCATACACTGAAGAGTCGGACATCAATGCTCTGCTCTCTGCAAGCGAGAGCTACATGCTTGAACGTCAAGAAGCATCAGAGATTATAGAAGAGGTTCGCTCAGCCATCAAAGACTGGCGCAAAACCGCTATCGAACTGCAAATACCCCTCAAACTATTAGAATCATATTCCATTCGTTGGGATGAATTATAAAAAAGATAGCGCATTCTGCACGTTTTTCGTGAAAAATGTGCAACTTTGCAGCAGAATTAAAACATGTAGCGAACAAAGAGAAACTCGTTGATATCCAGTGGGATAATACATTCAAGCGAGCATTTCTCAAGTCGAACAAAAAGGCAAAGATGGCTGAGAGCGTAAAACAGCCACTATCCTACTCCAGAGTAACCAAAATTCTATCAAGCGTTGGAGGTAAGATTACCATTCCTACAACTAGCAGCTATATTGACATACAGGTTTCTTATTCTATTGATAGATCAGATACAACTGAGAAACGAGAGGTGGAAGCCTTGCAAAAGTTACCTAAAGTATTGTCATGTAAACGAAGAGTAATCATTACCTACGATGAAGAAAAGGTCATTGAAGACGAATATGGAGTAATTGAAGTTATTCCATGCTGGAAGTGGTTGATTCAATAATAACTAGCAACAGTGTCATACCTTACAAAAGTGGAATCACGTTCAGCAAGGACGAACCCTACCCCTGTGTTTGGAACCCAGTATTACCAGAATTAAAAGACATTGATTCTGAATTTATACTCTTAATAGTATATTTTGCCATCACAGCATCAAAAAACTTCTGCACGCAGAAATGCGAAAAGACGTTATGTCATAATGTATTATATTATATCATCTAATCTAGATATTATTATTCAAGTCGGTATAGTCAATCCCATTATGATCTTTCACACTTCATACACGTCTTCTCTCAGCACATGGGTATGAGCCCGAGTAGTTATCGCAAGCAGCAACAAATATGAACTCTTGGATATAATAGAATGGATGGGATGTGTCCGATAATAATTCATAAATAAAGAACTACTCGAACGTTGGCTGAAGACTTAAACGGTACTCGCTGGGCGACTGGCCAAGATGCTTTGTGCAATAGCGACTGAAGTAGGAAAGAGTCGTGAAATTCATAAGTTCTGCTATCTGAGTGAGGGACAGGCGTTCATCATTCAGATAGTCTTTTAAGATGGGGATAGTATAACGGTCAATGTATGAGGTTACACTATGTCCTGTCACGCGTTTGATGGTGGCAGAGAGATACTTTGGCGACACGTTTAGCCGCTCGGCATAATAGCTCACATCACGTTCTGTTCGGCTGATGCCAGTAGCAAGCAGAGCCATCAGTTGTTTTACGATGTAGGCTGTGCGGTCGGTATGGGTGTCTGTTGCATCACGTTGGGCATGGGCCTCGAAGATGTCGTACATCATCGTCAGGCAGAGACTACCCATCAGTTCACTATAGAACTGCAAATGGCTGTCGTCCATGCGGTCACGCAGGCGATGAAAATCCTCCAGCAGATGCTGTGCTTGTTCATCTGAGAGGTTGATGACGGGGTCTTGGTTCAGTGAGATACTGCCACCAATGCTGTAATTGTTCGATGGTAGCAGGTTTTGCAGGAACTTGTAATCAGCAGCAAACCATTCTACCTGCAAGTCATCATGTGCCGCCAAGTTCTTTACCTTGTTAGGCATCGGTATCACTACCAGGTCGTTTTTCACAATGTGGTAGCAATGCTCGTTGAACACAAAACTCCCCTCCCCTGCTAAGCAAATCAGGTGCATACAGGTGTGGCTTAACTCAAGGACATTCATCCCGTAGAAGTCTGTGGAATATTGAAAATCTGCCTTCATGGCTGCGAAATTACACATTATTTTGTATATAAAAGACCGATTTAGGCAAAAAGTGAAAATCATGAGGCAATTTGTGAAACTAAAGTATCTAAATAACCTCTTACCTTTGCATCGTGAAACCTAAAATCATTATGAATATCAAGAGTATTATCATTGCCACCATAGCATTGCTGGTTTCCACGGCTTGCAGTGGTGACACTAAACAGGAGAAAGTTATGGCAAAGGACGGAAAGGCTTTAGTAGTGTTCTTTTCACATGCGGGAGACAACTACTCAGTAGGAAACATTGAGGTGGGCAACACGAAGATTGTGGCCGATTATATCACGGAATTGACCGGTGCAGAGCAGTTTGAAATCGTTACCCACAAGTATGACGGCATGGCCTACAACCCGCTCATCAAACTGGCGCAGGAAGAAGCAAAGAACGGTGAGCTGCCCGATTATGAGGGCGACATTGACTTGTCAAAGTACGATACCGTGTTTATCGGTGGTCCCGTATGGTGGGGCACCTATCCGCAGGTGATGTTCACCTTCTTCAAGAAGCATGCAAACGACCTGAAGGGAAAGACTGTCATCCCTTTCACCACCCATGAAGGCAGTGGACTTGCCAACTGTGTGGAGGATGTAAAGGATGCCTTCCCTGCTGCAAATGTCACCAAGGGCTTCAGCGTCTACGGTCACGAGGTGCGCACAGAGAAGAAAAAGGTTGAGAAGTGGCTGAATGGTTTAGGATTTTAAGAACGAATAATATGGAATACATAAAACTATACAATGGTGTTCAGATGCCGACACTAGGCTACGGCGTATTTTTGGTAAGCCCTGACGAGTGTGAACGCTGTGTGAGTGATGCGTTGAGTGTGGGCTATCGGTTGATTGATACGGCACAGGCCTACCAGAATGAAGAAGGCGTTGGCAATGCCTGGCGCAAGAGTGGTATCAAGCGCGAAGATCTTTTCCTTGTGACAAAGGTATGGATATCCAATGCTGGTGAGGAAAAGGCAGCCAAGAGCATCGACGAGAGCCTGCGCAAGTTGCAGACGGAATACATCGACCTGCTGCTCATTCATCAGGCTTACGGTGACGTTTTCGGCACATGGCGGGCTATGGAGAAGGCTTATCGTGCAGGAAAGGTCCGCGCCATTGGCGTCAGCAACTTCCAGGCTGGCCGCTTCTTCGACTTTGCCCACTATGTGGACGTGAAGCCAATGGTGAACCAGTTGGAATGCAACACGCTCTCTCAACAGACTGGAATCGAGCCGATTCACGGCGAGTTTGGTACCAAGATGATGGCTTGGTATCCACTCGGTGGACAAGACACTGACAGCATCGTAAAGAGTGAATTACTGGCTTCTATCGGTGCCAAATACAACAAGACAGCTGCTCAGGTAGCCCTCCGATGGCTCACCCAGCGTGGCATCGTGGCTATTCCCAAGTCAAGCCATAAGGAGCGCATGGCGCAGAATATCGGCATCTTCGATTTCTCGCTGAGTGATGACGATATGGCTCAAATAGCCAAGATAAACCAGCACGATGCAGGCACAACACCTTTTGGCAACCCTCAGTTTGTGAAGAACCTCATCAAAAACTACGGATAAGACCATGAAACAAGTATCAGTATTAGTGGGTGCTGGCAGATTACTCCATATAGCGGGCTACGAGTTCCAGCACCTGTTCTATCTGGGAAATAACGATGCTTTGTCGCTGTTCTGGTGTCATCAACAGGGCCTCGCTTGTGGATGTATCGGGCATAGTCGTTGACGTGGTTAACTTTTAATATTTTCTCCATTTCAAGATCAAAATTACATATTTTTTACCGACATAAAAAAGAAGAATATGCAAAATCTGTAAAATAGGTTGATATATCAGTAAATCAGTAAGGCTATGAATAACGAAATCGCTGTACTTTTGCACCATCAAATCTAAAACAATAAAAAGATATGAGTAAAATAACATTAGGAACCTGGGCCTGGGGCGCAGGAGCACACTCTCCCGAGGTTATCCGCCTACTGCTCACCATCACCACGCCCGACCATCTGCTCTATGGCTCCGACTATCCCTACGTCGCTCCACAAATACTCACGCAGAGTCTTGTAAGGATGAAGAAGTATTTAAATGACAAAAAAGACCTCACACCTATAAGATCATGAAACAATTTATAATAGCAATAGCAATGCTTATACTCCCAATCACAGCAGTAGCACAAGGAAACGAGATTATGATAGTCCGCCTGGCTGAAATCGAAGTCTATCCGCAGTACCTCAAGGAATATCTCGAATTTGCCAACGAGGTGGATCGTCTAAGTGTGGAACGAGAGCCTGGTGTCGTCTGTCTGTTCCCGATGCAGAGTACCGAGGACTCATGCCTGATTCACATCCTGGAAATCTATGCCTCTGAGGAAGCCTATCAGAGCCATCTGAAGACCGACCACTTCCAAAAATACAAGCAGGGAACACTCCACATGGTGAAAGACCTAAAACTGCCCACAATGAAGCCACTCGACCCGGAGACGATGAAACAGATATTCAAAAAACAAAGATAATATATGAGGATTATCACAACCATCCTAGCACTGCTATTAGCAGTGGTTAACATAAATGCACAAGAAAAGATGAAAGAGAATGTGAATTTTAATGTATGGCCGAAAGGCGAACTGAACACGGCTTACGCTAAGTATTTCATCGGTAACAGTTATCTGGCTCCGCTCGATGCCGACAATGGCGGACCCGTAAACGTCACCTTCGAACCACGATGCCGCAACAACTGGCATATCCACCACAAGTCGGTGCAGGTTTTGGTCTGCGTAGCTGGTCACGGCTGGTATGTAGAAGAGGGAAAGGAGCCTGTAGCACTACACCCTGGCGTAGTTGTAGCCATACCTGCCGAAGCAAAACACTGGCACGGCGCTGCCAAGGACTCCTGGATGCAACACCTGACGTATATGACGAAGGTGGAAGAAGGCGCTTCTAATGAATGGCTGGAGCCTGTCACCGATGCTGAATACGACAAGCTGCCCGCCAGCAGTGCGTTACTCAGTGTGAGTGATGCCGAATACATCGGGCGTTTTGAAGCCTTTGCATACAATGAGGTGGTGGAACAGGTGAAAAAACAGCTTGACGACCGTACACGCTATATCTGCTATATAGCAACACTCTTAGGCTGTCAGGGCATTGACAAATACCGCGAACTGCTTCCTGCGGCATTAGACAAGGGCGTGACACCAGTTGAAGTGAAAGAAATTGTATATCAGGCTACGGCCTACTTGGGCATGGGACGCATCCACCCGTTCCTGACGGCTACCAATGAGATTCTGTCCGCTCGTGGCATCACTCTTCCCCTAGCTTCTCAGCAGACCACCACGATGGAAACCCGTCGTGAGGCTGGTACTCAGGCGCAAGTCAGTTGCTTCGGCGACGGGATGCTCGACTTTTGGAAGTCGGGGCCGGAGGATAGCCGACACATCAACAGATGGCTTGCTGATAACTGCTTTGGCGACTACTATACCCGCACGGGGCTTAATCTGAAGATGCGCGAGCTGATAACGTTTTGCTTCCTTGCCGCTCAAGGCGGGTGCGAACCTCAGCTAAAGGGACATATTGCCGGCAACTACCACGTAGGCAACGACAAGGATATGCTCATTGCCGTCATCTCCTCCAATCTTCCTTTCATCGGCTATCCTCGTACGCTTAATGCACTGAATTGCATCCGTAGCCTGGAGGCAGCCAAATAAAAAATGATGAGCGAGGAACCCGTCAGGGTGGCAGCAAGCAAGAATAAATAAAAACTTTTAAAAAACAAAAAGCAATGAAAAAGAATATCGGACAAAAACTGGCACTCTATCCCACACCAGCCACAGTTGTAGGAACTATTGGAAAAGAGGGTGACGTAAACTGGCTGTTGGTGGCACATATCGGCATTGTCAGCCACTCGAAACTGCTGCTAAGTATACATTCGTCACACCACAGCGTGAAGGCCATCGAAGAACAGGATAAACTGTCCGTTAACATCATCGACGAGGCATTTCTGGCCGCTGCCGACTACACTGGGACTGTGAGTGGAGCTAAGACTGACAAGTCGGCCATCTTCCCTTACAATCTGGGTGAGGCTGGCATGCCCATTATCGAACAATCTCCATTGGTGATGGAATGTGAGGTTATCGACACTTACGAAATTGATGGTTTCAAGAACTATATCTGCACTATCCTCAACACTTACGTCGAGGAAGACATGCTTGACGAGAAAAATAAACCCGACTATGCGAAACTAAAACCAGTACTCTTTGAGATGCCAACCTACAAATATCTACGTACTGGCGACATCATAGGCGATTGTGTGAAGATGGGTAAAGCGTATGGAGCAACTTTGTAATAAAGCATTATTATGAAAAAGTTAGTTTTGATACTTACGGCACTGATGACAATAAGTCTAAGTGCCTGCTCACAAAAGAAAACGAATCAGAATATGAAACAGAAAGTATTGGTTGCCTATTTCTCAGCATCGGGCACAACCAAAGGCGTTGCCCAGCAACTGGCAGAGGTAGCAGGTGCCGACCTACATGAGATTAAACCTGAACAGCCCTACACGGATGCAGATCTCGATTGGCGTAACAAGCAGAGCCGTAGTAGCGTGGAGATGCAAGACAGGAAATCGCGTCCTGCCATCACTTCAAAACTTCAGAATATGAAGGACTATGATGTTGTCTATGTAGGTTTTCCTATCTGGTGGTACACCTGCCCAACGATTATCAATACCTTTATGGAGGCATACAACTTTCAGGGCAAGATCGTCATCCCCTTCGCTACCTCTGGCGGTAGCAGCATCAAGAAAGCATGCGAAGACCTAAAAGCTACTTATCCTAACATTAACTGGAAAGAAGGCAAATTAATGAACCACTCAACGAAAGATGACTTAAAAAAGTGGGTGGAGAATAACAAGTAGCAACTTTTATCATAGATAGGTGTAAGTTTATAAAGACACCAGGTATGGCAGCAAAGGGTTCCCTATTGCTGCCATTATTCTTAATCTAACATACCTTCACTATTATGTCTATTCGCCTTATTTGACGATGGAAATGTATCAACAAGAAAGTGCTTATGATGCAGAAATGTTCTTGGATAAAGACATTTCCATGTTTCAGAAAGTACTAGGTGCGGATGCGGCGATGTTCACCATCATCAGATGGTGTTTACTCGTTCTCTGCGCCTTAATAGACGAAGGAGTAATTGATATTGAAGCAAGAGTCAGAAACCTTGACCGTGGTTATTATCAGGGACTTGCTTGGTGTTGTAAATTCAGTTAAAAACAGCTATCACACATTTCTTTTTTCGCATAAAAATGAATGAATTACAAGAATAATTAGTAACTTTGCAACTGATAACATATTAGCAACAAGTATAAGTTTAAATGATTTATGGATAATATATTATCACTATTAAACAACTACACACTTGACAATGCAGACGACATCGCCAAGGCTTTGGCAGATGACTTCCGTAAACGTCGTATCGAGAAGAATCTGACACGTGAACAGGTGGCAGAGAAGTCTGGGGTGGCGTTAAGTAACATCATCAGATTTGAGCAGAAAGGGCTCATTTCCCTTAAGAACCTTATCTGCCTCGCAATGTCTATGGACTATACATCAGAAGTAAAAAGCATCTTTGCTGAGCCGAAGTATTCCACCATGGAAGAGCTGACTCAAATCCGTAAAAACAAAGGTAAGACCAGAGCCTACAAGACTCAAAAATAAAATACAGGAATCATGAATAAGATAGACAGGTTACTTTCTGATTGATGGCAATGATAGCTTTGGGCTGACGGCCACTGGCAGAGATCCCGACAGTCAGTAATGACTGCATTGTTATGGATTCATCCGGCATAATCCTGGAAATGATAAAAGCGAATTTTCGCCTACCTATTCAAGCCACCCATAGGAATAGAAATGATAAATACCCTATGACTTTTGTTTTTCTCTTCCATCTCCTTTTCATATTCAATTTTCTTCCTGGATTGGTATAAAGTATTGCAAATTTTATCTAAATCAGAATCTGGATGGAATTTTGCAATCCTAGCTCTATTTTCAGCTATTAATTGTTCTTTGGTTTTATAGGCACGTCTTTCATCCTCCTCTTCTAAGGATGTTTTCTTCTTCCTGGCCGTTTTCGTACTGGTTGTTTTCTTTCTAGCCTTTTTCTTTCTGATTATTTTCGTACTAGTTGTTATTTTCTTTTCTTCTTTAACTGCTAGATTAGAGGTGGACTCACAACAAATAACTTCTTCTGTAGAGTTAACTGATTGCCGATATTTATCAAGTTTCAATTCATAATACAGCTGAAGCTTTACCTTCTGTATAGATACTCTAATATAAAAGTCTAATTTCTTGTCAATAGGTGTGTTATATACAGACAACTCATTAAACAATTGATCTATTTCCTCTTTTGTTCGTAAATGGAAAGTAGAACTGTTACTTTCTAGGTATTGTAATAATTTCATGTTTTTATTAGGTTTATATTTTATTTTACGTTAGTTAAAAGCTTTCAACTGGCATACTACAGATTGGCCATTGTATTATGGCTATCAGTACTTTCCAGAAACATTTGGATATTGCTTCAAAAACGAATAATTCGTTATGATTCAGCACGTTTACTTTGGATGGAGATATACGATCAGGTAAAGTGCCTGTATTTCCACCTTTCATCCAATACTTATCTTCTGACGTATAATAGTTTTCTTCCATTAATTCCTCTTTTGTCAAATGCTTCATACATTAAGCGTAATTTAGATGTGGCACTTTTTGAATTTCATCGGCAAAGATAGAATGCATCTGTGCAGTCAATCTTCACTGAAGAGGAAAAATATTGAACGTTACAATATTATCCGTTCTCTTGCAACCATCTGATTATTATTATTGTCTATGTTGCAATAGATATTATTTTTCACCTAAAAAATGGCAAGTTCGCCATTTTTTCTGTCAATATTGCAAGAAAAATACGAACACAAATTGACCTTAATACAAAAAATATTACTATATTTGCAGTTGATAACAAATTAAATGACTATGGGAAATAAGCCACTTAATCGAATCAAAGTAATGATGGCTGAGCGAATGATTTCCAATAAGGAACTAGCAAAATCGCTTGGCAAGGATCCGACGACTGTCTCCAAGTGGGTAACAAACACCTCACAGCCTACTTTGGAAAATCTTATAGAAATAGCCAAGGTACTGAAGTGTGATATCGGAGACTTAGTTAGAATGGATGAATCAAGTAATATTAAAATACAAAAAGAATAACCTCAAGAAAATGTTCCTCTATGTCAACAAATAAAAACGCCCTTTTGCGTTATCAGATTCTCGACCGTTGCTTTAGCGACTTCAAACGCAAATATGAGATACAGGATCTCGTAGATGCAGTCAATGAAGTCCTTTATGACATGTACGGTTCTGAAGTCAGCGTCCGTCAGATACGTGATGACATCAAGTATATGCGCGACCGCGTAACTTATAATGCACCTATCGAGGCTGTGCCTTACGATGGTAAGAAGTGCTATTATCGTTATGAAGACAAAAATTTTTCTATCTTCAATAATGAGCTTTCAACGGAGGAAGTAACCACTTTGCGTTCAACAATTGAGATGCTTGCACGTTTCCGCGATGGTTCGAGAAATGCATGGCTGGAGGAAGTGATATCGAACCTCGAATTTCGTTTTGGCATCAAGACTAATCGGGAGCATATCGTATCTTTCGAACAAAATGAGCAGTTGAGAGGCCTGAATTTCCTTGGCGAGCTGATAGATTCTGCCATACATCATCAACCTCTTCGGATTCTGTACCGTTCCTATTACGGTGTGGAACATAATACCATAGTTCATCCCTATCATCTCAAGCAGTTTAACAACCGTTGGTTTCTTCTTGGGCTAGAAGAAACAGATAAAGGAACTCGACTTTCTAATAAAGCCCTCGACCGCATCATTAAATTCTCCCGTGCCAATGTATCTTTTATTCCAAACACGGAAATCAATTTTGCAGCTTATTTCAAGGATATTGTTGGCGTAACAGTTCCCAAAGAGCATCCAATAGCTGAAAAAGTTATATTGAAATTTGACAAAGCTCGTTTTCCTTACATTGTTTCTAAACCAATTCATCCATCCCAGGAAGTCATTGATGAAGAAAAGCAGATTCTTCAGATAACAGTACGCCCAAACAAGGAACTTGAATCACTCCTCTTTTCATATGGACCACAGGTCGAAGTGCTTGAACCACAATGGTTAAGAGAGCAGATTGAAGAAAAAATATCAGAAACATTAAAAATTTATTTATCTGGGAAGAATGACTGCACTGAATGACAGTACATTTGCACCCGTAACTTAGATAAAATGGCTAAAGACAACAAAAAATATCGCATATTTGAGCACATTAGCGATGTAGATATTTCAGAACAAGACATCTGGGATTACGAGCCCGATGTGCTCAAAAAATTGCTGATAGACCATACGATGTCTGCCCATGCGCGTAAAGAAGATAATGATAGTACGAAAGTCGTAAATATTTTCTGGGCTACCAGCGATTACGAAGCCCAAAGGGAAAATGATGAAGACAAAATCGGCTTTCGTTATGATGACCAAATATTACCCGAAAACATTATTGGGCAGAATGGTCGAATCATTATGCCTCGTGTTTTTAAAGATAAACGTCTTCAGACTGATCGCACCAAAGATAAGGCAGAAGTGTTTACTCCATCATGGGTATGTAATGCGCAAAATAATCTTATAGATGAAGCATGGTTTGGTCGCAAGGATGTTTTCAATCATGAAATCATCAACGCCGACGGCACACATTCATGGGTTGCTACAGATGGGAAAATAGAATTTCCTGAAGGTGACAAGCAAAAGACTTGGAAAAAGTATGTAACAGAGAATCGCATGGAAATAACTTGTGGTGAAGCTCCTTACTTAGCAAGTCGTTATGATACCACTACAGGAGAATCTATTCCTCTACATAACCGTATAGGGTTACTTGACCGCAAACTTCGTGTTGTAAGTGAAAACACGGAAACGTCTAGCGAGTGGCTTCAATGGGCACGTAAGGCATGTATGCACACATACGGCTACGAATGGCAGGGTGACAATCTCCTGTTGGCTCGTGAAGCTTTACTATATACTTTTATTGAGCATTATAAGGCAAAGTTTCCCAATGAAGAATTAAAGAGGTCTTCAGTCATAGGTATTGCAAGAATCATTTCATGGAATATCTGGCAAATGGACGGTATTAAAATGGTTGTGCCTGACTCTTGCGACAAGCAATACGAAACCGGCCTCTTTGGTGAGATAAAGAAGCGAGAATGTAAAGGTTGCAAAGATGGTACAATCACAGGTCATATAGGAGTTCACTGCCTCATTCGAGACTGGAGCAAGACCAAGAAACCTAAAGATTATCAGTTTAAGCCTGGTGAAGATCCCAAATCTCACCCTTGGCAGAAATTGAGATTTCAGTCTTTACTTCTGAGTCAAAATAGGACTGATGGTGAAGAAGAATAAGAATCTGAGATAAACTATTTCCACACAATATAAACATGAAATATACAATCACCCAATCAAGGCTTCTATACGTTCTTTCAATTAACGACAGAAAGCACGCCAACCTTCTAAAAATCGGCGAGGTATTTGTGGACAATGCCATTGCCGACAACCCTAATAAACAAGTACTTTTTAAGGCTGTCCGCGACATTCTTGATAAACGCTCTTACATGCAGGGCAAAAATTATCAATTGGAATTTATAGAATGTACAACCTACAATCTGTCCACCAAGTGCTACAAGGCTGATGATGTCTATCGCACACTGCATAAGATGGGCATCCCTTCTACTACGCTTAATAAGTTCAAGAGTGAGTTATTCCCTACCAAAGCAGAAGATGCAGACATCTGGTTTCATTGTTTCTTGGCTGACATACAAGAGGCCATCAACAAGATTAAAAATGGCAAAGCTGCCGGATACGAAACTATAAAGTTCCGTCCAGAGCAAAATAAAGCCATTCAAAAGACGGTAACACACTTCAAGAAGGATAAGGGTAAGGCTTTCCTTTGGAACGCTAAAATGCGATTTGGCAAAACCTTAAGCGGACTTGAAGTGGCTAAAGAAATGGACTACAAGTCAACACTCATCATCACTCATCGCCCTGTAGTCGATAAAGGTTGGCATGAAGACTTTAAGAAAATCTTTGGTAAGATGCCGGAATACGTGTATGCTACTCGAATGAGTGATGACGACACTACAGGTGGTGATTTCTATCAGTTGACCAAACAGGTTGATGCCGGAAATAAACGTTTAGTGTTCTTCGTTTCCATGCAATATCTGCGTCTGTCCCGATATGTGGGTGGTAAAGAAAAACATTTTGACCCGTTAAAGAAAGCCATTATGGAGTATGATTGGGACTTCGTGATGGTTGACGAAGCTCATGAGGGTATTGAAGCCGCTGCCGGTATTCGAGTGATGGAAAAACTGAAGAAAGAGAAAACTCGCATCCTGTCACTTTCAGGTACTCCATTCAATCTGCTCGATAAGTACGATGAAGGTGAGATATATACATGGGACTATGTGATGGAGCAACGTGCCAAGCAGGAATGGGATGATAAGCATTTCGGTGATCCTAACCCATATGCAGAACTTCCCCGTATGCAAATTCTCACTTTCACTCTGCCAAAAATGGTGCGTGACGAAGCCATTGAGAACAATGAAACATTCAAGTTCCATGAGTTCTTCCGTGTGTGGACGGAAAAGGACAAGACGGACATACAAAAAAGAATCGATAACGAACAAAATGCCCTGAAGCGTGAAGAATTGAAGGCTCAGATGGCAGAAATCAAGGTCGATAAGTTCATTCACGAAGGAGCCGTGCGCAGATTTGTTGAGAAACTACGCACAAAATCCGCTACGAGCCAATACCCCTTCTCAGACAAGGAATTTCGCGATAAATTCCGTCACACCCTTTGGCTACTGCCTGGTGTGAAAGAAGCTGCTGCATTAGAGGAGATTCTTAAAGAAGATAAGGTATTTGGTGAAGGAGGCAAGTTAGGCTTCCATATCATCAATGCCGCTGGTGATGGCAACATTGAAGATAAGGATGGTAGTGCCTTGGCCGAAGTTGAAGATAATATACGCGGCTATGACCCAAGCACAGATCCAGACCGTGAACGTGCTAAGAAAAAGAAAGCGGTAACAGCCAAGGAGCGTACCATCACACTTTCATGTGGTAAGCTTACAACAGGTGTGTCTGTCCCTGAATGGACTGCTGTTTTGTGCATGAAGGGTTCTGAGAATACCCCTGCTGCCAATTACATGCAGACAATTTTCCGTGTTCAGACACATGCTGTACTGAATGGTCGTCAGAAATCGGATTGCTATGTATTTGACTTTGCTCCTGATCGCGCTCTGACAGCTGTAGCAGAAACGGCAAAGATGGCTGTTGATGCGCAAGGTGCCGGAAAGAAGCAGATGAAACGCAAGCAGAAGGAAGAGGAAGAACATCTTCAAGCTTTCATCAAACTGTGTCCTGTCCTCTCTATGGATGAGGGGGAAATGGGGAAAAAATTCTCTGCTTCTGACATCTTCCAGAAATTGTCTAATGTATATATAGAGCGTGCTGTTCGTAGCGGTTATGCTGATAACTCTATTTACAATACAGATCAGTTGCTCAACCTTACTCCAGAGCAGGAGAAGGCTTTGGGTGATGTTCACGACCTATTAGGTTCAATGCCTGCCGGATGGAAACCAGAGAAGATAAATATTAATAAAACAGGCATTGGCGATGCTAAGAATGCAGAGATGATTAAATACATCTACTTCCTTTCCGCCAAGAACGAGATTCCTGTTCAGCCTGTTATGTCAGCAGAGAGTGATGATAATGGTTGTCCGATGACTGACACAGAAGGATGGGATGATAAGATGTGTTATCCAACTCAACAATACCCTTATCTATTTGTTTCCAATAGTCGTTTCATTGAAGGCCAATGGACAGACTTTTCAAAACCTGTTCTTTGGAAAGAATGGACTGATCCAGAGAAGAATACCGATGAAGCGAAGAAGAAGCGAGACCAAGAGAATAAAGAAAAGCGTGCTCGTATGTCTGTTCTCCGTGGCGTAGCCATCCGTATTCCTCTGTTGGTTTATGGAGCGGAAATCAACGATGAAGATGGCGAGGAAATCACTATTGACAACTTTGCCAGTGACGAAATCGTTGACCAGGCTTCATGGGACGAGTTCATGCCGAAGGGTTTCACCAAAGAAACGTTCAATATCCTGAAGGGTTGTTTCGATCGTAGCATTTTTACAGGTGCTGCTAAGCGTATTCGTCAGATGGTGAAGGAAGCAGACAATCTTAATACCGAAGACCGTATTGCAAAGATTGCCACAATTTTCTCATACTTCCATAATCCAGACAAAGAGACCGTATTGACTCCATGGAAGGTCGTTAATCGTCATATGAGCGACTGTTTGGGCGGCTGGTGCTTCTTCAATGAGGAATTCGATGCTGAATATACGGAAGAAAATGAGTATGGTGAGAATATAAAGATGGCCAGACCTGTTGGAATGAAAATTGATGAAAATGGAAAAATCGTTTTCACGAATAAGGTTACACAAGACATCTTTGGTGACTACAATGCTCGTATTCTGGAAATTAACTCAAAAACAGGTCTATATCCCCTCTATATGGCTTACTCGTTATTCAAAACTTCAAAAGAAAAAGCCTTCCGTGAGATTGAGTTAACAGGAGAACGTGGTAAGAGTACTGATTCCGAAGGATATTATCGTCAAGCAGGAAATGATTTGGAGATATGGAAGGATGTATTACAAGATAACATTTTTGTAGTCTGCCGCACTAAAATGGCAGTAAGTATTACCAAGCGAACACTTGCAGGATTCCAAAATGATATTCGCATGAATGTAAAGTGTTATAGCCAAAGCGTAGAAGTTAACGACCTGATAACTGCAGGAATATTAAAACGTGATAGCGAAGGTATTACTAAGCAAGGGAATACTTTCCAGTTAAATGGAATGTCCAAAGTTGATTGCGACATGATAACTGTCCTTCGTGCAAAGCCTGAATTATTCCGTAAAGATATAGTACGTGGTGTTGACTTCTGGCATGTATACAATTCTATTCCAAAAACAGCAAACGAAGATATTAATAATATGAAATTTAAAGCAATAATAGGTAATCCACCTTATCAGATGATGACAATTGGTCATGGGGCCCAAGCAACAGCAATTTATCCGCAGTTTATTGAGGCCGCAAGGCAACTTGCACCCAACCATCTTTCTATGATTTCTCCAAGTAGATGGATGAATAAAATGGGTATAGGAATAGATCCTAAATGGGTTGATTCTATGTTATCATCAGCCAATTTTGTGAAAATTGTAGATTATCTTGATGGTTCAGAAGTCTTTCCTGGTGTTGAAATAAAGGGTGGCGTGAATTATTTTCTATATGAGCCTAACTATAAAGGCGATTGTCGTTATGAGTTGCATCAAAAAGGAATTGTTTCTTCAAAAGACATTTCTCTAAACAATCCATTTGGTATTGTTATTAGAGATGTAAGAGCATCTGAAATAATTGATAAGGTGAATTTCAAGGAAGGTGGAAAACTTGATACTAATAACTTTTCAAATTTAGTTGGCCCATTACACTTTTTTGATAACGATCAGTATTTAGGGACAAACTGGAGTGATTACAGCCCCTTCCCCAGTGAAGAAAATAATATAAAATGTTACGTAAATAAACAATTAGATTCGAATGGATATGGTTGGACAAACATTTCGTGTGTTCCAAGAAATAAAGAATCTATATCATTACATAAAGTGTTCATGCCCAAGGCCGGTGGCTCAGGGAATGATCCTATTGTTATAGGCACTCCATTCTATGGAGAACCAAATAGCGTTTGCTCATTTACTTATTTATGCATTGGATATAGTCCTACAGAGCATAATTTCTCGGAATTAGAGTGTAAAAACATAATTTCATACATGAAAACGAGATTTTTTAGATACATGGTTTCTATAAAAAAGAAAACTCAAGACTGTCCAAGAGGTGTGTTCCAATTTGTTCCCATGCAAGATTTTTCTCGCACATGGAATGATAAGGATTTATATAACAAGTATAATTTGAGTCAAGAAGAAATTTCTTATATTGAATCTCTTATTAATCCTATGGAATAACGCCATATATGGATTATCTAATCTTACATCATATAAAGTCATTATAATATTAACTATGCAAAGATGACACATAGAACAGACTATACGAGGGATGATCTTCATGAGTTTTTCCATCATTTCATGATGGGAAAGTTCGAGGACGATGCTCAGGAAGTCAAGGTGTTTATTGAGACGGCTGAAGATGTGCTGCCACCTACGCTCAACGAATATTTTGGCACGAGGTATGCGTCTATCTACGACATTCAGGACGAGAATGAGATAGAGTCCTTACGCAAGAAGATTAAAGCTCATACTGTGCTGAAGAACATCGATAAGCAAGAGGAGCCTCGTTACACGGAAGTTTTGAAGTGGTATAGGTTGTTTGTGAAATCATTGCATAATGAAAGTTCACCCATTCTGGTGCCCGGAGAGGATGCAACAAATCACTCTCCTGTTGATGATAAATCTGAATCAACAATCGAACATAACGATGCAGACTATGCTCCCGATTCTGAGGGATTGGAACATCAGTACAACCTCACCAAGAAGGAACGCAATCCAGAGTTGAGACGCAAGTGCATAGAATACTATAAGCATCTATGGGGCGGTCATATTCACTGCATTTGTTGCGGTTTCGACTTTGGTAAAGCATACGGTGACATCGGAGAAGGCTATATTGAAATACACCACGTGAATCCTCACCATACCTACGAAGGAGTTCACAAGGTTGACCCTACCAAAGACCTTATTCCCTTGTGCTCAAACTGTCATTCTATGATTCACAGAGTAGAAGGTCAAGGAAAATGCATGTCGCTGAAGGAACTTAAAGACCATTACAAAGGTATAAAATATAACGAATGAATATGCTGAAAACGCAAGAAGACATACAATTGCTACAATGCCTGGTTCATAGGGTAGAACAACTACGACAGGGTATACTGCGAGGCAGACCCTATGTCTGGGAACTCCGACTATCTCTTGAAGAGTTCTACGCCCTTGAATCAGCCATCAATAATAGTATCTCCTCCCATGCAGGAAAACATGACCACCTGCTGACGGAGGAATTTGCCGTTATAGTAGTGATATATCTCGCCGAGTGGTACAAACGCTTCTATAAGGGAGCCGACACCACTGACGAGAATAAGATTCTTGCGCTTTCCAGCAAAGAATTAGAGAAAATCTATGAATTGGCAAAGATAGACAAGAATACCTATGTCTATAATGCCTCGAAGAATCCAGACAAGACATCCTATCGCTGGCTGGAGTCACTGCAAGTGTTAGGAGGATTGGCAGTACAGGCAGAGTTGAAACGTGACGAAAACGACAAGCTTCTTTTTCTACTCTGTAAGTTGTTCCATGGCGAAGATATTGACTTGGAAGACCTGAAAGACAGGAATCGTGCTGTTGCATTCCAAGAATCAATAGCGCGTCAGCACAGTCTGTATGAATATCTAAAGTGTATTCTGGAGAAAGACGATCAAGGTCATCGCAACTTGCCTTTTGCCAAGTCGGACATCAGGAATGAGAATACATATATTCCTCAGTTGATACGTCGAATAGAGGAAGCCGACAAATTGGCCAAGAAATACAAGTTTGATTTTGAATGGATCATCAGTTATTCTGCCAGTCGAAACCAGATGACCCGCCATCTGAAGGTTAAGCTGAAGCCTGAAGTGATAGGTGGTGGCAAGAAGCAATATATCGGCTTTGACAGACTTCGCCAACCTGAATGGGGCATTGAGCATCCTGAGAATATAGGACGCATCTATTTCTACCTTCGCTTCAAGAATGGAAACCAGTACATACAGAAGGAAGGGAAAGGAGATGAACCTCTGTTCAAGTATGATAATACAGGTAGTGAAACTACAGGATTCCTATCGGTCAACAAAGCAGACGAGAACATCTACGTGAATGTCCCTGTCAACAGGTTTGACAAGGTGGAGATTGTGATGAAATATGATGACCAGAGTCGTGTTGTACAAGTGTTGGAGGTTAAAGAATACATTCAGGTCTATGCTCTGCCAAAGAAATCAACCGTTTTCTCTGACCGTCGCAACTCACAACGTCCCACAGTTGTCATCTTCTCATCGGCCTACCATTTGACCGAGGAGTATAGTGACTTGCCCGTAGTCTATGCTCACTACCGTAATGGTGAAGATACAAGTGAAGACTACTGTTGGTGTCCCATCAATGATAAGGTAATCATTGCAGACAGTAATGATAAAGAGGTTGAGCCACCTTTCTTCAATCGCAATGGTCTTTATCAGGTTGTAACTAAGAAATACTTGAAGACAATCAAGTATAGGGAAAACTTGTATGTCCTCTATAAATACATTGATGCTGAATATGATGAAGACGAGTACCAGGAAGACCCACAAATGCCAGTACTATTTGGCAGAAATGGTTTAGAGGTTCGTCACTATCCATCAGGCCAGACAAAAGAAAGTGAACCTGTAACAGACTACGATTTGGAATGGCTGAAGAATGGCCGTTACGTGGACTGGAACAAGGAAGAACCACAGCAGGGAGCCATACGTCTGCGCGTGACCGTTAAGGGCGTTGTTTTCAAGCCACAAGTCTATTATGTTCCTTTTGCACCAGAGAATGCTGAACAACCTCCAATTTGGCGTGACTTTGAGCATCAGCGCATTTGTACAGCCTTGAAGGGTGTTGAGGATATACAAGATGATTTCCATAAGCTTCTGGATGAAAAAGAGCCGGACACCAAGCAGTTAGAGATCGGTTCCAAGGAAGCTAAGATTTTGGTTGATGTCTATCGCCCTGTCATCGTAAAAGAGCTATCACAGAAGCGTAGTACCGATGCAGAGAGCAAGGTTATCAGCTATTACGATATGGATGAAGATATTCATATTCCTCTCATTAATTGTGAGCAATTCTCCATTCGTGACTTCTCGGAGAACGGTGTAAAGGAGTATCAGATAAAACAAAGAAGCTCTGTGTACTACAACTTCCCCACTTTCAATCAGACAGGTGTCGCAATGAGTAATTATTTTGCAGAGTATTCGGCTAAGAAACTCACAAAGGATATTCCTCTTAAATACCTGAAGATATATGTCACTAAAGCAGAAGATTGCCCTTCCAACCTATATGCCTGGAACTACAAGGACAATCCTTATCCTGTAGAGAATCCAAGTGAACTGAAGGAACCTGGAATAGTTTTTCAGAGCTTGAAGGATGATGATTCGCCTCGTCATTACTGCTGCCCTACTATCATTACGAATGACGATGATGACTGGGGCGATGATGACTGGGATGACGATAACACTCAAAGTGAAGAAATTGCTCCTTTGGATTGTTTCGAAACTGTAGCTGAGCACAAGGCATATTTCTTCCTGTTTACTCCTTTAATCAAGGTCATTGCAGGAAGGAACCAGATTAAGGATATATTTCTACCTCTCTTAAAGAAAAGAGACTATCAGCTTAATGATGTTGACATAGCAAACCTTTATCGTTTTGCCATGCAATTCCACTTTGACTGGATGTTACTCCCAAGAGAACTCTGGAAATCAGAAATTGCTTCATGTTTCTCGTCGGATGAGGAGCGTGACATGGTGAAAACAAAAGTTACTGATTTTTTTGGCAGAACCCCTAAATGTACAGATAAACAGGAACAGATGCACCTGAAGAACTTTCTGAAAAGCTATTGGAACTTCAACGCCTATCCAAAAGTAGATGATATTGCTGATAAAGCTCTAAAACTCATAAAGGACGATGCTGATGCACTTGGCAATACCGAGGAAAGAGATTTCCTAAAACTATACGATGAGTGTAGATTTAAATTTATAGAGATGAATAAAGTAGTAATTATAACAGAATAACAAGTACCACTATATATGAAGCAGAAGTTTAGATTTGCAGAACTATACAGAAAGAACAAGACGGCAGTAGAAAAAACACTGTCGACCCTGTGGTGTGGTGAAGCAAGAAACGAAAGCCAGAAGGGTTATATCAATCAGTTGACAAAACTTATACCAGAGGTGTTCGCCCCAAAAGATGCAATGCCTTTGGTACAATGTATGAACAACTATGAAACTGTATATCCAGAACACGCTCATGAAGCAGAAGAAATGCTCGGAACATTGTGGAAGAAGACACTCCCACCAGGAGTGTCGTACCTCCCATATGAACATCAGTATCAATGTTGGAAAACATTGTTGAAGGAGAAAACGCCTGACGGAAAAAATATGAGTATTGTGGTAACAACAGGCACAGGTTCCGGTAAAACAGAATGCTTTATGCTTCCTCTTGTTCAGGACTTGATAGACAACTACGTTTATGAAGAGGTTCAGGCAATATTCCTCTACCCTCTCAATGCCTTGATGGAAGACCAAAAGACCCGTATGGAGAAACTGCTGGCAGGCACAAAACTGAAATTCGCTGTCTATAATGGTGATATGCCTCAGGGTATACCATCAAAAAAGGACTCCAACTATAAGAAGGTCATGAGGAAAATTGATGCTATCAAGGGTATTATCCGTGATAAGGATGGCAATATCATTGAGACTAAATTTCCTCATATAATAGCTACCAGAGAGGAATTGCGTCAGCATCCTGCTAATATTTTGCTGACTAATCCTACCATGTTGGAATATATTCTGTTAAGAGAAAAAGACAGAAACCTTATCAAGGAAGACAAGAAGACACTCCGCTGGATTGCTCTTGATGAGACACACACCTATACTGGTGCTGGAGCAGCTGAGATTGCCATGCTTATCAGACGTGTGCTGATGGCATACGGCGTGACTACTAACGATGTTCGGTTTGCTACGTCATCTGCCACCATTGGTAAGAGTGGTGATGAACAAGCCAAAGAGGAACTGAGGCACTTCATCGCTGACATAACAGGATTACAGGTGAACCAGGTACGCTATGTGGATGGTAAACGTAAGGGATTGGCCACATTGCCTGAAGCTGACAAAGAGTATTGGCTTCGCCTGATGAATGAAAACAAAGACGGGTATCTACGGCTTGATGAGTTGATTCCTGACGGAAATACTATTGAGGAAAAACTTGACCGACTGGATGCGATGTGCCAAACTGCGGAAGATGAAGGACTGGAAGACTTACGTGTGAAGGTTCACTACTTCTATCGTGTGCCAAACCACGGTTTATATGTCGATATAGCAGACCCTCACTACAAGGAAGACGGTAGCTTCAAAATATATATGGAGAGCATGCCGGATGATAAACCCGATGCTGCACCTTTGCTTGAAATGAGTCGCTGCAAGCATTGTGGTGAATATGTTGCTATAGCAGAAGAATTAAAGGTGGATGATGGCATCGCTTATCAGCCGATTACAATGGATGATAGTGACATGTTTGACCTTGACGAAACTGAAAATACAGGAAAGACCTATTATGTTTTCGGCACATCAAACAGTACTGATACAGAGTTCGACAACAATGCTCCGTATATCATAAAAGGTAATAGGATGCTGAACGTTACGGCAAATAATCGTGTAGGTCACGGATGGCATGTCATAGCCAACACTCAGTGCCAATGTCCTTATTGTGGAACCAAACTTACCAAACAGTCAAAACAGGATGAAGATAATCCTGACCAGATACAGTCGGATGAAGAGGATACAAAAAAACTTCAGAAGTTTAGGGTTGCTCCCGACTTCGTTTCAAGGCTCATTGCTCCTTCTACCCTCGACTTAATGACCGAAGGTAAGCCAAAGGATGATAAGAAGATATTCTTGCACAAAGGGCAACAGTACATCAGCTTTGTCGATAGCCGACAAATGGCAGCTCGTTCTACAATCAAGCAGAATCTGGAAGAGGAACGCCTGTGGGTGTACGGAACCATCTTCCATGAGTTGTGCCGCATGGCAACTGCTGGCAGCATGACCAAGGAAGAAGCCACCAAGTATTTTGAGGGCATCTACGATTCGACTCACAGAACAAGCCCAGAGCATAAGGCGGCTGTAAAGAACCTCGACATTCTGGAGGGTGATGACCAGGCTGCCATTGACAAACTATTGGCAGAACTGAAGCCCAACAACTATCTGACGTGGCAGGATATTTTGGATTTGCTATTACAAGACCGTCTGGCTGATACGTTCTGCCAGCAATTTGCAGAGCGTTCCGAATTAAGCCCGGAACTCGATGATGAAGGAAACATCAGACCAGAGCTAAAGAGAAAGTATATTCTTTCCATCATGGTCGATTATCTGTCCCACCGAAGCTTGTCAGGAACCAGCCCTGAAACGATGGGATTATTCACGTCATACTATGCCGATTTGCAGCCAGCATTAACTCAGAAACTACCTGATGCGGTCGAGGTATTCAATGGAAAGTTGGCTCCAGAAAACCAGATTACCAAGAAAGACTGGTTCTCCCTTATGCAGTTGTTCCTCGATTACACGGCACGACAGAGTGAGTGTGTATTCTTGACTATGGATGAGAAAGACGAAGTTGACATCTTCCAGTGTGTTAGATTTGCGACAAAGAAGGAGATGCGTCGTCCTGTTCATAAGCCTGTTATCAAGGATAAGAGTGCAAATAGAAACCGTATCATTCGATTGGTGGCAAAACTTGTGGCTAATGACAAGCATATCACGGTAGCAAATGCTATCAGCAGTTACAAACAAGATATACAGGATGTCATTGATTGTATGTGGAACGAGTTGACCCTGAAATATGAGCTTCTGGAGCATGGATTACATTATGATGCAGAGGTCAGGCAGCAAGTGAAGGACAAAGATGAAATCATCAATGATGTTCATTTTACTCCCTACCGTCTAAATCTTGCAAAGCTTGGCTTCAAGCTTTACGATGATGTATATTTGTGTGATGCCAATACTGGTAGCGATACCCATCATGTAGAATGGCTACGTCCTGTTGACATTACTTTCCATAAGTATTCTCCCTATATCATTGCTGGTGAGCCTGTATCGCTAGATGAAAAGTATCATGAGAAGTGGACTCCATTCCCATATCACAATCACAGCAGCAATCCGAACCCAACGGATGAGGAAATAGAATCATGGGCTCAGAATAACAGGAAGATATTATGGGACAATAAGCTTTGGGGAACAAACGGTACGTATGCAGACCGTTTGCTCCAAATTCACCAGTTCCCTGATTTGTTCATACAAGCGGAGCACACCGCCCAGGTTGATAAGATGGTGAGCCGACAAGTGCAGGAGGACTTCAAAGACCACTGCATCAATATCCTAGCATGTTCTACCACCATGGAAATGGGTGTTGACCTTGGAGACCTCGAATTAGTTATGATGACATCAGTTCCACCTATGCCATCCAACTATAAACAGAGAGCAGGACGAAGTGGCCGACGCGGACAGGTGCGTAGTGCTTGTGTTACTCTTTGTGGCTCAGATGCCGTAGGTATCAGAACCCTGCTAAACCCGATGGAGAATGTCATTCTCCGGACTACAAATACACCGACTGTAGACTTGAATAGCGCACAGGTCATTCAGAGACACATTAATTCTTTCCTTATAAGGGAGTTTGGCGTATTTGGAATGGCTGGAGGAAGTGTTAATGAACAGGTCATTAGCTATTACACGAATTATGAGATTGTGCCAGACGGTGATAGTAATCACTTTAAGATAAAAAGAAAAGTCGATCACTCTCCTATTAGCCCTCTTGATGGGCTTGGCGACGAAACTGACACCCCATATGAGTATTTCAACAACAAGTGTAGTGAAGCTTTGGATGATAAGTTAAGAAGAAAACTTCGGATTCTATTAAGTGGAACTATTTTCAGTAGTCACACCCCACAAAGTGTAGTTGCTAAGGCTCGTGAGATGAACGAGAATTGCTATGCAGAATTAGAGTTGCGCATTCAAGACTATGCAGAACCCTATAGAAAAGCAAAGAGCCCAAAGCAACAGGCTTTCTTTGAAATGAAGTTCATTGAACCATTGGCTGCTCGTCTACTTTCTTATTGGGCAACACATCGTTTTACCCCAAATGCCAACATGCCTGTAAATGTGATAGAGTTTGACATCAATTCCGCATCACAGAACACATATTCATTACTAACAGTGTCCAATCCTTCCTACCCGTTGCGTACTGCCCTATCTCAGTATGCACCTGGTAATCCAATAGCTCGTGACGGTATGGTACGTATTGTCCGTGGTATCAGGTACACTAACTTCTTTAAACCTGAAGTTACCTTCAAGAAACTCTACTTTAATAGGGAGCAGGTTGTAATAGATACCAAAGATGAATTGGAGAACTTGGAAAAATGGCGCGTTAGTGCTAATACAGAACTTGACTTGCTTCAACCTGCAGAGTTCATTCCTGACATGAATGAATCAGCAAGCCGTATATTGGATAATAATGTATATACTCGTGTAAGTGCTCAATTGATCGGTGCTGACGAGTGGAAACAAGACAGGATAGAGCCTCACTTGTTTGACTCTCGCAGTAGTCGTGAAAGTGGTAATGGCCAGATTCTGTACTACAATGAAGGCACAGGGTTTGGTTACTGTCATTGTACCAAATGTGGCAAGACTGTACTGGAGAGCTGGCCTGCTGCCGCTTCAAAAGACCCAGACAAATTGCCGTTAGAGATGAACAACATACCGTCGAAAGACGATGATAAAGAAAATTTCCACTTCTCTCTCATCAAGAAAGGAAACAAGCCTAACTATTGTATGGGCTGTAACAGCAGGGAATTTATCAAGCGTAACGTAGTTCTTGGAGATACCATCCAAACCGACTATACGGAGATAAGAATCCGTCATTTTAAGAAAGACTGGATTAATGGTCGCAGTGAAGAAGAAAATCTGCTGATAACTCTCGGACTGCTGTTTGCAAGAGGATTGGCAGAAGAACTAAATGTTGAGCGTACAGACCTTGATTTTACCATTACGCCTAATGGACATATTTGTATATTTGATGCCAACCCAGGTGGTTCTGGCTACTCGAATCAGTTGGCAGCAATGGATATGCTGAAATCAGTGATAGAACGGTCACGTTCCATCTTGGAAGCAGCAGAAAAATCTGGGAATAAGGAAGCTTTAATTGACAAGTTTACGCTCCATTATGTCAATAACATTGATATTCAAGCTGCCAAAGCATGGATTGAGGAAGAACGTGCTGCACGCAAAGTCTTGCCTGATCCTATTAAGGCTGTGTTTGGAGATACTGTCACTGAAACCTCGCTTGCCAAAATGCAACGAGCATTCATCACCTCTCAGAATGAAACTATCTTATTTGTGGATGATGACTATGACCAATGGGAGTATGATGGAACAGACCACTGTTGGAGAGGACAGTTCCTTAATCATTTTGCACCTCACGGACAATTGACTTCGTTCTGTGTGGCAGAATGTTCTGACCATCACATGACAGAACCAATTCGTGACATGGTGCGTTCCATCAAAGGATGGGCCAACGAAGTTCTGCATATAAAGAATCCTTATATCGACAAGGGCTTGTACCCACTTGCTTATATTGACGGAAGGCTATATTTCACCAATAACCCTAATCATATTACGCTTAATGACAAATGGGGAAATGGAACAATATATTATATCCGAACAAATAATATAGCAGCAACAGCAGATTTCATAGACATATCTGTCGAGGAAAATACCACCAAGATTTTCAAACTTACAGATGGTGATCCTACAAACATTAAAACTTCAGAATTAGGTCAGTTGATTAGGAGTAAAGCCGAAAATCTAATTAACGGTTTTATTTCCCACTGCAAAACACATTCAAAAGAATCTGTTAAGGTCTGCTATCAAGATGAGCACATGAAAAGTATCATGTCTATCGTACTGACTCTCCAAACTGTGGGCTATTATGTAAAGGAGATTGGTAATCCTTTCTCTCTGGAATTCAAATTAGAGAGATATGATACTGACAGTGGAAAATGGAATAGCGTAACGGCCAATATACCTTCTTCATATACTAAAGAAGATGGTAGAATTGGTAGAGATCGTTGGTTGGAAAGCCTTGCTCATCAGTGGAACGAGGATTTGGATTATGAAGACCACATAGAGGGAACGATATTACCTATCTGCTCACAACCAAAGAATAGTTTGACTCACTGGCGTGTTTTGTCCTTTGAATGCGCTGGAAAGCGCCTTTGTATATATCCTGACGGTGGTCTGATGAACGGTTGGTCTATATATAATGCACCCGGTCAATTCCATCGATACGAGATTTCAACTATCACACATGATACTGAGATTAACTTGTACAGAAATCAGGAAATCAAATTTGATGTAACATTAGAGGATTGTTAAAAACAACCTTTAAATAGAACAGAATAGCTAACACTGTAAGGAGCAACTCATTTCAAAATGAGTTGCTCCTTTTTTGATGTCTGCTCAAAAAAATAAGAAGAAAAACACACTTTATCTTATCTGTGAAGATAGACTGCACTTTTGATATTTACCTTTGCCATGTCAAAAATAAAATCAAAATATATCATGATTGTTGTATGGAACACGATGATTGAATTTTAACTAAAACATTTACATATGAAAACCTCAAAAAAATATTTCTATCTTTTTATGATGGCCATCATGACACTTGCCATCACGACATCATGTAGCAAAGATGAAGATGAGATTGACTCGACCTATCACTCTTTATTTGTAACATGCGACTATTTCATTGATATGCTGGACACAGTATATGAACGTTATGATGCATTTGGTAGCAAAGCCAAAGATACCAGTGATGGAAATTTTACCGTAACGCCAATAGGCAGGCTCATCATTGTTAAGAAGAAGACTTATGCTTCTTCCATTACCTATTCAAGCATAGAATCGGCCTTAAAGAGCCATTACAGCGGAAACAGAAAGGTCAACGATGTCTTTCATAATAGCGGTGGAACAATAACCATCGACTGTAGAAATTAATTTTCATAATATCCGTAAAAGAAAATACATATAGCATTAAATCTTCTGAAAAATGAAAAAGTATCTGATTATGTGCTTCATGGTTGCACTCTTAGCATCCTGTAGCAATAACAATCCTTGGGAGTACAAAGTAGTGAAAGTAGCCGGAATGCCAGCTGAAGAACTGGCAGAGTATGGCGCACTTGTCTATGGCGATCAAACAGCCATGCTCAATAAGATGGGCAAAGAAGGCTGGGAACTGGTCAGCACATATACTGAGACAGCTACAGAATTTCCGAACTTCGGTAGCCCAGACTACGTTACAGGCATCCGTGACAATACTAGAACAAGCGTGGTGAACTTTGTCTTCAAGAGACAGAGCGACGGAAAAAATGAGAATAACGCTAAACCAAAGAAGAAATAAAGATAGCTTCGGTTCTCATCATCTCGTTGATGATTCTATCGTCTTGTTCACATAAAGACGAGGCGATAGAACTATCACGGGATTTCTTTGCTTCATTATCCGACTCTACCTATGGAAAGCCCCATGATTTTTATCCCGATTATGACGCATTAGGCATTGAAGCAAAGTCTGACAATGTGGACATCGAGGCTTCTGATGTTACCGAAAAGAACGACTCTTTCACTGTTCGTTGCTATAATAACTATACCAATAGCGAGGGAACCTTCAAGCAGGACAGTGTTACCTTGTTCATTACGAAGAACAAGGATAAGCAGTACTACATCTATGACTCCAGAGGTCTCATTGAGATGGATAAGGATTTGGAATGGTTTGGAAAGGTCACTGGGGCTTTTAACAAGAGGCTGCCCAACGATCAGACATTGACAAAGCGTATCGAGCAAGTCAGGAGCATGATGTGGGACAAATTTGAAGAAGTTCGTGCGGAACTGGCTACCAAGGTGAAGATTGTCAACTGGTCTTGGGAAACAAGTTATAACGGTGAGGCTAATGGAGAAGGAAGGGTTGTCAACAATCTGGACTATTGCATTTCGGGAGTGAGATATCATGTGAACTACTATGACCGAAGGGGGCATTTTATGGCTGAGGACGATGGAAGTATCGACAAGACATTATATCCAGAAGAGAAATACGACTTCACCTTCTGGAGTTCTAATGCCAAATATCCGAATGCAGCAAATCTCCGTCTGGATTTTTCAGACAATATGGTTTTTGACTTGATCAAGGAACAGGCCTATATAGGCACGGAATTCCAAGAATACTTGAAACGCCAAAAGACCAAATAATCAGAAAGTCAAGTCGTTCATACATAAATTTTTCACGGAGCGAACATATTCAATAAGGATGGTAGGGTTAATACCTTGCCATCCTTTTTTGTAATATGATTAGTTTCCTATTATTTTCAAAATAAATATATCTGTGCAGATAGACTGCACTCATACATTTTACTTTTGCAGTATCAATAATTAAAATTTGGTATATGGGACTACTTCATTTTTTATTCGGAGCTTTGTTGAACAATAGAAAAAACAAAAAACAGAGCCAAAACAATCAGTCGAACATTTTTAATGACAGTTATCATCGTGCTTATGAGGATGGTTACGATGACTGTCGTATGAATCATAATGATGTCAGCCGTCAGAATGAATATGACTACCAAGATGATTGCGAGTGCGACTGCGAGTACGACAATAGTAGCTATGATGATTACGACTGCGGGTACGACAATAGTAGCTATGATGATTACAACTGCGGCTATGACAATAATAGCTATGATGGTTACGACTGCGGCTATGACAATAATTGTTCAGATTATTAAATATGAAAAAACTAATGATGTTTGTATTGATGCTTACCATCAGCTATGGTGCATCAGCTCAGAGAAAAACGGAAATCGTTGAACCAACAGTAAAAACGGTCAAAGACGATGGTATGGTACTCAAAAGAAAAGTTGCCATTGGTAGATTCTCTAACGAAACCCAGTATGCGAAGGGGATCTTCTATGACAAGGAGAATGATCCTATGGGGAAACAGGCACTAGACATTCTTTCGGCGAAACTTGCTGCTTCAGGCAAGTTCCTTTTGCTTGAACGTAGTGATTTAACCACTCTTCTAGAGGAATGCCAAAAAAGTGGTGGTGGTTCATCTACAATTGGCGCTGACTACATGATTATCGGTTCTATCACGGAGTACGGTCGTAAGAATACCGGAAAGAACGGCGTTTTTACTTCTCAGAAGACCCAGACTGTAGAAGCTGCTGTAGCGATTCGACTTGTTGATGTTTCCACAGGACTTATCATCTATTCTGATGAAGCGAAAGGTTCGGCAGAACTGACTACGAAGACATCCATGGGAATTGGAGGGCAAGCCAGCTATGATGCTACGCTGAGTGACAAAGCTATTTCTGAAGCTATCAACCAGCTCGTAGAGAATATTATTAATAAATGTACGAATAGTCCATGGAAGACGTATTTCCTATCTTATGATAACGATGCTGTTCTGATAGCAGGTGGAAAGAGTCAGGGGATCAAAACCGGAATGGTTTTCAATATTAAAACACAAGGAAAGAAGGTAAAAAATCCTCAAACAGGAATCATGATTACGCTTCCCGGCAAGAATGTAGGCACAGCAAAAGTTACCATGACTGGCGGTGATACTCCCGAGACTGAATACTCATTTGTTGAAGTAACTTCTTCCGAAACCATCGATTCTAATAACATGTCTAACTATATCATAGAACAAATAAAATGAAAAAGAGTCTACTATTTATTTTTGGTCTTGCACTATTGATGGCAGGCTGTAGAGCACACCTTCCCGTCACTCAACAAGGTGGTAAAGAAGATGTAGCCTATTTGCTGTTTGTAGGCCAGAAAGTTTATGGAGGAAAAGAAGTACAGGTGTCTGTTGATGATGCAGCTCCTTTTACTGCTAAAGTTGTCAAAGCCAAGAAAGCCAGCTATAAGGGAACACAGTATAGCGTTGCTACAGGTAGCAGAAACCTGAAGGTTACATGTGATGGTAAAACGCTGTATCAAAAGAAGATTTTTGTTTCCACCCAAGATGTTAAACAAATTATGCTACCATAACTATGAAAAGAATTATCTATATTGGCGTTATCGCGATTATGGCTCTGTCTGGTACATCATGTACGACGACCCAAACTTTGTACTCCTGGTATGACTACGCAGATGTATCATACGAATATAATAAAAAGCCTACTGAAGAACTAAAAATGAAAGTTCTTGAGCAATACAAAAAAATAACAGACAAGCAGAAAGGTGTTCGTGGCGTAGTACCTCCCGGTATGTATGCAGAATATGGATATCTACTCTACAAGACTGGAAAAAAGCAGGAAGGTATTGATTTCTTGAAGAAAGAGATTTCGCTATATCCAGAGTCTGAGAAATATATTTCACGCATCATTAAACAACTTGAAAAATGAAAAAGATCATATTATTCGCACTTGTTGCTATAACGTTAGCTTCATGCTCTACTCCCAAAACTATGGGAGAACAATATCCTGCCATGTATGAAGAAAAACCGATGAGCATTGCTATCATGCCACCGATCAATCAGACAACCCATGCGGAGGCAAAGGATTTCTTCTACACGACATTATACCTTCCTCTGTGTGAAAAAGGCTATTATGTCTATTCGCCTTATTTGACGATGGAAATGTATCAACAAGAAAGTGCTTATGATGCAGAAATGTTCTTGGATAAAGACATTTCCATGTTTCAGAAAGTACTAGGTGCGGATGCGGCGATGTTCACCATCATCAAAGACTGGCGCAGAAATAATATCGGAGGCAGTTTGCATGTTAACGTAGAATATATTCTTCGATCAACAAAGACCGGACAGACACTATATCAGCGAGAAGGTGATATCTCTGTAGATACAAGTATTCATGGTGGAAGTGGATTTGGAGCACTCGTGGGATTAATCGCAACTGCCATCAACACGGCTGCCACGGATAAAGTTGTTGCAGGACGTAAATGCAATGCTTTTGTTCTCTCTGACTTACCTGCTGGAAAATATTCTAAAATGTATGAGGTCGATAAAAAATCACCTGCCGGAAAACCTAAAGTTAAAGCAACTGTTAAATAGATACGTGTACTTGTGGGCGTACGTACATTTGCGCATGAATAAACACCACCAAGAGAAAGTTCTCCTGATGGTGTTTACTCGTTCTCTGCGCCTTATCACTATAAATTGCCTTATCGAGGACATAAACAAACTAGTTTTCAACCAATTACTACGTAAAGTTGGTTTCATTGCTACAAATCACTTTAATGACAATTTCAGAAAGAGTTTGATAATAATCCGGAGAAAATTTCATATCTTTGTTGCTGAATACATGCGTGTATCCGCATACATGTATGCGAAAAACTGCCAATTAAACGATGGCAAAAGTTGGTTATATTTTTTTGGCTGAAGGGGACGTCACCTATGAAGCCAACATTCAGTGGATGAAGGAACAATGACACAAAAGGCAAATATATACTATGCATGGATTGGAGGTTCGTGTGACTATGGTCACAAGGAACGGGCTGGAGCTGCAGCTGTAGTGATAGAAAGAAACGGAGACATCGTCATGAAGGATGTTATAGCCGACCTTCACACAACAGAGTTCCGCATGATGCTTACGCTCATGGTTAAGGTAATGCAAGAACTGCCAGATGGCTCTGACATTGTGTTCCTGACAAATGCTGCATACATCCAGAACTTCGACAAAGCCCCTACAGCAAAGTCGGCCAATGCAGACTTGATTGAGCAATGTATTGAGTTCAAAAAACGACATCACTCTGCCATGGTTTCGATTGTGAAATATCATAAGAGTCCTTTACTCATTGAGACGCACGATACATCTACCGAGGCGATGAAGGAGCGACGGAAAATAAAGACCAATTTAAAATTGACAGCAAGCATATGAGGCATTTGACTAATATATACGATATAGAACAAGCATTGGCAGACCATCGTATTTGTCTCTTTTACATCAAGGCACCTGATTGCGGTGTCTGCAACGTCATGCTCGACAAAGTCGAGTCAATAGTTACTCACTTCCCTACCCTTTGCTCCATTTATACGGATATCACCGAGGAACCATTGATTGCTGGGCGTTTTCTGGTTTATTCTGGACCAACGGTTCTACTTTTCATGGAAGGCAAAGAGGTGTATCGCACATCTGGATTCATCAATCTGGCAGAACTGGAAATAAGAATCAAAAAATATCAACAGGTATAACATAATAATAATGCCAAATGAAACTGAAAAAGCGAAAAATCAAGCATGCAAGCATCTTTATGCTTTGCTGGTTTGCTTTCCTGGTCTTCCTTGTGGATGGAGTCGTGAAATTCCAGACCTTGGTTGACTACTTCGGCTCGTATGCATGGGCAGAAACGGTATTGCTATTATTGGTCATCATTCCAACTTTGATAGTTTATAAATTCACAGAAGAGAAATGAAAAAGATATTATTCCTGCACGGATTCTTTGCCAGCGGTCAATGCGTACCTGCAGTAGCACTGAGAGAGGCATTCGAAGGGCGTGTTGAGGTGCTAACTCCCGACTTGCCAATACATCCACAGATAGCGATGGAACAAATCCGAGACATCTGTGACAGGGAACATCCCGACCTGCTGGTAGGCAACAGCTGCGGATCTTTTTATGCCCAGATGTTGGCACCCATAGTTGGCATCCCTGCTCTGCTTGGCAACCCACACTTCCAGATGACTAAATTTCTGAAAGAACGTATCGGAAAACATGAATACAAGGCACCACGCAAGGACGGCAACCAGCAATTTGTTATCGATGAATCCCTGATACAGGAGTTTGCAGAGTTGGAAACCGTTCAATTCCGCTATTGCAACCCCTACTACAAAGACAAAGTATGGGGATTGTTCGGTGAACAGGACACACTGGCTCACTTCGAGCCATTGTTTTTGGAGCATTACAACCATTCATTCCACTTTCCTGGTGCTCACACTCCTACGGCAGATGAAGTATGCACATGGTATGTCCCCTTAATCGAAAAGATGCTGATGAAATACCCGCTTTCTAAAGACGAATTTTCGCAAGATTTACTGAAATAGACAAATAATCAAAAATCCAGAACATATATGATTGACCAGATTATTGACTACAACAAAATTTTTGTAGAGAAAAAGGGCTACGAGAAGTATATTACTGACAAGTACCCAGATAAGAAACTTGCAGTACTCTCATGTATGGATACTAGACTAACCGAACTGCTTCCTGCTGCCCTCGGCTTGAAGAATGGTGATGCCAAGATTATCAAGAACGCTGGAGGTTTGGTCATATCTGCTTTCGACTCTGCCATGCGCAGCCTTATTGTAGCCATCTATGAGTTGGGGGTAAAGGAAATCATGGTGGTGGCACACTCGCATTGCGGAGCCTGTCATATGAGCTTTGACCATTTCCACCATGAAATGACCCGCCGTGGTGTAACAGACGAAACTATCGAAACCATACAGAAATGTGGAATCGACCTACATCACTGGCTGGAAGGATTCAAGGACACTCCTACATCTGTGAAAAAGACTGTAGATACCATCAAAAACCATCCACTTGTTCCGAAGGACATTGTGGTGCGTGGCTTTATTATTGACTCTGAAACTGGAGAACTTGAAGAAATACGATAATATGACTATACAAGAATTTAGAGATTATATGGCATCGGGCAAGCCCGTCGTTGGTGGTGGCGAAGTCCACATGATGTTTCATCAGTTGTCGCAAGAGGCACTGAAAATAACAGCTGAAATTAACGGCAGTTATCATACACCAGAGCAGCTTCACGATTTATTGGAACAACTCTGGGGTCGTGAAGTGCCTAAGACTGTCGGCTTATTCCCTCCTTTTCACACCGATTGCGGAAAAAATACCGTCATTGGTGAACGAGTATTCATCAACATGGGGTGTAAGTTCCAGGATCAGGGTGGTATCAACATTGATGAAGGTGCACTCATTGGACATAATGTCGTGCTTGCAACCATAAACCACGACCTTGACCCCGCCAAGCGTCAATGCATGAGTTATGCCCCCATCCACATTGGCAAGAATGTATGGATTGGAGCCAATGCAACAGTTCTTGCAGGTGTCACCATCGGTGATGGAGCCGTAGTAGCTGCAGGTGCTGTAGTAACTAAGGACGTAGAGCCGAATACTATAGTTGGTGGTGTGCCAGCCAAGGTCATCAAAAAGATTGAAGTGTAATCACATAAATCGGAATTTATGAATGCTTATTTTGACATATTAATAGAAATTGGGAAAATCGGAAATCTTCCGAAGAAAGATTATTTGATTGAACATTCTCTGACTGAAAGACTTTTTTTGTCTGAAGACTGGAAGATACTGAATAATGAAGATTTGATATATCTCTTCCGGGGGTTGGTTATTCTCGAAGAATATTGGTTTTCTGCGGGAATAAGGATTGGTTCTACAACAGATACAAAATTTGTTTATAGGGAAATTATTAACCGCCAATTGGACAATGACTATTCGATTGGAAACTGGGCTTTCGTTTTATCTTCAAACCCCTATGTGCCGCTTGACACGGGGAATAGGCATGGCGCACAAACCATATATGAGTATTTGGAATGGCAGTCTAATTTCCATAATAGGATTGCTACCGAGAAAGCAGATGCTGAAAAACGCCGAGAAGAGAACAAACGACTAAAAGCGGAAGCTCATGCAGAAAGGCTTAGGCGTAAAGAGATAAGAGATAAAGAGCTAGGATACAAAAAGTAAATTCCAATTTAGCAGATCAAAGAGTCAGAAAAAAGAAATCTCAATGATGATGAACAAAATAATTGCAAGTTAGCAATCACTGCCAACCATTTGAGCAACGTGGTGCGCCAACAGTCTAGACACTCGGTAATCCTTTCAGGTAGTTCGAGAAAACGATGTATTGTATTAAAGTTATTTCGACGAAAATAAAATAATGAGAAATGATAATAATCACCTAAAATCCTTGCTCTTTTCAATAGAATTTTATACTTTTGTGTCAAAATATAATATGGCATTTTATTATTAATGTAGACAAAATTCTACTCAATAAATCTCCTTAAGAACCACATAAGGAGATTGAAAGCTACGAAATTGTTCATAGGAACATGGTTACTGAAGGCTTTAATTCTACGATAAAGAAAGGATCATTGAAAATGAGTATGGAGTACTTGAGATTATTCCATGCTGGAAATGGTTGATTCTACAATAATGTGAATATTCTACATACAAAAATAGGATGCTTTTTAAAAATTTAAAGTATGACGAAAAGTATACTTCATTTTAACGGAGTCTGGAGAAGCTATCAGAAAAGGATTCTTGATGATTTGGATTTCCATCTGCGTGACAGTAAACTTCACATCGTTGCTGCACCGGGTGCCGGAATATGCTATTACCAACTCTAGCCGATTCCAGATGGTTATGATGCATGAACTATACAATTATTCGACACAAAAGTGTTGAATAAATATCACGTGCCATTAGCTGCCATTGCACATATACGCATGTAAAAACTCGCTAATTCTTAAACGATAATAAATACAAAGAACTATGAACTTATTAGAAGCAATAGAGGCACGCCATAGCGTGAGAAAATACATAGATAAGCCCATTCCACAGGACATCATCCACATGCTACAATCAAAAGTTGAAGAATGTAACAAGTTGGGGAATCTTCACATTCAGCTCGTCATCAACGAGCCAAAGGCATTTAAGGGAAAGATGGCTTACGGCACATTCAGCGGAGTGACTAACTACTTCGCCATGATAGGAATGAAAGCTGATGACCTTGCAGAACGTATAGGCTATTACGGAGAGCAGTTAGTTCTGCTTGCCCAGACTCTTGGACTCAACACTTGTTGGGTAGGTCTGACCTATAACAAAGTTAAGGAAGCCTACTCCGTTGATAAAAATGAAAAACTCTGTTGTATGATTGCCCTTGGATATGGTAAAGAACCAGGGAAAAACATGAAGCGTAAGACTGCCAAACAAGTGAGCAATATTAGCAACATCACACCTAAATGGTTCCAGGATGGAGTGGCAGCCGCCCTACTCGCTCCTACAGCCGTCAATCAGCAGAAGTTCCACTTCGAATATCTTGGAACTAACGATAACAACATTCACAGGGTTAAAGCAGAAAAAAACTTTTCTTTGATAGGTTATACCAAGATAGATTTAGGCATTGCCAAACTTCATTTTGAGATTGGAGCAGGAAAAGAAAATTTTGAATGGGTATAAAAAATATCTTTTTTTATCAGCAAGGTAACCACGAAGTGGGTGACCTTGCTGATAAAAGTTGGATAGACACAACCTATATAGCTTATTGGCATGAACGAGGCATGCAATAATAGATTTATAACAAGATAAATTTTAGGATAAAAATAACGGCAAGGACATACATCATCGGACTTATTTCGCGATACTTTCCATAAATAACTCGGATGCTCACATAACTGATAAAACCCATAAGAATACCATTGCTGATACTAAATGTAAGTGGCATTACAATTATGGTGATAAAAGCAGGAAAGGCATTGAATTTATCATTTAAATCAATATGTACCATTGTTTTCATCATCATATATCCTACTATAACTAACACAGGAGCTGTTGCTGCTGAAGGAATGGAGAGGAAGAATGGTGAGAGAAACAGCGATAAAAGAAAACAAATGGATACAACAAGTGATGTAACTCCAGTACGTCCGCCCGCACCAACACCAGAAGCACTCTCTACAAAGGTTGTTGTCGTACTAGAACCTAAACAAGCACCAAGAGTAGTAGCGACGGCATCAGCTGTAAGCATCGTTTCAAGTTTGGGAATAGAGCCATCTTTGTTTACCATACCTGCATTTTCACACACTCCTACAAGAGTTCCAAGCGTATCAAAAAGATCCATGAAAAGCAATGTAAACACAAGAATTATCATATCGACAGACATCAGTTTAGAGAAATCAAAGTGCATGGCAATAGGAGCTATCGAAGGAGGAGTGCAGAAGAAATCATGGATATGAGTAACCCCCATTGGTATACCTATTATGGTAGTAATAATAATACTAATAAGTATACCTCCTGTTACGTTTTTCATCAAAAGAACCTCCATAATTATTATGCCTATAATGGCCAATAGAGCCTGTCCATGAGTTATGTCGCCCAAACATATTAAAGTTGCATCGCTTGGCACGACAATACCAGCATTCTTAAGGCCAAGGAAAGCTATAAAAAATCCTATTCCCACACTAATAGCTTGCCTAAGCACTCTCGGAATAGCGTCAACTATCTTTTGGCGGATACCTGTTAACGAAATAAGTATAAAAATTATACCCTCTACTAATACTCCTGTCAATGCAAAACGCCAATCGTAACCTAAGCTGAGACAAACCGTAAAGACAAAGAAAGAGGCACAACCAATACCTGGAGCCTGAGCAAAAGGACGTTTCGCTAACGCCATGATAAAAGTACCCAAGGCAGATGTAAGTGCTGTGACCGTAAAAATTGCTGGATTATCCATACCTTGAGTAGCCAACGGTTTAAATAACGATGGTATAACAGCAAGAACATATACCATAGTAAGAAATGTAGTGAGACCAGCTAAAATTTCTGTTTGCAACCGATGTTGCTTGGAATCAAATCCGAATAATGACGCTATCATACTTTTATGTAGAAACATATTCTTAATATTTAGAATCTTTCTTCTTGGAATTCCTATCACTAGGAAAATTTTCTCGTGCAAAAGTACTCTAAATATTTCGATTAAGAAAATTTTTCAGCATAATTTTCCACAAACATTTCTATCGAATAGACATTAATTAATATCTCCCTGAATATCAGAGACTAAATATTTCAAGCTGTAACCATTTGTAAAAACTTTACCTCCCTGCTCTACTGTAAGTTTATCGATTGTGGTATCTGCCGTCAACAACCAAGTTACTCCCTTACGAACAGTTACATTCACATGTCCGTAGTTATCTTTTACCACTGTCCCTTCATATACTTTACAAGAATCGGTAGACAGGATAAGATTTCCTGTACCACCTTTGGTGTGCCATCGATTATAATACTCTACACGCATTAAAATCTTACTTGGTACATGCAGATCAGCATCGTTGAGGATAAGTGTGCCTGTAATATTAGTTGGAACTTCACACAGCGGTGCCTTACTATCGGTTAGTTTCAAACGAGAATGGTTTACCGTAATCTTACCATTATACCCTTCCGAATCACCTGAACCACTTTGCAATATCATCATTCCCCATCGACTATCACCCGATGTCATATCGGAGTTATTGATAGTTACACTGTTGTCACCCTCGATAACACAGATTTCACCTTGACGAGACTCTCCGGATATTTGGTTCGCTGTTATATGGCCCGTTGAATATAGCACGGCACAATCTTCCCCCGTACAGCTATAACTTCCTCCATAAACCGATATTGTTCCACCACCACGATCGGTGGCTACCACAGAAGAATTACGTCCCTCTGTGACTATATTCAAATTACGGGCGTTAATAATTCCGCCTCCCGTAGCATGGATACCACGTGAAAGACTCTTGGTATTGTGGACACTTACATTAGAGACATTTAGCGTTCCGCCATTATAGGCAAATAGAGCATTGGAACCTATGGCATCGGTGGTGACAGATCCTCCATCCATATTAATAATACTACCACTACCACTAACATATACAGCAGAATTAGTGCCATAGAAGCTGCTACCATCCGAATCTTTGCTGTCACCAGAAATCTTCTTGATATTAGCTTGAACTAACTGGAGTGTTCCACCTGTAACTTGAACGGCATTCTCATCAACTTTGGTAGAGGTCAATGTACCATTCTTGGTAGCCGTTCCCTCTGACTGGCTATACCCCGTTTCACTCTTACTACCTACAGACTCGCGACTTCCACCACCAGGCCAACCATGAGGACCTCCATGTGCACCTGATATCTGATGCCCATTCTGTGGAGGTTTCTGATCATTACGCTCCATCATAGATGGATTGCCGAGAAGAAATTCGCGAATGCTTCGCTGGGCATAGAAACGAGGTTTTATCTTGAGATAGCCCGAATACTGCTCTTCTGTAAGAATCTTCTTGAGTTTCTTCTCATATTTAGTTTGCTTAGCATCAAGATCAAGCGATGAAGTTGAGGTGCTCTTCCCAGGCCATCCTTGAGGACCACCTTGAGGACCGCCCTGACCACGACCGCCGCCAGGACCACCCATGCCTCCTCTTCCAAAACCACTACCAGGACTGTCCATGCCACCAGACATACCTCCGCCGAAACCTCCTGGTTGGCCGCCACCAGGACCACCTATACCATGAGAAGCACCATCAGGACCATCACCAGAAGGTTTGCTACTAGTAGATTTCAGACCAGTGCCATCGATGATGCTAGCATATTTTTTATTGAGCTTCTTCACTTTTTTCGCTTGTTTCGCATCAAGATGTAGATCGTTAATCATCAATGAATCTGCAACATTCACCGTAAAGGGAACGGGCATATTTACTGCCGCCCCCATATTCTTATGACCTTTACTCTGATTGGAATTCTGAGCCAAATTTACACTGGCACATAGCAGCATAGCTGCTATTATCACATTATTTTTCATCTACTTTTTTATTTTCAATCATA
This sequence comes from Segatella baroniae B14, assembly GCF_022024235.1. Lineage (GTDB taxonomy): Bacteria > Bacteroidota > Bacteroidia > Bacteroidales > Bacteroidaceae > Prevotella > Prevotella bryantii. The sequence goes on from NZ_CP091799.1 coordinate 1,041,334, forward strand.
AAACATGCCGTAATATCAAATAGACAAATCAATAACGATGTCAATCACGGACATTTTAATTTTATGCAAAAATAGAGATGAGATGTGATTTTAAGAAATAATATCTATAAACTCCAAAATATTGTCAACCAAACACGTGCAAAAAGCAAAGAAGCCCCCATATAACCGTAGTCTTTAGCTAAAATGTGAGCTTGCCTGAACGGATATCATCTGCCATTTCAGGATAAGGCGCCATAGCAATAACTTTCTCATTATTGACTCCCTCATTCTTGGCATATGTTATTTCGGCAAACTCCGGCACTACATACTTTGGATAAGTGTCATATTTAAGACGGCTCTCTTCCATCTTTGCTATATAATCATTCTGGAAACATATAGTAATCTCAGGATGGTCGTGTACCCATTTTGGGAAAAAGATTACACCATGTACTTTATTTTCCTTCAACATGAAATTCAAACTAACATCAGTACCGGTTGGCTCTGTCCATGATACCTTATAAACATCATCTGTAAGCTTAACAATATCAGCTTTCTGATCTCGTACCCATCGGCCACCTACCATACCACTATGTATGCGATAGTCTACCGTAGATTCGTTCTTTACATAAAACTCATACTCCCAGCCATTAGCATAGGTATAAATAAAATGCATTCCTATAAATTTTTCCATACTTAAATCATTTAATTGAATTGAATTTATTTCTATTATTTATTTAGAGATTACTTGAAATGTTTAGAGGTACTTAATGTTCCTGAATAAACTTTGCGACCATTCCGGCTGCCTTTCTACAAGCAGACTCACCTGTAAAGCTATGATCTACACCGGCCAACAATCGGAGTTCACTATTCTGGTATACCTCATGATAGTGCTCGCTATAGGTGTAAGGTACTATCACATCCCATGTGCCATGCACTAAGAGTACCGGCCCAGTATACTGTCTTGCGGTCTCGTAAATCGGCAATGTTTGGGCTGTCATAAAGTAATCACGACCAATACGTAAACCTCTTGGACTGTCTACATATTCGGGAATATGATGAGGGTCGTAAATACTTCCCTGTGTACTTCCACGAAGGGCATCGTCGCGAAGTACTGCGGCCGGAGCACACAAAGCTATACTACGAATGGAACCTTTAAGCTGTCCGGCTACCATCGAAGTGACCACTCCTCCTTGCGAATGGCCAACCATACTGATATCACTCACCCAAGGCAACGTTAAAGCATAAGCGACTACATCCTTAGCATCCTCTATCTCGTTAAGAACTGTCATGTCTTGAAACTTACCCTCACTCTTGCCACAACCATTAAAATCAAAGCGGATACTAGCAATACCTTTACTCTGCAAGCTGTCGGCGATAGCCTTGAGCAAAGGACGTTCCTTATCTGATCCAAAGCCATGACAAATAACAACCAAACGCACTTTCTCCCCGCTCTTTAGCTTCGGAGCCTGCAATGTTGCAGCTAATTTGCCCTTGGAACCCTGTAAAGTAAAATTCTCTATTTTCTGGGCTTGCATAGGGAAAACGTAGCCCAAACATACTATAGCGATAGCTAACAATGTCTTTTTATTCATCATCTTTATCATTTTATGTTTCTTGATGCAAAATTAAAACATTATCTTTGCACCATATTTGCATATTAAGACAACTATTTAGCATTTTATGCCAATGAACGAAGAGCAAAAAAAATATCTTAAGAAAGTAAGTGAGGCTTCATCAGAAGAAATACTTATCAAGTACACAGGCAGAGAAGGAATGGATCTAGAAAAACATATCCATGAGCAATATCAAATAATATTCACTCTACAGGGAACCCTACATATTACTGTAGAAGACAAGATATATTTTGTACCAGAATGCCATATCTGCTGGATACCGGCTGGGAAAAGTCATTCCTTGTCAAGTAACAATAAAGCGATATCGCTTATAATTTATTATGTACCCCTTAAATTTCACCAAAACGATCAACGAAAAAAATTTGCCATTTTCAATACTAACCGATGGGCATCTGAAAATATGCATTATATATCAAGCATGAAGACTAAACTCAACGATTCTACTGATAAAGATACATATACATTTGCCCTGTCGTTCTTCAGGCAGATGCCTCTAGCCTGTAAGGCCTATGAAAGACCACTGAAAGGTATTATAGCAACACGGGATACTAGAATAGAACCAGCACTTAGCTATATAAATGAACATCTTCACGAAGATATACGGCTGGAGGATGTTGCACGAGCAGCCCATATGTCAATACGTACACTTAGCCGACTCTTTCATGACATCGGCATACGCTATAACAACTATCTGAATTATCAGCGCATCACCCATGCAATAGAATTGATGGCCGATGGCGGACTCAACATCAACGAGATAGCTTTAGAAACGGGATTCAGTTGTGCTGCAAATTTCAACCGCACATTCAAACAAATCATGGGAATGACGCCTACCGAACTCTTTAAGCGAAAATAGAACTGAATTTACTAAATTATTACTACCTTTGCAGTACATAATAAATCTAAGAATATTAATCTATGAATACAAGATATATGAAAAAAATGATTTCCATGGCTCTGCTGATTGCGGCGATGACTATGCCAGCTACAGCTCAGAAGAATACCCCTGCTGCAGTAATAGACTCTACTGACATCGATGCACTCTATGCCCAAAATCTGCTTAAACCGGGCGAAAAAGCTCCTAACTTCTCTCTGCCAGATTATCAAGGAAAGAAATATAATCTATATCAAGATACAAAAACTTATAAGGTTATCGAGTTTTGGGCTTCATGGTGTCCTGACTGCCGACGAGACTTACCAAAGATGAACGAAATTGTTAATACTTATCGCACTCCTCACTTCTATGGCATTTCATTTGATACAAACTCTGCAGCATGGCAGAAATGCTATTCTGAAACCTTTAAAGGGGGAAATATTGTAGAACTCTGCGAACTCAAGAAATGGAAAGAATCACAGGTATCTAAAGATTATCATATCAGTTGGCTTCCAACCTATTATATTTTAACCCCAGACAACAAAGTGGAATTTGCTACAGTAAGCATTGATAAATTGGCTCAAAAACTTGAGGAGTTGAAGTCTAAAATGAACGAATAGCATTGATACCTGTAAATATTCTGATTTTACCTAAATTATACGTACATGAGCAAAGAAAACAGACATACAGAAGAAAATCATATCTTTCGATATAAGCAGTTTACCATTACCCAGAATCATGCAGCCATGCGTGTGGGTACTGACAGTGATCTTTTAGGAACACTATCTGCTGGTGGTAACAACATTCTTGATATCGGAACTGGCACAGGTGTTCTATCACTGATGCTCGCTCAACGTTTTCCCAATGCTCAGATTCAAGCTATAGAAATAGACGAGAATGCAGTACTCGATGCAAAAGACAACTTTTTTGCTTCGCCCTTTGCCGACCGTATCAAATTGGAGCACATTGCATTTCAGGATTATATAAAAGAGGTGAAAGATACAATGCCCATCTATGACAGTGTAGTATGTAATCCACCCTACTTTGATAAAAGCTTGGAATGTAACAATCTAAGCAAGACAAGAGCACGTCACAGTTCAAGTCTGCCTTTTTCAATACTTATCAAGGGGGCTTATCAGCTCCTCAAGCCTGGGGGATTTTTCTCTGTATGTATTCCAAAAGAGGTACTAGAGGATTTTTCGGCTGAATGTACCATCGTAGGCTTCTCTCTTCAGGATATATACAAGATTAAGACAGTACCCGAAAAGGAGGCTAAACGATTTGTTCTAGTACACCGAAAAGGAAGAGAAAGAGCACCGCAAGAGCATGTATGCTGCATGCTGAACGAAGAACGCCAACGATCTACTTGGTATTTACAGTTGATGAAAGATTTTCACTTGGATCGATAAAAATCAACATTTAATCTTACTCTATAATTCTAAATAAGTATCTATATCACAATCTTGTCAAAATGATATTATATTTGTGCAAATATACAGAAATCATTTCAAAATATTAGATTATTTCGCTATCTTTGCATCAAATTATAACAATGTACAACATTATCAAATTATCAAAACAACATTATTAATTCATCATGAACGCTAAACTTAAAAAGACGTTTCTAACAGCCTGTTTGGCATCTAGCACGATGTTAGCTATGGCAACAAACACAAATGACAACCCATTAATGCACCCAAGCACACTCCCTTTTGGTGCACCTGATTTCAACAAAATTAAGTACGAACACTATCTTCCTGCACTACAGGCGGGTATCGCACAGCAGCGTGCTGCCGTAAAGCGCATTGTAGAGAACAAAGCAAAACCTACCTTTGCTAACACTATTCTCGCTTATGAAGAAAGTGGTAATCTGCTTGACCGTGTTTCTAGCATCTTCTTCTGCCTTACCAGTTCTGACAAAACAAAGGAAATCGCTGAAACCGAAAAGGCGATTATGCCTGAACTTACCGCTTTGGAAAACGAACTTTCGTTTAACCAAAAGCTCTGGGAACGTGTAAAATATGTTTACGACCACGAATATAAGAAACTGAAAGGCGAAGACAAACGACTTCTTGAAGAGACTTACAAGAGTTTTGTACGCTCTGGCGCCAACCTTGCTGCCGATAAGAAAAAGCGTATGGAAACGATTAACAACCGTATCTCTGAACTGCAGCAAGACTGGGGTAACCTGTTACCTGAGGCCACAAACAGTAGCGTGGTATGGGTGAATTCTAAAGAGGAACTCGCTGGCCTAAGTGATGCAGATATCGCTCAGTGTAAAAAAGACGCAGAGAGCCGTGGTAGCAAAACTCCTTACTGTATTGTTATTGTCAATACTACACAACAACCTATCTTGGCTTCGCTTGACAATCGTGAACTCCGCCGTCGCGTATACGAGGCTTCAGTACATCGTGCAGACGGTACCCGATCATTCAATACCTTCCCTATCGTTAGTGAGATGGCAAAACTTCGCGCTATGAAGGGTGAACTCATGGGCTACAAAGACTATGCTTCTTATTCGCTCGATAAGACAATGGCGAAAAACACGAATAATGTGTATGCTTTCTTAAAGAATCTTATCGCTTCTTACAAACCTATAGCTGATGCAGAAACTGCAGAAATAGAAAAATATGCTCAAAAGTCTATGGGCGCCGACTTTAAGCTTCAGCCTTACGATAGATTCTACTATTCTGCTAAGATGAAGAAGGAGAAATATAATCTCTCTGAAGATGATGTAAAACCATATTTCAATGTCGACAGTGTACTGGTTAATGGTGTATTCTATGCAGCTCATCGAGTATATGGCTTGAACTTTAAGCCTCGTACAGACATTCCTACCTATCACCCTGACATGAAGGTGTTCGAGGTAAGCGACAAGAATGGCAAAACTATCGCCCTCTTCTATGTAGACTATTTCCGTCGCCCTACCAAACGCGGTGGTGCATGGATGAGTTCTTTCGCAAAACAAAGTACGTATCGCCATCAGTTACCTCTTATATATAATGTATGTAATATGGCCAAAGCACCAGAGGGACAGCCTTCACTGGCCAGCTGGGATGAAGTATGTACAATGTTCCATGAGTTTGGTCATGCACTACATGGCATTCTGAGCAACTGTAAATATAATACGCTAAGCGGTACTGCCGTACCTCGCGATTTCGTGGAAATGCCATCACAATTTAATGAAAGCTTTGCTCCTATTTCTGAGGTATTCGACCACTATGCAAAGCATGCTACAACAGGTCAGGCTATGCCTGCTGACTTAAAGGAAAAAATGCTAAGCTCTATCAATTATCAGGCAGCCTATGCTCTCGGTGAGAATTTGGCAGCAACATGTCTTGATATGGCTTGGCATGTATTACCTTCAAAGGATGTACCTTTAGCTAGCGAAGCAAATGCTTTCGAAGCAAAAGCGCTGAAAGAAATTGGATTGCTAGATAGTCAAGTTCCACCAAGATACTCTACTTCTTACTTCAATCATGTTTGGGGTGGCGGTTATGCTGCAGGTTACTACAGCTATCTCTGGACTGAGGTCTTAGCTGTTAACATTGCTAATTTCTTTGAGAAAAATGGTGCACTGAAGCCTGCTACTGGTCAGGCCATGCGCGATAAGATCTTAAGTAAAGGTTACACTGTAGACTTGATGAAGGCTTTCTCAGACCTCACAGGTTTAAAGGCTCCTGATGCTTCTGCGCTTCTCAAAGCTAGAGGTATGTAAGAATGATTTATTAGATCATATAAAAACAACCTATAAGCCTTTGTTATCAAACGGGCTTACATCTATAAATACTCTGTCAAACTTTGGCAGAGTATTTTTTTGGTTACTCTACAGCATACTTTTAAAACTGTTAAAGAACAACATTCCTAATTCTTAAAAATGTTAATTTTAAAAGTTTAAAATCTTAAAATTAACCAGTTAGCTGATAAAACTATCAACTTTACTTAAATATTTTGCATTATCAGGGAGTTATTTCTATATTTGCAATGTCAATCAAAGATGATAGACATGCTATCAAAGGGATGATAGTTTTGCATTTTCCATATAAGAATTATATAAATACGAATATTGAAAACACTTAGATCTTCATAGGATTAGTTTTTTTAAGGTAATAAGATTGATGGGAATCAACGATAACTTCAAAAAGTTAATAGATTAGTAAAAAACAAATTATTGATTTGGTAAAACGTAAAAAATGACTTTGGAGCATTTCGTATTTTAGCGAAAATACGAGATGCTCCATTTTTTTACAACATCATGTTAGTAAAAATTAATTCTGCTCAGCTACACCCAAAGTAAGGTCTGTACTTTGAAAAGCCTTAGCTGTAGTACCTGCAGGCATATTGAGAGCTTTATCTATATTAGCACAAAGATTCGCACTAACGAGAGACAATACGGCTAAACCCTCAAGAGGCTGATACTTATTCTCATTAAATTTCTTGATGAATTCGTTAAAAAGTTCTTCACCAACTTTTGCCATTTCTGGAGTAATAGTCACTGACTGTTCGTTGTTATTGTTTTCCATAATTTAAATTGATTTTATTAGTACGGTTAACAAAGTTAGCTAAAAATTGCCAATAACAAGAAAACTATAGCCACTTTTTTGCTAATGTTACTCAAAATAGTTATCTTTGCGTTCCCATAAAACAATGAACAATGGAAAAAAAAGAAAGAATACGTGAATTGCTCGAAGAAGCTCTCCCACTCGTTGATTTAGATTCTGAATTTCTCTTCAGTGAGCTCGACTCACTGGGCATCACCACTATACTGATGCTGCTCTCTGAGGAATATCACATCTGCTTGGAATCAGAGGATGTGACACCCAAAAACTTCAAAAACTTAGAGAATCTCACCAAAATGGTTGAGAACAAATTACAACAATAATCTTGTTATGTGTTGAATACAAGATTGATACAAGTTTTTTCAAGATCAAAATTACAAGATTACTTATTATTGCTCGGTCCGAATAATTGAATTCATGATAGAAGACTATATTAAACTTTTCGCTGAAAAACAACCTCAAAAGATTGCTATAATATGTGATAGACAAAAGGTAACTTATGAGCAACTATACGATAAGATAAAAAAACGCGCAGCAGAAATATGTCAGCGCTTTGCTACAAATAAGCATCAACAAGCTTCGCTGTCATCTCATCGTGCGATTGTTTTTAGAAGTAGTCAGACCATCGATTTTCTGGTAACCTATTTTGCTATTCATCTCAGTGGAAACATTGCTGTTCCTCTTGAGAAGGATGCTACCGAAGAGACTTTTTCGACCATTCAAAAGCAAGTGGAGCACATGATATTCCCAAAAGAAGTGGCCGATATTCTTTTTACTACGGGCACAACAGGAAAATCTAAGGGTATTATGATTAGTCATCGCGCAATACTTGCAAATGCAGATAATCTAAAAGAGGCTCAAGGATTCAACAAAGATCTAGTCTTTATTATCAGCGGACCACTCAACCATATCGGCAGTCTTTCTAAAGTGTATCCTACACTAATGTGTGGTGCTACCCTCTATCTGCTTCAAGGAATGAAAGACCTAAACGCTTTCTACACAGCTCTTGACTATCCTTGCAGTAAGATGGCCACTTTCCTCGTTCCAACCAATATTCGTATCTTGCTGACATTCAGTAGCAATCGCCTGCATACTTATGCCCACAAAATAGATTTTATCGAGACGGGAGCTTCAGCTATCTCACAAAAAGATCTTGATTTACTTCGCAAAACACTTCCTACTTCACGTCTCTATAATACTTATGCTTCTACAGAAACGGGCATTATCGCTACCTATAACTTCAACACCCCGGAAAGTAAAGCTAACTGTCTGGGAAAAGCGATGAAACATTCTCACTTCTTCATTACTGCAGAAGGTAGAATAGCCTGTCAGGGAGACACACTGATGTTGGGATATGTTGGCGATGAAGAGATGACACGACTCGTTTTGAACAATGGTACCATCTATACTTCTGACAATGGAGAAATAGACAGCGAAGGGCGTCTACATATGTTAGGAAGACAAGACGATGTCATTAATATAGGTGGTTACAAAGTTGCACCTACTGAAGTAGAGGACGTTGCACTGTCGCTACCCGATATCAAGGAGTGTATCTGTATTGCTGCCGAACATCCAGTTATCGGGGTCGTAACCAAACTCTTGATTGTCAGCGAGAAAGACGAAATCGATAAAAAATCAATAGCCCGTTTTATTGCCAGCAAACTAGAATCGTATAAAGTACCTATATACTATGAAAAGGTAGATAAGATAGAGCGTACCTTTAACGGTAAGCTCAATCGCAAATACTATCGATAAAGCAGAGTTGCGCTTCAAAATTGTTATCCGAAAGATAGTCTATACTACCTACAATAGCTTTTGTTATTGGAGCATCACTTGAGAGCATGCTTTGCGCTTCACGCAATAATGCAGTAACATCTTGATTATCATGAAGCAAACAGAAAGAAGTTTCACCATGATACCCCTGGCGAATAGCAATTTCTCCGGTTACCATATTCGGCAAAGTATACGTAAAAAGATGTGGACTAGGAATATCTTGCATGGAAAGCGCATAACTTTGGTCAGTAGAGATAGATCCATACTTGCTATATAATAGAATGGCTGTATCTTCTCCACTCTGTCCGGCAAAAGACGAAGCAGAAGTAACCTCTACAGAAGAATCCTTCCGGACAGCATGAAGAAGAAGCTCAGATGCAACAAACCCTAGTTTACTTAGATTATCCATTTTGTAAAAACGAGGATAATTGCCTATTTCAGATTTATATACTTGTTTTAGAAAGGAAATACCCATTTCAGACAATGGCTCGTTGGCATCCTCAAGAGCAATAGTATAGTCTTGTCCATCCAACTCAATATGCTGATTTCGGATACTCAACCGATGCTTAACAGTAAACGATCGTTTAACAGATGAGCTTTCAGGTTTAATAACAGCTCCTTTAGCTACTAATATTGCCGCATTACAACCACCAAAGCCCGCAATTGTCTTCAGAAAAGCCTGCTTATCTGTAGTCGTATTCTGAGTCACAATATTCACACGTCTACTGACACCAAGTTCATCAAATCCTTTGGTGGCCAATACGGTATGATCATCTACAGCCATACGAGTAATAATGATATCGAGCACGCCTGTAGCACCCATCGTATGACCATAATAAGCTTTAAGTGAATTAGCAGGGATATCAGCAAGTCCTTCGTGAGATAAAGCTACAGCCTCCATTTCATCATTAAACAATGTTGATGTACCATGTGTATTAACACATGCAAGTATTTCTGCAGGATAATCCTCCATCGTACGATGAATAGCCATAGCCAAACCAGTAGCCTTAGGCGAAGGTGCCGTCTGATGGTAAGCATCATTACGTACTACTCCCGAAGCAAGATACCAATGATCCGGATGCCAATCGGCCTTATGAAGAATCACAGTAGCAGCAGCCTCTCCCAAATTTAATCCGTTTCGATCTATGTCAAAAGGACGACACGGAGAAGCTGATAAGGCTTTAAGCGACTGAAAACCTGAAATAGTAAAAGATGACTGTACATCACATCCACAGACAATAACATAATCATACGCATCACACGCTATGAAGCGCTTTGCCACAAGTAGAGCATGCACACCCGAAATGCAAGCATTGCACACTACCTGAGGAGTAGATGTAATACCTAACTTCTGGGCTATTACATGAGCACTATTAACCAAGCTAACACGTTCAACATCAGGAAGTAATTCTATATTACCTTTAGTAGAACTTAAGATGAATAATGTACGACTAGAGGTAATATCAAAATCTGTCCCATCAGGTATTTCACGTATAGCACCCTGAACAGAACGAACAGCCATCTTCTCAAATCTGCTAAGTCCTAAAAAAGATGAGCTATCTTCCCAAAACTTTTCGGGCATCAACGATGCAGTAAATGCAAAATCAAGATTAAACTTATGTTCATACTTCTGCAGACCAGTGACACCCGCCTTTACATTTTCATAGTTCTCCTTTGAGGAAATACCCAAAGGAGAAATGATATTATCTGCTATGATTTCTATCATCATCTTAACGTTTAAACGTCTGCAAAGGTAATCATTTTTGAGTGATTACTCGCTTAAACGGAATAGAAATCTTAAGACTACACAGCCTTGGCTTGCGTGCAAAGAGAAAGAAAATACTGGTGAATATGTGTATCTTCATCAAGCTCAGGATGAAAGGCTGTAACAAGTTGATTTCCCTGTCGGGCTGCTACGATGTGGCCATCTACTTGAGCTAAAACATCTACATTCTCACCTATTTCTTCAATATAAGGAGCACGAATAAACGTCATTGGAACACTACCGATACCCTTAACATCACTCTCCACACGGAAACTGCCCAACTGTCGACCGTAAGCATTGCGACGAGCGTCAATATTCATTGTATTGAGATGTGTATGATCGAGCAAAATCAATCCTGCACAGGTTCCAAATACAGGAAGCCCTTTGGCAATAGCATCCTGCAAAGGCTGCCACAATAACTCATCTTTCATTATTCTCATCATAGCAGTACTCTCACCACCAGGAATAATAAGACCTACTATCGGCTGCTGGGCATCACTCAAAGCCTCGTTCCAATCAGCCAAATTACGTATCTGAACTGACTCAACTCCCAAACGATGGAGCATCTGCTGATGTTCAGCAAATGCTCCCTGTAAAGCTAAAACGCCAATCTTCATGATCTTAAGCTTTATAGTATACTTAGATTTTGTATTGTTGTTACTTTCCTCTTTCAGCCATGAGCAATTCGATTTCACTCTCATTGATACCGACCATAGCCTCACCTAAATCCTCACTGAGTTCAGCGATGATAGCAGGATTCTGATAATTGGTTACAGCTTTCACGATAGCCTGAGCACGCTTTACAGGATTACCGCTCTTAAAGATACCACTACCTACGAATACACCCTCTGCACCAAGTTGCATCATGAGTGCAGCGTCAGCAGGAGTAGCCACACCACCTGCAGCAAAATTGACTACAGGAAGTTTACCGTTCTCATGAACATACGCTACCAACTCATAAGGCACACGCAATTGTTTAGCTGCTTCATAGAGCTCATCTTCGCTAAGCGAGGTGAGTCGACGTATTTCACTCTGCATCATACGCATGTGGCGTACAGCCTGAATGACATCACCAGTACCCGGTTCACCCTTAGTACGAATCATTGTAGCACCCTCATTGATACGTCTTAATGCTTCGCCCAAATCCTTGGCACCACAAACGAAAGGCACTTTAAACTTGCGCTTGTCGATATGATATACATCATCTGCTGGAGAGAGAACTTCACTCTCGTCAATATAATCGATCTCAATAGCCTCGAGAATCTGAGCCTCAACGAAGTGGCCTATACGACACTTAGCCATAACAGGAATCGTAACAGCCTCCTGTATACCTTTAATCATCTTAGGATCGCTCATACGTGAAACACCACCAGCTGCACGGATATCAGCAGGAATGCGTTCGAGCGCCATAACAGCACAAGCACCTGCTGCTTCCGCGATCTTAGCCTGTTCAGGAGTGGTTACGTCCATAATTACTCCGCCCTTTAACATTTGGGCGAGATTGCGATTCAAAGTTGTTCTATCTTCCATTTTTTTATATCTGTTATTATTTTTACGTTCCGACTGCAAAGGTGAGAACAAAAACTGAATTGTCAAAAAAAACGTTCCTATACTCAATAACATTAGTCCGATTCCAGCAAATCGTTTGTGATTATATGAATTTCATTTATCATTTTCGGAACTCTATTCTTATTCTATTAAAAAAAAATGTACCTTTGCTTTCATGAATACATTAACTCCTATATTAACCATTACCGGTTCTGACAACACAGGTGGAACGGGTATACAGCAGGATATCAAGACGATATCTGCCATGGGGGGACATGCACTCACAGCTATAACCTCTATCACCATACAAGACGATAAACACATCAAGCGAATATTCGACCTTCCCTTTCATGTAGTACTCCGACAGGTACAGAGTATCATCAGCACCCAGCACCCGAAAGCGATCAAAATGGGTATGATACGTGATGTGGAGACGATTATCGAATTGAGCAAGGAGGTAGAACACTGCGATAATCTTATCATCGTTCCCGGTATATTGTCATCTAAGGGCGAGTATCTCATGTCTATGGAGGCCATTCATGCCTGGAAAACATTTCTTATACCAAAAGCCAAATTGCTCATCATTAAATGTGACGAAGCTGAAAAGGTTCTTGATATGAGTATCAAAACATCTGATGCTATGGTAAAAGCTGCCCGTAAATTCAGTGCTATGGGAGCCAAGGGTATCATGTTACGTGGAGGACATGTTAAAGATAATAGTGTAACAGCTTTACTCTATTACGATGGATTCAAACAGTTTTATACTTCTCTTAACATGGCGGGATGGCAGAGGCATGGTGTAGGAGCTGCCATGTCTGCAGCCATAGCCACTCGTTTAGCGCTTGGAGACAGCCTCAGCAGTGCGGTTCATATCGCACATAAATACATGCATACCCAAGTGGTATACAATGTAACCTCTGACGAAAAAATAACAGTAAGACCTGTTGACTTATACAATGTATTTATGGATATTCTGGCCGACAACTTTAAGGAACACCACGAGGTGAGCTTTTATGCGAATAAAATGAACATCGGCACACGATATCTCGGATCTATTACGAATAAAGTGGTAGAAAAGTCGCCTAAATTGATTATCACAGAATATCTCATGCAGGAAGCTAAACAGATGTTGCAAACTACATTTCGCTCCGTACAAGAGATATCCTATGATTTGGGATTTAAGACACAAAGCCAGTTTACCAAGGCTTTTATCCAAATATATGGTACACCGCCTTCTGAATTCAGGAAACAGGTGTGACCTTAAATCGTGATGAATACTGATTTTTTCACGTGCGCTTACCAGATTTTCTTCAGTACAACGCTATTGACACTTTCACCTTCACGACTGTCGGCCTCCTTCGGAAAATATATCGGAGCACCATTCTGCTTAGGAAGGATACGAAGTTCTAAGTCTTCTATATGTTCTGGTAACCGAGCTATGTCATACTGCATAGGCTGGCCATTATAAAAGTTATCTTCAATAAGTTTTCCATGAGCATAAAGACGAGCACAATCACCACGATAATCGATTTCAAGTAACATTCGCTCATGAGCCATTTTTTTAGACTTCAATTCTGTATCAGCTGTAGTGCATTGGCTTGGGTTGCTTAATACTTTCGGGATAGTAATAGTATATACGGCAGCCCGATTCCAATCTTCTTCTGAAGGAGCTTCTGCGACTTTAGCTTTTCCTTTAATGATAGTACGCAACTCTTTGGCTTCTTTAATTTTACGAACAGTTACATTATCATTCACCAACATAGAAAAACGCTTATCCTGTGTATTACCATCCAACAGATAACACTCTGCAGTAGATTCATCGAGTAGATAGATATTCTTATAAACAGGTTTCTTTAATCCTTTTGCCTTTACATGCTTGAGCACCTTTCCATTATCCAAGGCTATTTCGGTATCTACTCCTGGTATCGCCATAAGATAAAGTTTTCCATCTTTCTTATCGAGTAACTGAGCTGTAGCATACTTCAACCCCTCGACACGAACAGGAAAGATTCCTGCAGTACCAGCAGGAATCGTTATTGGGCTACTCGGAAATTTTATGCCCTCAACCTCAAACTGAATATTTTTCTTGGCACTAAGATGAGCAAATCGTTCATAGTTATTCCAAAACACAAAAGCCTGCTTGTTCTTACTTCGATAACTCCATCGCAACTTACTGTCATCGCCCTTCTTAAGAGCAGCACTACCATCAATGATAGTCTCTGTCATAGGTGCCAATAACTCGCCAAAGGATTTAGCAAAAATATGTAATGGACGCAACTTAAAATACACCTGATTACGCTGCCCAAACTCATTGAGCGGAGCCTGAAAATCATAGGTTACTACGGGCAAATCATTATTTGCTGTTCCAAGAGTACGCTGTGTCTCGTTAAGGGCAGTAAGTTTACCTTCAGGATTTGTTCCACCATGATACATATAATATCCCAGCAGATTACTACCACTTCCCAACTTCACTACAGCCATAGCATACGCATCCATAGGATACATATACACGCGCTTATGATAGCTTGTAACCATACCACCACCCAATTCACAAGTAAAATACGGATAAGCCTGTTCATTACGCTGTTCTTTCTGTTTACCCAGCAGATCAGTACCTATCGCCGTACTAGTACGGGTAGAACGAAACGAAAAAGCTTTCCAGTAATCGCCAGCACCTTCTTTTATATCTTTATCCCAAAAACCATCGGCGTAATCTCCATACAGCGGAAGCATTTCACCATAAGGAACTGGTGTACGAAGGGCAGGCCATCCGGTACGAGTATAGAAAGGCAAATCGAAACCAATCTTTTGAGCTATTCGCTTCAATGCCATAAGATAACTTCCATTACCCCGATATTCATTATCAAACTGAGCTGCGATAACTGGTCCGCCATCCTTCCACTGCAAACCTTGTATCTGAGTAAAAATTTGTCGATAGAGATTTTCGACAAGACTCAAGAACTTAGGTTCTTCAGAACGAAGTCGACACCCCTCCTGAAATACCCAGTCTGGTATTCCACCATTACGAACCTCTCCATGGCAGAAAGGACCAAGGCGTACGATAACAGGAAGTTGCAGTTCCTTACAGATTTCTATAAAATGTCGCAGATTACGCTGACCACTCCAGTCGAAGATTCCCTTCTGCTCTTCTACATGATTCCAAAAAACGTATGTTGCAACAAACGTCACTCCGCCTTCCTTCATCTTCAACAGTTCATTTCGCCATTCACTTGCAGGAATACGTGAATAATGCACTTCACCCATGACTGGCAACACCCGATGATGATTCATCGAGAGACTGAGCGAATCCCAGGATACTACAGCATTTTGGCTCCAACCTAAAGAAGCCGCAAAAAGGAAATAAATCGAAAAAAATAATTTTCTCATTGTTATTTATCATTAGATTATCAGATGTCAAAGACCCAACTACTAAATCGTGGATATGGCAACCCAAACTCATTGTCGGGTTGCAAAACGCTTCAGAATATCACACCTTGTAATATACTGCTCTGTATCGTCACGATATTGTTGTGTAAGTGCCAATAACTGCGTATAATAAGGTTTCACAGCAGGATATTCAGCTATCACATGTATGTTTTCATCATAAAAATGGAACACTCTGCTTTCTATCTCCATACGCACAAAAGCTTCTGCATAAAGAGTTGCTATCTGATGGCGCATAGCCTGATGGTTTGCATTCACCACTTCTGGCGATGCATAAATCCGGCGTGCTTCAACAAGATATGTGAGTGCAGTTTGTGCAAAATCTTTCTCATAGCTGCGAGCACTGTCGATACACGACCATCCATAATGGGTAAGATACCAACAGTCACCATAACATGAAGCCTGATAATATCGGCTTGCCAACTGATAAGCAATATCAGCCCGAGTTTCTTTCTTAGCCAAACGATACTGAGACTCCAGCTGAAGCATTTCTTTACAGAAATCCACTTTCTGATTACTTTTAAGACTAGACTCTACATACTCTTCTTCTGACCATGGAGCACGCTCTTTTACTACTTGTCGACCAACAATCCATCGGTCACGATTATAGCTACGACGAGCCATATAGTAAGCTAATCCTTGACGAGCCACATAGCTTAAAGGAACCTTCTCAAGAAACTTCAAAGCCTCAGCAAAACGTCCTTCTCGCAAATACTTCGTACCGATTCTATCAGCAAAATAGTTAGCATCAATATAATGGTCTACACTCCCTTTACCCACATACCACTGCATAATATATCGAGTAAGTGCATCGTCTTTCCCTTGTTTCATATGAGCATTATGCTGTTTGATATAATCAACATAAGCCAGTGTCTGGTCAGCTGAGAGCGAATCTACCTTATCTTCATATTCGTAATTAGAATAAAATGATTCGACAGAAGGTTTAGGTTGAAGGACAATACCAAGCGTAGCAAGAGCTCCATACTGATCACCAGCCTTACGATAATGCTCCACGATATTCTGATAAAGTATACGATGGCGAACACGACAAAAATAGCTATCATCATCATTGTCCTTAATCTTACTGTCAAGATATGCCAGTTCTTGCGTTACCACATCACTGTACTTTGCATCCCTATTCATACAGCGAGAATAAGCCAGCAGATGTATACAACGGGCATTATCGAGCATCATCTGTGTACCTTTCATCTGCATAGCCCTCTCACTTTCCTGCAAAGCAAGCTGAGGCTTACCCTGTAAATAATGTATCATGGCAATAGCCTCTTGCCACAAAGCCGGAACCTTGCTTTTATTTTCGCGTATCACTTGATTGGCAAATCGTACAAATGCATCAGCATGCGGCTTGTAAGATTGTATTTCGCCCTCCCAATAATTGTCATAATTTTCCTGGACAGAGTTGACAAAATTCTGCACCAAGAAATCAAGTGTAGGCGAATTAGGATCTTCTGCATATATCTTCTTCATACCATCAAGTTTCCAGTAGTTTTGCACACACCAGCGCAAACTTTCATAGTCACCCTGTTGAGCATAAATAGCTGCAGCACCTTTACGATTTCCTGTTTTATAAAGGGCTCGAGCATAGATATTACGGCACATATCCCGATAAACACCGGCAGGCAATTTAGAAGCCCTACTCTTCCATACAGTCAAATTTTTAACATCCTCTGCATAATACATATTGCTACGCATAAGCAGCAAGGTATATTGTGGCAGACATGACCCGTGAGTATAGGCAAGAGCCTTGCGTTTTATTTCAGCCATCTGCCTCTTCATTTTCAGCAATTCTGCCTTTGTCGGATAATTCCATCGCTCCTTCATAGCATCACACACCGAACGATAATTCTTTGTGAGTCGGATATACTCAGCCATCGCTCGATCATTCTTACGAACTGCCGACTTATAAATGGTAGTCAACTGTGGGTCAAAATAATCTTCAGCTTGTTTTCCGGTATAATTACGCCAGTACTGCTGCAAACGTTCATAGAATGCTTCCTGTCCCCCATGACCAAAAACATCCATCATATAATAATTATGTACAGGTCCGATTGGACCACACCCCCATGTACCGATTGCCTGTGACAGCATCAAACTAATGCAGATGATAAACTTTCTCATAATCTTTTGATTTATAGTAGGATAAATGATTTTTACTCAAGTCGAATACGATTACTTCATCGTTGATATCTGGACGTATAGCCATAAGTTTCTTTTGCACCTGGAGCACTTCTTCTGCTGTTGACTTGCGAGTAATCACAGTATCACCAGGCAATAAAGGCAGATCATCATCAGCATGCAGAATACCTAAATAGTGATTACCTCTGAAAGCTATACGATAGGCAAAAAGCGGATATGCTGCCGTAAGCGGTAGACTATAATCGCTTAAATAGTCAAGATAAGGATTGATATCTCGCATATCAAGTATAGGATGTTCACATGAACGTCGAGTAAAATCACCCGTATTATAGACCATTAACACACCACGATCAACAGGAGGCGCACTCTGCATCAACTGATGCAGACGTATAGTGGCAGATAAAGTAATATGATGCTTTGAGGCTAAAGTATGCAACTGCTGTAACATGGAAAAGAAATGCTGACGCGTACTATTAGTCCAATCGCAGTCTATCTGAAGTTCGTGCACACGGTGTATGTCATTAGTGGCATTCATCTGAAGTACGCGATCTAGTATTTGTTGTGCCAACTGTGGTTGTGGTTTTCTCATCACTTCGTTGACAATAAAAATAACAGGTACTATTTCTAAACTGTCGCTCACACGAGAAATATCTGATTTTGCATTTTCTTTATCAACAAATTCATGAGATGAGTTAAAGGAAAATGTTGCATTCGGAACCGGAACACGGCTTTCATCCAACACTACATCAAAGTATCTAACATATAATCGATTAAGATGATTCGTAAAAGTATAACTTTTAGGTATATTGGTCCAAGATGTACTCCAATAATAAGCCGAACGAATGCCATAAGCCTTACGAGATTGATACGAGCAACCAGCAAGGAAAAACATTCCTACGAAAAGAGACAACAGAACCAGAAAAAAACATCTGATCTGCAAAAGCGATTTTATAGTATAAAATACCAAATGCTTGTTCATGTTAATACAAAAATTCATCAGCTATGCAAAGGAACAAAAAAAATATATAGGATGCAAAAAAACAGAAAAAAAACTACAATTTAGTAGGAGTTATTTGCATTTTACAAATCCATCACATAATTATTGCTGTCCGCTAAAAGTTGAAAAGCGACAAAATATGTGTCCGCAGTGCCGATAAACAGGTATTGCGGACTTATTTTTGAAAAAGTAAGCCCCCTCAATCAAAAAGCGTTGGTTCTGGAGGTGATGTTTCCGTCTCTTCCGCAATCAATGTCACCCAAATCTGTATCTTGATGGCGAATGCGAGCACAATTCTACATTAAATACAGAATAAGCGAAGCCATATGGCCTCGCTTATTCTATTCGGTAAATTGGAATTTATTTAATGCTGTTGGTTTTCTTAAACGTCAAATTTAACTTTTCTCATTCGTCATTAACCTCTTTGCTTGATTATAAATCAATCACTCGAAATGTCGGGTAAACCTTATTTATTTCATGAGCCATAATAGATGATATTTGACCGTAATGAGTAGTATGTCAAATAAAATATCAAAAAAACAAGATGACCAAAAATCGTATTCTAGCTCAAAATATTCAACTTTTGCTCTGCCTGTTTGGTCTTTTTTTCACCCCTCGATTTTCTCTCCCGCCAAAACCCAAGCTCCTGGGGGTCGAAACCTAAGACTTTGTTCGCTAAACTCTATGATCTTATCGCGTCAACCCTAAGCTTTCGACCCCTAGGAGCTATGGTTTTGGCGCCCATTTTTTTAGCCATCGAAACACAAAACGCATAACACACTGATATTCAATTAGATACAAAAATCCTTCAAAATTCGCGTATTTGAAGCATTCTTTCTGGCAATTTCAAATACGCAAATCTCAGGAGGGTTCTTGTCAACAAAATTCAACCCCGACAACCTACTCTCATTATAAAATTTCTATAGCATATTTTGAAGTGTAAATATCACATTTAATATTTTTTTTGTAAATTTGCTCGCAGATAACCAATAATAATCAAATAACAGTTATATAACAAATTATGAAACAATTTAGATCTCTTCTACTAACCGCTTTAATATTATCTTTGGGGTTGCAGTCAACAAACGTTCAGGCTAAACAATACCAAGAAAAAGATATGGGAGCATATCTTATGGTATACCACAAAGATGCCGACCATGGCCTGCACATGGCCATTAGTTTTGATGGTTATACCTACACCGCACTTAACGATGATAAGCCAGTTATCGCCGGAGACAGTATCGCCGTACAGAAAGGAATTCGTGACCCACATATTTTCCGCGCACCTAACGGCTACTTTTATCTTGCCATGACCGACCTACATATCTACGCACAAAAAATGGGCTATCGCGATACGGAATGGGAACGCCCAGGAAAAGAATATGGTTGGGGAAACAATAAGGGACTTGTATTGATGCGAAGTGCAGATTTAATACACTGGACAAGAGCAAACATCGACTTTACAAAGTTCGGTAAAGAATACGAAGATTTGGGCTGTGTATGGGCACCAGAGACAACTTGGGACTATGAGCACAATCGACTCATGATTTACTATACCATGCGCCATGGAACAAAGATGTGTAAACTCTACTACAGTTATGTCAACGAAGACTTCAACCAAATAGAAACTAAACCCGAGATACTTTTCACCTACCCTAAAGCAGATAAAGAGGCTATCGATGGTGATATTTCATACACACCAGAAGACAGTACCTATCACCTGATGTACTGTTCGCACGATGGAACTGCTGGTATCAAGCAGGCTACAAGTAAGCACATTACAGGTCCATGGACATACATCGATGACTACTGTGACTTTGAAAAAGGGGGATGCGAGGCACCTCATATCTACAAACTTATCGGTCAAAACAAATGGTTGCTGATGTATGACTGCTATCGAAGGAATCCTCACAACTTTGGTTTCGCAGAGACTTCTAACTTTAAAGATTTCAAAGACTTAGGACTTTTCGATAAAGGAATAATGAAACGCACCAACTTCTCGGAGCAGAAGCATGGAGCTGTATGCCATATCACCAAAAAAGAGGCTAAAAAACTCGAAAAATATTGGAAAAAATAGCATTGTTCTTACAGAACCATACTAATTTATAAGAACTGTAAGCATACAAAAATGGGGATATCTCTTTAGGAAATATCCCCATTTTTTTGATACTTAATTCAGAATTCAAATATACTCTGTTATTCATAATCATCAATAACAGAATTTGTAAAATCCATCATTGGCTTCCCAACCTTGAAAATCTTGATAGCTTCTTGTATCCAATTGTCCTTACTGAAAAAACTATCTTCTACACGATGCCATACCGCATAGTCTTTCATTCTCAAATAATCAAGATACTCATAATCCTTTGGAAAATCACGAGGCGCTGTTTTGAGGAGATGAAGCCCAAATCCCTTATCTGAAAGTTCACCATCATCAACAAATACTCCCTCGCCCGGATAACCAAACGTATGGATAAACTCTCCATTATTGACAGCTTTTAGCCATTCGTCAATATTACCCATAATCTCATTACGACAACTGGTAAGAATGTTGGTAGGTAACCAATAGCACCCAATACTAACAAAGCTACGGCCAGGCTGCAGATGGATATAATACCCTCCACGCAAAGACTTCTTACCATGAGCACAGATATAAGCACCAAAATGACGCTTATACGGACTCTTATCCTGACTAAAACGGATGTCACGATTAAAACGGTAAATACAATCTTTAGGCGTAAGATGTGCAATCTCTGGATCAAACTCTGATATTTTGCCAATTAACTCCGCTACACCTTTTTCAAATTCCTCCTTACAATACTGAAACTCAGCCTTATGCTCTTGCATCCACTCTCGATTATTATGAGTGGCTATATTACTCAAAAACTTATATATTCTTTTTGTATCCATGATTACCTTATTCATTCAAGTTACATCATTGACTCACAAACTATCCCTTAGCCACTTTACTACCCTCGAGTAGCTTGGGACAAAAACTCTCGAAATCGCACTTCTCGCATTTCGGACGGGCACTATTGCAGACATATCGACCATGAAGAAGAAGCCAATGATGTGCACGAGTAATCTTTTCCTCAGGAATATGCTTCATGAGGTATTCCTCTACCTTAAGAGGAGTATTAGCAGTTTTAGGCACCAATCCCAAACGATGACTGACACGATATACATGTGTATCAACAGCCAGCGTCGGTTTATTAAACCATACAGCCTGTAGCACATTAGCTGTTTTGCGCCCTACTCCTGGCAACTTGACAAGATCGGCTGTATTGTCGGGAATCTCTCCACGAAAATCATTTTCAATCATTTTAGCCATAGCAACTAAATGTTTCGCTTTGCTATTAGGATAACTTACCGAACGGATATATTCCAGCAGATCCTCCTCGGTAGCTTGAGCCATAGCATGCGCATCAGGATATTTAGCAAATAAGGCCGGCGTTACCTTATTAATACGCTCATCAGTACACTGTGCACTTAACAAGGTAGCCACAATAAGCTGAAAAGCACTACCGAAATTCAGTTCGGTAGTAACCTCAGGCTGTCGCTGCTCAAAATAATCAAGCAAAAACGTATATCTTTCCTGTCTGGTCATATTCTTTATATAAGAAAAGGGATACCCTAAATATAGTGGTATCCCTCATTCATATCATATTAAAATATATGAAAGTACAATTTTACTTCTTAGCGCTACCCTTGTAGGCTTTATTAAGGCCTGCAACAACCTCTGCGGTTACATCATAAGCCTTGTCTGCATAAAGCAAATTATCACCTTGCTTACTGAAGATAAGACTATATTTCTTATCCTTATTATATACCTTAAGATAATTTGCGATAGAATCGTGAAGAGCCTTATTATACTTTTCAGTTTCAGCCTGGAATTCATTACCCAAACGCTGCTGTAAACCCTGGAGATCAGCCTGCTGCTTCTGTAAACCAGCCTGAATAGCCTCAGCCTGTTCACGAGTATAAGCATTCTGCTGAATCTTCTGCTGGAAGTTAGCTGCTGCAGCCTGAAGAGCCTGACCCTTCTGAGCAATCGTCTTCTGAATATTAACACTCTTCTTCTCTAGAAGACTTGAATATTCCTTAGCAAAAGTATACTGAGTCATGATAGAGTCTACCTCTACATACGCGATTTTCAATTGTGATGCAGCTGCAGGAGCTTGGGTCTTATCCTCAACCTGTGGCTGCTGCTTATTACAAGCAGTAAGTGCAAGTCCAGCAATTGCTGCAAATGCGACATTCTTAAAAAGGTTTTTCTTCATTTTAATATGTTGTTTTTCTTAATCTTTACTTTTAGGCGCTGCTACATACGAGAACGGTTTTCCACTTCTACGGGCTTCGCGATCCTGATCCATGACACAATGAATACCTTGACTGCGTAAATATTCACTATCATGGATATGTTGTGATTTAACTTTCTTGTTAAAAAACAACTTAATGCATAATAATGCCATACATATAGCAATTATTAACACGCTTATGAGCAGAGTTTTTATCATTTTTATTACTTTTGCATTACCATTAGTGGCAATTTCGTGACAAAGATACAATTTTTGGATAAAAGTACAAAATAAAATAACATAATTAAATGAATAAAAATGAATTAAAACCTGCTCGTGTTTTCGAGCAGTTTGCTAAAATTAACGAGATTCCTCGTCCTTCTAAGCATGAGGAGAAAATGATTGCGTATCTTGAAACTTTTGCTAAAGAACATCATCTTGAATATAAAGTAGACGAGACGGGTAATGTACTCATCAAAAAAGCTGCTACTCCTGGATATGAAAACAAACCTGTTACGATCTTACAGAGCCACATGGATATGGTTTGCGACAAACTTGTTGATGTAGATTTCAACTTTCATACAGACCCTATTCAAACTTATATTGAAGATGGCGAGTGGCTTACCGCTAAGGGTACTACTCTTGGTGCTGACGATGGTATCGGCTGTGCCATCGAGCTCGCTATTCTCGACAGCGAAGACATCGAACATGGTCCTATCGAATGTGTCTTCACACGTGACGAGGAAACTGGTCTTACAGGTGCTTTCGGCATGAAACCTGGTTTTATGTCGGGCAAATATCTTATCAATCTTGATAGTGAAGACGAGGGTATTATCTTCGTTTCTTGTGCCGGTGGTATCAATACTGCTGCTACATTTAACTTTACCCGTGAAGATGCTCCTGCAGATTACTTCTTTATGGAAGCAAGCATCAAGGGACTTATTGGTGGTCACTCTGGTGATGATATCAATAAAAAACGTGCTAACGCTATCAAGATTTTGACTCGATTCCTCTATTTGGAACACGACAAGATGCCTGTACGCTTAGCTCAGTTTAATAGTGGAAAAATGCACAACGCTATTCCACGTGATGGTAAAATTATCTTTGCTGTACCTGCTACTGAAAAAGAAACTGTACGTGCAGACTGGAATGTATTCTGCACTGAGGTAGAAGATGAGTTCCACGTAACCGACGGAAATATGGAGTGGTATATGGGCTCTACTGATGTACAGCAGGTTATTCCTGAGCAGGTGTCTGTTAACTTTGTACGCGCTCTACAAGCTGTAGACAATGGCGTTCTCGCTATGTGTCAGGACGAAGCGTTGGCTTGGATGGTAGAAACATCTAGTAACATTGCCAGTGTACAAAGCGAAGAAAATAAAATAGAAATCGTAAGCTCTCAACGCAGTAATGTAATGAGTAACCTCAAAAATATGAGCAACAGTGTGAAAGCTTGTTTCGAATTAGCTGGTGCTGAGGTTAAACAAAGCGATGGATATCCTGCATGGAAGATGAATGCAGACAGCAAACTGACTAAGATTACTGTAGAATGCTATAAAAAGCGTTTCGGTAAGGAACCTAAGGTTGTAGGTATACACGCAGGTTTGGAATGCGGTCTCTTCTCTGAAAAATATCCTGGCATGGATATGGTAAGTTTCGGTCCTACCCTTCGATTTGTTCATACACCAGACGAAAAATTGCTCATTCCAACTGTACAAATGGTATGGGATCATCTGCTTGATGTATTGAAAAATATTCCAGCGTAATATACACACTTGATATCCTCCTTGTTTGCATCCTTTACAAGGAGGATATATTTATATAATAACATAAATAAATACGAATAATACATCATGAGAAAAGTTCTTTTATTTGCCGTGACAACGCTCCTCACCCTATCCTCTTGTGGCGATAGCTATAAGGCTAAATCTATGGCTAAAGATTTCATGAGCGAAAATATGACGACTGATGACTATCGTAATTTACGATTTACCAATATCGACTCTACTAGATATGTATCAGATTCGCTCATTCAGGTATTACGAAAAACGCCAATAGATCTTTTTAAAAAAGAAATCAAATATGATACCAATGCCAAAGCTACTTCTACCTTATTATATATAAGGGCCAAATACGACTACACAACAGAAAAGGGCGATACGATACATTATCAAAATACCTTCTATTTTGATAAAACATTAGAACATCTACTCGCTGTAAAACAAAACTAATACCCACTCCCCAACAACAACTTTAAAATACAAAATCAGTAGGTTTTTCGCTTATTCGAGCAAACAAACCTGCTGTATACTTTTTGACATTTCTGTCAGTGTTTTGTCAGTATCATGTCAGTCTTACGCTTTATTTTTGGCAGTATTATTCTTCATTATCCCGTTATGGCACGCTATTTGCAATACAAAGGGCGTGAATCAGACATGAATATCATATCTGAGCGAAAAGAAATAGATAATTAAGAATACTAAATAGTCAAAAATAATATGGCACAAAAAGGTAATATTGGTGTAACAACAGAGAATATCTTCCCTGTCATTAAAAAATTTCTTTATTCCGATCACGAGATTTTCCTTCGTGAGATGGTAAGTAATGCTGTCGATGCAACACAGAAGTTGAAGACACTGGCTCAAACAGGTGACTTCAAAGGTGAGTTAGGTGACCTTACTGTACACGTTGAGGTAGACGAGAAAGCAGGTACTATCACAATCAAAGACCGTGGTATCGGTATGACAGAAGAAGAAATCGACAAATACATTAATCAGATTGCTTTCTCTGGTGTTACAGATTTCCTCGATAAATATAAAGATAATGCCAATGCTATCATCGGCCACTTTGGTCTAGGTTTCTATAGCTCATTCATGGTAAGCTCTCGCGTAGACATCATTACCAAGAGTTATAAGGAAGGCAGCAAGGCTGTAAAATGGACTTGCGATGGTAATCCTGAATTCGAAATCAGCGATGCTGACAAAACGGATCGTGGTAGCGAAATCGTACTTCACGTCAGCGACGACTGCAAAGAATATCTTGACAAAAATAAAATTGAGCAGTTGCTTAACAAGTACTGTAAATTTATGGCAGTACCTGTAGCTTTGGGCAAAAAGACAGAATGGAAAGATGGTAAGCAGGTAGAAACTGAAGAAGATAACATCATCAATAATATCGAACCTCTCTGGACAAAGGCTCCATCTACTCTGAAAGATGAAGACTACAAGAAGTTCTATCGTGATCTCTTCCCTATGCAGGATGAACCTCTTTTCTGGATTCATCTGAACGTAGACTATCCATTTGAACTGACGGGTATTCTCTACTTCCCTACCATCAAAAATGGTATCGATATGCAACGCAACAAGACAGGTAGAAGGTATCGTACCAGAATTCCTTACTCTTCTTCATGGTGTAATCGACAGCCCAGACATTCCTTTGAATGTAAGCCGTAGTTACCTACAGAGCGATGGTAACGTAAAGAAGATCAGTACTTATATCACCAAGAAGGTAGCCGACCGTCTGAATGAAATCTTCAAAAACGATCGTAAGGATTACGAAGAAAAATGGGATAACCTGAAGATTTTCATCAATTATGGTATGCTCTCACAAGAGGATTTCTACAATCGCGCTAAAGACTTTGCTCTTCTGAAAGATGTAGAAGGTAAATACTTTACCTTTGAGGAATATAAGACTCTTATCAAGGACAACCAGACGGATAAAAATGGCGACCTGGTATATCTTTATGCAAATAATAAGGATGAGCAGTATAGCTATATTGAAGCTGCAAAGAAGAAGGGATACAGCGTATTACTACTTGACGGACAGCTTGATACCCCTATGATCAATATGCTCGAACAGAAGTTTGAGAAGAGCCATTTCACTCGTGTAGACGCAGACATCATTGATCGTCTTATTGTAAAAGATGAAGTAAAGAAAGTAGATTTGAGCAAAGATGAGAGCGATAATCTATCAGATGTCTTCAGTACACAAATGCCTCAGATAGACCAAACTATGTTTAATGTTGAGGTTCAGGCTTTAGGTGAGGATGCTCAGCCAGTGCTCATTACCGAGAGTGAATACATGCGCCGTATGAAGGCTATGAGTCAGTTCCAACCAGGAATGAACTTCTATGGTCAGATGCCTGATTCTTACACTTTGGTACTGAATGCTGATCACTCACTTATTAAGAAGGTACTTTCAGATACGAATACCAATACTGCTGAAGCACTGAAACCTATCTTAAGTGAGATTAAGGGACAGGAAGCTCGTCTTGCAGCATTGCACCAGGCTCAGAATGGCAAAAAGCCAGAAGAGATCACTGATTCTGAGAAAGAAGATGTAAAGAATACAGAGAAAGCTATTAGCGACGAGCGTGCTAAACGTAAGGATATCATCGCTTCTTATGCCAAGGACAATAATATCGTACATCAGCTTATTGACCTGGCGCTGTTGCAAAATGGTATGCTTAAAGGCGCATCTCTCGATGCCTTCTTGAAACGTTCTGTAGATTTAATTAAGTAATAGTATTGTATTATTCTAATATAAAATCTAAACCTTTTAGTTAATTAGAGAGCAAAATCATATAAGTAAAAATGAGGCTGGCCCCAATATGGAGGTCAGCTTTTTTATTTACACTACCATTACACATCAAACGTAATCTATATTTAATCATTTCACATATTTTTTACGATAAGAATTTAGGTCGTTTCAAATTTATTTACTACTTTTGTGTCACGTTAAAAAATTACACACTATGATAATCACATACAATGAAATCGCTGCCGGACACCCTAGAGGCATGAAATGCTCTTCGGATTCGTATTATGCGACAGTGGGAAATAAGATTTTACACAGATATGAGAAACTACGTTTACGTGAGTTTTCTCCTCTTGAACTAAAAGAATGTGCTATCAATATCACACAATATTTCGAAGATGTAGTATCAGACTTTGGATTGTGGCGAAGTTTTACCAATTGGCACAAGGAAAATTATGGCAAGTTTGTCCCATTCTATCATTATGAAGAAGATAAATATTACCAGGATGAGCCACATATACAAGACTGTATGCTTATTATCTGGCTTACCGTCCATAATATGCGACCTAACGCAATACCTTATCCAATGGACTTGAATATTGTGGGGCTTGCTCAAGCAGCTTGGGACATTCTCAACGAAGAGTTCGAAAAAGTACCTGTCAATGAGGATTTAAAGAATCTCATTGCTAACGCAGAGTATGCTAACGATTTCTTCATGCAGCGCGATATGCTAAAATGGCTCTTCTTTAATAGTTATCTTACACATACTGCAGAGAACGAAGCTGCTATGGGGCAATGTGTTAACGCTTTCAAGCAACAACTTGGACCGATGTCTGTATATGTTGCAGAGTGCGCACTAACTTATGAAAATAAAGTTTCACCATTGGCTTTATCACCTCAAGAATTTTTGGGCTTAGTATTACGTGCAAACGGCAAAGAACAGGAAGCTAAAGATATCGAAGAACAGGAATATCGCCCTCTCACCTATTATAAGATTCTCAATGTTACTGACAAAGATGTAGAATTAGAAGCTGCTACTGGTGAGAAGCTTATCGTAACTCGTCACAATCTGAACGATCCTGATCCAGATAAGCTGAAAGGTTATGCACTTTGTTCTTTGGTCAACTATAAGGGCGACTGGTTCTTGAACGGATTCTTTACGACCTCAGAAACTGGCGATGAGGCTTTTGAGGAAATGAAGAAGGTGGAAGAGAAAAAGAAAAACGATCGTGTGCCAAACTATAAACACTTAAAAGAAATTTCCGAGGATACTGGTTTATTTTATTTTGAGAATAAAGATGCCCACAAAGAATTCACTATCAAGGAATTGGGCTTAGATGAGAAGATGGCTAACGATATGTTTAATGCACCACAAATGAAGACCAAGGAAAACATCACTGTATTTGTTGGTGATGAAAAAGAGCCTCAAGGTATCGCTCTTGGTGTAGCAAAAAGCATTAAGGATAATCGTAATACAATGTATGACGAGGAATATGCTAAAGCAAATGCATTGGTTGATACTTTTAATATGCCAGACACGATGGTTAAATATCTGGTGAAACATAACATGTTACCAGATGCCACTTTTGGCACGAATCAAGCCGACGGTATAGACCATACCCAACTGTTACAGGAGAATTTTGACTTTGTCATGAGGGCTCTTCGAGGTAATGCTTATTAAATAAAAGGAAGACATAACTCTTCATCATATAAAAAATATATCTGTAAGATTATACCTTCATCATTAATAACAAGGTACATCTTACAGATATTTTTATAAAAAACAAATAAACGAGACACGAAACGATATGATAGGAACAATTACCAACACAGTATGCATTATCGCAGGTAGCATCATCGGATCTCTACTCCACCGTGGTATCAAAGATAAGTACAAAACCGTGCTTTATGACGGTTTAGGATTGGCAAGTTTGGCTATTGGACTCAATGCCACAATAACCAATTTCCCCAAAAGTCAATATCCCGTTCTTTTTATCGTATCGCTCGCTGTTGGTGGTCTATTCGGCACACATTTTGACATAGACGGACGATTTAAACGAGCCGTAAATAAACACTCCCAAAAAGATGACAAGAATTTAGGAGAAGGATTATCATTAGCCATTCTGCTATATTGCATCGGACCACTCTCCATGCTTGGCCCGATTATCAGCGCCTTAAAGGGCGACAATACCTTTCTTTTTACCAATTCAACATTAGATTTGGTTTCATCTACCGTTTTTGCTTCAACCTACGGTTTTGGCATGATACTGGCAGCTCCAGTACTATTCTGCTGGCAAGGTATGTTTTACTTAATCGCCATGATTTCAAGCCAAGCTATTAGTGAAGCCTTAATGGCAGAGCTACTCATCATAGGAGGTCTTCTCATTACAGGAAGCGGTTTATCACTTCTGCATCTAAAAGACTGCAAGACACTGAATCTGCTTCCAGCCCTGCTCGTACCGATTATATGGTTTCTTATCAAACTCGTGCTAAAGTTTTAAAAACCAAACAGAAGACACATCAATGAAAAAAGAAAATAGAAAATAAAACATGTGGCTAACTCTTGTGATATCCACAAAAATAATTATCTTTGCAAACATATAATATAGTATATAAAAGTATCAAACAACATCATAAAATGATAACAAAAATCACTGAAAATATTAAATACGTAGGGTGTGATGACCCAGAACTCGATCTCTTCGAGAGCCAATATTCTTTACCTGAAGGCATGTGCTATAACTCATACGTTATAATAGATAAGCACCCAACCATCCTAGACACAATTGATCACAGATGTGAGGAAGAGTGGCTTCAGAAAGTAGAATCTGCTCTTGATGGACAAAAACCAGAGTATCTTATCGTACACCACATGGAGCCTGACCACTCTGCTGGTATTAAGGCTTTAATCGAAAAATACCCAGAGATCAAAATAGTGTGCTCATTAGCTGCATCAAAATTTCTTGGACAATATAATGAGGATATAGATTTTACGAACCGCACTATCATTGTTAAAGAAAATGATACACTATCTTTGGGCAACCATACTTTACAGTTTATCGCAGCTCCTTTCATTCACTGGCCTGAAGTCATTATGACTTATGTTCAAGAGGAACAAATACTCTTCTCGGCTGATGGTTTTGGTAAATTCGGAGTATATGATGCCGATGCTGACGATTGGGCATGTG
This sequence comes from Segatella baroniae B14, assembly GCF_022024235.1. GTDB lineage: Bacteria > Bacteroidota > Bacteroidia > Bacteroidales > Bacteroidaceae > Prevotella > Prevotella bryantii. The sequence goes on from NZ_CP091799.1 coordinate 1,072,083, forward strand.
AAGCACGTCGCTATTATTTTAATATTTGTGGAAAATATGGTGTACAAGTCAGTAAAGTACTCGATAAAGTTGCAAATCTGCCTGGTGTGAAAGCCATAGCACCACTCCATGGTCCTGTTCTTGAAGGAGAAAAAATGAAAGAAGCATTACGCTTATACCATATTTGGGCACATTACGAAGTTGAAACACCAGGCGTTTTCATCGCTTACGCATCAATCCATGGAGGAACCAAGAAAGCTGCAGAAAAAATGCGCGATATCCTATTAGAAAAAGGATGCCCAAAAGTTTCTATCGCTGACCTTGCCCGCGAAGATATGGCTGAGGCTATCGAGGATGCTTTCCGCTATGGCACATTACTTTGTTGTGCATCATCGTACGATGCTGACGTATTTCCTCCTATGCATTTCTTCTTACATAAACTGGCAATGAAGGCTTATCAAAATCGACGCATTGCTCTTCTCGAAAACGGAACATGGGCACCTAGCGCCGGCAAGGCTATGAAAGCACTCATTGCTCCTATGAAGAATATCACACTTCTAGAACCAGTGGTTACAATCAAGAGCCGTATGCATCAGACTGATATAGAAAATATGGAGAAACTAGCAGATGCTATCTTAGCAGAATAAAAAATATAAAATAATAAAAAATAATCCCCGAGTGAAATGAATACGACTCGGGGATTATTCATTTAAAACTTTAGGTTATAACTGGTAACACTCTAGTTTACAAAAATATAAGAAACTTACCTTAATACACTATAAAATAAAAAAACAAGAATTTATTGTTTATATATCGAAAGCATTTAGTACCTTTGTACAAGAACTTAAAACTGAAAGAAAATGATCAAATTTCCTTGCGCCAAGATTAATCTTGGACTAAATATAGTTAGTGAGCGCGCTGATGGTTACCACGACCTGCAAACCGTTTTCTACCCTATCCCTGTATACGACGCACTCGAAATAAAAACAATGGATGAAAAATTCCCATCACAACTAGACTGTGATCTGAAAATTACAGGAAATGCTATAGCATGTAATGAAGAAGACAATCTGGTGGTAAAAGCCTACAACCTTCTAGCTCAAGATTTCCAAATGCCTCGTGTACATGCCCACCTTTATAAGAATATACCATCACAGGCTGGTTTAGGAGGTGGCAGCAGCGATTGTGCTTACATGATCAGACTACTCGATGAACGATTTCGTCTAAATATCGGCAACAGCGAAATGGAACGATATGCTGCACAACTAGGAGCTGATTGTGCTTTCTTTATAACAGCAGAAACAGCTTATGCTACAGGAAAGGGGGAAATACTTGAACCCGTAGGTCGACCTCAGGATAATTTGAATGGGTACTATTTGGTACTGGTAAAGCCTGATGTTAATGTGAGCACTCGTGATGCTTATCGCGCCATTACGCCCCATATTCCAGCTAAATGCTGTAAAGAGATAGTCAAACAGCCTATCGAAACTTGGAAAGCTGAACTAAGTAATGATTTTGAAAAATCCGCTTTCTTACAGTATCCTGAACTTAAAGCCATCAAGGAGAAACTATACGAAATGGGGGCTATCTATGCACAGATGAGTGGCAGCGGTAGTACAATATTTGGTATCTTCAAAGAAAATCCAGGCGAAAAAAATATTAAACGCGAATTTGGAGCTGTATATCACCAACTACTACAACTTTAATACTTACAAATAATCTACTGATAAAAAAATATAAATGAGAGATAATAACGAAGAACTCTTTCCGGAAGTTGACGAACAAGGAAATATATTAGGTGCCATATCTCGAGGTAAGGCTCATGATGGCAGTAAAATACTACACCCCGTGGTTCATTTACACCTTTTTAATAAGAACGGTGAATTGTTCTTGCAAAAACGTCCAGAATGGAAAGACATTCAACCAGGAAAATGGGATACAGCTTGCGGTGGCCATATCGATCTCGGAGAAAATGTAGAACAGGCTTTACATCGTGAAGTGAAGGAAGAATTGGGGATCACAGATTTTGAACCACAAGACTTGGGTCACTATGTATTTGAGAGTTCACAAGAAAAAGAATTAGTATATGTACACAAATGCATATACGATGGTATGATAAATCCAAGTTCTTCTGAACTGGATGGTGGACGTTTCTGGAGCAAACAGGAAATACTTGAAAATATCGGTAAAAATGTTTTCACCCCTAACTTTGAAAGTGAATACAAAAAATTTTTCACCGAGAAATAAAGATCAGCCAAGAAAGTTGATAATTCCTATTGATGTATAAGCAAAACAAAATTCCCTCTTATCACATATATAAATAAAATGATAAGAGGGAATATAACGAATAAATATCTATCGCAAAATGATATTAATCAATATGCCTCATCCCCTTATTCATTAGATTAGGCCAACTAAGCATACATACAGCAAAGAGATACAATAGAGAAGTAACAAAACTGAAAATACCTATAGCAAATAAGATATGAGGTATTAATCTGTCTTCTATACAACCATAATAAATCAAAAAGGCATTGAATGCCAACAGCCAAAAAATACTTCGACTCTTATAGCCTAACGTACTCAGACGCATAGCAAACAAACTAAAAAAGCCTATTATAGATAAAACTACCAAAATAACAGCTAAAAATAGCCAAAGTGTAACAGCCTCTCTAAAATATGCTATCAGTAACTGCGTAATTGCCAAATAAGCAAAAGCAAAAATAAGCATACAAACAGCTCCTACAAACATTTCAGTACGAGAAAGAGTTACCCCATCAAAATTACCCATTCTGGCGGCCTTTAATAATTTCTGACAGTCATTTTTGCAAATTTTTATAATTTCCATTTTTATGTGGTCGATAAAAAGTTGATATATATATATTATTCATCCTATAGGCAAAGATACATATTTTTTTTCATTTAAAAAGGATTTTTGAACAAAATCAAAAGAATATGTTACATTTTATAGGGTGAAAGTACACTAAAAATATGTACCTTTGCAAAAAATAATAAAACAGTCTAAAAACAAATTATGGAAAGAACTTGGAGATGGTTTGGCAAGAATGATAAAATTACTCTTGCCATGCTCAAAGAAATTGGTGTAGAAGGTATTGTCACTGCCTTACACGATGTACCTCTTGGTGAGGTTTGGACTCGTGAAAAAATTCACGATCTAAAGTCATATATTGAGTCTTACGGCATGAGATGGAGTGTGGTTGAATCGTTACCTGTAACTGAAACTATCAAATATGCAGGTAAAGACCGAGACCAACAGATTGAGGTATATAAAGAAAGTATGCGAAATCTTGCAGCAGAAGGTATTCATACTATTTGTTACAACTTTATGCCAGTACTAGACTGGGCTCGTACAGACCTACTCCACGAGAACCCTAATGGCTCAAGCAATCTTTTTTTCAGCATTCCTCAGTTTGCTTACTTTGATATCTATATCTTAAAACGTGAAGGAGCAAAGGAAGACTGGGCAAACTTTAAGGTAATTGGCCCTGATGGAAAACCTAATGGTCGTGATATACTTGCTGAAGTCGAAGAACTAAAAGCGACCATGAACCCAGAAAAAGACCATGCTCTTGTAGAAAATATTGTAATAAAGACTCAGGGATTCGTAAGCGGAAATTTCAAAGAAGGCGATGAACACCCTGTAGAATTATTCCGTGAGCTATTAGCACTCTATCATGGTATAGATCAGGCACAATTGCGTGAAAACATGAAGTATTTCTTAAATGCCATCATGCCTGTTTGCGAAGAGTGTGATATATACATGTGCGTTCATCCTGATGATCCTCCATTCCAAATTTTAGGTTTGCCACGCATCGTAACCTGTGACGAAGACATTAAGTGGTTCCTCGACGCTGTACCAAACAAACACAATGGCTTGACATTCTGTGCAGGAAGTCTTTCAGCAGGTGCACACAACAACGTAGTAGAATTAGCAAAAAAATATGCTGACAGAAGTTGGTTTGTACATCTTCGCAGTTGCCATGTTTTTGAAAACGGTGATTTTACAGAAGCAAGTCACTTAGGCGGTAGAGCTGATATTATTGAGCTAACTCGTATTTTTGAACAAGAAGAACAAAAACGCAAAGATAACCCAAACATTGCTCGTTTACCAATGCGTGTTGACCATGGTATGACTATGTTGGGCGATGAGACCAAAGGCTACAATGCAGGCTACTCTTTCTTGGGCCGTATGTTTGCCATGGGGCAAGTACAAGGTATCATAGCCACAGTTGACCGCGAACTAGGAATAAAATACCAGCAGCCAGGCTTCTTCGACTGATACCTTATTCAAAACGCGAATAAAAAAACAATCATAAGAAAATAACAAAATGAAAAACTTATTTGACATTAAAGATTATGTAGTAGTCATCACCGGTGGTACTGGCGTTTTAGGCCGTACTATTGCTAAATACTTGGCTGAACAGGGTGCTAAAATTGCCATTCTTGGACGCAAAGAAGAAGTGGGTAATGAAATCGTAAATGATATTCTGAAAAATGGCGGCGTAGCCAAATTTTATAAGACAGATGTCATGAACCTGGCTACAGTGGAAAAGAACTGCGAAGATATCATAAACGACTTTGGTAAGGTTGACACTCTACTTAACGCAGCAGGTGGCAATATGGCTGGAGCTGTTATCAGTCCTGACCAAACCTTCTTTGACCTTGACACAGACCAATTTCAGCAAGTACTCAACCTTAACCTTACCGGTACAGTTATCCCAACTCAGGTATTCCTAAAACCTATGGTTAAGCAAGGAAAAGGAAGCATTATCAACTTCTCTAGCATGGCAGCATTCCGCCCTATGACTCGCGTTTGTGGCTATGCCGCTGCAAAAGCTGGTATCAGCAACTTTACAGCCTATATGGCACATGAGTGTGCACAAAAATTTGGCGAAAAGATTCGCGTTAATGCCATCGCTCCAGGTTTCTTCATAACAGAACAAAACCGTGCTCTTCTTACTAATCCAGACGGAACCTACACACAGCGTGGCCAAGATGTAATTCGTCAGACTCCATTTGGTCGTATGGGTAAGCCAGAAGAACTCTGTGGAACAATTCAGTATTTGATGAGCGATGCAGCAGCATTCGTAACAGGTACAGTAGCTGTTGTTGATGGCGGATTCAATAGTTTTGCTATGTAATTCTAATACAAACAAGATATAAAAAGACCTAGACCGGCCTTTTCCAAATTATCCCTGATGAATTTGAATAATTCATCAGGGATTTTTATATCACTTCCATAGAGTTTACGCAAAGGTTTACGGATAGTTTTACGTCTTTTTTTTGTTTTAATTCGTGGATTATATATATCTTTGTAGACAGAAATCTAAATCATATAATTGATAAAAAACAAACTATGTCAGAATTAAAATCTTTGAACAAGCGTACTGCTCCTAAGAGCGTAATGCCTGAGAGAATTATCCAGTTTGGTGAAGGTAATTTCTTGCGTGCATTTGTAGATTGGATTATCTACAACATGAACCAAAAAACTAATTTTAACTCTTCAGTAGTAGTCGTACAGCCTATCGAAAGAGGTATGGTAGATTGGGTTAACGGCCAGGATGGTTTGTATCACGTAAACCTTCAGGGTAAAGAGAACGGTCAACCAGTTAACACTCTGACTCGTATTGATGTTATCAGCCGCTGTCTTAATCCATATACACAGAATCAGGCTTTCTTGGCACTTGCTGAGCAGCCAGAGATGCGTTTCATCATCAGTAACACAACTGAAGCAGGTATTGCTTTCGATGATTCTTGTAAATTCACTGACGCTCCAGCTTCTAGCTACCCAGGTAAATTGGTTCAGCTTCTTTTCCACCGTTATAAGACATTCAATGGCGATGCAACTAAGGGTATGATTATCATGCCATGTGAGTTGATTTTCTTGAATGGTCACCACTTGAAGGATTGCATTAACAAGTATATCGAGCTTTGGAAGGGCGATATGGGTGCAGATTACGAAGGCTTCAAAGCATGGTTTACTAACTACTGCTACGTTTGCGCAACATTGGTAGACCGTATCGTTCCAGGTTTCCCACGTGATACCATCAAAGAAATCCAGGAAAAGATCGGTTACAAAGATAACTTGGTTGTTAAGGCTGAAAGCTTCCACCTTTGGGTAATCGAGAAGGCTGAGAATATGACAGTAGAGCAGTTGAAGGAAGAATTCCCTGCTGACAAAGCTGGCTTGCACGTTCTCATCACAGATAACGAGAAACCATACCATGAGCGTAAGGTTACTTTGTTGAATGGTCCTCACACTGTTCTTTCTCCTGTATCATACTTGAGCGGTGTAGATATCGTACGCGACGCTTGCGAGCACGAAGTACTTGGTAAGTACATTCACAAGGTACAGTTTGACGAATTGATGCAAACTCTTGACCTTCCAATGGAAGAACTTCAGAAGTTCGCTTCTGATGTATTGGAGCGTTTCGAAAACCCATTCGTTGATCACCAGGTAACTTCTATCATGCTTAACTCTTTCCCTAAGTTTGAAACTCGTGACCTTCCAGGTGTTAAGATTTACTTGGAACGTAAGGGTGAGCTTCCACAGGGCTTGGTATTCGGTCTCGCTGCTATCATCACCTACTATAAGGGTGGCAAGCGTGCTGATGGTGCTCCTATCGTACCTAACGATGATCAAAAGATTATGGATAAGTTAACTGAACTTTGGGCTACAGGCGATACACAGAAGGTAGCTGAGGGTGTTCTTGCATTCGACTATGTTTGGAAGGAAGATTTGAATAAGACCGTTCCTGGCTTGACAGAACTCGTAAAGAAAGACCTTGACTTGATTCAGGAAAAGGGTATGCTTGAGGCTGTTAAGACTATCCTCTAATCGAATATTTCGACTAATTTCATATACTTATATACAGGAGCGGACATCTATAAATGTTCGCTCCTTTTTTTACACTATTACAATTATCTTTAGATGTATCACCTTTTATAAAATACATATGAAAAAGAATTTTTTGTTCACACTCTTTCTCGGCATTTGTATGAGCATTCATGCACAAAATTGTAAAATGAACAATCATACAGGTAAGGATGAAACAAAACCTTGCTGCATGATCAAAAAAATGCAAAATGGTATATATACAGCTCAACATAATGCTAAACTCCTAAAAGAAGCCGAAACATGGATGAAATCAGGTGCTTGGCGCAATGGCTATTTCAGAGCCGATCCACACATGAGCGTAAATGCTGTAGAATTTTATCAGCAATATAAGAAGAATCCGGATCAATGGAAAGCTCTCTTCAATTGGCTAAAAAATACAAACCTTTATGCTATCAGTAAAGGAAAACATCCTATCGAGGGAACATCACTTGTTGCAAGTGTGGAAGACAGTGAGAATGGAGCACTAGAAAAAAGACAGAGTGAAAGTCATCGTAAACGTATCGATTTCCAGTTTGCTGTCAAAGGAACTGAACGATTTGGTATCATCGAACACCAATCAAGTTCACCCATCAAGCCATACGATGAGAAAAAAGATGTAATACACTATAAATACGATAAGGAAAAAGCATTATTCTTTGACAGTACCCCTGACAAATTTTTCATATTCTTCCCAGGAGACTGGCACATTGCCAAAGTCATGAATGACACGCAAGATCAAAACATTCGTGTAATCGTTATTAAAGTGGATTACAAAGAATAGGTTCTTCAAAGAAAAAAAATAAAAATCGCTAATGGGAAAAACATTAGCGATTTTTATTTTTCATATACCAAGGATGCAATATGAAATTATATATTATCAGTGTTATTACAGCAAAACTTACACCCACTGACAAAATGAGTCTCGTTGAAGACAATATGGAATATCCTCCAAAAAGACCTAAAGCAATTCCAAACTCCCAAGCTAGAAAAAACATACTTTGACTACTTCCCCTTTGACAATGTTTGCTTAATTTTATAAAGAACAACAAAAAGCGAGAACCAATAATACCAAGGCCAAAGCCCGTCAAAACAGGAGCTATGCGATATGCCATAGAATCCGGATGAAATAAGAGCAATAAAAACGCTGATGAAATGGCTATCAATCCACTAATAGCTTCACTTTTAAGCTCTGCATTAACAAAAACAAATCGCTCTGCCAATAAAGCCAAAAGAAATCCTACCATAAGCATACCATAAAAAGAAGTAGTCGTTATTGTAGAAAACATGAGCCCCATTGTTGCAGTAACCAGCATAGTAACTAAAAACAAAGGTATTGCATTAGGCAGAAAGAAACGGTCCAAAGAGAATATACTCAGATTCTCACCTGGTGCTTTGAATGGGAACTTAACCAGACTCATAAGAAACAAAGAAGCTACTGCACATCCAATAGCCACAACAAGCAGAGTATTATAATCTAACTTATGAAGTATCGCAAACCCAACTACAGGACCGATAGACATTGCCATACGAGAGAACCAAGCCGTAGCATGATTAGCCTCTGTACGCTGAAAAGACTCACAAATATCTATAATCAGTGTACTAGTCATAACCATTGTGGCAAGTCCATAACAAGCGCCCATAAATAGACGCAATCCCAAATATATATAATAATCCAATCGATTAGCTGGTGTCGTGTCTTGGTAATACAACCCTGCAATAGATATAATAACTCCTAAAATGGCCAGCTGACAAACTCTATTTCGGCGATGCACCTGAACCCATCGAGACATGAACCCACCGAAAAGGAATATGCCGATTCCAAAAACACCCATGACCATACCGACCTGCCAACGAGAATAATCATTGGCAATCATGTTAAAAGGAATACCTACCATAAGCATATAAACACTTACAGAAAGTAAAAGATTTGCTAGAGTAAGCTTCCAGAAATCGTTGTGCCAAAGGTTAATATGAATCGGCGTATTCTGTGTATCCATATATTAATAACTTTCGTTCTCGTTAGGGAAGGAAACATCCTTAACACACTTAATATAATCTTGTACACCTTTTGTCATTTCCTGATTTACATTTGCAAAATGACGAAGGAATTTTGGTTTGAAGCCTTGAGTCATTCCAAGTGCATCGGCATACACAAGTACCTGACCATCCGTGCCATTTCCTGCACCTATACCAATTGTTGCAGCCTTAACACTACGAGTTACCTCTGCAGCCAATTTCGCAGGAACTTTTTCAAGAGTGATGCCAAAAACACCAGCCTCGTCTAGAGCTTTAGCATCTGCCAACAATTTAGCAGCCTCAGCTTCTTCCTTAGCACGAAGGCCATAACCACCAAATTTATGTATACTCTGTGGAGTTAATCCTAGATGACCCATCACAGGAATTCCAGCATCAACAATAGCTTTAACTGTATCAGCTATTTCTATACCACCTTCCATTTTAAGAGCATCTACTCCACTTTCTTTCATCATGCGAATAGCATTGCGTACACCATCTTCACGACTTATCTGATAACTGCCGAAAGGCATATCGCATAATACTAAACAATGGTTACAAGCGCGAGCTACCGAGCGTGCATGATATATCATCTGATCTACGGTTATAGGAATCGTATCCGCATTACCAGCCATCACGTTAGAGGCTGAATCTCCAATTAAAATACTGTCTATACCAGCAGCATCAATGATTCCAGCCGTAGTATAGTCATAGGCGGTTAACATCGTAATTTTCTCACCGGCCTCTTTCATCTCCAAGAAAGTCTTTGCGGTGATTTTCTTTTTATCAGTTGTTAAATATCCCATTTTAAATGTTTATAAAATTTTACTTGTTCCATTTTTACGAAACCTCGTGCAAAGGTACGCTAAATTATTGAATTGGAGTAATGCTTGCAATTATTTTTTGCAAGTTAATACCTTGGTAATCATCTAAGACAGCATCACAGTATGACTGAATTGCCTCTTGGGAATTAGTGGTTGCCAAACCTATAACTGGCATATGTGCAGCACGTACAGCTTTTAGTCCATTGAAGCTATCTTCGAAACCAATACACTGATCAGGACGAAGGCCAAATACAGCCGCACCTTTTAAATAACAATCAGGATCTGGTTTACTCGCAGAAAAATCTTCACTGGTAAGAATACGATCAAACAGTTGTTGAAATTCAGGATGAGAACGATATACATTTCTCATTTTCTCTTGATTGCTACTTGTTACAACAGCTGTTTTCAGACCATTTGCTCTTAAATCAGTTATAAACTCTTCGAAGCCGGTTACATATTGGTACTTCATACCTTTCTCATACGCATTAAGTGCTTCTACAATCTCAGCCTGAATTTGAGACATGCCCCCAAAGTACTGATCAAAAATTTGAACAAGAGTTTGTCCCTTAAATTTATTCCACAATTCAGGTATATCCGGACGATATTTTTCACACATACTACGCCAAAATATAGTATATTGAGGTTCTGTGTCAAATACTACCCCATCCAAATCAAATAATGCGGCTTGATATTTATTCATCTTATCCTAAGTTTACTTTTACCTTATTATTTATAAATCGATTGCAAAGTTACTGAAAAAAGTTGTATCTTTGCACTAAATTTGGTATAAATGAAGCGGAAGATTTGCACATCTTGGTTAATTTGGACTATTGCATGGCTTATTTTAGGAGCATGTAAGAGCAAAAGAAATATTTACGATGCTACCGACATCTCTTTTGAAAATGTTATCGTAGATACTACTTTAGCCCTGTTACCAGAACAACAGAAACAAACACCCTGTTGCAATATCCATATAGACATGTTGATGGCAAAGGGGGGGTATGCTGACAAAATTAATAACAAACTGATGCGATGTGGTATTCTATCTCCCGATTATTTGAGAGAAACATCTCACCGACTAACCCCTATACAAAAATTGAGAATATTTGTAGACAGATACCTTCAAGATTATCGCTCAAATTTCTCTACAATGTATAGACATGATATGAAACATGCGAATATGTATCAGGCAAAATATCATATCATAACACAGGTACAAAGTAAAGCCAAATATGTACTAAACTATATAGCCGACATTGAAGTTCAACTGGGAAGTAATGAAGTTACACACCTAACTCTTATAAGAAACTTTGATAGCCGTAATGGTAATATGTATCATCTATCCGACCTCTTTGTGCCCGGCTATAACAACAGATTAAAAGATTTGATTACCAAGTCCTTATGCAAATATATTAAAGTAAAAGATATTAATGAACTTCATCAAAAAATGATATTTGCAAATGGAGATGTATATGCACCAGATAATTATATTATAGGCGAAAAACAAATCGAATTTATATATCAGACAGGTGAAATAGCTCCACAAGAAATGGGACAAATTCGGATAAAAATAGATCAGGATGATCTTAAAAGCATAACAAGAAAATAGAACAAGAATAAAATAACAAATACATATAGAACAATGATAGAAATTATAACAAAATATTTTCCAAAACTAACTGACACTCAGAAGAGTCAGTTGGAACAGTTGGATGAACTTTATCGTGACTGGAATAGTAAAATCAATGTGATATCACGTAAAGATATCGACAACCTTTATGAGCATCATGTGCTACATAGTTTAGCAATAGCCAAATACATTAATTTCAAATCTGGCACGAAAGTACTAGACTTTGGTACAGGAGGTGGATTTCCGGGTATTCCTTTAGCAATACTCTTCCCTGAAGTAAAATTCCGTCTTATAGATGGTACAGGAAAGAAAATTCGAGTAGCAACAGAAGTTGCAAATGCAATAGGGCTTAAAAATGTAGATGCTGTACACCTGAGAGGAGAAGAGGAAAAAGGAAAATATGACTTTGTTGTAAGTAGAGCTGTTATGCCTCTACCCGACTTGATGAAGATTATTAAAAAGAATTTTGCCAAAGAACAGCATAATGCTCTACCTAATGGTGTCATTGTATTAAAAGGTGGCGATCTTACAGAAGAACTAAAACCATACTGTAAGTCTGCAGACGTTACATCTTTAGACAGTCTGTTCGAAGAAGAATGGTTTAAGGAAGACAAAAAACTTATTTACGTTCCTGCCTAAAAAAGAAAAGCTATGCTAAAAATACAAAGATTTGCTTGCAATATGCTTAATGAAAATTGCTATGTAGCAAGTGATGAAACTAAGGAATGCATCATCGTTGACTGTGGTGCATATTATCCGGAAGAACGACAGGCTATTGTTGATTATATCAATAATAATCAACTTATACCCAAACATCTCATTTGTACCCATGGACACTTAGACCACAATATGGGGAATGATACCATTTTCGAACAATATGGCCTGAAACCAGAATGTTCTGCAGGCGATGAGGAATACATTGTTGACTTAAAGAAACAAGGTATAGAGATGTTTGGCATAGAGTTGAATAATCAATTTCCACCTGTTGACCATTTTTTTGAAGAAAATGAAACCATCAACTTTGGTACTCATCACCTAAGAATTATTGCAACTCCTGGCCATAGCCGTGGTAGCGTCACTTTTATCGATGACGAAGAACATATAGCTTTTACTGGCGACACGCTATTTAATCATAGCATTGGTAGAACTGATTTTAAAGGTGGAAGTATGTTTGCTATGATCAACAGTTTGAGACTATTAGCTCAACTGCCAGATAATACTAGAATTCTGCCTGGCCATGGTACAGAGACGACTATCGGTAATGAGGTTGGCGGCAATCCATATATGGACAGATAAACAATATGGTAGTAAATCGAAAAAAAACAAATACAGAAAAAATTATTTTAGGTATCGATCCAGGTACCAACGTAATGGGTTATGGCCTTATCAAAGTAGTTGGCAATCATGCCTCTATGATGGTAATGGGAGTCATTGACATGCGTAGAGAAAGTGACCCGTACTTACGGCTAGGTAAAATTTTTGACCGAGTAACAGGCATTATAGATGAGTATCTCCCTGACGAAATGGCTATTGAAGCTCCCTTCTTTGAGAAAAATATTCAGTCTATGCTGAAATTAGGAAGAGCTCAAGGGTTGCAATTGCAGCAGCCATACACCATGACGTTCCAATTCACGAATATGCTCCTCTGAAAATTAAGCAAGCTATCACTGGGCAGGGGCAAGCTTCAAAAGAACAAGTAGCTTCCATGCTCCAACGCCTACTCCATATCAGTCAAGATGACATGCCTAAATTTATGGATGCTACAGATGCTTTAGGTGCTGCTTATTGCCACTTTTTACAGTCGAGTACTCCTGAAAGTAATGCAAAACACTATGGAAGTTGGAAAGATTTTGCATTAAAAAACAGTTCACGCATCAAAAAAACGAAAATAAGCGACACACCTAAATCGACTTCACTTAACATACCAAGAAAGTCCACAAATACGAACAATAAGCAGATGACACTTCTAGCACTAAATAGACGTTCCAGCATCAAGTAAAAAGAGTTGTATTATAAGTAATAAGAGAGATATAAGAAAATTAAAAGAGATGCAAAAGATTATTAAGATTGAAAACGGAGTAACCCGAATGCCCGCTTGGCGCCTCGATACCCCTGTAAACATTGAAACACTTGACGGTGAGCAAATAGCCATTGTTGGAAAAAATGGTAGTGGAAAAACGATGCTTGTTAGTATCATTACGGGGGTTCACCCTTTACTGAAACAAGAACCAATATACGATTTCTCACCTAGCAAGAAAAAGCTTATAAGCGAAAATATCAAATATGTGGCTTTTAAAGATAGCTACGGTTGTGACAATGACCGTAGTTACTATCTTCAGCAACGTTGGAATCAGATGGAAATCGATGAAAGTACACCTATAGTAGGAAAGGAACTGGAAAAGGCTTTTCTCCAAGCTGGCGAAGACACACCAGAAAGAAGAAAACTACAGCGGGATATTTACGAACTTTTCCATATGGAGCACTTACTTGATAAATATATTATTTTATTGTCATCTGGAGAATTACGTAAATTCAAACTAGCTACTACTCTTTTTGCAGAACCTCGCGTACTAATTCTTGACAACCCTTTTATTGGCCTTGATTCGGATACTCGTGAACAGTTAAAAGAACTGCTAAAGACAATTACTTCTCATAAAAAAATACAAATTATATTAGTGCTTAGCAAAAGCGATGATATACCAGAATTCATCACCCATATCATAGAAGTAAAAGATAAAATTGTTTTACCCAAGAAGACTCGTGAAGAATACATGGACAGCAGGCCTCCTTTCCCTACACAAGTCTTATCTCAAGAGAAAATCCAAGCAATACTTCAACTACCATATAAGGAAAAAGAATATCATAGTGAAGAAGTGGTGAAAATGAACAAGGTTTGTATTCGCTATGGAAAACGAACCATTTTAAAAGATCTTGATTGGACTGTAAAGAATGGTGAGAACTGGGCACTTAGTGGACAAAACGGTGCTGGAAAATCAACACTACTATCATTAGTATGTGCAGACAATCCACAGAGTTATGCTTGCGACATCGCATTGTTCGGAAACCCAAGAGGAAGTGGTGAAACCATTTGGGATATCAAGAAACATATTGGCTATGTGAGTCCAGAGCTTCATCGGGCATATCAACGTGATATGCCCGCCATTAGAATTGTTGCTAGTGGACTTATGGATTCTGTAGGACTATACGTAAAGCCGCGAGAAAATCAGTATGAAATATGTAAATTTTGGCTAAATGTTTTTGGATTGGAAGGACTAGAAGACACATCTTTCTTAAAACTATCAAGTGGAGAACAAAGACTAGTTCTATTAGCTCGTGCATTCGTCAAAGACCCAGAATTATTAATTCTTGATGAACCTCTACATGGACTTGACAATATAAACCGACGTCTGGTAAAGGATGTTATTGAAACATTTTGTAAACGCAAAAATAAAACCATGATTATGGTAACTCATTATAAAGAAGAATTACCTAACTGCATCGATCATAGCATATTCTTGAAAAGACATATTTAATAGACACATCTGCAACAACAGATACTAAAAAGTAAGAGTCTGGAAAATCACTTTCCCAGACTCTCCATTTTTTTATTCGATAACATTAAGTCGATAAATGCAAAGGCATTACCGCCTTAGAATGAAAGTCTATAAAATCACTTTCACAGAACTTTCCCATAATGAAACATTATAATTTTAAATTTACATGAAGTCTTAATATATATAATTATTTAGCAGAGATTGCTAAATATGCAATTATCTCATTATCAATGGACAAAGATAAAAAATATTTTTATAACTTACAAGAATTTGAAAAGTTTTTTCATACAGATATAACTATTTACTTACAAAAAGTATAAAAGGTAATGAACCCAAATCTACAATAAGCACAAAAAGTACTAACATATTTAATCAATACCACAAGAACGTTCAAAACCGCAAAATCAAAAAAGCGTCTTTTCCATATGGAAAAGACGCATAGCTATATAAATCAACTCTCTAAGTTTAAAGATCAAACTTATAACCCAATGTTACTTGAAACACACTATTTTTTTCATCTGTTCCTTTAAAAACCTTTGTACAGCCAATATTATAACGAGCATCAAGCTGAAAGTTTGCATATTCGTAAGAAATACCTACTGGTACTGAGAAATCAAACGATTCTGCAATCTCTGTATCATCACTAACAACAAAACCAGGTTGAACACCAGCTTTCAAAGCTAAGCCCTCAACTACATAGAAATTCGCCATAATAGGTACATTAATATAATTAATACCAACCTTATCATCTACGAAATCTATCTTATGATCAAATTTGTAACCCTGCTGAGAATAGATAGCAGCAGCTGACAAAGAAAGCAAGTTATTTACTTGATATTCTCCTTCTAAACCTCCTACGAAACCAACTTTATTTTCTGTCAAGCTACCACCATTAGTAATAGTAGAAACATTGATACCGACCTTAGGCTGAAGGTTAAAAGAACCAACAGCATGCTGTGCAAAAGCTACAACAGAAGAGCACATAAGTGCTGCTACCATAAATTTCTTTTTCATAATTGTTTTCTTGTTTATACAGTTAATTTTATTTTACCCATTTTAAGGGCCTAGTCTTTTTTTATAACTCTAATGAGTTGCAAAGGTATAGGCTTTTTCAATATCTACAAATATTTTGAGTGTTTTTTATTGTTACATTTTTCTCCATAATTGTTCGGAATTTCGCAGAAAATCTATACAACTGTCAGCAACAATGCAACTTATAGCATCAACGTATAAAGCCTCATAAAACAGTTTTCACTCTTTTATAAGGCTTTACATAACTATGATAAAATAAACTAACTATTTATGATATTGATAATAATACCAATACGTATTGCCATACGTATCTCGAAGCATATTTTGTCTTACGGTCAAATCTTGATATTGATGCTCCATTGTTTGATAATCCTGATAATCAGCATCCATGACACTACTATGATATACAATTTTAGGATTAGCACGGCGATGAGTATAAAGTATTAAAGCTTCCTTATAATGCTTAGGAAGGACACTATCCACCCTATAATATTTAAGAAGCGAAGAAACAAATAAATCTAATTTTTTGTCAAGCAAATATCCACATAGCAAGTAATCACGCGCAGGTTCTTTCATTAAATGATGCTTCTCCAAAAATTTCAAATAATGCATAGGAGACATTTTCTGCTTAAATTTTATACCCATAAAATATCTTATGCTATCCTCTGGATATACCATAGCTTTAGTGGTTACACTATCAGGGAAAAGAGCACTACTCCCTCCTACCAATGGGTATTCAAAGAGGCGATTGCCTAATTGCCCCGTACGAGATAAAGATGTAATACGCAGCATCGTAAGACTACTATCAGTTGCTGCGGATTTCCTGCCAACTTGAAGAGCATCACGATATTGACCTTGAATCATATACTGCTCCATATCCATACGATAATGAAACACATCGTTAGTATTGCTAAAAGAACAAACCAAGAAAAACATGACGACAAGTTCCATCAAATTCATCCACATCATCTTACTCCAAAATCCATTATACTGGATTTCAGGTTCCCAAGGCAAAAACTGTCGTGCTACATATACTAAACCTAAAAACAGGAGAAGAAGTAGAGGAATAGCTATCCACCAGCCACCAAACGAAAACCCTTCATCAATATGCGGACTAACATCTGTTAAAACCGTCAATATCAATAAAGAAGGGAAAAAATTAAGAGCAAATGTACGTTTGGCTAAGCCCGTTATAGCATATACTCCTAAATGAAGTAAATAAAGCACAAATGTTATAATAAGTGCACCTATCGTACGATTATAAACTGTCTGCCCATTACTCAAAACATGTTGAGCCATAGCTAATACACTATCTTGATAGAAAAACAGATAGCAAAAAGTAAAAACGATAAAGAACAAAGCACACATCACCCTAACGGTGAGTGTGCTTTTCATATTAGTATTCATATTATTTTATTAATTCTTTTTCAAAACCAATGCTGTACGTGCTGGCAAATAGAGTTTTAACCATTCTTTATGCTGTTCTACATATACACCGTCATATATCGTTTGATGTAACATCGTATCATCATTTAATCCATTACCTCCATATACTTTAGCGTCAGTATCGAGTATAATACTATAAGATCCTTGCGGTACAAGTAGACCATAATCAGTAAAGCTCTTTGTTGGTGAAAAATTAAATACAAAAAGTAATTCTCCTCTTGTAAATGCTAACACCTGATCTCCATCATTATGCCAGATTTCTTGTATTTTAGTATCTTTAAACTTTTTCTCAGACTTAATAACTTGTAGCATATCATGATCAAAATCTCCTAAATAATGATAGCACAAGTCATGATTATCAACCAAATTCCATTGGCGGCGAGCATATTTATGACTCCATCCGTTTCCTTCTCTCGGAAAATCTATCCATTCTGGATGTCCAAATTCATTACCCATAAAATTAAGATAGCCTCCATTCAGCTCAGCCAACGTTATCAGACGAATCATCTTATGAAGAGCTATACCACGACTTGAAACAACATTTTCATCTCCTTTCTTAAAATGCCAATACATATCAGCATCAACAAGTCTGAAAATTATCGTTTTATCACCAACCAGGGCTTGATCATGGCTTTCACAATATGATATTGTACGCTCATCAGAACGTCTATTCTTCAATTCATAAAATATCGTACTTGGTTTCCAATTCTCATCTTTCTGTTCTTTGATTGTCTTAATCCAAAAATCAGGAATATTCATTGCCATACGATAATCAAACCCATATCCCCCATCTGAAAATTTCGCAGCCAAACCTGGCATACCACTTACCTCTTCTGCAATGGTGATGGCATAAGGATTTATTTCATGGATTAATACATTAGCTAATGTAAGGTAACAAATAGCATTATCATCCTGATGACCATTAAAATAGTCTCCATAATTATTAAAATCTTCACCTAACCCATGACTATAATATATCATGGAAGTAACACCATCAAAACGGAACCCATCAAAATGAAATTCTTCTAGCCAATATTTGCAATTACTTAACAAGAAATGAATTACATCATCTTTACCATAATCAAAACAAAGACTATCCCATGCCGGGTGTTCATGTCGATCGCCTGGATAGAAATACTGATTAGGATCACCAGCCAGATTTCCAAGACCTTCAACTTCATTTTTTACAGCATGTGAATGAACTATATCCATAATCACAGCAATACCATGCTGATGTGCTGTATCTATTAAATCTTTTAATTCTTCAGGTGTACCAAAACGGCTGGAAGCTGCAAAAAAACTACTAACATGATAACCAAAGCTACCATAATAAGGATGCTCTTGTATAGCCATAATCTGTATACAATTATATCCATCCTTAATGACACGAGGCAATACATTCTCTTTGAATTCAGTATAAGACCCAACTTTTTCTGCATCCTGTGACATGCCGATATGGCATTCATAAATCAACAACGGATCTTTCTTTGGGCGGAACGCTTTCTTTTTCCATTCATAAGGTTTCACACACCAAACCTGTGCTGAAAATATTTTAGATTGTGCATCCTGAACGACGCGATTTGCCCACGCAGGTATTCGTTCTCCGAACCCACCATCCCAATAGACATGCATCTTATAAAAATCACCATTGTGCATGCTTTCTTCTGGCAGGATTAATTCCCAATTACCTAATTCATCTATGCATTTAGCTTCATATTGATCTGTTTCCTGCCAATTATTAAAATCACCTACTAGATATAATTTGGTAGCATGAGGTGCCCATTCACGAAATACCCAACCATTAGCCGTTTTATGTAAACCATAATAAGTATATCCATTGGCAAAATCGCTCAACTTCATCTTACCATTCTGAGTAAGTTGAGCGATTTTCCATAGCGCATGGTCATGTCGACCACGAATAGCTTCCTCATACGGTTCCAAATAAGAATCATTTTTCACAAGTCCTATATGCTGAACCTTTTGAACTTTTTCTTTTGCCCCAGTTGTTTTTTTAGCTACCATGATACGATTATTATTAGAAAAGAGAAGGCACAAATTTCTGTGCCCTCTCTAATATATTAAACTCTTACTTTGAATATAGCCTTATGAATGTCACCAGTACCAATACATGGTTTATGACCATCCTGTGGCCAAAAAATTGCAAATTCACCTGGTTTACAATTTACTAAAGTTTCACTTTTTACACCAGGATATTTAGTAACATCTTTTTCTGCATTATATTCAGCTTCAGGAAGATCAGCTAATGGTAAATAACCATAGGTTTCATTATTATCAAGAGGAATCTGGATATCCAACATATTCTTATGTGTCTCAAATGTAGCATCTTCCTCTGTTTTACCATGAGCAGTAGTAATATTAACAAAGAGATCTTTGTCCTGAATGTAATGCTTGCCATCTTCAAGCTTGTTCAAGTCATTTTCTTTGATAAACTTTACAACATCCTTGAATAGTGGATTCAAAGATACGTATTTTTCCAAATTGTCTAAAGTATCTACTACCATTTTCTTTAGTTTGTTTTTAAATTGTTATGTAATAAAAATGTTTCAATCATCAATTCGCTTTCCGTCTTCATAAACACCACTTCCCGTAATTTGTCCATTACGATCTTTTTCAACAAATTTACCATCACGAACATCATTTTTATATGATCCTTCCCAACGTAAACCATTTTTTGTCTCTTCAATAGCTGCACCATGACGTTTACCCTGACGATAAGCTCCCTTAAATTTTGAGCCATCGGAATAATGGATAATAACTTCACCTTCTACATGCCCATTTTTAAAACTTCCTTCGAAAATATCACCACTTTTCTTAGTTAGCTTACCATGACCATTTTGTAAATCATTTTTCCATTCACCGATATAAATATCCCCATTTTCCCAAATAAAAGTACCTTGCCCTTGCTTTTGTCCTTCATGAAAATGGCCGGTGTACTTATCACCATTTGCATAAGTAAATATACCTTCTCCAGTACGCTCGCCTTGACAATAATCTCCTTCATAACGGTCACCATTTTTAAATTTATAAATTCCACGACCATTTTGAATATCATCTAACCATTGTCCTGTATAAACATCACCATCACTATAACGGTTTGTACCTTTGCCAGAGCGCTGATTATTAGACCAATCTCCATTGTATGTCGTACCATCTCCCCAATCAAAGAACCCTTTACCGTTTTTCATATCATTTTTCCAATGTCCCTTATAATATGCACCGGTAGCAAATGTATAAACACCTTCTCCTTGACGCTGATCTTGGTACCACTCTCCATCGTACTTATCACCATTATAATAATACATAACGCCATGCCCTTGCTGATAATCACGGAACCACAACCCTACATATTTATTATTGTTACTAAAATAATAAGTACCTTTGCCATGCTGTTGATCTTGAAACCATTGCCCTTCATATTTTTCTCCATCAGCAAAAGTGTAAACTCCATAGCCCTGACGTTTACCCTTAAAATACTCTCCTTCAAAGGTATCACCATTCTTAAAGAGAGTATTTCCTTTCCCATTTGGCTTACCGCTTACCATCTCACCTTTATATTGACCACCATCATGTGTGGTGCACGACCCTAACGTAATCTTCTGAGCATGCATAAATGAAGGAAAGCCAAGTGATATTAAAACAGAAAATATTGTATGTCTATATAAATTCATTCAAAAAAAATTAGATTTGACGTTCAAAGGTATATAATTTCCTTGTAAAAACAAAATACATTTAGATATTTTAATTAATACCGAAAATATTTTCTTACTTTTGCAACAGTTATAAAATAAAAGAAAAGGCTTTATGAAATTTATAGGAATTATTCCAGCACGTTATGCAAGTAGTAGATTTCCTGGCAAACCTCTTGCCATCTTAGGTGGAAAACCTGTAATACAACGCGTTTACGAGCAAGTGAACAAGCTATTAGACAATGTTTACGTAGCCACTGACGACCAAAGAATTTACGATTGCGTCAAGAATTTTGGCGGAAAAGTTGTCATGACTAAAAATAATCATAAAAGTGGAACTGATCGCATCGAAGAAGCAATCGAGAAAATCGGCGGAGACTGGGATGTTGTTGTAAATATTCAGGGCGACGAGCCATTCATTCAGAAAGAACAAATTTTATCATTATGTGAATGTTTTAAAGACCCCAACACTCAAATAGCCACACTTGGAAAACCTTTTACCACCATGGATGCGGTAACTAATCCTAACAGCCCAAAAATTGTTTTGGATAACCAAAATTTTGCAATGTATTTCTCTAGAAGTATCATTCCATATATCCGCGGTAAACAAACAAATGAATGGATTAATAGTTACAACTATATCAAGCATTTAGGTATATATGCTTACAGAAAAGATATACTTCAAGAAATCACCAAATTACCTCAAAGCAGTTTAGAGATTGCAGAGAGTTTGGAACAGCTAAGATGGCTACAAAATGGCTATAAAATTAAAGTAGGAATAACAGAAATTGAAACGGTAGGAATCGATACTCCGGACGATTTAGTACGAGCAGAAGAGTTCCTTAAATTACAAAAATGAAAATAGAAGAAAAAGTAAAATATTTTATCAACGAACATCACCTACTCGATAAGGATAAAAAATATATTGTAGCCTTATCGGGAGGTGCTGATTCTGTATGTTTATTACTTCTGTTAAAAAAATTACATTACCAAATAGAAGCAGCTCATTGTAATTTTCGCCTACGAGGAGATGAGAGTTACAGAGATGAAGAATTTTGCGTAAACTTATGTCACGCACTCCAAATTCCACTTCATCGTATTCATTTTGAGACTAAAGAATATGCCCATCTTCATAAAATTAGTATAGAGATGGCTGCTCGAGATTTACGTTATTCATATTTCGAAAATCTTAGAAAAGATATTCAAGCAGAAGGTATATGCATAGCTCATCACCAAGAAGATTGTGTAGAAACCATTTTGATCAACTTGATTCGTGGAACAGGCATCCAAGGTATGCGTGGTATTCTTCCCCAAAATGGACATATTATCAGACCTCTTTTAAGCATTAAAAGAAAGGATATCGAATATTATCTGCAAGAAAATAGACAAAACTACGTAACAGATAGTACAAACCTTATCAATGATGTCCAAAGAAACAAAATACGGCTAGATATCATGCCTATGTTGAAACAACTTAATGCAGGTGTAGTCGATAATATATACTCAACAGCACAACATTTAACAGAAGCAAATTGTATCATAAATGATGCGATAAAAAAATATTTGACCCAACATTCTATTTTTAGTGAAAATGAAGATTTTGGACTTCATTCTGGATACCAAAAAATAAGAACAGAAAGTATAGAAAATTTTAGTAGTCCTGAATATCTTCTTTATTACATACTATCGAACTATGACTTTTCTGGCTCACAAATTGAACAAATATATAAGAATTTACACGGAAAAAGTGGTAAAGTCTGGAAAAGCAATTCATATGAATTATTAATTGATAGAGAAAACCTTATTATAAAAAGGAGAACCGAAATATTAGATAAAACAATAAAAATACCAGAACCAGGTACATATGTTTTTGATGAAACGTCAAAAGTTATCATTAATAATATACCTATCTATAAAGGATTTCAACCTAGCAAAACCACTCAGATTGCAACATTAGATGCCGATAAGGTCAAAATGCCTATTACCATACGTCTAGCTAAATTAGGTGACAGATTTCAACCTTTTGGCATGAAAGGAACCAAACTCATTAGTGACCTATTAACAGATCTCAAAAAAAATTTATTTGAAAAACAACAACAATTGGTTATTGAAGACGCAAAAGGTAATATTATCTGGGTAGTAGGAATTAGAACCGACGATAGATTCAAAATAGATAGTAAAACAACGAATATTCTAAAAGTAGAAATAATATAAAAAAACAAGAAGAGCAGTGTAAGCCATCTCTAGCGGGTACAAAAATATAAGCTATCACCCCCCATATTGTCTTCCTGAAATTTTGAAAATGTCTCCAACATTTTAGAAGTATCTTGCAATACGGAGTTTAGTGATAGCTTACACTATAAAATTATCTTAAATAACTTCTACGGTCATACTAATATTCTCTTTAGGACGGTCTCCTCTAAGCGTTTCGCAACTTTGAATTTCTTCCACAATATCAAGACCTTCTTCTACCTCTCCAAATACAGTATATTGATTATCTAAGAAAGGAGTACCACCCAAAGTCGTATAAGCATCTATTTGCTCTTGTGTAAACACAGGTTTACCCTTCTCACGACTTTTCTGTTTTGTTTCATCAATAAGCTGATTCTGAAGATTTTGCAAACCTACACGATCACGATTACGTCTAAATTCCAGAATTTCTTCACGATGTTCTCGAGCTAATTGATCAAAGATATTCTGCTCCTGTTGCATCTCCATCTGTTTTTGAAGCTGCTTAAGTTCTGAAGCCTTGTATACTTTTCCCCAAACTATATAGAATTGACTACCACTACTTGCTTTTTCAGGATTAACCTCATCTCCTAAACGAGCTGCACTAAGGGCACCCCGCTTATGAAAGAATTTCGGATAAACAAATTCAGCAGGAATAGTATAGCCTGGGCCACCCGTTCCAAGCATTTTATTTAATGGTGCATTTTTACTTTCCGGATCACCACCCTGAATCATAAAATCCTTAATTACACGATGAAACAACGTTCCATCGAAGTAGCCCTCATTAACAAGTTTGATAAAATTATCACGATGCTTAGGTGTTTCATCGTATAGGCGAACTATAATTTCACCTTTAGTTGTTTTAATTTTTACTTTGGTTGCCATAAAAACGACATTAGCTTATTCAACATATAAAACAAGTCCCTTCAGATATTCACCCTCCGGATGATAGATATTGATTGGATGATCGGCCGGCTGATGCAACTGATGCAAAATTCGAACACGTCGTTTAGCCTGAGCTGCTGCCGTAAAGACTGCAGCACGGAACTGATCCTTATTTACCGCTTGACTACAACTGAAAGTAAAAAGAATGCCTCCATGCTTAATACGCTGCAAGCCTTTATAATTAAGACGGGTATATCCCTTCAATGCATTTCTAAGCGCACTACGATGCTTAGCAAATGCAGGAGGATCCAATACAATCAAATCATATTTGTCATCATTTTCATCCAAATATTTAAAAGCATCTTCACAAAATGCTGCATGACGACTATCATTTGGAAAATTCAAAGCAATATTGGCATTAGTGAGATCGATTGCTTTGGCACTACTATCCACACTATGAACTAATTTAGCTCCGCCACGCATAGAATATACAGAAAAGCCACCCGTATAACAGAACATATTCAGAACACTTTTACCTTTTGAATACTGCTCAAGTAAAGAACGGTTTTCACGTTGATCCACAAAGAAACCTGTTTTCTGTCCTTTCAGCCAATCTATATGAAATTTCAAGCCATTTTCTACCGCAACATTTGACGCATCACCTCCATAAATAAAATCGTTTTCTTGACCAAGGTCCGCTTTAAAAGGCAAAGTTGTTTCACTTTTATAGTAAACATTCTGAATACGATTTCCCATTGCAGCAACTAAAGCATTGCAAATATCCAATCTATTAACATGCATACCTACGCTATGAGCCTGCATAACTGCTGTTTTGCCATAACAGTCAATAACCAATCCTGGCAAATTATCACCTTCACCATGAACTAAGCGATATGTATTGTTATCCGGATTATCTGCAATACCAAGAGATATACGCATTTTTAATGCAATCTCAAGACGTTCTTTCCAGAAAGCTTCATTAATTATAATATCCTCAAAACTTAAAACTCGCACAGAGATACTTCCTATCTGATAATGGCCAACAGCTATAAAATCTCCTTGCGCAGTAATAACCTTTACGATATCACCTTCTTCAATACCATCATCCATATGATGAATCGCACCACTAAAAATCCAAGGGTGAAAACGTTTTAAAGAATCCTCCTTGCCTTTTTTCAAATAAACTTTTTTATAATTTGCCATTCTGTATATATTCTTCTGTATGAGTTTCTGTTACTATCGTTTTTTCCTCTGGAACCAATTCTGTAACTTTTTCTAATTCATATTCTCTAGTAGAGATGAGACGTTGCAATTCATCATAAATTTGAATACACGTCCAAGCATCTGTCGCTGCGTATAATTTTTGACTATCCTTCAAAACGTCAGCTTCCCAATTAGTTAACCGTTGACTCTTACTAATTTTTTGATGAAATAAGTTTGCATATATTTTTTGAAGGCTTTTGTCCTCTATACCAATTTTAGGAGCTAAATTTTGCAATTCAACAAAACTACCGGCTTCAAAATCTCCAAGTTTATGTAATCCCAACAAATCATCATGCCAAGACAGACCTATTTTAGTAACACGAGTATCTTCCAACAACCTAATGATTGCAGGAGTCAGCCCCGTTCGATTCAAACGAAACAGAAAACAGATTTCACGATTACAAACTTGTAATAGTGAAACCTTATTTTGCTTTCCCCTACGAAAAACAGGACGAGTTTCGGTATCAAATCCCAAAATATCACTATCAAGCAGATAATTAACCGCTTTTTCTGTCTCACCTGGAGTCAGAATCGTGACGATACGGCCAGGGAAAAGTACCCTTGGCAGTTCATTTATGGCATGCTTATCAAACTTGTTAAATATCTTTTTCTTCATTACAATTTGCAAATTTAGCAAAAAATAAGGAATTCTTGCGCCATTTTCCCATATTTTCTCTAATTTTGCAAAACATTACTTGCATAGCCTTTTTCATGAAACATCTACTATAGCATGCTAATGAAATGGACATATAAAAATACACATACAGAAAAAGATTTATAATAGACATGGCAAATTCAAAAAAAAAGTCCAGCAGTAAACCTAAGACTCTAACAGAAGCTGTTGGTATACCACATAACGAAAAAATCAATTTCTTTTTAGGAATACTATTAATTGTCATTGCATTATATATGATAACTGCAATGGTTAACTATCTTAGCACAGGACAAGCAGATCAGAGTATCTTGGAAAATATGCATCCAGGAGAATGGGCTAATAATAATAAAATATTTTCTAATTATTGTGGTAGTATGGGAGCTATTCTCTCATATATTCTTATTTCTCTTAATTTTGGCTTACCCGCTTTTTGTATACCTATATTAATGATTGTCGTGGCTTTGTATTTAATGGATATCTATAAGCCAAATTTATGGAAATGGTTCTTTAGCATTATCATCGTCATGATTTGGAGTAGCATTACATTTTCCAAAATCCTTTCACCTATCATGGGTGACTCTTTTTATAACCCTGGTGGTAATCATGGCCTTTTCTGCGTTCAGCAACTAGAAAATTTAGTTGGTCCTCCTGGATTAACAGGAATATTATTTGTTTCTGCATTTGCATTTCTTACTTATTTCACATCAGAGACTATTATTTTTGTAAGGAAAATGTTAAATCCTGTGGGTTACATAACCAATAAAGTAAAATTCACCATTACAAATCATGGAAGTAATGAGCAGGATGATATTGACTTGCACTATGAAGAAGTCGCAAAAGACGAAAATGAAGACTCGAACATAGTTGAAAACCAAGAATATACTGATACAGATTCTAATACTTCACAAATTTTGGATTTAACTCCTCAAAACGAAGCAAATACAGTTCTCGACGAAAACGAGACTAGTAACAAGCAGAATATCGATGAAGCAAAGGAGCAATCTATATCTATAATAGATGAACAACGAAAAGCTAGAGCTCAAGCTGCAATAGCTGATGCTGAAGCTGCAGCACTTGCAGCAAAAGCAGGAATGGAAATTCAGATTGCTCAAGGCGATGAAAAGGCTTCAGGAAATACTGTTAATGACACTGCTATTAACACCCCTATCAATCCAAGAGAAAGAGAAAATGGTAAAAGATATAAGTTCCCAACACTCAACCTATTGAAAAAATACGAGAATGATGGGAAACCATACATTGACGAACAAGAACAAATAGCAAACAAAAACAGAATCATCGAAGTTTTAAATAGCTTCGGTGTGCAAATTAGAACAATTAGAGCAACAGTAGGTCCTACTATTACACTTTATGAAATACAGCCAGCAGAAGGTGTTCGAATTTCAAAAATTAAAAATTTGGAAAACGATATCGCCTTAAGTCTAGCTGCTTTAGGTATACGAATTATTGCCCCTATTCCAGGAAAAGGTACTATCGGTATAGAAGTTCCAAATGCAAAGGCTAACATTGTTAGTATGGAAAGTATTTTGAATTCTAGAAAATTCCAAGAGACCAAGATGGAACTTCCTGTTGCACTGGGCAAAACTATTACCAATGAAGTGTTTATGTTTGATTTGGCCAAAGTTCCTCATCTTCTTGTCGCAGGAGCTACCGGTCAAGGTAAATCAGTTGGCTTAAATGCAATCATTACTTCCCTACTCTACAAGAAACATCCAAACGAGCTCAAATTTGTTCTTATAGACCCTAAAAAAGTTGAGTTCAGTATATATACCCCAATTGCCAATCATTTCATGGCTGTGGTAGATGAAAATGACGAACCTATCATCACAGACGTGACCAAAGTTGTACGAACGCTTAACAGTCTGTGCAAACTGATGGACCAGAGATATGACATGCTCAAACTTGCAGGTGCTCGTAATATAAAAGAATACAATAGCAAATACGTTAACCACAAACTTGATCCACGCAAAGGACATGACTTCATGCCTTATATTGTTGTGATTATAGACGAGTTTGGAGATTTGATTATGACAGCAGGAAAAGAAATTGAGTTGCCTATCGCAAGAATAGCCCAACTTGCACGTGCTGTAGGTATTCATATGGTAATTGCAACACAGCGTCCTACTACAACAATAATCACGGGTAATATTAAGGCTAACTTCCCTGGACGTATCTCCTTTAAGGTAAGTGCTGCTATAGATAGTAAAACTATTTTGGATAAACCTGGTGCTCAGCAATTGATAGGTCGAGGTGATATGTTATATCTGAACGGTAACGAACCGGTACGAGTACAATGTGCATTTGTTGATACTCCTGAGGTTGAACAAATAAACCAGTTCATTAACAATCAACCTGGTCCTATAGAACCAATGATACTTCCAGAACCGGATCAACCCGAAGGAAATGGAGCAACCGCTGGTAGCGTAGACGCAAAGAGTTTAGATCCTTATTTTGAAGAAGCAGCTCATGCCATATTATTAAGTCAACAAGGATCTACAAGTATGATCCAACGCCGATTTAGCATCGGATACAATCGTGCGGGAAGACTCATGGATCAGATGGAAGCTGCAGGAATTGTTGGTCCTGCTCAAGGCTCTAAACCTAGAGAGGTTCTTGTTGCTGACGAGAACCAATTAAATAATATATTAGCAGCAATGCGAGGTATTTAAGATATAACAAAACTAATTATAAAAAAGAAGACTATGAAAAAAATCTTTTTGATAATAGTAACAGCCCTACTCTCTTTAGGATGTAATGCACAAAACGCAGCTTTAGCTAAAAAAGTAATAGAAAAAACTAGTCAGGTTATTGGTCGTCCTGGAGGCGCAAAAGCCAACTTTACAGTTTTTTCAAAAAAAATTGGCACAATTTCAGGAACAATAGCAATTAAAGGAACCAAATTTAATGCCAAAACAAATAAGGCAATAGTATGGTATAATGGAAAAACTCAATGGAGTTATTTAAAAAGTACAAACGAGGTCAATGTAACAACTCCAACACAGGCTCAGCGAATGTCAATGAATCCATATACTTTTATTAATATTTGGAAATCGGGATTCAAATTGGGAGTAACAACAAAAGGGCAGAATTACATTCTTCACTTAATATCAAATACCTCAAAAAATTCGATTTCAGAAATGTATATTACAGTGAATAAATCTAGCTATTCACCAAGTGCGATAAAGATGCGTCAGAATAAAGACTGGACAACTATTTCAATTACAAATTTTCAGCCAAAGAACCAGCCAGATCAAATATTCTCTTTTAATAGTAAAGATTTTCCTTCTGCTGAGGTCATAGACCTAAGATAAACATATAATATGACCACTATCGAATTATTAAAAGAACTTAGAAAGCATAGAATATTATCAGAAAAAAGAAGCCTTATGCACGGACGCAATAAGGCTTCTAAAATTATCGTATATGCTTTATCTATTTTTTTTATAATCTACCTTTTGGCTGCTTCTATCATGCTAGCATTTGCCGTAATAACAGAAGGAATTAAAGCGCTAACCCTTATCTGCACTATATTTCCTATAATAATGGTAATAGACTTTTCTTTTAGGTTTATAATGCAGCAAACTCCATCACAGATAATTAAGCCATACTTACTATTACCTATTAAAAAAAGCATTTGTATAGATACATTCGTCTTTAGAAGTCTATATAATGCAGGAAATTTCATTTGGTTTATTTTAGTATTACCATTTGTAATAATGACCATGTTTTTTAGCGGTCAACTTATCAATGGAGGATTAGTGCTATTATTATACCTACTGGGCATCCTAATCAATAGCCAATTTTATTTAATTGTCCGTACCCTTGTTAATGATTCTATAATTTGGTGGTTTTTGCCTATTAGTATATTCCTGGTATTTACAATGCCAGCTTACTATACGGGGGTAATTGATTTAAATAACCTTTTCCTTTTTTACTCCTCGTTTGGAATTGGACTTTTTGAAGATAAGTGGTTTTACTGGCTATTTCCCACAACTCTACTTATCCTACTCATACAAATAAATCGGAAGCTACAACTATTTTACGTTATGAAAGAAATTTCACGTAAGAAAAAAGAATACAACTTCCATGGGAAATCGTTAAATAAAATCATACCCCAAGATTCTGTAGGTGTATTTTTGAATATGGAAATTATTAGCATTCAACGCAATAAAAATATCCGTAAAGGTTGTATTTTCGCAATGCTTGCAGCCTTTATGATGAGCCTTATATGCACTTTTACAGATATCTATTCTAGTATTTATGCAGCAATATACTGGTGTCTATACAATTATATTATAATAGGTAGCATTATTCTAACAAAAATGATGTGTTATGAAGGTAATTACATTGACACTTTATTAATTAGGAAAGAAAGCATATTAACTCTTCTTCGAGCAAAATATTACTTTTACTCTACACTATTATTAATACCAACAGTTTTCATGCTCGTACCCGTATTTATGGGAAAATGGTCAATTGAAATGCTAATAAGCTGTTACATCTTTACAATTGGCTTCCAGTATTTTATTACATTTCAGTTAGCAGTTTATAACAAGAATACCATACCCTTAAACTGCAAATTAACAAGTAATCATAGTCTAGAGACCAATTACTACCAAATATTAGTAGAGCTATTTACAATACTTACTCCTGCAACAATTTTAGGAGTAACTATTTTCCTGTTTGGCGAAAAAATAGCATGGATTGTTATAACCATTATCGGATTATTGTTTATTACAACCCATCGCCTATGGCTCAACATTATTTATAATAGAATGATGAAGAGAAAATACGAAAACATAGAAGGATTCAGAAAATCAAGAGAACAAATATAATAAAAATGAGAAAAATTATTTTAGCAAGCGGCTCTCCACGTAGAAAAGAATTATTAGAAGGATTGGATTTTAATTTTGAAGTCAGACTCAAACAAGAGATTCAAGAGAACTTTCCTTCAGACATCGAAGCTGAAGTAGTACCAGAATATCTTTCAAGGGTAAAAGCATCAGCATATTTAGAAGATTTACAATCAAACGAAATCGTAATTACAGCAGATACTGTTGTAATATGCGATGGAAGTATTCTAGGAAAACCTTCTGATGCTAAAGAAGCAGCCGCAATGCTACATAAAATAAGTGGAAAAACACATCAAGTTACGACAGGAGTATGTATAACATCAAAAGAAAAACAAGTACATTTTCATGTCAACACATTCGTAACTTTCAAGGAACTGACAGACAGAGAAATTAATTATTATATAGACAAATACAAACCATTCGATAAAGCTGGAGCTTATGGTATTCAAGAATGGATTGGCTATATAGGGTGTACAAAATTAGAAGGAGACTATTATAACGTCATGGGATTACCAATATACAAAGTATACAAGGAATTACAAAATTTCTAATATTCATAATCGTCTCCATCAGACTTATTTTGTATACATAGCTGACGAAGATCATAAAAACTCCCATTGTATATATTGAAATCAACATAGCCTTTTATACCTGGCAACTTACCGGCATCGGTATGTTGCCAAAACTTCCACTCTCCCTTATACTCTACTTTATCTACATAATAATGAGCTATCCAATAAGGATAATCATCAAAAACAGGTGCACTAAGATATTGTTCTTTGAACTTATAATTTGTATATATAATAGGCTTAACATGGTATTTGTCTTCTACAATGTGCAACCAAGTTAAAATATCCGTTTGGAACTCTTCTACACTTTTATCTTTTGGCCTGTGCTCTACATCCAAAACAGGAGGTAAATCACCAGCAGTTAAATGTACTTTATCCAAAAAAAAGTAAGCTTGCGAACGAGCACTACTCTTGTTACTCCAAAAATGATACGCACCTCGTATGAAACCATAATCACGTGCATTATAAAAATTCTGGCCGAAATTAGGATCAAGACGGGTACTTCCCTCAGTACTTTTAATAATAATGAAGCGAAGTGGTGTTCCTTCAATCATCGCATTTCTAAGATGATCCCAATCAATAATTCCTTGATAGTGTGAAATATCAATGCCCCTTATTTCATACCCTTCTGGATAAGCAACATCCCCATATAGAGCACGCCATCTGAATCCAGTAGGACCTACAAAAAAATAATAAAATACCCATACATAAACAACAAGTACCAAGAAGCCTCCAAACCACCATGCCCAACGAGGGTACTTTAAGAAAAAAGAAGGCAAATAAGAATGATGCTTTTTAGAAGCACCATGACGAGGTCCTCTTCTTGTACTAGAAGCCTTTTTAATCGATTTTCTATACGATGTCTTCTTATTCGTCATAACTTCTTTTCTGCTTTCCAAATAACTGGAAAATATTTATGCATATTAACTATTTATTATCAATCACTTAACGTGAAATCCGTTAGTATTGACTATTGAAGAAGCCACAATTTCGGCCAAAAGTGTTGTATCTCACTTGTCTTATTTTATCGTTAGCATCCGCAAACATAATAACATGATAATTACATTTAGAGGACTACCAATTATTCTTTTCTTGCAAATTTACAGTTTTTATTTTAAAAAACAGACAAAAAAAATTAAATTAGAAAAATCAAGCTTTTTTTTTTGAATCTTACTTGAACTTTAAATATTTTTTTTTATCTTTGAATCATCAATAACCATAAATACCAACGTTATGTCAAATAAAAGAAACTTAAAAAAAAGCATTAACAATATCTGCACTGTACTTTTTGCAGATTGTGTAGCAGAATCTTTATATGGAGAGCAAAAAAGAACAGATAAAGAAATAGACACTTTTCTTTCTTCCATTTTACTTTTCCATGCTGATTATATTAGCAGAATATCTCATCCAGAACCTGGGATGAAACAGAAAGACTATTTCAAACAATTAATTGAAGACTTTAACAAACAGGTTGGAGAACTTATTGATCAATTCACAAGTGTTGGCTAATGTTACAGAAAATCTGTAGATGGATATTATACCGAGTATTGGGATGGACTAAAGATGTTACGATAGACCATCCCAAGAAATTTATTGTATGTTTAGCCCCCCATACAAGCAATTGGGACTTTATAATAGGACAATTATATGCCAAAGCAGAGGGGTGGAAAACGAATTTTCTTATGAAAAAAGAGTGGTTTTTCTGGCCACTTGGCTCTGTTTTCAGAAAAATGGGAGGTATTCCTGTTTTTCGCAGTAAACATATGCGTATGACTGATGCCATGGCAGAAACGGCGAAACAAGCTGATAATTTTATTCTGTGTATTACTCCAGAAGGTACCCGCTCGTTAAATCCTGATTGGAAAAAGGGTTTCTATTATATTGCCCAAGGAGCCAATATTCCCATCCTTCTATATGGATGTGATTATGAGAAGAAACAAATAAAATGTACAAAAGCTATTCTACCTAATGGCAACGTAGATGAACAAATGAAAGAAATCAAATTGTACTATAAAGACATAAAAGGAAAAAATCCTAAAAATTTTACTATTGGTTTAATGTCTTTATTCGCTTTTTTATTATTTCCACTTTCAACTCAAGCCCAATATCTTGACGGCAACACACGTGCATGGGGAGATATTGAATATACTGATGATCCATGGGTATTCAATTCTTCTAGACCCAATAGTATTACTCAAGGCCTTTTAAATCGACATATTGCTTTATGGGCTAGTCATGGTAGATATTATGATGTTGATAAGCAAAAATGGGTTTGGCAAAGGCCAAACCTCTTTTGTACCACAGAAGATCTCTTCACACAAACGATAGTTGTACCATACCTCATTCCAATGCTTGAGAATGCAGGTGCAACTGTTTTTACACCTAGAGAACGGGACTGGCAAACACATGAAATCATCATTGACAATGATGATGCAAAAGCCCCATTTTATGTAGAAAACAATAGTAGCAAAAGTTGGAAACAATGTGATAGCATCGGTTTTAGAATGCATGCAGGCACATATATTGATGGTGAAAATCCATTTACTGCTGGTAGTTTAAGGCAAATAAAAGCGACTAAAAGGAAAAAATATAGTTCAATAACATACCAACCTAATATTCCTAAAAGTGGAAACTATGCAGTTTACGTTAGTTACAAATCTTTGCCCAAAAGCGTTCCAGATGCAAAATATATAGTATATCACCAAGGGCAAGCTACAGAATTTACCGTTAATCAACGCATGGGAGGCGGTACATGGGTTTACCTTGGAACATTTTATTTTGACCAAGGATGCAATGCTGACAATAGAGTTGTTGCAACTAACCATGCTTCAAAAAAAGGTTTCATCACAAGTGATGCTGTCAGATTTGGAGGAGGTATGGGAAATATTGCGAGAGGAGGCCAAACGAGTGGTCTTCCACGCTCTCTTGAAGGTGCCCGCTACTATGCTCAATGGGCTGGTGTTCCCTATAAATATTATAGTACAAAGAATGGACTAAACGATTATGGAGACGACATTAATGTTCGTTCCTTGATGAGTAACTGGCTCGGCGGAGGTAGCGTATATATGCCATCTAAGGAGGGACTTCATGTTCCTATAGAACTATCTCTTGCTGTACATAGTGATGCAGGTTATGCTAAAGACGGAAAAGGACTTATCGGTACATTAGCAATTTGTACAACTGATTTTAACGACCAAACATATAACAGTGGCATCAGTAGAATGACAGCAAAAGATTTTGCAACAGCCTTGCGTGATAATGTCTATACAGATATGAATGCAAAATATCATAATTGGGCAAAAAGATATGTATGGGACCGTAACTATAGTGAGACTAGATTACCAGAAATACCTTCTGCTATAATAGAAACTGTTTCACACCAAAATTTTCCCGATATGAGATTGGCTCAAGATCCTATGGTTCGCTTCACGCTAGCTCGATCCATTTACAAGACCATCTTACGTTACATATCCACGAACCATGGTAAGAACTATATAGTAACCCCTCTAAGCCCTACTCATTTCAGTGTAGACATCGACTCAAAAGGAATCGCAACATTAAGTTGGATTCCACAAAACGATTCCCAAGAAAAGACGGCATTAGCAAAATCTTATAACGTCTACACAGCTATCGGCAAACTCGGTTTTGATAACGGTAAAAATGTGAATAATCCTTCATACAAAATTCAGTTACAACCCAATATAGTTTATAATTTTAAAGTAACAGCTTGTAATGCTGGTGGTGAAAGTTTTCCATCAGAAACACTATCAGCCATGTACGTACCTAATTCTAAGAAAACGGTACTCATTGTTAACGGTTTCAACCGCTTAGCCTCACCACAAGTTATTGATAATGACAGTGCACAAGGATTTGATATGGATAAAGACCCAGGCGTTAGCTATGGACTTACAGCTGGATGGAGCGGCAAACAATTAATTTTCAATCGTGCAAAGATGGGCTGTGAAGACAATACAGGTTTAGGTTATTGTGGTAACGAGCTTGCAGGGAAATTCATAGCTGGTAACACTTTTAACTATACCGTAGAACATGCTCAAGCTATTGCCTCTTCTGGACTTTACAATATAGCAAGTTGTTCTAGTAAAGCTATTACAAGTGGAAAAGTTCAACTTAATAAATATCAAGCCATTGACCTGATCTTAGGATTGGAACGTAATGATGGATATACACCTGAATATTACAAGACTTTTACTCCATCCATACAGAAAGCCTTGTCTGCTTATACTCAGACAGGAGGTGGAATCTTAGTAAGTGGAAGTTACATTGCAAGTGATATGCAAGCAAAGGATGAACGTAAATTCCTACAAGATGTACTAAAAGTTGCTTATACACCACAAGATAGTATACAACCAGATGGAAATATTCAAGGTCTTGGACTTACAGCATCCTATTATCATTATCTCAATGAAGATCATTACGCAGCCACACATCCAGATGTTATCCAACCTCTAGAGAATGCCATTCTTGCGATGCAGTACGGCAATGGGCTCGGAGCTGCCGTTGGTTATCAAGGAAGTGACTATCGATCATTTACAATGGGATTTCCTTTTGAATGCATTTCAAACGAAAAAACTCGGAATGCAATCATGCGAGGTATATTAAATTATATTATTAAATAAAATAACTTTAAAATCAATAACTATGTATAAAATTCAGGCCAACCAATCAGGAACACGTTTTTTGGAAGTCAGCGACCTACATTTAAAGACAATCGACAGATATCAATTACTACGCAATCTTGTAGACAGTAACGGGGTCATCGACGAAGATGTTCTAGATAAATTGAAATTCAATATTCGTTCACTGCTTGAAAGTGAAGTAGGACAAGGAGATAAAGATTTACTTGATTTATGCCTTGATGTAATTTACAACAATAATATGAAAGCAATAGGCCTACACAACTTAGTTCTGTTATATGTAAACTGGAAAGATCATCAGAAGGAATCACAGGACGAAATCTCCGAAACCATAAATGATTAAAAAACCAATAGTAAAAGGTACACAAATTAAAAAGATTTGTGTACCTTTGTCGTTCAATAGGATTTTTAAGAAAAAAAATAGATTGTTCACAACATTATGATAAAATCATATCAACTGACGGATTTTCTACCAACTACCAAAAAGGAATGCCAACTAAGAGGATGGGAAGAACTAGACATCATTATCTTTTCAGGTGATGCTTATGTTGATCATCCTTCATTTGGTAATGCCGTAATTGGTCGTTCTCTCGAAGCTGCCGGCTATAAAGTAGCTATCGTCCCACAGCCTGATTGGCATGGCGATTTTAGAGACTTTAAGAAATTAGGCAAGCCACGTCTATTCTTTGCCGTTTCACCAGGTGTTATGGACTCTATGGTCAATAAATATACAGCTAACCGCAGACTACGTTCACAAGATGAATATAGTCCAGATGGTCGTCACGATATGCGTCCAGAATATCCGACAATTGTATATACACAAATCTTAAAAAAACTATATCCAGATGTACCAGTAGTACTCGGCGGCATTGAAGCTAGCATGAGAAGATTGACACACTATGACTACTGGCAAGATCGCTTAAGAAAAAGTATTCTTGTTGATAGTGGAGCAGATCTTATTCTATATGGAATGGGAGCAAAATCAATCATTCAATTTGCTCAAGATCGCGAGGCTAATATGCCAATGAAAGAGATCAATAATATTCCTCAAACTGTTTTTACTTGTCGGCAGGATGAGGTTCCTGGAGGTATAACAGAAAAAGATATCGTCTTACACTCACACGAAGAATGCCTTAAAAACAAAAAAGCTGAAGCAGAAAATTACCGACATATAGAAGAAGAATCCAATAAAATTCATGCGCAAAGACTTCTTCAAGCTGTTGATAATAAATATGTTGTGGTTAATCCACCCTATCCGACTTTAACAACAGAAGAACTTGATGCTACATTCGACTTACCATACACAAGACTTCCACATCCAAAATATAAGGGCAAAACGATACCTGCTTTTGAGATGATTAAATTCTCAGTCAATATGCATCAAGGATGCTTTGGTGGTTGCGCTTTCTGTACCATTTCTGCCCATCAGGGAAAATTTGTAGTATGTAGAAGCAAGGAAAGCATTCTTAAAGAAGTTAAAAAAGTGGTTCAATATCCAGATTTTAAAGGATATCTATCTGATCTCGGTGGACCATCTGCCAATATGTATGGCATGCATGGAAAAAACAGAAAGGCCTGCGAACATTGCAAACGCCCTTCATGCATTAACCCACAAGTATGTCCAAACTTGATAACAGACCATAGTAAACTTCTAGAAATATATCATGCCGTAGACAGTCTACCTGAAATTAAGAAGAGTTTCATTGGTAGTGGTGTAAGATACGACTTACTGCTCCACAGAGGTAAAGACGAAAAGAGCAATAAAGCTGCAGAACAGTATACAAGAGAACTTATCACACATCACGTCAGTGGGCGACTTAAAGTAGCACCAGAAAATACTGATGATAATGTATTAAAGTTAATGCGAAAGCCTTCATTCAACCAGTTTTATCAATTTAAACGTATTTTCGACAAGATAAATAAAGAAGAAGGACTCAAACAGCAGATTATTCCTTATTTTATCTCTAGCCACCCTGGTTGTACAGAAGAAACAATGGCGGAACTAGCCGTAACTACCAAAAATCTAGATTTTCATCTAGAACAGGTTCAAGACTTTACCCCTACCCCTATGTCTATCAGTACAGAGATGTGGTATACAGGATATGATCCATATACACTTGAGCCAGTATTCAGTGCTAAAACTCCTAAGGAGAAATTAGCCCAACGCATGTTTTTCTTCTGGTATAAACCCGAAGAACGTCGCAATATAGAGCGTGAATTACATCGTATTGGAAGAGCAGACTTAATAGACAAACTGTATGATAAACCAAACTATAAAAATGGGAAATCAAAGGAATACGATAAAAAAGGAAGAAAAGCAAACCAACAGAATGCACGTATGCAGAAAGCTGAAGCACGATTTAATGAGCGTAGAAGCAAGAAAACGATTTATGATGACCGTCCTATAGGAAGCACCTATGACAATCCAGGAGTTTCTGGATATTTCAAGAATAAACAAAAGAAGAGTTTTAATCCTAATTTTGATTCTTCTAACCATAAACGCGAGAACAATGGCCATTCAGATTATAGAAAAGGCGATCATAGGAAAACAGAATCAGGAAACGTGCGAGGACGGAATCGTCGTAACCGATGATTTCGTTGCTGTCATAGACGGTAGCACTAGCAAGACTCCCAATAGATTGAACCCAAATATGAAAAATGGCCGGTATTGTATGATATTGATTAGTCAATGTCTTCAAAAAATACCAGCCAATATTTCATGCCCAGAATTCTGTAAGGAAATTACTGACTTTATAGCAAGCCAATATTTTCACAATCAATTGGATATCAAAAAATTGACTTTACATCCCGAAGAAAGAGCTACAGCCAGCGCTATTATTTATAATAACCATCGCAAAGAGATTTGGATGATTGGTGATTGCCAATGTCTAGTGGACAATCAATTATACAACAACGATAAGCTTTACGAAAATCGGATTGCCCAAAAACGTGTTCAATTGATAAAAAGTGGATTAACACCACAAAAAGCAAGGGAAGTTATTGAACCAGATCTTATCCAAGCAATGTTAGAAGGACAAAACAAGCACTATTCCGTTATTGATGGCTTTCCTATTTGTGAGAATAACATTAAAATAGTATCAACTGTAAATTCACATCAAATCGTACTTGCTAGCGACGGCTATCCATTTTTAAAGAACACGCTAAAAGAAAGTGAAAGCCTATTGGAGCAGCAATTAAAAAATGATCCACAAAATATCCGAACATTTATTGCAACAAAAGGGTTAATGCCAGGAAACAAAAGTTTTGATGATCGTAGTTATATAAGATTTTTTATATAAAACATAAATATCGTTTTCATGATTACACATGAAAACGATATTTATGTTTAGCTCTCTGAGGTACACTAGGAACTGGACTAATAGTCATACCATTAATACCACTTCCTCCTCCAGAAAATCCCATATCAGTTTTTCCGCCACGATACAGCATCCATCGCTGACGAATTCTATTTACATAATCATAGGTTTCACTTCCACGCATATAGCCATATTTAACTACAGGATCGTGATAAAATGCTGGTGATTGTAATTTCAGAATATACTCTGCAACCTCAACAAAATTATTAGGATTTCTGCCATATTTGCGAGTTAATGCCATTGCATCTCGAATATGTCTACTACCACCATTATAGCTAGCAATAGCAAACCAAATTCTTTGACTTGGATCTACGTCTTTAAAGTGTAACAAAAGTTCATTAATATATCTTGCAGCACCCGCTATATTCATTTCTGGATCAAATATACGATCTTTTGGCAATCCTAAATGTTCTGCCGTTGCAGGCATAATCTGCATTAATCCACATGCCCCTGCCCAAGATCTAGCTTGAGGATCAAAACAACTCTCTTGATAACACTGAGCTGCCATTAGTTTCCAATCCATTCTAGCCATTGGGGCGAAAGTCTGAAAATAACGGTCGTATTTCGAAATAATACCTTTACTACTATTAAGAAATGGAGAATACACATGACGCTTTATACTTTTAACACTAAGAAGATAATTTTCCTCTTTACGCATCTCATCAATCATCTGAGGTTTAAACCAGTGATTTAAAGTATCAGCTAGTTGCTTATTATCCGGAGCAACTACCCATGATGTCTTAGCAGAATCTACTTGCATACCACAAGCCAGCAAACCTTTTTGCTCTTGAAGAGAAAGAGGATAAGCGATAATATCCCCCTTCCCCTGCTTTAGTTTCTGAATCATATCCTTTACATCCCTACACTGCTCTACTCGTAATGATACCCCTAAGCTTTGTGCAAATTTTTCACAAAGCATATAATGAAGCCCCATGCCATGGCCGTGATAATCATAATAAGTTTCAGGTCCCGAAACCGTCAACATAATCATTTCTCCATTTGAAACGATATCATCTAGATTATAGCCTGTGTCTTCAGAAATAGAATCCTCATTGAGTGTTGTACCCCAAGGAGTTTCAACTTGTTGTTTCTTTGGGCTACATCCTGTCAAAAAGAAAGCAATTAAAAGAAATAAAATGCAAATTCGAACAAATTCCAATTTTTTAGTACTTTAAATTTCCTTGATTATTTGATTTCGACTACAAAAGTAGTACTTTTCTTGGTAATTCGAGTCAAAAAGTGTACTTTTGCAGTGTTTTTTTAAATAATACTTATGTTACGAATAGCTGTTCAGTCAAAAGGTCGTCTTTTTGAAGACACCATGAATCTGCTTAAAGAAGCAGACATTAAAGTGAGCGCCTCTAAGCGTACACTTCTCGTACAATCATCTAATTTCCCTCTAGAGGTACTTTACCTTCGTGATGATGATATACCTCAGAGTGTAGCTAGTGGTGTAGCTGATATCGGTATTGTTGGCGAGAATGAGTTTGTTGAGCGACATGAAAATGCTCAAGTTATTGAACGTCTAGGGTTTAGCAAATGTCGCTTGTCACTAGCCATCCCTAAAGAAATAAAATATAACGGTGTAGAATGGTTCAATGGCAAAAAAATTGCAACTTCTTATCCTAACATTCTCAAGAATTACATGAATAAAAACGGCATTAATGCCGACATTCATGTCATCACAGGAAGCGTAGAAATTAGCCCAGGAATTGGCTTAGCTGATGGTATCTTCGATATTGTAAGTAGTGGCAGTACTCTTGTCAGCAACAACCTTGCTGAGGTTGAAACCGTCATGAAAAGCGAAGCCGTTCTCATTGGCAATTGGAAAATGGATGATGAGAAACATCAAATTCTTAACGAAATGTTATTCCGTTTCGAAGCTGTACGCTCTGCACTCGACAAGAAGTATGTCATGATGAATGCACCTAAAGACAAAATTGAAGCCATCACAGAAGTACTACCGGGTATCAAAAGTCCAACTATTATCCCATTAGCTGACACCAACTGGTGCTCAATCCATACCGTTTTAGATGAAAAACGTTTTTGGGAAATCATTAACCGACTCAAAGAACTCGGTGCTCAGGGCATATTAGTAAGCCCTATTGAAAAGATGATATTGTAACACTAGCAATATAAAAAAGAAAAAATGAACATTATTAAGTATCCTGCAAAGGAAGATTGGAAGGAAATCGTGAAACGCCCTCACTTAGACCTTTCTCAGTTAAATACAACTGTAGAGGCAGTGCTTGGCGATGTAAAAAACCATGGCGATGCAGCCGTAAAGCGTTACGAAGAGAAGTTCGACCATGCCCATCTTGACCATCTTGCTGTTACAGAAGAAGAGATCAAGGAGGCTGAACAGCTCGTATCATCAGAACTTCGACATTCTATAGAGCTTGCCCATCATAACATCGCAGCATTTCATGAAGCCCAAAAATTTACCGGAAGCAAGATTGAAACAGTAAAAGGGGTCACCTGCTGGCAAAAAAGTGTTCCTATCGAAAAGGTAGGTCTTTATATCCCGGGAGGTACTGCACCTTTATTCTCAACTGTTTTGATGCTAGCCACTCCTGCAAAAATTGCAGGATGCAAAGATATTGTTCTATGCTCGCCTCCTAACAGCGAAGGCAAGTTAAATCCTGCAATATTAGTTGCCGCTAAAATCGCTGGAGTTAATAAAATTTTCAAATGTGGTGGCGTACAAGCTATTGGAGCCATGGCATATGGTACCGAAAGTATTCCTAAAGTATACAAAATTTTTGGACCTGGCAATCAATATGTTATGGCAGCGAAGCAACAAGTTTCATTGCACGAAGTTGCTATTGATATGCCTGCGGGGCCATCTGAAGTATGCGTCATAGCTGACGAAAATAGCAATCCTACTTTTGTTGCAGCAGACTTGCTTTCACAAGCAGAACATGGCATTGATTCACAAGTCATCCTAATTACAACTTCTGAAGACATGCTGAATAAGGTAAAAGATGAGGTTAATGTACAATTAGCCCAATTGCCTCGATGTGAAATTGCTGCCAAAACGCTGGAAAACTCACAATTAGTATTAGTTCACGATTCACAAGAAGCAATCGACTTGAGTAATACATATGCACCAGAGCACTTAATTTTGGCAACAGATAATTACGAAGAGCTAGCTAATAAGGTCATCAATGCCGGCAGCGTGTTCATGGGAAAATATGCATGCGAAAGTGCAGGAGACTATGCAAGTGGTACTAACCACACGTTGCCTACTCACCAGTATGCACTTGCCTATAGTGGTGTAAATTTAGACACCTACAACCGCAAGGTTACTTTCCAACATCTTACAGAAGATGGAATCAGAAGTATTGGTA
Source organism: Segatella baroniae B14 (assembly GCF_022024235.1). Taxonomy (GTDB): domain Bacteria; phylum Bacteroidota; class Bacteroidia; order Bacteroidales; family Bacteroidaceae; genus Prevotella; species Prevotella bryantii. The sequence goes on from NZ_CP091799.1 coordinate 1,115,020, forward strand.
AAGCCGTAGTATGTATGGCTGAAGGCGAACAATTAGAAGCTCACGCAAATGCAATGCGTGTACGTATTCAATCACTCAAGAAGTAGAATCATGAAAAAATTACAAGAACTCTGCAGAGAAAACATATGGAATCTAGCACCATACTCATCAGCAAGAAATGAGTATAATGGTCATGTAGCGCATGTTTTTCTTGATGCTAACGAAAATCCATATAATGCACCTTTTAACAGATATCCAGATCCTCTTCAAGAAGAGGTTAAAACGCTACTAAGCAAAATAAAGCGTGTACCTATTGCAAATATTTTTCTCGGAAACGGATCTGACGAAGCTATAGACCTCCCCTATCGTATATTTTGCAGACCAGGAATAGACAACGTTGTCGCTATTGAACCAACATATGGCATGTATAAAGTATGTGCCGATGTCAACGATATAGAATACCGTCCTGTACTTTTAGATGAGAATTTTCAGATTACCTCTGAAAAGCTTTTATCAGCATGCGATCAGAATACAAAAATTATTTGGATATGTAGTCCAAATAACCCTACAGGTAATTTAATTAATCGCAATGCTATTGAAGAAGTGCTCAATAAGTTCGAAGGTATTGTCATCATTGATGAGGCCTATAGTGATTTTTCATCCGAAAAACCACTTCGTGAAGAATTAGCCAAACACCCTAACATGATTGTACTCAACACGATGAGTAAAGCTTGGGGATGTGCTGCTATTCGACTAGGCATGGCTTTCGCTTCTCAAGAAATTATCAGTTTATTTAATAAGGTGAAATACCCATATAACATAAATCTTTTAACACAAAAGCAAGCCATCGAATCTCTCAAGGATCCTGTTGCTGTAGAAAAATGGGTTAAGATATTACTTCTTGAGCGTTCACGTGTAATGAATGCATTTAAAGATTTGACTATTACAGAAAAGATCTATCCAACAGATTCTAACTTCTTTTTGGTCAAGGTTACAGATGCTCAAGCCATTTACGACTATTTAGTAGAAAAAGGTATTATTGTTAGAAATAGAACAAGAGTTCAACTTTGTGGCAATTGCTTACGAATTACAATTGGATCCAAATCAGAAAATCAGGAGCTACTCGCAGCTTTAAGAGATTTAAAGTAAAACTCGCATTGAGCTCCTTTTACAAAATAAATCCAGTAAAATATTTAATTTTACTGGATTTTATTTTTTTCACCACTATTTAAAATGGGAGATCATCAGCACTTCCACTCTCTGAAGAAGCTGGAGCCGGTGGAAATGGAGCTTGAGCACCACCTACTGGTGCTGCTTGTGGCTGAGCACCCATTGAAGCAGCTTGAGCTGCAGCTGGATCAATATGAACTACATTCCAAGCACGTACGTTATTAAACCATCTTCCATTATACTCATGAGCATCAATATCAAAACTAACCGAAATTTCTTCACCACTCTGAATATTGAACTGAGCTAAACGTTCAGCACCAAAAACATCAAAGACCAATTTCTTAGGGTACTGCTCATGTGTTTCAATGACAAATGACTGTGATTTCCATTCTCCACGGGCAGAAACTCCACTGCGCTCAGGAAGCACGGCGATAACTTTTCCTTGTAATTCCATTTATAATTTGATTTATAATTTCTTTTCAATTTGCGAAATTACTAAAATAGAATTAAAAACAAAAACATTTAGCGATGTTTTTTCCTCGCTTACAATAATTTTTGTATTTTTGTAAAATGAAAAAACTACACGGAAAATAATAATAAAATAAGAAATATATGAAATTTACAGTATCTAGCACTGCTTTAAGCAGTCGACTCAACACGCTATCAAAAGTAATTAATAGCAAAAATTCGCTAGCTATTCTTGATAGCTTTCTCTTCCACATTACTGACAACCAGCTTACTATCACTGCTAGTGATCGTGAAAATGTTATGCAAACCACTATAGCCATCGAAAACGTTGAAGGAACTGGCGATTTTTGCATACCTAATCATGTTATACTTGACGCAGTAAGAGAACTTCCTGAACAACCTCTTAATTTTGATATAGACCTAGAGTCTTTTGCAATTAAGATTTTGTATCAGAATGGTTTGTATAATTTTACAGCACAGAACGCAGAAGAATTTCCACCTGTTCAGCATATAGAGGATGGCGCAACTGAAATAACAGCAGAAGCAAGTATTCTAGTTGATAATATTAACCGTAGTTTATTTGCAACAGCCAACGACGAGCTACGCCCTGTAATGAATGGTATCTATTTTGACTTAACTCCAGATTCACTATCTATTGTAGCTAGCGATGGACATAAATTGGTTCGCAACCAAAACTTCACTATCAAAAATGATATCCCTGCTTCATTTGTCCTCCCTAAGAAGCCAGCTACATTACTTAAAAATGTACTCTCAAAAGATGATGGTGATGTAACTATCAAATTTAACGATAGAAATGCAGAAATTATCTTTACTGACGGGACATTGAACTGTAGACTTATTGAAGGACGCTACCCTAACTATAACAGTGTAATTCCAAAGGATAATCCTAATCATGTTACCATAGATCGTAAAAGTTTATTAAGCGCTATTCGCCGAGTTCTTCCTTTTGCCAGTGAAAGTAGTCAATTGGTTCGCTTCCACCTTGAAATGGGCAAGTTAGAAGTTAGTTCACAAGATTTAGACTTCGCTACAGCTGCTAAGGAACACCTTACTTGCGAATACACCAATAAGCCTATGAGCATTGGCTTCAAAGGAAGTTCTTTATTAGAAATACTTAATAATATCGATAGTGAAGAGGTCGTACTTCAATTAGCTGATCCAAGCCGCGCCGGCATTATCGTACCAGCAACTCAGCCAGAAAACGAAGATGTTCTCATGCTGATTATGCCAATGCTTCTTAACGATTAATATAGAATCTATAAGTAAACATGAAATTAAATCTCACAAAGCCTTTAATTATTTTTGATTTGGAAACAACGGGTCTTGACATGGTCAATGATCGAATCATCCAAATCTCATATATAAAGGTCATGCCTAATGGCGAAGAGAAACGTGGTGATGAACTTGTAAATCCAGAAAAACCTATACCCGCTTTTGTATCAGATTTAACAGGTATCACAAACGAGCAAGTTAAAAATGCTCCGACCTTTAAGGAAATAGGGACAAAGCTTGCCGATATTTTCAAAGGATGCGATTTTGCTGGATTCAATTCTAATCGTTTTGATATACCGCTATTATGTGAAGAGTTTCTTAGAGCAGGAATAGACTTTGACTTTTCAAAGTGTAGACTTATTGACGCCCAAACTATTTTCCACAAAATGGAAAAAAGAAATCTAGCCGCAGCTTATAAGTTCTATACAGGCCATAAAATGGAAGACGACTTTGAGGCACATCGTGCAGATCAGGATACAGAAGCAACCTATCGCGTATTGCAGGGGGAACTCGATATGTATGATCCTGACAAGCAAGAGGAAGAAGAAAGGAAACTTCCAAACAATATGGATGTACTCCATGAATTCTCAAAACAAAACGATAATGTAGATTTTGCTGGAAAAATAATTTGGAAAGATGTTGTTGATGCTAATGGCAAAACGCTTCGAGTAGAAACCTTCAATTTTGGTAAATATAAAGACATACCTGTAGCAGAAGTTCTTCATAGAGATCCTGGATATTATAGCTGGATGTTAAGCAGTGATTTCACACTCAACACCAAGCAAGTATTAACTAGAATCCGATTACAAGAATTTAACAAAGGAAAAAGTTTTTAATCAGAATGTTAAAAGGAAAACATATAGTCCTAGGTATCACGGGTAGTATAGCAGCATACAAAGCCTGCTATATTATCCGTGGTCTTATCAAAAAGGGTGCTGAAGTTCAAGTTGTCATCACCCCCTCAGGAAAGGAGTTTATTACTCCAATTACTCTTTCTGCCCTTACTCATAAACCTGTTATCAGTGAATTTTTCTCACAACGCGATGGAACTTGGAATAGTCATGTCGATTTAGGCCTTTGGGCTGATGCCATGATTATTGCACCTTGTACTGCAAGCTCACTTGGGAAAATGGCTAATGGTATAGCAGACAATATGCTAATTACGACATATTTATCCATGAAAGCGCCTGTTTTTATAGCACCAGCTATGGATCTAGATATGTTTAAACACCCTTCAACACAAGAAAACCTAACAACACTTGAACGATATGGCAATCATATCATACAGCCAGAAAGTGGTTTCTTAGCAAGTGGCCTTGAGGGAAAAGGGCGTATGGAAGAACCAGATAAGATTGTTGAAATTATAGATAATTATTTCGACAAACAGTACTATGCCAATTCACCCCTTAACGGACGTAACATTATGATAACAGCAGGTCCTACGTACGAAAAGATAGACCCTGTACGATTCATTGGTAATTACAGTAGCGGTAAAATGGGATTTGCTCTAGCAGAAGAATGTGCCAAAAGAGGTGCTCATGTTACACTGATTACAGGCCCAGTAAACAGATTATGCAGTGATTCTATAAACCGCATTGATATAGAGAGTTGTGACGAGATGCATGAACAATCACTTCGAGCATTTCCAACGAGCGATGTTGCTATCCTTTGCGCTGCTGTAGCAGATTTCCGACCTGAGACAATTGCTGATAAAAAAATCAAGAGAGAAAAAGATAATCTGACACTATCTCTCAAACCAACCCATGACATTGCATCAGCTTTAGGAAAGGCTAAAAAAAATCAAAAAATTGTTGCTTTTGCTCTTGAAACTAACAATGAACAAATAAATGCCAAGAAAAAGCTAGAAAAAAAGAATGCAGATTTTATCGTTCTCAACTCATTACGCAATGCAGGAACAACATTCCGTACGGATGACAATCAGATAACGATTATTTCAAGAGAGGAAATCAAAGAATATCCTAAAAAGCCGAAAACAGAAGTTGCTAAGGATATCGTTGATTATCTTGAAAAAATCATGTAATAATATGAAAAAGATCGGTACCCTAATAATTGCCCTACTCTGTGGCATTTTTTCGATTCAAGCACAAGAACTTAACATGAAGATTACCATTAACCATGCTCAAATAGAAGGAACAGATGCATCCGTTTTTGATAATCTTCAGGAAACTCTAACCCGATTTATTAACGATCGGCAATGGACCAATCTGCAGTTTCGCGAGAATGAGCGTATAAATTGTAATCTCAACATTACTATTACACAATACGACAAAACGAGTAATACATTCAAATGTAAAGCAATTATTCAGGCAAACCGACCTGTTTTTAATAGTACTTATACTACTACCATTTACAACAACACTGATCCGAATTTCGATTTCGAATTTGCGCAATTTGATCAGCTTGAATATAATGAAGAAAATAGAGACAATCAACTAGTAGCTTTATGTGCATACTATGCTTATCTTATAATAGGACTTAATTTAGACACTTTTGCCCCTAACGGAGGTGAAGACATTTTACAAAAATGCATGAACTTGGCCAATAATTGCCAAACCTTTACATGGGCTGGGTGGGAATCTTTTAAAGATGATCGTAATAGATTTGCAATCATCAATGATTATCTCGACAATGGCTTTTCACCATTCCGAAAATTTCAATATACCTACTATAGAAAAGGCTTAGATCAAATGGCAGATAGTCCAGAAAAAGCACTTAAGGAGATTACTAATGGAATAGAAACTGAATTAAAACAAGCTAAAGATAATAAACCTATGAGCATGCTTCCACAAATATGGACTGATTACAAAAGAGATGAAATCGCAAGCATGTACAAAGGTAAAGCTACTCAGAAAGAAAAAGAATCGGTGTACGATATTCTCTTCAATATCAATCCCTCTCAAAATAACGCATGGCAAAAAATCAAAGAATAATATGTTAAAACAATTATACATCCGTAATTTCACTCTTATAGATGAACTTAATATTCAGTTTAACTCTGGCTTTTCTGTCATCACAGGTGAAACTGGTGCAGGTAAAAGTATCATTCTTGGCGCTATCGGTCTATTATTAGGCAACCGAGCTGACAGTAAATCGATTAAACAAGGACGAGACAAATGTATTATCGAAGCTCATTTTGACTTATCAAGATACAACATGGAAAGTTTCTTTACCAACCATGAAATAGAGATGGATATGGAAGATACGATTATCCGTCGCGAACTTACTATTTCTGGTAAAAGCCGCGCATTTATCAATGATACCCCCGTCCAACTTACATTGATGCGTGAGTTAGGTGAAACATTAGTTGATATACACTCCCAGCACCAGAACTTACTTCTTCAAAAAGAAGATTTCCAGTTGAATGTCATCGATATTATCGGTATGACAGAACAGGAATTAAACGAATATAAAAAAGAATTTAACAAATATCATGAACTAGTTAAAGAAACAGAAGATACTAGAGCACAAATTGAAGAAAATAAACGAAACGAGGATTTTTTGCGTTTTCAACTGAAAGAAATAAGTGAAGTTAAGATGCAATCCGGCGATCAAGAAAAATTAGAAAAGGAAAGTGAGCAATTAGCTCATGCAGAGGATATTAAAAGTGCTTTATATTCTTCAGACCAATTACTTATGGGCGATGAGGGAGGTATCATAGAGAATCTTAAACTAGCGGCACAACACCTTCATAACATCGAAAATGTTTACGAAGAGGGCATAGAGTTAGTACAACGCCTAGATAGTAGCTATATCGAACTAAAGGATATTGCTCAAGAAATAAGTAGCAAAATGGATAATTTCGAGTTTGACCCGCAACATCAAGTTGAAATAAATACGAAACTCGACAGTATCTATACCCTACAACAAAAATTTCATGTTAATAGTATAGACGAATTACTTGAAATACAAGAACGGCTTAAAGAGCAAATTGAGAATATAGATAATAGTGATGACGTGCTCAAAGAACTTGAAGAAAAGACCTATAAACAAGAACAGATTTGCCGTAATAAAGCAGCAGTCCTTACCAAAAAGCGTTTAATTGCAGCCAAAAAGGTCGAACAAGAAATGAGCAATAGATTAATACCTCTAGGTATTCCTAATGTAAGATTTCAAGTTGAAATATTAAAAAAAGATCTTAGCATTGATGGTGTTGATAAAATTAATTTTCTCTTCAGTGCCAACAAGAGTACACCAATGCAGCCTGTCACCCAAGTAGCAAGTGGTGGTGAAATAGCTCGTGTCATGTTATCACTTAAAGCCATGATAAGTGGCACTGTTAAACTCCCTACCATTATTTTCGATGAAATAGACACAGGTGTCAGTGGAAAGATTGCAGAAAAAATGGCTGTCATCATGCAGGAAATGGGCAATAATAATCGACAGGTTATTAGCATTACACACTTACCTCAAATTGCAGCTATGGGTAGTACACACTATAAAGTATCTAAAGAGGAAACCCCAGAAGGAACTGTAAGTCATATGCACTTATTAAACAATGATGAACGAGTACGTGAAATTGCTCAGATGCTTAGTGGTAGCGACATTTCTCAGGCTGCTATAAATAATGCTCAAGAGTTATTACGCCCTGTTTTGAATAAAAAATAAAATCAATTATAAAACATGAAGAAAGTTTTAATAACCTTTATATCCCTATTACTATTGGCTTCGACAGAAGTCAAAGCTCAGCCAGGACCTGTCAAAAAGGTTGCAAATGCCGTTTTTACAATTACTACCTTCAAATCTGATGGCAGCATCCTTGCTAATGACCATGGAGTATTCATTGATGGAGAAGGTACCGGCATCACAAGTTTTTCTCCATTCATTGGAGCTACGACCGCAAAAATACATGATGCACGCGGAAAAGAACTTGAAGTCGACTATATCATTGGCGCTAACGAATTATATAATGTTGCCAAGATTAAAGTTAAAGGACTTACATCTTCTGCCCCACTAGCTGCTGATATCAAAGCTGGAACAAAAGCATGGCTCGTTCCATATGCAGTTAACACACCAGCATGCCAGGAAGTAAAAGTTGATAAAGTAGAAAAATTTAATTCTACGTTCAACTACTACATTATGAATAGTAATGCTCCTGAAAATGCTATTTCTTGTCCGTTTGTAACTGCAGATGGTAAAGTATTAGGTCTTTTAGTCCACAGCAACACCGACAGCGATGTACATGCTATCGATGCACGTTTTACAAACAGCCTAAAAGTAAATGGCATTTCTAGTCTAGACCCAGCCTTAAAACAAACAGAAATCCGTACAAAATTACCAGACACTGAAGATGATGCCATGTTCACTCTTATCATGGCAAAAAACAAGGGAAATGAAAATAATGTTGTAAAATATATAGAGGAATATATATCTAAATTTCCTACATCATCAGAAGGCTATAAAGAACAAGCTGAATATCTAATGCTTAAAAACAAATATGCAGAAGCAGATAAGATTCTACAAACAGGGATACAAAAATCAAGCAAAAAAGATGAAGCCCATTATAATTATTCTTCCATGATCTACAAAACAGCGATATACTCTCCGGAAAAGTATCAGTTGTGGACTCTTGATAAAGCCTACGAAGAGGCGGAAACAGCTTATAAGATTCAAGCCCTTCCTGTATACCAGCACCTAATGGCGCAAATCATCTTTAGCCAACAAAAATATCAAAAGGCATATGAATCTTTTATTGCATTAACTAAAAGTGACATGAGGAGTGGTGAACTTTTTTATGAAGCTGCTCAAAGTAAACGAATGCTAAATGCTCCGAAAAATGAAATATTTGCTTTATTAGACAGTGCTGTTAATGTATACACTCGCCCATATACGGTACAGAATGCTCAGATGGTTGCACCTTATATATATGCACGCGGAAAAGCACTTGATGAAATGGGTAAATATCGCGAAGCTCTTAAAGATTACAATGAATACGACACTTTAATGCTATTTCGCGCAAACCATGAATTCTACTATACAAGATACAAATGTGAAATGCAGATTAGACAATGGCAACAGGCATTACAAGATATTAGCCATGCAATTATCCTTAACCCAAACGAACCAACTTATTTCGCAGAACTCGCTAGTTTAGACATACGAGTTCACCGCGAAGAAGAAGCTATAAAATCTGCACGTCGTTGTATTGAATTAGCACCGGAATATGCTGATGGCTATTTATTGCTCGGTTTGGCTTTATGCCAAACAAATAATACGACAGAAGGTATTACAAACCTAGAGAAAGCAAAACAGTTAGGTGACAAAAGAGCAGATGGTTACATCAAGAAATTTAAATAATAAGTATTAATTAAGGTCAGCAAATTATTCTGCTGACCTTAATTAATTATTCTACCGCACACCCTATCGTTAAGAAAGCGCTTTCTTCCAAGGCTTCCAAACTATGACTTTTTTCTCTAGGTATACGTATAAAATCACCTGGAAAACAAACGATTATATCACTGCCTACAACCAATTTAATTCTACCAGAACGTATAAGAAAACACTCTTCCATTGTAGCATGAACATGCGTTTCGACAAATTCCCCTTTCTTCAATGTGGTAAAGGCTATTTGCGTTAAATCAGACTCACTTTCCTCATTTGACAACAAAACACGTTTCATTCCACAACCATGAGAAGTTATAGTTCCCTCCACGGCATAAAGGCTTCTAAATAAAATTTCCCTATTCATATCACTTACAAAAATAAGTGATTTCAAACATTTATTCGACTGGAAATCAAAAAATTATCGCTAAAATTAGGTAAAACAAGAAAAAAATAGTAATTTTGCACCCGATTTTGAACTGTAGGAGTCGATGAGTGACTCCGACTAAACATAAAGTCTAACTTTATTAATTATTAATTTTTATTTTTATGTCAGATTTAAAGAACGTACAGCCATTAGCAGATTTCAATTGGGACGAGTTTGAAAATGGATCTGTAGCAAACGTAAGCAAAGCCGATCTCGAAAAGGCTTATGATGAAACTCTTAACAAGATTCAGGAGCATGAAGTAGTTGAGGGTACAGTAATCGCTTTGGACAAGAAAGAAGTAATTGTAAATATCGGTTACAAGAGCGATGGTATCATTCCAGCTTCTGAGTTCCGTTACAATCCTGAGCTCAAGATTGGCGACAAAGTAGAAGTTTACGTTGAAGATCAAGAAGACAAGAAAGGTCAGCTCGTACTTTCTCATAAGAAGGCACGTCTTGCTAAGAGCTGGGACAAGATTAATGAAGCTCTTGAGAATGAAGAGATTATCCAGGGTTACATCAAATGCCGCACTAAGGGTGGTATGATTGTTGATGTATTTGGTATCGAAGCATTCTTGCCAGGTTCACAAATCGACGTTCATCCAATCCGTGACTACGATGTATTTGTAGGTAAGACTATGGAGTTCAAGGTTGTTAAGATCAACCAGGAGTTCCGTAATGTAGTTGTTTCTCACAAGGCTCTTATCGAAGCTGAGTTGGAAGCACAGCGTAAGGAAATTATTGGTAAGCTCGAAAAGGGTCAAATCCTTGAAGGTACCGTTAAGAATATCACATCTTATGGTGTATTCGTTGACCTTGGTGGTGTTGACGGACTTATCCATATCACAGACCTCTCTTGGGGCCGCGTAAGCGATCCACATGAGGTTGTAGCTCTCGACCAGAAGATTAAGGTTGTTATCCTTGACTTCGATGAAGAAAAGAAGCGTATTGCTCTTGGTCTCAAGCAGCTTACCCCACATCCATGGGATGCTCTTGATGCTAATCTTAAGGTTGGTGATCACGTTAAAGGTAAGGTTGTTGTTATGGCAGACTACGGTGCATTCGTTGAAATTCAGCCAGGAGTTGAGGGTCTTATCCACGTATCTGAAATGTCTTGGAGCCAGCACTTGCGTTCAGCTCAGGAATTCATGAAGGTAGGTGACGAAGTAGAAGCTGTTATCTTGACACTTGACCGTGACGAGCGTAAGATGAGCCTTGGTATTAAGCAGCTTAAGGAAGATCCATGGGAGGCTATCGAAGCTAAATATCCTGTAGGTAGCAAGCACAATGCTAAGGTACGTAACTTCACTAACTTTGGTATCTTCGTAGAGCTCGAAGAAGGTGTAGATGGTTTGATCCACATCAGTGACCTCTCTTGGACTAAGAAAGTTAAGCATCCTTCAGAATTCACACAGGTAGGTGCAGAAATCGATGTAATTGTTCTTGACATCGACAAAGAGAATCGTCGTTTGAGCCTCGGTCACAAGCAGCTTGAGGATAATCCTTGGGATGCTTATGAAGCAATCTATACTCCAGGTTCTGTACACACAGGTAAGATTTCTGAGATGATGGATAAGGGTGCTGTTATCACTTTGAACGAAGGTGGTGAAGGCTTCGCTACTCCAAAGCATCTTCAGAAGCAGGATGGTTCACAGGCTCAGCTCGGTGAAGAGCTCGAATTCAAGGTAATCGAGTTTGTTAAAGAGACAAAGCGTATCATCCTTTCACACAGCCGTACTTTCGAAGAGGGTAAGGAAGAATTCGCTAAGCCAGCTCGTCGTAACAATGCTCCTTCTCACAAGAATGATGCTGCTGCTATCAACAATGTTGCTGCAGGTACTTCACTCGGTGATATCGATGCATTGGCTAAGTTGAAAGCTGAAATGGAAAAGAACAATAAGTAATTTGATTGCTATTCCAAAATAACACAATAAAGGTTGAGTTCATTTTGAACTCAACCTTTTTTTATATCTATTTTTTCTTCCCTCGGATTAAATAATATCCCCAAAAACAAAAATAAGGCAATCTCAGAAAAATAAAGAGACTGCCTTATTCATACACTAATTAAGAAAAACAAGTTAATCCATCTTATAAATTTACTTTATTCAGAAAATCCTGAAGTCGAGCAGACTTAGGATTTTCAAAGATCTCTGTAGGAGATCCTTCCTCTGTAATATATCCATCACTAAAAAACAAGATTCGATTAGCAATATTTTTAGCAAACGACATTTCATGAGTTACAACAACCATTGTCATACCCGATTCTGCTAATTGTCTCATCAAAGCTAAAACCTCTCCTACCATTTCAGGATCAAGCGCAGATGTTGGTTCATCAAAAAGCATGATATCCGGATTCATAGCCAAAGCTCTAACAATAGCTATACGCTGTTTCTGTCCACCACTAAGAACATCCGGATAAGCATCCGCTTTGTCAGCTAAACCAATACGCAGAAGCAATTCGTCAGCTTTTTGAGAAGCTTCCTCTATAGACATTTTTTTTAACTGTACAGGAGCCAACATAATATTTTGTCGTATAGTCATATTAGGAAATAGATTAAATTGCTGAAAAACCATACCAATTCGTTCTCTCATCTTATTGATATCTATTTCAGGTGACGTAATATCTACTCCCTCCAAGAGAACTCTACCAGAAGAAGGACGTTCTAACAGATTAAGCATACGAAGGAATGTACTTTTTCCACATCCAGAAGGACCAATTATAGCAATGACATTCCCTTTACTAATAGATAAATTAATATCTTTAAGGACTTCATGCTCACCAAAAACCTTTTTAATGTGCTCTGTTTCGAGCAATATATTATTAGCTTCTTTCATTTTTGCGTAATTTTTTTTCAATTCTACTTACACCAGCCTCTAATGACATTACCAATACGAGATAAATCAAAGCTACCACACCTAGCGGCAACATTGCATCATAAGTAATACTTCGTATTATATCTGATCCCTTGGTCAGATCTACCAACCCTATATAACCACTGATAGAAGTCTCCTTTAACAAGGTTATCAATTCATTACCTATGGCAGGTAAAACATTCTTATAAGCCTGCGGTAAAATAACAAAGCGCATGGTTTGTGCATAAGACATACCCAAAGATCTACCCGCCTCCATCTGACCTCGATCTATTGACATAATTCCAGATCGAATAACCTCTGCTAAATAAGCAGCAGAATTTAGACCAAATGCAACAATAGCAACGACCACTTTACTTACATCTGCAGAAGCAAAAATTACATAATAAATAATCAAAAGCTGTACCATTGTCGGAGTACCTCTCACTATGGTAAGATAGACACGGCATAACGTATTTAGAAATTTCATATTACCATTTCTATCATGAGAAGTACGTACAATCGCTATTAAAGACCCTAATATCAAAGATATAATAATCGCAAAGACAGTAATTAATATCGTATTGCCTAAGCCATGTAATAGATATAAGTATCGATGCTCTACTAAGAAATCCATATTAAATTTATCCATAAAAGACATCGAGCCAACAGTTGTTTCATTATTTTTTACAACGATAACCTGCCTACAAGAAGTATAAGGCGAACTGAAAAGTACATTCTTAAGTCGGTCAGGCGTAACTGTTAAGCCAGCCGCTCCAACATCTGCCTTTCCAGTCTGCACACTTGTTATAACGGCGTCGAAATTGACATCTTCAAACTCAATACTCATTCCCAAGATATCGGCAATTGCTTGCATCACATCGATGTCAATACCAACAATAACCCCATCATCATAATATTCATATGGAGGAAAAGTCGCATTTGTTGATACTACTAAATGACCATTTGGGCGACCTATATCTCTCTTCTGATAGGCCACAGGTATATTATCATAAATATGTCGATGAATAATTGTATCAAGCAGTCCGCTATTCTTCAACTTAACCAAAGCTTCATCTATTCTTTGTTTCAAAACCATTCTATTTTTGGATACACAGAAGGCATAAGCATCATGTGAAAAAGACTGAGGAAGGACTTCAAGATTTTCATTCTTTCGGACAAAAGCACGAGCAGGCTGTTCATCATCTACCACACAATCTATCTTTCCCTGAAGCAACGCTTGTATTGCATCTGCACACTTTGTATAGCGTTCTACCTTTGTTTGCTGATTATTCTTCTCCAACTTAGAAAGTCTAACATCACTGGTAGTACCCAATTGTACTCCAATATGTGCTCCAGACAAATCTGAAGGCGACTTTATATTCTTTTGCTGTGAGTTACCACAAGCACAAAGTAGTAAAACCACTAAGAGTACATATAAAACACTAATATACTTTCTCATACGATATTTATCTAAATAATTACTTCTTACCTTTATTAATAATATAGATACCAGCCGTAGCGAGACTAGCAGCTACAGCATATTTCCAATGGAAAGTCTCACCCAAACATAAGCATGAGGTCACAGCTCCAACAATAGGTATAAGGGAATTCCAAATAGCTATTTTACCTACAGGATTACAGGTAAGCAATTTATTATATAAAGTAAACCCAATTGTAGATATACTTATCAACAACAAAAGAATAATTACTCCCCAAGCTGTTATTTGAGGTAAACTACCTCCCATTAGCAGCCCCGGGATAATAAGTAAAGCACCTCCTATACCTAAACTATAACCAGTGCCGATGAATACATCTACAATTTTATTTACGCCACGCGTCATCAATCCAGCAAAAGCTCCACATAGTGCGTTCATAATAATCATACCATCACCTAACCACGTAAAATTTCCACTTTCTTTTCCCCCTAGATTCAGAGCTAAAATACCTAAAAATCCAATAATACAACCCAATATTTTACGAAAAGTCATCTTATCGCTCTTGAAGAATACGCAAGCCAATATAACGACCGTAAATACACTCAACGAATTAAGAATTGCAGCACGAGCTCCCTGACTATGCGACAAGCCAATATAAAAAGCAGCATAATGAAGCGTGGTATTAAGCAAAGCAAAGAACATCAGAAAAAGAAAAGCGCCAAATCGGCTGGCTTTTATTTTCCATAAAAACGGGCGATGAGTCAACTTTGCTATACTTAAAATGATAATACCAGATAGACAAAATCGTATACCTGCAAAAAGCATCTTACTTCCTGTCATATCTGAGGTAATACCAAATTCTGCAAAACCCAACTTTATAAGTGGATAGGCCCATCCCCATAAAAAAGCAGCAATGAAGGCAAAAATAGCTGCCCATATAGGCTTTTGAAAAATACTCATACTTTATAAATTATAAAAACATCCAAAAATAATATTTTTGCATTTTTTGAGAACAATAATACCATATTTTTTTGCAAAGATACAAATTTATACACTTTTTCGATGCATAAATATCTTAAAAACGTGATTTATAAATATATATAAGCCAAATTTTACAATTTTTCTATTTCTGCCTACTTAATAATAATCTTAAATAGCGTCTTTTATGAATATATATTCATAAAAGGGCACTCCAAACTAGACAAAAAATTATCATTTACAAGAGTAGAATTAAATTAAAGTTCACAAAATTCAAATTGAGTTAATCAAAAAGGAATATTATAAATAGTCTACTGAAAAATAATATTTTTTACAAAAGCATCCATTAGATTTACGTTTTACTAAATACAAACCAAATGGCTAAAGAATATGAAAGTTTCAGCACATATATAAAAGACTAGAAATCAAGTAGTTATATTTTATCAACATTACATAATAAGCAATATAATGCCTATAATTCTATAAAATTACCAAATTAAACCATAAAAGATATGATGTATTCTCTTCATGAACTTAGTCTTTAAGTCCCACAAACATACCATTTATAAAATTCATCTACAAATAGTACTATTTAGAATATCTCATTCCGAAAAAACTACATTATTTTTCCTAGATGAACTCATATACAAATAGCAGCTTAATGATATATATGGTTCATCAGACAAATGACGTGATGCGTCTGTCGTGTAAGGCATAGAGTCTAAGTTCAAAGTACTTATCATCCCTGAATCCGTATGCATTTCTTTTGAGTACTTTGATCTTATTATTGATACCTTCGACTTTAGCAGTAGATATGTGACAGTCGTACCATGCTAGGATGCCGGATCGATATGCAGCAATAGTATTTGCCACCTTTTCTATCAGTGATACTTTAGTACTCCTGGCTTGTCTGATCCATTCGTCTAGGAAAGATTCTGCATGAGTTTTAGTGACTTGCATCCATATTTCCCTCATGCTCTCCTTTAAATAGTACGCCTGTGCAAGAGGTTTGTTCATGGCTAGGGCATTCTCAAGTCTCTCCTTGTGTTTGTCATCATAGATGTCCTTACCATTACAGAGCAACAGCCATCTCATACCCTTTATGACCTTCCGTCTATTGAGATCCTTCTCCTCATGGTACATCCTGCTTCTAAGTTTGTCTATCGCATCATTCATGAGCTTTACAACATGGAAATGGTCAAACACATGTACGGCAAGCGGTGCATGTTCCATCACAGAAGCAATGAAGGCCTTTGATAAATCTGTAGCTATATGCTCAATGACAACCCCATAATGGTCTACCTTGCGCCAGAAACCTTTCAGGGCATCTACACCCTTACCGTCTCCCACATATATAATCCTGCCTGTCTCCAAATCCACGACAATAGTCTTGTATACATGTCCTTTACGTACTGCGAACTCATCTATTCCTATGCTCTTTACATTCCGTATGTTCGGATTACCATACCTGGATTTCAGACGACGTTTATGAATGTCCTTTACAGTATCCCATGTCAGATGGAGGTATTCTGCCACCGATTTGATGGTTGCAATATCAAGCAGGTCCACTACAAGGTTCTCCAAACGAGCAGTATAGGTGCGCTTACCATGAGCAAAGTGGATCTCCTCCTGCATGTCACAACCGCAATCCTTGCACTTTATACGTTGAATCTTTGTATGAAGGACTACTGGAATATGACCTATCGGGACAGTCTTGAAGTCGCGCCATACATAACCATTACGAATAATATGACGACTCTTACAACATGGACAGCGCATTTTGTCCATTCGCTTTTGGATATTCAAAACTATTTGGCTATCTTTGTGGCTGAAACTGTTGCATTGGAATCCATTGATGCCGAATGCGAAAAACAGGAAGCTGGAATTTATCATGTCATTTATAGTTTGGTCGCTACAAAGATATGAATTTTCCAGCTATTTCTTTTCAATTCAATTTAACATCACGTCATTTGTCTGATGAACCATATATATATTACAAAAGTAGAAATCAGAAAAAGTAAAAACTAAAACAAACTTAAAGAAAAATCTGCTTCATCATTTTTTTCGTCTTGTACATCTGTCTTAGGAGGTGTTTCATCAGTGAAATCGAACATAAGTTGCTGACTTTCTTTCACCATATTATTAATACGATAGACTCCCCTATCAGTTTTTTCGATAATAGAATCAACACTACGTGAGTGAGAAATCAAAAAATGCGTCACATACACATGAAGTGAAGAATAATCAACTGGATTAAAAATAGAATTACAAGCATTAAAAACATGGTGTGCTATTTTCTCTGTCTTTAATCCCTGCTCTCCTGCCTCAGAAAGTACCTTAAATATTTCTCTATCGTATTCGTGCATATATAAATAATTAAAAAAGCCGCAAGCTACATTATGCTCACGGCTTTCTTATCGTTCTTTAAAATTTAGGCGAGAACAATCTTATTATCTTCGTCTTTAATTTTTCCTTCTTTAAAAAGCCAACCAATACCTAGTAAAGCCTCTTCTTTGCTAATATTAGCTGCCTTAGCGATATCTGCTACTGCCAATGGATTCTCAGCTGCAGCAAGTGCCTGATAAACATCACCAGCTTTAAAACCTACATTTTCTGCATTGAGAATCAATGTTGTTTTCTTTGCTGTTTTCTTTGGAGCTGCTTTGGTTACAGCTGTCTTAGTTGATTTCTTTTCTGCCATATTTTAGTAAATAATTTAAATTTTAGAGTATTCCTTCATACTGATGCATAAGCATCAAGGATATCTCACTAATAAAAAAAATCTACCGCAAAAATAACAAATAAAAAGCAATCTGCAACAAGAATTAGCCTAAAAAGGGCATTTTGTCAAGTTATATGTTACTTTTCTTGATGTAAGTCAACCTTAATCTGCAATTCATCAAGTTGTTTCATATCCAATGCAGATGGAGCATCAAGCATTACATCACGTCCTGAATTATTTTTAGGGAATGCGATGCAATCACGGATGCTATCAAGACCTGCAAGAATACTTACAAAACGATCAAGTCCGAAGGCAAGGCCTGCATGTGGTGGAGCTCCATACTTGAAAGCATTCATCAAGAAACCAAATTGAGCTTCAGCACGTTCTGGTGTAAAACCAAGTACCTCAAACATTTTTTCTTGCAACTTAGTATCATGGATTCGCAAACTACCACCACCGACTTCAATACCATTACATACAAAATCATATGCCTTAGCTCTCACCTGTTCAGGATGCTCATCAAGCAATGGAATATCATCAGGATTAGGCATTGTAAAAGGATGATGTGTTGCCATCAGGCGTTGTTCCTCATCACTCCACTCAAAGAGAGGGAAGTCAACAATCCACAAACACTTGAAAACATTTTTATCCATTAAGCCTAAACGATTACCCATTTCTAGACGAAGTGAGCAAAGCTGTGTACGAGTCTTATTTGGTTTATCACCAGACAAAATCAATACAAGGTCACCATTATTAGCACCCATCGCTTCTTTTACCTTAGCAAGATCATCTGTCGTATAGAACTTATCAATAGAACTCTTTACAGAACCGTCTTCATTATACTTAATATACACAAGCCCTTTAGCACCTACCTGCTGACTTTTTACAAAGTCTGTAAGCTGATCAAGTTGCTTGCGAGTATAATTAGCACAACCAGGTACACATATACCACCAATATAAGCAGCCTCATCAAATACACCAAATTTACCAAGCTTCAGTACATCCATGAGTTCTACGAACTCCATACCAAAACGAAGATCAGGTTTATCACTACCATATTTCTTCATAGCCTCTTGCCAAGTCATCTGCTGCATCTTTGGTATATCGACGCCACGAATTTCTTTGAAAAGATGACGAGCCATATCTTCAAAGAGGTTAATAACATCATCCTGATCTACAAAACTCATCTCACAGTCTATCTGAGTAAACTCAGGCTGACGATCAGCACGAAGGTCCTCATCACGGAAGCACTTCGCAATCTGGAAATAGCGATCGATACCAGCTACCATCAGCAACTGCTTCAAAGTCTGCGGACTCTGTGGTAATGCATAGAACTGTCCTGGATTCATACGAGATGGAACGACAAAGTCGCGTGCACCCTCTGGAGTAGAACCGATAAGAACAGGTGTCTCAATCTCCATGAACTGCTTACTATCAAGGAAATTACGAATAAGGATAGTCATACGATGACGAAGTTCCAAATTCTTACGAACGGCATTACGACGTATATCAAGATAACGATATTTCATTCGAAGGTCATCGCCGCCATCAGTTTCATCTTCAATAGTAAAAGGAGGAGTGAGAGATGGTGACAATACTTGAAGTTCCTTGGCGATAATCTCAATATCACCTGTAGAAATCTTGTTATTTTTACTCTGACGCTCACTAACGATACCCTTGACTTGGATACAAAACTCACGACCCAATTTATTAGCCTCCTCACAAAGAGCTTTGTCGTCAGCTTCATTAAATACAAGTTGTGTAATACCATAGCGATCACGCAGGTCGATAAATGTCATACCACCCATCTTACGTGAACGTTGTACCCAGCCAGCTAAAGTTACATTTTTACCGGCATCAGAGAGTCGCAACTCTCCACACGTATTTGATCTATACATATTTAGTATTATTATAATATTCTTTGAAATGCAAAGTTACAGCAAAAATATTGAAACACAAAAAATATAATGATTAAAATCATAGAAATATAGAGCTTATACTATTGACTACTCTGCAATATTCTTTGATTTCTGCTTACTTCTATAATTTTTGCCATCAGACTTTGGATTTTGAGAAAAAAGTAGTAAGTTTGCCATAACCATAATTACAATATCTCAAAAACCTGATAAAAAGATAATGAAAAAGACATTTATTTTAGGCCTTCTAGCATTAGTAGCGACCTCTTCTTTTGCACAGAATGCTCAAGAAGTTCTTGCTACAGCTCAGAAAGCAAACGCTTACTTTATGGCAAAATACGCCGACCCTACAACTCCTACTTTTGTTAAAAAAATTCGTCCAAGTAATTTATGGACTCGTGCGGTATATTATGAAGGTCTTATGGACCTCTACAGCATCGATAGCAACCAGAAATATATAGACTATACCGATACATGGGCTAATTTTCACAAATGGGGTCCAAGAAACGGCGTAAAAACTACGGATGCTGACGATCAATGTTGTGGACAAACATATATAGATCGCTATGTCCAGACGGGCAAGAAAAACAAATTCATGATTGAGAATATGATTAAAAACATGGATTTGCAGATAGCTTCAGGAAGACTTAATTATTGGACATGGATTGACGCTATCCAGATGGCTATGCCTCTATATGCCAAGATGTACAAAGTAACTGGAGACCGCAAATACATGGACTATGCTATGAAAGCATACAGATGGAGTCGAAACGAATGTGGAGATGGTCTTTTCAACACTAAGACAGGGCTATGGTATCGAGATGCTGACTATGTTCCCCCTTATAAAGAAGCTGACGGTAATGATTGTTACTGGAGTCGTGGTGACGGATGGGTTTATGCAGCATTAGTCAGAGTAATGAAAGAACTTGATCCAAAAGACCCATATTATAAAGAATTAAAAAAAGATTTCGTAGCTATGAGCACTGGAATTTTAAAATGTCAACGTGAAGATGGATTTTGGAATGTAAGTCTTGTCAGCCCAACTACTTTTGGAGGCAAAGAACTTACAGGTACAGCTCTCTTTCTTTATGGCATGAGTTGGGGCATCCAAAAAGGTTTTCTAAAAGCAAAACTCTATCGCCCGGCAGCAGATAAAGCTTGGAATGCACTCGAAAAAGACTGCGTTCACACAGATGGCTTTTTAGGATGGGTTCAAGGCACAGGCAAAGACCCTTCTGCAGGTCAACCTCTATCCTATACAAAGGTACCTGATTTTGAGGACTATGGCACAGGATGCTTTTTACTTGGTGCAACTGAATATTACAAGTTATTGATATCAAGTAAATAAAAATAATTATTTATAAAAGGTCAGATTGTCATCTGACCTTTTTTTATAATCATTTATTAGTTAAACATTGCAAATTTTTATCGTTATACTAAACTTACTCTGTATTTTTGCGTCAAAATTTTGAAATTAATTATATCAATGAATAAAATGAAGAAGATATTTTTAGCAATGTTGATGATGATGGTAAGTATTTTATCAACATATGCACAAGCTGAAATCAAATTTGACAAGTTAACGAATAATTTCGGAAACTTTGAAGAGTCAAACCCTGTACAAAAGGCGACTTTCACTTTCACAAATATAGGTGACAAACCTTTAGTTATAAACCAAGCCATAGCTAGTTGCGGATGTACTGTACCTAACTACACAAAACAGCCTATAATGCCAGGACAAAAAGGTACAATCAGCGTAACTTATAATGGTAAAGGGAAATTTCCTGGCCATTTTAAGAAGACCATTACCGTTAGAACTAATGGAAAGGTAGAAATGACTCGTTTGTATATTGAAGGAAATATGACAGAGAAAAAGTAATCAAAAGATTATATAACAAGTATTTTCTACTATACCATAAAAGATTATAAATAAACAAACAGGCATGGCCAGCTTCACAGCTCGTCATGCCTTTCGTATAAAATTAACTCAAGTATAAAAAGAAAATTTGTTTGTATCTCATAGTCCATAGTCTTCAATCTCACTAAAGACCTATTCAGCAATTGAATATTTCTACTAAAATCAAAGACTTAAAAAATCAAGAAAAGTGCTAATCACACAGATTTTACTAAATTCCAACTTAATAGTAGAATAAAGTATCCATTATTTCTTTTTTAATTTATTCAATCGCAAAGATAATTATATTTTCGTATAAAACAAAATAATTAGATTTTTTTTTGTTCACCACAACCATATATCACATTCTATTATGACATTTTCTCATTTTTTATAATTACCTTTGCATACAAAACATCCTACAAATATGATTTTTTACTTTTCTGCTACAGGCAATAGTCGATGGGTAGCTATCCAACTTGCTGCTAAGACCAGAGAACGTCTCATTAATATTACAGATGCTCTTCAGGGCGACTGTACATATCCCTTAAGCGAAGATGAATCAATTGGTTTTATTTTTCCTGTTCATGGATGGAGAACTCCAAAAATCATAGATCAATTCATAGCACGACTCACTATTGATATCTCTGATAGAAATAGCAAAAAAGGAATTAAGCCCTACTGTTTCGTTCTACTGACTGCTGGGGATGAAATCGGTCAAACGCTTAATTATCTCCACAAAGATATCAAGCACAATTCATCCCTCAATGCATTATATATCCAGGAAGTTGATGCCGCCTTTAATATCATCATGCCAGAATCATATATAGGATTACCAGGAATGAACATTGATACTACTGAAAATCAGCAAAAAAAATATAATAATGCCAAACTACAGCTTCAATCCATAGCAGAAGCTATCATAAAGCGACAAAAAGGGCATTTTTCATTAGTAAAAGGTCCCACTCCATGGCTATATTCCAAAGTACTTGGAGGCATTTTCAAACATGTTTTGGTAACTGATAAATATTTCAAAGTGGATGTAAACAAATGCATCAGATGTGGCATTTGCACTAATGCTTGTCCAGTTCACAATATCGAAGGTGGACATGGAAAAACTCCTACTTGGAAACACAATCAACAATGCCTAACCTGTTTTGCATGTTTTCATCACTGTCCTAAACACGCAATAGATTGGGGAAAAATGACACAGAACAAAGGACAATATTTCTTCAAATAGACTAAATCTCAATAAAATGGGAAAAATTATATTTTTACTATTAAGCATACTAACAACAATTCAAGTCTCTGCAGCTAAAGTTAATCCGACACCTGTGAAAGTAATGCAGAAAGATGGTACAATTCTGATTATTCAAGGTCATGGAGATGAGCATTTTCACTGGACTACTACTCTAGATGGAGTTATAGTATGCCAACAAAAAGATAGTTACTATATAGCAGAAATAGATGAACTAGGAAATATTTCTGCCTCAACTCTGTTAGCTCATAATTCTGAAGACAGAAATAGCAAGGAAAAGGAACTTATTGCGAAACAAAAGCAAGTATCCTTCAATAAGCCAAATCTATCATCAGTTTTGGCTAAATCGAATATAGGAAATGGCATTTCTAACATCAAATATTTTCCACATTTAGGATGTCCAAAAGCCCTTGTCATACTCGTAAACTTCCAAGATACAGTATTCCGTATAAACCAGCCCCTAGAAGCTTTCGATGAATATTTAAACAGCACAAATCAACTAACAGACTTTGGCAACTGGAATACAAAAAATAGTACTAGTGTCAAAGGCTATTTCGAAAATGTTAGTAACGGGCAATACTCACCAGAATTCGACGTTATTGGTCCCATTACAGTATCTAGTAGCATAAGCTATTATAGCAATTCTGAAGAAAGCACTCTACTAAAAGAAGCCTGCCAACAAGTAGACAATCAAATTGACTTTTCACAATATGATTCCAATAATGATGGCGACGTGGATCTTGTTTTTTTGATATGTGCAGGATATTCTCAAAGTAACTCTAACAATAAGAACGACATCTATCCCAAAATTACAACGACAAGTAATCTAACATGCGATAATAAAAATATCAAATTGTATGGCCTAAGCAATGAATTGAATTTTTATCCTGGATTTAGAGAGCATTTTCCAAATGTACCTACCTACTGCATAAATGGCCTAGGTATTTTCGTTCATGAGTTTTCACATGCTCTTGGATTACCAGATATGTATTCAGAAAGTGAAAGTAAGCCAGGACTAGAGTATTGGGACCTGATGGATGGTGGTGAATACAATCATAATGGTACAGGATACTCTCCTACCCCATACACACCCTGGGAAAAAGAAGTTATGGGATGGCAAAATATCTCTTACCTCAAGAACGACACCTCAATCATAACCCTACAACCAAATACAGAGGCCTACAAGATACAACAAGATGAGAATGCCAAACAATATGCTATCATCCAAAATATACAAAAAACAGGTTTATATACGAATATGCCAGGACATGGTATGCTTGTATATTTAGTAGATTATGAAGACACTGTAAATATCTTTGATTTTCCTAATAGAGGATACAAACCAAGATTAACCATATTACCAGCAGACGGCGAACTCATATCATTTTACGCTAAAGACCAAACGAATTACTATATAAGTATGGCTGGTGATCCTTTTCCTGGCACAAATAAAGTTACTCAAATAAGCAGTATAGCACTAAACGACGGAGTGGTTATCAGCAATCCCATGTATAAGATAACAGAGAACGCTAATGGCACTCTCACATTTAACTACTTAAAAGAAAATATCTCTACCGGAATAGATCAAGTAAACTATGATATTATCGAAAATAATGTAGTAGACAATAAAATCTACACAATTGATGGAAGATACCTAGGTAAATATGGAGATATCAAGTTAAAACCAGGAATTTATATTCTTAACAGACAAAAGATTATTATAAAATAAACAGAAATAACAAGATGAGAACAAGAACATCCACATGGTTTGAAACCAAGATCCGTTATGAGAAAATGATGGAAGACGGTATGCAGAAGAAAGTTACAGAACAATATGTAGTTGACGCTCTGAGCTTTACCGAAGCAGAAAGCAGCATTATAGATGAGATGTCTGTATATATCAGTGGCGAAATGGACATCACAGATATAAAGCATGCAACTTATGGCGAAATATTTTTTAGCGATGCTGATGCTGACGATAAATGGTACAAAGCCAAGCTACAGTTTATCACCATCGACGAGAAAACAGAAAAAGAAAAGAAATCAACTGTAACTTATCTAGTTCAGGCTAATTCTGTCAATGGAGCCATCAAGAATATTGATGAGGTTATGGGGGGTACAATGATTGACTACATTACATCAAGCATTCAGGAAACACAGATTATGGATGTGTTTGAACATCATGCTCCTAAGAAAAAAGAAGAAGTGAACGATGTACCAGAATTTGAACAAAACAATACTACTGAACAAGTAGCAGAATAAAATAAAATATGCAAACAGACGTAGCAAAGAATTTGCACGAGGTGCTTGACAACCTGCCTCAGGACGTGCGCCTCGTTGCTATCAGTAAATATCATCCTAATGAATATATCGAAGCAGCCTATCAAGAAGGACAACGCATCTTCGGTGAAAGTCACGAACAAGAATTAGCCAAGAAAGTAGAAAGCCTTCCAAAAGATATAGAATGGCACTTTATAGGACACTTACAAACAAACAAAGTAAAATATATTGCGCCCTATATATCCATGATAGAAGCCGTAGATTCTTTTAAATTATTAAAAGAGATCAACAAGCAAGCTGCCAAACATGACAGGATCATCAACGTGCTTTTGGAGCTACATATAGCAGAAGAAGAAACCAAATACGGACTCACCCTAGATGACTGTCGAAACCTACTAGCCGAAGGAACATGGAAAGAACTGGAACACGTACAGATCTGCGGACTCATGATGATGGCAAGTAATACAGATGATACTCAGCTTATTGAAAAGGAATTTGATATCGCAGCTAAATTCTTTGATGAAATAAAGCAAAAGTATTTTACTAATGATAATCATTTCTGTGAACGAAGTTGGGGTATGAGTAATGATTACCAACTAGCCATTAAGCACCAATCCACCATGGTTCGTGTTGGCACGTTCATATTTGGACCAAGAATTTACTAAAATATGCATATTAATATCAAAGAGTAGCTTCAGAGCTACTCTTTTTGTTTTTATAATGAGAAAAACTTGATTTTATTCGACTGTATTTTTTTTTTTTAATACCTTTGCCAACTGATAATTAAAAATAACCGAAAAAAGATATGCCAGAAATATCAGTACGCGGAATAGAAATGCCAGAATCGCCTATCAGAAAATTGGCACCATTGGCAAACGCTGCTAAAGAACGCGGTATAAAAGTTTATCATTTAAATATCGGACAGCCAGACCTGCCTACTCCACAATGTGGCCTTGATGCTCTTAAGAACATTGACCGCAAAGTATTAGAGTATTCACCATCTCAAGGCTATCTTAGCTATCGAAAGAAATTGGTAAACTACTATAAGAAATTCAATATCAATGTAGCACCTGATGATATTATCATCACTTCAGGGGGTAGTGAGGCTGTGCTTTTTGCCTTCATGAGTTGTCTTAATCCTGGAGACGAAATCATTGTACCAGAACCTGCTTATGCTAACTATATGGCATTTGCCATTTCTGCAGGAGCTAAAATTCGCACCATTGCAACAAGCATTGATGAGGGGTTTGCATTACCAAAAGTTGAGAAATTTGAAGAATTGATTAATGAGCGCACTCGCGCTATCATGATATGTAATCCAAACAATCCTACAGGTTATCTCTATACCCGACGCGAAATGAACCAAATAAGAGATTTGGTAAAAAAATATGATTTATATCTATTTTCCGATGAGGTTTATCGCGAATATATCTATACAGGATCGCCATATATTTCTTGTATGCATTTAGAAGGTATTGAGAATAATGCAATACTTATTGACTCTGTATCAAAACGCTACTCTGAATGTGGTATTCGAGTAGGCGCTTTAATTACCAAAAATCCAGAAGTCAAACAGGCTGTCATGAAATTCTGCCAGGCACGCTTATCTCCACCTTTAATAGGTCAGATAGTAGCAGAAGCATCACTTAATGCTCCCGAAGAATACTATCGTGAAGTCTATGATGAATATGTAGAACGCAGAAAATGCCTGATTGATGGTCTAAACAGAATTCCGGGAGTTTACTCTCCAATTCCTATGGGCGCATTTTATACAGTAGCTAAACTTCCTGTAGACGATGCTGAAAAATTCTGCCGCTGGTGTTTAGAGAAATTTAGCTATGAAGGAGAAACAATTATGATGGCACCTGCAGCAGGTTTTTACACTACACCTGGCGCTGGTTTTAATCAGGTTCGTATGGCCTACGTACTCAAAAAGAAAGATTTACAACGTGCCTTATTTATTTTAGGCAAGGCTTTGGAAGCGTATCCAGGCCGAGTAAATGAATAAATTATAGAGGACAACAATAGAAATGAACTTATCATTATTTTTAGCGAGAAAAATATTCCTTGATAAAGGTGACAAACGTAAAGTATCACGACCTGCTATTCACATTGCAACAGCAGGTGTTGCTATTGGTTTGGCAGTAATGATTATTTCAGTTTGTGTTGTCCTCGGATTTAAACATACAATACGCGATAAAGTTATAGGATTTGGTAGTCATATACAAGTTGGTAATTTTCTTAGTTTGCAAAGCCAGGGTACGGAACAGTATCCTGTAGCGATGAATGATTCTATGATGAATGTTCTTAAACACATCAGTGGAATCAAGCATGTACAAAGATTTGCTTACAAGCAAGGATTACTCAAAACTAATAATGACTTTCTAGGAGTAAACTTTAAAGGTGTAGGACCTGAATGGGATTCAACATTTATTGCTAATAGTATGATAGAGGGTACTATCCCCCACTTTGACGATAAAGCGAGCCATAACAAGATTTTAGTGTCTAAAACTATGGCAGATAAATTGAATCTCAAATCCAATCAAAAGATTTTTGCATATTTTATTGATAATAATGGTGTTAGAGCACGTCGCTTTACAATCTGTGGCATCTACGAAACTAACCTTAAGAAATACGATCAGATAATGTGTTTCTGTGACCTATACACAGCAAGAAAATTAAATGGTTGGGAAGATGACCAAGTTAGCGGTGCAGAATTACAAGTTGAGAATTTCGAACAATTACCAATTGTTGCCAATCGTATTATTGGTAAAGTAAACAAAACCGTTGACCATTATGGAGAAACATATTCTAGCTCCACTATCAAGGAAATAAATCCTCAAATATTTGCTTGGTTGGGATTGATGGATTTAAATGTTTGGGTTATTCTTGGTCTCATGCTAGCTGTAGCCGGAATAACAATGATATCAGGACTACTTATCATCATTTTAGAACGTACCAATATGATAGGTATACTAAAAGCACTCGGCGCAAGAAACAAGACCATTCGCCATACATTTTTATGGATGTCTGTTTTTATTATAGGAAGAGGCTTACTGATAGGTAATATCATTGGTTTGGGACTCATTGTGCTACAGCAATACACAAGCCTAATCAAATTAGATCCTCAAACATACTATGTAAGTACTGTTCCAGTAGAGTTTAATTGGCTATATATCGTACTTATCAATATAGCAACTATGCTAATATGCACCTTCATCCTTATAGCTCCAAGCTATGTAATCAGCAAGATTAACCCTGCTAAAAGTATGCATTACGAATAGACTTTTTACTATTCCGCAGTATAAGAATACTATTTACACTTTTCGATTTTTCTCCTAAAATCGGCTTTTTTTCCGATTTAGAAAAAAAATTGCACATATTTTTTGGAAATGTGCCAAAGAAGGATTACCTTTGCACACAAAATATTTTTTTGTGCAATGGAACATATACCTAGCTTTAATTCATTAATTGAAAAAAGCATTAAAGATAATTGGAACAGAGATGCCTTGACAGACTTCAAAGGTAAAACACTTCAATTTCACGATGTTGCCCGCAAAATAGAAAAGACGCATATCATTTTTGAGAATATCGGTATTCAAAAAGGTGACAAAATTGCGTTATGCGGAAGAAATAGTGCAAATTGGGCAGTATTGTATCTTTCTACAATTACTTATGGAGCTGTTGTCGTTCCTATTCAACATGAATTCAAAGCAGAGCAAATTCATAATATAGTAAATCATAGTGAAGCGAAACTTCTCTATGTTGGCGATGTTGTAGCTACGCAAATTGATCCAGAAGAAATGCCTAATCTACAAGGTGTTATCTATTTGCCAGATTTTTCTATCATTAAATCACGTTCAGAGAGCCTGAACTATGCTCGAGAACATCTAAATGCTATGTTTGGTGAGAAATACCCAAAATATTTTCGTGCTGAACACGTGCATTATCATGTCGATGAAGCTGAAGAATTAGCATTAATCAACTACACTAGTGGTACAACAGGTTTTTCAAAGGGCGTAATGTTACCTTATCGCACCCTTTGGAGTAACATAGATTATTTGATGAACCATGTAGGAACTCATCTTCCTAAAAATTGCAATGTTTTGTCTATACTTCCAATGGCTCATATGTTTGGCTTGGCATTCGAATTTTTATTTGAGTTTATAGCTGGAAATCATATATACTTTCTCACACGACTCCCTAGTCCTACAGTCATCCATGAAGCCTTCCAAGCTATCCATCCAGCCATCATCATCTCTGTACCGCTTATAGTGGACAAAATTGTCAGAAAAAAGATTTTCCCTAAAATACAGACCAATCGCATGCGACTGCTAATGAACATGCCTGTGGTGAAAAAGAAAATTAACGAAAAAATACTGGAACTTGTTAAAGAAGAATTTGGAGGTAATGCCTATGAAATCATTGTAGGTGGAGCAAGTCTAAATCCTGAAATTGAACAATTCCTTAAGAGCATCCACTACCCTATAACAGTAGGTTATGGTACAACAGAGACCGCGCCACTAATTACATTCAGCGATTGGCATGATTTTGTTTCAGGTAGCTGTGGTAGACCAGTAGACCATATGGAGGTTAAAATTAATAGTGAAGACCCAACAAACATACCAGGAGAACTTCTCACAAGAGGATTAAACGTGATGCAAGGCTATTATAAAAATCAAGAAGCTACAAAAGCAGCTCTTGACAAAGATGGATGGTATCATTCTGGTGATTTAGCCACTATGAACGAAGATGGCCATGTATTTATTCGTGGAAGAATCAAAAATATGCTTCTTGGCTCAAATGGCCAAAATATTTATCCAGAAGAAATCGAAAATAAACTTAACTCTATGGCTATGGTAAATGAAAGTATCATTCTTCAAAAAGATGATCAGCTAGTAGGTTTAGTTCACCCAGATATGGAAGAAGCAAAACTTATGGGATTCACAGATGATGACCTAATAAACATTATGGAAGAAAACAGACAACAATTGAACAAAATGTTGCCTCCTTTCTGTAAAATATCAAATATACGCCTTCATGGTGAAGAATTTCAGAAGACTCCTAAAAAGAGTATAAAACGATATTTATATCAAGATACACTATAATTCCCTATCGTATCACCAACATAGTGAACAAAAGAGATAAAAATATATGGAAAATATAAACATTCCAAGTTTTAACGCCATGATAGAAAAGAGTATCATAGACCATTGGGATATGGATGCTTTAACAGATTATAAAGGCGTAACACTACAATATCACGACGTAGCGAGAAAAATAGAGAAATTACACATCATGTTTGAAAATAGTGGTGTGCAAAAGGGTGATAAAATAGCTCTCTGTGGGCGAAATAGCGCAAGTTGGGGAGCAGCATTTTTGGCAACATTAACATATGGCGCAATAGCAGTACCAATTCTCCACGAATTTACACCAGAACAAATTCACAATATCGTTAATCATAGCGACGCAAAACTGCTTTTTGTTGGTGATGTTGTAGCCACGCAGATTGATGCAACCAAAATGCCTGGCCTAGAAGGTATCATATATATTCCAGACTACTCGTTAGTGATATCACGAACTGATAAACTAACATATGCACGTGAACACCTGAACGAAATATTTGGACATAAATACCCAAAATATTTCCGCAAAGAGCATATTAACTATTATAAAGAACAAAATCCTGATGAGCTAGCTTTAATTAACTATACAAGCGGTACTACCGGATTTTCAAAGGGAGTTATGATTCCTTACAGAGCACTTTGGAGCAATGCTGATTTTGCAGAATCCGTACTAGGTAAACAACTCAAGCAAGGTGACCCTGTTATTAGTATATTACCTATGGCTCACATGTATGGTATGGCTTTCGAATTTATTTTTGAATTCATAAAAGGCTGCCATATTTATTACCTCACTCGAATACCTAGTCCTGCAATTATTGCAGAAGCTTTTGGAAGCATCCAGCCTAAGATAATTATTGCAGTACCAATGATTATCGAGAAAATTATCCGCAAAAAGGTATTTCCTAAGATACAGAATAATAAAATGCGTATGTTGCTCCACATGCCTGTAATTAGTGGAAAAGTAAAGGAAAAAATTTGCGAACAGGTTACAAAAGCTTTTGG
Source organism: Segatella baroniae B14 (assembly GCF_022024235.1). Lineage (GTDB taxonomy): Bacteria > Bacteroidota > Bacteroidia > Bacteroidales > Bacteroidaceae > Prevotella > Prevotella bryantii. The sequence continues at coordinate 1,146,161 of NZ_CP091799.1, forward strand.
TGGACGATTTTATGAAATCATTCTTGGTGGAGCAGCCTTTAATCAAGAAATAGAAAGTTTCCTCAAGCAAATCAAGTTTAATTATACCGTAGGATATGGCGCAACAGAATGCGCACCTATTATTTGTTATGCCGACTACTCTACTTTCGTAAAAGGTAGTTGCGGACGAGCAGCTCTTCACATGAAGGTTAAAATAGACAGTAAGGATCCTGAAAATATTGCTGGGGAGATTTTAACAAAAGGCCCAAATGTCATGCTTGGCTACTATAAAAATGAAGAAGCTACTGCACAAGTTATAGATAAAGATGGGTGGTATCATACAGGAGACTTAGGTACTATGGATGGTGATGGTAATGTCTTTATTCGTGGACGTAGCAAAAATATGCTTTTAGGTTCTAACGGCCAAAATATATATCCTGAAGAAATAGAAGATAAACTCAATTCACTTGCTCTAGTAAACGAAAGTGTTGTCATTCAGGAAGGAGAAAAATTGATAGGCTTAGTTCACCCCGACTTTGATGAAGCCAAAGCCATGAACTTTACCTCCGAAGATATCAAAAACATTATGGAGGAAGACAGAATTCAGCTCAATTCAATGATGCCAAATTACAGTAAAGTTTCTGAAATTCGCATCCATGATGAAGAATTTGAAAAGACACCAAAGCGCAGTATAAAACGTTATCTGTATCAAAAATAATTATTTAAACATAAAAAAGGATATAGTTAAGTTTAACTATATCCTTTTTCTATGCAGAATCAAATAACGTATTGACGCTTTGTAAACGTCTCATCAAGAATGATATCACCATTACGAAGTGAGCGAGCTAAATAACGAAACTTAAATCCATAATCCTTATAAATTTTAACTCCAGTATCATTCATTAAATTTTTACGCAACGCTTCTCTTATGCCTTTATGATTCTTACCTAGCATAACCTTATCATCTAACTTATTTCTAAAAGTATAATAATAAGTATAAGTGTGAGTTTCTTTATCAAATGTTACACTATCCATACGAGAATCTTCTCGATAAGGAGTAGGACAAAATCTCTTAGTATATAAAGCAGCCTCTTCCACTGCCCTATCCTCAATACTCTTCCTACACCCAACAAAAAGAAAGAACAAGGATGGAAAAGCTACTAAAACTGTAAATAAAAATAAATATTTCCTGATCATAGCTTCATTTTATACTGCAAAAATAAGAAAAATTTGTAAGACTCATTATTTAAGTAAAATCTTTTTGCTATCTTTGCATTAAAATAGGCAATATTTATTAATGGAGAATATCAATCAAATAAGAAACTTTTGCATTATCGCTCACATTGACCATGGTAAATCAACCATAGCCGATCGTCTTTTAGAGAAGACGAAGACTATCCAGATTACAGAAGGTCAAATGCTTGACGATATGGACTTGGAGAAAGAAAGAGGCATAACAATTAAAAGTCATGCCATTCAAATGGAATATAAGGCTAACGATGGACAAACCTATATTCTTAATCTTATCGATACTCCGGGACACGTAGACTTTTCTTATGAGGTTTCCCGTAGTATTGCGGCTTGCGAAGGAGCGATTCTCGTAGTAGATGCTTCACAAGGTGTACAAGCTCAAACCATTTCAAATCTATATATGGCTATCGAACATGACTTAGAAATTATCCCTGTCATGAATAAAATAGATATGCCATCAGCTATGCCTGATGAAGTAGAAGACGAAATTGTTGACTTGTTAGGTTGTGCGCCAGAAGATGTACTTCGTTGTTCAGGAAAGACTGGAGAAGGAATAGATGAAATTCTTGAAGCTGTAGTAACCCGAATACCTAGCCCAACTGGAAATCCAAACGCTCCTCTTCAGGCATTAATATTCGATTCTGTCTATAATTCTTTTAGAGGTATTATTGCCTACTTTAAGATAGTAAATGGAACACTTCATTCTGGTGATCATGTTAAATTCTTTAATACAGGCATGGACTATGATGCAGATGAAATAGGCGTATTAAAGATGGACATGATACCACGTAAAGAGCTATCATGTGGTGAAGTAGGCTATATTATTAGCGGTATCAAGAATGCACGCGAAGTAAAAGTAGGTGATACCATTACTCAAGTCACCAATCCATGTGAAAAAGCTATCGAAGGATTCCAAGAAGTTAAACCTATGGTGTTTGCTGGAGTATACCCTATTGACCCTTCTGATTATGAGAATTTAAGGGCTTCATTGGAAAAACTTCAACTCAATGATGCTTCTCTAACATTCTCACCTGAAAGTTCTGTTGCTCTTGGATTTGGATTTAGATGTGGCTTTTTGGGGTTGCTCCATATGGAAATTATCCAAGAACGTTTGGATAGAGAATTTAATATGGACGTCATAACAACAGTACCTAACGTATCATATATGGTATATGATAAACAAGGTAATGCAAAAGAAGTACATAACCCTTCTGGACTACCAGACCCAACCATGATTGATCATATTGAAGAACCATATATACGTGCTAGCATCATTACAAAAGCAGATTTCATTGGACCGATTATGAAATTATGCCTAGACAAACGAGGTGAATTGATTAATCAAACTTATACAACAGGTAACCGTGTAGAACTGACGTTTCTAATTCCTTTAGGAGAAATCGTTATTGATTTTTACGACAAACTAAAAAGCATTAGTAAGGGATATGCTTCATTTGACTATCATATTGATAGTTTCAGACCATCCAAACTAGCAAAATTGGATATTCTTTTGAATGGAGAACCTGTCGATGCACTATCTACACTTACACACACAGACAATGCAACAACCCTTGGTCGAAGAATGTGTGAAAAATTGAAAGATTTGATACCAAGACAGCAGTTTGATATTGCTATTCAAGCCGCCATTGGTGCCAAAATTGTTGCTCGTGAAACTGTGAAACAGGTCCGTAAAGATGTAACAGCAAAATGTTATGGAGGTGACGTCAGCCGTAAACGTAAGTTGCTTGAAAAACAGAAAAAAGGCAAGAAAAGAATGAAACAAATTGGAAATGTTGAAGTTCCACAGAAGGCATTCCTAGCAGTATTGAAACTTGACGACTAGTTTTTCTAATACTCAAGATTGACAAAATATACCTTAACATAAAGGAGGATTAAAAATGAAAGAAATTGCCACTACAACTCGCGACATCGCTCGTGAACTTGCTAGAAAATACAGTACAATGACACATGAGGAACTAGATACCTTAGAAAGTATCTTAGTTCCTATGAAATTCGCTAAAGGCGATATGATACTTAAAGAAGGTGATTTATGTGATAGTATATATTACATAGAAAAAGGACTCATTCGACAATTCTACTTTAAAAATGGAAAAGAAGTGACAGAACACTTAGGTGAAGATCATACCATTGTTATGTGTATAGAAAGCCTTTTTAAAGAAGAACCTACCCGACTTCAAGTTGAAGCTTTAGAACCAACTCTTATGTATGGCTTACCTAAAAAGCGATTAGAAGAAGAGGCTATACATAACACAAATATTCAGATGCTCTATCGAAAAATATTGGAAGAAAGCCTCATCATAAGTCAAGTACATGCTGATCTTGTAAGATTCGAGAGTGCACAAAATCGATATAAAAAAATGTGCAAACTTAGTCCTCAAGTAATATTACGTGCCCCTTTAGTATATATTGCCAATTATTTACAAATGACTCCAGAAACACTTAGTCGAGTTAGAGCAGCTTCACTACTAGATGATGAATAATTCAAAAAAGTAACTATAATGCAAAATAAAAAATGGATGCTAATCACATTTGATTAGCATCCATTTTTTTATTACTATAAAAGAAAACTAATTATTCAGCTTCTTCTACAGGCTTCATATTTGTATATACATTCTGTACATCATCAAACTCTTCAAGCTTCTCAACCATCTTATCGATAGTCTCACGCTGTTCGTCTGTAACATCCTTCAAATCTGTAGGAATGCGAGTAAATTCAGCACTAGTAATCTCAAAACCATTCTCTTCGAGATATTTCTGAATGCCACCAAAACTTGTAGGCTCACCATAAATCGTGATTTCCTGAGCTTCTTCATCCTCATCGAATTCATCATCAACACCAAGGTCAATCAACTCAAGAATCAACTCATCCATATCCAAATCGTCCTTCTTCTTAAAAGTGAATACACACTTATGATCAAAGAGGAAACTCAATGAACCTTGTGTACCAAGGTTACCATTAAACTTATTAAAGACAGAACGTACATCAGCAACTGTACGAGTTGTATTATCAGTCAATGTATCAACAAATACAGCGATACCGTGAGGGCCATAACCTTCATATGGAACTTCCTTGTAATCGCTGGTATCCTTACCCATTGCATTTTTGATAGCACGAACAATATTGTCTTTAGGCATATTTTCACGCTTACAAGTAGCAATGATAGCACGGAGACGAGGATTGTTTTCTGGTTCTGGACCACCAGCCTTAACAGCAATAGCAATCTCCTTACCCAATTTCGTGAACGTACGGGCCATATGACCCCATCTTTTCAACTTAGTCGCTTTACGATATTCAAATGCTCTTCCCATTGGAATTATATTTTAAAAATTATTGTATATCAATATTTTAACGTAACTCTGCATTCAATTTACCAGTTAACTGAGTAATCAACTTCTTCATGATAGCATCAATTGCTTTATCATTCAAAGTCTTATTATCATCCTGAAGTATGAAATTAACAGCATAGCTCTTCTTACCCACAGGTAAGTTTTTACCCTCATACACATCGAAGAGTTCAACTGACTTCAATAATTTCTTTTCACACTGCTTCGCTATATTTTCTATATCCAAAAATTGTACATTTTTGTCTACTAACAAAGCCAAGTCACGGCTAACTGCAGGATACTTGCTGATTTCCTTGAACACAATTTTATTCTTGCGAATAGCCTTCATAACTGCATCCCAATTAATATCAGCATAATAAACGTCACTCTGTAAGCCAAATAACTTTTTAATCTTCAAGCTCAAAACACCGACTTCAGCAAGGATACGTCCACCTCTATTCTCATAACGTAAACCTTTTGAGAAAATATCATTATCACTAGCCTTAATAACGACAGCACCTGCAGACAAACCAACACGAGCGAAAATATTCTCTACATATGCTTTCATCTCGTAGATTGTTGAATCTTCATCAGCATGAGCCCAACTACCCTGAACACGCTTACCAGTCAACCACAAAGCTATATGACTCTCTTGAACGTAAGCGCTAATTGGACTATCTTCAGTCCATTTATCCTTATTATAGATATATGTATTTCCTACCTCAAAAAATTTTAAATTAGGGCGTTTACGATTCACATTACGAACGATACTCTCCAGACCTCCGAATAACATTGTCTGACGCATAACACCTAAATCTGAACTTAATGGATTCATGACCTTAACAGTGCTATCTTGAGTATAGACATTCATATTTAAATCTGAGTAATAAGAAGATTTACTCAAAGAATTATTTAAAATCTCATTAAAGCCACATCCAACTAACTGTTCACTTACCAAATTAGTTAATTTAGCCTTATGGTCTTCTTCCCCCTGAATCGTTAATGTACTATTTAATGTTGTTCCTATTTCAACATTATTATAACCATAAATACGCAAGATATCTTCAACTACATCACATGGTCGCTGAACATCAACACGATAAGCAGGGACATCTAGTCTAAGACCATTATCTCTTTCCTCTACGATCTTCATTTCTAGGCTAGTTACAATATTCTTAATTGTATCATGCCCTATAGCCTTACCTATAAGTTTATCTACGTAATCGTATTCCAAATCAACTGAGAAATCAGCAATCGGTTCAGGATATACATCCTTAATATTCATGCTCACTTTACCACCAGCTAATTCTTTAATCAAAATTGCTGCTTGTTTTAAAGCATATATTACTCCATTAGGATCAATACCACGCTCAAAACGATAACTAGCATCTGTACTTAAACCATGACGACGGGCACTCTTACGAATCCATGTTGGGTGGAAATATGCAGACTCTAATACAACATTCTTGGTTGTTTCATAAGTACCACTACCCTTGCCACCAAATACACCAGCAATACACATAGGTTCTTCGGCATTGCAAATGCTCAAATCTCTTTCACCAAGGATATGTTTTTCACCATCAAGAGTAACAAATTCTGTGCCTTCTGGCTGAGTACGAACAATAATTTTATGACCTTTGACCATATCTGCATCAAAGCAATGCATAGGCTGACCATAAGCCATCATAACGTAATTAGTAATATCAACTATATTGTTGATTGGTCGCAGTCCAATAACAGAAAGCTTATTTTTTAACCAATCTGGACTTTCTTTTACTTCACAATCAGCTATGCTTAAACATGCATAACGCTTACATGCCTCCGTATTTTCAATCTCGACATCTATTGGCATATTTTGATTGTCAACCTGAAATGCAGAACAATCAGGACGATGCAAAGAAGTTTTATAGCCGTTCTGTTTCAACCATGCATAAAGATCACGGGCAACACCATAATGAGATAACGCATCTGCACGATTAGCGGTAATATCTATTTCTATAATCCAGTCACTCTCTAAGTGATAATATTCTGCAGCAGGAGTACCTACAACTGCATCTTCTGGCAAAACGATGATTCCATCATGAGATGTACCTACACCGATCTCATCTTCTGCACAAATCATACCGAAACTATCTACACCACGAAGACGTCCCTTTTTGATTGTAAAGCTTTCTTCTCCATCATACAAGACACATCCAAGGTCAGCAACAATTACCTTCTGACCTGCAGCTACATTTGGAGCGCCACACACTATCTGCTGTGGCTCACCCTTACCAAGATCTACAGTTGTAATATGCAAATGATCTGAATTAGGATGATTTTCACAAGTTAAAACTTTACCAACAAAGAGGCCCTGAAGACCACCCTTAATAGACTGAACTTCTTCAAGTGAGTCAACTTCCAAGCCTGTAGAAGTCAGCGCGTCCGCAGTCTCCTGTGGGGTTAAGTCGAAATCGACATAATCTTTAAGCCATTTATAAGAAACTTTCATTATAATGATTTTTATTGTATACTCAAAAACTTTGCAAAAATACTATTTTTTTGGGACATATACAAAAAATACCTAAGAAATTGTAGGCATAGCTTAAAGCTATGCCTACAATAAATCTATCTATTAATTTTCTTCTAAAAAATGCTACCCTATAAAGTTCAAGAGGAATTCAACAGCTCCCTGAACCCCAAAATTTTTCACATCTAAAGCCAAGTCATAATTTCGTGCATCATACCAATTACATCCTGTAAACGTTTTCGTAAACAGTTCACGCGTATAATCATTATCAGCTATCAATTCCTTTGCTTTGATTTCATTTACGTTATATCGCTCCATAATCCGCTTAATTCTTACATCTTTTGGTGCATGAATAAACAATTTCAGACTATTTGATTCATCTCTGAAAATATCAAATCCGCACCTTCCGACAATTACACACGATTCTTGATAAGCAATTTCACGAATAGCCGCTTTTTGGGCCAAAAATAGCTGACGAGAAGTTATATTTTGAGCATCTACAAAATATTCATTCATACTCATGAAGTTTGAATAAAACTGAGCAAAATCTTCCCACCACGAAGGACGTCGGTTTTCGATAATACTAGCCTCTTCCGGTGTTATATTAAATTTATTAGCAACAGCTTCAACGATTTGTTTGTCTATAAATCTAACACCTAATTGCCTAGCAAGCTCTTCACCTATAGCATGGCCACCTGAGCCAAACTCTCTATTAATCGTTATAACAAATTTTTCGTTTTTATTCATGACATTGTATCTTTATTGGTTAACTGCTGTAAATATAGTAAAAAATATTGGAAGTTAGAGTACTAATATATATTTTTTCTTCAAAATCGCACATAATTTATAAATCAAAAAATGAGGCTCTTTTGTTTTTCTATAACAAAAGAGCCTCATTTACACTAGAATATTTAATGATTATAACGCTTTTAAATAAGCAGAGCAAGCCTCAGCGCATCGTTCTCCATCCACGCCAGCACTTACGATTCCACCAGCATATCCAGCTCCTTCACCACAAGGGAATAGTCCTTTAATCCGAACGTGTTCTAAAGTTTCACGGTCTCTTAAAATTCTGACAGGAGAAGATGTCCTTGTTTCTGTCGCAATCATTACGGCCTCATTTGTAAGAAATCCATGGGCATGTTTTCCGAAAGTTTTAAAACCCTCTTGCAAACGTTTCACCACGAATTCAGGCATCCAAAAATGGAGAGGACTTGAAATAAGCCCTGGTGCATAACTAGATTTTGGCAAATCATATGACAATCGACCATTAACAAAATCTGCCATACGTTGAGCTGGAGCCGTCTGCTTCATATTACCCTGTAGCCAACAGTCTTTTTCTAGTTTTTCTTGGAACCGCATTAAACATAAAGGATCATCTCCCTCCACATCTTCTGGATGCATTTCAACCACCATACCAGAATTAGACCATGCAGTTCCTCGATTTGCAGGGCTCATACCATTGGTTACTAACTGCTGAGGTCCAGTAGCTGCAGGAATAACAAAACCACCAGGACACATACAAAAGCTATATACTCCACGCCCCTCTACCTGCGTTACAAATGAATACTCTGCAGCAGGGAGATATTTACCTCTACCATTTTTATTATGATATTGTATCTGATCGATTAAAAGAGAAGGATGTTCTAACCTTACACCAACAGCAATTCCTTTTGCTTCTATTTCTATTTTTGCTTCACTCAAATAGCGATAAACATCTCGAGCAGAATGGCCCGTGGCTAAAATAACAGGGCCACGAAATATCTTTTCTGCTTGAGTAACTAAATCCAAGGCTTCTACACCTACGACTGATTTTTCTGCGCCATTCTGTTCTAAAATCAGTCTCACCATTTTAGTTTCAAAATGAACTTCACCACCACACTTCAAGATTGTGTTTCTCATATTTTCTATTACACGAGGTAATTTATCTGTACCAATATGAGGATGAGCATCAGACAATATTGAAGTAGAGGCACCATGCTGACAAAAGACATTGAGTATTTTTACTACATTACCTCGCTTTTTACTTCGAGTATACAATTTACCATCAGAATAAGCGCCGGCTCCGCCTTCTCCAAAACAATAATTGCTTTCCTCATCAACTTTCTGTGTTTTAGTTATCTTGGCCAAGTCCACTTTTCTTCTGCGTACATCCTTGCCTCTTTCCAAAACAATTGGCCGGAAGCCCAACTCTATCAAACGAAGTGCCGCAAAAAGGCCACCAGGCCCCTCACCTACAACTATAACCGGTGACGACGACTCAACATTAGGGTATTCTGTATGCTCATAAGCATCGTCTTGAGGATACTCATTGATATATACGCGCAAAGAAAGATTTACAAAGATTTGACGCTGACGTGCATCTATACTTCTTTTAAGAATTCGTACCTGATTCAGAGTACGAACATCTAATCCCTTCTCTTTAGAGATATATAACTTAATATTTTCCTCATTAGCTGCAACCTGAGGCAACACTCTAATTTGATATTCTTCAATCATATTACTTTATTTTAAACGCAAACTTACTCATTTTTTTTCAAAATACAGCACTTTCTACATAAGAAAGCGGTCTATTTAAAATAAATTTAAAAGAAGTTTGGACTTCTCAAAAAATATAGATAACTTTGCGGTCAGTGATTAATATGAGGTTATTTATTCACCTGAAGGGTTGTTGTCTGTGATAGATAGCAACTCTTTTTTTTAGCTATTAAAAAAAAGATATATTCGACCTTTATGATTACAATAATCTGCTTTTTCAAAAGTTTTACTTACAATTTTTTATATTTTTCTTGGTATAACCTTATAAAATTAGTACTTTTGCAAACGTACAGAGTTAGCAAACTATTGTTTGCATCGAAATTCGAAGAGAGAGAAACCCAGTAATCAATTTCGCCTCTGTTGTTAGGTAGGCGCCTTTGAGCGTTGGTTCTCTTTATTCTATTTCACTCATTTACAAAAATTATCCCCCCGTCCGTTTCGGGGCCGTTAATCTAAAAAAGTATGAAAGTATTAAAATTTGGCGGAACCTCAGTTGGATCCGTAGACAGTATTCTGAGTTTAAAGAATATTGTAGAAGCTGAAGCGAAAAAGCAATCAGTAGTAGTTGTTGTTAGTGCACTTGGTGGAATTACTGACCAATTGCTTTCTACATCACAATTAGCACTAAAACACAACGATCGTTGGAAAGATCAATTTGATGCCATGGTAGACCGTCATCATAAGATGATCGACACCATTATTACTGATACCAAAAAACGCGAAAATCTGTTTAACACAGTTGATCAGCTCTTTGAACAATTGAAGAGTATCTATTATGGTGTTTATCTGATACACGATTTAAGCCCTAAAACACAGAATGCCATTGTCAGCTATGGAGAACGTCTTTCTAGTAACATCGTAGCCAGTCTAATCAAAGGTGCTAAATGGTTTGATTCTCGTAATTTCATCAAAACGGAATGGAAGAATCACAAAAACATGTTAGATAGCGAACTGACGAACAAGTTAGTAAAAGATACATTTGAAGATCTTCCACGTATATCACTCGTTCCAGGATTTATTTCACGAGACAGAGATACTGATGAAATCACCAATTTAGGAAGAGGTGGCAGTGACTACACTGCAGCTATTATTGCAGCAGCTCTTGATGCTGAAGTTCTTGAAATATGGACAGATGTAGACGGCTTCATGACAGCTGACCCACGCATCATAAAAAACGCATATACAATTCCTGAGCTCAGTTATATAGAAGCAATGGAGCTTTGCAACTTTGGAGCTAAAGTCGTATATCCCCCAACGATATATCCTGTATGTGTGAAAAATATTCCTATCAGAATAAAGAACACATTCAACCCAGATAATCCAGGAACCATTATTTTAAATCATATCCAAGAAGATGATAAACTGATAAAAGGTATATCTTCTATAAATGGTGTAGCATTAATCACTGTTACCGGTTTGTCTATGGTTGGTGTCATAGGTGTCAATAGACGAATATTTACAGCTCTCACCAAAGAAGGAATATCTGTATTCCTAGTGAGCCAAGCTTCTTCTGAGAATTCTACTTCTGTAGGCGTAAAAGAAGAAGATGCTGATGCTGCAGTAGCAGTTCTTGACCATGAATTTGCTGCAGAAATAGAAGATGGCGCCATGTTCCCTATGCACGCAGAAAAAGGCCTTGCTACTGTAGCTATTGTCGGCGAAAAAATGAAACACACAGCAGGTATTGCAGGTAAACTCTTTGGCACCCTAGGCAGGAGTGGTATTAGTGTTATTGCTTGTGCCCAAGGTGCATCTGAAACGAATATTTCATTTGTTGTCAAGTCCGACGTTCTACGCAAAAGCTTGAACGTTCTCCATGATAGTTTTTTCCTTTCAGATTACAAAGTACTCAACCTATTTATCTGTGGCGTTGGTACAGTAGGAGGAAAACTAATAGAACAGATAAAAAAACAATACGAGGAACTAAAAGAGCGAAGTCGTCTAAAATTGAATGTTGTAGGTATTGCTTCATCACATAATGCAATTTACAATAGAGATGGTCTAAATTTGGATAACTTTAAGGCAGAACTCAAAAAGAGTGAAACGAGTTCACCGGAAAAACTTCGAGACCACATTATCGCCATGAATATTTTCAATTCGGTATTTGTAGATTGCACAGCATCTAAAGACGTGGCCGCTCTTTATCAAAGCCTCTTAGATCACAATGTGTCTGTAGTAGCAGCAAATAAAATTGCAGCATCTAGTGATTACACTAGCTATATTCGATTAAAAAACACAGCTCTATCTAGAGGCGTGAAATTCAGATTTGAAACAAATGTAGGAGCTGGGCTTCCTATTATTGGCACTATAAACGACTTACGTAACTCTGGTGACAAAATACTTAAGATTCAGGCAGTTTTAAGCGGAACATTAAACTATATTTTCAATAAAATATCTTCTGATTGTCCTTTCTCTGAAACTGTTCGCTTAGCCAAAGAAGAAGGATATGCAGAGCCTGATCCACGAGTTGACCTGAGCGGCACAGACGTAGTTCGCAAACTCGTTATACTGAGTCGCGAAGCTGGATACAAAGTGGAACAAGAAGATGTCGAAAAAAATCTATTTATTCCAAAAGAATATTTTGAGGGAAATGTCGAAAACTTTTGGAAGCGCCTTCCTGAATTAGATGCAGAATTCGAGGTCAAAAGAAAGAAACTTGAGGCTGAAAAGAAGCGTTGGAGATTCGTCGCTACTTTTGAAGGAGGCAAAACCAGTGTAGGTTTACAAGAAATAGACATGCGACATCCTTTCTATGATTTAGAAGGTTCAAACAATATTGTAATGTTGACCACAGAACGCTACAAAGAATTCCCTATGCTAATTCAAGGCTACGGAGCAGGAGCTAGCGTAACTGCTGCTGGTGTATTCGCAAATATCATGTCAATAGCCAATATATAAAAGGATTACCAAATGAAACATATTATTATTTTAGGTGATGGAATGTCTGATCACCCTGTAGAAAAACTTGGTGGTAAGACTTTACTTCAATATGCAAAAACTCCATATATGAATCTCCTTGCTAAAGAAGGAAAAACGGGAAGATTAATTACTGTCCCTGAAGGTTTTATGCCAGGTTCTGAGGTAGCAAACACGGCTATCATGGGCTACGATTTAAATAAGGTATACGAAGGAAGAGGTCCTTTGGAAGCTGCTTCTATCGGTTATGAAATGGCTCCAGAAGATATGGCTATCCGTTGTAACGTCATTTATTTGGAAGACGGGAAAATTATAACACACAATGGAGGTAACTTGTCTACAGAAGATGGAGACATTCTCATGAAATACTTAAATGAAAAACTTGGGAATGAACATGTGAAATTTATCACAGGTATACAATATCGTCACCTTCTCATTATAAAATACGCAAGTAAGCACATCGTATGTGCTCCTCCACACGATCACCCGAATGAAGAATGGAAACCTCTTCTTGTAAAAAGCGAGCCAGGATGGGAGGATGTACATGAGCCTATTATAGGATTAGATGGAAAACCTACAGGAGAAGTTCGTCTATCAGGTAAAGAAACTGCCGATCTTATAAATGACTTGATATTAAAAAGTCAACAATTACTGTCAGAACATCCATATAATAAGAATAAGGCAGCATCAGGAAAACGACAAGCTAACTCTATTTGGCCTTGGAGTGGCGGATATCGACCAAGCATGAAGACTTTAATGCAAATGTACCCTACCATAAAATCAGGTAGCGTTATCAGCGCAGTCGATCTTATACGTGGAATAGGACATTATGCTGGACTAGATATTATTAAAGTTCCAGGAGCAACCGGCTTGGCAGACACCAACTATGAAGGTAAAACAAAAGCTGCAATAGATGCTCTCAAAAAACAGGATTTTGTATATCTTCACCTTGAAGCTACGGACGAAGCTGGGCATGATGGCGATCTCGAATTAAAAATTAATGCCATACAATATCTTGATCATAGAGTTATTGAACCTATTTATAATGAAATAATGACCTGGAATGAACCCGTATGCATCGCTGTTCTTCCAGACCATCCTACACCCGTCGAAATACGAACTCATGTAAAAGAACCTGTACCATTTCTTATTTGGTACAAAGGAATACAAGCCGATACGGTACAACAGTATGACGAAGTTAGCTGTACAACCGGAGAATATGGCTTAATAGAATTACAACAATTTATGGACACATTTATGAAATACTAAACATATGAAATATTATAGCACCAACAAAAATGCAGAAACTGCTACCCTCCATGAGGCTGTAGTAAAAGGACTGGCACCAGACAAAGGTCTGTATATGCCAGAAATTATTAATAAATTACCAAAGGAATTTTACGACCACATTGAGGATTTATCATTCCAAGAAATAGCTTATAAGGTTGCAAATGCTTTTTTCGGTGAAGATGTTGAACCTGAAGCTCTGAAGAAAATCGTTTATGACACACTAGCATTTGATGTTCCTGCCGTAAAAGTAGAAGATAATATTTATTCTTTGGAACTTTTCCACGGCCCTACACTAGCATTTAAAGATGTAGGCGCAAGATTTATGGCTCGTCTCTTACAATATTTTGTAAAACAGGAAGGCGCAAAAGACATCAACGTACTTGTTGCGACTTCTGGAGATACAGGAAGTGCTGTTGCTAATGGCTTTCTTGGTGTAGACGGTATACATGTATATGTACTTTATCCTAAAGGAAAAGTAAGCAAAATTCAAGAAAGTCAGTTCACTACACTCGGACAGAATATCACAGCTCTCGAAGTTGACGGTGTGTTTGATGATTGTCAAGCATTGGTAAAAAAAGCCTTCATGGATAAAGAATTGAATAAACACATGAAACTGACTTCTGCTAACAGCATTAATGTAGCTAGATTCTTGCCACAGGCTTTCTATTATTTTTATGCTTATGCACAGCTTAAAAAAGCTAATATTTTAGAAAGAAACAATAAATCAAACTTAGTAGTTTGCGTTCCTTCCGGCAATTTTGGAAATATTTGTGCAGGACTATTTGGTTATAAAATGGGGCTACCTATTAAACGATTTATAGCTGCCAATAATGCCAATGATATTTTCTATAAGTATTTGAAAACAGGTGAATATAATCCAAAGCCATCTGTACAGACTCTTGCCAATGCCATGGATGTTGGTGACCCTTCAAATTTTGCTCGAATTTATGATTTATTCGAAGGTAGCCACAAAGATATTACAAGCTTGATTAGTGGCGCGACATATACTGACGAACAGATTAAAGAAACAATGAACCAATGCTACAACGAAACTAAATATATACTTGATCCTCATGGGGCTTGTGGCTACAGGGCTCTTAAAGAAAACTTGGAACCTGGAGAAGTTGGTATATTCCTTGAAACTGCACACCCAGCTAAATTTAAAGAAAAAGTTGATGATATTATCAATCAAGACATCGACATTCCTACACGCTTAGCAGAATTCATGAAAGGTAAAAAGCAAAGCATTAATATGCCTAATGATTTTAACGCATTCAAATCATTCTTAATGAAAGCATAATTTCTACTCACTATTTTAGAAATAATATAACTTTCTTACAAACGATAAACCCGATAACATTTTGCGCTATCGGGTTTATTTTGTATATTTGCAAAAATAAATTCGACCAACAAAAACAAGTGAAAAGTAGAATATATAGCAGATGATTAGATTAAGTATTCGCCTATGGGCCGTCGTCATATTCTCAGTCATAAGCCTTAAAACATTCAGTCTGGAATATCAAGCAACACATACGCACTATTCAACTGCTGAAGGGCTTCCTAGCAATGCCATATCTGACATTGTACAAGATTCTTATGGATATATTTGGATTGGTACATGGAGTGGTCTAACACGCTATGATGGGTTTAATTTCACTAACTATACCACAGGCAAGAATAGTTGCATTCCGCATTTACACAACAGAATTTTAACACTTTCTCCAGACCTAGAAGGTAACATATGGATGCTAATGTATGATCATCGATTGTTTGTTCTGAACAGAAAAACAGATTGCATTCAGTCTGCATTTCTCAATAAACAAGATGGAGCCAATTTAAAATGTACTCATGAACTAACACTAATGGGACAAGATGGCTCTTACTATGCATTTATCCGAGGAAAAGGTATTTACCGTTTTTCTATGCTTGATGGCAAACTTTGTAATGAATTATACAAAATTGCTCATCTTGACATTACCAACATGGTTACTGATAACAATGGCAAATTATGGTTTAGTTCTGATAAAGGTTTGTTTTTGCTAGATTTAAAAACACATACTTTATCCAGACCAAACAACATCAAGGATAATAACATCAGTACCATGTTATTTCATCAAGGAAATATGTTTATTGGCACAAAGAAAGGACAAGTATTGCAATTCGACATTCATAAACCACAAAAGCTTATGAAAGAATACGATATGCATACTAAACTAAATATCACTTCATTATATGTAGACAAGCATGGATTACTATGGTTTACCACTACTGATCCTGGTATTTCGAATTATAATTTTCAAAGTGGCATCATCAAAAATTTCAATCAAGATGTTCCTGCGCCAGAAACTGATGTTAAAGGTGCCAAAATCTTTGAATTTGGTAACACTATGTGGATTAAAATGAATCACGGTGGCTTTGGATATTATGATAGGAACCTAGATCAAATCAACTATTTCCACAATAACCCAGCAAATTCTTGGGACCTTTCCAATACAGTTTCTACCTATAACGTAGTACCTGAAGGTGTATTATGGATTAGTACCATCCGTAGGGGTTTAGAACGACTTGAACTCATACATCGACGTATACACCGCTACTATCTTTTCCCTGGAAATAATGAATATGCAATAAATGAAACCCGAGCTATACTTTGGGACAAAGTAGGAAATCGCCTACTTGTTGGCAACAAAAAAGGTAATATCTACCAGGTTATGGCAGACGGTACTAAAAAACTCATACAATCACTCGGAGGGAGAATTTATGGTATGATGCAAGATCGTAAGGGACGAATTTGGATTTCAAATAAAGACAAAGGTCTCTTCATCTTAGGAAATAATAAACCTATTCTTACAGACAAAACATATACAACTGTTGAAGATCAAGATGGTGTAATTTGGATTGCCTCATATGGACAAGGTATCAAGGCTTATAAAAACGGAAAGTTTCTGCCTATAACGGGTCTATCAAATACCTATGAAAAGGCTAGAACTGTTTGTATGGCAGGAAATGGAGAAATATGGGCAGGAACCTCTGAAGGTATTCTCGTATTTCATAAAGCACATGGCAAATATATAGCAGCCCCACTCCCTGAGACACCAGACATAAATGGCCAGCTCTTCTCTGATGATATTATCGAAATTGCTCGAGACAAGAACAATAATATGTGGATTGCTACAAATGGTGGAGGTTTGGCTAAAGCTAAATATGTACCGGATTCCGCATTTTATCGCTTTGAGGTTTTGTCCGAAAAAAATGGACTACCTAGTAATGAGATTCATAGCATTACCTTTAGCCATTCTGGTGATGTTTGGTTCTCAAGCGATCAAAATATTTGCAGCTACAATCCTGAAAAAGACTTCTTGACCACTTATTCCATATCAGATGGTGTTGGTGAAGTAACTTGTAGTGAAGGGGGAGCTATCACTTTGCCTAATGGTAAAATGATATTTGGAACTCTTAACGGTTACTATTTGGTAGATTGTAATAAATTGGGTACCCCTTCTGGTAGTCAATTGAAATTAGCTATCACAGATTTCTATATCAACGATAAGCTCCAATCTCCTCGATTAACAAATACCTATGATTACTATATACCTGATAGCGGTGTAGTCGAACTGCCATCTCGAACAAGCGTTTTTTCATTTAGATTTGCTTCTTTAAATTATCAGTTACAACATCGTGTACATTATCTCTACAAACTAGAAGGGCATGATAAAGAATGGCATAATGCTCCAGAAGATAGAATGGTAAGCTTTAGTGACATTCCAGTTGGTACTTATAAATTCCGAGTACGCGCAGTATTACCATTTGCTTCTAAAGAACAATATGATGAAAAAGTTATAACAGTAATAGTGCCACCTTATTTTTTAGCATCTTCTATTGCCATTTGGATATATATTATCCTAACACTATCCGCCATCTTCGTCTTTTTCTGGTGGCGTAAGAAAATGGTAAAAGAGAATTTAGCAAAAATGCATATACTCAAAATTGGCCCTGACGAAATTGCTTTTCAACATACAGAAGATTACGATTTTGTCAAAGCTCAACTTGACTGGCTTGAACAGCATTACTCTGAAAGTGGTCTTAAAATAGAAGATATGGTACTACAAAGTCATCTTAGCCGTACCAGCTATTATAACCAGGTAAAGAGTCTTACTGGCCTTAGCCCTAAGGAATTTATCAGTGATTTTAGACTAAAAAAAGCATGTATGTATCTAGAAGGAGATAATTGCACAATTGCAGAAGTCGCATATCGATGCGGATTCAATGATCCTGTATATTTTACTAGAATTTTTAAAAATAAAATCGGAATAACTCCTAGTAAATATCGTGATGAAAAACAAGAAAAGAAATCATCCGATCAAAATGAAACAGGAAAAGAATCTAACTAAGAATAAAAGGTCATTATTATTTGTCTATTTTTCGAAAAAATTATCCAAAAATTCCGTTTTTTTTTAAAAAAAAGCGTACAAAATTTGTAATATAAAAAGATTTTTATTAATTTTGAAATAGAAAACAAAAATAGATTGAAGTTTTACATATAATTCTACTTGAAGCATTTCCCGAAAGTGATTTTAGGAATGTTTCAAAATTCGCTTAAATTTCTTAATTAACACAAATTACCTCTAAGAAAATTTTTTCCTGAACATAAGTTTAGGAAGTAAAATTGAAAAGGATGCGGACCTATATGGGCAAGCATCCTTTTCATTTTATATACATTACCTAAATTATCAAGCAATATAAGTATTTCATAATAGAGCATAAGAATGTTATCAAAGCACTGAATTTTGTCACAACAATAATAGTCGAACTACTGCAGATTTTCTTTACAGTCTGTTAGATTATCTGTAAAATAAACTATCAAGAAATGTAGCCAACAGGAATCGTCACATCACTTGAAAATTTCAAATTTTATCCTATCCATTTGATATTTTGTAATAACCCCCTACCCTCACTTCCAGCAAAAACATAACTGGTGATGAGTAAAAACATACAGCTGAGCAGATAAACACTATGACTTCACTGCATAAACACGATGTTTTTAAGTCAAAAACACTATATTTCTACCATGCATTTATCAAATCAGCGAAGCAATATACTGATTTTCAATCAAATATAGCAAAAAATAGAACTTTCGTTTTGGAGATATTATAGCATGTCCATCATAAATAATCAAACCATGAGACGACTTATGCATCAAAATTCAAATACAACTGACAAACTTAAGCAAAATATAAATAATAAATTGCAAGAATAACAGCAAAAGCTATAATTCCAATTATCGTTTTAAAAAGACATGTTGTAACTTTCTTAACAATCAAAAAGCCAACAACAACGACAAGTAAAGCTACTATATAAAAAGAAAAATTATTCATAATAAAAAAGGATAATTATCATTTTTGTCCATCATGCTACTATTTGAACAGATGACGGAAATTACCAGGAATTGGGGTTTCAAACTCTAATCGTTTATGAGTTACAGGATGCACAAAACATAAAACATAAGCATGAAGGCACAATCTACCAAGTGGATTGTCACCATTGCCATATTTTATATCACCACAAACAGGATGTCCCATATCTGCCGTATGTACACGAATTTGATTTTTTCGTCCCGTTTCCAACTTAAATTCAACTAAACTATGATTTGGAGTTCTATCTAACACACGAAAATGAGTGACAGCATATTTACCACCATTATCAACTGGACTAGAGAAAGTAATATAAGCCCTATTATCTTTCAGCCAATTTGCCACCGTACCTTCATCCTCTCGCATTTCACCAGAAACCACTGCTACATAGCGACGATCATATACAGTATTATGCCAATCTTCCTCAAGTGACAACTCTGTTTTTTTGTCTTTCGCATAAATCATCAAGCCACTTGTATCTCGATCGAGCCTATGAACTACATGAGCTTGGCAATGCTGACGAGTTTCATTAAAATACTGGTCAAGTACAGTCTTACAATTCAGTGAAGAATGTCCAGCCGCCATCGACAAGATACCAGCATTTTTCTCAATAACTACCAAGTATTGATCTTCATAGACAATTTTCATCCACTTACTCTTAAAAGCATTATTACGCTTATTTTTACTGATATGGATTTTCATACCAGGTTTAAGCGGGTAATCAAATTTGGTTATTACCTTTGATCCCACGCGAATGCCATGATTTTGTAGTGTTGCCTTAATTTTACTTTTACTCTCCCCTTTTACATTCTCAAGAAGCCATTCCAAAAGTAAAGCAGGCTTATCAACCGTGTAATGTGCATAGTCGTTAGAACGACCATATTGTGTATAATTCTTCATTTCGGTGCAAAGTTACAAAAAAAAATAGTATCTTTGCACCCAATTATTATATAATAAGGTAAAAACAATAAAATGATAACAGTTACAAATCTTGCAATCCAGTTTGGAAAAAGAGTTCTTTACAAAGATGTAAATCTAAAATTTACACATGGCAACATCTATGGCGTAATCGGTGCAAACGGTGCCGGAAAATCAACTTTACTTCGCGCTATAAGTGGAGAATTAGAGCCAAACAAAGGTACTATAGAGCTCGGACCTGGAGAACGCTTGTCTGTATTGGAACAGGATCACTTTAAATATGATGCATATCGCGTACTCGATACCGTTTTGATGGGTCACGAACCTTTATGGAAGAACATGAAGGAAAGAGAGGAGCTTTATTCAAAAGCTGAAATGACAGAAGAAGATGGAACACGTGCTGCAGAGCTTGAAGAAAAATTTGCAGAGATGAATGGATGGGAAGCAGAAAGTGATGCTGCTCAAATGCTCCAAAATCTTGGTGTCGAAGAAAAATATCATAACATGCAGATGTCTGATCTCAGCAACAACCAGAAAGTTCGTGTTATTCTTGCTAAAGCTCTTTTTGGTAACCCTGAGAATCTTTTGCTAGATGAGCCTACTAACGACCTTGACCTTGATACAGTAGAATGGCTAGAAGACTATCTTGGAAATATAGAACAGACCGTATTGGTAGTAAGTCACGACCGTCACTTTCTTGATGCTGTAAGTACACAGACTGTCGACATCGACTTCGGTAAAGTTACATTATTTGCAGGTAACTACAGTTTCTGGTATGAAAGTAGTCAGTTAGCCTTACGTCAGGCACAAAATCAGAAGTTGAAAGCTGAAGAAAAGAAAAAGCAGCTAGAAGAGTTTATCCGCCGTTTCTCTGCCAATGTTGCCAAAAGTCGTCAGACAACATCTCGTAAAAAAATGTTGTCTAAACTTAATATCGAAGAAATCAAGCCTTCAAGCCGTAAATATCCAGGAATCATATTCCAAATGGATCGCGAACCAGGTAACCAAATTCTACAGGTAGACAATCTGAAAGCAGTAGATGAAGACGGAACGGTTCTCTTTGATCATGTAAACTTTACTGTTGAAAAGGATCAAAAGATAGTATTCCTCAGCCATAATCCTAAAGCTATGACTGCACTTTTTGAAATTATCAACGGTAATCGAAAAGCAGATGCAGGTGAATACAAATGGGGTGTAACTATTACAACAGCTTATCTTCCTGTCGACAATACAAAATTCTTTGATAGCGACAAAAACTTGGTAGAATGGCTCAGTCAATATGGCCCAGGAAACGAAGTTGCTATGAAAGCATACCTAGGAAGAATGTTATTCCGTCAAGAAGAAGTTGAGAAGAAAGTAAATGTTCTTTCCGGAGGTGAAAAGATGAGATGTATGATTGCACGTATGCAACTTCAAAATGCGAACTGTCTTATCCTCGATACTCCTACTAACCACCTTGACTTGGAAAGTATACAAGCTTTCAATAACAACTTGGTATCATTTAAAGGTAATGTTCTTTTCAGTTCTCATGACCACGAATTTATTGAGACTGTGGCTAATCGTATAATTGAATTAACTCCAAATGGTACTATCGACAAAATGATGAGTTACGATGAGTATATCTATGATGAGGATATTAAAGCTCTAAAAACTCAAATGTACAATAATTAATATTGGCATACTATTTGCTTCATAATATACAAAAGAAATTATAATTATGGCAAAAGAAAAGAAAATTAAAGTCGAAGACGGCAACAATAAGCCTGAGGAAGAAATAAAGGATGAAGCCCAGCAGCAGAATCCTGAAACTGACAAAGAGGATAATACTGACAAAAAGGCAGAAGACTCTAATAAAAATGAGGAAACAACTGACAATACTGAAGAAAAGGATCCTCTGGAAGTAGCACAAGCTGAAATAGCTGAACTCAAAGATAAATATTTGCGCTCTGTTGCAGAATTTGATAATTATCGTAAACGCACACTGAAAGAAAAGGCTGAATTAATCCTTAACGGTGGCGAAAAGACTATTTCTGCTATTCTTCCAATTCTTGATGATTTTGAACGTGCTATCGCTGATAAAAACGAAGATGCCAAAGCTATTAAAGAAGGATTTGAACTTATATACAAAAAGTTCAACAAAACTTTAGAAGGTATGGGTGTTAAGAAAATCGAGACTACAGACCAAGATTTCAACACTGAATACCACGAAGCAATAGCTATGGTACCAGGTATGGGTGATGATAAAAAAGGTAAGATTATAGACTGTGTAGAAGCAGGTTATACTCTGAATGATAAAGTGATTCGTCATGCCAAAGTTGCAGTTGGTCAGTAATTTTCAAGAAAAAAATATTCTAAAGAATAAATGGCACAGAAAAGAGATTACTACGAAGTATTAGGTGTTGACAGAAATGCTTCGCAAGATGAAATCAAGAAAGCCTATAGAAAAATAGCCATCAAGTATCATCCTGATCGTAATCCAGGAAATGCTGAAGCTGAAGAAAAATTCAAAGAAGCAGCAGAAGCTTATGGCGTACTTCAAGATGAAGAAAAACGTCGTCAATATGATCAGTTCGGATTTGATGGTCCGCAGGCTGGTGGCTTTGGAGGTGCTGGCATGGATATGTCGGATATCTTCTCTATGTTTGGCGATATTTTCGGTGGTGGTGGCTTTGGTGGCTTTGGAGGCAGAAGCCAAGGTCATACCCAAGCACGATTCCGCGGTTCTGATCTCAGATTAAAAGTAAAACTATCATTAAGTGAGATTCAAACAGGTGTAACCAAAAAATTCAAACTTCGTAAAGATATTACTTGTGAACATTGTCACGGTACAGGTGCTGAAGGAGGATCTCAACCAGAGACATGTCCAACTTGTCATGGTAGTGGTGTTACTGTAAAGACTGTTCGTACAATGTTGGGAATGATGCAAACACAAGCAGAATGCCCTACTTGTCATGGAGAAGGAACCGTTATTACTCATAAATGCTCTGCCTGTCACGGAGAAGGAGTCGTAAAAGGTGAAGAAGTTGTCGAAATCAAGATTCCTGCAGGCGTGTCACAAGGCATGGTAGTCAATGTTCCTGGTAAAGGTAATGCAGGAAAACATAATGGCGTACCTGGAAATATCCAAGTATTCATCGAGGAAGAACCAAACGATGTATTTGTACGTGATGGAAATGATGTCATTTACAATTTGTTATTAGATTTTCCAACTGCAGCACTAGGAGGCGAAGCTAAAATTCCAACTATTGACAACAAAACTGTTACCATAAATATAGAACCTGGTACTCAACCAGGCAAGACTCTACGCCTTAGAGGAAAAGGTCTACCTGCTGTACAAGGCTACGGGAATGGAACTGGTGATTTAGTTGTGAATATAAGTGTATTCGTTCCAAAGACATTAACAAAAGAAGAACGTAAAGCTATTGAAGATCTTCGCGATAGCGAAAATTTTAAGGGAGATCATTCTACCAAACAGACTATCTTCCAAAAATTCAGAAATTATTTCAATTAATTGATTAATAGGAACCCACGAATCATAAAAGGTTCGTGGGTTTATTATAAAAACACTATGAACTATCTTGAAACCGTAGAATACCTATTTAATAGTACCCCTGTCTTCGAAAAAATTGGAGCCGGTGCCTATAAAGAAGGATTATCTAACACTCATCTTTTAGATGAACACTTTGGACATCCACATCAAAACTTTAAGACAATCCATATAGCAGGAACAAATGGAAAAGGTTCATGTTCTCATACTCTAGCATCAATTCTTCAAGAACAAGGATATCGAGTAGGATTATATACATCTCCACATCTTATAGATTTTAGGGAGAGAATTCGTATTAATGGTCAATGTATATCCGAAGACTATGTAATAAACTTTGTTGCAGAACATTCTAATTTCTTTGAACCATTACATCCTTCTTTTTTCGAATTGACAACAGCTATGGCATTCAAATACTTTGCCGATCAAAAAGTTGATATAGCTGTTATTGAAGTAGGCTTAGGCGGCAGACTAGATTGTACTAATATTATTACCCCTATATTGAGTATTATTACAAATATCAGCAAAGACCATACGCAATTTTTAGGGAACACTCTAGCTCAAATCGCTACAGAAAAAGCTGGAATTATAAAAAAATCCACACCTGTAGTCATCGGAGAAAGCATTCCTGAAACAAAAACTGTATTTGAAAATATAGCAAAAGAAAAGAATGCACCTATCATATTTTCAGAAGATAACATACAATTTGATGATTATAATTTTCCTATAAATGGGGGGATAGACTATATCACCAAGGACTACGGGAGTATTCATAGTGAACTATCAGGAGCATATCAGATCAAGAATACAAACACCATTCTCAACGCAATTCATATTTTAGAAGATCAAGGCCTTATAAAGAACAAATCAGCTATTAATAGTGGATTTGCTAAAGTCTGTAAAAATACAGGACTCATGGGTAGATGGCAAGAACTCCAAAAAAAGCCATTAACTATTTGTGACACAGGACATAATCCTGGAGGATGGCAATATCTTAGCACACAAATTAAGAACCAAAAAAACAAAGTCAAACGTATTGTATTTGGCATGGTAGACGACAAAGACGTTGACACCGTCATGGAAATGCTACCTCAAGAAGCTATTTACTATTGGACTCAATGCAGCTCACACCGAGCTATTCCTGTAGAAAAGTTAGCAAAGATAGCCAAAACTCACCATTTATCAGGTAAATGCTACCCTAGTGTAGTACAAGCATATAACTCAGTCCTAGAAGATGCTGATAACGAAGATTTCATTTTCATAGGCGGTAGTAGCTACGTAGTTGCTGACTTACTCTGTTACTTACAACAGAAAAAATAAGGTGAATACCAATTGATTCTTTTTAAAACTTTGAATCAATTGGTATTCATTTTTTATCACTAAAAATTTGGAAGAACCACTATTTTTTCGTTACTTTGCAAGAAACAATCAATTTAATAGAGTCTAACAAACTTAATTATAGCGACTAAAAACTTATAAATATTATGAGCATTACAGAAAATGAAACAATCTGTGGTCTGAAGTACCAAGACTTCCAGACCACTATTCATGGCAAAAAAACAGATCTTTATATCTTGAAAAACAGCAAAGGCCATGCTGTTGCAGTTACAAACTTCGGCGGTGCCATCGTTGCAATTATGGTCCCTGATAGAAATGGTAATCTAGCTAATGTTATTCAAGGTCACGACAACATACAAGATGTCGTAAATTCACCAGAAGGTTATCTTTCAAGACTTATCGGCCGCTTCGGTAATCGTATATGTAAGGGAAAATTCACATTAAATGGCAAAGAATATCAGCTTGCAACTAATGATGGCCCTAATCATCTTCATGGAGGTAACAAAGGTTATAATGTACGTGTATGGGATGCACATCCTATGGGTGAACAAAGTGTAGCTCTTAACCTTGTAAGTGCATATGGAGAAGAAGGTTTTACTGGTGAAGTTAAAATCACAGTAGAATACACATTCACAGACAATGACGAACTCATTATCGAGTATTTAGCAACAACTAACAAGAAGACCATCATCAACTTAACCAATCATGGTTTCTTCTCACTTCAAGGAATCGCTAATCCTACACCTACTATTGATAATCAGCTTTGTGAAATTAATGCGGATTTTTATCTTCCAATTGACAACACAAGCATTCCTACTGGAGAAATTAGAAAAGTAGAAGGAACACCATTCGATTTCCGTACACCAAAAGCCTTTGGTGTAGACATTAATGCTGATAATGAGCAAATAAAAAACGGCAGCGGTTTCGACCACAACTATGTGCTTAACAAAAAAGAAGAAGGCGAATTAAGTTTCGCAGCTAGAATTACAGATCCAGGAAGTGGAAGAACCATGGAAGTATATACTACAGAACCAGGCTTGCAGCTCTACACTGGTAATTTCTTGGCAGGCATTAAAGGGCAACATGGTGCAACCTTCCCACGCCGATCTGCTGTTTGCCTTGAAGCTCAACATTTCCCAGATACTCCAAATAGACCATATTTCCCATCTGTAGTACTTAAACCTGGTGAAAGATACAAACAAAAAACAATCTATAAATTTGGTGTTGTAGAATAAATATCCTAAAACCATGATAGCCCCCCACCATTAATATAAATGGAGAGGGGTTAACATTGTCTTGTAGAAGACCTAATTACTACCAATAATAAAAATAAAATTAATTATAATGTCAAACTCACAACAAAAGAACGGAAGTATCATTGCCATCATAACAATGTTCTTCCTTTATGCAATGATATCCTTTGTAACCAATCTCGGTGCTCCTATTGGCGTCATTTGGAAAAATCAACCTGAAATTGGAGGTAGCAACGTATTAGGTATCATGGGCAACTTCATGAACTTTTTTGCTTATCTCTTTATGGGTATACCTGCTGGTAAAATGCTTACAAATCTAGGCTACAAGCGTTCTGCACTTATTGGTATAGCCGTAGGATTCATTGGTGTTCTTATCCAATTCTGCTCAGGACTTAGTTCTGGTATTCCAGGCTTTTGTATTTACCTTTTTGGAGCCTTTGTATCTGGTTTTTCTGTATGCATTCTCAATACAGTTGTAAATCCAATGCTTAACTTACTTGGTGGTGGCGGTAACCGTGGAAACCAATTGAACCTGATTGGCGGTACTCTAAACTCATTATCAGGAACCATGACACCTATGCTTGTTGGTGCACTTATTGGAACTGTAACATCAGCCACCAAAATGGCAGATGTTAACCTTGTAATGTATATAGCCATGACTGTTTTTGCATGTGCATTCATTATCCTTCTCTTTATACCTATTCAAGATCCAGAAATGGGTAAAGTTACAGCCGAAACAAAATTCGAACACTCACCATGGAGTTTCCGCCACTGTACTTTGGGTGTTATTGCAATTTTCGTTTACGTGGGAGTTGAAGTTGGTATACCAGGTGGCCTTAACTTTTATCTCAGTGATCAAACTGTAAATGGTGCTTGGGTAAATCCCGAATCAGTAACTAATGCAGCCACAATTGGAGGAGCTGTTGCTGCAATGTATTGGCTACTCATGCTTATTGGACGTTTTATTGCAGGTTTCATCGCAGGTAAAGTTTCTTCTCGCACATTGATGCTTTGCACTACTGCTACAGCTATGGTTCTTATTCTTGCTGCAATTTTTACTCCAAAATCAATTACTGTAAATATGCCTATCTTCGATATCATGAAAAGTGAACTCAACTTCGTCATGGTACCTATGAGCGCACTTCTTTTGGTCTTGGTAGGTCTTTGCACTTCTGTTATGTGGGCCTCAATTTTTAATCTAGCTACTGAAGGACTTGGAAAATACACAGCACAAGCATCTGGCATCTTCATGATGATGGTTGTTGGTGGTGGTGTTATCCCAGTAATTCAGAATTTCTTTGCTGATAAAATTGGATACATGCCAAGTTACTTCGTATATCTTGCAGCAGTAGCTTATATGTTCTACTATGCACTTGTTGGTTGCAAAAATGTAAATAAAAATATTCCTGTAGATTAAAACTAGTCAATAAGAAAATAAAAATACAAATTTAACCTAAAAACTATGGATATAGAAATTGTAAGAAGTCGTTTCATCAAACACTTTGACGGAAAAACTGGTAACATTTATATGAGTCCAGGTCGTATCAACCTTATTGGTGAACACACCGATTATAATGGTGGTTTCGTATTTCCTGGCGCAGTAGATAAAGGTATCATGGCTGAGGTCAGACCAAATGATACAGATACAGTAATGCTCTATTCTATAGATTTGAAAGATCGAGTAGAATTTAAAGTAAATGATCCTGAAGGTCCAAAAGCTACATGGGCACGATATATTTATGGTATTGTACAGGAAATGAAGAAGTTAGGCGTTGATGTTAAAGGATTTAACGCTGCCTTTTATGGTGATGTACCTCTCGGAGCTGGTATGAGTTCGTCAGCAGCATTAGAGAGTTGTTTCGCTTTTGCATTAAGTGACCTTTTCGCTGGCGGTAAAATCTCTAAATGGGACTTAGCACTTGCCGGTCAGGCTACAGAGCATAAATATATTGGTGTAAACTGCGGTATCATGGATCAGTTTGCAAGTGTATTTGGTCAAGAAGGCAAATTAATCCGCTTGGATTGTAGAAGCAGAGAATATGCATATTATCCTTTCAATCCTCAAGGCTATAAACTTGTTTTACTTGACTCTAAAGTAAAACACGAACTAAAAGGTTCTCCATATAATGATCGACGTAACAGTTGCGAAAATGTAGTAAAACATATAGCAGCTAAACATCCTGAAGCTAAATTTGAAACCCTTCGTGACTGTACTTGGGAACAACTTGAGGAAGTTCGTCAAGAAGTAGGTGAAGAGGATTACACAAGAGCACACTTCGTTCTAGGCGAAAAAGACCGTGTTTTAGCTGTATGTGATGCTCTTGAAAAGGGTGATTACGAAACAGTAGGACAAAAAATGTTTGAAACACATTATGGACTTAGCAAAGAGTATGAAGTTAGTTGTGAAGAACTAGACTTCTTAAATGATATTGCAAAAGAAAATGGTGTAACAGGAAGCCGTATCATGGGTGGAGGATTTGGTGGTTGTACCATCAATCTCGTTAAAGATGATATCTATGATACTTTCATTGCTGATGCGAAGAAACGATTCAACGAGAAATATGGACACGAGCCAGCTGTCATCGATGTTATCATCTCCGAAGGTTCACACAAAGTTTGCTAAATCATATATCTAAACATACAAAGCCTGCAGTCTATTTGATTGCGGGCTTTTTTGCTTAAAAGTGTTAAAAAGACACTTCGTAAATAAAATAATAGACTAGAACAGATACAACTTAGCCACAAAAGTGCTAATTTTACACCCATAATTTATAATAACACCTAATAACCCATTAAGGAATATGAAAAACTTGAATAAAAAAATCATGGGTATCGGAATGACCTCATTAGTATTGTTGTCATGTACTGGTACCAGACCAGGAAGCATAACTGCATCTGGCCTTAATCCCGAAGATTTCGATTCAACCATTAACGGTAAACGTACACAACTTATTCAATTAGCCAATCACAGCGGCATGGAAGTTTGTCTTACCAATTATGGTGGACGAGTTGTTAGCATCACCGTCCCTGACAAAAATGGTGATCCAACAGATGTTGTTTGTTGTTATGACAATATACATCAATTCGCAGACACACTAAACTCTCCATCAGATTATGGAAGTTCGGTCGGTAGATATGCAAACCGTATCAAAGATGCAAAAATTATTGTATCAGGCAAAGAATATAAATTACGCCCGAATGATAATGGAAATTGTCTTCATGGCGGAGGAAACACTGGCTGGATCAATAAAGTATATGACATCGTTGAGAAAACTGATTCTTCAGTTACATTTGCTATTACATCACCAGATGGAGATAATGGTTTCCCAGGAACTGTAAAAGCAACAGCCACTTATATTGTCAGAAATAATAACTCCCTTGACATCACTTTTAAAGCAACTACCGACAAAGAAACTGTGATTAATATGACAAATCACAACTACTTCAATCTTAATGGTGATCCTTCTAAAGAAGGCACAAACCAAGTGATGTACATTAATGCAGATAAATTTACCCCTTCAGATAGCCTATATATCCCAACAGGTGAAATCAAGGATGTAACAGGTACCCCTATGGATTTCCGTAAGGCACACGCCATTAGCGAAACAATAGTGGACACCACCTACGATCAGATAAAAAATGCTACAGGATACGATCATAACTGGTGTTTGAATACATTTAAGAATGGCAAAGGCAACTTAAAAGAAGTTGCAGCCAGCTTATACTCTCCTATTACTGGTATTAAGCTAGAAGTATTCACAAATGAACCAGGTATTCAAGTATACACCGGCAACTTCCAAGGAACAGGAATTACTTGCAAGAAAGGTATTAAATATCCAAAACACGTAAGTGTATGCTTTGAAAGTCAAAAGTATCCTGATTCTCCTACCAAGATTGTTAACAAAACACCAGGATGGGAAATTTCAAATCCATTCTTAAAACCTGGTCAAAAATATGAGTCACACTTAATCTATAAATTCTCTGTCAATAAATAACCTAAAAGAAAAAACAAATGAATAACATTTCAGAAGCATTAGCTTCATCTGGATTTAAACCGATTGATTTTATAATCTTGGTCATCTACTTATGTCTTCTTGTAGGCTTAGGATTATTTTTAAGCCGCAACAAAGACGGAAAAGAAAAAACTGCAAACGATTACTTTCTTGCAGGTAACACTTTAACTTGGTGGGCCGTTGGTGCATCACTTATTGCCGCAAATATTTCTGCAGAACAGTTTATTGGCATGTCTGGAACTGGCTATGCTGATGGTATTGCAATTGCAGCATACGAGGTAATGGCAGCCGTAACATTGGTAGTAATCGGAAAATTTCTATTACCAGTAATGTTAGATCGAAAGATCTTTACCATTCCTCAATTCCTTCGTGAACGTTATAATGACGGCGTAGGTTTAGCATTCTCTATTCTTTGGCTATTCCTCTATGTTTTCGTGAATCTCACCTCTGTTGCATGGTTAGGAGCATTAGCAATAGAACAGATTTTAGGTCTTCAGGGAATTTCTGTAGAAGTCATGGGCATGACTATTTCCGTTCGTATGATCATTATTCTATTTCTCTTTATCATCGCTGGAGTCTATTCTATCTATGGAGGTCTTGCATCCGTTGCATGGACAGACGTTATGCAGGTAACATTCCTCGTTGGTGGTGGTCTCATTACCGCATATATAGCATTAAAGGAAATGGGTATTGCTCTTGGTACAGATACTTTGAGCGCATTCTCACAAATGTACCATGATCTTACAACAGGTACACACATCAATGATACACACTTCCATCTTATAATTCAAGAAAGCCATAACGGCTCAGCATTTGCGAATGTACCTGGTATCGCAGCAGTAGTCGGTGGTGTGTGGTTGACTAACTTAGGTTACTGGGGATTCAATCAGTACATTATTCAGAAAGGACTTGCTGCTAAGAATATCGAAGAGGCTAAGAAAGGCTTGGTTTTTGCAGGATTTCTCAAAATTCTGATTCCATTCATTGTAGTTATACCTGGTATATGCGCATACTATATCCTTAAGGGTAACCCTGATGCATTTACAGCCATGAGTCTACATGGAAAAGTTAATGTTTCTGATGACGCTTACCCATGGTTGATTAGAAACTTTACTCCAACAGGTATTAAGGGTCTTAGCTTTGCCGCATTAGCAGCTGCTATCATATCTTCTCTTGCTTCTATGTTTAACTCGACATCTACCCTATTCACTATGGATATTTACAAAAAATATATCAATAAAGAAGCAAGTGATAAGACTCTCGTAAACGTAGGTCGTACAGTTTCTATTTGTGCACTCGTTATTGCAGCCGTTGCTGTAAAACCACTTCTTGGAGGATTAGATCAAGCCTTCCAATATATTCAGGAATATTCCGGTTTCATCTATCCTGGTATTATCACCGTATTTGGACTTGGTCTACTTTGGAAACGTGCTTCATCTAAAGCCGCTATTTGGACAGCCGTGTTAACAATCCCTATGGGTGTTCTCTTTAAAGTTACCCTTCCTCAAGTAGCATTTCAACTTCGCGCGGGTTATGTTTTCATGATTTTGGTTACCTTCTTCTTCCTTGTATCATACTTTGATAATAAGTATGTCAGTGTAGAACTTCCAAGCGAAGATGATCAAGCAAAGATGAAAATGTGGGCAAAAGTTCTCGGTGGCATTGGTTTGCTAATGATTATCGCTGCAGCAATTGTAACAATCGGTGGAGCTCTTAATCCTAATGCAGATCCAAACAACAACCTCCTCGCTTATCTCAATGACATTGGTTTCCAGGCATTCTTCTTCTTTGGTGTATTAGTTGGCCAATGTGCAATATGGCTTAACAGTAATGCTAAAGACAAAGTTAAAGATGTAAAGGCATTGGATGTTAATCTGAGCTTATTTGCTACTTCACGTAGTTATACTTATGGAACTATCGGCATTGTAGCTATCACATTCCTACTTTATGCTTTACTCTGGTAATCTACATCTATTCTGTTCTAGAGCGCACACGACAGTGGCGCTCTAGAATTATATAATCATGTTAAACATAAAACAAAAAAAATGACAAACTATTATAGCGAGCACGCCAAAGTCCTAGTCAGCGTAGACTGTATTGTTTTCGGATTTGAAGAAGACAAGCTTAAAGTTCTGATTGGAAAAAGACTTATGGACCCAGGAAGAGGAGAATGGTCACTCTATGGAGGTTTTGTTGGACCTAATGAAAGTTTGGATGAAGCAGCAAACCGAGTGCTCTTTTCACTTACAGGACTAAAAAAACTCTATATGAAACAAGTCGGGGCCTACGGCAAAATCGATCGCGACCCAGGAGAGCGAGTTATCTCTATTGCATATTGCGCTCTAATTAATGTAAAAGACTATGACGATGACTTGCGAGAACAACATGGTTTGGAATGGGTAAGTATACAAGATATGCCTTCCTTATATTCTGACCATAAAGAAATGGTAAGAGATGCTCTGAAGCTCTGCAGACGCAGAATCAATACAGAACCTTTGAGTTTTAATCTTCTTCCAGAACTCTTTACTCTAACGCAACTCCAACATGTATATGAAGCCGTTTTAGGGAAAGAGATAGATAAGCGCAATTTCAGAAAGAAAATAAAAGAAATCGACTTCATAGAGAAGACCGAATTAATAGATAAAATTACATCAAAGCGAGGTGCCGCCTTGTACCGCTTTAATAAAAGAGTATATGAGGACGACCCTAACTTTAAACTATAAATCATCATGCTAGAAGAATTAAAAGAAAAAGTTTTTAAAGCCAATCTTGACCTGGTAAAACATAACTTAGTTATCTTTACTTGGGGAAATGTATCAGGCATTGATCGCGAAAAAGGATTAGTTGTTATTAAGCCTTCAGGCGTAAGTTACGATAAAATGAAAGCTTCTGATATGGTCGTTGTAGACCTTAAAACGGGAAATGTCGTTGAAGGTGATTTAAATCCTTCTTCTGATACGCCTACCCACTTGGTTTTATATCGCAACTTCCCAGAGATAGGAGGTGTTGTACATACACATTCTACGTATGCTACCGCTTGGGCTCAAGCTGGTATAGCCCTTCCTAACATTGGTACAACTCATGCAGACTATTTCCACGATTGCATACCTTGTACTGACGATATGACAAAGGACATGATGGATGAATATGAATATAACACCGGTGTTGTTATAGTTAACAAATTCAAGAAAGACAATATCAACCCTGTTCATACTCCAGCGGTTTTGGTAAAGAATCATGGTCCTTTTACATGGGGTAAAGATGCAGATGAAGCTGTATATCATGCTGTTGTTACAGAACAGGTAGCAAAAATGGCTTCTATTTCATTTATGGTGAACCCAAAAACAACAATGAATCCATTATTGGTAGAAAAACATTTCAGCCGTAAACATGGACCAAATGCCTATTATGGTCAAATTAAAAAACAAAAATAATTAAACAATCAACAATACTTAAAACAAAAAAAATGATTAAAGCATTTGAGAATTTCGAAGTTTGGTTTGTAACAGGTGCTCAGCTTCTTTACGGAGGCGATGCTGTTGTACAGGTCGACAGTCACTCTAAAGAAATGGTAGAAGGACTTAACAGCACTGGTATTCTTCCAATCAAAGTTGTATATAAAGGCACAGCAAATAGTTCAAAAGAAGTTGCAGACATTATGAGTCGCGCTAACGTGGATGAAAAATGCGTTGGTGTTATCTGTTGGATGCATACATTCTCTCCTGCTAAGATGTGGATTAAAGGTATGCAAATTCTTCGTAAACCTCTACTTCATCTTCATACACAATATAATAAGACCATTCCGTACGACACTATGGACATGGATTTCATGAATTTGAATCAGAGTGCACATGGAGATCGTGAATTTGCTCATATTCTATCACGCCTACGTAAGCCTCGCAAAACTGTCATCGGTTACTGGAAAGACGAGAAGACTGTGAACCACATTGCAGTTTGGGAGCGTGTCTGTGCTGGTGTCGCTGATGCCCAAGACTGTTTAATACTTCGTTTTGGCGACCAGATGAACAATGTTGCAGTTACAGATGGTGATAAAGTTGCTTTCGAACAAGTATTGGGATATCATGTAGATTACTGTCCGTTCTCAAGCGTTATGCCTTTCTTTGATAAGATCAAAGATGAAGATGTAACAGCATTAGTTCATGACGTATATTTCAAGGAATATGTAGTTGCTGACGAACTTAAAGATACCGCTTCTGAAGGCTACAAGAAAATTTGGAATGCTGCCAAAGCAGAACTTACTCTCCGTGCTGTACTCGAAGCATACGGAGCCAAAGGTTTCACCACAAACTTTGATGACCTCGGCGACTACAATGTAGAAGAGACAGGCAAAGGATTCGATCAAATTCCTGGTTTAGCATCACAGCGTTTGATGCATGATGGCTATGGTTTTGGTGCTGAGGGAGACTGGAAGGATGCATGTTTATATCGCACAACATGGTTTATGAGCCAAGGACTCGAAGGTGGAACATCATTCCTAGAAGATTATACCTTAAATTTTGATGGTGAAAACTCATCTGTTTTGGAATCTCACATGCTTGAAGTTTGCCCAGATATTTCTGAGGAGAAGCCACGTCTTGAAGTTCACCATCTAGCTATCGGATACCGCCATACACAAACAGCTCGTCTTGTATTTACAACAAAACAGGGTCACGGTATTACTGCGACTGTAGTAGATATGGGTAACCGATTTAGACTCATTGCCAATGATGTTAACTTGATTAAGAGTAAGCCACTTCCAAAACTTCCTGTAGCAAGTGCTCTTTGGATTCCAGAACCAAGTTTCGAGGTTGGTGTTGGATGCTGGATGAATGCCGGCGGTACACATCACTCATGTTTTAGCTTCTCACTAACAGATGAATATTGGCGTGATTTTGCTGAAATTGCTGACATGGAAGCATGTATCATTAATAAGGATACCGACTATGAACAGTTCCGCAAAGAACTACGTTGGAACGAGATGTATTACATGCTGAATAAAGCTCTTCGTTAAATATATATGATAGATATCTCTCAGTAATGAGAGATATCTATTAAATCATTATAAACTATTCATATACCTTATATAATATGGACGCTAAATCAACTATCGAATCAGGAAAAGCCATTTTGGGTATTGAGTTTGGATCTACTCGCATCAAGGCTATTCTGATCGATGAAGATAATACCCCAATTGCTCAAGGTAGCCATACCTGGGAAAATCAGCTAGTAGATGGCCTTTGGACCTATAGTATTGATACCATATGGAATGGTCTACAAGATTGCTATGCTAACCTTCGTTCTGATGTCAACACAAAATATGGTGTAGAAATCAAGAAATTAGGCGCAATCGGTTTCAGTGCTATGATGCACGGCTATATGGCATTTAATGCTAAAGAAGAAATACTAGTACCTTTCCGTACATGGAGAAATACAAATACAAGTCAAGCTGCCGCAGAACTTTCAAAATTGTTTAATTTTAATATTCCTCTTCGGTGGAGTATTTCTCACCTCTATCAAGCTATTTTAAATGGTGAGGAACATGTAAAAGATATCAACTATATCACCACTCTTGCAGGATATATTCACTGGCAAGTTACAGGACAAAAAGTCTTAGGTATAGGCGACGCTTCTGGTATGCTTCCTATTGACCCTAAGACTAAGAACTACGATGCCAAAATGGTTGAAGAGTTCGATAAACTTATCACGCCTAAAGGATTTAGTTGGAAATTGTCAGATATTCTCCCGACCGTTTTAAATGCAGGTGAAAATGCAGGTATACTAACTGCTGAAGGTGCAAAGAAACTAGATATCTCTGGTAATCTACAAGCAGGAATTCCTGTTTGCCCACCAGAAGGAGATGCTGGTACGGGTATGGTTGCAACCAACTCTGTCAAACAACGTACAGGTAATGTATCTGCAGGAACATCTTCTTTCTCAATGATTGTATTGGAAAAGAATTTGTCTAAACCTTACGAGATGATAGATATTGTAACAACTCCAGATGGAAGTCCTGTCGCTATGGTACATTGTAACAACTGTACATCTGAAATTAATGCATGGGTCAATATCTTTAAACAATATCAAGAGCTCATGGGATTCCCTGTTAATATGAACGAAATATACACCAAGCTGTTTAATGCCGCACTAGAAGGCCAAGCTGACTGTGGTGGGTTAATTTCATATAACTACGTATCAGGTGAACCTGTAACAGGACTAGCAGATGGTCGTCCTTTGTTTGTCCGCGCAGCAAATGATAAATTCGACCTTGCAAATTTTATGCGTACTCAGCTCTATGCCGCTATCGGCGTTCTAAAAATAGGAAACGACATTCTCTTCAAAGAAGAAAAAATCAATGTTGATAGAATAACTGGGCACGGCGGCTATTTTACCACAAAAGGTGTTGGCCAACGCTTCTTAGCAGCTGCCTTAAATTCCCCTATCTCTGTTATGGAAACAGCTGGAGAAGGTGGAGCTTGGGGTATTGCCCTACTCGCTTCTTATCTAATAAATAAGAGTTCAAATCAGGAATTATCTGATTACCTTGAAACAAAAGTATTTGCAGGCAATACTGGTATTGAAATTAAACCAACCAAAGAAGATGTTGAAGGTTTCAATGCATATATCGAACAATATAAAAAAGGATTAGCTATTGAAAAAGCTGCTGTAGAATACAAAGTTGCAAAATAAATAAAAACCTTATAGCGTACCCAAAACGCTATAAGGTTACTTGAAAATAACCTATTATAATGAAAAAGACTCTAACAATTTTAGCAGTTACTGCTATTACTACTATTCCAACTATAGCTCAAGATGCAACGGCTACGATTCATGTAAACAAA
Organism: Segatella baroniae B14; assembly: GCF_022024235.1. GTDB lineage: Bacteria > Bacteroidota > Bacteroidia > Bacteroidales > Bacteroidaceae > Prevotella > Prevotella bryantii. The sequence continues at coordinate 1,183,305 of NZ_CP091799.1, forward strand.
GGTACAAATAAGATCTACAAAGAAATCTATGGACAGTTTGCAGAGCACTTAGGCTCTTGTATCTATGGAGGTTTATGGGTCGGTACTAATTCTCAAATTCCTAACACCCAAGGCTATCGCACTGACGTTCTTAAAGCCCTTAAAGATTTAAAGGTACCTGTTCTTCGCTGGCCTGGTGGATGCTTTGCGGATGAATATCACTGGACTGACGGTATTGGACCACGAGAGCAACGCCCTAAAATGCAGAACAATAACTGGGGTGGAACTATAGAAGATAATTCTTTCGGAACACATGAATTTTTAAACCTTTGCGAACTCTTAGGTACAGAACCATACATTAGTGGTAATGTAGGTAGCGGTACCGTAGAGGAACTAGCAAAATGGGTAGAATATATGACTAGTGATGGTGATACTCCTATGGCTAATCTCCGTCGAAAGAATGGACGAGAAAAATCATGGAATGTAAAATTCCTAGGTGTCGGTAACGAAAGTTGGGGATGTGGTGGATCCATGCGTCCAGAATATTATGCCGATCTATATCGCCGTTACTCTACCTATTGTCGCAATTATGATGGACACAATCTCTATAAAATTGCCTCTGGAGCTAGCGATTACGATTACAACTGGACAAAAGTTCTTATGAACCAGATTGGAAACCATATGAATGGTATATCACTGCACTATTATACAGTAAAAGACTGGAGTGATCATAAAGGTTCTGCACTCAAATTTGATGATCAAGACTATTACACCACTATAGGTAAATGTCTACAAATAGAAGATGTCATCAAAAAGCATGAAACCATCATGGATCAGAAAGATCCTAATAAAAAGATAGGACTTCTTGTTGATGAATGGGGAACATGGTGGGACGAAGAACCAGGTACAATTAGAGGTCACCTCTATCAACAAAATTCTATGCGAGATGCTATGGTTGCAGCATTGTCTTTAAACGTTTTCCAGCGTCACACAGATCGTATAAGAATGGCTAACATTGCACAGGTCGTAAATGTTTTACAGAGTATGATTCTTACTGATACAAAAGGAACAGGTCATATGGTATTAACACCAACCTATCACGTTTTCCGTATGTATAAAGGTTTCCAAGAAGCCACTTATCTCCCTATGGATGTAAAGTGTGATTCTATGGATGTAAAAGGTGGAAAAATGCACAAAATGGTAGATGGTAAAATACCTGCTATTTCTATTTCTGCTGCAAAAAAGACAGATGGTGGTATTATCATTTCTCTGGCCAATACTAATCTTGAAAAGAATCAAACAGTAGAAATTAACTTGGATGGAGCTGCTGCAAAAAATATAACAGGAGAAATTCTTACTTCTAAGAATATTCAAGACTATAATGACTTTGAACACCCTGAAGTGGTAAAACCTGTAGCATTCAAAAGTATTAAAGCTAAGAAAAATACCATTACAGCAAAAATTCCATCTAAATCAATTGTAGTATTAAATATAAATTAGTATATTTGCAATACGCTCATAAAGCATATTTGCATAAATCCTTAAATTAAAAATGAACGAAATTAAAGTTATGAATCATGCAGCTGACAATATCCGTATTTTGGCTGCTTCTATGGTAGAGAAAGCTAACTCTGGTCACCCTGGAGGTGCAATGGGAGGTGCTGACTTTATCAATGTTCTCTTCTCTGAATACTTAGTATTCGACCCAACTGATCCTTCTTGGACAGGTCGCGACCGTTTCTTCCTAGATCCAGGTCACATGAGTCCTATGCTGTATTCTGCTTTAGCACTACAAGGTAAATTTACACTTGATGAGATTGCTCAGTTCCGTCAGTGGGGTTCTCCATGTCCTGGTCATCCAGAATTAGACGTAAACCGTGGTATCGAGAATTCATCAGGTCCATTAGGACAAGGACATGCTATGGCTGCAGGTGCTGCAGTAGCAGAGAAATTCCTTGAGGCTCGCCTTGGTAAGACCATGATGCAGCATAACATTTTCTGCTACATCAGTGATGGTGCTGTTGAAGAGGAAATTTCACAGGGTGTAGGTCGCTTAGCTGGTACTTTAGGCCTCGATAACTTCGTGATGTTCTATGATTCTAACGATATTCAGCTTTCTACCGAAACCAAAGATGTTATGGCAGAAGATACAGCTGCAAAATACAAGGCATGGAACTGGAATGTTATTACTATTAATGGTAATGATGTTGAGCAGATTCGCAAAGCACTTGACGCAGCAATCGCTGAAAGCGAACGTCCAACCCTTATCATCGGTAAAACTGTTATGGGTAAAGGTGCCCTCAAAGCAGATGGTTCAAGCTACGAACACAATGTAAAGACTCATGGTGCACCTCTTGGCGGTGATGCATATATCAACACCATTAAAAATCTAGGTGGTGATCCAACTAATCCATTCGTTATTTTTGATGACGTTAAGGAACTTTACGCTAAGCGTTCTGAAGAATTGAAGAAAATTGTTGCTGAGCGCAAAGCTGCAGAAGCAGAATGGGCTAAAGCAAACCCAGAATTGAAAGCTAAGATGGATGTATGGTTCAGTGGTAAAGCTCCACAAATAGATTGGAGCAAAGTTCAGCAGAAGGCTGGATCTGCTACCCGAGCTGCATCATCTGCATGTTTGAGCGAGCTGGCAAAACAAGTTCCTAATATGATCTGTGCATCTGCAGACCTAAGTAACTCTGACAAGACTGATGGTTTCTTGAAAGAGACCCATAGCCTGAAAAAGGGTGATTTCAGTGGTGCTTTCTTCCAGGCAGGTGTTAGCGAGTTGACCATGGCTGATATGTGTATCGGTATGATGCTCCATGGTGGTGTTATTGCTGCAATGGGTACTTTCTTTGTATTCTCTGATTATATGAAACCAGCTGTTCGTGTGGCTGCTTTGATGGGTACTCCAGTTAAATTTATTTGGACTCACGATGCATTCCGCGTTGGTGAAGATGGACCTACCCATGAACCGGTTGAACAGGAAGCTCAGATTCGTTTGATGGAGAAATTAAAGAATCACAAGGGTCAAGATAGCGTACGAGTATTCCGTCCTGCTGATGCTGATGAGACAACTGTTTGCTGGCAAATGGCTATGGAGAATACAGACACTCCTACTGCTTTGATTTTCTCTCGACAGAATATTGCTAAGTTACCAGAAGGTAACGATTATCAGAATGCACGTAAGGGTGCTTATGTAGTAGCTGGTAGCGATGAGAATTGTGATGTTATTCTCGTAGCTTCAGGATCAGAAGTTTCTACACTTGAAGCTGGTACTGAGTTACTCCGTAAAGATGGCATCAAAGTACGTATCGTCAGTGCTCCATCTGAAGGTTTGTTCCGCAATCAGTCTAAGGAATATCAAGAGAGCGTTTTACCTAAAAATGCAAAAATCTTTGGTATGACAGCAGGTCTTCCTGTAACTCTTGAAGGCCTTGTAGGTGCTAATGGAAAAGTATTTGGTATGGAGAGCTTTGGTTTCTCTGCTCCATATACTGTGCTCGATGAAAAATTGGGATTCACTGCAGAGAATGTCTATAATCAGGTTAAGGCATTCTTAGCTGAAAAATAATTTTTATTAACCAAAGGGGCGTCCACTTCATGCGGACACCCCTTTAAAAATGCAATACATATGGAAGTCAAGACAGTAGGAGTTGCTAGCGATCACGCTGGTTATCCATTAAAGGAATTCGTGTTACAGTATCTTGAGAAAAAAGGATACCCTGTAAAGGATTACGGAACTTATAGTGATCAAAGTGTTGATTATCCTGACTTTGGCCATGCTCTTGCAGAAGGCATAGAGAGTGGAGAAGTTTATCCAGGCATTGGTATTTGTGGTAGCGGTGAAGGTATGGCTATTACACTGAACAAGCACCAGGGTGTACGCGCTGGACTTGTTTGGAACAAAGAAATCGCACAGCTTATTCGTCAGCACAACGATGCTAATGTTTTGGTACTACCAGGACGCTTCATTGATAACAAGACAGCTGAGGCTATTATGGACGAATTCTTCACAGCTTCTTTTGAAGGTGGCCGCCACGAAAGAAGAGTTAGTAAGATTGCCATAAAATAATTAGCAACTTTCTATTTCAATATAAAAAAAGAATATTCAAGAAATTTGAATATTCTTTTTTTATATAAAACAACATATCATTATGTACAGGTACATTACAATATCATTTTGAAACTCAATATTGAAGTGCTCATATTACTTGATAAACACAAATTGTTAATTTATAAAACAATAAACTAATCAAATCTCGAAACTAACCGTATACCAACCTTTAATTAATTCTTTTGGAGCAGTTACACAAATTGTTCGCTGATAATCTGCAAATTCTTCTGAAGGAACTTTTGTCACACCACTCTGTAATTTTCTCTCTGTCACGAATCTTGCCCCATAAGGATCCTCTATCATACCATAATCTAAAATATCCTGATAGAAATCTTCAGCATCTCCTTTATCTCTAAAATCAGCATAAAAATATAAATCCAAATAAGATTCTATACGTAGAGCAAAAGCATGCTCTTCTGTCGCAGAATATTCAAATCCATGTCCCATAGATTTGACCGTTAAACCCTTGCCATATACTATTCTTGTAAACGGCATAGGATCTCCCGGTTGAGTTTTTGAATAAATTTTGGGCAGATTACTCCTGTATAATTCAGGTTCCGTCCACATACTAGGTAAATCCGTAAGATTCAATATATCACTATAAATTATCCTAAAGGAATTATCACTACCTTTTAAAAAACAAGAGTACATAATACCACCGAGCAACAGGACAGCAAATATGATTACCATCCCGAACGCTTTAGCCTTAAAACGTTCTTTTTTCATAAATTATTATTTTGTTTGATGTCAATATTTATACATATCGCCCCAAAAGGCCCCAAAATTAAAGATATTTACTTTGGGGGTAAAAGTATGAAAAAATAATTAATAAAAAAAGACTCTGGACATTTTTTTTATCCAGAGCCTTAATATCTTTTCTATTATAAATAGAGTTATTCTCTATTTACAGATGGCAAGTTAAACTTATAACTCTTATCAAATACTGTCTTAACTTTATTAATTTCGACAAAGGTAGTACCTCCACCTTCTCCGAAGCTACCACTCAAATAAGCAATTTTATCATCATTTGCAACATATCCTTTCTGACGCAACATTCTTACAGCAGCAAAGAACATAGCTTCCGTATCCATCTTATCTCTTTGATAAATTGCAGATACTCCATAAGACAAATTAAGCCATCTCTGAGTCTTTTCTTTATAACAGATTGCAAGAATTGGAGTTTTACCACGGAACGCAGCTAAATCTCGTGCAGTCTCACCGGTTTCACTATCTGTAATAATACCTTTAACACCAATACAATTGGTAGATTCGATTGCACATTGAGCCAAAAATAACTTCTGATCAATATCGCCCTCTCCCATCGGATCTATGTCATTTTCTCTTAACTTATCACTCTCAGCTTGCTCAGCTATACGTGCCATAGTTTCTACGGCCTCTACAGGATATTTACCACTAGCCGTTTCACCACTAAGCATCAAAGCATCAGTACGATAGAAAATAGCATTTGCTATATCTGTAACCTCAGCACGTGTTGGACGAGGATTTTCGATCATTGTATGAAGCATCTGTGTAGCAACAATAACAGGTTTACGCTTACGAATACAACTACGAATAATACGTCTTTGAACACCAGGAATCTTTTCGATAGGAACCTCAATACCCAAATCACCACGGGCAACCATTATACCATAGCATGCATCAATAATCTCTTCGATATTATCAACACCCTCTTGATTTTCAATTTTAGAAATAATCTTAATATCACTATTACGAGCATCCAAAATATCCTGTACAGCCTTAATATCAGCCGCATTACGAACAAAACTATGAGCAATGAAATCAACATCAAGATCAATAGCCAAATTGATGTTCCTTATATCCTTCTCTGTCAAAGCTGGCAATTCAATATGTTCTCCAGGAATATTTACACTCTTATGGGAACCCAAAATACCATCATTCTGAACTTGGGCAACAAGCATAGGACCTGAATTTTCAATTACAAGCATATCAATTGCGCCATCATCGAAAAGTAAATGATCGCCCACTTTTACATCTTGCGTAATATTGATATAAGATACATTTATAATATCATGAGTTGTATCCATATTTGGCCGTCCAAATATTTTTACAACATCACCCGCTTTATATGGAATAGGTGCAGCTGTACCAGTTGTTCGAACTTCTGGACCTTTTGTATCAATCATAATAGCCAAATGGGCAGAAACAGCTCGCACATTATCGACAACCTTTTTAATTCCCTCTGGAGTAGCATGAGCTGTATTAATTCTTACAACATTCATACCAGCCAGGAATAACTTACGAATAAAATCCTGTTCACATCTTAAATCGCTGATGGAAGCTACAATCTTTGTTTGTTTCATTACACTAGTTTTCCGTTATGTTTGCAAAGTTACAAATTTATCTTGTAAATTGAGCTAATTAATATATGAATTTATTATAGTATATTGTATAATTAGATTTAAAACAAAGATTTTCAACTAGTTAGAAAGATTTTTTTTAAAAAACCCGATTAGACTTTTGTTATTTCGATAAAAACTATTATCTTTGCAAACCGATTTGAAACAATAAATAATTAAATAAGAAGATAAACAGAAATGACTAAAGCAGATATCATCGCTGAAGTATCAGAGCAGACCGGAATGTCTAAGAAAGAAGTTAGTGCAGTTGTAGAATCATTCATGGATTGCGTTAAACTTAGCCTGCTTGAGAGAAAAGAAAATGTCTATCTCCGTGGGTTCGGAAGCTTTGTAATCAAGCACAGAGCTGAGAAAACAGCACGTAATATCTCAAAAAATACAACAATTACAATTGCTGCTCACGATCTTCCAAGCTTTAAACCGGCCAAGAATTTCATCGACGATATGAAAAAATCATGCTGAATAAAATAAAGGAATTTAAATTATAATATTTTAAAACATTAAAATTATGCCAAACGGAAAGAAAAAGAAGGGCCACAAGATGGCAACTCACAAGCGTAAAAAAAGATTAAGAAAGAACAGACATAAGAGCAAGTAATTGCTCGTCAGTCTATTCGGACTGAGGGGCGTGTCAAAGCAATCTTATGGTTTTTGGCACGCCCTTTTTCTTTAAAAACAAACCTACTAAGTTTTATTAAGTAAAGAAATGACTAGCGAACTCGTAATTGACGCCCAACAAAAAGAGATATCTATTGCTTTATTAGAAGATAAGCAATTGGTTGAATACCAAAACGAATCTAGACAGGCTTCTTTTTCTGTGGGTAACATTTATGTAGCTAAGGTAAAGAAATTAATGCCTGGCCTAAATGCCTGCTTTGTTGATGTAGGATATGAACGCGATGCTTTTCTTCACTATCTAGACCTAGGAAGTCAATTCAACTCTTACCAAAAGTACGTTAAACAGGTAGAAAGCGACAATAGGAAATTGTACCCTTTTGCTAAAGCTACAACTCAACCTGACCTTGATAAAGAAGGAAGTATACAAAATGTACTTAAAGCTGGACAAGATGTTCTTGTACAAATTGTAAAAGAACCAATATCTACAAAAGGACCAAGACTTACTGGCGAATTATCATTTGCTGGAAGATATTTGGTTTTAATCCCTTTCGGTGATAAAGTGTCAGTTTCTTCTAAAATCAAAAAAGGAGAAGAGAGAGCAAGACTAAAACAACTTATCCATAGCATCAAACCAAACAACTGTGGAGTTATCGTAAGAACTGTAGCAGAAGGTAAACGTGTAGCTGAACTTGATGCTGAAATGAAAATTTTGGTAAAACGTTGGGAAGATGCCATTAGTAAAGTTCAGAAAACCCAAAAACGTCCGCAACTGATTTACGAAGAAACAGGTAGAGCTGTTGCTATGTTGCGAGATTTGTTTAATCCAACTTACGAGAACATCTATGTTAATGATGAGAACGTAATGAATGAAGTCAAGAATTACGTATCTCTCATTGCACCAGAGAAAACTAACATTGTTAAGCTTTATTCTGGCAAAGTCCCTATTTTTGATAATTTTAATATTACCAAACAGATAAAATCAAGTTTTGGCAAGACCGTCAATTATAAACATGGTGCTTATCTCATCATAGAGCACACTGAAGCGCTACATGTTGTTGATGTCAATAGCGGAAATAGAACCCGCGAAAAAGGGCAAGAAGCTAATGCTCTCGATGTAAATTTAGGAGCAGCAGATGAACTTGCACGACAACTAAGACTACGAGATATGGGAGGAATTATCGTAGTGGACTTCATTGACATGAACTTAGCAGAAGACCGACAATTACTATATGAAAGAATGTGTAAAAATATGCAAAAAGACAGAGCAAAGCATAATATTCTTCCATTGAGCAAATTTGGTCTTATGCAGATAACTCGACAACGAGTAAGACCAGCCATAGATGTTAATGTAGAAGAAACTTGCCCAAGTTGTTTTGGAACAGGAAAAATTAAATCTAGCATACTGTTTACAGATACTCTTGAAAGGAAAATTGATAGACTAGTCAACAAGATCGGTGTAAAAAAATTCTATTTATACGTCAATCCTTATGTAGCTGCCTTTATCAACAAAGGATTTATATCTTTAAAAAGAAAATGGCAGTTTAAATATGGGTTTGGAGTACATATTGTTCCATCGCAAAAGATGTCATTTTTACAATACGAATTCTATGATGATAAAAAAGAATTTCTTGACATGAAAGAAGAGCAAGAAACAAAATAACAAAAAGAGGGTATGCCATTTTGAACATACCCTCTTTTTGTAATATAAATAAAAATACTATGGAACTATTTTAAAACGAATTCTAAAAACATGTGTCTTCTCATCCCAATTCGTACCTAACATCACAAATTTTCCAATTTGACCTGTAGAACGAACATGTTTTCCTATACATGGACACACGTCATAATCTCCTATTCGTACTAAACGAACCATATCTGGCGCATTACTAGGAAGACTATCCAACTGAATACCTTCAGGTAGATCATAACGACTCTTCAATTCATAAGTAACATCTAAGTCGTCTTCAATAAGTTGCTTCATGGTGCGCTCAATTTCTTTTTCTTCCTGCCTAGATGGCTTATGATCAAGAATATAGCTAATCTTACTCTTTTTACGCTCTATATGCGCATTATGACTTCGCTCACAACCAAACATTCGCACCATCAACTGATTCAATAAATGCTCAGCAGTATGAGCCGGTGGAAATTCATCCTTGTTATGCTCATTGAACAAATATTCATTATCATTCATTTTTACACTGAATTTGAAAATTTTACCACTAAAAGGTTCTATTTCAGATGGAAACACAGTGTCTTTTTTTAAATTCACCAACTGAGTATCCCCCGTTAGCAAATCTGTTGCCGCAACTGTCTTTTCCGGAAGATGCAAAAATTCGAAAGCATGTGTAGGAATAATCACATTTGCCGTGACATGATTACCAGAGAAATTAGAGATTATAAGAATTACCTCATCATCTTTTTTTCTTATAAAAGCAAACTGTTCACGCGGATTAAACTGCCATGATGCTGGATTTACATACATAAGATCAAAGAATTCTCCCTCTCTAATAGCCTTTTCACCATTTGCTATCGTAAGAATCTTCTTATAGGTTATGGCTAGTGCACGCTCGTCATCTGTCAATTTTCGCCTATCAGAATACGCTCTACTCAATGTATCTGGACTCCAATAATCAAATATTGTAGTACGCCCATCCAAACCACTAAAGCCTTCTTTATCCATACCGCGTTCACCAAATTCCTGCCCACTATATAACATAAAAGGATTAGAACGCATTAATGCTAAAACAATAATAGCAGGAATAGCTTTCCAGGCATTTCCACAGAAAAAATCACTAGCTATACGTTGTTCATCATGATTCTCTAGAAAATATAACATGTGATCATGAATATCATCAGTACGCTGCCATTCATAAGTAATAGAAGACGCTGGACGCTCTGACCGAATGATTCCACGCAGACAATCATACATTCCCACTTTATCATAAAGATAATCAAATCCTGAAGCTATATAGTTCCTATACTGATTAGGATCATAAACTTCACCGATGAAAATTAAATCTGGATATCGGAGTTTAACTGCTTCTGTTGCAAACTTCCAAAATTCTACAGGCACCATCTCAGCCATATCACACCTGAAACCATCTACCCCCTTTCCTGCCCAAAAAAGCAAGATATCTTTCATCTTATACCAAGTATCGGGTATCGGATCAAAATGACATTGACGACCTGCTAAATAATCAACACCATAATTTAATTTTACGGCTTCATACCAATCATTGATTCCAGGATGAGCATCAAATCTGTCATTACCTGTTACTTTAGCAGGATATTCTATGTATGGAGATTCTTCATTTTGCAATAAATCAAATTGAGGATCAAACTTTTGTCCAACGCAATAATAGAAATTATTCTGTGGATCAAAACCTTTTTCTACATTATCATCTTCTCCTAAATCTTTTATACCATAAGGTTTAGATATTGAATGATACTGACGGGATACATGATTTGGAACAAAATCAATAATGACTTTCATCCCTTCTTCATGAGTACGAGCTATCAAGGCCTCCCACTCCTCCATACGACAAACGACATTTTCTGCCAAGTCAGGATCTACATCATAATAATCTGTTATAGAATATGGAGAACCGGCTTTACCTTTAACAACAGCAGAATGGCAGCGAGGAATACCAAAAGCAGAATAATCAGTCTGAGTAGCATGACGAATAACACCCGTAAACCACACATGCGTAAATCCCAATTGATGGATACGTTTGAGAATAGACTGATCAAAGGTATTAAATTTACCAGAAGAATTTTCGGCAATCGAGCCGTTCTCTTGATGAGTAACATTACGATTGCCGAAGAGTCTAGGTAATACCTGATAAATTAATATTTTCTTAGTCAATGCCATGGGCATTTACATTTCTATCAATACGACCAATCATACCACGAAGAGCACGACCTGGACCACATTCAACAAATTCATCTGCTCCTGCAGCAATCATATTTTGAACACTTGAAGTCCAACGTACAGAACCTGTTAACTGAGCAATCAAATTATTCTTAATTTCATCAGCATCAGTATGAGGCTGTGCATCAACATTCTGATAAACCGGACATTTTGGAGCATTAAAGGTAGTCTTCTCAATTGCGGCCTCCAACTCATCTTTAGCGAGCTGCATCAATGGAGAATGGAAAGCGCCACTAACAGGAAGAGGAAGAGCACGCTTCGCACCTGCTTCTTTCAACTTCTCACATGCAGCATTAATAGCATCTACATTACCTGAAATTACCAACTGTCCAGGACAGTTATAGTTAGCAGCAACTACAATGTTACCATCTGCAGAAACTTCTGAACAGACTTTTTCTACTACATCATCAGCTAAACCGATAATTGCTGCCATAGTACCTGGATTTGCTTCACATGCCTTCTGCATTGCATTAGCACGAGCTGCAACCAACTTAAGGCCATCTTCGAAACTCAAAGCACCAGCCGCAACCAAAGCAGAGAATTCACCAAGGGAATGACCCGCAGTCATATCAGGGTTAAAATCATCACCCAAACACAGAGCTGAAATAACACTATGCAGAAAAACTGCAGGCTGAGTTACTTTTGTTTCCTTCAATTGCTCATCAGTACCAGCAAACATAATATCAGTGATCTTAAAGCCTAAAATTTCATTAGCCTTATCAAACAACTCTTTTGCTAATGGATTATTATCATACAGGTCCTTACCCATACCTACAAACTGAGAGCCCTGACCAGGAAATACAAATGCTTTCATTTTTATATTTAATTAATTTGTTATTAATAGTATTTACATGCAAAGATACAAAAAAATCCCGAAACACTTGTCAAAAGTGATCGGGATCTTATATTGATTTGCTTTACAGTGCAATAGTTAATATTACTGAGATTTTAATTATTCAGCAACTTCAGCTTTAGCCTCTGCCTTTGCTTCCTCAACTGGAGCATTTTCAGCTACAACAGTTACAGGAACCTTAACTTCTACTTCCTTGTGGAAGTGAATAGTTGCCTCATACTCACCTACCTTCTTGATATCTTTCATAGTGATAATCTTACGATCAACTTCGATACCTTTCTTAGCAAGTTCTTCAGCTACCTGAGCTACAGTAATAGAACCATAAGTTACACCAGTAGCTGCTACCTTAGCGGCAATAGTAAGAGCCACACCATTTAAAGCTTCACCCTTCTTCTCAGCTTCTGCCTTAATAGCTGCAAGTTTCTTAGCCTGCTGCTTCAAGTTCTCAGCCAAAATTTTCTTAGCTGAAGGAGAAGCAATCACACCCTTACCCTGTGGGATAAGATAGTTACGGCCATAACCATTCTTTACATTTACGATATCGTTCTTGTATCCAAGACCGATAATATCTTCTTTAAGAATAATTTCCATGCGTTACCTTCCTTTTTAAATTATTTCATCAAATCGGTTACATAAGGAAGCAAAGCAATCTGACGAGCACGCTTAACAGCCTGTGCTACACGACGCTGATACTTCAAAGATGTACCTGTGATACGACGAGGAAGAATCTTACCCTGCTCATTCAAGAACTTCTTCAAGAACTCAGGATCCTTATAGTCGATATACTTAATACCGCTCTTCTTAAAACGGCAATACTTCTTCTTCTTTGTGTCGATAGAAGGAGCAGTCAAATAACGGATTTCTGATTTTTTCTGATCTGCCATGATTAAGCCTCCTTATTACCTAATTTCTTTCTTCTCTTCTCAGCATACTGTGCAGCATACTTGTCGAGTTTAACTGTAATGTAACGAATAACTTTCTCGTCACGACGATAAGCTGTTTCGAGTTTATTAACCAAAGTTGGCTCGCCCTTGAACTCTACCAAGCAATAGAAGCCAGTAGATTTCTTCTGAATAGCATAAGCCATCTTCTTAAGACCCCAAGCCTCTTCATTCAGAATTTCAGCACCGTTATCGGTGAGGACCTTCTTGAATTTAGCGACCGCTTCCTTCATCTGTTCATCAGACAAAACGGGAGTTAAAATGAAAACGGTTTCGTATTGATTCATACTACCTAAAAATTATTAAATTAATTAATTTGTATTGCATTTTTAATAAATGCGGTGCAAAAGTACAACTTTTCCATGAGATACACAAATATTTTTTGTACTTTTGTGAGCAAAATTAGTTTTTCATATGAAATTAAATAAAAAATTGTTTAAGAAAGTACTTTCAAAAGTTATATATATATTCAATATACCGATGACTATTTTGGGTGTTCTCATCTTTTGTGTTTACACTATCTTCCAGATAAATAATAATATCCTGCTATTCAGCGGATTATTTTTTGTTTTCGCTGGAATAGCAGGATATATATATCATCACAAGAAGTCTTGCTTATATTATAAACATTGATTATTCTTGCTCAGGAACAATAAGTTTATAACCTTTACCATGAATATTGATAATTTCAATTTGGTCATCATCCTTAAGATGTTTACGTAATTTGGTAATATAAACATCCATACTACGGGCATTGAAATAATTATCATCTATCCAAATGGTCTTTAAGGCAAAATCACGCTGAAGAATTTCATTTGCATGTGAGCACAACAAACCCAACAATTCATTTTCCTTTGTTGTTAATTTTGTCTGTTTATCACCAATCACCAACAATTGCTTTTGTGTATCAAACGTGAAACGTCCAATATGATAAAGTGTTGATTCCTTATTTTTCTTTCCATGTACACGTCTTAATATAGCCTCAATACGGAATACAAGCTCTTCCATAGAAAAAGGTTTAGTGATATAATCATCAGCACCAATTTTGAACCCTTCCAAAATATCCTCTTTCAGAGTCTTAGCTGTCAAAAATATAATTGGAATCTCAGCATTCGCCTGTCTAATTTCCTGAGCTAAGGTAAATCCATCCTTTTTAGGCATCATGACATCGAGAACGCATATATCAAATTTACTTTTCATAAATTCTTTATAGCCAATTTCCCCGTCAGGACAAAGTGTTGCAGCATAGCCCTTAGCCTGCAAATACTCTCTTAACAGCATTCCGAGATTTTCATCATCTTCGCAAAGCAGAATTTTTAAATTTTCGTCCATAGTCATTCTTATTTAATTAATATTTCCTTTAATTTCTTACGTAATCTATTTTTATTGTAAAAGTTGTTCCTTTTCCAAACTCACTGTCTACATGAATTTCACCATTATGCAAATCAACCATTTTTTTCACATAAGCAAGTCCAAGACCAAAACCTTTTACATCATGCACATTACCGGTATGAACACGATAAAATTTTTCAAATATTTTCTTTAAACTATCTTTCTTTATTCCTAATCCAGTATCTTTAACTGAAACGCAAACTTTATCCCCTTCATTCCATGTTTTAAGATAGACATCAAGAGGCTGATCCGGTTTCCTATATTTAACAGCATTATCCAACAAGTTAAATATAACATTTTGGAAGTGCATCTCATCTACATAGATTGTCGACTCAATAGCTTCTATATCTATATAAACCTTACCTCCTGTATGTTCAACTCGCAAGCTGAACGAGTGTCCAATTGTTTCGACCATTTCATTGAGGTCTACTTCTTTTTTCTTGAGTACAGCCTTTTTGCGATCATACATGGACATCTGCAAAACTTTCTCAACCAAGAAGCGCAAACGTTTACTCTCATCATTTACGATTCCACCAAGATGAGCTACCATCATTTCGCTTTTAGGAACAGACTTATCATTTAACATCTGAGCTGCCAGAGAGATACTTGCTATAGGGGTTTTTAACTCATGCGTCATATTATTGATAAAGTCATTTTTCAACTCGCTGTATCGCTTGCTTCGGAATATCACAACAATGGTAAAGATGAAAGTTACAAGCAATACCAAGGTAAAAATGATACTTGGAATCATAAATCGAACAGACGAGAATATATAGCCACTCATGTCTGGAAAATGAATTTTTACAATTCCCATTTTAGACTGAGGATCATTACGATACAACAACTGTGTATATGTATACTGCTCACCTTCATCTGTATAATCTGGACATCTATAAACCTCACGACCATCTTGAGTACAAACTGTAAAGTGATAAGGTATATTAATACCGTTATTCATCAATTCTGCTTTAAGATCCTGATCAAGCAGTTTAAAATTGATTCTATCTTTTAGAGGTTTATCTGAAGCTGAATACAAAATAGAATAAACCACCTCATCTAATAATGCCTTCTGATACACATAGCGATTTTTAACAGCCTCCTGCAAAGACTTTTTTGCCTCTGACAAAGTATTTTTATCACTATGTAAAATCATAGCTTTTGGCATATTCGAAGGTTTACTGGTTAATGTCTTCAATTCAAAAGACGAATAGACATTACCATTAGCACCAACATTATAATTATGTGCATCCGATCCACCTACCGTATCTTTACGACTACGAGTAGTCTGACTTATATCTTTTTCCAAATATCGAAGTGTCTCGTTCAGCTCTAAATTACGAGAAGCCTGATAAAGAGCACGATTAACAGACTCATCAAACTGCTCCTTCTTCATATTAGCCATGGCTGAGATATAGTTCAACTGAAGATAGAGCAATGCTAAAAACGAGAACCCCATAATCAGAGCAATAGTCCAAATTGTTTTCTTCTTCATATTGCAAAGATAGCAAATACTTAATAAATTAACATAATAGCGTTAATTATTTCCGGTCATTTTAAACAATTTAACACCTTGTCAATTTTTTAATTACAAATATACAACTAACAAAAAGAGCATTCTTTTCAGAATGCTCTTTTAATATTTCATAGATTATTCAACGCTTTTTTCTTCCGCCTCATATGCAGCAATTAATTTTTGCTGAACATCATTAGGAACCAATTCATAACTTGCAAATTTTGTCGTAAATGAAGCACGACCTCCTGTAATAGAACTTAAAGCTATGCTATAATCATCAAGCTCAGCCAAAGGTACTTTCGCTTGTAACTTCTGATATCCGGCTTCACTATCCATACCCATTATCATTCCACGACGACCTTGCAAATCGCTCATGACATCACCTACTATATCTTCTGGGGTAAAGACTTCAATATCATATATTGGCTCAAGTATTTTAGGACCTGCATTCTTAAATGCATCAGTGAATGCATGACGGGCAGCCAACATAAATGAAAGTTCATTACTATCAACAGGATGCATCTTACCATCATAGACTACAACTCGAACATCTCGCGCATAGCTTCCTGTCAGCGGACCACGCTCCATACAGTCCATTACACCTTTCAAAATAGCAGGCATGAAACGTGCATCTATCGCACCACCAACAACACTATTGATAAATACTAGTTTTCCACCCCAGTCTAAATCAATCTCTTGCTTATTCTTGATATTTATTTTAAACTCCTGTCCATCAAACCTATAACTTACAGGGTCTGGCATACCCTCAGCATACGGCTCAACGATTAAATGAACTTCACCAAACTGACCAGCACCTCCACTCTGCTTTTTATGGCGATACTCCGCTTTTGCAGACTTTGTAATAGTCTCACGATAAGGAATACGTGGAACACCATATTCCACCATAATTTTCTCATTATTTTCCAAACGCCATTTCAAGGTACGTAAATGAAACTCACCTTGACCATGAACAATCGTCTGTCTCAGTTCCTTACTATTTTCAACAACCCAAGTTGGATCCTCTTGACGCATCTTTAATATTGCTGCCATCATTTTTTCCATATCCTGAGGGTTCTTAGACTTTATAGATCGCGCATATTTTGAATTCGGATATTTAATGAAATTATATTTCCAATCGCAGTCTTTACCATTAAGGGCATTACCTGTCTTTACATCTTTCAACTTTACCGTACATCCAATATCACCAGCGTACATTTCATCGACAGGAATACGTATAGCACCTGCACAAGCATATATTTGTCCCATACGCTCCTTGCTACCACGATCTGCATTTGTCAAGTCATCACCAGGCTTAACCCTTCCACTCATAACCTTAAAATAACTAACTTCACCAATATGCGGCTCCATGCTAGTCTTAAAGAAATACAAACTTTCAGGCCCATTGCTATCATGAGCAACTTCTTCTCCCCTAGTATTGTATATTTTAGGCATATCACTAACAAAAGGCACAACATTACCTAAGAATTCCATTAAGCGTTGCACCCCCATATCTTTACCTGCACAAACACAAAAAACAGGAAATATACTTCTAGTTATCAATCCCTCACGGATTCCTGTTCTAAGTTCATCCTCCGTAAGAGACTCCTCTTCGAAGAATTTTTCCATTAATCCCTCGTCGTTTTCGGCAGCCGCTTCGACAAGAGCCCTATGAAGTTCCATTGCTTTTTCCATTTCTTCCTCTGGGATATCTTCAATAACAGGTTTTCCACCTTCAGGAAGCCATGTATACTTTTTCATAACTAAAACATCAATGAAACTATTATAATCAGGCCCTGGATTCAAAGGATATTGAATCTGAACACATTTCTGACCATATATTTCTTTCATTTGAGCCAGCACATTTTCAAAATCGCATTTTTCAGAATCCAACTGATTCACTAAAAAAATAACTGGCTTTTTTAATTTATCAGTATATCGAAAGGCATTCTGTGTTCCCACTTCTGGACCATACTGGCCATTAATTACAACCGCTGCCAAATCTGTAACATTCAGTGATGTTATAGCTCCACTTACAAAATCATCAGAACCCGGACAATCAATAAAATTTAATTTTTTATGATTCCACTCAGCATGAAAAACGGTAGGGAATACAGAATATCCATACTCTAACTCTACTGGGAAATAATCACTAGCTGTATTTTTTGCATCAATGGAACCACGACGCTTAATCAAGCCAGCTTCATACATAAGACTTTCGGCAAGAGTCGTCTTGCCACTACCCGAAGCGCCAACAAGCGCAATATTTTTAATCTCGTTAGTTTGATATACCCTCATAACTTATAGATTTAAAGTTGAATATTTAAGTGTTTTCTGTACTTTTCAAGGTATTTCTGCAGATGCAGATGCTTTTTATTAATACTCGACTAAGATAGTATTTTTTTATTAGAATCCAAAAGAAATTCAGAAAAAAAGTCATTTTTTTGATACTTATTAGTATTTTTGCAAAATGACAGGTCTTTATATACACATTCCATTTTGCGCTAGTCGATGTATTTACTGTGGATTTTATAGTACTACACTTTCACAATTGAAACAAAAATACACTGATGCAATTTGTCGAGAAATGGAACTTAGAAAGCAGAATATAGATAAACGCCCTATTGAAATTTCGACAATTTATTTCGGAGGTGGAACACCTTCACAATTATCAAAAGAGCAATTACAGCAGATTTTTTCTTCTATAAACAGTATTTGGAATTGTAATGGATCTATCATCAGGAAGAATTGCGAAATAACTTTTGAATGTAATCCCGATGATATCACTGAAGATTTTGCAAATTTTATTGCTTATCTAGGAGTAAATCGTGTTAGTATGGGTGCACAAACTTTCGACCCTGCAAGACTGAAATTTCTTCATCGACGCCACAATGCTAATGAAGTAAAACTTGCAGTTGACAGACTAAAGTCCGCAGGTTTTGACAATATAAGCATAGACTTAATGTTTGGCTTTCCAGGTGAGACACTTACAGAATGGGAGGAAGATATTAAAACAGCTGTTTCACTCGAACCCAAGCATATATCAGCTTATAGTCTTATGTATGAAGAAGGTACACCACTATATCGCATGTTAGAAAAGGGTGAAATAGAAGAGATTGATGAAGAAACAAGTCTTGCGATGTATAAGAAACTCATAGACTTATTAACACAAGCCGGCTATGAACATTATGAAATCAGTAACTTTGCACGCCCTGGATTTAGAAGTCAACATAATTCTTCTTATTGGAATGCTATTCCTTATATTGGTATAGGAGCAGCTGCCCATTCATACAGCAAAGATTACAGAAGTTGGAATGTCGATAACATCCATCAGTACATCCAATCCATTCACGACAACAAACTTCCTTCAGAGAGTGAGTATTTAGATGCTACCACAAGGTATAATGACTTAATAACAACAGCACTTAGAACTCGCGAGGGCATTAATCTTACAAAATTGAAGGATGAATATGGAGAAGAACTGTTCTTATATCTTACTCAAGAAGCTCAAAAGTACATTAATCTTCATGAAATGAAAATCGAAGATAATAAATTGTCTCTTACTAGAAAAGGACTATATATCAGCGACTCAATCATGAGCGATTTGATATTTATATCAAATATAAAATAATATGAAAGCATCTGAAAGAAAAAATTTTGGAATATGGAATATCTCTATTATAGTATTAGCAATCATCACCATGAATATTTTGGATGATATCCTCACCATTCAGAGTTCTTTGCTTAAAACAATTATAGAGTTTATCGTCATCATTATTATTACTATCTTACTATTCTTAATCAAATATATTGTCACCCGAAAATTAAAATAATCAAATCAAGAAACCTGATATTGCATGTAAATTCAATATCAGGTTTCTTGAAATAGACCTTTTTGTTTATTAATTCTTTAGAGACAGATTTTTATACCCTTTTTCTCCTTCAATAGGCCAATATTCAGAAGGAGTTCTCATCTTTTTCATTTGCTTGTCCAATTGCTTTAATAATTTAGGATATTTATCTGCTAAATTGGTAGTCTCATACTTATCGTCTTCAATATTATAAAGCTCTAAAGGCTTATTTTTTCCTATACTTTCAGCCTTCCATTTACCAAAACGTATTGCACGCTGTTTACCTGGAAATTCCCAATATAAATAACGATTATCTGTATCCATCTGCTCACCATAAAATAATGGAGAAATATCCATACCATTAATATTTTTAGGCAAACTCTTCGTACATCCTGTAATTTTTGCAAAAGTAGGCATAAAATCAGGGAAATAAATAATATTATTCAACTTTTGAACAGGTACTTTACCTGGTTGATTAACGATTACAGGAACCTTTATACCTCCCTCATAAAGTTGTCCCTTATGTCCCTTTAAACCAGCGCCACTATTCAAATCCTGGATTGGAGCCATAACAGCAGCACCATTATCACTTGCAAAAATAACTAGAGTATTTTCCCTAAGCCCTAAAGCATCTAAAGTACCCAAGACACGACCAATATTATAATCCATGTGGCTTACCAAAGCTGCATATCGTTTTGTATTCATACTCCATTCACCTTTTTCATCATACCATGAAGTATCATCAATATGATAAGGCTCATGAGGTGCATCATAAGCTAAATACAAGAAAAAAGGATGATCTTTTTCTCGATGTATAAAAGCAATTGCATCATCAGTAGAGATCTCTGTATTATGACGTACATGGGCATCATGTTCATTTTCTTTAATGTTTATCAAAGAGTCTCCATGGAAACGATAATATGGATAATAATAATACGGGCCGTTGCTATGCGGTGTACTAATTGTCCATCCGTAAAACTCATCAAATCCTCTATGGTTTGGAGCAGCCATCGGATCATAACCATCTAAATGCCATTTATTAACCAAGCATGTACGATATCCAGCAGTTTGAAGAACGGTTGCTATTGTTGTATCCTCAGGTAATAAATTAGCACGATGAATATAAGTAGTATCTCCCTTAGGATTAATTTTTATTCCTATTTTTCCACCTACAGGACATTGATTATCACGAATCCTCGTATTTCCTGTATTTTTCCCAGTCATCAAAGAACATCTTGATGGAGAAGAGATTCCACTACCAGCATAAGCTTGTTCAAAGCGTGTACCACTTTCAGCTAATCGATCTATGTTGGGTGTCTTAATATATTGATTACCATAGCAATGTAAATCACCATAGCCCATATCATCAGCCAAAATAAAGATTATGTTTGGATGATCTGGAGTTGCCTTACTTATCTGTGCTTTGGATTCTGAAGGTATTAGCAATGTAACAATCAAGCTACCAAAATAAAGTTTAGTATTCATAGTTTTTATTTTTTTTACAAAGATACTTTATTTCTCACAAAACGCAAAAAAGTTAGAAGATAAATACCATATCGATTTACTTCTAACTTTTTATTAATATACTATAATTACTTGACAAGTATAATTATCGTTTGGAAATTGGAATATATTCTTTTTCGTCAAGAACGTTCTTATATGCAGGACGAATAATTCTTCTACCAGCAAAATTCAGTTCCTCGATACGATGCGCTGTCCAGCCTACAATACGAGCCATTGCAAAAATTGGAGTATAAATTTCTTGAGGAAGACCGATCATTTCATATATGAAACCACTATAGAAATCCAAATTTGCACAAACAGGCTTATTACCCTGACGGAATTTTGTCAAACATTTAATACCCTCTTGCTCTATAAGCTTCAAAAATTCGTATTCCTCCACTCTCCCCTTTTCTTTAGCAAGTTCGCCAGCCAATTTCTTAAGTTCAACAGCACGAGGGTCGCTCATTGTATACACGGCATGACCAATTCCATAAATCAAGCCAGTTTTATCATAAGCTTCTTTATTAAGCATACGATTTAAATAGGTATCTATTTCATCTAAGTTAGTCCAATCCTTGATCTGCTCTTTTAAGTGATGAAACATATTAATTACCTTAATGTTAGCTCCTCCATGTAAAGGTCCCTTTAAAGAACCAATACCTGCAGCAATACTTGAATATGTATCAGTTCGAGTACTACTTGTAACACGAACGGTGAAAGTAGAGTTATTACCACCGCCATGCTCGGCCTGAATAATCAAAAGCAAATCAAGCATACGTGCATCGAGTTCTGTATAATGATTATGCTTCAGCATAAAAAGGAAATTTTCTGCAATACTCAAATTCTCACGAGGGTGACGAATGTGCAAACTTCTACCCTGCACACCATGGCGATAGATATTATACGCATATGCAACTATCGTTGGAAATTTTGCAATCAACTCAATACTCTGACGCATCAAATTATCTCTACTAATATCATCTGGATTTGGGTCAAAAGTATACATTTCCAAGACACATCGCGCCAAAATATTCATGATATTATTGCCTTCCAAATCTATGATATGCACGATTGTACGATGATCCAAAGGCATATTATCGTTGAGAAGTTCACTAAAAGCCGACAATTCCTCTTTGTCAGGAAGTTTTCCTGAAAGCAAAAGATATGCAATCTCCTCAAAACCAAATCTTTTTTCTTTGAGCAGTGGAGCTACTAAATCATCAAGCTCATAGCCACGATAATAGAGTTTTCCAGGACATGGTGTTAACTTTCCATCTTCAGCACGATTATAACCAACAACATTACCTATATTCGTCAAACCCACAAGTACACCACTTCCGTCGTCATTACGAAGACCTCGCTTTACACCATACTTAGAAAAGAGTTCGGTATCAATTTTGCAAGAATTCTTTACTTCATCAGATAATTTATAGATTAGATATTCTTTCTTCATTATTTAAATTCCTTTCATTTTTGCATAATTCAAAGCCGATCCAGCCTTAAACCATTCTATTTGGGTATCATTGTAAGTATGAGCAGCATCAAACTGTTCTACACTTCCATCTTTATGCTTCAATGTAATTTGAATATTACGACCAGGGGCAATATTATTCAAACCGGTCACAGAGACTCTATCATCTTCCTGAACCTTATCATAATCATTTTTGTTAACAAATGTCAACGCCAACATACCTTGTTTTTTAAGGTTTGTTTCATGGATTCTTGCAAAGCTTTTTGCCAAGACCACCTTTACATTAAGGAATCTTGGTTCCATTGCTGCATGCTCACGACTTGAACCTTCACCATAGTTATCTTCTGCCACAACAATTGAAGATACATGCTGGGCTTTATAAGCCTTTGCTGAAGAAGAAACCTCTTCGTAATTACCATTCAACTGATTTTTAACCTTATTATTTTCTCCATTGAAAGCATTTACAGCACCCATCAGCAAATTATCTGAAATATTCTGAAGATGCCCTCTAAACTTCAACCAAGGACCTGCCATTGAAATATGGTCAGTAGTACACTTTCCTTTTGTTTTGATTAACACTGGCATATTCTCAAAATCATTGCCATCCCAAGGCTCAAATGGAACTAACCGCTGTAAGCGATTACTATCAGGAGAAATTACCACATCAATATCTTTATGACCTTCAGAAGGAGCTATAAAGAGAGAATATTTTTCTAAAGCTTCAACACCCTTTACATTTTCATCAGAAGCACATTCAAATCCTTTAGGCGGGAATGCAAAACCTTGGGGTTCATCCAGCAATACAGGATTACCATCTCTATCCAACAGTGTATCTGTAGCAGGATTAAAGTCCAAACGACCAGCAATAGCTAAAGCGGTTGTCATTTCAGGACCACCAATAAAAGCATAAGTATTAGGATTCTGATCAGCACGACGTCTAAAGTTACGATTAAAAGATGTAACAATAGCATTCTTACGAGTATTATCATCTGTATGACGCTTCCACTGACCAATACATGGACCACATGCATTAGTCATAATAAGCGCACCTATACGTTTGAAATCATCAAGAATTCCATCCCTTTCTGCAGTATATCGTATCTGTTCAGATCCAGGGTTAATGATTAATTGACCTTTTACAGGAATATTCTTCTCATAAGCTTGTCGAGCTATAGAAGCTGCTCGAGCCAAATCTTGGTAACTTGAATTCGTACAGCTACCAATAAGACCTACTTCCACTGTCATTGGATAATCATTAGCAGGTCCCTTGGCCTTCATATGACTAATTGGTGTAGCTGCATCTGGAGTAAAAGGACCATTGAGATGAGGTTCAATTTTACTCAAATCGATTTCTACAATTTGATCATAGAATAACTCTGGATGTTCATAAACTTCATCATCTGCACGTAACTCTGCTGCATTCTGCTGAGCAAGTATAGCAATTTCTTCACGTCCTGTTTTACGTAAATATTCATCAGCATTCTCGTCAAAAGGAAACAAAGAGCAGGTTGCTCCAAGCTCTGCTCCCATATTACAAATGCTAGCCTTACCTGTAGTAGAAAGATCCTTCAATCCATCACCATAATATTCAAGAATAGCATTAGTACCACCCTTAACTGTAAGAATACCCAAAATTTTTAAAATTACATCTTTTGGACTTGCCCATCCAGAAAGATGACCTGTAAGATGTACACCTATTAAACGAGGCATTTTAAGTTCCCAAGGCTGTCCAGTAAGCACATCTACAGCATCAGCACCACCAACACCAACAGCAACCATACCTAAACCACCTGCATTAGGTGTATGAGAATCTGTACCAACCATCATACCACCAGGGAAAGCATAATTTTCCAATATTACCTGATGAATGATACCTGCACCAGGAGCCCAAAAACCGATATGATACTTTTGAGATACTGACTTTAGAAAATCGTATACCTCTTTGTTTGTTTGACATGCTAAAGGGAGATCTTTGTCTGCACCTACATCAGCACGAATTAAGTGGTCGCAGTGAACACTTGCAGGAACGGCAACTTTGTCTTTACCAGCATTCATAAACTGAAGCAAAGCCATTTGAGCAGTTGCATCTTGCATAGCCACACGATTAGGACGAAAATTGACATAAGATTCACCACGCTTAAAAGGCTTCAAATCTTCAAAATCATAAATATGAGCATAAAGAACCTTTTCTGCATAGGTCATTGGTCTCTTCATCACATTCTTGGCAGCCTTTACCGTTTCCGAATAGGAAGCATAAAAGCTTCTCAACATATCAATATCCAAAATCATAATCGTTGTTCACCTATTAGTTTATTTATTAATTGGTTGCAAATATACAAATATATTTTCAATTTGAAAGAATAAAGACTAAATTATTTAGCAAAATGAAATGAAAAATGTTATTTCTTGAATATTTAGCACAAATTACTCAACAGAATATACATTACTTACATCTATAAAAAATCGAGTAGGAAGAAAATGAAGTTATTTTCTTCCTACTCGATTTTTCCAATCTCTCATACCACGGTACGTACAGATCCACATACAGCAGTTATTCGTATTATCTATACATTTGATTTTATAGCTTTTGATAGCCCAAAGCATAGGTATTATAAGGTAAAAACATTGTAACTACGCTATAAAAGAAAGATAGTTATGAAATACTTACTTTTTGAATCTAGTCTGTTTTATATTTTTATGGATATTGAATAATAAAAATACCATATTAGAAGAATATAGCCAACAAAATATAGAGTACTAACACTAAATACTATATAATCCACTGCACATACTGCAAGAAGACCAAATAGATATAGCATACCATCTCCAATAGGTAGCTTTCTTGAAACCTCATCAATACACGCAATCCCTACAATCAACATAAGCCAAACTGAACTTAAAAAGATAGACAGTATACCTGGAACTGCAAAAGGATTCAGAGTTGGATGAAAATAAAATTCTTGCCAGGTATCTGGGGTAAACATCTGGATACTAGCATAGAAAGCTGCAGAAGATGCCACTATCAATACTAATGCTGTAGGATAATAACTATCAATATCATTAAAATGTATGATTTTTGCATCACTATTGACAATTCTTCTAAATAAGTAAACCACCCCTATTAATACGATAACTATTAAAAATATCAGCAAATGGATATCAGAAAACAGAGATATAAACTGAGAGATAGGATCATCAGGCACGACTTTATGTAACATACTGCTTTCATGTATCCATCCGAACATTGATGTTTCGGTTCCTAATTGAATCCAAACAGAATCTACACTGTCAGTTGGTACAATACGAATATCGGAAACTACTAGATGATCATATTTCTTGACTGTAAAAGAATCTGTTAACATGTTGCTAAGTTTTTCTTCTGGCAACTGTCTCATCAACTCCATACTGTCAGCTTTGACCACAAAGTTATAATTGTTCGTATAATGATGAATTGTTCTAAAATCTATAGAGTCCTGTTGTTTTTCGCTCAATTCAACAAAAGGCTTTTCCTTTAAATGATGATGATGGCGACTCTTATAGCAACTACTCAAAGAAAAAGCTGCTATGAAAAGCAATAGTAAAATATAGATTCTAGTTCTCTGCATATACATTCATTTGACATTCCGAACATTTAAATTCTAATCTGAATCTGCGTCCATCAGATAATTCCAGCCGTAAAGGCTCATGCCAAGATGGAACTTCACCACCTCGTTTTACACAATAGCCTAAAGAATATCTGATACAATGGCGACATTGCATAATCAAAGGATTGTTCTGATAAGCATCCAATTCAAAAGCATTACCAATCTGCGACATACCCTGATTTTCATAAAATAACTTGGCAACATGATTACTAATATTATAAAGATAAGGATAATCCTTATACTCAGGCTGCCAAACTAGATTACAAAACTTTTTGTTTTCTTGTAGATTATCAGTGACCGTATCTTTAACCGCTCGTTCAACCAAAAGATTATCAATCGCTTCTCGTCTCAAATCACTAAGAATACTTGAGGGTAAAAAATATCGATCCGCATCCTCTTCGATTTTGATTTCATCACAAATGTACGGCGTATTACCTAATTTTGATAACTGTTTAATAATATTATCACGCTGTGGCTTTTTTGCCAGTTGATGGGCAAATACAACAGATGCCTGTCCCTTCTTACGACCAGAAATAACAGTTAATGAAAAGCCTTCATCCGTCAATGAAAAATACATATTAACAGCCAACTTCCTTACAGCAGTATTCCCTGCAAGTTGTTTTTCAAATGCCATATCATTATTCCGATAGAGCGCAAGCCCCGGACGTAGATGATTTGGCATACGTAAAGGATACAATCTATTACCAACAGCTCTATTCACACGAAAGCCTTCCAGTTCATGTTCATCATTTATAAAACATAACCCATCTCCATTTGCGAAAGTAGCTGTTCCTGCAACATTAAAGCTAGTATGTCTTAACTCCTTCACTCTACCTACATATTCCCCTAAGGCCTTAGGCGTATCAAAACTGGCAATATTTGGTTTTCTACCATTAATAAAATAATCTGTAAACCCCCTATTAAACGTTTTCTTTAGGTTTGGCTCAAAACGATATTCAATAGTTCCTTCCGAAGCTCTACAATATCGATCTGGGTGCTTTTTCACTATTTGATCTAATCTCTGACTATAAGCAGAAACTACATTCTTGACATAAGTAACATCTTTTAACCGACCTTCAATCTTAAAAGAGCAAGCACCAGCCTCTGCCAACGTCTCCAAATTATCTATCTGACACATATCTTTTAGAGACAAGAGATGGCGCTGACGTTCGATAACCTTACCGTCAGAATCTTTTAAATCAAATTTCAATCTACAGAATTGAGCACATTCACCTCGATTAGCAGAACGTTTAAAACAATGTTGAGAAGCATAACATACTCCAGAATAGCTTACACACAAAGCTCCATGAAAAAAACTTCAAGTTCAACATCCGGATTATTTTTGTGAATCTTATTAATTTCTTCTGCAGACAATTCTCTCGCTAACACTACTCGCTTAAATCCCAAAGAATATAGCCAATTTACTTTTTCTGCAGTTCTTGTATCACATTGTGTACTTGCATGAATCTCAACTCCTGCACGATTACAGATATCAATCAGTCCCATATCCTGTATGAGTATACCATCTACGTGAATTTGAGCCAGTTGGTCTATTAATCTTTGAGTATCGTTCAGCTCCTGCTCATAGATTATAGTATTTACAGTCACATATATTTTTGCGCCAAACTGATGAGCATAGCTACATAATTGTGCAATATCATCCACACTATTTCCCGCAGCCTGACGCGCGCCAAAATGTTCAGCACCTATATATACTGCATCTGCACCATGGTCTATGGCAGCAATACCACATTCTAAATTTTTTGCCGGAGCTAATAACTCTAGGCTTCGCATAAGCATAATGTTGTTAAAAGTTTATTTGATATCGTTTATATCATAAGGAGTTTCTTGATAAACATAATAGTCTATCCAATTGCTATAAAAAAGATTTGCAGCTGATCGCCATAGCACCTCTACACCATTTTCTGGGTTATCAGCACGATAATAATTTTGTGGTAAATTCACATCTGAACGTTTCCCCTTATCACGTTTATATTCCAGATCCAATGTATTCGGTGCATATTCCATATGGCCAAGAATATAGAATTCACGACCATTACGTGAGGAAACGATGCTGACTCCAGCATCAGGTGATTCTGCTAAGATCTCCAGATCATTCACTTGACTAATATCCTCTCGACGCACTTCTGTATGACGACTATGAGGCATATAGAAATAATCATCAAATCCACGGAATATCTGAGCTTGAGGATCACACGGATAAGTTTTGAAAACTCCAAATTTTTTCGACTTTAAACTATATTTGGGAATTCCATAGAAATGAAACAATGCAGCCATAGCACCCCAACATAAATAAAGTGTACTTTCTACATGAGTACGAGCCCAATCAAATATTTTGTTAATTTCACTCCAATAATCAACATTCTCATAAGGTATTGTTTCTACAGGAGCTCCAGTAACAATCATGCCATCAAATTTCTGCTTCATAAGTTCAGACGAATCCTTATAAAACATCTTCATATGCTTTACAGGTGTATTTTTAGAAGTATGACTTTTCAACTTCATAAAAAAGATCTCTAACTGAAGAGGCGTATTAGAAAGAAGTCTTATTAAATCCGTTTCTGTAGTTATTTTCAACGGCATTAAGTTAAGAATAACTATTCTTAATGGACGAATTTGCTGATTTTGTGCTCGCGTTTCGTCCATCACAAAAATATTCTCTTTCTTCAGAATCTCTATTGCAGGTAATTTATCTGGTAAATTTAATGGCATTCTAAAAATTCCTTTCTTAAAAAACTAATCCAAATGCAAAGATATACTTTTTTATCGATAAATAAAAAAAAGGATGCCAAAAGATTGACATCCTTACTTTTATATTCAATTTAAATACAATTTACCACAATTCAAGACGCTCATTTTCTGGAATAAACATCTTATCACCTTTCTTAACACCAAAGGCTTCGTACCAAGCTTTAACATGTGGAAGAGCTCCATCTACACGCCATTTACCCAATGAATGAGGATCTCTTTTTACACGGTTGCGTATTTCCTGGTCTGTTATATTTTGCCCCCATACACCAGCATAAGCAACAAAGAATCTTTGTTCTGGAGTAAGACCATTTTTTTCACCAAGTTTTTTCTTTGCTGTTGCATTTTTAAATGCATTATAGGCAACTTGAAGACCACCATGATCAGCTAAATTCTCTCCAAGTGTAAACTTGCCATTTGCATGAAGACCTGGCAATACTTCTATATTATCAAAGAAATCTGCATAGAGCTTAGCTCTTTTCTCAAAGTTCTTACCATCAGAAGCTGTCCACCAGTCTTTTAGATTTCCATCGGCATCATACTGACGGCCCTGATCATCAAATCCGTGTGTCATCTCATGGCCAATTACAACACCAATTGCACCATAGTTAAACGCTTCATCTGCTTTTACATCAAAAAAAGGATACTGTAAAATACCAGCTGGGAAACAAATTTCATTGGTAGTAGGGTTATAATAAGCATTAACCGTCTGTGGAGTCATACCCCATTCATCACGGTCTACAGGCTTACCAACCTTACGTCTAATCATATCTTCCAACATGAATTTACGGCAAGCTGCTTCATTTTCATAAAAACTTTTTTCTGGATCGATAGATAAACTGCTGAAATCTGTCCATTTATTTGGATAGCCAATCTTTACATAGAATTTATCAAGCTTCTTGTGTGCATTAGCCTTTGTTGAATCACTCATCCATGTTTGTGCATCAATACGTTGACCTAGACTGATCTGCAAGTTTTTAACTAATTCTTCCATCTTTTTCTTTGAAGATTCAGGGAAGTATCGTTCAGCATAAAGACGACCTAAAACCTCACCCAACTTTCCTTCAACCTGAGATGTAGCTCTCTTCCACAGAGGATAATCTTCCTTACGACCACTCATCGTCTTACCGAAGAAGTCAAAAGAAGCTTCTCTAATTTTATCGGTAAGTAAACCTGTTGAATGACAAATAACATCCCATAACATTAATGAACGAACTTCATCTGCACTCTGCAAAGAAATTAGCTTATCTAAACCTGTAAAGAATGAAGGCTGACCTACAATTAATTGTTGGAAATACTCACTTTTAATACCTTGAGCATTAAGTTCTGCTTCTAAAGGAATATTTGGATAATTCGCTTTAAACTCAGCTAAAGTCATCTTATTGTAGTTAGCTTGTGGATCACGAAGTTCTGTCATACTCTTAGAGATCAAAGCTACTAAAGTTTCCTGGCGGAAAATATTACCAGCGTAGATTTGAGACTCAGCCTCACTAAAACCATAAAGCTTAAACATCTTGACGATATAATCCTTATAAGCTTCACGAATAGCAACCGTAGCAGAGTCATTATTCAAGTAATAGTCCTTCTGACCTAAAGTAAGTCCACCCTGATACAGATTAAGGATATTTTCCGTAACATTTTTCTGATCAGCATCAAAGAATCCTTCATATTGATCTCCTAAACCATCCACATAATATTTGAGCTGAATTTTTCTCAAATCCTCTTTTGTCTTTGCAGCAACCAACTCCGTTAAAATAGGCTTCACTGGGGCAATACCCTCACGATTTCGACGGTCTACGTCCAAAGCAAGCTTATAATAATCACCAAGTTTCTGCTCTATAGAACCCTTTTTGTATTTCTTTTTTAGAAGTTCACTAAGGATACTATTAATACGTTTATTGTTATCTTCTTGTAATTGATCAAAACTACCAAATCTACTAAAGGCTGCAGGCAACGGATTATTTTTCTGCCAACCACCAGTAGCAAACTCATAGAAATCATCCTGAGGACGTACACTTTTGTTGAAATTCTTTTCAACAAGACCCGATTTATGTTGTGCCTGAGAAGCCATAGGCAAAGCACACATCAACATTATCGGAAGGATCTGTTTCATGTTCATTTTTTATAATTTATTAAGTTACTATATTATTGCAATTCGGCGAGTTTCTCACTGAGAATAAACCAATTATCATTTTCTGCATCCAATCGTTCTTTAATTTCTGCATACTCATTAATAATACTCATATTCGTTGCATTCTCCGGACTCATGAGCATTTCATCCAACTCTTTGATTCGCTTCTCCATTTCTGCAATTTTATTCTCACTCTCCTTTACTGCCTTTTCTGCTTTTCTAATCTTTTTTTGAAGTTCTTTATGCTCTGCATAACTCAACCTCGAAGCTTCTTTTGCAGGATTAGTTATTTTCTCTGAAGACGCAGACTGTTTTATAGTATTACTGCTGCTCATAGCTAATCGATCTTCTACAGTTGGAACATCCGATTTAAAAGCATTCACAGCTGATGTCACTTGTAAACTACTCAACCAGTCATAGATACCGCCCAAGTGTTCTTTCACTCTACCATTACCAAACTCGTAGACTTTACTAACAAGCCCATCCAAGAATTCACGGTCATGACTAACAATAATCGCAGTACCATCAAAAGACTTAATCGCTTCTTTTAGAACTTCCTTACTAGGTATATCCAAGTGATTGGTCGGCTCATCGAGAATCAATAAATTAACAGGCTCTAATAATAGTTTAATCATAGCTAGTCTACTACGTTCACCACCACTTAGAACGCCAACCTTTTTCTCTGATATTTCTCCGCCAAACATAAATGCACCTAGCAAATCGTTTATCATCAAACGAATATCACCAGTTGCAACCTGATCTATAGTTTCATAAATAGTCAAGGATTCATCTAGCATTTGGGCCTGATTCTGAGCGAAATAGCCAATTTGAACATTATGCCCTATTTTAAGGGTTCCTTCAAATGGAATTTGCCCCATAATACACTTGACAAGAGTAGATTTACCTTCACCATTCTTTCCTACAAAAGCAACTTTTTCACCTCTTTTGATAGTTAGATTGACATCTGCAAAAACATTCTTATCATAGTCTTTACGAACATCTTGACAAATCACAGGATAATCACCAGAGCGAAGACATGGAGGAAATTTAAGATGCATAACAGAATTATCAACTTCATCAACCTCTATAGGAACTATCTTTTCCAATTGTCTGATACGCTGTTGCACCTGAACTGCTTTTGATGCCTGATAACGAAAACGATTGATAAAGGCTTCTATATCAGCTATTTCTTTTTGCTGATTTTGATAAGCACGCAATTGCTGCTCACGACGCTCTTTACGAAGAACCAAATACTCATCATACTTAACTCGATAATCTTCTATATGCCTACAAGTTATCTCTATAGTACGATTAGTTACATTATTAATAAAAGCACGGTCATGACTAACTAATACGACAGCACTTGAACTTGTTGCTAAGAATTGCTCCAACCACTGAATACTTTCGATATCAAGATGATTCGTTGGCTCATCCAAAAGTAACACATCTGGTTTTTTAAGAAGAATTTTTGCTAGCTCTATTCGCATACGCCAACCACCTGAAAATTCCTTAGTTGGACGTTCCAAGTCTGCTCTGCTAAAGCCAAGTCCAGATAATGTACGCTCCATTTCAGCCTCATAATTTTCGCCTCCAAGCATAATATAGCGTTCATGCTCTTGCGTAAAATTATCAACTAATTTTGTGTAACCTTCACTTTCATAGTCTGTTCGCTCTGCCAATTCCCGCTGCATTTTATCTAATTTGGCCTTCAACATTACACTTTCAGAAAAAGCCTTTCGGGTTTCTTCGCGAACACTAGTATTATCTTGAAGTTTCATGACCTGAGGAAGATAACCTATCTTGCACTCATTTGGTATGGATACAGTTCCTGATGAAGGTTTTTGCAATCCACATAAGAGCTTGAGCATTGTACTTTTTCCTGCTCCATTTTTTCCCACGAGCGCTATACGATCATGAGGATTAATGACATAATTTACATTTTCAAACAATGGTTTGGCAGCAAACTCTACTGTTAACCCTTCTACTGATATCATTAAAAGCTAATTTTTTAGTTGCAAAGATACAAAATTATAGTGAAAAAATACTTAGCATATACAAAAAAACGCACTTCCTTGTGAGAAGTGCGTTTATATTTAGGTGTAAATAATTACTTTACCTTTTCTACGATTGCCTTGAAAGCTTCTGGATTATTCATAGCGAGGTCAGCAAGAACCTTACGGTTAATCTCGATACCTGCTTTATGAAGAGCACCCATCAACTGGCTATAGCTCATATTCTCAAGACGAGCTGCTGCGTTAATACGCTGAATCCAAAGGGCACGGAAATTACGCTTCTTATTGCGACGATCGCGATAAGCGTATGTCAAACCTTTCTCCCAGGTATTTTTAGCTACAGTCCAAACGTTCTTTCTTGCTCCATAGTAGCCTTTTGTAAGCTTTAAAATATTCTTTCTTTTAGCACGTGAAGCGACGTGATTTACTGATCTTGGCATAATTTTTTCCTTTAATTGTTTTGACTAAAAAGTTTTAATTAGCGAAGGCAGAGCAGATCGCGTACCTGCTTTACGTTTGCATGATCTACGAGAGTCTGGTGAACCAGATTTCTCTTCTGTTTCTTTGTCTTCTTAGTCAGAATGTGACTGTGATAAGCGTGATGACGCTTAATTTTACCGGTACCGGTGAAACGGAATCTCTTCTTTGCGCCGGAATTAGTCTTTACTTTTGGCATTTTTGTTTATTTTAAATTATTTATTAATAACAAGTGGCAACGCATATACCAGGGCGTTACGCACTTTTTTTAAGTCTTATGAAATTTCTGCAGACCTTTTCAAAGTAGTACTACATCAAGTATTACCCCGACCATTTATTCTACGCTTTCGATCTTTCCAGCCTTTGCAGCAGCCTTAGCCTCAGCTTCACGCTTTTCACGATCCACACGCTGTTGGCTCTTTTTTGCCTGTCCTACCTTTTTAGGGGCCATATAAAGGAACATCTTCTTTCCTTCCAACTTAGGCATCTGCTCAACTTTACCAAACTCTTCCAAATCATTAGCGAAGCGTAATAAAAGGACTTCACCTTGTTCTTTAAACAAAATAGAACGTCCACGGAAGAATACATATGCACGTACTTTATTTCCTTCTTCCAAGAATTCTTGAGCATGTTTCAACTTGAACTGATAATCATGCTCGTCTGTCTGAGGTCCAAAACGAATTTCCTTAACCTCAACCTTAACCTGCTTCTGTTTCATCTCTTTCTGACGTTTCTTCTGCTGGTAAAGGAACTTAGAATAGTCTATAAGACGGCAAACTGGTGGCTGGGCGTTTGGAGAAATCTCGACCAAGTCAACACCCTGCTGACGTGCAAGATCCAAAGCTTTACGGGTAGGCATCACCTCTGAGCCCTCGTCACTAACTACACGAACCTCACGGATATGAATCTGTTCATTCACGCGATACTGGTTCTTCAAATTATTTTTGTCGTTCTTCTGCATTAACTTTTATAAAGTCGTTTTTTAATAATCGGGTGCAAATTTACAAAAAAGTCAGGAACTAACAAAATAATTCCTGACCTTTTTACATTATATTTCTGTATTATTTGAAATATTCATAAATAATACCTTACCTTTTAATCATTTGATTCATTGTCAACTACTTTGAGCTGCTCAGCTACCTCTTCATTAATGCGCTTAGCAAATTCTTCCATAGTCATAGAAGCTTGATCGCCACCACCTTGCTTACGCATAGAAACGAGACCACCTTCTGCTTCCTTTTCACCGACAATTACCATATAAGGAACACGTTTTAACTCATTATCGCGAATCTTACGACCTACCTTCTCATTTCTATCGTCAATATAACCACGTACATCGTGCTTATCCAAATATGCCTTTACTTTTTTAGCATAATCATTATATTTCTCTGAAATAGGAAGGATAGCTACCTGGTCAGGTATTAACCACAATGGGAAACGACCTGCTGTATGTTCGATAAGAACAGCAGTAAAGCGCTCTAGACTACCGAATGGAGCACGGTGAATCATAACTGGAGTCTTCTTGGTATTATCTACGTCAGTATATTCCAATTTGAAACGCTCTGGCAAATTATAATCTACCTGAATAGTACCCAACTGCCATCTTCTACCTATAGCATCTTTAACCATAAAGTCAAGCTTAGGACCATAGAAAGCAGCTTCACCTTCTTCTTCAACAGCTTTAAGACCCTTTTCCTTACAAGCCTCACGAATAGCATTTTGACTTTCTTCCCAAATTTCATCAGAGCCTATATACTTTTCAGTATCTTTAGGATCACGCAATGAAATCTGCGCTTCATAATCATTAAAGCCAAAAATAGAGAATACCTTCTGGATAATATCAATATTATTTTCAAACTCAGCTTTTACCTGATCTGGACGAACAAAGATATGAGCATCATCCTGAGTAAATGTACGAACACGAGTCAAGCCATGAAGCTCGCCACTCTTTTCATAACGGAATACCGTTCCGAATTCTGCAATACGAAGAGGAAGATCTTTGTAAGAACGAGGTTTACGAGCATAAATTTCACAATGATGAGGACAGTTCATTGGCTTTAACATATACTCCTCATCCTCTTCTGGAGTATGTATTGGCTGAAATGCATCCTTTCCATAGTGAGCCCAGTGACCAGAAGTAATATACAAATTTTTACTACCAATACCTGGAGTAATTACTTCCTGATAATTATAAGGCTTCAATACTCGACGAAGCAACTCCTGAAGACGGAGGCGTAACTGAGTACCCTTTGGCAACCAAATAGGAAGACCTTTACCTACTCGCTCAGAGAACATAAAGAGTTCCATTTCCTTACCGATCTTACGATGATCGCGTTTCTTAGCTTCCTCAAGCATCACTAGATATTCATCCAGCATTTTCTTCTTTGGAAAAGAGATACCATAAATACGAGTCATCTGCTCACGTTTTGCATCTCCACGCCAGAATGCACCGGCTACACTTGTAATCTTAACAGCTTTGATATCGCCTGTAGATACTAAGTGTGGTCCCTTACAAAGATCTGTAAAGTTACCTTGTGTATATGTAGTAATTGAGCCATCTGCCAAGTCGAGATCTATATGTTCGCACTTATAATCTTGACCGTCAGCCTTAAATTCTTTCAAAGCATCAGCCTTTGCTATTTCCTTACGAACAACTGCCTCATCCTTCTTGGCAAGTTCCTTCATTTTAGCTTCAATCTTTGGAAAATCATTTTCAGAGATAGTTACACCCTTTGGAGGCATAACATCATAAAAAAATCCATTTTCTATAGCTGGTCCAAAACCAAACTGGATACCCGGATAGAGCTCTTGAAGAGCCTCAGCCAACAAGTGCGCAGAAGTATGCCAGAAGGTATGCTTTCCCTGCTCATCTTCGAACTTATAAAGTTCTACTGCAGCGTCCTTAGTGATTGGACGATTCAGTTCAACAACCTCACCATTTACACCGCAAGATACAACGTTGCGAGCGAGAGCCGGTGAAATGCTCTCGGCGATTTGTAACCCAGTTACGCCCTCTTCGT
Source organism: Segatella baroniae B14 (assembly GCF_022024235.1). Classification (GTDB taxonomy): domain Bacteria; phylum Bacteroidota; class Bacteroidia; order Bacteroidales; family Bacteroidaceae; genus Prevotella; species Prevotella bryantii. Next base: position 1,219,923 of record NZ_CP091799.1, read on the forward strand.
ATTCACGAACAGAACCATCTGGAAAAGTGATTTTTACCATAACAAATTAGTATTTCTTTTAATCAAGCACAAAAGTAGAAAGAATATACACAATATCCAAATAAAAAATGAAGAATTTTAAATATAATCAAAATTCTTCATTTTTTATTTGAATATATAGCAATTTAGATTCTATTAAAATACAAGTATTCCTCAGAAAACCAATAAAAAAGGAGATGAATACAAAGATTCATCCCCTATTATATCATACCAGCTAACGTAATAGACAATATCTATCCTATTTTGCCTTGTTCGTACTCACCTTTTTTTCTTTTGAAGCCGACTTTATCAAACTATAAGCATCATAAAGGCCAAGTTCGCCTGCCCGACTTAAATCTTTGACAGCCGATCCAACATCATTACATCTCAACTTGGCTAAACCTCTATTATAATAAGCCTCAGCCAAATTTGGATTAACACCAATAGCCTGACTGAAATACAAAATTGCTTTATTAAAATCTTTTATTGCTGCATAAGCACACCCCATATTATAAAGCAAATAAGCGTTATTCTTTCGCAGATGAATAGCCTGTCGAAGGTCATCATTTATACGAGTAGTATACATACTGCTATTCCTGCCCTGACTTCTATTATAAGCATCCAATTCTGCTAACGAACTGGCTCGTTGCATAAATGCCAAGACATTTGTACTATCCATTCGTATATAATCATCCAAATCGCTTATTGCCTCTTCATAATTATGTATAGTAGCTTGAGCCACTGCTCTTTGCAGCAAGAAGCTGCTTGCGATTTTGGCATCCCTCGTATTTGAAATTTTCTCATTCAACTGCATTACAGTCTTCATAAATGAAGAAGTCTGTTCGGCATCCATTGCTTGAGGTGTACACACTAAATAAATACGTTTCAACGGCTTTTGATGATTATTATAAAGTTCCAAATCTCCATCCACCAACTCGAATGATTTTATTCCGTTCTTATATTTTAAATAAGAAAGTTGGAACATTGGCAAAAATTCTGCAGCAACTTCTCTATTCTGCACTTCACCACGATAAGAATTCTTATATTCTGTTGTCTTTGTTACGATATCATCATCAGCTATTACTAACTGATCATACTTATCGACATCTATATCACTCATACGACGAACCTGGTTCAGTTTCGCCCTGCTCCATCGTTGTTGTACACCTAAATGCTTATTCATCTGCGCTTTGAAGACTCTAAATTCATCAAGTTCTGCTTGATTCCTCATACCAAGTCTTCTATAGCAATTTGCTCTAGCCAACAAACCATTCCAGAAATTAGGAAATTTTTGGATAACACGGCTATAATCACGAATAGCAGCTTTAAGATTTCCTGTTTTATCATTTAATAAAGCACGATTATAAAGAGCTTGAATATTATTAGGCTCAAGCCTCAACACGAAATCAAAATCCTTAATCGCACGATTATCATCACCTAACGTTAATCTCAATAATCCACGATTATAATGAGCTATAAAATTATTAGGGTCCATTTCTACAGCCTTATCATAATCCTCCATAGCCTGACGTAACTTATTCAGATTCACACTAGCCATGGCTCTATAAACATAGTTATTTACGACCTTTGGTTCATAATGAATAGCATTACTAAATGCTTCAAAAGCCACTTTATAACTCTTTCTGGAAAGATGCAATCTTCCACGTATAGCCCAAGCATCACCATTATACGGATCTATTTCTAACGTTTTATCTAACCATTTTGCAGCTGTAGCCGTATCATTTTCCGTAAGATATACTTCAGTCTGAAGACTATACGCATCAGCCATTTGAGGCCACCTTGCCACTATTGAATCCAGCTGGCGATGAGCCGAAGAATAATCCTTTAACTTAACTGCACAATACGCTTTATTAAAAATATATCCACGATTATTTGGATCTCTTTTCAAGGCCTGATCATAATCTGATATAGCCTCTTGAAATTTATCCTGCTTAATACGACTCAACGCTCTAAGATTCCATATATCCGAAATATACGGATTTAATTTTATTGCTTCAGTTTCATCCATTTCTGCACCAGAAAAGTCATCAAGATAAAACTTAGCTACTCCACGGTAATACCAAGGTTCATAAAGATAAGGCTTATAGCTAACACAAATATTAAAATGTTGAATGGCAAGTACATAGTCCTTATAATCGAGAGCTATGCGACCTGCCACTTGTATTCTATCAATATTATATTGTGCATGAACTGCCAGGGTCATAAAGGCAGCAGCAATCAAAGACAAAAATTTTCGCATATTCAGATTTTTTTATACTGATTATAAGCTTCTCAGACCCTTTGAAGAGGTGAAGGATTATCTTATCTTGGTACCTTAGTACGATAAGAACAGCGGAATTTTCCCTTCATAATATTTTTAAGTTTACCTCCTATCATATTCTTACGAAGAGCATTCACTTTATCTACATACATAATACCTTCCAAATGATCGAATTCATGCTGCATAACACGAGCTTTATAGCCTTCCACCCATTCATCATGCTCTACAAAATTTTCATCCATATATTTAACATGAATACGAGTAGGACGCACTACATTCTCGGACAAGCCAGGAATAGAAAGACACCCTTCCTCCATACGAGATTCTTGAGTATCATCGTATTCCAAGATATGCGCATTAATGAAAACCTTACGGAAGCCTTCATATTCAGGAAATTCATCTTTAAGAATATCCAGATCAATTACAACAAGACGAATAGCCTTACCTATCTGAGGGGCTGCCAAACCCACTCCATTACTATTATCCAATGTTTGAAACATATCCTGGATAAGTTGTTTAAGTTCTGGATAATCTGGAGTAATATCCGAAGCCACCTTGCGTAAAACAGGCTGACCATAAACATAAATTGGTAAAATCATATTTTAAATCTGTATAGATTTTATTATAAAAGTGTATACCTTGAAAACGTTTTAATAACGATGTGAAGACATCCAGTCTTCCAAAATAATAGTTGCCGACACTTCATCGACCAAACCTTTATTTTCTCTTCTTACCTTTTTCTTAACGCCACCATCTATCATGGCACGATGAGCAATTACTGAAGTAAAACGCTCATCATAATATTCAATAGGGATCTCCGGATGTGCTTTATGCCATCGATTATAAAAATTTTCAACGCGCCCCATGTTTTCACTTGGCAAACCGTTAGGTTGAGTAGGCTTACCCATAATGATACGCTCTACTCCTTCCTTTTTACAATAATTCTGCAGGAAATCCCATAAATCTACTGTACTGACTGTAGTAAGACCATTTGCGATAATCTGCATCGGGTCTGTCACAGCCAGTCCAGTTCTTTTTTTTCCGTAGTCAATACTCAAAATTCTACCCATAAACCGAGATCGAATCAGAGAGTAATAAATTATTTCTTAAAGAGCAACCATGCATCTGCATACTTACTACGAAGCTGATTGCGGCTTGAAACAGCAGCAGCTTTATCCGCAAAAGTAGTGGCAACAACACGATACATATTACGAGCACTATTATAAGCTATCTGTGCATCATATCCAGCATTTTTCAAAGTACGCTGCATACCTTCTGCATTTGCTTTTAATGAATAAGAACCTACAACCACGCTAAAATTCTTGAGACCAGAACCGCTTACTACTGTAACATCTTCAGAACGTACAGTTGCATTATCAGCATTATCCATAACTGTTGTTTCACTAACCTGCTTGTTTTCAAGAGGAGTTACAACAGGAGCTGCAGTTGCGATTGGCTCATTGGTCTGAGCGGCTTCTTGAGCCTTAGCTTTTTCATAAGCTTTTTTATAAGCACTTTCGCTTGATTTACAACTTGTAAAAGCCATAAAAGCACAAAGACCTGCGCACAATACCAAATATTTCTTCATTTTGCTAATTTTTTGTTAGTTAAATATTCTCTGATTATTAATTTTTGCGAAGGTACAATTTTTTATTCATATTCTTTGCTGACACACGGCAAAAACTTTGTTAAATCAAATTAAAGCACGTAATTTAACAAAAAATGATACTAAAACCTATTATCACTAGAGTTTTTTTAGTATATTTGCTTTCAGATAAATTCTATCAAGTAAATATTAACTTAAAATTAGAGATTATGAAAACATTAGGTTACATTGGTGCTTTTTTAGGTGGTGCAATTGCAGGCGCAGCTTTAGGCTTATTATGTGCCCCAGAAAAGGGAGAAGACACCCGCAAAAAAATTACAGACACAGTTGATGACTTCCTCAAAAAACATGATATTAAATTAAGCAGTAAAGAGGTCGCAGACTTAGTAGACGATATCAAAGATTCTGCAACTGCAGAATAATCACTCTTAATCTTATCTATGTTTAGTAACGATCAGAATATAGAAACTATCGGACAACTGGTAGAGGTACTAAAACACTACATCGGGCTCCAAAAAGAATATGTGATGCTCGATGTAGTAGATAAAATTGTACGATTACTTACAGCAACAGCGATCGCTGTATCTATCATTCTTTTACTTCTGATTTCCCTTATATATATCAGTTTCGCAGCAGCATTCGCTATTGCTCCACATACCGGAATGGCTGGAGCTTTTGCTATTATAGGTGCGATTTATCTCTTCTTTCTATTACTCGTTGTCCTTTTTCGTCAACGTTGGATAGAAAAGCCTCTGGTCCACTTCTTGGCTGGAATTCTACTTGAGAACAATAACAATGAATTGTAACATGATGGATTATAATGATCTCAACGATATCAAGCTAAAAAAAGAACTACTTCGGAATGAAATTCTGAAAGATAACCAAAAAATTGAAAAACTTTGGGGCAAACTTTTCCATAAAGCTCCTCTTTTCGACAAGCAAGCCAAACCTTCAAAAAAGTTAGGAAGTTTATTAAGTACAGGAGCTTCTCTTTTAGATGGAGCTATCTTAGGATGGAAACTTTATCGAAAGTTCAGACCATAAAGAGGTCTTGTCGTTATTCAAACGACAAGACCTCTTTATATAAGAAATCCAAATTTCACTCTTCTCAGAGGGAAATTTGGACGTTAAATTTTTAAAATGATTCGCTAATCAACTTTACCTTAAAACCTTAATTCGATTTATAACCTATATATAACATTAAACGTTTGTATTTCATTTTATTAGTGCAAAGGTAATAATTTTCTATATGAAACACAAAAAAAAGATAAAAAAATTACATCTTTTTTTTGTAATTCAGCAAATTATACATCTATACACATCCCATCATAGGCAAAACATATACCCTCAGGAAGTTTCTTGTTTGCCTCACAATGAATACCAATATCATGAGTAACATGAATAAGGTATACCTTTTGTGCATTAATTTTTTGAGCTAAAGCTATAGCATCGTCTACCAACTGATGACTATGATGGGGCTTATCAAAACGCAAAGCATTAACAACTAGCACCTTTACACCACTCAGATAAGTATATTCTTCATTATCCATAGACTTCATATCTGTAATATAAGCAAACTTCCCAAACCGATAACCTAATATCGGCAATTTATCATGCATCACACTAATCGGAGTGATTTCTATTTCTCCAAAACTAAGCTTTTCATGAGGTTTAATGCTATGAAGTTTAAGCTTAGGAACTCCAGGATAAAGCAAAGAAGCATCTTTAGGAAAACAATAAGGCAACATTTGACGCAAACTAACTATTGCTGTCTCATTTCCAAAAATATTTATATCACCAAAAGCCTTACAATATGGACGCAAATCATCCATTCCCCCCACATGATCATAGTGAGCGTGAGTAACTAAAACTGCATCTATTTTGCGAAATGGGACTTGTAATAATTGCTGGCGAATGTCCGGACCTGCATCAATTAAAATTCTAGTATGCTCATCCTCTATTAATGCTGCGCACCTTAAACGATGATCACGTGGATCTTGAGAGCGACAAACATCACACTCACAACCCAAAACAGGAACACCCTGAGATGTTCCTGTTCCTAATAATGTAATATGAAGAGACTTACTCATTATTTAATATTGACTTCAGGATAAATATCTACACCGAACTTTGTTTTTACATCCCTTTGTATCATTTCACAAAGGTGGATAATATCTTTCCCTTTAGCACCTCCAAGATTTACCAATACCAAAGCCTGCTTATCATGTACACCTGCAGGACCTACATTTTTACCTTTCCATCCACATTGTTCGATCATCCATCCTGCAGGAATCTTATAACTCAATTTGTCAGGTGATGCAACTTCATAATATTTTAAATCTGGAAATTTTGCCTTTAGCTTCTTAAATTGCTCCTCTTCTATAATTGGATTCATGAAGAAGCTACCACCATTGCCCTGAACTTTTGGATCAGGCAATTTAGCTCGACGAATATCAATTATCGCATTGCGAAGAATAGACGCTGTAACTTTTTCAGTATATCCACCTAACCTTTCACGAATGTTTCCATAATCTATATTAGGCTGAAAAGTCAGACTAAGACGATAAGTAACATAAGTAATAACATATTTATCTCGCCACTCATTCTTAAATTTACTTTGCCGGTAACTATATTTACAATCAGCATTGGAAAAACAAACTTTTTTTCCTGTATCAATTTCAATGGCCTCTACCATCTGAATAACATCTTTAGCTTCTGCACCATAAGCACCTATATTCTGTACAGCACTAGCACCAACTTCACCTGGTATTAGGCTCAAGTTTTCCATGCCATAATACCCATGCTCTACACAGTATGCCACGACATCATCAAAGACTTCACCACTTCCACAGCGCACAAATACATCACCACACTTAGCGTCTGTTTTTACGACACCAATACCCTTAATGGCACTATGAAGAACAGTACCTGGATAATCACCTGTAAGAAGCAAATTACTGCCACCTCCAAGTAAAAGTAAGGGAGAATCTTCTTGGGTAAGCGTTTTGACAAATACAGATAATTCCTCTACCGTATCAAACTCCACGAAACGTTTACAATATGCTTCAATGCCAAATGTATTATATGGCAACAAGTTGAAGTTTTTTAAGTCTTTCATTTTAATAAAAATTGAGTCAAAAAAGCCAAAATTAGGTTGTAAGTTGTACAAGTTGCCATTTACCTTTTATGCGACGAAAAGTCAATTCCGTCTCCATACCATTAGCAATACCTCTAATCACAAATATTTTTTGCGTACTTTCGGCATACTTCTGACCATAAACTATATTATATATCATTCCAGCAGGCAACTTAGGTGCAAAAGCTGGCCATGTTTCGGCATCAATATCTCCAGTCATTGTACTAAAATCATCATCAGGATCTGGGCCTGTAAATTTTATAGTAGATGCTAAATGACGAGACTGGAAAGCTGTATCCACTGCAAAATGCTGATAGAACTTGAGGAAACTAGCATTATTATTTTCGAACATAGGTTTCAGATTAATACTAGTCATCATCCATCGGCCATTAATTCGATTAAACAAATATTGCTTAACAGTTTTAATTTTAAAAAATACCTTTTCTATGATTACATGATCAATAGTAGTATCTTTCACCAAATTCATTTGTTTGCGATTATCAAAAATCAGCGTATAATACCCTTGACGCATAAAGAAATGCTCCATTTTCCACTCGGTTTTAGCAATCGACTTTTCGACTTTTCCATTTCTATATACCGGCAGAGGAAAATGAATACGTTCATGCTGCAACTTTTTATTTGCAGAAAAATTGAAGATAAAGTCATCAAAAAGTTCGTCCGCTGCTTTAGGCATAGGAGTTTCTGCTATCAAATTCTCTGCAGAATCCGTTTTTACCGTATCTGCAGCAACGATAGAGTCAATGCTTGTCGAATCTATAGAAGATGGTTTCTTCTCAGAACATCCTGTCGCAGTAAAGCATATGCACAGCACAATTAATGACATGCTTGTTAAAAAAGCTTTCTTCATATATCTAAAATGTAACTGACTTTTGTGTCATTCCCTCAAATCACCGGCAAAAATACAAATAATTTTTTATTCACTATCATTATGTCTAAAATAATTTGTATATTTGCAATCGATTTTCGAAAAAGAATAAAAACGTTTTTACAATATATGTTGCTAGAAAAGATTGAAGCACTTCTCCAAGAAGTGAACAACTTACATGCGCAGAACGCTGAAGAAATTGAGCAACTGCGACTAAAGTATCTCAGTAAGAAAGGTGAAATCAACGCTCTTATGGCAGACTTCCGCAATGTGGCAGCTGACCAAAAGAAAGCAGTTGGTATCAAAATTAATGAACTGAAGCAAACAGCTCTCAATAAAATTAATGAATTGAGAGAAGCTCAAGCTGAAGCTGACGTAACAAGCGAAGATATAGACCTGACACGTACAGCCTATCCTATTAGCCTTGGTTCTCGTCATCCTTTGACTTTGGTAAAGAATCAAATTATTGAAATTTTCAGCCGTATGGGGTTTGTGCTAGCCGATGGTCCTGAAATTGATGATGACTTGCACGTATTTACCAAACTTAATTTTGCTGCAGACCATCCTGCACGCGACATGCAGGACACCTTTTTCATCGAGCAGAGCAATCCTAACGATGTAACCAAGAATGTATTGCTTCGTAGTCACACATCTGGTGATCAGAGTCATTTCATGGAGACACATAAACCTCCATTCCGCATTTTATGCCCAGGTCGCGTATATCGTAACGAAGCCATTTCTGCTCGCGCTCACTGCTTCTTCCATCAAGTAGAAGGTCTATACGTTGACAAAAATGTTAGTTTTGAAGACTTAAAGCAAGTTTTACTTACATTTGCACGTGAAATGTTTGGTCCTGAAACAAAAATACGTCTTCGTCCAAGTTATTTCCCATTTACAGAGCCTAGTGCAGAAATGGATATCAGTTGTGACATCTGTGGAGGCAAAGGATGTTCTTTCTGTAAACATACAGGTTGGGTAGAAATTCTTGGTTGTGGTATGGTAGACCCTAATGTACTCGAGGCTGCAGGCATTGACTCTAAGGTTTATACCGGTTACGCATTCGGTATGGGAGTTGAGCGTATCACAAACTTAAAGTATAAAGTTAGCGACCTTCGTCTCTTCTCGGAGAACGACACGGAGTTCTTGAATGAATTTGAATCTGCTAACTAATCAGTAAATAACAATTGATTTTTAAAAATACAAAGAGGCTACACTTTTACAATGTAGCCTCTTTGTATTTTTCGTTTTTACTATTATATCCTATTATAATAGAGATAGAGCATAAAAATAATCAGAAAGACGATTCATAAATTGCATAATTTCAGGCATTACTGGATATAAACGATTAACCGTCCAAAGTCGACGTTCCCCCGTTCGAGTTTTGGCACGAGCTAGATGTACAAAAGCAGACAAACGATTCTGCCCAGGAAGCACGAATCCAAAGTTTTTTTCTCCAGCAATAAGGTCAATTTCTTTTTCCATACCTGAATTCACTTCTATTAGCATATCCACATCTTTTTTCTGCCTCATTCGCTCATCTGATGCCACACAACTCATCACATACATCAAACACTGCTGAATACGATCTAGCTTTTTCACATGAATATAATCATCTTGCATCAAACTTTTCACAATACCTATTATAGCATTCAGTTCATCCAATTCTCCATTTGCCTCTATACGTACATCATCCTTATCCACTCGTAAGCCTTGAGTTAAAGATGTTTGCCCCTGATCACCTGTTTTTGTATATATTTTCATAAAACCTAGTTTTAGGAGCAAAGATAATAAAATCAGAAATAAATACGATAGATATTTCTAATTTTATTTTTTTAATATTTAAGACGTCAAATTATTTATAAAATCATTGTATCTTAGCCGGAGTTTTGACAAAATAGACACAATACAATGCAATAAATTACCATTTAAAACATAAAGCTTATGGCAAACCCTATTAAAAAAGTATTGACCGGAGATTTTAACAAGCGAAAAGGAATTATGTTTCTTGTTACGGCCTTATTAACCGTTATCGTATGGAATCTTCCTATTGACAGTTTCGGCATTGAAGGCTTGACAATAGTTCAACAGCGCGTTATCGCTATTTTCACCATGGCTGTACTTCTATGGCTTACAGAAGCAATTCCAGCATGGGCTACTTCTGTTACGATTATCTTTGTATTACTATTTTGTGTATCCGACTCTGCATTCAATTTTCTGCAAGGAAGCGAAGGAGAAACAGGAAAATTACTTGATTATCAAGGTATCATGGCATGCTTTGCAGATCCTACTATTATTCTTTTCTTGGGTGGTTTTATCTTAGCTATCGCAGCCACTAAATCTGGACTCGACGTTCTCCTAGCCAAAAATTTAATCAAGCCATTCGGAAAGAAAAGTGAAAATGTACTTTTAGGATTTATCCTTATTACTGGCATTTTTTCTATGTTTATCAGTAATACCGCAACAGCAGCAATGATGCTTACTTTTCTCACCCCTGTTTTTCGCTCGTTACCAGCCAATGGCAAAGGACGCATAGCTCTGACTATGGCAATTCCTATCGGTGCAAATCTTGGTGGTATGGGAACCCCCATCGGAACACCACCTAATGCATTTGCCTATAAAACGTTGGAAAGTCTTGGCATGACAATAGGTTTCGGCCAATGGATGATGATCATGGTACCTATGGTGCTTATCATGCTGATAATTGCTTGGTTTATCGTTAAAAAACTATTTCCATTCTCACAGAAAAACATAGAACTCAATATAGAAGGAAACATTCAGTGGAACTGGCGAACTTATGTAGTTGCGTTCACATTTGGACTTACCATATTTCTGTGGATTGCAGGAAAATCTCTCTTCGGCATCAATGCTAACACCGTCGCGATGTTACCCATCGCCATATTTGCTTTCACTGGAGTAATTAATTCTGAAGATTTGAGAGATATCGATTGGGGAGTAATTTGGATGGTAGCCGGTGGATTTGCTTTGGGATTAGCAATGAACGGTACTGGACTGGCGGAAAATGCAGTCAAGAGTATTCCATTTGCAAACCTCAACCCGCTGCTTATCCTCATAGTCAGTGGTTTGGTATGCTACACCCTTAGCAATTTTATTTCAAATACTGCAACCGCTGCTTTACTCATCCCTATCCTTACTGTTGTATGTCAAGGTATGGGTAACAGTCTAAATCCTATCGGTGGAACTGCTACTGTACTTATCGGCATAGCTATAGCAGCTTCTACAGCGATGTGTCTTCCTATTAGTACACCACCTAATGCTATTGCTTACAGTACTGGTTTAATTAAGCAGAATGATATGCTTAAAGCTGGTCTTATAACAGGTATAGTTTGTCTTGTTATAGGATATATTACTCTCATCTCGTTCTGTAAATTAGGAATTCTATAAGATAAATAAACATATCGTGAATACATAAAAGGTAAAATCTCAATAAGGGGTGACATATTTCATTTCATCATGATAATATGCCACCCCTCAATCGTTATTTAGCGAACCTCAGTACTTTACAAACTAAAACCATAACAAATATAATACATATTTGAATTTAATTGACACAAGCCGTCTTATAATTTGCGTATTTGGAATTTCGAAGTAAGACCACCTCAAATACGCGAATTTTGAAGCATTTTTGTATCTGCCTGAATATCAGCGCGTTACAAATTTTACACTTCGGTGGTTTAATAAATGGGCGCCAAAACCCCAGCTCCTAGGGGTCGAAAGCTTAGGGTTGATGCGATAAGGTCATAGAGTTTAGCGAACAAAGTCTTAGGTTTCGACCCCTAGGACCTGTGGTTTTGGCGGGAGAGAAAATCGAGGGGAAGAAAAAAGTCCAAACAGGCTGATCAAAAGCTAAAGATTTTGAGCTAGATGACGATTTTTGAAAGCGCTGTTTTTTGATAAATTATTTGACATACAACTCTGTACGGACTGTAGAAATCAGCAACAGTTCGCCAATTATCGTAGTGACAGAATACAGTGCACACAAAAAGCCTTTATCTAAGTAAGTAGTTCTATTAAGGAAAAAATATCAAAACTCTACTATGAAAAAAGGCCACTACTAAAAGTGACCTTTATACTTTTTATCAAATCATCAAATATTTTGATACTGCTTTTTTTGGGTATAACTCAGAGCTGCCCCTATTGCCGTACAAAACTCAGAATATTTAGGTATTCGGAAATGTACGTGATACATTTTTTCCATCGCTGGATAAACATCTCTGCACTGAGGTAGCAAAGTCATATTGCCTATCAATACGAAATCTTTAATACCACTGCCCAAAGAAGACAAAATAGTAGCTGAACCGATAGCCTGAAGCACCATATGAATTAACCCCTTGGCAATATCTTCTCTACTGGCATTTGCTTTAGCTGCACTAAAAAGAGAAGCCGTGGCATCCATCGGTAATCCAGGAAGTGGACTGGCACTGATATCCTTAATCAGCAAATTTATTTTAGAAATATCGCCTTCGTTAGCCAGGTTTATCAGCGTTTTTATATCATCAGTTTTCAGCATAATACGACTCAAGCCCGCCAAAGTACCACCTCCAATACCAATACCACCAACATGCTTAATCTCGTCACCGTCACACTTTACGATAGAAGTACCAGTTCCCATGCTAACTACAATCATCCGATCAAGTTTAGCTTCATAACGAGCACCAAGACCATCAGAAACAAACTCTTCGGCTTTTCCGGTAGGTAAACCATATATTGGTTCATTAATATAAGCAGCTCCAACACCTGTCAACATCACCTTTTCTACCTGGGAAAGCGTAATCTGATTATCATGAAGATATTTACCAAAAGCACCATATAGAGAAGTGATAGGATCAGTTGCCTTAATTCGAATAGGAGCAATAATATTTCCTTTATGGTCTACTCCTACTATTTTAGTAGTACTAATGCCTACGTCGATACCAATTACTATCTTTTCCATTTTTTTTATTTGATGTTGCAAAGGTATAAAAAGAAAATGGAACGACATTGATATAGGTCAAAAAACATACTGTTTACGCACACAAAAAGCAGAAAAAACTTGCTCATTATCATTTATATGTATACATTTGCATCGTATTTAAGAGATATTAGGATAAATAATTAGACGATAAGAATTCAAATTCCTATTGAAGAAAGGAAAGGTAAAAAGATGAAAAAGGTTATTTTAACACTAATTACAATTCTAACTGTTACTGCAACATTTGCAGGTAACGAAGAAGCAAGTGTCATGAATGAGACCAAAACCTTTATGGTTAATTTCAATACACGTAAGATTGGTGAAGCTTTGGATTTATCTACCGACCAATTGGAATGTATCAATGACATTGCCAAAACTTTCGATGCAGAAATGATGAATGCTGCAGTTGCTCCTAATGAAGAAAAAAAGGAATTGGTAGCTCAAGCTATTCACAACAATCTCACAAACATGAGTTATATCCTCACACCCGACCAATATAAACAGTATGAGGTTATTCTCAATACAACATTGAAAAATCGTGGATTAAAGAAGTGATTCTTTTAATTCACTCTAGAGAGAGAAATAATAGAAAGACGGGGATTCCTAAAATTAGGGATTCCCGTTTTTTTTATTTATCTTTGCATTGAAAAATAAAACCGAATATGGCTGAAGACAAAATATTAGAAATGAGAAAGGCTGTGGATCTATTGAATAGAGCTGCAGACGCTTATTATAACGGTCAGGCAGAAATAATGACCGACTACGAATGGGATGCTCTTTTTGACAGACTCAAAGTTTTAGAACAGGAAACAGGAGTTATACTTGAAGAGTCCCCTATTCATCATGTATCCGCCGACAGCATAACAGGCCAAAAGGAGGAGCATGAATTTGCCGCTTTATCATTAGCCAAAACAAAAAAAACAGAAGATCTTACAAAATGGGCAGATGGAAAGCCCATCTGGATTTCATGGAAACTTGATGGACTAACACTGGTCGCTACTTACGACAAAGGGAAACTTACAAAAGTAGTTACACGAGGAGATGGTCATTTCGGTACGAATATTACCCACTTGGCACCAGCTATCCAAGGTATTCCCCAAAAGATTAAAAATAAAGGCCATATTGTAGTCAGAGGCGAGTGCGTTATTTCATATGCCGACTTTAATCAATTTCTTATTGAAAGTGGCGAAGACTATGCCAATCCTAGAAATCTAGCATCAGGATCGCTCACACTGAAAGATATTGATGAAGTAAAATCACGTCACCTTCAGTGGATACCTTTCACTTTGGTCTATACTGATGAGAATATCAATAGTTGGGGAAAACGTATGGCATTCCTTGAGGATAATGGTATGAAAACCGTAAAACACGAATGTATACTTACTCCAAACCAAGACAACATTCAAAAGGTTATTGATCGATGGACTGAAGAAGTTACCAAGAATAAGAATCCTTTCCCTGTAGATGGATTGGTTATCGCCTACGAAGATTACGAATATTCTCAAACAGGAAGCATCACTGGCCATCATGCAACACGAGCAGGATATGCCTTCAAATGGAAGGATGAAAGCGCAACTTCTAAGCTCGACCACATCGAATGGAGTTGCGCAGCAAGCACAATATCCCCTGTAGCAGTATTTGAACCTGTAGAGTTGGAAGGGACAACTGTACAACGAGCTAGCCTTTGTAATATCAGCGAATGTGAGCGCTTAGGCATTGGTGACAAAGATAGTGTACTATCTGTTATCAAAGCTAATAAGATTATTCCTAAGGTTATTCAAGTACAACAGAAAGTAGGTGAACTACATATTCCTGAAACTTGTCCTGTCTGTCATTCACAGACACAAATTGTCACAAGTATCGCCAGCGGAACACGGACTCTGCACTGTTCCAATCCCAAATGTCCAGCGAAACAGTTGAAAAAATTCGCACGTTTTGTTTCGAAAGATGGTCTCGACATTGATGGTATCAGTGAACAAACTCTTTCTCGATTCATAAACATGGGATGGATAAAGGAATATGCTGATATCTTCAGACTTTCAGCTCACCTCAATCAGATAGCAACTCTAGAAGGCTTTGGTAAAAAAAGTGCCAATAACATTCACAAAGCTATTGAGAAGAGTCGAAATGCTGAAGCACACAAGTTACTTTATGCGCTCTGCATTCCTTTAGTCGGCAAAGATGTATGTAATCGCCTGCTCAAAAGCTATCCACTTGAAAAACTGGCAGCTATAGCTAGCGGTAATCCGAACATTAACAAGCCTATTGTTACAGAAAAGGAGGATAACTACGAACTCGACCTCTTTGCACAGAATGAGCAAGAAAATCTTCTATCGAATACTACAGAAGGTACTACAGATGCAAATACGTTTACTCCACTCAGCATCGATACACGTATTGCTATTTTTGCAGGAATAGACGGTTTAGGACCAGAGAAAAGTGCATCTGTGGTGAAATGGTTTAGTGATGAAGAAAATCAGAATGAATACCGCAATTTATTAGGGCTACTCCACTTATCACAAGACGATAATAACCCGTTGGGACAGAAATGCGAAGGACTTACCTTCGTAATAACCGGTGATGTACATCACTATAAGAACCGTAACGAACTCAAAGCGTATATTGAGAGCCAAGGAGGAAAAGTTACAGGAAGCGTAAGCAAAAGCACTTCCTATCTTATCAATAATGATGTAACATCGACTAGTGGTAAAAACCAAAAAGCCCATCAACTGAACATCCCGATTATCTCAGAAGACCAGTTTATTGAGCAATTCGGATAAGGTTATGCTATATTTAGATCATATTTCATAATAAAATTTGTATCTTTGCACAAAATTAGTTTTGTTAAAAGAACAAATCAGAATAGGTATACAAAAACATGAGAATAGATATTATCACGATATTGCCAGATATGCTCACAGGTTTCTTCGAGGAGTCAATCATGGCAAGAGCTCAGAAAAAAGGTTTGGCCGAAATACATTTGCATAATCTTCGCGATTACACTCTTGACAAGTGGAAGCGTGTAGACGATTATCCATACGGTGGTTTTGCAGGTATGGTCATGCAATGTGAACCTATCGATCGCTGTATTTCTGCCCTGAAAGCAGAAAGAGATTACGATGAAGTTATCTTTACCAGCCCTGATGGAGAAAAATTCGATCAGAAAATGGCCAACGATCTGTCACTGAAAGGCAACCTTATAATTCTTTGTGGACATTACAAAGGAATAGACCAGCGTGTACGCGATCACCTTATTACAAAAGAGGTTTCTATCGGTGATTTTGTACTCACTGGTGGCGAACTAGCCGCAGCTGTTATGGCTGACGCTATTGTTCGTCTTATTCCTGGAGCTATCAGTGATGAGCAGAGTGCACTAAGCGATTGCTTTCAGGATGATTTGCTTGCAGCTCCTATTTATACCCGTCCAAGAGAATATAAGGGATGGAAAGTACCTGATATTCTCTTAAGTGGTAACGAGGCTAAAATTAAGCAATGGGAAATGGATCAGGCTTTATCTAGAACCAAAGCACTCCGACCTGATTTGCTTAAAAAGAAAAAATAAGACTCCCGAATAAGATACATAGTGGAAGATACTTCGAATAGTTTCTTCCACTTTTTTATATGCTTCCCCAAACAGACTAAATAATTCTATTTGTATATTTGTACAATTCAAAAAACATATGTATCTTTGCCGTATAAATACAAAGAGAGAATATTTAACAACTAACACAAAAATATGAAGAATTTATATCTTGCAGGCGGTTGCTTTTGGGGAGTAAGTCACTTCTTTAAACAAATCGAAGGTGTACTGGAAACAGAAACAGGATTTGCTAATGGTAATACACCTAACCCAATATATAAAGAAGTATACACAGACACTACAGGTTATGCAGAAACTGTACGTATCGCATATGACGAGACCAAGCTCGACTTAGAATTCTTACTCAATATGTTTTTTAAGGCAATAGACCCAACCAGCCTCAACAAACAAGGTGAAGACGAAGGTACACGTTACCGTACAGGAATCTATTATACAGAAGAAAGTCAAAAACCTATTATCGATAAAGTTATGACTGAGCAACAGGCTCTTTATGACAAGCCTATCGTAGTAGAAGTAGAACCCTTGAAGAATTATTATGCTGCAGATGAATATCATCAGAATTACTTAGATAAGCACCCTGATGGTTACTGCCACCTTCCATTGGAATTATTTGCATTTGCACGAAATGCCAAGAAAAAATAAGCCAAACACCATTGGGTAACAAAGAGTGAAGGAATACATAAAATTCTAACACAAGATATACGTATAATGGCTGAGATTTTTTCTCAGCCATTATACGTAAGTGTGAAATGAACCATAAAATGATGTAAACAAAAGACATTAAAAATCCCGTCTAATATCCATTTTCTATACAAAATTTTTCACCCAATTCAAATCCTTCCTCATATAGACGTTCCAATTTATTGACATCTTTCTCTATTCTTCCTACTTCTAACGGACGAATTGGTCGAATACACTTTATCTGCCCTTTCTCTTCCAATTCATCAATTAAGTTTATCTGCGCATTGTATGAAACATGTCGTTTACTTAAAGCCAGTCTAAGACGAGGATAATTTTTATAAATAAAATAAGGAACTTTACGATCTTTGCTTTCATCTCTCCACCCCTTATTTCGAGTGAGCACCACCACATTATTAGGATGGCCCATTGCAATAGCACGCTCTACAGGTATACTGTCAGCAATACCTCCATCGAGCATCGGAATGCCATCAACATTTACAATCTTACTAACATAGGGCAAACTACTCGAAGCACGAACTATATCCAATGCACGCTGTCGATCACTCAGTTCCTGAAGATACATAGGTCTTCCTGTCTTACAATTAGTCGTTACACATTCAAAACGATGTGCATATTTAAAATAAGTATCAAAGTCAAACGGCAAAAGCTGATTTGGAAACTTATCATAAAGCAATTCTCTGTCAAAAATGCATCCCTGAGTAACCAAATGACGTATACCTATATATTTATAACGATCAAGATAGTCGATATTAGATATGCGAGCACGACGAGGCTGACGACTGATGTAGCTCATACCATTACAGGCACCAGCAGAAACGGCACAAACATAACGAAAATACAGTTCATGCTTCATAAAGGCATCAAGTACACCACTTGTAAATACTCCTCGCATGCCTCCTCCTTCCAGTACAAGTCCTGTGTTTAAGTTTAATTTCATCAGTAAACTGCTAAATATTGATAATTTTAAAGTAAATATCCCATTTTATTGCAAAGTTACTATATTTTTACCAAAAAAAGTTTTACCTTTGCCAAAAGTTTATGACTTTATAACGAATATGTTTAATAAGCAAACTTATATAGAACGTCGCGAAGAACTTAAAAAACTAGTTGGAAGCGGCGTAATTATTCTTTTTGGTAACAACGAATCGCCTTGTAACTTTCCTAATAATAGTTACTATCCGTTCCGTCAGGACTCTTCATTTCTGTACTATTTCGGACAGAAACGGGATGGATTAGTAGGCGTCATTGATATCGACAACAATATAGAAACACTTGTCGGGGATGATATCGAAATTGAAGATATCGTATGGTACGGCAAAGTAGATAGTGTACACGATATGGCAGAGCAAGTAGGTGTAGCCAATACTGCTCCTATGAAGACTTTAAAGACTATCTGCAATACAGCTATGGCTGCTAAGCGCAAGATACATTATTTGCCTCCTTACCGCTACGATATCAAATTGCAAATTTTCGATTTGATGGGTATTCACCCTAATCAGCAGAAAGAAGAAGCATCAATGAACCTGATTCAGGCTATCGTAAAGATGCGTTCTAGTAAAACTACTGAAGAAATTGAAGAACTAGAAAGAGCTGCTGTTATCGGCTATAAAATGCATACCACCGCAATGCGTCTTACCAAACCAGGTGTAACTGAAAAATTTGTAGGTGGACAAGTAGACGGAGTTGCTAATAGTTATGGTGCTATGGTTAGTTTCCCTACCATATTCTCTCAACACGGCGAAATTATGCATGGAAATCCTTCCATGAACATTTTGGAAAGTGGTCGTCTCGCACTATGCGACGCCGGAGCTGAAACCATAAACCATTATTGCTCTGATAACACACGAACCTTTCCTGTTAATGGTAAATTCTCTCAGCGACAGCTGGAAATTTACTCTATCGTGGAAAGTTGTCACGACTTGACACTTAAATTGGCAAAACCAGGCGTAAAGTATTGGGATGTACATTTCGCTGTTTGTAAGCATATGACAGACAAACTCAAAGAGCTAGGTCTGATGAAGGGCGATACTGAAGAAGCGGTAGCTGCAGGTGCCCATGCAATGTTTCTTCCTCATGGACTTGGACACATGATGGGTATGGACGTACATGACATGGAGAATTTTGACCAAATTAATGTAGGTTTTGACGAAGAAACCCGCCCTAACCTTGAGCAATTTGGTACAAATTGTCTACGTATGGGAAGAAAACTCGAAGAAGGTTTTGTCGTAACTGATGAACCAGGTATCTATTTCATCCCAGCCCTCATTGACGAATGGAAGGCATCAGGCCACTGTAAAGAGTTTATAAACTTCGATAAGCTCGAAACCTATAAAGACTTTGGAGGTATTCGCATTGAAGACGATGTACTCATCACTAAAGACGGATGTCGCTTTATAGGTAAAGACCGCATTCCATATCATCCAAAAGACGTGGAAAACTTCATGGCCAACAATTAAAGAGAATTTAAATAATAACAATAACACAAAAAACAGTCGAAGAGAGATACATAAGTATATTTTTATTTCTTAACACGACGCAATTTAAAATTATGAGAAAAGTTTTAGTTTTGGCAGCTCTTGCAGGACTTGCATTGAGTGCAAATGCTAAGTCTGACAAGGACACAACTAAGGTTAACAAGAATGCTCCTGTATTCACAGTAATTAAAGAGAACCCTATCACAAGTGTAAAAGATCAGAATCGTAGCGGTACGTGCTGGGCTTACTCAACTTTAAGTTTCTTTGAGAGCGAGATTTTGAAAAAAACTGGTAAGACTTACGATCTCTCAGAGATGTTTGTTGCTAACAAAACCTACATGGATCGTGCTGTAATGGCTGTTCGTATGCATGGTGATGTATCTTTCTCTGAAGGAGGAAGCGCTTACGACCCATTGTATTGCATTCAGCACTATGGTATCGTACCTGAATCTGCTATGCCTGCTCCAGGTACACTTACAGGTGACTCTTTAGCAAACTTCGGTGAATTCTTCTCTGTACTTACACCTTATGTTGAGGCTATTGCTAAGAGTAATAAGAAGAAACTATCTCCAGCATGGAAGAATGGTCTCCAGGGCATCCTTAATTCTTATATCGGCAACTGCCCAGAGAAATTCACATATCAGGGTAAGACATATACCCCACAGTCTTTCGCAGCAAGTTTGGGTCTTGATTGGAACGATTATGTGTCATTCACTAGCTTTACTCATCACCCATTTTGGAGCCAGTTTGCAGTAGAAGTACAAGATAACTGGCGTTGGCCAATGAGCTACAACGTACCAATGGACGATCTTTGCGCTATCATTGATAACGCTATCAAAAATGGTTATACTGTAGCATGGGGTGGCGACGTAACTGAGGATGGATTCACCCGTCAGGGTCTTGGCATTGCCTTCGATGTAAAGAAGGTTCGCTCTATGGCAGGTACCGATGCTGACCATTGGTTCAAAATGTCTAAGGATGAAAAGAAAGAAAAATTTGATTCTCTAGGTGTAAATGCTCCAGAAATCACTCCTACTCAGGAAATGCGTCAGGAAGCATATGATAACTGGGAAACAACAGACGACCATGGTATGCATATCTATGGTATCGCTAAAGACCAAAATGGTAAGGAATACTACATGGTAAAGAACTCATGGGGTAAGTATGGTAAGTATAATGGCACATGGTACATGACCAAAAAATATGTTGCTTACAAGACCATGGATTTCATGGTAAATAAAAATGCAGTACCTAAGAACCTTCGTAAGAAACTTGGCATCTAAATAAGTACAAGTCAAACCTATCCGCTAAGCGGAATAGTTTACAAGATACAAAAAAGCGTAAAACAATATTGTTTTACGCTTTTTTTTTGTAACTTTACGGGCAGAAATAAAAATAATTTAAAATGCATTTTAAATGGAAATACACGACACCTACATCAGAACAAGACGAAGCAGCTAAAGCCTTAGGAGAAAAGCTCAACATGAGCACTATCCTAGCGCAATTGCTTATACGACGTGGCATATCCACAGAAAGTGCCGCCAAAAGATTTTTTCGCCCACAATTGGGCGACCTCATCAACCCTTTCCTTATGAAGGATATGGATGTGGCCGTAGATCGACTGAACGATGCTATGGGTAGAAAAGAAAGAATCTTGGTATATGGCGACTACGATGTGGACGGATGCACAGCAGTAGCACTGGTGTACAAATTTCTACAGCAATTCTATTCCAATATAGAATACTATATACCCGACCGCTATAACGAGGGATATGGTGTGAGCAAACAAGGAATAGACTATGCATACGAAAACGGTGTTAAACTGATTATTATACTTGATTGTGGAATCAAAGCTATTGAAGAGATAGCCTATGCGAAAAGTCTTGGCATAGACTTTATCATTTGTGACCATCACGTTCCTGACGATGTGATGCCTGAAGCTGTGGCCATTCTCAATCCCAAAAGAACAGACGATAGTTTTCCTTTCAAACACTTGTGCGGATGTGGTGTCGGCTTTAAATTTATGCAAGGCTGGGCTAAAAATAATGGTATCCCATTCTCGCAGTTAATTCCTCTCCTCGACTTTTGTGCTGTGGCAATTGCAGCAGACATCGTTCCTGTAGTTGATGAAAATCGTATACTTGCCTTCCATGGACTCAAACAACTAAATCAGAATCCAAGCGTCGGCCTGAAAGCAATTATCGATATCTGTGGCCTAAATGGAAGAAATATCACGATGAGCGATATAATCTTTAAAATAGGTCCAAGAATTAATGCATCTGGACGTATGGAGAATGGTAAGGAAAGCGTAGACTTGCTAGTTGAAAAGGATTTCTCCTCTGCCATCCAAATGGCAAAACATATCAACGAATATAACGAACAGCGCAAAGATATTGACAAGCAGATGACGGAAGAAGCCAACCAAATCGTAGGAAGATTGGAAAGCCAAAAACATCAGTCGAGTATTGTACTCTATGATGAAAACTGGAAAAAAGGTGTCATCGGTATTGTAGCATCTCGACTGACAGAAATCTATTTCCGACCTACCGTAGTTATCACTAAATTTGGTGAATTCGCAACAGGTTCTGCTCGAAGTGTCACAGGTTTTGACATCTATTCTGCAATTAAAAGTTGCCGCGATCTCCTTATCAACTTTGGCGGACATACTTATGCTGCAGGTCTTACTATGAAATGGGAAGATGTAAAGGAATTCAGAAAACGATTCCAGGAATATGTCGAAAGCCATATCGAACCTGAACAAATCGAAGCAACACTTGATATCGATGCTGTGCTCGATTTTAAGGATATTACTAAAAAGTTGCATACTGACTTGAAAAAATTTGCACCTTTTGGTCCTGGAAATCCAAAACCTTTGTTCTGCACCATAGGTGTCTATGACTATGGCACAAGCAAAGTAGTTGGCAGGCAACAGGAACATATCAAATTAGAATTAGTCGATTCGAAATCAAGCAACGTGGTCAATGGTATAGCCTTTGGACAGAGTGCAAGTGCACGATACATCAAAAGCAAACGCAGTTTCGACATAGCGTATACTATAGAAGACAACGTATTCAAAAAGAATCAAGTTCAGTTGCAGATAGAAGATATTCGTCCTACAGAATATTAAATACATACATGGATTATCTAAAGATACTTCATCAATACTGGGGGTATCCTGACTTTCGCGGTATTCAAAGAGAAATCATTGAATCTATCGGCAAAAGTCAGGATACTCTTGGACTTATGCCTACTGGTGGTGGAAAATCTATCACCTTTCAAGTTCCTGCACTTGCAAAAGATGGTGTCTGCATTGTAATAACACCACTCATCGCACTAATGAAAGATCAGGTGGCCCATTTAAAGGACAAAGGTATTTTGGCTGATGCTATTTATTCGGGCAAAAACCATTCTGAAATCATTCAAATACTCGAAAATTGCATTTTCGGAAGAACGAAATTTTTATATGTTTCGCCAGAACGTTTATCTACTGAACTATTCCAAACAAAACTTAAACATATTAAAGTGAGCTTTATCACCGTAGATGAAGCACACTGTATCAGCCAATGGGGATATGACTTTCGTCCGTCATACCTAAAAATTGCCGACATCAGAAAAATGAAACCAGGCGTGCCAATCCTGGCCCTTACAGCTACGGCAACTCCAGAAGTAATTGATGATATCCAAGAAAAACTTGATTTCAAGCATAAAAATGTTTTCCGCATGAGCTTTGAACGCAAAAATTTGGCTTATGTGGTACGAAAGACTGCTGATAAATATGGAGAACTTATTCATATACTATCTTCAGTACCAGGATGTGGCATTGTATATGTTAGAAGTCGAAAACGATGCAAAGAGATTGCCTCTATGCTCAATGATAGCGGAATAAGCTCTACTTTCTATCACGCGGGGTTAGACCCAATCATCAAAGATGAACGACAAAAGGCTTGGCAAAATAATGAAAAAAGAATCATTGTTGCCACAAATGCCTTTGGTATGGGTATCGACAAACCTGATGTACGCATCGTTGTACACATCGACTGTCCCGACTCCTTAGAAGCATATTTCCAAGAGGCAGGCCGTGGTGGAAGAGACGGACAAAAAGCTTATGCTGTACTATTGTACAATGATAATGACAAACTTAAACTTCACAAACGTGTTATCGATACTTTCCCAGAGAAAGATTATATTAGAAACATATACGAACATCTCGCTTACTTTTACCAAATTGGTGTAGGAAGTGGATATGGAAATACTTTCGAATTTCATATTGATAAGTTTAGTTATACATATAAATTCTTTCCTATACCAGTAAACAGTTCACTACATATCCTGGATCGATGTGGATATATTCATTATGAAGATAATCCTGACAGCAAGGCACGCTTGCGCTTTATATTAGGGAGAAATGATTTGTATCAGCTGAATTCACTTTCCGCAAACGAAGAACTCATCATAACAGAATTACTTCGTGATTATGGAGGACTTTTTACTGATTACGTCTATATAGACGAATTTCTTATAGCACAAAAAACGAATATTCCTTTAGAAAACATTTATCTGATACTAAAAAATCTTAGTGCAAGACATATCATCAACTTTATTCCAAGAAGAAAGATGCCATACATTACCTATCTACGAGACAGGGAAGATGGCATAAATATTAAGATACCATCATCAGTATATGAAAATAGAAAGGAACAGTTTGTCAAACGAATTGAAGCTATGATCAACTATGCTGAAAATGATTACGTCTGCAGAAGCCGACAACTTCTTTTATACTTCGGTGAAGATAATAATCATGATTGTGAACAATGCGATGTATGCCTAACCCACCATACACAAACATCACAGAAAGACATAGAACAGGCTAAAAAAGACATTCTACAATACTTAAGTGACAAAGAGACTCATTTAATTACTGAGCTTAAAACTTTAAATCTTCCAGAAAAGATATTTGATGAAGCATTAGAATCGCTCATTCTAGAAAATCAGGTTTTTATTGAGTATTCAGAAATCAGAATAGCATAAATAGCAATTTATCTATAGAATGCTTTTCAGAAAAGACATAAAAAAAGAGCGACCATTTCACAATGGCCACTCCCGGTTTCAACATTATGTACGAGAAAAAAATTAGTTATTTTCAGGACGAAGTTGACGAACAGTTTCAGCAGCACGCCACATTTCCATGTCATGCATTTCCTTCAACTCCGCATTCAACTTTTCACGATAATCTGGTTCAGAATTCTTATCGATTGAAATCTGAGCCTCAGTACCATTCTGTACACTCAGATACAACCATTCCATTACAGGCTTAATAGCTTCCTTGAAACGTGGACGCCAATCAAGAGCACCACGCTGAGCTGTTGTAGAGCAGTTAGCATACATCCAGTCCATACCCTTTTCACCGAATAATGGGCCAAGGCTTTGAGTAAGCTCTTCTACTGTTTCATTGAAAGCTTCTGATGGAGAATGACCATGCTCACGAAGTACCTCATACTGAGCTTCGAGAAGACCCTCTATAGCACCCATCAGAGAACCACGCTCACCAGTAAGGTCAGAAGTAGCTTCTTTCTGGAATGTAGTTTTGAACATATAACCAGCACCAATACCAATACCAAAGGCTATAGTCTTTTCCTCTGCTTTACCAGAAGCAT
This sequence comes from Segatella baroniae B14, assembly GCF_022024235.1. Lineage (GTDB taxonomy): Bacteria > Bacteroidota > Bacteroidia > Bacteroidales > Bacteroidaceae > Prevotella > Prevotella bryantii. The sequence goes on from NZ_CP091799.1 coordinate 1,245,250, forward strand.
CCTGATAAACAGCATAAGAACAGTTCAATCCACGACCTTCCTGAAACATTGTACGAAGTGAAGTTCCAGAACCCTTAGGAGCAACCATGATTACGTCAGTATCTTTACCAGGAACAACACCTGTACGATCAGCCCAGTTAATTGCAAAACCGTGTGAATAGTACAAAGTCTTACCTGCCAATTTATCTTTAATTTGAGGCCAAACTGCAATCTGACCTGCATCTGAAAGCAACATACAAATAATAGTACCCTTCTCAACAGCCTCATCGATAGAGAACAAAGTCTTACCTGGTACCCAACCATCAGCTACAGCTTTGTCGTAAGTTTTACCTTCGCGCTGGCCCACAATGACATTAAAACCGTTATCACGCAGGTTACATGCCTGACCAGGACCCTGAATACCATAACCGATTACGGCAATAGTTTCATTTTTCAAAACCTCATGTGCTTTCTCCAAAGAAAACTCTTTGCTGGTGACAACAGTCTCGACAACACCACCAAAATTCATTTGTGCCATATTAATTAATTTTTATGCGATTTATTTATATCGCGGTTTATTTATTTGTCTTAAATCTAAAATCGATTGCAAAGATAATAAATTATAATTAAACTACAAAATTTTCTTTCAATCTTTTACAAATTTAACGCTACTTCTTACAACTTCAACTTCGTTTTGCTCATTTGAACTACGTTTATTTATGCGTATATTGTATTCATTATCACCTACTTGCTCACGATAGAAACATAATTTATCACCTTGATGAGATTCTGCCACATATGCAATCTCAAATCTTTTCAATCGATACTGTTTGTAAAAATCGACATCAAAAAGATCTAATACATGCTCAATGTACTTTACTGAATTAATATGACCATTAATATCGACATCACTATAATTAGTATCGATGACACGAACGAGTTCTACGTCTTTGCTCATCTTTACTCTTGAACAAGCCTTAATCGGATCATGCAACTCGGTTTCTACATAATTCAAGATTTTACCATCCTCAATGGATAAAATATCAGCAGGCTGTCGGGTTTCTGTATCTATCATGGCCCATACACTTCGACCATATCCGTATACATGTCCACCCTCACCTGTAACCTTGAAATTACGACTTGTGAAAAACTTCATTGCACTTTCCACCCATGTTTCAACAAAAAACGGATCATAAGCTTCAGGCATTTCTTCCATTTCTATCGCAAGCCTACTCAACACCCATGTTTTCTGAATCGTATTAAGGTATAACATACCATATCCACGATCATTACTGTGAAAATCTGCAGCATTCAACATTGCATTTCCCAAATGCCCCATAAAAAGCTTCTTTGAAAAATCACAATGGAATGGCTCTGCCATAAATTTGTATTTACCAACTTTTGGCAATAATTCACTCATAATTTCTCCCTCGTTATTTATTATCTATATATTTTATTAATCAGACGATCCTGCCTCAATATTTTGCTGTTCATCAAGAAAATCAGTGATGGTTTCTTCTTTACTTCTAGTAACAGCTATCTTACCTGTTCTAGTATACTGCAAAATACAGTTTGCCTCATTCAACTTTTTAAACAATGTAGCAATATCTTCTGTTACACCACCCATCAAAACTGTAGTGTATGTTGGGTTGACTTCTAACATACGTGCATCAAGATGACGAATTGCTCTACTAATTTCAGGATTAGCCAACAATGTAGGAGTCGCAATCTTAAAGAGGGCTACTTCATAGATAAATAGTTCATCATCTGTATAATACTGAGCCTTCACCACATCTATTTTTTTTTCAATAGCCTTAGTTATCTTCTTTATCTGCTCTTCATCACTCCAAGCCGTTATCGTGTATTTATGAATATTTTTGATACTACTCGCTGATACATTTAAACTCTCAATATTTACTTGTCTACGAGTAAATACTGCAGTGATCTGATTAAGGATACCTGCGATATTCTCTGAATAAACCAGCAATGTATATAATTTCTTATCCATTTCTGTAATCTTCATTTTAACAATTAGTAATCGAGTTCCAACAGCATTTCGTTGACACTCTTTCCAGGCAATGTCATTGGCACTATATCCTCATTCTCCTTAATAGCACATTCCAAAATATATGGGCCATCAGTGCTAAGCATCTTAGCAATCTTAGCTTTAAGATCCTTACGCTCAATAACAATATCATAAGAAATACCATAAGCACAGGCAATCTTATCATACTGAGGATTCATCATATGTGTAAAAGAATGACGTCCATTAAACATCAAATCTTGCCACTGACGTACATTACCAAGATAATTATTATTCAGGATAATCATCTTCAAAGGTACCTGCTGCTCCATAATTGTACCTAATTCCTGAATACTCATTTGAAAGCCACCATCACCCATAAAACAGCATATTGTACGGTCAGGAGCCCCAAAACAAGCACCAACTGCTGCAGGAAGACCAAAACCCATAGTACCGAAACCACCACTCGTTACAATAGAGCGCTTTTTATGATACTTGAAATAACGGCTAGAAATCATCTGGTTTTGACCAACGTCGTTTACCAATACTGCTTCACCATAAGTTTGCTCTGCTACTTCGTTTACGACCTCTCCCATTAACAAAGGTCCCTCTGTAGGATGAATATCAGGCTGAATAACTTTTTCATTTTCCAAATCAGCATACTTCTGAAAAGACTCTATCCATTCCTTATGCTCATTTTTATTTAGAAGACGTGTAATAGCTGGTAAACTTTGCTTACAATCGCCCAAAACAGGTACATCTGCCTTAATATTTTTGTTCAGTTCAGCGCTATCAATATCTAAATGAATAATTTTTGCTTGCCTCGCATATGTAGAAGGCAAACCTGTTACACGATCGCTGAAACGCATGCCAATAGCGATAAGCACATCACATTCCTGAGTTTGCATATTGGTAGCATAAGCTCCATGCATTCCTAACATACCCTTATTTAAAGGATGATTACTAGGAAGTGCAGAAAGTCCAAGCAACGTACGTCCTGCAGGGATATCTGCCTTTTCAAGAAATTCAATTAACTCATTTTGAGCATTTCCCAATTCAACACCTTGACCAACCAAAGCAAAAGGCTTCTTTGCTTGATTAATTAAATCTGCAGCCTCCTTAATTCTTTCCGGGTTAAGTTGTGGATAAGGTACATAACTGCGAACATGTTCAACCTTTACAGGAATCCATTCACAGGTATGAACTTGTGAATTCTTAGGGAAGTCAAGAACAACAGGCCCAGGACGACCTGAACGCGCAATATAAAAAGCACGACTAACTGCCCACGCTACATCCTCTGGTCTACGAATTTGATAAGCCCACTTACACACAGGCTGTGCCACACCCACCAAGTCTACTTCTTGAAATGCATCAGTACCCAAAGCACCAACACCAACCTGACCTGCAATAACAACTAATGGAGTTGAATCCATCATAGCATCAGCAATACCCGTCAAGGTATTCGTAGCGCCTGGTCCACTAGTAACAACACATACACCTACTTCACCACTGACTCGAGCATAACCTTGAGCTGCATGAGCTGCAGCTTGCTCATGACGGACCAATACATGGTCGAACAGTTTAGTTTCACCTCGCGTGTAAGTATAAAGAGCATCAAAGACTGGCATGATAGCTCCACCGGGATAACCAAAGATGGTCTTTACACCTTCGTTTTTTAGGGAGCGCATCAAAGCTTCAGCTCCTGTTATCAATTCTTTAGCCATATTTATGAATGCTTTCTATTCAAAAGTGCCGTACAAACAAAATTATTTTATTTTACGGCACCCTATATTTAAATAAAAGTTTAACTTCTTTAATCTATAATTCTAACACCACCCAAATCTGCGGATGCTACACTCTGAGCATATGCTTTCAAGGCTTTGCTGACGACTCGATCACGTTTTAAAGGCTGCTGTGGACGAGCTGCAAGTTCCTCATCACTCAACTTAACATTAATTGAACGACTTGGAATATCAATAACAATAATGTCACCATCTTTAATTTTACCTACATTTCCACCTGAAGCAGCTTCTGGAGAGATGTGACCGATACTCAATCCAGAAGTTCCACCAGAAAAACGACCATCAGTGATAAGAGCACATTCTTTACCCAAATGACGGCTTTTAATATAAGATGTTGGATAAAGCATCTCTTGCATACCAGGACCACCCTTAGGTCCTTCATGTGTAATAACCACACAATCTCCTGATTTTACCTTACCACCAAGTATGCCCTCACACGCATCTTCCTGAGAATCAAAGCACACAGCAGGACCCTCAAAATGCCACAATTCAGGTGCTACACCAGCAGTTTTTACAACACAACCCTTCTGTGCAATATTGCCAAAAAGCACGGCTAGCCCCCCATCTTTAGTGTATGCATGCTGTAAATCACGAATACAACCATTCTCACGATCTGTATCCAAACTCTCCCACTGTTCGTTCTGGCTACCCATCTTAGTAGAAAAACGACGCCCAGGAGCACTATGGTAAATTCTATTTGCCTCGTCATTTACAGTATTACCTGTAATATCATACTTACTGATGGCTTCATCCAATGTTAATCTATCTACTCGATTTACATTTCCACGAATTAAACCACCTCTATTCAATTCATTCAAAATACCCAAAATTCCTCCAGCACGATTACATTCTTGTACAGAATACTTCTGAGTGTTAGGAGACAACATACAAAGACAAGGTACTGCACGACTCAACTTATCAATATCTTCCATCTTAAACTCCGCACCCGCTTCTTGTGCAACAGCCAACAAATGAAGTATAGTATTTGTACTACCACCCATAGCAATATCTAATGTCATAGCATTCAAGAAAGCATCACGGGTTGCAATATTTTTTGGTAATACACTTTCATCACCATCTTCATAATAAGCATATGCATTCTTCACTATTTGACGAGCAGCATCCTTAAAGAGACGAATACGATTCTCATGAGTTGCTAAAATAGTTCCATTACCAGGGAGTGAAAGCCCAATGGCCTCTGTCAGAGAGTTCATAGAATTAGCTGTAAACATACCGGAACAACTACCACAACCTGGGCAAGCACTATTTTCAATTTTCTCCAAATCCTCATCACTAACTGAAGTATCACCACCGTTAATCATGGCAGTAATCAAATCTGCATTCTGACCTTTCCAACGACCTGCTTCCATAGGACCACCTGAACAGAAAATAGTAGGGATATTCAATCGCATTGAAGCCATAAGCATTCCAGGTGTCACTTTATCACAATTTGAGATACAAATCATAGCATCAGCCTTGTGAGCATTTACCATATACTCAACAGAGTCTGCTATCAAGTCACGACTTGGTAGAGAATAAAGCATACCATCATGCCCCATAGCTATACCATCGTCAATTGCAATAGTATTAAACTCTGCGGCATAACATCCCATAGCCTCAATCTCCTGCTTTACAATTTGGCCGATTTCATGAAGATGTGTATGTCCCGGAACAAATTGAGTAAATGAATTTACAATTGCTATAATTGGTTTTCCCATCTGCTCGTGTTTCATACCAGCTGCTACCCACAAAGCACGGGCACCAGCCATTCTTCTGCCTTGAGTACAGACAGCACTTCTTAACTGATGTTTCATATCTGTTATTATATATTTTCTATTTCGTCTCTCATTATTCTGCAAAGGTAAACATAAAATCAGTAATAACCAACAATTTTCTAATAAACTTTACCGTTTTAAAGCAAATTTGTTACTAAATTCAATAAATAATAATTAGATTATAAGTATTTTAATATCACAAGCTTTTCAAAAACATCTAAACTACTACAGATTAAAACACACAGATAATGATTATTGTATACCTGCTAACAAAACAAAAAAGTCATAAGACACGATTTTAAACAAAAAAAATCCCAAGCCTTATAAAGGCTTGGGATTATATTTAAATCTTTTAATTAAAGATTAATCCTTTGTTGTATCGTTAAAAGTAGCAACGCGGTTGAACTCTACCTGCTCAAAGAGCTTATCAGTTACACCACAACCAGTAGCCTTCAAACGATCTGCAGAAATTTTGTACTTCTTAACTAAAGCATTCTTAACAGCTTCAGCACGTGCCTGAGAAAGTTTCTGATTGAACTCAGCATTACCTTCTGGAGAAGCATAACCCTTAATCTCTACATTTGCCTCTGGGTGATTCTTCATGTAAGAAGCGATCAACTCAATTGGAGCATACTGAGCTTTGTCAATAGAACTCTTACCCTGACGGAAGAGAACTGTTGGCTGAAGATTTGTTGCAGTAGCAGCCTTCTTAGGCTTCTTCTGGCACTCATCAAGAGCATTTTGAAGATCAGCGATCTTCTTATCTTTAGCAGAAAGCTGAGCATCCTTATCGTTCAAATCTGAACGAAGGCTATTGATCTGATTATTCAAGCCATCAATTTCGTTCTGATCACGAAGCTGAGCGATTGTGAAGTTATGAGTACCATTTGAGTTCTTGAACTTATAAACAATACCTGCATTAAGCTGGAAGAAACTCTTATTGAGGTTATACTCAATACCCTGACCACCATTCTCGCCATTCAAATACCAAGTCATAGATGGCTCAACATAAATCTGCCATGCCTTTGAAGAACCTAAATTGAATGCGAAGTCGATACCTGCTTTAGAAGTCAATGCATTGTGATTTTTACCAGCGCTTTCAGTACCAAACTGATGGAACCAGCCCAAACCTGCTACAGGGATAACCTCAAATACACGTGGCTCACCTTTATAACCACCAAACCAGTTACTCAAGTTTACAGTACCAAGCAAGCTTGTATTCAAACCGCGAACTACAGTACCACGAGAAACACCTGGCTTGTTTGAAAAATAAGCATTGCTCTCAGCAGCCAAACCAAATACTGGAGTAAACCAACGACCGATGCGAAGACCAGCATTAGGGTTTAAGTTTTTCAACCAAGAGTGACCTGTTGCCTTTGTTGCAACACCGCCATTAATACCTACATAAAAATTGTCAAATGTCTTGCTTTCAGTTACAGTCTGAGCTGATGCTGAAACTGCCATCGTAGCAGCTGCAAGCAGTAATCCTAATTTCTTCATACTCTCTTGTAGTTTATAAAATTGATTTTTAATTTTACTTATCTCTTAAAAGCATTGCAAAGGAATAAAAATTTTTCGAAACAAGCAAATTTTTTATGAAGAAAAATGAATTTTCCTTTAAGAAAAGTGAAAATAGTGTATTTTTCTTGCTTTTTAAATGCAAAATGGCTCTTTTTTTGTATTTTTTTTGTATTTTTGGTATCTGATGAAAAAAATTATATTAATAACAGGAGGACAAAGATCTGGTAAAAGCAGTTTTGCAGAAAAATTAGCTTTATCATTGTCTCCTAATCCTATTTATATAGCCACCGCTCATATTTGGGACGAAGAGTTTCGTCAGCGTGTCATTCGACATCAACAAAGAAGAGGTCGAAACTGGATTAATATCGAAGAAGAAAAATATCTATCCAAACATCATATACATAATAAAGTGTGTGTTATTGACTGTATCACTTTATGGTGTACTAATTTTTTCTTCGACAGCACTAAAAAAGAAATGAATCAACCATCTATTAACGAAGTACTTCAAAACCTCAAAGATGAATTCGATCACTTTACTCAACAAGATGCTACTTTTATATTTGTAACTAATGAAATTGGAAGTGGTGGAGTTAGCAATAGTTCTGTACAGCGTCGATTTACCGACTTACAGGGATGGATGAATCAATATGTAGCAGCAAAAGCCAACGAAGTAATATTAATGGTTTCCGGCATCCCTGTCAAAATTAAAGAATAAGATATTTTTATGCAGCACTTTCATATTTTAGAACCAGACCAAACTATTCGTCAAGAAGCACTTGAAAAAATAGATAACCTAAATAAGCCCAAAGGATCTTTAGGTATTCTAGAGAACATAGCACTTAAGCTCTGTCTTATCCAACAGACTTTATCCCCTTCTCTCCACTATCCTTGTCATCTTCTTTTAGGAGCTGATCACGGCATAGAGCGTGAAGGAGTATCCGCTTCGCCACGAGAAGTAACTTGGCAACAAATGATAAATTTCACTCGTGGAGGCGGATTCGTTGATGTTATGTGCAGGCAACACAATTTTGAGCTCAAAATTGTAGATATGGGAGTTGATTACGACCTATCCGATTTTCATACTATCATTAATTATAAAATAGCTCATGGTACAGCCAACTTTTTACAACAAGAAGCAATGACTCTACAGCAATGGAATGAATGTATAGAAAGAGGTTGTCAGCTCGTCGATCAATGTATAGCAAAAGGAAGCACCATTATTAGTATAGGAGAAATGGGTATAGGGAACACTTCCCCTTCCAGTATATGGATGAGTCTTTTTGGAAATATGCCACTCGATATCTGCATTGGTGCGGGCTCAGGCCTAAACAGTGCTGGCATTCAACATAAATTAAAGGTATTAACTAAAAGTGTACAAAAATTCCTGACCAAATTCCCAGATATTGCAGAAACACTGAGCAATACACCTCAAGGCAAATGTCCAAATTACACTTTTAAACAAACAGAACAAATTCTTTATTATTTTTCTGGATTTGAAATGGCAGCAGCTATAGGTGCAATGTTGCGAGCAGCAGAGAGACACGTTACGATTTTAATTGACGGCTTTATCATGACGGCTTGCATACTCGGTGCAAGCAAACTATATCCAAATGTTCTTCACTATGCAATCTTTGGGCATTGTGGCGACGAATCAGGCCATCAGAAAATGCTCAACTTACTACATGCTCAACCATTATTGCAACTTGGTCTACGATTAGGCGAAGGTACAGGGGCCTTATGCGCTTTTCCTATAGTTGACTCCGCATGTCGTATGATAAATGAAATGAACAATTTCGAAAATGCAAAAATCACCAAATATTTTTAATTTACATACTGTTACCCAAAATTATTCTATCTGATTACGTAAAAATGCAAATACCAATAGATAAAAAGATTAAGATAAAGGATCGAATCTATGCAGCTTTTATCTTTTTTACAAGATTACCTTTTTGGAGAATATACCAACCTACACGTGAGGCATACGAAACCGTTGTTGAACATTGGCCATTAGTAGGATGGCTAACAGGAATAGCAATGGCAGGAACACTATATCTATGTCACTTGATACTTCCTTTATCTCTATCTATCCTTTTAGCCATGCTCGTTCGAATACTCCTAACTGGAGCATTACACGAAGATGGATTAGCAGACTTTTGCGATGGATTTGGCGGAGGTACTTCACGTGAAAAAATATTATCCATCATGAAAGATAGCCACATTGGCACTTATGGAGTTATAGGGCTCATCTTATACGAATTAATATTTTTCCAGACAATATCTACAATCTGTAGCATAACAGAAATGAAGACTTGTATATTTGCAATAATAGGTGGTGATGCTTTTTCGAAAATGATAGCTGCTCAAATTATTCAATTTCTACCATATACCCGAAATGCCGAAACAGCAAAAAATGGTGTGGTCTACCGCAAATTAAGCTTAAAATCAGGAATTAGTCTATTTGTCCAAGGGGTATTACCTATGATACCACTCTTATATAGTACAGGCTTTGCTCATATAAATTGGATTATCTTTGCACCTTGTATAACCATGTTTCTTCTTTATACACTGATGAACAAGAAAATAGGAGGTTATACAGGTGACTGTTGTGGTGCAATTTTTCTCCTCTGTGAGCTTACTTTCTACATCGCTTTTGCAGGCACAATATATTATAACATCGTTACAACATAATCTATTACAGAAGACGCTCACTTAAATTTGAATAACCTCTATACCCCCATAATCTACCAAATGCCCATCAGATCCGTAAGCATGTTCCACATCAAATAATCCTGCGTATATACCTGCACATAACAAGACTCCACCATGTGCAAATACAATAACACGCTCATAACCATACTTGGTTAATTCTGAAAGAAAGCAAGTTACTCGCTTATAAAATTCAGGAAACGATTCACCATGAGGAGTAGGTAAATGAAGATAATCTTCAGACCATAATTTGAAATAAGGATCGCTAATCCATAAATGGTCATAGCTCTTCATTTCCCAATCTCCCATATTAAATTCCTTTAGCCGATCATCAAATTTCGGATATATAAAGCCACAATGAGCAGCCAACTTCCGAGCACGTAATAAAGGAGAACAATAAACAGCATCAAAACAATTATTCAAAGTTGAAGCGTTTTCATCCTTTCCAACAAGGGCTCTAAGAGTTTCATACGTTCGTTGTGCTTCTTCCGGAAAAGATTCTGCTAAAGGCACATCACTCCACCCATAGCAAGTTCCTTTCCGAACACCTACACTTGTGTGTCTAACAAGAACTATTTTCATTTATAATTCAATAACTTTCCAATCTCTTGCGTTTACCATAATAGTCTTTTCACCTATCTTTAGATTCAAAGGCTGTGACAGAATATTCACCACTCTAAGCCAAGTCTTGTTTGATTTAGAATTCTTAACTACACTTATACCAACATACTTTTTCAAAGCCTCATCAATATTAAGCTTAGATTCAACATAAATATCTCCACTATGTGTACTAAAATCTTTCTGTACTTGATAGTTCAAAGTTGTCTTAACATCCCTATTTGTGAAATATATCATATCAGGTTGCCAGTTACTGTGTCCCACTTTACATAGCATAGGAGCATAACTAGCCATTTCCACGACATCTCCATTTCGCTCAATATTTGTAAGATGCAAAGCTTCTGCTAAAGCATTATCCCTTTCATCTTTTCCACGACTAGCATATTCACCTAAATATACTTTAGAAGCCTTACGATCATAATCGTCATAATAATTCTGATGATTTAAGAACCACGATGGTTGCTCATAATAATGTTCATCTACCGCACTAAAGAGATTGGCAACATTGCCCTTGCTATCTTTAAACTTTTCGCGCTTAGCAATTTTCCAGCCTTCGATATAATCACTAGATGGATAATGAAAAGGACCTACTGTTCCTATAACTTCCATATCAGGATACTTTGCTTTTACGGCTCTACTGATCATGAGATAGCGTTCCTCAAAAACAGTAGAAATCAAGTCCTCATTACCAATACCTATCATTTTCAAGTTAAAAGGAGCAGGATGACCAGCTTCTGCTCTCATTTTAGCCCAGTTCGAAGTGTTAGCATCACCATTCGCCCACTCTATCAAGTCAAGCACGTCTTGCACATAAGCAGGCATTTGACTCATAGGGATACCATTCTGTTGACCAGCCAAGCCGTCCTCATTTGCCTGTGAATTCTGACAAGGCACTCCTGCAGCCAAGACTGGAAGTGGTTCAGCTCCCATATCTTCACACCACTGAAAATACTCATAAAAACCCATTCGCTTCGTCTGATGGTAACGCCAAATATTAGGAGCCGGTTTACGATCTTGATATTTTCCTATACTTTCCTTCCAATGATAGATATTACCTAAGCCATCACCATGAAGCATACATCCACCTGGGAAACGTACGAATTTAGGTTGTAGTTCGGCTATTGTTTCTGCCAAATCTTTACGCAATCCGTGTCCTTTGTAAGTATCCTGAGGCACAAGAGAAACCATATCAATAGCAATTTCACCCTTAGCCTTTTCATCTGGGATAATAGCCAAAAATACTTTATCAAGACTAATATTTTTCTTGGGCTTATCCTCTATATTAAAAATAGCTTGATAATAAGACCACTGATGATTTTCAACTTTGAACTTTGCGTCAGTGATAACTTCGTGATTCCCATTTAACAAGGCTATTCTGAGTTTCTCACGCTTACTATTAGCATCAATATTTCTGGCATAAAAAGATATCGTATATTGAGCTCCTCTTTTGATTTCTATACCATCCCAACCATAATTATAAACTGGAGCCTTTGACAAAACTGCATAATGAGGATTATTACGGCTCAATGGCTGTTTAGTATCGATTTTGAGCTCTGGCTTCCATGCCGTGGTTGCATTCCATACTTTCTTTCGATCATCTTTATTATATTCGAAATCACCATTCTGTATCATTTCAGCCCAAAGTCCTCCATCAGCGCCATAACTAATATCTTCAAAAAAGATGCCATAAAGACGATCTGATATTTGTTTAGTATGATTAAAATCTACATCTAAAGTAGCAAATACAGGAGATGTGACAGGTTTTCCTACATTATTCATAAAGACAAGAGGAAGAGCTTTTGTATCAGCCTCATTTTGCATATCACGGGCCTGTAATTCAGAAGCCAAATAATTAAGATGAAGCAAAGGTATATCAAACTCATTTCCCTGATAACACTTACCATTAACCGTAGCGGTATCTCTATCCCACAAGATATCATCTGCCGTAACCATCAATGAATCTTCCTCAAAATGACGCATCTGCTGATCACCATGCAGATATCTTTTACCTTCTCTGGTCTTAACATACACATCCCACGTACCATCTTGCATTTCGTACGCAACAGGTTCAGACACACCTTTTTCACGCAACACCGGATAATCTTGTGGACGCCATATTAGAAGATCTTCACTATAAGCCACAGCAAACGCAGGAGCTTTATCATTTACGCCCCACAAAGCTCTCCATGTTCCATCGTTTGCTTTTGTTACAAAAGGATGAAACATTTTTTTGTCAGATCCCCAAGGTCCATAGTCGCTATCTAGCAGCTTACCAATCTCATGCCAACATTCATCATCACCCATATAAGCAGCATGAAGTCCTTGCCGACTATCTGGCGAATATAAAAATATCTGTACTGTCGTATCATTTCCCATTACCGTATATGCAGGCTTCACACTAAGTGCATGCGACTGCATAGCAATCGCTAAGGCAAAGGAAACCAACCCTATTTTTTTCATAAAAGATGATAATTATCAGATTTATAAATGAATATAGGGCGAAATTACTCATTTTCTGACAAACGGCAAAAGAAATATCTTATAAAGTACAAATTCTATCAATAATGCTGTATTACTTATCAAACAAAAATGAAATTTAATAAAAAGGGCTTCCTTGCATCCCTGCAAAGAAGCCCAAACAAATTAGAGAGTTATAAAAAAGTCAAGTATTACTGTAATCTTTACTTATAAAATTCTTTTTTTCCTGCAGCCAATGTATTCTTCATAAGTGAGCATATTGTCATTGGACCTACCCCCCCGGAACAGGAGTTATGAAAGAACACTTTGGTGCTACTTCGTCGAATTTAACATCACCATTGAGACGAAAACCACTCTTACGAGTTGCATCAGGTACACGAGTAGTACCAACATCAATGATAACTGCACCATCTTTAACCATATCAGCAGTTACGAAATTAGGCTTACCGATCGCAGCAATGATAATATCAGCTTCTTGGCACTCTTTCTTCAAATTTGCAGAGTGCGAGTGACACACAGTTACTGTAGCATCACCAAATTGCTTTTGCATCATCAACTGAGCCATAGGCTTACCTACTATATTACTTCTACCAAGCACTACACATTTTTTTCCTGAGGTTTCAATATGGTAGTGCTGCAATAGAGTTATAATACCTAATGGAGTCGCAGAGATGAAACAAGGAAGACCGATAGCCATACGACCAACATTAATTGGATGAAAACCATCAACATCCTTACGATAGTCGATTGCCATAATAATCTTCTGCTCATCAATATGCCTTGGCAATGGCAACTGGACAATAAATCCATCGATATCCTCATCTTTATTAAGTTTATCTACACAAGCCAATAATTCATCTTCTGTTACATCAGCTTCATAGCGTATCAATGTACTTTTAAAGCCACATTGTTCGCAAGCGATAACCTTATTTCTGACATAGGTTTCTGAACCACCATCATGCCCTACCAATACAGCTGCCAAATGAGGCTGCTTACCACCATTTGCAACTATTTTCTTTACCTCTTCTGCTATTTCAGCTTTGATAGCTGCAGCAGTTGCCTTACCATCGATTAGCTCCATTATTTTAGTATACTTCTTTAGTTTTTGGTTTTGTACGTTTGTCTGTTTTTACCAAATGGTTAAAATTTGGGCATACCAGGAATATTCATTCCCTTCATACGTGCCATCATGCTAGCCATCTTGTTACCAGTAACCATCTTCATCATTTTGCGAGTCTGATCAAACTGCTTGATAAGTCGGTTTACTTCTTGAATATCTGTACCAGAACCCTTTGCAATACGTTTGCGACGGCTTGAATTCAGTATTTCTGGATGAGAACGTTCTTCAGGGGTCATACTCTTGATAATAGCTTCAATACCCTTGAATGCATTATCATCTATTTCCACATCACGAATAGCCTTACCTACACCTGGTATCATACTTGCCAGATCTTTCAGGTTACCCATTTTCTTTATCTGTTCTATCTGATTCAAGAAATCGTTGAAATCAAACTGATTCTTCTGAATCTTTTTCTGTAATTTCTTTGCTTCTTCTTCATCAAACTGTTCCTGAGCACGCTCTACAAGAGAGACTACGTCACCCATACCCAGGATACGGTCTGCCATACGTGACGGATGGAACACATCAAGTGCTTCCATCTTCTCACCCGTACCAATAAATTTGATTGGCTTATCAACGACTGTTCTAATAGATAAAGCTGCACCACCACGGGTATCACCATCAAGTTTAGTCAGTACAACACCATCAAAATCAAGACGCTCATTAAATTCTTTCGCAGTATTGACAGCGTCCTGACCAGTCATTGAGTCTACAACAAAAAGGGTTTCATCTGGATGAACATGATTTTTCAGATTAGAAATCTCTGTCATCATCTGTTCATCAATAGCCAAACGACCGGCAGTATCAATGATAACGACATCGTGACTCTTAGCCTTAGCTTCCTGCAAAGCATGGTCTGCAATAGAAAGAACATCTTTATTCTCTGGTTCACAATAAACAGGCACACCAACAGACTCACCAACAACCTTCAACTGATCAATAGCAGCAGGACGATATACGTCACAAGCAACGAGCAAAGGATTCTTATGCTGCTTTGCCTTAAGCAGATTAGCCAATTTACCACTGAATGTCGTTTTACCACTTCCCTGCAAACCACTCATCAGAATAATAGCAGGACGACCTTCAAGTTTCATAGGTACAGACTCACCACCCATGAGCTCTGCCAATTCATCGTGTACAAGCTTAACCAACATCTGACCAGGACTGACAGCTGTCAGAACATTTTGGCCTAGAGCTTTCTCTTTTACACGATTAGTAAAGTCCTTTGCTACTTTGAAGTTCACGTCGGCATCAAGCAGAGCGCGACGAATATCCTTCATTGTTTCAGCTACATTTATTTCGGTAATCTTGCCCTCACCTTTAAGAATCTTAAAGCTGCGTTCAAGTCTGTCACTAAGATTTTCAAACATATTTTTTTATTAATCTACAGTAATATCTATAAATCAGATTTAAATTTTGTAAAAGGTCCCTCCAATTCAAGTGCAAAAGTAATAATAATAGGTGATATTAAGAACTAATTAAGTTTTTTTAAACATACAAACTATATAAAAATTCCTATAAACTCAACTAAAAAGAATTAGATAGACAACTCTCGTGTATTCTTATATTAATTTTTGCCAAAAAATCAAATCCTATAAAGCCTTAAAATCACCAATTATTTATTTAGAACCTTCTGTAGTATTTTCTTTCCCCTTATATTTTTTTCCAGTCGTCTTAATATATGCTCTAATTATCGGATCCTCCTCTATATCTTGCTTAGAGTTCAGACTATCTATCACCTCTGCGGCCTTCTTTAGATGTTTAGCATCCCGTTTTCCTCGCCTATCCATCCAACCAAGCATATCTACTTGTATTCCGCCAGGTTTTGCCGCATCCTTAGCAGCATCACGAGCACTTTTACTCAGTCTATCAAGATTTTGCTGTTGCATATCCTTTCCCCACACCTCGACTTCACTTATATGACGAGCGTTCGGAATCATAACTATCGTATCCTGTATGGATTTAGCATAAATTTTGAATTCTACGAATCCTGGTTTAGACACAGTCGCCGAATCCCAATCATATTTCATCATAAAGCGTCCGGTATAATCGGTCATAGCCCAATGCTCAGTATTGGTATGGATTACGACATCTCTCATTGGTACTTTACCTTCAGCACTTATAACACAATAAATACGCTCTTTTTGCTTTTGTGCCATAGAATCTACTTGCTGAGCTTTAACAACCATGCTTGTCAGCATAAAAAGTACCATAAATATACTTTTAAAAATTGGTATTATAATAATGGTGTGACGTTTTCTCACTACTACTTTTGATTTTAACAGTGTTAGTACTTTTTTATTAGACAAAGATATAACACTATTTTGCTTTTCACAAATGATTTGGGCATTGTTAATAGCTTTTAGGTAAAAATTATCAAAATAAAGAGGAGAAAAGTCATATATAAAAAAGACATAACCTTAATCGGCTATGTCCTCTTTTACATGGTTTCTGATTTTAGTCAGATATTGCTTCATACGTTTAGCATCTTTATTTTTGATAATATCACTCAATTCTGATAATTCCTCACGTATCTGATCTACCTGTCCATTAGTATATGGATTAAACAAGATTTCCTGAAGAAGAAAGTCATCTTCATTAAGAACACCTTTAGCGATACGCATATGGCGCTTAAAGGTTGTACCAGGTGCATCTTGATGCTTCATCACTGCAGCAAAGACAAAGGTACTAACAAATGGGATACTCAGTGAGTAAGCCACAGTCTCATCATGTTCCTTAAAAGTATATTCATATATATTCAAATCAAGTCTTTGGTACAGATCTTTAAAAAAGATACGCCCCATATAATCGCCCTCACTGATAATAATGGCATTTTCTTCACTCAACTGATTCAGATTAGCAAAGGTAGGACCAAACATCGGGTGAGTAGAAACATAAGGATGACCACTTTCCTCATAAAAGGCTTTAAGACCTGTCTTTACAGAGGCAATATCACTGATGATACAATCGTCTGGAAGATAAGGTAATACTTCTTTAAAAGCAGAAAGAGTATATTTCACTGTAACAGCATTGATAACGAGTTCTGGTTTAAACTCTTTAATCTCGTCCAATGCCTGAAAGCGATAACAGTTATAGGTAAAACGCAGACGCTTAGCATCTTTTTCGTATACAGCTACTTCATGGTCAAAACTGAGCAGGTCGATAAAGAAAGACCCCATCTTACCTGCTCCCAATATTAATATTTTCATTTGCTTATTCGTTTACAATCTGCAACTGTTGACGAACACTCTCCTCATGGATAAGTTCGAATACATGTGCTGCAAACTCTGGATCCATGCCACAAAGACTTGCCTGAGCACCACGCTTCTCCAAAATTTCGTTGTAACGGCCAGTCTGAAGCACTGTCATATTGTGCTCTTTCTTAAATGTGCCGATCTCACGACATACACGGAATCGCTTAGCTAATAAATCCATCAAATTATTATCAAGATCATCTATCTGACTTCTCAACTGTCGGATATCCTCTGTAGTATTATGAACATCACGTACAACAAGAAGACTCAGAATATAATCAAGTATATCTGGAGATACTTGTTGCTTAGCATCACTCCAAGCCTCATCTGGATTACAGTGACTTTCCACAATAAGGCCATCAAAGCCTAAATCCATAGCCTGCTGACAAAGAGGTGCAATTAGATCACGTCGACCACCGATATGACTTGGGTCACAAATAATAGGAAGCTCTGGTATGCGACGATGTAACTCAATAGGAATCTGCCACATAGGCAAATTACGATAGATTTTCTTATCATACGATGAGAAGCCACGGTGTATTGCACCTAGGCGCTTTACACCTGCCTGATTGATACGCTCTAATGCACCTATCCAAAGTTCAAGATCAGGATTAACAGGATTTTTTACTAATATAGGACCATCAAAACCTTTCAAGCTATCTGCCAATGCCTGCATAGCAAATGGATTAGCTGTTGTACGTGCACCAACCCAAAGAACATCGATATCATATTTAAGAGCTAGTTCTACATGTTCAGGAGTTGCCACCTCTGTTGCAGTAAGCATACCTGTTTCCTCTTTTACTCGTTTCATCCATGGCAGAGCAGCCTCGCCATTACCTTCAAAACCACCTGGTTTTGTACGTGGTTTCCATACTCCTGCACGAAACATATGACAGCCTTTTGCTGCTAATTGCTTAGCTGTATTCATTACTTGTTCTTCTGTTTCTGCTGAACAAGGGCCAGCGATAACAATAGGACGACCTCCATTATCAGAAGGCAAATTTAATGGTTCCAATTCCAGTTCCATAATCTTGTATTTTTAGTTGTTGTTATTCGTATTGTTGATTCACGTTTTAATCTATTTTACCACTCTATTTGTTTTATACGTTCTAGAGCCTCTCTCATTTTATCATCTTTGGCACAAAGGCTGATTCGTATATACCGTTTGCCGTTGTTACCAAAAATGAACCCAGGAGTAATAAATACTTTTGCTTCGTGGAGCACACGTTCAGTAAGCTCTTCCACATCTGCATATTTTTCTGGTATTTTACCCCAGAGGAACATACCTACTTGTTTAGGGTCGAAGGTACATCCCAATGTTAACATGATTTTTTCTGCAATATCACGACGACGACGATAATTGTTAATATTATATTCACGATGCCATGTTTCATCATTAGTATTGAAAGCTTCTGCTGCAGCCAACTGAATACCTCTGAAACTACCATTGTCAATATTACTCTTTACCTTGAGTATCCAAGAGATAAACAGCTTATTGCTCGAAATCATCGCAACACGCCACCCTGGCATATTGTGACTTTTACTCATTGAGTTAAATTCGATACAACACTCTTTAGCTCCAGGCACCTGTAATATACTCATCGGATGTTCATTTAATATAAGCGAGTATGGATTATCGTTTACCACTACAATATTGTGCTTTTGAGCAAAAGCTACCAATTTTTCATAGGTTTCCATCTGTGCATCACCACCAGTAGGCATATTCGGATAGTTGGTCCACATCAGTTTTACTTTACTCAGATCCATTTTTTCAAGTTCATCAAAATCTGGTTGCCATCCATTATCCTCGCGCAAAGTATAGTTCACGATTTTCGTACCTAATATTTTGTTTACAGCAGTATATGTAGGATAACCAGGATCTGGTATCAACACTTCGTCACCAGGATTACAAAAAGCCAAGGTAACATGCAGTATACCCTCTTTGCTACCAATAAGCGGCTGAATTTCTCCCTGCCAATCGAGATCTACATCATACCACTTCTTGTAGAAATTTGCCATAGCTTGGCGCAATTCGGGTATCCCCACAGTAGGCTGATACCCATGGGCAGACTTATCTTGAGCCACTTCACATAATTTATCTATAGTCTGTTGTGAAGGTGGCATATCCGGACTACCGATAGCCAGACTGATAATGTTCTCACCTTTTGCATTCAGTTGAGCTACTTCTTTAAGTTTTCTACTGAAGTAATATTCTTGTATTTCGTTTACTCTATTAGCAGGTTGTATATTCATAATGGTATTTTTTATGCTTCTTGATATTCTCCTAATACTTTTATATCTCTTACGAGGGGGGTAATTGCATCTATGCTCTGCCGATATCTGGTAAGATTTTCAAACGACAAATCAACATAAAACATATATTCCCACTCATGCCCTATTATTGGCAGACTTTGAATCTTGGTAAGATTAATATCATAAAAACTCAATATCGTGAGAACTTTGCTGAGCGATGCAGGTTGATCAGGCAAAGTAAAAACAAGACTTGCCTTGTTCACCGTCTCAAGCGAACGCAGAAAATCTGCTTTTTGTACTGATGATACAACGAGGAATCTTGTAAAATTATGTTTATTGTCATGTATATCATCCTCTAACACTTTCATGCCATATAGATCTGCAGCATAATGAGAGCAAATAGCTGCCCATCCATGCATTTGGTGATTATAAATATATGCCGCACTACCTGCTGTATCTTCTCCCTGTACAGCTTTCAAACCAGGATGCTTGCTAAGAAAGTTACTACATTGCGCTAAAGCCACAGGATGTGAATGAACTTCTTTAAGATCATCCCAGTCATCATCTGGTAGACAACAGATAGAGTGTTCTATGTGTAATTTATGCTCCCCTACGACCATACATCCACTCTGTCTGAGCAAGTCATAGTTGTGTAGGATAGAACCCGCTATGGTATTCTCTATGGCACAAAGGCCGACGACTGTAGGATCTTTCTTAATACTCTCGAATACATCTTCAAAGGTGTTACAACAAATCAGTTGAACCTGTTCACCCTTAAAGTACTCGTGCGACGCAATATCGTGGAACGATCCGATTTCTCCCTGTATAGCGATTCTCTTCATTATCTTTTCACCAATTAACATATTAACAAAAACGGCCCCACTCTCTTGTAAGCGGGACCGTTTTGTATATTTTCTTATTTATGAAACCATAAGTTGAAATTTACACGCAACTTCCCGCTTTGCCACTCCCTGCAAAGTAAAAATAAAAGTAATAAAAAGATGCGTATGATTTAACCATAGTTCTTAATTTCTTTAATTATTATTTACGATTGCAAAAGTATAACTTTTATTTTGTTCTCGCAAACAAATTGAAATAAAAATTTAGATTTTGCTTATATTTTTCTTTATCTATCTCTAAAATGACAAAATTTTATGCATTTCACCTTCTGTTTTGCTTTTTCCAGCTCTCTCAAATTTTCCAATCTGGTTATAGAAACGAATACAGATGTACATTTAAGAGAAACTGTTTGAACAGTATTAATTGTCCTTTAGTTCACCAAAAGCCGACTTTGGGATGATATTGATTCTAGAGAGCATTGGCCACACACCTTTTACATTAGTATAGCTTTTACCTACATCTTTGTAGCGCTGAAATGTAAATTTCATATTAATATAGCCATCACCACCATCCTGACCTAGGACATAACAGTACATTGTTTCACGATATCCTACAATTATACCGTCTTTCTTTACATTATCTATAATCCAATCTGTCTGTGGTAGTGCACTGCTCATCAGTACTGCTTCTGGATATCGAGTACGGAAAACTTGCTCACATAGATTGCGCATCTCTTGAGCTTCACTTCCCTTAAACAAGTTGACATCATAAATAGGCATATAATATTCACCATTCACCTTAATATCCTTATCTTGATTATAGCTTTTACCATCTAAACCAATATCATCCTTCATCTGTTTTACCTGCTTATTAAATCGCTTTTTATTTTTTTTGAAAAGACTAGAAGCTCTTTCAATAAACGACTGCTTCTTGGTGGTATTAGCATTCTGAGCTGATACAGGTATAGCTAGTATTAGCATAATAGCCATAATAGCACAAATATTCTTTTTCATATACAGTTAATTATATTCTCCAATTTTTTACTAAGTTATTTGGCAAAGATAATTAAAAGTCTTCGAAAAAACATACAATAGCTTTAAAGAATTACCTTTGATTGGCACTCCTTAACACAATTTTGAAATAAAAAGTTTAACTTTTGCGAATAAAAGTATGGCATTTCGCTTTTATTTTTATCTTTGCATCACACTTGAAATTTATAATATGGAAAAGATTGTTATCGCTATATTACTTTTAATAAGTGAGTTGTCAAATATCCATGCCCAGCACATCGATTTGGAAACTCAAAAAAAAATGTGGCGCAAGATGGTAGCGGATACGGTGCCCGTACCTATTGACGACCAAACAAAAATAATAGGCAACAGTATGCCTCACCTCACTTCATTGGACTCTCTTATCACTCCACCAAGTTTTATCGAAGATTATAGTTACGGACTGCATCAAGGTCTCAATGTTTCACTGGGAGCCTCTGCATTTGCCACATTCGGCAAAAACGTACCTCATAGTGGTGGATTCTCTCAAAATATAGATCTCAATTATGTAGCTCCTATCACGCGTGATGGAAAAATATGGACCAGTTTTGGAGGATACATGAACCATACAAACTGGGGAAGTGATAATTATTATGATGTAGGTTTACACGGAATGTTAGGCTATAAAATTGATGATCATTGGGAGGCTTACATATATGGACAACTGAGCGTAAGCAATAACTATAACAAATATTATTATAGTAATTATGGTCCCTATGGTTTACTAGGATTTTATCCAGGTTATGGCATGGGAGGATTCCCAGTATACGGTATAGGTTATGCCTTCAGCTCACCATGGAGTTATGGCATGGGAGTACCAGGTGCCAACGTGCTTGGTACTGGCATTCGATATACTAATAAGAATAAGACTTTCTCGATAGGGGTAAACGTGGAGGGAGTCTGGTATCATGATCAAAAATCACAATATTATAAACAGTACGACTACCCTACCCCTTAAAATAAAAAGAACTCTTATATATAACAAAAGAAGGCATATCCCATACTCGAATATGCCTTCTTTTGTTATATATAAGAGTTACAGTATCATTTCGAAGTGCCCAGCTGCATCTACAGCCGCTTTCAAGGCTTCGTTAATAATAATATTCTCATCATACTCTACCTCTACATTTTTATTTTCTAAGCTTACTACAGCATTACTTACACCATTAAGGCCTTTCAAAGCATTTTCAACATTAGCCTTACAATGTACACACTTCATACCATTAACAGTAAATGTCTTAATCATTATCTTATCACTTTTAAAAGTTATTTTTACTGCAAAGATACACGATTTCTTACAAGTATACCTTATAATATTATGGATGAATGTTATAAGATTTTATCAAGAAAAAGAAATAAGGGAAATCTCACCATGGAGACATCCCTTATCATATTATAATCTTACAACTATTTATCAATCTTGTTATAGCTAGCCTTCATCTGTTTTACCTGCAGAAGCAAATTCTGATAGTGCAACTGAGCAATAGAACCTGCTGCCGTATTTTTAGCTTGATTATTTAGGTAGGTTTCAAGTTTATCTACATGCTGCAAAATGTAAAGATATACATCAGAATCTTTGGTTCCAGCCTGAACACCAGCTTTAGCATCATCTATACCTATAAGAGTATTCTTCAGACTACGAATATATGCTCGCTGATAAGAACGTGTAAAGCTATTCTGCCATTCATTTTTAGCACTCATAGGTGTCCACACAATACTGAATACATCGTTGAGCCATTCGTCAATAGGATACTTGCCTTCTTTCTTCAGATTATTAAGCAAGTTTGGCTGTATTAGATACCGTACCAAAGCACTATTACGGTTGTTAATATCTTCAGTTGGTTCCTGTTTTACCTTATCTAAAATACGTTCAGGATACAACCAGTGTGGTACTGTGAGTACATTACGTTTCAACCAGCTAAGAACTTCTTTCTGAGTAGCCTTAGATACATAATCAAGATTCTTTTCTGCCGGCCAATTGGCAGCATACTTACCCGCGATATTTTTCTGAACATGCATGGTGTAACGAGAGTACTGACTCTTCACTGCGTTGTACATCTCCTGCAAGTATTCTGTCTGACCATCAGGCTGAGCAGTCCACTTTTCCAGATTAGCCATCACACGCTTCAAGTTCCTGATACCATAATCACTAGCCTTCATTGAGTTATCGCCTAGGTCTTCTGTCTGAGAGCGAGGATCCACCCCTCTTCCTTCATCTCCCATATAACGTAAACGAGGATTAGATGCAAGAACCTTAGTTACTTCTGCACGCAAAGCTTTTTTTTCGCTATATGAATCCTTATATTCAGGACGCCACTGATAGCCCCATTTAATAGCCCATTTATCGTAATCATTGATACGTGGGAAAAGTCCCTTGGTGCTAATACCATCTTCAGGTTGAGCTACATAGTTAAAACGAGCATAATCCATGATACTTGATGTGTGACCATGCTCTTCTACCCACTTCTTATCACGAAGCTTCTCAACAGGAGTAGCACTTGAAGCTATCATATTATGACGAAGACCAAGAGTATGACCTACCTCATGAGAAGATACGAAACGAATAAGCTGCCCCATAAGTTCCTCGTCGAATTCCATCGTTTGAGCATGTTTATCTAGCGGACCACATTGCACCATATACCAACGACGAAGTAAGTCGGTTACATTATGATACCAACAGATATGGCTTTCAATAATTTCACCAGAACGAGGGTCTACAATACGAGGACCATAAGCATTAGAAATCTCAGATGGCAAATAACGTAGCACACAGTAGCGAGCATCATCCACGCTCATATTCTTATCATTAGGCCACTCTTTAGCAACAATAGCATTCTTGAAACCAGCCGCTTCAAAAGCTTTGTTCCAATCATTGATACCTGCCATAAGATAAGGTACCCATTTCTTTGGAGTAGCAGGGTCAATATAATATACTATCTGCTTCTTTGGCTCTACAAGTTTACCAGCAAGATATGCTTTCTCATCCTTAGGCTCCAAACGATAGCGACTTACAATAGCATCATGCTTAAGCATATCATAATCAGAGAACTTTGTGAACTTCTTAACGAAATATCCTACACGTTCATCCTCCAAACGAGGTTGCATCGGATTTTCAGGAAGTTCTACTATACTGGTATTCAGACTCAAAGTTATAGCACCAACCTTAGAAGCAGCTGTCTTACCCGGCTCACAAGCATAAGTACGAAGTGTACTTGCCTCTATATTAATAGGAAAAGACTTGAGGGTATCAATATAAGTAATATCTTTTTTCTGAGCCCCTAATTTCATGACCTTTCGATCGTTTACACTAAATGAAGTTACTTGATTATCTTCAGTATAAAAAGCTGTGACATCGATAAGATAACCATGCTTCTTCGCACCTTTCTTATCATCCTGAATAATATTAAATTTAGCTATAATAGGATCTATCGTAGCTTTTTCTACTGACATAGAAATCTTATCTTGAGCATCAGCTATACGATCGTGGGTATAAGAACGAAGCCAAATGGTCTTATCGTCACGCTTTTCAAAGTAGATGACATTCTCATTAACCTCCTCACCAACATTATACTGAAAACCACTTGGCACAGCGGTAAAACGAGTAACGGCCAAAAGTAACTTACCCAACTTCTCATTTGGAATTTCGTAATACCATTTATTCTCAATATGTCGAACAGTAAACAGACCTTCTTGCTTACTTCCCCCCTTCTTGATAAGTTTCTGATACTCACTAATCTTTTTCTCTGTTTTCTTGGCGTCAGCTTTTTTAGCTTCTTTTTTATTTTCAGACTTATCGGCTTTCTGCTCTGCCTGTATAGAGTCTTTTGCTAAAACGTTTTTATATAGAGGAGAGGCCTGAAGGGCACTACCTTCTACAAGCATCAACGCCACCAATGCTAAAGCTTGTTTTTTCATTTAATTCTTTGTAAATGTATTAAAAGTTCTATGATTTTTCTAATATTTAGAATAAAACGCTAATTTACAATAATTCCTCCGAAAATTTGCAATTGTTAAACATTTAATATTAATTATTAGAATTTATTATTAATATTTTTTAATTTTGTAGAGAATTATAACTATTTTTTTCCATAAAAATCCAATAAATTAGTTTTCATGCACATTCTTATTCATATACAGAATCCATAAGAGATTCTTTTCACAACTTTATTTAGCTATTCTAGTCTAATTATTTTCATATTATTTAGAATATACGTACCTTTGCAAATGAAAAAAGAATAAAAAACCAACATAACTATTTGTTTTTGAATGAAGACAGATTTTGAAATTGCTCATGAAGCCCACATGGAACCTATTGTTTCTATTGCAGAGCAACTAGGTATTCCAACCGAACATCTTGAGCCTTATGGTAAGTACATCACAAAAGTACCTTACACACTTATCGACGAGGAAAAGGTTAAGCGCTCAAACTTAATTTTAGTAACCGCAATGACTCCAACCAAGGCAGGTGCAGGAAAAACTACGGTAAGCGTTGGTTTGGCTCTTGGTATGCAACGCATCGGTAAGAAGGCCATTTTAGCACTTCGCGAACCATCACTTGGTCCTTGCTTTGGAATGAAAGGTGGTGCAGCTGGTGGTGGATATGCTCAAGTATTACCTATGGAGAAAATCAATCTCCACTTTACAGGCGACTTTCACGCTATCACATCGGCCAACAATATGATTGCTGCCTTGCTCGACAATTATATCTATCAGCATCGCGATGAAGGTTTTGGTATGCGTGAAATTTTATGGAAACGCGTACTTGATGTTAATGACCGTAACTTGAGAGGTGTTGTTACCGGTCTTGGTGGTGCAACAGATGGCATTACCCAGAAAACAGGTTTCGATATTACACCAGCATCAGAGATTATGGCCATTTTCTGTCTTGCTACCAGTGAGGAAGATCTTCGCAGACGCATTGACAACATCCTTCTTGGAATCACTCTCGAAGGAGAACCTTTTACTGTTAAGGATATGAATGCAGGTGGTGCCATCGTAGCTCTGCTGCACGATGCCATTCACCCTAATCTAGTACAAACCACTGAAAATACGCCAGCTTTTATTCATGGTGGTCCATTTGCTAATATCGCTCATGGATGTAACTCTGTACTAGCTACCAAATTAGCTATGACCTTAGGCGATTATTGTATCACGGAAGCCGGATTCGGAGCTGACTTGGGAGCAGAAAAGTTCTTTGACATTAAGTGCCGTAAAGCTCGTCTTCAACCAAAACTTACCGTTATGGTGGTTTCTGCACAAACACTAAAGATGCATGGTGGTGTTGATATTAAAAATATCAAAGAGCCAAATATGGAAGGCCTAAAGCGTGGATTTGCTAACATGGACAAGCACGTGGAGAACATGCGTAAGTTTGGCCAAAATTTAGTAATCTGCTATAACTATTTTGCATCTGACACAAAAGAAGAAATCGAAATGGTTCGTGAGCACTGCCGCGAGATTGGTGTAGGCTGCGCTGTTAACACGGCTTTTACTGATGGTGGTAAGGGTGCCGAAGAGCTAGCCCAATTGGTAGTTGATACCATAGAGAAGGCTCCTTCTTCCCCTCTCGCTCTGATGTATGGTGACGAAGACAGTATCGAAAATAAAATTACCAAGGTAGCCAAAAAGATTTATGGTGCTGACGGAATCATACTGAAACCTGCAGCCAAGCGCCAGTTGGAACGTATTAAAGCTCTTGGATATGATAAGTTCCCTGTATGTATTGCCAAGACACAATACTCCTTCTCAGAAGACGCCAAAGCATATGGTATGCCTAAAAATTTCAGTATAACCATCAGAGATCTTGTCATTAATGCAGGTGCGGAAATGATTGTAGCAATTGCTGGTACCATCATGCGTATGCCAGGATTGCCAAAACATCCACAGGCTGAAAAAATTGATGTAGTTAATGGTATCATAGAGGGATTATCTTAATGCGAGAATAAACCATAAACAAAAAGCTGCCAGAATATAGTTCTGGCAGCTTTTTTAGTTACAATATGATAATACAAAAAACATATTTTGCTTTTTGTTCATTCTCCTATTTTATCCAAATCTATACGCTTATTCACTTTCAAAGCTTTAAATTGTGAAGGCGTCATTCCTGTCACACTTTTAAACTGAGTACTCAGATAGGCTACACTAGAATATTTCAACAGAAGAGCGATTTCTGTGAGGGAAAGTTCATCATATTTTATTAGTTCCTTTACACGTTCAACTCTCTGCTCGATGTAATAACGCTCGATAGTAATACCTACTACTTCACTAAATAATTTACTAAGGGCACTATAATCACTATGACATTCACGTGCTACAAAGTCACTTAAATTTAATGTGGAATTATTATACTTATAATGTACTAATTGAATAATAGCTGACTTAATATGATTAATAGTCTGCTTTTTCTTATCATTTAGCAGTTCAAAACCAATACTCTCCAAACGTTTTTGCAAATCGATGAGAGTTTCTTCAGATAGTTCCTCTTCGATGTGTACTTCACCTAAATCAACTGATTTAGGATGAAGTTGCATATCACGTAACACTTGATCTACTGCCATTTTACAACGCGGACAGACCATATTTTTGATATACAAGGTTGTTTCCATAATAAAGATCTCCTTTTTTATACAATAATTATTTAAATAGTAGATGTCTAATACTATCTATTTTTCTAATGTTTAAATCAAATTCTTCACCAAAAGGCTTTAATATTAAACGTACTAACTTTATTATTATTATTCTAAAACTTCATTACTATAATGAATATCACCGTTTTCCTCTTTAAACTCGCTATCCAATTGCTTGAAAGTATAAATCATAACAGGAACAGTAAGAATAAAAGCAAGTATATCACTCCAGGCCTGACACATCTCAACTCCTTTTAACCCAAAGAAATAAGGAAGTATAAGGATAAGTGGAACAAAGAAAAGGCCTTTACGTGCTGCAGCTAGAATATTTGCACGCCATGGTTTACGACATGTTTGAGTCATCATATTACTTGCCATAGAAAGCGCATTAAGCGGATAAGCAACAAGCTGCCATACCAGAGCTGGAGCTCCTATAGCGACAACAGCAGCATCATCACGAAACAAACTCACTATTTCATGACTATAATAGATGCCTATCAATCCCATAACTATCAAAAATATGGTACCCACCTTAACAACAAACCAATAGGCCTGCTTTAATCGGTCGAAAAGCCTTGCACCATAACAGAATCCACATACAGGCTGAAAACCTTGTCCTAAACCTACCACAATAGACATGACAAACATGGTAATACGATTAACTATACTCATAGCAGCTATGGCAGCATCGCCATATATTCCTGCAGTATAATTAAGCGCTACTGTGGCAAAACACCCTAGCCCTTGTCGCGACAAAGAAGGACTGCCACCATAGAATATTTCCTTCATCGCTATCCATGTAGGCTTAAAATTTGACCATCGTATACCTATTATTCCATCCTGGCGAGTCATAGCTAGCAGGATACCAAAACTTACAATTTGGCCGACAACCGTTGCTATGGCTGCTCCAGATAAACCCATATTAAATGTGAAGATAAAAAGAGGATCGAGTATACAGTTAAGTAGAGCACCCAACACCATTCCCTGCATACTTTTATTAGCATAACCCTGAAGCCGCATTTGACAGTTTAGAGTAAGCGATGATGTTAAAAATGGCGTTCCGAGAAGAATAATCCACAAATAGCGCTCAGTATATGGTAAAATCGTTGGTGTGCTTCCTAACAGCAAACTCAAAGGCTTGAGTAATATTTCACCATAAAAAAGAATGATACAACCAAAAAGAAAAGACGAAAAGAAACCAATACTCGCCATTTTCTCGGCTTTGGCATGATGCTTAGCTCCTAATTCTCGAGAAATATAATTGCCAGATCCATGACCAAAGAAAAAACCAAACGATTGGATAAAAAACATGAACGAGAAAACAATACCAACAGCTGCAGTAGACTGCGTATCCAGCCGCCCCACGAAATAGGTATCCACCATATTATAAAGGCTCGTAACAAGCATCGACATAATAGTAGGAATGGCCATTTTAAGAATTACGCCATTTACTGGAGCCTCAGTCAAAAATTTATATTTATCAGTTTCTTGCAGCACTATCTAAAATTAATTCGCAATATTTATCGTTTTCAAATTCATGTTTTATCAAATGTAATTCAACGGGCTAGTAACCTTTTAAGATGCAGCTACGCATCAAGTAAAATCTGCAAAATACGTTCTGCTGTTCGTCCATCCCAACGCTCAGGGATATCAGCCTTTTTCCAACGGTCTGCCAAAATATCTTTCAAAGAAGAAGCCAGTAGATTTGCATCCTCACCCACAAGGACATTAGTACCAACCTTAACAGTTTCAATGTGCTCTGTATAATCATTAAGCGTAATACAAGGCACTTGGTTAAAAGTAGCTTCCTCTGCCACATTGCCACTATCGGTAATAATGCCCTTTGCATGAGCTGTAAGATAACTGAAGTCGAGATACCCCTGAGGCTCTACAATATGAAAATGTGACATATCTAATTGCTTTTCTGCAGCAATAGATTCAACTATCTCTTTTGCTAAATCACGCAATGGAGCTATAACCGGCAGATGGCCAGCATTATTGACAACAGCTTCAAGCATAGCAAACAATTTCTCGTGATTCTCGATAATAGCCTTGCGATTCAACGTAAATACAAGATACTGCTTATCCTGCAACTGCATATCCTCCATCAACTGAGAACGATGCATAAAGGCTTGCAAAAAGCGGATATTATCAATAAGAATGTTACCCACCATATAAACCTTACTCAACTCCGCACCCTCTTTATTAGCTATAGAGTTATTGCTAAGGCCAGCAGTAAAGAGAATATCACTTAGACCATCAATAACTAAGCGGTTAATCTCTTTAGGCATAGTTATATCAAAGCTACGGGTACCCGCTGCTATATGAGCTAATAATATACCTCTTTTCTTTGTAACTATAGAAACGGCCATAGTAGAAGCCAAATCGTCTACAACAATGACAGCATCAGTAGGAAATTCATGAAGATACTGCTCAAATGCCGACATGACTTTACCTGTAAGTTCGTTCAGATTCTCACAATCTACTCCAAGAAACACATCCGGACGAGCTATCTGCAAATCATCAAAAAGCGAATCTTCTAATGTTTTATCGTCTGCTGAACCTGTATACACAAGTTTTACATTCAAACGCTCATTCTTGCAGTTTTGTACGGCTCTTAATATTGGAGCTACCTTGATAAAATTAGGGCGTGCGCCCGCAATAATTGCTATTTTCATCTTAATACTATTTAATGCAAAAGTACCACTTTTTTCGAAAAAAGCACGAAAAATTTTCAACTTTATCATTTTTTTTATATCTTTACACCTAAGAATAGATATACAACTAATAATAAACCCTAATTATAACCCTGTATGATCGAATATATTTCCAATAATCTATGGCTTTTTTGGCTGATTATCACAGCCGTATGCCTAATTCTTGAACTTTGTTCGGGCGATTTTTATATTACATGCTTTGCTGTCGGTGCATTGCTAACCGTTTGTCCAGCTTTAGCACATCTGCCTCTTTGGGTACAAATTATGGTATGGGCAGTCATGTCTGTTCTGAGCATTTGGCTTATCCGCCCAAAATTGGTTGACCTCATACACAAAGGAGCAGATATACGTAACAGTAATGCCGACGCACTGATAGGAAAAATAGGTAAAGTAGTCGAGACTATTCCTGCTAACGGCTATGGCTACATACAGGTAGATGGAGACCAATGGAAATCAAAATCTATCGACGACGCAGACATTGCCTTAGGCGAAAAAGTAGAAATCGTGGAACGCGAATCAATTATAATGACCGTTAGAAAAATTAAGAATATATAGTATACAAATTATAAACTTTTTAAAATTTCAAGATTATGGACATAGCTACTTATGTGCTTGTTGCAATTGTGGTATTAGTGCTCATTTTCGTCAAAATGGCAGTAGTCATTATACCGCAATCAGAGACTAAAATTATCGAGCGCCTCGGCAAGTATTTTGCAACCCTTAAACCGGGTATCAACATCATTATTCCGTTCGTAGATCGCGCCAAAGAAATTGTTACCATCAATCGTGGTCGCTATTCTTACACCGACACCATAGATTTACGTGAACAGGTGTACGATTTCGACCGTCAAAATGTTATTACTAAGGATAACATTCAGATGCAAATTAACGCTCTGCTCTATTTTCAGATTGTAGATCCATTTAAGGCTGTTTACGAAATAAGTAATCTACCAAACGCTATCGAAAAGCTTACACAGACTACACTTCGTAATATTATCGGTGAAATGGAACTCGACCAAACGCTGACGAGCCGTGATACTATTAATAGTAAACTTCGTGGTGTGCTCGATGATGCTACTAACAAATGGGGTATTAAAGTGAACCGTGTAGAGCTTCAGGATATTATTCCACCAGAGAGCGTGTTAAACGCTATGGAGAAGCAGATGCAAGCTGAACGTAACAAACGTGCAGCCATTCTTACCAGCGAGGGTGAAAAACAAAGCCAGATTCTAAAGTCTGAAGGTGAAAAAGCTGCTCGTATCAATCAGGCCGAAGCTGATAAGCAGCAGGCTATTCTTCGCGCAGAAGGACAGGCTCAGGCTCGTATACGCAAAGCTGAAGCTGAAGCTGTAGCCATCAACAGAATTACAGAGGCGGTAGGAAAAAGCACTAATCCAGCTAACTATCTGCTTGCCCAAAAATATATCCAAATGTTGCAGGATGTGGCTGATGGTGACAAGACAAAGACCGTATTCCTACCTTATGAAGCCAGCAATCTTATGGGTAGCATAGGCGGAATTAAAGAGCTCTTCAAAAATAGTTAATTCACAGATAATACAGATACATAACTTAATATCAAAAAAAATCCCTGTTGCTTTCATCTTTTGAAAGAAACAGGGATTAACTATATTAACCTAAAAATATTTACTTCCTTTTATTGGCAGACTTTTTGACAGCCCTTTCAGTCGTTTTCTTAGAAGTTGTTGTTCTTGGCTTATAATACTTCAATGCTGTAGGCATAGCCTTCTGAAGAGCACTGATACGAGTTGCATCACTTGGGTGATCACTCAAAAGTTCATTCGTATTACCGCCTGCCGAACTCATACGTTTCCAAAAAGGAATAGCTTGCTCTGGATCATAACCAGCCATAGCCGCAAAAATGAGGCCCATATTGTCGGCTTCAAGCTCATTTTCTCGACTATATTTCAGATTTTTAAAAGAGAAATACTGACCAGCTACACCCGCAGCAATATTACCAACATTACCACCAATAGTTTGATTCAGAATATTACCCACAATTGAAGTACCCATTTGCTGATTTTTCTGTTTGGTTATTTGCTCTGCACTATGCTTAGCTACTGCATGAGCGATTTCGTGACCAAGAACGATTGCCAAACTTGTCTCATTCTGTGTATAAGGTAACAAACCTTCATAAACTACGATTTTACCACCAGGCATACAGAATGCATTAGCACTTTTGTCTGCAACAAGATTAAACTCCCATGCAAAATTATTCACTTCATTGGCATATCCATTACTCTTGAGATAACTAACTACCGCATTGGCCAAATTCTTACCAACTCGCTGAACAAGAGCTGTATTAGCTACATCGGTAGACTTTTTTGCCTTTGCCATATATTGCTTATATTCCTGATTAGAAAGAGACAAAATATACTCATCAGATACAGAAATTCGATGTTGACGTCCAGTCAAAGGAACAGTTGAAGTTGTCCCACAAGACACAAAAGTAAGTGCTGTTAAAACTGTAATTACAAATAACTTAATTTTCTTCATATTTTTTGGTGTTCTTAAAACCTTTTTATATTACCTCATATTATAATCTAACGAAGTACAAATATTCACTTTTAGGGAATAGAATATCAGTCACTTCTAATATTATGCAAAGATAAGCATTTTACAAATAAAGCGAACTTTAAAAGCACTGTTTTTTCAAAATAGAGACGTCGAGACAAGACAAATTGAATATGGTCTACTTCTAGCAGAATAGCCATAAGATTATTATAATTACAAAAACATGCTATAAGAATCATGATTTATTCAGGAATTGTAAACCTTGAGTGGAATACGCTTATTATAGTACAAACACAACACACAGATATTCAACAAGTTATAACATATTTATAAATTCAAAATTCTAATATGTCATCAAATGACACCTAAAAGTATAAAATCTTATTCATTAAACTTCAATTTAGATTAGAACAACTCTCCCCCTTTACACCCAAAAACTATGCTCTAACAAATCACTTGCAAAAAAGCGTATTCGAGAAAGAATATATACTAATAGGTAACGTTTATTTTCCCTAGATAAAGAGGTTAAAAGATAGCAATATTCTTGCTTTTTATTATATTTGTATATCCACCTACAGACTTAAAAGCAGTTAGAAACATACCCAGACATTACCACCTCCCTATATTTAGCAATCACTTAAGAAGTAAAATACGATAAAATCAAGTAGACATCATTCATTATCTGGATTTAATCCAAATAGCATGTTTTCTATCGATTTTCTTGCCCAATCCACGAAAAAAAGGTAATTTTGCACGTGGCTAACTTATAAGCCTTAGGGAAGTCCCCAAGAGAACAAGAAATTATTTTCGAGCGAAAGCGAGAATTAAGAAATACTATTTATTATAAATAAACATTTAAAATTTAATTTTAGTAACATGATTTATTCAACTGAAATTAAGAACATGTGTAGCGTTGCTAAAGGCGCAAATCATGGTCCAGCTCCAATCCCTGAAGAGGGTAAATGGATTCAGGCTAAAGAGATTAAGGACATTTCTGGCTATACTCATGGTATCGGCTGGTGTGCTCCACAGCAGGGTACTTGCAAATTGTCTCTTAACGTTAAGGATGGTGTAATTCAGGAGTGCCTCGTAGAGACAACTGGTTGTACAGGTATGACTCACTCAGCTGCTATGGCTTCTGAGATTCTTCCTGGC
Organism: Segatella baroniae B14; assembly: GCF_022024235.1. Classification (GTDB taxonomy): domain Bacteria; phylum Bacteroidota; class Bacteroidia; order Bacteroidales; family Bacteroidaceae; genus Prevotella; species Prevotella bryantii. The sequence continues at coordinate 1,279,698 of NZ_CP091799.1, forward strand.
AAGACTATCCTCGAAGCTTTGAATACAGACTTGGTTTGCGATGCTATTAACACAGCTATGCGCGAGTTGTTCCTTCAGATTGTTTACGGTCGTACACAGAGTGCTTTCTCTGAGGGCGGTTTGGCAATCGGTGCTGGTCTTGAGGATCTTGGTAAGGGTCTTCGCAGCCAGACAGGTACAACATACGGTACTGTAGCTAAAGGTTCTCGTTACCTCGAGTTGACTGAAGGTTACATCACCAAGAACTTCCTCGATGAGAATAACGAAATCTGTGGTTACGAGTATGTACACCTCGGCAAGATGATGGAAGCTATCAAGAACGGAATGGATGCTAATGAGGCTGTTAAGAAGTTCACTGGCACATACGGTCGTACCAAGAAGGAACAGGGTGTTGCTAAAGTTATTGATCCACGTAAAGAATAAGGAAATACGATATTATGATTAGAGAAGTAAGTTTTGAGAGTCAGGAACGTCGTATTAACCAAGTTCTTGCAGCTCTGAAGGAGAACGGCATCAACAGTATTGAAGAAGCCAACGAGATTTGTGAAAAAGCTGGTATCGATCCATATCAGATGTGTGAAGATACACAGCGTATTTGTTTTGAGAACGCTAAATGGGCATATGTATGTGGTGCTGCTATCGCTATCAAGAAAGGTGCTAAGTCTGCTGCTGAAGCTGCAGAATACATCGGTATCGGTTTGCAGAGCTTCTGTATCCCAGGTTCTGTAGCTGACGACCGCAAGGTAGGTATCGGCCATGGTAACTTGGCAGCTCGTTTGCTCCGTGATGAGACTGAGTGTTTCGCATTCTTGGCTGGTCATGAGAGTTTTGCTGCAGCTGAGGGTGCTATCAAAATCGCAGAAATGGCAAACAAAGTTCGTAAGAACCCACTTCGCGTTATCTTGAACGGTCTTGGTAAAGATGCTGCTCAGATTATCAGCCGTATTAATGGCTTTACCTATGTACAGACTAAGTTCGATTATTTCAAGTCTGAACTTAACATCGTACAGGAAAAGGCTTATGGTACAGATCCTAGCCGCCTAAAGGTACGTTGCTATGGTGCAGATGATGTTCGTGAGGGTGTTGCTATCCTTTGGAAAGAGAACGTTGATGTATCTATCACTGGTAACTCTACTAACCCTACTCGTTTCCAGCATCCAGTAGCTGGTACTTACAAGAAGGAGCGTATTCAGGCTGGTAAGCCATACTTCTCTGTAGCTTCAGGTGGTGGTACAGGTCGTACTCTTCACCCAGATAACATGGCTGCAGGTCCTGCTTCTTATGGTATGACTGATACTATGGGTCGTATGCACTCTGATGCTCAGTTCGCAGGTTCATCATCAGTTCCTGCTCACGTAGAGATGATGGGCTTCTTGGGTATCGGTAACAACCCTATGGTGGGTGCTACTGTTTCTATCGCTGTAGCTGTAGACTTGGCTTTGAACAAGAAGTAATCTGGTAGATTATTATTTAGTTCAATATATATTCCCTGGCTTTCTTCGGATAGTCAGGGATTTTTTTGCCCACTTTCTTTGCAAATGTGCAAATAATATTGTATCTTTGCACCCCGAAACAAATCAAGAACAGTATTTAGGAAAAACAATGGCAGAAATTAATATCAATACGGACACTTGTATCATGTGTGGCAAGTGTACTCAAGTTTGTCCTCCTCATATTTTCATGCAACGCGAAAAGAAGACTCCCATACGTGTTTTCAAACCAGAGCGTTGTATCGATTGTGGCCACTGTGTAGACGTATGTCCTACCCACTCTATTGAGCATAGCAATATTCCTTATGAAAAGGTACATAAGATAGATTATAAGGATATGCCAACACCTGAGCAGTTAATGAATTTGCTGCATGCTCGAAGATCTAACCGAACGTTCACAGACAGAACAATTCAAGACAGTGCTTTCGAACAGATTATAGAAGCTGGCTACTATGCCCCTACTGCTGTTAACAACCGACAGGTAAAAATTACCTTGCTCAAAGATGCAGATCAACTGCTCCAAGTAAAGCAGTATGTTATGGATACCTTCCTAGAAATGGCTGCTAAAATGAAAGCTGAAAACAACGCAAACGAAGGTTACTATAATGCAGCCATGCTCGAAGGTCTAGTTAAATCGGCTACAAGAGGCAGAGATACAATTCTACGCGGATGTTCTGCAATCCTCGTATTCACAAGTAACCATGATATGGGTATACGAGACTGCCAATTGGCTTATCAGAATAGTTCACTAATGGCTCAGGCATTAGGCATCAGTCAAGTTTATCTAGGCTATGTACTTAATGCATATACCAATGGTGACCAGAAGAAACTTGAAGAAATTATGGGTGTAACTGATCATATCCAAGCTGTAATGGCTCTTGGTATACCAGCTTTCAGATATACCAATTATACAGAAAGATAAATCGAAATACCCCATAGGATATATCAATTGCATATATTTAAGTGTTTTAAGATCAAATAAAAAGCAGTTATCCTAAAAATGGAGACTGCTTTTTTGTTTACATGAAAATAAAGTAAAACACATATAGTCACAAAATATTACTGGGTGTACAAACAATAAAAGGAGTGTCTCACGACATTCCTTCTACTTTATTATACAAAAACATTATGAATTTTATTTTAGCGAACAAGATTTGAAAGTTTATCACATTCTCGTTTCTATACAGTTATTGTGCATTTTTGCACTCGCGGCATTTTTCTTTACGCTGACAATAGCGCTCACATTGCACACAAATGTCATATCCCAACATCGCACCTAATATAAAATCTTCTTCAGGAGTAAGTTTACTTAGAGGCTTTGTCACGATAAGTCGAATAGCATCCAGACACTCTTGACGGCCAAAATACAGATTTAACCGATCATTACCTACTGGCTGAATAAGATAATCAATATGAAGACTTTGCAAACGCTTTACTGCAAATGTTTCATATTTTTGATTGAAAGTGAAGAGTACCATCCTACGAACTCCTTTTTGATATTCGTAAATATGATTCATCAAAACTTTCATATCGGTTGGCATCAAGGTTGTCTGTGGCATGCTATTCTAACTTTAAGATGTGAGAGATATAAAAATAGTATATATAAAAATGGATGAGAATTCTTTCTATTAGAAATTCACTTTTATTGCTTCAAATTTATAAACTAGGTTTAATTGCCTGAAGCCAAGATTCTATACGCTCTTCCGTTTTGTCACTTTCATTTACATCATCAAGTGCAAGACCAACAAACTTTCCATCTACCACTGCTTCAGAATCATCAAACGTATAATCGTCTGCAGATACACCTTCAAGAACATTTGCACCAGCAGCCTGTACTGCATCATAAAGTTCTTTCAATGCTCCATTAAAAGTATCTGGATAACTCTCGCTATCGCCTGTACCAAAGAGTGCAACCGTTTTTCCAGCTAAACCAGTATCTTTTAAAGTGTTCACACCATCATACCAGTCATCCTGCAGTTCACCTGCACCCCAAGTAGAAGTACCTAATAAAAGATTATCATGATCCGCAATAACCTGCGAGTCAAGATTAGCTACATCAATAGCTTCTACACCTAGCTTCTCTGCAATATTCTCAGCGATAGCTTGCAATGTTCCTGTTGTGGAACCATATATTACAACTGTCTTTTTCATTTGGTTTTCGATAAATTTTAAATGAATGAAATAACTTATGATTTACAGTTGCAAAGATAAAGGCTTTTTAAATAACATGCAATACCTAAAAATTATGGTTTTACAAGAAAAGGTTTGCGATAAAAAATACTTATAATTAAGTAAGCAGATACCAATGAATAGTGATAATACTATCCACATACAAAAAAGCCGCAAACCTGATGAACAGATTCACGACTTTTTATAGCGAATAGAAATAATATCTTAACTGTTACTTGTTGATACCACGGTTGTTAAGGGTGGTGTTTAAAAGAACAAGATACTTACGATACTGAGAATCTGTAAGAACTGAACGAACGTACTTCAAATCATTCTTGATAGCCTTGTCAATGATTTCCTTACGATCTGAATTATTAGAAGCTGCTGCTGCATCCATAAGATCTGCACTAAAATTCTTGTGAATATCCTTGATGGCATCTTCCTGATGAATGTTCAATGAAAGAGCTTTAGAAAGACTCTCCATATTGACATTGGTCAAGTTGTAAGCTTCTACTGCTGTTGCAGCTGTTGTATTTTCATCTGCTGCAAAAGTTGCTGTCATACTGAACAAAGCTACTGCTAATAAAATCATCTTTTTCATAATCTTTTTACCTTTCAATCTTTTTCGTGAAGTAACCAAGCTTCACTTTTGTTAAACCTAAAATTATTATCCTAATTGTCTTAAAAAATAGATTTCTCCTAGTTATAGGAAACATCTTTCGATGTAATCTTTTTCCTTTTGACAATGCAAAGATAGCAATTATATCTTAGCCAACAAACAAATCGTTACTCTGTTATCGCAAACAGCCGTTTTTCTTGACCTAAATCAAACTTTTAAGTTTCATTTTGAAATTTGAACGCAAATTATGTAATAGATTGTAAGATACAGATAGCAAAATCATAATCATTCTATCACAATTCGAGCTGAAGACTTCAGAAATCCACTTTTTATTAGTACCTTTGCACCCAATAACATTATATAAAGTTAAAATGAACGAAAAGAAGAACAAATTCTTTGCCATATCTTACACCTTGTATGATACTACAAACGGCAAACAAGAACTGGTAGAGAAGACTACTGAAGACAAGAACTTCAATTTCATCACAGGTATGGGCATAGCTCTCGAGGCATTCGAAAAACAGGTACTTGACTTGAATACAGGCGACAAGTTTGAATTCACTCTTAGTCCAACAGAGGCTTACGGTGAGAGAGACGAGAACTATGTGCTCGAACTGGAGAAAGAAATTTTCTCTCGTGATGGTAAGTTCGATGATGAGAATGTCAAAGTAGACGCTGTACTTCCATTACGCAGTGGCGACGGTAAAATTTTTTATGGTCGTGTTCTCAACATCACTGACGAGAAAGTAAAGATTGACATGAACCATCCTTTGGCTGGCAAACAACTTAGCTTCAAAGGCGAAGTTGTAGAAACTCATGAAGCAACCGTAGAAGAAATGGCTAAGTGGGCTTCAATGATGAGTGGCGAAGGTGGCTGTAGTGGTTGTGGCGGCAATTGCGACGGAAATTGCGGTGACGGTGGCTGCAACTGTGGCGATGGTAGCTGCGATTGTGGCAAATAATTACTAAAAAAGACAAGCAGAGCCAATATAGCTCTGCTTTTTATATCGTATATTATAAGAGGTAAAGATCATGAGGAATACTTTTGGAAATATTTTCACTCTGACTTCATTTGGCGAAAGTCATGGTACTGCTGTAGGTGGTATAGTTGACGGCTTCCCTGCCGGCATAGACATCGATTTAGAGTTTATTCAGAATGAACTGAAAAGACGAAAACCAGGACAAAGCAAAATTACGACAGACAGAAAAGAACCCGACCAAGTCGAATTTTTAAGTGGCATATTTGAGGGTAAATCAACAGGTACCCCCATTGCTTTCGAAGTGCGTAATACTAATCAACACTCTAAAGACTATGATAATATGCGCGAAGTCTTTAGACCCTCTCATGCAGATTTCACCTATTATAATAAATATGGTATAAGAGACCACCGTGGCGGTGGCCGCTCTTCTGCACGAATTACCATTGCAAGATGTGTAGGAGGTGCTTTAGCTAAACTCGCTCTAAAGCAATTAAATATTTCTATTCAAGCCTATACCTCACAAGTGGGTACAATCGCTCTGGATAAAGATTACCACAAATACGACTTATCTACTATAGAAGATAATATTGTAAGATGCCCAGACCAGGAAAAAGCCAAGGATATGGAAGACCTCATCGCTCAAATCAAAAAAGAAGGCGATACTATTGGCGGAACTATAACTTGCGTTATCAAAGGCTGTCCTGTTGGTCTTGGTGAACCTGAATTTGGTAAACTTCACGCTCAGTTAGGAGCTGCAATGCTTGGAATTAATGCTGTAAAAGGATTCGAATACGGCAACGGATTTGATGGAGCTTCTGCCCGGGGAAGTGAAGTTAACGATGAATTTATTCCTCGAAAAAATATTGTACTCAAGAACCTTGCTGATAAAGTTACGACTTGCACCAATAACAGTGGAGGCATACAAGGAGGAATAAGTAACGGACAAGATATCTATTTTAGAGTGGCATTTAAACCTGTTGCAACTCTACTTCATCCTCAAAATACGGTAGATATCCACGGAGAAGCAACATCATTGGATGTAAGAGGTAGACATGATCCATGTGTACTCCCTAGAGCTGTCCCTATCGTGGAAGCTATGGCCGCTATGGTCATTCTTGATAATTATTTACTGAATAAGACTACAAAAATCTAAAAAAATAAGAGTACAAGAAAATTTATACGAATTATAGTAGTTCGTATTGAGATTTTTTGTACCTTTGCACTATATAATAAATGAAGGTACTTGTGAAAGCCTCTTTATTTAGTAGTTAAGTCTAGTTTAGTTTTTGTGTTGGTTGAGGGTAGCTTTTAAGTTACCCTCAAATTTTTATGGCCTTCTTATTCTAATAAAGCGCTTATAATATAATATGCATATTTGTACTTATAAAAACTGTATAGAGAAAACGTATACACACCACAAATCTTCTACTATTTGGTTATATCCCCTTAACTTGTATCCAGTTTATATACTGTTCTTCTAGAACTTTATCTTCTTAAAAAAGTTTCCAAAATGAAATACCATTTCATTTATAATAGACCAATCAAAAATCTATATCTTTAAAAAAATACAGAGAGCATTCTACTTATGCTTTGTTCAATATTTACGTCATTAACAGATTCTATAAACTAAATAGTACCTACATAATAGCCCATAAAACCCTACTCTATTATACTTTAAGAATAGGATATAATCACAATTTATCTATTTAGGATTAATTAATCAGTTTATTACTACATTCATTAATATTTGTATTTATAGATTTGTGTATCATATAAATACCAACATCTAATATAATTGCTATAAAAATCTACATATCAGCCCAGTAAGAAAATTTTCGAACTTAAAAAGTCACTCAACTCTTGTTTCCAAAGAGTCGAGTGACTTTACACTATGTTTTATGAACTGTATTAGTCAATAGCCCCAATAATCTCCTCAACTGATTTACATCCATGTGCATCAAGCCAATCACTTATACCATCTTTGATTTTCTTAGTTACTGCTGGATCCAGGAAATTAGCAGTTCCAACTTCAATAGCAGTTGCACCACACATCAAAAATTCAATAGCATCCTGAGCTGTGCAAATACCACCTAAACCAACAACAGGGATTTTAACAGCATGAGCTACATCATAAACCATTCTAAGTGCTACAGGCTTAACAGCTGGTCCACTTAATCCACCAGTGCGAATACTGAGAAGAGGCTTACGCTTCTCTATATCCACAGCCATGCCCATCAATGTATTAATAAGAGAAACACTATCAGCACCTTCAGATTCACATGCACGTGCAATCTCAGCAATATCAGTAACATTAGGAGAAAGCTTCACTATCATAGTTTTATGATACACTTCGCGAACAGCTTTAACAATACTTGAAGCACCTCTTACACTTGTACCAAAAGCCATTCCACCATTCTTTACATTAGGACAACTAATATTAACTTCTATAGCTGGTATACCATCAAGTGCGTCTAATTTTTCAGCACACGCTGCATAATTTTCTGGAGAACTACCACTTACATTGACGATCATATTTGTGTCTATATCCTTAATTTGAGGATAAATATGATTAATGAAGTAATCTACACCTTTATTCTGTAACCCCACACAATTAAGCATACCCTGAGCTGTTTCTGCCATACGAGGATAGTCGTTACCTTGACGAGGAAGCAAAGTGGTACCTTTAACTATAATACCACCTATTTCTTCTAAAGGCACAAAATCAGCATATTCAAGCCCATAACCAAAGGTACCAGATGCTGTCATTACAGGGTTTTTAAGTTTTAAGTCATTTATTTTTACATTTAAAGCTGCCATAGTAATTTCTTTATATTAAATACAGGTCCATCTTGACAAACACGAAGATTTCCTTCTGTTGTATTTTCAACACAACATAAACAAGCACCTACACCACAAGCCATTTTATTTTCTAAAGAAGCCTCACACTCAATGCCAGCTTTATTAGCGAAACGAGCTACACTAACCATCATTGGACCAGGACCACAAGTAGAAATCTGATCAAAAGACTCATTCTCAAGAATACTGTGATTAGTAACAAAACCTTTCTCACCCAAACTTCCATCCTCTGTAGTTACATATACACGTCCATATTGCTTGAACAATTCAAGCTCAAGCAAATCTTTGGCAGAACGTGCTCCAAGAAGGAAAACTGGTTCACACCCCATATCTCTAATTACCTTACCAAAATATAGTAAAGGAGCAACACCTACACCACCACCAACAAGCAAAAACTTTTTGCCTGTTTCTATAGGAAGAGTGAAGCCATTACCTAATGGCATTACACAATTGAGGGTATCACCGGCTTTCAACTTTGCCAACTGTCGAGTACCATCACCAACAATAGCTACCAAAAGCCATAATTGGTTATTGTCACGATCTACGAAATTAATTGAAATTGGACGACGAAGGAACGTCGCAGGCGAATGATCTATTCGCACCTCTAGAAATTGTCCAGGAATAATCTCTGGTAAAGGCTTTAAATCTGTTAACTTGATAAGTACATGTTTATCACTCAAAGCTTCTACCGAGATTACTTGAAGGTCTAAAATAAACTTTTTCATTTTTGCTCTTTGCAATATGTTTATGCAAAGATACAAAAATTATTTTTTAGGTACAAACGTATCGAATGTTCCATCATCATAAAATACAGTAATCGTAGCAACTCTTCGTTTAGGTTTGTCAACATCTTTTACCACAATATGATTATGTATTTTGGGTGTATTTTGTACACAATGTGTATCAGGTGTGTCAAATTGCATGGAAGATAGTAAACCAGAATCATCGCTTACTTCATTATCTACTTGATCACCGTTTTGCTCAATAAGGGTAGGAGCTACCTCTGAAGCTTCATTTTGAAACATTTCTCCCTGACCAAACATAAGCCATGCCAAATTAATGGTAGGGAACTTTTTCTGAATAGCTTCAACTGTATTAAGGGTTGGCTTTGTACGACCACCAAAAATATTACTTAGTGATGCTGCAGAGATATCTATATAAGCTGCAAAACTCTGTTGAGTCATATGCTGACTTTCCATCAATTGCTTGATTCGATCTTTCATAATTACAGTAGTTTTTTGTATTAATGGCGAAAAATACTTCTCGCTTAAAGATTTTACAAAGATAAAATATTTTTTCGAAATATACAATATGTAAATTAAATATTTTGAATTATAAATTAAGATTTATAATCTTTAAATTCATAAATAACATAATTAGCAAAGTGTATTTCGATCTTTTAGATTTATAAATGTAAATACAGGTATGTAATACCCTGCAAAGCAAATATTTAGAAAAAAAACATAAAATACTGACTATTCCTCAGTTATATTATAAGAAGAATAACCAATATGTAGACATATTGATGATTTACCCCTAAAAAATATGATTTACATAAGTAAAAAGAAAAAAGCTGCACATGTAAGTATCTGATTTTCTGATACTTATATGAATATTATTCAAATTGTATAATTATAGGTTTAAATTTTGAATTATTAAGGTTTTATATTTTATAATTTTAATCAACAAATTAAATATCTTCTTTAGTTTTATAAATCATACCTATAAACAAGTAAAATCGATTTTATTTATATAAATCACACAAATAAAGATTCAAGAAATTAAATGTAATAAATTGTTAACAGTAAATCAAATCGAACTAAAAATAATGAAAATCCTTTTTTTTCTAAAATTCACCACAGTACTATACAATTCTAAAAAATACGAGAATTTTAGCACGCCAAAAACAACATAACTTACTATATATCAACACTTTATTGCAGATTTTAAACATCTAAAAAGAACGCAATCTAGCTTTAAACAAAGCTAATTTGCCCCAAAAATATTCTATTATTTAAAAGAAAACACCTATATTAATATAAAAAAGGCTCTATTTAACTGCTAACACATGTTAAATAGAGCCTAGAACTAGAAAACTTCTAAAACTATTCTTGGAAAGAGAAAGCTACCATCAAAAAAAACATATCCAATAATTAATATGAAATTCCCATTTATCTCACAGATTAATGAAGAATAAAAAAGACCAATTCTTTCATTAATTCTCCCGCATCTGTATTTGGATTTTTAATACCTTTACTCTTTGCGTCGACCTCTCTCATCTTATCTACAATCTGCATTACTTTCATACCAGAATAGTTCTTCATTCCTGTAATATAATCACGAGCTGCCCATCCATTTCTCAAATCCAAGAAATTTGCAAGAGCATCAGGATCTTGTTTTTGTGGAGCATAGTATGCTACCATCAAATTTTCGAAATAAGAAAAGAGCAAAGGGAGAAAAGAGTACATAGAACCAGCCTTTGGGTTACTGTCAAAGTATTTTACTATCTGATTTACTTTAAAAACATCTCTATTGATTATTGCATTTCTCAATTCAAATCCATTAAAATCTTTACTAACTCCAATTTCCTTTTCTACAATTTCAGGTGTTACTCGTCTATCATTTTCAGGAAGAGAGATTAGGACCTTATCCAACTCTGAGGTTAATCGACTCAAATCTGCACCCACGTGATCAACAATCATCATCGAAGCCTTAGCTTCAATGGTAGCTTTTCGTTCTTTTAAATAAGTTTCTATAAAACCAGGAAGCTCCCTATCACGCAACTTTTTACTTTCAAAAATTACACCACCATTAGCCTGAGCTATCGCATAGACTTTTTTCCTTTTATCTATAGTACCGTTCTTGTGACAAAATACCAAAATCGTACTTTTAGCTGGTTTTTGGAAATATTTCTCTAAAATATCCAAATTTTTTAGATTTTGCGATTCTTTCACGATAACAACCTGATATTCAGCCATTATAGGATATCTCGATGCAATATCTACAATTTGAGCTGCAGTAACATCAGAACCGAAAACTATTGTCTGATTAAAATCTCTTTGATCGGGCTGCAGAACGTTATCTACAATGTAATTTGAAATTTTATCAATATAAAAACTTTCATCACCTTCTAATATATATATTGGCGAGAAATTCCGAGCCTTTAGATCCTTCATAAGAGATCCATAACTCACTTCAGATTTCTTTTCTACCATAACCTTGATTTAAGAAAGATAAAATTACTATCTTTGCATGAACAAATGCAAAGTTAGCAAAATGATTTCATTAAACCTTCCCCCATTTAAAACAAAATTATCAGGCACTATAGAGAAGCCTACCATTTTTGATATTCTACGAAAAAAATATGTTTCCATTACTCCTGAAGAATGGGTAAGGCAACATTTTATACATTATCTAATTGAAAAACTGAATTATCCACAATCTCTTATGGCTAATGAGGTTAATCTTAAAATAGGTGACAAAAACGTAAGAGCAGACAGTGTACTGTATGACAAGAACTTACATCCTCAAATGATTATCGAATATAAAGCACCACACATAAAAATTACACAAAAGGTATTTGATCAAATTACTGTATACAATATGCTATTACATGTTGATTATTTAATTGTATCAAATGGCATTCAACACTATATTTGCAAAATAGATTATAAAAACCAAAAATATATATTTCTAAAAGAGATCCCAAAATATGAAAATATTTAACATTATATACAGGAATGAATTTAAAAGAAAGAATTAAAGTTTTCAATTAACTAATACTATTTCTGTAGAATAAAGAAAGTGAAACAAGAATTGAAAGCATCCCTCCAAAAAACGAATATAATATAGACGTAAAGTATTAACTCTAGCCATTTAATACTCGTAAGCTAAGATTTATGATACTACAAAGAGCACTTCTTTTAGCAACAAAGAGCATTTTAAAGCCATTACAGACTATAAATAATAGAGAAACATACTCTGCTAACATTTTATTAAAACAACCTCTCTGAAAGCATTATTTACAGCTTCTAGAATAAAACCACTAAGGAAACCCTCCTCCATTAATAATACACTAACAAAACCAGGAGAAAAGATGCGGTAACAATACCAAAACAAAGAAAATGATTATCCTACACTATTTTAAACATTAATTACTAATAGATTTATTTCAAAATCCATATATCACTCACTATTTATAGATTATACATTATACAATAAGTTGATTTATAAAAAGAATATTTCTCATTAATATACTAATAATAAAAACATTAATATCTTAATGCATTATCTATTAATCGCTTATGAATATATTATTAATGATTGTTCTATATTTAAATACATCATTAATAAACACTACAACAGATAGATTTTACATTTAACAATATATAAATATAACTATTGATGATTTATAGTTATATATATTTATCATTTATTAATTTCAATATTTTTAAACTCACGAATAAACAAGAAGCAAGATTTAAGACCAACTCTAGCTATTATTATGGTATTACAAGAATCGAAATACAATCACCCCCAAAAAACTATTTATCAATTCATTATATTATGATTTATTGATTTGTCATAAATAGCTATAATTTTCAGTCACAAAAAGTTATTTTAGTTATCCATCTTGCTTATATGGCAGCTTTTTAGTAGAATGCCGATAAAATACAAAGAATAATTAAAGTAATTGGAGGATTACATTTGAAAAAGACAACTAGATATCGCATATAATCAGCAATTAAAAGTTGTATCTTTGACAATAAAAAGTTTTAGCAGGTATAAATTAATTAATAATTCTAATGACAAAGTTTTAGTTGGTTCTATGAAAAAGCATAAACTAAAAAAAGAGAATAGTCCAACTATTCTCTTAACATATTATACCATAAAGCTAATAATATCATCTAATCGATTTTCTGCCACTCTTCTACCCAGCTCATACGTTATCTGCATTTCTTCTGGATCATGCGATATATGTCCAATGGCCAATTTATTTGCCGGTCTCATCACTAAAATATTACCTTTTTTCTCTTCTACAGCAAGATAATCTAACTCAAAATTATACATTTCATGACGCCGAGCCATCGCATCAATAAATCTTGGATATTTACGGAGCACTATCTTCATCAGTGGCATTAACTTATTTTTCTGTTTAATAAACCCTTCAGGTTGGGTAAGTACCACCACATTCTGTTGAAAACCCTTTTGCTGAAAAAAACGTAATGGTATCGAATCAGCAACTCCCCCATCGAGAAATTTTCGATTATTGATATTCACAATCTTCGAAGCCAAGGGCATAGATGCCGAAGCACGAATATATTCTAGACTTTCATAATCAACTTTATCTATCTTTTGATAAACAGGTTCACCAGTTTCTACATCCGTGCAAACTATCCAAAATTCCGTTTTATTTTCCTGGAAAGTTTTCACATCAAAAACATCAATATATTCTGGCATATAATGGTAGTCAAATTCGCCACCAAAATAATCACCAGTTAGAAACCAAGATCGAAGAGAAGCATATCTCCAATCATGAGCTAGTTTTTTGTTATACCGTATCACACGCCCAGGTTGACGTGATATAATATTACAGCCAAAACAGGCTCCAGCTGAAACACCAACAACACCATCAAACTCTATTTTCTGCTCCATCAAGACATCCATGACACCTGCAGAAAATAATCCACGAAGCGCACCTCCTTCTAATACAAGTCCTTTCTTCATATTTTTAATTTTCATGAGAAATTACAAAGGTACATATAAAAATGGAAATGCAAGAGCGCTTTTTATTTTTTATAGAGATAAACAAATTGACATACATCAAGCCTACTACCATATAATAAGGCAATTACTTTTCGTTCAAAAGGTAATCCACCTAAAAGATGTAACTTTGCAGCCAAATAAGATTATTAACAATATACAGACAAGCAATAAGGGATGATTACAATTAAAATTTACTATTATAAGTAAAATGGTCATACATCCTGAACAACTAATCTCAAAATATGAATCAGAAAGCTAATCAAATCGATATGCTACACGGCCCTTTATTGGGAAAAATTATTAAGTTTGCAATTCCATTTGCAGCAAGCAGCATTCTACAACAACTATTCAATACAGTAGACGTTGCTGTCGTTGGACGATTTGCTAACAGCGAAGCTTTAGCTGCCGTTGGAGCTAATACATTTATCATCAATCTGATGATAAATCTATTTATAGGTATATCTATAGGAGCTAATGTCATATTAGCTAATCATATAGGACAACATGACGATACCAAAATAAAACACGCAATAAGTACCACATATAGTCTAGCACTTATCAGTGGTACCATTCTTCTTGCCCTCGGTTTACTATTATCTGATCCAATACTAAAGGCTATGGGTACACCAAGAAATATTATTCATGCAGCAACGACCTATCTTAGAATTTATTTTCTTAGTGCACCATTCTTCATGACATACAATTTTGGAGCTGCCATTTTAAGGAGCAAGGGCGATACCCGACGGCCTCTCTACATTCTATTAGCAGCAGGCGTCTTGAATACAATTCTCAACCTTATTTTAGTAATCGTGTTTAAGATGAATGTAGCTGGCGTTGCCATTGCTACCGGCATTGCCAATGCTTTTAGCGCTGCAGCAATAATATGGCTTTTACTCCATGAGAACGGAGCTTTTCGATTACATCCCAGCCAGCCAAAAATCTATACAACGGAATTAAAACACATTCTAAAGATAGGTATACCAGCAGGTTTACAAGGAATGGTATTCTCATTCAGCAACGTATTTGTCCAAACTGCTATTAATAGTTACGGTTCTGCAGCAATAGCTGGAGCATCTATATCTCAGACATTTGACAGTTATTGTTATTACCTGATGTTAGCTTTTAGCGGAGCTGCTGTTACTTTTACAGGACAGAACTACGGAGCAGCAAAGTACGATAGATGCAAACACATATTTTGGATATGCTTTATAAATGGAGCTTTAGTATGCTTTATCGCCAACATGCTCTTCATTACATTTGCAGATTCAGTATTGAATCTATTCACGACAGATGGAAACGTGATAAAATATGCCAAATTACGAATGGACTATGTTTTAATATTCCAATCGATAGCTGCATGTTATGACATACCTGCATCATCTATGAGAGGATTTGGATATTCACTCACACCAGCCTTGCTTACAATCATAGGAACATGCTTGCTCCGTTTAACATGGATAACCTTCATATGTCCAATATGGCCAGGGTTTGGACATCTTATGTTATGCTATCCTATTTCATGGTGTCTAACCAGCATTTTAGTTGGCTGCACATATATATCCAAATGGCATCAATCACTATGCTAAGAACTTTCTTTAAATAAAGAGGTGTCTTGTATGAAAATAAAAGCAAAATCGCCTAAAAATATTTTTTTTAATAAACAAAGATAGATTTTCGTTATAAATACTTGCAACTCTGTAACATTTTGACTAATTTTGTAACCGAGAAATACAAATTATATTTGCGATTAGCATAAACCAGAAAACTTCACATGAAAAAACAAAAAATTCTATTCGTATTTATTCTTGTTACAGCAGCATTGTGGCTGCTCAATTTGTAAATTCAAAATGTTCACAACATCTTAAAAGAAGCAATTAAGGTTCCTATGCATTAGCAAAGGAACCTTAACTATTTTTATCTAAGTCACTCTTGTTTTAGAATATCTTAGAACACTCATTTATTTAAAATAATAGAGGAAAGTAGCCTCACCCTTTAATGCTGGTTTTCTTTGACCCTCCACTTCCATCTGGAAGTCTATGGTAGCCTTACAGATACCACGAAGATTCTCTATACTTGCCAACTTAGTCACAAGGCGCAACTTACTTCCTACTGGCACAGGGATACCGAAACGCATCTTATCCATACCATAATTTACCATCATTGTGAGGTTATTAACTTCGATAATCTGATTCCAGAAATAAGGAAGTAATGACAAAGTAAGATATCCATGAGCTATAGTACTCTTATAAGGACTCTCCACCTTAGCACGATCAACATCAACATGAATCCATTGATGATCGAGTGTTGCATCAGCAAAAGCATTAATACGCTCTTGATCTACCTTCAACCACTCTGACGTACCGAGTTCCTTGCCTAAATAAGAGGCAAACTCATCATAGCTATTTACAATTAATTTTCCCATGGTTACATTATATAATTATTCTGCCTCTTCGTCGTCAGCTTTTTTCTTACGAA
Organism: Segatella baroniae B14; assembly: GCF_022024235.1. Taxonomy (GTDB): domain Bacteria; phylum Bacteroidota; class Bacteroidia; order Bacteroidales; family Bacteroidaceae; genus Prevotella; species Prevotella bryantii. The sequence continues at coordinate 1,296,053 of NZ_CP091799.1, forward strand.
TAACACGCTTACGCTTAGGCTTTTCTTCCAAACCTGGAGCTGCTACCTTTACACCTGCCAATTCAGGATCAATAAGAATACGACCACAGTACTCACAAACAATGATTTTCTTATGCATCTTAATATCTAGCTGGCGCTGAGGTGGAATCTTATTGAAGCAACCACCACATGCATCACGCTGTACATACACGATACCCAAACCATTACGAGCACCCTTACGAATACGCTTGAAACTAGTCAACAATCTTGGTTCTATCTTCTTTTCTAATTCTGCAGCCTTCTCTTTTAAGAGCTCTTCTTCCTCACGAGTTTCCTGCATAATGTCATCAAGCTCAGCCTGTTTGCTCTCGAGAGCAGAAGTACGATCCTCAATTTTACGACGAGTTTTCTCTAACTCTGCAGTTTTATCTTCTACCTTAAACTGAGCCTCTTTAATTTTCTTATTACAAAGTTCTATTTCCAAAGTTTGGAATTCGATTTCCTTTGTAAGAGTATCATATTCTCGGTTATTAGCAACAGTATCAAGCTGCATTTTATAACGCTCAACACTTGCTTCAGCATCCTCTATTTCGCCTTTCTTCTGAATAACGGCACGACGGAAATCTTCAATTTCTCTTCCGATTTTCTCTTCATGAGTATGAAGACCTTCGATTTCGTCTTCCAAGTCTTTTACTTCCAATGGAAGTTCACCTCTTAAAGCACGCTTTTCGTCTATCTGACTCAAAGTAGTCTGAAGCAGGAAGAGGGTTTTCAATTTCTCTTCAACTGTCAAATCTGTTGGATCTTTCTTTGCCATAATGATATAATTTATGTAATTCTATTATCTTTATTATTTTCTTTTATAACTATTTATTAAAGATAGATAATCGGATTGGTATTAATCTCAGATAATACACATCTTACACCAGGACATTTTTCTTCGATAATCTGCTTAAAGATCTCCCTAGTATACTGTTCACTCTGATAGTGACCGATTACGCAGATCTGAATTTCCTGATCATGTCCAAAGTATTCATGATAATGCATTTCACCAGTGATAAAAGCATCTGCCCCTGCTGCAATAGCCGTATCGAGCATAAAGCTACCAGCTCCACCGCATAAAGCAACTTTTTTTATTTCTCGCCGAAGAAGCTGATTGCACTGTACACATTCTACTTCAAACTGTTTACGAAGCATCAAAACCAAATCGTCTGCAGCTAGGGGGGTAGAAAATTCTCCTATAATCCCCTCGCCACCAACCAACTGACTTTCTTCATCAGAAAAGCATTCATCGAGATGTTGAGTTTTGCCTAGGAACTGAATATTTTCAAGTCCCATCTTTTCAGCTATTTTGAAATTGACACCACCAAAAGCACTATCCATATTCGTATGCATGCTTACGATAGCAATATCATTCTTTATAGCTTTCATGACAGTACGCTGTACATAATCCTCACCAGTAATACGACGAAGCTTATGGAAAATAAGAGGATGATGACTTACAATTAGGTTACACCCCTTTGCTATAGCCTCATCAACGACACATTCCGTCACGTCAAGACACAATAAAGCCCCTGAGACTTCCGCCTCTGTTAATCCACATTGCAAGCCTGCATTATCATAGCTTTCCTGCAAGGGCAGAGGCGCGAACTGTTCAAGGGCATTGATCACCTTTAATATTTTCACGCTAAAATTTTTATTTTAGAATGCAAAGATAATCATTTTTTGCGAATAGCGAAAATATTTTATGCTTTTTTACCAATCTTCTAAATTAGCTTCTTGTTCAATTTGGTTTTCTAACTTATCTGGCAAGGAAGCAAAAAAATCGATTTTAGTAATCCGCTCGATTTGATCCACACTATTTACGTAACTCTTCTTAGGGCGATTTCCCTCGATATTACGATACACAAAACCTATCGCCTTAGGTCTACCCACCAAACAGAGCACCACTTTGAAAAAAGCCTCTGGCACCGTAACCTTCGCTTTACCTATCATTTTATGGTTCTTACCTATTAATATAGGGCCACTCACGATATAGACATCGCCGTATTTTTTTGCCCATGCTCTGCACTGTCCCTCTATCTCGTTCCAGTCTCCACTGTTAAGTCCATGCACCTGCGGACACATATTACTCATCAAGAAACATTCTTCTTGAGCCCGTTTACTCCATTTATTATCCCCAGAAGGGCACATGTGCCCCCTATCATAGCCACTTCGTGCATAATCATACGTAGTGACCACTGTACCTTCCACCTCTTCGTCAGCCGTAAAAGCGATACCCTTACGCTTATAAGGACCATTCGTGTGTGCTTTGGTCAGATGCCAAGCCACCCAATTTGGAATTTTTAATTCCTGATTATAAGATACGGTATAGGCATACCGGCAAAGAATTTGCTCAGGTCTGTCAGTTAGTCTAGCAGGAAGATAATTAGCATACTTAGTCGAGCTTGAAGAGTTCGATTCTCCATCCGACTCAACTTGAAAATTTTCCCTATTACTCGATGAATTATTCCTATCATCCGACAAATCCTTATCGTTCACCAAATAATCTATCGCTTTCTGAGCATTCTCTATCTTATTCGCTGTTCTTTCTACATCTGAAAGTAATTCTCCAGACTTTTGATTTTGCCATTTACAACTACTTGTTAATCCCGCAAGTAGCAAAACAGCGATACATGGTATATTTTTCCTTTTCATACGAATGCAAAGGTAATAATTTCTGATGAAAACGGATTAGGCTTACAGAAACAAAAAAAGCATAGCCACCTAAAAATACATGCTAAGGCTAAATACCGAACGGACACGGATCGCTTACACGGACGAAAAAAGAAATACATAGAGGGAGCCATAAACTGAGAAAGGACCAACGGAAGAAATTCCTGTGAAAAATAGTAAAAATAAATTAGGGATTTCCCCCTACAAAATAGGTAAATCTTATTTTATTCTTATCAATTCGTATTACCTTTGCATCATTAACCAAATAAAACTATAAGAAGATGAAACAGTCAATATTTTTACGCAAATCGATTCTATTGGTAGCAATGATGGGAATCACCCAGCTTACTAATGCCCAGCGTTATGAGATAGATCACGATCGTGTCTATTTCGATCGTGAATTATTGAAATATGCCGATGCTCATACCTTCCGAGATTTAGGTTGTGGCTATGCCAAGGATATGTATAATGTATATATGGATGGGCGCGTGCTTGAGAATGTTGATCCAGCTTCTTTCCGACTGAAGGAATCCACCAGCTGGCGTAATCGTAAAGGTATAAACGAACCGCTTTCTTCCATTCGCGGTTATTACAAAACCAAGTTCAACGTCTATTATGGTGATAAGAAGATAGATGCAGTACCAGGTTCGTTTAAGGAACTGGGTGGTGGCTATGCTAAGGATGCTTTCAATGTGTTCTATTATGGTGAAAAAATAAAAGGAGCCATGGCTACATCCTTTAAATATAAGGGTAATGGCTATGCTGAAGATAGCTTTGATGTTTATTACAGAGGAAAAAAGATTGAATAAACAGATGATTATAATAACAAAAAAGCGGTAGATCTTCATCCCCGCCAACCGAAAGAGGTATACGGCAAAAGCCGAACCTCTTTTTCAAAAACAACAAATAATAAACCTAATACTAATCTTAATAACCTTTATATCTAATAACCTAATCTAACTTAATACAATACTTAATATATATATCGGCAACTTTAAGCAATATCCCTGCAATCTTTATTTACCTTAAGCAATACCTAATTTTACAATCTATAAATCTAACTAATAATTTCTTTTTAAAAACAACCTAAACAATCAATAACCTAAAAACTAATAAATCTATATATTTTCTAATTGCACTGCAAAGATACTACTGTTTGCGTACACAACAATGTTTTTCAGCATAAAATTAACCAAAAACGGTTCATTCTTGATTTAAATCAAGCGCTTTTGTGTTCGCACACGGCAAAATAGCGAAAATTCATTTTGCACTATCCACTTTTTACCTTATCTTTGCAATATGAAGATAAAGAAAACATATATTTTGCCTGCCGAATGGTATCCACAGGATGCTATCCAATTGACATGGCCACACGTTCAAACTGACTGGGCTCCATATCTAGATGATATTACCCAAACCTATCTGCAACTGGCTGATACCATAACAAAATATGAGTATCTTATCGTTGCAACACCAGAACCTGACCATGTTTGGCAGCTACTTAAAAATAATCTTGCAGACGAGCAAATAGAAAAAATACTTTTCTATTTAATAGATAGTAATGATACTTGGGCTCGAGATCATGGTGGCATTACAACTATCAATCCTCTAACACGAGCACTAACAGTACTCGACTTTCGTTTCAATGGATGGGGCGAAAAGTTCGAATGGGAAAAAGATAACCAAATTACCAAGCAACTCTTTGTATATCAACGAGAAAGTAGCAATAAGAATTTTGCACTATCTGCATGTATTGAAGAAAATGATGACTTTGTACTTGAAGGTGGAAGTATTGAAAGCGATGGTGAAGGCACAGTTTTCACTACCAGTCAATGCCTAATGGCTCCACATCGCAATCAGCCTCTTACCCAGATACAGATTGAGCAACAGCTCAAAGAACGCTTAGGAGTCGACCGTGTCGTTTGGTTCGACCATGGTAACCTTATTGGTGATGATACTGATGGACATATTGATACAATAGTACGAATCTGCCCAGACCACACCTTATTATATGTAGGTACACCTAACAAAGACGATGAACATTATGCAGATTTTAAAGCATTAGAAGACCAAATTCGCCGATGGGTAGACACTCACTACTCTCTCCAAAGCGAATCAAAATATAAAATGATAGCCCTTCCGTTCCCTGATGCCATTTACGATGAAGGCGAACGATTGCCTGCTACATACGCAAACTTTCTCATTTTAAATGGTGCTGTTATAGTACCAACGTATAATCAGCCTGAAAAAGATCAAAAAGCTATCAAAATAATCCAAGATGTATTCCCTACACGCAAGATCATTGGTATAGACAGCAGAACTATCATCCGTCAACATGGAAGCATACATTGTCTTACTATGCAATATCCACAAGGAATACTTCTGAAAAAATAAATGTAAACCATAAAACAATGAGAGAAATAAGAGTAGGATTTCTACAACAACATAATGTTGAAGATCGTAAGACTAACATGTTGCGACTTGCCGAAGGTATAGAAGATTTGGCAAAACGCGGTGCACAGCTTATTATTTTGCAAGAGCTACACAATAGCTTATATTTTTGCCAGGTAGAAGACGTTAACAATTTTGATTTGGCTGAGCCAATACCTGGCCCTTCAACCAATTTCTATGGAGAATTGGCTCGTCAGTTTGGTGTCGTTATCGTTACCTCCCTATTCGAGAAACGCGCAGCAGGATTATACCATAATACAGCCGTTGTTATTGAAAAAGATGGTACGATAGCCGGGAAATATCGCAAGATGCATATTCCGGATGACCCTGCATATTACGAAAAATTCTATTTTACACCAGGAGATTTAGGTTTCAAACCTATACAGACCAGTTTGGGCAAATTAGGAATTCTTGTTTGTTGGGATCAGTGGTATCCTGAAGCAGCCCGTTTAATGGCTCTTCAAGGAGCTGAAATATTAATCTACCCTACCGCTATCGGCTATGCACTCTATGACACAAAAGAAGAACAGGAACGCCAGCGAATGGCATGGACAAGCGTTATGAGGGGTCATGCTGTCGCAAACGGACTCCCTGTAATAGCTGTTAATCGCGTAGGATTTGAACCAGACCCTAGTAATCAGACTGGCGGCATTCAGTTCTGGGGTAGTAGTTTCATAGCTGGTCCTCAAGGCGAACTCCACTACCAAGCAAGTAAGGAAGAAGAAGAAAGCGTTATCATCGACATCGATCTTGACCATTGTGAAGAAGTAAGACGCTGGTGGCCTTTCCTCCGCGATCGTCGCATAGAAAACTATGGCGACATAACTAAGCGATTTATCGACTAAGATACAAGATCTAATATATTTAATGCGGCATTCATGAGAGTATTAACATTCCTCATAAATGCCGCATTTAATCGTTACGATATGATTTAGAATCTATTCTTCTTCGTAATTCCCTGATTCATCTATAGCATCTTCCTTTTTGCCAAAATTAGCATCTATCTGAACAAAAGCTGTTACTATAAAGGTTATCAAACAGAATACCATAACGAGTATAAAGAAATGACGATATCCTATAGTATCCTTCAACCAACCGGAAATCATTCCTGGCAGCATAAGACCTAAATATGAAAGTCCTGTACAAATAGCGTAATGTGACGTTTTATATTCACCTTGAGCAAAATAGAGCATAAACAATGTTAATGCTGTAAACCCTAATCCATAACCAAACTGCTCAACAAACAAGCAACTGCTAATAAGCCAAAGATTAGAAGGAAGAGCATAGCTCATATACACATAGACAAGATCAGGAAGGGTTAGCGCAATCACAAATGGCCATAACCATTTTTTCAGTCCATCACGAGATGCCAAATAGCCACCAACAATACCTCCTGCCAATAAACCTATTAAGCCGATTGTACCATTAGCAATACCAAATTCCATTGGTGATAATCCTAATCCTCCTTCAGAAGCGGAACGCTGAAGAAAAGTTGTTGTCATCTTGCCTAACAAAGCTTCTGGAAAACGATAGAACATAATAAATAGTATAGAAAACACAAATACCTTTAAAGGAAATTTAGAAAAGAATGATACTATCATATCCTTCATACCCCGTATTACAGCAGTTGAATTCGTATTATTGCGATTGTCCGCTTTTGGCCGTGGAAGAATCAAACCATGATAGAACCACAATGCCAAAAAGATACCTGTTAGCGCATAGAATATCAAACTCCATGTAAAGGCTATTCGATTTCTAAAATATACCTGCAAAATACCTGCAGCAGCAACTAATACACCTTGGCCAAATATTACTGCTATGCGGTAGAATGTATTACGTATTCCTACGAAGAATGACTGTCCGTGCTCATCAAGTTCAAGCATATAATAGCCATCTGCTGCAATATCATGAGTGGCACTCGAAAAGGCCATCAGAAAGAAGCAGGTCATAGTACCTTGAAACCAAAAAGGCGCATTAAGTGTAAAGCCTACTCCCGCTAAAGAAGCACCAATCAACAGTTGCATGGTAATAACCCACCAACGTTTTGTTTTATACAAGTCTACAAAAGGACTCCATAAGGGCTTGATAATCCAAGGTAAATTAAGCCAACTTGTATATAATGCTATTTCGGTATCACTCATACCTAGTTGCATATACATTGTTACCGCAACTACCATTACCAAAACGTTAGGTAGTCCTTCTGCAAAATAGAGAGTTGGTATCCAACTCCAAGGATTTCTTTTTTTATTACTCATGTATCTCATGTATTTGATTTCTACTTATAAATCTTTTTTATAGTAGCTCCCTGATAATAATGAAGCAGGATATCTTGATATGCATATCCATTCTCACCCATTACAGCTGCACCAATTTGGCAAAGTCCTACTCCATGGCCCCAGCCTGCTCCTGTCAGTTCAAAACGCTGTGGTACACCCTCTTCATTTATATCATATTTATCTACAACAAAAGCAGAACTGTATAAATGGCTTTCGCTGAGAGCTCTTCGTATCTCAAGTTCTTTTCCGATAATAAAAGTGTGATTTGTTCCAACTATTTTCAATCGGGATATACGACCACTCTTACCTCGTTCCAAAGGAATAAGATCTACGATATCGCCCAAATCTAATTTCAGTTTTTCAGACAAAAGGTGTTGAATCTCTGATTGGCTCAGTTTTACTTTCCATCGATAGAAATCAGGAGTTTCTTGATCATAATCATTAAGCACTTGCTCCAACACATTTTTATCAGTAGTATTACAAAATGCAGCCGGACTTGTACGTATCCACTCTTCTGCATTTTTCTCTACTGTCAGGTCGGGAATACTCTGAAGTTTCTTTTTAACAGCAGATTTCTCATCACGAACAGCTACAAGATAAGGTTTCTTAATATTCTCCCAACAGTATTGATATTCCTCAGATATACCACCACAACATTTACTGAATCGGGCATCACATATTTCCCCATTATCCATTAATATCTGTCCTAATGTGGCTTTAATAGCCTCAGCTACATGTGGCGATGTTTCTTTGGTAATACCTTGATAACGCTGGCAGTGGTCATCAGCACACACATCAAAAATTGTATGATCATCACGATCATACCAACGTATCAATTCGTCGTCTTTCTTCACAAATGAGAAGAAATTATTTCCTGTTTCTGCATGAGAACGTCTACGCTCCATTTGAGCAAAAAGCCAACTTCGTGAGATAACGGCATGAGCTTTTAGCAATTCTAGACTCGATGTAGCACTCATCTCACTACTGATGACACTCTCCAAATATTTTTCTACCGGCAATTCATTAATAGCACAAACCTGATCTGAATCGACCACAAATCGAAGTGTTCCTAGGAATGTCTGTGTTTCCTTGCGCTCCCAATGGAAATTTACTCCTATCGTAACATCATCAAGAGAGAAACTGGCATCATCTTCTATTGGATGAAAACCGAGCTGCGTATAGAGTGTTCCATTCCAAAGAATGGCACCTTCTGAAAATTCTACCGTTTGCTCTCCTATAACTTCTTTACCTTTAGCAAGATAAGGTTTATTGAGTACAAAATGTATTTTCTGCGCAGAAACAATGCCAACCTTTACATTTGGTTGCATGTCTAATTTCAGTTCATCGTCATTCGCATCGACTTTTAACTTACTACAAATCTGCTCCATCTTTTCTTGCGATATACCACATTCTTTCAAAATTGCTTCCGCACGTTCTACCGTGAGTTTTTGAAAATCCTCTTCACGTGGCGTGATGATGAGTCCACCCATGTCTAGAGCTCCAGGACTTACCATAACTCGTTCATTTTCTTCTTGCATATAGCAATTAGGACGATGTTTTTCTCTTGGAATGACTACAGAAATATATTTATCACCTTTTCTCCAAGCGATAATATTCATCATAGGTTCAGTCTCACCCTCACGAATAGGCAAAGCTTCATATAAAAGAGTAAAGAGTTTTCTATCTTTTTCCTCTTGTGTACTAACAATAGCAAATATTGGCACAATATAATCATCTATACGGGCCAAATAATTACAATCATCTAATTCATACAAGTTAGTCTTACTTCTGCATATTCGTCTCCACTCTTCCTGTAGAGGCAACACCCCATTTGTACCTGCCTGGAAATGCAGATGATCAGGCGCACTGGCTCCACACTTAGGACCATTATAGAACACCATCAGTCGCTCTGTTGCTGTCAACAAACGATGCATCTCAGAATAGTTTGGCAAAATCGCTTGCATCTGATGACGATAAGCTGGTATCGTAAAATGGGTGTTCAGTATCGGGAAAGGATTAATAAGTAACTGAAACTTATGATCTATTTTCTTCGACATTTGCACCTTTGGACGATTTGCATCACATAGGAAACAAGCACGATTGGCTAGCGTTTTAGCATCAATTTTTGCACCAGTAGAGACTATACGTGCTGGATTAAACTGAAGTTTTATAATAGAATTGTCGAAAGATTTTACTTGAACATTTTTCAAATCTGAAAAACGTTTCCTCACATCATCCCAAACCTCAAGTTGTCTGTTAAAGAAACGTACCAATGCATCATCAGGAGCAATATCGGCCAAACCCGCATTCATGGCTTGACGCGCACTTACTTCCATGGTACGTAAACGGTCTTTATAGAGATTATTAACATTAGCAGGATTCACATTAATAACGCAACAACTTTATAATTGTTTTATTCTCTCCGTATTTTTGTCTGATAAACTCGACAGGCGTTTTGTAATTCAATCTCTTTCTAGGTCTGTTGTTGATTCTGTCCTGTACCATATTGATGTCTTTATCTGTTATCTTTGTAAAATCACTCCCTTTAAGGAAATATTGCCTGACTAGACCGTTAGTGTTTTCATTAGCACCTCTTTCCCATGAGTGGTATGGTCTTGCAAAGAAGATGTCTATTTTCAGTGCTCTAGCAATCTGCTGGTGCCTGGAGAACTCTGTACCATTATCTGCGGTCATGGTATGCAATCCCTTTCTTATCGGCTTAAGTGCGGCAATGGCTGCCTCCGCCAGAGGCTCTGCCTCTTTTGAAGGAAGCTTTCTCATGATTAGGAACCCGGACTCCCTATCATTGATTGTCATGATGACGCTCCGCCTGTTCTTCCCCACAATGGTGTCGATCTCCAGATCTCCGAACCTTCCTTTCTCATCAACGACCGCAGGTCTTTGCTCTATCCCGACACGTCCAGGTATTCCCCTTGACTTATACGATGAACCGCGCTTGTTATAGCGCCTGCCCCTGTGGCGCAGATGCTTATAGAGAGGCTTCCCCCATTTGTGCTTCTCCTCCCACACATATCTGTAGATGGTTTCGTGTGAGATGGGCGGTAATCCCAGTGCACGCCGTCTTCCGGATATCTGCTCGGGAGACCACTGTTCCTGTGTGAGCTTATGGTCAATGTAAACCTTTATTTCGTCCGTAAGGACGGTATAGTGCTTTCTTGCGCTCATTCTCCTGTCTGACAGCCACTGGGCCTTTTCCGCATTATACCTGCCATGGGGTGCCTTGTTGCGCCTAATTTCTCGGCTAATGGTGCTGCGGTGCACACCAAGAGCCCTGGCTATGTCTGTTGAACGTTCTTTTTTTTGCAGTCTGAAAGATATTTCGTACCTTTGCTGCGCAGTTAGATGCTTTGTCATATTTGCAACTTATGTGGAAGTTTGTCTGCAAAGGTAAGCATTTAATGCTGGGGACGAAAGATCTTGTGGAACTTTTGTCCCTTTTTTCATGCTCCTTGCTCACTTACTTCTTTGACACATTTGTTGCATTATCAATTTGAATTCAAGTTAATCTTGTCTATACTCAATGCAGCATCACTATTTCCACCCCATCGACGACACAGATATAGTTCGTCATAAATACGACCTATACGATAACGACGACTGAAAGCGAGTCCTAAAGCATAATCTTCGCCATAACTGGTATTAGGAAATCTTATTTGTCTTACTAATGGAGTAAAAAAGGCACGTGGCGCTCCTAATCCATTAATACGAAGCGCATTGTTACAGCCATTATCATTCGTCCATTCTCGATGATCAATCATACCTGGAGGAAGGGTGTTCAAATCGAAATCGCACATACGATAACTTCCAATAATCATGGCTGCATTCTGCTTATAGAAAGCATCCACGATCTTCTGTAAAGTTTTTGGTGAAGAATATAAATCGTCACTATCCAATTGAACGGCAAATTTACCACATCGGACATCGTTTATAGCTTCATTCCAGCAGCCACCTATACCTAGATCCAAACGATCAGGTACAATAACAACCAACTTATCGGTATTCTTCTGTAAATCAGCTAAAATCTCCCCTGTTTTATCTGTAGAATGATTATTAACAACGATGACATTATATGGGAATGAAGTTTTCTGATTTAAAGCCGATTGTACAGCATCTGCTACTGTCTTTTCGCGGTTGTATACAGGAATAACAACACTGGCTTCAAAAGTAAACTCCTGCTCTTTAAAGTCTGGCTCTTCATAATTGGAAACATCCACCAATGCGCCTATCTGTTTAAGATGACACGTACAGACTTTTTCCATTTCAATCTGCACTTCACGATTGCGAGGATTTACATAATCAAACTGCTTTTCGCCGCTCTTACGCAAGTCATGTTCATCTTCTGTGTACAAATACTCGTTGATATGGAAAAGTTCGCCCTTACGACTTAAGAAAAGTCGAAGATCATATAGGGCTGCATATAGATAAGCATGCTGCTCGCTTAACTGATCTACATACTCGTGAAAAGAACGTGCATCAATCAACCATAAACTACCAAAGTCAAAATCATCACGTAAACTTCCCAGCTGATAATCAATTACCGGATGCTTTTCACGCTTGCCATTTTCCATGGTGTAATGATCCGCATAAACCATCTGAGCATGCGTTTCATGCATAACACGTAACATTCGCTCTAACGCAAACTGTCCAAGTTCTATACGTGTAGGCTTAGTACAGAGTAATATATAATCAGCATCAGACTGGCTATCTATCTGTTTAATAACAGCAGTAGATCGTATTTCCTGATCCAACAAAAAAACATGTTGTACCGTCTTATCTTCATCGAGTGAAGTCACAATAGAGTGCATCGTTTCATTGCCTAATTGAGGCAAGAAAACATCTATCTTTTCTCTCATTTTTGATTTCTATATTAAAATATGTGACAAAGATAGCATATTTTCAGTGAAAAATCGTACCTTTGCAATATGAATTTAGAAAAAAAATCTCTCCTCGGTCTTACTCTTGACGAGCTCAAGGATGTAGCCAAAAGCTTAGGCATGCCAGCCTTTACGGGTGGCCAAATAGCTAAATGGCTATACGAGTACCATGTCAAGTCTATAGACGAGATGACTAACCTCTCCAAAGCTAACCGACAGAAGTTGGAAGAGCAGTATACTATCGGATGTGCGGAGGCTATCGACGCTCAGCATTCTGTCGATGGTACAATAAAATATCTTTTCCCTACAGCAAACGGCAAATTTGTGGAGACGGTATTTATTCCTGATGAAGACAGAGCTACCCTATGTGTTTCTTCACAAGTGGGCTGCAAGATGAACTGTTTGTTCTGCCAAACCGGAAAACAAGGCTTTGAAGGTAGTTTATCTGCTGCAGATATTCTCAATCAAATATACTCACTGCCAGAAGTAGACAAGCTCACAAACATTGTATTCATGGGGCAAGGTGAACCAATGGACAACCTTGATAATGTGCTTCGGGCTACAGATATTTTGACAGCTTCCTATGGATGGGCTTGGAGTCCTAAACGCATTACTGTTAGCTCTGTTGGCGTAAGAAATAAACTGAAACGTTTTCTCGAAGAAAGTCAATGCCATGTAGCAATTAGCATGCATTCACCTATTCCTGAGCAACGTGCAGAACTAATGCCAGCCCAGCGAGGTATGAGTATCGAGGAAGTTGTTGATCTGCTTCGCAATTATGACTTCTCACACCAGCGAAGACTCACTTTTGAATATATCGTATTTGGAGGTGTTAACGATAGTACAACTCACGCACGAGAAATCATTAAGTTACTCAAAGGACTAGATTGTCGTATCAATCTTATCCGATTCCATCAGATACCTGAAGTAGCTTTACATGGGGCTGACGAGAAAACAATGGAAAACTTCCGCGATTACCTCACCAATCATGGCATACATACAACGATTCGTGCTAGTCGTGGACAAGATATCTTTGCTGCTTGCGGTCTTTTGAGCACAAGTAAGAAAATTGGTAAAATCAGACACGATCAAGAATAATGCACTTGCGATGGAGAACTCTGATTATCATCAGCCTGTCATTTTTGCTTTCAAGTTGCACTGACGATAGTAGACAGGTTAGTGGAGGCAAACCCTACGAGGTTCTTGTCGTAAATGATTCTCGCGATTCTCTACGGCACATTCTTTCTGTAGACACTCCTGATTTACCACAGTCTGAACCCCAGTTTGATGTATCTTCTCTCAAGCAAAACCGCTTACAGGATGGCACAAAAATGGCACATTCCATTGTTATCCATCAGGCAAAAGGTACATATCGCATTCAGCGAAATCTCTATGCACAGCCGCAAATAGTAATCCACGCTTCTGCTGGAGATTCACTCCAGTTAAGAAAGGATCTCAAACGATTTGAACTGTATTGCGAAGCTAAACGACTGCAAACTTATCATAATCCCAAAATGGAACGTTTGGTCAAGCAAACCTTCGGGATTAATATTCTACTGCCTGTTGACATGAACAGCAGTATGAAAAAGAAAGATTTCCTTTGGCTATCCAATAATTCTGCTGCAGGTATGAAGAATGTAGTTATCTGCAGAGGAAATATCGACAAAATGCTAGCCAACTACTTAAAAGGAGAAACTGATGATATGTATATGAAGCGCATCACACCATGTAAAAATAGTGGACTATGGGAAATGAAAGGAGATGCAATGGGAGGTCCTTATCGTATGCGCCAAATCAAAGATGGCAAACAGCGAGACCTGACCATCCTTACATTCGTATATGCGCCAAGCATGAAAAAAAGAAACCTAATACAACAGCTTGAAGCTGTATTATATACCATCAATTATGGAAGAAAATAAAAAAATACGTGTGGCTATTACCCACGGCGATACCAATGGTATCGGATATGAGCTCATTTTTAAAACCTTCGAAGAGCCAGGTATGCTCGAAATCTGCACACCTATTATTTATGGCTCACCTAAAGTGGCAACTTACTATCGTAAGATGCTCGACTTGAAGGTTCAGTTCTCGATTATCCAACAGGCTAACGAGGCTCAAGAAGGTCGAATCAATTTGCTAACAGCTGTAGAAGATGACATTAAGGTAGACGTAGGACAACCTACAGAAGAGTCTGGTACAGCTGCAATTATGGCACTCGATAGAGCGATTAGTGATTATCGTGAAGGATTGTTTGATGTCCTTGTAACTGCACCTGTTAACAATAGCAACATTAACATTCAAAACTACCAGTTCCCTGGTCAAACTAAATACATTGAGACCTGCCTTGGTAATAGTCAGAATACTATGGATATTCTGATTAATGACCGCCTACGTTTAGCTTTTGCAACTCCATGTATCGCCTTAAAAGATGTTACTAAGGCAATTAGTAAAGATATTATCATAGCTCGTGTCAGCCATTTCAAAGAAGTTATTCGACGAGATTTCAACATATCTAATCCACGCATTGCCGTACTTTCACTCAATCCATATAATCCAGAGAATGGAACATTTGGTCCAGAAGAAGACCAAATGATACTTCCAGCCATTCAGGAATTGGCAGACAATGGTATTCAGGCTTTCGGTCCATATCCTGCTGCAGAATTCTTCGGAGAGGGTTATTTTGATGAATTCGATGGTATTTTGGCCATGTATCATGATCAAGGTATCGCACCTTTCAAGGCTATAGCTCCTGAATACGGTGTAGTACTTACTACAGGTTTACAACTTGTACGAACAGCAAGTGACCAAACTGTAGATTTTGAATATGCAGGGAAAAATGCAGAAAACCCATCTTCATTCCGCCACGCTATCTATACAGCTATTGATGCTTTCCGTAATCGTGCACGCTATGACGAACCTTACGAAAATCCATTGAAGAAACTTTATCATGAGCGTCATGACGAAGGAGAAAAAGTTCGTTTTTCTATTCCTAAGAAACATTCTGGTGCACCATTTACTCCTAATAAAGAAAGTAAGCGCCCAGAAAACAATGGTCCTAAAAATATAAACGGTAGCAATAACCGTTCTAAAGATAATAAAAACCAGGACAATAGACCACAGCAGGCTCAAGAGGCTAACAAACCTCAGGTACAGCAGCAGAACCAGCCTGTGGTTCAGCAGCAAAACCAACAAGCTCCACTGCAGCAGTCTACACAGGACACCTCTAAGGAATAAACCTCGCATACAACTAAATATTCTGCCAAAATTGCAGATATTCCAAATAAAATGCGTAATTTTGTCAGCTAAATGAATACAACAGAACTTCAGAGAATAAAACAACGCTATAATATCGTCGGTAACAGCGACGGATTAAATCATGCACTCGACGTAGCTTTACAAGTAGCGCCGACAGATTTGTCTGTACTTATTATTGGCGAAAGTGGTGTAGGTAAGGAAATTATTCCTCGTGTCATTCACGACAATTCGCCAAGAAAACGAGAGAAGTACTTTGCCATCAACTGTGGTTCTATCCCAGAAGGCACTATAGATAGTGAACTTTTTGGTCACGAAAAAGGTGCCTTTACAGGAGCCATTGGTGAAAGCGAAGGTTACTTCGGAATAGCTAATAAGGGTACTATTTTCCTTGATGAAGTTGGTGAATTACCAATGGCTACCCAGGCTAGATTGCTCCGTGTACTCGAAACAGGAGAATATATCCGTGTAGGTGGACAGGAAATACGTAAAACAGATGTACGTATTGTAGCCGCTACCAATGTCAATATGCGCAAAGCTATTAGTGAAGGTAGATTTCGTGAAGACTTATTTTACCGTCTAAATACGATACCTATCCAAATGCCTGCTCTTCGTGATCGTGGCAATGACATTATCTTATTATTCAGACTATTTGCTATGCAGATGGCTGAGAAATATCATCTGCCTAAAATCACATTGACAGAAGAAGCCAAGCAAGTAATGTTACAATATAAATGGCCAGGAAATGTTCGTCAATTAAAAAACATTACAGAGCAGATGTCTGTCTTAAGTGAGAAACGTGAAATTGACCTGGAAGGCTTGCTCAAGTATATTCCACGCGATCCATCGAGTACACAACTCGCTACTATTGGATATACAGACGAAAAACATTCGTATGAAAACGAACGTGAAATTCTATATAAGATATTGTACGAACTACGTGGAAATGTTAGCGATCTTCGTCGCGACATGAATAGTCTTCGTAAACAACTCGACGAAGCTCGTGGATTAGCTGGTGCTGCAGGCTTTCAGAATATCCCTTATGAGGAGCCATCAACCTCCGTTTCTATTCCAAATGCTCCTATGCATCCTGCAAAAGTTCATACATCTTCTACACCTATATATCAAGTGGAAACACCACACACACAACCAGAAGAAGTTATTGCAGAGGAAATCAATGAGCCAGAGAGTCTCAATCTGAACGACCTCGGGAGACAAATGGTTGTCAAAGCTCTTGAACGTAATGGTGGTAATCGTAAAAAAGCTGCTCAAGAATTGGGCATTTCCGACAGAACCCTTTATAGAAGAATTAAACAATATGGCTTGGATTCAAACAAATAAAAAAGGTAAATTTTCAGCCTTGCTGATTTCATTGACACTACTCATTCTTACAGCATGTAGCGTGTCATATAAATTTAATGGTTCCAGCATCGATTACACCAAGACCAAGACCATAACAATTGCAGAATTTCCTATTCGAGCTAGTTACGTATGGGGACCAATGGGACCACTATTTAACAATGCTCTTAAAGATAAGTTCGCAGATCATACGCGCTTGGAACAAGTTAAACGCAATGGCGACTTGAAGATTGAGGGTGAAATTACATCTTACACACAGCGTAATAAAGCTGTATCAGCAGAAGGTTATTCTGCCCAAACAGAATTATCTATGACTGTTAATGTAAGATTTACTAATAATAAAAATCACAACGAGGATTTTGAAAAACAGTTTACTGCTACACAGAGCTATGAAACTACACAGAGTCTCACTGCTGTACAAGAAGAACTGGTTACTCAAATGGTAAATGACCTCGTAGACCAAATATTTAATGCAACTGTAGCCAACTGGTAATGGAGTTAACAAGACTGATCAACCATCCTGAAGAAATGGACAAAGAGACGCTTTACGATTTGCGTAGTCTCCTTGCCCTGCACCCCTATTATCAGACAGCTCGTCTTTTAATGCTTCAAAATCTGTATGTGCTCCATGATTCTAGTTTTGACGAAGAACTCAGACGTGCAGCTATCTATATTACAGACCGAAAAGTCATTTTTAAGATGATAGAAGCTGCTCACTATCAACTTCGACAAGAATCAAAACCTGCTAAGCAGGTGGCACCAGAGGAAAAAGAAAGCCGCACAGTAGCTCTTATCGATACATTCCTCGACTCTATCCCTTCGGAAAATGATGAGGAAAAAAGGCACAAGCGTAAGCCAACGCCTGCAGATGCTGCTGTTGACTATGTGTCATATCTGATGGAAATGGATACAGAACTAGCTATGGATGAAGAGGATGAAGATACAGAAGAAGCGTCAACTGTCATCGAAAGTCAGAAAGCCGATCGTACAACCTCTTTAATCGATAATTTCCTAGAAGATGGCGGATTCAAACTCCACATGGATGATGAATTGCCGCAACCAGAACCTCTACAGGAATATTCATTGACAAATAATTCTGACAGTAAGCCACAAGCTGATAAAGTTACATCTAGCGCAACAACACTCCAAGATGAAGAAAAAAACTCACAAGAAGAAGGTAATGAAGGCTACTTCACAGAAACATTGGCACGTATCTATATAAAACAAGGTAGATATGAAAAGGCGTTAGAAATAATTCAGCGATTAAATTTGAATTATCCAAAAAAAAATGCTTACTTTGCAGATCAAATGCGATTTTTAGAAAAATTGATAATAAACAATAAAAACAAAAAATAAAAATGGTTTACACACTTTTAATCAGTTTAGTTGTCCTGGTATCTATCTTCATGGTAATTGTTGTCTTGATCCAGGAATCTAAGGGAGGTGGTCTTTCATCTAACTTCTCTTCACAAAATTCTATCATGGGTGTTCGCAAGACCACTGATGTCATTGAAAAACTCACTTGGGGCCTCGCTGTGGCAATGGTTGTTATCAGCGTTCTCTGCACATATGTAGCTCCTACCTCTACTGCAGAACAAAGTGTTCTTGAAAGAGAGTCTACAACTACAAATACTGCTACTCCAGGTTTCCCTGGTGCTAGCCAGAGTACTCCTGCTGCCGGCGCTCAGAAATCAGCTCCAGCTGCAACCGGTACAAAAACAGCTCCTGTAGCTCCAGCTACACCTGCTAAATAGAAAATAAAAATAAAAAAATAGAGAATTCTTTTGGTCATTCCAAAAAAATTCTCTATCTTTGCACTCGCTTAAAAGAAATAAGCTATTAAAATAAAATGGTGGACGTAGTTCAGTTGGTTAGAGCGTCAGATTGTGGTTCTGAATGTCGTGGGTTCGAGTCCCACCTTCCACCCTTCAGATTTTAGCTTTGCAACGATAATGAGTTGCAAGTTTTTTTAAGCAAACAACCAACATGGTGGATGTAGTTCAGTTGGTTAGAGCGTCAGATTGTGGTTCTGAATGTCGTGGGTTCGAGTCCCACCCTCCACCCTAAGGTGACAATCCTGTAAATCATCGATTTACAGGATTTTTTTTATCTCCTTACTATATTTAAACTTGATTCTTACACGGTCTGTTATACTTGCTCCCCGACAACCATAATCCTATGAATGTAAGGGCGCCATTAAGCATCAGGAGTTCATAACCAAAGGTATAGCCATAGAAGTGACTAATGATAATATCGAGGGAAAAACACAGCAAAGGAGACACAATACAGATATAAGGCACCAACTTATTATTCACCTGACGCTTGGTAAAAAGACTAAAGGCAAAAAGACCCAAAAGAGGTCCATAGGTATACGAACAAAGAATATAGATGGCATCTATTACACTTGTAGAATTGAGTACTTTAAATGCCAGAATAAAGAGCATAAATAATAATGACATGCCTATATGCACACGCTTACGTAATCGCTCACTTTTTCCTTTGTCGCAGATATCAACACAGAAACTAGTTGTCAATGCCGTCAATGCAGAATCTGCTGACGAGAAAGACGCTGCTACTACACCTATTGTAAAGAGTACCACAACAATAGAACCCAACTTACCTGTAGCTGCAAACATCGGCAACAACTCATCACCCACTTCTGGCAAAGCAATACCATTTTGGCGAGCCAACATCATCAATAACACACCTAACGAAAGAAAAAGTAGATTGGCAGGTACAAAGGCAAAACCATAGGTACACATATCTTTTTGAGCATCACGAAGACTCTTACAGGTTAGATTTTTTTGCATCATATCCTGATCAAGTCCTGTCATTACTATAACCACAAAGATACCACTTAAAAACTGCTTCCAAAAATTCTGTCTCGATACCCAATCGCTCATCTCGAATATTTGACTGTGTGCATCTGCTGCAATTACCGATACAGCTTCGCCTGCAGTAAGATGAAGTGAAGATATTACTTGAAAGATTATTAATATAAGTGCGGCAAACATACAAGTTGTCTGGAAGGTATCAGTCCATACTAAAGTTTTAATCCCCCCTCTTCGCGTATAAAACCATATCAATACCACCATCACCACAACCGTAAAAGGAAAAGGCACCCCTATAGCATCGAATACATACCGTTGTAGAATAATACAAACGACATAGAAACGAGCTGCTGCACCTGTCATCTTACTTAATAGAAAGAATGATGCACCTGTCTTATAAGAACGAGTCCCCAATCTTTCTTTCAAATACGAGTATATTGTCGTAAGATTTAATCGATAGTATATCGGAAGTAATAAAAAAGCAACCGCAAAATAACCTAAAATAAAACCTAAGCACATTTGAATATAAGTCATATTGCTTGCCAATACCATACCCGGTACAGACACAAAGGTAATACCTGATATACTGGCACCTATCATGCCAAAAGCTACCATATACCATGGTGACTGACGATTACCACGGAAAAAGATATCATTATTGGATAAGCGAGCTGTAAAACGGCTAATTAGCAAAAGAATGGCAAAATATGCTAGGACTGTACTAATGATTAACATGAGTTTTATTCGTTTTTTGCATACAAAAATAAGCATTTTTTTTCAAAATGGCTTGCTTATTTTGGCAATTTCACTTACCTTTGTCAAAAACATAATTCATTTTTTACACAAAATATACACGAAAGATAGTATTAAGGCTAAGGATAATAGTATTGATTGGAAAGAAGCCAACTTGATTTCGTACAAAGATTAGGATACAATAAACTTTCAAACAACACATAAACAAATGACTAAACAAAGAATTATACTCTCGCTTACTCCAGTTATCTTTCTGATAGCATTATTAGCCATTGTTATCCAAATCTATGGTACAGAAGCTTTAGATGGTGGTAGCCAAATGGCACTTATTCTTGCTACAGGCGTCTGTGCACTTATTGCCGTTTTCTACTTTAAAGTGCCTTGGAAGAATATCGAGAAGGAAATCAATACTTCTGTTGGAAGCATAGGCACGACAATAGTTATACTCTTACTGATTGGTATTCTGTCAGGCACTTGGACGGTAAGCGGCGTTGTACCAACGTTTATCTACTATGGCATGCAGATTATCAATCCACATATTTTTCTGATTTCTTCTTGCATTATCAGCGGAATAGTAAGCGTAATGACGGGTAGTTCCTGGACCACTGTAGCCACCATAGGCATAGCTCTCATGGGCATTGGCAAGGCTGAGGGCTTCAACGAAGGATGGATAGCTGGGGCCATACTCTCTGGAGCTTATTTTGGCGATAAAATGTCACCTCTTTCAGATACAACAGTTGTTGCTTCATCTATGGTAGGTACTCCCCTTTTTGAGCACATCCGCTATATGGTGATAACAACAGTGCCTTCTATCTGCATTGCCATGATGGTCTATCTCATTGCCGGTTTTTTCATTGAACCAGAAAAAGCTATCAGCATCTCTGTCTATACATCTGCATTAGAAAGTAAATTTAATTTATCGGCCTGGCTATTTATAGTCCCGGTAGTTACAGCATACATGATTTACAAGAGGATGCCGGCCATTATAGTACTCTTTGCGTCTTCACTTCTTGCTGCTATCTTCGCCATTCTCTTTCAGCCACATATTCTGGCTGAAATCGTTGGCTCAAACGACACTTCTGTAGAAACTCTCTTTAAAGGTGTCATGCTGAGCGGATTTGGTAGTACAAGTGTTGATACAGGTAATGCACCTGTAAATGACCTACTGGCAACACGGGGTATGAAAGGTATGCTGAGCACAATATGGCTTATCCTTTGCGCTATCTGTTTCGGAGGAGCTCTTAAGGCGAGTGGTATTCTCATGAATATTGTCAGTTTGATTATTCCGCTTACCAAGACCCGATTTGGCTTAGTGAGTTCAACGGTTCTCTCCGGTTTATTCTTTAATACAACCGTATCCGATCAGTACCTGTCTATTATGCTCGACAGTAGCATGTTTAAAGAAATCTATAAGCGTGAAGGATATGAGTCACGATTACTCAGTAGAAGTATAGAAGATTCGTGTACTGTTACATCTGTACTCATACCATGGAATACATGTGGCATGACGCAAGCCACGGTACTCAATGTATCTACGCTTATCTATCTTCCATATTGCATTTTTAATATTTTATGTCCGATTATGTCGATTACTATTGCTGCCATCGGTTATAAAATTAAACATCACGAATTACTCAACTAAAATATAAACAAAAAAAAGAGGCGCGAAATTTATTTTCGCGCCTTGTCTCTTTTTCCTTTCATCTTCTGAACTTTTTTCTTATTCAGAAAGTTATGGCTTAACACCAAACTAATTCTTTTTACTTCACCCATTAGAACCTTTTCGAAGCTCTATGAGCTCACTTGCTAACCTATAGTGATTAGCGCCTGTGATCTTTTGATTCACGTTGTAAATATAGTCATTCTGCAAGTTAAATGCAACTTTTTCTGCCTTTATTTTGGGGTTATCTCACTCTTTTAACATTGTGGTCGAGCACTGTTAACAGTTGTAGATACGTCACAATATATATAAACGATAAATATATATGATACGCACCTTAATTTTTAACACAATAATAGAATACTAAGTTTGCTTTCCAACATACCATTTCTATCTCAAGATCATAATATTCATCAGTTTTAATTCCTCATTATTCATGCGAACCCATTCATCCCAGTCTTCCTTAAATACTTTTAGCAATGGGCTTGGATGTGTCCTTAATAGTTCTGACAAATAAATCTTTGCTTTCTTCTCTCCATCGCGCAGATAAATTGCCTTAATCTTATTAATAGCCATATCTTCGTTATACTCTTCATTCAATGAACTGTCACAAACAGCAATTGTCTTTTCAATGTAATAAGCAGCCGAGTCTTTATTATGTTCCCTTAAGTATTTTGCCGACATAAAGATAAGCCGTAACGGATTATTTGCTTGAAGGGTCAAAACTGCATGTTCAGCGTTGGCCATAGCCTCATCCATGTGTCCCAAAGAAAAGAAAATCATGGAACGGTGATGATAACAATGCCTCTTACCGATGTTCGTAGTATCAATACTAAGTAAGAAGTCTGAAAGTTTCAATGCTCTTTCGAGCATTGTCGTGTCGTTACGCAGAGTCCCCCAAAGGACCATTTTGGCTAAACTATCACGAAGGGTATTGAGATTTTCTGTATTCTGTCCTTTGGCACATACTACAATCAATACGAAGACAATAAAAAAATACAATATTTTTTTCATAGAAACTTATTGGTTTATTATTTAATTCTGAATTTATGATTATATCTTCCCCATACACCAGTGATGAAACCAATGATAGTCGGTCCTGTAACTACCCCGCGGCCTCCAGGTGCGCGATAATTCCAACCTCCTGATACATTTGCCATGATACATCAGCAAACAGATAACAACAAATGACAAAAAGTAAACTTGATGTTTCATAACATACGATATTTTGTAAATTAACCATGAAGCTCTTTGTATTATATCGAAAGCTGCCATCTCCTCATAAAAGTCTGGTACAAAGCATCTATTCTATAGTCTGTTTAAATGCATCATCGCTCAAGACCGCCTCATATATGCTTCTGGCAATTTGTTTCAATTCTGCATCGTCCTCGAGATTCGAAATTTCCATATCCATATAATCAGTCAATATTTTTTTTAGGCATAAATAGATACTATTTATATTTTGGGAGTATTTCATTATAAATGTAACATATAAAGAGTACTCATCCTCAGCTATTTCGGATGGAACCTCTAATGGATTCCATTTCTTTAATATGTCATTAACTAATTTGTTAACTCTTTCCATGATCAAAATCCTTTAAAATATCCTCTTGGAAGACTACCTGCCCTTTCAAAATTGCTAAAAGTGGTTATTACGTTTCCATTATGGTTTAAACAATCGTCTGTCCCTCTGCCTTAGTATATGTAAAGACAAATAGCAGTATAGATAAAATGGCTTTGTTCTTCATCGGTTTATAATTTTAGTTAACTATTAAATGGATACTTATAAAACATTTACGTTAATAAGAAATTAAACTTATAAAGGATATTTTGGTAATATCCAGTATAAAGGCAAAAAGGTACTATGGGGAAGAAAAAATTGGAATTGCGATAGACCAACCGAAAAGTCAAACGCCACGAATCGGAAGGATATGCAACATGTACAAGGCATATAGCAAAATAGTCTACAGGTATTCCATACTCCAAGATCTTTTACTATTATATCGCAAAAATAAAGTGTCAAAATGAAATTGCCAAGAAAATCGAAGAAAATTTCTGCAGAAAGTACATTTTTAACATTCATTAGAAAGTAAATTTAATTTATCGGCCTGGCTATTTATAGTCCCGGTAGTTACAGCATACATGATTTACAAGAGGATGCCGGCCATACAACCGTATCCGATCAGTACCTGTCTATTATGCTCGACAGTAGCATGTTTAAAGAAATCTATAAGCGTGAAGGATCACTAATTACTCAACTAAAATATAAACAAAAAAAAGAGGCGCGAAATTTATCTTCGCGCCTTGTCTCTTTTTCCTTTCATCTTCTGAACTTTTTTCTTATTCAGAAAGTTATGGCTTAACGCCAAACTATTTCTTTTTACTTCACCCATTAGAACCTCTTCGAAGCTCTATGAGCTCACTTGCTAACCTATAGTGATTAGCGCCTGTGATCTTTTGATTCACGTTGTAAATATAGTCATTCTTCAAGTTAAATGCAACTTTTTCAGCCTTTATTTTGGGGGTTATCTCACTCTTTTAACATTGTGGTCGAGCACTGTTAACAATTGTAGATACGTCACAATATATAGAAACGATAAATATATATTATACTTGATTATAATAGGCGAAATCAAAAAAATTAAACAAGATGAGAGAACCAGCCAAAAATGAGGTGTTATCTCAATTTTTACCCATGATATGAAAAAAAATCCCCTTCTCCTTTATATATATATTGTACATTTGCAACAAGAATTGACCAACAATGCGATATAAAATAGAATTCACGAATGATGATAATTTACCTAATCAATAATAAACTAAAAACAAAAACAAATGATTAAACTTCTTCAAAAGACAGGTCTTATGACTTTATTGCTGCTGATGTCATCAATGATATACGCAGACAATACCGGTAAGACCTACCAGAACGAAACTGCTACCATTCAGTGGGCTTTCACAGGCAACACGACAGATGCAGCTACAGTAACTCCAGAAGGTGTGGTATCTTTAGCTGCTTTCTCACATGGCGATGATATCGCAGATGCCGATGGGAGTAGTTATGACAACATCAGCTATACACGTTTCCAACCTGTTAGTGGTACTAATGATGCTAGTGAAGCGGCCACGTTGGAATGGAGTATTAAACCAACAAAAGGACTCACCTTCACCCCAACCTTAGTAAGCGCCAATGTACGTCGATTTGGTACTGACGGAGGTAAATTTGATGTCAAAGTTATCAATGGTGAAGGAATAGAAGAAACGCTTGCAACGGGATTGATTCCTGCTCGCAACAAAGCTACTGCTGAGGATAAGACTAGCTCTGATCCTAACTATCGTACCAGTTTTACTATCAATGTACCGGCATCACTGGCAACCTCTACTAGCTTTAAACTCGTTATTTACGTATATGGACTAGGTAATACCAAACAAATTGGGTTCAATGACGTTAAAATAGAAGGCACTGTAAACGGAACCACAGAAGCTGTAACCATGTATACCCTTAATACAGAAGTATCTCCTGCCGAGGCTGGTACCATCAAGGTTTATCCCAACGGAAATGAGTTTGAAGCAGGAACAACAGTGAATCTTACGGCTAGCCGAAATTTCGGATACAAGTTTGTCAACTGGACTGATGCCAACGGACAAGTAATCGCTACTAATAACGAAATAAAATATACTCTTAATACCGCAGAAAAGCTAACTGCGAACTTTGAAAAGATCAATACCTACTCGCTTGACTACACCGTAGAAGGAGGAGCTGCCGATTACATGGTACAACCCGATATTGCACCTGTTATTGTCGACAATAAGAAGATGTACGAAGAAGGTACAGAAGTAACCCTCACCGCATCGAGTAATGAGATTCTTATCTTTACCAACTGGAGTAATGGCGAAAGTAGCGCTGATATTAAGTTCGTAATGAATGCCGACCAAGCTATTACGGCTCACTACTCTGCCAAAGATTACATTGTAGCATGGGATATGTATAAAACTGGCAATAACGGACGAAAAGCAGATTTTGCTTCTGCAGATAATGATGCAGACCAACTTGTTTTAAGAGATGCTGACGGCAACACATACGGATGGCTCGACAAGAGTGCTGTTAATGGCGGATATGAGGGCAGACCTGCATGTGTAAACTGGATGAATAATGCCGCTCTTGGCACCTATTACTGGCAGATAAAGTTTAACGCAGCCAACTACACCAATATTCAAGTAAAGAGTGCCATGGCTTACAACTATAATGCTTACCAAACTTATCTTGTAGAATATTCTCTGGATCAAGTAAACTGGAACAAACTGGGCGCTATCACTATGCCTAGCGTGAAAAGCTGGACAGATGCAACCTTTAACCTTCCAGAAGAAGCTAACAACAAAAGTGAAATTTATATCCGCTGGATAGCTGATAAGACTTCTGCTATTGATGGAACTGAATCCAATAATGATGGTAATGCGATTGGTGCCATCTACATATTAGGAACGGAGAAATTAGTAAACGATGGTATTGCTCCAAAACTTGTAAACAGTGTTCCTGCCGAAAGCGCAACCAATGCTTCTGCTAACGGCAAGATTGTACTTACCTTTGATGAAAAAATAAAACTTACCGAACAGGCACAAGCTACTCTCAACGGTCAGGAACTCGAAGGAACAGTATCAGGTAATACCATAACTTTTGCCTATAAAGGCCTCAACTACACGACAACCTACCAATTTAATTTAGCTGCTGGTAGTGTCAGCGACCTTACTGACAATACCATTACAGAAACGATTACAATCAAGTTTACCACCAAGACAAAACCTGCTATCAGCAAGAAGCTTTACGACTTTATCATTCCTGATGATGGAACCTTCAGAGAAGCCATCGCTGCTGCTACCAACAGAGAAGATAAGGCTACACGTTTTCGTATTTTCGTAAAAAAAGGTACTTATGTTATACCAGTAAGCACCTCTGCACAGGTTACTGGCTCTGATGGAAAGACCTACAACAGTGTAACCACCGTTCTCTCTGCCAACAATGTTTCTATTATTGGCGAGGATATGACCAAGACTATCATCAAAAACGATGTTCCGTACGAGCTCGTAACTGGTCAATATGGGCCAGCCTGCCCTATCGAAGGTATCGGCAAATGCGATCTTCTACAAATCACCGGCAATAATACCTATCTTGAGGATATTACCTTTAGAAATGGCACTGACGATGCTACAGGACGAAACCTTGCCATACAAGAAAAGGGCGATAAGACCATCTACAAGAACGTAACCCTTTATGGCTATCAGGATACATGGACTTGTAATGCAGGCGGACGCTACTACTTCGAAGATGGTATTATCCGGGGACGCACAGACTATATCTGTGGTAAAGGCGATGCTTTCTTCAATGGTGTTACTTTCCAAAATGTTGCAGGCGGCTATATTGCTGTACCATCGCAACCTAAAAAATATGGTTGGATTTTAAGCCAGTGTATTATCAAAGGTGAAACTGATGATGTTGACGGTAATTACACTTTGGGACGCCCTTGGGGAAGTGGTACGCCAATTGCTCTATGGATTAATACCAAGATGATTGCTCAACCTTCTGCCATCGGTTGGAACGAAATGAGCGGTGGCTATCCTGCACGCTTCGCTGAATATAACTCTACAACTGCAACAGGCACTGTCATCGATTTATCCAATCGTAAGACTGTTTTTGCCGACACCCATACCAACAATCCTATCCTTACAGCTGAAGAGGCTGCTACTTATACCATAGAAACAGTAATGGGTGGTGATGACGAATGGGACCCTACTGCTGCAACAGAACAAGCATCGGCACCTACTAACGTTATCATCAAGGATAATAAGTTAACTTGGGATAATAGTGACTACGCACTTCTTTGGGCTATTGAAAAAGATGGCAATGTCGTTGCCTTTACCACTCTTCCTGAATACGATATTACGGGAGCCTCTTCAGACAACGTATGGGCAGTAAGAGCAGCTAACGAAATGGGAGGACTTGGCGACGCAACTATTGCTAGTACGACAACGAGTATCAAGACTCTCAACACTGAAAACGAAGCAAACATAACTGGAACTTCGCTTTATTCTATTGATGGTACACAACAGACTTCTTATCGAAAAGGAGTAAACGTAGTTGTGAAAAAAATGGAAAATGGAAATAAGAAAATCGCAAAAATTATCGTTAAATAAGATAGAAATAAACTATTAATATTTGTACTAATTGAAATGAAAATCAACCTGCAAGCTATAACATTGGGAGCATTATGCGTTTTGAGTACAAATGCTTTTGCACAATCAGCTACGCTTCCTGCTTTTCCAGGAGCCGAGGGATTTGGTATGTATACCACGGGAGGTAGATCTGCCAGTACTAAGGTTTATCATGTCACTACTCTTGAGGATAATGGTAAGACTTCTTTAGTAGGCTCACTAAGATGGGCCAATGCTCAAAGTGGTCCTCGCATCATTGTTTTCGATGTATCAGGAACCATCCATCTTGCTGCCGAACTAAAGTTCAATACCAACACTACTATTTTAGGACAGACTGCTCCGGGAGAGGGTATCTGTATAGCAGACTATCCCGTACAAGTAAAAAGCAATAATATTATTCGTTTTATTCGATTCAGACTGGGTAATAAGTTTGTTGCTTATCATGAAGGTGACGGTCTGGGTGGTATGGACAACAGTAATGTTATCATAGACCACTGCTCTGTAAGCTGGAGTATAGACGAATGCCTGTCTGTATATGGTTCCAAAAACCTCACTGTGCAATGGTGCTTAGCTGCTCAGAGTCTGGTTAATTCTGGGCACAGCAAGGGAGCTCACGGCTATGGTGGAAACTGGGGAGGCAGCGGTGCCACTTATCACCATAACCTGATGGCTCACCACACGAGTCGTGTGCCACGCCTTGGCCCTCGCCCAAGTACACAATTGGATGAACGTATGGATCTTAGAAATAACGTATTCTACAACTGGGCAGGTGAAGGATGTTATGGCGGCGAAGGTATGAATGTGAATATCGTCAACAATTACTATAAACCAGGACCGGGAACGGCATTGCGCTCTACTAACATTCAGAAACGCATCGCGGGCATCGGCATTCGTACTACAGATTATACCAAGCATGGCACAAGCGAAGCTAATGACTGGGATAAAATGTGGCATGTATGGGGTAAATTCTATGTCCGCGGCAATGTAAATGCTTCGTACGACGATGTTACCCGAGATAACTGGACCTATGGTATCTATAATCAGATTACGAATAGTAAGGTTGATAATACCTTTACACAGACCACACGCGATACCATGAAACTGCATTTGCCTATCGCATACTATCCTGTTACAACAGAGACAGCATACGATGCTTATGAGAAGGTTCTCTCCTATGCTGGTGCTTGCTTGCATCGTGATGAAGTAGATGATCTCATTGTTAACGATACACGCGACAAGAAAGCCACATATACTGGTAGTGGATTAAATCCGGGATATATCAATACGCAAGATGATATCAAACCAGCTCAAGCTGCCGAAGACTGGTCTGCATGGCCTACGTTAGTCCAAACAGAACCTCCTGTTGATACCGATGGTGATGGTATGCCTGACGCTTGGGAAAGTAAGAATGGTACTGATCCTGCTAAAAATGATGCTGCAACAATAGCAGATAATGGCTATACCAACATCGAAAACTATGCTAACGATATCGTGGCTGATATCACCGCTGCTCAACTGGCAAACGGACAGCTGCTGCAAAACCAGCAAGAAGCAGAAACTGGCATCACGGGAGAAGTTACCGCCATACAAGGTATCAAGACCTTGTATGATACTTCATACCAAGAAGATGACTATATCTATACGCTTGGAGGTATCGCTATGGGCAAAGATGATAGCCAACTGCCAAAAGGCATTTATATCCGCCATCAGAAAAAGTTTGTGGTCAACTGATACCATAGCCCTTATATACAGAAAAAGCCGCTGGTCGACATTTATCGACCAGCGGCTTTTTCGCATATAAGGAGTAATCTTTAAATCTTTGGTTCTATATGTGGAACACCAGCAAGATACTTATTGATTTCCTCATCAGATATCTGATAATCTTGTAAGTCACCATTAATATAGCTCATATATGAAGGCATATCGATAAGACCATGACCACTCAGACAGAAGAGAAGAACCTTTTCTTCACCCGTTTCCTTACATTTCAAAGCCTCACGCACAGTTGCAGCGATAGCATGACAACTCTCTGGAGCAGGAATAATACCTTCAGTCTGAGCAAAGAGCATACCAGCTTTAAAACTCTCTAACTGTGGAATATCAACACCATGAAGATAACCATCCTTGAGCAATTGGCTGATAATCATACCGGCACCATGATAACGCAGACCACCTGCATGAATATTAGAAGGCTTAAAGTCATGACCCAAAGTATACATCGGCAATAATGGTGTATAACCAGCCTCATCACCAAAGTCGTACTCAAACTTGCCACGAGTAAGTTTAGGACAGCTCTCTGGTTCTGCGGCAATAAACTCTACATTTTTATGTGTACCATCGAATACATGACGCATAAATGGGAAAGCTAATCCACCAAAGTTTGAACCTCCACCGAAGCAAGCTATTACCTTATCAGGATATTCACCAGCCATCTCCATCTGCTTCTCAGCCTCAAGACCGATAATACTCTGATGTAAAGCCACATGATTAAGCACACTTCCCAAAGTATATTTACAGCCAGGTGTCGTCGTTGCCAATTCTACAGCCTCAGAAATAGCTGTACCTAAAGATCCTGGATACAACGGATCTTTGGTAATAATATCTTTACCAGCACGTGTACTCATAGAAGGACTACCTTCTACTGTTGCACCAAAGGTATGCATGATCATAGAGCGATAAGGCTTCTGCTGCATCGTAATCTTAACTTGATAAACAGCAGCTTCCAGTCCGTAGAGTTTAGCTGCATAACTTAAAGCTGCTCCCCACTGACCTGCACCTGTCTCAGTTGTAACATTGGTATCACCTTCCTGCTTACAGTAATAACACTGTGGAATAGCAGAATTAAGTTTATGAGAACCTAACGGGTTAACACTCTCGTTCTTAAAGTAAATATGAGCAGGTGTACCTAAAGCCTCTTCAAGCCCATAGGCACGTACCAAAGGTGTAGAACGATAATAAGTATATTTCTCGAGCACTTCTTCAGGAATATCTATCCATGCATGTTCGGTATCAAGTTCCTGCTTGGAGCATTCCAAATTAAATATATGTGCCAGATCTTCTGCAGAAAGTGGTTCCTTGGTCTTCGGATTTAAAGGAGGAAGTGGTTTATTAGGCATTTCTGCTTGAATATTATACCACTGCTTAGGAAGGTCTTTCTCTTGGAGAATAAATTTTTTTTGTCTCATCGTATCAAGTTTTTAGGAATTTTGTTATTATAGCTTGCAAATATAACAAAATAATGCGGCATTCAATAATGAATATCGCACTATTTTTACCATTTTGGTTAACAAATAGAACTTTTCTTGCTATTTTAATGATAACCCAAAAGATGACTTAATAATATTTTTACACCGATGATAATAAGAATGATTCCTCCAAATAAATCTGGTTTAAGTCGCTTACGAATAGACGAACCAAAACGGATACCCAAAAGATTACCTATAACGCCAAACAAAAAACTTACTATGCCTATCGCCCATAATGGAAAACAGAGTTCACCAATAGAGGTATATCCTGTACAGGCAAAAGAGATGCCTACGGCCAGCGCATCGATACTAGTTGCAACAGCTAACACCAATTGCGTTTTGATTTTAGTAGGATTAAAGTGCTTATCTTCATCATCTTCGAAAGACTCCTTTATCATACGAATACCAAGGAAAGCAAGAAGACCAAAAGCTATCCAATGGTCGAAAGCCTCGATATACTGGGCAAAATGTTTGGTACCAAGCCACCCGATAAATGGCATAGCAGCCTGAAATAAACCAAAAAAGAAACTCATTCGAGTAATTACCCCCCAACGCTTTTCTTTCAATATCACACCACTTATTATACTCACTGTAAAACAGTCCATAGCCAATGCTATAGACAGCAAGAGAATATCTAGAAAATTCATCATGTCTTTGTAACAATTCTTTATGAGTAGACAAAATTACAAATTAATTTTGTACTTTTGTAGCAAATAAAGAATTTTTAGTTTAGATACATGGAAAATCAAAAATACGACTATCTAATTGTAGGAAGTGGACTCTTTGGCGCAACATTTGCATATCGCGCCCATCAGGCTGGCAAAAAATGCCTGGTTATCGATAAGCGTGAACATTTGGGTGGCAATGTATATTGCACCAACATGAATGGTATACATGTACATACTTATGGAGCACACATCTTTCACACCAGCAACAAAGATGTATGGTCATTTGTCAACTCTATTGTTGAGTTTAATCGATATACTAACTCCCCTGTAGCTAACTACAAAGGAGAACTCTATAATCTTCCTTTTAATATGAACACCTTCTACCAGATGTGGGGTGTTAAAACACCGGAAGAGGCGCAAGCTAAACTTGACGAGCAAAAGGCTGAAGCTGTTGCCAAAATGAAAGCTGAAGGGATAAGCGAACCTCGTAATCTGGAGGAACAAGCGCTCACTTTGATAGGAAAAGATATTTATGAAAAACTGATTAAAGGCTATACCGAGAAACAATGGGGGCGTAAGTGTACCGACTTGCCAGCTTTTATCATTAAGCGCCTTCCTGTAAGATTGGTTTTCGACAACAACTATTTTAATGATACCTATCAGGGTATTCCTATTGGTGGCTATAATAAACTGATAGAAGGTCTACTCTTGGGATCTCAAACGATAACTCAAGTCGACTTTTTTGAATTAAACTGCCATCGTAATGCTGCCGGTACTTGGGAATTTAACGACCCACTCCATGCTGGCCAAACTTTAGAAGCAGAAAAAATCGTCTATACAGGTCAGCTCGATGAATACTTCGGCTTTAAATTAGGCAAGCTCAACTTCCGCACGGTACGTTTTGAGACCGAGACTTTAGATACAGCCAACTACCAAGGTAATGCCGTTATCAACTATACTGAGGCTGATGTACCATACACCCGCATTATAGAGCATAAGCATTTCGAATGTTTTGGGCAACAAGTATACGAAAACAATAAGACTGTTATTAGCCGTGAATATTCTACGGAGTGGAAAGATGGTATGGAACCATACTATCCTGTTAATGATACTCATAACAATGAGTTAGCAGAACAATACCGTGCATTGGCAGAAGCAGAAGAAAATGTAATTTTCGGAGGTAGACTAGCAGAATACCGTTATTACGATATGGCCCCTATCATCGAAAAAGTTCTCCAAATGGACATTTAAAAGTAATTCGAACTACAAAATAAATAAAGAGTCTCTAAGCTTATCAAAAACTTAGAGACTCTCATAATATTAAAACTATGCGTTTCAGTGGAGCTGGAGGGATTCGAACCCTCGTCCAAACAGGGAAACCATACGCTTTCTACACGTTTATTTCAGCCTTCATTTTCGTGATATGGCAAGACCTGAACCACCAACCATACCCTTATCCTCTAAAATTTCATCCTAGCATCAAGGCCTACCAGAACTATTTCCGATTTCCTGCACCGCTGAACCAACAAGATTCGGAACAACATCCGTTGAGCGATGTCTCGTTCCATCACCTTGTGACGGAATAAAGCCAGTAATCTACTGTACTTCGATTAGGCAGCGAGAGCGTAATTATTTTCGCCAATTAAATTGATGTTCACTTCGATTAAGGAGGTAGCCAACGAGACTCCACGTGCTTACGTACCATTTCATCCCGCTGTCAAATCCAGTCAACCCCGAGATGTATACTTTGCTGAAAATCAACTTTTTTCACAAGAAAAAGCTAAATTCCATGCAAAATTCTAATGCAAAGATAAGCTAAATGAATGAAACAACAAAATAAAATACACTTTATTTTTTGTTCCTACCATAAACTTATCCTTACAAATCACTTCATAAACAATATATGTATACCTAATTCGCTCATAGAATTAACTCAAATAACGAGCTCAAAATTCGCGAATTTAAGACCGAGTTACATGACTATTCAGAATTTGCGAATTTTGAGGCAGTTATTTAGAGCGATTTCAGCCTATTATTCCCTTTCTTAATTTAGAGGAATGGATTTTTCTTCTTATTAGCCAAGATTGCTTTTTTAATTTCTTCTTTATGATTCTGGATAAAGACACTACACATAGCATTCACCATATGGCGAAGGAACACCTTGCTATGTTCTGCATTCTTCAATTCATTAAGCAAATCTGCAATATCATCATCAATCCAAAGAGACACACCCTTACGAGGAGATTTTGAATAGTTCATACATTCTGTACGGAAATGCTCCCATTCTTCTGCTCTGGAAATAGCATCATCAGCATTCAGCGGAGCTGATCTTTTGATAGGAGTAGGTTTTACCGTTTCCTGAGTTGAAGGTTTTTCCGCTTTAGGTTCTACTCGAGTTACAGGATTACTTTCTTTCTGCTCAGCTACAGGCTGTACATTCTCCACCTCTTCATTTTCCTCTAAAGGTTTATTAATAATGCCCATTACGAGCTTAGACATATCTTTTTTCATGATTTTCTATTTTTTAATGATGAATATTACTTAGTACGCTGATAAATTTCTTCTGTTAACGCATCGAAATCGTGAGCTCCATTAGAGCTTGGTGCATATTCCTGAATATCACCACCAGCCAAAGGAACCTCTGCCAAAGATACATTTTCACGGATAATGGTTTTGAATACCACATCACCATATTCATTTTTGATAGACTGTTCTACCGCTTTATTCAGATTCTTACGAGTATTAAAACGATTGATAATGATACCCGTAATCTTAATATCAAAACCGTTAACGCGAAGTCCTTCAAGATAATCATTCAGCATCATCATACCACGCAACGGAAGAGCCTCAGCAGTCAATGGCACATACGTATCTGTTGATGCGATAAAAGCATTGGTTGTAACAATATTCAAAGCAGGAGGACAATCAAGAAGAATATAATCATAATCGTCTTTAATGTCTTCAAGTGCATGAGTCAATATCAACTCTCGCGAAATTCTACTTATCAAAGTACTCTCTGCCAAAGCCATATCCAAAGAAGATGGAACTAAATCCAGATTTTCCTTAACATGATAAGGCTTGATTTTTTCTTGGCGAATAAGTACGTCAGCGATAGTCAATCGCTCCGTTTCATCGTTAGGATCAAAGAAGAAACTCGTCAAATTTGCCTGAGTATCCAAGTCTATTAGCAAAACTTTATTTCCCAATTTTGCAAGACCTTGACCTACACCAGCCACACAAGTAGTCTTACCTACTCCACCTTTATGATTTGCAAATGCTATGATTCTAGTTTGTACTTTTCTAGTCACTTTTACCGGCTTACCGTGATGCCGTTAGGGCTATATTCAATTACATCTACAAAGATACAAATAATATCTTATACATCTATAATATTATTCATCATTTTAAGATTAATTAGTAAATCATTTTACCATTTATATATTTAGCATTTCTATTTTTATCTATAGGTTATTCTTAGCTTAATCAAGTTATTATTTATTATGATATCGATATATTATTTATAGATTAATAATATAATTATTCATAAATAAACAACAATAGTATCGCTTATATTTCATAAAATAACAGAATCACCAAATAAAATAACAAGCCAAGAAATACACATTATAGAATATAAGAATATAAAAGAATTACAGATAAGACCATAACAGATATTGGTCGAACCAAACTTTTTTCGTATTTTTGTATGCGAAATCAACACTTAAATAATAAATGAACAAAAAAGTATTCGTAGCTACACTGTTACTAGCTACAGCCGGAACCATTTCGGCACAAAACAAAGAGGGAGGAATCACATATCAAATGATTCAACAGATGGAGAAAAAACAAAACAGCAATGCTACTAACAAAGCACTTTTCAATGCCATTGCTTCTAACTCTATCGACAATTTAGCTAAAAATCACGCTAACGCAGGCACAGTAGACACTTATTTCAGTAATGAAACCCCAAAACAGAGCATCCACGATCAAAAGAGTTCTGGAAGATGTTGGATGTTTTCAGGTCTCAATGTATTGCGTTCTAACTTTGCATTAGCACAAAATCAAAAAATGACTGTAGAATATTCACAGGCATACTTATTCTTTTATGATCAGTTAGAAAAAGCTAACCTGATGCTTCAGGGCACTATCGACTATGCGAAAAAGCCAATTGATGATAAAATGGTAAGATTTTTCTTCCAGAACCCTATCAGTGACGGAGGTACATTCTGCGGTGTAGCTGATTTGGCAGAAAAATATGGTTTAGTACCTATGAGTGTCATGCCAGAAACCTATTCTTCAGAAAACACCTCTCGCATGGCAAGAATTATATCATCCAAACTTCGTGAATTTGGACTTGAACTTCGCGATATGGTTGCCAAAGGTAAAAACAAAAAAGCTATTCAAAGCAGAAAAGCAGAAATGCTTGGCGAAGTATACCATATTTTAAGCCTCACATTGGGCGAGCCTGTTAAAGAATTCACATATACATTTACAGACAAAAACGGCAAAGCTATTGCTCCAGCCAAGAAATATACTCCAAAGTCTTTCTATGAGTTTACTGTAGGTGGAAAGATTAACGATACATTCATCATGGTCATGAACGACCCTCGTAGACCTTATTATAAAACATACGAGGTAGAATACGATCGTCACACATACGATGGACACAACTGGAAATATCTAAATTTGCCTATGAAGGACATCAAAGAGATGGCTATTGCAAGTATCAAAGCAGGACGAAAGATGTATTCTTCTTACGATGTAGGTAAACAGCTTGACCGCAAACGTGGCTACTTAGATATCAACAATTATGACTACGGAACACTGTTTGGTACTTCTTTTGGAATGAACAAAGCACAAAGAATCGAAACTTTTGATAGCGGTAGTACCCATGCCATGACACTTACAGCTGTAGACCTCGACGAGAATGGCAATCCTAAGAAATGGAAGGTTGAAAACAGTTGGGGAAGCGACAACGGATTTGGAGGTTGCTTCATCATGACCGATAAATGGTTTGATGAATATATGTTCAGACTAGTAGTCAACAAAAAGTTTGTTTCAGAAAAGCTTTTAAAGGACTATGAACAAAAACCAACTATGGTTACCCCTGACGATCCTCTTTTCAGTGAAGACAACTAAAAAACTTCAGAAAACAGTATACCTATATAAGGCGTATCAAAGCACGTTGCTTTGATACGCTTTTTTAGGCTAAAACCACTCATTTTACACTTTCCAAGTCCAAAGCGGACAGAATGTCAAATAATATATCCAAAAAACATAGCCTACAAAAATCGTCATCTAGCTCAAAATCTTTAGCTTTTGATCAGCCTGTTTGGTCTTTTTTCCACCCCTCGATTTTCTCTCCCGACAAAACCACAGGTCCTAGGGGTCGAAACCTAAGACTTTGTTCGCTAAACTCTATGACCTTATCGCATCAACCCTAAGCTTTCGCCCCCTAGGAACTATGGTTTTGTCGCCCCTTTTTTAAACTTACGGAACGTTAAATGCGTAACACGCTGATATTCAAGCATATACAAAAACGCCACATAATTTGCGTATTTGAGACCATTTAGCATACCGAATCCAAATACGCAAACCTCAAGACGCATAATGTCAACTAAATTCAAATTTATTAAAAATATACCATGTTTTTTACTTAGTCAATAACCAATCATACTGAATACATATATGTACATCACAACCATACAAAAGTATAATAAAGTATATTAAAATGTTAATTAATATTATATTAGGGCATCTGAATGGCTGAATAGAATAAAAAAAGCGTATATTTGCAATATTAAGTCTATGAAAACAAGCAAAATATAAAAATTCAACTAATTAAATGACAAAAAAAATATATACAGCACCAAAAACAGAAATCGTAAGTGCTGAACTTGGCAACGCAGTACTGTTGGCAGCTTCAGTAAATACAACCGTGTCTAGTTTTAATGGCGACAATAATGAACCTCAGCAAGACATGCCTGTAATTGAAAACACTTCAGAAAATCAGAATAACGACAACAACTTTGGCAATAACAATGGTTGGGGAAGAGGCTGGTAACATATATACTTGCATATAGAGCACATTATATGTGCCTAACAACCGAAACCACTAAAAAACACATTTTTTATACTGAACCCAAAAGAAAGAAGATAAGATACCTATTTTTGTTTATAGCTTTTCTCTACAAACACAATAAAGAGCAATAAACACGGTTATATAGAAAATAAGCATAACCGAAAGAATAAAGTTAGTATGAAAAAATATATTATTTGCGCCTTGATATCCCTTCTTGGCTCAACAACTCTATGGGCACAATCTGGTAGCATGACAGACAACCAGGTTATGCAATTTGTAGTAAAAGAACACGCAAAAGGCACTTCTAATACCCAAATTGTAACGAAATTAATGCAAAATGGTGTAGATATCAATCAGATAAGGCGTGTACGAAAAAAATATCAACGCGAGCAAAAAGAATCTGGCCTTGGTAACATTAGTAACAATACAGAAAACACATCAGATAAATTAAGAGTAAACAACGGTAAGACTCGCGAAGACTATCAAAAACAAGTAGCTAAAACGAATAGTAGCAGTTCTTACCGTATAAACGATACGCATGAGATTTTATCCACACGTAAGCATTCTTTCGATGAAAACGATCAGGATTATCTTGACATGCAAAAAGAAATGTTTGAGATGATTCCAGACTCTACCGAGATGCTCCAACGCTTACTTGCCAAGGAGAAGGCTGAAAAGAAAAAAGTATTCGGCCGAGATATTTTCAATAACAATGAATTGACCTTTGAATCAAATATGAATATCGCTACCCCTCAAAACTATCGTTTAGGGCCAGGCGATGCTGTTATCATAGAAATCTATGGCGTTTCACAAAAGACCATTCAAGATACCGTTTCACCTGATGGAACAGTAACCATCGAAGGTTTCGGACCAGTCAACATTTCTGGCTTAACCGTAAGCCAAGCTAACAATCGATTAAGAAATACTTTAGGAAGCCGTTACCGCAATAGTAAAATTCGCCTTACCGTAGGTCAGACGAAAACCATTATGATCAACGTAATGGGTGAAGTGAAAGTTCCAGG
This sequence comes from Segatella baroniae B14, assembly GCF_022024235.1. Classification (GTDB taxonomy): domain Bacteria; phylum Bacteroidota; class Bacteroidia; order Bacteroidales; family Bacteroidaceae; genus Prevotella; species Prevotella bryantii. The sequence continues at coordinate 1,335,448 of NZ_CP091799.1, forward strand.
AACCTATACCCTATCAGCATTTGCGACCGTATTTCATGCGCTTTATATGGCTGGAGGAACTAATGACCTTGGTACTCTCCGTAATATTAAGGTATATCGCCACAATAAATTAGTAAGTGTAGTCGACATTTATGACTACATCTTAAATGGCAAACTAACAGGAAACGTTCGACTTACAGATAACGATGTAATTGTAGTAGGTCCTTATGACTGCCTGGTTAACATTACCGGTAAAGTAAAACGACCAATGTTCTACGAGATGAAGAAGAACGAGAGTATTCAGAGCCTGCTCAAATACGCTGGAAGTTTCACAGGTGATGCCTACAAAAAGAGTGTTCGTGTTAATCGCAAGACCGGCAGAGAATATGCCGTTTTCAATGTCGAAGAATTTGACTTTAGCAGTTTCCGTGTAGCTGATGGCGACTCTGTAAGCGTAGACTCTATACTACCTCGCTATGAGAATACCGTAGAGGTAAAAGGAGCCGTATTCCGCCCGGGCAAATACAATATAAGTCAGCAGATAAATAGCGTACGTAGCCTCATCGAACACGCAGAAGGAACTACAGAAGATGCTTTCACCGATCATGCCGTCATGCATCGCATGAAGAGTGACAGAACACTTGAAGTCATATCTGTAGACGTTGCGGGCATTATGTCGGGCAAAACAGCCGATATACCACTCAAAGAAAATGATGTGCTCTTCATCCCTACACAAAGAGACAGAGCATCTGAACGTACGATTACGATAAGAGGAGAAGTACAATATCCTGGTATCTATAAGTATGCCGATAACGAAACGATTGAAGACTTCGTACTCCAAGCTGGTGGATTAACAGACAAGGCGTCGACGGTAAAGGTAACCGTAAGTAGACGTGTGAACGATCCGAAAGCTATAGCTCCAGACAGTATTATCGGGCAAAGCTATCAGATGAGTCTGAAAGACGGTTTCGTCATCGATGGCACACCAGGATTCACCCTCATGCCATTTGATGAAGTATACATCCATGCCAACCCTGGTTATAGCGAGCAACAAAACGTAGAGATCAGTGGTGAGGTTTCGTTTGCCGGAACTTATGGACTAACCAAGCGCAATGCACGATTGACCGACCTACTTCATGCTGCCGGTGGTGCTACCAAACTAGCCTACATCAAGGGAGCCCGCTTGGAACGAAAGACTAACGAAGCAGAAAAGAAACGTATGCAAGCTGCATGGGAAATGGTACGAGAGCAACAGCAACAAGAGTTAATGGAGCTTGCAGCAAGCAGCAACAATGCCTCATCTGTATCACAGTTGGGACAACAGAATAACCAGACGATGCTTTCAAAATTCAACATACCAGAGTACTACAGTGTTGGTATCGAATTAGACAAAGCTATCGCCGACCCTAACAGTGATGCCAACATGGTATTACGTGAAGGTGACCGCTTATATGTACCTAAATATAATGCTACCGTCAAAGTAAACGGTGCAGTACTCTATCCGAACACAGTAGCCTATATGAAAGGCAAAAGTGCCAAATACTATATTAATGCAGCCGGTGGATTCTCACAGAAGGCCCGCAAGAGTAATGCTTACATCATCTATATGAATGGTATGGTAGCCAAGATCAGCCAGGGAGCCAAGGTTCAACCAGGCTGCGAGATTGTAGTACCAAGTAAACTAAAAAAGAAGGCCTCTATTGCCGAAATGGCAACCATGGGAACTAGTGTAGCAAGTATCGCTACTATGATAGCAACTATTGCTAATTTGAGTAAATAAATGAATACGATAAGTAGTATATTACATATGAAAAATCAGAGAAACAAGATGTTGAGAAACAACATCTTGTTTTCTGGTATATTAAAAATAATCGGCTTACTCACTTCTTTACTCATCGTACCTATAACCATAGGATATCTGAACAACGAAGTATATGGTATTTGGATGACGATAACCTCTATACTCTACTGGTTTACATTTTTTGATGTCGGACTGGGCAACGGTATGCGTAATTATTTAACCCAAGCTATATCTAAGGGGAACTATGCTTTAGGAAAAGCTTATCTGAGTACTACGCTATGTGTGTTAACACTCATTGCAATTATCATTGGCATCATCAGCGTATTGCCTCTATGCCTATTAGATTTCAATAAGGTTTTTAATTCGAATACCCTAAGTAACACAGAATTGAGAAACATAATGATTATCGCTCTGTCGTTTACACTGGCAAATTTTGTCTTAAAAAATATCGGTTTTGTTTTTATCGCTCTTCAAAAATATGCCATCAATGATCTTCTATCTGTCTCAGGAAGCGTCTTTGGTCTTATTATCACTTATATCCTAACCAAAACAACTACAGGAAACTTGATGTATATCGTGCTAGCATTAACGATATCACCGGTTTGTATTTATCTGATAGCAGCATTCCCTATTTTTAAAAAATACAAGGATCTTAAACCATCCATCCACGCTTTTGATGCAAAGCTATTAAAGAATATTGTGGGCAAAGGTCTAGGATTTTTTGTGATACAGATAACAAGTTGCCTGGTCATCTATGGCAGTTCAAACCTTTTTATTACTCAATTCTGTGGTCCTACCGCAGTAACTACGTATAATATCGCCTACAAGTATTTTAATCTATTGGCTATCGGTTACACGGTCATAATTTCACCAATGTGGAACGCTTATACTGATGCCTATATCAAAGAAGATTTCCAATGGATCAAGAAAACATTTCACAAAGCACTGCTCTTCTGGGCTTTTAGTGTAATAGCAGGAATCATCATGCTGGCAGGAAGTTCACTATTTTACAATCTTTGGGTAGGAGAAAAAGTAATCGTGCCTTTCACAATATCAGCCTGCGTACTCGTGTACATCAGCTGTTTTAATCTAAATAATAGTGTAACCTATCTCATCAACGGATTGAATAAAATAAAAGTTCAAATGATCACATCAATTGTGTTTACAGCAGGATATATACTCATACTACTCGCATTAGGTAATCAAGCAGGCTCAGAAGGCATTATTTTATGTATGACACTATGCTATGCAAGTATGGCTGTAATCCATCTCTATCAATGTCACCTTTTAATCAGAAACAAAGCTAAAGGAATTTGGAATCAATAATGAAAGATAAAATAAGTGTTATCACAGTTGTATACAACGATGCTGCAAACATCAGAAATACAATAGAAAGCTACTTCTCGCAAACCTGGGAGGAGAAGGAATATATAGTCATTGATGGTGGAAGCACAGATGGAACCAAAGATATCATAGCAGAATATGCAGACCGTATAGCTTTCTGGTGCTCAGAGAAAGACGGTGGTATCTATGATGCCATGAACAAAGGTATCAGCCACGCTACAGGAACATGGATTAATATACTTAATTCTGGTGACAATTTTGCTTTTAACACTTCACTCGAAGATACGATTACGGCTGTAGATCCCAATCAAGCTGATGTCATCTACACCAACTGCATATCTCGTTCAGGTGTTGTTGAAACAAAAATAATTGCTCCTGATGATACTAGCCTACTCCGTAAATATCCTATTTATCGCCATGGAGCCTCACTTACAAGAACAAGCGTACAAAAGCAATTTCTATTTGATCTTAGTAGAAAAAAAGATCTGGAATACTCACTGGATTGGAATATGATATTCAGCATTTATACTGCCGGCTATAGATTCCTAAAGGCAGATACTTTTCTCCAAGTCTATGATGCAGAAGGTGCTTCTGCACACAGATTTAAATCATATTGGTACAATTATAAAATCACAAGTAATGGAAAATTTTCTCTACCTGCTTTTCTGTTTTTTTTGAGAACAAGTTGCATTAATCCAATTCTTGACAATAAATTCACAGCTGATGTAAAAAAGTGGATTAGAGCATTTCTCTTTGAATTTATTGTCAACGAAATATTACCAATGATTCCATTTTGGGCAATACGCAAGACTATACTTAAGCTCTGCAGAATGAAGATTGGAAAGAACTCATTTATTAATCTCAAGTCATATTTTATGGCACCTAGCAGACTTAAGATTGGTGATTACACACATATTAATAGAGGATGTACACTTGATGCACGGGGATTCATCACGATAGGCAATAATGTCTCGATATCACATGGGGTGTCAATATTCACAGGAAGTCACGATAAAGATTCACACACATTCCGTGAGATAGATCATCCCATAATCATCGAAGACTATGTATGGATAGGTGCAAATGCCACAATTCTCCAAAACATTACAATTGGCAAAGGTGCTATAGTATGCGCAGGATCCGTGGTCAACCGTGATGTTGAACCCTACACAATTGTTGGCGGCGTACCAGCCCAAAAAAAAGGTCAGCGTAGTAGCAATCTTGACTATCATTGTATATGGGATTGTCCTTTCACTTAAAAACTAAAAAATGAAGATATTATTCGACCATCAATTATTTTATGATGTTTATGGCGGTGCATCTAAGTATTTTGCCATGATGATAAACTCATTACCTCAAGGAAGTTGGGATACCACTACCCTATTAGCATGCAATGAGTATGTAAGAGCAATGCATCTGTTCCGCTACTTTCCCAAATATTTCAGAGGTCAGGCTAGATTGTTGGAGCATATCAATCGCCCTTACACAAGTCACATACTCTCGAGACAGAAGTTTGATGTGTTTCATCAAACTAACTTTGGCACATACTATGGCAATTCACTTGGCAACAAGCCATTAGTGATTACTTATCATGATGCCAACATGTCTACATATAGTCCCCGTCCGGATATAGTAGAATTACAAAATCAATCTTTACGAAGAGCAGATGCAATAATCGCAGTAAGCAATAATACCAAAAAAGATTTACTCACTTTATTTCCTTTTGTAGATGAAAAAAAAGTGCACGTAATATATCATGGTATAGAGAAAATACATGATAAACCAAAGCACATCAAAGATATTACCAATAATCCATATATACTATATGTTGGATTAAGAGCAGAATATAAAAATTTCCATCGTTTTATCAAAGCTTTTGCCATTCTAAGCAAGTCACATCCTAACCTCAGACTCATATGCACTTCTATGCCATTTACTACCACAGAACTAGCTAAATTCAAAGAATTGAAAATAGAAGATAAGGTAATACATGTTTCTGCATCAGAAGAACTAATGAAACAGCTGTATGCAGAGGCTTTATTCTTCATCTATCCTAGCATATACGAAGGTTTTGGTATGCCAATTCTTGAGGCTTGGGAAACTCGTTGTCCTGTATGTTTATCAGATACCAGTTGTTTTCCAGAGATAGCCGGTGATGCAGGCTTGTATTTTAATCCAAAGGATATAGACGACATGACCGCAAAAATAAAATTGCTGACAGAAGATGACAATCTCCGCCAGCAACTTATATCGAAGGGCTGCTCAAGGGTAAATCTATTTACTTGGCAAAAATGCGCTAATGAACATTATAAAATTTACGAGTCTCTAGTATAACTATAATATCTAGATTTGCTCCTCAAAGGTTCGGTTGTGAAAATACAATCGTTCTTGATATTCTTGTGCCCCAAAAAGTATATTTTCATAATCATAGTCTGGGAAATGGCATGTACCCGCCATACGCAATGAGCAATACAAAACTATGAATATCTTGAATAGTCTACGATTATTATCGATACTAAAGCATTTAATCAAATCATACCAAACAATCCAATATCCAAATACGAACAAAGTAGCAAAACGCTTACTCAAAACTTCAAATTCATTAAAGATGAAAAATAGCACAAAGTATGCTATCATGGCATTAATGAATATTCCACCCTCATTGCGAACTTCCTTTAACTTATCATAATAGCAGAATATCAATGTACCCGTAAGCAAACGTTCTAAATATCCAATAGACAGAGGTGTACTACTAGTTAGATACTCTGTATATATTTCAATTCTATCAGCAAAAATTTCACTAACCCCAACCATCTTTACTAAAGTCAAAAAAATCGGAATACGACTAAGGAATATCAGATTACAAATAATGAAAATACACAAATAAATCCACTTGTTTGGACGCAGATGGAAAAAGAAATACAATGGAAAATAAGCCAGTGCAGATGTATGAAAAGAGAGAGCTACTAGGCAAAGAGCGTAGTATTCTAAAGGCTTACGCTTTACTAGATAATCTAATGCATTTAAAAACACCAAAATTGCAATAGCATTACGCATCAGATTAGTAAATATCATTAAACCTTCAAACACAATAACCAACATAAGAATAATCGGCATATTCTCTGTCCTTTTGCGAAGAAAATTATATAAAAGTCCAAAATTGATTAATGAACTAACAAATACAAAAAAATGCCAATTTTCCCACAATCCCTTAACTATAAGATTTAGAAGCGTATACCCTGGTTCCCAATATTTCGAACTTCCAAACTCATAGTTGGAAATATTATCCCAAGAGCAATCAAAGAAATATGGATAATAACTGACCCAGTCGCTCAAAATATATCCTCTAAAACCAAAGAATATAAAAACTACCAAAAGCGACCCAATATAAAGTCGCTTTTTAAGTATTTCATCTTTTGTATTGTCAAAGACTACTCCTGCACAACCAAGGGATAGCACTAATACTATATAAGGTATGCTATAAGCCATGCCTACGCATTATTTGTTTTACGGTTTTTAACGAAATCACGGATAAAAAGTACCCAAAGAGAATCGGCTATAAAGCCAAACATCATGGTCATAATTACCATAACTGATCTCGGCGTACTGGAAGCTCTGTTAGGAACTGTAGGTCGCTGAATAATCGTAAATGCTGGTGTCTGTTCTTGAACCTTGGCCTTAGCATTCTGAAGCTTAGCAACAATGCCATTATAAATATTGTATTTCAACTGCATCTCATTTTCCAACTCATCTCGTTTACTCTGGAAAGTCTGAAGAACAGCATCCTGATCAGCATCAGAAAAAGAAGCGTATAAACGTTGAGCTTTAACATAATCAGCTTTACTCTCAGCATATAGTTTTTCATAATACTTAAGATCGTTCCTTACTTTCTTTGTTTTATATTCTGTGATGTAAGATTGCAGTCTGCTTTGAAGAGTATCAGCCATGATTGCAGCTACCATTGGATCCATATCTGTCATTGATATAGTAATAACACTTGTTTTTTTATCTACTAGACATCCAATGCTATTTCTCACTCCATTGCATATACCTTCATCATCTTCAGAAAGCATAAATGGATTAATCTTTCCACCTTTTCCTGCTTCTTTTTTCTTTAAAAAATTGCGAATGAAGATACCAGGGTATGACCAGAAAGGCACTTTACCATCTGATTTAAGATGCTCGTAATAAGTCTTAGTCTTACCTTCTTCCTTAGTAGTTACCTTTACATCAAAAAGACTAATAATAAAATCGTTTGATGCAAAGATGTCTGGATATATCTCCGGATAAATAGCATCCATTGAGCCCTTTGTATTTAAATCAATACCAAAACTTGAAGCCATATCACTCAAACTTTCAGACATAGTTCCACTTGCCGAAACCTCAGGTGCCAATACCACAGAAGTAGTATATGATTTCTGGGTACTCAATGCTATACAAACACCTAAGACTGCAGAGACTCCAAGCACAACTGCAAGAAGTTTCTTTTCCTCCAATACTTTCTTAATTGATCCAACAATGTCTATTTCGTGTGATTGTCTATTTACATCCATTTTTTGTTGTATTTGTTACAAAGTTAATATTTATTTTAGAATTTAACGATATTTTTTCTTCTTTATTTTATAAATATCTGCCCATTTTAAATGTGACATTATTTGTTATATATGGATCTTAATGCCAACTTTGTGAAATCCACAATACAACAATATGAACTGACTGAGAAAATAAATCCATTGCAGATGATATCAAAATTGCATGAAAAACAACTTTGTTTTGGGAATATTAAATAATAATCACAAGTGTTACTTTTTAAAGAGGACTCGGTAATATTATTAAATATTATACGTTATTTAAAAAAATACGCACAATGAAGAAGACAATTATTCATATATCTAAATATTATTATCCTGATGAGGGCGGTATAGAAACCGTTGCAAAATATCTAGTTGAAGGCTTAATGGATTATAATCATGTTGTCATCTGTTTTGCTAAAAATGGCAGAACTTGCATAAATGAGGTAAATGGTACTAAAGTATATCGAATCTCACCTACTCTAAATATTGCATCTCAAGATATATGTTTCTCCTACTGGAAAGAACTACAGAATGTAGTACAACTATATTCACCAGAGATTGCTATTATACATTGCCCTAATCCATTTGTATATCCTATCGCAAATAGAGTATTGCCAAATGATTGTAAGAAGATATTACTTTGGCATTCAGATATTCTAACCAAGGGATGGTTATACAAAATGATTAAACCAATAGAAAATGAAGCATTACGAAAATCAGATTTGATTCTTGCTACAAGTCCAAATTATATAGACCCTTCGAGTCCTATTTTTAAATATCGTGATAAAGTTAAGGTACTACAAAATGGAATGATCGTGAGTGACTTCGATCTTCGCAAAGGTGATAAAGAGAGAATAGAAGATATAAAACAAAAATATAAAGGTAGTAAACTGATACTATTCGTTGGTAGACACATACCATATAAAGGCATAGATCAGCTAATAGCTGCAGAAAAATACATTAAAAGCAATGTTAAAATCTTAATCGCTGGACGCGGTCCTGAAACCAACAAACTGAAACAACTTGCAGCCAATAATAAGCGTATCGAGTTTCTTGGGAAGGTAAGCTGCAACGATCTTCGCTGTTACTATCATGCTGCTGATATCTTTGGATTTGCTAGCATCACCAAGCAGGAAGCTTTTGGTGTAGCTCTAGCAGAGGCTATGTATTGTAAATGTGTCCCTGTAACCTTTCATATTGAAGGTTCTGGAGTAAATTGGGTAAACCTAAAAGGCGTTACAGGAGAAGAGGTTGCTCTTTACGACACCAAAGCTTATGCAGAAGCAATCGACAAGATTCTTACTACTCCAGAATTATTAAATCAATATGCAGAAGCCAGCCATAAGCGCATCTGCGATCATTTTACTGATGCTGAATCTGTCAAAGTCGCTCAGAAAATATTTGCAGAACTATAAAATATCAAAAATGAATAAAGTAAATATATTGCTATCATCATACAACGGAGAACGTTATATTAAAGAGATGATCGACTCTCTCCTTGCCCAAGAAAATGTAGAAATAGATCTGCTGGTACGCGATGATGGTTCTACAGATAACACTCCTAAGATACTCGATGAATACCAGAGTAAAGATCAACTTACATGGTATCAAGGCAAAAATCTAAAGCCAGCACACAGTTTCATGCAGCTAGTAAAAGATTCTCACGATGCTGATTACTATGCATTTGCTGATGAAGACGACTATTGGAAACCCGAAAAAGTATCAACAGGCGTAGAAGCTATCAAACCATATGATGATATACCTGCACTTTATTTCAGCAGGACCCAACTCACTGATGAGAATTTAAATCCCATTCCTGGACCGATCATTAATCCAAAACTTACATTTGGAGAATCATTAGTATATGAGTTTATTCCTGGGTGCACCATGGTATTTAATAAGAAATTAAGAGATATAATAAATCTGTACACACCTAGTTACATTCCCATGCACGATGTTTGGATATATAGTGTTGCACTAGCTGTAGGTGCAAAGATAGTATTTGATCCAAATTCATACATTCTCTATCGTCAACATTCAAGCAATACCATCGGGCAAGGTCAAGGTGAAATGCACGAATGGAAACGTAGATACCATAGATTTGTATATTCAGAACACTCTAGATATCGTAGAGCTCAAGAGATTTGGAATGGATACAACCAGATGATGTGCAATGAGAACAAAGACATATTGAAGAAATTTATTGATGCTAAACAGAGTATCGTAAAGCGATGCAAACTGATTCAAGACTCACGTTTAGAGCCATCAGAAAAATCAGTATGGAGACTATTCAAAATTGCTACATTATTAAATATATATTAATTCCATTATAATATGTCAAACATTAAAATCAGCATAATTACACCTACATACAATAGTGAGAAAACTGTTGAGCGCACGATTCAAAGTGTTTTAAATCAAGATTATCCTAATCTTGAATATATTATTATTGATGGATTATCATCAGACCGGACTCTATATATCGTGAATAAATATCGAGACAAGATTGCTATTATTGAATCAGGTAAAGACAAAAATATAAGTCAAGCATTTAACAAAGGCATAGCTAAGGCTACAGGCGATGTAATAGGCATTATCAATTCGGATGATTTCTTTTTGCCAGGTGCCCTACAGAAAATCGCTGATGAATTCGATGGAGAATCAGATATATACCAAGGTAATATTCTTATGGAAGACGCAGAAACAGGATTTCGTTGTAGAGAAATTCCGTCTAAGACCTTCCCTAAGATGCCATTACTAAGACATGTGGCTCATCAAGGTATGTTCGTAACACGTGAAGGGTACAAGAAATTTGGTGTCTATGATGAAGATATTAGATGGCCAATGGACTTGGAATTTCTGATGAGAGCAGATCGACTTGGTGCGAAGTTCCATAGAATAGAATACGATATGGCTGTTTTTGTTGCTGGAGGTTTTACATCCAAATCAATAATACAAAAGAAAGATGACTATATCAATATCGTATTAAAAAATGGTGGAAACAGGATTCAGGCATATTTATATTATCTTTCACTAGTAGGTATTCAGATAACTAAAAAAATACTCAATATCGTTTTACCTGACTTTGGACAAAAGCTAAGATATAAAAAAGCATAGATTAATACTCAAGTAATACTCCAAATTAATGCAAGATGAGTTTTTCCCACTTAAAGGATTTTATTTATCAAATGTGAAAGAGAATAACCTTTAAGTGGGAAACTCCATAATATTACTACGTAAAAAATAAAATGATAGGCACAATATATCCTTAATTTATCAGTTGTATATACAAAGTAATAGACAAATACTTGTATGACCTTAACAATATTATTGATACTTGGAGCTTTTCTACTAAGCGCCATATGCGGATTCATCGCAATACCTGAAATACTAAACTATTGTAAAGACAAAAACTTATACGATATACCAGATTCTCGCAAGGTACACAAGAACTTAGTACCTCGCTTGGGAGGCATTTCCTTTATGCCTAGTATGCTTTTATCATTCATTATTGCTCTGTTTGTTTTTAACAGTCAGTTTGGAAAAGGTACGATTCAGATTAGTCTTTGGTCGATTTACTTTTTAATCGGTCTACTTTTGATTTATTCTGTAGGTATCGTGGACGATCTCATAGGATTGAGTGCAAATATCAAATTCGTCGTGCAAATCATTTCGGCAAGCCTATTACCACTGGCTGGCTTATATATCAATAATCTGTATGGTCTCTTTGGTATCCATGAGATTTCCTATTGGGTGGGGGTGCCTCTAACCATCTTTATCATTGTTTTCATCTGTAATTCCATGAACCTTATTGATGGTATCGACGGATTATGTGCTGGTCTTTCAGAAATTGCTTTGGGCGGATTCTTGCTAACCTTCATGGAAGAGGGACTCGCTGTATATTGTATTCTGATAGCTGGTCTTATGGGGGTATTAGTTCCTTACTTGTACTTTAATTTGTTTGGCAAAAGCAAAAACAATCGGAAAATTTTTATGGGGGATAGTGGCAGTTTAACTTTAGGGTTTATCCTAAGTTTCCTCTTTGTTAAACTCTCTATGGACAATCGATTGGTAATGGCCTTTGAACCAACACGCATGAATATAGCCGTTTCCCTATTGTTGATACCTACTTTTGACGTCGCTCGTATTATTATATACCGACTTCGCTATCATCGGCCAATCTTTGATGCTGATAAGAACCATATTCATCACAGATTAATGAATCTTGGGTTGACGATGCACCAGGCTCTCATCACTATTCTTGGCCTTGCCTTAGCTTTTATCGCTATTAACATGCTTCTATTCCCTATTATCGGGTTTACATACGTCTTTTTAACAGATATTGCTCTTTATACGGGGCTACATTTGATCATTGGAGCTGTTTATCAGCATAAATTGAAGGAGGAATGCGCTATATGAAACGTGCTATAGATTGCATTTTGGCCATAATATGCCTCGTATTATTTTCACCCCTACTTGCTGTTATTGCTCTTGCCATTCGTATGGAGGACGGGCTTCCCGTAATCTATAGCCAAGAAAGAATTGGTTTACATGGTGAACCTTTCATGATTTATAAATTTAGAAGTATGCGAATGGATGCAGAAGAACATGGAGAACCTCAATTACTGGATATCGAAGGCGATCCACGCCTAACTCATGTGGGCAAATTCCTGAGAAATCACCATTTGGATGAACTTCCTCAACTGTGGAATGTCATAAAAGGTGACATGGCTTTTATCGGACCTAGACCGGAACGAAAATACTATATTAATCAAATCATAGAAAGAGATGCCCGATATACTCAATTGTACAAGATACGACCAGGAGTAACTTCTTATGCTACTTTATATAATGGATATACAGATACCATAGAGAAAATGCTTAGAAGACTGGAGCTAGATTTGTACTACCTGGAACATCACTGCTGGTGGTTCGATTGCAAGATATTGCTCAAGACTTTTACCAATATCATTAGTGGAAAAAAATTCTAGCGATAACTAGAAATTAGTAAAATATAGTTTCAATTCTTTTGAGCGTAATATCATTTTAGAACCACTTAGAGCCTCTACAGCAAAGTTCTCTTCTAAATTCTGAATACCATAAGGGCGTAGTATCTCAGGATCATCAACAGGTATATCACCACCATCCTCCATATCCTGGTGCCAATGATTGATATAAGGTGAAGAGAGTTTCAAACTATCGCCGGTATATGTAAATCGAAAATAAAAACTGAAATCACTTCCTTGAAGCGCAATGAGCTTATGCTCCACGCCCCAAAACAGTTTTTGGTCGCTTAAATCGTAATGCCCACCTGTGGCAAGAGTATCTATTGCTTCTAAATGCCAAAAACCATCTAAATCACCATTATCACTCGTTTCTAATGTGCATGAGGAGCAGATGACTGCACTCATCATTAGAAATAAAAATCCGGTCAAATTATATTTTATACGTTTCACGATTACTGACGCTTTTTAAAATGTAAAACTCCTGTTTTAGATACCGTTAACTGAAAGCCTGTATTTTCACCTAAAATACTGCCAAAATCCATACCATAGGCTCCCTTTAAATGCCAATTATGATTGAAATGATAGGTAGCTTCAAGCATAGTGCTCACATTATGACGTTTACGGGTATATGGGTCACTATAAGTACCAAAACCTTCTTGAAATGTTGCTAATAAGCGATAATCTAATCGCTCACTTGGCTTACCATTGATTCCCAAATGTAAAGCCCAAAAACGATTGTTCTCTACACGAATACTCCCGTCTGTATTATAAAGTGGTGATCGATACAAAGGATTGCCCATTACTTGCCCCCAATGTTGCCATCCGGAATAGAAACTGTGATTGTAATAATCGTCTTGACCTGCTAAATGATCTGCTATGTTATAGGTTCGATCATGATTATATGGTCCACTCTGATATTTGGTATAAATATATTCGAAAACAAGTCCTCGAAGCCAAGTTCCAAATTTAAATTGAAGTTCGGTACCCAGCATCATATCTTTGAGCTTATAAAGATAGAAGCGTGAATGCTGCTTTTCCATATAGTCTGGACCATCACCATATCCATCATAATCAAGAAGAAACATCTGGGAATGATCTTCAAAAAAATGATCGGCATATAAAGACCACATCCAAGAATCAGAATCGTACATCAAACGAGCTACCCAACTGCCTAGCTGATTACCTTCTACATTACCATACTCTCCATCTGCGGCATCCTGCCCCCCCGGCACAAAAGCATGCCAAAAATCTCTTAACCCATGAGGAGCTGTTACAGGTGCTGAACTGTACGAATTATTAGCATTATAACAATTTCCACCAAACTGGGCAGCCATTTCTAATCCTATTTCAAATGACCAAGGACAAAAACGCTCAGGACTGCCTATTTTCAAATAACCTGCTTTACTATGATAATAGGCTCCTGTAGCATAATGATAAGAACTTGTAGAAAATTCTTGCTGCCAATTGCTATCCGTGAATTTACCATAAGCGATATGTCCCTTGATATGAAGCCATCGACCTAAAGCTGGAATTGTCCAATACTCAGGCAGGGCTAACCTTACTTGTGGCACTGGGCGAGCATTAATACCTAATGTCTGCGATCCACTGCTCAGACTATTATTCTTCAACTCCATAGGATACTCTTTGGCACCAACTGTAAGTGTACCATGAAGCCAACGAGCCTCAACATAAGCCTGCTGAAGAACAAATTTACTGGTATAATGTATGGGTACTGCCACATCGACCCCATATCCTATACCCCATCGTCGAGCTGAATCTGTCTGAAGTGGCCGAGTAAGGCTTCCACGTAAATAGCCATTATATTTATCTAATGAGCTTAGTCCATATTTATTAGCATTTAGCCATAATGGTGTTTCGTGATTTGAAAAGGAGCTCTGCATCTCGAGCTTATAAGTAATGTTCTGATTTAACTGTAATGCTTCTCTATCAGTCCCCTCCTGCCAAGCATATTGAGCATATAACGGAAACGGGCTACTAATACTTGCAATAAGGATAGCGTATCCTATTTTCATTTTTAACTTTTTTACAACAACCAATTTTATAATATATAACGTTATTGTCTCGTTATTATTTTAAAGACATAGGGATTTTCCCTTATCGATTTAGGGATATTCCCCCCATAATACTAAACAGACTGCATATCTTTGCATCAGGATAAAATAATAGAAACAATTAAATCTCACGAATATGAAAAAGATGATTATAGCCTTGATAGCACTGTTGACCATAACAGTTTCTGCTAGCGCCATGAGTTACAATCAGGCACGTGACGAAGCATTATTCTTAACTGATAAGATGGCATATGAACTTAATCTGACTGATGAGCAGTACGAAGCTGCCTATGAAATCAATCTGGATTATCTGATGAGCATCGATAGCTACGACAATCTTTTTGGTGTATATTGGAATCAGCGAAATTTAGATTTGCAATATGTATTACTCGACTGGCAGTATCGCGCTTTCCTCAATTGCCTATACTTCTATCGCCCTATTTATTGGGATGGCGGTTATTGGCACTTCAGAATTTACGCACGATATCCACATCGTAACTACTTCTACTTTGGTCGTCCAAGAGTCTATGTCGCTTATCGCGGTGGACACAGTTGGCGACATAATGGAGGACGTTCTTGGTATGCTAACCGTACCTGGAGACATCACGACAGAATCACCCATGTTGGCATGAGAGATGGATGGAATAATGGTAAATACGGACGTGGACAACACTTTGATACACGTGACCATATCAGTACGAATCGTAATAGTAGAAGTAATGCAAACCGTTCGTTCGGAGGATTAACGAACAATAATAATCGGAGTAATCCGTCTTTAGATAACAGAAATGGACGATTTGGCAATCGTGAAAGTAGCACAAGGTCTACTGTTACTAGAGGTATCGAGCGCAATACTAACCGTAATTACGGAAACTTTAGTAACCGCTCTAATGAAAATCGTTCTAATGCAAATCGCTCCTTTGGCGGTTCTACGGTAAGAAGCGGTTCATTCGGAGGAAGTAGAGTTAACAGCAATATCGGTAGTAGTCGCTCTTCTAGCGAAAGTTCAAGCAAGGGTCACACTGAGAGATCAAGCTTGGGCGGCGGACACAGATAAGATATAAGGTTAAAAAGACGAAATAGGATAATTGAAGAAGACATCTTGCAGATTAAATTCAGCAAGGTGTCTTCTTGATTAATAAGCCAATGCTATAAAATGAGAATACGTACTTCTGCATTGGTCATCGGTTTAATTTCATTCATCGGCTTTTTGTAGTAGACGCTTTGAATAGCTTTGTTGATAATGCCATGGCCTACAGCTAACACGACTTTATCAGGATAAGTTGTTTTAATATAGGTCAGAAAATTGGTAGCTCGAGATTTCAGACGGGGTATACTTTCTATATCCTCTGGCCATTCCTCTGGTTTGACATTTTGCAAATTAGGAATGTACTTACCCGTGAAACTTCCCCAATCTCGCTCACGCAATAGTGGTATCTGCTCTACCTGAGCATGGTGAGGAGCTGCTATGATTTCACACGTTTGCACAGAGCGATGTAAGTCACTAGAGACAAATACATCGATTTCCTTGTCTGCCATCTGATGGCTCACAGATTCAGCCTGAGCTATTCCATTTTCATTAAGTTCGCCTGGGGTTTGCCCTTGCATAACATGGTTGGCATTGTCATAAGTCTCACCATGCCTTACTAGATATAATGTTGTCATAATTCGTTTAATATCTTAAATAATTTATTATCTTTGCAGAAAAATATATTTTCTATGAAAGCATTACAAAGTTCATATTTTCGAAGTATTTGTGCTATTATCGTGGGTATTCTGCTTATTCAATATCGCCAAGAAATGATGCACTGGCTCATGATAGCTATCGGTATTATCTTCCTCATCTCCGGTTTGATTTCGGTCGTTTCTTATTACAGCGCTATCAAACATCAAGATGAAGATATACAGGTATTCGACAGCAATGGCAAATTGATCATCAACAGAAAACCTACCTTTCCTATAGTAGGCATCGGCAGTCTCGTGTTAGGTGGTATTCTCACGGTTATGCCTAGTACATTTATTATCGGACTGATGTACATTCTAGCATCTATTCTCATCTTAGGTGCCATTAACATGTTTGCCAACCTTGCTTCTGCCAATAAGTTCGCTCAAATCGGTCTTTTCTGGTGGATTATACCTAGCATCATTCTTCTAATAGGCATCTTTATTATGGTTAATCCGCTGGAATCTGCAGAGACTCCATTGGTAATCATCGGATGGAGTATGCTGCTTTATGGGGTTATCGAATGTATCAACGCCATCAAAATACATCAGATAAAGAGAACTTTAGCTAATCAGCATGCAACACCAACCACGACATCTTCTGCTGAAGATACCCATACAAATTCTAACCGTGAGCAGAAGACCAACGAAGAACTATCAGAAAAAGATTTCGAGTAGATATAGAATTAACGTTATACCAACTCACCATTACAAAGAGCGCCCTCTTGTATTGAGGGCGCTCTTCTTTTTTATATTGCAGGAACCAGTCCTTCGATATATTTACATAGTATACCTATACCTTTACTATTCTCACCTCCCTGAGGGATTATCAAATCGGCATAGCGCTTGGTTGGCTCAATAAACTGTTCATGCATCGGTTTGAGCACCTGTAAATAGCGTTCTACAACCATACTAACAGTGCGGCCACGATCTATCGTATCTCGCTGAATATTACGAATAAGGCGTTCATCAGGATCGCAATCTACAAATATCTTGAGATCCATGATTTCACGTAATTTCTTATTCAAAAGAGTCATAATACCTTCTATAATAATAACTGGCTTTGGCTCTACATGGATAGTTTCAGGAAGACGATTACACTGCAAATATGAATATGTAGGCTGCTCTATCGCATGTCCAAGACGGAGTTCATTGATTTGCTTGGTCAATAACTTCCAGTCGAAGGCATCTGGATGATCAAAATTAATAGCGTGACGCTCCTCTTCTGTCATATGTGTCGTATCATTGTAATACGAATCAAGTGGAACTACTGCTACATAATGTGGAGGCAAAGCCTCTACTATCTTTTTCACGACAGTAGTCTTGCCACTACCAGTTCCACCTGCAATTCCAATAATAGTTACATTATCTTCCATTCTCTATTTATTGATTATTTTTTTGTGTTACTTCAGCAGATCATCAAACATACGCTGATAATATTCTGCCTTTTTCTCGGTTGCCATCGGATAAGCCCTACTACTGCTTGGCATGCGATACAAACGCAGAGACCTACCTTCAAACTGAAATTCAACATAACTGCCCATTTTCATTTTCTTGGCAGCTGTTATACCATAATGTTCTGTAAATATTTGGGTTGCCAGCTGACCTGCTGTCAATACACCTCTACAATCGGGTAAAGCGCGAAGCATGCTGTCTAAATCAGCTGGCTCAACAATTTCCAAATCTTTATCGGATGCGGTTCCTTTAGTACGACGAATACGAAGAGCTGTATCAAAAATAGCAACTCGCTTCTCTTCAAGGAACGTTTTTATTTTTTCGAGCGCAAAACGCTTTTCACCTGGAACGATAAAATGCTGTTTGTCGTCAAAAAAACAAATGCCGAAGATTCGCCACATATCATTCATGAAGTTGGGATAATACCAATCCATACACCACCGCTTGGGTGAAGGTGGGAATGTACCCAACATCAATAACCGAGCATTCTTAGGTAGCCACGGTTCAAAGGGATGGGTCTCTATCGGCATTTCTGTAGACATTACTTCTTCTCCTTCAAAAGATAGACTACTGTTGGGAGGTGATCGCTATAACCATTAAGCCAAACACCACCTGCTGTAGTACGCTTTGGCGAACCTTTATACTTTCCTTCTGTCTGGAACATATAATCACGACGGAAAATCTGATTCTTCCAATATTTTAGTGTAGAATAATCCTTGCTACCGTTCTGATTGATCAAAGTTGGGCTCAGAATAATCTGATCGAAAAGGTTCCAGGCACCTTGATAACTTAATGTACCAGTGCCAGACTGATGTACATTATACCAAGGATTGAACATCTCGTCAGCCTTTACCTTATTAATATTTTCCTTAGCAGCCAACTCTTTATACATGCTCGCATCTTCAGGATCATCATTCATATCGCCCATCACGATAACCTTGCAGGTAGGATCTTCACGAAGCAAAGAGTCTTTAACAACTTTTATCTGGCGTGCACCACTCTCACGATAGAAACTGGCACTGAAACGACTTGGTAAATGACATACAATAATCGTAACATGCTCATTCGCCAAAGTTCCACTTACAGTAAGGAAGCCACGGGTGTAAAAAGCACTGTCTTTTTTTAATTCCTGAACATAAGGAACTAATTTTACATTTCTTACTTGAAATAACTGAGGATTATACAATAAGGCACAATCGATACCTCGACGATCTGGTCCCTCAATATGCACAAAGTTGAAACCACGCTTTGCCAAAGCTGGCTGAGCTACTAAATCTTTAAGCACATTATCGTTTTCTACTTCAGCAAGACCAATCGCAGCACATCCTACAGGAATTACATCTGTTCCCATTTCAGAAAGTACCTGAGCCATATTCTTCAATTTATTCGAATATTTAAGACCATTCCAGCCCTTGGCAGGTAAATACTCATAGTCATTCTTGCCTTCATCATGACAAGTATCAAACAAGTTTTCTTGATTATAGAAACCGATAGCATAACCTACAAACGATTTCTGAGCAGATACAGTGAGGCAGGCCATAAACCAAGCTGCCAACAAAAGAATATTCTTTTTCATTAATGCTAAAAATGTTTATCCAAAATTTTAACCTTACTAACTTCCTTAACTTACATATGATGAAAGTATTCTGCAAATATCGTGATTTAATTTGATATAAAAGCCAAAACAACTGAAAAATTTAACTAAAAACACTTCCTTTTTTAAAATATATTTCGTTACTTTGCACAGAAAAGTATAATTTTTATTAAATTTAGAATATGCAAAACAAGGTAAAGATTGCTGTGATGGCTCTCTGCTACACCCCTATTGCGCTTGCTCAAAACACTAATAATACAGAGCAAAAGCAAGCCCAGGGTCTAGATGAGCAGGCATTCACTTTCACCGAAGCACAATTGGGAGAGGACGAGAATATGTCACAAAACGTGACCATTCTAAATTCCAGCACTAATCTATTCGCATCTCAGGCTGGTTATTTGTTTTCTCCTATGCGTTATCGCTATCGTGCTTTAAACCAGAAGTACAATCAGGTTTATGCGAACGGTGCTCCATTGAACGACATGGAATCAGGACAATTCAGATTCTCTAATGTGGGTGGTTTAAATCGCTTCACTCGCAATGTAGAATTTGCTCTTCCATTTGAAAGCAACAATTTTGGTCTTAACAGTCTAGCTGGAAGTAATAATTATGACTTCCGTGCGGGTGCTATGCAAGAAGGTCACTTTGTTTCGATTGCTGCTGCTAATCGCAACTATACGGCGCGTGGCATGTATACTTATGCTTCTGGTTTCAACCCTAGAGGTTGGGCTTTTGCCGGAGGTGTAACCTATCGCTGGGCTAAACAGGGCTATGTCGAGGGTACGTTCTACAACTCACTTTCTTATTTCTTTGGAGTTCAGAAAATGTGGAAGAATGGTCATAGCCTTTCTTTCTCTACTTGGGGTAATCCTACCGAGCGCGCTTCACAGGGTGCTTCTACTGACGAAATGTATTGGCTCGCTAATGACAATCAGTACAACCCTTACTGGGGCTATCAGAACGGACATAAACGTAATTCTCGCGTTATCAACGATTTCGCTCCTTCTGCTATTCTTACTTGGGACTGGAACATTGACAACAATACCAAACTGGTAACAAGTCTCTTTGGTAAATATAGCATGTATAAGGGTACACGCTTGAATTACAATAATAGTGAAAATCCACAGCCTGACTATTGGAAAGCTCTTCCTTCTAGTTATTATGATGTATGGGGAGGCAACAATATCGGCAATGATTATAACCAGTGGCTTTCTGCGTACAACTTCTTTACGTTGTCAAAGGCTAATCGTCAAATCAACTGGGATAAATTATACTATGCTAACCAGTCTGCAGCTGCTACTGGTCAGGATGCTTTGTATTATGTGGAGGCAAAACATAATGATGCCTTCAATATGACCTTGGCATCTACTCTGACCAAACATGATACCAAGCACTCTGTATGGAATTTGGGTATTATCGGACAGACCAACAATGATCGCCATTACAAAACAATGGACGATCTTCTCGGTGCAACGTCATTCCACAATGTAAACAGCTATGCGTTAGGTAACTACTCTGCTCTAAGCGATCAATATCAATACGACTTGAACACTATGGGTGCTGACCGTAAAGGCGCTTTAGTACAGGAAGGTGATGTTTTCGGTTACGATTACAGAATCTACAACAACAAAGCAACTCTTTGGAGCAGTTATACTTCTAATGTAGGTCGAGTACAGTTGATGGTTTCTGGTAAAACAAGTTTCCAAACCATGCAGCGCAACGGTGCGATGCGTAACGGTATGTTTGCCGATAACTCATACGGTAAAAGTGGTGTAGCTCGCTTCTGGGAAGGCGGCGGTAAAGGTCGTATCACTTATGATGCAGGTAAAGGCCACGTTCTTGCTTTGGGCATAGGCTACGAGTGGAACGCTCCTACAGCAAACACCGCTTTCGCTGCTCCTGAAATGAATAATGACTTCGTAAACAACTTGAAAGACGAGCATGTATTCAGCAGCGAATTTAGTTATCAGTATAAGGGCAGTTGGTTGCAGGCTAATATTAATGGCTATTACAACCGTCTTGACCACGTAACTGAATGGCAGAATTTCTACTACGATGATATTAATTCATTCTCATATCTTTCTATGACTGGTATCGAGAAAGAATATTATGGTGTAGAACTCGGTTTGAAAGTAAAACTAACTTCATTCCTTGATTTGAAGGGATTAGGTACTATAAGCGAGGCTAAGTATATCAATAATGCCAATGGCATCTACTTAAACTCTATCGAGGGTAAATACGTTACTGAGACTGTATACAACAAGGGTTATCGCGATAACGGTACTCCTCTTACTATGGGTAGCGCAGGTTTGAGCTTCCACCAGAATGGCTGGTATATCGACCTTAATGCCAACTGGTATGATGCCATCTACTTGTCTTATGCGCCAAATATGCTTTATGGTGGCACGATGTCTAAGATGGGGTATGTCGATAATGATGGTAACTACATAATACCAGAACAGTATAGAGGTCATGGTGGCTGGATGGTTGACGGAAGTATCGGCAAGAGTATCCGCCTGAAGAAGGGTTCATTGAACTTTAATCTGATGGTCAGCAACATCCTGAACAATACTCACCTTGTAACAGGTGGTTATGTACAGAGCCGAAGCGACTACACCATTAATACTACTACCAATACTACCAAAGCTCGCGTTTACAGCTTCTCTAAGAACCCTAAGAAGTTCTATGCATGGGGTACTAATGGTATGTTCCAGATATCTTATAGATTCTAAAAAAGACAACAATGAAAAAATTAAAATATTTAGCATTGGCGCTCGCAGGGGTTATCTTTGCTTCGTGTATGGGAAGCAGCTATGCAGACCCAACCTTGGATGAATCACCTTATGGCGATAATAGCATTGAGACAACTAATCTGGTTACAATTGCTCAACTGAAAGCCAAATATAAGAATAAGATTACCGGTAATTCATATACCACGATTTCTGAAGATATGCAAATCAAAGGTATTGTAACGGGTAATGACCGTGGTGGTAATATCTATCAGGAGATTTCTATCCAGGACGAAACTGGCGCTCTTCTCGTATGTGTTTCAGCTAGTGGTCTCTATGGCTACTTACCTGAAGGCCAGGAAGTCATCATCGACTTAAAAGATTTAATTATCGGTGGCTATGGTGGTCAGGCTGAAGTTGGTGGTATTTATACCAATACGAGCACTGGCGCCAAAGGCGTAGGTCGCATGGACCGCTATACTTGGGAAAAGCACTACAAGCTTGTAGGTGAACCTGATACTACCAAACTGAACAGTCTGAAAGAAGATTTTGATGTTTCAAAGCTATCTGATGCATCCTATATTTTCGACAATGCAGGAAAGCTGATGACGATCAAGGGCGTTACTTTCAAGGATGCTAACGGAAAGAATGTTTATGCTCCAAACGATGGTAGTGTATCACTGACATCAAACTGTGCTAACCGTGCGTTTACAGGATACAACTCTAGTAATTTGTGTTTACGCACCAGTACTTATGCAGACTTTGCGAACGATATCATCAAATCTGGAACATGTGATGTAACTGGTATCTTCACCATTTACAACTCAACTTGGCAGATTCTTGCTCGCGACCTAAATGATATTAAATAACAGATTAGAAAAAAAAGAAATCAAATATGAAAAAATTAGTTTATTCAGCAATAGCATTAGCTGTTAGCGTACTTTCTCTCACTAGTTGTGAAGATGTACCAGCTCCTTATACATTGCCAACTGACAGCGAAAATACTGAGATTAAAGTAGCACCTAAGGGTTCTGGTACTGCAGAAGATCCATTCAATGTTGTCGCTCTCGATAGCTTAATGGATAATGAATTCGATGCAAACGCTACTTACTATGTAAAGGGTATCGTATCTCAAGTAGGTACTTTTAATGAGTCTTATGGTAATATCACCTATTATATTAAAGATGAAGAGGCCTCAACTACATTCTATGTTTATCGCGGTCTTGGCCTTGGCGGTGAAAAATTCACTTCTGAAAGTGATATTGCAATTGGAGATTCTGTAGTAGTTGCAGGTAACGTTACTATTTACAATGGTACAAAAGAATTTGTCAAAAACAAGAGCCATATCGTATACTTAAACGGTAAGACTGCTTCTAATAGTGGTACATCAACAGCAGAACCTACAGGTACAGGAACAGAGACAGACCCTTATAATGTAGCAGCCGTTCTCAAACTCTACGAAAATAATAGCTACGATTCTAATAAGGAAGTTTACGTAAAGGGTATTGTGGCTAAAGTTGGCAGCATCGATACAGGAAGCTATGGTAATGCTACCTACTATATCTCAGACGATGGTACTTCTACTAACGATTTTGAGATTTACCGTGGTTACTACTTGAATGGTGACAAGTTTACATCAGCAGACCAGTTGAAAGTTGGTCAGACTGTAGTGGTTTGTGGTAAACTGACAGAGTATAACTCTACTAAGGAAATGGCTCAGGGTAGCAAGTTGATCTCTATTGAAGGTGAAGGTACAACTTCAGGCTCTGACGAAACAACTACTGGAGAAAACATTACTATTTCTGGTACAACAGTTAACTTAATCAACAATGCTGTAACAGCAGGCACAACTAGCACTACTATCGACTTAAGCACTCTTGGTTTGACAAACGGAAGTGTAATAAGTAGTACTATCACTATGCCTGACGAAGCAACTGTTACTTTCGATAAAGGAACAAACAGTAATGCTCCAACTTACTACGACAAGACAAAAGGTGTTCGCGTATACGCTAACAATACCATTACCATTACAGGAAAGTCTACTATCGCTAAAGTCGTATTTACTTGCGATTCAAACAGTGGAACTGATTATGTAGGTAACACCACCGCAACAGTTACATTCAATGGCAACACAGC
Source organism: Segatella baroniae B14 (assembly GCF_022024235.1). Taxonomy (GTDB): domain Bacteria; phylum Bacteroidota; class Bacteroidia; order Bacteroidales; family Bacteroidaceae; genus Prevotella; species Prevotella bryantii. The sequence goes on from NZ_CP091799.1 coordinate 1,359,860, forward strand.
CGTTTACACTAATGCTAGTGAAAATGCAGGAACACAACTTCGCGTACAGACTATTACAATCTATTACGCAAACTAAAAAGGAAAATAATTCCTAAAATATTTGGCGAGTTGCAAAATTCTTCGTAATTTTGCAACTCGTTACGTATAGTGACATTATTATTAATAAATAAATATTTTAGATTAAAATGAAAAAAGGTATTCATCCAGCAGACTATCGTCCCGTCGTATTCAAGGATATGTCCAACGGCGATATGTTCCTTACATGTTCTACATGCAAGACTAATGACACTGTAGAATTTGAAGGCGAAACTTACCCAGTGGTTAAGATCGAAATCTCAAGCTCTTCTCACCCATTCTATACAGGTAAGAGCAAGCTTGTTGATACAGCAGGTCGTGTTGACCGCTTCATGAACCGTTACGGTAAGCTGAAGAAGTAAATATATCCTTTATAAGTATATATTAAGTCAAGAGGGTACGTTCGAGCGTAGTTGCATATGCGGTCGGTCGTACCCTTTATCGTTTTAAACGAAATTTCAATAGGTAATTCTATATAACTAAACTTCACTTATGCACACAATTAAATCTTTATTTTTAGCCATGGGCGTATTAGCTCTGGTTGCTTGCGGCAGTAGTAATGACGATAATTCAACATCTACATCTGGGCCTTCCGCTTCTAATGTAAATGCCAACATACCAACAGCAAGCATGAAATATATTGGCGATTTAGAGTTTCCGAAGGTAAAAGGAGGTAATAGCATTATCATCAGCCACCTTGATGGCGATTCTCTCAACTACTCCATAGAATGGGACACCGAAAAGAAATCCAACCGATGGTCTTGCTATAAAATGTATTGGAGTAACCGACTCTCACGTACCACACGCTATTATGGTAGCCCACAGTATCCATCCGATCCTGACATGAACAGTAGCTATCAATATAGCGTTGATAACGATCCGTTTGGGGATATTAAGTATGACCATGGCCATCTTTGTCCCTCTGCTGATCGTTTGAATTCAGCAAATTCCAACTACCAAACCTTCTATCTTACCAACATGCAGCCACAAGCTCACTCGTTCAACGCTGGTATCTGGAATGATATGGAAAGCTTAATTCGTTCATGGATTACAGTTAATTCCAGTCATTCTGATACGTTATATGTTTGCAAAGGTGGTACTATTGACAAGTCAACAGATATATTCACGACGACAAGCAAAGGGCTTCTTGTGCCAAGATATTATTTTTCTGCTGTATTGATGAAGAACTCTTCTGGCTATAAAGCTATTGGCTTTTGGTTCGACCAAACTGTTTCAGCATCTAAGCAGGGAACTCTTGCAAGCCATGTCGTAAATATCGATACTCTGGAAGAAAAAACCGGCATAGACTTCTTCTGTAACTTGCCTGATGACACAGAAGAACATGTAGAATCTCTTGCTGTAGAGAATATTCTAAGAGCCTGGAAACTTAACTGATAAGTATATATCGACTCAAGACACCATACGAAGAAAAAAGGGCAACCTCACGGCTGCCCTTTTTTTTACTCTCTAACTTGAATAAATACTACTTTAAAAATTAATTCCTTAAATTGTCATTACTACTTCTTGAATTTTATGCCCTTACGAGCATTCTTTTCTATTTATACTTGTGCCAATTTTACACAAAAGGCATGCAGTAATACTCGCTTTACATCTCTAACTTAACACGTTTCTGCAATAATATATCTCGTTTTTTGACCCCTAATATTTTTATTTCGTTTTGCTCATGGCGACACCCTTTACCATTACAGTATTGGCTTTTCCACCATAGCTACGTCCATTTCCCAGACGATTACTCTTAGCATGAGCACTCTGATAGGTTAAATCAAACTCATCATACTCTTGTACCCCTTTGATAGCAGTCATCGTTCCCCAGAACCGACTTCTATCCAACCTGAAGTCATCATAATATATCACCATGCTGACATGATCTGCAAAGTCTATATAAACATGACCATCTTGGTTAATATACCATGTAAACTTACGCGTTTTATAAGGCTCCTCTGCTAAAGTAAAAGTATACTCAGTACCTATACCCGAAGCCTGATTCTTGCTACGCTGAAAAGTATAATCTACATAGAAGCTATCAGCATAAGCGATACCACCCTCTGTATATTTAGCAATTAATGTACTCGACCACTGACCTTCAATATATTCAGCCATCGCTAACATATCATCAGAGACATAGTCATCATAATACCCATGATGATTTCTTGGATACCATTCATTAGTATAATTATCACAGCCTACTATTGTTAGTGCCAACAGCCCTAAAACAATCCATACTCGATATGATTTCAACTGTTTCATAACTAATGCTTACTAAATGTTTCTTTTAACGAGAGCAAAGATACGACAAAGTTTCCACCTATATGGGGGAAATTTCCCTACCACTTTGGGGAAAATCCCTATTTGTAATAGGAATACCCCCAGCTAAAATTCGTAATTACTTGCTTTTCAGCGCATTAAGTGAATCCTTATCAAAAAAGAGTTTTCCCTTTTTCATTAGAACACCTTCTTCTGAACCAGCTCTTGTACGATTTGACTTTGCCCAATTATAATAGGTATCATAATAGTCGTCATAATAAGAATTAAAATCTCTGTCAGACATGAAACTCAAGTTGAAATAGATATCTCTATGGGTACCATCATCGATATAACCTTCGAAATGATAATCATCCAGAGTATAATCATAGATTATCGCTCTTGTTCCATCTTCGTAATAAAGGTAGGCTGTCTGATTGCGAACTTCCCAATCAAATCGACCATACCCCCGTCGATTACCGATTACGTCAATTTCTACTCCTGTGCCCTTCGTTGCTGTCTGACGATCGAACCGGAAAATCGTAAGATATTGATCATTACCTACAGGATAGCCCAAGTCATCATAATAGGTACTTTGAAGGGTTCCACCCCAAATACCCTGCAATGTGTCAGACATAGCCATATCCTCCATTCTATCACAAGAAGTGAATGCCAATGCACTTAACATAACCAGTGCAATACTGAATATAGAAGTAAACTTTTTCATAATTTCATCCCTTTATTTATGATTCATTTTTATAACACAAAGGTACATAAATAAACCGATTGGTAAAAAGAAAATCCCCATTCTTGAAAAGGAATTTACGATACGAGAATAGGGAATTCCCTACGATCCATTTTTTTTGTAATTTCTGTACTTTTGTTATCGCTAATCAGAAAATAATGCTATCTTTGCAATTACATTTACTCAAATCGAATCTAAATATATTTTATACAAGAAAATGAGAACAGTTTACGAATTCTCTGTAAAAGACAGAAAAGGTAAAGATGTATCACTCAAAGAGTACGCTAATGAAGTGCTTTTAATCGTCAACACAGCAACAAAATGCGGTTTTACACCTCAGTACGAAGAACTCGAAAAGCTTTATGAGAAATACCATGCTCAAGGTTTTGAAATCCTTGATTTTCCATGTAACCAATTTGGACAGCAAGCTCCTGGTACAGACGAAAGTATTCACAAATTCTGCAAATTGACTTACGGTACAGAATTTCCTCGTTTCAAGAAGATTAAAGTGAATGGCAATGATGCAGCTCCGCTTTATAAGTTTCTTACAGAAACCAAGGGTTTTGCAGGTTGGGACGAAAGTCATCCTATCTACCCTATTCTCGACAAGATGCTGACTGAATCTGACCCTAATTATAAAGAGAATCCTTCTATCAAATGGAATTTCACCAAGTTCCTCACCAATAAGAAAGGTCAGGTTGTCGCTCGATTCGAACCTACAGAAAGTATTGACAATATCGCAAAACAGATAGAAGAACTGCTTACTGCATAAGTATCAGATACAATAAAAAATGAATCGCCGAATAGAATGCTAATTATCTATTCGGCGATTTTCATATCTGACTTTTGAAGCAGAGTTACTTTTTCGCATCCGCTTGATCAATACTTTCCAACAATCCTGTGGCTTGACCTATGCTATTTACCTTATCAATCATCATCATGCGCTTACCTTTTATCTCCTTGAAGTGACACTTTCTTGGATTAGAAGCTACATAATTGAGTACTCGATCAAAACTCATACTCTTGTAGTAAGCACTTTGCGTATTCGAAACAAACTGTAATTGCATCATACCCTGTTTTAGGATAATCTTCTCGCATCCTAAGTGCTTACCAAGTCTACGCAAACGTACCACTTGCATGAGCTCTTCACCTTCATGAGGAACAGGACCGAAACGGTCTATTAAGCGCTTCTTATATTCTTCCAAAGCCAGATCATCCTCTATCCTATCCAGTTCACGATACAAGAGCATACGTTCACTACTTCCTGGAACATAATTATCAGGGAAATACATTTCCAGATCACTTTCCAATGCACAGTCGTCTACGAAATCATCTCCCGATATCTTATCATTGCCACCTGCTATCTCATCAGAATACAGGTCCTGAAATTCATCATTCTTCAACTCTGTAATAGCCTGGTTCAAAATCTTCTGATAAGTTTCATAACCTAAATCAGCCATAAATCCGCTTTGCTCAGAACCTAACAAATTACCTGCACCACGGATATCAAGATCTTGCATAGCTAAATTGAAACCACTACCTAATTCAGAGAATGTTTCCAGTGCCTCCAATCGACGACGAGCATCTACACTCAGTACACTCTTAGGTGGGGCGAGCAGATAACAGAAAGCTTTTCGGTTACTTCTACCTACACGACCTCTCATCTGATGCAAATCAGATAAACCGAAATGATGAGCCTCATTAATGATAATCGTATTGGCATTGGAAATATCGATACCGTTAGCCACGATAGTGGTTGAAAGCAAAACATCATAATCATAATTCATGAAACCCATCAAGATTTCCTCCAGTTCATCGGGTTTCATTTGTCCATGACCTATTGCTATTCGAGCATCGGGCACATATTTATGGATAAGATTGGCTATTTCCTGCAAATTGCTGATACGATTATTGACGAAATAGACCTGTCCATTTCTACTCATTTCGAAATTGATAGCATCTGCTATAACCTCATGACCATAAGTCGTCAATTCGGTATGAATAGGATATCGGTTTGGTGGTGGAGTGCGCATGATGCTCATATCGCGAGCCCCCATCAATGAGAACTGCAACGTACGAGGTATTGGAGTCGCCGACATCGTCAACGTATCAACATTCGTTTTGATCTTACGAAGTTTTTCTTTTGTTGATACACCAAACTTCTGTTCTTCATCGATAATTAACAGTCCTAAATCGTGCCACTTAACATTCTTACCTATCAGTTTATGAGTACCGATGATAATATCAACCTTACCCGACTCCAGATTTTCCAGAACAGCCTTGGTAGCTTTCGTAGACCGTGCTCTTGAAAGATACTCAATGGTAACCGGAAAACCTTCCAAACGCTTTTTAAACGACTGATAATGCTGATAAGCCAATACCGTAGTAGGAACCAACACAGCTACCTGCTTACCATCGCACGCAGCCTTGAAAGCTGCTCGCATAGCAACTTCAGTCTTGCCAAAACCGACATCGCCACAGACAAGTCTGTCCATCGGACGATCCTTTTCCATATCAGCCTTTACTTCTTGCGTGGCCTTAGACTGGTCTGGCGTATCCTCATAAAGGAAACTCGCCTCCAACTCATGTTGCATATAGCCATCCTTAGAATAAGCAAAGCCTTTTTCACGTTTACGCTTAGCATAGAGTTTGATAAGGTCTCGGGCAATATCCTTGATCTTCTTCTTTGCCTTCTCCTTCATCCTATCCCAAGCACCAGTTCCGAGGGTTGAAAGACGTGGCGGCTCACCCGTTTCACTACTTCGATACTTGCTTATTTTGTATAGACTATGAATAGAGACATCTACTTTATCATTATTCTTGTAGATAATACGAATCATCTCCTGATAGCTATTACCTACCGGAACACGAACGAGACCGCCAAACTTACCTATACCCAAATCGACATGCACGATAAAGTCACCTGGCTCCATTTCCTGTAGTTCCTTCATCGTTAGGGCCATTTTACCGGCACGAGCAGCATCACTCCTAAGGTTATATTTATGGAAGCGATCGAAAATCTGATGGTCAGTAAAGAAACACATCTTAAGATCGTCATCAGCGAACCCCGAATGTATCGTCTTATCAACCGGTTCAAAGACAATACTCTTAGCTCGAGGATTATCCATATCTGCGAAAATATCCTTCAAACGCTGCGTCTGTTTGGCACTATCAGCGAGAATATAGATATGATATCCCTTAAGAATATAGTCTTCCAAATTTTGAACAAGCAGGTCAAAGTTTTTATGGGTCAAAAGTTGGGGTGTAGTATGAAACTGTAGAGTTGCTCTAGAAGATACTTCTTGAGCATCAGCATCCTGACGCCTCATTACCTCTGCTGCATTGGGCCCGAATTCTACACGCTGAAACGCTACGACATCTCTCAGGAAAGTACTAGCCGTGACCAGATTATTATCCTTTTGCATATCACGTATGATTTGGGCTTGTTCTTGTTCTGTTGCCCCCTCCATACGCTCTGTCATGGCCTGAGAAGAAAAACCTTCTTGATAAGTATTATCTATTGTATCATGCACATACGATAGATTTTTCATAACCAGAATACTATCCTCTGGAAGGAATTTGAGAAACGAGACTTTTTCCGTTTGCGATTGAGCTAGTTCCGGTACAATTTCGATTTCAGTTTTTCTGTCTTTAGACAACTGATCTTCCACCTCGAAAGTACGTATGGTATCTATTTCATTACCAAAGAAGTCTATACGAAATGGATACTCGCAACTATATGAATAGACATCTATAATACTGCCTCGCACAGCGAACTGGCCAGGCTCATATACATAATCATTTTCCTCAAATCCGAATGATCTCAATTGCTGCTCAAGCTCAGACAATACACACGTCTGCCCTGCTTTAAGTTTTATAATATGATCATCCAACCGCTTTTTAGAAACGACCAGCTCTGCTATTGCCTCTGGGTATGAAACGACAAACAAAGCATCAGCAGAAGAAGCACTTAACTTGGCGAGAACTTCCGTTCGCAAAATTTCATTACCGCTATCACGTTGTCCATATTTGACAGCACGACGATAACTTGAAGGAAAGAACAACACCTGCTCCTGCCCCATAATCTGAGTAAGATCGTGATAGAAATAACCAGCCTCATCATTATCATCAAGTACGAACACCACCGTACGCTTCAGTCTTGACGCAATTGATGAAAAAAGAAGCGGAACAGAAGAAGCAACAAGGCCCTCTAGAAAAAGTGACTTGATCGACTTCTTCTTAAATAAATCAACTAAGGCAGACGCCTGGGGCAGTCTGCCATAAAGTTTTTGTAATTCTTGTATTGACAAAATTATTCTTTAATTTTTGGATATTTACGGAACCATCCGTCAAGACGCAAACGCATTACTCCAAAGAAAGCCTCTCCAAAAATACCTCCACTCATCTTGCTGGTACCTTCTCGACGATTAACAAAGATAACAGGTACTTCCTTAATCTTGAAGCCAATCTTGTAGGATGTAAATTTCATTTCTATTTGGAATGCATAACCCTTAAAGCGAACGAGGTCTAAAGGTATAGTCTGCAATACTCTGCGCTTATAACATACAAATCCTGCGGTAGTATCATGCACCTTAAATCCTGTTACTATTTGTACGTATCGACTAGCAAAATAGCTCATCAACACACGCCCGATAGGCCAGTTGACAACATTAACACCACTGACATAACGAGAGCCGACAGCTACATCATTACCGTCATCATGGCATGCAGCATACAGTCTTGGCAAGTCATGAGGATCATGGCTAAAATCGGCATCCATCTCGAAAACATATTCATATTTCCGCTCTAAAGCCCACTTAAAACCAGTAATATAAGCTGTACCCAAACCTAACTTACCACTTCTCTCAATGATAAATAATCTGTCGGAAAATTCCGTTTTCATCAAATGATGTACAATCTGTGCTGTTCCGTCAGGACTGCCATCATCTATAACCAAGATATGGAAAGGCTTATTCAGACCAAAAACAGCCCGAATAATTTTTTCTATATTTTCTTTCTCATTATAAGTTGGTATAATTACGATACTATCGCTTTCCATTTTTTCTCTATATAATTAATATAACCTATATATTTCGTTGAATGCAAAGATAAGTATTTTCCCTCAATTATTGATCGGGATTTTCAACAAATCCTTGATATTTAGGTTCAAGTGCTGACATAATAACCTCATAACTCTTATCCATCTGGTTTTTTATATTATCAGCTCCCTTTCCTATAGGTTCTATGGGTTCATGTATTGTCAGCTTCATCGGATGCCAGAAAACCCAAAAGAGATCTTTCATTCGGGGCTTAATATTGAAACTGCCATTAATAGTCAGTGGGCACACTGGAAGCTGAAGTTCATCAGCCAGCATAAAGGCTCCTCTTCGAAATACACCCATGTGTCCTGTAAATGTTCTTGCCCCTTCAGGGAATACCACCAGCGACATGCCTTCTTTCAGAACTGACTCTGCCTGCTCATACGATTTTCTGATTTTCTTTGGACCACTCTTGTCCAAAAAGATATGATGAGCATACTCACAAGCCACACCGACCAATGGTATTTTACGAATAGCTTTTTTCATCATCCACTTGAAGTTTCGATTCAAAAAACCATAAATCAGGAATATGTCAAATGCACCTTGATGATTGGCTACAAAAACGTAACTTTGATTTTCAACAAGATGCTCTCTTCCTTCCACTTTTACCGGGATAAACAGTAATTTTACCACAAGCCAAGACCAAATTTTTCCTGGATAATATCCCCAAAAATGTCCATCACCCAACCAACATCCGATACACGTAGACAGAGATGTCAAGATACAGAGGACAAGAAAAATGGGTAGAAAAATGAATAACTGATAAAGCCGATATAAATATTTCATCATTAAGGAACTACTGATTATTATAAATTCGTTATACTACTTTTTCAATCGATGCAATGTGATTACTGCGATTTCAGGAGTCGTTCCTAAACGAATAGGTACAAGTCCTCCTAATCCTGCTGTCACATAAAGATATTTACCTTCTAACTGATGCAAACCATAATCTTCCTTATAAGATAGCATCGTTGGACGCATTCCGAAAAGACTGATTTGACCGGCATGCGTATGCCCACTAAGGGTAAGCTGCGGTACTGGTATACCCTGTCCATGAACCAAATGGTCTTCCCAATAGAGAGGATTATGCTGAAGGGTTATCACAAAAGCCTGTTGTGGAATTCCAGCATAAGTCTTTACTCGATTCACATAATTGGTAGTATCATCTGCTTCTTTTGCTTCCCACTCTTCACCTGCAATAAACAAGGAATCTTTTCCTCGCTTAATGATACGATGTTCATTGAGCAACAGATCCCACCCCAAACTTCTCTGCAAAGCTTCATGTTTCTGTACACGAGCATCCATCTCTTTACGAGGACCTCGCATATAGTCACTATAATCATGGTTTCCCATTATGCTCATCACCTTTGTATGTCCCCCATTGGTTAATTCTTTATACCAATCAGAGTGATATGTAATTTCTTCTGGTGCTACATTCTGCAAGTCACCAGTAAATACTATAAGGTCTGCATGTTGAGCTTTAATACTGTCAATATCTCTACGCAAACAGTTATCCATATTGTGATTAAAAGTGCCCACGTGAGAATCGCTGAAATGAACAATCTTATACCCTTCAAACGATGCTGGTAATTGTTCAAAGTATAAATCGATATGTTTTACCTCCAAGCGACGAGGTCCTATTGTTAAGCCATATAGAAATGCTCCTGCTGCCACAACGGCCAGAACAGGTCCTATCAGATTACCACGATTCTTTTGGGTATGGTGGAACTTACAATGTTGCCAACCCAAGAATGAGCAAACAGCCATAACAAACTTTGGCACAAGTAATATTCCAACAAGAAAAAGATAAACATTGAGCCAACGCACATCTTGAGGAGCAAAAGCTTTAATGCTCGCTAACCCTATCGTATAAGCTATCATCAGAATACCGGGCATCCACCACAATAATCTTTTCCATCCAGACATACCTTTGCGATAACGCAAATAATGCATATCATAATATAAGTCTGAGAAGACTATCATTAGAAGTATCGGTATAAATATTTTAGCTATCACTACTATTTATTTTTAAATTATAGATTACAAGAATAACTGACTATCTTAACGCTTCAGAAGACTTGCCTGAAGAAACTTTCGTACCAATTCTACAGGCAGGCCTCTACGATGCGCATAATCTCGGAGTTGATCTTCTCCGATTTTTCCTAAATCAAAATATCGCGATAAGGGATGTGCAAACATAAACCCGCTAACGCTAGCATGCGGGGTCATCATGCCATTCTCTGTCAACCGGATTCCAACTTGCTTCATATCCAACAGTTTATCCAGTATAAAGTTTACGCTTGTATCTGGCAGTGAAGGATATCCAATAGCCGGACGAATACCCTGATATTCTTCATTATGTGTCTGTTGCATCGTCAACTGTTCATCAGGTGCATACCCCCAATAATGACGCCTTACCTCTTCATGCATTTTCTCAGCTGTACCCTCAGCCAAACGGTCACAGAGTACCTGATGCATCATCTTGAGATAAGCATCATCATCATTACCCTTTTGCAGTTCCAGAGATACCGTTGTACAGAATAAGCCTACTACATCTTTCTTGCCCATGGACAAGGGATATACAAAGTCTGCCAAACAGAGATTGGGTTCTCCCTTACGTTGCGGACGCTGCTGTCTTAACATAGGAATCCTCTCCCCTCCTACGATCAAATCATCACCATCACTATTAGCCGGCAATAATTCGAAAAGGGCATACGTATGATAATGCCCCTCCCAAGAAGCTAAAATTCGTTCAGCATCAGCCTGCAATTTATCCTTTTCAGCCTGAGGTTTACCCGTCAAATTCCAGGCATGAAAAAAATAAATCCAGTTGATATAAGGAACAATATCCGATATGTTATATTCTAATTTCAAAATAGGATATCTCTTTAAACTTTACTTTCTGAATTCGATTTCTTCTGCTCGATAATCAGCATCAAACTTACCCTGATTATAAACCAGATGCCCATTACAAAATGTCTGCTGTACTTGCCAATTAAAGGTTTTGCCCTCTAAAGGACTCCACTTACACTTGCTTTGTATCACGTCCTTAGTTACTGTCCATGGACAGTTTGGTTTTACTATCGTAATATCAGCCTTATAACCTTTACGCAGATAACCACGATCTTTCATCTGGAATAGAGATGCAGGATGATGAGCCATCAATTCTACCATTTTCTCCAGACTTAGGATACCCGCATCTACAAGTTCAAGCATAGAGACCAATGAGAATTGAATCATCGGCATACCCGAAGCTGCTTTGATACATCCACCCTGCTTATCCTGAAGCTGATGAGGAGCATGGTCAGTACCAATGGTATAAATCGTACCATCCATTAAAGCGTGTCGAAGTGCATCTCTGTCCGCTTTCGATTTTACTGCAGGATTACACTTCACGAGAGCTTTCTTGGTAGCATAATCCTCATCACTAAATACAAGATGAGCAATAACAGCTTCACCTGTAATATTCTTATGATCAAGCAGAGCTAATTCTTTTGCAGTAGAAAGATGTGCGATATGGAGATGAGCACCACTTTCACGGGCCAGCTGAACAGCCAATTCGCTGCTCTTACTGCAGACTTCTTCATCACGGATCACCGGATGATATTTCACATCAGGATCCTCGCCATACTTGGCTACTATTTCTGCCATATTTCGGCTAATCAACTGAGAGTCTTCACAATGCGTCATGACGGGAAGTCCCAATCGTGCCGATTCTTCAAAAACGGCTTTCAAGGCCTCCATCTTGTCCACGAGCATATTACCCGTGCTGGCACCCATAAAAAGTTTCACACCAGGAACACGATGTATATCCAACTGTTTCAACAGTTCTACATTACTATTCGTTGCCCCAAAGAAGAAACTATAATTTACATGACTTTTCTGCTTACCGTGTGCGAATTTATCATCAAGAGCTTCGAGCGAAGTCGTCTGAGGATTTGTATTAGGCATATCAAAAAAAGAAGTAACTCCACCATAAGCAGCAGCTCTACTCTCACTTTCGATATCAGCCTTTTGGGTTAAACCAGGCTCACGAAAATGCACATGTTCATCGATAACTCCTGGCAAAACGACACACCCCGTTGCATCTATAATATCATCATAGTTACCACGGGGTGCACAGTTGCCTTCGAAAATATCTTCGATACGGTCATTATTAACTATAAGGTCGCCCCGAAAAGAGCGACCTTCATTGACTATATTACCATTCTTAATTAATATTGTCATCTTTGCGAGATTAATTAGGTTATTGTACAGCTTGAGCTTCAGGAGCCTGCTGAGAAGGTTGAGCCAGTTCGTTTGGCGTGATACCTTCTGTCGGTACAGGCGCCAGCGGTTGTTGAACAGCACCTGCCTGTGGCATAGGATCTCTCATACCATTCATAATTTCCTGATTTTCCTGAGCCTTTTGATAGTAATCTTTTACATACGTATCATTCTTAAACTTATCAGTAGCCTTACTCATGATATCTTCAATCCACGGAGTAAGTTGTGGATATTCATATCCTATTGTTACAAGAAGGAATACACCTGGACCAAGAACATTATCAAAGTTACTCGTTACGAAGTTAGTAATCAGTTTATCCTCTTGCTCTGAAATACGTAATGCCTCCTGATTAAGTCTCTGATTAACAGCAGCCATATTTCTACCATTCATAATAGCCTGATCATGCTGATGAACTAACTCAGCCTCCTGATTTTTAAGTTGATTGTATTTATGAAAGAACTTATACAATTTATCATTCAACGGTGTACCACTAGCAATCTGCTGAGCATCATCTATTTTTACAGTGATATCACCATCTTCCAATACGAGTGGAAGAATGTTTTCATTATCCATGAAAATATTGGCCATTTTCGCCGAATCCACATTGCCAGCAAAATGAAACTGTCCATGTACAACATCACAAGAATCTATATTAACAAATGATGTATCCTTAAGTATCTTAAGGTAAAGCATACGTCCATCTAAAGTAGAAACATTAGAAGAACCCGTGATGTTATATGAGTTAGCACATGATGCCAAGGTCAATACAGAGAGAAATGCGTATAAAATTTTATTCATAAGCGTTTTTTCATCGTTTGTAGACAAAGGTACGGTAGATTTTTTGACTACAAAAATTATTTTATGCTATTTAATTTATTAGGTATCATTTTAGTTTTTTTTCGCAAAATCAAGCCTCCTCTTTTTTCAATTCAGAGCTCATACGATGTGTCGTATACACTTCGAGTATGGCTGCTATCAGAAGAAATACGACCCATTTATTATAACAATATGCGATATAACTCTGATAATTATCAAAAAGATCTACGAAAAAGTGATTGGCTGTATCTACCATCGAGATGCCAGAAATGATAAAAAACAAATCGGCGATACCCTGAATTCGCTTGAGACGCTTCATCACCATACTGGTACCCTCATAAGTTTGCATCATCTGCATCAACGTAAAAAAGACTGTACCACACAGAAATATCCATGATGCTATGTCTTGTCTAATCTGAAATGCAAAGAGACCTGCACCTATAACCATGAGTACACCTCCAAAAAGAAATAGGGCACTTTGCAATTTACTCAGCTGCTTCATTTTGTTCTTGCTCTTGTTCTTCTAAAGATTTTTCCTTAGGCTGGTCATCACTCAACACAAAGATATCCTCATCGTCAGCTTTCATAAAGTAGTCTTCTCGAGCTACTCGTTCTATCGCTTTCGGGTCGGTCTTCATATCGTTCAATTTCTTGGAATCGTGTTCATATTCTTGATTATAACGATCTATCATATCTTGTAATTCGCTTATACGTACTTTGTTTTTTATAATTGCACGAATACTATTCTCATCGAGAAAACCTACGATAAGAACACCGATGACGATCGTTATAAAATACTTATAATGAGCGACAAATGCTAAGATATTGTTAAGGCGATTGGCCATTATTCCATTATTATTGTTTGCAAAGATAATACTTTTTTGTATCTTTGCATCATCAATCTGAAAAAAAATGGAAGAATATATTGTATCGGCACGTAAATATCGCCCGATGACATTTGCCTCAGTTGTGGGTCAGAGCGCACTCACCACGACTCTGAAAAATGCCGTAAAGAGCAAGAAATTAGCGCATGCTTATTTGTTCTGCGGTCCGCGAGGTGTCGGGAAAACGACATGTGCCCGTATCTTTGCCAAAGTCATAAATTGCGAAAATCCGAGAGAAGATGGTGAAGCTTGTAACGAATGTGAGAGTTGCAAGGCTTTTAATGAGGGGCGCTCATACAATATCTTTGAGCTTGATGCTGCCAGCAACAATTCGGTAGAAAACATCAAGACTCTGATGGAACAAACCCGCATTCCACCTCAGGTGGGTAAATATAAGGTGTTTATCATCGATGAGGTTCATATGCTTTCTACGGCAGCGTTCAACGCTTTCCTCAAGACTTTGGAGGAACCGCCTGCTCATGTTATCTTTGTCCTTGCAACTACAGAGAAGCATAAGATTCTGCCTACTATTCTTTCTCGCTGTCAAATATATGACTTCGAGCGAATGACGGTACCTAATACCATCGCTCACCTCAAACAGATTGCTGATAAGGAAGGTATTACCTATGAAGATGCTGCTCTCGAAGTGATTGCAGAAAAAGCTGACGGCGGAATGCGCGATGCTCTGTCTATATTCGACCAAGTAGCCAGTTATAGTCAAGGTAATATTACCTACGAAAAAGTGATTGCCGACCTGAACGTTCTCGACAGTAATAATTATTTCAAACTGACAGACTTGGCGCTTGAGAATAAGGTAAGCGATGCGATGCTTTTGCTTAATTCTATTCTTGAAAAGGGATTTGATGGCAGTCATCTTATCAGTGGATTGGCTCAGCATATACGTAATGTGATGATGGCCAAGGACGAGGTTACCCTGCCACTCCTTGAAACTAGTGAGCAACAGAAAGTAAAGTTTAAGGAACAAGCTAAACGCTGTCCTTTACCTTTCTTATATAAAGCGCTCGACTTGATGAATCAATGCGACATTCATTATCGGGAAAGTTCCAGCAAACGATTATTAGTAGAACTCACTCTGATTCAGATCGCACAGATTACTCAACCAGAAGACAAGGATATACCCAGTGCGGGGCGTATGCCCCATAGATTAAAATCCCTGTTTAAACATATCATGAGTTCTCAGCCTAAACCTGCTCCACAGGTGGCGGGGGCTGAGCAAAGACCTATTACTGCTTCTCGTCATCAAGAGCGTACTTCTCCTATTGCTGTTACAGCTACAATCAAGTCGCCTGCATCAGCTCATGCCGGCCAGCAAGCTGAACCACAAAATTCACTTGCCAATGGTTCTGTTAATCCATCTATAGCGGCTCACTTTATTAATTCATGGAAAAATCTTCAACAGAAGCCTGAACAACAGAATTCTATTGTTGCACAAGAAATAAAAGCAGCAGAAGAGCTCAAACAAAGTCAGGAAAAAGGTGAGCAGAATGTATTTACACAGGAAGATGTTGAGCGCGACTGGATGATTATGTGTAATCGTATGATTCTATATCCGCAATACATGGGTATTGCAGCCCGTATGAAGAATATGATACCTAAAATTGTCGATTTTCCGAATATCGAACTCGTTGTCGATAATGCTTTTCTTATAGATCAGATTGAGGAAGTTAAGAATCGCATCAAGGCTACAATGATACAATTGCTTCATAATGCTGATGTCAGTTTTACCATCAGACTGGCGAAAGCCGAAGAGGCGGGTAAGATTCTTACCAAACGGGAAGTATTCGAGAAAATATGTCGAGAACGCCCGGCTATAGAGCGACTCCGCAAGAGTCTTAATCTTGACTTAGCATAATATCAAATAGTAAACGGGGAAATCCAAACTGATGGACTTCCCCGTTTTATTTTCCTCCCCTCTTCGAAAATAAATCAAATCAATTTCATACCCATTTCTTCACATTCCTGGCGCATTTCTTCCGGCCAAATACTTGCCTGAATTTCGCCAATATGAGCTTTATGCAAAAGAACCATGCACAGACGACTCTGGCCAATACCACCACCGATACTCAATGGCAACTTGTCCTTGAGAAGCTGCTGATGGAAATATAACTTTTCACGTTCTTCCTGACCTTCTAACTTCAGCTGACGAAGCAAACTCTCCTTATCTACACGAATACCCATAGAGCTCAACTCGAAGCTATGACCCAAAACAGGATACCAAATCAAAATATCACCATTCAAGCCTGCCTTACCATTCTCTGCTACCGTGCTCCAATCATCATAGTCTGCTGCACGACCGTCGTGCTTTTCGCCATTGCTTAATTTAGCACCGATACCTTCGATAAATACAGCACCGTATTTTTTACAAATAGCATCCTCACGCTCTTTTGGAGTAAGATCAGGATACATCTGCAACAAATCTTCACTATGTATGAAATGAATATCGTCTGGCAAGAAAGGCTTAATCTGTGGATAAGTTTCACAGGTAAGATATTCCGTACGACGAATAGCGCCATAAATACGTCGAACCACACTCTCAAGGAAAGTAATATTACGCTGAGGAGCATTAATTACAGCTTCCCAGTCCCACTGGTCTACATAGAGAGAATGTAGATTATCAAGTTCCTCATCCGCACGGATAGCATTCATATCAGTATAAATACCATAACCTGGTTCAATACCATATTCTGCCAATGTCAAGCGCTTCCACTTAGCAAGAGAATGAACCACCTCTGCTTTTGCATCACCCAAATCTTTTATTGGAAATGTAACAGGGCGCTCCACTCCATTCAGGTCATCATTAATGCCCAAACCTTTTAACACAAAAAGTGGAGCAGTAACACGACGAAGACGAAGCTCGGTAGAAAGATTCTGCTGAAAGAATTCTTTAATCAATTTAATACCTTGTTCCGTTTGGCGCATATCGAGGAGCGCTCTATATCCCTGTGGTTTAATCAGATTACTCATATTTTGATTTTTAATCTAAATTTCTTTTATTTGCGATGCAAAGATAGTACTTTATTATTAATTTGCAAGCAAAACGGAAGATTTTTTAGCAAAACGTATTAGAAATAAGTTATTATGTTACTATTTGTATTATATAATTCGAATAATTGCATTATTTTATGAAAAAAACAATTATTTTTGGACAATTCAAATATTTGTTGTACTTTTGCAAAAGTTATCACTTGATAGCTATCCAATATGGCTCCGTAGCTTAGCTGAATAGAGCGTCAGATTCCGGTTCTGAAGGTCATGGGTTTGAATCCCATCGGAGTCACCTTATTACATATCGCATCCTTCTATTTTCTGATTATCAACTTTTATCCGGCTATCTTATTTCTAACAATATCATAAACAGAAATAAATGTCGTTAATCTCTATTTTTGAGTCAATATCAGTAGCATATTCTGCCTGATTATTCAAAATGATATCAAGTAAGGCTATTAATTGCATTAATGTATCTTCATGCTCTTCAAAATCTATCAATTGTTCGAGGTGACCATCAACTAAATCCCCAAAGATAAAAGTATGCTATTAATCACTCGTAAGTATGCTATTAATCCTTCATATCTATGCTATTAATCACTCGTAAGTATGCATTGAATGATCACGTAACCATAGCATCGAATACTACAAGCATAAAAAACAGCACAACTTCCTAATTAATAAGTCATTACATATTAGCCATAAGCCTCATATTTACCCTCAGATTTAAAGTTCCTGAAAAAAATGCAAATCTCATGATACTTTTTGTAAAGTATTTAATTAATAATTATCTTTGTACCGATTTCTAAAGACATCAGTATGAAGAAGTTAACAGTTATTCTCATGGCAGCCACACTTTGTTGTGGATGCGTATCACAAAAGTCATCAACAAAGGTTGAGCGATTCGAACAAGATGCCCAACTGATACAAGCGGCTCTCAACGAACATAAATTCACCGTGGAAGTTGATCACGTATATCCTTCCCGCTTTCCAGCTCAACACTTAGATTATGGCTACGAGATCACCGTTCGTAACGACAGTCTGATTTCTTACCTTCCCTATTTTGGGCGAGCCTACAGTTTACCGTATGGTGGTGGTAAAGGATTAAATTTTAAAGCCCGTATATCACAATATCAAACTAAGCGAATCAAAAAAGATTTGACCCGAATCGACTTGACCGCACAGAATGAAGAGGATATTTACCAATATCAAGTGGAAATATTCGATAATGGTTCTGCCGATATCCAAGTCTTATCACGCCAACGTGAGTCTATACGATTTACCGGGACTTTTAAAAAATAGTCCTAACATATCCCCTTTTGAGCTCATAAGCCCTATTTTTTCAAGAAAAAACACTTTTTTGACGAAAAAACTAAAAATAATTGGATAAAAGTTTGGCGGTTTCGAATAAAAGCTCTATCTTTGCACTCGCTTTTAAGAAGTAAGGGCGTTTAGCTCAGTTGGTTTAGAGCATCTGCCTTACAAGCAGAGGGTCGGCGGTTCGAATCCGTCAACGCCCACAAGAAAGGACTTTGAATAATTATTCAAGGTCCTTTTTATTTTACTAGAACTCCACTAAAAGAATAGCCCCGTTCTCTAGCGACAGCAATATCTTGCAATCTAATTCAATATACTTAGGCTTTCTTTTAATGGGTCTACATCCAGATAAGAAGACAAATTCGCTATCATACTCTACTCCTCTTACCTTACGCTGTTCATAGCTCAGATGCACGGAAGAGTAACAGAGTTTAATAAACTCTGAAAATCAACCCTTCCACAGCTTGTTTCGAAATTTAATTTATAAGAAATCTATCTATTATCATTATTCATATTTTTTGTCTACATTTATATAGATATCTTTTTTATTAGATTTCTTTCCTTTATTGAAATTATATGTAAATGACAAAAGAACCTTTTGCACATCTATTTTTTGATATGTCGTAATCGTCTTTTTATCAGAACAGATATATCTTTCATCATCCATCTTACCAAATGGATAGACATAAATAAGATATAGTTTCATCCGCTTATTGACTTTATAAGTCAACTGAGCCAAATTCGTATTTGACGGTTTAATATATCCATTATAGCTTAACTGCTTGCCATTATGTATATATTGTAATGTAATAGCCCATTTTTTTGCCAAGCTCCAATAACTTACTAATTGCCAATCAATCGTGTTTAAACATTTGTTATAATAGCTATTTTCAGAGATGTATTGTCTATAACCACAAACATTAGCGTTTACTATCCACCAACTGAACAGATTATCAGAAAAAGACAATTCTGTTCCCCATTCCTGATATTTCTTCAGGTTGTCATTATATACAAGAGAACCATCCAGATAGTTTTCTTCCATAGAAACAATTTTGTTCTTTATTTGCTTATAGTAAGGAGTAAGCGACACATAAAGATTTCCCTTAGAGAAACTATACTCACATGATATTTTATCGGTTCTAACTGGTTTTAAATCAGGTGTTCCCTTTGAATAAATTCCTGGTGTTTCTTCCTTTACAAAAGGCAAGAGTGACCATAAAGTAGGCTCTTTAATGTGTGAAGAATATGCAAAAGTAATATTATGATGAATATTCCATGCATAAGACAACATAAACTTCGGGAATATATTAAAGTTCTTTACTTCTTGTCCCTCATCAAATTTTCTCTGGTAGCTATACATATTTAATCCACCGTTTATTGTTATGTGGTTATTTGCTATGTAATTACATTCGGCATAAAGGGAATATGTATTTCCATGATATCCACCACTAAACAACTTTTCGGAATTTACATAACTACCACGATTACTAACATGCTCATATTTGAAACCTGAGTTTAATTCTGCTTTTGAAGCTATCTTAGTATTATATTCAGCATTAAATCTATAACTATCCTTCAAGGTATTTTGAAATGTTTGTATCTGTGAAAGAAAATATTCATCTTCATCTTTTATATTTTCATTATTGTAACTAACCTCAACTAGAGCTTGTCTGACAGAATCTTTATATGATACAAAAGCCTTGTAGTTCTGCGTGTTAAAACGCTCATGATAGCCATTGTATTTTCTATGATCTAACTCATATTCCTTTTTGGCATTTTCACGGAACAAACTTAAATAGCCCTCTGCACCAAACTGAACCTTTGAGGAAGGATTATAGGTATAACCAGCAAATAGTTCGTTATCTTTCCAGCTATAAGGATTAGATTTAATTTCAGCAAATGTTTTTGTTGCTTCAGACAAATCAAATTTTGTGTTTGTTGTATGGGCTATAAGATCTCTGTAATGCATGCGATATCCAAACATAACAGAATTTTTACCCTTTTCAAGATTTAGATTAGCCTTTGTATCATACCAACTATTATCAACAGAAGCCTTTGGACTTATCAAAAGAGTCAAGCCGTCAGTTCTTTTAGTAATGATGTTTATTGCTGCTGAATAATTCTCATTAGCATATTTACTTGGTATATGATAACTAACTATTACCTTCTGTACTGATCCTGATGGAATTAGATCCAACATGCTTTTATGAGAAATTTTTACGCCATCTTTAAGTAGCAATACATTACTGTTGCCTTTTACATATACATTACTATTGCAATCAACAAACAAAGTTGGTATTTTTTCCAGTATTTCAGATGTAAGGTCGCATTGTTTCTTTAAATTTTCACTTACAAGATATTCCATATTTAAGCGATTTATCGCCTTTGTCCGTATTCCTTTCACCTGAACTTCAGAAAGATTATATCCGCTTGGATTCAATTGTACTCGAATATTATCAGCAGGTGTAGACAAAATGCTTTTCTTCTCGTAAGTCAAATGCGAAAAATTAAGCATATAGTTATTGTTTAAATCGCCTTGAAATGAAATAGAGAAATGTCCTAAAGAATCGGTAATAGCACTACCTAAATAAGTAGAATCTTGACGTAATAAATTGATATTTACAAATTCAACGGGTTGATTATCATTTGCATCAAGAATAAAACCTGAGAAACGAACTTCGTTTTGTGCAAACCCCGAAGCAATGCATAAAGTAAGTACAAGTAATAGAAAAATATTTTTCACTTTTTAAAATTTTATAGTTCAAATAGGAATATCGAATGTCGCCATCGGAGAGACTTGTCGTTTCTCGTTCGTTGACGCAGCAAAAGTAGGGAATATTTCAGGCACTGCCGAATGATGGAATCCGATTCAAGGGCTCCGCCTTTCTGGCTGTTGAGTCGGATACGCAGCAAGGCGAACTTGTTCTTTTCACCGGCACCATCCAGGTCAGAATAGTTTATCTCATTGAGTACAAGACTTGCAGAATCAGTATTATTGTTATCAAGTAGATTTTCCACTGCCTGCAACTTCACGTCTTGACTTCCGCCACAAGCCCAAAAAACAGGAAATAACAGAAATAATTATAAATACGGTCCTAATTCGCTTCAATAAACACATCTCTCCAAACATTTTGCTGCAAAGATAACAAAATCTAAGAAAGACAGCAACAAAACAACCAGAATATTAGGAAAATCCAAATAAAAATACAAAATTATTATTCAAGTCTTCCAACGATAATACCGTTGATCCGCGCGAGATAATCTCATATCTTTTAGACTTATTTCATGATGGAACTTGGATAAATTCTGCTAGAGTTGTTACCTTCTGGATTCACCTTTTTTCCGACATTCAATCGCCAAGCAACTTTCAGGTAAGCATTTGCTTGCTCCATCTTGTCGAATGTGGAGCGAGTGTAACCATAATAGATGTCGGAATAGGTCGACTTTAGGTAATTACGTGGAGAAAACAGGTTGTTGCCTCCAACCTCCAGGAGCCATCGTCCTATATTATATTTAGCATTGATACCCCATCTAAAGAAATCCTTTTCTTCGATTCCCGTATTCTCGAGACGATTCTCCTTCATCTTTCCATAGACATTGAGCATCATGTTCTTATATGTATATGTGACATCGAGTCTCACCCTCCATGTATCCTTGTTCTTGTCAAGATAGCCATTGAAATCATTGTGGATATAAGCAAGCTCCGATTTCAGTGCGAGAGCACTGGTAATGTTCCAAGTACCAAAGAATACGGCGAGATACTGATGAAGGTCAGCATCAGAGGTATATGTAGAGACCATGACATTGTCTTCGACAACGAATCGTGGAACCGCCAGATGCATATAAGTGTTGTTGATGAGCATCAACTGGTAATTGAAATTCTTCAAGAACACATTATAGGCGAGGCCGACATTGTAGATGCGTGTGATATTCTGCTCTGCATTTCCCCGATGCTGGAGGAAAGGATTCCTGCCAAGGCTAACCTGATTAAAGGTGTTCAAGGTAGGGAAACTGTTGCCCACGTTGGCGTTGAGAGTGAAAACGTGACTCTTGAACGGAGTGTATCGTAGTGTGACGCTTGCCCTTGGCAGCAGCTTGCTGGTCTTAACAGCCCCCTCTAAACGATACAAGAGCCATGACGATCCGGCCTGGAGGTTCAGTATGAGACTCTTGCTGAAATTATTCATATAGCCCGCCTGGAGTATTCCCTCGTTCGAATAGAAGCGCTGACCAAGGTCGATGCTTCCCGTATAGCGGGCGTTACTCCTCGTGTAATTGTTTGTCATCAGTAGGCTAAATTTCTGAGTCTTAACCATTTTACTATAGCTGACGAAGTTTTTCCACTGCCAGATATCCTCTTTGACATTGGAAAGGAAACGATAGTCTTCTTCCTGGATGTCGCCACCGTAACGGTTGTTGCCATAAGAGAAATCCACATTCACCGACAGCATCTGGCCTCGACCTAAGATAAAATTGCCAAAAGCGTTGACCTCGGGATAAAAGCTACGTGAAGAGCTGCCATCGCTCAGGATTCGCGATGTCTTATCCCCAGAATCGTCAACAGTAACCTTTCCTGAAATCACCTGAAAAGGATCTTCGTTACGCACCATTGATACCTTGACACCCAGATTATAAGTTCTTGCAGACTTCGTGACATTGAGCTGAAGATACTGGTTATTATTCTTATAACGATTACCAAGAATATCCGTGGAACGCAGAATGCTACGGCCAGGGAAAGCATAGTTCTCCCACTCATGTGAACCAGCATTGCCAAAGTTAGAAAGATCATTGCCGGCGAACAGGCTTATTTTAGAATGTTCGAGGTTCCATTGCGCTGTGGCATTAAAGGTATTCCTCATATAGCCTATATACTGCGTATCATCAAAAGCATAGTAAGCACCACTAGTGCTTGTACGGGTGATGATGTTCAAAGAGACAGGGTCGTTGATAAACTTGCCCGAAGGGATGTCGATATAGTCTATGCGCACGATGGAACTAGGCTTGATATTTCTTAGCTCTGCATCATTGGCCTTCTCGCCATTAATGTAGATAGCTACCTTCTGTCCAAGCCTGGTAACACTTCCACTTCGACGATCCACGTCAAGACCAGGAATCATTATGCCATAAATGACATCATAGCCATCAGTAGATAGCTTCAACTGTCCTTTCTGGGGAATTATCGTCATGCCATCGTTCTTCTTGATGATTTTGTCCGCCTTAATCTCAACGGCGCTGAGGGTAAAGGTGCTATCCTCCATATGTAGTCTTAAGGAATCACCTTGTTGCTGTGCATCTGCATCGGGAACCACGACAAAGAGCATAGCTACAGCTGCCATAATTTTCTTGGAACTGATATACTTGATATTTGCTATAAGTTGTGCTATGAACATTTTAAAGATGGAAAAATATGTAATGGCTATACATGCCATGAAAATCAATTGTGGAATGAGATATGAAACAAACTCCCAGTTGACCTCATCTGAGGAAATACTGGAGAGTACCTGCTGATACCAGTGAGGTATGTTTTGAACGAAATGCCAGGTGAACATTGGCATCCAGAAAAACAATACAAACCCGATGAACAATATCGAGACGATAGAATACACGATCGAGACGTAGCGGGTAGACTTGGAATAATACATGAAGGCAGGCTTCTCACCACCACTTTTCCCAAAAAGGCGCTTGATACAATACATAAGGTACTCGATACCTTTTTTGCGCAGGTTAGGAACTCCCAACAAATCAGAAAGTATCCAATAGCCATCGAACTTGAAGAGCGGGTTGAGCACCAATATGAAATTCAAGTTAAACGAGAGCAGGATATATGCGAGAAGATCGTTTCGAGTAATGTTATAGACTATATAGATAGGTATAAGGAGAAGCATCTGAAAATAGACGCCACCAAGGTTGACTACGATACGCTTGCCACGGGACAGATGCCAGACGTTGGACACGTCTGCATAGAATACCAACATATTCAAGTACACGCAGATGCCAATAGCTCCTGGAGGGAGGTTGTAGTAACAACAAGCGGAGGCATGACCGAACTCATGAAAGAGCGTGGATAGTAAGATTGCAACATATACCACCACCAGCGTCGTGAGGTTCACCTTTTCAAGCGTCAGGTATTCTCCTCCCGTGGAGAATAAGAATGCCGTGAGTAGGGCAAAATTGATTGCCAGTACAACATAATAAAACTTGAAAGCGAACAACGACTTGAGCGAACGACCAATCTTTGCAACCCTTATCTTGTCGATAATCTCTTTCTTGAAAAGAAAAGGACGTATTTGTGGCTCCTTTTTGCTGTCGGAAAGGATGGCTTCAAACTTTTCGGATAGCTTGAGTTCAAGCTCATCAAAGGACAAGTCACGATGGAGTACTTCACAGAAGTTCTCTACCAACTCGTCCGGCCCCTCTGAGTCTTGCACGATGTCGATCAAAAGCTTGGTGTTGTGGTTTATCGCAAAATTCCTGTCATTGTAAGACAGGATGTATTGCTTCTCCACATGGGAGGAATCCATTTCCTGAACCCTAAATTCTTTGATTTTTTGAACTACATTCATAACAAAAATTTTAAATATTCAAATTTATACAGCAAAGGTAGTTCAAAATCTATCTAAAAAGGAAAAAAGAGCGTTACGGCTCCGCTTCAATTCGCAATATGAAATGTTTCAAAAATTGAAACACTCCATATTACTCTATTTTACAGGTCTTTACACGAGATTTAATAGTTCTGATGGTTCCACTGCTTATGACCATGATATCCTGTATTTCCTCCTCAGACTTACCCATATTTTTCATCACCAGGAAGAACTGATACCTAGGGGAAAGATGATCATACTCCGTCTGCAACTGAGTGACAAACGGTAAGTCAACCACCTTATAGTATTCCATGAAATTTTCATAGTCTCTCTTATTCCATGTGAGAGTATTCTTACCATCGAGGATATCTTGGTATAGTATCTGCCCATTATAGAGAATCTTCGACTGTCGCTTCTGAATGGTGTTGATCTTCTCCTGAATTTTCTTTTCCTCTAGAACTGGAGTCTCCGACTGGCTGCCTTTCTCCTTCAGTTTGTTGAGCTTTTCCTTATATACATTCAGCATGACCAGGTTCTCAAGGGAATTTTTCTTCCAACGCTCATTCTTGAAATGCAAGTAGATATATATGGCTATCACTAGCAATATAAAGATAAGGACGAAGAAGAATCCCTCAGACAACCTCTGCTTAAAACGCTGGTGTTCAATCTCGCTTGTAAATTGCTTCTGCACCAGGGTGAGACTCTCGTCCTTCTGTTCCTTGTACCTCTCAGCCTGCAGTTTGTTGATGTTCATCGAACATTCCAGAGCCTTCTTATAATCACACTTGGAAGAATACATCGACAACATGTTGCTATATACGAACATCCTGGTAGACTTGTCGTCTGTATCCAAAGCTTTCCTCAGATACTCCTCAGAAGCGTCCAAGTGCCCGTCCTGATATTCCAGAATAGCGAGACCCGAGTAGGCCGAAGCGTCCTTGTTAGCCTTGATAGCCTTGGAAAAATAAACCCTCGCTTTGGCAGGATCGCTGTCGATGATAGCCGAACCCAAAGAGACATAAAACTGTGCTTGCTCCTTACGAGGCACCGAATTGAGATACTCCAAACTTTTGTTGAGGAACTCTTCCGATTTCTTCATCTGCCCCAAACCATGGTATGTCGTTGCCATCATGGAATAGGCATATGCCAACCAGTTCTTATCTCCCGCCAGGGTGGACAAGTAAAGATTCTTCTTACCATATGACAGAGCTGAACTGTATTCCTCCGCAGTATTGTACCAGTCAAGAAGTATCTCGGTGACTTTATGCTTCAATGCTATATCATTCGTCTGCTCCGCATGATAATCCGCTTTACAGATGCTCCAAAAAGCCTTCTTAACTTGCCCTTGGTCATAATTATAGACTGCGAGATAATAATAACATTCGGCGATCTTCTTGTTGTCATTCTTGCTGATGAAATGCTTGAGACACTGATTTATAATCGTATCCGACTCCTGTTCGTATCCCTCCAGGTAGTCCACTCTCGTTCTGAGAAGGGCATAGGTATTCTTGGAGTCGTCATCGTACAGTTCCGAGTAATTTATGGTCTTGAATAGGTTGATGGCAGAATCGTTTTCCTGCTTGTCAAGATAACGCTCGACCTCAGAACACTTCTCGCTCTCTGAATTCCCACAAGATAAAAAAGAAAAGAGTATTAAACTAACAATAGTTGACTTCAAGAATAGTGATAATCGATTCATGGACTAAATATTTTCTGCAAAGATAATATTTTTTCATACAAAAGATATCATTCTGTAAGAAAATCAGCCTCAGATGTCACAAATAGCAAAAAAAGCTCGGTAAAACCGAGCTCATTAGTAACAATTCTTATAAAAAGAACGTCACTCAAACACATTATATTTTAATCTATAACAAGGATTATTCTGAATATACCAGAGTATTGCCCGAATACACTCTCAAAGACTTGCTCGAATGCTCATTATCATAGATAAGATTGAGAATTTCACCTACATTCACGTTTTCCTGCTCTACCACATCGACAAGCACGCCGTCCTCATATAGTTCGACCCTCACGTTCTTCAAACTCGTATTAAAATATATTGTTGCAATTCCTACGTTATAGTCAAAGAGAATCACATTGCGGGCAGGAGATCTTCTTGGGAAATGTATATCAGTGAATTACAAAAATCGAAACGCATTATAAGCATCAAAATGGTAACACATAATCTTGGTAAATCAAGAAATATTAGAGTTTCTCCCCACAATGAGAACAATAGCGATCTTTCTTCCCTACTTTACCTCCACATCGAGGACACTTTCCTTTTTCCACTTTACGATTTGTTTCATCGACAAAAGTAGCCGTAACAATTCCTGTAGGTATTGCGATAATCGTATAGCCAAGAAGCATGACAAAAGCTGAAAAGAGTCTTCCTAAAGGTGTTACCGGTGTAATATCTCCATACCCCACTGTCGTCATCGTTACAATAGCATAATATACTGATGTACCCAAATCCGTAAACTGTGTACCTGGCCGATTGCCTTCGACCATATACATTAAGGTGCCAAGACAGATAACCAAAATAACAACAAATATAAAATAAACCAATATCTTATTCATACTCCTACGCAAAGAAGACATCAATAGATAACCCTCATTGATAAACGTAAAGAGCTTGAAAACACGAAAAACACGAATAAAGCGGAACGTACGAAGCAATATCATATAACGTGCCGACGGAAAGAGTAGTACAAGATAAGGTGGTATCGTAGATAGAAAATCTATGATACCAAAGAAACTGAAAGCATACTGTTTGGGGTTACGAGCACAATATAAACGAGCTACATAATCGAATGTGAAGGCGACAGTCATGAGTGCTTCAAGTATTTCGAGCACGGTCTTGAACACAAAAGCCAAACTTGGTACACTCTCTATAAAAGTAACAAGAATACTGATAGTTATTAAAATCATTAAAACAACATCATATATTTTTCCACATTTTGTATCTGTACCAAAAATAATATGATATAAATTCTCTTTATCCATCCAAACTGGCTTTTTCATAGACATATTTTTTTGTTTGATACAAAAATAACAAAAAAAACAAGAATTAAGGATAATCATGTCAGATAAACTACAATAATGGCTGGTATAATTTTTGTCTATTAAAAAATAATTTGCTATTTTTGCAAGTAAGAAAATTCTATTCAAATAAGAAATGGAAATAACAGAAAGATTTATTAATTACACAAAATTCGACACTCAATCGAGTGAAGATTCGGACTGTGTCCCGAGCACGGCGAAACAACTGGAGTTCGCCAAGTACTTGAAAAAAGAATTAGAGGACGAGAAATTCTCTGATGTAGAGATGGACGAGATGGGTTACATCTACGCCACACTTAAAGCAAACACCAAGAAAAATATTCCTACAATAGGTTTTATCTCTCATTATGACACTAGCCCTGATTGTAGCGGTAAGGACATCAAGGCACGTATCGTGAAAAACTATGACGGAAATGACATTGAGCTTTCTCCAGGTATCATTTCTTCTACTGCAAAATTCCCTGAACTTAAAGAGCACATCGGTGAGGACCTCATCGTGACTGATGGTACTACCCTTCTTGGTGCTGATGACAAAGCAGGTATTGCAGAAATTATGCAGGCAATGTGTTACCTGCGAGATCACGACGAAATAAAACATGGTGATATCCGTGTAGGATTTAACCCTGACGAGGAAATCGGTATGGGTGCTCATCATTTTGATGTTGAAAAATTCGGTTGCGAATGGGCATACACTATGGATGGTGGCGACCTTGGCGATTTAGAGTATGAAAATTTTAATGCAGCAAGCGCTAAGATACACATTAAGGGCGTAAGCGTACACCCAGGTTATGCTAAAGACAAGATGATTAACGCAAACCGCTTGGCTGTAGAATTTCAGAATATGATTCCTGCAGACCAAACGCCAGAGTGTACTGAAGGCTATGAAGGTTTTTATCATCTTCTCCATTTGGAAGGGTCTATCGAAGAGGCTCAGCTGAGTTACATTATACGCGATCACGATCGTGACAAATTCGAAGATCGTAAAAAGTATATTGCTAATTGCGCTGAAAAGCTCAATGAAAAATATGGTCAGGGTACATGTACTGTAGAACTTCATGACCAGTACTACAATATGAAGGAGAAAATCGAACCAAACATGCATGTCATTGACATCGTTCTCAAGGCTATGCAGGAAACTGGCGTTCCTCCTCGTGTCGCTCCGATTCGTGGTGGTACTGATGGTGCACAACTCAGTTTCAAGGGACTACCTTGTCCTAACATTTTCGCTGGTGGTGTAAATTACCATGGCCCATATGAGTTTGTCAGTGTTCAGGTTATGGAGAAAGCTGTACAAACTATTGTGAAGATCTGTGAAATAACAGCAGCCTTCAACGATTAATTTCGTCATCATATTCTACTGCTGATACAGTAGGCTACATACTTATACATGCCTCGGCAGGTAATAACACCTGCCGAGAGCTTCTCACTAAACGACGTCTTAAGTTATTTATTCATAATATCACAACCTAAATATTATGGTAGGCATACCACCTCTAATACAAGATCTCACTCTTATTCTATCAGCCGCAGGCATAGTTACCCTTCTGTTTAAGAAACTTAAGCAGCCATTAGTCTTGGGATATATCGTTGCAGGCTTCCTCGTATCGCCACAGATGCCCTATCTCATGTCGGTTATTGATAAAGAAGATATCCAGATATGGGCTGATATTGGGGTGCTCTTCCTCTTGTTCTCTTTAGGACTTGACTTCTCTTTTAAAAAGATATTAAAGATGGGTATGTCGCCTGTCATTTCTGCCCTTACCATCGTATTCTGCATGATGACTCTTGGTGTGGGGGTAGGCTATTCTTTCGGATGGCGACAGATGGACTGTATATTTCTCGGTGGTATGATGGCTATGAGTTCTACGACCATTATATACAAAGCCTACAGTGACTTAGGATTGAGGCAACAATCATTTGCAGGACTTGTAATGAGTGTACTTATTCTGGAAGACATACTTGCCATCGTGATGATGGTTATGTTGTCTGCTATTGCTAGTGGACAAAATCCTGATGGTGGACAGATGGTAGGAAGTATACTCAAAATAGCATTCTTCTTAATATTATGGTTTCTCATTGGCATTTACTTAATTCCTTTATTTTTGCGCAAGACGCGTAAAATCATGAATAATGAAACACTGCTTATCGTTTCACTCGGACTTTGCTGTTTAATGGCGATCATATCGACAAGCGTGGGGTTCAGTAGTGCTTTTGGTTCTTTTGTGATGGGCAGTATTCTTGCAGAAACTATCGAGGCTGATAAAATTATTAAAGTAGTAGAACCCGTAAAAAATCTTTTTGGTGCTATCTTCTTCGTATCTGTCGGCATGTTGGTAGATGTGCATATACTTGTCGATTATGCTATACCTATAATGCTTTTAGTTTTAGCAATACTCGCTGGACAAGCCATAATGGGTTCCATGGGTTTCATGCTCGGTGGTCAACCGTTGAAGACTGCTATGCGATGTGGTTTTTCGATGGCTCAAATCGGTGAATTTGCTTTCATTATCGCTTCTCTTGGTCTTTCTCTTGGTGTAATCAGTAAGTTTCTTTATCCGGTAGTTGTAGCCGTCAGTGTTATTACTACTTTTGCTACACCATACATGATACGAGCTGCAGAACCATGCTACAATGCGCTGGCAAAGAGGCTGCCTAAACGATGGGTCCGCAGTCTGAACCATAATGCTACCAGAAGTCACACAAATACCACAAGAGAAAAAAGCAACTGGAAGAAGTTGCTCATTTCGATGACACGCAATACGATTATATGCTTAATCCTTTCTATTGCGGGTATCTTTGCCATGAATTACTTTGCTCTCTCAGCCATGCGAAGGGTGCTCACTTACTGGCCTGGAAGCATACTCTGCGCCATACTTACCGTTCTCTTAATATCACCTGCATTACGAGCTATGATGATTAAAAAGAATCATAGCGAGGAGTTTAAAGCCTTATGGACAGAAAATAGGTTCTATCGTCTGCCTCTTATCTTTACCATAGTATTCAGGATTGCAATGGCATTAGGTTTCGTTTTCTATATCTTCGGCAAAATGACACATATTGGTGGAGCTTTAATTGTAACCATTGGTGTTGGTGTCATCATATCGATGATTATGTCGAAACAACTCAAACGCCAAAGTATTCGCATAGAACGAATATTTATCCGTAACTTACGAAGCCGAGATATCGAGGCACAGGTTCATGGTAAACGCAAACCATTATTTGAGGGCCACCTACTCGATCGTGATATCCATATCGGTATGTTTGACGTGCCCGAAGCATCTACATGGGTTGGACGCTCTTTGAAGGACTTAAAATTCAGAAACAGGTTTGGAGTACACTTAAGTAGTATTCTCCGCGGAGGATTAAGAATGAATATACCCAATGGCAATACCGTGATTTTTCCATGCGATACTCTTCAAGTAATTGGTAATGACGAACAATTACATCGATTTGGAGAAGCTATTGAAAACGAACTGATACCTGAAGATCCTGAGATTGAAAAACGCGAGATGAAATTACGCCAACTCATAATTAAAGAAAACAGTCCACTGGCTGGCAAGACGCTTAAGGAAAGTGGCATTCGTGACAAATACCACTGTATGGTTGTTGGAGCTGAAGAAGGTCAGGAAAACTTAACTATGATAGACCCTAATCGAAAAATTGAAATTGGCGATATTATTTGGGTTGTCGGTGAAGAAGAAAAATTAAAGGCTTTGATTGATTAATCAAAGCCTTTATTTATATCTAACGAATGTTGTTATCTATACTATTAATACCACTGCACTGCGTTGCTATATCCACTACGCTTATCGTATTTCAAAGCATCTGTAAGTGTTGCGGCATTACAACGGAAACTAAAGTTATAACTCGTATAAGGAGCAAGCACTACAGAACAACTCATATTGAAACAGTGTAGATCGCGCTGAAGACTGGCTGTCGTCATACTAATCTTATGATAATCAAAATCATAACCAGAAGAGAAGCTGATATTCCATCCCTCACTGATACGAATGTTTCCACTGAAGTTCAGCGTCTGACTTACCTTATATGGATAACGCATTGACTCCTTATTAAAGGTACCTGCTGTATTTTCACGAAGAGTAATACCATAACTGAAAGTAAGACTCCACGGCATAGAAAACGCCATATAGCCATCATCATCGGTCTCTGCTACAGTAGAACTCTTTTTAGCTCCATGCTGAGCGTCAACCATTGTTTTGTCTACATTCGTCTCTATATCTGTATCAATGCCTTCATCGTCCTTTTTAGGCTTGTCTTCCTCCTCATCATCACTACCACCAAAGAATTTCTTAATCTTTTCAGGGTTCAATGTATAGGAGATATTCTGGCTCATACCTTGGAAACGACCAAAACGGCCCTTGCTATACTCAGTATGTGTACCAATATAAGGATTTCCATTAGCATCAAGCTCGTAAGCATAAGTAGCAAAAACAGCATTCATATTGAATGTATAATTCTTCCACCACTTCAATCGCAAGTTGACACTTAAATCTGACCATGGACGAACCTTAGCTGCCATATTATAACCCATACTCAAAGACAGGTCATCGATAATACTTAACTTCTTATAACCAGTAGAATCTTTATCAGACTTCACCTTCATCTCTATGTTGTTGCCAAGTGTAACATTGATACTACCAGTCTTACTATTACTTGGCACGCTCCAAACACCTGTATTATAAGGAGAATACTGCACTATAGAAACATTACCATTCGCATCGGTCTTCAAATAAGTGTCATAATATCCATACTGTGAAGAACCAAAATTAGGTGCATAGCTAAAACTAACTGTTGGAGAAAGGACATGGCGTATAGCCTGTATCTTGTCTCCAAAAAGTTTGCGACTTGGAATATAGAAACCATAGAGCTTGGTAGAAGCGGAAACACTTAAACTCCAATCATAGATATTATAAAAACCATAAGTGGTATCTCTCAGTTCTTCCTGATTAGCAGTATCCCAGCTACGAGTAATCTTGCTAGTCTGCATACGATCTGAGAAAGAGAAACTTGGGTTGATATTAATATACTTCAAAGCTGTAAAACTTGCAGAAGCCCCAATATCATGCTTCATACCATTTTGCCAATCCTTTATCAAATTAGATTTAAAGAATTGGTCTTCCTTGGTATCAATCGAATTTTTGAGCTGACCCTTATAAGTAAAACCTATTTTCTCATACCAACGCTCCTCACCTACCTTAGCCTTACGACGGAATGGATAGAAACGCGAAACATTGATATTCAAATCGGGTAAAGTAACAGACAACGACGAATCTCGCATATTTTGAGATAAGTTGGCCGTAGAACTTAAAGTCATTCCCAAACTAGAAAAACTAGTACTCCAACTTACAGAGGAAGTACGAGTACTCTGGGTCATAGTCTGCGGATTGTACAAACTAGAGAGGTTGTTGCGCTCATAACTCTGTGTGGCAAAGTTAACACTGGCAGAAAAACTACTATATGGATTTGCCTTAGAATCCTGGCGATGACTCCACTGTACCTTAAAACTCGTTGTTTCTGAAAAATCAGGCATACCTTTTTCTCCAGACTTCGTATCCTGATAACTAAAAAGGAAACTACCAGAATAACGATAACGCTTCTGATAATTGCTGGCTGCACTGACTCCCCAACTACCCTTGGTATAGATTTCACCTAACAACTTCAAATCCCATTTATCATTAATGGCAAAATAGTATCCACCATCACGTAGATAAAATCCTCGATCACTCTCATCACCATAGGTCGGCATGATAAAACCAGAAGAATAACTTTTGGTAAAAGGGAAAAATCCGTAAGGAATAGCAAAAGGTAGAGGAACATCTGCCACTACAAGGTAAGCAGGACCGAATACAACATCTTTACCCGGACGAACACGAGCTCGTGAAAGTGCAATATAGAAATCAGGATCATCTTTATCACATGTGGTATATTTACCATGTTGGAGATAAATCAAACCCGTAGAGTCTCTTTTAGACTTTTCGCCTCGAAGGAAACCATCCTGCTGCTCGGTATATACATTATCAATATATGCCTTCTTTGATTTAAAGTTAAATGCTATCGTATCCGTATCATACTGATCTGACCCCATCTTAAATACAGGTTTTCCTTTGACGCCACCTTCTGCAGTTGAATCAGGAGTACCTACAGCATGTACCAGATCACTGCCCATACTCATTTTTATACGATCGGATGTCAAATTGTAGCTTTGATAACCTACTTTAGAAGAACCATAAAGATGAGCTGTCTGTGATGCAGCATCATAAACCAAAGAGTCTTGGGCCTCGTAATTAACAGGAGCATCAATACCAGATGCCTTTGCTCGATTAATAGAGTCAAGGCGAATGGAGTCATCTATCGCTTTATTATAACGGACGATAGCCTTCTGTAACGAATCCATTTTTGTGGTATCAACAGCCACATTACCCAAAGAGTCATGCACAACGCTATCTACAGGCTCTGCAGATTCCTGCGGAGACAGATTTTTTTTCTTGCGTTTCCAAAATTGTTGCGAGGTCCCAGCCATAACTAGAACCACGACACATAAAAATAGCGCTATGAATGAATGCCTTCTCATGAATTGCAAATTTAGTAAAAAGTAGGGATTATGCTTAATTTTCAAACATTTTTTCCCATTGCTTAAAACGGTTTAAGCCTTCATCACCAAATTTAGCTAAACTCCTTTCTGCCTGTTCTACGCTTTTTTCACGCTCAGGATGAGTTTTGCTATAAAACTTATCAGCATAACAAATCACCTGCTCCTCTAAAGTTTCAGGAAGGAAATCTTCGTGAGGTAAAGGTAAATTTTGACTGATAATATCTTCTTTGGACAATCCAGCTCCCGTATGACGCTCACAGACACGGGCATGGCGAGGGAATCCCTCTTGTCGTAACATCTCTGCCCCTATTCTGCCATGGCAAATATAAGGTTCTGTACCTAAGCACTGAATGCCAGCTGCATCACATCGGCAAATACCGATATCATGAAGCATTGCAGCCTCCATAATGAAGTTACGATCCATGTGTAACTCTGGATGAGCATCACAAATACGCACAGCACGCTTCATAACAAGTGTGCTGTGCGTTAGTAGGATGTAACGTAAAGCGTTATCATCCGGATAATATTTATCGATTATTTTCTGATAATCCATTATTCTGCGTTGTCACGCTGTATGTAAGCAATTACATCACCCTTGCGGATCTTTGCACCTTGCTTAGCATTGATTTCTACGAGCTTACCACCCATAGCAGCAGGAATTGTTTCAAACTCACCCCATGAGGTCAAGATATAACAGAAAGCTTCACCTTCCTTATACTCCTTACCGATGAATGGTTCTACTGCAGGTGCTGCCTCTGCATCACCCTGGAATTCCCAGAAGATCTGACCTTTAACAGGTGCTACGATAGGATCAGCTACGGCATGCTTGAAAGCTGTTGCTTCTTCTACACTTACCTTAGCGCCCAGTTTAGCATCTTTAGCCTTTTGGAGATCTGCAAGCATATTCTTCTTAGCCTGGCCACTCTTATAGTTACGATACTGCTCTGGATGCATTGCGAGTTCCCAAAGTTCCTCGTTGTCCTGACCATAATCCCAACCATTCTCGTCCATTTCCTTCTTGAAATCATCAAGTGCATTAGGGAGCAATGTATGTGGATCTACATCTGTAAACTCATAACCCTTTTCTTTAGCGAGTTCCTTGATTTCTGGAGCAATTTCACCAGGAACCTTACCACTCTTACCAAGAATCATACCCCAAACAGAATCGTCCATCATAACATAACGACCTTTACCCTGTTCCAAAGTAAGAAGGTTGAAAAGTGCTATATTCTTAACATACTGAGAGAACGGAGTTACCAATGGAGGATAACCTACACGTGGCCAAACATAAGCTACTTCCTCGAAGAGTTTTACCAAAAGTGCATCCATAGAGAGTTCTTCTTCACCTTTCTTTTTACGTACATTATTTATAGTTGTACGCATACCTGTAAGATCGGCCATCATTGAACCCATCATACCACCAGGAAGACCACAAGTAAGCAACAATGAAGACATCAACTTATTACCAGGATTAATGAAGTAACCCAACCAATCGTCGATGAATTCTTGAGTAAGAGCACGAGCTCTCATGTAAGCATCCATGTTGATTTCTGGTACATCAAAGCCTGCATTTTTCAACATGCTCTGAACAGAGATAACATCTGGATGAACCTTACCCCATGATAATGGCTCGATAGCAGTATCTATAACATCAGCACCATTCTTACATACTTCAAGGATAGAAGCCATAGAAAGACCTGGACCTGAGTGACCATGATACTCGATAATGATTTCAGGATACTTGTCTTTGATAGCCTTTGTAAGCTTACCCAAGAGAGCAGGCTGACCAATACCAGCCATATCCTTCAAACAAATTTCTTCTGCACCTGCTTCAATAAGCTGATCTGCAATATGAGAATAATATTCTAGGGTATGGATTGGAGAATTTGTAATACAGAGTGTAGCCTGTGGAGTCATTCCTGCCTCTTTAGCCCACTTGATAGATGGAATAATGTTACGAACATCATTTAAACCATCGAAAATACGAGTAATATTTGTACCCTGAGCATGTTTTACTTTGTACATCAAAGCACGAACATCGTCTGGAACAGGATACATACGCAATGCG
Organism: Segatella baroniae B14; assembly: GCF_022024235.1. GTDB lineage: Bacteria > Bacteroidota > Bacteroidia > Bacteroidales > Bacteroidaceae > Prevotella > Prevotella bryantii. The sequence continues at coordinate 1,396,653 of NZ_CP091799.1, forward strand.
TTCAGACCACGATCCAACATATGTGTCTTTATGCCGGCCTCATTAAAAGGCTTACAGAATGCACGAACAGCTTCATTTGGATTTTCACCAGCCAAAAGATTAACTTGCTCAAATGCTCCACCATTAGTCTCGACACGGGCAAAACATCCCATTTCAATGATAACAGGAGCAATACGCTCTAATTGGTCTTTGCGAGGCTGGAATTTACCAGAACTCTGCCACATATCTCTGTAAACGAGACTGAACTGAATTTTCTTTGCCATTTTATATGTGTTATATTTCTTTTTTTGCTAAAGTAAAGTTATTTCCTAAATAGAGATGCCTTTGAGCATCACATCGTGCAAAATTAGATAAAAATTTCCAAATATCCGATTGTTAGCTTCATTTTTTACAAATATTGCATTATCTTTGCGGGCAAAAAGAGAAGTTATGAAAATTAAAACACTATTAATAGTACTTCTAGCGGTTTTTTTCCTACTACCTTCGTGCAAAAATAAGAAGAGAAGAGTTCCTCGTAATGACAAAATGGCTATCAGTATGTCTCAAAATGCAAAGGGAGACTCTGCCATCTATGGATTGGCATGTGAGGGAACTAACGACTCTGCTGTCGTACTGCTACCAAACCAAGGTGGAGATCCTATAAAATATCGTATAGTTTGGGCTATGAATAATCATCAAGTATTTGGTACACCTAGTATTGGCGACTGGATATGTGTTATTCCTCAAGCTGACAGCAAGAACTCTGCCCGCATGGTTATCGACCTTGACCAAGTTAAAGGTACATGGACACACGCTGTCAAACCTGTATTTAAGGATATCAGCGGTATAAGCAGAAAACAAATTCGTGAGATGTTTGAGAATATGCCAGACTCTATTAAAGAGACTTATCTTGTACCTCGTGAATATGGATTTACTCTTTCACGCCAAAGCAAAGCTCAGGCTATCGGACGAATTTATGGTAGTAATGACGAAGAAAGTCCTGTAAAATATCCAGAAGTACCTCACTATACCGAGTGGCATGCCTACAATGGAAAGCTTATTTTGGTACAAGGCCGAGTTGAATACAACAACATTGTTTACAACGAAAAAGAAAAGAGAGACACGTTTGAGTTCGTATATTTACATGATGATTCTCTTGCAATTCGTTCTACCAAGAATAAAGAGATTTTCTCATACCATCGTAAAGATGCTAAAACCGTAAACGAGAAAGCTAAGGCTGCTGTTAACAAACAAGCTGAAAGACAAAAACAGGAATTACAATAAATATATTTACACTTAAACATAAAAAATGGAAATAGCAAAAGAACTATTTCCATTTTTTTATGGCAAAAAATCATTTGCTCATATTATGATTCATAAAGCGAAATTCTGCCATTTTTTCATATTTGGTACCTGGTAATCCATAATTGGCAAAAGGATAAATACTAATACCACCACGAGGGGTAAAATATCCAGTTACCTCTATATACTTAGGTTCCATCAACTTGATTAAGTCCTTCATGATGATGTTAACACAGTCTTCGTGGAAATCACCATGATTACGGAAACTAAAAAGATAGAGTTTCAAACTCTTACTTTCAACCATCTTTTCTGCAGGAATATAGCTAATACGAATTTCCGCAAAATCAGGCTGACCTGTAATAGGACAGAGTGATGTGAACTCCGGACAGTTAAATTGCACCCAATAGTCATTCATCGGATGCTTATTTTGGAATGTCTCAAGCACTTCTGGTGCATAATCAAGACTATACTGAGTCTTCGCACCTAAAGATTTCAGACCTTCATCCTTACGATTCTGAGGATTATTTGACATAATGCTTATAAATTAAATATTTTCAAAACGTTGTATGAAATGCCTTCATCATAGACATCTTCACCCTCATGATCTTTTAATGCTTTTACCACACATATGGTAATTGGCAATACGATAATTTCGTAAACAGTCTTAAGCAATACCTGCCAGATCATAAGTTTAAATAATTCTACTGTAGGTACTATTCCGCTCAATGCTAACGGGAAAAATATCAAGCTGTCTGCACTTTCGCCCAATACTGTACTCCAAATAGCACGACTTGAAAAATGACGTCCACCATCGCGTATCTTCATACGACTCATGACATACGCATTAACGAAACTACCTACCAAAAAAGCTATAAACGAAGCTGCTGCAATGCGAGGTGCCAACCCGAATATAGCATGAAAACCTGCATCATTAGTCCAATATGAAGCGCCAGGAATCCAGTCACACAGGGCACCCAATGAGACAAAGAAAAAGTTCATAAGAAAACCCACCCATATAAGAAGACGAGCCTTACGATACCCCCAAACTTCACATACGCAATCATTAATAATGTACGAAACAGGGAAAACTATCAGTCCTCCTGTCAAACTAATAGCACCTACTTGAATTTGCTTTGTTTCGAGTACGTTTGCTGTTATCAAACATACACAAAAGAGTATACTGAAAAGCATAAATAGTACACTCACCATTTTACGTTTTTGTTCCATTGTTCTTGTTTTTTACGAGGTTGACCAAGCACTCGATAAATTCTATCCACTAGTCGTGTTTAAATTGGACTGCAAAATTACACATTTTTTTCAAAACAAGTAGTACTTTACTAAAAATCTTGTATCTTTGCAAGATAATTTAAATAAAATGCGAACATTTCTAAGTATTTAGAAGGGAACAATATTTTAAACAGAAACACAAATATAAAGAAGAAATAAGATGAAAAAGATTTTATTCGGCTTAACTCTATTGCTTTCTGCTCAAGCAGTAAATGCACAATCTGGGAAACTCCAAATTAAGGGTGAAATGAAAGGTATGGGTGATACTATCATCATCCTCAACAATCAAAACAAGCCTATCGATACCGTTTTGGTAAAGAATAACAAATTTGCGTTTACTCTTAACCTCCAAAAGCCAACAGACATCATGTTTGCAAATAGTGGTGCTCTTCGCGGCGAAAACAGAAATGCTTTCACGATGATTGCTGTTCCTAATGAGAAAATGGAACTTAAAGGAGACATCGCCAGCCGTTTTGATGTAAATGGTTCTAAGTTTTACAGTCAGTATCATGAGGCTGACTTGATGATGGAAGAAGCCATGAAAACAGAGGACAATCAGAAGTATTCCGATGCAATTAAGAACTTTATCAAGTTGCATCCTGATTATGAAGCAAGTGCTGCCATCATTCCTAATTTATTAACTCCAGAGGAAATGGACAATGCTGTAACTATGCTTTCAGACCGAGTAAAAAATGGTCGTATGAAAGAATACTATACAGCTCTCATTGCACAAAACAAGATGCGCATTAAAGCACAACAGGAAGCGGAAGCTGCTGCTGCAAAGGCACAAGCTGCAGGAGTTATTGCTCCTGATTTCACTTTAAACGATATCAATGGCAAACCTTTATCACTTTCTAACCTACGTGGCAAATATGTTCTTCTCGACTTTTGGGGGTCATGGTGCATCTGGTGTATTAAGGGTATGCCAAAAATGAAGGAATATTACGAAAAATACAAAGGCAAATTCGAAATCTTAGGTATCGACTGCAATGATAAGGAAGATAAGTGGAAAGCTGCTGTAGAGAAATACAATCTCAACTGGCTACATGTATATAACCCAAGAAGTAGTGATAACAAAGTGCTCCGTGATTATGCTATCCAAGGCTTCCCTACCAAAATTCTCGTGGGACCTGACGGAAAGATTGTTAAGACTATAGTTGGCGAAGATCCAGCATTCTACACTTTCATGGACGAAACCTTTGGAAAATAATAACAGATATATTTGTTGCTACTTTATTGCACTATTCAAAAGACAAATCATATTCTGAATACTACCAATAATATAGGGAGAAACTGAAAATGACATTTCAATTTCTCCCTTTATTATTGACTTATCTTCAAACAGAAAGATAAATTATAAGTTAATGATCAGATAGCTCAAATATCCTATATAAGTAAGTGAAAGAACAAGCCCCTCCCATCGCTCTACCCGATACTTTGTAAACGAGAACAACCAAAACATGGTCATGCTGATAATGAGCATAGAAAGGTCAAGTGTGGTAATACCTTGAATCGTCATCGGTGAAATAACGCCAGTAACACCCAATATCATTAGAATATTAAATACATTACTACCCAACACATTACCAATGGCAATACCACTGTCACCCTTACGAGCTGAAACAATACTTGTAGCAAGTTCAGGCATTGAGGTTCCTCCAGCTACAATGGTTAAACCAATTATAGCATCGCTTACACCAAGTTGAGCTGCAACAAAAGAAGCATTGTCTACAAATACATTACTACCCAACACTAACCCTGCCATACCAATAATTAGTAAAAGTATCGCCTTACCTGTAGCTATTGGCTTTTTGCCTGATAATTCAACATCTGATGGTGTCTGTTTTGCTGTACGCAAGGTTAATACCATAAAGAGAATGAAAAAGATGAGCAAAATAGCTGCATCCAAACGAGATATTTTTCCATCTACGCACATAATAAACAGAAACATAGAAGCAATAAATGTAAATGGGATATCCTTCTTCACCGTAGAATGAAGCACGGTTATCGGAGCCACCATTGCTGCACAACCTACTATTAAAAGTGTGTTAAATGTATTAGAACCAACCACATTACCAACGGCAAGATCTGGTGTATTTTTGAGTGCTGATACCAAACTGACGCACAATTCCGGCATAGAGGTTCCCATAGCCACAATCGTTAGACCAATCACCAACTGAGGTATACCCATTTTTTCAGCTATACCAACAGCTCCATCCGTAAGCCAGTCTGCACCTTTAAGAACGATTACAACTCCTGCAATCAGCAATATGACATTAAGCCATGTCATGCTAGTGGCAAAACTTAATAATAAGGTATTCATAGATACGCTATCTTTTATTATTACTTATTAGAAAAATAAACACCTATAAGAATCAACGCTGATCCTAAATATGCTAACCAGGTCATCGGCTCATCAAGTACTAAGGCAGAAGCTACAACTGTACTTACCGGATTCAGATAAATATAATTACTTGCTACCAAGGCTCCCAATTTTTTACTTACCCAACTCCAGAGCAGAAAACAACTGAAACTTGCCACCACACCTAAAAAAAGTAAATTTCCCCATACAACAGGCTGTAGAAGTACCCGTAAAGAGAACGACCAAGGTTGAAATATAAACATGGGAAGTATGGTTAACAAACCATAGAAAAACACTTTGCGTGTAATAAATATGGCCCCATATTTTCTGCCAATGCTCCGTAACTGAATACTGTATATCGCCCAACATAATGCTGCTAAAAACGCCAGCAAATCACCAAGCGGATGCAGTTTCAAAATAAAATGCCCATTAAAAACAACCAAAGCCACTCCTAATGTAGCAATAACTGATCCAGATATTAATGGACGAGTGGCATGCACATCCTTGAGAAACAAAATGGCTAGAATAGTTGTGAGCAAAGGAGCCGTACAGACGATAAAAGATACATTATTAACATAATCTATCTTGACTGCCAAATTCTCTGTAACAAAATACAAAGAACCACCCGTTATACCCAACAAGAAGAATTGTAACTCTTCTTTCCAAGTATCAGCCCAAATACGACGTGGCGAAATAAACCAAATGCAAATATAAGCAAAAAGGAAGCGAAGAGTAAAAATCTCATGCGCTTCCAATCCATGCTGCAACAGCACCTTGCTATTTACAAAGGTAACTCCCCAAATAAAAACAACAAGGGCTGCCAGTAAATGATGTCTCAGTTTAGGCACGACTTATTCAGCACTGTTCTCAAGACGATCGTCAACATTGTCACCCTCTGTAGGAGCCATTATCTCCTTAAAATTTGTAATGCCATTGTTAACGAGAATATTGTACCACTGCAAGAATTTCTTAATATCACTATCGTGAACGCGATCCTGATCAAAGTTTGGCAATACTTCTGCGAAATAGTCGCGAAGTTCCTTGCTGCTTACCTTTTTATAGTTGATAGAAGCTGGCTTACCACCCTCTTTCTTACATGCATTCTCGAAGACCTGCCATAATGCGATATCTTCCTCGTCTGTATACATAGCGATGTCTGCGAGACTTGTTACACGATCAGACGCGAAAGCTGGCATACGCTTATGTGTAGCGTCGATAGCTTCAACGATAAGATTCATCTTACCACGACTTACCAGTTTATAAAGACCTGGTTTACCTGCAATTGCTAAAATTGTTTCCATTTCTATTACTTTATTTTTATGTTTATTCTATTTGTTGCTCCGGACCCTTGGAATAGCATACACCATCTGCCTTCATCTTATCCAGCATGGCATCTATCTGCTGTTCTATATCCTCTTGCCCAGATACAAGTACATAATTACTTCTTTGTTTTACCTCTTCCTGAGGTATCTGTGTATCAATCCATGCCTGCGCTTTCTCTCGTGAGATGTTATCACGAACCATAATGCGCTTTATCCTGAGGTCTATAGGTGCAACTACACATACAACCTTATCTATATGAGTACGCTTCTGAAACTGAGATTCGAAAAGAATAGCACTTTCTATCCAATCATATCCACTATTTTCAAAATCACGAGCTACTGCAGGATGTACGATTTCGTTTATAGCCTGTTTATTAGCTTCACTCTCCAAAAGAAATTGAGCTAAGATTTTCTTCTGCAACACTCCATCCTTATAGCAGTCGTCACCTACTAATTCACACAGTTGCTTTTGCAAAAGATTATCAGTACGCATCAACCGCTTGGCAGCAGAATCGCAATCGTATACCTGTATACCTCTTTTGGCTAATCGCTGACAGATCACAGATTTGCCCGAACCAATGCCACCCGTTATAGCTATTTTCATCCGTTTTCTTCTATTAGATAATCCACTTGATCAATTGACAGACGCAAATGTCTAATATACTTCGGAGCCTTTTTAATATAAATAGTACACTTATCAGAAGGGGTATTTCCAAAATCGTTGTAATCAGCGACAACTTTAAAGTCTTCTGGATGTATATTTCTATATTGACTAGCCCCTACTACGAAACTGACCTTGACTTTAGAAGGAAATGTGCGAAGCATTTTACCTGCCGGCATATTAATCGCTTCTATCTTGACCTCCATAGACTCTTCTGTCATGATATCAGGGTAAAGTCCTACTTTTACCTGCATTGGCTTAATCTTGACACCCCTAATCTTTTTCAAGTTCACAATCTGATATACTGTATCTTCAAGATTAGACATCTTAAGATACTGTGTAGTAACATACTGGATACTGTCAAGTTGCTTTTTCGAACCATACACCGTGACATATTCCGGCCAGAATCTACTATGCGCCAAATAAAACGAACGATTAAACTTGATATCACCATTCAAACGGATTGGCACTCTCTTATGTTGACCATAATTGAATCCGAATTCTAATCCATCTGTCTTAATTGCAACAATCTTACTCGAGTTATACAGTTGCGCATAAAGTGCCTTTTGCAAATCTGCCACAGGAACGACACCCTTCATGGTCTGCTCATTCGCATAGCTAGAATACTTGAACTGAATAGGACGAATCTCATTACCATACAAATAAGTCAGCATCGTAAAACCCTTATCACGTACTGTCACCTTTATAGTATCCGGCAAATCATCCGTTATCACAACCTGGCGAGGAACACCCACTAAGCGTACGGGCACAGCAATATCCTGTTCATAGGTGTCATTAAGTGAAATCGTTAGCCAAAAGGCTCCACTCAATGCAAGAAAGAACAAAAAAATCAGAAACTCTCTATTGGCTGTTCCGAATAGAAAGTTTCTGAAAATATGTAATATTCGTTTAAGCATTAGGCTGTTGCTGACGAGCATCAGCAAAAACGTAAGAACGCTCTACTTCCACTACAACGCCACGAGCAATTTCTACGCTTACTTTATTACTAGAATCATCAATATGTTTCACGGTACCATAGATACCACCACCAATGACAACTTTTGTACCTTCTTGAAGAGAATTCTGGAACTGACGAATTTTCTTCTGCTGTTTCTGCTGTGGACGGATAAAAAAGAACCACATCAATGCAAATACAGCTATCATCATAATAAGGAAGCTGTAGTTATTACCACCAGCTGCAGCCTGAGCTGCTAAAATCATGTTCATCATATATGTATTATCGTTAAATTTTTTATTGTCTATTTCCAAAAATTAATACTCACGACGTCTACGGAATGTAGGACGAGGACTACGCTGCTGTTGTGGACGCTGCTGACGCTGTGGGCGCTGAGGATGATCCTGTCGAGGACGCTGTGAGCGCTCTGGCATTGGCTTAGCAATGATTCCTTCATCATTCAAGAAACGAGCTATACCATCAAGCATACCGTTTACATAACTTCCACTATGAGGAGTACTATATAATTTAGCAAGATTTACATACTCGTTGATTGTAACTGATGCAGGTATATTAGGGAATGTACAAAGTTCTGCTATAGCAATCTGCATAATCACAACATCCATGTAAGCCAGACGACTAAAATCCCAGTTACGACTAGCATCACTCATATAACGCTGATATTGGTCGGCATTGAGAATGGTAGAACGGAAGAGCTTACGAGCGAAATCAAGATCCTCTTCATCCTTATATTCTGGAAGCAATTCCTGATCAGCCTTATTAGCCTGTTCAAAGCGCTTAATAGTTTTGATGACAAAAGTATCAACGATTTCCTTATCATCATTCCAATATAAGCTTTTCTCTTCAAGAATACCATCCAGCTCATCATTACGCTGAATAAAGAGTTTATAAAGTCTACGCCACAATTCACGATCGGTATCGTAATCTGAATCACCGGCATTCATATATGTAATATAATCTTCGCTCTGCTCAATTTGACTGAGTAGTCGACGAACGAATTCTATATCTTCATCCCAATTCTGCTTTTTGTTTTCAATAAATTCATTCAGCATCTTGTTTTCTTCAAGCTGAACAGCAAATTTATTGTAAGCGAATTTTGCAGAAGGTGCAGGTGTACCCTCACGCTGAGCACGGGCAGTATTTACATCTACACGATGACGAGCTTCTTTAGTAATGGCTACGATAAGAGAGAGGAGATTGTTATACAAATCATATGACTTAGAAAGACTGAAAAGCAGTTCTTTCTCGGCGTTATCCATATTATTGTTGCCGTTTTGATAGTATGCGTAGGTTAACTGGACTATCTTAATTCTTATAAGTTCCCTATTAATCATTCTCTAATAATTTTTGGATTACTTTTTTATTGTTAATGTGTAATATTACGATGCAAAAGTAATGTATTTATCCTATATATGCAAGAAAACAAGCAGTAAATTATAGTTTTTATCCAGAATATTTGTTAGAATCACAAAAAATGTATACCTTTGCACAGCTTTTTTGAGCTTATCCGTGTGATGGCGAATTAAGGCGGTATTATTAAACTTAATTTAGAGTAACACATTATGAAAGAAATTGATGTAACAGGTCAGAAGCGTGAGAACCTTGGTAAGAAAGCTTCTAAGGCATTGCGTAAGGAAGGTTTCGTTCCTTGTAACTTGTATGGTGAGAAGAAAGATGAGAATGGTGCTCCAGTAGCTTTCTCTTTCGCTGTATCTTTTAAGGAACTCCGTAAGATTATCTACACTCCTCACGTATATGTAATCAACTTGATTATCGACGGTGAGAGCCACACAGCTATCATGAAGGAGATTCAGTTCCACCCTACAACAGACGCTCCATTGCACGTAGACTTCTACGAGGTTAACGATCAGAAGCCTATTACAATTGGTATCCCAGTTAAGTTGAACGGTCTTGCACAGGGTGTACGCGATGGTGGTCGTATGAACCTTTCTATCCGTAAGATCAACGTTACTGCTCCATACCAGCAGATTCCAGAGCACCTCGATATCGACGTTACTGCTTTGAAGATTGGTAAGAGCATTAAGGTAGGTGAACTTTCATTCGAGGGTCTTGAGCTCGCTACTCCTAAGGAAGTTGTAGTTTGCTCTATCAAGATGACTCGTGCTGCTGCACAGGCTGCTCAGACTGAAGAATAATTCGAACTGTTCTGAATGGACAAATATTTAATTTGTGGTTTGGGTAATCCTGGTAGCGAATATGAGGATACCCGCCATAATACAGGTTTCATGGTATTGGACGCTTTTGCAAAAGCGTCCAATATTGTTTTTGAGGATAAGCGATATGGGTTTGTTGCTGAAACTTCTATTAAAGGACGCAAAGTCTTTCTTCTGAAGCCTACAACATTTATGAACCTTAGTGGTAATGCCGTTCGCTACTGGCTTAACAAAGAGAATATAGACCAAAGCCATCTACTCGTTATCAGTGACGATGTAGCTCTCCCTCTAGGTGCTTTCCGCTTAAAAGCTAGTGGCAGCAATGGTGGGCATAACGGACTGGGACATATTCAACAGCTTATCGGTCAAAACTATGCACGCTTACGTATGGGTATCGGCAACGACTATCCACGTGGCAGACAAGTAGACTGGGTGCTTGGACATTACAGTGAGGATGATATGAAGCTGCTACAGCCAGCTATTGACCTTGGTGGCGAAATCATCAAGAGTTTCGTTCTCAGTGGTATTGACAACACAATGAACCAATTCAACAAACTTGGAAAGAAGTAATTAATATATTCAGTTATGGCAGATACAGCAAGAATAGACAAATGGCTATGGGCAGCTCGCATCTTCAAGACGCGATCTATTGCTGCCGATGCTTGTAAAAATAGTCGTGTTACCATTAATGGAAGCAATGTAAAACCAAGTCACATGATTAAACGTGGTGAAATTATTCATGTAAAGAAACCACCTATTACCTATTCTTTTCGTGTTTTAGATTGTATTGAAAAGCGTGTAGGTGCCAAACTGCTCATCAATGTATATGAGAACGTTACTGATCCAAAACAGTATGAATTACTTGAAATGAGTCGAATCAGCGGTTTTATTGACCGTGCCAGAGGTACAGGACGTCCAACCAAAAAAGACCGTCGTGCTATCGATGCCTTTGTCGACCCTGTCATGTTTGGTTGGGATGACGATGAAGATGACGATGAAGACTAATTCTCAATGTAGCATCATATCATTAAGGGGGAAATATCATATTGATTATTTCCCCCTTTTTACATACCTTACTAAAATTTAAATATATAATAAACGCTTTATTATTGCATCAGACTTTATCTCGGACCGCCGAAACCGCCGCCACCATTTCCACCAAAGTTACCACGTGGGCGACCACCTTGGAAGTTTTTATCACCAAAATCTGGTCTATCTGGTCTATCACCTCTATTCATGGCATTTCTTGCTTCTTTAGAACCAAAAAGATTCATTCTGTAGATGACATGGAGCATCGCATAACTATTGATACTATTATATTCTACATCCGATCTGCGAGTAGCATTAATCGTACGACTTAAATTACTTTGCTGTTTTAAAATATCATAGAACTGCAATGTCACCGATAAAGGTTTACCCTTGAGGAAACTCTGGGCTAACTGTGCATTCCAAACCAATTCGTTCGTATTCATAGAAGCATCATCATAACCTCTACGACTATTCTCATGAAGATCTGTAGAAAGACTCATTCCCCAAGGCAAGGTAATGTTTACAGTAGCTCCATAAGCAAACTGCCAAGTATCGAGATCACTACTACTCTGCAGCTTGTTACGTGCATGGGTATACCTAACAGAACCATCAAGCTCTATTTCGAGCCATTCATTACGATAACTTCCCGCTAAACGCTCATTGAGTGTAAGTGTACGTGTAGTATTCTTTTGAGAATCACTGGTCTGATCCAAGGTCAAATAGCCTACATAATTATTATAGCCTACATTCGTAAATGTATTCACATTCCAGAAACCAGTAGAGTCTATGGCTGTGTTAAACATAAACACACCATTTGCATCCCAGTTACCATTAATATTCTCAGGCTGAGTTGTTCTACCTCCAGTGAGTGCATCATAAGTTACCTTACTGCTTATACTGTTACGGGTGGTACTAAAGTTCACATTAGCCATTATTGCACGCTGATGTGCCTGAATATAATTATTATAGAACAGACGGAATTTATTGGTGAATGATGGCTTCAAACCAGGATTACCTTTTGTGATATTAAGAGGATTACTATCATCAGTAATATCGAGCAGGTCGGTCATGCTTGGTTGTGAGGTAGTTCCACGATAATTAATGCGCAGGTTACTTACCTTAGAGAAACGATAACGGAAATCAAAAGTTGGTGAGAAATTAGTAACTGTACGTACCGTATCTACATGTACTCCTTGATAATCTTGAGTAAACTTAGTAGATTGAGGCTGAACCATCACACCAAAATTGAGTTGATATTTCTGACGGATCAAACGCATCATCACATTAATCTCGTGAATATAGTTCTTATACTCAGCAGAACGACTTAACTCGTCATCCAAGTAACTGGTATAAGGATTAGCCAACTTAGACAAGTAACTATCCCATCCACGATACGCTGGAGTTATATCGGCAAAGAAATTTTCGCCCAAATTACTAAAATCATAGGTAGAACGATCACTCTTGCTAAGATTATAAGTAAACTTATAACTAAACTGTAAGAATGTGGCACGCCATAATGGCTCGCTATAAGTAGCTTGGAGCGAATAACTATAATTTTTGGAAGGTGTTACATTATATCGATTGGTCTGGTAGGTAGAATCTAAACCGTCTGCTGCCTGTACCAAATATAAATGAGTAGCATTTGTAGAAAGGCTTTCACTGTCAGTCTTGCCATAACTTGCATCTGCACGCAACGTAAAGTTACGCCCCATGCTATTAAGTTTACGGTTGTACTGCAGCATTCCCTTAACATTATTAGTCTTAGAGTAAGAGATAGAGTTATCCTCTTGTGTATTAACGATAGCACTATCCTTAGCCAGACTAATAATGCTCTCAGTAGAAAGAGGATCAGCTACCTTAAGGTATGGATTAGAAAGAAAAGCAGCTGAGAAAGAATGACTTCTACTATCACTTGTAGACCAACTAAACGATGGTCGGAACATGATATTAGTCATCGAGTCTGGTTTCCACTCCAATCGCATATTACCATTCCAGCTATTACTACGCGTGTAATTCTGAGCAATTTTATTCTCATAAGCAGAAGAACCTACGAAATTTTCAATAGCAGACTTTGTATAAGCATCGCCATCAGAGTGGTTCCATCTTAAACTGGCATCAAGCTTCAACTTATTTTTCAGTTCATAATTATAGTTCGCACCTATCATCTTGGTTGCTGTCAAACCATCTCGACCACTACCAAAACGACCACGGCCTCCACCACCAGGGAAGCCCATATCATTTACATTATTGGCACTTCCGAAAAGCATGAACCGATTATTATCCTGGAAAATACCTGCCATTAATTTTTCAGAATAACGACTGTCTGTACCCAGAGACAAATCTATATTTGATATCATACCCTTGTTCATACCCTTCTTCATACCGAAGTCGAGCACCGTAGATTCTTCGCCATCATCAATACCTGTGATACGGGCTAAATCACTTTTTTCATCATAAGCCTTAATTTTATCAACGATAGAAGTTGGCAGATTCTTAAGGGCAGTCTTTGTATCACCTGTCATAAATTCCTTACCATCTACCAATATCTTTTTTACCGTTTTACCATTAATGGTGATGGTACCATCATCGCTTACCTCTGCACCAGGAAGACGTTTCACCAATTCTTCTACCGTAGAACCTTCAGGAGTACGATACGCCGAAGAATTATAAACAAAAGTATCCTCCTTGAGTACCACTTTAGCAGCCTGCCCCGTTACCGTAACGCCTTTAAGCATATGCGAATCACCCGTCATAGGAATTTTTCCCATGGATAAGTTTTTATCGTCTACCACCTTAATTTTACGAACAAGTGACTTATAACCGATACTAGAAATTTTAAGGAGATAATCACCATTATCAGGGGCAGTAATGGTAAAGAGACCATCCTCATTGGATATGGCTCCTATAATAAAGGTACTATCTTTCTTCAATAATTGCACAGTAGCCTGCATAATAGGGTCCTGCGTTGATTTGTCAAAAATCTCACCTGAGATCAGTCTAGTTTGAGCAAAGGTTGTTGTTGATACTATCAGCATCAATAACACGAGTAGATGCTTTTTCATTGTTATTAATAATAAATCTTTAGTTTCTTATTGCTATGTGCTACACTACACAATTATAAGACGCAAAAAAACAGAATAGGTTTAAAAGGAAAGTAAAAAATTAGCGATTTGATAGATTTTATGTCAAAAATCTTTGAAAATTGCAGCTTTTCAAGTATATTTGCACAAAGAGCGAAATAACAATAACAAACTGATATTCGCAAAAATCTTAAATACGTTAGTAATATGGAACAGAGGGTAATCATATCGAAGAATTTAAAAGAAGAGCTTGCTGCAGCTATTTCTGAATGCGAGCACGATAAAATCTTTGTCTTAACTGATAAGACAACAGAAGAACTATGCTGGCCTGTAATCAATAAATTCTTCAGCCTGAAGAAAGCAAAACTGATTACTATTCCAGCTTCTGATAATCACAAAACCATTGAATCTGTGATGAGCGTTTGGGAAGCATTAGGCCAACAAGGTGCAACTCGTCACTCTTGCATGATTAATCTTGGTGGAGGTATGGTTACTGACTTAGGTGGTTTCGCAGCATCCACATTCAAACGAGGCATAGACTTTATCAATATACCTACTACTCTGCTGGCCATGGTAGATGCTTCGGTCGGTGGCAAGACTGGTATCAACTTTAATGGTCTCAAGAATGAAATTGGTGTATTTAATGATTCTAAATTCGTTATTCTTAATACAACATTTCTCAAGACTTTAGATCAGGAAAATATTTGTTCTGGCTATGCAGAGATGCTGAAACATGGTCTTATCAGTACCAATAAGATGTGGGCAGATCTGGTCAATTTTGATCTGCAACACCCAGAGTTAGACACTTTGCAGCGTATGGTTGCTGAATCTGTCAATGTAAAAGAGCATATAGTAAAACAAGATCCGCATGAAAAGGGCATTCGCAAGGCTCTCAACTTAGGACATACGTTCGGACATGCTTTCGAAAGCTTCTGCATGAAGCGTACACCTATACTGCATGGATATGCTGTCGCTTATGGTTTGATCTGTGAACTCTATATGAGCTGCATGAAGACTGGGTTCCCTACAGATAAGATGCGTCAAACGGTTTCCTTTATCCAAGATAATTTCGGTTCTATAAATATTACGTGTGATGATTATGATGAACTTATCGAATTAATGACTCATGATAAGAAGAACACTGCAGGAACTATTAATTTCACTCTTCTTGGTAATATTGGGGATATTAAGATTAACCAAACTGCTACCACTGAAGAAATCAAAGAATGTCTTGATTTTTTTAGAGAAGGCTAATATTGCAATATTTTGATTTCATCATACTAAGGGAGTTAAGAACTTTTTTATCTTGCTTTTAACCAAACAAGTTTAGTTCTTAACTTCCTTTTTGCATGTTATAAAGGAGAACTTCAACCGAATATACACTAGATTCTCGCTTTAAGACCTGTTCTTGGTGTTATGTTATATTAGGTGCTGCCACCTATGTACATACAATTTTATCCCGTGGTCCTCCAAATTTTTTGTTAGTACTAACTTCTTTTCTAATTAAATTTGTATATTTGCATTATTGCAATAACTAATAAATAATGATATCATGACAATAGTACTATTTATTTGGGTTATCTTTTTTATATTCATTGGTTCTTGTGTTGATACACCTATTTGGCTATATATACTTGCTATTTTGGTCGCCTGGTATAAAGTTCATACCGATGACGAAATATTATAATATAGTACATATTTTTTATTATATATACTTTTTCGCTCGTACTGTTGTACGGGCTTTTTTGTTATATCTTACTTATTACCATGTACAGGTATAATTATTTGCCGGGGCTCGCTTTGTTCGTCTCTGGTATTGTTATTCGTTTCAGGATCTTATATTTGTTTGTGGCTGCTGTTGTCCCTGGTTAACTGTTGTTAGTCTCTGGTATTGTTTAAGTAACCTATATATACCAATTATTGATAATTTAACCAGATGTAGCCGCTTCTAGCTTCAGGATCTATTATATATATACTTTGCCCTTGTTGTTCCTTACATAGTCATTTGTGAACCATGCAGCATGTACAAGTACATATTATCACACATATTTACTATACACTGTACATTCTCATGGTAATTTTTGCTTATCCTGTAGACTATTTGATAATAAATCATGGTTTCGTTACTACGACGGAGTTTTACCATAAGAAAAATGCTATTAACACCAAATATATGGATCATAAGCCTTTCACGAAACGAAGTGCTTCACCTCTAGCAGGCTTTCCCGTTTCTGTCAATGGCACTTTATGGATATGCCTATAAAGGCGAGGCTGCCAATATTTAGGCAAAACGGCTTCGCATACGGTCTTTACATGCTCTATATCCGTATCTTCCGTCAAGAGCACCACAATCTCTCCAAATTTCCCGTCAGTCTTCTTTGTGATGATATAAGGCTGAACAAGATGTGGAGCTAACTTACTTTCCACCTCTTCTATCTGAATTTTTATGCCTCCCGAATCGATGACATTATCTATTCGTCCCAATATTCTGAATTCAGTATGACCATCACACGTCCTCAATTCCACCCGATCATGTGTTTCCAACTCACCAGCATGCACTTGTGGCGCATCTATCACCAGACATCCATCAGCATTCGTACGTACATGTACAGACTCAAACGGACGATACCAATCACTTGCTTCCGACCCATTTAGTCTTCGTAGGGCTACATGCGACAGTGTTTCGGTCATACCATAGGTACTCCATACAGCATTCGGGAAATCGGACAATTCTGCTTGTAAAGCCTCATCAATAGCTCCACCTCCGATAATCAGATGACGTATTTCACGAAGTTTAGCTCTTTCCTCATCTACTTGCAAGGAGTTATACACTTGCATCGGTACCATTGCTGCAAAATCAATAGGTTTTTCCTGGTCTTCTTCAGAAAGCGAAGCTAAAGGATGCCCACTGGGACGAACCGAAATCAGTTGCAGTTTACGTTCAATACTTCGTACCACAACCATTTTTCCGGCTATATAGTCAAGCGGCATACACAATAGTGCTCTATCCCCCTTTTGAAGTCCTAGAAAGTTACAAGTGATACGAGCAGAATTCAGCATTTTTTGCTTTTCCACATACATGGGTTTAGGTTTTCCCGTCGAACCCGAAGTATGTACCAAGAGCACATCCTCGGGAGCATACCACTCTTTCAAAAAATCTTCTAACGTCATTGCTATATTTCGGATAAATCCCGATGCTTTTTATTCACGATACCACAACTGATCTCCTTCTATGTGCAGTGGCATATCTATATTATCAGTAAATAGTTGTCCCGTACCTAATCCCTGTGGCATAGTAACAGCTGGACCATACGTCTTAGCACAAAAATGTGCTATGGCGTTCAAGCCAATATTACTTTCAAGAGCACTCGTTATCCAACTGCCGATGCCCCGTTCTGTGGCCAAACGAATCCATTCTTCACTGCCAAACATAGCTCCATGCAAACTTGGTTTCAGAATAATATACTGTGGACGGATCGTATCAAGCATTTCAGCCTTCATCCCCGGCATATTGACACCTATCAACTCCTCGTCAAGAGCTACAGGGATAGGACTGGCTGCACAAATCTGAGCCATTTTACGCCATTGATGTTGTTTTATCGGCTGTTCTATACTATGAATATCATATTTAGCAAGTGCATGCAGACGACTCATCGCATTTTCAGGGGTAAAACCGCCATTAGCATCGACACGCAGTTCCACTTGCTCCTTGCTGAAACACGCACGAATATGCTTTATCAAATCGAGTTCCTGATCAAAATCAATAGCACCGATTTTCAACTTAACACATCGAAAGCCTTTATCTAGTTTTTCTTGTAAACGGGCATACATTTCATCAAAACTGCCCATCCACACCAAACCATTTATTGTAATACCCTCTTCACCTCTTCCAAAAGGAGTATCAAAGAGTTGGCTTGAACCATTCGCATTCCACTGAGCCAATGCTGTTTCTAAACCGAAGAGCATACTTGGATAAGGACGCCACATATCATAATTAATCTGCCCCGTAGCGCAAAAAAGGTCACAAAGAGAACGGAGTGTACGCGCATAGGCATAATCCGACCCCAGTGTATCGCAACTCAAATCGGGTAATGTCGCACATTCACCTATACCCTTTACCCCCGGTTTGCTATCAGATGTAAGGGTAAGAAAATAACTATGGCGAGTAGTATAGACGCCACGAGAAGTACCGGCAGGATGCTTGAAATGGAGCACCCTATCGGTTATATCAATATGAAATTTTCCCATATTCTCGAAAACGAATAATTAATATTTATGGGAATTTAGGATATTTATCAAAGTCTGGTTTACGTTTCTCCAGGAATGCACGTCCACCCTCTTGAGCCTCATCCATGGTATAATATAATAAGGTAGCATCACCTGCCAATTCTTGGATACCAGCCTGACCATCAAGTTCAGCATTAAAGCCAGCTTTCATCATACGGAGAGCCAACGGTGAGCGCTCCATCATGGTTTCAGCCCACTCTACACATTCATCCTCAAGTTTGTCAAATGGTACTACTTTATTCACCATACCCATCTGCTCAGCTTCTTTTGCCGAGTATTGCTTGCATAGATACCATATCTCGCGAGCCTTTTTCTGTCCTACTAAGCGAGCCAGATAAGAAGCTCCCAAACCGGCATCAAAACTACCTACCTTAGGACCCGTCTGGCCAAAGATAGCATTCTCGCTTGCAATAGTCAGGTCGCAAACCACGTGGAGCACATGACCTCCACCGATAGCATAACCGTTAACCATAGCGATAACAGGCTTTGGCAAACGTCTAATCTGCATCTGTACATCAAGTACATTCAGACGAGGCACACCATCGCCGCCTACATAACCGCCACGGCCCTTTACATGCATATCTCCACCTGAGCAGAAAGCCTTGTCACCAGCACCGGTTAGCAGCACTACCCGAATATCAAGACACTCACGACAATACAAGAAGGCATCGCTCATCTCTTTCACTGTCAGAGGTGTGAAAGCATTACGATAACGAGGACGATTGATCGTAATTTTTGCAATGTGATTGTACTCTTCAAAGAGGATTTCCTTAAAGTCGAATCCCTCTATTTTTTTCCATTCTCTCATTGTATATTTTTTTATTATATTTCTGATTAAAGATATATGTTATTATCTGTAGTCTCCGTTGGAATTATAAGCTAAAATACGCTTTGAGCGCTTCTACATCTGTATCTTCCTGCGTAAAGACTTCGAGTACTACGGGGCGATTCGTCTGCATGGTGAGCAGCTGTACGATGCCGAGCTGCATCTCTTCCATATTGGTAGCTTTCAGATAGCCACAGTCGTTCTGGGTACAGATACCCTTGGCTTCGCTATGATGGTATCCCATCACCATACGGTCACGAGCTGCGCTCTTACGCAAGCCATCAAACTTGCCGAAGATACCACCACAGTGATTATTGAGTATGATTACACGCAGATTACCTTTCAGATTCTGATTCCACAGCGCATTCTGATCATAGAAGAAACTCAAATCGCCCAATACACAGAATACGATATCGTCAGTAGCTGCCGACATACCTGCTGCGGTAGAGAGCGACCCCTCGATACCATTCACCCCTCTATTGCAATATACATAGTCGTCTGCATAGATATTAGCCAGACGAATGGCAGAACTATTGCCATATTGCAACTTATAATCGTACATCATATCTTCAAGCTGTTCGTGCAGATATTTCACAGTGGCTGTTGAAGAATATCTTGGTTGATAGTTAAGTGTGCACGATGATGCGAGTTGCAGGGCATGATGCCACATCTCGTGATAATTCTTTCTCTCTATAGCCGATGGCGATGACGACTCGCTACTCTCTATTGTACCGAGCTTCTCAAAAGCATGAACCAATTCACCGAGCACTTCTGCAGCAGTAGCCTCGATAACGCCATCAAGATGCATAAAGGTATCGTGTATTGCACCCTCTGCATTAGCGGTCCATATTTCGGCATTCTTAGTAGAACGCAAGAACTTTTTCAGACGCTTACTAACCAGGCAGTCGCCCACGTAAATGACCTTATCGGGGCGTAACTCCTCTTGTTCTCCCACCATAGCCAGCACTTTTTCAAAGTGGCTATTGGCAATACGACCAGGACTCAACGACTCTTTCAGAATCACGACAGACTTACTTAGAAGCTGTAGATCTATTCCCTGTAAGGCTTCCTTAGGTAGCTGACCGATAACGACCATCGGACGGTTCGCCGTAGTAAAGTGATTAGCCCATTCTGTTAAAGCAGTCTGATTTCCCTGTGCAAAAATACTATTGATAATATGCTCATCGGGCAACTGCTCCACGGTATATTCATAGAGCGGTTCTGATAAAGGCACATTGATATGTACAGGTCCACCCTCACGAAGACGACACGCTTGCAAAGCCTCGTTGATGAGTCGATTACAATACCAGTGTTCATCATCGGTGTGGGGTTCCGGCAGATTTACCACCTTCTTCACCAACTTACCCAACGCATCTGGCTGTGGTAAAGTCTGTCCGTCAAGCTGATCTATCCACATAGCCGGTCTGTCAGCACTGATTACGATAAGAGGCAGATGCTGATAATAAGCTTCGGCTACTGCCGGACAAGTATTCAGCAAGGCGGTACCCGATGTAACACAGAGCACTACAGGCTGCTGTACCTGCTGACAAATACCCATAGCAAAAAAGCCAGCACTTCGCTCATCGGTAACCGGATAACACTGTATCTCGTCACATTCGTTCAGATTGTGTACAATAGGCGAATTTCTGCTGCCAGGACAAACCACAGCATGCTCGACACCTGCTTTAATCAGCAACGAAGTTAATATATTAACACTTACTTTACTACTATACATATTTCTTACTATATCTTTTATCGTAAGAGTGCAAACATGGTCTGCATCTTTTGTTTGGTCTCTTCAAATTCCTTCATATCCGAACTCTCTTTCAGTAATCCCCCTCCTGCATAGAGTTCGCAAGCGCCATCACTAATCTGCATACAGCGAAGGGTTACATAGAGATGCGTATGTCCTTCGGGATGTAGCGGACCGACAAAGCCGCTATAATATTTTCTAGGCGTATGTTCGTGAGCAAGGATAAACTGCTGGGCTTTTTCTTTCGGCATACCACACACGGCTGGTGTAGGAAACAACTGACTGAGCACACTTCCGAAAGAATGATTGGGCGACAGATGGAAATGAAAATCTGTACGAAGATGCACCAGATTGTTGGCATGCACTGTATACGGACCTTTCATTTGAAAGTCATCACTGCAAGGACGCAGTATATGCTCTATATACGAAGTCACGATCTGCTGCTCTTCGATATTCTTGGCCGACCAATAGTCTATAGGGGTATCATCTGCCGCCTCTTTCGATTGCGACATACTTTGAGCCGCCATCGTACCAGCAAGAGCCATCGTTTTCCATTCCTGTTTACCACCCTTGAGCAATATCTCTGGTGTAGCCATGAGCCAGGTACCCGACTGCTCCATACTGACGAGTGCCACAAACAGATGGGGATAACGATGACATGCTTCCATAAACATCTGTTCAGCATCAGCATGCTCGCCAACCACCTTACTTTTTCGAGCCAGGACGATTTTGTCAAAATGCCCCTCAGTTAACTCATGATGAAAACAGGCAAAGTCTTTCGCATAATCTTCCCATTCAGCATCACTATCCCAAGAGGGCATAGTGCTATCAGCAGTCCGACATACAGCAGTCTCTGCATGATGACAAGAAGAGTCCGCTGCAGCTGGCAGCCTCATCACCTTGACGACATCTGGCTGCATCAACAGAATAGGACATTCTTCCGAAGGAGAAAAAGGAGCAAAAACGAAACCCTCCCTTCCATCGAGAGCTTCAACAGAAGGGATGATAAGAGGCGTACCCTGCGTCTGAGCAAGATAGGTATAACTGTCTTGGTGGGGTAAACGATATAACGCGTATTGAGCCATCGCCTACCCTTTATTTATCATGTCTTGGAGTTAACACATAATTAGTTACATGCACGGTAGAGATAAGATCACCCTCTTCGTCACGTATTTCTACCTGCCACTCATGCAGTGTTCTGCCTTTATGCTGCAAACGAGCCAAAGCTGTAACGGTACCACCATAAGTTACGGCTTTAACATGACTACCAGCCACATGAATGCCCACAGATATTTTACCAGGACAGAGGGCCAAACTTCCGATACCTGCGACATTCTCTGCCAAAGCGAGCGAAGCACCACCACTTAAAAAGCCAAAAGGCTGCTTATTACTGTCGTTTACCTCCATTTTGGCCATAACAGTATCAGGTTCAGGAGTCGAAATAAACTCCATACCGAGGGTACGAGACAACCCCGGAGTACTGTTTACTATCTCTTTTTGTTTTTCTATATTCATTGCAAATGTCTTCTTTTATGCAAAGATAACAAAAAACAAGAACATGAAAAAATTATTCGTGTATCAGATTGCCTTTGTTATCAAGATATCCTACAACTTTCTTGTTTATCGTAGCTTCAAAATAGGGATATTCGTCACGTAGTTCTATATCATCGTAAACGAAATCTGCCACTACAGAGTTTTTACCATCGGGCAAAACCAAACCTAATTTTCCGCCTTTTTCCACAATAACAGGCATAAGCGACAAGTCGTCTACATAGACATAGCAGGTACGCAAGAAGTCATATTCGGCAGGTATGAGCACCTTACCTTCATGGTCTTTAAGTCCGAATTTTCCGTTTTCCTCGAAAAGTTGATGAAACTGGATATACGTATGCTTAATGCGATTGAGATAAAATGCTACTTTACGTGTATTCTTGATAAAATCTACCATATACCGATAAGTATCGCAATAATTAGCGATAGCTCGTGCCAACACGACCCGAAAATCGAGCCCACTTATGGCCTTACGGTTGAAGTCTATATAGCGGGCTATTGACTTTTCACGCTCCGGTATGGTCTTCAAGCTATTCAGTTGCTCGATAAAGCGCTCCATAGCCCGTTTAGTACCACGCATACCCTTAATGTAGCGATGAATCTGGCGATCCATCTCTTTACATACAAATTTATCTATTTCTTGTCTTTCTATTGGATCTGTATAGCGATCTTCAAAGTTTTCTTGAGTTATTTTTTCCATGGCGTTACCTCCTTTTTGGCCAAAATTAGGAAATTCCACTGAATCTACCAAATTTTAAGACTAAAAAAACAGACCTGTACCTTCATGGTGTTGTAAGGTCCAGTATTCACGAACTTCATTTTCCTGTAAAGAGCTGTTTCAACAGGCCCTGGCAACCGTCTTCTATGAGGTCGAGGGCAAGTTCAAAATCTGCCATTCCGCCATAATAAGGATCAGGCACAGTGCTGTAAGTAGGGTGATGCTCGAAATAATCAGCCATACGTATTACCTGGTTACGCTCTTTCTCATGATGAGCCTGACGGGTAATATTCTTATAGTTTTCCTCATCCATGACGACGATATAATCGAAACGGTCAAAATCTGATGAGGCATCAAACTGGCGGGCGATATGCGAAATATCCCATCCGCGCTGAGCACCGGCCTGACGCATACGCTTATCCGGCAAATCGCCTATATGCCAAGGACCTACAGCTGCAGAGTCTATCAAGAAACGATCGGTCAGTCCGGCGTCGTCTACCATTTTCTGCAACACCGCATTGGCTGCAGGAGAACGACAGATATTGCCCAGACATATAAATAATACAGTTATCTTACCTTTTTTCATCTTTCTGTTATATTAAATGATCAAACCTGAAAACGAACACTTTTCATGAAACAGATGCAAAGATACTAATTTTCTGATGAACACAAAAAAGCCCCACTCCAGAAAATACTCTGCAATGGGACCATCATATACTTTATTATTTTTCTCTCTTACCAAATATGTGCACGCTTTTCTTTTGGCACATACAGTTTATCACCGGCCTTGATACCGAATGCATCATACCATGCATCGATCATAGGCAGAGCTGCATTAACACGCTGCTCGTTAGGTGAGTGTACATCACTATTAACAATATAAGCTACAAACTGAGGAGCGATATTGCTGGCCCATACACGACCATATGACAAGAAGAAGCGCTGTGCTGGTGTGAAACCATCAATATCCTGTGCAGGTGTATTCTTCAAGGTGTTCATATAAGCACGATAAGCTACATTGATACCACCGTTGTCACCGATATTTTCACCAAGCGTCTTCTTACCATCAACCTTCAGACCAGGAAGAGCCTCCTGTGCACTAAACCAGTCTACGAGAACCTGAGTACGACCATCATAATTCTTCTTATCCTCTTCGGTCCACCAGTTGGCCAGATTACCATCCTTATCATACTGACAACCCTGATCATCAAAACCATGACTCATCTCATGACCGATAACAGAACCGATACCACCATAGTTAGCAGCATCTTCTGCATCAGCATCAAAGAATGGAGCCTGTAAGATAGCAGCAGGGAAGTTGATACTGTTACGTGATGGGTCATAGAAAGCATTAACCACCTGAGGGTCACAAGCCATTTCGTGCTTATCTACATCCTTATGCCAGTGCTTCTCCAACTCACGCTTACGCAAGGCCGGAATCACCTCATCATAGTTGGCACGGATGCTCTTACTCTCATCGATCTGCACATATTCGTCCATATTCTGCCACTTATCAGGATAGCCGATATTAATGATCATGCTATTGAGCTTTTCGAGCGCCTTAACCTTTGTAGCAGCAGTCATCCAGGTGTTTTCCTCGATACGCTGAGCAAAAGCCTTCTGAAGATTCTTAACCAACTCCAATGCGCGCTGCTTACTGCTCTCTGGGAAGTATTTAGCTACATAAAGTTTTCCGATAGACTCTCCCATCAAACCCTGTATAAAGGCTACACCACGCTTCCAGCGAGGCTGCTGTTGCTTTACACCATAGACTGTTTTAAGGAACTCGAAGCTACGGTCATTGAAAGCATCAGACAAGACACCAGCAGAAGAACGGATGACACGAGACTCCAGATAAGCCTTCAGTGAGAACAAGTCGGCCTTAGCCAAGATTTTCTCCACTTCGTGTATAGGTTCAGGCTGACCTACATCGACGGTATCGATATCAGCAGGATAACCATAAGCCTGGCCGATAGCCTTCCAGTCTATACCGGCAAACTCTTTCTGCAACTGTGCATAAGACATCTTGTGGATATTGGCCTTAGGGTCGCGCACCTTATTCTGGTCATAACTTACCTTAGCGATCTGACTCTCGATAGCCCATACAGCCTGCATCTTCTTCTCAGCAGTAGCCTCGTCATTGCCTACCATCTTGAAGAAGTCTTTTACCAAACTTTTTTGCGCTGCCACGACAGCCTTCTGCTGCTCGTTAGGCTGAGTATAATATTCAGGTTCAAGACTGATACCCCCCTGCGTTACACCGAATATATATTTAGAAGAGTTTTCAGAATCCTGACCAAGATAATAACTAAACATTAAGCCACCATATCCCTTAGCAGCCAACTCATAAGTAGTCTGCAGATACTGCTTACGGTTCTTGATAGCCTTCACCTTATTCAGCGCCGGAACAATAGGCTCATAGCCCATTTTGTTACGAGCCACACTGTCCATATAGAGACGATACAAAGCACCGATCTTCTGACCTACAGTACCCTTCTCCATCTTTTTGGCAGCATACTCCTTGACCAAGTCGCGAATACGATCATTGTTCTGTTCTTCCAAATCCATGAAAGCACCATTCTCCGGGTGCACAGCGTCAAGTGGATGAGATTTAAGCCATCCACCTACAGAATAGCGATAAAAGTCATCACCAGCCTTAACCGACAAGTCCATATTGGCCTTATCTACAGCTGGTTTCAATGTTGTCTGTGCATTTGCAGCCAAAGCGGCAAAGACAAAAGCAACGCCTAAAAAATTTTTTTTCATATTGTTGTGATTAACTATAAATAAGTTGATGTTTTGGTTCTCTCTTGATAAATTCAAGACACAAAGGTATATATATTTTCAATAAATACAAAATAATTGTTCAAAAAAGTGAGAATCTCTTTTGATTGACATATATCATAAAATTAAGATAAAAGGATACGGCTTTCGATTTAATTTATTACCTTTGCGGTGTATTTGAAAATTTTCGAAAATTAGATATGAACATTTTAGAGTTAAGTGAACAGGAAATTGGCCGTCGCCAAAGCCTACAGGAGTTGCGTGATATGGGCATCAACCCTTATCCTGCAGCAGAATTCCCAGTTAATGCACATAGTACTGAAATTCGTGATGAATTCAAGGAAGACGAGAAGCGCGAAGTAATTATCGCTGGTCGTATGATGTCTCGCCGTGTAATGGGTAAGGCCAGTTTCGTAGAGCTTCAGGATTCTGAGGGTAGAATCCAGGTATACGTTACCCGTGATGACATTTGTCCGGGTGAGGATAAAGACTTATATAATAAGGTTTTCAAGAAACTACTCGATATTGGTGACTTCATTGGTATCAAGGGTTTCGTTTTCAAGACTCAGACTGGTGAGATTTCGGTACATGCTCAGGAGATTACGCTCCTTTCCAAGAGCTTAAAGCCACTCCCAATCGTAAAATATAAAGATGGTGTCGCATATGACAAATTTGACGACCCAGAGATGCGCGCACGCCAGCGTTATGTAGACCTCGTGGTTAACGATGGTGTAAAGGACACTTTCCTCAAGCGTGCTGTTGTACTTCGCACCATGCGTGCCTTCTTCGATGCTCAGGGCTACACAGAGGTTGAGACCCCTATCCTGCAGTCTATCGCCGGTGGTGCCAGTGCCCGTCCATTCATCACTCATTTTAATGCGCTCAACATCGATATGTACATGCGTATCGCTACCGAGCTTTATCTGAAGCGTCTTATCGTAGGCGGTTTCGATGGTGTATACGAAATCGGTAAAAACTTCAGAAATGAGGGTATGGACAAGAACCACAACCCTGAATTTACTTGTATGGAGCTTTATGTGCCATACAAAGACTATAACTGGATGATGAGCTTCACCGAGAAGTTGCTCGAAACTATCTGTGTGGCTGTCAACGGCAAACCAGAAGTAGAGTATCCTGACGGTAAGGTTATCAGCTATAAGGCACCTTTCCGCCGTCTTCCTATCCTCGAAGCTATTCAGGAGAAGACCGGTTTCGACTGCAATGGCAAGACCGAAGAAGAGATTCGTGAGTTCTGCCTGTCTAAGGGCATGGAAGTAGATGAGACCTTCGGTAAGGGTAAACTTATCGACGAGCTCTTCGGTGAGTTCTGCGAGGGCACCTTCATTCAGCCTACATTCATCACAGACTACCCTGTAGAGATGTCTCCTCTTACGAAGATGCATCGTTCTAAGCCAGGTCTTACCGAGCGTTTCGAGCTTATGATCAATGGTAAGGAGTGTGCTAATGCTTACTCTGAGCTGAACGACCCTATCGACCAGGAAGAGCGTTTCATCGAGCAGATGAAGCTTGCTGACAAGGGTGACGACGAAGCAATGATCATCGACCAGGACTTCCTCCGTGCTTTACAGTATGGTATGCCTCCTACATCAGGTATCGGTATCGGTATCGACCGCTTGACGATGCTCATGACAGGTAAGGAGTACATTCAGGAAGTAATGCTCTTCCCACAGATGAAGCCAGAGGCTAAGATACCTCAGAGTTCTATTAAGGAATGGGCTGAGCTCGGTGTTTCAGAAAACTGGGTTTACGTATTGCGTAAGGCAGGTTTCAACCTTATCAGTGATATTAAGGACGAAAAAGCTCAGGGTCTGCAGCAGAAGATAGGCGAAATCAACAAGAAATATAAACTGGGTTACGACAAACCTAGTGTTGATGATATCCAGAAATGGATAGACCAAGCAGCAAAATAAAGCTACAAACTAAAATCAGTAGTAGTGTTTGACGTAGGAAAAATAGCGATTATCGGAGGTGGCAGTTGGGCAACCGCCATAGCCAAGATAATAGTGGGGCATACTCACCATATCGGTTGGTATATGCGTCGTGACGACCGTATAGAAGACTTTAAGCGTCTGGGCCATAACCCAGCTTATCTGTTGGGTGCACGCTTTAATATAGACGAGATATACTTCTCTTCTGATATCAACACGATAGCCGAGGCCTATGATACCTTAGTATTCGTTACTCCTTCGCCTTATCTGAAGAATCATCTGCGCCGTCTTAAAACTCGCCTGCAAGACAAGTTTATCGTGACGGCCATCAAAGGTATCGTGCCAGATGAAAACTTGGTATGCTCCGAGTATTTTCATCAGGTTTACGATATACCTTATGATAATATAGCCTGCATAGGCGGTCCGTCTCACGCTGAGGAAGTAGCTCTTGAACGACTCTCTTACCTCACCGTGGGATGTCAGGACCTAGAGAAGGCCAAAGCCTTCACCCGTGTATTGGCCAGCGAATATATCAAGACGAAGACATCGGCAGACGTGGTAGGTATCGAGTATTCCTCTGTATTGAAGAATGTATACGCCATAGCAGCCGGTATCTGTAATGGTCTGAAATATGGCGACAACTTCCAGGCTGTGCTCATCAGTAACGCCGTACAGGAAATGAACCGATTCCTCAATACGGTATACGACCTTAAAGAGCGCAACATCTACGATAGCGTATATCTGGGCGACCTGCTCGTAACGGGCTATAGTAACTTTAGCCGTAACCGTACCTTTGGTACCATGATAGGCAAAGGATACTCCGTGAAAAGTGCGCAGATAGAGATGGAAATGATAGCAGAGGGATACTTCGGCACCAAGTGCATGAAGGAGATTAATCGGCACATGCACGTTAATATGCCCATACTTGACGCCGTATACAATATATTATACGAACGTATAAACCCACAAATAGAGATAAAACTTCTAACGGACTCGTTCCGCTGATAAAACCGTAAATAATATGCAAAATATCAACTTAGACATTACAAAGGCTGCACAATTCCTCAGTGAAGGCGCAGTTAAGGCTTATGAGTCAAAGGTAAAAGCAGCACAGGAAGCTCTAGAAAACGGCACCTGCCCTGGTAACGATTTCCTCGGATGGATTCACCTTCCATCAGAGACAACAGAAGCATTCCTCGATGAGGTAGAAGCTACTGCTAAGGTGCTTCGCGAAAAGTGCGAGGTAGTCGTTGTGGCCGGTATCGGTGGTAGCTACCTCGGTGCACGTGCCGTTATCGAGGCCTTGGGCAACTCATTTGCCTGGTTAGTTAATGATAAGAAAAATCCTACTATCGTGTTTGCTGGTAATAACATCGGTGAGGATTATCTCGCTGAACTTACCGATTACCTCAAGGACAAGAAGTTTGGTGTTATCAATATCTCTAAATCTGGTACTACTACCGAGACCGCATTAACATTCCGTCTGCTTAAGAAGCAGTGTGAAGACCAGATAGGCAAGGAAGCAGCTAAAGAGGTTATCGTGGCTGTTACCGATGCTACTAAGGGTGCTGCTCGTGCAGCTGCCGATAAAGAAGGCTACAAGACCTTCGTTATTCCTGATAATGTAGGTGGTCGATTCTCTGTACTTACTCCTGTAGGTCTGCTCCCTATCGCTGTGGCAGGCTTTGATATCAAGGCACTTGTTAAGGGTGCTGCCGATATGGAGAAAGCTACCGCTGTAGATGTACCTTTCGAGCAGAATATCTCTGCACTGTATGCTGCCGTACGTAATGGTCTCTATGCTGAAGCTGGCAAGAAGATAGAGATTGTAGCTAACTTCCAGCCTAAGTTACACTTCATGGCTGAATGGTGGAAACAGCTCTTCGGCGAAAGCGAAGGTAAGGATAATAAAGGTATCTTCCCTGCAGCTTGCGATTTTACGACCGACCTACACTCTATGGGTCAGTGGATTCAGCAGGGCGAACGCTCTATCTTCGAGACGGTAATCTCTGTAGAGCAGCCTAACAAGAAACTTCTCTTCCCTCACGATGATGAAAATCTCGATGGCTTGAACTTCCTCGAAGGCAAGCGTGTAGACGAAGTTAACAAGATGGCCGAACTCGGTACTCGCTTGGCTCATGTCGATGGTGGCGTACCTAACATCCGTATCAGCATGCCTGAACTCAACGAGTATTATCTGGGTCAGCTTATCTATTTCTTCGAAAAGGCTTGTGGTATCAGCGGTCAGTTGCTCGAGGTTAACGCCTTCAACCAGCCTGGTGTAGAAGCTTACAAGAAGAATATGTTCGCACTCCTCAACAAACCTGGTTACGAGGCTGACAGCAAAGCGATTCAGGAGCGTTTAGCACAAGAAAAATAATGTTTGAAAAAGAAATTAAAACATACATAGAAAGACACGGCTTTGAGGCATTTACCCCCAAGGCCGTTCTTTTTGATATGGACGGTGTGCTCTATAACAGCATGCCTAATCATGCCGTAGCCTGGCAGAAATCGATGACCGACTATGGTATCCACATGACGGCCGACGATGCCTATGCCACCGAGGGTGCGCGTGGTGTCGATACGATACGCTACATGGTAAAACAGCAGAAGCATCAGGAGATTAGCATGGAGAAGGCGCAGGAGATGTACGACCTGAAAACACGCTATTTCCATGAGATGCCTACAGCGCCTATCTTTGACGGTGTATACGACCTGATGCGCCAGATTAAGGCTTCCGGACTTACGATCGGCATTGTCACGGGCAGTGGTCAGCGTCCGCTTATCAAGCGACTGCTCGATAACTTTGGCGAATTTCTGGATGAAGACCATATCGTTACGGCTTATGATGTGCAACGGGGCAAACCGTATCCCGACCCTTACCAGATGGGACTGGCGAAGGCGGGCAACCTAAAACCGTGGGAAGGTATCGTAGTAGAGAATGCTCCACTCGGTGTACGTGCGGGTGTAGCTGCTGATATCTTCACGATAGCCATCAACAGTGGTCCGCTGGCCGACGAGGTACTTCTACGTGAGGGTGCCAACATTCTTTTCCAAAAGATATCCGAACTATCCCTGCACTGGAGCAAGCTTATGGCTGCAGCAGGAAAATAAATACTATATCAAGAGGTGCAAGGTATGCATAACAGCAACTTTGCACTTTTTTTTTGATTGCCAAAATACTTTTATTTCATCCCCTTCCAACGCACAGCACAATCCACTGTGATGGTGAGAGGGTGAAAGCATTCAGACCTGCCTGACTCTTAAACCCCTCGAATTCGAAGAGGTTAAAATGTCGATACCGTTGACCGTCATTGTCCGGATATTCACATCCTTTACCGTTATCATATTCCTTTTTGCCATCTTTATTTGATTTTTTACTATTCGTCAATAACGGATATATCCTCCTGCCTAAGCAGGCTATACAAAAATACGAATAATTCCCGAACCAGCGTGCATTGTACCGATGTTTTCACGAAAAAAGGGTCCTTTATATTGCAAATTCTCCGCTTTTCCGAAATACACACTACACACGATTATCATCATTTACAGCGAAATTTTACAGCCATAAAATTTACAGCCATAAAATTTCAAGTACATTTTAATAGATACGCTGCTCTCATCGAACTACAGAACATACCAGCATTGGAGCGCATTATTCCCCCCGACAACACACGATATTTCATCCCTTTTTCGACAGCACCAAATTCGCCAAACACACCGCATATTCGATATAGGCACCCTGTGGTTTCCAGGCCAAGGTATAGCTTACTTTAGCACTTGTCACGTCATAACCTTTATCTGTCCATGCCTTCAACTTATCCTTACCTGATGCAGATAGGGCGATGATATTGCTACCCTTCGCATTCAGCAGGTAACCGTCTTTGTATTGCAGACCGTCACCACTCCTTAGATGCAAAACCATCTCTTTATGCCCT
Organism: Segatella baroniae B14; assembly: GCF_022024235.1. Lineage (GTDB taxonomy): Bacteria > Bacteroidota > Bacteroidia > Bacteroidales > Bacteroidaceae > Prevotella > Prevotella bryantii. Next base: position 1,428,631 of record NZ_CP091799.1, read on the forward strand.
TTGAAGAAGTCTAGCCATACATCATGCATATTGAGTGCCACGCAAATAGAGGATGAATTAGCGAGGGATGTTGTGACAAGATAGAGATTATGTTTGGCACGTGTGAGTCCTACATAATAAGAACGCATATCGCTCACATCCCTGCCATCGGGTACTGGCGACAGCAGATACACCGTATCAAACTCCCTACCTTTGGCCTTATGGATGGTGCTAACAAAGATAGACTTCTCGTCAGCAGCGATAAAGTCCTCGATGTTCGATTCAAAGATATACTCACACAAATCGCTTCTATATAGTGAACTATGGGTCTCTTCAAAATCAACAAAGAAACGCTTCATGACGCTTAGACAGCTACTGCCTTTATACATATCAAGTGTACGGCGTTTAGCCTCTTTCCACTTTTCCTTGGGGATGGTTATATCATCCTTACCTATTTGCTTGAGAAAGTAACGTACTTCAGCTAAGTTGCCAAAGCGGAACCCACCCATCGACTGGGCAACGGTGGCGCGCAAGCCACGCTTCTGCAGTTCGTAAGCCACCTGCATGGTCTCTTCATTGGTACGTGTCAGAATAGCTGTGGTGCCATGCACTTCTATCTCTGCTTCGAGAAGAGCCTTTAATGCTATCACCTTTCCCTCGTTGCCTGTAGCAGACAGGATTGGAGTGCGTTTCATACGGTCTGGAATGCGCTGCACAAAACGGTTGGCGCAATCGACGATGGCCTTGTCGGAACGATAGTTTTCTGTCATCTCGTACAATTTAGTGCCTTCTAGTTCGACAAGCGACTGCATGTACCGCGAATCAGAACCACGGAAGGCATAGATATTTTGGTCATCGTCGCCAACTGCTATCACGCGCATATCCTCATTCTGTTTCATCAATGACCGAACCAATCGGAAATCATCTTCTCCCATATCCTGGGCTTCGTCGATAACCAGCACGCTCTTGGCAATCTTGGATGCTTCCACCTCGCCTCGTTCTATCATCTCCGCAGCCAGACGGACAACATCCTTAGCTTCGTCCAGATTACCCTGCTTACCAATCAAATCGAAGCTATATGAATGAAACGTCTTGATATCCACGAAATGTGCCGCATTGCCCACCAAAGCTATGAGTCGTTTCTTGAATTCGGTTGCAGCTGCCCGTGAGAATGTAAGCATCAGCAACTGTTCGTGCTTCACATCCTCCAATAAGAGAAGAGAAGCCAACTTGTGCACCAAGACTCTTGTTTTGCCGCTGCCAGGTCCTGCTGCTACTACTATATATTTCGATAGTTTGTCATCAATAATTTCACTCTGTCGATTAGATAGTTGGCCAAACAATTGGTTATATTTGGCTGGCGTGATGTTCAGGTCAATCTGCCCTCGTCTATCTTCCTTGAAATACAGATTGATAAACTTGCGGAAATCCATTGTGAAGTAATCGTTGACAAAGCGTAGTGCAGCCTGATAGTCACGCACCATCAGGTTGGCATATTCACCCACGATATGAATCTGACGAATGCGTTGTTTGTAGAATTCGTCCAGCAGTCTGTATTGCTCTTTACCATAGCGGGCACGACGGTCTACCAGTCGACCAATCTGCATGGTGTTATAAATAACAATAAAGCCGCCCTCTATCTTCATCAGATCAGTCTTAGTAAGATACAAAAGTGCTTCCTCAATATCGGGTATGGTTGGCTTTTCCTTATCAGCAAACATCTCCTGCTGTTGGCGAGCCACAAACTGTTGCAACAATTCTACTTCAGAGAAGTTTACCAGCGATTGGTCTTTGCTCGTATCACGACATTTGCTTAGAATCTCGACGATGAAACGGCTGATGTCTCTACGCTTTTCAAAACGAGCCATCGTGACTTCCATTGTAGATTGCAATCGCACACACACACTATCGCTGAATCCATGTTCTTGTTTATGGATATACCCCTTTAACGACAGAAAATGGAGCAACATCCGCAGACGTTTGACAGTTGAATATGTGAGTCCTGCCTTTTGTGCCTCTTCGTTCAGTTCCTTATAATTAATCCTTTGCGCTTCAGTTTTGAAACATTGCAGAAGAAACTGCTCCAACTTCAGAATGATGTCAAGATTACGAATGGATGTACTCTTCGACACCCAAGCCTGCATATCACGGGTGTCGGCCAGCAAACCTTCCTGACGCATCAGATTAATGTTTCTGATAACAGACTCCTTGCTCATGCCAAGGATGTCTGCCAGATAGTCCACGCGACTTTCAGCTTCTTCTCCTCTACCTTCATCGGTGGCACGAGCACTGATAAGCGACTTGATAATTCGTGTTGCATCCTCGCGAGACTGCTCGTCAAAGAGTGTAGAGACCGTCAGCTTTCGGCGGGCCTCATCCATGTTCTTAACGGCTATTCCCGTTGCAAACACATGGGGCGAATTGCTACCTCGCTGTATGAACCCAGCATTCTCCAGTGCGGCAATGGCTGCTTTGACACGTGTTTCAATATCTTCGATCTCATCGCCCCATCCGGCTTGTCGGGCTATCTCCAACGGCGAACAACTCACATGGTCTCTTTTGGCCGTAATCGCCTTGATAGCTTTCCATACCTGCTGAATCTCGCTGATACTGAGCTTGGTCTGGTTCAGCAAGATGAAGTGCTTATCGAGGTCGCTATCGGCATAGAGCACATAGCATTCTGCCTCCATATTCGGATCACGCCCAGCGCGCCCAGCTTCCTGCACATAGTTTTCCAGCGAGTCACTGATATTATAGTGAACCACCAAACCTACGTCTTTCTTGTCAACCCCCATTCCGAAAGCAGAAGTGGCAACAATCACTTCTACCTCACCACTCATGAAGGCATTCTGGTTCTTAACTTTGTCTGCCGCCTCCATCTTGCCGTTGTAGGGCAATGCCCTTATGCCGTCTCGTTCCAGATGTTCTGCCAAATCTCGGGTGCTGCGGGTTCGGGATACATAGACTATCGTAGGACAGTTATGCCCCAAAATCAACGAGCGCAGCAGGTTATATTTCTCATCTGCAGTATCAGCGTGAAGTACGGAATAGCGCAGGTTTTTTCTTTCTGCATTGGCTGCAAATACCTTCAGCTCTACACTAAGTTTCGCCCTAAAGTAGTCACAAATATCGCTGACAACCTTTTGTTTGGCTGTTGCGGTAAAACACGAAATGGCGATAGGCTGAATCTGATGTTTCTTTTCTTGTAACTGCCGGATGAAATCTCCGATATACAGGTAGTCCACCCGGAAATCGTGCCCCCAGGCAGAGAAGCAGTGGGCTTCGTCTATCACGAATCGTACTACATCTCTACTTAATAGCAGTCGCTCGATGGTCTTGCTGCGCAGCATCTCCGGCGCGATGTAAAGCAGGTTGGCGGTTCCTTCTGCAACTTGCTGTATGGCTGTTGCCCGTTCGATAGGGTCTAAGAGTCCGTTGATGGTGACAGCCTCGCTGATGCCTCGTGCAGCAAGGTTATCTACCTGGTCTTTCATCAAAGACTGTAATGGTGATATCACCACTGTCAGGCCGTGAGTATTTCGTCCAGCCATCAATGCCGGCAGTTGGAACGTCAGACTCTTACCACCGCCTGTAGGGAATATCGTCAGAATCGATTCGCCACGGATAGCAGCCTCTACAGCCTGCTGTTGCATAGGAACACCATCGAAGGTACGGAAGTTGTCATATCCGAAGAATTCCTTCAATCCCTGATGGGCATCCAGGCGCTGACGGCAATAGGCGCAATCTCCACAAGAAGTATTACACAATAGATTCATCACGTTGATTACTTGCGGATAGTTGCGTAGCACCCAGGCTGGCGTGATAGAAAAGATATCATCTGCACCAATCACTGCCAAGCTGTAAGCCAGTTCTATTGGGTACTGCTTCACCAACATGTCGAAATCTGCATGGCTACAAACCTTTCCCTCATACTCTCTGAGAATCAGACCTGTCAAGTCTGTATGTACTTTCAAGAGTCTGTTCCAAAAAGAGTTTCTTGAAGGCGAACTATATCCAATGTATTTGAAGAATCCTTCAAACTCATTCGTCTCGTGGAGAAGTCGATAGTATAGCTCTTTTCTGTCTGATGACAATTGATTCCACGCATTGATTTCATCATTCAGCAAATCACGAGCTTTCATGGAGTCGTTCACCGGATTGTTCAGCTCATCTACTTGCAGCTTATCATCTTTCACCAAATGATGGTAAGGCCGCTTAGGAAAGAGCAACGGGGAAAGAAACAAAGTATCAATGATAATGGGATTGCCCCTCAACGAGGTGTATTTCAAGTCGTGCCCAATAATATTATGTCCGCATACTGCATCACATTCTGACACAAAGACATCAAAATCGGCCTTGGAACTGGTGTGCAACACGGCTCCATCCTCCCTTGCTGCTCCGTAATCTGCCACCTTCTTCGTTTGCGGGTTAACTTCAGTATCAATGAATACTATCATCCTTGTTTTGTTTCTTTGTTAATTACGTTCTAAGAAAACGATATCATCACATCTCTACAGACGCTCTGATTGTCAAATAGCGCTATTTCATCATGTTCACCATCCATGAAAGCTTTTCATGCTATACATTATTATATATGAGTGCAAAGATAACGATTTTTTAGTAAAAAAGGAACTTTAGGCTACGAACATGTTCGCAGAAAGGACAATTTTGTCTTAGAGTATTCGCGCAAATGGCTGAAACAACATGGCGGAAAGCTGCAGAGAACGGCTAAGTGTGACACTTTTATGTGGAAAGTTCTGTACGAATAATCAACGGAAGTGACAAAAATCCTACACATTCTGCACGATTTTCGTGAAAAAAATGTGTAACTTTACTGCCGAATTGAAATATGTAGAGAACAAAAAAATTCTTGCTATCCTAATGGGATTATTCTTTAAAACGAAAAATTCTCTAGTCGAACAACAAGGCACGACATAAGTAGAAGCCTATAAGTGCTTATTATCAGGCATTTGAACGTTCACTTACTTTCGAAATATTTTCGAAAATTAGCCTTGTACCGATTAATGCTTTTCGTGGATTACCGTTGGCACGTGGGAAAATAGATTCAGCGTGGAAAGATAGACTCTGCGAGGGAAAATAAATTTTACGTGGGAAAATAAATTCAGCGTGGAATGATAAATTCTGCGTGGAAAAGCAAACTCTGCGAGGGAAAGCAGACTCTGCGTGGAAAGATAAATTCTGCGAGGGAAAATAAATTTTACGTGGGAAAGTAAATTCTGCGTGGAAAAGCAGACTCTACGAGGGAAAGCAGACTCTGCGTGGAAAAATAAATTCTGCGAGGGAAAATAAATTTTACGTGGGAAAGTAAATTCTGCGTGGAAAGATAATTTCTGCGTGGAAAAGCAGACTCTGCGTGGGAAAGTAATTCTACAAGGGGAATATAAATTCTACATGAGAAACAAATCTCATTTATGGAATAATCAGCAAGTATAAATACACGATGGAAAAAAATCTATTTACAGACAAAATCGCCCGCGAACTGGGATTAGCCGCTCAGGGCGTAGATAATACTATCGCACTGCTCGACGAAGGTTGCACCATACCGTTTATTTCCCGATACCGCAAGGAGCGCACGGGGAATATGGACGAGGTGCAGATAGCTCACATCGCCGAAATGCTCGCCAAACTGAAGGAGCTGGCTAAGCGCAAGGAGACGATTCTGAAATCGATAGACGATCAGGGTAAACTTACCGATGAACTGAAGAAGCGTATTGATGCTACTTGGGAATCGAGTGAGCTCGAAGATATCTATCTCCCTTACAAGCCTAAGCGCAGAACGCGTGCCCAGATTGCCCGAGAACTGGGACTTGAACCGCTCGCTATGATGATTATGCTTAATCAGGTAAGAGACGTGGAAGGGTCTGCCCAGCGATTTGTCAAGGGCGACGTAAAGAGCGTAGACGATGCTATTAAGGGGGCTGAGGATATCATCGCCGAAATGGTTAGCGAAGACGAACGGGTTCGACAGAATGTGCGCTCTGTTTATCGACGTGAAGCGACGATTACGTCTAAGGTTGTCGCCAAGATGAAGGACGACGAGAAAGCCCAGAAGTATAGCGATTACTTCGACTGGAGCGAACCGCTGAAACGCTGTACCTCTCATCGACTGCTCGCTATGCGCCGAGGTGAAAACGAAGGTATTCTGCGCGTTACTATCGCTGCCGATGATGAAGAATGTACCAATCGTATCAAGCGAAACTATCAATATAATAAGTATATTAACGAGGCTATCGACGATGCCTTTAAGCGACTCATCAAGCCTTCGATGGAGACTGAATTTGCCGGTCTGAGCAAAGAGAAGGCCGACGAGGAAGCTATCCATGTGTTTACGGAGAACCTTCGACAGCTGCTTCTTGCCGCTCCGCTGGGTCAAAAGCGTGTGCTGGGTGTAGACCCGGGTATCCGTACGGGCTGCAAGATAGTATGTATCGATGCTCAGGGCAATCTGCTCCATCATGAGGTGGCTCATATCGCCAACCAGCGCGACACGGCCGAACGACAGCTCGTCAAGCTTGTCAACGACTATAAGCTCGAGGCTATCGCTATCGGTAACGGTACGTATTCGCGCGAGGCGTCTGACTTTATACATGGACTGCATTTCGACCACGAGGTGCAGATCTTTGTGGTGTCTGAGGATGGTGCTTCGGTGTATTCTGCCTCGGAGACTGCCCGTGAGGAGTTTCCCGACCAGGATGTTACGGTGCGTGGTGCCGTGAGTATCGCCCGACGACTGATGGACCCGCTGGCCGAACTGGTGAAGATTGACCCTAAGAGTATCGGTGTGGGACAGTATCAGCACGATGTAGACCAGAGTGCGCTCAAGAAATCGCTCGACACGACCGTGGAGCTCTGTGTAAACTCGGTAGGTGTCAACCTGAATACAGCCAGCAAGCACCTGCTTACGTATGTCAGCGGTCTCGGTCCTGCGTTAGCCCAGAATATCGTGAATTATCGTAAGGAGAATGGTGCCTTTACCTCTCGTGCCCAACTGAAGAAGGTGCCTCGCCTCGGTCCGTCGGCTTATGAGCAGTGTGCCGGATTCCTCCGTATACCTGAGGCCAAGAACCCGCTCGATAACTCGGCTGTGCATCCGGAGAGTTACAAGGTGGTAGAGCAGATGGCCAAAGACTGCGGCTGCAAGGTTATCGACCTGATGAAGAATGCCGACTTGCGCAAGAAGATTGATATCAGGCGATATGTTACTGACAGCGTGGGTATGCCTACCCTGCAGGATATCATGAAGGAGCTGGAAAAACCGGGACTCGACCCACGTGATAAGATAGAGGTATTCGAATTTGATAAGAATGTGCATACCCCGGAAGACCTTATCCCGGGCATGGAACTGCCTGGTATCGTGACCAACATTACCAATTTTGGTGCTTTCGTCGACGTCGGTGTACACCAGGACGGACTGGTTCACATCAGTCAACTGGCCGATAAGTATATCTCAGACCCTGCCGAGGTGGTAAAGTTGCATCAGCATGTACGCGTAAAAGTGCTCGAAGTAGACTTGCGCAGACATCGCATCAGCCTCACCATGAAAGGATTATAAAGAAAATTAGAGCCCTGAATAATAGGGCTCTAACTGTATATTATAGGATATATCGGGACAATAGTTGGATAACTATATATTAAATTACACATAAAATACATGGTAAATTACTATTCATATTCCATCTAAGTAATCAGATAAAATCAAAATCAATAATAGATGGCAAAGAGCTAGATGCTCAAGAGTTTGAGAATGGAAAATGCTTCTGAAGTATTAGCACAGGAAACTGTATTCATAGCTAAGACACACTGTACAGAAAAAATTATTGCTTAAAAGATTACCTATAAAACCCAAAACTATCATAAACCAAAAAACACGAAATAACAATTCCAAACGAGCTGCTGGGGCTCTTAATGACTCATATTTTTTAGAATATAATTCGTTCTACAAACGAAAACACTCTATCATTTTACAATGACTTAAAAACCTATGTTGTAACTTCTCTGCACGCCCGATAGTAACCGTCAACCTACACTAGTACGTTAGTGCGAAAAGTGCGATATTGTCTGCTCGCCTAAGGTCGAGGGTATCTGATATCAGATAAATAAACCATAACAGACAAAACCATAACTGATAAACAAAACATAACTGACAAAAACATATCAGACAAACAAAACCAAAAATAAAGAAGCCACATAGATGGATATACGTTTGTGATAAACAAAAAAGAAGCAATCTATATCATTAAAAGATTGCTTCTTCCCTTTTTCATGGCTTCTCATTTTTACGGCTTGAGTATTTTACTACTCCCCCGCTCTCTCATGGCTTTATTATTAGATTGGCTTCTCAAGGCCTATAGTCTCTTCATTCGCATGATTTCTTCATTCGCATGGCAGACGAATATGTGATCAGATGAATGCGAAATGCTGATTTTGTCTTCAGCCTAACTCGCTTCTTTTTAAATCGCATGGCAGAAAATTTTGCTAGCTGACTGATTCGAAATGCAGACGAATTCGCTTTCTGATTAATTCGCTTTCAGACTTACTTGCTTCTTCCTCATTCGAATGGCAGATAAAATCTACTTTCTAATAATTTCGAAGCACCGATTAAATCACTTTCTGACGAATTTGTTATCAGATGCTTTCGAAGCATGGATTGATTTCGAAGCGCAGATCAGAATTCCTTACCATCGTCGTTTGAAGAGCTTCCGCCAGTTGAGCCGCCAGTTGAACCACCCGCATTACCACCAGCAGTTGAACCACCAGCAGTTGAGCCGCCCGCATGCGTATTGCCACTCTGCGCGCCACCTGCAGCCAGACTGCCCACTACCAGACTTGCCCGGCGAACGGTGGCATCGAGCGTAAGACTCGAATTGCGAAGATCGCCCGTGGCACGCGCTCTGAGCTTAACATTAGCGATATTGTTGGCAGCAGAGAAATCCTCCTCCTTAGCTGAACCCTCACGATTCTTGATGCCACATGAGAAAATGGCCAAATCGTCGATTTTCACATTCTTGCCAGCCAATATCTGCTCCTTGATACACTTCACCATAGACTTGAGCACACCCAGGCACATCGCCTCTGAAAAACCACTGTTGTGCTGCTCCATATGCTTGGCCAGAGCTGCCAGGTCCATGGTCTCCTCTACTACCGGATAAGCATAGTACTTACCGAATGCTGAACTCTTCTTGTTCTTGTTTTGCTTAAGAATATACTTTATCATCACTTATGTATTTATAGATAAAACATTATCGATTAAGCTGTTGCCAGGAAGCCTGTCTTCGGGGCGCCAGCCGCATCGTATAAACCACTCTGATTTACATAGGCAAAGATACGACATCGGCAGAGTACAGACATACGAAACCATACGATGCTAACCGATAGCGGAGCTTATAGCGAGAAGCGTTACGGTTCGCCTAAGTAATCCGTGATCATCGCCACCTCTTTAGGTGTAAAATACTTGGCCGTCTTTACATATCCGCCAGCCTCGAGTTTCGACCGGAGCTCCTTACAGCGGGTAATCCAGGCCATGAGATGGTTCAGGGCGGTGTGTCCACTGCTGGCAGCGGGAAAATAGAGCAGTGCCAGCTCACTCTTGCCGTATGCTCTTACGGCGAAATTAGTATCATGTTTACGGTTCATATCCATCATAGTTAGTCATCGTTAGTATTATCGTTATCGCTCACTGCCGGCTTGTTATAGACGCCTCGCTTAACGGGATCAATGATACGGTATACATTGCAGAATTTGCTCAGCATACGCTGGGCTGTACGACGAGATATCTGTAAACGGTCAGCACTCTTGAGTACATCTGCTGTAGGAAAATCTCCTTCAGGCAGTGCCTTGTATAATCGCCGTTCGTCAGCCGATAACTTCTTGCCATGCAGTGCAAACGGATTGTCATCCTCCTTGGCCATGACGGCATATACTCGGGCCGTATGGTTGACAAGACATTCCACGATAGTCTTGACCGTGCGAAAATCGCGATCATCGCATATCAGCGCATTCTCATCGTCACGGAAAATTTCATGGTCGGTAGAAGAGCCAAAACTGGCTGCCCACTCTGATAATCGACGAAGCGTGGTGAGAATCATGGCATAGCGGAAACTCTCCAGCGCAATACGAAATACGAAAGCGCGAATACCCTTGCCCTGCATGCCATACTGCTCTACAAGCATGTCCTGATAGGTGCGAAGGAAATCTCTCTGCTGAGCAGCACTTAGCATAAACTGGATAGGATGGTCTGCCCGGCTCTGCAGTGCATGGTATAAAGGCAGAAGCGTATCGCCCAACTGCTTATAGGTATCCTCTAACGGCGATTCGCGCAGGGCAAACACATCGTGAAAACTTACCTCTTCATCGGGCAGATTATAGAAGAGGAAACGGGAGCCTAAACCGTTCTCAAACGAAGGGAAGAGCGATGGCAACTGTCCTGGCGTGCAGGTAAGAAAGATGCTTAGTCTCGGTTCGTCGATATCGATATGCACCTTTTCGGTTACACGATTCATAGACAATGTCTCGTGATGATGAGCCTTTCGCATCAGGTCGGAATAGTTACCATAATCACTGTCTATCATACTCGATACGGTATCGGCCTCGGTTTCGAACATCAGGCCCCAACCGCCGTTGGCATCCAGAGCACGATACACAGCCGAAGAACTGCTGTTGCCCGGAACGAACGGATCTCTATACACCGGTTCGCGGGGAGCATCGCCACGGTCTTTCTTACTCTTGCTCTCCCATTCAGCCATCGCCTGGTCATACTTACTTTTTTCGGCATCATACGCACTGCGCATCTCCTTTTTCACCTGATAGGCCAGTTCCTTGTTAAACATCAGATTACCCTTGCCGTTACCGGCGCCCGAATAGATAATATTATAGAGCGGTGCATAGACGCGGTGACCGTCGTAAATGCCATATACTCCACTACGATGTTCGGGCGTGCCGTTGGCACCACCCATCAATCCACTGATTACATTAAGCGCACCTAATATCATGGCATCGCATTTCTCGGGTTCGTCATGATGCAGGTCGTAAATGGCGCGGGTGATATCGTCTAAATCGTCACGCTTCAACTTGTCTGAGAAGGTTAAACCGGTAGGAGTCTTCGCATGAGTTTGCGCCACTTGCGCCATTGTGCCACGTGGCACTTGCTCTTCTAAAGTACCTAAAATAGTACTTTTTTCTACTTTTTCTATTCTTTTGGCACTTGGCACATTGGCGCTAATGGCATTAACCTGATGTGTTTTCATCTGTTCTCGCGCCACTTGGCTCAGGTCGATGCCAGCCTCTTTAGCCATCTGGAAGAAGGTCTTGACGGTTATCCCCTGGCCACGCCCATGCAGGCAGTGGGTATACTGCCTGTCGCACTCGGCGGTGTCGTATTCGTCATTAAGCTGACTGAGTTGATGAAAGATTTCCCGACCGTCTTCACCCAGACCATCGGCCAGGGCAAACCCCAGGTTGAGCCAGTTATTATAACCGGCGGTGATATCGATTCCCCGGTCAACGAGCTGTCGGGCCACTTCTTGTATTTCAGCCTGTCTGTCTGCCTCATCACAGTTATAAGCAGCCGTAGATTTTGAGAACGAATTTACCGAAGAACGTGGCTTAATCGATTTACTTACCTCATCGGCTTTATTAGCCCAATATATTGGGTCGAAAGCCTCAGCTGAAAAATTTATATTTATCTGATTCATTTCTTTTATTGATTTATTTAAATCAGTTGATTGAGTATCCAATTCAGTTGATTGACTATCCAAAGCAGTTGATTGAGTATTCGAAGCTCTTGCTTGACTACTCAAATCACTTGCTTGACTACTCGAAGCATTTGATTGAGTATTCAAATTACTTGTCCGACTATTCGAAGCTCTTGCTTGACTACTCAAATCACTTGCTTGACTACTCGAAGCAGTTGATTGAGTATTCGAAGCTCTTGCTTGACTATTCAAATCAGTTATTTGATTGTTCGAAACACTTGCTTGATTATCCAATTCAGTTGATTGAGTATTCGAAGCAGTTGTCCGACTATCCAAAGCACTTGTCTGATAGGTTTCCATATTCGCATTTGGAAAATTTTCTGTCATATTATTTTGTGTTTTCATTTTCATAAAAATTAAAAAGGACAAATGTCCGGATGATTAGTAAAAATAGTAGGATTCACATAACAGAGGCTATCGTGTGGAAGAAAGCAGGCACGCGATACATTGATACACTTGTCGTCTACTTCGAGCTGATAGGTATCACGCACATATTTTTGCACCGATTTAAACCAAGTCTTATGGTCGCACATAGCGAGACTTATCTCGATAACCCACTTGAGTCCTTCTCCACTTGGCGATGTAAAGAGCAGCCAGGTAGTAAAATGCCTGTCGATTATCAGTTGCTGCTTTAGCTTTTGCAACGCCAAGCTATCGGCATGTCCATAACTCTGTTTGCCCACCTCACTACAGCCTACATGGTCGAAATCGAGACAAAGCAGACCGCTATGCTCCATCAGACAGTCGTCGCTGCGATAACTGAATGTACCCGAAAAGGTAACAAAGTCGAAATGGCTGGCTTTATACTGGCGCACATCTTTATCCGTAGCTGTGCCCCGCTTCACGTTAGCGATAATTTCTCGCAAAGCCTGCGTACAGGCCATAGCTTTTTCGTTAAGGGTAATATAGCTGTACACCTCTGCTATATCCATCACCTTAGCACTCCGCACCGTCTGTGCGGGTGCTTTATAAAATTGTATATTCATCATATACTTTTTTTTATAAATAATTTATCGTCTGTGAAGCGGTTTGGATGCAGAGCTCAAGTTCTCAAGCTTCATTGTCAGAATGAGACATCTGCACCGCGGGTAAGCATGGGTACGACGAACGATACTCTGTTACCATTCGAACACAAAAGTACTGATTATCAGGGATATAAGGAGAAGATTTACTTGACTACAAAAAGTGGCATTTACTTGACAGAAATCGGTGTTGCTTGACGTGAAAAAATAAGTTACTTGACAAAAAAAGTAGTTACTTGACTACCATATCCGATTTACTTGACAAGTATCATCCTAAATTATCAAGTAACAATCAAGCAAGTCTATCAAAAATCAAGTAAATCGATGTTACTTGACAAGGCCGGGTAGTTACTTGACAAAAAAAATGTACCAACTTTCTCAAGAAGGTACATTTCTATCAAGTAAAGCTTGAATTCAACATATAAAATCAAGCAGGAAGGTCTATTTTCAAACCCAAAAATGAAAAGAATCAAGCAGAATGTGGTACTTGCTGTGTTTTTGATGGGTCAATAACATAAAAAAGACTAGTCAATTTTTGCTTAAATTCTTTATATTCAGGATCATCATCAATATCTTTGTCAAAGTATTTATTATTTTTATATTCGTTTACCGCTTTATTGGTTACAGTTTTAAATTTATGCTTAGGATTACTTGTATAGGTCGTATTAAAATAATTAACAAAAAGAGTTTGATTATTATTAAGGCCCAATAAATGCATAAGCCAAATGTAGTATTTAGATGGCACCTTATTATACTTACATTTAGCAGGCAAGACCTTATCAAAACCCAGAATGATTTCATGACATTTTTGCGCTTTCTGATCGCTATTTGGAAAGAGCTTACGCAAATCGCCTGTAATCTCAAGATGAGGTTCCCTTTTTAATTTTTCATCTCTTAAGACTAGACCTCTTATTTGATCCTTCGTAAATCGGTGATATGCGTTAGATGCCCACTCCATTTCATCATCGAATTGCTGTCTGAATGCTATAGCAGGATTATATTCTACAGAAAATATGGTGCCGCCAAGATTGATAGCATCTAAGTAGCTCTTTGTTTCTTGAATAAATATTTCACGCTGCATATGAAATAACTTTAAACTCAAACTATTATTTGCTCTTATAGCCGCTTCATCCTCTAATACACATACGCATAGTTTTATGCTTTTTTTTAATACATAGTAATACTTCGACAATTCATGAAGTATTGCATTACGCCCAGGACTACGTGTATCGAACCTAAAGGAATCATCCTCATAGGTATCATATATATTATAAGAAAAGGCATTAACTTCACGAGGTATTTTTCCAACCAGATCATTGATTTGGTCTATTCTTAGCTGAAGATTTTTCGTTATAATTATTTTATAGTGGTCATAAAACGATTTTTCCCGTTTGCGTAATTCTTCAATGGCGTCTACAAAATATTCATTGTCAGGAGTAGCAAATTCATGAGTAAAATCTTTTGATTGCTTAACCATCTCATCATACTTCTCTTCCAGCGAGATTACTTCCTCTTTTAATCGGCTATCCATTTGCGACATTTCATAATCATCGCTAAAATCACATAAAACGAGCTCAAGTATCTTATCTTCATCGACACAAGCACTTGAAATAAACTTACTATTCATTTGTGACATTTCATAATCATCACGACATATGCCTGAAAAGGGCTCAAGTTTCTTATCTTCATCTACACAACCACTTGAAATAAACTTAGCTATTTTTTCCTCATTGATAGAAATAGGCTCGAACATAATATTAAGTTCTGGGCTTTTTCGAACAAAGTTATTCAAAATTATAAATTTTTCTTTTGTTTTTTTAATTTTTTTTATAACATAGCAAAGGTACCAAAAATAAATCAATCGAACAATAGTATTATTGAAAAATTAATCTACCCACATCTGTTAAAAAAGATAATGTTAAAAACAAAACACCAAATGTTAAAAACAAAACATAATTAGCTGATAATTAGAAATATTACAAATGTTTATTTTTCCCTTAATATGTAGAAATAGTAATATATTAAGCTGTAATATTAGACTATAAGAACATCATGTATATACATATAGTGCGGCTGATATGAAGCTTTAAAAACATAATTGTGTACCTTTGCACTATGATTACAAGATTATTACACTTTTTAGATGCTTCGCCAGTTAACTTTCTGGCGGCAAGCAACATCGCTTCTTCGCTCGAAAAGGCGGGTTATCGCCGTATCAATCCGTGTGAGGCTATCGGTGAGGTTAAGCCGGGCGATAAACTCTTTGTTACTAAAAACGATTCTTCGGTTTATGCGTTTCATATCGGACGTAAAACGATGGCTGATGCGGGCTTTCGTATGATTTGTGCGCATTGCGATTCGCCTACTTTCCGTATTAAACCGAATGCCGAGATGCTCTGCGAGGGCGGTATCGTGAAACTGAATACGGAGGTGTATGGAGGGCCGATTATGGCTACCTGGTTCGACCGTCCGCTGACTATCGCCGGTAGGGTCATCGTCAAGGGTGATGATGCGTTCAGCCCAAAGACGCTGCTGCTCCATGTGAAGCGACCGCTGCTGCAAATCAGTAATCTCGCCATACACTTTAACCGACAGGTGAACGATGGCGTAAAACTGAGCCGGCAGAAGGATATGTTGCCTATTCTGGGTATCGTTACCGATGAACTGGAACGGGGGAATATGCTGCTCCAGGTTATCTGCAGCGAACTGGGTATCGTGGCGCAGGATATACTCGACTTCGATCTCTATCTGGCTGATGCTACCCCTGCCTGTACTTTCGGTGCACACGATGAACTGATATCATCGGGCAGACTCGACGACTTGTCGATGTGTTATGCGGGGCTTGAGGCTATGATCAATACCGATACGACTGATACGACCAAAGTGCTGGCTATCTTCGATAATGAGGAGACGGGGTCGCAGACCAAACAGGGGGCTGCAAGTCCTTTCCTGGCGATGATGCTCAAGCGTATCGCTATGGCGCAGAGTGGTACTGAGGAGGCTTTCTATCAGGCCGTGGAGCGTGCTTTCATGGTTTCTGCCGACAATGCGCATGCCTGGCACCCTAACTATAGCGAGAAGTACGACCCTACCAACCACCCTGTACTGGGCGGCGGACCGGTTATCAAGTTTAATGCAGCCCAGAAGTATGCGAGCGATGCCGTGTCGGCTGCAGTCTTTGCTCAGATTTGCGACGAGGCGGGTGTGCCATGCCAGCGATTCGTAAACCATTCTGATGTGCCGGGCGGCAGTACGCTGGGCAATATTCTGGCATCGTCTATACCGCTGAGAGGTGTGGATATGGGTAATGCGATACTGGCCATGCACAGTTGTCGGGAAACGGGGAGCGTGGCCGACCATATCTATACGGTGAAGGCTTTCACACAGTTTTTTGCACACTAGCCTTGTGTACGCGGATAGAGAGATATGCGGAATAAAAGAGTATAGCGATAATAAAGGCTATCAAGATGATTAACGATATCCACTGAGGTAATACTTGTGGTACCATAAGCAGACTGACAGAAGCGAAGAGGAACACGATAAGATAATTAATCACGTAAAGTGAATCGGCCGTTATTCGCTTCTGTTCTGCGTTCATCTTGTCATAGGATAGCAAACCGATGTGTAAGTGGGGCTGCGGATGGCGGGCTAAGCTGAGCAGCAAGACTGAGGTTAACGTGCCGACACCTGCAAACACCCAGAGCATATAGGCTGGTGCCGGATGATAATATTCCCGCATCAGGATGGCTCCGGCGGGTACTTCGTCGGTGGTGTGGTCGTAAAGGTAAGACACAAACATCCAGAGAAAGATAAGTAAGGCTATGCCTTGAAACAGGCGGTTGTACTTGTTGTTAGCTGTCGTTTCGTTCGTAGAAGTATTCATTTTTTTCGCTTTTTTATATATAAAACATTAGACTTTTTTTTCATGAGATTCGTTGGATTATTATAGAAGCCAGCGGATTAGTTCATAGAAGTATTATAGGCTTAGATATTTTGTAATCCATTAGGCTATTTCATAAAAGCTCTCAGACTACCTTTTATAGGTCTCATTAGTATCCTCTTTTGCCCTCTGTATATTCTCAAGCTTGGTCAAAGACTATTAAGCCATTTGCCAAAATGAATGAAGACTTTGGCCTAAAATAGTTTAGCCATTAGCCTAAGATATATTAACCATGGGTCAAAGATAGTAAATAAATATAAATTATGAAGCACCATACCCAAAAATCTTTGTATCTTTGCAGCCATATATGATTAATTACGAGGAATTAAAAGATAAAAAGATAGCGGTACTGCTCTCTGGTGGTGTCGATAGTTCAGTTGTAGTTTACGAATTCGCAAGCCATGGGCTGCATCCTGACTGCTTTTATATTAAGATAGGTCCGGAGGAACAGGAGGAATGGGACTGTAGTTCGGAAGAAGACTTGGAAATGGCTACTGCCGTGGCTGCTCGCTTCGGGTGTAAACTGCAAGTTATCGACTGCCACAAAGAATACTGGAATCAGGTTACCAAATATACGATGGATAAAGTCAAATCGGGCTTTACCCCTAATCCTGACGTGATGTGCAACAGACTCATCAAGTTTGGTGCCTTCGATGAGAAGATGGGGCACGACTATGATCTTATCGCTACGGGCCACTATGCCCAGACCGAGATAATCGACGGTAAGAAGTGGCTCGTTACTAGTCCTGACCCGGTAAAAGACCAGACCGACTTCCTGGCACAGATATACCAATGGCAACTCAAGAAAGCAATTTTCCCTATCGGACATCATATCAAGGACGAGATACGAGAAATCGCTGAGCGTGAGCATCTTATCAATGCTAAGCGTAAGGATAGTCAGGGTATCTGCTTCTTGGGCAATATCGACTATAATGAGTATGTGCGCCGATATCTGGGCGAAAAGAAAGGTAACGTTATCGAGTTCGAAACGGGTAAGAAGATAGGTGAGCACAAGGGCTTATGGTTTCATACCATCGGGCAGCGTAAGGGACTTGGCTTAGGCGGTGGTCCGTGGTTTGTGGTGAAGAAGGATATCGAGAAAAATATACTCTACGTAAGTCATGGCTACGACCCTGAGACGGCTTACAAACAGGACTTCAAGATACACGATTTCGACTTCCTCACAGAGGGTATCACGGAGTTACCTGCACGGGTAACCTTCAAGATTCGCCATACTCCGGAATATCACCCTGCTTCGGTAGAGGTAAACGGTGATGGTACTTTCACCATTCATAGTGACGAGAAGATACACGGTGTGGCTCCAGGCCAATTCTGCGTGATATATGATGAGCAACATCATCGCTGCTATGGTTCTGGCGAAATCACGCTATAATCTATAGCCTCAACTTTTTCTGAGGATAACCAGGATTACGGCAGAGAGTATCAAAACGATACCGATAGCAAGGCGAAGGGTGAAAGCCTCGTGAAAGAGCGATACACTGATAACGACTGCTGTAACGGGCTCTAATGCTCCCATGATGGCCGACGGTGTACTGCCGATGTTCTTGATGGCAATGGTCATAAAGAATAGGCTCAACACGGTAGGCAATAAGCCCAACTGGATGCCACATGCCCACTGCAAAGGACCATGTAGCAGTTGCAACGGATAGCCTCCCAATAACATAAAGGCGATAACGGATAACCACCCGAACAAGACGACATAAAAGGTAAACTTTAATGGCGACAGACTGATCTTGAGCTGATTAACTGATACGATGTATATCGCATACAAGAGCGACGAGAGTAAGACCAGCGTCATGCCTGCAGCACTCAGCGTTACGCCGTTGCCACCCCGATAAAGCAAGGCTATACCGCTGACGGCAAGCGTGATAGAGAGCATTGTAGCCCACGATAGGCGCTCGTGATAAAAGAGCACCATGAGCACTGCCGTCATAATGGGATAAGAGAAGAGTATCGTGGAAGCCACTCCGGCATCCATATAGAGAAAACTCAAATAGAGGGCGATAGAGGAAAAGGCAAACATAACACCAAGTACTGCCAGCTTGATAGCATATCCCCGCTTGATAGCAAAGTTCTCCTTGCTCATGAACATCCATAAGGCAAAAAGGATAGAGGCAAAACCATAACGATAAAACAAGACACTACCCGAATTTATACCGGATTCGTACAAAGGAAGTGTTCCCAACGGATTGGTTCCATAAAATATGGCTGCCAGAATGCCTGCTATAAAACCTTTTACTGTAGAATTCATATTATAAAAGTTATTCTCTCTCCTTAAAAAAGGAGTTGTTCTCTCTTAAAAAAGTTATCCCATCTCTTCAAGAAGCTGTTTCATGCTAAAAAGCTGTTTCTTGCTAAGAAGCCGTTCTCATTCTTAATAGGACATGCAAAAGTATAAATTCTTTTCGACATAATGATAGTGGCCCGACAAAATAATCATTTTTTGAGCCCCTCGTCTCAGAAAAAAGTCGTACATTTGCTTTATACTTTTATAAAACAACTATGGAACAAATTAAAAACGACAAACTGACTGTTACCGTTGCTCCTCATGGAGCAGAACTGCAGAGTATCAAAGATGCTAATGGCAAAGAATATCTTTGGGATGGCGATGAGAAGTATTGGAATCGTCACTCTCCTATCCTTTTCCCTATCGTGTGTGGTCTATGGAAAGACACTTATCGCATTAATGGTAAGGAGTTTAACTTAGGTCGTCATGGTTTTGCCCGCGATACCGACTTTACCTTAGTAGCTCAAGGCGCTGATCGCGTAACTTACGCTCTCCATGATAACGAAGAGACTTTCAAAGATTATCCATATCACTTTAACCTGGCTATCAGCTATCGTCTGGAAGCTAACAAGATACACGTCGTATGGCATGTAGAAAATACTGACAGCAAGACTATCTATTTCCAGATTGGTGGTCACCCTGCATTCCTCGTACCTGGTGCCAAGAAGGGTGAAGAATTAAAGGGTAAGTTGCGCTTTAACGATGCTACCCCTAAGCGTCTGTATGGCAATGTAGGTGGTTGTATCACTCCAGGCTATCACGATGTAGAAACTAAAGATGGCATTTGGGAATTTACCGAAGATAGTTTTGCCGACGATGCTGTTATCTTTGATCACAGTCAGCTGAACCATATCGAACTTCTTGACGAAAACGACAAGCCAGCTGTAACGCTCGACATCAAGACACCAGCAGTAGGTCTTTGGAGCCCTACAGGCAAGCATGCTCCATTCATTTGCATCGAGCCTTGGTATGGTATTCACGACTGGGCTGAGTATGATGGCGAATTCAAAGATAAATATCTGATGAATCAGTTGCTTCCAGGCGCAAGTTTCATGAGTGAATATACCATCACTATCGGTGAATAAGCTTGAGCATCAAGATAGTATATAGAAAAAAAGGAGGTCATATCAAAAAAAAGATATGACCTCTTATATTTTTTCCTTTATTTTTCTTCCTCACTCATTGGGAAGAGACCATAGAGCTCACTGTCTATACTGTCTGCTATGGTATTAAAATCTTTCGGGTTACTTTCGAAATCTATGTTATCACCATCTATGATAAGCAGTTTTCCCTTATAACCCTTAATCCAATTTTCATATCTGTCGTTAAGACCCTTCAGGTAATCGATACGCATGCTCTGCTCGAAGTCGCGCCCACGCTTCTCGATATGACCTATTAAGGTAGGAATACTACTACGAATATAAATCATGAGATCGGGCAGATTAACCAATGATATCATTAAGTCGAAGAGATCACTATAGTTGGCAAAGTCACGATCGCTCATCATACCCATATCGTGAAGATTAGGTGCAAATATGCAGGCATCCTCAAAGATGGTTCGGTCTTGGATAATGGTATCCTTAGACTTTGAAATCTCTACCACATCCTTAAATCGCTGATTGAGAAAATAGATCTGAAGGTTGAATGACCAACGATTCATATCACCATAAAAATCATCGAGATAAGGATTATTGGCAACTGGTTCGAAATGTGGCTGCCAGCCGAAACGCTTGGCGAGCATCTTAGTCAGGGTAGTTTTGCCACTACCGATATTTCCAGCTATAGCTATATGCATGATGGATATCTTGTTGTTTTTTTTCTATTTAATGTTGAAAATCTTATTTCCTATTATTATTAAATAAGCCAAAGAGGCGAGCATCTATTTTGTCGATGATATCACCCAAATCTTTTTTGTTTTTGAGGAAGTCGATGTGGTCTACATCTACGATAAGTGCATCACCCTTATATTTATGGAATACAAAATCCTCATAGCGATCATTAAGATTCTGGAGGTATTCTAAAGGCATAGCCTGCTCATAGTCTCGGCCGCGCTTCTCGATATTAGCAACCAGATGAGGTACAGAAGCACGAAGATAAATCATCAGGTCGGGTTGTTTAGCAATCATCATCATCGATTCAAAAAGACCGATATACGTTTCAAAATCACGATCACTCATGTGCCCCATTTCCTTGTTGGTCGTTGCAAAGACATGCACGCCTTCATAGATACTGCGGTCTTGGACAATGGTCTTGTCGGAACGGTTGATAGCCAAAAGATCACGGAAACGTTGCTTCAAAAAGAATATCTCCATATTGAAAGACCAACGGGGAATATCCTTATAATAATCTGAGAGATAAGGATTGTTTTCGACTGATTCGAAACGTGGCGTCCAACCATAATGTTGAGCCAGAAGTTTGGTCAGTGTCGTCTTGCCACTGCCGATATTTCCTGCAATTACGATATGCACTTTTAAGATTGCTTTTAATTTTCGGTTGCGAAGGTAGCTATTTTTTTCGGTTCTGACAAATAAATTATTTATTAATAAAATATGGATTTATACTTATGGGGACATCGTCAAAAAAAAAGGAACCTGTCATAAACGGGTTCCCTTTAGTCCTACGGCTTTAGCCTGAAGGCAGAATTGGGCTGACTTAGGTTGCAACACCACGATACATTTGCCATGAAAGGTGGTTCGCTTGGTGTCTTTAAATCGCTCCATAGAGGTTTGCTGACCATTGTCTACTCCTACGATTTCTGCTCCTTGTGCCTCGAAATAGATGAGACGGTCTGCATTAGTTACCACCGTGCCCTGGGCGTCGGTGATATCAGCCTCAACATATACGAGATGCTTTACATCGCCAGTGGCGCGTGCGTTCTCCTTTCGGCCGTCATAATCTACCTTGAGTCTTATCTCACTTGGCAAGCCCGGAGTGTTATGTGTCTCCTGACCTATCACTTTACCATTCTTTCGGGCTACTACCTTCACTTCGCCAGGTTCGTACACTACTCGCCACATCGCATGATATTCGTGTTCGGCCTTGCTTCTTATACCCTGGCTTTTACCATTCACAAAGAGTTCTACCTCATCGGCCTGATTGTAATAGCACCACATATCTATCGTCTGACCTTCTATCCAGTTCCAATAAGGAAACAGATGGAGCACAGGCTTGTCGGTCCACTCACTCTGATACATATAATATACATCCTTCGGGAAACCTGCCAGGTCTACGATGCCGAAATAACTGCTGCGGGCAGGAAAACCATACGGAGTAGGTTCGCCGATATAGTCGAAACCGGTCCATATAAACTGTCCGGATACATAAGGGGTATGCTTCACGATATCCCAAGTCTGCTCATGGGTAGAGCTCCACGATGCATGCATGTTATCGTATGCACTGCACATAAACGAGGGGTCGGTATAAGGCAGCCACCACTCTACCGGTGCCTGATAGATACTGTCGGACGGCATCATGTAATAATCGCGCGACTGCAATGCACTGACACTCTCACTCAAGAGGAAGGGCTTTCCCGGAAAATGCTTAGGTACATCTTTGATCCATTGATGGTGGTAATTGAAACCGATAATATCGAGGGCTCCGCTCTTAAAGAGGTGGTTATTGGGCGCCGGCTCATTACATCCTGCTGTTATCGGCCGTGTAGTATCCAGTCGGCGTACGATATTCGCTAAATGCTGCGTAAGGAGGGCATTGGGGGTCATCTCTTTGCCATTGGCCAGAAGCGACTGGTCGTGACCGGCATTGAGTATAAGATTAGCTTGCTCCAAGGTGAGTGTATCGGCATCGGCCGACGACCACTGTTCGAGTACTTCATTGCCGATACTCCACATGATAATACAAGGGTGATTACGGTCGCGCTTCACCATATCTGCCAAATCTCGCTCATGCCAGTCATCAAAGAAACGGGCATAATCGTTCTTGGTCTTCTTGCGACGCCACATATCAAAACTCTCATCTGCTACCAGTAGTCCCATACTGTCGCACATGGCTAAGAGTTCTGGCGAAGGGGGATTATGACTGCATCGTATGGCATTGGCTCCCATACGCTTCATCTTCTGCAATTCACGATGCAGGGCGTCTTCATTTAGGGCTGCTCCCAGACATCCTAAATCATGATGCAGGCAGACACCATTGATCTTGATGTTCTTGCCGTTAAGCCAGTAGCCGGTCTTGGCATCAAACTTGCTATCGCGGAAGCCTGTCTGTGTGGTCACCTCGTCTATCACTTGCCTGCCTACGATAAGTTGTGATTTTACCTGATAGAGGTATGGATGGTCTATAGACCAGAGATGTGGATGCTTCACTCTTAACTTCTGGGTAGTGGCTTTCTGCTCTTGTAGAGCCACGACTTTACCCGAAGCATCATAGATGACATGGCGGATAACCGGACGTACTCCTTCACGGGCTTCGTCTGCTACGCTGACATCTACGACGACCTCTCCCTTGGGCGTGGTCTGCACATGCACCCCCCAATGTGAAATATGCAAAGAGGAAGTGGACCTAAGCCATACATGGCGGTAGATGCCACAACCGCTGTACCATCGGCTATTGGGCTGGTCGCTGTTGTCTACACGCACAGCCACTACATTATCGCCACCCCTATTGAGATAAGGTGTGATATCGTATTCGAAAGAGCTGTAACCATACGGACGGGTTCCCATCTGATGACCATTTATCCATACGGTGGAATTCATATAGACACCGTCAAACTCTAGAAAATATCGCTGCGTGCCTACCGCCGGTATACTGAAATGCTTACGATACCATCCCACTCCACCCGGTAAGGCTCCGCCACTGGCACCCGACTTGTTTTCGGCATGGAAATCGCCTTCTATCGCCCAGTCGTGTGGCAAGGCGAGTTTACGCCAATAGCCATCGTGATAACCGGTTTGCGACATCTGGACTGAATCGCCCAAAACAAAAAGCCAGTCGTTATCAAACAGCTGGCATGTCCGTGCCTGTAACTCTGAAGATACGACCAGGGACATGATGATAGATAAGAATGCTTTCTTCATACTTGCCTGTTTTTTCGGTGTGGTAATGCTTGTTACCTGCCTGTGGTAATCTTGTTACCAGTATGTGGTAATGTTGTTACCAGTATGTGGTAATGCTGTTACCAGACTGTGGTAATAAGAGCCGTAGCCTGGTAACAAGACTGATCATTCGGTCATAGGAAAAAGGATATTATAACTTGACCGTTACTGTTTTGCCTGTATACTTAACGACCTTACCGATGGCTTTATCCAAGTTGAAAGCGACTTTCTGGCCTGGCACACAGTATACTATCTTAAAGGTACGATTCTTCAACATACCGTAGAAATCGCCCTTGCGGTTACTTATCGTAAGCTGCTTGGCTGCATCATCGTAGCTGAAATCGATAGTGGCATACTTGCCCTTCTCATAGTTATAGTTGGTACCTTCATCTTCATAGAGGGTAAACTGACCGTTTTTACCGGCATAGACATAGAGGGTAATCTCTGAAGCCTTCTTCTGGTCAGACCATTCCATCTGTGGACCGTATGGCAAAATGGCACCTGCCGGTACAAAGACAGGGATACGCTCGTATGGAGCATCGGCTGTAATCGTCTGTCCACCATCATAATACGTGTTGGTATAAAGATCATACCAGCCGTTTTGCTTTGGCAGATATACCTGGCGACTACGAGCACCATACTGACTGACTGGGCATGCCATCAGGGCTGGACCAAACATCCACTGGTCTTTGATATCCAGTACCTGAGTATCCTGACCATAATCCATAACCAAGGCACGCATCATCGTATAATCTTTGAAATGGATGGCTCCATTGAGACTGTAGATATATGGCATCAGGCGATAACGCAAACGGTCATAGTATACGATAGACTTGTAAGCAGGATGATTGTCGGGCGCTATGTTCCAAGGTTCACGATAGAGCACTTGTCCGTGGGCACGATACAAAGGTACAAAGGCACCAAACTGGCTCCAGCGGGTCTGCAGTTCACGCCACTCTTTCAGGTCTGCATTCTTGCTATCATCCTTCTGACCGGAGTACCACACTGCCCCATAACGGTCTTCTGGTGTAAAACCGCCCTGGTCCATACCCCAAATCGGCAGACCGGCAAGACAGTAGTTAAGTCCGGCCGTCATCTGAGCACGCATATCCTCCCATCGGCAGGCGATATCTCCACTCCACGAAGCTGTACTATAACGCTGAAGACCAGCAAAACCACTTCGGGTAAGCAGAAATACACGGGTATCAGGCTTAACACTACGCTGTCCATGATAGATGGCATCGGCATTAACGATACTATATGCATTAAAATATTCTGTAGAAGAACCCAGATAAGTAGGGCCGCTAAGAGCCTTGCGATACCACATCGGAGTACAGTCGCGCACATTTGGCTCTGAGGCATCCATCCACCAGGAGTCTACACCATAATGATATTTCGTGTAAAGATTTTCATCCATCTGGCGCCAGAACATCTTACGCGCACCCGGTGCATAGGCATCATAGAAAGAACCCATAAAGCCGAGCCAGTCATAGATGCTGTCTTTTACAGCCTGATGATATATCCAACCATGAGCATCGAGCTCTTGATAGTTTTTGGTAGAACAATAGAACTTAGGCCATACACTGATCATAAAACGGCCGTGCATGGCATGAATACTATCGAGCATCGCCTGAGGATGAGGATAGCGACTTTTCTCAAACTCATGAGACCCCCAACTGTCAAGTTTCCAATAATTCCAGTCTTGTACGATATTGTCTATCGGGATATGGCGCTTGCGGAATTCACTCAATACATCCTCCATTTCGCCCGATGTCTTATACCGCTCACGACTCTGCCAGTAGCCTAAAGCCCACTTAGGATAGACTTGGGCTTTGCCCGTAAGGGTACGATATCCAGAGATGACTTGGTCGAGATTATCACCGGCAATAAAGTAATAATCCATATCACGACTCATCTCACTCCAAATACGCAGTTTGCTCTGTTCCTCTTCGCTCTGAGGCACAGCAGCACGAAGTCCACAATAAGACACATCACCGTCAGGATACCAATCGATGAGTATCTTGGAACGTTTACCCTGCTTTAATGGAGCCTCAAACTTGAAAGAGTTAGGGTTCCAGGCTGTACGCCAACGCTCTGCTACCACTTCCTTACCATCAATATATACCTTCATATAACCCGCATAGTAAAGGATAAAGCGGTATAAGTTATCGACCGGCGATTCTAAGTAGCCTTCATAGGTAACATGAGCCCCTTTCAGTTTGAAACCTTGAGGAAGATGGCCTATCGTCTCTGAATTTTCAAAATAGATACTGTCTTCCTGTCGTACCAGCGTCTTACCTTCGCTATCGGTATAGGTACCCGTAAGACTACCCTTTACTCCGTCTTTATTATATAGCGTAAAGGCACGATGAAGCTGCAGATAATCATTCGGATTACCAAAACGGCAATAACTGTAACTATCCCAAAGTATACCGTAATTCTTATTGCTCACTACAAACGGAACACTAATCTTGGTATTATACTGAAATAGGTCTTCGTTCTTGCCTTTCATATTGAGTTCTTCACTCTGATGCTGACCTAAACCATAGAAGGCCTCATCTTTAGGACTATCGAAGACAGCCTGCCACGTCCATCCATTCCGCTGCGCTTCAGTCAGTTTACCCACACCTATCTCACGCTCCGGTACTGTAAAAGGAGTAAAGGTCTTACCCTGCTTAGCATCTTCTGCAAGATACTGTTTCGTTCCATCAGCACTGTAGAAAGAAACCCTACCGGTAGCTTCGTCCAACCTGGCAAGTACTTTATCTGTTTTCACCATAACGATACCATTCTCTTCTGATACCTGATAATGGGTAAACGGACGCTGAGGAACAATCATCAGACTATTCTTCTGTGGAAATGCTTGTTCTGCTGTAGACTCTACCCTGATAATATGGTCGCTTACAACCTGAAGACGAACGAAAGAGGGGCCACGGTCTACATGATGCTGTAATTGTACTGTGATAAAATTACCATTCTGAGTGTAGCCTGCAGCCAAGGCAGCTGATGCACTCATAGATAAAATGGTAGATAAGATTGTTCGGGTTATTTTCATTGTTTTCATTAAAATATTAGCGGTACAAAGGTACTACTAATTGTAATTTATAGTATGATAATATGTTTCCAATAAAGGTATGAAATGTTAATTTCCGCGGTGTTTCTTGTACTGTGAAGGAGTCTGTCCGTAGGCTTCGGCAAAATATTTCGAAAAATATCGTGGATTATTAAACCCTGTATGATATGCTATTTCGCTAACGGTAAGTTCTCCCTTTAACAAGAGTTTTTCTGCAGCTTCCAATCGTTTGGCTCTAATGTATTCTGAAGGCGTGCTACCCGTAAGAGGTACCATTCGCTTATACAACTGTACACGAGACATCGCCACTTCCTGACTCAATACTTCTACGGATAAATCCGGATCATCCAGATGGTCATGAATATATCGGTCTACTTTGGTCAGAAGCTTACGATCTGATTCAGAGATACAAGGTGTCGATATCGCATCTGCTCCTATCGCCTCCATATCGCCATTTCCCTTAGTATGATGATTCTGACGACTGGCCCACGTCATGAGATTAGCCATACGGAGTCTGAGCAAATCCATGCTGAATGGTTTGGTGATATAATCATCTGCACCATGCTCCAAGCCTTCTATTTTCTGTAGCATCGTGAGTCGGGCTGTCAACATAATAACGGGGATATTAGCGGTTGCAGGATTACCCTTCAACAGTCGACAGAACTCATTACCGTCCATAACAGGCATCATGACATCACTGAGGATAATATGCGGTCTATGCTCTGCTATCTTTTCCAAAGCTACCTTACCATTCTCAGCCTCTACGACTTCATAATGATCTGACAATTCCTCACGCATAAATTCCCGGAAATCGTCACTGTCATCAACAAGTAATACTACGGGCTTATGGGATAACTGCACCTGAGGAGTTTCTACCTTGATATGTTCCACAGGCTCTGCCACACTCGATATCATCGTATCTTGCAAACTGTCTGACATGTCTTCGGGCAAGCGTACAGGCAACTGGATGACAAAGATAGAACCACCTACCGGATTATCTTCTACATGAATAGTACCATCGTGCATCTCAACGTAGCGCTTGGTTATATTCAGACCGATACCACTTCCACCGGTAGGTTTCATCTCTGTTCCATTCACTTGATAGAAACTATTGAATATCTTATTTTTATCCTCGTCGCTGATACCTTTACCGGTGTCGGATACACGAATTTCTAGAGTATCCTGTTCGCCATCGCTACGCTTCATAACATGAAGCTGAACTGATACAAGACCTCCGTCAGGGGTAAATTTATAAGCGTTACTCAATAAATTATTGATAGATTTATTAATCTTATCGGAATCAAATTCCATGACAAGCTGCGGTTCGGCAGAGTAAAAAGACAACTGGATACTGTCATTGCCCAAAGAGTCGAATGAATCGCAGATATTCTTAATAAACGAAACGATATCGCCACTGAGCAAATTTAATGTTTCCTTATTCTTATCCAACTTACGGAAGTCTAATATCTGATTCACCAAGGTAAGCAGTCGCTCAGCATTACGATGAATCAACTTTAGCTTATAGCGCTTGTCTTCATCTTCCTCCTTCTTGATCATAGAAGCCAATGGCGATATTATCAGAGTCAACGGAGTACGAAGTTCATGGCTGATATTGGTAAAGAAATTAAGTTTCAGCTCGTTCAACTGCTTATCCTTGAGTGCATTTTCCTCTAAACGACGTTCTCTAAAGGCAGCCTGTTGTACGCTTCGTTCATGATTACGATAATAGAGGAATCCTAAAATCAACAAGACGACATAACACAGAATAGCCCAGATAGAAAGATAGAACGGAGGCTCTACTACAATCTCCAGTTGGCTCACGTTATCGCTGATGGTACCATCAGCATTGACCACCTTTATCTCAAGGATATAGTGCCCGTAAGATAGGTTCGTAAAGGTAATACTTGGCTTATCTTCTGGTGTCATCAACCATTCCTCTGCCCCCTTATTCAGACGATATAAGAATCGGCTACGCGATGGCAAAGTCACTTCGTTGGATGCCAAGAGAATAGTAAAGTCGCTCTCATTGCTCTGCAACTCTACCTTACGCGACTTATCAAGTATTTCGCTCAAGACAACACGCCCATTAAATTTTTCACCAACCGACAACGGATGCCCCAAAAGAATAAGTCCGCTAAAGATAACCTTAGGGTTACTTTTTTTAGAACTGATTCTCTTTGGTTGAATGATATTGATACCATCCTGGCCACCCACAACAATCTCTCCCTTACGAGTAATCAGTACCGAGCGCTCATTAAACTGTCGGGTCTGTAAACCATCTAACGAGCTATACGATATGCTGGATAATTCATAACCATGACGACCTGCTGATGGGGTAACACAAGTAATCTGATGATCATAGACCACCCAGACACGATGCTGTAAATCTTCTATAACCGAACAACCTGTACCATGATGATTACTCTTTCCATTGACTACTTCGAGCTGATTATGAAGAGGATGATACATCGTAACGCCCGACGGAGTTGCCATCCATATCATACCACGACTATCCTCGATAATACTCGTAACAGAGGGACTCAAGAATGAACGACCATCTGATGTACTCTTGATATTCGTAAACTTACCTTTGGCTACGTTAAATATCGAATAATGAAGGGAATGGCCTATAAGTATCTGCCCATTTTGCATGAGGCAAAGATCAAAAACATAGTTTGATGGAAGTTCACTATTGTCGGTATTATAAGTAGTAAACCGGTCTGTCTTCGGGTTATACACCTGCACACCTCCACCCAATGTTCCGATAATAACATTTCCGCGCTGGTCTTCTTCTAAACACCACACATTATCGTTTGATAATCCACCACTCCCCTTCCGTGAACGAAATACTTTCCACTGTCCATGGCTATATCTCACCATACCACCATTATAAGTGCCAAAATACATAGAACCGTCTGAAGCCATCAAAGAACTGACGATTACTTCAGAACCCAAACCGGTAATCGAAGAAGAAAAATTCTGAACTGTACCCGTTACTCGATTGTAAGCCACAATACCCTTATCATTGGTTCCACACCATAACACTCCATTTTTATCCTCACATATCGTGCAGATATCACCTAAATAAATTGTAGAGAATAAGGATGAATGTGGTGAATAAAAACCGACACCATTCTTATAGGCTCCCAACCATACAGAACCTAAATTATCTATATAAATCTTATGTAATGTGTTATCAGGCACACAACCCTGCTGGTTTCTCTGATAAGTATAATTAGAGAAGGTAGATGTTTTCCAGTCGATAACAAATAAGCCTTGATGGTCTGTTGCAATCCAGGTACGTCCATAATCATCTTCTTGTACATCGTGCACTAAAATATTCTCACGGCCTATCTTGATGCCTTTTGATATCAGGTATGTATTGCATCCTTCATACCACTTTTTATCCTGGGCACTATAGACAAAGGTGATATCGTCTGCTATTACCCAATAATTGCTATGCTTGTCTACGATTAATTTATATCCCGCATGATTCTTGAGATGCAAACTTGGATAACGCTTAATCCACTTGACTCGCCCAAGCAAACCATCAATAGACATCAATGTTCCGTCCTTATAAACGGCTATCAGTCTGCCGTTCACATCTTGCATACTGGTTATTTCTCCTTTGGGTATCACTCTTACGCCAGAACCTCCCTGGGAGAAATAAACATGTTTACCCGTCTTGGCATGATAGAAATATACCCCCTTGCCATAGATAGAAAACCACATATTCTTCTGACTGTCGATATATACTTTGTCAGGATAATCCTTCTTCATACCATGCTTCTGCATCCAAACATCGATATGAACATCAAAGGTCTCTGTCAGGTAATCATAGATACAATATCCCATAGAGGTATGCACCCATAAATTATCTTCTGCATCTTGCTGAATACCGTCTACAAAGTTATTAGGAAGAGAACTTTTGTCGTTGCTGTCAAAAAAGAAGTTCTTAAATCGAAAACCGTCATAACGGTCTAAACCAGACTGAGTGGCAAACCACATAAAGCCATTGTGATCTTTCAATATATCATTAACCTGAGAATTACTCAATCCATCACGACTTTCCAAGGTATGAAACTGCATATCCTGCAAAAGAGCGCATACTGGCATATTCTGCAAAATCATCCATACTATAATAAGAAAAATTCTTAAACGTTTATTCATGGTTATTCCTGGTTACTTCTTCAAGATGCGATGAAAATATTTTTCTCTACAAAAATAAAATAAATATATTAAACTAAAAAATAAAACTATACAATTTTAAACCATGGTAGTTAGGATTGATGCAACTGTTGGGTGTCAACTCGCTTATGATCACCATCGAAATGATAAAAGTGAGTTTTCCCTCTCAACTGAATATGTTCTGCGCGCTTTGCTGATAAAAATAGCCGATGACAATCTACATGTAAATTGGTAAACATGACATCGTTAACATCACCAACGATCTCGTGCATTTGCATACAGGCATTCAAATGGGCTACATTCACACCAGACAGGTTTACTCGAAGTGATTTACCAACGAGAGGTTTGCCATGCACCAACACTTGTCCTGCATCACATACACAAATTTCATCCAATGCAGGAGCCTTGATTCTGACGTGCATCTGTCTATGCTGTTTATCGTTCTGCTGCAGATAGCCTATATGTAGTACACCATCGGTTACCTGACTACTATTCTGATTAACCACCGACTGAATTCCTTCTACTTGTACATCGCATGCCGGACCAACCTCTATATCTACTGTCGATACATGACTGACTGATACCCCATGAAAGGCTTCCACCGGACAAGTCTGATGAGTAACAATCGTATCTGTGGAAGAAGGCTGATAATCAGACTTTAATACGGGGCGATTAGGGTGACTGCACGATAAAGCCACCCAAAAAATAACACTACTTAGAAGAAATTTATATACATTGTACATCTTCATATTCTTGAGGAACGTTACATAGCAAAAACTATTATATACATAACGAAAGCTGTGAAAAAGTAGTATACCCTCTCACAGCTTTTTCTAATTTATCCTATACTTGAATCGTCGGAATATTTCTACCTGATATCTTCCCGATTAATAGGGCCACTGAGCTGCAGCAACACCCTCTGTAATACCAGTCATTGCAGGCGTATTCCACACAGACAATCCGGTACGGTTAATAATAGACATATTAGGGTAACTGACTACATTAATATCCCATGCAAACGGAACGATACCACAATTACCAGCATTCTCTACTACAGACTTAAAGAAACGACGAATTGCATCATTATGACTTTCGGTATTTTCCTGCCAGTTAGCACCGTATTCACCGATAACTACTGGAATATCATGATTTACAAACTTCGTCTTCAAACTCTCAAAAGACGTCTTCACTGAAGCATCGGCATTCCAGTCTTTAGTAGCATTACTACCACAAAAATCCCATGGTTCATAATAATGTACCTCTACCATTAGTTTACCATTCTCTGTATCCGTTGGCAAATTAAAATAGTTTACGGTAGAACTGATATTAGTAGAAGGTCCTTGAACGATAAGTACACGCTTGGCATTATTTCCACCCGTAGCACGGACAGCATCTACAAAGGCCTGATTATAACGCTCCAAAATTGGAGTCAGCTCACTATGACGAGTACTAAACAAGCTATATTCCTGGAAAGGTTCGTTAAGACCGGCAAACATGAGATACTCATTATAATCTTTAAAATATGTGGCAATATTGGTCCACAACTTCTTGAGCTTATTCACTTTATCTGCAATAATCGTCTCATCAACAGCTTCATAAGAACTACTTGTCTTACTGAAACCCTCTACCTCGATCCAGCCACCATCCCAGTGATCATTGATAAATACATAAAGACCATCAGAGATACAATAATCTACAATTTCCTTGACACGGGCAAGCCATGCGGGATCTATCGTCATATTTTCAGCATCAGTAATATGACCCATTACCCAAGAGGTAGGAATACGAACACTCTTAAACCCTTGAGCTTTAACAAAATCGATTAAGGCTTTCGTAGTCTGGGTAGACTGCCATGCCGTTTCAGCCCCTAATCCACCTGCATTGGTGAAATTATTGGCCATATCACCAGCTTCCATGGTATTACCAAGATTCCATCCTGGATACATGGCCTTGGCCAACTCTTTGGCTGTGCGGTCCATATTGGCCTCTACCTGCCCTGCAGCCTGGTTTACAGTAACAGACTCGACGATATCACCTCTTGTAAATGATATCTGGCCTGTACGCGCCAAAGGTGATATATTAGCCTCTATCGTAAATACCTCTTCATAATCCTGCATATTGGCACGCGTAGAATTATCAGCCTGAGCTATCCACGAAGGTGTAGTTACATCATATTCTCCATTGGCCTTGAGTTTAACCGTGATAGATCCGCCATCAGCAGAAACTTCAAAACTGGCTGTCTCGATAATTAACCCCTCGGTAGATACTTGGTTGACAGGAACTGTAACCTGTTCACTACCTGATGATACACTGATAGATGCTGTGCGATCATTTGTATCAGTATTGGTAGCAGCAGCAACCTTATACTTATACACACGGGCAGAATTAGATAAATCCTGCGAAACCACAAGCCAACTCTGATCGGATAATACGACTGGCTGCGTAGGCGATTCAACATATAGATACGTCTCTCCACCTGTTTTTGAAAATTGCAGAGCAGACTTAGACACTTGAAACGAAGTCGAAATACCTCCGCCACTTATCGTCTCTTCTTTTGAACATGATACCAAGCTAATCATGGTAAAAACCATGACTAGCATAGATACTATAGATAATCTTTTTTTCATCATACTTCCCTTTCTTTCATCGCTACTTGCTTATACCTGGGCAAGTAACGCTATTAATCTTAACACTAACCTGAGTTGGATCGATGAGATCTTTCCAGAGATCATAGAGTTCGATGGTCCATACCACTGCTCCTTCTGCATGCGCATTGAGTGTAGCAAACACTTCGTAGGTTCCATCGCCTGTAACGATAGCACGTCCAAACTCAGAGCCACCCCAGTAAGAAGGGCTCCAGCTTGCTGCTGCATAAGAAAGTTCTGTACGATATGCGTTTGAAGCATTTGACTTGAGATTACCATCAATACCTGTAATCGTAAAGTTTACTATCATATTGCCTTCAAAAGACAGTGAAGAAGCATTTACACCGGCACTCTTTGTTGAACCATATTCGTTGTATATTTCAATACGACCATTAGTGTTATCACCATCCTTGTTAATAAATACCGTATTCGAATAGTCCATAACATAAAGTGGATCTATATCAAACTTAATGCTATTAATCTCAACACTCACCTTAGAAACATCTGCCACGTCGTTTGCCAGATTATTGATGTCTACACAGAATACAGCAGCTCCTTCTGCAGCAGAACTCGTTTCCATCCATACGGTATAAGTTCCATCACCTGTAACATTTGCATCATACTTGTCACCCGTCAAGCTACTCCAACGGCTTGGGCTCCAGCTTGCTGAAGCGTATTCCAAACCCGCAATATTGCTATGACCATCATTAGTACCATTCTTATAGTTATCATGAAGACCCTTGATGGTGAAAGTAATAGCCATGTTCTTAGAAAACTTAATCATAGAAGGAGTAATACCTGGATGATTAGCGGTACTACCATACTGATTATAGATTTCGACACGAATTCTGCCATTATTCTCCAAATCGCCAATAACCAGTTTGCTATTATCGACCGATAACTCTGGAGACCTGCGGACTGAACGGATAGCCAAGCCCAAAGAACGCTTGGAAACTCCTGTTGATGCTGCCCCATTGGTAATGTTAAGAGTCTGACTGTAATCAGTAGCAGGAGCATAAATAGAGCCCGACCATAACAAGCCCTGAGCACCCTCTCCTACTATAGACTGTCCGTCACGATAACCACCATAAGGGATAAAGATACTGTTGCCGTTAGACTTTGACGTGAAACGAACACCGTTAACACCATTTACCGTTTCTTCCTTCTGAGTGGTTCCTGATACGAGTTCTGCCATCTGTTCTTGGGTAGGAAGTGCACTCTGCATGAGTGCATCTCCATCAATATCTATCTGATGCAGAATGTCCTGGTCTGTTCCTGCTATATCAGTGGCTACAGAATAGTCTGTAAGATAGGTACTGACATTGCTGCCAGTTAAATCGCCATAACCAAGGTGTACACCTGACTCTTCTTCTGCCTCAGCACCTAAGTTATACTGCGCCCAAAGTACAGATAACCCTAAATCTACATAAGGCATCTCTTGTTGAGCTGTGGTAAAGCTCAGTGTATCGCCATATACGTAACCATCGCCCAACTGGAAGTAGGATGTATAATAATAGGTTGTGCCTGGCAACAAACCCTGTACAGACTTACTGACATGATTAGAAGAGGCTACGATAGGATAATCATATCCATCGCTTAGATGAGCCTTATCTGTAGAAATCTTAAAACCATAGTTCATCTCACTCTCGCCTTCTATCATGATACCGTCAAGTCCCTGGGTCTGAGCACCGAGTGTAGCCTTGGTCGCAGTAATATCTGTAGCACCAATGGTCGCTATCTTGGCATCTGTCGCCACAAAACTCTTCACCTCACCATACTTAGTCACTATGCCTTGCAATGTGGCATAGGTAGAATAATAGTAGGTATGACCTTTAGTAAGCCCCTTCAACTGAGTGGTAACTGTACCCGTAGAATCAATACTGCCAGCTGTTTTGGTGCCAGCTGTAGTAGGATCAGGATTTTCACCATATACCACACCTACACTATATGCATCAGAGTTTTGCTTGGAAAGATCCAACACCTTTCCCTTTAACTCTGCAGAAACAGCTGTGACTACAGCATCACCTGTTTCTATCGTAGTAATAATATTACCCGTGGCTGCACTGTACTCATCATCATCACTACAACCCGATAGTGTGATTGTACATCCTGCCAGAAGCAGTCCACCTGCTATATATCTAAATTTCATCATGTCAGAATATTAAAGTTATTATTAATTACGTTTAGCACCAGCCTCAGTAGGTTCCATCTTATTTTCACCGGTATCATAAGTTACATGTACTGTTACCTCGATACTGCTTGTAAAGCTAAACTTCGATGCTTCATCGGCGGTTTTACCCCATGGATTAACGATATAACGACGAACTGTAGAATGGTCTCCGTCGGCTGTACCACGGTCGATAGTGGCATCATCAAATGAGATCTCATTACCATCTACCTTGATGCTCTTGATTATAACATCGCAATTGTTATTATCTGCATAGAGCTTGGCAATATCCAGATAAATACCATAAGGCTCACTGTTTGCACCATTGATGGTGAAGGTGTAGTCGCCATCTCCCGTAATAAAGACATCAGAACTGCTCAAAGTAACGGCAAAACCTGTACTGAAATAGTTTAAGACACCCTTATATTTCTTCACGGTTGCTCCTGCAGTCTGAGCTTTCCAGTGATAGCCCTGATATTGGAAGAGGTTACCCTGGTCATCAATACACTGCTTACCTAACCATACGCTCTTGAGCGACCCCGTATAGTCGTCTTTGGTTACAGACATGATACGTAGTGTATTATCAGCATTGGTACTCATATTATAGTTAGCACCAAGACTTGTATTGCCCAATCCATTGCTGAATGTAAAGATACCATTATCATCCAAAGTGTAAGTACCCGTTATGGCACTACCATCAGGAGCCGTGTAGGTATAAGTATTGGTAGCATCTGTACCACCATAATAAAGTACTAAAGTTGCATCTTCTATACCATCGTTTGCAGAAAGAGTTGCGTCTTTCACACTACCATCCAGATTGCAATAGCCGAAGGCAAAACCATCTTCATCGCCATCCTCTGCCAACTTAAAGGTTATCTCGCGATTGGTAGGATTCTGTATCAAACTTCTCCAGCCTTCCATTAAAGTAGGAGTTACTGGTGTCTCGTCAACAACAGGTTTCCAGTTATCCCAGTAATCCTGAGAACAGAAATTGTAACAAAGCAGACATGGTCCTTCTGATGAATTATCACGAAGTGCAGCTATCTGCAGACGGTCATCATCCAAGCCCATCAGCTTCAGACTTTTGCTCCAGTTGGTAACAACACCATCATGACCGGAGTTGTGAAGAAGTTCTGCATCTGACAAAGTGATGGTATGATTGTCGGTGTCGAGCATATAGGTACCTCTCCACTCTTCGCCAGTCTCGTTATTATGCACTGTGACATGAGCACCACCAATAAGATCGAAGGTCATATAACCATAATCCATGGCTGTCATAACCCATCCGTTACCAGCTATATCAGGAGTCCAGTTCCAGTGGTCACCGGCACTTGCAGTCTGACCAAGGAAACAAGTGCTCCAATCATCATCTACACCCCAAAAACCTAACGGACCTGCCCAAAGATCAGAATGTCTGGTAAGAGCATTGGCATCTATATCGAGTTTCCACGTCTTCGACTTACCTACTCCACCACTGATATAAGTCCACAGCGGATCGTCTACAAACTCAGAGCAAAAGTCTTCCACTGTGAAATCGGCGTAAGGCCCCCAAAGGAAACCTCCACGGGTAGTGACACCGATACGAGCCTGATACTCACCATTAAAAGGAATCTTCAACGTAGCCGAATTAGCCTGGAATCGTCCCTGAGGAGTATCAAAGGTAACCGCATAGTTACTTGGTAACAAACTCTTCAGATAGATAATGTTCGGGTTATTACTATCGTGTGTGATGGTATAGGCAATACCTTCAACCAAATCATCTGATGATAAATCTTTTTCGCCCAATGCGTATTCATCTGGTGAACACCCTGTCATGAAAGCCATCATGACAACGGCCAGGAGCGAATATATATATTTCGTTATTTTCATTGTCTTAGATTCTAAAATCGTATTTGATTATTACGTGATGTCATGATTACCAACCTTGATTTTGCTTCAGCACATTATTACTGAGTGTAATCTGCTCAAGTGGTATCTGACAGAAGCCACGCTTCTTAATGACATTCTGGGTAGTGATAACAATATTGTCCTTTACACCACCGCTGAGCACAGTCGTATTGCTTTCTGCTATCTGACTTGCTGCTGTTTCAAGTCCCTGGCGCAGTTCATCCCAATATCGGATACCCTCAAAAGCGAATTCTTTCTTTCGTTCATTCCAGATATTTTCTCGAGTAGCAGAGAGATCGATGTAATTGCTGCTCAGATTACCTTCATCGTCTGTATAGGCACGTTTACGTACTTCGTCAAAATAAGTCTCGGCATTAGTACTGCCCAATTCTGCAGCCATCAGCAGTACATCAGCATAACGCACGAGTACCCAATCTTGATACTGAGAAATCTGGAAATCACCGGCAGCATCTCCATCTGTATAGTGCGTAAGGTTTCCATTCTGATACTTACTCAGCGGTGTATACTTCTTGATCGCATAACCTGTGTATTCACGCTGGTCGCTGATATAGTTGTCTTCATAGCCATCTAATGACGCACAGTCTATGATAGAAGCCTGTCGGCGCGAATCGCCTGGACCATAAGCAGAAGCAAGTTTGGTATTCACGGTCATAGCTCCCCATCCCTGACCGTATCGCTCATATACACAACTTCCGGTACGCAGGCCACTCATTACGATAAAACGGTTACCGTCATTATTACCATTATAATCGGCTGTATAATTGAATTTCATAGAGAGTACAGTCTCAGCATTGCCATTACCTGCGTATGTACTTGCTGTATTAACCCAATTACCTTCGTAATTCTTGGTATCACTAGAAGCTGGCCACAAATCCTTGAATCGAGGTATCAAAGCAAACTCACCGCTGTTAATAATATCCTCACAAGCAGCAAGAGCCTCCTGCTTGGTAAGCATGCCGACTACACTACCCCCCTGATTATTGTTGTAATAACCATCATAGAACAAATATAAACGTGCCAATATGGCCTCTGCCGCATATTTGGTAACATGACCATCGTTAGTAGCAGCTTCAGACTTTGGATATGCATTGGCAGGAATCATACTGATAGCCTGCTTCAGATCGCTGATACATTGAGCATAAACCGAATCGGGTGTAGCCTGAGGCACGTTTTCACTAGTGGCATGTATGACAAGTGGTATATTCTCCCAAATACGCAGCAAATCGAAATAACAAAAGGCACGAAGAGCGTAAGCCTCACCTAAATATTGATCTCTGAGTTTTTCATCAGTCCATGTTATACCTTCTGACTTATCAATCAGCTCATTACAGCGGAATATAGCTGTATAATAAGAAGTCCATAACTGATTGTGCATATTCGTATACGATGGTGACTGGTTCATGTCAAAACGATCGATAATCTGCGTATTACGACCATCGTTGTTTCCTGTTCCGCCAAAACACTCATCACTCATGGTTTCTGTTAACTGATATAGAGTAAATGTTGGTCCGTCACTTACAGTACGCTGCCAGCCATCATAGCAAGCATATAGAGCGCGTAGACCATCTTCCTGCGATTTATAATAGTTGCCAGAATTTGACTCTGTTTTGGAATCCACATCCAGCCAACTGTCACTGCACGAAGTGAGACTGCCTAAAGACAGAAATCCCATTGCAGCTATTATAATATGATTTGTTTTCATTTGGTTTCCTCCATTAATATTAGAACTTAAGATTTACACCGACAAGGCAAGTACGTGGACGTGGATAATAACCCAAGTCTACACCTGATGCCCAGCTGTTTACGCCATATCCGATTTCAGGGTCCATACCGTCATACTTGGTAAAGGTAACTGCATTCTGAACTTGGAAGTAGAGACGAGCCTGAGAGAACCACTTCTGATGAAGCAGCTTTGCAAAATCATAGCCCAGCGTAATAGTGCTGATTCTCAGGAAACTGCCATCCTGAATAAAGAGGTCTGAGAATTGCCAGTTAATATTGCTCTCGGTTACACGTGGATACTTATTGGATGTACCCTCACCTGTCCAGCGCTGCAAAATGGCAGAAGTATAATTCGAGGTCTTATTACCAACATTACGATAGCTCTGTACGATATCGTTTCCTACCATACCATTAGCTTGAATGGAGAAATCGAGACCCTTCCAGTCAAAGCCTAAAGAAAAACCATAAGTAAAGTCTGGCATACCATTACCCAAGTCTACCTTATCTTCATCATTGATCTTACCATCATGGTTTACATCATAATATTTCACATCACCTGGCGCTACTGATGAACCTTGGAGAACACCATTTCCCGCAGCAATCCAATCATCGATATCCTGCTGATTCTGAAATATTCCAGCTGTCTTATAACCCCAGAAATAACCGATAGCATGTCCGTTTTCTGCACGATAGAATTCTGTCGAATTATCATAGAGTTGTCCATTACCATCTGTACCATGGATAATACCGTCTGCTGTCGGAATATTACCGACTTCGTTATGGTTATAAGCACCATTTACATTTACATAATAATGAAAATCTTTACCAATATTATCATTCCAGCTCAAACCGAGTTCTACACCAGTATTCTTTACATCACCTCCATTTATATAAGGAGCACCAGTACCTGCTGTGGCGAGTATCGGAGCC
Organism: Segatella baroniae B14; assembly: GCF_022024235.1. Taxonomy (GTDB): domain Bacteria; phylum Bacteroidota; class Bacteroidia; order Bacteroidales; family Bacteroidaceae; genus Prevotella; species Prevotella bryantii. The sequence continues at coordinate 1,469,335 of NZ_CP091799.1, forward strand.
ATAACAAGCCAGTCTTTGGTGGTCTTGTTATACCAGTCAAAATTAACATTCAACTTACCCTTGAGAAGCTGTGCATCAAAACCCAAATCCCACTGTTCTGAGGTTTCCCACTTAATCTCTGGGTTGGCCAGACGGCTTTCGTAGGCACCATAATATGCAGATTGCCCTTCGGCGCCTAAGGTTGTGCCAAAATTATAATAGGCATCAGAGGTAGTAATCGGAGATACCCACATCAGTTCACCGATATTCTGGTTACCTACCTGACCCCAACTAGCACGGAATTTAAAGTAATCGACTACAGAAGATATCGGTTTCCAGAATTTCTCGTTTGATAAAATCCAACCGGCACTGATAGATGGGAACCAACCCGTGCGATGCCCCTTGGCAAAACGTGAAGAAGAATCGGCACGAAGAGTAGCATTAACCATGTAAGTCTCTTTATAGTTCCAACCAAGACGACCGAAATAAGACAGTGTACGCTGGTTAACGGAAGGAGAACCACTGGCACTCAAACCATCATCAGCATTGGTAGCTGTACCATTGCTTACATAAGCATGGGTCCAATCTTCAAAACCACTCTTCAAATAAGCATTTCCTGCTCCAACTCCGACTCCTTCAAAACGCCAGCTCTCCATACCTAAAAGGGCATTAAAACTGTGCTCGCCTAATTTCCAGTCATAGGTTAAGGTATTAGTCCAAGTAATCTGCTGGTTCGTGCTTGAATTCTGACTTACACTCGTTTTGGTATCATTAAAACTGTAAATACTGAAATGATAAAGAGGAGTAAAACTACGATAATTAGAGGTATAGTTCTCATAACCCAAGGTAGTGCGGAATTTCAAGTTTTTAATCAATTCCAATTCGGCATAGGCATTAGCTGTAAGGCGAGAGGCATTGGTCTGATTATTAGTATTGGTCATCATCAAACCATAAGGGTTACCATCAGAATTAATCCATGCACTCTTGTCTGTCGCATTATAAGGTGAATCATAGTAAGTATTATCACTGTAAACTGGAGTAAATGGTGAGGTGTTAAATGCAGCTCTCAATGAATTATTATAGGCATTGCCCACCATAATACCCTTTGTCTTGGTATAAATATAACTTATCTGCTCGCCTACTCTGAGATATTTTTTTACTAACCAATCTGAGTTAACACGGAAATTGTAACGCTCATAATTACTTACATCTTTACCGCCTACAATACCTTCCTGGTCCATATAGCCTAAAGATACGGCATAGGTTCCAGAATTGGCTACACCACCCGTTACACCAACATTATAAGATTCTGTTTTGGCATTGCTCTTAAACATCTGGTCCACCCAGTCTGTATCGATAAGATTGCCAGCAGTATCGTATATTCCATATTGTTTTAGACTACCATCATCATTATAGGTGTCTACCAGACTACTCCAGTCATATGGATTCTTTCCAGAGTTGATAGCCTGTTCGTCCATAATCTCCTTATATTCTTGAGCATTAAGCATATCGATAGAACGAGCCTTATTCTGCCATCCTACATAACCGTCAAAGCTAACGACAGCACGCCCTTCCTTACCACTTTTGGTCGTAATCAGCACTACACCATTAGCAGACTGTGCACCATAAATAGCTGCAGATGCAGCATCTTTAAGCACATCGATACTCTCGATATCGGAAGGATTCAAGCTGGCGATATCACCTCGAATACCATCAACGATATATAATGGATCAGAGTTACCTATAGTACCCATACCACGGATATTTACCTTTAATCCACTTCCAGGTTGACCAGATTGCGAAATAATACTCATACCTGGAGTCTGACCTTGAAGTGCCTGGAGAGGATTAGAGGTGTTTAACTTGGCGATGTCATCACCCTTGATATCAATATTGGCACCAGTAACCAGTTTCTTTTTCTGAACACCGTAGCCAATAACAACCACACCTTCGAGTGAGTTGGCTTCATCCTCTAAAACGATGCGTAAATGATTGCCTGTTACTTTGACGTGTCGAGTGACAAAGCCAATATAACTGACAATAAGTGTTTGTCCATCATTAGCTTCAATAGAAAAATTACCATCAAGATCGGTGACAGTACCGGCTTGCGTTCCTTGCACTTTAACCGTTGCTCCAATCAGTGGTTCGTGGTCCGAAGCAGACACGACTGATCCGGTAACAGTCTTAGCGCTAAGACTTGAGGCAAACGACCATATCATTGCCATCAAAATTAGCATTGCTTTTTTCATAGAATTTAGTTATTAAAAATTATCGTTCATGGTATCTCTTTGTCAATTCGTCTTTTCTTCCCGTATAGCGGTTAGGAGATTATTATAGAGATTGTTTACGGTTTTACAAGACAAAATTACGAAAACAAAACCTATACAAAAGGTATAAAATGTTTCAAAATAAGGGTAAGTATGTTAAGTTATATGCCTTTTTCACCTTCTTTTATCGCATATTTTACTAAATCAACTGTATTTGACCATATTCAAGGTTAATAAACCCGCAGTATGTATGTGAGCATCTTCCATAACGGAATGCGAAATAGGTTCAATGATTGACTTCAACAACAACGTCCGGCCGCACATGAACATTGGTAACAAGAAGCCCATGGATGTGTACGAAGGCGAAGTGCCAGCCCAAAAAAAACTTTGGAAAAAAACATCTCTTCATTTTCTTTGATTAGTTACTGAGCATAAGTATACTCTTTACTAAACATAAGTATACTCTTTAGTGAGCATAAGTATACTCTTTACAGAACAAAAACATACCCTTTACTCCATAAAAACGAAGCGCTGCCATTTATCAAACAAATAATATAAATTACGACAAAGAATCGATTAGCTTTTTACCAAATTCTAAATGACCTAATAAACAAGTCATCTCATTTGAGATATTTTACTTATATCCCAAATATTATTCGGTAAACAACTGTACCGAATGTTGCAGAAGACAACCAATCACAAAAACAAAAAGAGAAGCCTTAAAAAGCTTCTCTATATTTATTCTCGTCTTTATCTTCCAACATCGAGAGATAAGATTGATACCGGCTAGCAGATATGTAATGATCTTCTACTGCCCTGATCACAGCACAACCAGGTTCATGAGTATGGGTGCAATTTGAGAATTTACAATCTTTCGAAAATTCGAATATTTCTTTGAAATAACTTGTAAGTTCTTCTTTTTCGATATCGAAAGTTCCAAACCCCTTGATACCCGGTGTATCAATGACATACCCACCTCCAGGAAATTCGAGCATCTCACTAAAGGTTGTAGTATGCATTCCTGCATCGTGAGCTTCACTAATTTCTGATGTTCTCAGATGGGCATCAGGCAACAGTTGATTAATAAGCGTAGACTTTCCTACCCCACTATTACCACTAAACAATGTTATTTTGCCTTGCAGCATTTGGCGCAACTCGTCGACTCCTTCACCCGTTTTTGCACAAATAACCTTGCATTGATAACCTATCGTTTCATATAGATTAATCATCATGCCCTCATAGCGGATCTCATCTTCATCGAGTACATCATGCTTATTGAATACCAAAACTACAGGTATACGATAAGCCTCAGCACCTGCAAGAAAGCGATCAATAAATGTTGTAGAAGTCTGCGGATGACTGATGGTAACTATCAGAAAGGCCTGATCTAGATTAGCTGCCAAAATATGACTTTGCTTAGACAGGTTAGAAGCCTTACGAATAATATAATTCTTACGGTCTTCTATAGCAGAAATAAAGGCTGTACCCTCTTGATTAGTAATCAACTCAACCCTATCGCCTACAGCAACGGGATTGGTAGAACGAATACCTTTCAATCGGAAATTACCTTTTATCTTACTTTCGATAATCTTGCCGTTGTCAGCCTTTACCGTATACCAACTACCGGTATTTTTGATAACAAGTCCTTTCACTACGCTGAAAGATTACACTGTCATGATTTCTTTCTGTTTGTCAGCGAGGATTGCATCAACATCCTTGATAAACTTATCATGAGTCTTCTGCAAATCTGTTTCTGCATCCTTTTCCAAATCCTCAGAAAGACCATCTTTTACAGCCTTCTTTAGTTTGTCTTTGATGTCAGCACGGATATTGCGAATCTGTACTTTGGTCTGCTCACCAATCTTGTTACACTGCTTAACAAGCTCTTTACGACGCTCCTCAGTAGGCTGTGGAAGGCGCAAAATAACCATTTCGCCATTGTTTTCTGGTGTTACACCAACTTCAGAATCAATAATACCTTTCTCGATATCACGAATCTGCTTGCGATCCCAAGGACGAATAGTGATGGTACGGGCATCAGATACCTGAACGTTAGCTACTTGATTAAGAGGAACCATCTGTCCATAAGATTCTACTCTTACACCGTCAAGAATGGCTACATTAGCACGACCTGCGCGAACACGTGCCAACTCTTCTGCCAAGAAGTTAGATGCCTTCTGCATCTTGCTCTCAGCATCCTTTAATGTCTGTTTTACGTCTATCATAATTTTTTAAAAATTTCTATTATACAAAAATATAGATTAATTTGTAAATAAGCAAGAAAATTCTGCTTTTTTAATTTGAGCAGCCAGCAGATCTGCTAATTGCTCTAGCCCAGCCTGGTCTTCTTGATCAAAAGACTCCAGTTCTTTACTGTCTATATCAATTACAGCTACTACATTACCGTCTACCTTAATAGGCACAACGATTTCACTTCTAGAAAGGCTGCTACAAGCGATATGACCTGGGAATTCTTCTACATCAGGCACAATAATAGTCTCTGCTTTAGCCCAAGCTGTTCCACAGACACCTTTGCCTTTCTTGATGTGTACACATGCTACTGTTCCTTGAAATGGACCAAGAAGCAGTTCCTCTCCCTTCACAAGATAAAATCCTGCCCAAAAATATGTTTCTTGAAATGTCTGTGCCATTAGTGCACTAACATTACACAATATAGGCAACAACTCTCTTTCGCCTTCAATCAGAGCAGCAGCCTGCTTCAACATGAGGTTGTATTTCTCTAATTTTGTTTCCATTATTTCTGTATAAGTCCGACTTTGATTAATTCTGCTTCAGTCAGATTAGTTAGTTCTATAAATTGCTGAATTGACAATTGTTCAGGGCGCTTGGTCATAAGCTCTCCTGTCATAAATTCCTCACTGGCCTTTACTCCAGGAAACATCTGCTTTATGCTCACACGAAGCATCTTACGACGCTGATTGAACACGGTCTTAACCAAACGCTTGAAAAGTTTCTCATCACACCCCAAGTCCATGACATCATTACGTGTCATACGAATAACAGCGCTCTTGACCTTTGGTGGCGGATTGAACACATTTTCATCGACCGTGAAAAGATATTCCACATTATACCATGCCTGTATCAATACAGAGAGAATACCATAAGCTTTATTACCCGGCTGAGAAGCTATGCGCAGAGCTACCTCTCGCTGAATCATACCTGTACAGCACGGTATGAGTTCTTTATTATCGAGCATCTTAAAGAAGATCTGAGATGAGATATCATAAGGATAATTTCCGGTAAGTACAAAAGGCTGACCATCAAATACCTTATTTAAGTCCATACGCAGGAAGTCTTCTCCCAAAATATCCTCACTCATAAATGAGAAATTCTCATGAAGGAAGGCTACTGATTCAGAGTCAATTTCAACAACACGCACCTTTCGGTCTTTGGTCTTAAGATACTGAGTAAGTACACCCATTCCAGGACCTACCTCGAGAACAGGAATATCAGGACAGGCATCTACGGTGTCTGCAATCGCCTTAGCAATATTAAGATCAGTCAAAAAGTGCTGACCGAGATTTTTTTTAGGCTTGACTAGCTTCATACATTTCTTTTTGTTTTTGCAAAGGTACAAAAAAATCCCCCGATGCTTACCACATCGAGGGATTTTTTGTGTATCTAGTATAATGTTCTAATCTATTAGAAGAACAAATAACGATTATCTACAACTTTAGCATTGAGATAAAGCTCGTTCATAAAGTTACCAGCATACTGCATAGCACGCTGACGAAGCTTCTGCTCCATAGCCTTCTCATCAAACTTAACAGGACGGTTTGTCTTGTTGGTTACCTGGAAGAGGTAAACACCAGCATTACCCTTTACTGGATGGCTAACGAATTTACCCTTAGCAGTAGCTGAGACTGCACCAGAAAGAGCTGGTTCGCTTGCACCTACAGAAGCAATGAATACTGGAGCTGCAAATGTTACCTGATTAACAGGAGCTACCTTAGCACCCTTAGCTTTAGCTGCTGCAATGCTCTTCACACCCTTAACCTTAGCTATAATCTGCTCTGCCTTCTTATCCTTGATAACTTCAGCCTTAACCATTTCACGAACCTGAGGATCGCTCAAATCACGATAGCCGGCACGATGAATCTTGTTAAGTACCATGACAAGGAGATGATCATTGTCACCACACTCGTAAAGTGGAGATTCTTCCTTTTCATCTGCATCAAATACCCACTTCAAAGCATCGCGTGTAGAATGGATATTAGCTACATAATGAAGTGAAGTTGTCATATCATTAGCTTCCTGTACTGTATAACCGTTCTTAGCTGCATTCTTCAACAAATCTTCACCATTCTGGTTTGCTGATACGAAACTAGAAATCTTGTTATATGCTGCACGATAAGTATCCTGAGAGAAATCAATGGTCTTCTTGATAACTGCTGCAGTATACTTATTAATCATACCTTTCTTATCAACAACCTGAAGGATAACGTTACCCTGACCAAGAGCAATATTCTCATAGCTGTTTACAGCTGCATTATTCAAAGCTGAAATATATGTCTTCGTATCCTTATCCATACTTGGAGCAAACTGATACTGCTTGGTTGTCATCCAAGTTTTTTCACCTGTCTGACCATATTTCTTTGCCAAAGCTTCAAATTCTGCACCACCCTGAAGTGCTGTATAAATAGAGTCTGCTGTCTTGTGAGCAGCTTCTGGAGTAGCACCTGAAACCTGGATAGTACGGAACTGGATAGAATCTGGTAACTCCTGCTTTGCAATAAGCTTAATAATATTCAAAGTGTTGTCCTGAGCATTAGCTTTAACTGCTGATGTAGAACCTACAGCCATTGAATCGAGCTGAGCTGCAATATCGGTAGGGAAAGCATCTTTCGCAACAGGAATACCAAGATAGTTAACTGAAGTACCACTCTTATGAAGAATCTCTGTAGGATCTTCAGCAGCAGCAAGTTTCTTCTGGAAATCAGCGAATTGCTTCTGAAGAGCTAAACGATCTGAAGATGAAGCCTTAACCTGAACATCGATATATTTTACATCACGACTTTCAATAGCCTGCTTAAAGCGAGCTTTCAGCTCCTCATACTTAGCCTTCATATCACTCTCTTCTACCTTTATCTTAGCATCCTGAATGTCGCTGTAAGGGAAAGAAGCCAACTGAATAGAACTCTCTTCATTTTCCTCCTTGAAAGCCATCTTAGCTTCTACAGGATTAGAGATGAAGCAGTGAGCCAAAAGATTCTGATACTTCTGAGCAAGAGTCTGCTGGCGAAGTGTCTTCTCTATAAATGTCCAATAGTTATAAATCTTCTGATACTGCTCTGCCATCTGAGGATTCTGAGCACTCTGATTAGACTTATAATCTGCCAAGAATTTCTTCAAAGAACTAGCATCGAAACGACCTGTCTGCTGATTAACAAATGGAGTCTGCAAAAGCATTGGGTTAGTACCCTCGTTCAGAATGTTTTGCAACTCACCATCAGTAACAGTAAGACCTAATTCTTTTGCCTCATTCTCTACGAGCTTAGACTGTACGTATGTATTCCATACCATGTCTTTCACCTGATTCATCTGCTCCTCAGGAAGATTATCAGTTCCCTGCTGCATTTTGATAACCTCAGTGTACTCGTCAACGAGTTTCTGAAAATCAGTAACACTAATTTTTTCACCGAGCACTTCACCTACCTGCTGGCGCTGGTCATTCTTGCTAGACTCACAAGAACGGAAAGCTTCTTCAGCGATGAAGGCAAAAAGGCCAAAACCGATAATGCATATCAGAATGACGCCTCTCTTTCTAATTGTTCCTAAAGCTGCCATTTTTTGTTGTTTTTCTATATTTTTATTTGTTTTTTCATACTAAACGGCTACAAAAATACTAAAAGTTTATCAAACTAGTGCATTAAAACACTAAAAATTAGTTTTTTACGGCCACATTCAAGCGCACTAACTCTATCTTTGTCATGGTATTCTTAAGGATTTTAAATTCGTACTGACCTACACGTACGACATCGTTTACCTTAGGGAAACTTTTATACACTGCAAGTATCAATCCACCTACCGTCATATAATCGTCACTTTCGGGCAAATCTAAGTTAAACATTTCATTTACTTTATCTATCTCCATACGAGCAGATAACAAGAATTCATGGTCATTTAACTTCTTAGCAATCAAGTTAGATGTATCGTGCTCATCCTCAATGTCTCCAAAAATTTCTTCAACAATATCTTCCAGAGAAACGATACCGCTTGTTCCTCCAAATTCATCAACGACAACACCCAGAGTTTTCTTATTTTGCAAGAAAGTATGTAACAGTTTCTGTGCTGCCATGGTCTCAGGAACAAATGGCATCGTACGTACATGATCTACCCAATTCTCTGGGTTACGAAACAATTCAGAAGAATGAATATAGCCTATAATATGATCTATATCATCATGATAAACTATTATTTTACTATTTCCACTCTCTATAAATTTCTGACGCAAGTCGTCTAGACTACAGGTATCTACCACTGCATTCACTTCTGTACGGGGAACCATGCAATCTCTTACTTTACAGTCAGTAAACTCAAGAGCATTCTGAAATATTTTTACTTCATCTTCGATATCGCTCTCACTTTTTGCATGCTCGATACTTGATTGAACCAGATAATCTAAATCGACTTTCGAAAATTCTTCTTCATCATATCCCTCGTCTACCCTTATACCCAATATACGCAAAAGGCATTTACTGATTAATGTTGAAAATTTACTGAGTGGCCACAAGACGATATAAAACAAATAGGCCAATGGGGCAAACACGGTAAGCAGACGATTAGGATTACTTTTGAACAAAGTCTTGGGTACGAATTCGCCCGTAAACAAAATAACCAAAGTAGAAAAAACTGTATCTAAGAGTACTTTTGTCTCTGGCGTAAAAGACCTAAATAACGTTTGATCAAATATTTGAGCAAAAAAGATACCATATAATACGAGGACAATATTATTACCAACAAGCATGGTTGACACAAAACCATTAGGATGCTTATAAAACATAGAAAGCATCTTTTGCGAAAAACCATTCTTCTCTTTATCCATCTCGACCAACATTCGGTTGGACGAAACAAAGGCTATCTCCATTCCACTAAAGAATGCAGACAATATCATAGTTAATAATATACCTATTATAATTGGTATGTCTATCGGGTCTGTCATTTAACGTGTTAAAGGTATAGATTCATTTTTACGCTGTGGCAATGCTTGAGGGCGAATACGCTCTTTGACTGTATCTGGCGCACTGCGTACAGAGTCTGTACCACTGTTTTCCATGTCTCCTCTTTCGAAAGAGCCACGAGAATTGCTCACAGTATATTTGGTCATACGTTCGTCACTTCTAAAATAGGTACCCTGCAGGGTGCGTTCTGGCGTAACTAAACGTGAAAAAGTATAAGAATAGATTTCATGCTTCATCTCATCCCAGTATAACTCTTCACTAGCAAACCTCAATCCATCCTTGGTCAAGATTTTAACTCGACCACGCAAATGCCACAACTTATCTTGATCATAATACATGGCCGAATCGGCTTGAATATACGAATTCACATGAAATTTCTCATCAAATTGCTCCAGGAACAATCCTTTGTTGAATATCCAACGAGAAGGATGAAGATTAGTATTCACAATCCATTCCTCTGTGACAATACGATACTTGATAACTCCTGAATCGGAAATAAGAGTATTAACCCCATAAGAGCTCATCATCGCAGCAGAATCGCTTGGCAATATAGCCGGAGCCGTATGTTCCACTTGCTCCTGACAGGCTGTCATGGCAAATAAAACCAAAGTAAATAATCCCAGAACAATTTTTCTCATTCCTTATATATGGTTTTTAAGAACAATTATTCTACTTTCCACTTAGCAAACCAACGCTCATTAAATGTCAAGCCTATATTGATACGGAAAGTATTTTCCTTAATCATGCCTGTAGCTTCTGTACGAACAAACTGGCCACTAATATTCAAAATAGAGCGATTATTGATACTGTTGATAATAGGAATACCAAAACCTGCACTTACAGAATACTCCTTAGGACCATCCTGACCATTTATCTTATAATAAGGTGTTGCATAACTAACACCCAAACGATACTTCACACGGCGAAGGAAACGACGATCGTATTCACCATAACAATACTCGCCACCTAATGTAAACTTATGGCGATTCTGGTATACGCCATCACGCAGAACGTAATCACGCTGCCCGTTACTACTAACATAAGTTGGATATAAGATACCTGACCACTTCTGGAATGAATAATCAGCACCCACTTTCAACTGGTTAGCATGATTGTACATGATACCAACTCCAAACATATGAGGAATACGATAAGCATCACCTATAGAATAAGAAGTAGTATCAGACTGACTACTCTGAGGATCTGTAGAAATATCCTGCATAACCGCATCACCTGTCATCTTATTACCTAAAGAATAGGTAAGACCTAATGTCATCTCATCATTTTTATTCAGATGCTGTGTATATTGCACACCTACATTGAAGTGAACACTACGAACATCTGCAGTATAATAACGCGCAAGTGACTTAACATAAGCATCAGAATATGATGTAACAACTGACCGATTAAGACTACCCCATATATATCCAATATTAGCACCAAAAGAAAAGCCTTTCAAAGGTTGCCATCCTGCGCCTAAAAACACTTCATGTACACCACCGTCACCAGACAGCGTATTGGTATATGTAGTTGCAGCAGAAGATGTTGGAGCTGAGGACGTAACTAAATTATTGGTACTAGCATAATTATAACCTATATTAGTAAAAGGAACAATACCAAAAGCCATTCCGACATGACGAGCTACACGAAAGCCACCCACAGCATACTCAAAATCTGCATTATTGGCATTTACCTTAGTATTACCCTCTTTAAAATTAGTGATTTGACCAGAAACACCCATGTCAAAAATAAAAGACAGAGAGTCTATGGCTGAATAAGAAGCCGGATTGAGATAATTCACTTGATTGTGCTCACGAAATCCGAGGGCTAAACCGTTCATACCACGATTGAAGCCATTAGATTGTTCACTAAGCACACCTAATCCGTATTGACTATAAGGTGAGTTTGTACCACTCTGGGCATAACCAGACATTGTCATCACTGCAAAAAGAGCAGCAACTGCTATTTTTTTCATATTTAATAGGTTTCGAAATATCAAGTTGCAAAAGTATTGAAAAAAAACGAGATTTGTGCACGTTAAGTCAGAAATATAAGTTATTTTTGCATCGTGAAACTTTTTAAATATATTTTAAGAACCTTTTTACTGGTATTTACATTATCGGTAACAACACATGTAAATGCTCAGAGTGACTATGATTTGGGCTCTATGGATTCCGTAGACATCTGTCTGCTAACATGTGGACCAGGACAGGAAAGTTATTCCATGTTCGGACACACAGCTCTTCGTATCCACGACAAAGCGCGCCAACAAGACCTCGCCATCAACTATGGAATGTTCTCGTTTTCTCAGCCAAACTTTATCTTACGATTTATTCTGGGACAGACAGACTATACCATGGGGATACAAGATATGTCAGATTTCATTTGGCAGTATCAACACGAAGGAAGATGGATAAAACAACAGAAACTACAGTTGTCTCGTAAAGAAAAATGGGAAATATTACAGGCTATACAAGAAAATAGCAGACCTGAAAATATCACTTACCGATATAACTTTTTTTTCAACAATTGTACTACTAAGGCAAGGGATATCATACTTGATCACATTAACAGACAGGAAGACGTAAAAGGTATGGCATACATACCTTCTACTTATCGTAAAGAGATTCATAAATGGAATGCATCCTCACCATGGACTCAGTTTGGTGAAGATTTACTGCTTGGCGTTTCTGCAGATTTTGACATTTCACAATCAGAATATCAATTTCTCCCGGAAAATCTATCCAACGACTGGAATCACATACAATTAACAGGCCATTTTGATTCTCTACAAAATCAGAAAATGCCCCTGGTAGAATCTACATCCTGGCTAATATCCAAACAAGATAAAACTGAAAATTCGGGCTACATACTAACGCCAACCGTTTGTTTCGCCCTACTATTTATCTTCACCGTAATAATTTCCCTATATGAATACCGTACTGGTAAAAAAATATGGGCCCTGGATATTTTTTTCTATTTCGCCACAGGAATTGTAGGAATTGTATTGTTTGCCATGCTTTTCTCTAAACATCCAACGGTACAATGTAATTTACAGATATTGATGTTCAATCCACTTGTTTTAGCATTTGGGTGGTCCGTTATCAAATCATTACAAAAAAGAGCATGGAGTAAATGGGCTATTCGATATTCTATATTTTACGGAATATGCCTTGTATTGATGCTTATCGGCGCATTTATACAAACTTACCAGCCAGGAATTATTATTTTGGCATTATCTTTGCTATTCAGAATTATATTTAATTTAAAATATAACCGATGAATAGATATATCACAGTACTGCTGGTAGTTTTAGCAGCAACAGGAGTGGAAGCACAGAAATACGAATCTGCGCTAAAACTTGCGATGGCTGATATGTCTTTTCAGGAAGCATTACTACAACCAGAAGCCAAAGCTTTGGAACAAGACATTTTGTCAGTTATCAAAGCAATCAAAGAAGCATCTGAAGAGGAACATATCAAACAAACGACCTTCAGTAATGCATGCATATTTACCGATATCACTTCGCCAAGACTTGTTTCAGTTTCGGCAAAAATAGAAATTCCTTCCTACGCAAAATGTGAAAAAGGATACTTCTATACTATTTTTATTCGTGGACCTACTGCATAAAAGCAAACACAAATGGAATATGTTTGCTTTTAAATAGGTAATCAAGCCAAGAATACAATATTTTTTTGTATTTTTGCAATCAATTTAATCATCACGAACAAAAATAAAACATAACATAAAATGAATTTTAATAAATTCCTCGTCTCTCTCTTTGGCAACAAGTCAAGCCGAGACATGAAAACCATTCAACCTATCGTAGAAAAGGTCAAAGCTGCATACGCTGATATTCAGAAATTAAGCAACGATGAATTACGTGCCAAGACCAAAGAAATACAAAAATACGTACAAGACGCTGGTAAAGAGCAGCGCGACCAAATAGCAGAACTTCGTGCTAAGATTGAAGATACTCCTATTGATGAACGTGAAGTTATCTTTAATCAGATTGACAAACTTCATGAAGAAGAATTACAGAAATATGAGGATGCTCTCAATGAAGTTTTACCTGTAGCATTCAGCATTGTTAAAGATACAGCACGCCGTTTCACAGAGAATGAAGAGACTGTAGTAACAGCCACAGATTTCGACCGTGAACTAGCAAGCGACCCAGCTAAAGACTTTGTAACTATCGATGGTGATAAAGCTATTTACCACAATACTTGGACTGCCGGTGGCAACAAGATAAAATGGGAAATGGTTCACTATGATGTACAGCTCTTCGGTGGTGTGGTACTACATCAGGGTAAGATAGCCGAAATGGCAACTGGTGAAGGTAAGACCCTCGTGGCTACAACAGCAGTATTCCTGAATGCGCTAACCGGCAATGGTGTGCACATGGTAACCGTTAACGACTATTTGGCAAAGCGTGACTCAGAATGGATGGGCCCTCTTTATGAATTCAATGGTCTTTCTGTAGACTGCATTGATAAACATCGTCCTAACTCACCTGAACGTCGTAAAGCCTACCAGGCAGATATCACATTCGGTACTAACAACGAGTTTGGTTTCGACTACCTTCGTGACAACATGGCAATCAGCCCTGATGATCTGGTACAGAGAGAACATAATTATGCCATTGTCGACGAGGTTGACTCAGTATTGATTGACGATGCGCGTACTCCACTTATTATTTCTGGTCCTGTACCAAAGGGCGATGTTCAGATGTTTGAAGAATATCAGCCATTAGTAGAAAGACTTTACGAAGTACAGCGTAAGCAGGCAACAGAGCTTTTGGCAGAAGCAAAACAGAAGATTGCTGAAGGTGCCAAGAATAACAATCAGAAACTCTTAGAAGAAGGATTCCTGAGTCTTTACCGTTCGTACAAAGCACTGCCAAAGAACAAGCCTTTGATTAAATATCTTTCAGAGGAAGGAATCAAGGCAGGAATGCTCAAAACGGAAGAATACTACATGGCTAATAACAATCGTGAGATGCCGAAAGCCATCGAACCTCTGTATTTCGTTGTAGATGAAAAGATGAATAGTGCTGACCTTACCGATAAAGGTACAGAGTGGTTGGCAAAACAGGTAAACGACAAAGAATTATTCGTATTGCCTGATATTACATCAGAACTTTCTGATTTGGAAGCAAATAAGACTCTTTCTGACCAAGAGCGTTTAGATAAAAAAGACGATTTACTGAATCACTACGCTATTCAGAGTGAACGTGTCCATACCTTGCAGCAGTTACTCAAGGCTTATACCATGTTCACCAACAATGATGAATATGTCGTGATGGATGGCGAAATCAAAATCGTAGACGAGCAAACCGGACGTATCATGGAAGGTCGTCGCTGGAGCGATGGTTTACATCAGGCTATTGAGGCTAAAGAGCATGTAAAGGTAGAAGCTGCTACCCAAACTTTCGCTTCAATTACATTACAGAACTACTTCCGTATGTATCATAAGCTCTCAGGTATGACCGGTACAGCTAGTACAGAAGCCGGTGAATTCTGGGATATCTATAAACTGGATGTAGTTGAAATTCCAACAAACCGCCCTATCCTCAGACATGACCTCGATGACCGCGTTTACAAAACACAACGCGAAAAGTATAAAGCAGTTATCGATGAAGTAGAGTTAATGCGAAATGCAGGAAGACCAGTTCTCGTCGGTACAACTTCTGTAGAAATCAGTGAGTTGTTGAGCAAGATGTTGAAGATGAGAAACATTCCTCACAACGTATTGAATGCTAAACTCCATCAAAAGGAGGCTCAGATTGTAGCAGAAGCAGGTCGTTGCATTAACGGTAAGGGTGTAGTAACAATTGCTACCAATATGGCTGGTCGTGGTACCGATATTAAACTTACCCCTGAAGTGAAAGCTGCAGGTGGTTTGGCAATTATTGGTACAGAACGTCATGAAAGTCGTCGTGTCGACCGACAGCTTCGTGGTCGTGCAGGTCGTCAGGGTGACCCAGGTTCTTCTGTATTCTATGTATCTCTCGAAGATAAACTTATGCGTCTGTTTGCAAGTGATCGTATTGCTAAAGTGATGGACCGCCTTGGTTTTGAAGATGGTGAACGTATCGAGAGTCCTATGATTAGCAAGAGTATAGAGCGTGCACAGAAGAAGGTAGAAGAAAATAACTTCGGTATTCGCAAGCATCTGCTCGAATATGATGACGTTATGAATAAGCAGCGTACCATCATCTATGAGAAGCGTCGCCACGCTTTGATGGGTGAACGTATTGGTATGGATATTACTAACGTCATTTGGGACCGTGTACTCAATATTGTTACTAACAATGATTTCATTGGTGCTAAAGAAGAGTTCTACAAGGTTCTCTCAATGGAAATACCATTTGATCAGAATGAATTTGAAAATACCAGCAAGAACGACCTTTGCGAACGTGCGTTCCAGGCTGCTATGGCTGATTTCAAACGCAAGACAGACCGTATTCAGAGCGTAGCTTGGCCTATCATTAAACAAGTTTATGAAAACCAAGGCCAACTGTATGAAAGAATCATGGTGCCTATCACAGATGGCAAACGTATGTACCAAATTCCATGTCATCTAAAAACAGCCTATGACACTGAAGCAAAGAGCGTGGTGAAACAGTTTGAAAAAGTTATCATGCTTCATATTATCGATGAAGAGTGGAAAGATAACTTACGTAAACTTGATGAACTCAGACACTCTGTACAAAATGCATCTTACGAACAAAAAGATCCGTTGTTGATCTTTAAACTCGAAAGTGTTAAGGTATGGGATGCCATGATTGATGAAATGAATACACGAATTGCTACTATTCTGATGCGTGGCCAAATTCCTGAGATGCAGCCTGCTGATCAAGTTCAGGAAGCTACACCAGAAGAACACAGTCAGCGATACAATGAGCAGAAAGTAAATATTGAGGAGGAACAGGAACGCTTGAATCGTGAAGCTCAGCAAGCTGCCATGAGCCAAGACACACGAGAAGGTGCTAATGAAATAAATCATACTCCTTATCGTGCAGAAAAGACTCCACGTCCAAATGATCTCTGCCCTTGTGGAAGCGGAAAGAAGTTCAAAAATTGCCACGGTAGCAATATCGCAGAGTAAAAAATAAGAAGATGAATATAACCATAAATCATCTCATTAAGAAATTCGGGGATAAGACAGTTGTCAATATCCCCGAATTTTCTATACCACAAGGTCAAATCGTAGGATTAGTGGGAAATAATGGCGCAGGCAAGACTACATTATTTCGTCTGATGTTAGATTTACTGTCAGCAGATGAAGGCAATATCAGTTATATTGCTGAGTCAAATCATGCCATAAATCCTGCAACTTCTGAGGAATGGAAAAATTGGATAGGAGCCTATATTGACGAAGGATTTCTTATCGATTTTTTAACTACCGAAGAGCTTTTTGAATTTATCTGTAAACTAGGCAATCATAAATATATACTGCCCGACTTTTTACAGGAATACAAAGATAAATTCACTAATGAAGAAATATTTGGAACCAACAAACTCATCCGTGAATTTTCTGCTGGCAATAAACAAAAAATCGGAATTCTATCTGCCATGCTCAACCTGCCTAAAATTCTGATTTTGGATGAGCCATTCAATTATCTCGATCCATCAAGTCAAAACTTATTAAAAGTGATGCTCAAGAATTATTGCTACAGAACAAATGCAACCATTTTAGTATCTAGTCATAATCTGCAGCATACTACTGATATCTGTAACCGAATTGTACTCTTGGAGCATGGCGTTATCATCAAGGATTTTGATAATACAGATGAAACTGCTAAAGAAGTATTAACCTCTTATTTTAAGGTACAAGAATAGCTAATCAATTGGTACACATCATCATTTGTAGGTATCAGAATTACGAGTATTCTTACATAATTTTATTATTATTCACTAACAGCTAATAAGATTTAGGTATTTTGCAAAAACAGGCAAATTTGGCAACTCGGTTGCCATTTATTTCTTGTATCTTTGCAAAAAATAAACAGAATAAAATGAAACTTTCAGCACTAAAAACAGGAGAAAAAGGCGTTATCGTTAAGGTATTAGGACATGGCGGTTTCCGAAAAAGGATCATCGAGATGGGATTTATTAAAGGAAAAGAAATCGAAGTTCTACTTAATGCCCCTTTAAAAGATCCTGTAAAATATAAAATTATGGGTTATGAGGTTTCACTACGTCATAGTGAAGCCGACTTAATAGAAATAGTATCTTTAGAAGAAGCTAAAAATTTAAGAGCAACTGACGTAGAAGAAAAACTAAGTTGCATTGAGGATAATATTAATGATGCTGATGAGAAGCCACTACAGGCTGAACATCAATTCATGGCTGAAGAAGCTGATAAACGTCACCGTATTATCAATGTGGCCCTTGTTGGAAATCCAAACTGTGGAAAGACGTCACTGTTTAATTATGCTTCAGGTTCACATGAACGAGTAGGCAACTATTCCGGTGTTACAGTCGATGCCAAAACTGCACATGCAGAATTTGAAGGATATACCTTCAATTTAGTTGATTTACCGGGAACCTATTCCTTATCAGCCTACAGTCCTGAAGAACTTTATGTTCGTAAGCAGCTTGTAGAAAAGACTCCAGATATCGTTATCAATGTCATTGATACTTCAAATCTTGAAAGAAACCTGTACCTTACGACACAACTCATCGATATGCACATCCGTATGGTATGCGCACTAAACATGTATGATGAAGTTGAAAAACGCGGAGATATCGTAAATGCAGATAAACTCGGAGAATTATTTGGGATACCAATGGTACCAACTTCCTTTCATTCAGGCATGGGTGTAGAAGAACTTTTTCACGAAGTCATTAAGACATACGAGATGCAAGAAGGTGTTGATCCTCACTACCGACATATCCATATTAATCATGGTCACGAAATTGAAAATGGTATCGCAGACATACAGGAACATCTCAAGGCAGAAGACAATCTAAGACATCGTTACTCTACTCGATATCTGGCCATTAAACTCCTAGAAAAAGACCGTGAAGTAGAACAATACATATCACAACTTCCAGATGCCGAGGAAATTCTAACTCACAGAAACGAAGCTGCAGAACGAGTGAAAGAGGAAACCGGAGATGACAGCGAAACAGCTATCATGGATGCGAAATATGGATTCATACATGGTGCTCTTTCTGAAGCTGCGTATGAGACTGGAAAGAAAAAAGATACCTATCAGATGACTCATCTTCTTGATGCTATCATCACTCACAAATATTTAGGTTTTCCGATATTCCTCTTTTTAATATGGCTCATGTTTGAGGCTACCTTCGTGCTTGGTCAATATCCAATGGACTGGATTGATGCAGGTGTAGCTTGGTTGGGCGAAACGATATCTGCCAACATGGCAGAAGGACCGATAAAAGCGTTGCTAGTTGATGGAATTATTGGAGGTGTGGGAGCTGTTATCGTATTCCTGCCACAAATCCTCATTCTATACTTCTTTATCTCGTTTATGGAAGATTCAGGCTATATGGCCCGTGCAGCCTTTATGATGGACCGACTTATGCATAAGATGGGCCTGCACGGCAAGTCATTTATTCCTCTTATTATGGGATTCGGATGTAATGTACCTGCAATAATGGCTACCAGAACAATAGAAAGCAGACGATCACGACTCGTGACAATGCTTATATTACCAATGATGAGTTGCTCTGCACGCCTTCCTATCTACATTATGATCATTGGTACATTCTTTGCCATTCAGTATCGCTCATTAGTCATGGCTTCACTTTATGCCATTGGCATCGTACTGGCGATTATCATGAGTAAATTATTTACTAAGTTTGTTGTGAAAGGAGAAGATACTCCGTTTGTAATGGAACTTCCACCATATCGCTTCCCTACATGGAAGGCTATTGGAAGACATACCTGGGAGAAAGGTAAACAATATCTAAAAAAAATGGGTGGTATCATTCTCGTTGCGAGTATCATTGTATGGTGCCTAGAGTATTTTCCACACCAAGACAAACTTAGCAGAATGCAACAGGAAGAACAAAGCTATATCGGACAGATTGGTCACGCAATAGAACCGATTTTCTCACCACAAAATTTCAATTGGAAATTAGATGTTGGACTTGTAGCTGGTGTCGGTGCTAAAGAAATCGTTGCAAGCACCATGGGAGTTCTCTATTCTGACGACGATAGTTTCGCTGACGATGACAGTTATAGTGGAGATTCCGAAAAATATAGTAAGTTACATCAACATATTGTCAACGATATTAAAAATAGTGGAACTTCTCCAGAAATAGCAGAATCAGTAGCATCACTTACGGCCTATAGCTATCTGATATTTGTATTGCTTTATTTCCCATGTCTTGCTACTATTGCGGCTATAAAAGCAGAAACGGGTTCATGGAAATGGGCGCTTTTCACTGCAGGTTATACCACAGGTCTCGCCTGGATTATTTCTGCCCTATTCTTTCAAATCGGAATGCTTTTCATATAATATAAGGCATCATAAACTCAAAGAGGCACATCTAACTTTTTAGATGTGCCTCTTTAGGTTTTATGAGTATTCAACTATTAACCAAGATACTTCATTAGCACCTTAGAGCAACCTGCTTCTCTAAGTTTAAGGATACTTTTTTCGCGGATTTGACGAACGCGCTCACGGGTAAGTCCCATTCTATCACCAATTTCTTCTAATCCTTTTTCATGACAGCCAATACCATAGCATTCGCAAAGTATTTTAATTTCACGATCCTTCAAAACGTTTTTGAGAACAGAATGTAATTCCTGAGCCATACTATCGTGATCAACCTGACGGTCAGTACGTGTATCCTCACCACTTGCCATAATATCCACCATACTATTCTCTTCACCATCCTGGAAAGGAGCATCTATACTGGTATGATGATTATCTGCCTTAATACTCTGCTCAATCTTTTCCTCTTCAATACCAGTAAGACGTGAAATTTCCTGAATACTAGGACGACGTTGATTATCTTGCTCAAACTTACTGATAGTAGCGTTAATCTTAGACAAAGCTCCAACTTGATTCAATGGAAGTCGAACGATACGACTTTGCTCAGCTATAGCCTGAAGGATACTTTGACGAATCCACCAAACTGCATACGAGATGAACTTGAAACCACGAGTTTCATCAAATTTCTCGGCTGCCTTAACCAATCCTATATTACCTTCATCTATCAAGTCTGTCAATGACAAACCCTGATGCTGATACTGCTTAGCTACAGAAACTACGAAGCGAAGATTAGCCTTAACAAGTTTATCCTTTGCTCGCTCACCGGCACGTCCACCTTTACGAATAGCCTGGGCAAGTTCTATCTCTTGATCGATATTAATCATTGGTTCATGACTAATCTCCGCTAGATACTTATCCAAAGCCTCACTAGAACGGTTAGTGATACTCTTACTGATTTTAAGCTGTCTCATTACCTTTTTACCTTATTTCATAATTGAATTCTACGTACTATTTGTCTATGCGTACAATTTCCTATATAGCGCAAACGGTGTGCAAAGATACACTTTTTTTATGAGATATTGGCGATACACACTCAAAAAAGAATAAAAAAGATAGGAGTAGATAATTTTTTTTCTATACCTTTGCATCTATTAATCATGAATACAAGAAATATAGCTAACAATATTTTCAAAGTTGCATTATCTCTTCTATTAGGAGGAGCGATATTGTACTGGATGTACTGCGATTTTGACTTTAAAAAGGTGGAACAAGTACTTTTCCATGAAATGAATTGGACGTGGATGCTACTTTCTTTCCCTTTTGGAATTCTTGCCCAAATGTTTCGAGGATGGCGATGGAAACAAACACTGGAACCTGTCAATGAGCAACCGCGCACTTCGGTTTGTATTGATTCCATTTTCTTATCTTATGCTGTAAGTCTAATTATACCTAGAATAGGAGAATTTGCTCGCTGTGGCGTTCTTAAGAAAAAAGATAATGTTTCTTTCTCTAAAGCGATAGGAACTGTTGTTACCGAACGAGGTGTCGACTCTCTCATAGTCATGTTATTAACAGCAATTACAATCATTGCTGAGATTTCTGTTTTCAAAACTTTTTTTAACAAAACAGGAACCAGTATGGACAGTGTTTTTAACAAATTCACTACTACAGGATACATTGTCACAGCCATCTGTGGATTAGCTGTTATTATCATGGGACTTTATCTAGTCAGCCGTCTCTCAATTTATAATAAAGTAAAAAATACTTTTAACGGAATATGGCAAGGCATAACATCACTCAAAAGTGTTAGAAATGTACCACTTTTTATTTTTTATAGTTTGGCCATATGGGGCAGTTATTTTCTGCACTATTACCTTACTTTTTTTTGTTTTGAAGCTACTTCACACTTGAGTATTTCGTGCGCAATGGTTACCTTTATAGTTGGAAGTATTGCTGTTATCGTTCCTACGCCTAATGGGGCTGGCCCTTGGCATTTTGCTGTCAAGACTATGCTAATATTATATGGTATTCAAGCTACAGATGCTCTTTATTTTGTACTCATTGTACATAGCGTTCAAACATTACTCGTCGCAGTATTGGGCATATACAGTTGGCTCCATTTATCATTCATCAAAACTATAAATTAATTCATAGAAGTTTATGAGCGAGATTAAAAATTTAAAACCAGAGGAAATCTGGCGTAATTTTGATGCACTGACTCAAATTCCTCGTCCATCAGGACATATGGAAAAAGTTCAGCAGTTTTTACTTGATTTTGCCAAAAATATTGGCATAGAAGCCTATAAAGATGCTGGCAATAATATTTATATGTATAAACCAGCTACTCCTGGTATGGAAAACAAGAAGGGAATTATTCTTCAAGCTCACATGGATATGGTTCCTCAGAAGGCTCCAACAAGCAAACATAACTTTGAAACAGATCCTATTCAAACTTATATTGATGGCGATTGGGTTAAAGCAAAAGATACAACTTTAGGCGCTGATGATGGCCTCGGTGTCGCTATTATAATGGCTATTATGGAGAGTAAAGAATTACAGCATGGCCCTATAGAAGCATTAATAACCGCTGATGAAGAGACTGGTATGTTTGGTGCCAATGATTTACCAACAGGAGAACTAAAAGGCCACATTTTACTCAATCTAGACTCAGAGACTTGGGGTAATTTCGTAATTGGTAGTGCTGGTGGCATCGATGTAACAGCTGAATTGGGATATAAGGAGGTTACTACTAACGAAGGTGACAAGGCTATCAAACTCACCATAAAAGGTTTGAAGGGAGGACATTCTGGTCTTGAAATTAACGAAGGAAGAGCTAATGCCAACAAACTAATGGTACGCTTTGTACGTGAAGCAATCAGTGAGTGCCAGGCAAGACTTGCAACATGGAATGGAGGCAATATGCGAAATGCGATTCCTTTTAAAGCAGAAACTGTCCTTACTCTTCCTGCTGATAAAACTAACAAATTAATAGAATTAGTTGAGGAGTGGAAAAATAGATTTGAACACGAATACCAAGGTATAGAAAATTCTATTGAGTTTTATGCCGAGGATGTAGAATGTCCTGCGAACATCACTCCTGTCGAAATACAAGACAATCTGATTGATGCCATTTATGCATGCCCTAATGGGGTAGTACGAATGATTCCTGCAATTCCAGAGGTCGTAGAGACTTCATCTAACCTTGCCATTGTCAATATCGCAGATGGTAAAGCGGCTTTCAAGATTCTAGCTCGTTCATCATCTGAAAGCATGAAAGATTATATCGCGACATCACTTGAAAGTTGTTTTAGCATGGCAGGAATGAAGGTTACATTAAGTGGCAGCTATGGTGGTTGGGATCCAAATACCGATAGCGAGATTTTGAACTTGCTAAAGAAACTGTATAAGAAACAAAATAATGAAGAACCAGTAATCAAAGTAGACCACGCAGGACTGGAATGTTCTGTAATACTTGACAAATACCCTGGACTTGACATTGTTTCTATGGGCCCTACTATTCGAAGCCCTCACACTACAAACGAAAGATGCCTCATCTCGAGCGTAGCATTGTTCTGGGAATTAATCAAAGAAGTTCTTGCTGAAATTCCTAACGCTTAATAGAAGTTTAATATCGGTTTATCCTTTATAAACCAGATACTTATCAATAAATAAAGTTCTTCAGTGATAGTAAAAATACTAGTCTACCGAAGAACTTTATTTATTGATAGCCTCTAAAAAAACACAATTAATTCACTATTTTTTCAAATATATTTCGTACTTTTGCACGCGAAATCAAAGTTTTAGTAACCAATATGGACGATTATCACGCGGAAACATTCACATTATAGGCGTGAGGATTCAGCTTAATGCTAATCCCCATTCCTTTTTTAATGCTGGAGATTAGCACAATGAAAACATTTTGGAATATTAATAAAAAATTAAGTCCCCTCAAGGAGTGGGAACCTAATTGCTGGATACAAGTCACTTGTCCAACCGAAGAAGATCAGCGAATGCTTGAAGACGAATATCACATTCCTGACTATTTCCTTTCCGACATAAGCGATACTGATGAGCGTGCCCGTTATGAATATGATGACGGATGGATGCTAATTATTCTCCGTATCCCATATGTTAAGGAAATTCGCTCTCGTACTCCATACACAACGGTTCCTCTTGGTATCATACACAAACATGATATCACAATTACGGTATGCTTCTATGAAACCAATATGATGATAGACTTTGTAAGCTATCAGCAAAAACGAGGCGAAGGATTTACAGACTATGTCGATATGATATTCAGATTATTTCTATCATCTGCAGTTTGGTATCTAAAACGCTTGAAGCAAATAAATTCACTTATTGATAAATCAAAACGTAATTTAGATCATGATGTCAATAATGAAAGTCTTATTGGCTTGAGCAGACTTCAGGACTCACTTACCTATTTCATCACTTCTATCCGAGGTAATGAAAATCTTTTGTCTAAGCTGAAATTTAAATTACAAGTAGATGAATTAGATGCAGACTTGATCGAAGATGTAAATATTGAGATGACACAGGCAAGAGAAACAACAAGTATCTACTCTGATATTCTCGAGTCAACTATGGATACCTACTCCAGCATCATCAATAACAATATGAACACCACCATGCGTACCTTAACATCCATTAGTATTATCATGATGTTCCCGACACTTATAGCTAGTCTATTTGGTATGAATCTGGAAAATGGAATGGAGCATAACAATTTTGGGTTTATTATCGCACTGGTAATTTCTATCCTCGTGTCTGGTGTTACATGGTTTATTTTGAGATTTAAACGACTACTTTAAGTTTAATTCGTAAAAAAAACCTCTAAAATTAGGTATTTACAATAAATTTATTTAAGTTTGCAACTTAATTATAAAATTATAAAAGGTAGTGAAGTATAAACCGGTTGTTAACCTAACATTGCTTACTACCATGTTGGAAAACCGAATCATAAACTAAAAATAGTGAAATGATGGACTCTCAAGAAAACGCTCTTACTCAGGGCATTAATGAAGAAGAGAAGGCTGTCCAAGAGACAACCACTCAAGTCGATACTGCTGAAAAAGTTTCCGACAAAGATACTTGCAGCGAAAATTCCCAAAAGGCAACTCATAAAAGTTACAAGGACAAAAAGGAGATACTCGCAAGAGTAAAAGAAATTGCCCATAGTGATGAAAATCCTAAAAAAGATGAAATAGATTATCTTAAGACTTCGTTCTATAAACTTCATATAGCCGAAAGAGATGCTGATATGAAAGCTTATCTTGAAAATGGTGGTGCACCTGAGAATTACCAGATTCTTCCAGATGAAGATGAGGAGATTTTCAAGGCTGAAATGCAGATTATCAAAGAGAAGCGAGCTAAGATTCACGAACAAATCGAAGCTGAAAAAGAGGCCAATTACCAAAAAAAGCTTGAAATCATTGAGAAAATTAAAGCTATGGCTACATCACCTGATGAAGCCAACAAATCATATAATGACTTCAAAAAATTACAGCAAGATTGGAAAGAAATCAAAGCTGTTCCCGCTGAAAAAAATAATGAGCTTTGGCGCAACTATCAGCTTTATGTTGAACAATTCTATGATTTACTCAACTTAAACAGAGAGTCCAGAGAGTATGATTTCAAAAAAAATCTTGAAATCAAAACAGCTATTTGTGTCAAAGCAGAAGCTTTAGCTAACGAAGAGGACATTATCAGCGCATTCCATCAATTACAAGAACTTCATCAAGAATTTCGTGAAACAGGTCCTGTTGCTAAAGATTTGCGCGATGAAATATGGACTCGCTTCAAACAAGCGTCTACAGTAATCAATAAAAAGCATCAACAGCATTTCGAGGATCTCAGAGCTAAAGAAGAAGATAACTTGATAAAAAAGACTGCTCTCTGCGAAAAAACAGAGGCTATCGCTAACGCCGAGTACAAAAAAGCATCAGAATGGGAAAAACAAACAGAGGAAATTAAAAATATCCAGACAGAATGGAAAACTATCGGTTTTGCACCTCAGAAGATGAATGTAAAAATCTTCGAACGTTTCCGTGCTGCCTGTGACCAATTCTTTACTAAAAAAGCAGAATACTTCAAAGAACTCAAAGAAACATATTCTGTTAATACTGAAAAAAAGAAGGCTTTGGTAGAACAAGCAAAGGCTCTAACTGACAGTAAAGAATGGAAAAAGACTTCTCAGAAATTGGTTGAACTTCAAAAAGAATGGAAAAATATCGGTGTCGTTCCTAAGAAATTGGGCGATCAACTATGGGAAGAATTTACAACAGCTTGTAATCATTTCTTCGAAGCTCGTAAAGCTGCAAATGCTGATGTACATAACGAAGAGCATGAAAACTTGAACAAAAAGAAAAAAATAATCGCCAAGTTAAAAGCTCTAAGCGAAAAAACCGATGAAGATATTCAAGATACTGTACAAAAGCTTGTAGAAGAGTACAATACCGTTGGCCACGTACCTTTCAAAGAGAAGGATAAAATTTACAAAGCATATCATGACATTTTGGATAAACTATATAAAGATTTACATGTGTCAATTGCTAAACGCCGTCTCGATAACTTTAAGGATAAAATTCAAAATGCTGCTGAACGCGGTCTAAACACATTAGATAACGAACGCGGACGACTAATGCGCCGCTACGAAGGACTCAAACAGGAAATAAACACCTACGAAAATAACTTAGGTTTCTTGAATGTGTCTAGCAAAAAAGGTAACAGTCTAATTGATGAAATGAATCGCAAAATTCAGAAATTAAAAGATGAGATGGATCTTGTTAAGGCTAAAATCAAAGCTATCGATGCCCAAAACAAACAAAAATAAGTAATAAAGATCTATAAAATAAAGATGGGATGTACAATTTTATGCACATCCCATCTTTATTTTATATAGTAACTATTCATGTTGCAATTATGACAATCCCCTAGCCTTCCATATTGTTTCTTTAGCTGCATTAATTTCCTGAAATTTCTTTTCAGCTGCTTTACGTATATCCTCACCCAAAGAAGCAACCCTATCAGGATGATTTTGTAGAGCTTGTTTGCGATATGCAGCTTTTACCTCTGCATCGGTTGCCGAAGGACTTACACCCATCACTTTATAAGCTGCATCTAGATTAGAACTTGCGTCACGCAAATTTAACATAGCATCTATTTCGGAAACAGGAATCTCCATAGCTTGCGCTACTTCTTTAAGTGAACTCACTTCGCTAAGATGAACTATCCCATCTGCTTGAGCTATCATTGCTAAGAAATGAAGTAATTGCAATCGCTGTTCATAAGGCATCGATGAAGCAATTTGCCGACCTGAATCTTGAATAACCGTTCGATACTCTTCCCAACCTATTTCCTTTTGTTTTTCGAAGAGTTTATAAAGAATCTCCTGCCCCTGAACAACGGCAGATTCTCCAAAATTGGAACGCAAAAATTTTCGAACAAACTCCATTTCAGAATGCATTACCTTGCCATCAGCCTTAATAATATAAGAAGCTAAAACTAGCAAAGAAAAGAGAAAAGAATTACGTTCCTCATTATAAAAACTATTATATTGACGTTGATATGAATTTGATCTGAAACGCTGACTTTGCCCATGATCACCTCCATACCCTCTTCCCTGGCGATCTCCATCAAAAGAGGAATGCTGACCTGAATTAACAGCATCAATACCACTATCAAAGAGTGAACCTAAGGCAAAGCCTGCCAAAGCTCCTAGTACACCACCAGAAGCAAAACCTAGCAAACCACCTATCCATTTTCCAATTGCCATAAAATCTAATCTATTGATTAATACTTAAAATTGTCCATTTGTCATGTCAATAGTATATGCAAATCTTATGCCAAAAAGACAAAAACAAAAAAATGCAACTCGAATATCGAATTGCATCTAAATGTTGGGATATCCGGACTCGAACCAGAAATGACAGGACCAGAATCTGTAGTGTTACCATTACACCATATCCCAATTAAATTTACCTTTTAAAAGGCTTCCGTACAATCGGAAAATAAGCCCTTTTAGTATTCTATTATGAAAATTTGACACATATAGAATCAAACAGTTGGGATATCCGGACTCGAACCAGAAATGACAGGACCAGAATCTGTAGTGTTACCATTACACCATATCCCAATTTCAAGAGCAATTTAGCTTTCCTTAATTGCGTTTGCAAAGGTACAACATTTTTTGAAACTACCAAAACATTTTTGTGCTTTTTTCTAAAAAATATGTAATTATC
Organism: Segatella baroniae B14; assembly: GCF_022024235.1. Taxonomy (GTDB): domain Bacteria; phylum Bacteroidota; class Bacteroidia; order Bacteroidales; family Bacteroidaceae; genus Prevotella; species Prevotella bryantii. Next base: position 1,497,521 of record NZ_CP091799.1, read on the forward strand.
TCGATTTACACAGGTTTTTGTACCTTATATATTTTGTATTTCACCCGAATTGCACTAACTTTGCCATCGTTATCAACAAAATGTAATTTATAATTAAAAAGAAATAATTTTTAATGAACACAGTAAAAGAATCTACCCAACAGTTAGTGAACACGATTGTAGAAGGTATCCAAGAAAAAAAAGGATCTGGCATAGTTATTGCAGATTTATCTCATATTGACGGAAGCATCGCTCAGTACTTCGTAATCTGTCAGGGTAATTCTCCTTCACAAGTAGAGGCAATTACAGAATCTGTAGGTGAATTTGCTCGCAATAAGAATAACGAGAAGCCAATTAACGTCGTAGGGCTCGGTACCAATCAATGGGTAGCCATCGATTTTGCGGATATACTCGTCCACATCTTTTTGCCAGAAACGCGGGAGTTCTATAATCTGGAGGACCTTTGGGAAGATGCCAAATTAACAAGAATACCAGATATCTATTAAAAAATTGAATTTATGGACAATAACAGTCTGAACAACAACGGAAACAACGACAATCAGCCGAAAATGCCAAGATTCAACATGAATTGGATCTATGGCATTATCTTAGTTGCTCTCATTGCTTTATTCATGACCGGTGGCGGAAACGCACTCGGAGGCAGTGCAACTCAAGAAGCTGGCTATACTCGATTTAAGCAATATATCGAAAAAGGATATGCAAGTAGAGTCATTATCAATAAGGAAGATAATACTCTAAAAATGTTTGTCAATCCTAAAAATATTCGAGATGTATTTAATATGAGTGCCAAACAAGTTGGCACAAACCCATACGTCAGTGTCGAATTTGGTTCAGTTGATGAACTAGAGAAATATCTTTCTACACAACAGAAAGCTGGCAAGCTACATGATTTTGCCTATAAAAATGAAAAAGGAAACGACATTTGGACTTTCTTATTCAATTTCTCTCCACTAATATTCTTTATCATCTTTATATGGTGGTTTGCAAGAAGAATGGGAGGCGGAAGCGGAAATGGCGGTCCTGGCGGCGTATTCAACGTAGGTAAGAGTAAAGCCAAAATGTATGAAAAGGGTAATGACCTTGGCATCACATTCAAAGATGTAGCCGGACAAGAAGGTGCCAAACAGGAAGTCGAAGAAATTGTTGAGTTTCTCAAGAATCCAAAAAAATATACGGATTTAGGTGGTAAAATTCCAAAAGGCGCACTTTTAGTAGGACCTCCAGGAACTGGTAAAACTCTTTTAGCTAAAGCCGTAGCTGGCGAGGCTGGAGTTCCATTCTTCTCTATGAGTGGTTCTGACTTTGTAGAAATGTTTGTAGGTGTTGGCGCTAGTCGAGTAAGAGACCTATTCCGTCAAGCTAAGGAGAAAGCACCTTGCATCATTTTCATAGATGAAATTGATGCTGTCGGTCGCGCACGTAGCAAAAATCCAGCTATGGGTGGAAATGATGAACGTGAAAATACATTGAATGCCCTACTCACTGAAATGGATGGTTTCGGTACAAATAGTGGTGTCATTATTCTTGCAGCAACAAACCGTGTTGATATGCTTGACAAGGCACTGCTACGCGCTGGTCGCTTTGACAGAGAAATTCACGTGGATCTTCCTGACTTGAATGAGCGTAAAGCAATATTCAATGTACATTTAAAACCAATTAAAGTTGATAAATCTGTCGATATAGACTTATTGTCACGCCAAACACCAGGTTTCTCTGGAGCTGATATTGCTAACGTATGCAATGAAGCCGCCCTCATAGCAGCTCGTCATGACCATAAATTTGTTGGCAAGCAAGACTTTCTTGATGCTGTAGATCGTATCATTGGAGGTCTTGAGAAAAAGACGAAAGTTATGACAGCAGAAGAAAAACGAACCATTGCACTTCATGAAGCTGGACATGCAACAATATCATGGTTCTGCCAATATGCTAATCCATTGATAAAGGTTAGTATTGTACCACGTGGACAAGCCCTTGGAGCCGCATGGTATCTTCCTGAGGAACGTCAAATTACCACAAAAGAGCAAATGCTCGATGAAATGTGCTCTCTTATGGGTGGTCGTGCAGCGGAAGAGTTATTCACAGGTCATATTTCTACAGGCGCCATGAATGATTTGGAACGCGCTACCAAAAGTGCTTATGGTATGATTGCCTATGCCGGAATGAGCGACAAGCTACCAAATATTTGTTATTATAACAATAATGAATATCAATTTCAGAAACCATACTCTGAAACGACAGCCAAGATTATTGATGAAGAAGTTATGAAAATGGTTAACGAGCAATACCAGCGTGCTAAGCAGATACTGACAGAGCACAAAGAGGGACATAACCAGTTGGCAGAACTTCTTATCAAGCGTGAAGTCATTATGGCAGAAGATGTAGAAGCCATCTTTGGAAAGCGTCCTTGGTTGAGCCGTTCTCAAGAAATCATGGCAGACGAAACTCCCGAAGTTGATGATGCTGTAAAACAACTTCCAGAAGTTCAGAAAGCGATAGAAGAGCATGAAAAAAATACAAAAAATCAGTCTGCTAACGAACAAAGTTCAGAAGATCAAACTGAAGAACATAAAGCTAATAAAGAGTAATAAAAATAGAAAGCAATGAGTGATAAACAGAAGAACCTCATTATAAGAGCTATCACTGGTGTATTCTATGTAGCCATTATGGTTTGTGGATTTTTAGATCCACAAGCCATGATTTTACTGTTTGCACTGATAACAGGAATGACAATTTGGGAATTTACAGGTCTGATAAATGCTAAACATGGTGTAACAACTAACCAATTTATCTCTACAATAGCAGGTGTTTACTTCTTTTTAGCCGTAGCAGGTTGGAGAATTGGCTTGGTCAATAACTTTATTGTCTTTGTACCCTATTTATTGACTATCATTTATCTATTTATCAGTGAATTGTATTTCAAGAACCAAGATGCCATTAATGACTGGGCTTACACCATGCTATCACAAATGTATATAGCTCTTCCGTTTGCTATGATTAACATTGTGGCATTCGAAACAAATGAGGATGGCAGCGTACATTTCGACACATTACTCCCACTATCTATCTTTGTCTTCCTTTGGATTAACGACACAGGTGCATACTGTAGTGGTTCACTTTTTGGCAAGCACAAACTCTTTCCACGAATAAGTCCTGCTAAAAGTTGGGAAGGCAGCATAGGTGGCGGTATATTTGTCCTGATAGCTGCAGGAATATTGGGCTATTATGCTAACTTTGGAGAATTACAGCATTCACTAAATATTTTAGAATGGATGGGATTAGGGCTGATTGTAGTTTTCTTTGGTACTTGGGGTGATTTAGTAGAAAGTTTATTTAAACGGACCTTAGGTATTAAAGATAGCGGTAATATTCTTCCTGGACATGGTGGAATGTTAGACCGATTCGATTCTTCTCTTATGGCTATTCCAGCTGCAGTAGTATATTTATATACCCTACAGCTTTTCTAAAAATATTATTCCTCAATAAGAAAAGGGTTGTCATCAGGAAAATGACAACCCTTTTCTTATTGAGGAATATTCGAGTTATTACTACCCATCAACAACTCTGTCATAATACGTGCTGCATTTTCAGGAGCAACCGAATTACCCAACCTGCGATGAATTTCTTCATACTCTTTCAACATTACTTCTCTTTCAGGACGACCAGGAAGGATTTTTCGCAACTCCATGATGATATCATCTACGGAAAAACGATCAGCCAAAAGTTCTTGTACAATTTCACTGTCAGCTATCAAATTCACCAAAGATATATATTTCACTTTAATGATGTGATTAAAAGCAAAACGAATTATTTTTGGGACCGGTGTTTCATAACAAACAACTTGCGGAACATCAAACAAAGCTGTTTCCAAAGTAGCAGTACCACTCGTAACTAGAGCTGCCTTGGCATGTGATAACAAAGCATAAGTTTGGTTTTTTATCAACTTTACCCTTGAATCTTTCAGAAAAGACTCATAATACTTATCGTCTACAGAAGGAGCACCTGCCAAAACCAACTGATAATCTTCAAAATGATCCGCAGCTTCTATCATTGCAGGCAAGTTATCCTTGATTTCCTGCAATCTACTACCTGCCAATAAAGCAATTATAGGTTTTGTTGCATCCAAATTATATTTATCACAAAACATCTTGAATGTATCATGATAATTATTTCGAAAATAAGCCACTTCTTCAGCAGTAGGATTACCTACATAATGTATCGGATACTTATATTTTTTTTCATAAAAAGGAACTTCAAAAGGCAATATCGAAAACATCTCCTTAACATCGCGTTTGATGCTGCGAATACGCCACTCTTTCCAGGCCCATATTTTAGGTGAAATATAATAATAAACAGGAATCTTAGTGTTTTTATGTACAAACTTGGCAATATTCAGATTAAAACCGGGATAATCTACCAAGATAACGACATCTGGTTTCCAAGCCACAATATCCTTCTTACACATACTCATATTTTTGAATATGGTTTTCAGATGCAGCAAAACAGGTATAAATCCCATATAAGCAAGTTCACGATAATGTTTTACCCGATACCCCCCTTCATATGACATTTTGTCACCTCCAAAAAATCTGAATTCAGCTTGCGAATCAAATTCTTTCAATGAATGCATTAAGCGTGATGCATGAAGGTCGCCACTTGCTTCACCTACAATGATATAATATTTCATATTATAAGTTCCACTTGTCCAACTGTTCTTTAAATTCGTAGTCAGTTACATCTATTTTTGTCGGTGTGATAGCGACATAACCATGGTTCACAGCCCACTGATCAGAATCTTGAGCTTCTGGTTCATCATTAACATACTCACCTACTACCCAATAATAGTCATAACCACGAGGATGATGATTTTTCTGAATTTCATTAACCCAACGCCCCCAAGTCATACGACAAGCTTTCACGCCCTTAAAAGGAGGATTCGATGGGAAATTTACATTCAAGCATGTACCTTTTGGCAAACCTTCCTTCAAAACCTTATTAATAATTTTGATAATATATTCTGACAAAGGCATTAAGTCTGCACTCTCATTATAGTTACAACTTGAGAAAGCAATAGAAGGTATATATTTCATACATCCCTCTTTAGCTATACCCATTGTTCCTGAATAATGATTATTAGTTGACGAGTTATCTCCATGATTGATACCACCAATAATGAGATCAGGCAAACGGTCCTTACATAACTCACTAAGGGCAATTTTTACGCAATCTACCGGTGTTCCTGTACATGACCAAACCTCAATATCGCCCATATTATGACGACGCTTCAATCGCAAATAATCCGTTGCTGAGAAACCACATGAAAAACCAGAGCGAGCTGCTTCCGGAGCACATACTAACAAATCAGCAATAGGCGACAGAATTTTTACAAGAGTCTTTATACCATTGGCATGATAACCATCATCATTTGAAATTAAGATAAAAGGTCGATTATTCATAAATTTAATATCTTTTCGGTGCAAAAATACTAAAAAATGGTTTAAACGTAGCCTTTCTCGTTTAAAATATGTATCTTTGCCATCAAATAGCCTGTTACGAACAGGACCAAAAGCTTATATCAATGGGAAAAATTATAGCATTAGCTAACCAAAAAGGTGGTGTAGGTAAAACAACTACGACGATTAACTTAGCAGCTTCTCTAGCTACATTAGAGAAGACAGTACTTGTTGTTGATGCAGATCCTCAGGCAAATGCCTCTAGTGGACTAGGTGTCGACATCAAAGAAGTAGACTGTTCGCTTTACGAATGTATTATTGACCATGCAGATGTTCACGAAGCCATTTATACTACCGATATAGACGGACTTGATATCATTCCAAGTCATATTGCTCTTGTTGGTGCAGAAATTGAAATGCTTAATATTGAAGACCGCGAAAAAGTTATTCGTAAATTACTCGCCCCTATCCGCGATGAATACGACTATATACTAATTGATTGTTCACCATCATTAGGTTTGATTACCGTAAACTGTCTGACAGCAGCTGACTCCGTCATCATTCCGGTACAGTGCGAATACTTTGCACTCGAGGGTATCAGTAAATTGCTCAATACCATCAAAATCATTAAGAGCAAGTTGAATCCGAAATTAGAAATAGAAGGATTTCTGCTAACCATGTACGATAGTCGACTTCGTTTGGCTAATCAAATTTATGATGAGGTAAAACGCCATTTCCAAGAATTAGTATTTAAGAGTGTCATTCAGCGTAATGTAAAGCTCAGTGAAAGTCCAAGTCATGGTCTTCCTGTTATTTTATACGACGCAGATTCTACTGGTAGCAAAAACCATCTTGCACTGGCTAAAGAAATCATCAACAAAAATTCTAATTGGAAATAATTCAATCTCAATTTTCTTTTAAAATAATGGCAGTTCATAAGAAATATAATACGACAGCTAAAAATAATGCTTTAGGAAGGGGACTTGATGCCCTAATTTCTACCGAAAACGTAAGAACTCAAGGTAGTTCTACGATTAATGAAATTCCAATCGAACAAATCGAGAATAACCCTAACCAACCTCGACGCGAATTTGACCAGGATGCATTGATCGAATTAGCTGATAGTATTAAAGCCATTGGAATTATCCAACCGATTACATTACGCCAAGTAGCAGAAAACCGCTTTCAAATTATTGCAGGAGAACGCCGTTGGAGAGCTTCACAGCTTGCTGGTCTAAAGGCCATTCCAGCTTACATTCGCACGATTAGCGATGAAGGTGTAATGGAAATGGCACTTGTAGAGAACATTCAGCGTGAAGATTTAAACTCTATCGAGATAGCACTAGCATACGAGCACCTATTGGAGAATAGCAATATGACCCAAGAGAAAGTTGCAGAGCGTGTTGGCAAAAGCCGAGCAGCTATTGCAAATTATCTGCGTTTACTGAAACTTCCTGCACAGGTACAGATGGCGCTACAGAAAAAAGAAATCGACATGGGACATGCTCGTGCTCTTTTGGCTTTAGAGAGTCCATCTCTTCAGATTAAACTGTTTAAAGAAATCCAAAAAAACGGTTACTCTGTACGCAAGGTTGAGGAACTCGTTCAGCAGCTAAAAAGCGGTGAAGATATAGAAAGTGGCAAAAAAAAGATTGTCAGCAAGACTCAGTTGCCTGAAGAATTCATAATGCTAAAGAAAAGATTATCAAGCTTTTTAAATGCAAAAGTCAATATGACCTGTAATGCTAAAGGAAAAGGTAAAATTAGCATACCATTTGAAAGTGAAGATGACTTGGAACGTCTGATGAACGTTTTTGACAAACTCAAAGAGAATTAATTCTGTGAAGAAATTATCACATATCATTGCATTCGTATCTCTGTGTCTTTTCCCGTTTGTAGGAAATGCTCAAGATATCAAGGTAGAATCAGTAGATCCTATCCTGGAAGATACTGCTATGATTCCTGCAAATTCTATCCTAACCCATAAGGATAGTCTTGAATTGCAAAATCTAGAAAAAAAATCCAAAAACAAACGTGATTGGAATACTTGGAAGCCAGATGTAAAACGCGCACTTTGGCTTTCTATCGTTTTGCCAGGTGCAGGACAAATATATAACCGTAAATATTGGAAATTACCCATATTTTATGGTGGCGTAGTTGGCTGTATATATGCCATGTCATGGAATGGCCAAATGTACGATGATTATAGTAAAGCTTACATGGATATTATGGATTCTGATCCTAATACAGAAAGCTATAATCAATTTTTGCATCTTGGTGTAACTATAGACGACAACAACAAAACGCAATATCAAGAATTGTTTCGTAAACGAAAAGATCGTTATCGTAGATGGAGAGATATGAGCACATTCGTACTTATAGGAGTCTATGCTTTATCTATTATTGATGCATACGTAGACGCTTCTTTATCTGACTTTGATATCTCTAAAGATCTTAGTTTACACATTCAGCCTACTGTTATTAACAACTCATTATACAGAAATCCATTTCAAAGTTCTGGATTTGGATTTTCATGTTCACTTAATTTTTAAACATTAATATTTAAAATAAGAAGAAGAGAAATAAGAATGAAAAGATTAGCTTTATTTATGGTCATCCTTTTAGTAGGTAGTAGCTGCGTGATGTATGCTCAGACCGAAAATCAAAATAAACAATACATTACCGTTACTAATCAAAACGGTGACGAAGAAGATATAGACCTGCCAGAGGGCATGGATTTAGCTTTGGATAGCCTTATACACGTTTATAATGTAAAGACCTATTTAAAGCCAGATACATCTTGTCAAATGAAAAACTATAACCCATCATTTCCGCAAGAAGTATTTATCGATAGGTTGAAAAAAATGCCAACCATTATTGAGATGCCATATAACAACGTAGTACAGAAATTCATCGATAAATATAGTAACGATCTACGTAAAAGCGTAAGCTATATGTTAGGAGCATCCAACTTCTACATTCCTATTTTCGAAGAAGCTCTCGAAGCATACAATCTACCTTTGGAATTAAAATATCTTCCTGTAATCGAATCAGCTCTTAATCCTAATGCTGTGTCAAGAGTTGGAGCAACTGGCTTATGGCAATTCATGATAGGGACAGGTAAACGATATGGCTTGGAAATTAACTCTCTGATTGATGAACGACGTGACCCTGTTAAAGCTTCGTATGCTGCAGCTCATTATCTGAGTGATCTCTATAAAATCTTTGATGATTGGAATCTAGTTATTGCTGCCTATAACTGTGGACCTGACAAAATCAACAAGGCCATCCACCGCAGTGGAAAAGCTGATTATTGGAGCATTTACCCATATTTACCTAAAGAAACAAGAGGTTATGTTCCTGCATTCATTGCTGCCAACTATATCATGAACTATTACTGCGACCATAACATCTGTCCAATGTTAACAGATTTACCTGTCAAGACAGATACCGTAGTCGTAAATCAAAATGTACATTTCGAGCAGATTTCAAATGTTCTCGGTATCGATGAAGATCAATTACGCTCACTTAATCCACAATATCGAAAAGATGTTATTAATGGCTATTCTGAGCCTATGTCTATTCGACTACCAAGCAATCTTATTGGAACATTTATCGACAAACAGGACTCTATCTTTGCATATAAAGCAGATGAACTTTTCCTCAAACGCGATATAGTAGATATAAAGGACAAAGAAGAAGCCACTACAAATCGAACTAGAAATCATTATTCATCAAATAAAAGAATGTCGCATCGTTCTTCTAGAAAATCTGAAAAAAAGAGCAAGAAGAATAGAAGCAAAAATGTAACTATCAAAAATGGTGATACCCTTTCCGAAATAGCAGAACGTAATGGAACTACCGTCAAAAAATTGAAAAAACTAAATGGAATAAGCGGTAATAGCATTCGAGCAGGAAAGAAAATAAGAGTAAAATAATATCTAACTAACCAAGAAGCATTACAGGAGGGACCAAGATATGGATGAGCAGAAATTATCAGAACAAGAAAGAGAAGCTGCTGATGATAAGATGATCAACGATGCCTTTCAACGATTATTAAACAATTATCTAGCATCTCGTCACCGTAAGAAAGTAGAAGTAATAACAAAAGCTTTCAATTTTGCACGTCAAGCACATAAGGGAGTCAGAAGACTTTCTGGGGAGCCTTATATTATGCATCCTATCGCTGTTGCCCAAATTGCTTGTGAAGAAATGGGATTAGGCTCTACAAGTATCTCGGCAGCTCTTCTTCACGATGTTGTTGAGGATACAGATTACACCGTAGAGGATATGGAAAATATCTTTGGTCCTAAAATAGCCATGATTGTAGATGGACTTACTAAAATCAGCGGTGGTATTTTTGGAGATAAAGCTTCTGCTCAGGCTGAGAATTTCAAGAAGTTACTGCTTACTATGAGTAGTGACATTCGTGTGATTTTAATCAAAATCTGTGATCGTCTTCACAATATGCGCACTCTGGAATCTCAACCCGCTAACAAGCAATATAAGATTGTAGGTGAAACGCTTTATATTTATGCCCCTTTGGCTAATCGACTTGGTCTCAACAAGATTAAGACAGAATTGGAAGACCTAAGCTTCCGATACGACCATCCCCAAGAATATGCCAATATCGAAAAGAAGCTAGCTGACACCGAAAAACAACGTGATTTTCTGTTTAAGTGTTTCACAGACCCTATCCGCACCGAACTCGACCAAATGGGTATAAAATACTCCATCAAAGAGCGCGTCAAGAGTCCTTATTCCATTTGGAATAAGATGCAAAACAAGCATATCAGTTTCGACGAAATATATGACATTTTAGCAGTTCGTGTAATCTTCGAGCCTAATAAAAGAACTGAAGAAATAAACGAATGTTTCAACATATATGTAGCCCTAACTAAGATTTATAAGAGCCATCCCGACCGCCTTCGCGATTGGCTTAACCATCCAAAAGCCAACGGCTATCAAGCTCTACATTGTACCTTAATGAGCAAACAGGGTCGATGGATAGAAGTACAGATACGAAGTGACCGCATGGATGAAGTGGCAGAGCAAGGTTTGGCTGCTCACTGGAAATATAAAGAGGGAGAAGAATATTCTGAAGACGAGAGCGAGTTAAACGACTGGCTCCATACGATTCGCGAAATACTCGATAATCCACAGCCTGATGCTATGGATTTTCTCGACTCTATCAAACTCAACCTTTTTGCTTCTGAAATATTTGTATTTACTCCAAAAGGTGAAATCAAAACAATGCCTGCAGGTTGTACAGCACTCGATTTTGCCTTCTCGATTCACACAGACTTAGGAAGTCACTGTATTGGAGCTAAGGTAAACCATAAGTTGGTACCATTAAGTCATAAATTGAATAGCGGTGATCAAGTTGAAATTCTCACAAGTAACAGCCAGCACGTACAACCTTCATGGATTAACTTTGTAACAACAGCTAAAGCACGTACCAAGATTGCATCTATTCTTCGTCACGAAAACAAAGAAATCGAGAAAAAAGGAGAACAGGTTCTTAATGACTGGATAAAAAAAGAAAACTTAGAATTAAGTAGTTCTATTCTCGACACGCTTCTCGATTTACACGAAATACAAAAGCCTGAAGCATTCTTCCTGGCTTTAGGGAATCATACCATCATTCTCGGTCAAGAAGATAGTAAGATTTTAAAGGGAAAACCACAAAACGAAGGAAACAACTCTAAAGGCTGGAGGAAATTTGTACCTTTCCTTAAGACAAAAAATAATACCGATACAATAGTCCGCAAGAAGGAACAATTCACTGTTGGAAAGAATTTCAATAAAAAGAAACCAATATATATAAACGAAGATAATATTGAGCAATTTATCACCCCTAGCTGCTGTCATGCTATTCCTGGAGACGACATTCTTGGATATATTGACAATCGCAACCACATTGAAATTCACAAACGCTCATGCCACATAGCTGCAAAACTCAAAGCCAGCTATGGTCCGCGAATCATAGATGCTAAGTGGGACATGCATCGCATTCTCTTCTTTGATGCCACTATCGAAATTAAGGGTATCGACCGTACCGGTATGGTATTAGATGTTGCTCAGGTTATCAGCAACCGATTCGGTGTAAACATTCATCAATTAAACATCAATAGCGACCAAGGTATTTTCGATGGTAAGATAGAACTTCGTGTGCACGACCGTAAAGATGTCAATATACTCATAGATAACTTGAAGAAAATTAATGGTATTCAAGAAGTGCAGCAGATAGAATAAAAAATTATCTAATTTACCTATACAAACAAATGAAAAAAATACTTCTACTAATGGTTGCTACTTTAGCGACCCTACAGCTACATGCAGCAAACAAGTATGACAATCCCGACACACTATTTGTGTCAAGAGACGGAACATGCGAATTCCGAAATATTGATGATGCTATCGAAGTATGTCGCGCATTCATGGATTATCACAAAGTAATTTATGTTAAAAAAGGCACATACAAGGAAAAACTAATTATTCCTTCATGGCTCACAAATATCGAAATTTGTGGTGAAGATGCCGAAAACACGATTATTACTTATGATGACCATGCTAATATTAAGCGTTTAGATACAGGTAAACCAATGGGAACTTTCCGTACCTATACTCTCAAAATAGAAGGCAGTCACATTACATTAAAGAATATAACGATTGAGAATAACTCAGCCCGACTAGGTCAAGCCGTTTCTCTCCATACAGAAGGTGATTATTTAGTATTTACCAATTGTCGTTTCCTCGGTCACCAAGATACTATTTATACTGGTGTTGCAGGAACTAGACTTTATTTTAAAGACTGCTATATAGAAGGTACTACAGACTTTATCTTTGGTCCTAGCACAGCATGGTTCGAGAACTGTACGATTAAAAGCAAGATTAATAGTTATGTTACAGCAGCCTCTACCCCAGCCGATCAGGCTTATGGCTACATCTTTAACCACTGCAAGCTCATAGCTGCAGAAGGAGTAGACCAAGTTTATTTGGGAAGACCATGGAGACCTTATGCATACACTCTATTTATGAATTGCGAATTAGGTAAGCATATTCGTCCTGTTGGCTGGAATAATTGGAGCAACAAAGCCAATGAAACAACAGCACGCTATCAGGAATATAACAATTTTGGTGAAGGAGCAAATCCAAAAGCAAGAGCTACATGGTCTCGCCAACTGACCAAAAAACAAGCTACTGCTATCACATTAGAAAACGTATTCCATCAAGATACCAAGTGGATTCCATGTAAATAATTATATGATATAAAAACATTAAATGGATTATTCTCATTAGAATAGTCCATTTAATGTTTTTTATACACTTAACCACTCAAAAAAATCAAAAATCAAAGTTATTTATATGTTTTATAGCATTTATCTAAAGAAAAAAGAATCGAATGTGTTAAAATATATAAATTTAAAATGAAAATTATCCCTTATTATAAATATTATAGGTACATTTGCTTAACAAAAATAATCTAATCCAATATAGGACAATCAAAAAAATCCTAGTAAACCTTTGAAATCAGAACTATAATAATTTAATAACAAGAATAACTAAAACAAACGTTTATGTATCTTAACAAAAGAAGAGCCTCTATGGCTTTATGTTTAAGTATTGCAAGCGTTGCTTCTTATGCACAGAGCACACTTAAGGGTACTGTCAAGGATGCACAGGGCGAACCAATGATTGGTGTAACTATCAATATGGACGGTAAACCTGCCGCCATTACTGATATTGATGGTAACTTTTCCATTCCTAATGCAAAGCCTTCCAGCAAAATTACCGTAAGTTACGTGGGTTATAAAAACCAAACCGTAACAGTAGGAAATCAGACCAATTTTGTTTTTACATTAAAAGAAGACAATGAGACTTTAAATGAAGTCGTTGTGGTTGGTTATGGTACCATGAAAAAAAGCGACCTTACAGGTTCCATTTCATCTGTTGGTACAGAGAAATTGAATGCTAAAGGTGCCACTTCAATTATCGAAAACCTTCAAGGAGCAACTCCTGGTGTAAACATCACCCAAAATAGTAGCCGTGCCGGTGGAGGTTTTGATATCGAGATTCGTGGAAAGTCAACTTTAGGTAGTAACAAAACTCCTCTTTATGTTGTAGACGGTATCATTACAGATAACATCGACTTTTTAAATCCTCAAGATATTGAGCGTATTGATATTTTGAAAGATGCTTCTTCCACAGCTATTTATGGATCACGTGCTACTAACGGTGTTGTTATCGTAACAACTAAGGGTGCCCAAAGCGAAGGTGCTAAGAATCTGAAGCCAACTATAAGTTATGAAGGATACTACGGTATAACCAAGACCACACGTATGCCTGATTTCATGTCTGGTTCTGAATTTGCTCAATATCGTATGCTTAGATATGAAAATGCCATGACAGAAAAAGGTGGTACTACCTTAGGTACTTATGGCGCACAAAATTATTGGAGCATCACAGACGGTAATTATAAGACAGCTTTCTTGACCGGACAAACAATGGATGAGTCATATGTAAAGAGTGTTATCGCTAATGGCCAAGAAACCAACTGGAGAGATCTATTCCTCCGTACTGGTGCTCAGCAGAATCACTTCCTATCTGTTAGTGGTGCTAGTGGAAATGTAAGTTATCACTTTGGTGGAGGTTACCAGAATGAAAAGGGTATCTACCAAAAGGATGAAATGGAACGTTTTAATCTAAAGGGTGCTATTGACTCAAAACTTAATAATTGGTTGAGTGCTGGTATTAATTTCAATGGTGCCTACACGAACAACAACACGATTGCAGACAACGCTATCAGCCAGGCTTTCCGTTTAAATACATTGTGTAGAGCCTACGACGATAATGGTGATATCATCGTAAACCCAGGTATGGCTGCAGCCTTAGGTACAAGTGGTGACCAGTTTACTTCTACAGCCAACCCATTGCTTGACTTAGAGAATACAAATTATAATACCAAGACTTATCAGGTTCTGGCTAACCTCTACTTGCAAATTCACCCGATCAAGGATCTTACATTTAAGACCACATTCTCACCAAGCTACACACACTCTCGCAATGGAAAATATGAAGGTGTTCCTTCTACTGTTAGAGGCACTTCTGAAACTACAGAAAACCACGCATACGCCGAGAATACGAACAAATTCCAGTGGACATGGGATAATCAAATAGACTACAACCATACATGGGGTGATCATAAAATCGGTGTAATGGGACTATACAGTGCAAGTAAGTTTACACAAGAGACTTACGACGCAAATGTATACAAAGTTCCTGCACAAGAACTTTGGTATAACCTCGGCTCTGCCACTAGTGAAACGGTAGTTCTTCCAACTTCAGGCTATACAGAATGGACCATGCAGTCATTTGCAGCTCGTTTAAACTATAGTTACAAAGACAGATACCTTTTCACAGGTACTATCCGTACTGATGGTTCTTCACGCTTTGCAGACGGTCATCGTTGGGGAACTTTCCCTTCAGCTGCTTTTGGCTGGCGAATTTCAGAAGAGCCTTGGATGAAAAATACCAAAAATTGGTTGCATAACTTGAAATTCCGTTTAAGTTATGGTGTAACAGGTAACAATTATACACAAGGTACTAATTACCCTACCTACGTTGTTGCTTCTGGTGGTTCTGCATTCTATGGATTCTCTGATGGTACAGGTAACAATGTATATTATCCTAGTGCTATTGTCAACAAAAACTTGACATGGGAAAAGACCTCTGAATTTGATGTTGGTTTAGACTTTGGTTTTCTTAATGGTAGAATATCAGGAACCTTAGATTTCTATAACCGTACATCTAAAGATTTGTTGATGAGCCGTCAGTTGGTTTACGAAGCTGGTGGTGCAACCGTAATTGATAACCGTGGTAAAGTTCGAAATACCGGTTTCGAGGCTTCTTTGACAACCGTTAATATTCAGAATAAGGACTGGAACTGGACAACATCATTTAATTTCTCAACCAACAAGAATAAGATTCTAGAGGTGAATGGAGGAAAAGAGAATGATATAGAGAACAGTTTCTTTGTAGGAGAATCAATCAATGCCTTGTATAACTATAGATGGAGTGGCATCGTTAGCGATAAGACGATGACTGTGCCTAACACTCAGATAGCTATAGACAAAGGCTTTACACCGGGACAAAGCGTAGTTAGCCGCGATTACTACTATGCTTGCTATGGCTGGGGTGAAGGTATGCCAATCATTGATGATTTGAATGGTGATGGTGCTATCAGCTCTAAAGATAAGACGATTGTCGGCAAGAGTAATCCTTCATGGACAGGTAGCATTAGTTCTACGTTAAGCTATAAGAACTGGGATTTCTCGTTCTCTATATACACCAAGCAGAACTATCAGGTTTACTCTCCATTCTATAATCAGTATTGTAACTATGGTGACCGTGGTATGCAGCACATCAACATTGACTATTACATCCCTGCAGGAACTTTGCTAAGCTGTGATTTCGATGAAGATGGCAATCGTATCAACGAAGTTTACCAAGAGACAACTCACTATGGTAGTTTCCCATTCCCTACTAATCAAAGTGATACTAATGCAGGAGCTGGTACATATTTAATGGGTAGCAATGCGAAAAGTGGTACATCTTCTATGAGCAGTATGAAGACAGCGAATAGTAGTGGTACACCATATCAGATTGTCGATGCCAGCTATTGGAAAGTTAAAAACATTTCCTTAGGTTATACTTTCCCTAAGAGTGTACTCCAAAAGTCTAAGGTTATCCGCTCTTTACGCCTCTATGTCAATATCACAAACCCATTCGTATGGGGTTCAGATTATAAAGGCTTTGATCCAGAGTGGGCAAGTTCTAGTTTGTCAACAGGTGGCCCTAGTACTGTTACTTACCAGTTTGGTGCAAGTGTTAAATTCTAATCTAATTGAGATAAAGAATCATGAAAAAGAATATATTATTACCTGTTCTCGCGATAGCAGGAGGTTTGATGCTGACAAGTTGTGGCAAAGATTTTCTTGACGCAGAGAACAAATCAAATATTGATGCTGACAAATACTTCTCTACTGCCGATGGTTTTGAGAATTTGGCAACAGCCCCTTATTACAAGCTTCGTGCTATCTTTGATGGCGACCAAAATCTATTCTTAAGTGGTACAGACCTTTACACAGAAGGCCGTTCGGGCTACGCTTCTACAGCTCTGTCCCTTTACAAAGACCTAAGTGATGAGAATAGTGATTGCCAAAGTTTCTACAGCCATTGCTATGATGGTATCCAGCAATGTAACACCGTTCTTAATTATTCGAATGCTGCTGGTACAAATGTAGCTAAGCGATTGGAAGAAGCTAAGGCGCTTAAAGCTTTCTATTACTATTTGTTGTCTCAACAGTTTGGTGGTGTCCCTATTTCTGACAAATATATCGCTAGTATTCAAACCAGCTTTCCTCGTGCAAGCATAGATTCTACTTATCAGTATATTACGGGGATACTTGAAGAAGTTGAGAAAAACAATATTCTCCCTACAGATGATCACACAGGCAAAGTTTCAATGCGCTTCGTTTACAACCTTTTGGCTAAAACATACTTAGCATGGGGTTGGGACTGTGGTACAACGGCTGATGCTGATGGTTCTAATGTAAAAGTTACCAACAAGAGCTACTTTGAGAAAGCAGCAGCCTATGCAGATAAGGCTATCAACGGGCAGAAGCCAATAATGACTTTTAGCAACATGTGGAACTTAGCTAATGAAGACAATAATGATATCCTCTTCGCTATCAAGTATACACGTGGCATTACAGGTCAAGATGAAACAACCGATGGTAACCGTCAGGATGCTTACTTCAGTAATTACTACAATGATGATAGTGGTAATGGTGGTAAAGGTTTAACCAAATATACCAATAGTATTTATCCTGCAAGTGAACGTCTGCTCTATCTCTTTGAGCCTGGTGACGAACGCTTTGAAGGTACATTCATGGTTGAACAGAGAATGGAATATAAAAAGTACTATACTAACAATGCTGCAAATGATACCATTTATGGCTACTATCCTGCATGGTACTCTGACTTGAGCGAGACTGCTCTTCAAAACTATGTCAACTCGGATGCTACCCATGCACAGGCTAAGGTATATAGTTCTTCTGATCCTTGCGTCTTTATTTCTGCTACAGTTAACAAGAGAACTGGCAAGATCACTTATAAAACAGGTACACAAAGTTATAAGACTAGCCGCACGACCACAGGAACTTCTCTTTGCGTTCGAAAATTTGATGACTACACAGCTACACGTCACGGAACAAGTAAAGTATCATTCCACGATATTGTTTTGGCTCACTTAACTGAAACTTATCTTCTTGGTGCAGAAGCTTACTACATGGCTGGCAATGAGTCTAAGGCTCTTGAATATGTCAATGTGGTACGTGCACGATCTGGTGCTGAAACTCTCAGTAGTTTTGCCTCTTACAAACGTCACTATTCTGATGGTACTACTAATTCTATCAACACTGGTAGTGGTATAGACAATGTGCCTTACGTAACCAATCTAGATCCTGTGGATGTTATCTTAGATGAACGTGCACGTGAACTTTGTGGTGAGTTCTATCGCTGGATTGACCTCCGTCGTACGAAGAGATTGATCAACTACAATGTTGAATACAATGGTTTGGATAAAAATAACTTTGTTGGTTCTGATGGCCAATACAAATGGTATCGTCCATTCCCTGTAGGTGAAATCAATTTGAATGACGCTTTAACTAACGAGGATCAGAACCCTGGTTACAAAGCCGATTAAAAACCAAAAAAAATGCCGCCACCACTGATGTGTGGCGGCAAATAAATAAATTATTAACCTGTTAAAACACAAAAATTATGAAGAAAAGTTTACTTATTTTCGGAGCTTTATTCCTTAGTTTGGCAGCATCAGCCCAAACAATCAAGTGGAATTGCTATGCAACAACTACAGACGGAAAAAATACGACTGCAGAAGGTCTTGACATCACTGGAACAGTAACAGGAAGTACAACAATCAAAGCTAGTGCAGCTACTGCTTCTAGCGGTATTAAGGCTACATCTGCAAGTTTAACCGTACAAAAAACACACAAAGATAATGCAGGCAATTCTCTTAATTATATAGACAATGACAGAGGCCTTTATAAATGGACTCCGAATTTGGTTAATGGTACAGATGCTCCAAAAAAGACCTTAGAGGATGCTACCGCAGGAGAAGCCTTCGTTAATTTCACTGTTGAAGAAACAAACACGACCAAGTATTTGACCCTTAAAACTATTAAGTTTAAGGCTGCACGTTTCGGTACAGATGCTGTTCGTATCAATGCTCGTATTACAGGCTCAAGCGACGATGGTGACTTTGCCACTCCATGGTTGATTACTGCCGAGAACAATCAAGCAATTACCGGGGCTCCTGATACATACGTTGTAGAAGATGGTGTAGAAGGTACTATTGTTGGTGCTCGGCCTTCACGTGAAGATGCGACTAAAGTCGGATCTAACGACAACGGATATACACAGTACACAATCGCTGTTCCTGCTGACATTCCTACTTCTACATACGAAGCAACTCTCCAAGTCGTTATTTATGGTATTGCTGATAATAAAGCAGCAGCTATCTTTGACGTTGAACTCTCTGCAGATGAAGCAACTGGCATCTCTACTGTAAAGGGTGAAGCAGCTGCTAAAGATGCTCCAACATACAATCTTGCTGGTCAAAAGGTTTCTAAGGACTTCAAGGGTGTAGTCATTAAGAATGGTAAGAAGTCTATCTTGAAGTAAATTTAGAATAGACGAATTAAATCTCTTAATAACCAATTTACACAACGGTTTCTCTTCCTACCAGGAATAGAGGCCGTTGTTTTTATACCTATCACAAGCCTACATGAAGTTTCTCTATCAATACAAAAAACGAATATCACTCGGCTCTATTTATTTTTAACTTTTCTTATCATATAAAACCCAACAAAATCATGTAACTTTGCAACCAAGGATAAAAAAATAGAAAACAATAATTAGATGATGAACAAACTACTTTTATCTGCTATGGCACTTCTTTTTAGTGCCTTGCATATTCAAGCGCAAACCATATCAAATGCATATGACGACGGAAAGCCTTTAGGATGGGGTGCTAGTGTAACCGGTAGCAATGATGAAAATCCTATAACAGTAACAAATTATACTGAATTTGTAAATGCTTGTAAAGTTACCACAAACAAGACAATTTACGTAAAAGGGGAAATCAGTTTTAGCGGATCATATTCTCTCAATACAAGCAACAAGACTATTTATGGACTTCCAGGTTCTGCTCTTGTGAATACGAACAGAACTGATAAGAGCAAAACGGGTATTCTTACTATAAAAGGTGACAATATCATCCTTCGCAATCTTACATTTAAGAGTGCAGGAGCTTACGATATCGATGGTAATGACAATATTACCGTAGATGGTGCCACTAATGTATGGATAGACCATTGCGACATTCAAGATGGTGTAGACGGTAATCTTGATGTGGTTAATGGTGCAGATAAAGTATGTATATCTTGGACACGTTTCCGCTATTTGATAGAGCCTTTGGCTAATGGTTCAGGTGGCTCTGACGACCATCGTAACTGTAACCTGATTGGTAACAGCGATAAGAATGCTAATGAAGATACAGATAAACTTCGGGTTACCTTTAAAAACTGTTGGTGGGACGAAGGATGCCACGAACGCTGTCCACGTGTACGCTTCGGCAAAGTACACATTGCCAACTGCCTTTTCTCTTCTTCTGTGGTTAGCTATTGTATTGGCTACGGCTATAAAAGTAATATCTACGCTGAAGGTAATGCTTTTACTTCAGCTAAAGCAAAAAAGACTCCATGGAAGAATTATGCTACCAGTGGTTCATATACCGATTATAATATCACGACTAAAGACAACTTGGGCGTAAACGAAGAAATTCAAGCAAAATCAGGAAGTGAAGACTATTGGATTCCATCAACTGATTACTCTATGAGTGTATATGATGCGAGTTTAGTTGAATCTGTAGTAGGCAACGAGGAAAATGGCGCAGGTGCAACCTTAACCATTAATGAAGGCGAAGCATATACGACAGGCATCGAAACCATTGCTGTAGAAACATCTTTGACAAATGAAGATCATGCAATCTATAACCAAGCAGGTCAGAGAGTCAATAGTAACTACCGCGGTTTAGTTATTAAAAACGGTAAGAAATATATTCAAAAGTAACAATTATACACTATTACAACAAAAAAGGATTGCCCGTATTAAGCAATCCTTTTTTGTTGTATATTCAGCTATTGACTATACCAAACTATCAATTTTCTGTTTCAACTCCATCAGTTGATCACGCACAGAAATCAGCGTTTCAAGTATCTGCGCACTTTTATCTGCACCTTTACGATTTTCATTAAGATATTTTCGAGCAGCAGCTATTTTCAAGCCCCTCACCTTAATCAAACTACGAATAACCTTAATTTGTTCAATATCCTTCTCCATATATTGGCGAACACCACTGCCAGAAGTTTTCGGCTTGAGATGAGGAAATTCCTTTTCCCAGAAGCGAAGAGTCGATTCATTCACATCCAGCATTTGAGCAACTTCCTTAATCGAATAATATAATTTGACGTTTTTATTTTGGTTCAATGCCATGGTCATTCACAATTAATAACTTTTAATTGCAAAGATAAGAAAAATCTTTTATCCCCACCCTTTTGTCTCTTATCTTTTTTGTATCTTTGCAAGCGATTTTTAATGCAAAAAGATTAAAACAAGATATAATATGATGACAGCTAATGAAATCCGTGACTCATATTTAAAATATTTCGAGTCAAAAGGACACGTTATCGTACCGTCTGCTCCTATTGTTGTGAAGGACGACCCTACGCTGATGTTTACTAATGCTGGTATGAACCAGTGGAAAGATATCATCCTTGGTACTAAGGAACCAGAACCACGCCGTCGTGCTGACACACAGAAATGTTTGCGCGTTAGTGGTAAGCACAATGACCTCGAAGAAGTAGGTCGTGATTCTGCGTTGAGCCACCACACCATGTTTGAGATGTTAGGTAACTGGAGCTTTGGTGACTACTTCAAAGAAGGTGCAATCGATATGGCATACGAGTATCTTGTTGATGTACTCAAGCTTGATCCTAAAGACCTTTACGTAACCGTATTCGAAGGTGACGAAGCTGAGAATCTCGAACGTGATGACGAAGCTGCAAAATTCTGGGAGAAGCACTTCCCTAAAAACCATATCGTCAATGGTAACAAGCATGATAATTTCTGGGAGATGGGCGACCAAGGTCCTTGCGGTCCATGTACAGAGATCCATATCGACTTCCGTTCTGAAGAAGAAAAGGCTAAAGTTCCTGGTGAAGAACTCGTTAACAAAGATCATCCAAAGGTTATCGAGATTTGGAACAACGTATTTATGCAATACAACCGCAAAGCTGACGGTACCCTGGAACCACTAAAGATGCAGGTTATTGATACTGGTATGGGCTTTGAACGCCTTGTTCGTCTTATGCAAGGTAAGAATTCTAATTACGATACTGATATTTTCACTCCTATCATCGATGAGATTGAGCGTATCTCTGGCAAGAAATATAATCACACATTCCCAGAGGGCGATAATGGTGAAGGCATCAATGAAGAACAAAAAGTAGATATCGCTATTCGTGTCGTAGCCGATCACCTCCGTGCGGTAGCTTTTGCCATTGCAGATGGTCAGTTGCCTAGCAATGCCAAAGCAGGATATGTAATCCGTCGTATTCTCCGCCGTGCAGTACGTTATTACTATACATTCCTCGACCAAAAGGAAGCATTCATGTTTAAGTTACTCCCTACTCTCGTAGCCGAGATGGGTGGTGCATATCCAGAGTTAAAAGCACAGCAGGAACTTATTGGTCGTGTCATGAAAGAAGAGGAAGATTCTTTCCTTCGTACTTTGGAGAAAGGTATCAATCTTCTCAATGGCGATATGGAAACATTGAAAGCTAATGGCAAAACTGAACTCGATGGTGCTTCTGCTTTCCGTCTTTTCGATACCTACGGTTTCCCTCTCGACTTGACAGAACTTATCTGTACAGAGAATGGTTACACCGTTGATGAAAAAGGCTTCAACGAAGAAATGGCTAAGCAGAAGGCTCGTGCCCGCAATGCTGCTGCTGTAGAAAATGGCGACTGGCAGGTAATCAAGGAAGGTGAACAGGAATTTGTAGGTTATGACTATTCTGAATATCCATGCCACATTCTCCGTTACCGTCAGGTTACTCAGAAGAAAAATACATTCTATGAACTGGTTCTTGACCACACTCCTTTCTACGGCGAAATGGGTGGTCAGGTAGGTGACTGCGGTACTCTCGTTTCTGAAAATGAAACCGTAACTGTTACCGATACTAAGCGCGAAAACAACCAGAGTATTCATATCGTAAAGAAATTACCTGAAGACTTAAACGCTGAATTCATGGCTTGTGTAGACCTTGACAAGCGCAATGGTTCTGCAGCTAACCATACTGCTACTCACCTTCTCGACTATGCATTGAAGCAGGTATTGGGTGATCATGTTGAGCAAAAGGGTTCTTACGTAGATGATAAAGTTTTACGTTTCGACTTCTCACACTTCCAGAAGGTAACAGATGAAGAAATTCGTCAAGTAGAGCGTATCGTCAACGCAATGATCCGTCAGGATCTGCCTTTGGATGAGCATCGTGACACACCTATTGAGGAAGCTAAGGAACTTGGTGCTATTGCACTCTTCGGTGAGAAATATGGCGATAAGGTTCGCGTTGTTCGCTTCGGACCTTCTGCTGAATTCTGTGGTGGTATTCACGCTCAGAGCACAGGACGCATCGGCTTCTTCAAGATTATCTCTGAAAGCAGTGTCGCTGCTGGTGTACGCCGTATTGAGGCTCTCACTGGTAAGGCTTGTGAAGAAACTTTATATACCTTACAGGATACTTTGTCTGATGTAAAGTCTCTCTTCAATAATGCCAAAGATTTGCATGCTGTTATTCAGAAGTACATCGATGAGCATGATGCCATGAAGAAGGAAGTAGAAAAATTCCAGGCTCAGATGGTAGAGCGTACTAAGAATGATTTGGTTAGCAAGGCTCAGGAAATTAATGGTGTGAAGGTTGTAAAGGCTGTTTTGCCTCTTGAACCTAATGCTGCTAAAGACTTGGTATTCAAAATTCGCGAGGCTATTCCTGAAAACTTGGTAGCTGTTATTGGTAGTACCTCTAATGATAAACCGATGTTGAGCGTTATGTTCAGCGACGATATGGTTAAGAATCATGACCTAAATGCAGGTAAGATGATTCGTGAAGCCGCTAAGCTCATCAAGGGTGGCGGTGGTGGCCAGCCTCACTATGCACAGGCTGGTGGCAAGGATGTAGAAGGTATCCATGCTGCTGTCGACAAGATTATCGAATTAGCAAACTTGTAATAAGTAATTATATATCTCACTAAATCAGCAAAAGCCGGGCTCCGCGAGGAACTCGGCTTTTCCTTTATTAATAATCCATGATCTAGTCAAAATAAAGTTCTTTTAGAGAAAGACTTGCTGCATTTCTCCCAGTTTTTCTTCAAACAGATCAACTGTTACCGATCTGCCTCGTAGACTTCTTACCTGCGGAAAACTATCAAAATAAGCATCTCTACTAGAATACCAACCATAGTTTTGAATTTGACGAACACCACGAATCTGGCGGTCGATTATAGTAGAAAATTTCGGATTGACCACACTTAGATAGTGCTTGCCATCCTCCATCTCCAAAGCTAATACCAAATAAGAAGAACTTCGCTTACGCAGAACTTTCTGTTCTGCTTTACTAGAAAGTTTCCATCCTTTCGTAGTTGTCATAGCCTTTATTTCCCAACCATACTTACGGTTCAGTTTTTCCGCCATGCCCTTAAACACTATTCCATGTGGAGCAGTATCTTTTAATCCTGTATAAGCGATACTATAATGAATCATTTCATGTAATAGTACATTCTGGGCTTGTCGCTCTGTCATATCGTAATAGGTAGTCAACTTAATCGTGAAATCATAAAGTTTAGTTCCCAATAATCTACGTGCCCGTTTACACGAGAAATAGCCGAGACGAGTACGACTTCGACACAATCCTAATATAGGTAGAGGAAGACCTCCGCCAAAATAGGCAGTATTAAATTGTAGAAACTGACTTTCGAGCCAGCTTACACTTACTATCATCGCTTTGTTAATGTTGCTACTAAATATTCAGAATGAGTACCAATACGGAATTTGGCACCCCATATACCGATACCGCTACTTACAAAGTATTGAGTTTTCCCTTTGGTTAACGGCCCATAAGCTTTTTCATACATGGCGTCCTCTATCCATGATATCGGCCACACCTGACCATAGTGAGTATGGCCGCTCAACTGGAAATCAATTCCACTTTTCTCTGCCTCCTCCAAATGATAGGGTTGATGATCTAGCAGAATGGTATATTTATTTTTGTCTTTTACCTGTTTATACAAATCAGCTACAGAGGCACGTTTCTTATTCGTACGATCATCACGGCCGATAATATTGACACCCATCACTTCGGCCACTTCATCTTTCAAGAGATGAATACCTGCCTCATGATAAAACTTCTGAGCCCGTGGTTCACCACTATAATACTCGTGATTACCCAAGCAAGCGTAAATCGGAGCTTTAATTCTTCTAAAATCTTCAGCCATATTCTGCTCTTCAATAGCACGTATACTGCCATCGATGATATCACCACCTATTAAGACTAAATCTGGATGTTCTGCATTAATCAGTTCAATCCATTTCCGAATCTCTGCCTTACGATTATGATAACCAAGATGTAAATCGGTCATCATCACGATTTTCAAAGGACGTTCTATGGCCTTCGCTGTCTGCAAAACGATCGGCTGACGTTCCTTTTGCAGATAATTCCAATAAGCATAGGTAAAGAGTGAAGTCATAAACACGAAGACTGCAATACTACCTTTTGTACTTTGATAAAGCCATTCTCGGGGAACAATATGCATAAGTCTTCCTAAATCAAGGACAAGGAAAAGCATCACTGCATAAAGCATGACAAAAATAGAAGAATTACCCACCTCATACAACACCTCGGATACCATCATAGGATAACGATCCAAACCTACGGTGAAGTTGGTTATCATCACTACAAAACACAAAGCTAAAATAACAGCTATAATGGTTTTAACAACTGGTGATAGTGGCAGAATATTCCACACATGCCACAGCGAATAAGCAAGTCCTATGATAGGTAGGACAAAAAATGTAAAAGCCCATATTGTATTCATAGCTGCAAAATTACAATATTCTCATGGAATATGAAGTATACATTTATTGATAAAAACTACCAGTTTTACCGAATTTCACCATCAGTTTGCTGCTTCGGCCAATTTACCAAATATAGCTTTTCCGATGCACGGGTAAAAGCTGTGTACAACCAATGTATATAGTCTGGAGTAAGCATTTCATCGGTCATATATCCCTGATCTACATAGATATGGCTCCATTGCCCACCCTGTGCCTTGTGGCAGGTAATGGCATAGGCAAATTTCACCTGTAACGCATTGAAAAACTTATCTTCACGAATTTTACCGAGTCTGTCTTTCTTAAGAGGTATCTCTTGATAGTCTTCCATAATCTGTTCAAAAAGCTTCTCGTTCTGTTCCTGGGTCAGTGAAGGTGACTCGGTCGACAGACTATCCAGGATGATCATCGTTTCCAATTCATAGTTCTCATAATCAGGAAACCGAAGTAGCACTTCGGCAAATCGAAAACCATACAGTTCAATAATATGCCTAACACGTACGACTTCCGCACGATCACCATTGGCAATAAAAGTCATTGGAGCATTTGGGTTTTCCTTTTTTTCCCGCTCTATCCAGTAATAGTTGTTTTTTACTATCATCAGCATATCACCAGGCGTCAGTTCGTCTTCCCGGTCAAGAACGCTGTTACGGATACCTTGATTATAAATATTAGCGCGCTTATTGCTACGAGTAATCACCATCGTCTCATCTATTCCTACATCAGAATAGCTAGTAGCCAACTGCTCTATGAGTTCACTACCAGGTACCATCTTGATATCAGCAAATCCTTGAAAACTGATTTTAGGCAGTTCTGTCGGCTCTCCATAAACTATCATCTGTCGGATAACCGTAGCATTATATAAAATACCTGAAGCGCTACTCTGTCGGAGCACCTCATTCAAATCACACTCGTACACCTTCAGTCCATACATACGAAGCACATCTCCCCGAAGGGCCGGTGCCTCATCCTCTCCAACTGGAGGCAACTGTGCACTATCTCCGATAAGTATCATCTTGTCATTTTTACCTTGATAGACAAAATGAATGAGGTCATCAAGCAGATTGCCAGACCCAAACAGCCCATTACCTAGAGACATACCACTATTAATCATAGAAGCCTCATCTACCATGAAAAGGGTATCCTGATACATATTGCGGTTAAGATTAAATTCACCACCAATACCCGTATAACTCTTCTCTCTGTAAATACGACGATGTATCGTATAAGCCGGATGACCACTATTAAGCGACAATACTTTAGCAGCTCTACCCGTAGGCGCCAGAAGCATGATCTTCTGACGAAAACGCTTCATCGTTCGCACGATAGAACCTGCTAAATGTGATTTACCCGTACCTGCACTTCCCCGAAGAATCATGACAACATGCTCATCACGATCAGTTAAAAAAGATGCAAAAGTTTCGAGTGCATGCTCCTGATCTACCGTGGGCGAGAAGCCAAATTCTTGTAATATCTGATATTTTAGTTCGTCTGTTATCATTTTTTTATTAACTTTGCAAAAGTACAAATAATTTGGCTATGAACTTGAAAATAAACAATAATTATCTATTGTTTGCTTGTGTCGTTATTTTAACTTTACTCTGTTTCAACAGTATCAATTCACCTATACGCTTTGACAAAAAAAGAACAGAAAGAGAATTAGCGGTAAAAAAACGACTTATCAAGATACGTACTGCTGAACAAAAATATCGTCTGAAGTATCGGGCTTATACTGGTGATTTCGGTAAACTCATTCAGGAAGGGCTTCTAGCCGACTCTCTGCAGTATATTCCTTTCTCTGACCATAAGAAGTTCAGTTTACAGGCAACAACAGAAATTGGAAAATCAGGCAGACAGATACCTCTCATGGAATGTAGCGCCTCTTTTCGCGATTATCTTGATGGACTGGATGAGAACAGTATCAATAATTTAATAGAAAAGGCCAACAATTCGGGTAATTTCCCCGGATTAAAAATAGGAGACCTCACAACAGATAATAATAATGCAGGAAACTGGGAATAAAGCAACAATGAATAATACAGGACGACTCACTATCCGTATCAGCCGTCATCGACTTTCCTTTTCGGCTATCGACAAAAGTGAAGAAGCACAAGTACGCTTCCAACCTTATGCCGTAAGAAGTGGTATATCCATGGCTGCTAACCTACGTGAAGCTTTCAAAGAAGATTCGCTGCTCACTTCGGGGTTTACCAAAATTCTTGTCGACATCGACACACCCGTATTGATGGTACCTATAGAAGAGTTCAACGAGGATGAGATAGAAAAAACATATCATTATACCTTCTTAAACAGAAATAATGATGTGATACTTCACCATGTACTTCCAGAACTGAACGCTGTAGCTGTCTACTCCATCAATAAAGATTTGAAACTAGTCCTCGAAGATCACTTCGAGAATATCCGATATATTCCGACTTGCAAACCGGTATGGAACTTTTTGTATGCTCGCAGTTTCTCAGGTATACACAATAAACTTTTCTGCTATTTTCACGATGGAAAGATGGAAGTTATGAACTTCGATAAAAACCGATTTAAATTTATCAACACCTTCGAAGTAAAATACAGTAAAGATGCGCTCTACTTTATCCTTTTTGTTTGGAAACAGTTGGGACTTGACCCTATGCAAGATGAAATGTATATTGTTGGCGAGATGCAGGAAAAAGAGGAATTTCTTAACCTCATGCGTAAATATATTAAACGTACTTTCTCTATCAACCCCGTTGCCGAATTTAATCGTGCACCAATTACACAAATTAAGATGCCATTTGATCTTCTTACTTTATATATTAAGAAACAGTAACTATCATATTAAGAAGCAGTAACTAATATATTAAGAAGCAGTAAGTATCATCTTTTTAATGAACAAGTATCATGCGTATTATTACAGGTAAATATAAAGGAAGACATTTTGATGTCCCTCACAGTTTTAAGGCACGTCCTACGACAGATTTTGCCAAGGAGAATATTTTTAATGTACTACAAGGCTATATGGATTTAGAAGATACAATGGCGCTCGATCTTTTCGCCGGCACCGGAAGTATCTCTTTGGAACTTGTTTCTCGTGGCTGTAAGCAAGTAGTGAGCGTAGAGGCTGACCGTGACCACGCTAACTTTATCAGCCAATGCTTTAAGAAGATAAACTGTGATCAGGATTTACTGATTCGTGGAGACGTATTCCGCTTTATCAAGAAATGCCGTCAGCAGTTTGATTTCATATTTGCTGACCCTCCTTATGCTTTGAAGGAATTAGCTACTATACCTAACTTGGTATTAAATCAGGGTATACTAAGTGATGAGGGTATTTTTGTTTTCGAACATGGTAAAGATTATGATTTCTCAGATCATCCTTGTTTCCTGGAACACAGACATTATGGTAGCGTTAACTTTACCCTTTTCAAAGCAAAAAACAATGAAACAAATACTGTATCTGATACTGTAAAGGTAGAAGGTACTAAAGTAGAGGACTAAGCAGTCTTACCAAACTCTCCCATAGTTTATACAGGAACGGACGCTTTTCTAGATCTATAGCATCGGCCAGTATTAAACTATGGGCTTCATCTTCCAGATACACATTTTTCAGTTTTAAAGCCATGCCCTTATCATAAAAGAAAGCATTGGATTCAAAATTGTGCTCAAAACTTCTCACATCTATATTCGTACTACCACAAGTAGAAATAGTATCATCACTTACCAACAGCTTACTATGATTAAAGGCATCCTGATATAGATACACTTTCACACCAGCTTCCAAAGTTTCTTTTACAAACGAACGACTTGCCCACTCTATCAGTTTTGAATCGGTATGCATGGGCAACATTAGGCGTACATCCACTCCTCCCAACGCAGCAGTTCGCATTGCAAAGAGCACAGGCTCATTGGGTATAAAATATGGAGTCTCCATGTACACATACTGTCGCGCCTGCAAAAGAATGCGCACATAACCTTGCATAATATCAGGAAATGGTGATATAGGACTGCTGGTTACAATCTGCACTAAACAATTATTTTTGATAGCCGGATTAACAGGAGGATAGTAATTACGACCTGTAACCAAACTACGATCTACAAAATACCAATCCACCAAAAAAGCACGCTGTAGAGCGTATACCCCTCCACCCTCTATACGAAGTTGTGTATCACGCCAACCACCTTTTTTAGTTCCTTTTACATATCGCAAAGCAATGTTCATTCCCCCGATGAACCCTACCTGGCCATCAAATATATAGAGCTTACGATGATTTCGATAATTTACTTTGCTCGTGAAAGCAGGAAACTTAACGGGCATAAAAGCATGCACATCAATACCTGCATCACGCATACGATCGAAAAATTGGTTATTTACTTTCCAGCAACCCACATCATCATAAATCAAACGCACCTCTACCCCTTGCCGAGCTTTATCAATGAGCGCATCAGCAATAAGATTTCCTACAGGATCATTCTCTATAATATAGGTATCGATATGGATATGATGACGAGCCTTACCAATTTCGCGTAACAATGCAAACACGAAATCATAACCATTCGTCATCACATCCACCATATTATCTTTAAAAGGAAATGCCCAATTCTGATTGGTAAATAGGCGCATCAATGGGCGATAATTATCTGGAATATGCAGATTTTCCTGTTCTGCAAATTCCAGCATCGACCGTTTTGTCAGTTGATCGAGACTACGCTGACTTATCATTTTTTCCTTTCGGGTATTCTGCCCAAAGAAGATATACAGGATAATTCCGACCACCGGTAGGAACCATAAAACAAGGAGCCATGCCATGGTTTTGGCAGGTTGTCTATTGTCCATCAATACCGCCATCATGGTTCCAATGATAATGATAAAATAGACTAGCAGAAATATCCAATGTATATAGATCATGTCAGGTATAGGTTTAATTTTCTTCTTATTTAAATCCAATGAGTTTATGAGTCTGCAAGCTCAAACGCCATTTCGGATGCTGCTCAATATAGGCTACACAAGCAGAAAGAATCTCCTGATTTTTTTGAGCATCTCCTGTATCGCATGGCTGAAGATAATAGTAATAAGCTTTAATACCAAATGTATCTACTTGATGCTCTCCATCAAAGATACACTTCAGCTCATCACATTGAGCTACCTTCACATGCTCTTTTGGCGAAACAGTCAACCAGTCTAATTGCTTTGGTGGTTCCTTCGTTCCATTCGACTCCATTGCCACAAAATAACCAGCAGCATGGAACATATCTATAAAAGCACCATCTACCTGCATCGTAGGTTCGCCACCAGTGAGAATTATCATAGGCTTAGGCTGTCCCGCATCCTTTATTTTATCCTTACGGAGTTCTTCCACCTTATATAATATATCCTCATCGCTCATTTCCTGATAGTCCTTGAAATCGGTATCACAGAACGAGCACTTCAGATTACATCCACTGAACCGAATAAAGATAGCAGCTCTACCAGTATGGCGTCCCTCTCCCTGAAGAGAATAAAATATCTCGTTAATCTTCTTCATAAGTAGCAATATTGTTATCGCTTTCCTGAACAGTTGCTTTATAGCAAGTAGGAATCTGCTCGGTTATCCATCGCGCTATATTCTCGGCTGTAGGGTTGAACGGAAGAACCTCATTTAAATCAGCATGATCCAAGACACCATGAATTCGCTGCTTAATCGCACCGAAATCTTCTACCATGCCATCTTTATTCAGGGTTTTCGACTTACAATATACTTTTATGTGCCAGTTATGGCCATGCACATTACTACACTTGCTCTCATAAGAGAGATTTAAATGGTGACTTGCCGACACCTCTAAACTTTTTTCTATATAATACATATTGTCTTCCTTATTGTATTATTTCATTTCCCAATTTTTTGGCAAGCACATTACGGATGTCTTGCACTTCCTTATATTCCTTCATTACTTCTAATAGTTTATCATCCGGATCGCTGATCGAGAGTTGGTTAATCTGATTTTTCAGATTCTTTAAACGATTCTCCATAAATTCACAACGAAAGTTCAATACTAGTCGAAGTACATTATTTCTTATTTGCTCCTCAGTTGGTTCCGGTTTCAGACTCTTAGAGATTTGTACCTTATCTACACAGAGTTTGGCCGCCAGACCACTGATCTTCAGATCAGGATGCTGCAGAAAATAAGATTCTGATTTGAAGTTTTCTTCCCCAACATGCTGTAAAGCCTCATTGAGTATCTGATTATAACGATCATCATGAAAACGAAGTTGGTCACTTCCCAAATCCAGTCCCACATATTGAGCTAAAGGCAAGCTAATCTCCGATCGGTCTGGTGCAATAATCGTAATTACCCGGTCACCATATCTTACCAACATCTGCACAAGCATCGTCTCGACATGTGAGGCTTGTGAAGATGTTGACTGATTGAACCCAAGCACAGTATCCATAGCCGTTTTCTGCGTCTCGGCAGAATGAAGTTCCACTGTTTCCTGGCTTTGCTGATTAATCTGTCGTTGCTCTTCCTTGATCTTCTCATCTTGCCCTTCTCGGATAAAACGATTCATCGTACTAATCAATGTAGCCTCAGCAATACCGAGTCGCACAGAGCAGTCATGAATATAAGTAGCTCGAATAATCTGATCGGTTATGACAGATACACTAAAGACAATCGAATTGATAGCCTCTGATCGCTTAATGGGGTCGGTTACTCCTTTCAGCAGCACATCAGTCTTAAACTCAATAAAGTCCATCTGATGCTCTTCTACATATTGGCGAAATTCTTCTGCCGTATGACTGCGGGCAAAACTATCCGGGTCATTCCCGTCAGGTAACAAGAGCACCTTTACATTCATACCTTCAGCCAAAAGCATATCGGTACCACGAAGAGCTGCATGGATACCGGCAGCATCACCATCATAGAGCAAGACGATGTTAGAGGTAAATCGATGTAGTAAATGTATCTGATATTTACTCAATGCTGTACCCGAGTTAGCCACAACATTTTCGATACCACTCTGATGCATGGAAATAACGTCTGTATAACCTTCTACCATGTAAACACGGTCTTCTTTGGCTATGGCACGTTTAGCCTGATAGATACCGTATAGTTCGCGTTCCTTATGATAAATCTCACTATCAGGTGAGTTAACATATTTCTGATTTACACCCTTGGTACGCGAATCGAGCACACGTCCACCAAAAGCCACAACCTTACCACTGACACCTATCCAAGGAAACATGGCACGACCAGCAAATCGATCTACTAGTTCACCATGATCTCGTTCATAGCAAAGACCGGTCTTGATAAGGAATTCCCTCTGATAGCCTTCTTGAATAGCAGTTTCTGGCAACTTATTACGCTCAGGAAGGTCAAATCCCAACTGAAACTTCTGAATGATGTCATCACGAAAGCCACGACTACGGAAATATTGCATCCCCACAGCCAGCCCATCGACATCATGATGCAGGATATTCTGGAAATACTTAGCTGCCCATTCGTTGACAATGAACATACTTTCTCGTTCATTTTCCTGCCTTTTTTCTTCTTCGCTTAGTTCGCGTTCCTGTATCTCGATATGATATTTTCGAGCCAGCCAGCGCAAAGATTCCGGATAAGTCATCTGCTCATGTTCCATGAGGAAATTGACAGCATTGCCACCCTTTCCACACGTAAAACAATGACAGATTCCTCTAGCCGGAGAGACATAGAACGACGGTGTGGTGTCATCATGGAAAGGACAGAGCCCTTTATAGTTAGCTCCTGACTTTCGTAATGACACGAATTCGGATACCACCTCCACGATGTTGGTGGCATCCATAATCTTTTGTACTGTCGATCTATCTATCATATAATATATATGGTCTATATTTTGTTTTTATTTCAAATAATCAGCCAGTTTGCTCTTGATTTGTTTCAACCCTCTGGCTATGCTTTGGGCATTCATCTGAGCACCCTTCAGACTGGTATGGGTATGGTCATGATTAAAATACTTCATGGCTTTATCCTTACTTCCGCAATGCTTATCGAGCCAGTCACCTGAAATATTATGTAAATCAAGGAACTCTACACCCGTTGCCTTTACGACCTCACGATACCATTTGCCATAACTGTCGTTTCTACGCTCAATCTTACCATTAGGCCATTCGTTACGAGGTGTCAATGATACCAGTATAGGTGTAGCCCCCTTTTCACGGGCATCATCGATCATTTTTTTCAAATACCATCCAAAACTGTATACCAGTTCATAACGGCCATCTTTCTCCATCTTGTACACATGACAAGTATCATCTGCAGAAGCGATTACACCACGCTCTTTCTTGTCATTAATAGGACAAATGTCATTGTGACCGAACTCAATCAGCACAAAGTCGCCTGGCTGCAAACTGTTATACACCTTTTCCCAACGGCCTTCACGGATATAGCTTCTACTGCTTCTTCCGGCCATAGCTGCATTATAGATGGTAATTTTCTTTTCATTGAAAATGGTGTTAGCTTGAGAACCCCATCCCCACATACCATTTTTATCCTTATCAGCATTCTTTACAGTAGAGTCACCAGTAATCCAAACTACCGGTTTACCCTTCTCACGATTTACGGGCCATGTAGGAAGAGCCACATTAATCATCATATCCTGTAAAGGTTTCAAATCAGGATTACGGCTCGCGGCAATACCCTCTGCCGCAGAGCGTGCATTCATCTGAGCCCCCCATGCACTACTATGGATATGATCCTGATAGAAATGGTACTGCTCTTTCCATTTACTGTAAGAGTCAAGTTTTTGACCACTTATTTCATTCAAATCTACAAAAGGCACTCCTTCTTCAGCAGCCACTACAGCAGCCCAACCTGTCTGCGGCTTACGTATAATCTTTCCCGTCTTTTCATCAAAAGCATCACGAGGAGTAAGCGACATCAAAATAGGATGCGCACCTTTAGCGCGACACTCCGCTATATATCTTCTAAGATATCCACCATAAGAATATACCGTTTCTTCCTCACCGGTTTCCTTAATCTTTACATGCAAGCTATCATTTCCTGTCCCCGGAATAACTGCACGTGCACGACCAGAGTCATAAGGGCCATTATCATTATGTCCGATAGAGATAATTACCCAGTCACCTGGCTTCAAAGCTTGTTCGATAGCAGGCCATAACTTACGGTAGAAAGTACGAGTACTCATACCACCGAGAGCCTGATTCTCCACCGAAATTTTGTTGGCATTAAAATACTGGCTGGCAAAAAAGCCCCAACCCCATTGACCGTTATTACCATTACCAAGGGTACCATTACGCATCGTACTGTTGCCCACTAGGAACAAAACAGGTTGGTTACCTTTACGGGTAGAACCAGGAGCCGGACGAGACATCAATGCCTTAGCGATACTGTCCGGAGTATTATCAACCACCTTGTTGACATCTTCAACAGGGTCAGGTAAATTATCAAATCCAGTTTGAGCCATAGCTCCAGCTGCAATAGCTGACATTAGAGTTATAGATGTAAAAAGTCGCTTCATCTTTTAATAGGTATTTATTATTTTTTATAGGCTTATTATAATTAGGTGCAAAGATAACAAAAAGCAATGAAATGATAAAATCTATACTGCACATTTAGAAAAAAATGTGCACATAAAATAGCACGATGTGCATTTTAAAGCAAATTTATTTGTACAATAATAGAAAATAATGTACTTTTGCGAGGTATTTTTAATAAAACCGATTGATCTTATAAAACACTTTTATATATGAAGTTGAATATTGTAGTACTTGCTAAGCAGGTACCAGACACAAGAAATGTGGGTAAAGATGCCATGACTGCCGAAGGCACCGTCAACCGTGCTGCCTTACCTGCAATCTTCAATCCAGAAGACTTAAATGCTTTGGAGCAGGCCCTTCGTATCAAGGACCAAAATCCAGGTTCTACCGTAGGAGTACTTACCATGGGGCCTCCACGTGCCGGTGAAATTATTCGTCAAGGCCTTTACAGAGGCGCAGATACAGGCTGGTTACTTACCGACCGTAAGTTTGCTGGTGCTGACACCTTAGCTACCTCTTACGCTTTGGCAACAGCTATCCAAAAAATTGGCCATGTAGATATCGTAATTGGTGGTCGTCAGGCTATCGATGGTGATACAGCTCAGGTTGGTCCACAGGTTGCTCAGAAACTGGGTTTAAACCAGGTAACATACGCAGAAGAAGTCGTAAAAATCGAGGATGGGAAAGCTACTATCCGTCGTCACATTGATGGTGGTGTTGAGACTGTTGTCGCTCCTCTTCCTGTTGTAATTACTGTTAATGGCTCAGCTGCTCCTGCTCGTCCATGCAATGCCAAGCTCGTCATGAAGTATAAGTATGCTACTTGCCCTATGGAACGCAAAGGTGACGAACCTTGGACTGACCTTTACGAGACACGTCCTTATCTTACACTCAATCAGTGGAGTGTAGCCGATGTAAATGGTGACGAGGCACAGTGTGGTTTATCAGGTTCACCTACTAAGGTAAAAGCCGTTAAGAACATTGTGTTCCAGGCTAAGGAAAGCAAGACCCTTACAGGAAGTGATGAAGATATCAACAGCCTGATGAAAGAATTGTTAGACGAAAAAATTATTGGCTAATTTATGAATAACGTTTTTGTATATTGCGAAGTTGAAGAAACTACCATTCAGGAAGTTTCTCAGGAACTTCTCACCAAAGGTCGTAAGTTGGCCAATAATCTTGGTGTAGAACTTCACGCTATCGTTGCCGGTACTGGCATCAAGGGTAAGGTAGAAGATCAGATACTGCCTTACGGTGTAGATAAATTGTTTGTTTTCGATGCTGAGGGTCTTTTCCCTTATACATCAGCTCCTCATACTGATATTCTCGTTAATCTGTTCAAGGAAGAAAATCCACAGATTGCTTTGATGGGTGCTACCGTTATCGGTCGTGACCTTGGTCCACGCGTATCTTCTTCATTGACTTCAGGTTTGACTGCCGACTGTACACAGTTGGAAATCGGTGAATACGATGATAAGAAGAGTGGTAAGCACTATGATAATCTGTTATATCAGATTCGTCCTGCTTTCGGTGGTAATATCGTAGCTACTATTGTTAACCCAGACCACCGTCCACAAATGGCTACAGTACGCTCTGGCGTTATGCAGAAGGCTATCTACGATGGCCAGGCTAAAGGCGAAGTCGTTTACCCTGATGTTGCTAAATATGTACCAGAGGCTGACTTTGTTGTGAAAGTTATCGACCGTCATGTAGAAGCAGCCAAGAACAATCTGAAGGGTGCTCCTATCGTAGTTGCTGGTGGTTATGGTGTAGGTAGCAAGGAAGGTTTCGATCTTCTCTTCGAACTCGCTAAAGAACTTCATGGCGAAGTAGGTGCAAGTCGTGCTGCTGTAGATGCTGGTTGGGTAGACCATGATCGACAGATTGGTCAGACAGGTGTAACTGTACATCCTAAAGTTTATATCGCTTGTGGTATCTCTGGTCAGATTCAGCATATCGCCGGTATGCAGGATGCAGGTATTATCATCTCTGTTAACAGCGATCCAGATGCTCCTATCAACAAGATTGCCGACTATGTTATCAATGGCACTTGCGAGGAAGTTCTCCCTAAGCTCATTAAGTATTACAAACAGAATTCTAAGTAAAAAATGGCAAACTATTATACAGATCATCCAGAGATTGAGTTCCATCTGAACCACCCTCTGATGAAGCGTATTGTTGAACTGAAAGAGCGCAACTACGCAGACAAAGATAAATATGCAGATGCTCCAGTTAACTACGAGGATGCTATCGAAAACTACAAGCGCTTACTTGATATTACAGGTGACGTTGCAGCTAATATCATCGAACCAAATTCTGAGAGCGTAGACCTCGAAGGTCCACATCTCGAAAACGGTCGAATGATTTATGCCAGCAAAACTTTCGAAAACCTCGAAGCTACTCGTAAGGCCGGTCTTTGGGGTATCTCTATGCCTCGCCGCTACAATGGCTTGAACCTTCCTAATGTAGTATTCTCTATGGCATCTGAAATTATTTCAGCTGCCGATGCTGGTTTCCAAAATGTATGGTCACTCCAAAGCTGTATCGATACTCTTTATGAATTTGGTACAGAGGAACAGCGTCAGAAGTACATTCCACGTATCGCTGAGGGTGAAACGATGTCTATGGACTTAACAGAGCCAGATGCTGGTTCTGATTTACAGCGTGTCATGCTGAAAGCTACACAGGATGAGGACGGTACATGGCGTCTGAATGGTGTAAAACGTTTTATTACCAATGGTGACTCTGACATTCACTTGGTATTGGCTCGTTCTGAGGAAGGTACACACGATGGTCGTGGTTTGTCTATGTTCATATACGACAAGCGTGATGGTGGTGTAGATGTTCGACACATTGAGCACAAGCTGGGTATACATGGTTCACCTACTTGTGAGCTTACTTATAAGAATGCCAAGGCTGAACTATGTGGTGATCGTAAACTCGGTTTGATAAAATACGTCATGGCATTGATGAATGGTGCACGTTTGGGTATCGCTGCCCAGAGTGTTGGTGTAGAACAGGAGGCTTATAATGAAGCTCTCGCTTATGCTAAAGAGCGCCAGCAGTTTGGTAAGAAGATTATCACTTTCCCTGCAGTTTACGATATGCTCTCTCGTATGAAAGCAAAACTCGACGCAGGTCGTTCTCTTCTCTATATGACAGCACGCTATGTTGATATCTATAAAGCTTTGGAGGATATCTCTCGTGAGCGTAAGTTGACTCCAGAAGAACGTAAGGAAATGAAGTTGTATAGCCGTTTGGCTGATGCCTTCACTCCACTGGCTAAAGGTACAAACTCTGAGTATGCTAACCAGAATGCATACGATGCCGTATCAGTACATGGTGGTTCAGGTTTCATTATGGAGTATAAGAGTCAGCGCTTACTTCGCGATGCTCGTATTTTCTCTATCTATGAGGGTACTACACAGCTCCAAGTTGTTGCAGCAATCCGCTATATCACTAATGGTACTTATCTCAATATCATCAAAGAGATGCTTCAGGAAGAGGTTTGCGACTGCATGAAACCATTACAGGCTCGTGTGGCAAAGTTGGTTGAAGCATACGAAGCTGCCATTCAGAAAGTTAAGGCTGATGAAAATCAGGATGAACATGACTTCTTGGGTCGTCGACTTTATAACATGACAGCCGACATCGTAGAGTCTTTGCTTATTATTGCTGACGCTAGCAAGGCTCCAGAACTTTTCAAGAAGAGTGCTAACGTCTTCGTTCGCATGGCCGAGGAAGAGGTTATCGGTTCAGCTGCCTACATCCAGAATTTCAATGCTGAAGATCTTAAGAGTTTCGTAGCAGAAGATGAGGAAACTGCAGAATAATTGAGAGTTATTTCATATATCAAACTATCGGCGAATCCAAACAACTGGGTTCGCCGATTATTTTTTATAAGAAACGCTACGCACGAACGGTATTACATCACTTAATAACTATTTTTATCAGAAACAGATGATTTATTTTGAATAAATTTATCTACCTTTGTTTTGAATTATGAATTTGCGATTCATATTATTAACAAAGAATCAATAAACAATGAAAAAAGCAATATTGCCTATTATAGCTATCATAGTTGCAAGTACATTTGCTATAGGATGCAAAATGGCTCCAAGTCAAAATGATGGCGATACCGTAGCAGCATCCGTTTTTGAGCCTGCTCAAATACACCAAAAAATAAGCAAGTCTACAGTCAAAGATTCAACAGTACAAGACAGTTCAAATATCTTTATTATAGGTGAAGGGTCAGATAAGAATAATCTACAACTTATTAGCTATCCATCACGACAAGATACTACACTCTATTGGAAAAGCAAGCATATCAAGGTAAAAGGCAATGCTGATTTCGGACAAATAGTACGTGTAGGCTTTATGCCAATCAACCATGGTGACAGTACTGTAAATATCGTTACATCTGTAGAAGAATATAACACGGTAGAATAAATCATACTATCGGGCGACATTCTAATAAAGCTAAGTCGTATAGAAAATACAACATGAAAACGAAATATAATATTAGACTAGCAAACGAGCAAGATATCCACAATATACTCCTCGTTATGGATGAAGCAAAGAAAATTATGCGCTCATCTGGAAATTTACATCAATGGAGTGATGGTTACCCTTCAGCTGATATTATCCGACATGACATTGCCTTAGGAGGTGGATACGTGATAGAAGAAGCTTTTCGAATCGTAGGCTATTTCGCTCTATTACCTTCCCCTGACCCAACATATGCTGTTATCAACAATGGAAAATGGCTTGAGGAGTCTCTCCCCTATCATGTCATTCACCGTATTGCAGGTGTACCCAATGCTCACGGTATCTTCCAAAGCACCATGGATTTCTGCTTCCAAATTGATTCAAATATACGTATTGATACTCATCGCAATAATACCATCATGCAACATAATCTACAGAAGCATGGCTTTACTTATTGCGGTATTATCTATCTGGAAAATGGCGATGAACGATTAGCTTACCAAAAAATAAAGCCATAAGCATCTACTCGTCACAAGGTGCTATTGCTCTGGATACTGCTCATAAAGTTTTACGTCGAAATCTGCAGCAAGAGCATAGATATGTTCCATAATACTAGCCAAATGCTCTTCATATACTTTCCACTCCTTGTATTTCAAGAAGAAATACACTTCAATAGGAATACCACTTTGGGTACCTTCCATTTGGCGAACCATAATAAGCATATTGGCATTAACAGCTTTATGGGTTTCTAAGTATTTTTTGATTGCTGCCCGATACTGACCAAAGTTTGTATCCTTCCCCTCATTAACTCGCTTGATAGAATGACAATCGAGATAAAACTTTCGTTGTACACGACGACCCGGACTCTGTTGCATACCTATCCAGTTTTGGAAAGAACCGGTAACTAAGGTTGTAGGACTAATCGTTACTATGGTATTATCAAAATTCTGAACCTTAACCGTGGTCAAGGTAATATCCTTAACAATACCATTGGCAGGTGTACCTGGCACGGTAATCCAATCACCACGATGTACCATATCATTACTATTTAAGCGAACACCTGAAGCCAAACCGGTAATGGTATCTTTGAAAATCAACATGAGGATAGCACTAGTAGCACCCAATCCTGCAAAAAGAGTCATCGGATTTTTTCCCAATACGATAGCAACAACGACAACAGTCGCTACAAAATACATCGCAATTTTGAGAACACCGCAAAAGCTACGCATGTATTGTTGAATACTCTTACGATTAGGCTGGTCA
Source organism: Segatella baroniae B14 (assembly GCF_022024235.1). Taxonomy (GTDB): domain Bacteria; phylum Bacteroidota; class Bacteroidia; order Bacteroidales; family Bacteroidaceae; genus Prevotella; species Prevotella bryantii. The sequence continues at coordinate 1,538,539 of NZ_CP091799.1, forward strand.
TCCAAACGGTTAAAACCATCAATAAAAACCACCAAAGTACGGGTACTCATAACCGTAATATAGATAGCAGTGGCACGTTTTAATAATTCCCGGACAAAAGGATACTGATAAAAGACAAGAGGCAACAATACCCAAATCACGATGGCAGGCACAATGTGGCAAGCACTGAGAAGTACCTTATCACTAAAAATGATATCATCCCATTTCACCTCTGTATGTGCGATAATCTTTTTGAACAATGGCACTAACAGCCGACGACACAACAAGCCAGCCACCCACGACAATAAAACTGCAAATAGTATCATGACACCGTGCCGAATTATCGGAACAGCAATACCATTGATACCCGTCAAATTGATAAGTTGTTCTACAAATACTTTTATATCCTCCATACGATGTTTGACTGTTTATCTTATCATTACTGTGGTTGGCACAACAAAGTACAAACCTTATCTTGGAAGTTACGGCCGTTTTTACCATGCATTACACCCTGATTAATAATGGCAAAACACAGGTTGTGCCCATTAGCGGCCTTACAATAACCGGCCAAACTACTGATACCCGTAACCGTACCCGTCTTAGCATATACATTACCATGAGTAAAACTGCCATGCATACGTTTCTTCAAAGTACCATCTACACCTGCTATTGGCAAAGCCGGATGTAAATGCAGATAGATGTTATTATTATTGAAGGCATAACGCAAGAGCTTTATTTCTAGTTCTGCCGACACATAATTGTATAAAGAAAGTCCACTACCATCAGCAAACTTATAGCGAGACGGATCCAGACCTACTTTCTGTACTAATTTCTTTTCTACCCAACGAGCGCTCTTAGCAGAAGCTGGTCTATTACCTGTACTGGCTGCCATCTGGTAAAAAAGACACTCAGCATAAAGATTATCGCTTTCCTTAAGCATACGCATTAATATCTGATCGATAGAGTGGCTACGAGTAGAAATGGTATAAGCTTCTGATGGACAAGTCTTATTACTATAGGTATAGTAAGAACAAACGATACTATCCTCATGAATCTTACTCATAAATCGATCCATAAACTGATCTTTGCGTCCAAGTAATAGAGGGGTAAGTACAGGATTATCATCATCCCAACACCAACCTTCACCAAATTTATTACTATCTTTAAGCGATACATCAGCATAAATATGGCCACGAATAGTATCTATACCCATCTCTCGAAGACTCGACACCATCGCTTTCATATCATCATTATTAAATCGGGGATCCATACCACCTACACAATATAGATCGCCATTAAGACAATGATTATCAATAGTACCGGTATATTTCAATTGTGTCTTAAACTGGAACGAGCCTCCCAGACGATCGATAGCTGCAATAGCAGTAATTACCTTCATCGTACTCGCCGGACGAAGGAGCTGACGCTCATTATGCTTATAGATACAACTGTCCGCAGTAAGATCCCATACCATAAGACCCAACTGTGACGTATCAAACATACTATGCTGTAGTAAATGATCTAATTGTCGCTGAACAGATTCTGGCCAAGGTAAACGGATGCTATCTACGGCAAGAGTATCTGTAAAGAGAGTATCTGCAACAAGCGTATCGTCATCGTCAATCACCTCTTCGGTCTGCGCCCAAACCTGACAATTAAAAATACAAAGTAAGCATAATACCCAGAATCCTTTCTTACTCAATCTTTTCAATTCTTTCATTTCTTTTTTCTCTTCTGAAGTTCGGCTAAGAAAGCCTGATCATCTTCCGGCTGAAAACTCGCCATATTACCCTCACCATACTCAATAAGAATAAAGTGAGAAAGACGAAATGCTGTCGGAAGGATACATACTTTTTTAATTTCAGGAACCGGGATGTTCACATTTCTTGAAAATCGCCCCTTATCAACGATAAGAAACTCGGTTTCTTCATCACGATCAATCGGCTTTACCCGCTTAAAGGTATATGTCGTATGGAGAACACGCTCTATCATACCCACAACTATAATCATCAGAAACAAACCGACAAGAGCCTGTTTCTGCCAAAAAAACCAAAAAGCCAACAAAACAAATACAGTTATGCCACTTTTGGCAGCTATGGTAAATCGCTGATGAAATAGTCTATCCACAGTTAAGAAATCATTATATGCATTGGTGTCAATTTTTTAGCAAACCGACACATCCATTTGCAAAATTACAAAAAAAATACTTTTCGTGTGTGCTTTCTGCTGATAAATTCGTACTTTTGCAACTAGTTTAACAAACAACCATTATAATTTAATCATGGTTTATAAATATGATTTCCTCATTATCGGCTCAGGTATTGCCGGAATGAGTTATGCCTTAAAGGTTGCGAAAGCACATAAAGGCAAAATATGTATGATATGTAAAACCTCATTGGAAGAAGCGAATACTTCCTTTGCACAAGGCGGTGTAGCTTCAGTGACCAACCTTGAGGTCGACAATTTTGAGAAACATATCCACGACACAATGGTAGCTGGTGACTTCATCAGCGACAAAGAAGCAGTAAAACAGGTTGTAGAAAAAGCTCCTTCACAAATTAAGGAACTCGTAGACTGGGGAACTAACTTCGACAAAATGCAGGACGGCCGCTATGACCTCCATCGCGAAGGTGGACACTCTGAGTTCCGCATCCTACATCATGCAGATGATACAGGTGCCGAAATACAGAGAGCCCTCATGGAAGCTGTCCGTACTAACCCTGACATTGAAATCAAGGAAAACCATTTCGCCGTAGAAATTATTACGCAACACCATTTGGGAGCGCGGGTTACTCGTCGCACTCCTTATATCAATTGTTACGGTGCTTACGTTCTCAATCCTGAGACCGAGAAAGTTGACACATACCTAAGTAAGGTAACAGTGATGTGTACCGGTGGATGTGGTGCTGTATATCAGACCACAACCAATCCTGTAATTGCCACAGGCGATGGTGAAGCTATGGTATATCGCGCTAAGGGTACCGTGAAGGATATGGAGTTCGTACAGTTCCACCCTACTTCATTATATCATCCTGGCGAAACCCACCCAGCCTTCCTTATCACAGAAGCTATGCGTGGCTATGGTGGTATTCTGAAGCTACCTAATGGCGAAACTTTCATGGAAAAATATGATAAGCGATTGAGTTTGGCTCCACGCGATATCGTAGCTCGTGCCATTGATAAGGAGATGAAGATTCACGGTCTCGATCACGTTTGCTTGGATGTTACTCATAAAGATCCAGAAATGACCAAACATCACTTCCCAAATATCTATACCAAATGTCTTAGCATCGGTATAGACATTACCAAGGAAATGATTCCTGTTCGCCCTGCTGCACATTACATGTGTGGTGGTATCAAGGTAGACTTGAACGGATGTTCAAGTATCAACGGTCTCTATGCTCTGGGCGAATGTTCTTGTACAGGTCTACATGGTGGAAACCGATTGGCAAGTAATTCTCTCATCGAAGCTGTAGTGTATGCAGATGCTGCTGCTAAACATAGTATCGAGCACGTAAATGACTACGACTTTAATGAGAAGGTACCTGAATGGAATGACGAGGGTACATTGACTAATGAGGAAAAGGTTCTGATTACCCAAAGTATAAAAGAGGTAGGACAGATTATGAGTAACTACGTCGGCATCGTACGTAGTGACCTCCGACTGAAACGTGCTTGGGATCGTCTCGACTTGCTTTATGAAGAGACCGAGAACCTATTTAAGCGTGTCAAAGTAAGCAAAGAACTTTGTGAGCTTCGTAACATGATTAATACAGGTTACCTTATTACCCGCATGGCTATCGAACGAAAGGAGAGCCGAGGTTTGCATTATACTGTAGACTACCCTGCTCACGCATACGACAAAAAATAATTGAGAAACTTACATATTTTAACGGCTGGCTTACCTTTGCGTAAGTCAGCCGTTAATTCTTTGTTTTACCTTACACTCTTATAAGAGCACTTGAGCTAAGCGTCTGCAAAAGTCTTACCATCTTCAAGAGTGACTTTCAACTTATTATATTCACAGTGAAAATCATTCTTTAGGCGATCGAGGTATCGGGCACACTCCCACTTGCACATAGGTAAATCGTGCAACAAATAATTACCACAAGTATCAGGAGTTGTAGCAGGCACCTCTGTCTGGGTGAGAATCCACTCCAGACACTCTATGGTCAGTTCACGCATATCATATACAGAATAAGTTCCTGTCATAATGATATACATACCCGTGAGACAACCCATCGGACCAACATATACCACATCATCTTTCACTCTTGAATTGCGAAACCAAGTTGCCATCAAGTGTTCGATGCTATGAATAGCCGCTGGAGCCACAGCTGGTTCCTTATTTGGTTCTGTTATGCGCAGGTCGAAAGTAGTGAAATTTCGATCTACTCGTGACACATAAATACCAGGCTTCAAGCAGGTATGATCAATCGTAAAACTTTGTATTACTTCCATAATTCTTATTATTTACAGTGCAAAGGTAATAAAAATAATCACATGATGCAATGTTTTAATAACTTTGATAAATATCAGTATTTTTTTCAAGGGACATCAAATATTTATTTGTAACTTTGCAGTAAAATAAACATCTATTTATTTGATATGATGAGAAAAAAATTAGTGGCTTTGGCTATGCTTTGTTTGTTCTCTATGCCAACAACAAGCATTGCTGCAGAGAGCCGTCAACCTGCTATTACCTTTCTAGGTGACCGTACAGTTATCTATCCTCAAGAGCTCAAACTTCATGACGAAGAGAGTCTACTTGACGTACTTTTAATGTTTCCCGAATTAATCTCTTCTGGATTCGAGGATAATCTGCAGGTGTATCAGGCAGACGGTGCCTTATCCAACTACGAACTTCGCATCAATAATATCCCGATGACTGTAGATCAAAGACTTTTTCTTACACGTACAAAAGCCTCTGACTTTAAAGAGATAAGAATTTGTGATCATCCTGGTGTGGCCAAAGGTACATCAGGCTTTAAGCATGTTATCGACTTGGTTCCTGTCAAGTATAACAAGGGAGTAGAAGGTTCTGTAGAAGTACAAGGGGGACAACATTCTTATTTTTCTCCTTCGATTACAACTAAGATAGGCACTCAAAATACGAATATTTTTGCTAATGCTAGTTATGGCTATCAGGATTTTAATCACATTACGCAACGCAAGACATATGCTGGTATTCACCTAAATTCTCAATTAAGAAACGGTGATATTCTCACTACTGCTCTCAATGGCTCGGTGAGCAACCAACATGCAACACCCCCTATAGAACCAGAAAGATATCAGAATGGTAATTATGTATTTGAAATTGATTATAGTCATGATTTCAATGAAAAGGGTACCAATCTGCTTCTGATAGCACAGAATATGTATAGTAGAGAGACCAGTCGCTACCATTATAACTGCCCTGTAGCCGTAATCGAACTCAACACCCCTATCCTAATTCCGAATCTATGGATGATGCTCGGTTTTGAGGCTGATTTTCTCTTCGAAAATCACTTAGAACCCATTACCGGTGACGGTAATGCTTGCCTAAATACTTTCTATTATAACTATTATATTCAGCTGGACTATAAGCTTGGCAAATTTGATTTTTGCTTGGGTGACCGATTTGTAGATACTCATTACAACGCCCACCGATACTTGGGTTTAACTAGTGAAAACAAGGGATACAATCACTTTATTGCCAGTGCAGTATACCATTTCGACCAGAAAAATCAACTTCAGTTGGCATATTATCATAAATATACCATAATATCTGATTTCATTGGCGAAACTTACACTCGCAAACAGGCTGCATTGACAGGACTACCTCTGCCTGAATGGTCAGATACGGGCATCAACTTCTTCAAATTGGGTTATTCATATAGTTCGCATCCTTTCGTGTTTAACATGAATACCAACTATTTCAGATGGAAAGATACGGATTATGCTTCCGCGGATGTTTCTGTCACTTGGCGAAAGAACATCGCTTCCATCAATACGGGAGCACATTATTACCATGGTGCCAACGGAAATAATTACGGCGTATTCCAAGTGAATCCTGCTTTATATTTACCTTCTAACTGGAAACTGGCAATACAGACGTTCTTCTTCACAAAGAACGCACCTCAACGTAATAATGACAATACCTGTGCCTATGGTAATCTTGAGATTCACAAGGTATTTCAAAAAAAGTGGGAACTACTTACACAATGGCACGATATTTTTTCAAGCCATTACAATGCTTTTCTGGCAGGCATACAATATCGATTCTGATAGACATATATTTAATTAAGGGGCGCTACCTCATTGTGAGATAGCGCCCCTTATTAATGTTAGCGTGTTAAACTAAACTTGATACTTAATCCAAAGTCTTGTGTAGTAGTAGGATAACTGCTACTGGTGAGCAATGGATTATTCGTTTGGCGATCATAATAGAAACTCATCGTAAGTAATCGACTTAAAGTATAGTCGGCACTAAAACTAAGTTTAAAGGCCGTATTACCACTGCTTGCCGTACTGGTAACTGTACGAATATCACGTGTGATAGATGCCTGATTACGATAGCTTACATCCAAACGAAGATTCAAGTTACGATTAGCCTGTCCCTTGGTGGTATTGCCAGATGTACTCTTGCTGCTATTCGAGTTCGTAGTATTATTACCAGACTTGCTACGACTTTTTATCTTACGACTACCACCAAAAAGATTAAAGTCGTTAATCTTATAGCCCATACCAACTACCCAGTCTTTACTACTAGCCTGATTCAACTGAACACTGGTCATACTTAAACTCAATACACGAGTAGAACGATACTCCACCTTAGCCGTGAGGTTATTGTTGAACGTCATATCCACACCCAGTAATGGTGAGAACGATTCACTAATACTTACTGTAGAGATATCATACATACTCTTAGGAGAAGGATCGCCTGTAGAACTGTTGATAACAAACCCCCAGCCATTCATGTACTCCTGATAATTGCTATAGCTATTATAACTACCCACTGTATAAACACTTCTATAGGCATGATTAATATTGACGCTCTTGAAATGATCTCTGAACCAAGGTAACTTACCTAATCCACTATATCGCATGGACCAGTTAGGTAATAGTTTTGCCAAGGTTGGGAAAATATTCAAAGAACCTCCACCATTAGCATAAGTCTTCAAGAATGCAGGTATCATGACATCAGCACTATATTTATCTACAGGTGTCTCCGTTGCACTGAATTCCTTACCTGCCAAAGTTGAACCTGCAGGGTATTGAGAACCCGTATACTGAGCTTCTACCATCTTTTGGAATGATTCCAATGAATTACAGAATTTCTCAAAACTCTTGCTATAGAAACCGTTATTGGCATCACCAATACCCTCGAAGGCACTTTTCAGCGAAATCGTGGTCATGGAGAAAGTTCCGCTTTCTGTGGTAGGTGTACTCGAATAAACATACTCCATACTTCTTGAACGCGTCTGAGTACGAGTAGCTGACAAATCTATCTTCAAGTTCTTAATCGGTTCGAGTGTCATGCGAATCTGTAAATCTTCAGAAGAACTAGATGTTGCTGGGGTTGCCATCGTGGTATCACTTAATAGCCAACCATGATCTCGAGCTTTAGTTATATAACTATCATCTACGAGACCGAAAGCAAAATCGAGTCCAGGAGAATAAACGCCAGAACCTTTCGTCTGGCCCAAGAAGTTACCGACATAAGGCATAAAACCTGGCAACGTAAGCGAATACTGATTACGATAACTTACATTGACATTGCGAACCATCATCATAACACGCGCAGCACTTTGAGCAAACTTATACCATTTCTCATCGTCGAGCGGAGTCTTAGGCGTTACGATAACTTTTACCTTCTGAGCTGAGTCTACCTTATTCTTAATGATAATCTTGTTCTTACCATCTTTTTTAAATTTCAATGGGAAAACTTTACCGTCCACAGTACGAGCTGTCACCATAAGACGATTAGAATTCTTGCCATGCTGCAGACTGATAACAGTATCAGGAAGAAGAGTTATTTCTTTTTCGAAACTTCTTCGATTCTGAGGAAGGGCTTTCTTCTGCTCTTTAAGTTTACGATCGGCTAGGAGCTTTTTCACAGCTTCATCACCATCTTTACCGGCAGCAATGGCTTCCTGACGTACCTTAACCTCCTCTTCTTTCAATTTCTTTTCTTCCGCTTTTCTCTTTTCACGCTCTTTCTTTTTCTGTTCCTCTTTCTGACGTAAACTTGCCGTACTGACATTCTTTTCAAAACGCTCGTTCGCCTTTTTCAAGAATGGTATATGGTTATACAACTTCACCATATTCATGGTAGAGTTTATTGTATAGGTACGATTCGTTGTTATCTTATTACCCGACCACACACTATCGCTCTGAGTACCACGCTCCCAATTGTAATTAGAGGTATATGAACCATCCGCATTCAACCAGTCAAATACAGGAATCAAATTTAATGGAACTTGATACTGCAACTTAAAATTCTGCTGATACGTAATAGGAGTACCCATACGCTTGATACTTTGCCATACCGAATCACGCCACACCTCATAATCATCTGGATAAAGGTCTTTGTTAACAGGACGGTCTGGTTCTTGAATTTCTGCATCCGTAGCACTCTGGAAATTCATGTGCAGGTTTTTAGTGAGATCCCAACGCAAAGAGAACTCACGGTTCCATCGGAAATCTGAGCTATACTGCAAAGGTAACTGGGCATTCTCTGTTGCATCTAAATCGCGCTCTTGTAACTCGTCATAAATACGAGTCATATCCGTATTGAAAGCTACATTTTGAGGCAACCAGTTGAGACCAAAACGTCGAAATATATCAAGCCACTTACTCTTATTTTTGAGCTTTTTGAAAGGCTCCCAAGCTTTATAAACTGGACTCCAGTTATAATTCACACTACCTTTCCAGTTATCTGTAGTCTGATAAACCGTTGTCTCACCTGATGTACGTGAGTGAGAATGTGCATACGAGAACGTAAAGTTAGCTGGATCATACGGCATCGGATGACGCTTCGTGCTAATACCAATACGGGCATTAGAAATAGCAAAGTTGGTATTGGTGGTTTTAGTGATGGCAATATCACGAAGACTATCCTTTGCAGCCTCATCAGCTAAGGCATCAAGTGCATCCTCCAGTTTCATATCCGTATCCAACGGATTATAACGTGGCGTTGAGGTTTCTTTGGTAACACTATAATAAAAAGGTATAGAGATCTTTGCTTTATCAGGAAAGAACTTACCCAACTGCAAACTTGTTGTGAACGAGTAAGACGCATCTGAAGCTGTACTTCGCGAAGCAACGCCATCTTCAAGACCACCAAAGCCATCAGAAATATAAGTTCCACGAGCATTAACACTTCCTAAATCTGATAACTGAACATCGAGTTTACCATTAGCAGCCCAACCTCCGTCATTTGTATAATCAAGTACACGAAGTTCGTTAACCCAAACCTCACCACTCTTTACTGTACTTGAATTATTACGCACACCTATCATGATGGTCTTGATCTCACCCAAACTTGGATTACCCTTGATACTGACACGATTATTCGGATAATCAGTATCATACTCACTATACTCTACTGTATATGAGGCGGTACCTTGTGCCTTCTTAATATTTCGATTGTTCTTCAACTGAGTAAAGAGCGAAAGCGTAATATTCATCATATTATTTTCGGGCCACACAGCCTGACAATCAGCTAAAGAGTAACGACTGTACTGACGCGCCTCTGTCAAATCTAATGGTATCTCGTATTCATAATAGTTGTTACGATAATCACTTCCAAAACGAATGAAGACAGACATTTCCTTATCTTTCAAATTGGTAGTATTATTCTCAAAGGCATTAGCATGCGTAAACATCTGAATACGTTTGTATTCACGCAAGTCGAGATTGGTATTCTTATAAACAGCGTGTGCTTCTCCTGAAGCAAAATTATTTGCCTCTAACTGAAGTGAGCGCTCATCCTCTTGGGTTAGCTGACTCTGCGTTGGGTCGGTACTACGGCTAATACCGGGTGGGAGAATATAGTTAACCGGCTCCTTGGTATTATTCTCTTCGATACTGACTGAACTCACATTCATAATACCTGATGAAGAGCTACTTAATGGCTGCTCATAAGAACGCCAGTCGCCACGCATAAGATAGAAGTTAGCCAAACGTAAAATGATAGGTTTTTCGAAATCTGACAAATAAACTCGCATAAAGCGAATATTTGAGAAGTCTGAGATACTGCCCACCTGAGTATATCCTGAAGAAAGAGGAATACGGAACTTATACCAAGTTACACTATCTCTGTCACCATTGCGCAATCGACTTGACACCGTATGCGTATCGACAATATACTGATTACTGCTGACAGACATTTTTGTAGGGTCGAGTGGCACCTTGTACTCATAATAGCGGTCGTTCTCATTCAGGGTATAATCCTGATTAATATCCTCAACATCAGGAGTAGTCTTGTATGATGTACTGTAACTCTCGGTATCATTATCACTATCAGGTGAATTGCCCTCTGGATTATTGATACGCTTATAACGATCAAGAATGGAGGTACGCTGCTGATCATAGTCAGAACCTCGGAAATAGTGATAATGGTCATTAGCAGGGTCTGGATAGATGACATTTTGGAAAACAGAGTCACTAACTACCCCCTTGACAGTATTGAGGTAATCTGCAAAAGTTTCTCGTTCTTCTTCATTCGTTAAACCATTAAAGCCCACATCCTGCTTTGCACGACTTCCTGAGGAAGTAGCAAAAGAATAAGTAATGGTAGCATTCTTTGGTATCTTACCCCACTGGGTAGTTTCATAAGAACCTGTACCATCTACAGACATACCACTCTCGTAGAATTTCTGTCCATCCTTGAGCACATCCTCACTAATTTCACCTAAATTAAAATATAGATTACCCCCATAACTCAAATCATTCTCATGACCGATAAATGGGTCCATCATCCAAAACTCGATATACTCAATATTAGCAGATTCAAAGTCCGTAGTATTCAGTTTACGCATGAAACCACCCCAATGACTCTTTGGATCATCTGCCAATGTACCATCCTGATTTAATAAGGTACTAAAATTATATGGTCCACGCTCTTGTGGGTAATAAGCAATATTAAACAAGTTAAGCGTCGTAGATTCACCATTATACGAACTAACTTCCTTATTTGGGAAGAGTTCGTTAACATACCAGGCACGACAATATGGATTGCTCAACTGATCAAGATCACTCTTGATATGAGAAGGTGTGAGCGAACTACTGGTACGTGTAAACAGGTTATCAATATTATACCAAGCTATTTGACTACGCTTATACCCACTGCTCAAAGAGGTTTTATCACTGTAACCCCAACCATGATTTCCGTTGTCATAAGGAGTACTAGACAACATCCAGGCTACTGGTGAATTTAAATCTATACCATTGGTTGAATTCTCGAAGTCATCAATATAAGATGCATTATCTTGAGTACCACTTACCTGACCAGCAATAAGTTGAGCAAACTCACCCGTAAACGAAATCTTTGAAGGCTGGGTAACATGCAAGAATGGTATCTTATTCAACATATCAGTAAGCCACTGACTTTCCTTGTTCCAATTAATATTTATACCCCATAAAGTATTGTTGAGCGGCTCTGAGCCCATAGTAACCTTAGAAGTAAGTGCCTGTTCAGATAAATGCTGAATAGTACCGCTCATTTGAAGACTCTTAGAGAAATCATATTCCCAGTTTAAGCCAAACATCGTTTTCCGAATTTGACCATAATCGGTATTACTGGCAAAGGATACATTCACATTGGTACCAGCATCTATAATACTTTGATTAAGAATAGTAACTTCACCTGCACTATAATCGATACTATAGTCAGAACCCTCTGTAAGAGTAACACCACCAGCAGTAACTATCACACTTCCCTGTGGAACATTTACTGCTCCCAACGAGATGACATTTGCAGAGGTACCACGGAAAGAACCCGTAAGAATGTACTTATCCTTCTCTGCATTCTGCATGGCTATCGTCTTAGTAGCATCATACAAATCACTGAAATTATACTTTTCTGCAACATCTGCTGAAACACCCTTACTTATCAAGAATGCCTTCATGTCATCACCAAAAGGTTCTACTCGAGGCAAAAATACACGACCATTACTTACAGTATAACCCTCAATATAGTCGAAAGCACCATTACTGCGTACCTTATTGTTATTATCCAAGCGATCAGCACCTACGGCCTTGATTAAGGTATAATCCTTCACTTGCGATTCTGGAATATAACTCAAATAGACACCGGTAGTATCGCTCTGATACTTAATATTCAACTTAAAATTACTCTTTTCGACAGAAGAAGCTAGATAATATACATTCTTCATCATCAATTTCCAGTTTCTCTGTGAAGGAGAATTAGTAGAATTTTTCAATGATTTTACCAAAAGAGCATCACCGGCGTTAGTCTTCTCACTGGCAAACTCACCTACCTGATAAGTCTGTCCTCCATAAGTAAATGAATAAGCTACAGCCAGAACTTGGTCGGTCTGCAATCCGGATTTCAAAGAAACAAATCCTAAATAAGGATTATAGCTATATTCTGAGGATGACAATAGGCGAGCACTTTCCAGTTTCTCAAAATCAACGCCACTTACCATATTCATTCCCTCCAAAGTGGAAGTAGCTTGTCCGATATCACGTACACCACTCATTGTACTCAAAGTAGCATACTCATCATTTGCGGTATTGGAAGGCAAACTCCAACTTGAAGAATCTGCAGACAAAGGTCTATCACCCAAACCCGTCAAAGCGACAATATTACGCGTATTGGAAGTAGTACCTGTCTTATTGGTTACCCAAATTTCAATTTTAGTAATATTGATTCCCGTAGAAATATTTGGGAGGCGTGACATTGCTTGATTGTAAATGCCTCTGAAATAGTGAGATAAGAAGAAATGGCGATTTTCTTCATAGTTAGCTGCATCTATCTCGAACGGAGTAGTCTGCACACCACCTTTTGAACTAACACTTTTATTATTCGATTTTTTCTGTGATCCAACCATCTGCAGTTTTAATTTACCAAACTGCATATCTGTACGCAAACCGAAAAGACTGCTGGCACTGGAAATCAGCGAAGAATTAGACGGGAAACTAACATTACCCGCTTCTACAAGTTTGATGATTTCATCCTCCTTACCATCATATTTCAACTTCATATTCTGTGCGTCGAAGTCGAACGTAGCATCGGTGTTGTAATTCAAGTTCATATTAACCTTATCACCAATCTTACCATTGACACTCAAATTAATTTTCTCATCAAAATCAATCTGGGTAGTATGACGATTGTTAACAGGAAGTGAAGGGTTATCCACATCCTTGATGGTTGCACCCATTTTCAATTCGGCAGTACCTTGCGTACGGACACGGACTCCCCCAGGACCAAAAATTTTCTCAGCTGGCCCCAAATCGAAGTGCATATCACTGAAATCGAACTTATCCTTACCTTTACGTTGGAAAATCTCGTCATTCTTTGAACGGTAGAAGCGAAGACGAGCTTCTGTCTCACTCCACTTGAGATACTCTTCAGGAGTCATCACTATCGGAGTTGTTATCCATGTATTTCCTATTTTATTACCTATAATATAACGATTAATCGTATCATTATAGACCACCTCATATTTCAGATTATCAGGACGACGCAAATCTGTTGCATTCTGAGACAAATCGGCTGTTGTTATCGGCTGGATTCGCTGAATCTGCCAACGCGGATGCAACAGAGAATCAGGAATCGAATCCTCATAAACCAATATCGGCTGGGCTTTTACACCAATAACTTTCTTTTTCTCGTCTTCTTTCTGTTGTTGCTTATTTCTTTGCCTATTATTCTGGAGTATAGGCATAGCTATCGTATAACTAATAGCTGCCACCATCAGTAATACAATACTCAGAAGTCTACTAAGCTTCAGTTTATCCATGCCTATACAACACCAAAACTACTTGATTTGCTTAAGCGCTAGCTTAACCACCTGCTCTACCGGCATATCTGGGCTATCTGTCAAGATTGCAGTAACCACCTTAGCACTAGGCGCTGGCGAAAAACCTAACATCGTCAAAGCAGCAACCGCTTCATCTTTGACGTCATTATTGATTATCGCAGTTGCATGACCTGCATTAGAAGGTAATTCGGTAGCTATACCCAAACTGATAATTTTATCTTTCAAATCAACGATAATACGCTGAGCCGTCTTAAGACCAATACCCTTAACACTCTTCAGCATCTTATCATTACCTGAAGAAATAACCGTACAAAGCTCTACCGGTGAGAGTGAAGATAAAATCATACGAGCTGTATTTGCTCCAACGCCAGATACTGTAATCAGTAAACGATACAACTCACGTTCTTGTTTTGTAAAGAAACCATATAAAGTGAAAGAATCATCACGCCCCCCCGCTACTAAAGCCTCGTGAACATATAATTTCACATCTTTTTTACCTTGAATAGCCGAGTACGTATTCAATGATATATTTAAAGCATAACCGACACCGGCGGCTTCTACAACAGCCAAAGCAGGAGTCAGTTCTGTTAATTCTCCTTTGATATATTCAATCATATTTGCAAATATTTTCGCGCGTCTACATAGTATAACGATTAAAGGTGAAGTATATTGCATGATATTACAAGTATTCACAAATACACAGTATATACTAACAATCTGTAAGTTGTTTAATATTTTTAGAAAAAAAAGGCTTCTATTTAACGCTATTTGATAATTAATCATTACTTTTGTTGCCAAAGAAATAGATAAGTCAAACTAAAACAACGTTTTTTATATGAAAAAAATCAGAGCTGCCGTTGTAGGTTACGGCAATATCGGACACTACAGTATTGAAGCACTTGAAGCCGCTAAGGATTTCGAAATCGCAGGTGTTGTTCGTCGTCAAGGTGACAAAGATAAACCAGCGGAATTGGCTGCTTACCCTGTAGTAGATGATATTACAAAATTGGACAATGTAGATGTAGCTATTTTGGCCCTCCCTACACGTTCTTGCCCAGAACAAGCTGCTAAAATCGTAGAATTAGGTATTAATACTGTTGACAGTTTCGATATCCACACTTCTATTCTAGACTACCGCACTAAGCAAATGGAGAACAACAAGAAAACTAACACTGTAAGTGTTATTGCTGCCGGTTGGGATCCAGGATCAGACTCTGTAGTACGTGTTCTCCTTGAAGCACTAGCACCAAAGGGACTAAGCTATACCAACTTTGGTCCAGGTATGTCTATGGGTCACTCTGTATGCGTTCGCAGTAAGGAAGGTGTTAAGAATGCTCTCTCTGTAACAATTCCATTGGGCGAGGGTATCCACCGCCGTATGGTATATGTTGAACTGGAAGAGGGTGCTAAACTAGAGGATGTAACAGCTGCTATCAAGGCAGACCCTTATTTTGCACATGATGAGACCCACGTATTCGCTGTAGAAAGCGTTGACGATGTTCGCGATATGGGTCACGGTGTAAACCTCATTCGTAAGGGTGTCAGCGGTAAAACACAGAACCAACGTTTCGAATTCAATATGAGTATCAACAACCCTGCACTTACTGCACAAGTTCTTGTATGCGTAGCTCGTGCAACTACTCGTTTGCAGCCAGGTTGCTATACTATGCCTGAGATTCCTGTAATCGACTTACTCCCAGGCTCTCGTGAAGAAATCGTTGCTACATTGGTATAAGCGAAATCTTACCTTATTAAATAAAAATCCGCAGGCTTCACTTTGAAGTCTGCGGATTTTTATTTAATTTCTCATTGATTTCATCAAGACTGATCTTCTTACGACCTTTTACCCGATCAAATCCCTGACCATACACACCTATAACTGCGCTTTGAGCTACAAAAGCATTCGGATCTATCTCATCTATCAAATCAAAGATAAATCTCGACTCACTCCGCTTAGCAATACAGAAAATGACCTTAATATCCTTCTTTGACCAAAAGCCATTACCATTCAATGTAGAACAACCACGATCTGCAATTTTATTAATTGCCTCACCTATTTCTTGATACTTATCAGAAATGATAAAAAACTGTACACTCTGCCGCAAAGAGTTGACAATATGGTCAACACAATAAGAGATGATAAATAATAGGACATAACCATAAAGTACCTTCTCCCAATCTCTCAACACCACATAACTGGATGTGATTATGGTCAAATCGCAAAAAAGAATGATATGGCCTAAAGACACATCACGATATTTATGAACCATTGCGGCTATCACATCCGAACCACCAGTGCTACCACCAGCAGAAAGACCAAGACCAACACTGATACCCATAAATACTCCGCCTACCAGACAAGCCATAAATTTTTGATCGGCTAACAGATGAAGTTGAGGATCCATGAGCGACTGAAATATTGAGGAGCCTACAGTAAATATGACAACACCATAGATTGTTTTGGCACAAAAACGCCATCCTAAAACCTTCAAGGCCATCACAATCAAAATGGCATTTAGTATAAAATACGTATTCTGTACTGGAATACCAGTTCCCCAATAAATAATAGAAGCAACACCCATGATGCCCCCCATCGGAATATGATTAGGCAGTAAAAAAAGGTTAAGACCAACTACTCCAATCAACATAGCTATCGTAATTATCAAATAATCACGAATAGCACGATAGATACTTTCTTTTCTTCTCGCTTCCATTGCATAATTTTTGTTATGCAAAATTACAAAAAACATGCAAATAGACAAAAATTAACTCTCTTTTCTTCGCAAAGTTATTACATTTATCTCAGGCCAAGCACCAAAACGAAACGGAACGGTTCCCCCTATTCCCAATGAAACATAAAGCATACTACCACCTTCAGTATATTTACCTCCCCACTCATTATATGCCCATTTTGCTGGTGAAAACTTACCAATTTTTACCTGACCTGCATGAGTATGTCCACTCAGCGTTAGAGCAATATCTGTTTGATGCAACACACCACGACGCCAATGGCTAGGATCATGGCTCAATAAAATTTTGAATGTTCCTTTTTCCAATCCTTCCATTGCACGTTTCAAATCGCCATAATTAGGAAAAGGAGGACGTGAAATATTCTCTACACCTATTAAATAAATAGCAGACTTTCTTTGACCCTCACCCCGAGAAATTGTCACATTCTGATTATTAAGTAATTTCCAACCTATTTTTTCTTCCATATACTGCAGAATATTCTGGTTACGAATAATATTCCCAACACTCTTATCCTCACCATACTCGCAATAATCATGATTTCCCATAACCGAAAAAATGCCATCAGTAGCATGCATTTTGTTCAATGTCTTCATGAAAGGAATAACCTCATTAGCAGATACATTCACTAAATCACCCGTAAAAACTATTATATCCGGTTTCTGCGCATTTACACAGTCTACCAAACGATGAATAAATTTCTGATTTTGAAGAAAAGTTCCAATATGAATATCAGACAACTGAAGTACCCGATATCCATCAAAAACTTTTGGTAGTAATGGCGAAAAGCATTCGGCCCTTCTCACTACTATCCTTCGCCACCCAAAAATAAAACCATAGACAACCAATAGTAGCAGAAATAATACTGACATCATTGCTATGCCAACTCCCCATATCAACCAAACTAACAAAAAGCACATCCCAGGAAAGCCTATTAATAAAAAACTTCCAACAATGAGACGCATAAATGTATTATGACGCAGTTTTATCTTCATGTAATTCTATTTAGGCAATAGCAAATATAGCAATTTTCTAGTAAAACTCATCGTACTACGTTAAACTTTTGCAATTTTAAAACGTCTCTAATACAAAAGTTTAGAAAAAGCAAGTATATTTGCACCCACAAATTATTTAAGGAATACAATTTATGAAAAAAATCAAAGCTTTGACTGCCGCTTGCGTAGTTGCTATGGCTACTATTTTTGTAAGTGCTATGCCTACAGACGGCATCATGACCAAAGAAGGTAAAACAACTATTGTTAATACACAATTACTAGGTAAAAAGGTACGTGGATTCCGCGGAGCTACTCCTCTGAAAATCTATATTGAGAAAAATAAAGTAATAAAAATTGAAGCTCTTAAAAATCAAGAGACTCCAAAATATATGGCTATGGCAAAGAAACTATTAGCCAATTATGAAGGTAAAACTGTTAAGAAAGCTGCCAAAATGGAAGTAGATGGTGTTTCTGGTGCAACTTTTACAAGTAAATCACTTAAGAAAAATGTACAATTAGGCTTGGAATATTATCAGAAAAATAAATAATTTCCATCACTACTATTATATTTATGAAAGGGATTTCCACATGGAAATCCCTTTTTGTTTCTATTCACTTTCTGCTATTTACTTTAAATTTATTTTGCACTCTCCTCTTTTTGAAGTATCTTTGCAACGTTATACGTAGAAACATTTAATGGATAAGAACAAATATAGGCTTTTAAATCAGATCAAATATCCTTCAGACCTTCGCAAGCTGACAATAGAACAGCTTCCTCAGGTTTGTCAGGAACTCCGTGAAGATATTATCGAAGAAGTGTCTGTTAACCCCGGACATTTTGCATCTTCTCTTGGAGTTGTTGAGATAACTGTTGCCTTACATTATGTATTCAATACTCCTGAAGATCGCATTGTATGGGATGTCGGTCATCAGGCTTATGGCCATAAAATCCTTACAGGAAGACGAGAAAAATTCAAGACCAACAGACAGCTTCATGGAATTTGTCCATTCCCTACACCCTTTGAAAGCGAATATGATACATTTACTTGTGGCCACGCATCCAACTCCATATCAGCAGCTCTTGGTATGGCCGTGGCAGCAAAACAGACAGGTAAATCTAATCGTCATGTTGTTGCTGTCATCGGTGATGGCTCTATGAGCGGAGGACTGGCTTTTGAAGGTCTTAACAATGCGTCTTCTACTCCTAACGACATGCTCATCATTTTGAATGATAATGATATGAGTATTGACCGTGCCGTGGGAGGTATGGAAAAATATCTGCTTAATCTAGATACCAATGAAACCTATAATCGCTTACGCTTTAAAGCCAGCCAATGGTTACATGCCAAAGGATATTTAAATGAAGACAGACGTAAAGGAATTATAAGACTCAACAATGCTCTAAAGAGTGCACTTGCTCATCAACAAAATATCTTTGAAGGCATGAATATCCGATACTTTGGACCTTTTGACGGCCATAACATCGAAGAGGTGGTAAGAGTACTTCAGCAAATCAAAGATATGAAAGGGCCAAAGCTCCTCCATCTTCATACTGTTAAGGGTAAAGGATATAAACCTGCCGAGAAATCGGCTACAATATGGCATGCTCCTGGAAAATTTGATCCTAAGACAGGGAAACGAATTCTAGAAGATGATTCGAATACCCCTCCTAAATATCAGATAGTTTTTGGTGAAACCTTATTGGAACTTGCTCAAAAGAATGCAAAGATTGTCGGTGTAACACCGGCTATGCCTACAGGATGCTCTATGAATATCATGCAAAAAGAAATGCCTGATCGCGTGTTCGATGTCGGCATTGCAGAGGGACATGCTGTAACCTTCTCTGGAGGTATGGCCAAAGATGGTTTGCAACCTTTCTGCAATATCTATAGTGCATTTAGCCAACGAGCATATGATAATGTCATTCATGATCTCGCTATACTGAAACTCCCTGTAGTACTTTGTTTAGATCGCGCCGGGTTAGTAGGTCAAGACGGTCCTACCCATCATGGTATATTCGATATTGCTGCGCTTCGCTCCGTACCTAATATTACCATTGCTTCACCTATGGATGAGCATGAACTGCGCAGACTGATGTACACAGCTCAACTACCTAACCAAGGCACCTTTGTTATCAGATATCCTAGAGGGAACAGTGAACACCTTGACTGGAAATGTCCTCTAGAGGAAATCAAGATAGGTACAGGTCGAATCATCCACGATGGTAATGATGTGGCCGTTATTACTTTAGGCCCTATCGGAAACGATGTGGAAAAAGTGATTCAGGAAATTGAATCTGACGAAGAAACCAAAAATATTTCTGTAGCTCATTATGACATCCGATTCGTGAAACCACTCGATAATAATCTGCTAACAGAAATCGGTAAAAAATTTAAACGTATCATCACCATTGAAGACGGTGTAAGAGATGGAGGCATGGGAAGTGCTATATTGGAATGGATGGATGATCATCATTTCACTCCTGAAATCATCAGAATGGGTTTACCAACAGACCATTTCGTAGAACATGGAACGATAGATGAACTACGCGAACTGGTCGGATTAGACAATACAAGCATTAAGCAAGCAATTATACAATGAAAATTATTATAGCTGGCGCTTATGCCATCGGTATACACCTCGCAAAACTATTATCCCGCAACAATGAGGATATTACATTGATGGACGAGGACTTGGATAGATTAAGTCATATCAATGATGAATATGACTTACTGACCATGGAGGCCAATCCAAGCTCTATCGAAGCCATGAAAGAAGCTGGTGTAGAACATGCAGACTTATACATCGGTGTGACACCTGACGAAGCACTGAACTTAAACTGCTGTATCATGGCAAAGGCTCTCGGAGCCAAAAAAACGGTTGCAAAGATTGACAACCCTGAATTTACTGATCCAAAACTACAGGCTTTCTTTGATAATTTAGGTGTAAGTTCTCTGATTTATCCAGAAATGCTTGCGGCTATAGATATCAACAATGGTCTGAAAATGAGCTGGGTACGCCAACGATGGGATGTACACGATGGTGCCCTGGTAATGCTTGTCATCAAACTTCGTGAAGAATGTGAGATTCTGAACGAGCCACTCAAAAACATCTGTGGTCCAAATGATCCTTTCCATATTGTTGCTATCAAACGACAAGGTGAAACTATTATTCCTGGCGGTAATGATGAACTAAAGCTCTTCGATATGGCTTACTTCATGACTACCAAGAATTATATTCCTTATATCCGTACTATCGTTGGCAAAGAACACTATGCTGATGTGAAGAATGTCATGGTGATGGGAGCTGGCCAAACTGCTGTAAGAGCCATCAAGACGATGCCAAACTATATGGGGGTAAAAATCATTGAAATCGACAATCAAAGATGTCAGGAACTCAACAATATTCTTGACGACAATGTACTGGTAATCAATGGAGATGGTCGAGATGTTCCTCTTCTTATCGAAGAAGGTATCAAAAATACTCAAGCCTTTGTGGCACTAACAGGTAATGCTGAGACCAATATCTTAGCATGTCTTACTGCTAAACGTCTTGGTGTGCGAAAAACGGTTGCTATGGTAGAAAATACGGACTATGTAGCCATGGCAGAAAATCTAGATATCGGTACCATTATCAACCGTAAAACTATCGCTGCAAGCCGCATCTACCAGATGATGTTAGATGCAGACGTTATGAATGTAAGATTTTTAGACTCTGCAAATGCCGATGTGGCCGAGTTTATCGTTCAGGAAGGCGCTAAAGTAACCAAACACCCTGTTAAAGATTTAGGAATGCCGATAGGCGTTACTATCGGTGGCCTAGTACGCCAAGGTGAGGGTATGCTTGTTTCGGGTAATACACAGATTATGCCAGGAGACTCTGTCATGGTATTTTGTCATAATATCAATATGAAGAAGATCGAAAAATATTTCATTTCATGATCAACTGGAAAATTATATATAAGGTCATAGGACAGTTGCTTTTTCTAGAAGCAACCTTAATGTTCTACTGCACGATCTTATCCTTTTGCTATCGTGAAGACGACTCTCTTGCTTTTGTTGTTTCTACGATTACTACAGTATTAGCAGGATTTATCCTAAAGATTTTAGGCAGAAAAGAAGCATCCAACAACTTATCAAGAAGAGAAGCTTATCTGGTTGTGGCTCTTACTTGGGTTGTTTTTAGTCTTTTTGGCACCCTACCATTTATGATTAGTGGTTACATTGCTAATTTTACAGATGCTTATTTCGAGACGATGTCTGGATTTACTACAACAGGAGCAACCATCATTGACTCCGTAGAGATACTGCCACATGGTCTGCTATTCTGGCGGTCGCTAAGTCAATGGATAGGAGGTTTAGGTATTGTTTTCTTCACCATAGCCTTACTCCCTTCACTTGTGGGAGGAAACGTAAGAATCTTTGCTGCAGAAGCTACGGGACCGATTAAATCAAAATTGCATCCTCGACTATCTACCAGTGCTAAATGGATTTGGTTAGTCTACATTATCTTGACCATCGGATGCACATTAGGCTATTACATCGGCGGAATGAATGTTTTCGACAGTATCAATTACGCCATGACAACAACAGCTACCGGTGGTTTTGCTACTCATGACACCAGTATTGAATTTTTCAATTCTAAGACTATAGAGTACGTCTGTATCATATTCACGTTCTTATCAGGAACAAACTTTACCTTACTCTACTTTTCTCTTTCTAAGTTGAGATTCAAGGAACTATGGAAAAATTCAGAATTCAGACTATATTTATTCTCCATCCTGTTTTTTTCAACATTCATTGCGGTAGAACTGATTATTAGAAATCATTATCATCTTGAATATGCTATACGTTGTGGACTTTTCCAAGTGGTGTCATTTATAACAACAACAGGTCTATTCAACGATAATGCAGGTACATGGCCGCATGTTACCTGGATAGCTCTAGCCGTATGTATGTTCTTAGGTGGATCTTCCGGAAGTACTGCCGGTGGTTTCAAGAGCATTCGTGGTGTCATGATACTCAAGATTATCCGCAACGAACTCAAGCAGATACTCCATCCTAATGCCGTACTACCACTAAAAGTTGATGGAACAAATGTTCCCAATCAAAAACGCGTAACGTTATTAGCCTATCTGGCAACTTATATTATTCTTTTCATGATATCATCCTTTGTAATGACAGCTGCGGGTATCGACTATGTGAACTCCACAACTATTACATTGAGTGCTATTGGCAATGTGGGACCTTCGCTTGGAATGCCTATTGGACCAACCATGAGTTGGAGCAGCCTACCAGACTTTGCAAAATGGATATGCTCACTCATGATGCTTGTAGGACGTCTAGAAATATTCACCGTATTGGTTATTTTCACACCACAATTCTGGAGAGGTCGCTAAAAAAAACCTAAATAAAATATACGAAATGAAACCATTAAAATTTTCTCCCCTTTTGAAATCAACCCTTTGGGGTGGTGACAAAATCATTCCCTTCAAACACCTTGACTGTAATCAAAAAGACGTTGGTGAAAGTTGGGAAATTTCAGGTGTCAAGGATAACGAATCTATCGTTTCTGCTGGGGAATATCAAGGAGTAAAACTCAACGATGTTGTTGCCCAATTAAAAGACAAATTATTGGGCAAAGAAAATTATGCTCGCTTTGGCAATGAATTTCCACTTTTAATTAAATTTATCGATGCTCGTCAACAGCTATCCATTCAAGTTCATCCTTCTGACGAAATCGCAAAGCGCCAAGGCAAGGAACGTGGAAAAACAGAGATGTGGTACATTATGGATGGTGAACCTGACGCAAAACTGAGAAGTGGTCTGAAAAATAAGATTACTCCAGAGGAATATAAGGAAATGGTAGATAACGACACGATTACAGATGCTATCGCTGAGTATCAAGTGAAGGAAGGAGACTGTTTCTTTTTGCCTGCAGGACGCATTCACAGTATTGGTGCAGGATGCTTCTTAGCAGAAATACAGCAGACTAGTGATGTTACCTATCGTATCTATGACTTCAAACGTAAAGACAAAAATGGCAACTATCGTCAACTTCACACCCAACAAGCTGCAGAATGTATCGATTATCATGTAGAGAGCAACTACCGAACTGAATATACACCGGAGAAAAATAAAGGCGTAAATATGGTAAACTGTCCATTCTTCACTACCTCTGTATATGATTTGGATGAGCCGATGACTCTTGATTATTCTGAACTTGACAGTTTTGTTATTCTTATAGGCATTAAGGGTGAAGGTATCCTAAAGGATAACGAAGGCAATGAGGTAACTCTGCGTGAAGGAGAATCAATTCTCTACCCTGCTACAACAGAAACGATTACTGTTAGCGGAACAATTAAATTTCTTGAAACTTATATCTAATTATAATAAGATGCAACAAAAAGTCGATTGGTCCATTGACCAGTCGACTTTTTATTTTATCAAGAGGTTTCTTCTATATATTTTGCCAAATCATTAACAATTTGTTTATATTGAGGAGCAAAAACAAAGCCTAAGTTTTTTTTCAACATGGCCTTTATCGGCAGCACACTATTCTCATAACACGTCATCTCTGTCTCCTTCTGTGCACTGTGTATGCTCTGCTCATCAATTTCTCGTAAACGCTGCTCCACCAAATGACTACATATTTTATTTAATAATGGAGAAGTAAACTTATCAAATAAATGATGACCTTGTATATAAAGATATGTATTTTCGGGTGAAACTCCCAAATTACGTAAACGCTCTTCCGTTAACTTCCACTGTCCTGCCACATCCGGATAATTTTGTTCTAAGACATGTACACGAGCACGGACTTTCTCCTCCAAACGATCTAAAAGACTCCATGGATTCTTGTTATGCAGATGCCTCATCTCTATTACACTATTAAAGTCTGACATCGTAAATGCATTAAAATAAGAGCTACAAGCCAACGAAATATTCCATACAAACAACGGATAGATAATTTTGGAAAAACGAGAAAAATAATCGACAAAATCAAAATCCAGTGAATCGTTAAGCGTTACTGCCACACACACATTATGAAGTGATGGAGCATAGCACTGAAAATTTTCTATCGCATAAACATAAGTATGAAAAATATAGGGACTATCTAGCATTTCGCGAGAAGACTGGGTATATCCCGATTTCAGATAATCATAGTCTGCATCAACACAAGCTATCATATCTTTACCTAATCCCTTTTTCATATTTGTAATCGCTGCTTTTTTGCCTCGCTCAAGCGTATTATCTCGAGTAGGAAGCATCACTTCAAAATATCGAGTTTCATCTTCAAACTGACTAAGAATAGTCCGCCAGAAATATACATCATCATAACTTTCTACATAGGCAACAATTCTCCGACGAGCTGACTTGGAAGTCAACTGATTAGCTGCCTCTATATACTTTGAAGTAATATTATCCACTAACCGACTGCCCATACGCAGAACCTCCACCTAATTAATTGTAATATCAGTTACTTCTGTCACCTTGTCTGCCCATCCGTTCATGACAACAGCCGGACTATGTGTAGTCATGATTAACTGCACATTCGGATTCAACTTCATAACCAACTCAATCAAACGTTTCTGCCACTCAAAATGAAGGCTTACCTCTGGCTCATCCATAAAAAGCACGTATGGATTATTATCTTCAACCAAAACAGTTAACAAAATAGCTAACATCTGCTTTTCACCACTAGATAACTGATAAGGTTCCAAGAGTTCACCGAGTTGAGAGAATTTTATTTCATTCTCTGTACGAACAATTTTCTTGCCGGTTTCTTTAAACAAATCATCTATCATATCCTGGAAAAGCTTTTTCGGTGCACTTAAAGCCTGAGCTTGTTCTGCAGCATCCGGTTGTCCACTCTGTAATACTTGAATGATACGATTACCGATATTTACTTGATAATCCAGATACTTACGCTGTAACTGAAAAATCTGCCAATCCATCTCCGTCGCCATAGACAGATCTATCTTACTAATAGTTTCCAAATTTAATAAGGGACGATCAAACGAGCGAATCACATCATAACGAATCCATTTTGCATCAACAGGACTCACTTTAAGATGAACACCCTTAAGCATATGACTAGGAAACTCACCTCCATAACTTAAGCCCTTGATAACCTTAGTCAAAATAGTACTCTTACCGACACCATTTACTCCACTCAGAATATTTACCTGTCGATCAAGGTTCCACAAAATATGCTTCGTTCCACTCCAGAGCGAATCAATCTCAATTTGCTGTATGTAATCAGCGTACTTTAGCATAGTCTCTTTGTTTTGTTCTCATGCAAACATACACATTTTTTCTGACTTGCAAAATGTATTTCTCTGAAAAAATGCAAACATTATTCCGCTATAGCCCATCTTTTTAGTACCTTTGCAGCAGATTTTAAGGTAAAAAAGATAAATAACATTTAGATGACAAACAATAAAGCGTTAACTGCTCATTTAAGTATGTTTGGTGCAGAAGTCTTCTGGGGACTCATGGCACCATTAGCCAAAGATGCAATGACCCATGGTCTAGATGGTATAGACATGGTATCATTCAGAGTTTTAGGCGGATGTATTCTATTTTGGATAGCTTCCATTTTTGCGCCAAAAGAAAATGTACCTTGGAAAGACAAACTTATGTTTGCTGGTGCAGCTATATTCGGTTTAGTTTGCAATCAGTGTTGCTACACGATCGGCTTAAGCATCACCTCACCTATGAATGCCAGCATCATGACTACATCCATGCCTATCTTTGCCATGATACTCTCGTTTTTCATTCTTAAAGAGCCAATAACTTGGAAAAAAACAGTAGGAGTAATTCTAGGATGTAGTGGTGCTCTTATTCTCATCACTTCTAGTGCAACCGCTATCAATACTAAAGTAGGTGACACCAGAGGTGACTTATTATGTCTTGCAGCCCAACTGTCATTTGCATTGTACCTAGCGCTATTCAGCCCTATTATAAAAAGATACTCGGTATTTACCATTAATAAATGGATGTTCCTATGGGCTTCATTCCTATTATTACCATTTACAGCAAACCATGTATCACAAATAGAATGGAGTACTACTCCACTACAAACTTGGCTTGAAGCTGGCTATGTGGTATTTTTCGGTACCTTTATCGGTTATATACTAACAATGATAGGACAGCGTGTTCTACGTCCTACTGTCGTAAGTATATACAACTATATCCAACCAATTGTCTCTGTAGCTGTAAGCATCTGCATGGGACTTGGATTGTTCACTATTTTCCAAGGATTAGCAATCATCCTCGTATTTTCTGGAGTATGGCTAGTCATCAAATCTAAGTCGAAAAAAGACATCGAAAAAGCAGAATAACGCTCAATAATCCCTATGAAATAAGGCATTTTATACCAAATACCACAAATATGGTATATAGAATGCCTTTTTTGTGCTATTGTCCTACTCTATTTTTTGCCTTATCTTTGCAATCGTAAAATAAAACTAGAAATTAAAGAATAAAAAAATAAAAGAAAGGACTAGATTATGAGCAACGAAAAGAAACTTCACTTCGAGACACTTCAACTTCACGTAGGCCAGGAACAGGCAGATCCAACAACTGACTCACGTGCAGTGCCAATCTACCAAACTACCTCTTATGTTTTTCATAGTGCTCAGCATGCTTCAGACCGTTTCCATCTGAAAGATGCAGGTAATATTTATGGTCGTCTAACAAACACAACACAAGGTGTCTTCGAAGAGCGAGTAGCTGCTCTAGAAGGTGGTGTTGGAGCTTTAGCTGTAGCTTCTGGAGCAGCAGCCGTAACCTATGCAATTACCAACCTGGCATTCGCTGGTGACCATGTAGTAGCAACTAAGACTATTTATGGTGGTACATATAATCTTCTCAAGCACACATTAACTAGATATGGTATCGAAACAACTTTCGTAGACCCAGATAACTATGATGAGTTAGAAGCTGCTATCAAGCCAAATACCAAATTAGTATTCATTGAGACATTAGGTAATCCAAACTCAAATATCTCAGACATCGAGCGAACTGCAGAAATCGCTCACAAGAACGGAATTCCTGTTGTTATCGATAACACCTTTGGTACACCTTTTTTAATTAGACCATTGGAACACGGAGCTGATATCGTTGTACACTCTGCTACTAAGTTTATAGGTGGTCATGGTACATCTCTCGGTGGTGTTATCGTAGATGGTGGTAAATTCGATTGGTTCCAGAATGACAAATTCCCAGGTTTTACACAGCCTGACGCTTCATACTATGGCTTAAAATTCGGTGAACTTCCTGCTCCATTCGCAACACGTGTTCGCGCATTATTGCTCCGTGATGAAGGTGCAAGTATTTCTCCATTTAATGCATGGGTATTACTTCAAGGCCTTGAGACACTATCTCTTCGTGTAGAACGCCATATCTTCAACACCAAGAAGATTATCGAATATCTACAATCTCAACCATTAGTTAAGAAAATTAATCACCCTTCATTGGAAAGTCATCCAAATCATGACTTGTACAACCGCTACTTCCCAGAAGGTGCAGGTTCAATCTTTACATTCGAAATCGAAGGTGGTCAACAAAAGGCATGGGATTTCATTGATAGTCTTAAAATCTTCTCTAATCTTGCTAACGTTGCTGATGTGAAATCTCTTATTGTTCATCCAAAGAGCACAACTCACTCTGAGCTTAGCGAGGAAGAAGCAAATGAACAGGGTATCTTTGACGGAACAATCCGTTTGAGTATCGGTACCGAACATTACGAAGACCTCATAGAAGATCTCGATCAGGCTTTCAAGGCTATTCAATAATTCAACATAAATAATAGAGAAAAAATTATAATAGTTACAACTATGGCAAAGATATATAAGCAAATAACCGACTTGGTCGGTAATACTCCACTTGTAGAACTGAGCAAATATTCATCACTAAAAGGAGTAACAACACCTATCATCGCAAAGGTAGAATCTTTCAACCCTGGTGGAAGTGTTAAAGATCGTATTGCCTTCGCTATGATTGAGGATGCCGAACAAAAAGGCTTACTGAAACCAGGAGCAACGATTATCGAACCGACTAGCGGTAATACCGGTGTAGGTTTGGCTCTTGTATCTGCAGTGAAAGGCTATCACCTCATTCTTACTATGCCAGAAACTATGAGC
The DNA here is from genome assembly GCF_022024235.1 of Segatella baroniae B14. Classification (GTDB taxonomy): domain Bacteria; phylum Bacteroidota; class Bacteroidia; order Bacteroidales; family Bacteroidaceae; genus Prevotella; species Prevotella bryantii. The sequence continues at coordinate 1,567,401 of NZ_CP091799.1, forward strand.
ATCGAACGCAGAAATTTGGTAAAGGCCTATGGTGCAGAGGTAAGACTCACTAAAGGTAGTGACGGTATGCCTGGAGCTATCAAGGCTGCTGAAGAATTGAGAGATTCGATCCCAGGAAGTATCATCCTAGGCCAATTTGTTAACCCAGCTAACCCTGCTAAGCACTATGCTACTACAGGTCCTGAAATTTGGGCTGACACAGATGGCGAAATTGATATCTTTGTAGCAGGTGTTGGTACCGGTGGAACAATTTCTGGTATTGCAAAATACTTGAAGGAAAAGAATCCAAATATCAAAGTCATTGCTGTAGAACCAGCAACTTCTCCAGTACTGAATGGTGGTAAAAGTGGTCCTCACAAGATTCAAGGTATAGGTGCAGGATTCGTTCCAAAAACGTATAGCGGTGAATATGTTGACGAAGTTCTCGATATAGACAATGATGCAGCTATTCTCGCAGGAAGACAGTTGGCACAGACAGAAGGTCTATTGGTGGGTATTTCTTCTGGTGCAGCAGCTTACGGTGCTATCGAAGTAGCTAAACGCCCAGAAAACGCAGGTAAAAAGATCGTCGCTCTTCTTCCTGATACAGGTGAACGCTATCTCTCAACTGTACTCTTTGCATTTGAAGAATATCCTCTTTAAGCAAATCATTTAAAAATTAATCATAAATTAAACGGGCTTTAATCAGAAAGTCCGTTTTTTTTTTTATCTTTGTACCATCTTTATTATACAAATAAATACAAAAGTTTAGCTAAAAATCGTCTGACATGCAAATAAGCAAATATCTTGTTGCAAACACAAGAGACGCCTTATGGGGTCTTACTGTGAGTACCACCGGTTTCGAGGACATCACTCCAAAAGACGCATACCCAACAAAAGGACATGCTGACGGCTACTATTTCGACATCAGTAAGGGAAGAGAACTCAATGAATACCAACTTCTTTATATCGCCGAAGGGGAAGGTATATTTCAATCTTCACATATTCCTGAAACAATAATCCGCGCAGGTGACATTTTTCTTCTATTTCCAGGGGAATGGCATACCTATCATCCTACTAAAGGATGGAAAAGTTATTGGATAGGATTCAAGGGTAAGAATATAGACGATCGAGTGAAAGAAAAATTCTTATCACCTGAGAAACCCATCTATCACATCGGATATAGTAGTGATATTATCCACCTATACGAAGAGGCATACAAAACAGCTCAGGAAGAAGCTGCTTACTCACAACAGACACTAGCAGGTATCGTAAACCATATTATAGGTTTAATGTATTCTTTGGAAAGAAACATTATCCTTAATAAAAATCGTAATCATGTGGATATGATTAATCAGGCTAGACTTCGAATCAGAGAAGCTTTAGAAGACGACTTAACTATTCAGCAAATTGCTGAGGAAATGGGTGTTAGTTACAGTAACTTCAGAAAGCTATTCAAAGAGTTTACAGGTATTTCACCTTCACTCTACCAACAGGATCTAAAACTGCAAAGAGCAAAGGAGTTATTATCTACGACAAACCTGAGTATCAAGGAAATAGCTTATCGCCTCAATTTTGAATCGCCCGATTACTTCTCTTCTAAGTTTAAAATTAAAACAAATCTTAAGCCTAGCGAATACCGGTCGAAGATGAAGTATTAACTAATTATATAATAGACGTAAAAAGGTTGCCTTCTTAATTGAGAAGGCAACCTTTTTACGTCTATTATATTAAATATGGAATTAACCCACAAATAATCTTTCTTTAGAAAATAAAGGTACGAAGCAACCAATAACTGATAATACCTGCGATATAACCCACAAAAGCTATCCAACTGATATGCTTCATATACCAGCCAAAACTGATTTTTTCAAGGCCCATCACAACGACACCCGCAGCACTACCAATAATCAGCATACTACCACCCACACCTGCACAGTAACCAAGCAACTGCCAGAAGATACCATCAACAGCCATATCACCAGTAGGCTGAACAGGATACATACCCATACAGCCGGCAACTAATGGTACATTATCAACAATACTTGAAAGTACACCTATAATACCTGTTACAGCATAATGGTTACCTTCAAATGCAATATTAAGACTTTGACCCAACAAAGTTAATGCACCAATCTGTTCCAAACAAGATACTGCCATCAAAATACCTAAGAAAAATAAGATGGTAGTCATATCAACACGAGACAATAAATTACTTACACGCTTTTGGAAAGAAATCTGATCATTATGACGATGCAAATTACGATAGAAAATCTCTGTAACAGTCCAAAGTAAACCTAATACTAGCAAAATACCAACAAATGGAGGTAGATGAGTAAGCGTCTTAAAAACAGGAACAAACATTAAACCACCAACACCGAGTAAGAATATAACTTTACGCTGAGTACCCGAGAACTCAAGCACCTGAGTCTGTGCATCTGACTCATACATGACATTATTAGGGGCTTCTAGTTCACCTTTTAATTGAGACTGAAGAATCAAAGCTGGAATGACAGCAGAAACGATAGAAGGGAATATTACCTCCTTAATTACACCTGCTGCAGTAACTAGTCCCTTATTCCATAACATAATAGTTGTTACATCTCCGATTGGAGAGAATGCACCACCACTATTGGCAGCTATGATTACCATTGAAGCAAATATAATACGATCCTTACGATTTTCTACCAATTTACGTAAAATCATAACCATTACGATACTCGTTGTCAGATTATCCAAGATAGCAGAAAGGATAAAAGTCAAAACTGTAATACGCCACAGAAGTTTACGCTTACTCTTTGTTACCATAACTTCACGTACCCAGTCGAAGCCCCCATTTTGATCGACTATTTCGACAATAGTCATAGCCCCCATCAAGAAGAATAATGTAGTAGAAGTACTACCTAAATGCTTCTCTATAATATCACTTACCGCTTGTGGAATTAAATTATCAGCAACTCCAGAAATATAGCTACCTGGATCTACCATGAAAAGAGTCCAACAAGCCACAAACATAAGTAAAGCAATGGCAGCCTTGTTAACTTTTGTAACACTCTCAAGAGCAATACAAAGATAACCTGCTACAAATACGACCACAATTAAAATGGTTAAAGTTGACATATCAAAAATAATTTATAGATTTGTTTTATAATTCATGCAAAGGTAACAATAAATCTCAAAACTTTTAGATTTAAAATCAAATAATCGTGTTTCAGACGCAATTTTCATTATAATTTTGCAACATTAAAGAAAACTATCTGACCTAAAATGAGTAACAAAGAATATTTTTTTGCAGTAGACCTTGGAGCTACTAGTGGTAGAACTATCATTGGTACACTTGAAGGTAGCAAATTTAATTTAGAAGAACTGACACGTTTTAATAATAACCTTATAGAAACTGGCGGTCACTTCTATTGGGATATTTATGCCCTTTATAACGAGATTATCAACGGATTAAAAATTGTACACCAACGTAACATTCCGATCAAAAGCATCGGTATTGATACTTGGGGATGCGATTTCGTATATATCGGCAAAGATGGAGCTATCCTTCGTAATCCATTAGCTTATCGCGACCCTCATACATTCGGTGTGATGGAAAAATATTTCGATCAAGAAATTAGCAAAGAGCAGGTTTATGACAAGACTGGCATTCAATTTATGAATTTCAATTCACTGTTCCAGTTATATGCGATGCGCCAAGCTGGAAATACAGCATTGGAAAATGCCGAAAAGATACTGTTTATCCCTGATGCTTTAAGCTATATGCTTACTGGAAATGCTGTTTGCGAATATACTGTAGCATCCACTTCTCAGATTCTTAATCCAAATACCAAAGACTTGGATGAAGACTTGATTAAAAGCTTAGGCCTGAAAAGAGAACAGTTTGGTCCAATGATTAATCCAGGTGAGCAAATTGGTGTTCTCACCGAAGAAATACAGAAGATGACAGGCCTTGGTGCAATACCAGTTATTGCTGTTGCCGGTCATGATACAGCAAGTGCAGTAGCAGCAGTTCCTGCTAAGGATGAGAAGTTTGCATATCTCAGTTCTGGTACATGGAGCTTGATGGGTATCGAGTCGAAAGAGCCTATTATCAACGAAAACAGTTTCGACAAGAACTTTACCAACGAAGGCGGTATCGAGGGTACTACACGATTCCTTAAAAATATCTGTGGTATGTGGATATACGAACGATGTCGCAAGGAATGGCCTGAAGTTTCAGGTATGGGGCACCAACAGATTTTAAGTGAAGCTATGCAAGCTGAGCCTTTCAAGAGTCTTATTAATCCTGATGATAAGATTTTTGCAAATCCAAACTCTATGGTAGAAGCTATTCAAACCTATTGTAAGGAGCACAACGAGCCTGTACCTGTAGGATATGCTGCTATCACCCGATGCATCTTTGAGTCTTTAGCCCTCCGCTATCGTCAAATCTTTAGCTGGCTGAAAGAATTTGCAGATTTCGATATCAACACCTTACACATTATAGGTGGTGGCTCACTCAATCAATACCTCAATCAGTTTACAGCCAACTCTCTAGGTGTAAAAGTTCTGGCAGGTCCTCAAGAAGGTACCGCTATTGGAAACATCATGCTTCAGGCTAAAGCTGCAGGCGATGTTAAAGATATTTGGGAAATGCGTCGTTTTATTGCATTCTCTTTGGAATTAAAAGAATTTATGCCTCAAGATCAAGAAGTTTGGAATCAGGCATATCACAAATATCTTGAGATTACAAAATAAACCTATAAACCTCCTGGATACGTAATAAACGTATCCAGCTTTCAATCTTAACCCAAAAGCAAAATGAAAGCAGAATATATTTCTAAAGCATACGAGATTGCGAAAGACCGCTATGCTGAAATTGGTGTAGACACCGAAGATGTTCTCAAAAAATTACAAGACTTTCATCTGTCAATGCATTGTTGGCAGGCTGACGATGTAAAAGGCTTTGAAGTACAGGCAGGAGCTCTTTCTGGAGGTATCCAGTCTACTGGTAATCAGCCAGGTGCAGCACGTAACATTGACGAACTTCGACAGGATATTTTAAAAGCGAAATCATTAATTCCTGGTACTCATCGATTAAACCTACATGAAATCTATGGTGATTTTAAAGGCAAAATCGTTGATCGCGATGAAGTAACCATAGAATATTTTCAGTCTTGGATAGACTGGGGTAAAGAGTACAATACAAAACTCGATTTTAACTCAACCTCTTTCTCTCATCCAAAATCAGGCAATTTATCATTAGCTAATCCCGACAAGAGTATACGTGATTTTTGGATAGAGCATACTAAGCGCTGTCGTGACATTTCGAATGCCATAGGTGAAGCCCAAAATGATCCTTGTATCATGAATCTATGGGTACACGATGGATGTAAAGACGTAAGCGTAAATCACTATCAATATCGTAAACTGCTTAAAGAATCTCTCGATGAGATTTACGCAGAAAAGAAACCAATGATGAAGGACACTATCGAAGGAAAAGTATTCGGTATAGGCTTAGAGTCATTCACTGTCGGTTCCCACGATTTCTATACTGCCTATGCAGCTTCTCACCAAATGATGCAGACCATCGACACAGGTCATTATCATCCTACAGAGATGCCAGCAGATAAAGTAAGTGCCCTACTCAACTTCCTCCCAGAACTGATGTTACATGTATCTCGTCCCGTACGTTGGGACTCTGACCATGTTACTATTATGGATGATGCCACTCAGGACTTATTCTCTGAAATTGTTCGTGCAGATGCACTTGACCGTGTACACTATGGTCTCGACTTTTTCGATGGCTCTATCAATCGCATAGGCGCCTATGTAATAGGTTCTCGTGCAGCACAGAAGTGTATGCTTCGTGCCCTTTTAGAACCTAGCAAAAAGATTTCAGAATACGAAATTGCAGGAGAAGGTTACAAAGTTCTAGCACTTTTGGAGGAACAGAAAGCTATGCCTTGGCAAGCCGTATACGATGAATTCTGTATGCGAAACAACGTACCAGTAGGTCACGAGTTTATTCTTGACATCGATAAATATCAATCAGAAATAATCAATAAAAGAGCATAACTATGGCAGCAAAAAGCAGTCTGAAGAGCACGATCGCTGTGTCTCTTAATAATTACCTGGATGCAGGTGCAATTGTAGCAGGAGCAAGTGGACTTACCCTTTGGCAGAAATATCTTGGCCTAACAGAAGTTCATCTTGGATGGTTAAACTTTATTAGTGCCAATTGTCTTGGTGCAGCTATAGGAGCAATCATCGGTGGTTTCCTAGCTGACAAATATGGCCGCAAATTCATCTATACGTACAATCTTCTAGTATATATGCTAGGTGTATTATTGGTCATGTTTTCTGTTAATTTTCCAATGCTACTATGTGGTTTCCTTTTTACAGGCATTTCTGTAGGTATTGGAGTACCTGCATCTTGGACCTATATCTCTGAAAGTTCAGAGGTTAACAATCGTGGTCGAAATATCTGTATCTCACAAATGTCATGGGGAATTGGACCTATGATTATCCTCTTGTTTGGTATGTTCTTTGCACCAGGTGGATACTTGTTCAACTCTGTAGAAGCACTGGCACTGGCTATCGGTGGAAGTAATCTGAACACTGATGCTATTAACGTATTTAGTTCTCGTATTGTATTTTTCTCACTCTTCATAGTAGCATTTATTGCTTGGAATATGCAACGTAAACTTGAAGAAAGTAGCGAATGGAAAGCTAGTAAAGAAGCTGCAAAAGCCAAGGGTGAAGATACTGGGTTACTCCACGCAATCGGGGTATTATTCTCCAACAAAATTGCAGTTCGTACAGTAGTTTTCTTAGCTTGTATCTATCTCACCTGGAACCTTGTAGCTTCAGTAATGGGCTTCTTCCAGCCTCACATCTACGAGACCGCCGGTGGAGTGACCAATGAGCAGGCTAACTGGATGAACTGCATTCAGTGGGCAATCATCGTACTTACTACACTTGGTGTTTCAAAGTTTATCGACAATAGCAGTCACAAGATTATATACATACTTGGCCTCTTATTCGCTATTAGTGCATGGCTTATCATTGTTACCATCGGAGTAAACGGTCCTACAGGACTTTGGGCTTTTGCTATCCTTTGGGGTATCGAGGGAGGTATGTCAGTACAGATTTTCTATGCCCTATGGGGCACAGAGTTATTCCCAGCCAAGTTTAGAGCTGGAGCTCAGGGGTTGATGTTCTTTATCGTTCGCGGTCTCTCTGCAATCTGGGGATTAGTATTTACTTATATCTATGGTGAAAACGGCGAAGGTTTTCAAATTGCAGCTTACTGCATGATTGCTTTACTGCTCATTTCACTGGTTGTAGGTGTTATCGGCTCTCCAAAGACACAGGGCAAAACTCTCGATGCCATTACCAAGGAACGTTATGGCGATAATGTCTAAACAGAACAAAAGAAAATCATAAATAAAAAATAAAAAGAAAGTAAAACTTTAAATAAAGATGAAAAGTATTTTAGATGGAAGAGACGGTCTGAAAGCCGTTATCGATCAAGTTGCAGAAGTAGCAGGATACCTTTGGGAAAAAGGTTGGGCAGAGCGTAACGGTGGAAATATCACTGTTAATGTTACAGAATTCATGGACGATGAATGTAAAGCTTTACCAGCTATAGCACCAGTTAAACAGATTGGTCTTGTATTACCACAACTCAAAGGCAAATATTTCTATTGCAAAGGTACAGGCAAACGTATGCGCGATTTGGCTCGTAATCCTATGCAGAATGGTTCTATCGTTCGCATCTGTGACGATTGTGCTAGCTACGAGATTATCGCAGATTGTCCTGTAGCTCCTACTTCAGAACTACCAACACACTTGGCTCTTCAAAACTACCTTCTTGAAACAGGTAGCTGCTATAAAGCAACTCTTCATACACATCCTATTGAGCTCGTTGCTATGAGCCACATTAAGAGATTCCTTCAGGGCGACGAAATGACTCGTGTACTTTGGTCTATGATTCCAGAGACACTGGCATTTGCTCCTTTAGGCATTGGTATCGTACCTTACGGTCTGCCTTCAAGTGTTGAATTGGCTAATGCTACCCTCGAAAAGATTAAAGAGCACGATGTAGTACTTTGGGAAAAACATGGTACTGTAGCTGTTGGTCAGGACATCATGGATGCATTCGACCAGACCGACGTACTCTGCAAATCTGCAAACATCTATATGTGCGCTCGCAACATGGGTTCTGAGCCTGATGGTATGACCGCAGAAGCTATGAAGGAGGTACAAGATGTCTTCAACTTGCCAAAGAAGCGTCCTTGCTAATTTAGAATTCGTAAATCATCTTAATTTTGAAAAGTATGAATAAACCATTAGTAGAAACCAAAGCACGTGTAGGTGTATTCTCTATTGCTTTAGGTGCTTACCTCCCACAGTTTCCACAGCTTGTACCAGAGTTTGAAGCTCAGTATGAAGCTTTCAAAAAGACTCTGCCTGATACTGTAGATATTATCGATGGTGGTATGGTTACAACCAAGGAACAGTCTATGGCTGCAGGTGATAAATTCCGTGCTGCAGATGTTGACTTGGTAATACTTCAGTTGCTTACCTATGCTACATCATATAATATGTTGCCAGCTATTCGCGATCTTGATGTACCTGTAGTACTCGTTAACGTACAGAAGAAGAAGGCACCAGATTATGCAAATACAGATACTCCAACTTGGCTGGGTGAACTATATGCTTGTGGTGCTGTCGGTGAAATGGTTGCCGATTTAGAGCGTGCTGGTAAACGTCATGCTGTAATCACAGGCGTTGTAGAAGGTGGAGATCCTATCGTTCAGGCAGAAATTGAAGATTGGTGCAAAGCGGCTCAAGTTCGTCGTCGTTTTCGTGATACCAATATCGCTCAGATCGGCCGTCCATACCCAGGCATGATGGATCTTTATATCGATGAGACTAATCTTTACCATCGCATGTGGCTCTACACGAAGCAGTTCGACTGGGAAAAGATGTGGGCTATTGCAGACAATATTACCGACGAAGAAGCTATCCGTACCAAGGCTCAGGATATCTTAGATACCTTCGATATTGAAGGTGGTGGTACCATTGAGAAGGTATGGGATATGGCAAAATATGTAGTAGCATTCGAACAGTGGGTTAAAGATGAGCACTTAGGTCTCGTAGCATCTCACTATGATGGCTTCTCTCAAGGTATAGCTGGTAAGCTCGACTCAATGCTGATTCCAGCATTCTCTATGCTTATAAAGCAGGGTACAGCTTGTGCCGTAGAAGGTGATATCAAAGTAGCTATGGCTATGAGTATTTTGAAAACCATTTCAGGTACAGGTCAGCTCTCTGAAATGTACTCTATCGACTTCGATAAGGACATCTGTATCATCGGTCATTCAGGTTCTGGCGATGCTGACATTTCTCAGGCTAAGAAACCTACTATGAAGATTGTTCCTGTATTCCATGGCAAGACAGGAGGTGGCTATCTTACACAGTTCTATCCACCTGTAGGAGATGTTACTTATCTTGGTATCACTCAGGATAAGGATGGACACTTTAAATTTGTTGTAGCAGAAGGTGTAAACGAGGATGGTCCTATCTTCACATTCGGTGATACAAACATGCGTACCCGATTCACTTGTGGTGCACGTGAATTTGTGAACCGTTGGAGCGAGGCAGGCCCTACTCATCACATGGCAGCAGCTGTAGGTCGTCATATCGATACTATTCTGAAAGTTGCCAAAATTTTCAACGTACCAGTTGATATCATCACACGATAATCAAAGATACTTGATATACTCAAAAACGGATGCAGGTTCAGCCTTGCATCCGTTTTTTGTATACCACTCTATATATACATTCCTGTACATATAACATCATTTCGATATCACCTTCCACGCTCTGCTCATCCTTCATTTTTTCAAGTGATTTATTTTGACAAAGAGTCAGATTATCCTAAGTCAACAAATACAAATCCCAAAAAATCACTTTTTTTTGTAACCATTCTTGCAAAAAAACTATTATCTTTGCACTATGAACGCAGAGCAGACAAACAACATTAAACTTAGCGAGAATATTATCATAGCCGATGCTGACTATATCGACTATGTCGCTTTTCAGCTATCCGTACAGTTTGAGCGTATGATTGGCAGAAGAATACCTCCTGCTGATTTAAGTCAATGGATTGTAAATATCGCTTTAGACGGTGGCTTACGCCAAGATGGCACCAAGCACGAAACCCAAGTTATACTTATTCACGAAAAAGACAAAAACAAGTTGGATAATTATGTGCCATCTGACTATGAAAAAGAACTCAATGGTCAAGCTTTTGAAGATCCTCAGTTTGGCGAATTTCTCATCAATGCTTTTAGCGTGGAAAATATCGTAAGCAAAGATGAATATATCTGCGATCTAATCAAGACGATAGTAGAACACGAAGAAGTTAAACGAATCATGATTATCCCTAACGGCGAACAGGGAGACACTTATGATATCATACGACAAGTGCTACGTCCTGTGGACAATAATCAGCGAATAACTGTATTTGCTATGCAGCCCATGGCTGGAGGAAATTTTCGTCAAGAGATACTTGGTTACAGTCTATTAAATGCCTTAGGCATCAAAGCCGACGAAATTCCAGGCAATAATTACTAAAAGAGAATAAACAATTTAAAATATTAGCAAACAATAAAAATAAACATATAAAAATGGGAAGAGTTTTAATGATTGGAGCAGGTGGCGTTGCTACCGTTGCAGCATTCAAGATTGTTCAGAACACTGACGTCTTTACCGAGTTTATGATTGCCAGCCATCATGTAGAAAAATGTGATCGTTTGGTAAAGTCTATTCATGATAAAGGTTACAACGTGGATATCAAGACTGCAGAGGTCGATGCTGACGACGTAGAACAGTTGAAAGCACTCTTCAGCAGCTACCAGCCAGACTTAGTAATTAACTTGGCATTGCCTTATCAGGACCTTACCATCATGGATGCTTGTCTAGCATGCGGTTGCAATTATCTTGATACTGCAAACTATGAGCCTAAAGACGAAGCCCATTTCGAATACAGCTGGCAATGGGCATACAAGGATAAATTTGAAAAAGCTGGTCTTACCGCAATTTTGGGTTGTGGCTTTGACCCAGGTGTTTCTCAAGCATATACTGCTTATGCTGCAAAGCATCACTTCGATGAAATTCAGTATCTCGATATCGTAGATTGTAATGCTGGTAACCATCATAAGGCATTCGCTACAAACTTCAACCCAGAAATTAATATCCGTGAGATTACCCAAAAGGGACTTTACTATAAGGATGGCAAATGGATAGAAACAGAACCACTGGAGATTCACAAAGACCTCACCTACCCTAATATTGGTGCACGCGACAGTTACTTAATGCATCATGAAGAACTGGAGAGTCTAGTTAAGAACTATCCTACCATTAAGCAGGCACGTTTCTGGATGACATTCGGCAAACAGTATCTTACTTATCTTGATTGCATCCAGAATTTGGGTATGAGCCGTATCGATGAGGTAACATACGAAGCTCCACTAGCAGACGACCCAACCAAAACAGTAAAAGTAAACATCGTTCCTCTACAATTTCTTAAAGCCGTATTACCTAATCCACAGGATCTTGGCGAAAACTACGATGGCGAAACCAGCATCGGCTGCCGTATCCGTGGTATCAAAGACGGAAAAGAGCACACCTATTATATATATAATAACTGCAAGCATCAAGATGCATTTGCAGAAACAGGCATGCAGGGTGTAAGCTATACCACTGGTGTTCCAGCCATGGCAGGAGCAATGATGTTCTTGAAAGGCATTTGGAAGAAACCAGGCGTATGGAATGTTGAAGACTTCGATCCAGATCCATTCTTGCAAGTACTCAACGAGCAAGGGCTACCTTGGCATGAGGTTTTCGATGGTGACTTGGAACTCTAATCTCCAGCAGTACTATACTCAAAGGAACGAACACAGCAAAAATTATTTAGCACTACAAAAAAAATGGCAAAAGAAGAAGAAACATCAGCTAAAGAGGGCAAATTAAAAGCCCTCCAAGCTGCCATGGCAAAAATAGAAAAAGATTTCGGTAAGGGATCTATCATGAAAATGGGCGATGAAAAGATTGAAGACATCGAAGTGATTTCATCAGGAAGTATCGCCCTAGATGCAGCCCTTGGAGTAGGTGGCTATCCTAAAGGCCGCATCATCGAGATTTATGGTCCTGAATCATCAGGTAAGACAACATTGGCTATTCATGCCATTGCAGAAGCTCAAAAAAATGGAGGTATTGCCGCTTTTATCGATGCAGAGCATGCTTTCGACCGCTTCTATGCCGCTAAACTTGGTGTAGACGTTGATAATCTGTTAATTTCACAGCCAGATAATGGTGAGCAAGCACTTCAGATTGCTGATCAGTTGATTAGCTCTTCTGCTATTGATATTTTGGTAGTAGACTCTGTTGCAGCACTTACTCCTAAGGCAGAAATTGAAGGCGATATGGGTGACAACAGAGTTGGTCTTCAAGCTCGTCTCATGAGTCAGGCTCTCCGTAAACTCACTTCTACAATCAGCAAAACCAACACCACTTGTATCTTCATCAACCAATTACGTGAAAAGATTGGTATTATGTTTGGCAATCCTGAAACTACCACAGGTGGTAATGCATTGAAGTTCTACGCATCAGTACGTTTGGATATTCGTCGTGTTTCCTCTATTAAGGATGGCGATCAAGTTATCGGTAATCAGGTACGCGTTAAAGTTATCAAGAATAAGGTAGCACCACCATTCCGCAAAGCCGAGTTTGAAATCACCTTCGGTGAAGGTATTAGCAAGATTGGCGAAATCGTAGACATGGGTGTTGAGTATGGCGTTATCCAAAAAAGTGGTAGCTGGTTCAGCTACAATGGTTCAAAACTTGCACAGGGCCGTGATGCAACCAAAAAATTGCTTAAAGATAACCCAGAATTGTGCGAAGAGCTTGAGACACTTATCAAGCAAAATATGGCAAACAAGCCAGAATAATACAAAATTGGCATAACTGACAATTAAGAATAGACGAGGATGTGACATGTTGTCACATCCTTTTTTTATATTTCCCCCCTTTTTTTTAAATATCCATTAGTTTGGCACAACCTTTGTTAGATAGAGAGTGTGCAATTGAAGCACAATCATTAAATTAAGAAAATAACAAAAAAATAAAAATATACAATTATGGGAAAGATTATTGGAATCGACTTAGGAACTACTAACAGTTGTGTTTCTGTATTTGAAGGAAACGAACCAGTAGTAATTGCAAACAGTGAGGGTAAGCGTACTACACCTTCAGTTATCGGCTTCGTAGAAGGCGGTGAGCGTAAGGTAGGTGATCCTGCAAAGCGTCAGGCTATTACAAACCCAACAAAGACTGTTTACTCTATTAAGCGTTTCATGGGTGAACCTTTCAATTTGGTTGAGAAAGAGGCTGCTTCTATGCCTTATCCTGTTATCAATGAGGGTGGCTACCCACGCGTACAGATCGATGACCGCAAATATACTCCACAGGAAATCTCAGCTATGATTCTTCAGAAAATGAAGAAGACAGCAGAAGACTATCTTGGTCAAGAAGTTACTGATGCCGTTATCACAGTACCAGCTTACTTCTCAGATTCTCAGCGTCAGGCAACCAAAGAAGCAGGTCAGATTGCAGGTCTTAACGTTCGTCGTATCGTTAACGAGCCAACAGCAGCAGCTCTTGCTTATGGTGTAGACAAGGCTAACAAAGATATGAAGATTGCAGTATTCGACCTTGGTGGTGGTACATTCGATATTTCTATCCTCGAATTCGGTGGTGGTGTATTCGAAGTACTTTCTACAAACGGTGATACTCATCTTGGTGGTGATGACTTCGACCGTGTTATCATCGACTGGTTGGCAGACGGCTTCAAGGCAGATGAGGGCATAGACCTTCGTCTTGACCCAATGGCTATGCAGCGTTTGAAGGAAGCAGCAGAGAAAGCAAAGATTGAGTTAAGTTCTTCTACTTCTACAGAGATTAACTTGCCATATATCACAGCTGCAGGTGGTGTACCTAAGCACTTGGTTAAGACTTTGACTCGTTCACAGTTCGAGCAGTTGGCACACGAACTTATCCAGGCTTGTTTGGTACCTTGCCAGAACGCTATGCGCGATGCTAAATTGCAGACATCAGATATCGATGAGGTTATCCTCGTAGGTGGTAGCTCTCGTATTCCAGCTGTACAGACATTGGTTAAGAATTACTTCGGTAAAGAGCCTTCTAAGGGTGTTAACCCAGATGAGGTTGTAGCAGTAGGTGCTTCTATTCAGGGTGCTATCTTGAATAAAGAAGGTGGCGTAGGCGATATCGTATTGCTCGATGTTACTCCATTGACTCTTGGTATTGAAACTATGGGTGGTGTAATGACCAAGCTTATTGAGTCTAACACAACCATTCCTTGCAAGAAGAGTGAAGTATTCTCTACAGCAGCTGACAACCAGACAGAGGTAACTATCCACGTACTTCAGGGTGAACGTCCTATGGCTTCTCAGAACAAGAGTATCGGTCAGTTCAACCTTACAGGTATTGCTCCAGCTCGTCGTGGTGTTCCTCAGATTGAGGTTACATTCGATATCGATGCTAACGGTATTCTCAATGTAAGTGCTAAAGATAAAGCTACAGGTAAGGAGCAGAGCATCCGTATCGAAGCTTCATCTGGCTTGAGCGAAGAGGAAATCAAGCGTATGAAGGCAGAAGCAGAGCAGAATGCAGAGAACGATAAGAAAGAGCGTGAGAAGATTGACAAGATGAATCAGGCTGACTCTATGATCTTCACTACAGAGAACTTCCTTAAAGATAATGGTGACAAGATTCCTGCTGATCAGAAGCCAGGTATCGAGGATGCACTCGCTAAATTGAAGGAAGCTCATAAGAGTGGTGATGTAAACGCTATCGATACAGCTATCAACAACTTGAACACTGTTATGCAGGGTGCAAGCCAGCAGATGTATCAAGGTGGTCAGGCTGGTCCTCAGCCAGGTGCTGATGCTGGTCAGAATGCTCAGCAGGGTCCTAAGGCTGATGATATTCAGGACGCAGACTTCGAGGAAGTGAAGTAAGTTTGATAAACAAATAACAAGCAATTATAGAAATCCCGTATAACTCAAGTAGTTATACGGGATTTTGCTTTTAGTTAAACTTTGTAGTTTTCTGCCGATTTTCGGCTTTTTACTGTAAATTTGCACCAAATCGTTAACGCGACACTTTGGTCGGTGATGTTCAACACATAGTAGTAACACCTTATTATATATAACATTTATGGCTCAGGCAAAATACGAGATTCGAAGGAAATGTCCTATCTGTGGTGCAGTATTCCAAATCCGCACCATCGACTCTGTGTATTGTTCTAAACAATGCTCAGATGTTGCCTACAAGAGAAAGAAGGATAGAGAGGCAAAAGAAGCAAAGTATGAACAGCTGGCTAAGGAAATTCCAGACATCAGAGAGCTCCTTTCTGTTCAGGAGGCCGTTGCAGTTTATTGCGTTGAACGAGACACATTGTATCGCGAGATTCGTAAAGGCAAGATTCCAGCTGTCAACCTTGGCACAAAACAACTAAGGTTGAACCGTGCCGACCTTGAACAGCGTTATCCAAGAAGAAAAAAGGTAAGGAAAGCAGCTCAGAAGCCCATTCCTAAGACCTATAATATGGAACCGGAGAATTGCTATACCATCGGAGAAATCTCGAAGAAGTTCAGAATTCATGATTCATCCGTATGGGCGCATATCCGCAAGTTCTCCATCCCTACCCGTCAGATAGGTAACTATGTTTACGCTCCAAAATCAGAAATCGACAAACTCTATAAATCTATCAAATTATGAAGACTCCAATGAAGCGCACGGTATTCAAGGTAATACTCCGCAAATCCGAATACAAAGAGCAGTGGTCATTGCTCATTGAAAGTTTTCCAGTCTTTGAGCCAGGCAAGGATAAACCGCTGCGTAAGCATGAGCCACTCGGTCGTTTTATCACCACTCCTATCTTCGACAAGAATATTTGTCTGATGGCAAGGCATACTACCGGCCAAAGCGTGACACAAACGGAGTCATCATGTGTCGCTCACAAAAAGACCAAGAGGCTTGCATCTTTGCCGACAAAGTACGTGACTTCCGTCAGCACAAATACGACAATCAGACTTTGTACACAGATACGGAGGCAGAGCAAGCTGCACAAAACGAAAGGTCAAAGTGCGACTTCATTCAGTATTTCGCAGAACTGAAGGAGAAACGACACAAGAACAGTTCCAAGTCCATTCAAGTCAATTGGAATCGTGAACTTGCACTTCTGAAGTTATATACAGGTGGAAAGCCGCTTCTATTTGGTCGCATCGACCTAAATCTCATCGAAGACTACAAGGATCTGCAAATCGCTCTCAACTGTTAAAATGTAGCTAAAAAGCGAAGAATCTTAGGTGATGTTGTTTGTGTTGCGAATTTTATGACTATCTTTATGGTCAAAATCTGACAATTCTACAAATGAATAATTGCTAATGATACCTATATGAGCAAAGCCGCTAAAAATATATTAACCTTGAATCATGAGGAAGCGATGGACTTCTTCATGAAATCTGAACAATATCATGGGTTTGAACTACCGGAATACTTTACATTTGATGAAGTTCTGAAGTATGTCCGCGAGAAAGTCGGAATCACTCCCTATGAGGAGTGTCTGCAAAAAGGCATTTCTCCAGAGTCTCTCTCTGATGTGAATCTTGACATACTGCTCAACAAGGATGGACGCTATGCCGTTCGTCCTATTATCCTCGCCAATCCTTTCCTCTACTACTTCCTTGTGCGCGAGGTTTGTTGCGAAAACAACTGGCAAGTAATAAAAGATTTATTTGAGAAGTTCAATGTCCCTCATATTACATCTTGTGCTATTCCTGTCATCCCTAATGAGAAAGAGCCGTTCCATAAGGCAACGACTATCAACAATTGGTGGAATAGCATGGAGCAACGTTCCATTGAACTTTCTTTGGAATATCGCTACATGTTTGTAACGGATATCACTAACTGCTATGGATCTGTCAACCCTCAGACATTCGATTGGGCATTTATGCTCAAAGGAACTTCATACGAAAAAGATGGTGACAGTTTAATTGCAAAAAACATCCAAAGCTACCTAAGAGCATTCCAACAAGGTCGCAACATTGGTATTCCACAAGGTAGCGCCATATTTGACTTTGTAGGTGAGATCGTCCTTGGCTACTCTGACCTTTTATTGCACGAAGCATTGCTAGAGAAGGCAAAGGAATACGAGGAGCAATACAAGTCTTTTCCGGATTACGAGATTATCCGCTATCGTGATGACTACCGTATCTTCTGTAGCAATAAAGATGTGCTTGAGGACATCTCCTACACCCTTCAACAGGTTTTAGAACGGCTGAATTTTCGCATGAACAGTCAGAAGACAAAGATTAGCGAAAGCATAGTGACAGATGCTGTTAAGTCTGACAAACTTGCCTACATCTACAATACACCCATATTCAATAAGAAAGGTGTTGACTTCGATAGCTACGAGAAGCATTTACTCTATATCTTAATGTTTGCCCGTCAATATCCCGATAGCGGATCTGTAAAGATAATGCTGTCTGACATTGACAAACGAATAGAAGAATGGCTTCATCCACATGATGAGAAAAAGAAAACGGAAGGTATTGTGTGGGGCGATGTTGAGTTAAACGAAGATGGTCATCTAATTAAAGCAGATGACAAGAAAAATCAGGAAGTAAATTTTATTCCAGGAGGTAGTATCCGTGCGATGTCTGCCATCTGCATTCAGATTGCCCTTGAAAATGTGGGGTGTGCACACTATGCTCTTCGCATCATTAGCCGCCTGATAGATTCGCTTAAAGACATGAAAGAAAAACAATCCATTATAAATCTCGTCTATAATAAACTCTGTAATCTGCCCAACTCTGACTACAATCAACTTTGGCTTCAGAACATGACCTATACACAAGACAAGAAGAATGGAACATCACCATATTCACTTCGTCTCTGTAAATTGGTAATGGGGAATCTTGATGAGCCGCTATGGAATAATGAATGGATAAAGACCGAGTTTATCCAGAATATGCCAATTGCATCCATAGTGGACAAAGAAACCTTGAAGAAGGTGACACCAGTGATTACATTTAGGGAAACAAGAGCTTATAATGAAATAGCATATTAAAGTAAAATGAAATCTAACTTCATATCGAATTTACAAAAGAAGCGTTGCAATTATAATCATCCTGATCAAGCAACCAGTCAAGCAAATAGTCTAATCCTGCTTTCTTCTGGAATCTACACAGAAGAAGAACGTTTTGTGTTTGAGTTGTTGCAGAATGCTGTCGATGCACACAATGAGGAATCGGAAATCCTTGATGTCAAGATGATTATTAAGGATGGTTACTTCATTTTTCTTCATAATGGTGAAGCGTTTACAGAACGTGATATAGAAGGCCTTTGTGATGTTGGAAACGGCAACAAAATGAAAGATGTCAAAAAGATTGGCTATAAAGGGATTGGCTTTAAGTCAGTTTTTATGTGCTCTACAAATGTCACGGTTCAGTCTGGTGGTTATTGTTTCAAATTCGATAAGTCACATTGGGATAACTATTGGAATGAACATTGGAATGATAACGATTTTGGCACACGAGATAGAGATAAGAAATATTTGATGCCCTGGCAGATAATACCAATTGAAACCACTCCACCTATTTTGTTAAGCAACTATGAATATAATGTTGCCACATATATAAAGATAAATGGAACCGACTCGTTAGAACAAAAGATTTTGAAGTTACTTTCAAGTAGTCAGTTTTTACTCTTTTTAATGAGTGATAATATTCGTATGACATTTGAAAGTAATGGAAAGACAAAGTGCTGGATTGAAAAACAGAAACAGAACAACCAAGTAGTATTATCCACTAATGGCAAGGAAGAAAGTAGATGGCTGATTCATACAAATAAAAACGTCCAGGTACCACCTGAATTGAAGGAAACGATAAACGCTGATATAAACACGCCTGACAAATTGAAGAATGTCGATACTTTCGACTTGTCTTTTGCTGTGGCATTGGATGAAAAAGGAAAACTCAAGCGTTTAGAACAAGCAGTAGTATATACATATCTTCCTACTTCATTTTGCTTTGGCTCAGAGGGATTCCCTTTTCTTGTTAATGCGAACTTCATCACAGATGCAGGACGTCAACAGTTGCATAAAGATTCCGAATGGAACAAACTAATCTTTTCTAAAATTCCTTCCGAGTATCTCACATGGATGAAAGAGATTTCCACTGCTTACAAGAATTACTGGGAAGTTTTACCGGAAAAAACATATGGGAAAGGAAATTCTTTGGAAGAGATATACGCAGATGAAATGGAAAAGGCAATTAGTCAGATTGCATTTATTCCATGTATGAAAGATTCTTGTCAGAAAGTCTTGGCAGCCGATGCTTTCATGGATAGGATGGGCATTTCTGATGCAATCTCAGTAGAGGCCCTTGTCAATCACATTAATAGAACATATTCACGTTCATTTGAAGACAATAATCAAATTGCTAATATTTGGAAGGGTAGTAGAATCCTTAATGACTATGGCGTTTTTATCTTTGACAAACAGAAATTAAAAAAATTGTTTGATGACAAACGGGCATTTGAGAATATTTCGCCAGAATTAAATGCTAAACTTATTGAATTCCTTTTTGGCTATTATATGCAGAATAAAACCGAACAGGAAGAATTTGTATCAATATTGCAGTCTACACAATTTATTTTGGATGATAAGGCCTCATTATGTATTCCCGGTGATTTATTTTTCCCTTCGACATATAAAGAGCAAAACGAGTTAGCTGAAGATGCTAAACTTTTAAATCAGAATGTTTATGATTTAATTGAATCAAACAATGCAATTATTGATTGGCTTTCAAAATTAGGTGTAGAGTCTTTGTCAGATGTGACGTTTATCAAGAACGTAATTTGCAAAAGTGGATATGTAACAAAAGATAATTCTATTGAAGTCATTCGTTATTTGTTCGAGATTAATAGAAACATAAATATATTTGAAGAAATAGGTGACTCTTATTTTTCAAATCTCAAATTCTTAACTAAGAACAATACATTAGCCGAAGCAAATAGCCTTTATTTAGGTTCTTTTTATAAGCCTGATGTTGATATAGAAAAAGTGTATGATGGAGATATTTATGTATCTGAGGATTATAGCCAAAATGAGGATGCCACAGAGTGGAATCTATTTTTCAAGAAGATGGGAGTTCATAGCTCATTAGTAATAAGTCAAGTAAGGCTTAAAGATACAAAGAATTATTCATTGTTGAGTGATCTTAAATCAAAATTTGAAAAGGAATATAATGTTGGTTCTTGGGGAACGCATTTCTATTATTCATTTAGCAGTTTCCTAATCTACTATGCACCCTTTATCCTTACTAATGAGTGCTCTCATTCATTTCAAAAGTTGATTTGGAGTTCTATTCTTACAAAAGAATACATTCCACAAACAGATGAAGTTAAAGGCTCTGCTGGTTCTTGGGATGCTTCAAGAACGTTTGGAGATTTAGATAAAGAGAATTTCATTGAATGGGCTTTTAAGAACATTCAATGCTTTCCTTCTTCAAATGGTTGTTTGTTAAAACCAAATGATTTGTTTCTCAATACTGAGGAAATAAGAAATCTGGCAGGCTCATATTTGCCTGTGATTGCTGTTGAAGGTGACATCCACGAAAGTTGGAATAACTTATTGTGCCTACGCAATACAATTAGGATTGATGACTGCTTTACAATTCTAACACAGGTGTCACATGATTCTGAAAATGTAGAACAAAACAAAGAACGAATAACAAAATTGTATCAAAGACTCATCGAACTAGATGCTCTGTCAACAAATAATAGATATAAAGTTGTTGAATGGGCCTCTAATAATCTTATTTTGTCTAAAGACAATGAGTTCGTCGCTCCAACGACTTTGAGCCATATAACTTTGGATGGATTTGGGTCTAAGAATCGTGTTTATATTGGCAACCCATCTAACAAGGATAAAGTTGTCGAATTGCTGGCTTTAATGGGTGTTAAAATTATTACTCCCCAAAGTATAAAAGCAGAATTTGAAGATAAGAAAGAGAGCGAAGAGCTTAAGCAGATTCTAAAAGGGAAAGTACCACCGTTGGCTTTAATTGCTACTGGCGAAAATGGAGAAAAACTTGAATATGTCGAGAATAAATCAAGGTTGAATAATTTGATAGATGAGACCCATTTCTATCATTGTGACAAAATACTGTTGACTTATGGCAATTCAGATGATGTCATAGAGAAGCGTACATTTGGTAATAAAAATGAATTCTACTATATAGGCAATTTACGACCTGCAAATATAGAACCACTATTAGAACCACTATGTAGATACTTAGGGATAAAGGGAAAAGAGCGTGAATTGTTCATTATGTTTTATGAAAACATCGATGGCATTAAGCAAAATCTAAAAGATAAAGGATATGACGTGTCTTTGATTGAAGATGAACTAATACCTGTAAGTGGAAACCTTAAGGTGTCATTGGATTATCATCCTGATGAGTCTGCTCAAGAACGCAATTTGATAACAGGCTTTAAAGGTGAAATAATTGTTTATGAGAAATTGGTCGCTATGGGTTACAGACCTGTTTGTCCTTCTATATCTACCAAAGATGACTATGAAAAGGAAGTAGTCGTAAATGGTAAAACATACTATTGCAAATCAAATTACAATAGCGAATGCGACATTTCGTTTGAAACAGAAACCGGACATCAAATGCTTATCGAAGTTAAATCCACCACAACTAGTGTAGGATATATAGAAAACATGCCCATCAGTAGTAATGAGTGGTCGATGATAAAAGAATGTGATAAAGAACGGGGCAAATCTTACCTCATTGTTAGGGTTTTTGGTATAGATAGTCCAACTCAAGATATTTATTTGTTTAAAGGTCACTTATTTGAATAAGAATTATGCATATACTATTAGTTAATATCGATACGCTTTCCCGTCTCATTGTAAGTGGGAAAATACGCGTCTCTTATGGTCTTATTATTTGCATAGGATTGGCTGCTCTAATTCTTCTTGCTGCACTGACTATTACTGCAATGAGAAAACAAAGAAGAATCAACAAGATGAAGCAGGAAGCAAGTTCAAGAGAAAACAGAATCAGCAAATTAGACAAAGAACTAAAATCATCTTCTTCACAAATAGGACAATTGAGGAAAGAGTTGTCAAGTACGACTTCAATATTAGATCGTAGAGATAAAAGTATTGAGAGTCTGAACAAAAAACTTGCAGAAAAGTCTGATGAAATAAGTAATCTTTCTAATGAGCTAAAATCATCTTCATCACAAATAGGACAATTAAGAAAAGAGTTGTCAAGTACGACTTCAATATTAGATCGTAGAAATAAAAGAATTGAGAGTCTGAACAAAAAACTTGCAGAAAAGTCTGATGAAATGAGTAATCTTTCTAATGAGCTAAAATCATCTTCATCACAAATAGGACAATTAAGAAAAGAGTTGTCAAGTACGACTTCAAAATTAGATCGTAGAGATAAAAGAATTGAGAGTCTGAACAAAAAACTTGCAGAAAAGTCTGATGAAATGAGTAATCTTTCTAATGAGCTAAAATCATTGAAATCAATTTTGAAAGAAACAACTAAGACGCTTAAAGAAAAAGAAAAAGCATTAGAAGTTGCCAACTTGACTATTGAGAAAAAAGAAGAAGAAATGGCTCTCGCTCAAAAAGAAATATCTTCTCTTCATAATAAAATATCAAGCCTACAAGATTGCGTTAATTTAAAAGTGCAAGAATTGGAAGTGACAAAAAATCAATTGCATGAGGCTGAAAATGAACTCTCAACTATAAAAGCGAGTAAAGAATCAAACCCTTTTGAAAGATTGGCAAATTGGTAAAGATATTGGTTTATCCAAAGTTAAGCCTAGTCTAACTTGCCAGTAATATGCTAAGAACGCAAAAATTGATATAATATGTTATTTGGTAATAAAATTAAGGAACTCAGAGATGAGCAAGGTTTATTGCAACGACAGTTGGCAGCATTCTTAGAGATTGACACACCGATGTTCAGTAAGATTGAGCGTGGTGACAGAAGAGCAAAGCGTGAGCAAGTCCTCAAGCTTGCAGAATATCTGCATCAGGATGAAAAGAAGATGCTGACCTTGTGG
The DNA here is from genome assembly GCF_022024235.1 of Segatella baroniae B14. GTDB lineage: Bacteria > Bacteroidota > Bacteroidia > Bacteroidales > Bacteroidaceae > Prevotella > Prevotella bryantii. The sequence goes on from NZ_CP091799.1 coordinate 1,590,618, forward strand.
CTGGCAGATAAGTTTATTGATGCTGTAGAGGATGAGCAGGAGCGTGACCTCTGCAACGATGCGATTATCATCGCGCAGGAGAAAATAAGGGCAATGTGATCATGGAGCAGGCATCTTCCTCTTCCATGTACAACCCATCCGAATCAAGAAAAATCATCAGATTTGTGATTTTTTCTGTGTTTTCTTTTGGTTGTTTGGGGAGAAATCTGTCACTTTGTAGTGATTTTGTAACATATTGATTATCAATGGTTGTTTCCGTTTTTGCGACATGTGTGCAACATCCGGTGCTAACGCATTGATAGTCAGTTAAAGTCGTTTTTGAGGAGGTGAAATAAAAATAGATTAATTATATATTAAAGAGGTGCAGACAATGAATCTGCACCTCTTTTTTATTATCGCAAATCGCAACGGTGTTTTTATTCTTTATCAAGTACTTCCCAATGTCCGCTATAACCACTACCTACATAACGAATATGTGGCATTTTGGCAAGGTGGCGCTTGATAGTGGCGATTCCTTAAATATATCTTACATTCATAGATTAATCTTCGTCTGTCTCTTTTTTACTTTCTTGGTATTCTCGCCAAACTTCTCCAGCCAGATACCTGTCACTACGGCAATGTAAATCAGCAATGCCATCCTCTATCATACTTGCAGTCTCCGAACTATAGAAGATGTCAGTAGCCTCGTCAAGTGGCACATCGAACATCTCGCTTATGCAGACAATGATTCTGGCACATTGGGAACTTCTCAATATCAGTTTGCTTTCGTCACTCATAATTGTTCACTCCCTATAAATGTTAGACACTCCTGCAACATTCTGTCTGTACGTATACAGTATTGGATATTAGGCTTTTCAAATCTTAGCAATCCAAGAGCCTCTTCTTGGGAAATCTCGCCAGAGAAATACCTGTCGAGTGTGATAATGACTCTGTCGTTTGCGATGCCGCCAATTATCATGTCATAGTTTCCTGTGTCCTGTCCTTCACGGCACCCAGCAACAAAGTCAAGCCATTCTTTGTCATAGCTTTCAAAACGTTTTATGTTCCAAAGCGTTTCGTCGCAAGTAAATTCATAGGTATTAAGCCAAGCAGGCTGACCCCTTCTTTTGAAACGCTGGGCATACTTCACAGCCTGTTCGTACAACGAAGTTAAATAGAATCCACGTCCGAAGTCTAAATATAGGCGTGAATGCTCTGTGTCAGGATGCTCAACGCTCATGTTTGATGAATGGTAAAGTCTCATGCCGGCAGCACTCCTTTCTCCCTCATATACTCGGTTAGATCCTCCATCAGATACCGGGAACTGAATGTGTGCAGTACATCGTATGAGGGTACGATATAGTCATACAATATGCCCGATGTCTTCAGCCGTTTGTATATTTCTTTCTGTGGCAGTTGAAGCAGTACGGAAAGTTTTCCGATGCAATATGTCACAAATTCCAATGTCTTTTTATCCATATATCATTTATTTAACTTGCTGTGCCCTGAGAATTTGTATGTTATAGCCATATTTAACTACAAATTAGAATTCATCAAAGTACGGACGTCCACATTTAGGACGTTAGCAATCTCATTCAACTGTGCCACCGAAGGCTGGGACTTGTTGTGACACCACCGAGAAATGATTTGCCATAAATTGTTCAATTATTGATGGCAAATTTACAAGAAAAAATGAGATAAAAGAAAGATTTAACCTTTTTCAATATAAAACGGTTGATTTTACATTAAGATTGAACATATATGAGAGAAAAGCGCGAGATAAAACATCAACATTGACAGATATTTGATGAGAGAGAGGGATTACTTGTCAATACGAGTAATATGTTGGGCTATAATTCATGTTTTATAGACTTATAGCTCAGATTTTATCAATATGAGTAATAGCAGTAACATGAGTAATACGCTCCTTAAAAGGCAAATGATCCAAAAGGTGGCGTAAAAGATGGCGTAAAAGAAAAATAAGAACGTCAGAGAATTATCCCAGAATTGATTATTGCTGATCCTTTTTTATTCACAAAGGTCGTTTTGGAAAAGATTTCGGGAAAGACTTCAGAAAAGGATGGCGTAAAATGAAGTGAACCCCGAAAGTTAGACAAAAAACTTTCTGGGTTCACTTCAAATCTGCACCTCTTTTTTATTATCGCAAATCGCGACGGTGGTTTTATTCTTTGTCAAGTACTTCCCAATGACCACTATAACCACTACCTACATAACGAGTATGACAACTCTCTTTCGACCATCCTGGAACCTTCCTGACGAACCTGTCGGAATTTCCGACAGGTTGCTGATTCTTCCAGTTCCCCATCTTCATAAATATGTTGTATATGCTCCACTACGTTTGTGCAAGATGTCTGATACAAATCGCACAATTGCTGTTGAGTAAGCCAAACAGTTTCATTTTCAAGTTTTACCTCAATGCGAGTATTACCATCCTCGCTTTGGTATATTATAATTGGATTGTTATGTTCTTCCATTATATGACTTTTATTAAATTGAATCTTCAACGATTTCCCAATAGCCATTTCTTTTACCATTCACTCTACGTAGAATGTTCTTCTCTTGTAGCGCGATGGTAATTGATTTGACAGTTCGCTCAGATTTTCCAATTTCAGCAGCAATCTCTTTTTGGGTAACAGATGGATTCTTTTGCACTATGCGAAGTAGAGCGACTTCTTCCAAAGTGCAATTTTTGCACTTTGGAGGTAGTTCTTCGCCAGCTTTTGCACTTTGAACTTCATGATTTGCACTTTGGGATATGGTTTCGTTCTCAACTTTGTTCCAATCAACGTGCATAATCCTATTCCTAAGGTCATGTTCCTCTCCAAGTAACATATTACGAAAGAACCTCTCCAAGTACTCTGTTGTTTCTGTGATGCCATTTGTCAAATCACTATAGTTGGCACGAACGAGCGCATTTCGGAAATACCACGAGTTTTCAGCAAAGACATCATTGACCACATTGAAGCCCAATGTACGTAAGTACTTGATCATAAATACGGCAGTCGTTCGTGTGTTGCCTTCGCAAAACGCATGAACTTGCCATAGATTAGCACAGAAACGGGTAAGATGACGAATAGCATCGTCAATATTCATGTTAGCATAACTGAACTCGCGTTCCTGCCCCATATCATAATTCAAAGTGTCGCTGATAGTATCTGCACTTGCATAATACACAGTCTTGCCACCAAGTACCCACTCGTTCTTCGTAATATTATAGTCACGAATGCGCCCTGCCAACTTGTAAATACCATCAAACAAACGGCGATGTATAGAAATCAACTGAGCAGGAGTAAATGAGAACGTTTTTTCCTCTATCAACTCCGTGATACGTGCAGCCACCTTGTCTGCCTCTTCCGTTCGGTCATTCTCAACAACCTTTCGTCCAGATGCAGACTTGTAGTATGAGTCGATAAGTTGCTTTGCTTCATTGATACTGATATCACCCTCGATATGCCGTTTGGCAGTATCAAGCAGATATTCAGAAGTCTGAAGTCTATCAACCTGTTGAAGCCCAATAGCAACCCTCCAAGCTTCGCTACGCTCACGCTTCTGTGGTTCACCTTGGCGTATGTATTCATTCAAGCCAAGAATCGAATATTTCTGTTCGTCGCTCATATGTTGTTTATTATTAAATCATTGTTAGCACCTATTATATGATTTTCGTAATTTCTTGCCATCAACATCAAGCTCCCTTAGCTGCCCGAACGGAGATTGAAGCATCGGGATGTTGTCTGTATCTTGCAAATTCTTCATCTTTATTGATTTTGTTTAGTTGGTGGATATATTCGTATGCCATCATCTTCTGGAGATGTTGTAGAGATAAAATGAAGATTTTTCAATTGATTTAACAATGCAACATTATCTTCATTATTATCTATCACAGGATGTTTCCTACGCTCAGCTATCTCGACATACTTGCCTCCCAAGGTTGCTAGTAACGATGAAATATCTTTCATAGAATATTGATTTTCTTTTAGCATTTGACAAACAAGTAATAATTTATTGCGATGAATTGATGAAGATTCAAGCAATCCTATTAAGATGTGCTCGTCAAGACTTATATCATTTGAATCCAACAAAAGTTCAATAACCTTATCAGCAAGAGAAGACGATAATAGAATGTCTTCATTCGTCACATCTATGATTCGTCGTTTTTCTTGTGTCGTAAATCTATCACTATTGATCAGCGTGAATACAGTATCTTCATCTAATTGATATGAAGCATCCAAAGTATCTATGAATTCTTGAGAATAATGTATCAAGTATTCAGAATAGATATCGGTATTCTTCAAAATTGAAGTGTTTGCTTTTGAAAAAGTGATTTTATCATTTTCAAGAAGTATCTCTAGTCTTTCTCGTTCAAGCTTAGCCAATGCCTTATGATTATTGAACTGCAAATCAAAAGCTATACAAACAGAGCGGAAAGACTCTATGCTCAAGACATTAGAGCATAGAAGTCCTTCAAATAGAATTTGTTTTGAAGCAACTTCATCTTGACATTTTTCTTCCAATTCTTGATGATAATGTTCCACGAATTTTATCAAATCATCAGTCAGTGAACCTTTCTTGCTATAATATGCATCAACATTACTCCAAGTTGGTTGTATAACGAATGATTTGATGGCGATTTCCCAAGATGTCTCATTAACCCCTTCAAAAGAAGAAAGGACTTCTTTTTGACCATTTAAATATGGTAATTTTTTGTCAGCATCGACACCTTCTGAATTCAGAATGTAAATAATACTTTCATTTGATTCGTCCTTTGATGTTGAAGATAAGCAACCAAAGACTTTAACGAAATTATCTTTTACACAGTTTTCAAATTCTTCATTATTCGTTTCTGTGACTTTTGTTAAATTCAAGTTCTCAGATGATACTGTAGATTCGTTCTTTAGGTGATTTATTATTAGACACAAGTTGTCCACATTAATATCATAATGCCATTGTTCTACTACATAATCCAAAAGATTGCTGTTCTCGTCATTCAGCTCTGTGAACATACTATTATCAACAAGTTTTCTACATTGGTCCATGCCAATAACGTCAACTCGACTTGCCAAGAAAGCATAATTATTATTCAACCATGTTTCTTGTTCCAAAGTAGTTTCATCACTATACTTTAGCCATGCCTCTTGAAGTAATGATTGTTCTTTATCGTTAACATGGCTCATTATCATATGCCATGATAATTCATTGTTCCAATTTACGAACTCTGTGAATACTTCCTTCTGTCTTTTACCTAATAGATAATACTGCGCCAAGAAATCCAATGGTGCATCCTCCTTTTCTATTCTTCTCATCATTTGCAAAAATAATGAACTACCCTTTTTTCTTGCAGCATAGTCAAGTAGGTCATTGTTCAGAATGGCATCACTTTCAAACATATAGTCTTTTAATTCCTTTACGAAATTATCAATCTTGTCAATATGATAGGTATATGCTTGCTTAATTTCTCGCTTCATGGATAATAAGAGATCCCTATCAGCTAAAGAAACCATTCCAGGATAAAAATATGAAATGTAGTCATAATAATCTTCATCAATATATCCACGACGAATAAAAACATCCATCAATGGTGAAAGATGCAGATTCCTGTATAGTTCGGTGTTCCCTAAATTATACTTTTTTATAAGTACATTCAGTTTCAGAGATTGTATTTGGAGTTCTTCTTTTTTAAGTTCTTTTTCTTCTTTTATAATAGTCTTTTCTGTCGTTTTAATTGCTCTCAATCTGCTTTCAAATTTCATTTTGTTATTGATAGCATTTACATTAATTTGTGCAGATTGATTTTGTCGCCCATAAAAAGGGGCATTATACTGGTAATTTATAGATGTCAGATTATATAAACCATTAAATAAGTTTCTATTTTGTGCTATTTGCTTCAGAGTGTAATCTTGATTGTTTATCGTTATTGTTTGCATTAATCCATGTACGCTTTCACGTAATTCTAGCAAAAATAGATAGCGCAAATCAGTCTCTTTTAGATGATTGTTCTCGTCAACAAGTTTCTTCTTCTCCTCCAACTTTACTTTCTTGACATCAAGCGTTTTTTGAGCTTCATCAATAAATTTGTTTTTAGAAACAAGGCAAGAGTACACCAACCCATCTCGTTTATGCAGCTGGGCAAAGTCTTTTGGAAAATAGTTCTTGTAAACAATCATGGCAAGTAGTTTTGTCCTACTTAGATTGTTTTTATCCGGATTATACAACTTACAACGGTATTGGCTATACTCATTAGCAATGTTTTTCAAAATACGCATATCTTGGATGAAGAATGCCATCTCAGACAAATCCTCATCCGGTATTTCGTTATCATCGAATCCTCTGTCTTTTAAAGCCTCCTTTAGTTTGGCTTTTGAGTTGGATGGATTAATAACAGGAATAACAGTCGAGATATAATCGAAGAATTTCGTTCTGGCTTCATCTACAAAAACATCATCTTTTATCGCATAAAGGAATACAATATGACGGCCAACGATTTTTGATTCGTTTACCAGTTGGCTCAATTCCCTCAATTTCAAATAGATTTTTTCTGTTTCAAATCGATCCAAATCTTCTATAACAACAACATTATATTGTGTTACTTGAAAGAAGTATAAAATTTCATCTAGGTGCTTATTGAATATAGAGTTTTCCTCTTTCATTTCAATATCACCATCCTTAAGATTTAGCTTGTTAAGTTTAGAATTCGCATATGATTTTATGGTATATTTTATAATCTGATATATAGCCCATAATAAATAAAGAGATGCGAAAAAAGTAATCAATGTTTTATGGTACACTAAGTGAAAAATGTCATAAAAAACATTGATGCTATTAGGTAAAAAGACAACAAGAAATGATAGAATGAAAAGAACTCCACATATAGAGTAATATTGTAAATCATCTTTTTCTATATGAACAATTCTTTTAAATCTTGAATTAGGAACAGTTTCAGCCTTTTCTCTATATATTAACTGCTGGAGAATGCTGTACTCAATTTTTCTATTTAGTGTTTCTGTCCACTTCTCATCTTGTTTGTCTTTTTTATTATCATTGTCATTATCGCCTTCTTCCTCGTCTGCTTGTAGTGTTGCCAAGGAGATAGGAAGATAATGAAATCCTTCTGACTCACCATATTCATCCTTCAAGGTTAGTATAATAGAACTTTTTCCTGAGCCATAAGGACCAGTTAAGGCAACATTTCTTATGTCCCCATTATCAATAGCATGTCTTAATACTTCAGCCAGTTCTTCCACTGTCTGATATGGCGCATCGTCCTTATTTAGTTTAACTGGTAATAATGGCTGTAACATATTACTTTTCTAAAAAATCAAACTCTATCAACAACATTCTCCAGACTATTCAACTTGACCAGCATGAATGCCATGCGTTTACTGCCCCAATACGTATTAGGGATATCTTTGATGTTAAATTGCAACTTTTGCAAGTCAGCATCTGTATCACTTGGCTTTCTTATTCGAATCATGAAGTAGGCTGAATGATTGGGAGCATCAGGATAGTTTTCTTCTACTAACTTTTCCTTTGTCCATACATCATGTTTCGTGCGGACAATCTTACAGAGATTGCCCACGAATTTCTCACCCTTAACAAACAAGAGCAGGTACTTCGCTTGATTCCATGGAGAATCCGCAATCTTATCCAAAGGTATATTGTACCAAAGATTGTCAAATGTCCACTGACGCTTCTCTTCACTGCCAGCAACAGCGACCATCACCAAATCATCCGGCAACATTCCTGCCTTTTCTTCTTCAGTGACGTATGCCAATGTGCGTTGTGGCTTAGCTTTAGCTACATGAGTATCTGCAGCCGTATATTTCATCAAAATATCATCCAAATGCGCTCTCAGTAAGGAGTCACTATTTGGCAGCAAAGGGAATGCTCCGATATTCACACTCTCTACACTCGCACTATAGTAACGTTTTTTGACGTATTCGTCGCTACCACGACCAGGGAAAAGAATGTAGCCACCAATTATTTCCTTAGAGCGATATGGTTCATGCTCTTTACTATAATAAATAGCATCACGGTAACGGTGCATCTGATTGATTGCATCAGTTGGCGGATAATCTCCTCCTGGCAAATCTGCCATTTCGACTATATCTTGTTCCTCAAAGTCTTTGTCAAGCTTCTTGTCGTTGATGACACGATACTTCGCATCATACAGATAGGTCAAGACAACTTCGCCAGATGCCTTGCGAATATTAAGTACAATGTCTGGACGTTGCTCTGTTGTTGCAGTATTGATGCCCATGCCATACTCATCTTTACCACTTGTGCGGTTAAACGTATGCTGGTAATGAAGAGTAACCACGTCACCCTCATGTGCAGCAAGTTGTGCCTTGCGTTCTTCCGTATCATCATGCTCTGCTTCTGGATAACGATATTCTACAATATGTTCCAACGAAGAATTTGTAAATGGATTGAGTAGCGTTCCTTTTGGCTCTGTTATCAGTTGTTCATGCGAAGGCTTATTATGATCAATGCCCATAGCATCAGCCACAAGCTTCTTCATTTTGATAAAACACCAAAGCTCGTAGATCTCCCATATCTGTAGGGTGCCAATGTTCGCAGCTCCATTATACAAGTCAATTCCTCGTTTCAGTTTGAGCCAATCTTTATATATCTGTTGATAACCCAATCGGCTTTGCAGAACAAGGCTTTCTTGTTTCATTCCATCGAAACGGCCTACAGTCTTGAAGAATGGGTGTTTTGACAGTCTTCTCAAAGAATCTTGATAGTCTGTCCACATCTTGCGATGACGTTCTGAAAGTTCTTCTTGTGAGGAGTTGAGTACAGTGGTTATTACAGAAGAAAGTCGTCGTCCAATGCTTTGAAGAGTATATTTCACGAAACGGTTCTCCATCGTGTCGTGAGTAGAACGCACTTCATTATAGCCAAAGTAATACTCTTCCAGTTTCCCTTCCCTCTCCACTTCGCCATAGCGTTCTTCCATGGCAGGAGTCCAGAACTTAATCTGTTCTGCTTTTCGTGATGTGTGGAAGTTCACAATCTGTGAATGTGGATTCTGAATCACACGTTTTACGTTCTTCACATAATTATCCACAACGCTTTGGAATGCAGCCATCCATGTAGCAACGGTATTGATCCGTCCTCGACTGAATTGCTGAAGAGTGATGCTCAGATAGCGATAGATGACGTTTTCGTACTCCTCGTTAACCTCCCGCAACAGCGACTTGTAATCGTTTTTTGTATCGAGTTTGGGTGATACCACATCAAACGTTACATAACTGTCTTTACGGACGCCATTCTTCTGATAGGAGAAATCTAGTTTGAACACTCCTGGTTCATTCAAGAAGTCTAACTCTCCCGTGAGGGATTTTTCTTCTCTTCCATTCAACTCTTCATCAACAAAGAAACTTTCCTCTACGTCTTTTCGTACATGTCTGATTTCTGGTACGGAGTCTTTGTCTACACCATGGAATAGTAAACGGACTTGATATTTGCAGGTTTCAAAGATGACAGGCCACAGTTTATCCCACACCTTGCCTGCATCAAGTCTTGTTTCCTCTTCCTCATCAGTTTTCTTCCCTGTTATGGGACTGTATAGGCAAAGTTCACATTCATCTTTTGAGGTGTAACGACAATATGCCTCTGGCGCATCAATATCAGGATTAATATTCCTTGAATATCTGATGCGTCCCTTGAATCGTTCCCACGAATAGCTAATGTCTTGCGTGCGGACAATCACCTCATAGTCGGGATGAATGAATCTTAAAACCTCTGTCTGCATATATCCTTATCTATACGATTATGGCCAGAAACGAGTGAACTCCTGATTATTCAGTCGGTCAATCATTTCTTGTATCTTCTCTTCGGCTGTCTGATGATGTTCTTTGTCCTTATCTGCAGTTTCTTCTACATCACCATTATCTGATGTTGGGTCAATTGCTGTTTCCTTGATGTCTGGAGCCAATTCTTTCAGCCATTCCAAACGGTTATCATAAGAAATCCCAACTTTATTTTTATATTCTCTTGACAATGCAAACATTTCTGCATCGCCCTCAATGCGTGGCAAAATCTTCATCAACAGGATGTTATTTACAGATTGAGCGATGGCATCATCTAAATCCATACCTTCATCGAGCATCACACCAACCATAATTGTCAGCTCGTTTAGCACGCGATAACTTACCTCAAAAGGAGTTCCTTTCAAGGTCTTGTTGATTTCCTCTAACTTTGCAGGAAGTTTTTCTTCTAATTCTTCTGCGAAATCTGAATGTGCATCCAGAACCTCGTCAGCCGTTACATATCGACGAGTGAACGCATTCTGCCATTTTTGTTGTTCCTCGTCAGACAGGTACTCTAAGTTCTTGCTACCACCGAACATATTGCGCAGATTGCCTCCATTCATTTCTATAGTCATAGCGCGGTCAATCACTTTACGTGAGAACTGATGTGTAGTATCATCCATATTGACTGTACCAATGATTACGACATTGTCTGGAAGGGTTAGTCCTTCGGTTGTCAGGTCTGTACGTTTACCTACCTCTTCGTCAATATCACTTTCAGTTTCAATATCAAAGAGTTTAAGGTAGATGTCCCTATCTGTCAGATTACTGCTGAATGGCTCTCCCGTTTGGGCATTCTTTGTGTGGGGCATTTCTGATAATTCACGGAAATACTGTGCATCGATTATTGGCTCTGTTTTAACCGTAGTCATATCGACCTCGCCAGTTTTGTCATTCTTTGGATGCTTGCGAGTTTCCAATATGCTCAGAATCTCTGCAAAGTACTGTTCCACTGGTGCAAGATTCATTTCATCAAGACAAACAAAGAATGGAACAGTTGGGAACATCTTTGCCTTCACCAAGAACTTGACGAACTTAGTGAACTGATAAGCTGCTTTTCCTAATCGGCTGTAATATCCCAACAATTCTGTTGAGTCATGCCAATTCGGTTTCACCTCTATCATGCAGTAATTACCTGGAGTTGTACCGTCCTTATCTTGCAAATACTTTGGGCACGATTTAAAGGCAAATTCACGAACTATGCGGCTCTTACCTGTACCCGAAATACCTGCAAGAAGCAAGAATGGTTTAGATTTTATTGCAGTTATATAGTTTGAGAAATTTGAAATTCTCTCAGATGCTTCCTTCTGTGATGAAGAAAAAATATGTTTTTTACTTTGTCTTTTAGGCTCTGTATTCATTGTCCTTAGCAATACTAACTCATCACCAAGGGTCTCAATAACATCTCTATGCAAATAGTAATATTTTGAAGCCCCCTGCTTCTTAATTGTAAACATCCCCCAATCTGCCAATGCTAAAATTGGTTTAGGGTCTGCCCATTTGTTTGCAGCATCTGAAGGTACGACCTGAATGTCACGTTTTCTCTTAATCAAAACTTCAAACAAAACATCAGCAAATTCTTTATGCTCAAGTTCCATGTTTCCTACAATATAGGCAAATTCTTTGTTTGTCAAGTGACCAAGTATCATGGTACTTTTAACAAAGATATTGGGAGCCTCCAAATCAGAATCAGAATCACATCCCAATACATTTCTCCCAAATGTATTGTTCTTTAGAACGTCTACTAATAATGCTTGTACCGCATGTATGTCATTGTTTTTTCTAAGTTCATAGAATTTTCGACCTGTAGCAGTAATTCTTCGTCTGGATTGAGTGTTGTCAGGATCTTCCCATTCAATGAAACCATAGTAAGAGAGAACCTGAGTTTTTTTTGTGTAACTCTGAGGTTCCTTCTTTTGTGTTTCTATACCTGCATTAATTAAAGACATAGATAATCTGTCTATTAATTCTGCGTTTGTCACCCAGTCTTGGGCATCATAATATACTTTTAGTGTAAGGTCTAGAGTCTCAGATTCTGCATTACACTTTGGGATAATAAGTGCCATATTATAATTGTTTCAATAATTCTTTGATAATAACTGTAATCATCGCAGAAGGGATACCTTCACCAATAACTTTTCTAATGAATGACTCGCTTGCCCAATCTGGTATGTTCCAGTCTAATGGTAAAGAAGAAACTATCAATAATTCATAGATTGATAGAACTCGAGGATCAGAGTATAATTCTTCTCCATTAGAAATATAGGGGCGTCCAGGATGAACGCATGCAAGCGATGATATGACTCCATTGTTCATTGTCATTGTTCTTGCAGGTTTATCCCAATACATACGTCTATAGTGATTGTGATGAGCTACGACTGGTGTTCCATCCTCTTTTTGAGGATAATATACCTCATTATATATAGCAGATTTGCCAGTTGGGGTATGCATCATCCATTCCACTTGTTTCCACGAATGTACTGGAGGTCGGTGCCACTTTGAAATCTTTAGACCTTCCGCTTTTTTCTTTTCAAAATCAGGGAATTTCTCCAAAGTAACCTCCATTCCTTCACGCAATTGTGGGTCAAGACTTGGTAAATGGCCAATTGCTTCTTCAAGATTTACGACAGGCAGCTGCTTGGGAAATTCCCATGACACATTTTGATCATTTCTAACAAGAAGAAAAATGTTTCTTTCCCTCATTTGTGGGACACCGCAATCCATGGCCTTAATCAATGATTGATGATTAAAATTGTACTTATCATCCAATTCACGATGAAGGTACTCAGGAATCATAACGACCTCTCCCTTGTACTTAATCTTGGTTTTCAAGATTGTAGGCACATTCTCGATGATCGCGAACCTTGGCTCTAATCGTTTAATAACATCAACTGCGTAAAAAATCAACTCATTACGTTCATCAAACTCTATACGATTTCCCGCCTCACTCATACCTTGACAAGGAGGTGTTGCAAGAACGAAATTGACATTTAGTGATTTAGCTTCTTCCACTATTGTATCTCTAATTTCGTCCTTTGTAATATCGCCTTCTATCACTTTTGTGTTTGGATGAACACATTTGTAGAATTCGCAACGTTTATGATCAAGTTCATTTGCTAACACTATGGAAACCTGATTATTCTTTTCTATGCCAGCTTCAGCAACACCGACATTTGAAAACAATGACAATCCTATGAGTTTATTTGTATTATCCATTTACTAAATTCTGAAATAATTTTTTCATAAACAATGGTGGAATACCTTCACCAATGATTCTTCTTAAGAATGCTTCGTCAGTATTTGCTGGCACATTCCAATCTTCAGGCAAACTCATAACTCTCATCAATTCATAAAGAGTTAATGTTCTTGGATCAGAGTAAATATCTCGTCCATTTTCGTCTTGTCCAATTAGTCGCCCTGGATGAACATTGTTTTGGGATGAAATTTTACGATTATCCATTGTGACGGTGTATGCTGGAGTTTTCCAGTTTTGTCGTTTATATGTGTTTTTATAACCACGAACAAAAGTACCATCCAACTTCACTGGCCTATATTCAGGTTCATTGTCAAACGCTGTTTGACCTGTTGGTGTGTACATCATAGCGCGAACTTGTCTCCACACATGGACAGGAGGAATATTCCATGGTGATATTGCCAAGGCTTGTTGTCTGCGCTCCTCATACAGTGGAAATCGTTGAATGAATTCCTCATAAGGTATGTCTTTTACAAAGGGATCTATAGACGGCAAATCACCAATGGCTTCTTCCATCGTTACTTTATGCTGTTCTACAGGAGGTAAAGTCCATTTGCGTCTTTGTCCATGTCTTGTCATAAGTATTATCATTCGATCACGAGTTTGCGGAACACCATAGTCATCAGTGTCAATAGTATGAATGTCAATGTCGTAATCCGCATCAAGTTCTTGATGAACTACATCAGGAAGCATGGTTTCAACCCCATGATACATTATTGGAGTAATGATAAAATCAGTTACATTTTCAATAACCACATATCTTGGGTTGAGATCATGAATCAATCTGATAGCATGCATGACAAGAGTATTACGCTCGTCAAACTTTATCTTTTGTCCTGCTGTACTCATTCCTTGACATGGTGGAGTTGCCATGATAGTATCAACTCTTTCCCTCCTGCAAGCCTGTAAGATTTGTTGGTATATATTCTCATCAGTTATATCTCCACAAATCATTGTTGATTCGGGATATATGGATTGATATAATTTCGCACGCTTTGTCAACCATTCATTTGCCACGACGACATTGACGTCATCGAGTTCTTGAAAGCATGCTTCAGCTACACCTATGTTTGCAAACAAAGAAACTATTCTCATTTCAAACAAAAATCATTCTGTTATAATCACTTTTCATTATCTGTCAGCAAGTCCTTAACATTAACATTAAGAACTTTTGCTATCTTGTTTAATGTTTGAAGGTCTGGCTGTGATGCATTTGAGCACCATCGGCTTATGGTTGTAACGCTAACGTCAAGTTGCTCTGCAAGCCATTTACCAGTTTTCTTTTGTTCTACCAGCACAACCTTTAATCGGTTCAAATCGTCCATTGTAATTTTATTTAAGTTCAATGCAAAGGTATTAACATTTTTTTTAATGATCATAATTGAGGCTTTCTTTTTACGCTTTTATAACGAATTTGTAGCCGAATCATCACCATTTGTACTTCTCACATGGCATTTTTCCGTCTCTGCAATTAACAACTAAGCAGCAATTAAGTTTAGACAGTATTGAGTTGCAGAATCCTGACAGATTCATGTTCCCACTGTCAGAGTTGCGTACACAGATACATTCCATTCCTCGAAAGCTAAACCTAATCAAGTTCTTCCGCTATGCCAAACTGGGTGAAAATGCTGGCTATGGCATAGACAAGATGCTTATATGGGAGAAACTGACGAGAGGAAAAGTGGAGTTCACTAGTGATTTGGTATGTTCTACCATTACATATTGAGGTTGGGAACAAGCAAAGGAACAAGCTAGGGTACAAGCTAGTGACCAAGCCATGGTACAAGCTACGCAAGTAAAGCGACTTGTGAAAGCAATGTGAAATATAGTGGAAAGGCGGTGTTCGGGGGATATAGCGAGTTGGGCATAGATTTAACTTGCCGGTAACTTGCTGGTAATTTGCTAGAAGCAATGGAAAAGGCATTATCATTTTCGCTAAACCGCTGTTATATAACACATTACGAATTATATTTTAATTTGCTGGTAATTTGCCGGTAACTTGCTGAAGGACTTAAAATAGATATGAATATGTTATTCGGAAATAAGATTAAGGAACTAAGAGATGAGAATGGCATAATGCAATGCCATTTGGCTGCACTATTGGAAATAGATACCCCGATGTTCAGTAAGATTGAACGTGGTGACAGGTCAGTTAAAGTCGTTTTCGAGGAAGTGAAATAAGTCTGATAAGTAAATAACAAAAATCATGGCTATCATGTATGCATTATAATGTCAAATAATATATCAAAAAAACAGTACCATCTAAAATCGTCATCTAGCTCAAAATATTCAACTTTTGATCTGCCTGTTTGGTCTTTTTTCTTCCCCTCGATTCTCTCTCCCGCCAAAACCACAGGTCCTAGGGGTCGAAACCTTAGGGTTGATGCGATAAGGTCATAGAGTTTAGCGGATAAAGTCTTAGCTTTCGACCCTTAGGACCTGGGGTTTTGGCGCCCATTTATTAAACCAACGAAGCGAGAAAATCGTAACACACTGGTATTCAGACAGATACAAAAACACTTCATAATTCGTGTATTTGAGGCCTTCTATTCTGACTATTTCAAATACGCAAACCTCAAGAGGGTTCTTGTCAATAAAATTCTAATTAAATACACGAAAACCATACACATAGGTACAAATTCTTCTTTTTTCCTTGCAAAAAATAACAATTAATCTTATATTTGCAATATACAAAACTGAAATATACTCTATCTATTCATAAGAGGTATATCTTCTACCAGAAAGTATAATAATTAAGTCTAACACCTAAAAATAATTATCAATGGCATCAAAAGACATCGTTTTAGAAACTATGAAAAAAGCAGGAACTCCTCTGAATGCAGGTAAAATCGCTGGGAACCTGCTAATTAATCCATTTTATATCACAACACATTAATTTAGAAACAAGATGAAAGAACTAAAAGGTACAAAAACAGAAAAAAACCTGCTAGAAGCTTTTGCAGGAGAGAGCCAAGCACGAAATAAGTACACTTACTTTGCCAGCAAGGCTAAGAAAGATGGCTATGAGCAGATTGCTGCCATTTTCGAAGAAACCGCTACGAATGAAAAAGAACATGCTAAGTTGTGGTTTAAATATCTAGAGGGTGGTGCTATTCGAGACACTATGAGTAACCTGAAAGCTGCTGCTGAAGGGGAAAACTATGAGTGGACTGATATGTATGATCGCATGGCAAAAGAAGCTGAAGAGGAAGGTTTCACTGAAATTGCTTCCAAATTCCGTTTAGTTGCTGCCATTGAAAAGCATCACGAGGAACGCTACAAAAAACTACTCCAGAATATCGAAGAGGGCATCGTCTTCTCACGTGATGATGACCGTATCTGGAAATGTCGCAACTGTGGACATATCGTTATTGGAAAAAAGGCTCCAGAAGTTTGTCCTACATGTAACCATCCTAAAAGCTATTTTGAAATTTCTGCAGAAAATTATTAATCTATCCTATTACACGGTCTGATAATAGGAACAAAAAGAGGATACGTTAAAAATTAAAAAGGGGGAACAGCCTAAATGACTGTTCCCCCATCATTTCATATAATAATACAGTAAATAGTTATAACAATGCCTCGATATCCTTTTCTAATTTTTCCGGCTTGGTAATAGGTGAATAACGCTCTATTTTCTTACCATCACGCGAAATCAAGAATTTGGTAAAGTTCCATTTGATTGCACTTGTTATAAATCCACCTGCTTGCTTTTTCAAATACTTGAAAATAGGATGGGCATTTTCGCCATTTACATCCACTTTCTTCATCATCTGGAAAGACACTCCATAATTCAACTTGCAAAAGCCACTGATTTCGGCATCACTTCCTGGATCCTGATGACCAAACTGATTGCATGGAAAACCGATAATCACCAAACCTCTATCCTTATATTTTTGGTTAAGAGCTTCCAATCCCTCAAACTGTGGTGTGAATCCACACTTGCTGGCTGTATTAACGATAAGAATAACCTTACCTTCTAACTCCTTGAAATCGTATTCCTTACCATTGCTGGTCAATGCCTTATAATCATAAATTGAACCCATAAGATATATTTTTTTTCTTGTTTTTTCAATATTTGTTCGTATTTACGTTGCAAATATAAAAACTATTATTAATATCGCAAGCGATAACAAATACAGTTTATAATTCATTAACTAATATCGTAAACGATGATAGAAATTCGAAAGATTTATTAACAATACATCGTCAACGATAAGTTAAATCATGCACTTGTGTAATTATAGCTATAAATATCGCATGAAGAATAATAAAACACAGCTTTTCAACTACAGATACTTAATTTTACTTATCTTTGCAGATAAAACAAACCATATACGATAAAAATATATTCAAATCATGGACAGAAACCAGGAAATTATTCGCACCAGTATTGTTGGCATTATTGCCAATATGTTTCTTGCAGCCTTTAAAGCTGTAGTTGGTATCTTTGCCAGCTCCATTGCCATCATCATGGATGCTGTCAACAATTTTAGCGATGCCCTCTCTTCTGCTATCACAATTATCGGCACAAAACTCTCGGAGCGCCCAGCTGATCGTATGCACCCCTTCGGACATGGTCGAGTGGAATATTTTTCTGCTATCATCATTTCGATAATTGTGCTTGTTGCCGGTTTCAGTTCACTCGTAGAGTCAACTAAAAAGATTTTTCATCCCACAGTACCCAACTATACCAACTTTACGCTCATTATCATTATTGTATCTATTGTGGTGAAACTTATATTAGGCCGATATGTTAAGAGTAAAGGCAAGATGCTAAAGAGTGATTCTCTTATTGCAAGTGGAAGCGATGCCCTATTCGATGCCATTATCACACTCTCTACTCTTATTTCTGCTATTATTATGTTGCTCTGGAATGTTTCTATCGATGGTTACTTAGGCACACTTATCTCTATCATTATTATCAAGAGTGGCATAGATATGCTCAAATCACCTATCAACGAGCTCCTCGGTAGTCGTATCTCTAACGAATATATCCAAGAGATAAAAGACGAAGTCATGACTTTCAAAGGTGTACATGGGGTGTTTGACTTAATACTACACACTTATGGGCCCGATACTACCATCGGATCGCTCCACGTAAATGTACTCGATACAACTACAGCCTCTGAAATTCACTTTTTAGAACGAAGCATCGCAGAACGCTTACACGAGAAATTTGGCATCATCGCTACCGTGGGTATCTATGCAGTAAACACTGGAGAAACTAAAGTTGCCCGCATGCAGAACGATATTATGAAACGTGCATTTAATACTGATGGTATCTACTCTGCTCATGGTTTCTTCGTCGACTTTGATACCAAGACTATTACCTTCGATATAATGCCCGAATACAAGGTTAAAGATGCCGAGGCGCTTCGTGATCAGTTTATAGCCTCACTTCAGAACGACTATCGAGACTATCATTTCCATATTATTCTCGATCAAAATTTCAGTGATTAAGCAATACGAGAAACATCGCAATTTAAAATTAAGTTACAAAAACGATGCATACAGCCAAGGAAATTATACATGTCTTAACGCTTCAGCAGAATGACAGTCAGCGAGAACTGCTCATGCGTTTCTTCAAAACCGGTCCGGGAGAATATGGTGAAGGTGACCGATTTCTTGGGCTGAAAGTACCACAGACACGCGCTATAGTAAAACAAGCTGATCCTGATTTTCAGCTTCAGGAAATCCACAAACTGCTACTTTCACCCTGGCACGAAGTACGGCTTTGTGGACTACTCATCATGGTAGCTCAATTTGAACGGCTCTCTACCAAACGACTTGTCTATGATGAAGTAGCCATGGCTAAGCGTGATGCCATCGTAAAGACATATCTACAGTATGCCCATCAAGCTAACAACTGGGATTTGGTAGACCTATCTGCACCAAAAATACTGGGTTCCTGGCTGTTACTGCCGACCCATCTTACACAAGAAGAGATTGATGGCAAATCCTGTTCTTCTGACAAACTTACAACCTTAGCCGGCAAACAAGCCATCGTAGACCATCTAGCATATAGCGATAATCTTTGGCGCCAGCGTATGAGCATCGTCTGTAGTTGGAAGACAAGCGCTAAGGGCGATCCTTCATGGTGTCTACGCTATGCCGAAATACACCTGCATCATCCACACGATTTGATGCACAAGGCAGTAGGCTGGATGCTTCGTGAAATGGGCAAGCGCGTAAGCATAGACTTGCTTCGTTCTTTTCTAGAATTGCATGCCCACACCATGCCTCGCACGACTCTTCGCTATGCCATCGAGAAAATGGATGAATCGGAACGTCAAAAATGGATGAAAAAGTAACTTTACACTAAGATAAGAAAGGAATAAGATATGAATTTTCCTAAAATACATAACGCTCCACAGATGATGGAACTGATACAGCAAATCGGATTTCTGCCATTGCTCGATAGTGGTATCGATGGTTTTTCTGCCGAAGACATCGTTGACGAAGACTGTCGATACATCACCTTTCCTGAAGGTGGATGGGATTGGCCGCTGTGGAAGTGGAAAGGACAGATTGTTACAGATAGCCCATGCGTATATGGTAAATTCTTCAATAAGAAAGCTGGTTTTATCAGCCGTGAATGGTGGCCAGATTTCTGTAATTATCGAAGAAGTAAGAACCCTAGGCCTGATTACGAGTCCATAGAAAGCGCTATACTTGATGTACTCAAGAATTCGGGTAGTATGATAACTCGAGAATTACGTGCTGCTTGTGGGTTTACTGGGCCTAAGATGCGATCTCGATTTGACAGTTACATTACCCGTTTGCAGATGGCTACTTATATTGTTACCGAAGACTTTGTATATCCTCTTGACAAACACAATCGCGAATATGGATGGGGATGGGCATTACTCAATACACCCGAAGATCTCTTTGGCAAGAGTGCCTGTGAATGCGACTGTTCGCCAGAAGAATCGTATGAACGAATCAAGGAGCATCTACATCAGTTGTTACCCGATGCTAGCGAGAAGCAGCTTGAGAAACTCATGGGGTAAAATGACAGAAAACACCTCACAGGAAGATTTTCTGTTTACTTCAAGATTTGCTCAGCATGCTCCTTTACCTTAATCTGCTTAGGGCCGAATATCTGAATGATAGTACCTTCTTCATCAGCAATAAAAGTGGTACGGAAGGTTCCCATATAAGTACGACCAGCCATTTTCTTTTCGCCCCATACCCCCATCTCTTCTACCAATTTCTTTTCGGTATCGCAAAGCAATGAGAATGGCAGGTTATATTTTTCAATAAATTTCTTATGCGACTTAGCATCTTGAATGCTTACACCAAGTACGACATAACCTAAAGCTAGAAATCGCTCATAGTTATCACGTAAGTTACAAGCCTCATTGGTACATCCCGGGGTTGAGTCTTTGGGATAGAAGTAAAGTACGATTTTCTTTCCAGCCAAATCACTGGTTTTCCACTCTTTTCCATCCTGATCTATTCCCAGGAATTCAGGTAATTTCTGTCCAATTTCCATAGTCTTATATTCTTTTATATATGCATTTCATACTGATCAAGCATACGGTTCATTTCCTGATAACCATACTCTATAATCTGATGAGTTTTATCGTAATCAAACATGCTATATTTATCCATCGCCATCTCTACGCAAATATCAGGAGGTGTAAGTTGCATAGCCATCTGAGTATTATTAGCTATTGACATGCGAGAGACTCTCCAAGCTATATTAAACGTATTGTCAGAATAGTTAATCTTAAGAAATGGAAAGATACGTTTCACAATCTTCTTAATATCTCCTTGCGATTTCGGATCTTTATGCGCATAAAGCGAAAATGGTTCTTCTTCAGAGGCTGACACATTAACAGCCACTAGAATATCATCTTTAGTTCGCTCCACCCGATTAAGAGGCAGGGTATTATGCACACTACCATCTACTAGTATCTTGTCGCCTAAAGTAACAGGCTTGAAAATGCAGGGGATAGAGATGCTGGCTCGAATAGCTGTCTTAAGCATACCTTCACGAAATACATATTCTTTACCTGTTACCAGATCGGATGCCGAACAACAAAACTTGATGGGAAGATATTCAATGCGCGCTACGCCTATTATTTCATCAAAGAGATTCATCAGTTTTTCACCTGAAAAGACATGGTCAAGTCCCAACGATACGTCCATGAGTGACATCATTTCAGTCTTGCTCATATCCAAAATGATAGATTTAAGTTCTTGCAGTTTACCAGCCGCGAAAAAACCTCCTACTAGCGCACCCATGGATGTTCCCGATACGGCATGTATCGTATATCCTCGCTCTAAAAGGGCCTCTATAGCACCGATATGAGCGAAACCTCGTGCTCCTCCTCCACCAAGAACCAAAGCTACATTCTTGCTACGTGGTGGAGTAAGAAAAATATGCTTGAGAAAATTATGCAATACTCCCATTTGTCGCAGTTATTAATATCTTATTATTCGCTACTCCGAATACATATTACCGTACAAATATACTGCATTTTCTTAACACAAAAATAAAAGACAAGTAAAAATTATCGTCTAGCCTTAAAAATGACATACACGATAACAGGGGCACCCATGATTGGAGTAACAGCATTGAGCGGAATAATACTCATTTCACCAGGAAGACAGCAGAGGGCATTGCAGAGCAAAGCGATGGCTGATCCTGCCAGCATGGTCCCAGGAATGAGTATACGATGATTGTCGGTTACCAAAAGCATTCGGGCTATATTAGGAACAGCCAGACCTATAAAGGCGATTGGTCCACAAAAAGCGGTTACTACAGCTGTAAGTAAACCTGTATCGAGTAGGAGTAGATTACGAACAAAACGGATGTTGATGCCTAGGTTACGTGCGTAGTTCTCACCTAACAAGAGAATATTAAGGGGCTTTACAAGCACAATACTCAAAGCTAAACCTAATATAACCGTCAGGGCAAAGTATGGCATCTGAGACATAGATACACCTCCAAAATTACCCATACCCCATACCATATACGATTTAACTCCTTCTTCTGTAGCAAAAAAATTAAGAAGGGATACAACCGAACTGGCCAAATAGCCTATCATAATACCGATGATGAGAAGCAGTACATGATCTTTGACGATAGAAGAACAAACAAAGATGATAGCTGTAACTACCATCGCACCGGCTAAGGCTGCCAGTATAACAGCCATAAAACCAGAAATAGAAACGGTAGCTACAGCAATACTTCCACCAAAAGCAAGCATCACCAAAGCTACACCCAAACCGGCTCCACTGTTAATGCCAAAGACATCAGGACCTGCTAGAGGATTGTGAAAAGCTGTCTGAAGCAGCAAACCGCTAACGGCCAATGCTGCTCCACTAAGAAGAGCTGTCATCGCTTGGGGCAAACGGGACTCCATGACGATGAAACGCCATGAATCTTTCACTCCACCATTGCCTGTAAGAATGGCGAACATATCGCGAACAGGGATATCTACACTGCCCACTAACAAATTGACCCAAAACAGAACTATAATGCCTGCTACTAATAAACTTAATGCGATGATACTTCGTCTGCTCATATATGTAAATAACTTATTTCAGACGATGATAGTATTTCAAAGTACCAATTTTTAATTCCGGATGGAGAATAATAATCATATCACGTAATACATACTCTGGATGAAAACCTGATTCCTCAAAAAATGGTACTACCGTACAATTGGCACCAAAAACTTGTCTGTTCTGAAAAGCTTTCAACTGACTATAGCCATGGTATTCTGCCAATAGCTCCTGCATATTGGCTGGATGGTCATTATACTTGAAAAACCAGATATCAGCCTGACCTGCCTTATCAAGTACTTTCTCAAATGACAAACTCAATGATCCTTGACTTTTATTGTCGGCAAAGGCATACTGTCCACCGGCATCCTTAATAGTAGCTGCTGTAGTACTACCACCACCTGGTACATACCATACAGATCCAGTCTTGCGCTCTGTAATAACTACCGGACGTTTTTTGGTAGACATAGCCAAGGCCTTTAGCCGTTGATATTCATGTACTATAGCTGTAAATAAAGCATTTGCTTCTTTCTCCTTACCATAAAGTAAACCATAAAATTTCATCCATTCGGCTCTACCCAATGACGAGGTTTCCATATATTCAGCACACTCTATAAGGGGGATATGAATTTCCTCTAACTTGCCATATCCACCACTATTTTCGAAAGGCGATAAGAGTAAGACTTGTGGCTTGGCATCGATAATCTTCTCAACATCAGCGTTCATTCCATCACCACAATCTGCCAACCTTCTTGCTTTTACTGCTTTTTGTATCCAAGGTATATTGATGTATTTCAAATCACACACCCCCGTAATAGCCTGCTGAGCGCCAAGATCGGTAAGAAGCGAACAATGGGTGGTCGTAAAGACAATGCTTCGTTTTACCGGTGTTCGCACTACTGTATATTTCTTAGCTTCTAGAGTGGATACCAGTGCATCTCCCTTTTTGCCTTGGGGCACCAACGCATACTGATGAAGCAACTTGCCTTGACGCCATGGATCAGTTAAATTAGCTAATGTATATCCGTCATACTTAACAAGTGTAAGATGACGGGCATATTGAAGCGAAATCGTATCGCCCTGTTCTTGGGGGGCAGTATTCTTACCACCACAAGAACAAAGCAATACGACAGCTAACAATAGTATATTCCAAATCTGTTTCATCGAGGAATATCTTGTTAAAATGTTAACTTGTTAGTTTGTCAAATGACAATATATTGAATAAATTCTTTCGACAGAATAGATTAATTCAAGAAACAGATGCCATGTGAATTGACACCACCGGCAGAGAACTGACGAACAAATGCACCTTTCTCATCAAATTCATAAACGATTCCATCATTCACGTAGTCTGATGTGATGAAGTATACATGCTGATTATACTTATTATAGCTTACACTATATACGGTATTTGAGTTGATGGCTGCTGGTACATTTTGGAAATAAGAAGTATTTTCCTTGCCGTCTGCTATAGTATAGGTGAAGAGTGTGGTTGAGACAGCATACGTTTTCCAATCTGTTGCACTATTAGCAGCATAAATTACACCATTGCCCAAAGTAATAGACGAAGCATTACCAATCTGTGTGTATGTATTAGTCTTGGTATCAAGTACACCCCATGGGTTATCATAATAAGCTCCAAAACCTGTAACATAAATCTTGTCACCATCAGCATACAAACGAGCAGGATCTTGCATCACCTCAGCATAGTTGATGGTCTTGAAGTTACTAACTATAGCTACACGATTATCTTTATAATCTGCTCCTTGTAGGGTTACATAGAGTTTGCCATTATTCTTAACAACATCTTCAGGACGGTCGCCAACCTTCAAAGAATCTACATACTCCAGTTTGTTACCCTTCATACTAATTCGGCTGATATAACCACCATAAGAAACGGCATATACGGTATCGCCTTCTACAGCGACATTACGTACTTGACCCAAATTCTTATACTTTTCAAAGCTGATACGAGACTTTTCTATACCATAACCATCGAGCAAAGCGACATAGTTGCTCACATTAATAGCTACTACAACTCGATTATTGTCGACTACCTCTATATCATTACCAGTATCACCCAACTTCTGACCATTCTGAGTAGCATACAAGTCTACTGCGGCAGAATCACCAGTTGCAGACCAGTCAAAATAAGTGATACTAGAATTGTTTTGGTTCATTGAACCTTCATTGAGGATGAATGCACGATGACTTGTAGTCAGTTCTACTTTACCTTCTCCTAAGGAATTCCACTCATCATCACTACAAGATACAAGGCCTAAAACTGCAGGCATCAAGAAAAGAGCTGCATAGATTTTCTTCATTTTCATTGTTAATATTATTTTTTAAAAATAGAATGTTCCTGAAAAAGTAAACTGTCTTCCAGGCATCGGATAATACTGTATAATTTCATACTGCTGGTCGGTAAGATTGGTTACCTTGGCCTGAAGATTCAGTCGGAAAGACTTCAGTTGAAACTCACGATTGAGTGTAAGGCTATGCTCCCAAAAAGCATTCATACGATACTCTAACTTATTTTGGGCGGAAGAATAGCGACTGCCTTGCATAATAACACTATAGCCGATATTGAGCCACGGCGTAGAGAGTACTATGGAACCATTACCACTCCACTTAGGGGTATAAGGCAACATACTATTATAAGTCTGAGAAGTGGTATTCGTCTTATCCAAAGCCTGCTGCCAAGTGGCTGCTGCTGAGAACTTCGCATTCCATCGACTGGCTATATCCACCTGTGCTCCCATCGTCATATCAACCCCCCAGATATCTACCTTCCCATAATTGGCCATTCGCCATACATAGGTACTTGGGAAAGCTACTATCTTATCGCGTACATCATGATAATAACCATCTACGGTAAACGATAAATAGCGCAACGCCCGATAATGGGTTTCCCAGGTTAATCCGGTACTGTACTGATGAGCTATCTCCGGACGTAGGTTTACATTACCCAGCCTTCGATAATAAAGATCGTTGAAGGTCGGCACACGGAACGTATTCTTCCACATGGCTCTGAAGAATAGCGGTATATGGGCTAACAAACGATAATTCAGAGCGATACTTGGCGTGAAACGTGTTTTGTCTGCCGGTTTATTGCCTGCTTCCACCATTTCGTGAGCATAAGTATACCCCAAACTGCCATTTATTTTAAGACGATTAATACGCCACTTCATGGCTAAAGCCGAAATCGAAGTAAGGCGGGTTGGAAGAGGTACATCATAATTTGTATTGACATACACATTATTCTTCAACTTATTATAGCTGAGATCTTCGGCTATGCTCATATCCAGCCCTTTGGCAATATTCCAGCCTAAGGTGGCCGAACCATAATATTCATCCTGTCGGTCTATATCAACCTGTTCTCCTGAAGGGTATTCAGACCCTACATCACGATATTTATTCCAGGAATGGGTGTATTTCAACCGAGCTTCCAACTGTAATCGTTGATTAAGATGCGCACGATAAACAGACTGTACGAAGAAATCTTCATCCCACATTCGTTCTTCTGAAGGATTGGCATACAGAATAACAGCTCCTGGTAATCCTCTTTGCGAATAATACCAATATGCTTTTACATCAAGTTCGCTGGCATTGGCAAAAGTATGATACAGATTTACTTCTCCCTGCCAACTCTGAATATCACTATTATAGCGATGCTCACGCGTCTTCAGTCTGCCATTAGTTAAGGTATACGGATACTGTCCATCGGCACGCATCATCTTTCCCTGAAAAGATACACTGGTACGCTCTCCCACCCGATGACTATATCGGAAGGATGGCGATAAATATCCAAATGATCCTGCCGTAAGATTAACTTTGAGATGATTAGTACGATTAGCTTCAAAATGTGGGCGTTCTGATTTTAGGGCTAAAACTCCAGCTGATACATATTGGCGAGCTGCCAACATAAGTTGATCTTCATCACCTAACGACAGGGAAATACTCGATAGATTATCAGTATCATACCGACCGATATCAATTTGTCCAGCCTGTGTATTACTCAAGGTTACGCCGTCATAACTTATGGCAACATGATGGGTGCCTAAATTATGAATAGAAACCGTCTTCATACCACCAATACCACCATAATCGCGTACACTGACACCAGCAAATCGCTTAACGGCATCAGCCACATTATCGATACCTAAATCGATAAGATCAGCTTTCTGAATAGTCTGGATATTTGTAGCTGAAGATATGTTACGATGAAGCATAGAAGCTACTACCTCTACATTATCCAATAATATAGAGTCTTTCTGTGCCAGGGTCGTTTGGGCAAAAGCCAACACCCCTATGATAATACCTATTTGTTTTCTCATTCTTCCTCGAGAACTGAAAATAATATTTACGCAATGGCAGGTCTTCTGACTTTACGGCTTTCCAAAATGCGCCTTCCCAAACAAAGTTCAGTGGCATGATGCATTTTAGACAACAACCGCTTACAGCAGCGGGACTGTTCAGGAGTTTCACCTGATTCCCTTTTTAATCAATGGCGGATGAACCTATTGCGGATGCAAATGTACTCATTTTTTTTGAAAATCAGTTAACCTATACAAAAAAACATAAAGAAAGCCCTCAGGAACCTGTATACACAGGCTGCCTGAAGGCTTATATTTTTTTTGTAAAAATGAACTTCAGTTCAGTAATAATATTTGCTTATTGAGCTGGAGTCATCATCACTTCTATCTTGTTACCAGATGAAAGAATAACATTCTTAAGGAATGCTGACAGTTTCTCTGGGGTAAGTGACTTCACAATATCCTTATAATTGGTATAGCTGTCTACTCCCCAACGATTGTAGTTGTAAAGTACATCTAACCAATAATTATTGTTACGTGCATTCTCATCAAACTGCTTAAGCATAAACTCTTTAGCCTTCTGAACATCTGCAGCATCTATCTTTACTGTTGCTTCGTTCACGCCCTTCATCATTAAATCGTAAGCCAACTGGGCCTTAGCAGGATCCATCGGACATCCAGCATAGAGTGTATAAGTAGCTTTATTATTGATATCGCTATCTACAAAGCCCTGAGCACCAACAGAGTATGCCGCACTACTCTCCTCACGGATCGAACGAAGTAACGCCATATCAAGCACTTTACCAAGCGCATCGACAAGAATATCATTCTCAAGAGTATATGCCAACGGCTTTGAAGTCCAAAAAGCTGTCAATTGTGCTTTAGGAGTATCCATCTTACGCTCAAAATGATTCTTTACCAAACCTACAGCAAGAGTACGTGGGTCTGTATCAGAATTAGCTTTAGTATTCTTATTTGCTGGCAGAGATGCTACATACTGTTTCACATACTCACGAAGTTTTTCTTCATCAAAATTACCGGTAAAGTAGAACGTAAACTTACTAGCATCTGCTGTTATCTCTTTAGCCATTTCAAGGATACGATCGTAATCAACCTTTGTCAAATCTTTCAACTCCAATGGAGCAAATCGAGGGTTGTGAACAAAACGAGTTACAGAAACAGAATCGTCATATACTTCTTCTGGCTTCAGATTCTTATTCTTCAACTCCATCTCCACAGCATTCATCATCATCTTGAATGACTTTTCGTCTTTCTTAATCTTAGTAAAATAAAGGTAAGCCATCTGCATCATGGTTTCCATATCTTTAGGCGTAGAGCTACCCGAAACTGTAGTATTATAGAGCGACATACCAAGGTCTGCATTGGCACGCTTACCAGCGAGTACTTTGCTCAACTCTGTGCTGGTAAAATTACCGATACCAGAATAGCCGATAACCTGATTAAAAAGACGATTATTTATGAAATCTTTCTCACCGTAGCGATTGGTACCGCCCTTGGCAATAGCATTCATTTTAACCTGTTCATTTTGGAAATCGGTCTTCTTCAGGATAACCGTTACACCATTAGAGAGAGTCCACTTCTTAAAGCCTAATTTCTTGTTTTCTGTCTCCTTTACTATTTCACCTTTGGCTGGAAGTTCTGCAATCAATGGTTCTTGCTTTACATGGTCTACCCATGCTGTAAGCTTCTCTGAACGAGCCTCCTTGATGGCATTCTTCAGCAGATCTACAGTAATATAATCTGTTTTGCCTTCCTTTTCCTGCTCCTGTGCTATAACGACAAGATTAGTATCCGTATCTACGATAAGCTGTTTTGCCATATCATTAATCATCTCTACAGTAAGCTGTGGAATAATGCTACTGGTGAGTCGATACTGGTCTTCAATAGAAGGCATTGGCTCATTCTCCAGATAGTTACTTACATATTGATTATAAAAAGTAGTATTTGGAGTCATCTCACGATTAGCATACATACTCTCTGCTGCACTGATAATGCTGCTCTTAACACGGGCCAACTCTGTCTCTGTGAAACCAAACTGACGGGCACGCTCCATCTCACGGACAAGAGCCTTTATCGCTTCTTTAACCTGGCCATCTTTAGGAACAACACCACCTGAAAAAGCATCCTTGGTCTTGCTAATGATATAATTACCATCAGATACTGATGCTCCTACGAATGGACATAAAGAGTCTTGAGCCATTTCCTGATAACGAGCATTAAGCATATTGGTCATAATCGATTTGATATAACCATTTATCATATACATCATATTGCTCTTCAGTGAATCAGGATAAACGTCATGCTTATGCATCATCTGAATAACGGTATAAGCCTGCTCTTTATCCTTAAAGGTAACATAAATCGGCTTGTTGTTATCAGGTACCTGCTCGTCTACTACCTGTGCTGCATGAGTAGGAACTTTAGCATCGGCCCAAAGAGCCTTGATTTCGGCCTCAACATGATCAACATCAATATTACCGACAACTATAATAGCTTGGTTATCTGGACGATACCACTTTCTATAATACTGACGGAGTACCTTTGGCTTAAAGTTATCGACAATACTCATCAAGCCAATTGGCAGACGATTGCCATACTTACTGCCTGGATATAACTGAGGAAGATAATTCTCATAAAATCGCTGTCCTGCACTGGCACCCATCTGCCATTCCTGATGAACCACTCCACGCTCCTTATCTATTTCCTTGGCATCCAGTGTAAGGTTACCACTCCAATCTCTCAAAACCAACAGACATGAATCGAGAGCTGACTGACGATTGGTTGGAACATCGCAGATACGGTATACGGTTTGATCAATAGAGGTATAAGCATTCAGATTACTACCAAATTCGACTCCTAAACTACGGGTAAAGTCGATAATACCATTCCCTGGAAAATGCTTACTACCATTGAAGGCCATGTGCTCCAAGAAATGAGCCAAACCTCGCTGATCATCATTTTCTTGAATAGATCCTACTCGCTGAGCGATATAAAAATTAGCTACGTTTTTAGGATACTCATTATGACGAATATAATAAGTTAGTCCATTACTCAACTTACCAACTCGTACATCTTTGTCTGCAGGAATTGGTGAAAGTTGCTGAGCCTTAACAATAGTTGTGGAAGATAATAAAGCTACAACTACAAAAAAACTTCTTAATTTCATCGAATTATATTAATTGATATAGAATAATATACAAAGATATCACTTTTTATAATCCAAAAAGTGATATCTTGTCAAAATTTAACAAATATGTAAAAAATAAATTACCACACTAAATTAAACCATTTATTATTGATGACCTGTATATGGGTAAAAAAGCGATAGGCTAACCAATAATTAAAGGCTATCAACCCTACAATAATAACATCAAAAATAGAAACGATTATCTCTAAACCTGACGAACTCATATCTGCCAAATTTATATTGAAATCAGATTTATCCAAAACACTAGCTATAAAGATTGTGAGGAAAAACATGGTAATGGAGGTTAACACCCAAGCCTGCTTGCGAAAGAAGGTTCCACCAAGGATATAGACGGAATGAATATAAATGACGCCCAAGAACAACGTGAAGCCTAATAACCATGATAACAGATCTGTACTCTCAATAAAACTATTTCCTATCGTAGTATTCGAAAAGAACTGTATATGTGTTATCACAAAACCTGTTTGATCGAATGGGAAAAACAGAAGTGAAAAGAGCCATTGTAACACGTCAGCCGCAATTAGACCTACGACAAAAGCTCCCGTATAATAGAGCGTCACAAACATAATTCGAGAGATAAACTTCTCGAAATTACTAGCTGGCAAGGTCAAAAAATCAATAGTCTGCTGCTTGTTGCGCACATTATTCAAAATTGATGATTGCATAAATATCATAAAAGTAAAAAAGCAACCGATTACAAAATCTGCTTTATTGCTCAACTCGTTTTGAAGACTATCAGATTGAAATGGTAGAAAAGGTATAACTTCTAAAAAGAAGTCTACAAGAAAGATAACAAAAAAGAAAGAAGCTATCTTAGTCAAAACGGGTAAATTATAATAGAACGTCCATTTCAGGAGTTTAACAAATCGATTGAAATCAAATGTTTTCATAATAAGTATAGCGTAAATTAAACATTTTAGTTATTACCAGTTCACCCAGCGATTGTTGACGATTTGCAAACGGGTGAAAATACGATAGGACAAACCAAAGGTTTGAAATTAAATGATTGCATGGTCTTCTTTTTTATTGACTATTTCAACATACCTTTCGTTGCAGCATTGAAGAAGAGTTCCAGATTAATCGTAGTTTCATCTTCATCAGCTTCTCGCAAAGTAATAGCAGCATTGCCTTGTAACGAAGGTTCGGCATAGAGCACTCCCTCCATATCCTGTGGGTTGCGATAACGAAAACAGTACTTGTCTGTTATATCTGCTACGGATGAGTCTACCAGAATCTGGGAATTATCAAGTATAACAATATGATCAAGCAAACTCTCGATATCATGTACCTGATGAGTTGAGATAATAAGAGTGCTGTCTTCCGTCATATTTTGGGCAACTACTTTGCGGAAAAGACTCTTTGATGGTATATCCAACCCGTTGGTAGGCTCATCCATAAGCAAATAACGTGTTCCTGCCGCAAGGGCAAAACTCATATATACTTTTTTCTTCTGACCCATAGATAGTTCTTTCAAATTAGGCTCTTCAGGCAACTCAAAATCAATGAGACATTTCTTCAAGAGCTCCCGACTAAAGTTAGGATAGAAAGCTTCATTCATCTTGATAAACTGCTTCAAACTGATTTTAGGCATATCATATTCTTCTGGTACAATAAATATGTCCTGAAGAGTAACGGGATTGCGATCTGATGATTTAATTCCATCAACAAGCACTTCTCCAGACTTCGGACGAAGCAAACCGGCTATCAAGTAAAGCAAAGTACTTTTTCCCATACCATTCTTGCCTAGAAGGCCATAAATCTTATTTTCGTCAAAATTTACACTTAAATTACCATATACCTGATGACGAGATCCTGGGTAAGTGAAATTGATATTTTTAACTTCAATCATAGTTTTATTCCGAATTAATTTTTTTTAGAAATCATTTTTTCTTTTGATCCACTCATCTTCGATATCTCGAATATCGATGTTCAGAAGTTTCATCTGTCTAAAAAGTTCAGGCAGTGTTCCTTCAAGGAAATTCTTTTTACGAGCGGTAATAATAGCTTCCTTGGCTTGCTCACTAACAAAATAGCCGAGTCCACGCTTGTTATATATAATATTTTCTCGTGCCAGCAAATCGTATGCTTTGACCGCCGTATTGGTATTCACCTCTAATGTCACGGCGTATTCCCTTACACTGGGAATACGCGAATTAGGTCCATAGATTCCCGATACTATCTCATCACAAAGCCTTTCTGCCATCTGAACATATATAGGTTTGCCATTGTTGAAAATCATATTTTTATTTTATTATCATGTCTATTTTAACAAAGCATAGAGTACATCGCTACCTGGATTCATCATGAGGAAACCATCTACTCTCGCAAAATCATTATTTTTTTCGTCCCATTTATAGGTATCCACTGCCATCATACCGTTAGCAAGTGTTTCGTAGGTCATTAATTCATCAGCCTGCGCCAAGCTATTGTGCTTAGCATCCCAACGGCGACGAGTTACACTGTAACCTGCTATATCGTAGCTAAAATCAAGTACATAAGAAGTTTCCCACTTACCTGCCTTGTAAATCTTAGCTGTCTTTTTAACTAATCTATCTTGATCATCATAAGCATATTCATACTGCAACTTATGCTCAAGGATATTTTCTGATACATCAAAAACATTTACCATGGTAACATGGTCTTGATCCATTGCTACATTATAACAAAAGCCATTAGGCTCTGAACTGTTTACCAAATTGAAAAACATTGTTGCTACTGTTGCTGCTGTAATAATTGCTTCCATAACTTTTGATTTTTAAGTGGCTGACCGTTTTATGAGTCAGGGGTGTTATTAGTTTGAATTAAATTTTTATTATTGATTACTAACTCTTTTGCTCTCCAGTAGTAGTGTACTACCATTGTAGAACACTGCAAATATAGAATAGATTTCAATAAGCTGCAATAGTTTAGAGCAAAAAACGATAATTTTTCGTTATATTTTAACATTTAGAAACCTTTCATGGCATAAATCCAAACAAATTTAACTATAAATTAACTGATTTGTACTATTACAGTAGTACACTATCATCTACCATAACAGCTTATGAAAACGAATACGATTCACCTAAAAATAATGAGGGCACGACATGCATTCATATCAGTAATGAAAACATATCGTGCCCTCAACAATATAGTAACAAGCCTGTTTAAGCAGTGGCAGGTACTTTAAAACTTTTGAGCCAACTTCCCCGATAAAGCAATGCTAAAAAGGCTAATCCGCGGCAAGTTAATTCTATTGCCATAGCAATCCATACCCCCTTTAACCCCATGCTCTGTGCAAGGGTATAGGCCAACGTAAGTCTTACCATCCACATACTGCAAAGATTAATCAAAGCAGGCTTGATAGCATCTCCTGCTCCTACGCTAATACTATATACCACTATGCTAGCAGCAAAGAATGGTTCAGCAAAAGCCTCTATTCGTAAAACAGAAACGCCCAAATTTTGAATCTGCTCAACTGGCGTAAGGAGTGCCATCATTTCGGGCGCAAAGATATACATCACAACTCCCATAAAAGCCATTACTATCATACCCAAACCTACGGTCATATGGGCAAAATTCATGCACAAATCCATTCTATTAGCACCGCGTGTCTGCCCTACCAGTGTAGAGGCTGCTTCACCGATACCATACCCCGGCATATAACAAAGACTTTCTGCCGTAATAGCAAAAGAATTGGCAGCTATAGCAACATTACCCAAAGGAGCTACAATGAGTGTACTTACAATCTGAGCACCACTCATCAGTATATTCTGGGCTGCCATTGGTACACTAATCTTGGCAGCTATCTGTAAATAACTAGTTATCCATCGGAAAGGTTCATGATCTTGATGCAAGGCTAACATCTTATTTTTCCATGCTGCCATGTATAACATAGGAAGCGACGTAACGATATATGCCGACATCGTACCTAATGCAGCCCCTATAACACCCATATTGAGCATGTAAATAAAGAGGTAATTAAAGCAAACATCAAAAACACACATCAGGCCACTCAGAAAACTTGGTGTTTTCATGTTGCCCGAAGCTTTCAATATTGCACTGGTTAAATGAAACAAGAGTACAAAAGGAAGTGTAAACGCATAAATCAAAAAATAACTCGATGATAATGTAGCTATGTCTGCACCACCTCCTAGCCAATACGGAAGAGGATTGTGAACGGCTATACCCACCAAACTCATGAGTAGACTAAAAGACAAGCCACAAATCAGAGCATGACGAAATACTTGACGAGCACGAACAAAGTCATTGGCTCCAATAAAATGGGCCACTTGCACAGAAAATCCAGATGAAACCGCTCCTAAAATACCTCCCATCAGCCAAGTTGTAGATTCTATCAAACCGATACTAGCTGAAGCTTCGGCACCCAAATGACCTACCATTGAAGCGTCGATAAAAAACATCATAACCGTAGTTACCTGTGCCAACATAGAAGGGATACTTAATCCTACTATCAAATTAAGTTTCTCGCCATTCGTCATAGGCAGACCATTACGGATAGCTGCCATTAAGTGCTCTGTATTACTGATTTTGCTCATACCCTAAAAAGTGCTGCAAAGTTACAGCAAATATGCAGGATAACAAAATATCAATTGCAGTTTTATGTACCCATTTTACAGAAATCATAAAAAAAAAGAGGATTCCCCTTATAGAGAATCCCCTCAGTAACAATAGTTTATTCCAAAAATCATTCGTTTAGCAATCGGTTTTGCTTGACATAAACTATAGGAAGAGCTGTACCTGGACGAGAATAGCCATCCAAGGTAATATCAAATACCAAAACCGAATAAGCTGGAATTTCGTCTGTTGCAGTACTACCGTAGCCTAAATTGTAAGGTATATATACTTTCCATCGATCACCGATATGCATATATTGCAAAGCTGTAGAAAAGCCTTCTATAACACCATTGACCGTAAAAGAAGAAGGTCGCATAGTACTTTTATCATAAGCACCAGACCAACTCTGATCAAAAATGTAACCTAACTCAGCATCGTATGGCGAAGTATAACTGGTTGATTTCAACAGATAACCTCTATAGTCTACCAATACAGAATCTGTAGACATAGGACATCCACTACCTGTACCTTCTTGAAGCACCTTAACAAGAATATTATCCGTTACATCATTTCGCACAGATTCAGCAAATGCATATGTATGGATAATCTTCCAACTTGTATCACCTTTATCGATGCTATCTTTTACTGCAGCATATTTGCTAGCAAAATAGCTATCGTTAGTGGCCTTCCAGTTCTGGAACTCCTCTACAGTACCATCAGCCTCGCTACATGATGCCAGTACAAGTACCGACACCATCAGCATGACGAATAATTTAATAGTTTTTAATTTCATTGGCAACCTTCTTAAGTAAAGAGGTGATACTTACGCGATCCTCTATGATAGAACGAAGCTGGTCAATATCTACACGCTCCTGTTCCATAGTATCACGGAAGCGCAATGTAACCTTATGATCCTTTGGAGTTTCGTGGTCTACAGTTACACAGAATGGTGTACCAACTGCATCCTGACGACGGTAACGCTTACCGATAGAATCTTTAGGATCACCATAATGTGTATTAAAGTGGAACTTCAAATTGTCTACGATTTCATGAGCCAACTCTGGCAGACCATCTTTCTTATCCAATGGGAAGACAGCACACTTCACTGGTGCTAATGCCTCAGGCAACTTCAAAACAACACGAGTCTCACCATTTTCAAGAGTTTCTTCTGTATATGAATGACACATTACGCTCAAGAACATACGGTCTACACCAATAGATGTTTCTACATCATAAGGTACATAGCTTTCGTTACGTTCAGGATCAAAGTACTTGATACCACGACCTGAGAATTTCTCATGCTGACTCAAATCGAAGTCTGTACGAGAGTGAATACCCTCAACCTCCTTGAAACCGAATGGCAAGTGGAATTCGATATCGGTAGCAGCATTTGCGTAGTGGGCCAATTTTTCATGATCGTGATAACGATAATTCTCATCACCCATACCTAGAGCCTTATGCCATGCCAAACGAGCCTTCTTCCAGTATTCAAACCATTTCATCTCTGTTCCTGGCTGACAGAAGAACTGCATTTCCATCTGCTCGAATTCACGCATACGGAATACAAATTGACGAGCAACAATCTCATTACGGAAAGCTTTACCTATCTGACAGATACCAAATGGCAACTTCATACGACCTGTTTTCTGTACGTTCAGGTAGTTAACAAAGATACCCTGTGCTGTTTCAGGACGCAAGTAAATCTTGTTTGTTGCATCGCTTAAAGAACCCATCTCTGTAGAGAACATCAAATTGAACTGACGGACATCGGTCCAGTTCTTGGTACCAGAAATTGGATCAACAATACCCTCGTCGAGGATAATCTGCTTTAAAGCAGCGAGATCTGGTCCTTGCATAGCCTCAGTATAACGAGCATGCAACTCGTCACGCTTCTTTTGATTCTCAAGCACACGAGGATTAGTAGCACGGAACTGAGCCTCATCAAACTTATCGCCGAAACGCTTAGCAGCCTTAGCTACCTCTTTAGCAATTTTCTCTTCATACTTGCCAATCTGGTCCTCTATCAGATTATCTGCACGATAACGTTTTTTTGAATCACGGTTATCAATCAATGGATCGTTAAATGCATCAACATGACCAGATGCCTTCCATGTTGTAGGGTGCATAAAGATACTAGCGTCAAGACCAACGATATTCTCGTGGAGCAACACCATACTCTGCCACCAGTACTGTTTAATATTATTTTTGAGCTCTACACCATTCTGACCGTAATCATAAACGGCTGCAAGGCCATCATAAATTTCTGAACTTGGAAAGACAAAGCCATATTCCTTACAATGACTTACAATCTTCTTGAAAACATCTTCTGCCATTTTTATCTTAAATTTTGATTGTTTCCTATTTTTTCTAAATTTAGCTGCAAAGATACAACTTTTTTTATAAAAACGGCAAGAAACACGTTCTTTAGCTAACATTAACGAATATCTAGTAAAACCATAAGAATCAGAACAAACCGTTTTTTGCACATTTCGTTTTTTTTTTTTATCTTTGCATGAAAATTACGTAATTAAAAATCCTATGGACGACGATAACATTATAAACAACGACGACGAGGTAAAAGACGACGATGTCATAGAAGAAGGCGATCAGGATGAAACATGGTCAGAAGACAGCCATTCTGATTATAAACCAGCTGATCGTTTTGACGCATCCGCTGTACACCACTTGTCAGGTATGTACAAGAACTGGTTCCTCGACTATGCTTCGTATGTTATTTTGGAACGTGCCGTTCCCCATATTGAAGATGGTCTCAAGCCAGTACAACGACGAATATTACACTCTATGAAACGTATGGACGACGGACGCTATAACAAAGTAGCTAATGTTGTCGGACATACCATGCAGTTTCACCCTCATGGTGATGCTAGTATTGGCGATGCACTCGTACAGTTAGGACAAAAAAATCTATTGATTGATACTCAAGGTAACTGGGGTAACATCTTAACGGGCGACCGTGCTGCCGCTCCACGATATATCGAAGCCAGATTGTCTAAATTTGCACTTGAAACCGTTTTTAATCCGAAAACTACCGAATGGCAGTTCTCATACGATGGACGTAACAAGGAGCCTATCACGCTCCCTGTAAAATTCCCATTGCTCTTAGCTCAAGGTGCAGAGGGTATTGCTGTAGGTCTATCTTCCAAGGTTCTACCTCACAATTTCATAGAAATCTGTAATGCAGCTATCGCTTATCTCAAAGGTGAAGACTTCCATCTCTACCCTGATTTCCCTACTGGTGGTTCTATTGATGTCAGCAAATATAATGACGGACAGCGTGGTGGCGTACTTAAGGTACGTGCCAAGATTGAGAAAGTGGACAATAAAACACTTGCTGTTCGCGAAATACCATTCAGTAAGAACACATCGACATTGATCGAATCGATTACCAAGGCTGTAGAAAAGGGAAAAATCAAAGCGCGCAAAATTGAGGACAATACCTCTGCACAAGCAGAAATTCTGATTCATCTTGCTCCTGGTGTTTCTTCTGACAAGACCATGGATGCTCTCTATGCATTTACAGACTGCGAAATTAATATTTCTCCTAACTGTTGTGTCATCGAAGACCAGAAACCTTGCTTTTTGACTGTAAGCGATGTTCTTCGCCATTCTGCCGACCGCACAATGGGACTTCTGCGTCAGGAATTACTTATCCGTAAGCATGAACTCGAAGAACAGTTGTTCTTCAATAGCCTAGAACGTATTTTCATCGAGGAACGTATTTACAAAGAGCGTAAATTTGAGCAGGCAAAAAATCAAGACGAAGTTGTTGCTTTCATCGATAGCAAATTGGAGCCTTTCAAACCTTCTTTCATCCGCGAGGTTACTCGTGAGGATATCGTACGTCTCCTCGAAATTAAGATGCAACGTATCCTAAAATATAATAAGGATAAAGCAGACGAGCTGATTGCTAAGATTAAGGCCGAAATCGCTGAAATAGAGAAAGACCTCGCCAATATGGTTGGGGTTACTATCAACTGGTTTGAATATCTCAGAAACAAATATGGAGAGGGCCACGAACGTCTTACCGAAATACGAAACTTCGAGAATATCGAGGTTACCAAAGTGGTAGAAGCTAACCAAAAGTTGTATATCAATCGCCAAGAGGGATTTGTCGGTACAGGACTCAAGAAAGACGAATTCGTTTGTAACTGTTCTGATCTTGATGATATCATTATTTTCTACAAGGACGGTAAATTTAAAGTGATTAAAGTAGCCGACAAAATATTTGTAGGCAAGAACATTCTGCATGTGCAGGTATTCAAGAAGAACGACAAGCGCACCATTTACAACTGTGTATATCGCGATGGCAAGCTAGGTTGGTACTATATCAAACGCTTCAATGTAACTAGCATGACCCGCGACAAATTATATGATATAACTCAAGGAAAACCTGGCAGTAGAGTAAATTACTTTACTGCTAATCCTAATGGTGAAGCTGAAGTGATTAAGATTACCCTCGACCCGGATCCTAAGAAGAAAAAACAAAATATCTTTATCGAAAAAGATTTTGCAGAGATAATTATCAAGGGACGTGCTGCCAAAGGTAACCTTCTTACTAAGGGCTCTATTCATCGTATAGGCCTAAAGAGTCACGGACACAGCACATTAGGAGGACGAAAAGTTTGGTTCGACCCAGACGTGAAACGCCTTAACTATGATGAGCATGGACGATTCCTGGGTGAGTTTAATGATAAGGACCAAATCTTAGTAGTTCTTGATAATGGTGAATTCTACGTTACCAACTTTGATGTCAATAACCATTACGAGGATAATATCTTGAAACTCGAGAAATGGGATGAACACAAGATATGGACAGCAGTTCTTTATGATGCCGACAATGAGGGCTATCCTTATGTGAAACGATTCACCATGGATGCCAGCAAAAAACATCAAAACTTGATGGGTGATAACATCAATAGTAAACTTGTCCTTCTTACTGATGTTGCATTTCCGAGAATCCAGATTACCTATGGTGGTGTAGATGCTATTCGTCCTGCTGAGATAATAGACGCAGAGCAGTATATAGGCCAAAAGAGCTTCAAAGCTAAAGGTAAACGTATCTCTATTTATAAAATCGACAAGATTGAAGAATTGGAGCCTACCCGATTCCCGGAACCAGAAACAGAAGAAGACACTGATAACGAGAAAGAAGAGGTAGTAGAAAACCTTGATCCGGATGCAGGAAAAAGCCAGCAACAGGTAATAGACGAGATAACCGGTCAGCTTAGTCTTTTCCCTGAAGATGACGAACAATAAAATCGTAGATACTTTAAAGAATAAATCCTCACAATCTTCCTGATTCGTGAGGATTTATTCTTTAAAGTATCTACATTATTTATAAAGAAAATATTTTCCTCCCTTACCATACGCATACATATTGATGAGTTGAAGAATATACTCAGCATTCTGTCGTACATGCTCCGTATCCCCATCATAGCCATTGACTAGAACGACAAGATGTGTGGTAGAAAGTCTGATACGTGTACGCTCATGATCAGAAGTTGGCGTACCTACGCCTCCCTCAGCATCACGATACACTGGCAAACCCTCGATATTAATCATACCTCGTCCGATACCTTCATAAGGTTCACCAGCCCTGCCTATACCAAGCGTAAGTGTATCGCCCACAAAATAATCAGCATCAAAACCACCTATACTATTACCAAAAACAATACTTGCCAGATTTAACATATCTACCAAAGTATCGATCTGATATAAGTCTTTTCCTTGAATCATTCTTCGGACAAGCGCTTCTGCTGCCGGACGATAACGCGAGGGATCTTTACCACAAGCTTTGTATACCTTTCGTGTAGCTGCAATGCTTGGAATTTCTTTAAGACTCTCCGTAGTTAGAGATGCCTTAAAAATATTAGCCTGCTGACGAATATCACTCCACAAATCTTGACAAAACGGACTATTCACTACTTGAGCTTCTACACACGCTCCCACAAAGTTCGGACATACCGATTTGATTTCTTCACTAACTATAATATTCATAAAATTCGTTCTTTTAGGCACAAATATATAAAAATAGGCTCAGAAAATTGTCACAAGAGAATATTTTTCCGTCATCTGAGTAAAAAAATTAAAACATGGGCCGACTAATGAACACATACCTCTCAAAAGCGTTTTATTCTTAATGCTACACACGATTGTTACATTTATTCTCATATTCTCAATTTGTCCTTTATACATCTGACAACATACTTACGACAGCTATATTCCTAACAACAAAAACAAATTTCTGTCATATATAAGACGATTATCCGTCAAAATAACGTCGTAAGAATAAAAAAAAGAAAAGACTGCCCAAGATCAATAAAAAAAATATATCTTTGCTTAGTTAACTTTGAATTTTATACAACACAATGAATAGAATAATAACTACACTTTTCGTTTTATTATCCTCACTTACCATTTTCGCAGATGATGACACCGAAAAATTTAATTTCCATATAGGTTCAGAGAATGGATTGACAAGCGATATTGTTATGGATATTACATTCGATGGAGAAGGCCTTGCATGGGTTGCCACCTATACGGGCGTAAACCGTATTGCAGGTGGACACATCATAAATTATAGACAACAAAATAGTAATATCGCCAACAATCAGATTATGAAATTATGCTATAACAAAAAGTATAATCTCATGATGATGGGTACACAAGCCAATGGTTTAACATATTACAATTTTAAGACAAGAGATTTCGAATCATATACAGAAAAGGACGGTTTGCCAGATAAGCATATTATGGATGTAAAATGCGACAGAAATGGCAAAACATGGATCTTAAGCAAAAACGGTCTGATCAGTTGGTTCGACTATTCCACAAAAAAATTTGGTATTCTTAACAAAAACAAGCCCCAGCACCCGATTAATCTAGTTTCATGTATAAACGTAGATTCTCGCGGATGTATCTACATCGGTCATCACCAAACAGGACTTAATGTCTACAATCCTAGGACTAAAAAGGAAAGACATTATCTGGACAATATCAGTATTTCTCAAATATTCTTCGATCACAAAGGTCGATGTTGGTTGGTTACTTCTAAAGGACTAACTCTGCTCAATTTAAAAACCGGCGATGCCAAAACGTATACGGTTAATGCAAATCATCAAAATTCAGAAGATAACTACATACGCTATATATCAGAAACTACCGACAAATCTCTTGTAGCTTGTACAAATGATGGACTTGGCTATGTAGACCTCAAGAGGAATAGTATTCCAACAAAAGATGACCTGTATTTTTATAAGATAAGCAGCCTGTTTGGTGGCCAACTTCCTATACCGAAATTGGCATTACAAGATAAATACGGAAACCTCTGGATGGCAGGACGTGAATATGGTATCGATATTATCATGTACAACAGTACACCATTCCATTTACTACAACCATTCGCCAACATAAATCTAGCTGGAGTCTACAGCCTGTGGGCTGGTAAATATGATGTCTGGGCAGGTATGCAAGATTTATTCGGCCGAATCGACCAAGATAACCATCTAGTAGAAACCATCAGCATATTACCACATGTAAAATCGCCACAAGAACGTATTATTGCCATAAAACGCAGTAAAGATGGAATCATGTGGCTAGGTACTCTTCAGAATGGTGTATTAAGATATAATACCAACAATAAAACATGGTTATCACAGCCAGAGGGATTAGAACAAGGGCAGATACGCGACTTTCAACCTGATAAATACGGAGGTATGTATGTTTCTACCTCAACAGGACTTTATTACGTGAAAGATAACAAAAGTAAAAATCTCAATTTTATCTATAAACATTGTCCACCTATAGCCATGAAAACAGTCTTCATAGACAAAGATGATAAGCTATGGGTAGGAACATGGGGATATGGGCTGCTTATATTCGACAAACAGCACAAACTCATATTCAAGAAAGACTTGGCTACAGGTTTGGCCAGTGATGTCAACCAGTTCTACTATGACCGAGATGGATACCTGTGGATAGCAACCTCAAACGGCCTCTTCTGCTTCGATAACATACGCAATTTGAAGAAGATGAAGCACTATACTTCAGAAGATAAAGAAAGAGAACTCAATTATAAATCTGTGACCATGGACAAGACGGGGCACATTTGGCTTACGACACCAAGCTCTATCCTCTTCATGAATCGATATGGGGGAAAATTAGAAGAGTACGACTACCGTAATGGTTCTTCTTTTGGGGTTTTCCACACGGGTGTAGCTGAAGCTACAGCCAATGGTTTGGTTTACTTCGGATCATCAAAAGGCGCTGTATATTTTAATGCCAGCGAAGCCCTTACCCCACAAAAACTTTCTCCTCTACATATCATGTCCATTGATGAATTTGTGCCTGACGAAAACGGTAAATATACTATCGATGCAGGCCATAATACGATTACCGTACGATTCATGCTCGAAAACATCGCGCAAATTAACAATGTGGTATACCAATATTATATAGAAGGTATGACCAACAAATGGGAAGATACACCTGGACATGCGGATATTACAATAGAGAACTTACCCCCAGGCGACTATGTTATCAAGGTAAGAGCCAAGGCCAAGAGTCAGTCATGGGACATGGCCGTAGTAACATCTGTAAATGTACACATGAAAGCCCACTGGTATTGGAGTTGGTGGTCAAAAACAATATATATGCTCTTAGCTTTCGGGCTATTGGCATATGCAGTCAGGGAATATAATAAATATAACAAGAATAAAATCGCTCAATTGGCAGAAATCAACACCAACAAAGATCGTGTGAGATTCTTTACAGGCATTACACATGAACTCTATACTCCATTAACACTAATCAATGCGCCTCTGGAAGAACTTAAATCTGCAAGGAATATGTCTGTAAAGGAACAAAAGCAACTCAAGATGATTTCTGATAACGTGGAGCGTTTAATGAATCTCATTAAACAGATACGACAATATATGCGTAGCGATGAACCCATGAATATGAGTCCACAAAGTCTTATTGCCATTACCGAGATTATTACCAACAAATATCGACTGAAAAATAACAACCCTGAATTACGCATTATTTCGAAATATGAAGATAATTTACCAAATGTAAACCTGAATCGTAGTGCTATCACATCTGTAATGGACAATTTGTTAAGCAATGCTATCAAGTATACTCCTAAAGGTACAATAACGGTTAGTGTACATCGAGAGGTGGATCAACTAATTACTTCTGTACAAGATACCGGATATGGTATTAAGGAAGAAGCTATACCCCACCTATTTAATCCGTATTATCAAGCAGAAAGTCACGATAAGGAAATCGTTGGTGGTATCGGAATAGGGCTTTATACGGCAAAGAGATACATTAATCAACACGGTGGCACTATCAGCGTAACGAGTGTAGAAGGGCACGGCTCTACTTTTACTTTTAGCTTGCCTATTTGGCATTAAGCTAAGAAAATTCACTTTAGAGACTATATTATCGTTTTAAATTGTTGATATTTAGTTTTGCTCTTAACAAAAGCATAGCTATTGATAATTAAACAGAATAGCTAATACTTTGCGAAATAGACCAATGCTCTAAAAAATTGATAATAAAATAAATCTATTGCAAATACGATAAATACAAAGAAAAAATGTTCGTATTTTTAAAAGGGAAAAAAGAATTATCATCTTCACGCTTCATGCGCTCTGATTCCATAAAATCTCACTTTGTATTTTCATATTCTAAACAAAAAATCGACAACCATCTAAACTTGAGATAGTTGTCGATTCTACAATGTGCGCCTGATAGGACTCGAACCTACACGGCACTAACCACTAGATCCTAAGTCTAGCGCGTCTACCAATTCCGCCA
This sequence comes from Segatella baroniae B14, assembly GCF_022024235.1. Classification (GTDB taxonomy): domain Bacteria; phylum Bacteroidota; class Bacteroidia; order Bacteroidales; family Bacteroidaceae; genus Prevotella; species Prevotella bryantii. Next base: position 1,635,147 of record NZ_CP091799.1, read on the forward strand.
CAAGCGCTTTTGCGAGTGCAAAGATAATAATAAAAAAATAAATAACCAACTATTTTGCCATTTTTTTTCTTATCTTTGCAAAATCTTATCAAAAAGAATATATGGAAAAAGACTATACAGAGAAAGTTATCGAGTTCATGGAACAACTCCAAAAACTAGGAGAACAGCTGGAAGCTGCTCAAAATCAGCAGAAATTTATGATCTCTCGACTTCTTGAACTTAAGAAGGATCATCAGACAGATACAGAGGAATATACTAGCCTCAGCATACGTTCCAAGGCCCTTCAAGATATGATAGATAAATGGCGTCCTATTTATCTGGAAAAACTGGAAATGGTAAAAGATGTCAAAAAGAAAAAGAAATAAGCTACTATTATTCAGCCATAAAGTGACGAAGCAGAACGAATTATATCGTTCTGCTTCGTCACTTTATGGCTGTAATTTTATAACGTATACACTAAATGCTTCATGGGGTGCCCACCCCACTCGGTATCATTAACATATCGAAATCCCACCTTTTTATATAATTGTTCAGCTTTAGGATTTCCTTGATCAACAAGAAGACCAACAGCTTGAATATGGTATTCAGCAGCCTTATGAATAGCAGAACGTAATAATGCTGTTGCTATACCCTGCCCTCGATATTCTGCATGAACACACAAACTATCAACATAGAGTTCGCCACTTTGAGTTTCAGGATCCATATCGGAATAATCCATACCAAAGCGCAACTTTGCCTCATCAATAAATGCTTGTCGAAGACTGTATAAGTCTCCTCCATCATACGTAACACAGATACCGACAACCATACCATTATCATCAGTAGCAACTTCTGTATTCAGATAACTATACTGACTGTCTTCTCTACCTACTAGATTTACCATACATAGATAAAAATCACGTAAAGAATGGTGGGGACCTGCAAAATTCTGACAGCACTCATAATTCATGGCCTCCATGATAAGCGACGCTATCTCAGGCGCCTGTTCTTTGCAAGCTTGTTGTATATTCATAAACTCTTTATTTTAAATGCAAAGATAAAAAGTTTACTGAAGAAAAATGCCGGTTAACTGAATGAATTTGTCTCCTACTATATTAAAGACTACTTTTGCCGAAAGAATTATTTAAAAAGATATAACGCTTATGAAAAAGAGACACTACAAGGCATCTATTCTTATTGGATTCATCACACTTTGTTCATGTACGTCAGGTTTGGATTGGAATTATAGCGATTATTCTTCATCAAACTCTACGGGAAGCACTAGTAATGGAAGTTCCAGCTCTGCAGGAACTTCACTAACCGGTATGGATGATCTCTCTACCTATACCATAGAGATCAACAAGACTGCTTTGGAAGAAGAGGAAAACATTCCTGCATCTGAATCAGATACTTATTATGAAGATTATGTAGAAAACTATACTCCTACCAATACGATCACGATTACCTACAATGGAACTTCTGCTAGCTGTTCGGGGAGCGTTGATGGAGTCAGTGTGGCTATCAATGGCGCTGATGTAACTGTAACATCTACTGCCAAAAATATAAAATACGTATTAAGCGGAACAACTACTGATGGTTCGTTCAAAATGGCATCGGGCGATGATAACAAGAAATTTGAACTTGAGCTTGATGGTGTCAACATTACCAACAACGAAGGACCCGCTCTGAATATCCAAGTGGGCAAACGATGCTATATCGTTGCTAAAGATGGAACAACCAATACTTTTACTGATGGTACTAGCTATACGAGCAGTACAGAAGACCAGAAAGCTACTATTTTCAGTGAAGGAGAATTACTTTTTAGTGGTTCTGGTACTATATCTGTGTATGCCAATAGTAAAGCAGGTATTGTTTCTGACGATTATGTATTCTTCCGTCCAAACACGAATATCTATGTTAAGTCAACTGCCGGAAACGGTATCAAGGGTAATGATGGCTTGATAATAAAAGGTGGTGTCATTAATGTAGAAACAAGTGCTGCTGCCAGTAAAGCTCTATCATCAGATGGCTACACACTAATTGAAGGTGGACGTACCACGGCCATTACTACTGGTACTGGAGCATACGAAGACAACGAAGTAAGTGGATGTGCCGCTTTGAAGTCAGACTCTCTCTTTACTATGACCGGCGGTGAACTGAATTTGAAGAGTACTGGCTCTGGTGGCAAAGGACTCAGTGCAGATCAGGAAGTGAATGTGAGCGGAGGTACCATCAAAGTGATAACTACTGGCAGTACTTATAAATATGGTAGTGACGACAGTAAGGCTAAAGGTATCAAGGCTGATGGCAACCTAACCATCAGTGGAGGAACTGTATATGTACGCGCCAATGGTGGAAGTGGCTCTGAAGGTATCGAAACAAAGAGTAAACTCTATATTTCTGGTGGCACAACAAAGGTTTACGCTTACGATGACGGTATCAACTCTTCGAGCGATATGTATATCAGTGGCGGAGAGATCTTCTCTTTTGGACTGAACAATGATGGCCTGGATAGTAATGGTAATATGTATATCAGTGGTGGTACGACAATAGCCTATGGTACCTCCAGCCCAGAAACAGGAATCGACGTGAATTCAGAATCAAATAAAGTTCTCCATATTACAGGTGGCATCGTTGTTGGCATTGGAGGTACCATCAACTCACCAAGTAGCACAAGCAATAGTCAACCTATCGTTACCTATAGTGGAAAAATCAGTAGTGGAAGCTCCGTTAGTCTGAAAAGTGGAGACTCTACTCTGTTGAATTTTGAAATGGCTCGCGATTATTCATCAGCTACATTTATGTTATCTGCTCCAGGCATGACCTCAGGCAGCAGCTACTCACTCTACAATGGCACTAGTCTGATATCTACATTAACTGCCTCTTACACCAGTAGCTCCAGCATAGGAGGGGGTATGAGCGGACGTTTTGGAGGATGGTAAAAGTATTAGGAGGATGGAAATAATAGCCATCCTCCTCCACAATTATTTGAAAAAAAATACGTTATAACTTTAATCGAAAGCCTATGAATAAAATTATACGCATCAAAAATTTTAATGGTAAGGAACATATCATATACTTGGTATTGTGGCTTATACTTTACAGTGCCCCTATTCTTAATATGTATAGCAGGACACAAAATAATCCTTATATCAGCTTTGACTGGGATGATATTTTAGGAGTATGGAAAATATATACGGTATATTTGGTTGCTTTCTTGATACATAATTTCATTCTCGCCCCTTTACTGGTATATAAACATAAAATCTGGATTTATCTTTGTTCCACATTCTGCCTTATTGGAGCATTTTTAGCTTTCCAATATATAGCTAAGCCTGGTATGGATAACTTTGCTCGCCACCATCTCAGAGAACATAAAGAAATGATACAATACATAAAAAGAGAAGGTAAAGAGATTCCTGATAGGTTACTAGAAGATGAAAGACGTTTTGAAAAATTTGGAAGAGATGGTTTTCTAGACCATGATAAGGATTTCGAACCAAGAGATGAAAATCATAGAAAGCATGACAGAAAAGACTTTCATAGACCAAGACGAAAGATAAAACCGCCTTTTTTTCTTGCCCAGCATGATTTCTTCGCGGTCCTCATTCTATTTCTGCTTTTGGGCATGAATTTAGGTGTAATGTTGTTCTTTAAATCAAACAAGGATGAAGCAGAACTTCAATTGCTCGAAAAGCAGAATCTGCAGCAACAGTTGGAATATCTGAAATATCAAATTAATCCCCACTTCTTCATGAATACTCTCAATAATATTCATGCACTGGTTGATATAGACCCAGAAGAGGCCAAGACTACCATTGTGGAACTCTCTAAGATGATGCGTTATATCCTTTATGAAGGAAATAAACCTATCATTCCGCTGCAACGGGAAATACAGTTTCTTGAGAACTATATTACGCTCATGAAACTACGCTATACGAACAAAGTGAAAATAACGCTGAATATTGAGAAGAACATACCTGATTATGGTGTTCCTCCATTAATGCTGATAACATTTGTAGAGAATGCTTTTAAGCATGGAGTAAGTTATCAAAAGGATTCGTTTATCGATGTACAATTATACACCAATACTGACCGATTTATCTTTAACTGCAAAAACAGCAAGCATAAAGAGAGCACAGAAGAGCATGGTGGCGTAGGACTGGTAAATGTAAGAAAGCGACTTGACTTAATATATGGACAAGACTATATCATGACAATTCATGATAAGGAAGAATCTTACGAAGTATATTTGGAGATTCCGCTAAGTAAAGATCCTTTCATTAAGGATAAAGTTTAACAAGTAATTATCTAATTCTTAAGCAATATGATTAAGGTTTTAGCAATAGATGACGAGCCTCTGGCACTGAAGCAACTGGCTACATATATCCAAAAAATTCCATTCTTTGAATTAATCGGAGAATGCCAAAGTGCCCATGAGGCTAAAGTAATTATCGACGAAGAAAACGTTGATGCTATATTCTGCGATATCAACATGCCCGATCTTAACGGTATGGATTTTGTCAAGAGCCTATCAGCTCCTCCTATCATTGTTTTCACTACTGCTTATAGCGAATATGCTATAGAAAGCTATAAAGTAAACGCAACTGACTATCTGCTTAAACCGTTCGGACTGGACGACCTTAAACGGGCTGCCAATAAGATTAAAAAGCAATACGATTTGGAACATCAAGCAGAAGCATTGACCCAGGAGGAAAGTGAAGTATCACAGACAGACGATGACAATGCACTCTTCCTAAAAACTGAACATAAAGTTATTCGTATCGAGATAGATAATATCCGATATATTGAAGGCATGAGCGAATATCTGAAAATACATCTCGACTCACAATCTAAACCTATTATCGTACTGTTAAGCATGAAGCGCCTGGAAGAGCATCTGCCAAAATTCTTTATGCGAATACATCGCTCATATATCATCAATCTCAAAAAAATACAAGAAGTAAATAAGAGCCGCGTTATCATGGGAGAAGATCTTTACATTCCTATAGGCGACTTATATAGAGAAAGCTTTAACAAATATCTCAATACGAAATTCTTAGGTAAATGATTGAAAAAGGGAACAACTCTCACGAGCAGTTCCCTTTCATTTTTCCTTAAATTATATATACTATCTATATTACAAAATCTTATGATAGAGAGCAACAATATCATCACGAGTTACTTCACGTGGATTACCTGGTGTGCAGACATCTGCAATAGCCTGATCTGCTAATGCATCAATATCATTTTCAGTAATACCCAACTCAGACAGATGCTGAGGAATACCGACGCGAATACTCATATCGCGGATTTCATTGCAAGCTGCTTCTGCTGCTTCCTCTTTAGTCATGCCTTCTTTGTATACATCAAGCGCTTTAGCGATATCAACATACTTGTCGAGTGCTGCTGGAGCATTGAAACGCATAACTGTAGGTAACAAAATAGCACATGCTACTCCATGAGGTACATCATGCAAAGCACTCATAGGATGAGCCATACCATGATCTACACCCAAACCGACATTAGAGAAAGCCATACCTGCTATATATTGAGCAACGGCCATACCATCACGTGCTTCGGCATTCTTTGGATCTTCAACAGCTACAGGCAGATAACGATGAATCATATTAATAGCCTTAAGCTCAAACATATCACTCATTTCCCAAGCGGCCTTAGTAATAAGACCTTCGATAGCATGTGTCATAGCATCCATACCAGTAGCTGCAGTAAGACTGGCAGGTAAAGAGTACATCAACTCTGCATCGACAATAGCAACTGCTGGAATATCATTAGGGTCTACACAGACCATCTTCTTCTGCTTCTCTTCATCAATGATAACATAGTTTATTGTGGTCTCTGCAGCAGTTCCCGCTGTTGTAGGAAGTGCGATGATAGGCACACTCTTCTTCTTAGTATCTGCTACACCTTCGAGAGATACAATATCAGAAAACTCTGGGTTTGTGCATACGATACCAATACCCTTGGCTGTATCCATAGAAGAACCACCACCAATAGCTACAATAAAATCAGCCTGTGCATTCTTTAAAGCCTCAACACCATTTTTGACATTGGTAACTGTTGGATTAGGCTTTACTTCATCATATATTTCATAAGGTATCTTAGCATCATCGAGGACGTCAAGAACCATCTTTGCTACACCAAATTTCATAAGTCCCTTATCGGTAACTACCAAGGCCTTTTTATAACCCAAACGAGCTACAACACCAGGAATCTCCTTGCGCGCACCAGGACCAAAATAAGAAACTTCGTTCAGAATAAATCTGTTCACCATAATTATTAATGAGTTTTTAAGTTAGAAAAAATATTGTCAAGTTTATAATGTCTTAAAAAGACATGTTATTAGATTCGTGACAACAAATATAGAACAACTTTAGGACAAATACAACAACCATATCAAAATTTAAAGTTAAAAATCAAAATCTCTTCCTATTTAAGGATGGATATAGGATAAAATCACTACATTTGCAAAACTAGATTTTGCACCTGAAAATATCATATATACATGTTACAATTAGATAATTTCTACAAAGCACGATATGTGCTCAGTAAGGTATTAAGAAAAACGGAATTGGTACACGCTAGGAAAATTAATCCTAACGTGGATGTCTACCTCAAACCTGAATGCTTGCAAAAAACAGGTTCTTTCAAATTGAGAGGGGCTTATTATAAGATTTCACAACTCTCTGAAGAGGAAAAAGCAAAAGGGGTTATCGCCTGCTCTGCTGGTAATCATGCGCAAGGAGTAGCTCTTGGTGCCACAGCTATGGGAGTTAAGAGTTTAATTTGCTTGCCAGAAGGTGCTCCTATTAGTAAAGTTGAAGCTACCAAAAAGCTGGGAGCTGAAGTATGCCTCGTTCCTGGCGTGTATGATGACGCTTATGCACGTGCATTACAATTGAAAGATGAAAAAGGATATACCTTTGTACATCCATTTGACGATGAAAATGTCATAGCTGGACAAGGCACCATTGGACTGGAACTGTTGGACCAGCTTCCAGATGTCGAGGCGGTGGTAGTGCCAGTTGGAGGCGGTGGTCTCATCAGTGGCGTGGCTTTTGCCATCAAGAATCTGAATCCTAATATCAAAGTGTATGGCGTACAGGCTGCCGGTGCTCCAAGCATGGTGAACAGTATTCGTGACCATAAGATAGAAAGTCTGCCTTCTGTATCAACTATCGCTGACGGCATAGCTGTAAAAGAGCCCGGTAAACTGACTTTTGAAACATGTTCACAATATGTAGATGATATTGTAACCGTTACAGAAGATGAAATCTGTGCAGCTATTCTACAACTTATCGAAAGCGAGAAAATGGTAGCTGAAGGTGCTGGTGCTACAAGTGTTGCAGCAGTGATGTTTAATAAACTGCCTGTAAAGGGCAAGAAGACGGTCTGCATAGTCAGTGGTGGAAATATCGATGTAACTATTCTGAATCGAGTCATTGATCGTGGTTTGGCTAAAACAGGACGACTCTACACGTTAGACTTGGAATTGGATGATAAACCAGGAGAACTTTTGGAAGTATGTCGGGTTATAGCAAATCTAGGAGCTAATGTTATCGGCGTACATCACGATCGCTCTTCCAATCGAAAGAATGTCAATGCTTGTATTCTGAGAATTTCTATGGAAACTAAAAACGAAGAACACATAGCTGCTATTCGACAGGCCTTAATCGATAAGAAATTCACAATTCTAGATACCAATCTAAATGGATAAAAAAAATATAGAATTAAAAATCAAAAATTATGAAAGCTATTCACACCAACAATGCTCCTGCTGCTATCGGCCCATATAGCCAGGCTATTGAAGTTAACGGATTTGTTTTTGCTTCTGGTCAAATTCCAATCAATCCTGCTACGGGAAACTTCGTAGAAGGAGGTATTACGGAACAGACCACGCAGGCTATCACTAATGCACAAAATATTCTGAAAGAAGCAGGCACAGACCTAAGTCATGTTATCAAGACGACTGTTTATTTGGCTGATATGAGCGATTTTGCTGCTATGAATGAGGTTTATGCCAAGTTTTTTACAGAGCCTTATCCTGCAAGAAGTGCTGTAGCTGTAAAAGAATTACCAAAAGGTGCACTCGTAGAAGTTGAGGTTTTGGCCGCCAAATAAAAAAGGTCAAAAATCTTACATAAAAAAGAAATGGAATCGCTCTTTGGTAGAGTGATTCCTTTTTCTAAGTTATATTAGTAGGACAAACGGAGTTTGCCCACATACTAAAATTTGTAATAATAGCTTACACCAAATACATTATTATCTGATTCTTCATCGGAACCATAGGTGCGCTGAAAACGATAGTACGTTCCAACTTCATGATGCTTGGTTATATCCCAATCTACACCTAACGTATATCTCATTTTCTCTATATTCCATGCATTATACATCTCTGCACTAACATAAGGATAAAGATTGATATTCGTCTTATATTTGAGTTGTAAACGGCTTCGTAACTGATTTTTACCTTTTCCACTATAAGTTTTGGCCTTACCATCGTAATCTTCATCATCAAAATCGTAGCGTTGTGCTATCGTCTTCTCTGGACGATAAGTGTACTGCCAACGCTCACGAAGAGCTAAATTCCACTTGCCAAAATTGAGATTACCTGTAACATCAAAGTGAAGACGATGACGGAGTCCCCAATAATTGGCATATTTATTGAGATCACCATTAGTCTTATAAGTGTATTTTTCGTTATGATCATAGAGCAATTCGTATCCTGCTCCAAATTTCAGTCGCTTGGTAGCTTTATATTCTCCATTTACACCGAAACTCCAGCGGTCTATGGTACTGGTATTGTCACGAGTTCTCATCTCTGTCTCTACACCTACACTCCACTTCTTATTGAGTTTTTTCTCAGCACCAATAGACGTCCAGATACCAAAATCACTGCTCTGCTTTTGAGCAAAACTAACGACCGGCAATAAGACCATCAATAGACACAATTTCTTTTTCATATGTAAATCAGTTATTACTGAAATTGGTTAAATCATTATTTTTTAGCTTCAATGTATTATTGAGCGTTTCATCACTTCTGTCACCCTGATAATATACCTTAAGCATTACCATATCTCGGAGAAAATCTACACTACCAACATCGATACGGACAATATCCAAACCCAATCGTTTCTGAAGATCATCCTTTAACTCCTGACGATGTTCTGGCTGAATCAATTCGATACGATCATACTGTATCAGTTTGGTAGGCACCTGCTTTAGTCGCTTCTCACAAACCCAAATGCATAAGATAACGATGACATTGGTAACAAGCAGTTCTACTATCGAAACAGAATTAGCAATAGCATTCACTACTGATAGTGCGATAATAACAAACATATACGTCATTTCGCGTACTGGCATTGCATCTGTTCGATATCGCATAATACTAAAAATACCAAAGAGCCCTATTCCTATACCAATACTTGTTTTGGCTTTCAAATCTTCAAGTACGAAGATCATGAAAAAAACCAAAAAGAATATAGCAACACTCATCAGCACAAATGAGAAATAATAATCTCGCCGCTGACTCTTCTTATAATAGAGACGATCAACTATAAAACAAGTTACAAATAATAATATAATAAAGCGTATCAGCATGGCAGGAAATTGTCCTGAAAATGTATTTTCTAAGAAATTCATATTATATAGTTTTAGATTAATATTAAAGATTTAAAGTAACTGCGCACCAATGAGTTTTTCTATTTGATGAATACGGGGCTTCAGTCGATTATGCTTCAAGTTAGAATTGGTCAATGCCTGTCCCATGGTATATTTACTAAATCCTATCGGCATAATACGTAATTCGCGAAGCAAAGGTATAATAGGAGACGGTATCAGGCCATCACGTTTTAATTCGATGATAACTAACTGATCTAATGACTTCTCCTCATCTGTTTCCAAATTATGAAGATATAAATTAGTATCTATGGTTAAGCGCTCTGTCATATTCCGATTGACAAGGGTAACACGTTCAAACCGATTTTCCAATTTCTCGGTTAAACTATCCAAATCATATAAAAGCGTATGTTCTAAAAAGTCATTTTCAGCAACAGCATTAGGATTATTCTTTGTACCAAAACGAAGTTGATAATTAGGATGTAAAGGATCGAACTGAACAATAGGGATACGCTTTTTTTTCGTTCTGCCATGATTGTTTTTGGTCTTTACTTCTAGAAAATTTAAATGAGAATCCACATAACTACGTATACGCAATTTCTGACGATTCTGATGACCGTTCTGATGGCGCATATACATATCATTAGTAGGAGTATCAAAATACGTGGAATAATAGTGGGCAATACGCTGACCATTTATTTCCTGAACACGATAATCATGTTCTGCCATCGATAGCAGTTTACGAAGCTGATTCAACGATGTAACAAATTTTGTATCCGTCCTATTGAGCAGCTTTACACCACTCATTTCATCAAGGCTAATTGATTGGAAATTTTGCAATATACTTTTCATAGAGTTAAAACAGTCCTTTTACGATATTGCAAAAATATATATATGGGGACTACATACAAAAAAAAGTCAGTGAAACGCTGAAAATTATCAACATATCACTGACTTTAGAGAAAAAAAAGTTTATCTTTATTTTACATTACCCACTTTGATAAGGTACTCTGCAATCTGAACAGCATTCAAAGCTGCACCCTTACGAATCTGGTCACCAGTCAACCAAAGTGTGTTGCCATTGTCATCTGCCAAATCCTTACGTACACGACCTACATATACATCATCCTTACCAGCACTTTCAAGAGGCATAGGGTAAACATAGTTCTGAGGATCGTCAACAAGAGTTACACCAGGAGCAGCTTCGAGAGCCTTACGAATATCAGCTACAGACACAGGCTTTTCCGTTTCGAACCAAACACTCTCAGAGTGAGAACGAAGTGAAGATACACGAACACAAGTGGCAGAAGTACGAACATCACTGTGCATAATCTTTCGAGTTTCGTTAAACATCTTCATCTCTTCCTTGGTATAGTCGGTTTCAGTCATCTTATCAATCTGAGGAATAACATTGTATGCCAACTGATGAGGGAACTTCTTGATGGTCTTAGCCTCACCTGTCTCAATAATTTCCTTGTACTGCTGCTGCAATTCTGCCATAGCAACGGCACCAGCACCAGAAGCACTCTGATAAGAAGATACGTGGATTTTCTTAATATGACTCAGTTTCTCGATAGGATTGAGCACAACTACCATCATGATGGTAGTACAGTTAGGATTAGCAATAATACCACGTGGACGAACAAGTGCATCCTCTGGATTAATCTCTGGCACAACCAAAGGTACATCCTTATCCATACGGAACTGACTTGAATTGTCGATCATGACAGCACCATACTTGGTAATGGTCTCAGCAAATTCTTCTGAAGTGCCACCACCAGCAGATGTGAACGCAATGTCGACATCTTTGAAGTCATCGTTATGCTGCAAAAGTTTAACCTCATATTCTTTACCTTTGAATGTGTATTTTCGGCCAGCACTACGCTCTGAACCAAACAACACCAAATCATCCAATGGGAAATTTCTTTCAGCTAGAATACGCAGGAATTCCTGTCCTACAGCACCACTTGCTCCAACAATTGCTACTTTCATAATCGTCTTTATTAAGTTGTTAACTAATAATTTGTTTGCTAAAACATATTTTTTCGTGTGCAAAAGTACAATATTTATAGCAATAAAAACAATAAATTCACACTTTTTTCTAATTATAGTTTACAATTTGTATTATAATTCAAAAAAAAGACAATACCCAAGTTGCGTATCTTATCTTTTTCGTATCTTTGCAAACAAAACAAGACTATAATATGTTGGATTTTACCCATCTCTTTCCGATTACGAATCCTACACTGATTTTCTTTGCAGTGATGAGTATCATTCTCTTCTCTCCTATTATTATGGGTAAGTTGAGAATACCTCACCTTATCGGAATGGTATTGGCTGGTGTTCTCCTTGGTGAATATGGATTTGATATTTTGGTTAGAGACCAATCTTTTGAGCTTTTCGGTAAAGTTGGTCTCTACTATATCATGTTTCTTGCTTCTCTAGAAATGGATATAGAATCGCTCAGAAGAAATAAGAAAAGGGCATTAGCTTTTGCTGCTCTTACTTTCTGTATTCCATTCGGATTATCGTATATAGTAGGTGCTGATTTACTTGGATATACTACTGCTGGAGCTGTTTTGCTGGGATGCATCATGTCCTCTAATACTCTGGTGAGTTATCCCATCGTTCTAAGATATGGGCTTCAACGCAAACCAAGCGTAACACTGAGTGTAGCATCGAGTATGATTTCTCTGATGCTCTCCCTGATTATTTTAGCGGCTATCGTTGCTTCTTTCAGTAATGATTCTGGTCCTGCCTTTTGGACTCTGTTCACATTGAAGTTTGTTTTATATTGTGTGTCTATGGTGTATATTGTACCAAGATTGACACGATGGTTTCTGAGAAGATATAGCGATGCTGTCATGCAGTTTGCCTTTGTTATGGCTATATTGTTTATGTGCGCAGCTTTATCTGAAGTTGTTGGAGTGGAAGGCATTTTTGGTGCCTTTTTGGCTGGTTTAATCCTCAACCGATATATTCCACACGTATCACCCCTGATGAACCGTATAGAATTTATTGGTAATGCATTGTTTATTCCTTATTTCCTCATCGGTGTGGGCATGCTTATCAATGCACGGTTGCTTTTCCAAGGTGGATATATTCTTTGGGTGATCTTCTGCATCACATTCTTTGGAACACTCGGTAAAGCTCTAGCTTCATATATTGCAGCTTTCATCTGCAAACTTCCACTAAGTTCTGGACATATGATGTTTGGTCTTACGTCTGCACACGCTGCTGGTGCTATTGCTATGGTTATGGTTGGTATGAAACTACAGCTCGCACCAGGAATATACCTCGTAAACGAAAATATGCTGAACGGTGTTGTCATCATGATTCTGATAACCTGTATCATATCTTCTATCATAACAGACCGAGCTGCACAACAAATCGTTCTTCGCGATAAAGAACTGCCAGATGAGAATAAGAATGCAGATGATGAAAAGATACTTATACCCGTTAAATATCCAGAATATGCTAACAATCTGATTCATCTAGGTATGCTCATGAGAAATACTAAACTGAACCGCGGCTTAATCGGTATGACTGTGGTCTATGACGATGCCAACATGAGACGCAACCAAGAACAAGGACAGCATTTGCTGGAACAAATTACACGGCTTGCAGCTGCTGCAGATGTTAAAATGCAAACACAAGTACGTATAGCTGCTAATATCGCTAATGGTATAAAACATGCTTTCAATGAATATCAGGCCAGTGAAATTATTATTGGCATGCACAGTCATATGAATACTTCTCCTAGATTTTGGGGAGAATTTCACCAGAGTCTCTTCAATGGCTTAAACCGACAAATTATCATGGCAAGAATTCTACAGCCTCTGAATACGATAAGACGAATTCAGGTGGCCGTACCATCGAGAGCACAATATGAACATGGTTTCTACCGATGGATAGAAAGACTGGTTAGAATGTCTAGTAGCTTGGATTGCAGAATACAATTTCATGGAAGACCCGACACACTGTCGCTTATCAATGAGTATGTGCAAAATAAGCACACAAATATCCGAGCTGACTATACACAAATGGAACATTGGAACGAATTGCCCAAACTAGCTGGAACAATTCATGAAGATCATCTATTTGTTGTTATTACAGCTAGAAAAGGTACTATCTCTTATAAGAAAGCACAAGATAGACTTCCTGAAGAAATTACAAAATTCTTCTCCGGTACTAACTTGATGATTATATTCCCAGATCAGTACGAAGTAGGAGCAGAGGAAATGACTTTTGCTACACCACAACACCAAGAAGAAAACAGTGCTTACGAAATACTGCGTAAGTGGCTTTATAAAAAAAACATTTTAAAACATTAAAATTAATATGATAGATATAAAAGGAGTTACCAAAAAGTTTGGTTCCCTACAAGTACTAAAAGGTATTGACCTTCACATTAATAAAGGTGAGGTTGTCAGTATTGTTGGTCCTTCTGGAGCAGGTAAAACTACTTTGCTGCAGATTATTGGTACACTAGATAAACCCGATAGTGGGGAGATTATCATTGATGATATCAATGTAGGAACTCTTTCAACCAATAAATTGAGTGATTTCCGTAACAAACATCTCGGTTTTGTATTCCAATTTCATCAGCTCCTGCCTGAATTTACGGCCTTGGAAAATATTATGATTCCCGCTTATATCGCAGGTGCCAGCAAAAAGGATGCTAAAAAAAGAGCTGAAGAATTACTCGACTTTATGGGATTGGCTGATCGTTCTAGCCATAAACCTGCAGAACTTTCTGGTGGAGAAAAACAACGTATTGCTGTAGCACGAGCTCTCGTTAACCAGCCAGCTGTTATCTTGGCTGACGAACCATCAGGAAGTTTGGATACCAAAAATAAAGAGGAACTCCATCAACTTTTTTTTGATCTGAGAGATAAGTTCGGTCAGACTTTTGTAATCGTTACACACGACGAAGGGTTAGCTAAGTTAACTGACCGTACGATCCACTTGAAAGATGGACAGATTATAGCAACAGATACTGCCACCACTGTAACCAGAGACGGATCTGAAAATATCTTTTCTGGCAAAATAACAGATGAAACCATTTAAAATAAACATTATGGAGAAAATAAAATTAGGTGACTATAATACGTTGAAGATGGTAAAACTTGCTCAACGTACAGAAAAAGATGGTACAATAGAAACTTTTGGAATCTTTCTTGACGGTGGTGAAGAAGGAGAAATCCTCATGCCGCAGAAATATGTTCCTGCTAATGTAAAGATTGGAGATGATGTTACAGCTTTTATCTATCTAGATCAGGATGAACGTCTGATTGCAACAACAGAAGAGCCTATCGCTAAAATTGATGAATTCGCCTTCCTTGAAGTTAGCTGGATTAACAAATTTGGAGCCTTTCTCAACTGGGGACTAATGAAAGATGTTTTCTGTCCTTTTAGAGAAATGAAAAAGAAAATGGAAATCGGTGAAAGCTATATCGTACATATTCATATCGACGAAGAAAGTTATCGTATTGTTGCCTCTGCCAAAATAGAGAAATATTTCGATACCAAACCTGCCCACTATAAACATGGACAAAAAGTTGATCTTATTGTTTGGCAAAAAACAGACCTCGGTTTTAAAGTGATTATCGACAATCGCTACCAGGGACTTATCTATCAAGATCAGATATTCCAGTATGTTCATACTGGTGATAAACTTGTAGGTTATATCGACCAAGTTAGACCTGATGGAAAAATTGATGTTACTCTACAACAAACTGGCGTAAGAGGTACTCAAAATTTCTCAGAAGAATTACTACAATATCTCAAGGAACACGACGGAGAATGCGACTTAGGCGACAAGAGTGAAGCTGATGACATCTATGAACGCTTCCATGTGAGCAAAAAGGTTTATAAAAGGGCCGTAGGAGATCTGTACAAGAAAAGACTCATTACCGTTAATCCAAGGAGTATCAAACTGGTTGTCGAATAAAGAGTATAAACTCTACTATTCCTCTAGCTGCTAGATAAAGGAGGAATGCAAGCCATAAGGCATGGTTGTGCAATTGGCTTCGTAAAAGTAAATAAACGATAAAGAAAAGGATTGCTGCTATTACTGATGATAGTAGCAATCCTTTTGTGTTAGTAATACCCACAAATATTCCATCTAAAAGAAAAGCGGAAACACCTACTATTGGGATAAGACAGGTCCAACCTATATATGACTTTGAAACACAAATAACATGAGTGTCTGTGGTTAAAAACGATAAAAAGGATTCACCGGCAAAACTATAGATGACTGTAAAGAATATTGCTACGATAAAACCTAGATAAAATAAATGGTGAACAACCTCGCGAAAAGCTTCTCTGTTTCGTGCCCCATAATACTTTCCACATAATGCTTCGCCGGCATAAGCTAAACCGTCGGTAAAATATGAAAAAATGGTAAAAAACTCCATCAGTAATGTATTTATAGCCAATATTATCGCTCCCTGACGAGATCCTATCGAAGTAAAAGACAGAAATACTGAGACTAAAAATAGTGTACGTATAAATATATCTCTGTTTACTATAAAAAAATGATATAAAGCATGATAATCAAAGAGACCTGACCAGCTAAAATACTTATACAGCCGCTTGTAAGAATGGTGTAAAAGAAGTAAGGAAAACAATAACCCACCCCACTGAGCTATTATCGTACCTATAGCTACTCCGGAAATGTCCATATGAAAAACAAAGACAAATATAAGACTAGAAATAATATTCAATATATTTTGGCCTATAGAAGCCATCATGGGTACGCGAGTATTTTGCATACCGACATACCAGCCTGTCAACCCATACATCGCTAAAACAGCGGGAGCTCCCCAGATACATATCAAACAGTATTTCCAGCATAGAGACAACATGCCTATATCTGGCTTCATTACCCATAGACCAAATTGTATGAGAGGAATCTGAAGAATAATAAACAAGAACCCTATGACCAAACCAATTGTAAGAGTACGAATCAAAAGACGAATTACTTCTTTAAAGTCTCTATGACCATAGGCTTGAGAAGTCATACCTCCCGTTCCCATTCTCAAGAAACCAAATATCCAATAAATTACATTAAACAACATCGTACCCACAGCTATAGCTCCAATGTATTTGGCATCTCCTATATGTCCGACAATGCCGACATCAACAAGCCCTAATAAAGGTACTGTTATATTAGAAATAATGGAAGGAATGGCCAAACGCAATATCTGCGAAATTCTTGCATTCATATATTAAACATTCACTTTACCAAATATATACTCTCCTTGATGATAACATCATGCGGAAAGCGGAAAGTCACTTAACAACATAATAAAAGCGGACTATTAAAAATCCGCTTTTATTTCATTTCTATATTATTACATTAAAAATTATTTTGCTTTAAATTTCTCCGCTTGCTGACGAATTAGCTCTTCATCATTGAAATAATCAATCTGCATAGCTTTCTTCACCTCATCCATAGTCTGAGCTGCTACTTCACGAGCTGCAATGCTACCCTTCTTCAAAATATTATAGATTTCAGGTATATCCTGCTCATATTCACGGCGACGAGCACGAATTGGATCGAGCATCTTATTGATAACATTATTCAGTAATTTCTTACATTTCATATCACCAATACCACCTGCTGTATAAGCTGCTTTTAACTCATCAAGATTTTGGAACTCTGGCCAGAACTCGGCAAAATCTTCGTCTGTAGAAAAAGCATCAAGGTATGTAAACACTGCATTACCCTCTACATGACCAGGATCGGAAACATTAACATGGGTAGGATCTGTATACATACTCTTTACTTTACTCCATACAGTATCCTTATCATCACTAAGATAGATACAATTACCCAAACTCTTACTCATTTTCTCCTTACCATCTGTACCAGGCAATCTACGCGCTGTTGCGTTCTCTGGAAGGAGAATATTAGGCTCTACTAATACATCTGCATAAGTTTGATTGAAACGACGTACCAGTTCACGTGTTACCTCCAACATTGGCTCTTGATCCTCACCAGCAGGAACTGTTGTTGCTTTGAACGCGGCAATATCAGCTGCCTGACTAACAGGATAACAAAAGAATCCTAATGGAATATTAGCTTCAAAATTACGCATCTTGATTTCTGTCTTAACAGTTGGATTTCTCTGTACACGAGATACTGTTATCAAGTTCATCAAGTATGTTGTTAATTCAGCCAACTCTGGTATCTGACTCTGAATGTAAAGGGTACATTTAGCAGGATCTAAACCCGCAGAAAGGTAATCAAGAGCTACTTCGATAATGTTCTGACGAATTTTCTCTGGATTATCAGCATTATCTGTTAAAGCCTGCACATCGGCCATGAAGACAAACATCTTATCATAATCACCCTCATTCTGCAACTGTACACGACGGCGAAGTGACCCTACATAATGTCCTAAGTGTAATTTGCCTGTAGGACGATCACCTGTCAATATAATTTTTCCCATTTGTATATTTTGAATCTATCTTTTTTACTTATGTGCAAAATTACGACAATTTAAGCGGATTACAAAAGAAATAGAACTTTTTTTAAAATTATCTCAGGCTTATCTTTTTTCTCTGTATTTTTACTACCTTTGCAATCTAATAAACAATAGGTATTATGAGATTTTTTAGCATTTGTATTTTAGTATTATGTTCTGAAGTAGCTATAGCTCAATCGCACAAAGAAAAGACTATATCAGTTTCTCTTCCACAAATCAATGTTTACGAAAATAAGAATACGCTCAACATTTTGAAATGGGGTACTGATTCTGTCGATGCAGATATTTCTCAGACTGTAATTATTCATGAACAAAAGACTTTCGAAGATGTACCTGCAGGTAATTATAGTGGTATAACTCACATAAAAGGGGATGAATATGCTGTCGTTTCAGATAAAACGGATTCTGAAGGATATTACATCTTTAAGATTAAATTTGGCAAAGATGGTGATATCCTCGATATTAAGAATAAAGGTTGGCAAGATTTAGGTGGAATCAATATGGACGAAGAGGCCATAGCATATAATCCTCATAACAATCATTTATACATTGGTAATGAAGAGGGATCAACCATTCAGGAAATAACGTTGAATAACAAAACTGTTTTGACTAAACCTATAGCTGATTATCAAAAACGTGGTGAGCATAATCGTATTATCGAAAGTCTATGCTATGACCCATTTAGACAACATCTCTTTACCATCAATGAGGCTTCATTGAAAGGCGACCCGTTTACTTCTCTTAGACTTAAAGAATTAAATGATAGCTTACAAGAAGTTGCCGAATATGAGTATCTTATGGATGAACCTTTAAAAAAAGATTCTCGACCTGTCAACGAACATGCTTATGGCGTATCTGAATTACTTTCTTTAGGTGATGGTACATTGCTTGTGCTAGAAAGGGAATTCTATGTAACTAAACTCAAACTTGGTAGTTGGGTTAATAATAAGATTTATCGCATAAAACCAGGATTTCATGGCAAACAGTTTATTACTTCCTGGAAAACAAGTCTTAGTTTAGGCAACTTCAATCTTGCTAACTACGAAGGAATGTGCGAAGGCCCAAAAACAAAAGATGGAAGACATGTTATCATTTTATGTGCAGATAGCCAAAATCAATATAAAGGAGTTTTGAAAGATTATTTTAGAACCATAGTCTTCTAAAACATAAAAAAAATCCGTTGCAAGATTACAACGGATTTTTTTATATTTACAAATTAGAATTCTGCATTCTTTGGTGTACGTGGGAAAGGTATTACATCACGGATATTCTGCATACCTGTCACAAATAGAATAAGACGTTCGAAACCAAGTCCGAATCCAGCATGAGGACATGAACCATATTTACGAGTATCAAGATACCATTCGTAAAGTTGCTCACCCATACCACGACGATCAATCTCCTCCATCAACTTATCCAAACTTTCCTCACGAACAGAACCACCAATTATCTCACCAATACGTGGGAAGAGAACATCAGTACCCTGCATGGTCTTACCGTCAGGATTCTTTTTCATATAGAAAGCTTTAATCTCTGTAGGATAATCTGTCATAATAACAGGCTTCTTGAAATGCTCTTCAACGAGGAAACGCTCATGCTCTGAAGCAAGATCCATTCCCCAGCCTGTGATTGGGAATTCGAACTTATGACCATCTTCTGCTGCTTTCTTGAGGATCTCAATACCCTCAGTGTAAGGCAAACGGACAAAATCTTCCTTAATGACATTCTCAAGAGTATTAAGAAGATTCTTATCAATCATCTTATTCAAGAACTCAAGATCATCCTTACAATTGTCAAGTGCCCATCGAACACAATACTTGATGAAATCTTCTTCAAGATCCATCAATTCATCCTTATCCATAAAGGCAACTTCTGGCTCTATCATCCAAAACTCTGCTAAGTGACGAGGAGTATTGCTATTCTCTGCACGGAATGTTGGACCGAAGGTGTAGATTGCACCAAGAGCAGTTGCACCAAGTTCACCTTCCAACTGACCAGATACAGTAAGGTTAGTTTTCTTACCAAAGAAGTCCTTACTATATTCTACCTTACCCTCCTTAGCTACGCGGTCGAGATCAAGTGTTGTTACCTGAAACATCTCACCTGCACCCTCTGCATCTGAAGCTGTGATTAGAGGAGTATGGAAATAGTAAAAACCATGTTCATGAAAATACTTATGCACAGCTATTGCCATGTTATGGCGAATACGCATCACTGCACCAAATGTGTTGGTACGTAAACGCATATGTGCATACTGACGCATATACTCAAAGCTCTGACCCTTTTTCTGCATTGGATAGTCATTAGGACAGAGACCATAAATCTCAATTTCCTTAGACTGAACCTCTGAAGTCTGACCGGCACCCTGACTTTCAACGAGGGTTCCTACGACTCCAATACAAGCTCCTGTAGTAATACTTTTAAGCTTATCAGCTTCGATGGTAGAAGGGTCTACAACGATCTGAATATTCTTTATGGTAGAGCCGTCATTCAACGCAATGAAATCAACGGCTTTACTACTACGATGGGAACGAACCCATCCTTTTACTAAAATTTCATTTCCAAAATCGGTGCTTTGCAGAGCATCGACGACTTTTGTTCTTTTCATATCTCGTTTGTGTTTTTTACTCGAATGCACCCATACGAAGCATGTCTACTTCCTTCTCAGAAAGGAAGCGCCAATCGCCACGACGAAGATTCTTCTTGGTCAATCCAGCAAACTGAACACGATCAAGTTTTGTTACACGATAGCCTAAAGCTTCAAAGATACGACGAACGATACGATTCTTACCGCTGTGAATCTCGATGCCAACCTGCTTCTTATCATGCTCATCTGCATATTCAATAGCATCTGCATGGATTTCACCATCTTCAAGCGTAATACCATCAGCTATCTGCTGTAAATCATGAGCTGCTACTGGCTTGTCCAAGTATACATGATAAACTTTCTTCTTCAAGAATTTTGGATGAGTCAATTTACTTGCCAAATCACCATCATTTGTAAGAAGAAGAACACCTGTTGTATTACGGTCAAGACGACCTACAGGATAAATACGTTCAGGACATGCATCCTTTACAAGATCCATAACTGTTTTACGCTGCTGTGGATCATCACTTGTTGTAACATAGTCCTTTGGTTTGTTAAGAAGAACATAAACTTTCTTCTCCAAAGAAACATTCTGATCATGGAATTTAACCTCATCAGTACGCATAACTTTTGTACCCAATTCGGTTACAACTTCACCATTTACAGTAATCACACCAGCCTGGATAAATTCATCAGCCTCACGACGAGAACATACACCAGCATTGGCAAGATACTTGTTCAAACGAATTGGCTCGTTTGGATCGAAATTTTCCTCCTTATATTCAATACGCTTTTTCAAGCTATACTTTGCATTTGGATCAAATCCTGGAGTATGCTGACGAAATCCGCCTTGATTGCCATAGCCACCACGGTTATTTCCGAAACCACCACGATTGTTGTTATAACCACCGCCGCGATTGTTGTTATAGCCTCCGCCACGGTTGTTGTTATAGCCACCACCACGGTTGTTATATCCTCCACGATTATTGTATCCTCCACGGTCATTATTGTAACCGACACGACTTTGGTAGCCACCCTCTTCCTCATTATTGTAACGAGGACGATAGCTATTGCCACCACGATTGTTGTAACCACCGCCACGGTTGTTATTATAGCCACCACCGCGATTATTACTATAGCCTCCACGGTTATTACCATAGCCTCCACGGCTCTGGTATCCACCACGCTGAGATGTACCTTCTCCTGCGCCCTGAAGATTTGCTCCAAAGCCTTCCGGACGGAAACCACCATCACTCGCGCTATTTACATTATTGCTACTGTATCCATTATTATCAGTGCTATAGGCACGCTGACTATGAATACGAGGACGCATAGGACGACCTGTGCTCCTATAAGAGCCTGCTTGCTTGTAACCCTCACGGCTAGACTCGTTCTGCTCTGCAGACTGATCCTGTGTTTTGTCTAAATCTAAATCCATTTTCTTTCTTTTTAGGCCTCACGGCGTGTTCTAAAAAATTGATTAAATAACTCTTATATAATAATTATAAATTACATTCCTGTGTAGTTATGTGGAGTAATAGCCATTAACTCTGCCTTAACAGCATCACTTACCTGAAGTTCCTGAATAAACTTATGAATAGTTTCTTCTGTCATTGTTGCATTGGTACGGGTAAGCGCTTTTAACGCTTCATAAGGATGAGGATAAGCCTCTCTACGAAGTATTGTCTGAATAGCTTCTGCTACGACTGCCCATGTATTATCTAGGTCTTCTTCTAATTTTTCTTTGTTCAAAATTAATTTACGAAGTCCTTTCAATGTACTTTGAATAGCAATAACACTATGTCCAATAGGCACACCTACATTACGAAGTACTGTAGAATCTGTTAAGTCGCGCTGTAAACGACTTACTGGTAATTTCTGCGCTAAGAACTGAAGAATAGCATTAGCAATACCCATGTTTCCTTCACTATTCTCATAATCAATTGGATTCACCTTATGTGGCATCGCACTTGATCCTACTTCTCCCGCTTTAATTTTCTGCTTGAAATATTCCATAGAAATATACATCCAAAAATCACGATCCAAGTCGATAATGATAGTATTAATTCTACGAATGGCATCAAATATTGCTCCTAAAGCATCATAATTGCTAATTTGAGTAGTCCACTGTTCACGCTCCAATCCTAATTTCTCACTTACAAACTTATTACCAAAGGCTTTCCAGTCATATGAAGGATAGGCTACGTGATGCGCATTGAAATTACCTGTTGCACCACCAAACTTGGCTGTAAAAGGACAAGCCTTTAAAGATTTTAACTGTTGTGTAAGACGATATACAAAGACTTCGATTTCTTTGCCTAAGCGGGTTGGTGAAGCTGGCTGACCATGTGTTTTAGCCAACATTGGTACGTCTTTCCATTCCTCTGCGTAAGAAGCCAAAAGATCGATCAACTCTTGTACTTGTGGATAGAATACGTCTTCCAAGGCCTCCTTTATTGAGAGAGGAACACTTGTATTATTAATATCCTGTGAAGTAAGACCGAAATGGATAAACTCTTTATACTGATCAAGATTACCAATTTTATCAAATTCTTCTTTGATAAAATACTCAACAGCTTTTACATCATGATTTGTTGTCTTCTCTATATCTTTTACTCGCTGAGCATCTTTCTCATCGAAAGATTTATATATAGCACGGAGCTTATCAAAAAGAGAATGATCAAAACTTGCCAATTGAGGTAATGGCAATTCACATAAAGTTATAAAATACTCAATTTCTACACGCACACGATAACGTATGAGTGCATACTCGGAAAAATAATTTGCTAGTGTTTCTGTTTTACCCCTATAACGTCCATCTATTGGAGAAACTGCGGTTAATGCATCTAATGTCATGACTTACTCGTATTAAATTCGAAGGCAAAAATAATAATTATTATTGGAAAACCACACTTTTATAAGATAAAATATCATAAAAGCGCGAACTTTATAGGACTTTAAATTAATGTTTTCAATCTTGACTTCTATTCAAAACAAAAAAAGGTCCTGAAAATATCAAGACCTTTTGTGGGCGTTGACGGATTCGAACCGCCGACCCTCTGCTTGTAAGGCAGATGCTCTAAACCAACTGAGCTAAACGCCCGTACTTCTTAAAAGCGAGTGCAAAGGTAAGACAAAAATATTAAACCACCAAATCTTCTCGGTATTTTTTACATATTTTAAGATTAAACAATATGTCAACAATCTAAATATGTATTAGTATCCCAAAAAAGACAAAAATTGATAAAGTAAGTCTTCT
Source organism: Segatella baroniae B14 (assembly GCF_022024235.1). Taxonomy (GTDB): domain Bacteria; phylum Bacteroidota; class Bacteroidia; order Bacteroidales; family Bacteroidaceae; genus Prevotella; species Prevotella bryantii. The sequence continues at coordinate 1,659,109 of NZ_CP091799.1, forward strand.
CTAGACTTCTCACACTTGAGTTGACGAACCATTGTACCTAATAACGAGATAAACCATATAATGGAAGCATTTTACTCCATAGACTAAACGTGTTATAGACCTTACCTTTATAAATATAATCAGCAACAGAATAGTATTATCGTGATAACAAAGTTTTAGCAGACACCAATAATAAATAATATTTTTTCAAAAATACAAACAAAAAAAATCCCTGCAGTCCCGAAAGACTACAGGGAACACCCCTAGTGGGCGTTGACGGATTCGAACCGCCGACCCTCTGCTTGTAAGGCAGATGCTCTAAACCAACTGAGCTAAACGCCCGTACTTCTTAAAAGCGAGTGCAAAGGTAAGGCAAAAAAATTAAACCACCAAATTTTTTACTGAATATTTTTGATTTTTCTTAAAATTGGTCATAAAGCCCACTGTAATCGCTTCCAAGAAGAACCTTTTACCCGAAAAGATGATCTATTTCCTGTTGTGTTAGTATACAGAGGATACTCTTACCATCCGGAGCATAATTTGGATTTGAACAAGCAAAAAGACCGTTCACGATTGCTTCCATTTCTTCATTAGACAAAATTTGACCTTGAGGAATTGCAGCATTTCTGGCTAAACTTAATGATAAAGACTGTCGCATTTCTTCTTTCATCGATTTACCCATATCGATTGCCGAATGTACAATATCTTCTACCAACGTTATAGGATTTATTCCATCAAGTCCCATAGGTATTGCATTAACAGCATAGCTTCCACCTCCTAAATCTGTGAGTTCAAAGCCCATATCTACCATATCAGAAAAGATGTCTTGTAATACTACTTGTTGAGATGGTGTAAAGCGTACTGTTTCAGGAAATAAGACTTTCTGTGACTGAAATGTGTGCTCAATCAACTGTTTTTGATACTGTTCATACAAAATACGTACATGCGCACGATGCTGGTCAATTATCATCAAACCTGACTTTACTGCTGTCATGATGTACTTTGCTTTGTATTGATAATGTAAAGGGGATTTATCTTCTACTAAATGCTCCTTACTTTCCACAACAGTATTTTGTCTACTCTCAAAGATATCTCCTTCTTGTGAAACTGTTTTGGATTTTAATCCTTCATACAGTTTCCCCCACTCTTCCGGTACACGAGCCTGCTTTGATTCAAAAATTTCTCCTTGAGTTATAGCTGCATAATTTGAATCTATTTTTGACGCAAACGTTTGTCCTATCTGTTGTTCTCCATCCTGACTCACCAAATCTTCGCTAGAAGATTCAAATGGATTATAAGACGGATTATAGTTTACCCTTGGAGCTGACAATTGATTGCCACTCTCTCCAAAAACAGGTATTTCTGGCTTTCCTTCAGTATCAAAATCTATAGTAGGAACATTGTTAAAAAGTCCAACTGCCTCCTTTACGGCTGCTGACAAAATCTGCCATATAGCCTGTTCATTTTCAAATTTTATTTCAGTCTTGGTCGGATGGATATTAACATCTATATTATGTGGATCTACATCAAAATATATAAAATAAGGAACCTGTTCTCCTAATGGTACTAACCGATCAAAAGCGCTCATAACTGCCTTATTAAAATAAGGATGTTTCATATAGCGACCATTAACAAAAAAATATTGGTGTGCACCCTTTTTACGAGCAGATTCTGGTTTACCAACGAATCCTGATATTTTACCTAAGCTTGTCTCTACATTTACAGGGAGCAAATCCTGGTTTAAACGCTTTCCGAATATATCTAAAATACGATGTCTAATACTTCCAGGTTGTAAATTGAACATTTCTGTCCCATTGCTATATAAACTGAAATGTATATTAGGATTAACTAATACTATACGCTCAAAAGCCGTAAGTATATTGTTCAGTTCGGTAGTATTCGACTTTAGAAATTTTCTTCTAGCTGGTACATTAAAAAATAAGTTTTCTATTTTAAAATTACTACCTATAGGGCAAGAGCAAGGCTCCTGTCCTATAAACTTTGATCCAGAAATAGAAAGTTGAGTACCTATATCTTCAGAAGCCTGACGCGTTTTAAGCTCTATCTGCGCAACAGCAGCTATGGAAGCTAATGCCTCTCCACGAAATCCCATAGTATGAAGTGCAAAAAGGTCATCAGCCTTTTTGATTTTGGATGTTGCATGTCGCTCAAATGAAAGACGTGCATCTGTATCAGACATACCCTTTCCATCATCTATCACTTGAATAGATGTACGACCAGCATCAACTACAAGAACCTGAATCGATTTGGCTCCAGCGTCGACAGAATTCTCCACCAACTCCTTGATTACAGAAGCAGGTCTTTGAATAACCTCACCCGCCGCTATCTGATTAGCAACAGAATCGGGTAATAACTGTATGATATCGCTCATTATATTTTTACTTCTTCACCTTTTTTCTCGTCTTTTTTACCTATACGTTGTAATGGTGCAGTATGACGACTTACATTCTTTAATTTTTGATCTTCACGTTTACCTCGCCACTCAAAAATATCATTTTTATCTTTTGGACGAATATTATCAAACCATGCAAATGATGGCAACTTATATTTAACTGGAGGTATTTGACTCATTGGATAAAGTGTTCCTGTGGCTTTCGGCATCCATATTCTTACAAGCTGCTGATGTTCATCCATAAACATCTTCGCTGTATCGGTTTCTGTATAGTTCAAGCCAATCATAGAACTATCTTTATCATTTATTGGATAATATACAATTTGCACATTTCCGAAGGAAACTCCTTTCTGAGCTTTACCATTAACAAAAAAAGCCTCCATCTCTCGTGAAGCTACCTGATTATAATGTATGCTATCCCCTAATGATTCTACGGACAACGCTTGTCCGATGACATGCGCATAGCGTAACGTGGAATCATTCATAAACAATTGTATTTTTTCTCCAAGCAACTGTCTTCCTGCATTCCATACAATCGGATCCTTATACATAGTCATACATGAATCCTGAGAATTAAAGACCATAGAATCGCATACCGCCTGAACATCCTGACGGAAGGCGCGAACTTTTGGAAAACAATGAACCTTTCGATAAACAGAATCTGTATTTATATTAAATGTATAGATTTTCATCGTATCAGAATGCATCCACAATGTATCTTTTTGAGAGTAATCTATAGCAACCGGTCTACGTGTAGCAAATCCATATCCTGTTTTTTCATTATAACGCAAATAACCGCAATGAAGAGAGTTCTTATTGCGTTTATCCACATAGATAACGTTACCAAAGCCTTCACTGTCTTTATCTTTAACATAGAACAAGCTATCACCTGTAATAGATTTATCCTTATCTACCATAGTAGAACGCCCATATAATCTGGCACGATCAGTTTTGGTATTATAATAACCATTACTTGTATTTACCACACTACCTTTAGACGTAATTTTCGAAGGGCCAACAACATGAGCAACAGAATTACGTGTATCATAAAACATCGTATCTGTTGTAATGTAATCCCGACCATTTTTTAGATGGACATTATAATAGAATTCAGCCTCTCTCGTATCAACATAATAGCGTCCCCAATCTGCAACAAGTTTGTTTTTTCCATCAGATAAAGTTCCACCTTCTGAGAAATTGACATAATTATAAAGACGATCGTAATCAAGGCTATCCGTATTTAAGACTTGCTTACGATGATGTAATACTACATTATGACGTGCACGCATAAACTGAACTTGTCCATCATAATCGGCATAATCACATTTCAAAGACAACGTATCTCCTTGTCTGAAATGCACATGCCCAAAAGCCTTTACAGAATTTGTTGCCTGATAAAAATAGGCGCTATCACAGGTAAGATGAGAATTCTGATGTCGAAATGACACGTGTCCTGTCAGGATTTGAGCATCAGGATTTACACTATACTGATCAAATCTTAAATTATCCGCATGGATCAGATAAATACGATTATCACCTACTATCTTACGCTTTTTACGTGCTCCAAATGCCGATGACACACAGAGCCCAAACAGGCATAAAATCAGTAACATACTGATTCCATGCCCGCTAATATTTTGCTTTTTCAAATGATTATTTATCATTTAACCCAACCTTCATATTCAAATTTACAATCCTTGTAGCGATCATTCATCTTAACATATGTCTTTTTTATTTTATTGACCACCCAGTCATGAATTGCATTTTCTTTCTCTTTCTTTGTAACTAGATTCTGCATAACCTGAAAATCTTCAGTTATTGTTGCTCTATGACCATCAATTCTAGATTTCAATTTAACTATACAAGCCTGCTTCTTACCTTTAGCATTAACCATAGTAAATGCTGATGAAATCTGTCCGACTTTCAAAGTATCTACAACTCTAGCAATCTCAGAAGGCAAATCCTTCATTTGAAAACGTGATGTACGTCCTGTTTCTGAACTATTGGCCATCAAGCCAAAATTGCTTTTAGTATCTTTATCGTCTGATAGATATGAAGCTGCAGACTCAAATGAGAACTTATTCGCACGAATATCATCTGCGATAGAATCAAGACGAAGCGACGCTGACTGAAGTGCTTCTTCTGATACGGTAGGCTTGAGCAAAATATGACGACAATTAATCTTGTCACCACGTTTGTCTATCAATTGAATAATATGAAAACCAAACTCTGTTTCAACTATCTTAGAAATTTTCTTCGGATCTGTTAAATTAAATGCTACATTCGCAAAAGCTGGATCAAGCATACCTCTACCAATATAGCCTAATTCACCTCCCTGACGAGCAGATCCCGGATCTTCTGAATATAATCGAGCTAGTGTTGAGAACGAAGTTTCTCCATCGTTTACACGCTTTGTAAAGTCACGTAACTGTTCTTTGATACGCTCGGTTTCATCCTTAGATATTTTTGGTTGCCTCGTTATAACCTGAACTTCAACCTCTGTCGGAACAAAAGGAATACTATCCTCTGGCAAATTTTTAAAATAAGCCCTGACCTGAGCTGGAGTCACCTTTATATCCTTAACAAGTTCTTCACGCTCCTTTCTAATCAACTGCTGATTTTTGAAATCATCATGCATTTGCTGACGGATTTGAGTAATCGTCATTTTACGATACTCTTCCAATTTTTCGCGAGAACCAATCAATTGTATCCAATAATTAATCTGATCATCTATACCTTGTGATACTTCTGACTCAGTAACCTCAATACTATCAATTGCTGCCTGATGAAGAAACAATTTCTGAATCGCAAGTTGTTCAGGAATAGAACAATCAGGATCACCCTGAAACTTTACACCCTCAGCTTCGCCCTGCATTCGCATCATTTCAACATCCGATTTTAATATAGGCTCATCACCTACTACCCAAATCACTTCATCAATGATACTATTTTCCTTTATTTCAGGACTATTTTTCGCAGAATCAGCATTAAAGTTCTTATGCTCCAACGAATCATTCACGGTTTGAGCAACTCGAAAATACGGTCTTCCTGCATTTACTGTAATTACAGCCATCAAAAGCAGTCCACTGAACCCACAAAATAATTTGTTTACAGTCTTCATACTATAATAAATTAGTGTTTATTGACAGTAGCCAATATATCTTGATACACTTCTACTGGATATTTCTTCCGCAAAGCCTCTATCCATACCTTTTCTAACTCATCTTGGTAATCTGAAATGACCTTAGATTTTACATCTTCATATGTCTCTGGTCCTTTTTTCAACTTCTTACCAAATATTGCATCTATAGGATAGTCTTTTATTTGCTTAATCTGTGCAGTGTCTACATGAAACACCATTTTATCAACTACGGCATTATCACCTTTCTTGAATATTCCTTTTTCTACACGGATACGTATAGTGGAATCATTATTGAATGTCTTGCGTAAAATAGAAGCCCACTCTTGAAATGGTTTTCCCTTGACACTTTTTTTCACTGCACTTACATCTGCAGCATCTTTTACATGATAGGCAATACCTTTAAATCGAGGTTCATCCCAAGCATAGGATTTTTTATGCCTTTTGAAATAATTTTCTAAGCCTACCTCATCTTTTGCAGCCTTTTCCCAAATTTTACGATTACTAATTTCATAAAGAAGAAGACCATCATGGTATTCTTGAATAAGATATTTCAAATTAGAGTCCTTTTCAGACATATCAGAAGCTCTTTCATCAAGAACAGTTTCTCTCGTAGCTCCTTCTGGTAAAGTCTTGACTATTGAATCGAGATTACGATCTATAATTTGCTCTCGTATACCTCGCTGCTCTATAAATCGATAGATGTTATTCTTGAGAGAATCATATGAAAAGAATTTTCCCTTATCTGTCATCAAGATAATATGATATCCTGCTGGTGAAGAAAAAGGTTTGCTCATTTCACCTTTCTTCATTGAATAAGCAACATCTTCAAATTCCTTGTATGTTTGACCTTTTACGATCCAAGGTAGCAAACCGCCTTGCACAGCAGACCCTTTGTCATCAGAATATTTTTTTGCTAACTCTTGGAAATTAGCTCCCTTTTTAAGAGCATTATAAATGGAATCGATTCGATTTTTCACAATTTCCGCTGCTTTAGCTGGTGCATTTTGCTTTAACAGCAATAAAATGTGAGACGGACGAATCATACCGCCATTATTATCTATACGTTGTCTTTCACTTTCGTATATCTTATGCGCTTCAGCCTCAACTTCAGCTTCTGTAATAAAAGACGGACGCACTTGTTGATCACGATAACTTTCAAATTCCTTTTGAAAAGAAGTTAACGTATCCAGATGCGCATCTTCAGCTGCCTTCACCTTTAGTTTGTAATTGATAAAAAGATCTACATAATCTACGATACTTTTTTTATCAATAACACTGGCAGAATTATTTTTGTTATAAGAATACTCAAACTCAGACCTGCTCACAGGTCTACCTGCTATTTTCATTATAACAGGGTCAGTTTGACCAAAAACCATGCCCCCGTTGAGGAGCATGGCTGTTAACAACGCATATATTTTCATTAGTATTTTTTAAATTACATTTCCTTATTCAGGGCGGCTGTAGTTTGGTGCCTCGCTTGTTATTGAAATATCATGTGGATGACTTTCCAAAACACCAGCATTGGTAATGCGAGTAAACTGTGCATTGTGCAAGTTAGCAATATCGCCAGCACCACAATAACCCATACCTGAACGAAGTCCACCTACTAACTGATAAATAACTTCCTGAACGGTTCCTTTGTAAGGCACACGACCGGCAATACCCTCTGGAACTAGCTTCTTGGCATCACTGATATCATTCTGGAAATAGCGGTCACGAGAACCATTCTTTTGTTCCATAGCTTCCAAAGAACCCATACCACGATAGCTCTTGAATTTACGACCATTGAAAATAATGGTTTCACCTGGACTTTCTTCTGTACCTGCAACCAAAGAACCTATCATAACACTACTACCACCAGCAGCAAGCGCCTTAACAACATCACCTGAGTAACGAAGGCCACCATCAGCTATCAAAGGTACATCTGTATCTTTCAACGCAGAATACACATCATAAATAGCACTCAACTGTGGAACACCAACACCTGCTACAACACGAGTTGTACAGATTGAACCAGGACCAATACCTACCTTCACAGCATCAGCACCATTATCTACCAAATATTTCGCAGCTGCACCTGTAGCAACATTACCAACAATAACATCTACATTAGGGAAAGTAGCCTTAACTTGCTTAAGCTTTTCTACGACACCCTTAGAATGGCCATGAGCAGTATCGATTACGATTGCATCAACACCAGCTTCTACCAAGGCCTTAGCACGATCAAGAGTATCTGCTGTTACACCTACACCAGCTGCTACACGCAAACGACCCTTCTCGTCCTTGCAAGCCATTGGCTTATTTTTAGCCTTAGTGATATCTTTATAAGTAATCAAACCTACCAAATGGTTTTCTGCATCAACAACAGGAAGTTTTTCGATTTTATTCTCCTGAAGAATCTGAGCTGCTGCCAGCAAGTCTGTCTGCTGATGCGTTGTAACCAAATTTTCTTTCGTCATGACGTCATCAATCTTACGATCCATACGACGTTCAAAGCGGAGGTCACGATTCGTAACAATTCCTACTAAATGATTATCCTCATCTACAACTGGGATTCCACCGATATGGTACTCGGCCATCATATCCAAAGCATCTTTAACGGTACGTCCACGCTGAATTGTAACAGGATCGTAAATCATACCATTTTCTGCACGTTTCACAATTGCGACCTGTCGAGCCTGTTCCTCGATTGTCATATTTTTGTGTATTACACCAATACCTCCTTCACGCGCAATAGCAATAGCCATAGATGCTTCTGTGACCGTATCCATAGCTGCTGTCACGAACGGAATATTCAAATCAATGTGACGTGTAAACTTGGTTTTTAACTGTACCTCTTTAGGCAAAACCTCTGAATAAGCAGGGATCAAAAGGACGTCATCGTAAGTAAGTCCGTCCATTACAATTTTATCTGCAACAAATGATGACATATATAACTTAGAAATTTATTGCGTGCAAATATAGTAATAATTTTCCATATATAAAGGGCTATTTTATGATTTTCGTTTTGAATTAATGCTATTTAACGTCCATATAGAGAAGCCCTGTTTGCGTTTTTGCAAACAGGGCTTCTTTATATAACGTTATCACTGCAACTTTAATTCGCATTTTCCGACAGAAATTTAATTCTTACCAACCGAATTTCGTCTTCACTGTAATCATCTCCTAATTCATCTAAGGCTTCATTGAGATCATCCGTTTCACTTTCCATGAAATAATCATAAATGTCATCTACTTTATCATCATCGACAACATCCTCAATAAAATAATCTATGTTAAGTTTAGTGCCACTATATACAATGGCTTCTATTTCATCTAGCAGATCACTAAAATCGAGTCCTTTGGCATCTGCCAGATCATCCAATGCCATTTTACGGTCTATAGACTGGATGATACTAACTTTCAGCATCGATTTTTTCGCTACTGTTCGAACACGAAGTTCTTCAGGTGGAACGATTTGTTTTTCTTCGCAATATTCCTTTATGACTTTCAAAAACTCTTTTCCGTATCGCTTTGCTTTTCCTATACCAACACCTTGTACGTTCGTCAGCTCTTCCTGAGTAACAGGATACATAGTTGCCATCTGTTCCAAAGAAACATCTTGGAAGATCACATATGGTGGCAATTGGTGTTTATGAGCTGTTTTCTTTCGTAAATCCTTCAAAATAGAGAACAACTCTGGATCAAGAGCACTTGTTCCACCCGCCTCATTTGAATCATCTACATAATCATCTGTAAACTCATTATCCATAACGATCATGAAAGGCTCTTGACTCTTGATATACCGTTTACCGGAAGCAGTTAATTTTAACAAGCCATAATTCTCAACATCCTTACGGAGATAACCTGCCAAAAGCGCCTGACGAATTACTGGATTCCACAATTTATTATCCATATCTGCACCTGCACCAAACTCATCTAGCTGATCATGCTTATGCGATACAATATCGTCAGTTCCTCTACCCTTAACAAAGTCAACAATATATTCTTGACGGAAATTTTCTTTTACAGCAGCTACAGCTTTTAAAATAATCAACAAAGCATCCTTGCCATCTATTTTTGTCTTTGGATGCTTACAATTATCACAATTGCCACAATTATCCTGCTCGTATTCCTCACCAAAATAATGAAGGAGCATTTTTCGACGACATACTGAAGATTCTGCATAAGCTGCAGTTTCTTGAAGTAATTGTCTACCGATATCCTGTTCAGCGACAGGCTTACCCTCCATGAATTTTTCTAGTTTCTTCAGATCTTTTTTCGCATAGAAGGCTATACATTTACCTTCTCCACCATCACGACCTGCTCTACCTGTTTCCTGATAGTACCCTTCCAGACTCTTAGGTATATCATAATGGATAACAAAACGCACGTCAGGCTTGTCTATACCCATACCAAAGGCTATAGTCGCAACGATGACATCGATATTTTCCATAAGGAAATCATCTTGGGTCTTCGAACGCGTTGAAGAATCTAATCCTGCATGATAAGCAGCTGCTTTAATATCATTAGCCTTTAAAATTTCTGCAAGCTCTTCAACTTTTTTTCTGGCTAAACAATAAATAATACCACTTTTACCAGGATGCTGTTTAATAAACATAATAATCTGCTTATCTACATCCTTAGTTTTAGGACGTACTTCATAGTACAAGTTAGGACGATTAAACGAGCTTTTAAACTCATGAGCATCTGCTATCCCCAAGCTTCGCTTGATATCCGTACGAACTTTATCCGTTGCAGTGGCGGTCAAAGCTATAACAGGCGCATTACCTATCTGACTGATTATCGGGCGAATTCTTCTATATTCAGGACGGAAATCATGTCCCCATTCCGATATACAATGAGCCTCATCTACAGCATAGAAAGAAATCTTTACCGTTTTAAGGAATTCTACATTATCCTCCTTCGTTAAAGATTCTGGAGCTACATACAACAATTTAGTCTTACCAGCACGAATATCCGATTTCACCTGTTCTACAGCCGACTTATTTAATGAAGAGTTCAAATAATGAGCCACGCCATCACCTTCACTCATACCATTAATAACATCAACCTGATTTTTCATCAAAGCTATTAATGGAGAAATAACTATTGCCGTACCAGGCATAATTAAAGAAGGTAGCTGATAGCACAAACTCTTACCGCCTCCTGTCGGCATCAATACAAACGTATCGTTGCCATCAAGAACATTACGGATAATAGCCTCCTGATCGCCTTTAAATTTATCAAAGCCAAAGTAGCGCTTTAGTGCATCTATAAGATTAACTTCTTTCGTCATAATTATAAAGTAGCTCCTTTATTCACTTTTAAACTGAGTTGTTTTTCATTGTTGAATCAATTGGACCCGAAGGTCCAACTGATAGTTATGCTCCTTGTTGTAATTCCAAGTGAGACTTTTCAAGTTGCTCTTTAGCGTAATCAAGAGTAACTGCAAATGCTTTCAATCGCTTAGACGGAATTTCAAACATGGCATCAATCATAATAGACTCAACGATAGAACGGAGTCCTCGTGCACCAAGCTTGTATTCTACAGCCTTATCAACGATATAATCAAAAACGTCTTCATCGAATGTCAACTTGATACCATCCATTTCAAACAACTTTTCATATTGCTTAATGATTGAATTTTTAGGTTCAACCAAGATTCTGCGCAAAGCTTCACGATCCAAAGGATTAAGGTATGTCAGAACTGGAAGACGTCCGATAATTTCAGGAATCAATCCAAAATGCTTCAAGTCTTGAGGGAGTACATATTTCATCAAGTCACTCTTATCAATCTTTCGTACATTTTGAACGGAATTGTAACCCACGACATGCGTATTCATACGCTGTGCTATTTTTTGTTCGATACCATCAAATGCGCCACCACAAACAAAGAGGATATTACGCGTATCTACATGGATATACTCTTGATCTGGATGTTTACGACCTCCCTGAGGTGGCACGTTAACCATAGTACCTTCCAAGAGTTTTAACAATCCTTGCTGAACACCTTCACCACTTACATCACGAGTAATCGATGGATTGTCACTCTTGCGTGCAATCTTATCAATTTCATCAATAAAGACGATACCTCTTTCTGCTGCGGCTACATCATAATTAGAAACCTGAAGTAAACGGCTAAGGATACTTTCTACATCCTCTCCTACATATCCTGCTTCTGTAAATACAGTAGCATCTACAATTGTGAAAGGAACATCGAGCAACTTAGCAATTGTACGGGCTAGTAATGTTTTACCAGTACCAGTACTACCAACCATAATGATATTACTCTTCTCGATTTCTACTCCATCATCAGCAACAGGCTGTTGTAAACGCTTATAATGATTATAAACAGCCACGGCCAAGGTTCGCTTTGCCTCATCCTGCCCAATAACATACTGATCAAGATATTTCTTAATTTCTTTAGGCTTTGGTACCTTTTTCAATTTAAGAGGATTATCTGAAGCATGCTGTTCTTTTTTGGGAGACAAGCCACTTGTTTGAACGATATCATAAGCCTGCTCTGCACAATTTTCACAGATATATCCGTTCAAACCGGTTATCAATAATTTTACTTCATTTTCACTTCTTCCACAGAAGCTACAAACTTTTTTTGGCATTTTTATTATTACTTCTTGCGCGTGAGAACTGTATCAATCATACCATATTCCTTAGCCTCCTCTGCATTCATCCAATAGTTACGGTCACTATCTTGCCATACTTTTTCATAAGGAGTATGAGAGTGGTTAGAAATAATCGTATAAAGTTCCTTCTTAAATTTCTGAATTTCTTTTGCTTCGATTTCAATATCTGAAGCCTGGCCCTGCACACCACCTAAAGGCTGATGAATCATAACACGGCTATGAGTCAAAGCTGAACGTTTTCCTTCTTGGCCAGACACCAACAAAACTGCAGCCATTGAAGCAGCCATACCTGTACAAATCGTTGCTACATCACTAGATATAAACTGCATGGTATCATAAATACCAAGACCAGCAGTAACACTACCACCAGGACTATTGATATAAATAGAGATATCCTTACCACTATCTACCGAATCTAGATAAAGCAACTGTGCCTGCAGAGTATTGGCTGTATAATCATCGATTTCAGTACCTAAGAAGATAATTCTATCCATCATCAGACGAGAGAACACATCCATCTGAGTAACATTCAGCTGACGTTCTTCCAAAATGTATGGATTTAAATATTGAGCCTGAGCTCTCACTACATCATCGAGAACCATACCGTTCATTCCCAAATGCTTAGTAGCATAATTTCTAAAATCTTTGTTCATATGTTTAATTATCCTTTCGTAATAAACAAGAAAAAGAGGCTATCGACCTTCTTATATCTTTTTCGTAGAAACAAAGATAATAAAAAAAATCGATAACCTCTTTATATAAAAGAAGTTTTTTCTAAAAAACTTGATTATTATTCACTCATCATCTTGTTGAAGTCTTCAACAGAAACTTCCTTCTGATTCAACTTAACAACAGTTTTAAGAACAGCTGAGAGCTTACGATCAATTGAACGATCAACGAGTGCATCAGCACTGTTCTTCTGCTTCAAGATTTCGTTAGCGTAGTTCTCCAAATACTCCTCTGGAATATTAGTCATACCATACTGAGCGAATTGAGCACGAGCTGCTTCCATTGCAGTTTCCTTAATATCAGCATCATCAATCTTGATGTTCTGAGCTGCAACCAACTGCTCCTTAATCAAATGCCATTTCAACTCCTTAATACTGTTCTCGTAGTTATCCTCTACGAACTTCTCACCCTTATCCTGGTTAGAATTCAACATGATTCTCTTCAATAGAGCATCTGGGAATTCAAGTTTACCAACCTTCTTTTCACAATGAGCGCGAACATCCTGGATGAACTTGAAGTCCTGATCTGCCTGCAACTGCTCCTTCAAGCCTTCAGCAATCTTCTCACGGAATGCCTTTTCATCTTTAACCTCACCCTCGCCAAAAGTCTGGTCGAAAAGTTCCTGGTCTACTGCATGCTTCTTGAAACGAGAGATTTCGGTTACCTGGAAGCTGAAATCAGCATTTGCTTCCTTTGCAGCCTCACGATCAATCTTCAACAATGAAGCGATCTCTGCATCGTTTTCAGGATAAGCCTTCTTTGGGTTGAATGTAATAATATCACCTACCTTAGCACCATTGAAAAGGTTCTTCTGCTCCTCTACTTTGATATAGCTTGGCATTACAGAAGCTGCTTCTACTGTGATACCTTCTTCCTTTGTATTGCCATTCTCATCCAACTCACGGAGATCACCCTTCAAGATGTCATTATCCTCGTAAGACTCAGCCTTTTCATAGCTACCCATACGTGAAGTAAACATCTCTACCTGCTGATCGATCAATTTATCATCAACTGTGATTGTATAATAATCAACCTTATCGCGACCTGTAAGAGAAACCTTAAATTCTGGAGCTACTGCGATATCAAATACAAAAGTGAATGTACTTTCGTTTTCAAGATCCTGACGTTCCTGCTTCTCTGAAGGAAGAGGTTCACCCAACATCTGAATCTTATTATCCTGTACATACTTATAGATTTGCTCACCAACAAACTTGTTGATCTCATCCATTTTAACAGATGCACCAAACTGACGTTTAACCAAGCTCATTGGTACCTGACCAGGACGGAAACCAGGAATGTTAGCTTTTTTGCGATAGCTCTTTAATGTCTTCTCGACGTTTTCCTTGTAATCAGCCTCTTCTACTGTAAGAGTCAAAAGACCATTTACTTTGTCAGGATTCTCGAATGAAATTTTCATCTTGATAAATTTTATTTATTTAATATTATTTTTATTCTCAGAAACGACTTGCAAAATTACTCATAATTAACGTAAATACCTAATATAATGGAGAAAAATTGGATTTTTTAACCATAAAAGTATATCTTCTTTACGTTATCCTTCAGCTTCTTCAGCTAGTTCATCTTCCTCATTCGGCTTAAACTTACGATATACAAAGTTATCACTAAGATAATTTTTACGTACAATCGGATTTTCTGCTAGTTCTTCAGGTGTTCCGTGAAAAAGGATTCTACCTTCAAAAAGAAGATATGCTCTATCCGTTATAGATAGCGTTTCCTGCACATTATGGTCAGTTATCAAAATACCGATATTACGATATTTCAAGCGCCACACTATATGTTGAATATCCTCCACAGCAATCGGGTCCACACCTGCAAAAGGTTCATCAAGCATGATAAATTTTGGATCTATAGCCAAACAACGAGCTATTTCCGTACGACGACGTTCACCTCCAGACAATTGGTCTCCCTTATTTTTCCTAACTTTATTAAGGCGAAACTCTTGAAGCAAACTCTCTAATTTATCCAACTGCTGAGCATGCGACAATTTTGTCATTTCCAATACAGACATGATATTGTCTTCAACGCTCATTTTACGGAACACACTAGCTTCCTGTGGCAAATAACCTATACCAGCTCTTGCACGCTTATAAACCGGATAGTCAGTTATCTCCTGATTGTTAAGATAGACATGGCCATCATTAGGAACCACAAGTCCTGTTGTCATATAGAAAGAAGTCGTCTTGCCTGCTCCATTAGGGCCAAGCAAGCCTACAATTTCACCTTGCTTCACCTCAATAGATACGCCATTAGCTACAGTACGTTTTCCATAAGTCTTAACCAGGCCCTCTGTGCGAAGCACCATCTGTTCTTGATTGTCCATATTTAGAATAATTTAGGTGCAAAAATACTAAAAATCAGTCTAATATCACTGATAAATTCTAAAACTATTTGGAATATTGCAGTTTTTTTGTGGAATTTGGTTACTTTTGCAATTACAATTAACAGCAAAAAAGTATGTTCATCACAAAGTTATTACATAAATACCTTACCGTATTAGGTACCTATATCCAATTAATGGGTAAAGTATTTTCTCGCCCCGAACGTTTACGAATGTATAGCAAACAATATATCAAGGAAATGACTCAACTTGGAGTTGATTCCATTGGTATCGTTTTACTAATTTCGTTTTTTATTGGTGCTGTTATCTGCATCCAGATGAAACTGAATATTCAGAGTCCATGGATGCCACGATGGGTAGCCGGCTATACCACACGAGAAATCATGCTATTGGAATTTAGTTCTTCTATCATGTGCCTGATTCTTTCTGGTAAAGTAGGTTCTAATATTGCCTCTGAATTGGGAACTATGCGAGTAACTCAGCAAATTGACGCATTAGACATTATGGGAGTCAATTCTGCAAGTTATCTTATTCTACCGAAAATTGCAGCATTGGTTACCATTATGCCTTTTTTGGTTATTTTCAGTTCTGCCATGGGTATCGTTGGTGCATATGGTACTGCATATATCGGACAAATTCTTTCCCCAGAAGATTTAACGTTAGGTATCCAGCACTCTTTTAATCAATGGTTCATTTGGATGAGCATTATCAAGAGTCTGTTCTTTGCATTCATCATTTCCAGCGTTTCTTCTTATTTCGGATATACTGTAGAAGGAGGATCTGTCGAGGTTGGTAAAGCGAGTACTACTGCTGTGGTTAATTCCAGCGTATTGATCCTATTTTCTGATGTATTTTTAACCCAAATGCTCTCTTAACAATGATAGAAGTAAAACATTTAACCAAATCCTTTGGCGAAAAAACAGTTCTCGAGGATATCAATACCGTTTTTGAAACCGGTAAAACAAATTTAATCATTGGTCAGAGTGGTTCCGGAAAAACGGTTCTGATGAAAAATTTGGTAGGCCTTCTTACACCTACTCAGGGTGAAATATTATATGACGGAAGAGACTTTGTTCAAATGAGTAAAAAAGAAAAGGTAGCCATGAGACGAGAAATGGGAATGATCTTTCAGAGTGCTGCTCTTTTCGACTCTATGACTGTACTCGAAAACGTACGCTTTCCTCTTGACATGTTTTCATCCATGAATTATAACGAACGGGTTAAAAGAGCGCAAGACTGCTTAGATCGTGTTAATCTGATTGATGCTCAGAAAAAATTCCCTGGAGAAATTTCTGGTGGTATGCAGAAACGTGTTGCTATCGCTCGCGCTATCGTACTCAATCCTAAATATTTATTCTGTGATGAACCAAACTCTGGATTAGACCCAAAAACATCACTAGTTATAGACGAACTTCTGTCAAGCATCACAAAAGAATTTAATATTACCACGATTATTAATACCCATGATATGAATTCAGTTATGGGAATTGGAGATAATATCAACTTCATTTACAAAGGTCATAAAGAATGGCAAGGAACAAAAGATGAAGTCATGGAATCTACAAATGAGAAACTGAATGCACTTGTTTTTGCTTCAGACTTATTCCGAAAAGTAAAACAAGCAGAGATGAAAGGTGAAAAATTATAAGCTATCAACTGATACAAAAAAAATCGTCTTAGGATTAATCCCAAGACGATTTTTTTTATCTCATTTTCCAAATTCCTTGGTATTGTATCATTGGAACAACTATTTGTTCATTTGATTTATCACCATAATTCAAAACCAAAAAAACTTGAGCTGTGCGTCTAGCAGTATCTGCCTTAGCATTAGCTATTGTTACCTCTTTGATACCCTGATGCTCAACATTCTGCTGTCCTATGTACATTTTAGCATTTGCTATTAACTGCTCACGATACACCGCAGGAATACTATCTCGACGATAAGTAGCATCTACAAACTCTTCATACTTTCCTTGAAGAAGTTCATCATAATAACCTTTGGCCGCAATTGCTGCTAACTGTCCCATGTCCTCTTCCTTTTCATGAGAACAGGAAACAGCGCATAAGGACAGAAGCAAAATAATAAACATCAACAGTTTTTTCATTATTTCTGACGAATGAAAATATTGATAGGACATCCATGAAGATTCCAGTTTTCACGTATCTTATTCTCCAGGAATCTACGATAATTCTCCTTCACATACTGAGGTAAGTTAGCATAGAATACGAAAGAAGGAATCTGTGTATTAGGCAACTGAGTACAATATTTAATCTTAATGTACTTACCCTTGATACTCTGAGGAGGAGTAGCCTCGATAATAGGCAGCATCACCTCATTTAATTTAGATGTACCGATATGAATCTTACGATTCTGATACACATCCTTTGCAGTTTCTAAGACTCTGAAGATACGTTGCTTAGTCAGAGCAGAAGCAAAGATTATTGGGAAATCCACAAATGGTGCCATACGCTTACGGATAGCATTTTCAAAGGTATCTATTACCTTCTGCGATTTTTCCTCTACCAAATCCCACTTATTAACTACAACGACAAGAGACTTATTGTTTCTTTGAATTAACTGGAAGATATTCATATCCTGTGCTTCAATACCACGAGTTGCATCAAGCATCAAGATACATACATCACTGTTTTCAATAGCACGAATAGAACGCATTACAGAGTAGAATTCCAAATCCTCTGTTACTTTGTTCTTACGACGTATACCTGCTGTATCAACTAAATAAAAGTCAAAACCAAACTTATCATATTTCGTGTATATACTATCACGGGTAGTACCTGCGATTTCAGTAACGATATTACGATCTTCACCGATAAACGCATTGATAATACTGCTTTTTCCTGCATTAGGACGACCAACTACTGCAAAACGAGGTATATCCTCCTCTATGGTTTCTTCTGGACTATTAGGCATTTTCTCCAAAATCATATCCAGAAGATCACCTGTACCACCACCAGTAGCAGCACTGATACAAACAGGGTCTCCCAAACCCAACTTATAAAATTCTGCTGCCTCATAGTATTCACCACTATTGTCTACCTTGTTGGCAACAAGAATAATAGGAAGTTTTGCACGACGAAGAATCTTGGCTACATCAACATCCCAATCGGTTACACCTGTTTCTGTATCTACTAAGAAAAGAACCAAATCTGCCTCTTCTGTAGCTACTAACACCTGTCTACGAATAGCATCTTCAAAAATATCATCAGATTTTACAACCCAACCTCCGGTATCTACAACCGAAAAGTCTTTACCATTCCATGAAACCTTGCCATACTGGCGGTCGCGTGTGGTACCTGCAGTATCACTTACGATAGCACGACGAGACTGAGTAAAACGATTGAAAAGCGTTGATTTTCCTACATTAGGACGACCAACAATTGCAACTAAATTTGCCATTGCTATTTACAAAGAGCTTATCTCTCCATAAAGATTGGAGAGTTAGGGAGAGGTCACCGCACCCTAGTTAATACTCTGTTTGCCGAGATGTGACCTTCTTTCCCGGCTCTCTCTTGCGAGAGGGTTTGTCCTCAATACCATTCAGGACAGAATGCTGGATAAACAAATATATTCTCTTTCACTCTCCAACTAAGCAAAAGAGAAAACTATATGATTATTATTCCGGATTATAACCGAAACTATCAAGTTCACGTTGTGAATTACGCCAATCCTTATCAACCTTTACAAAAGTTTCCAAGAATACTCTTTTATCGAAAAATTTCTCAAGTGTCTTACGAGCTTCACTACTTACTTTCTTAAGAGCAACACCCTGATGACCTATAATGATACCTTTTTGCGAATCACGCTCCACATAAATTACCGCATTGATATGAATACGCTTTTCGTCTTCCTTAAATCTCTCGACAACAACTTCTACAGAATAAGGAATTTCTTTATCATAGTAAAGAAGTATCTTTTCTCGTATAATCTCGCTAACAAAGAACTTAGCAGGCTTGTCGGTCAATTGATCCTTATCAAAATAAGGAGGAGAATCAGGAAGAAGTTCTTTGATACGCTTCATCAGCATATCAACACCGAATTTATTTTTTGCTGAAATAGGTAGAATCTCTGCATTTGGAAGCAAACCATGCCATTTTTCTACAATATCGCCCAATAGCTTCTGATTACTTTCATCTATTTTATTGATAACAAGCAATACAGGAATTGTCATTTTCTTCACCTTGTCAAGAAAATCCTGATTCTTCTCTGGACTTTCTATAACATCAGTAACATAGAGTAAAACATCAGCATCAGCAAGAGCCGACTCTGAAAAAGCCAACATCATCTCCTGCATTTTGTAGTTTGGTTTCAAAACACCTGGAGTATCAGAAAAAACGATCTGACAATCATCATCATTGACAATACCCATAATGCGATGACGCGTAGTTTGAGCCTTAAATGTAGCAATACTAATACGCTCACCGACAAGTTGGTTCATTAATGTACTTTTACCAACATTCGGATTACCTACTATATTAACAAAACCTGCCTTATGCATATTCTATTGGATTATTAGTAATGAACAAAAAAACGCATCCCTTATCGAAAAATAAGAAGAATGCGTTTTCTTGTTGATATCTTTCTTTGTTTATTTCGAACCAGCTACATCAGCACCATCGTAAGCCCACTTGATATAAGCAGCACCATTAACGAAACCAGCACCAAATGCAGTGAATATCATATTATCACCTTTCTTAAGTTCCTTTTCTTTATCCCAAAGAACCAAAGGCATACAAGCCGCACTGGTATTACCATAATTTTGGATATTAACCATGACTTTCTCCATCGGCATATTTAAACGCTTAGCAAGAGCTTCGATAATACGTAAGTTAGCCTGATGAGGGACAACATGAGCTATATCGTCAACAGTAAGGTTATTACGCTCCATAACCTTTGCGCAATCATCACCCATAGCAGTTACAGCATAACGGAAAACCATACGACCTTCCTGATATGTATAATGCAGACGATGATCTACAGTAAATCTTGATGGAGGACAAACCGACCCACCTGCCTTTATATGCAAGAAAGGAAGACCTTTACCATCTGTTCGAAGTTCAGAATCGATGAGACCAATGTTCTCTTCTTCTGTTCCTTCAACCATTACAGCACCAGCACCGTCACCGAAAAGTGGACAAGTTGCGCGATCTTGATAATCCGTAATAGATGACATTTTATCAGCACCTATAACGATTATCTTTTTGTAACGACCACTCTGAATCATGCTACAAGCTACATCCAAAGCATAAAGGAAACCACAGCAAGCGGCAGAGAAATCAAATGCAAAAGCATTCTTTAGTCCTAACTTTCCTAATACAATTGAAGCTGTAGACGGATGTACATAATCAGGAGTAGTGGTAGCTACCATGACCGCATCAATGCTATCGGGATCAGAGGCAGTCTTCTTCATCAGAAGCTTAGCTGCCTTACGTGCCATATAAGAAGTGCCGAGTCCCTCTTCTGTGAGGATACGGCGCTCCTTAATACCTGTACGTGTTGTAATCCACTCATCATTGGTGTCAACCATTCTAGACAATTCCTCATTATTGAGAACATAGTCTGGAACATAACCAGCTACACCAGTGATGATAGCGTTAATTTTCTGCGGCATTATTCAGCAGCTTC
>NZ_CP091799.1:1685000-1920000 GCF_022024235.1 Segatella baroniae B14
CTTCAAATGTATGGGTTGTCCCATTCGGAAATCCTCGGATCAAAGGTTATTTGCACCTACCCGAAGCTTATCGCAGCTTATCACGTCCTTCATCGCCTCTGTGAGCCTAGGCATCCGCCATACGCCCTTTCTTACTTTTTTCTTTACCGGTTCAGTCTTGCTTTTGAATTGCTTCTCAAGTAAGATGAACGGTAGCTCATACTTTCAGCTGTATTGTTTCTTGAACTATTGCTAGTTCTCGCTACAGTTTTGCTTGTGTCAATATGTCAAAGATCTTATTGGCTTATCTCACTCTATCAAAAGTGGATTACCTGAAGTGGAGAATAACGGATTCGAACCGTTGACCCCCTGCTTGCAAAGCAGGTGCTCTAGCCAGCTGAGCTAATCCCCCAAACTTTTTTTGGTTTGAGAAGACTGGAAGTTTTTGTAGTCCCAGGCAGACTTGAACTGCCGACCTCCACATTATCAGTGTGGCGCTCTAACCAACTGAGCTATAGGACTATAGTTCCGGGTTGGCTGACTGTCCAAGATTTCTGGGCTTGCATCTTCGAGCCCGGCTTCCTTTTTCTCTTATATATTAAACAGGTTCTGTAGTACAAGGAAACTTTGGATGACATCAACCAACCTTTACGTTTGTCATGTCTCTTGACTTTTACTTACTTCTAAATAAGCATCTCTTCCAGAAAGGAGGTGTTCCAGCCGCACCTTCCGGTACGGCTACCTTGTTACGACTTAGCCCCAATTACCAGTTTTGCCCTAGGCCGACCCTTGCGGTCACGGACTTCAGGCACCCCCGGCTTTCATGGCTTGACGGGCGGTGTGTACAAGGCCCGGGAACGTATTCACCGCGCCATGGCTGATGCGCGATTACTAGCGAATCCAGCTTCGTGAGGTCGGGTTGCAGACCTCAGTCCGAACTGGGACCGGCTTTCTTGATTAGAATGACCTTACGGGCATCCGACTTTCTGTACCGGCCATTGTAACACGTGTGTAGCCCCGGACGTAAGGGCCGTGCTGATTTGACGTCATCCCCACCTTCCTCACACCTTACGGTGGCAGTGTCTCCAGAGTGCCCAGCTCTACCTGATGGCAACTGAAGAGAAGGGTTGCGCTCGTTATGGCACTTAAGCCGACACCTCACGGCACGAGCTGACGACAACCATGCAGCACCTTCACAGATGTCCCGAAGGAAGTCACTATCTCTAGATCCGTCATCTGCAATTCAAGCCCGGGTAAGGTTCCTCGCGTATCATCGAATTAAACCACATGTTCCTCCGCTTGTGCGGGCCCCCGTCAATTCCTTTGAGTTTCACCGTTGCCGGCGTACTCCCCAGGTGGGATGCTTAACGCTTTCGCTTAGCCACTCACCCCGAAGGGCAAACAGCGGGCATCCATCGTTTACCGTGCGGACTACCAGGGTATCTAATCCTGTTCGATACCCGCACTTTCGAGCTTTAGCGTCAGTAACACTACAGCGAGCTGCCTTCGCAATTGGAGTTCTTCGTGATATCTAAGCATTTCACCGCTACACCACGAATTCCGCCCGCTTCCTGTGCACTCAAGTCTGGCAGTTCGCGCTGCAGTGCCCAGGTTGAGCCCGGACATTTCACAACACGCTTACCAAACGGCCTGCGCTCCCTTTAAACCCAATAAATCCGGATAACGCCCGGACCTTCCGTATTACCGCGGCTGCTGGCACGGAATTAGCCGGTCCTTATTCGTAGGGTACATGCAAATAACCACACGTGGCTAACTTTATTCCCCTAAAAAAGCAGTTTACAACCCATAGGGCCGTCATCCTGCACGCTACTTGGCTGGTTCAGACTTCCGTCCATTGACCAATATTCCTCACTGCTGCCTCCCGTAGGAGTTTGGACCGTGTCTCAGTTCCAATGTGGGGGACCTTCCTCTCAGAACCCCTACTGATCGTCGGCTAGGTGGGCCGTTACCCCGCCTACTACCTAATCAGACGCATCCCCATCCATAAGCGATAAATCTTTATTCCATCTCAGATGTCTTTAATGGAAACCATAGGGCATTAATCTTACTTTCGCAAGGCTATTCCCTACTTATGGGCAGGTTGGATACGCGATACTCACCCGTGCGCCGGTCGTCATCAAAGAAAGCAAGCTTTCTTCATGTTACCCCTCGACTTGCATGTGTTAAGCCTGTAGCTAGCGTTCATCCTGAGCCAGGATCAAACTCTCCATTGTAAAATATCTTTGAATATCTAATTGAATAGATTATTTGTCTCTGTTTCAAGGACGCTTATCCTTTTATTGAAGTCGGTTTAAAGCCTGGACAAAAACTAAACTTGACGGTTCGTTTTTGTTACCCATTCACACATATTTATAATATGTGAACGCTTCTTGTACTACTTCTCTGTCTATGTAATCTTTTCAAAGAACTCTTTCTCTTAAGCCTCGTAACCAACGTTATTTGGCTGCTTCCGTTTGTTTGAAAGCGAGTGCAAAGGTATACAAAATATCCATAACCTCCAAATGTTTTCAAGAAAAAATTGCAAAAAACTAAGTTTTTGCACGTTCTTTGACAATGAAAGCTTAATTCCGTGGACGTACACATTATAATATATTAGGATAAAGGATTAAAGATTAAAATAATATATAAGGATTAAAAAAAAATAAGATCAGCACTACTTTTACCATTCTACGACATGTACAACAAAAGAGGGGTTTTGAATTTTACGGACAAGAACCCTCATGAGGTTTGCGTATTTGAAATTACGATGTAAGAATGCCTCAAATACGTGAATTTTGAAGAATTTTCATATCTATCTGAATATCAACACGTTACAGATTTTACGTATCACCGGTTTAAAAAAGGGCGCCAAAACCCTAGCTCCTAGGGGTCGAAAGCTTAGGGTTGATGCGATAAGGTCATAGAGTTTAGCGAACAAAGTCTTAGCTTTCGACCCCTAGGACCTGTGGTTTTGGCGGGAGAAAAAATCGAGGGGAAGAAAAAAGACCAAACAGGCTGATCAAAAGTTGAATATTTTAAGCTAGATGACGATTTTTGAAAACACTGTTTTTTGATAAATTATTTGACACACGGACCATCTTTCACATACAAGAACACGAAGGTTAACCCTTCGTTGAACATAGATATTCTTGCTTATACGCAGACTCACCATATCTATATAAACTTGTAGAGCTTTGGGGCTTGTTCAATCACTTCTGTACAGACAGAACCAGTTACTAAAGCAGATTAGAGCCCATTAAAACTATTTGGAACTATTTTCAAATTATTCTTGATGTTTTTTCAGAAAGAGGCTTACCTATCATATTATCAATTTATGAGTCTCATAATTTACGGAAATTTCTAGTAATATCAAAATGTGTCACTTTTTAAAGGGGACTCAGAACTTATTTTTCACAAGAATATAATTTTTCACCGCTAATCCAAGTCAAAAAAATATATTATCTTTGCAGTACAAATCAAAAAATATATAAACCATGAAGCGAATACTAACATTAGTTATGTGCGCATTAATCGCACTTCCATCGATTTCACAAAAATTTAATGAACATCCATGGAAGAAAAAAAGAGTTGCCTATTTCGGTGATTCCATTACAGACCCAAGACTCAAGGCATCCAAGACCAAATATTGGGGATTTTTAGAAGAGTGGTTGGGCATAACTCCCTATGTATATGGTGTAAGTGGAAGACAATGGAATGATATTCCACGTCAAGCCGACAAATTAAAAGCTGAGCACGGTGATGATTTCGATGCCATTCTTATCTTTATCGGTACCAATGACTTCAATGCAGCCGTCCCTATCGGAGAATGGTATAACGTCAGTGCTGATTCAGTTGTTGCAGCTCACAAAGGTCAATGGGAAAAAGCGAAATATCTAAGATACCATCGTACCATGAACATGAATAACAGCACGCTGAAAGGTCGAATCAATATTGCACTGGATAAATTAAAGAAAATGTATCCCAAGAAGCAAATTGTACTGATGACCCCAATACACAGAGCTGACTTTAAGAGTAGCGATACCAACATACAGCCAGCCGAAGACTATGCTAACGCTTGTGGATTTTTCATCGACGACTATGTACAGGCTATCAAAGAAGCAGGTAATGTATGGTCTGTTCCTGTAATAGACCTTAACGCACTTAGTGGGTTGTATCCTCTTACCGATGAAGGAGCCCAACTTTTCAACAAACCTGACACCGACCGTTTACATCCGAACGACGCAGGACATTACCGTATAGCTAAGACAATACTCTATCAGTTGAGTACATTACCTTGCACTTTTGATATGTAAGATATAACCAAAAATAAAAACAATAAGAGTCTTTTTATTCATGCTTTTATTTGCCTATTTAACTCAAAAAAGGTACTTTTGCAAACACTATTTAAAAATTAAATATTATACATGAATAAAAAGGCTCTTATTTGTTTTATCATCATTGGATCTGTTCTTCTAACAACGATTGTTTCTTTAAGCTATAACCTCAATGCACAGAAGAAACAAAACCAAGATATGCTCGAACTTGCTGAACTTGACAAAAAAGAGCTAGAAGACCAATATCAAGAATTTGCTAATCAATACGGTGACATGAAAGACATGATCACCGATAAGGAGATATCCTCTCAATTGGGTATACAACAGACAAAAGCACAACAAATCTTAAAGAAAATAAAGGTTACAGACCCTCATAATGCACAGGAACTAGCCCGATTAAAAAAACAATTGCCTTCATTTAAAAACGTTCTTAAAGCCTATATGAACCAATTGGATTCGTTGAGAAAGACCAACAGTAATCTTATTGCAGAAAACGCTCGAGTAAAAGAACAATTCGATGAAGCAACCAATCTTATCACAGGACTGAACACCCAAAACAGAGACCTTTCTTATAAGGTTGCCATTGCCTCACAACTGAATGTAGACGATGTAAATTTACTTTTCAAAAATAAACGAGGAAAAACGACAAAGAAACCAAAAAAAGCGAAAACCATAGAAATTACATTCAACATCGCAAAAAATCCTACGGCTCCGAAAGACAACAAAAACATGACCGTAGTCGTCAAATCCCCAAATAAAGACTATAATACATCCAAAACTATCAGATATAATGGCCAAAGGACTCCAGTTTCCATTTCAATCCCTCTCCATGAGGACGAAGAATTAGAAAAGGGTATATATCAGGTTACTATTCTATCCAATGGAAAACTACTTGACAAGGAATCTTACACCATTAAGTAATTTCTGACAGAAATAAATTGATGACAGAATAAAGGCCTGATCGTCTATCTGATATATTATTATAAGAAAGACGATGAAGAAAATAACAACAGCCTTAGGTATTTTATTTTTTGCAAACACTTTCTGTTACGGCCAGTATAATGGTCTGACAGATATGAGTAAAAGTAAAATGGCCAAAATGGTTAACACACCAATTGGCTCAGTTCACTGGACTGGTGGATTTTGGAACAATCGCTTCCAAGTACTTAACCAAACTTCGATTTGGGACATGTGGAATACATGGAATGATCCCAATGTATCACACGGATTTCGAAATTTTGAAATCGCAGCTGGAGATGTAGAAGGAGCCCACAAAGGTCCACCTTTTCATGATGGCGATATGTACAAATGGCTTGAAGCCTGCGCTACTGCTTATGCAATAACTAAAGATAAGAAACTTGACCAGTTAATGGACAAGTTTATTGATGCAGTAGCCCGTTCGCAGCGAGCAGATGGATATATCCACACACCAGTTATCATCGAAGAGCGTAAAAAGAATGCAGAATCACACAGCAAAGATAATACTGTTATTGGTATCGAAATTGGTAAAGACCAGAAAAATGCTTTTGCCTCTCGACTCAACTTTGAAACCTATAACTTAGGTCACTTGATAACTGCAGGTATCATACACAAACGAGCAACTGGCAAGGATAATCTTTTCAAATGTAGTGTAAAAGCAGCTGACTTCCTATATAACTTCTTAAAGAATGACAGAGACGAACTTGCTCGAAATGCCATTTGTCCAAGCCATTACATGGGTGCATTCGAAATGTATCGCATGACAGGCAATAAGAAATATATGGAATTAGGCGAAGAACTGATTGCCATTCGTGACAGCGTCAAGAATGGAGAAGATCATAATCAAGACCGAATTCCTTTCCGTCAGCAATATGAAGCAATGGGGCATGCTGTACGAGCAAATTACCTCTATGCAGGTGTAGCCGATCTATATGCTGAAACTGGTGAAGAACAACTGTACAAAAACTTGTCAAGCATCTGGGATGACATTGCAGAACATAAAATCTACATCACTGGTGGATGCGGCGCACTGTACGATGGTGTATCACCTGACGGTACCACTTATAACCAACCTTACATCCAACAGATACACCAAGCATACGGAAGACAGTTTCAGCTGCCAAATGAGACCAGTCACAACGAGACCTGCGCTCAGATAGGTGAACTACTTTATAGCTGGCGACTATTGGAAACAACAGGTGATGCCAAATATGCAGAAATGGTTGAAAACGAATTGTATAATGGTATTCTTCCTGGAATTTCACTAGACGGAACTAAGTATTTCTATACTCAGGCACTTCGTAAAAACAAAGATTTCCCTTACGTTATGCGATGGCCAAAAGAACGTCAGAAATACATTTCTTGTTTCTGTTGTCCACCTAATACACTCCGTACATTGATACAAGCTCAGGAATATGCTTATTCCGTAAACAAAGAAGGAAGCGAACTCTATGTCAACCTGTATGGCGAAAACAAACTGAAGACCAAAAATCTGGATATAGAACAACTTACAGAGTATCCTTTCGAAGGCGATGTTAAACTAATTATTAACAAAGCCAAAGGACTGAAAGCCGTAAAGATGAGAATACCAGAATGGTGTCAAGAATCAGTAAACGAAATTATCAGCAATAGTACTATTACCAATAAGCGTGGAAAAACAATAGCTAAGCCTAATGTTATGTTAGAAAATGGCTACTTAACATTCCAACACAACTACCAAGCTGGTGACATCATCAAGATATCTATGCCTATGCAAGTGAAACTCATCGAAAGCAATCCTCTCGTAGAAGAAAACAAAAACCAAATAGCGGTAAAACGAGGACCTATCGTATACTGTTTGGAAGGCAATGACATCGAGGGAAAAGCTGATATCGATGACATCCAGATTCCTGCAGATGTAAACTTCAAAACTGTAAAACAAACCATAGATGGTCATACCTTTACAGCTCTTGAAGGAAAAGTTGAATTAGCTCAGAGCAAGGCTTGGAATAACCGACAGCTTTATCGTGAACTGAAAAATAACAATAAACAAATTACCGTTCGTCTCATTCCTTATTATGCCTGGGGAAACCGAGGAAATCAGGATATGACAGTTTGGATGAACGTAAGAAAATAAATAATAAAAGGTGGCAATTCGCAAATTGCCACCTTTTTTTATCTAATGAAATTCAGATTAATGCTTACTTTCGTTAGTAACCGAAACTATTTTTGTAGGAGCTTGTTCCTTATTGCGACGATTAACGACAGTAACAACAGCCTGAGCCAAATTTATAAAGGCTAAACCTGTTAACGAAGAAGTATCACAAGCAGCAGGAGTACCAGCATCACCATTTTCACATATACTCTGAACTATAGGAATCTGAGCCAACAAAGGAGCATTCATTTCTTTAGCCAATTCCTTACAGCCCTCTTTACCAAAGATATAATATTTATTCTCAGGGAGTTCAGCAGGAGTAAAATATGCCATATTCTCTACTAAACCTAAAATTGGCACATTCACCTTATCGTTACGATACATATCAATACCCTTACGAGCATCAGCCAAAGCTACTTTTTGAGGAGTACTTACAATAACTGCACCCGTAATGGATAACGTCTGAAGCAATGTAAGATGAATATCGCTGGTACCAGGAGGAGTATCAAGAATAAAATAATCAAGATCACCCCAATCAGCATCAGCAATAAGCTGTTTCAACGCAGATGTTGCCATGCCACCACGCCATAATGTAGCCGTATCGGGATTTACAAAAAAACCAATACTCAACAATTTAACACCATATTTTTCAACCGGTGCTATGAGATCTCGCCCATCTTTCTTAACAGCATAAGGGCGCTCGCTCTCTACACCAAACATCTTAGGCATAGAAGGACCAAAGATATCTGTATCCAGTAAACCTACCTTATAACCTAATTTAGCCAACGCAATAGCCAAGTTTGCAGAAACAGTACTCTTACCTACACCACCTTTACCTGAGCTGACAGCAATAATATTTTTCACACCAGGAAGCATCTGGCCCACCTCTGGACGAGGAGCAGACTTAAATTCTGTAAGAATGGTAACTTCAACATCATTACTGATATGATAATGAATAGCAGCCTCAGCAGCTTTTACAGTAGATTTCAAGAAAGGATCGGTTTCACGAGGAAAAAGAAGAACTATTTCCACTTTCATACCATCAATCTTGGGCTGATCTGCCAACATCTCACTTTCAATAAGATTTTTTTGGTTCCCGGATAGATGACCGTTGCCAGTGCATCTGTTATCAATTTGGGATATAATGTCATATCGTTGTTGTGTTTATTTTGAACTTATATATATATACATCGTTTGCATATGCAAAAGTACCGATAAAATATAGAAACTACAAATAAAAACTAATTAATTTCTCTATGACACCGTTTTTAACTATATTTGCAAATAAATCAAAACCAGAACAAATCTATGAAATTTAAGGTTCATATAACCTCTCTTTTACTGCTTTGTGGTACTTTTTCTGTTCAAGCCAAAGATATTGTTCTTTTCAACGGAAAAAATCCAGTAAGCTATACTGTTAATAATAATCCATCTCCTGTAGTAAACATAGCCTTAAATATGTTTAGTAGCGATATGCAAGCTGTTACAGGTAAAAAAGCTAAAAGTAAAAGTGACTCACCTCTCGCTATTTACCAGTTAGATGCCCTCACTGATAAAGAATTTAAAGAAGTCAGTCGTATAGACTTCCCTTTAAATAAGATTATAGTCAGCAAAGATGCTTTTTGGATGGGCGTAAAGAATGACAAACTTTATATAATTGGTAATAACGGGCGTGGAACAGCATACGGCATTCTTGAACTTTCCAAAATATCCGGTGTATCTCCATGGATATGGTGGGGAGATGTTCATCCTGAAAAAAAATCGCAGCTTATCATCAACGACAAATACCAAACCCTACAAGTTCCTTCCGTAGAATATCGCGGTATATTCATCAACGATGAAGACTGGAGTACACGTACTTGGGCTCACAAAACCCTCGATCGCAAACAAGAGCAAGGGACGATAGGTCCAAACACCTATCGCAAGATCTTTGAACTTCTACTTCGACTCAAAGCTAATACGATATGGCCAGCCATGCATCCTGGAACAAAACCTTTTTTCCAAGTAAAAGGAAACCAAGAAGTAGCAGATAGTTGCGATATATATATCGGAACCTCTCATTGTGAACCATTACTCCGCAATAATGTCGGCGAATGGAATGTAAAAAATATGGGGGCCTTCAACTATCTTACCAACCAAAAGAAAATAGAAGACTACTGGACATATCGTATTAAAGAAACTGCAGGCATGGACGTCATATATACCTTAGGTATGCGTGGCATACATGATGGCAGCATGGAAGGTGTAAAAACTTTAGATGAGAAAACCAAGTGGCTTCAGAAGGTAATTAATGACCAGAGAAAACTACTGCATAAGAATCTAAAAACCGACATTAAAAAAATACCACAAATTTTTGTTCCGTATAAAGAAGTGCTTGATATTTATAACAATGGACTAAAAGTACCCGATGACGTAACTTTGATGTGGTGTGATGACAACTATGGTTATCTTACACATCTATCTAACCCTTCAGAAGCCAAAAGAAGTGGAGGAAGTGGTGTCTATTACCATCTCAGCTACTGGGGAAGGCCTCATGACTATCTATGGCTGACAACCACTCAACCAGGACTTATCTACGAAGAGATGCATAAAGCCTACACCAACAATAATAAACGGATATGGATAGCTAATGTTCACGATCCGAAAGTTGCAGCATATGACTTATCGCTTTTTCTTGATATGGCCTGGAACATCAATATCACCAAGACAAATTCTTTACAGCAACATATGCAAAACTGGCTTTGCCAGCAATTCGGTACACATACAGGCAAACTATTATTGCCCGTTATGAAGGAATTTTATCACCTTACTGCTATCCGTAAACCTGAATTTATGGGATGGACTCAAACCGAACTGGATAAAAAGAAATACAACAGAGGACTATCCCCTATCCAAGACACTGAATTTAATGCCGGTGAATTTGGAAATGAGATAGAACGCTACAAAGCAGCCTATCAAGCGATAAAAGAAAAAGTTGAAGAAATTGAAAAAACAATTCGACCAACACTTAGTGATGCCTACTTCGCAGCTATCAAATATCCTATATTTATGGCTGCAGACATGGCCATCAAACAGCTAGAAGCTCAAGAAGCACGCCATATAGCACGCCCTGGATTATTCTTCAATGATAAAGAAGCAATGACCGCTGCTGCTAATAGCATGACTGCTCATCAGGAGATAATAGCAATGACTAAATACTACAATGAACAATTAGCCGGCGGAAAATGGAATGGTATTATGTCGATGTCTCCAAGAGATTTACCAGTCTTTAAAGAGCCTGCACTACCGGGTATACTTACAGACGAACAAATAAAAAAATATGCTGATAAGGAAATTGATGCAGAACCTTTAGAAAATCACATGAGTAGAGTCATCGCACGAAATGCTGTGCATTACACAGCAGCCAGCAAAGATGTCTACACTACAGAAATGCTCGGTCACAGCATGAAATCACTGAATTTGCCTAAAGGTAGCGTGGTTAAATACAACTTCCTTTGTGAAAAAACAGATTCTGCAATAATCAGAATTGCAACGATCCCTACTCATGCCGTAAACCAAAACGATATTCGTTTCAGTGTGACCATCGACGGAAATAACGAACAGATTTTTACACTTAAAGAACCATTCCGGTCAGAACAATGGAAACAAAACGTGTTACGGGGACAAGCAGTAAAGTCTTTTCATTTACTCTTGGAAAAAGGCACACATACTTTAGAAATAAAAGCATTGGATGAAGGTATCATCCTGGATCAATGGATGATTGACTATAATCTGAATCGCAATTTCTATATGTTTCCTATAGAACCTGCTATCTAACAAAGATATAAAAAGGGGGTTCACCTGATCATTGGTGAATCCCCTTTTTATATCAACTTATTTACTTGTTTCTAAACTACTTCTCTTATCACGATGATAACTTCTATAGTCATCTAATTCTATTTCAACATCAGGTTCTTCCAAATTTCCTTCAGTAGGTAACTGGAACTTGAGATACTTGATATTGAGTCCACGCTCTATCCACATTGACTCATAATAAGTCTGAATAGACAGAATGCGTTTCGTGCTATCATCAATACCCTCTGTATGATACAAATCATCTGTACGGAAGAGAACTGGAAGATTATTTTTCTCAACCATATAAGAGGTATAAGTAAATAGAAAATTAGAATCTGTTTTCAGATGAATAATACCCTTATTTACTAAGAAATTACGATAACGATTCAAGAAGAATGTACTCGTAAGACGCTTACGAGGATTCTTCATCTGTGGATCACTAAACGTAAGCCAAATTTCAGCAACCTCATTCTGATCAAAAAAACGGTCGATAATCTCGATATTGGTGCGCAGAAATGCCACATTCTTTAGTCCTTCTTTCAGAGCTTGGGTGGCACCTGTCCACATACGGGCACCCTTGATATCCACACCGATAAAGTTCATCTCGGGATAGAGTTTGGCCAGCTCTACGGTGTATTCACCTCTACCACATCCTAATTCCAAGATTATTGGATTATCGTTATGAAAATACTGTTCACACCAATGTCCCTTCATATCGAATGGAACATCACTGACTACTGAAAATGGATACTGAAACACGTTCTCATAGTGCTCCATATCCGCAAATTTAGCTAATTTTCCTTTTCCCATGCCTTATTTGATAAACGGGTGCAAATATACGAAATAAATTATAAAAAAGCACCGATCTGGAGACAGACCGATGCTTTTTTATGTTGTTTTATAATTTACGATTAACCTATTTGCTGTTCTGCTTTCAGGTCTTCGTAGAAGTAAGCTAATGTTGTATTAATGTATGGTAATAATAGCAGCAATCCTATACCGAAAGTCAGAATAGCCAGAATTATCCAACCAATGAAGCTCAGATTCAGCCAGAATAGCTTTGCTTTGTGCCCTTTCATCAGATCGACACTACGTTTCATAGCATCAAGATAGCCTATCTCCTTGTCGTCTTCCATGACAAATTCTACCTGTGAGAGCATCAGAGAGATGATAATGCCAGGTATCAAGAGAAAGACGCATCCAATAGCCACAAAAAAAACGCCCAACAGTAGGGTGACGCCGATGCGTACACAATCTTTATAACCATCGAAAAGATGCCCATAATCAATGTCCTCCTGACGGATAAGACGCAAGAAGAATACTCTATATCCCCACATTAAAGGCAAACACAACAAGAGCCATATACCATTTACGCTTACTCCTGCTGTATCACCCATAGGGTATATGATACTCACTCTTGAAATGTCAACTATGAGTGAAAAAATAAGTGTTGCGACAGCACCAATCGTCCACTTGCCTTCCAGTGAGGCTAGAGCTCTGTTTTTGTAAGTTTGATTCGTTTCCATATTCTGGCATAATTATAGGTTATTTTTTTCTGTATAGATAGCCCGCTAACGTAATTATTCGATTACCACTGTAGTCCAACCGTGCTTATCTTCAATAGTACCATACTGAATACCACGAAGTGTATCAAACAACTTCTTAGACCAAGGACCCGGTTTATCACCAAAATCATATCGCTTTTTGGTATCCAAATCATCAATATAAGAAATAGGAGAAATGACTGCAGCAGTACCACATGCACCAGCTTCCTCAAACGTTTCTAATTCCTCTTCAGGAATTGGACGACGCTCAACCTTCATACCTAAATCTTCAGCAACTTGCATCAAACTCTTATTAGTAATAGAAGGCAGAATAGAGGTACTCTTAGGTGTAATATACGTATTATTCTTTATACCAAAGAAGTTAGCAGCACCACACTCATCGATATATTTTTTCTCCTTAGCATCCAAGTAAAATTCACAAGCATACCCCTTTTCATGAGCGATAGAATTAGCTTTCAAAGAAGCAGCATAATTACCACCAACCTTGTAGATACCAGTACCCAAAGGAGCAGAACGATCATAATCACGAATAATTACATAAGGATTAGAAGAGAATCCACCCTTGAAATATGGACCTACTGGAGTAACAAAAATCAAGAAACAATATTCATCAGCAGGATGAACACCCACCTGGGCACTTGTACCAATAAGCAATGGACGAATATAAAGAGTAGCTCCACTCTCGTATGTAGGAATCCATTCCTGATTCAATCTAACCACCTTTTTAACCATTTCTTCAAACAATTCTGTAGGAAGTTCTGGCATCAAGATACCACGGCAAGTACTCTGTAGACGCGCAGCATTCTCATCCATGCGGAACACACGCACCTTACCATCAGGACAACGATATGCTTTCAATCCCTCAAATGCCTCCTGTCCATAATGCAAACAGGTAGCAGCCATGTGCAACTTCAAATACTCATCAGAGCAAACTTCTATTTCGCCCCATTTGCCGTCACGATAGTAGCAGCGTACATTGTAATCAGTCTTCCGATAGCCGAAAGACAAATTAGCCCAATCTAAATCTTTCATAACAATAATATTTTATATGTTATATTTATAATTTCGCACAAAAGTACGAATTTTTATTATATTCTACAATTATTCACACTATAAATTAACAAAAATATCACTTTTCTTCTATATTAAGTAACTTTTTGATATTTTCATCAGTCTTCGTTAGTTTGTCTTTGCACAATTTGATAAGCTGCTGCGCTTCCTTCAGTTTATCACTCAATGAATCTACATCCAGCTCATCATTTTCCATCTTCTCTACTATCTCTTCAAGTCGATGAACAGCCTCTTCGTATCGAATATTCTTTTTCATATCAGACATTTCTATTTGACAATTGAACGAATTTCACCATTTTCCACTCGCGTTATAATTTCGTCACCCACATGTAAACAACTAGCATCTTTGACAACTTTTCCATTCAACAGAGTGATACTATATCCGCGTTTAAGCAAAAGAGTTGGATCTGACAACATCACTTGTTGCTCTATCATCTGAAGCCTATACTGCTCCTTATTCAGTTTACGCTGAATAGCGGGTAACATTGCCATTTGTAGTCTATCCAAATATTGAAACTGCTGCAAAATCAGACGACCTACCTGATTATTGAGTTTACTCTCTATAGCATCAAGTTTTCTTAAATGGCTGGTTTTAACCAAAGAAAACATCAATGGTATTCTACCACCCAAATGCTGGATTCTCATTTTCTCCCTAGTCATACGCTCGCGAACGTAGCTAAAAATAAAATCACTAGCATTTTGTACCCGATTGTACACCTGAGCCAAATGCTCTATTAAAAAAGTAGCAGCTGCAGTAGGTGTTTTAACTCTCGTATTTGAAATCATGTCGAGTACACTTTCATCGCGTTCATGACCTATACCTGTAATAATCGGCAAAGGAAAATTTGCCACATTCTCAGCCAATACTAATGTATCAAAGCCCGACATATCACTCGTAGCACCTCCACCACGAATAATGACGACGACATCAAACTCCTCATATCTTTCATTAATCAGGTTCAGCGCCCTAATCACACTTTTTTCGATTTGTTCACCTTGCATAACCGCAGGAAACAGTTCTATATTAAAGGATAAGCCATACTCATTATTTTGCATTTGATGGCAGAAGTCGCCATAACCTGCAGCATGAACACTGGAAATGACAGCTACCCGTTGGCAAAACATCGGAATAACAAGTTGCTTCTGCAAATCAAAAACCCCTTCATCCTTCAAGACCTGAATAATCTCCAAACGCTTTCGAGCCATATCTCCCAAAGTAAAAGTTGGGTCGATATCATCAATCATCCATGAGAACCCATAATTCTCATGGAATTCAGCATGCACCTGTAACATGATTTTCATACCGGCACGAAGATGCATTCCGGTAATTCGTTCAAAACCTGCACGAATATATACCCATCGATTACGCCAACATTTAGCAGAAGCCTTAGCAATAGGAGTATTCAAATGGTTATCCTTCTCTATCAGTTCCATGAAGCAATGTCCATTGTTCTCTCTATATTCAGACAATTCGGCCTGAACCCAGATACTATCTGGGAGCTGTATCGCGATAACATCGTGGACCAAATGATTCAATTCATATAAAGAGAGAGCCTGTTTCATGATTACTTATCTTTTTTGCCCATCAGATATGCCTTCCAAAAATCAGGAACACCATATCCAAATATATTATTCGGCCGTGAATAACGGTCTGACGAACGTTTCACTATAGACATAATCTCATAAGCATTCAAATGTGGCAAAGCTTCCCAAAGACAAGCCACCATACCTGCAATAATAGGAGCTGAAAAAGATGTCCCCATATCGTTTATAACAGTGCCACGACCGGTAATAACAGACGCAGGACTACCTATAGCCATAACATCAGGTTTTACCCTTCCATCGGCAGTAAAACCTATTGAACTAAAAGGAGCATTAATGCCTGAACGAGTTATTGCACCAACTGTAAGAATATCACTTGCATCTGCTGGTACATTTATTTTTTTCCAAGAACCCATGCCTTCATTGCCAGCACTATTCACCAAAATAATACCTTTTGAAGCAAGTTTGGCTGCTGTACACGAAATCATCGCCGTCTTACCATCTAAGTTCTCGTATTTATAATCCATCGTCTTATCATCAAAACCATGATATCCCAACGAACTATTAATAACATCTACACCTAATGAATCGGCATATTCTACAGCAGAAGCCCAATAGTCTTCTTCTGCCAGTGATTCTGTCTGTTCATCCTCACAACGAACCAAGACATAAGAAGCACGAGGAGCAGCACCAACATAATAATGCTCAACTTCAGCCGCCATTACAGACAACACCATTGTTCCATGCTCCATCTCTTTAAAGACATTTTGCGACCGAGGGCTTACAAAATCGGCAACACCTGCGAGTTGAATCTGATGAAAAGCAGGAATACGATCAACATTCATAAAACCTCCATCCAAGACCGCTATCATCATAGCCTCACCATGATATCCTGCTTCGTGAAGTTTATGCCCATTTAGTTTTTTTATCTGAAACTCGGTAGAACCATAAAACGACTCATTATCCTGAATAAAAGAAGTAATGGTCTTATGGTAATTCATTCGATCACGTCTGTTTATAGAATCAGGCGATTCAAAAACTTTTTTTATGCTTTTAACAAAAGGAATATGCTCTAGTTTTTTAAGGTCCTTAGGAGTACGAACACGCAAAAGAAGTGTATTATTCCATTTACTCTTATCAACAATCTCAAACCCCCAATCACAAATCTGTCGTATGTATCGTTCTGAAATCGGTAAATCAGTACTATCCAAAGAAAGATGCTGCTTTTCCCGTCGTTTTATAGAACGTAAAGAAAGAAACTCCTCTGGTTTTTGCAAAGAATATTGAGACCCAGCCTTATCTGACAAATAAATACGATAAAGATAACATTTACCGCCAGGATAAGAAATTCGGCTTGTATCATCTACATGCCGAGCAAAAATAGCGAAGCATGCTATCATCATCAGTATAATCATTAAAGGTCTTTTCATCTAGGCTAAATGTCAATGTTATGCAAAGATACAGTTTTCAATTGGAATGAAAAAATATAAGCATATAATTTATTGATTTATTTTACCAATTCTCTCACTTATCCACATATTTTTACTACCTTTGCACACATATATAAATAAGAAGATTTTAATGGATAATAAGCAAGCAACACTTGAACTAGGTACAAAACCCATCGGTAAATTACTTTGGCAATATGCCCTTCCTGCCATTATTGCCATGACAGCTTCTTCACTGTATAATATTGTGGACAGCATCTTTATCGGCCAAGTATGTGGCCCTTTAGCGATATCAGGACTTACTATTACATTCCCATTTATGAATTTGGCTGCAGCTTTTGGAGCTGCTGTCGGAATAGGAGCCTCAACATTTATTTCTGTAAAGCTAGGCCAAAAAGATTATCAAACCGCTCAACACATTCTTGGTAATACCATTACACTTAATATCATCATCGGTATCGCCTTTTCGATATTCAGTCTTTTATTTCTCGACCAAATATTGGAATTTTTCGGAGCATCAGAAGCAACACTCCCTTTTGCTGCAGACTATATGGTTGTCATACTAGCCGGTAATGTTTTCTCGCACATGTATTTTGGAATGAATGCACTCTTACGTGCAGCGAGCAAACCCAAACAAGCCATGTTTGCAACTATTTTTACCGTCATTATGAACTCAATACTCGACTATATTTTCATATTTTTATTAAAATGGGGTATCGCAGGAGCTGCTTACGCAACCATTCTTGCTCAAATTATCGCTTTATGTTGGCAAATATGGCTTTTCAGCAACCAAAAGCAATTACTGCATTTCAAGAGAGGAATATATAATCTAAACAAGACTATTATAAAAAATATACTAGCGATAGGTGTATCCCCTTTTGCCATGAACGTATGCGCCTGCGTTGTGGTCATCTTTATCAATAAGCAGTTAGCACACTACGGAGGAGACCTAGATATCGGAGCTTATGGCATTGCAAATAAAGTAGCATTTGTATTTGTCATGTTTGTTATGGGTGTTAATCAAGGCATGCAGCCTATAGCCGGATACAACTATGGAGCACAAAAACTAGATAGAATGATACATGTCGTAAAACTTTCTGTTTTAACTGCCACACTCATCATGACAACTGGCTGGCTTATAGGAATGTTTCTACCTTATTACTGCGCACGCTTATTTACGACCGACGCTACCCTTATTCAGCTAGGTATGAAAGCCATCAGAATTAGCCTATTGGCTTTCCCTGTTATAGGCTATCAAATGGTTGTCACCAACTTTTTTCAAAGTATAGGAAAGATAAAAATCAGTATATTCTTGAGTTTGTCTCGCCAGCTGTTATTATTAATACCACTACTTGCCATTCTTCCTCTTTTTCTGGAAATTGATGGTATCTGGTACTCTATGCCAATAAGCGATTTTCTCTCAGCTATCATTGCTGGGTGGACAATGATTGTATATATGCGTAAATTTAATCGCATGCATCGCGAGTCTCAAGCTTTAGCAAATATGAACAAATAAACTAGGTTATCATGGCAAATAAAAAGATTATCATCAATGTAGGTAGACAAATAGGAAGTGGAGGAAAGATTATAGCTCATAAACTATCGGAAGAGTTCAACTGCAAATTTTACGATAAAGAAATACTCAACCTTGCCGCAAAAGAAAGTGGATTCGATGCAAAATTCTTTGAACAAAATGATGAGAAAAAAGGATTTTTCAAATCTCTTTTCCATTTTCATATGCCATTAGTTGGAGACAACAACTTTTATCGAAGTGACTTTACGCAGGAAAGTCTCTATAAGATGCAAAGTGACGCGATAAGAAAAGCAGCAACGGAAAACAGTTGCGTGTTTGTCGGAAGAACTGCTGACTATATTCTTCGTGACTTCGACAATGTGGTTAACATTTTTATATCTGCCAATATGGAAGAACGCGTGGAAAGAGTAAGTCGAAGACTGAAGATAAGCTCCAAAGATGCTCAAAAGTACATTTTCCGCAACGAGGAAGAAAGAGCATCATACTATAATTACTACACGGGTAAAAAATGGGGACATGGAGAGAGCTATGACTTATGTATTAATTCTTCTCTTCTAGGAATCGACAATACATCTACTTATATTGCAGATTTTATTCGTAAATACTTTAAGCTATGAAAAAAATAGGAATCATTTCAGACACACACGCATTTTGGGATGAAAAATACGAAAAATATTTCTGCGAGTGTGATGAAATTTGGCATGCTGGAGACATCGGCTCAACAGAAATAGCCGACAAATTTGAAGCCATGAAACCTATTTTCAGAGCTGTATACGGTAACTGTGACGGATATGATATCCGAGCAAGATATCCAGAAATACTTCGCTTTAAATGCGAAGATGTGGATGTATTACTGAAACATATCGGAGGCTATCCTGGCAAATACGACCCTTCGATACGCAATAAATTGTACGCTTCGCCACCCGACCTATTTATAGATGGTCATTCACACATTCTTAAAGTGATGTCTGATAAAACGCTAAATCTGCTTCATATCAATCCAGGTGCGGCAGGACAAATGGGTTGGCAAAAAGAAAGAACCATCGTAAAACTGACAATAGATGGCAATAAATTCACCGACTGCGAAGTTATAACATTAGGAAATAATAATTCACGACTATAATGGATGCATTATCACAAGAACTAGAAAATTATCTTATCAGTTTAGGCAAGAATCCTTCTATCGTAAGTGAACGCATGGCGCACTATACCGAGCACTTGATTCACTTACTCAACATAAAGGATGAACTACTGATTGACAATTACTATGGACTGGCAGGACATCCGTTGAAATCAGCTGAAGAACTGGCAGAGATCAATAAGACGACACCTGATGTTATCAGACAAGTCGTAGAGGTACTGCTACGCCGCCTTTCTGTTACACCGGAATGGCAGATGATGAAACAATTAATCCCTCATAATAAATAATCCATATGAAAAAAATTATGCTTTTAGGCTCAGGAGAACTGGGCAAAGAATTTACTATTGCTGCTAAGCGAGCTGGCCAATACGTCATCGCTTGCGATAAGTATGATAATGCACCAGCCATGCAGGTAGCCGATGAGCGTGAAACATTTTCGATGCTGGATGGAGATGCACTCACAGCTGTTGTCAACAAACATCAACCAGACATCATAGTTCCTGAAATAGAAGCTATCAGAACAGAACGTCTGTTCGATTTTGAGAAACAAGGTGTACAGGTAGTACCATCAGCAAGAGCCGTAAATTACACCATGAACCGAAGAGCAATTCGCGATCTTGCTTCTCAGGAACTAGGCCTACGTACAGCTAAATATTTTTATGCTAAAACATTTGATGAATTCAAAAAAGCAGCCGATGAAATTGGTTTCCCTTGTGTAGTAAAACCTTTGATGAGCTCTTCTGGTCATGGTCAGAGCTATGTACATAATGACGACGAACTGAAAGAGGCATTCAAAGATGCGATGGAGGAAGGTCGCGGTGATGTAAAAGAAGTCATTATTGAAGAATTTATAGATTTTGATTCAGAGTTTACATTGCTTACTGTAACCCAAAAGAACCTCCCAACACTATTCTGCCCTCCTATAGGTCATATTCAGAAAGGTGGCGACTATCGTGAAAGTTGGATGCCTTACCAAATTTCTGAAGAAGCTCTCAAAACTGCAGAGCACATGGCTGACGAGGTAACCAAAGCGCTTACAGGATATGGCATATGGGGTGTAGAATTCTTCCTCACCAAACAGGGAGAAGTTATCTTCTCTGAATTGAGTCCTCGACCACACGATACAGGTATGGTAACTCTAAGCCACTGCACCAATTTAAGTGAGTTCGAACTTCACTTCCGGGCTGTAATGGGCCTTCCTATCCCTGCTATTCATCTAGAACACAGTGGTGCGAGTGCCGTTATCCTTTCTCCTGTAGAAAGTAACGAGCCATTAGACTATAACCTAGAAGAAGTATGCAAAGAAGACAAAGCTCGCATTCGTATATTCAATAAGCCAGAAGCTCACATTGGTCGACGTATGGGTGTGGTTACTTGCTATGATGAAGTTGGATGCGATATGGAAGCTCTCCGAGATAAAGCAAAGCGTTTGGCCAAAACTGTTCTCGGAACAGATCCATATATGAAGAAATAAAACAACAACCGTTTTATAAAAGAAAAAAGGGTATGCAGACAAAAAACTGCATACCCTTTTATGTCTAATCAAAAATAAATGCCAGTATGATATACAAAAAGACGAAAGAATTACGTTAAATAAGTAATGTTTGGAAAAATGATCACATTAAGAAAAATTGTTGATCCACGAGGCAATCTTACCGTTGCGGAACAACTTAAAGATATACCCTTTCAGGTGAGGAGAGTATATTGGACCTATGATGTACCTGGCGGTATAAGTCGTGGAGGACATGCCCACAAACACTGCCGAGAATTTATCGTTGCAGTAAGCGGGTCTTTTACGGTCACACTTGATAATGGAAATAATAAACAATCCTTTTTACTCAACCACCCTTATCAAGGACTTCTCGTCGAAACAAACGTTTGGCGAACCCTAGAAGATTTTTCATCCGGATCCGTATGTTTAGTATTGGCAGAAGATCCTTTCGAAGAAGAAGATTATATCCGAGAATATTCTGAATTTCAAGAATATATAAAATGTTTGAAATAAAGAAATACGAAGCACAATACAAAGAACAATGGGATGAGTTTGTAACTCATTCTAAACAAGGTACATTCCTGTTTCAACGTGACTACATGGAATATCACAGCGATAGATTTACCGATTATTCTCTTATTATCCTTAAAGACCATAAAATATACGCCCTTCTTCCAGGTAACCAAGATGGAAATGTATTTTGGTCTCATCAAGGACTAACCTATGGAGGAATCATTACGAGTCATCAGGCTACAGCTGTCGATATATGCGAAATTTTTAAACAGATAAATTTGTTTTTAAAACAAGCTCACTTCAAAAAGGTAATCTATAAAGCCATACCTTGGATTTATCAGATTATTCCTTCCGAAGAAGATTTATATGCGCTTATTAACATATGTCACGCTCAGATTGTAACAAGAAATATAGCTTCTGTAGTTTATCAAAAAGATCCCATTAAATGGAAGCACGACAGACACTACGGAGCAAACAAAGCAAGAACAAACGGCATCAGCGTAGAACCAAACGACGATGAATACAAAACTTTTTGGAAAATACTTGAAGAAAACCTCTATAATACCTATCATGCTAAACCTGTGCATACCTTAGAGGAAATACGTCTTCTTCAAAACAGATTTCCAAATAATATCAAATTATATGTAGCCAAAAAAGGCGAACAAGTTATCGGAGGAACACTACTGTATATAACCCCACGCGTTGTACATGCACAATATATATCTGCCAGTGCAGAAGGAAAACATCTACACGCCGTCGATGCACTATTCAGAAAGATTCTAACTGAAGAATACACAAACTATCCATATTTCGACTTTGGAACTTCTAACGAGGATCATGGTAAAACCATTAATCAAAGTTTAATTTACCAAAAAGAAGGATTTGGAGGCCGTGGAGTTTGTTATGACTGGTATGAATGGAATATCTGATATGAAAATAGACTATCTTTCACTGAAAAAGGTTACCAATATGCATCTTGCAGAAATACAGGATGCCATCAGCCACACGGTTGAAAGTGGTTGGTATCTACAAGGCTATTCTACTCAACAATTTGAATACGAATATGCCAACTATATTGGTACACAATATTGTATAGGCTGTGGCAATGGACTTGATGCACTATCCCTAATATTTCGTGCTTATAAGGAAATGGGGGAATTAAAAGACAATGATGAAGTTATTGTTCCTGCAAATACATATATCGCTTCTATCTTATCCATCACTGCAAATCGCCTAAAACCCGTATTGGTGGAACCTCGCATAGATACACTGCAGATAGACGATGATTTAATCGAACAAGCAATTACACCACGTACGAAAGCCATACTAATTGTACATCTTTATGGTCGATGTTCCATGACCAACAAGATACAGCAACTTTGCAAAAAAAATAATCTGAAACTGATTGAAGATAATGCACAGGCACATGGTTGCCTTTATAACAACAAACATACAGGAAGTCTTGGAGATGCAGGGGCACACTCGTTTTATCCAGGAAAAAATTTGGGAGCATTAGGTGATGCTGGAGCTGTTACTACAAATGACCATAAACTAGCTGAAACAGTAAAAGCTTTGGGGAACTATGGCTCACAACAAAAATATGTATTCTCATACCAAGGCAAGAACAGTAGAATAGATGAAATACAAGCTGCTATATTACGAGTAAAACTGAAATACATCGATTATGATAATCAGAAAAGAAGAGAAATAGCACAGCTATATAATGCCCAAATTAAGAATAAGCATATTATCATACCTCAAGGACAAATTAGCGATAATGTATATCATATCTATCCAATACTCTGCCCTGAAAGAGATAGACTACAAGCTTTTCTGAAAGATAAAGGAATAAGTACAATGATACACTATCCGATTCCACCACATCAACAACAATGCTATAAAATGTGGAACAAGCTCTCGTATCCAATTACCGAGAAAATACATCAAGAAGAGTTGAGTATTCCACTTAACCAAACCTTATTACCTGAAGAAATAAACTACATCATTAATAGTATCAATCAATTTGATTAAAGAAATGATATAGACTTTCAATCAATAATGTTGTCGAAACGGCTAAAAAGCAGTATCTTTGCATTCTAAAAAAGAAAAAGAAAATGATAGTTTGTGTAGCAGAGAAACCAAGCGTAGCCAAAGACATCGCCAGAATATTA
The DNA here is from genome assembly GCF_022024235.1 of Segatella baroniae B14. Classification (GTDB taxonomy): domain Bacteria; phylum Bacteroidota; class Bacteroidia; order Bacteroidales; family Bacteroidaceae; genus Prevotella; species Prevotella bryantii. The sequence continues at coordinate 1,708,737 of NZ_CP091799.1, forward strand.
GGAGCTAATAATGCTCATGATGGCTATATGGAAGGAAACGGTTATCAAGTAACCTGGACATTCGGACATTTGTGCGAATTGAAAGAACCTGATGACTATACCCCTATGTGGAAGCATTGGAGCCTTTCTGCATTGCCAATGATCCCAGTACGATTTGGCATCAAACTTATTAATGACGAGGGTATCAAAAAGCAGTTTGGTATCATCGAAAAACTATATAGCCAAGCAGACGAGATTATCAATTGTGGTGATGCTGGGCAAGAAGGAGAACTCATCCAAAGATGGGTTATGCAAAAGGCACAAGTAAAGTGTCCCGTTAAGCGTCTTTGGATTTCATCCATGACAGACGAAGCCATCCAAGAAGGCTTCAAAAAGCTAAAAGAACAAGACCAATATCAATCTCTTTACATGGCAGGGCTATCACGAGCCATCGGAGACTGGATTTTAGGGATGAACGCAACTCGCCTATATACCTTAAAGTATGGTAGAAATCAACAAGTATTAAGTATCGGACGAGTACAAACCCCTACGCTGGCACTCATTGTTAACAGACAAAAAGAAATCGATAATTTCGAACCAGAACCATATTGGGTACTGGCAACCATATATCGTGATACTCAATTTACTGCTACTAAGGGTAGATTTACAAGTAAAGAAGAAGGAGAACAAGCCTTTTCAACAATAGATGATAAACCTTTTGAGGTAACCTCTGTACAAAAAAAGAAAGGTACAGAAGCACCTCCCCATCTGTACGATCTTACGTCATTGCAAGTAGATTGTAACAAGAAATTCAGCTATTCTGCTGACATGACACTTAAACTGATTCAAAGCTTATATGAAAAAAAGTTTACCACCTATCCACGTGTAGATACCCAATATTTATCTGACGATATATATCCGAAATGTCCTGGGATCCTAAACGGAATAAGTCAAGCTAAAATCAATAGTCAACAGAAATATATGCCTTTAGTACGCGATTTAGCAGCTATAAACAAAAAGTTGCCAAAAAGCAAGAAGGTTTTCGATACATCAAAAGTTACAGACCACCATGCCATCATCCCAACAGGTGTACCTCCGACAGGACTCACCGACTTAGAACAAAATGTATACGATCTGATTGCCCTTCGCTTCATCAGCGTATTTTATCCTGATTGCAAATTTTCGACAACTACTGTTTTGGGAAAAGTAGAAGATATAGAGTTCAAGGTTAGCGGAAAAGAAATCTTGGAACCTGGATGGCGTGTCGTATATCAAAAAGACAAAAGCCAACAGGACGATGAAGAGGAGAAAAAACGCAAAGAAGAAGAACGAACATTACCATCTTTCACTAAAGGTGAGAGTGGTCCACATACCCCTACTCTAACAGAGAAATGGACAACACCTCCTAAATACTACACAGAAGCCACTCTTCTGAGAGCTATGGAAACAGCTGGAAAATTCGTTGAAGACGAAGAATTAAGAGCTGCCTTAAAGGAAAATGGTATCGGAAGGCCATCATCACGTGCTGGTATTATCGAAACACTATTCAAAAGGCACTATATTCGCAGAGAACGTAAAAACCTTCTTGCCACACCTACCGGTATCGAACTCATTGATACCATTCACGAAGAATTGCTTAAAAGCTGCGAATTGACTGGTATATGGGAAAAGAAACTCAGGGATATAGAGCAGCATAAATATGAACCTGGAGACTTTATCAGCGGACTGAAAGAGCAGATTAACGACATCGTTAACGATGTCCTTGCTGATAACAGTAATCGGCATGTTACCATTACAACGGATGAAGATTTAAAAAAGAAGACGCCACAAAAGCGAAAAACTACATCCAAAAGTAAGGCAAATGACAAGCAGGTATCAGACAGAGCAACACCGCTAAATACGAATCAAGCAACACTACCAACAGATGATAGTATTGTCGGGAAGACATGTCCTGTCTGCGGAAAAGGATATATTATTAAAGGGCGAAATTCTTATGGGTGTAGCGAATGGAAAGGAGGATGCTCATTCAGACTCCCATTTAAACAATAAAAATCAGAAAATAAGCGTTTCTAACAAAAAGAACATTCATGAAAAGACGCCTTTTCTCATACCTCACTTTATTGCTTATAATTATATTCAACTCTTGTGGAGCTGAATATAATCTAAAAAAGGCTGAAAAATCTTTAGCCCTTGGAGAATATTTTAACGCTGCCGAACATTATAGACAAGCATATCGTAAAGTTCCAACTAAAGATAAAAAGAAAAGAGGTGACATCTCTCTTAAAATGGCACAATGCTATGAGAAAATTAATGCTACGGGTAAAGCAAATTCGGCATACGAAAAAGCTTTCAGGTACACTTCTCCAGGACTTGACAGCGAATTGAGCTACGCACGCCAATTACTAAAAGCAGGAGCATACAAAAAAGCAGAAGGCATATTTAAAGACATTCTTGATTCCGTTCCGGGCAACAAATTGGCTAAAAATGGACTTATTTCTGCACAAAAAGCAAATGAATGGAAAAAAGCGGGTTCAAGATATACGGTAAAAAAAATGAGTGTCTTCAATTCCAGAAGAGATGACTATTCACCGATGCTTCTGGGTGACAACTATGAATATCTCTATTTCTCATCAACAAGAAACGAAACACAAGGTGACGAACTAAATGGCATTACAGGTACAAAATCTGGAGATATCTTTGTTTCTGAAAAAGACGATAAAGGAAAATGGAGCCAACCTGAGCCTGTGGGAGGTGGTTTGAATTCCATAGAGGATGAAGGCGCTTGCTGTTTTTCTCCTGATAGCAGGACCATGTACCTTACACGCTGTCAAACTGATGCGAACTATCCAAGATATGCACAGATTGTAACTTCTGAACGCTCAGATGCAGCTTGGGGGAAAACCAACGAACTTAACATATCCAAAGACAGCCTATCAAGCTATGCTCACCCTGCAATTTCACCAGATGGCAATTGGCTATATTTCACATCTGATATGCCTGGAGGAAAAGGAGGACTTGACATTTGGCGAGTACGCATTACTGCCGCAGGTTTAGGTGGAGTAGAAAACTTAGGAGAACCTATTAATACAGCCGGAAACGAAGAATTTCCAACTTTCAGACCAAATGGTGATCTCTACTTTTCGTCTGATGGACATCCAGGATTAGGAGGGTTAGACATTTATATTGCACAAGGTGATTCAACGGCTCATTACCGCCTGTTCCATCCTGGATATCCACTGAATTCACAAGGAGACGATTTCGGTATGACTTTTGAAGGCCAACATAATAGAGGATTTTTCTGCTCAAACCGTGGAGATGCTAGAGGCTATGATCACATCTACTCTTTTGAAAACCCTGAAATTGTACAAACAATAAAAGGTTGGGTATATGAAATGGAAGGATATGAACTGCCTGCAGCACAGGTATATATAATCGGCTCTGATGGCACAAATAAAAAAGTATCCGTGAAAGGAGATGGTTCTTTTGAAATGGTAGCTAAGACCAATGTAGATTACTTATTTATGGCAACATGCAAGGGATATCTTAATCACAAAGAAGAGATTCATATTGGTACTACAGAAGACTCTCAAGAACATGTACTTCAATTCCCACTGGCCTCTATCACAGCTCCGGTGTTGATCGATAATATTTTCTATGAGTTTGACAAAGCCAACTTGACATCGGAATCGACAAAAGCACTTGACGAGCTTGTGAATTTGTTGAACGAGAACCCAAATGTAACCATTGAACTCAGTGCACATTGTGATTATAAAGGTTCTGAAGACTATAATAAACAACTCTCACAACGAAGAGCAGAATCGGTAGTCAATTATCTCATTGCCAAAGGCATAGCCAAAGATCGTCTTACTCCAGTGGGATATGGAAAAGATAAACCAAAGACGATAAAAAAGAAACTTACCGAAAAATATAAATGGTTGAAAGAAAATGATGTACTCACAGAAGAATATATCAAGAAACTTAGTAAAGAAGAACAAGAAATATGCAATCAGTTAAATCGTCGCACTGAATTTATTGTACTACGAACCACATATAATCTGTTTGATAAAAATGGACAATTAAAAAATCCTCCTAAAGCAAAACAAAAGAAGTTCGAAGAAAATAATAAAAACGGTATCAACATAAGTTTTGAACAATGAATCTGCCAAAAGAATTTGTATCATATACTCGTGATTTAATGGGTGAAAAACTATTTTCAACCTTAGAAAAAGGGTTAAAACAAGATCCTGTTACCAGTATACGAATCAACCCATATAAATTAAAAGAACGCCGCTTTCAGATTGCTAATCTGGATGAATCCGTAGCATGGTGCAAGCATGGTATGTACTTGAAGAGTAGACCGAATTTCACATTCGATCCTTTATTGCATGCCGGAGTATACTATGTACAAGAAGCCTCTTCTATGTTTCTTGAACACGTATTACGCCAAATTTTAGATGAAACACCTATTCTCATGCTCGACCTATGTGCTGCTCCTGGAGGAAAGACAACCGTTGCACGCTCCATCTTACCAGAAGGCAGCCTACTCTTTGCTAATGAACCTATCAGAACACGATCTAATATATTAGCGGAGAATATTCAAAAATTCGGGCATCCAGATGTTATCGTAACTAATAACTACCCCAAGGATTATAAAAAAACAGATCTTCTCTTTGATATTATTGTTGCGGACGTTCCATGTTCAGGAGAAGGAATGTTCAGAAAAGACCAAGGAGCCATTGAAGAATGGAGTCAGAAAAATGTAGAAAACTGTAGAAACTTACAAAGAGAAATTATTCAAGATATTTGGAATAATCTCAAAAAAGATGGTATACTCATCTACTCTACTTGTACCTTTAATGCAAAAGAAGACGAAGAAAATGTAGACTGGATAGTTAATGAATTGGGAGCAGAATATATATCTGTTGACATCGATAACAATTGGCCCATAACTCCGTCACTCATCAACGAGCACCCTGTATATCGTTTTATTCCAGGAAAGACCAAAGGGGAAGGCATATTTATGGCTGTTTTGAGAAAGACTTCTGGGAAAGAAAGAAAAGAAAAGGAAAAAGTAAGTAAAAATAAAGACACCAAAAATAAAATCAAGATAGATACAAGTTGTATTAAACAACCTGAAAATTACGAACTATGTACCGACCATGATCAAGTTGTTGCAATCCGTAAAAAATGGCTCTCAACTTATAAAAAAGCAACAACAAACCTGAAAGTAATACATGCAGGAATTAACCTTGGAACTATAAAGGGGAAAAAAATTATACCTAGCCAATCACTGGCATTGTCGTTGGAACTAAACAGAAGCTATTACCCAACAGCTTCTTTAACATACGACGAGGCTATTTCATATCTACGAAAAGAACCAGTTCCCCTACCAGATGGAACTCCAACAGGAATCATTCTCCTAACCTATCAGGATGTTCCCCTTGGATTCGAAAAAAATATAGGTAATAGGGCCAATAATCTTTACCCTCAAGAATGGAAAATTAAAAGTTCACACATACCTGATGGTAATAATAATATCATACTTTTCGAATGAACATAAATATTATAGTAGCTGTGGCACAGAATAGAGCAATCGGATACCGCAATCAATTGCTCTATTCCTATCATGAAGATTTACAAAGATTTAAATCATTAACCATAGGTCATACCATCATCATGGGTAGAAAAACTTATCAATCACTCCCCAACGGAGCATTACCCAACAGAAGAAATATCGTAGTTACCCGGCAGTCAATACAAATACCAAACTGTGATATTGCTCACTCCATACAAGAAGCTTTAGAACTGTGCAATAACGAAGACGAGGTTTTTATTATTGGTGGTGCAGAAATCTATAGACAAACTCTACCTATAGCAAATCGGCTTTATCTGACGCTCATTAAAGATACGCCAAATAAAGCCGATACATATTTTCCAGACTATTCTCAATGGAAAATTGTCCATCAAGAAGAGCATGATTTTTTTTACTTCGAAGAATTAATTCCACCTAAATCGATGACGTCAACATCATCACCTTCTTCATCTGATATCTCAGGGGCATCAAGAGGTAACTCTACTATAGGAAGTTGACGATCAATTGAAGCATTAAAAGAAATAATCGTTTCACTTCTATCTAGGCCTAAAGGCTGAAGCTTATCGTGAATTATCTTCATCAAATGATGATTATTATATGCATACAACTTAATGAATAAGTCCATACCACCTGTTGTTGTATGACATTCTACAACCTCAGGAATCTTTCTCAATGCGTCTACTACGCTGTCATACGATTCTGGGTTTTTCAAATAAAGTCCTATATACGCACAGGTCTCATAACCAATTTTTTCTGGGTCAATAATAAATTCTGATCCTTTAAGAATACCCATACTTGTCAATTTTGCTACACGCTGGTGAATTGCAGCACCACTAACATTACATGCACGTGCTACTTCCAAAAATGGTATACGAGCATCTTGAGAAAGAAGCTTCAGAATCTTCTTATCTAATAAATCTAAACTATGATGTGCCATTATTTTATATTAATTTGTATGCAAAGTTAGTATAAAACTATGAAATTAGCAACTTTTTAAATGATTTTATTCAAAACTGAAAGAGTTTGCTATTTTTTAGAATTTGACGAATAGTTAATTTTTAAGGCTTTTACCTGACGTAATGCTTGTTTAACATCTGTAATGACACCCATATTGGTATTTTTATCCGCCTTTAATGAAATTGTCATTTGTTTCTGATCATCAGGCTGCATCCGATTTTTTTCTGCAGAAATGTAATCCATTACCTCTTCAACAGTGGCAAATTTATCATTTAACTGAATTCTCGTAGCATTGTTATTTATCCTATTTGTTCCAGAAATGGGTTTACCTATATAAATATATGATACAGCAGTTTTCTTTGTTAGACGAGTCAATTCGGTTCCAGTTGGTTCTACATATTTCACCTTTAGTTGCACCTTTCTCATGTGAGTTACAATCATAAAGAAGAACAAGACCGTAAATATTAAGTCTGGCAAAGACGCAGTATTCAACTCAGGTACATCATGAGAGTATCGCTTGTTAAAATTTATCATATCGCAACTCCTTTCGCATTTTCATAAGACTCAGATATACGCTGTGGACATACTTCCTTTATATATTCCTTTTGGTCAGGAGTACATTTCAGATAAGCCTTACCATATTTTTTTATTGCCTTCTTATCCCGGAGAATATGATAGGCAGCCATAATCTCATTTTGAACTTGAAAATAAAGATCATAACTAGCCTGACGATCTGTTTCTATAGTGATCAGATGTGAAGCTCCTACACGGGTAACAAATGATATGACCTCATTTTTCAATTTTGAAACAGGAAAAGGGTTACCATTAACCAACAACTGATTTGATGCAGAAATATGTAATTCCATTAACTTATCTTTTTGGACTTGACTCTCCATCTGCTCCTTTTTAGGTGGTTCAGGAGGAGGCAATTGTCTAGACAGTCCTTTATCAACATCCATAGATGTTGTAACCAAAAAGAAAATCAACAGCATAAAAGAAATATCTGCAGTCGATGTCGTATTAAGTCCTGGAACGTTATGATTTTTACGCCTTATGAACATCTTGATGTGTATTCCTCCTTATATATCTTGTGGAACCAAAAACAACGGTAGCAATAGCAATAACCAACAATAATATAGATGTATAGACAAACATTCCTGACAGTTTCAAAGAGAACCACTCTTGAAACAGTTTCCCATTCACAATTACAGGTGATGTAGGAGTAAATAAGAATGTCAGTACCATTAAAACAAAAGTAACCCCCCAGACCACATAACTAATTTTAGTTGCAGGGATTCCATTTACAATCTGATCTACTTTGGTTTGAGAACGATAAGACTTTACAAAAGACCATACAACAAGTCCTAGAGCAAATATAAGCATTAGCCACATCAGTGCTATGACACCATCTGTAAACAATGGTGCATTAAATGCAGGATTGTCTAAAAATGGAAGATCAAAACCTATCAAATAAAATAAAATAAAAATGAGTACAATTAATCCTACCAACACATAAAGAATATACTGGGATATCTTTTCTGTAGACCATTGTTTAACACTTTCTATTTTCATAAATTCTGCTTACGTTTAGCAATAATATCCATTAATGTAATTGCTGATTCTTCCATTTGACTATCCAGATGCTCTATCTTCGAGAGAATATAATTATAAAACATCTGAAGGATAAGAGCTACAATGATACCAAAGATGGTAGTAATCAAAGCAACTTTCATACCAGAAGCAACAATCGTCGGACTAATATCACCAGCCTGCTCGATTTGATCAAATGCCATTACCATACCAATAACAGTTCCTAAGAATCCCAAAGATGGTGCAGCAGCAATAAATAGCTTAATCCATGAGCAACCTTTCTCCAAATTAGCAGCCTGAACTGTACCATATGAAGAAATCGATCGTTCTATATCATCTATTGATTCATGTATTCTTAACAATCCTTGATAGCAAATGGAAGCGACAGGTCCTCGTGTTTCACGACAAAGACTTTTGGCACCCTCAATATCATCAGCTTCTACCTTAGCTTCAATATCTTTCATCATTTTCTTAGCGTCGATTTCTGAAAGACTAAGATAAATAATGCGCTCTATACAAAAAGCTAGACCCAAGACTAAAGCTAAAGCTACCAAAGACATAAAACCAGCATTACCTTCAATAAATTTAGTTTTCAATGATTTATGGAAACTTTCACAATCCTCGTCATCACCAGCCAACAGATTAACAGAACTGGTATCGACATCTTCTGCACTAACCTCATCAATAGAACTTGTATCCTTGGCTACGACCTGAGAAACTGAATCAGACCCTTTACTAGCTACAGAGGTATTCTGTGCAGTACCAAGTTGACAAGAACAAGATAAAAGGAATACTAATGCAAGTTTTGCAATTAGACTTTTCATTTTTGGATTTAAATTAAATTTGCGGAAAGAACGGGATTCGAACCCGTGAAACGCTTTAGGCGCTTACACGCTTTCCAGGCGTGCCTCTTCAACCACTCGAGCATCTTTCCTATTCATTATCGAAAATAAAATATTTTTCAATGTAATGCAAATGTAAGAGTTTTATGATGATTTACACCACATTTTTACCGAGTTTTAAACTTTTTTTAGATTAAACGGAAATGCCAAATATACGTGCTACATTTTGGTTAGTTATGCTGGCCACAATTTCTTCAGATACCTGATAACTTGCAGCTAATTGCCGAAGTACGTTAGCAACAAAAGCACTTTCATTTCTCTTACCTCGATGAGGTGTAGGAGCCATATACGGACTATCTGTTTCTAACACTATACGCTCCAAAGGCACGCATGCAGGAAGGTCTTCTCGTAAATGACTACTTTTAAAAGTCAATACGCCACCAATACCCAACACGAAATTATCAAACTTAAGATATTCCGCAGCTTCATTTTGATTACCTGTAAAACAATGGAATACACCGCCTACAAGATCATGCTTATATTTTTTTAAAATATGCAATAATTCATTTTGGGCCTTACGACAATGTATCATCAACGGCAATTGATACTCGACAGCCCACTTCACCATTTCTTCGAATACAATCAACTGTTCCTGCTCAAATTCACGAGACCAATAAAAGTCTAATCCCACTTCACCAATAGCAATAAAAGGAGAAGGAGAAGATTGCGCAAATGATGCATCTAAAATTTTCTTCATCTTCTTGAGCACTTCTTGATAATCACCTTTTACTTCCTCAGGCTGAAGACCAATCATCGGAAAAGTATAATTAGGATAGTCTCGACAAACCTGAAGAACTGTACTTACAGAAGGTAAATCGATAGCCGGAAGAAAGATTTTTGCCACTCCAGCCTCCTTTGCTCTAATAATAACTTCAGGGAGATCTTCTGCAAACTCCTCCACATCTAAATGAGCATGTGTATCAATAAATTGCAACACGATGTTTATTTTTAAATGAATAATTAATACTTACGATGCATCATAAGTTCAGCGAATTTCATCAATTCCATCTTACGATCTTCTGCAACATGAACTGCAGATAGAAATTTCTTACTTTGCTCAAAATAATAAGATATCTTTTCCAAAGCCAACTTATCTATGCCCATTTCATTATAGAGTTGTGTTACAGCTTCAACCTTTTCTTGTCGAACAAACTCTTTAGCCTCAACCCATCGAGTTAACTCTTTCAACTGTCGATTATCAGCTTTATGGAAGGCATTAATAAGCATATATGTTTTCTTATTAGAAACAATATCCCCTCCTACAGACTTACCAAAAACCTTTGGATCACCATAGACATCAAGATAATCATCTTGCAACTGGAAAGCGAGCCCTATCTGTTCTCCGAACTTATAAAGATTATCAGCATCCTCATCTGAAGCATCTGCTAAGATTGCACCAATCTTCATAGCACAAGCTAACAAGACACTTGTTTTCAGACGAATCATCTCTATATATTCTTCCTCCACAACATCCATACGGGTTTCAAACTCCATATCATACTGCTGTCCTTCACCGATCTCTAAAGCTGTTTCTGTAAACAATTTCAGCACCTTACCTTGATACTCAGGTTTACAATTCAGCATTCTCTGATAAGCCAAAACAAGCATAGAATCACCTGACAGAATAGCAGTATTGGCATTCCACTTTTTATGAACAGTTTCTTTTCCACGTCGCAAATCAGCTTGGTCCATCAAGTCGTCATGCAATAATGTATAATTATGATAAGTTTCAAGTGCACATGCACTCATCAATATACTTTCTGGATCTTCTTTAAAAAGATTATAAGCCAACAACATTAAAGTCGGACGAATTCGTTTTCCCCCAATAGATAAAACATATCGAATTGGTTCATAAAGAGATACAGGTTTACGATCATAAGGAAGTTTATTGAGATAGTCATTAACTTTATCTAATATCTCATTAGCTGTTAACATATGTATTGTATTTAAAAAGTTTACAAACTAAAGACTATAGGTATAGCCATCATGGTCATACATGGTTTATTATGCATAAGTCCCGGTTTCCATTTTGGCATAGCATGCATTACACGAAGCACCTCTCTATCCAAAAGAGGATTAACAGACTTAGCTATTTTTATCGAAGAAACGTTACCTTCCTTATCTACGATAAAGGAAACAACTACTTCTCCTTGTATTTTATTATTTTTTGCTTGAGGTGGATACTTCAAACTTTTGGTTATCCACTTCATAAACTCTACCATACCTCCAGGAAACTCAGGAAGTTGTTCTACAATCTGGAAATTAAATGGATTGTCAAGACTTGCAGGAGTTTGGGGAAGAGCTGTTGTTATATCTGATTCCTTCACAGCTCCCTCTACGGTTCCATGCCCAGCAGCATCTGAATTACCGACTCCATTAAGAATAGCCTCACTAATAGCGCTCAATTTCTTAGGAGTCATTTCAACCTTCTCTTGCTTTTTAATATTAGTCGTAATTGTTTTAGAAGGAGCTGCTGCCGGTTCATAACTTACCATATCATGATTATCCTGAGGCATCATCTCCAAATCCTGTGAAATATCGTCCAGTAAATCTTCGTTTAGTTCGCTACCGTTAGAAGAATTAGTGGTATATTCAAAACTAACAAACAATACAGACAACACCAAAATCAGACCCAACAAAAAGCCTGTTATTCGTTCGTCCTCTAAATTTGCTTTATTTGATTTTTTTATTTCCACACTAAAAACAATTTTTCTTCGTTATGTGTTAAACGAATTCAAAGGCAAAATTACAGTAAATAAAACGAATTACAAAAGAAAAACATTCTTTTTTATTCAAAAAGATGTATCTTTGCCTTTCAATAAAAAATACTGATGAGAAAAATTGTTTTTACCCTTCTTTCAGCATGTTACTCTTTGAGCGTTTTGAGCCAAGAGAGTCAAACCGAATATAATTTTTTAAGAGTGCCTGTAAGCGCACATTCTGCGGCCCTTGGAGGAGATAATATTTCAATAATTGAAGATGATGAGACATTCATCTTTAACAATCCTTCCCTTCTCTCATCAGTCAGTGACAAAACTATAAATTTCAACTACATGAACTATATGTCCGGAGTAAACATCCTTAGTGCATCCTTCAATCGTATAGTTCAAGAGAAAGTTTCTTGGGCGATTTCTGCTCAATATATCAACTATGGCACCATGAAGGAAACGGATGAAAATAACATCCAGACAGGTAATTTCTCGGCAAAAGATATCGCTCTTGCAGGCTATTTATCATACATGCTATCCGAACGCATTGTCGGAGGTCTCACAACTAAATTTATAACCTCTTACATTGGTGATTACAACTCTTTAGCTGTTGGCTTTGACTTGGGATTAAACTATTATGATCCAAATAAAGAATGGTCTGTATCTATAGCAGCCAAAAACCTAGGAGGTCAATTAAAAGCGTATAATGAAGACTTCGAACCTATGCCGATCGACATTCAAATAGGAGCAACCAAACGCTTACTAAACACCCCTTTTAGAATATCTACGACCTTGGTTGATTTAAACCACTTAAATTACAGTTTTATCAATCATGCAGTATTTGGTGCAGAGATTATACTTTCACCAAATATATGGATTGGCGCTGGATATAATTGTAGACGTGCCAAAGAAATGAAATTACAAAGTTCTGATGGTGAAAGTAGTCATGGTGCTGGACTTTCATTCGGAGCTGGATTAAATTTAGACAGATTCAAGTTGAATGTTGCTTATGGTAAATATCACGTAAGCAGCAGTTCATTATTAATTAATGCTGCATATACACTATAATTATGAGAAAGATAACGATTGCTATTGATGGATTTTCATCATGCGGAAAAAGTACTATGGCCAAAGATTTAGCTCGCGAAATTGGCTATATTTATGTAGATACTGGCGCTATGTACAGATCTGTAACGCTATATGCTCTTCGCCATCAATTATTCAATGAAGACGGAAGCGTTAAAACGTCTGAACTAGAGAAAGAAATGCCAAATATTAAAATTTCCTTTCAACTGAATAAGGAAACAGGACGTCCTGATACTTATCTGAATGGGGTATGCGTAGAACAAGAAATTCGTTCTCTAGAAGTTTCATCACACGTAAGTCCGATTGCTGCTGTACCTTTTGTACGTGAAGCCCTAGTAGCCCAACAACAGAATCTAGGAAAAGATAAAGGTGTCGTCATGGATGGAAGAGATATCGGTACAACCGTTTTTCCTGATGCCGAACTAAAGATCTTTGTTACGGCTTCATCTGAAGTAAGAGCACAGCGCCGTTTTGACGAATTAAAAGCTAAAGGTATGCCTGCAGACTATGATGATATTAAGAAAAATGTTGAAGAGCGCGACTACATTGATACCCATCGTGAAGTTTCACCGCTTAAGAAAGCTGATGATGCTATCGAACTTGACAATAGCAAATTAACAATAGCCGAACAAAAAGAATGGCTTATAAGCCATTTTAACCATATTGTCAACAACTAATTAGCTTTAACAAAATCCTTATTTACCTAGAAAAGAGCATGCTTCATTGAATATTTTTGGTGAGCACGCTCAAAATATGTAAATTTGTGATACTATAATTTAGAATAAAGATTAAGTTTTTGTTTATGTTAATTACAAAAACAGATGATTATAATAGATTAAAAATTTTGAGTTAATTACTGTTTTTTAAGCGGTGTTTCTTTGAGAAAAGCGACACTGCTTATTTTTTTCTACTTCGTATTTCGAAGTATGTAGTCTCTACACTCCTCCATCAACCATTTAGGAGTACTTGTTGCACCACAGATACCTATGGTATTGACATTTGTTACCCAATTCATATCAATTTCTTCAGCCCTTTCAATCTGAAAACTATTAGGATTTACACTATGACACTCTTTGAATAATACCTTTCCATTGCTACTTTTCTTTCCTGCAACAAACAGAATAAGATCATGCCTAGAAGCAAAAGTAGCTATATTGGGCATACGATTAGCCACCTGTCTACATATTGTATCAAAACTTTGGAATACTGACTTTTTGCTGATATGATCCTGAATATAATCTATTATACGATGAAATTCATCCAGCCCCTTAGTCGTTTGAGAATACAGATAAATATCTCGATTGAAATCTAATTTTGTAACATCCTCGAACTTTTCGATTACGATAGCTTTATTCTGTGTCTGACCTACAAGTCCTAAAACTTCAGCATGACCTTTTTTACCAAAAATAACAATTTGAGCAGAGGGATTACTATCATATTGCTTTTTGATTCTTTTTTGCAACTGCAATACTACAGGACAAGTAGCATCGATTATTTCTATATGATTTCTTTGAGCCAGTTCATATGTTTCAGGTGGCTCCCCATGTGCTCTAAGAAGAACTTTAACATGATGCAAATTTTTCATTTGTTCATGATCTATTGTTACTAGGCCACGATCGTGCAACCGTTCAACCTCCATTCCATTATGAACAATATCACCTAAACAATACAGAGTTTCCCCCTCTGCAAGTTTTTCTTCTGCTTTTTTGATGGCAGTTGTTACACCAAAACAAAAACCACTTCCATTATCAATTTCTATCTGTATCATCGATACTATACTATGCTATACTATCAATTAATCTTTAACGTTTATATGAATGATAACCTTAGAATATGAAGGATCATTAGTAATCATCAACACACGGGGTTTAGAACGAACTTTTTTAAGTTGTCGCTTTAAAGCAGTAACTTTCAATTTAGCTTTTTCACCAGGAGCAAGCTTCGTTTTATTTAAAGACATTTCAAAGCCCTCAGTAAACATTTGCATACTACGAATATCCAAATCACTTTTACCAACATTCTCTAATTCAAGCACACCCTTCAGCTTGGTCTTTTTTCCAAACGAACCTAAATCAAGCGTATTACTAGTTATTTTTAACTTTGGAGCTAACGCTTGAATTGAATTTGTTTCAGTTTCGTCAAACGCAGGAAGTAATACCGAAGAGACACTGATTTCTTTCTCCGGAGCTACTTTGTCGCCAGGATACATCCCCAAATATAAACTTGTCTGAGAGAGACCAAAATTACGCAACTTCTTTGAATCAAGAGTCAGCGAAATAATACCCGCTTGCCCCGCAGCCAATCTTGAAGGAGAAACATTTGCTGTAAGATATGGAGGCAAATGCATTACCTGAGGTAATATCTCTGAACGACCGGCATTAAAAACATGAATCTGTGCTACTGGACGATCCCCCCGATTAACATCATCAAACTCAATATCATTAACATCCAACTTCAAATCTCCTATCTGAAAAGGATAAGCTCCAGAGAAGCCTACATAATCACTAACTACAACACCTTTAAGGCGAAGAATCGTTGGATTTTCACTTGCATTACTATACAATCCTATTAATTTATCAAAATGCCCCATCAGTTTGGCATCATAGGTTACTTCTACTTTAAACTTTTCACCAGCAAGGATTGCTCTATGAGGGAAAGAAACAGATGTACATCCACAACTTTTTTTCACGTCATGTATTACCAAAGGTTTATCTCCACCATTTTTCAAATTATAAACGGCCGTAATCGGATCACGGAAAAGTATCTGCCCTAAATCAATAGAAGATTCATCTGTAACGATACGCTGAGCTTGAAGCTGAATGGATGCGAATGCCAACAAAATGGCTAAGATAATATTCTTCTTTTTCATAACTTTTGTCTTTTAAGCTATCTATACTCTACTCTTGATAAATAGTTCATACTTTTATTACTTTTGGAAACAAAAGACAAACATAACAGCCAAGAAATATAACTTCACGACAAAGATAGTAAAAACTATTGAATTAGCAAAAAAATAACTAACTTTGCATGCACTAAAAATTTGAAAGTTTCATTAAACTATAACATGGATATTATATACTTTATATTAGGAATTATCATCGGTATTATCATCGGCTACATCATTAGCAATAACAAACATCATCAACAAGAAACACAGTTGATGTCACAACGCGACATTTTCCAAACCAAACTGGAAAGCATAACGCAACAAAACCAACATGCTATAGAAAGCCTCAACAAACAGCTACAAGAAGAAAGAGAACGAAATGCACAAGAAAAAGAAGAAGCTCGCAAACTATTCTTGTATGAGAAAAATGAATTACGAACAGAGTATGTTAGACAATTAGAAATAATAAGACAACAACATAAAGAATCGCTCGAACAACAGTCCAAACTAATTAACGAACAAATTCATCATGCCTCAGAAGAAATCTTAAAACAACGCTCAGAAGAACTTTCCCAAACCAACCAGCAACAACTATCAGCTATCCTTACACCTCTGCATGAAAACATCAAACAGATGAAAGAGGCTGTAGAGAAAAACGATCGAGATCAGTCTTTATCGCTGGAAAGATTAGATGCTTCTATTAAAGCTAATCTTAAACAAGCACAGGAAGTAGGAGAACGAGCTGATAAATTAGCTCAAGCCTTAACAAGCGAAAACAAGACTCAAGGTAATTTCGGTGAACTTCGTTTACGTCAGATTCTCGAAAATATGGGACTTGAAGAAGGCGTACAGTTTGAAGAACAATATACCATGAAAGATTCTCATGGCAACTTTATTAAAAACGATGAAAGCGGCAAAAAACTTATTCCTGATGTTATTCTTCATTTTCCGTACGACAGAGATGTCATTATCGATTCCAAAATGTCGTTCAAAGCTTTTGAAGATTACTATAATGCAGACTCTGAAGACGACAAGAAAGATGCATTAAACAGACACCTCACTTCTGTAAGAACCCATGTTGTCGAACTGGCACGCAAGCAATATAACAATTATATACAAGAAGGTCATCAAAAATTAGACTTCGTGTTTATGTATGTATTTAGCGAAAGTGCCCTACAACTAGCACTAACAAATGATCAAAACTTATGGAAATGGGCATATGACCAAGGGGTTGTCATCTCAGGAAGTCAAAACCTGTACATGATGTTAAGGGTTTTGGAAATGACGTGGAAACAAGTAAAACAGGTGGAAAACCAACAACGAATTATGGATACTGCCAACTTAATTATAGACCGCATCCAAATATATTATGAGCGACTTCAGGATGTAGAAAAGCAATTCGACAATACACGTAAAGCCTTTAATAAACTCAATACTATAACAGCTCCAAACGGTCAGAGCATAGAAACTGCCGCCAATAATTTACTCAAATATGGCGCAAAAGAAAATCCTAAACGAAAATATAAATTATCAAAACAAAATAAACTCGAAAATATTTCCGAAACCGAAGAAGAAATGAATGCCAACCAGGCTTAAAATATCTTCTAAAACCTATTCACGAGTACCAAAAGGTGCCAAATTGTCTTGCCGATAAGACAATTTGACACCTTTTATACAATGGCTTATTTGTTGCCAACCCCTCCATAGAAAATAACAATAAAAAAGAAAGGAGCACGAATATGACATTCGACAAATTTACAATTAAAGCTCAAGAAGCCATACAAGAGGCAGCAAATATTGCACAAAAAGCAGGAGAACAAACAATAGAACCTGTTCACCTTCTTGCTGGTATCATGAGCAAAGGGAAAGATATAACTAACTATATCTTTCAAAAATTAGGTATAAACGGTACTGCTATTGAATATGCTGTACAACAGGAAATAAACCATTTGCCTAAAGTACAAGGTGGACAACCTTATTTGAGTAATGATTCAAACAACGTATTACAAAAGTCCTTTGACATATCTAAGAAATTGGGCGATGAATTCATAAGCATAGAACCTATTTTACTGGCGTTATTAAATGCAAATTCAGCTGCTAGTAGAATATTAAAAGACTCAGGTTGCACCGAAAAAGAGATGCTGGCTGCTATTCAGGAACTTCGACAAGGTCAGAAAGTACAAAGTCAAAGCGGAGACGAAAACTATCAGGCTTTATCCAAATATGCTAAGAATCTCATAGAAGAGGCTCGTACAGGAAAACTCGACCCCGTTATCGGACGTGATGAAGAAATCAGACGGGTGCTCCAGATACTGAGTAGAAGAACTAAGAATAATCCGATTCTGATTGGCGAACCTGGTACAGGTAAAACTGCTATTGTAGAAGGATTGGCTGAACGTATTGTCAGAGGAGATGTTCCTGAAAATCTAAAGAATAAGCAACTCTACTCGTTGGACATGGGCGCCCTTGTTGCCGGTGCGAAATATAAGGGAGAATTTGAGGAACGTCTTAAAGGCGTAATTAAGGAAGTTACCAATGCAAATGGTGAGATTATTCTCTTTATCGATGAAATTCATACACTGGTTGGAGCAGGTGGTGGTGAAGGTGCCATGGATGCTGCAAACATTCTAAAACCTGCTCTTGCTCGTGGAGAACTTAGAGCTATCGGTGCCACTACTTTAAATGAATATCAAAAATACTTCGAGAAAGATAAAGCATTAGAACGTCGATTCCAAACTGTACTTGTAGATGAACCTACAGAAGAAGATGCCATCAGCATCCTTCGTGGTATCAAGGAACGATACGAAAATCATCACAAGGTACGTATCCAGGATGATGCTTGTATTGCTGCTGTACATTTATCAGAACGATACATCAGCGACCGATTTCTACCTGATAAAGCGATAGACTTAATGGATGAAGCTGCAGCTAAACTCCGCATGGAGCGCGATTCTGTTCCAGAAGAATTAGACGAATTAAACAGAAGACTAAAACAGCTTGAAATCGAACGAGAAGCGATTAAGCGTGAAAATGATACCGACAAAATCGCTCACCTTGATAAAGAAATCGCTGAACTAAAAGACAAAGAAAAAGACTATCGCGCAAAATGGGAAGGCGAAAGAGCTTTGGTAAACAAGATTCAGCAGGACAAACAGGAAATAGAAAATTTGAAATATGAAGCTGAACGCGCTGAACGAGAAGGTAATTATGAACGTGTAGCTGAAATAAGATATTCTAAATTGCAACAACTGCAACAGGATATTGACAATATCCAACTTCAATTGAAGGCAACCCAAGGTGGGGAAGCAATGGTACGTGAAGAAGTTACTTCTGATGATATCGCTGAAGTCGTTAGTAGATGGACTGGTATTCCTGTTACCAGAATGCTTCAGAGTGAAAGGGAAAAGCTCTTGCATATGGAAGAAGAACTTCATAAGCGGGTTATTGGTCAGGAAGAAGCCATACGTGCCGTGAGCGATGCCGTGAGAAGAAGTCGTGCTGGGCTTCAGGACCCTAAACGACCAATAGCCTCATTTATCTTCATTGGCACAACGGGTGTAGGTAAAACTGAATTGGCGAAGGCACTAGCTGACTACCTATTCAATGATGAAAATATGATGACGCGAATCGACATGAGTGAGTATCAGGAAAAATTCAGTGTTTCACGGCTCGTAGGAGCGCCTCCAGGATACGTAGGATATGATGAAGGTGGCCAACTCACTGAAGCAGTAAGACGCAAACCATACAGTGTTATTCTCTTCGATGAAATCGAGAAAGCACACCCTGATGTATTCAATATACTTTTACAAGTATTAGACGATGGACGATTGACTGACAATAAGGGTAGAACTGTCAACTTTAAAAATACGATTATCATCATGACAAGCAATCTGGGTAGCAACCTTATCCGAGAAAGAATGGAAGAGGCACACGGAGTGCTCAGTAATAACGAGCAAGAAGAGCTCAACCATCAGATTATGGATATGTTGAAAAAGACCATTCGTCCGGAGTTCCTTAATCGTATCGATGATACGATTATGTTCCTGCCACTAAGCAAGCCACAGATTAGAGAAGTCGTACGCTTGCAAATGAATAGTGTATCAAAGATGCTTGCCCAACAAGGTTTCCAACTCCAGATAACCGATGCAGCTATAGATTATCTTGGTGATGTCGGTTTTGATCCTGAGTTTGGAGCACGACCTGTTAAGCGAGCCATCCAACAGTATGTGCTCAATGATTTAAGTAAGAAAATTCTTGCCGAAACTGTATTACGCGACAAACCGATTATCATTGATGCAAATATGCAAGGATTAGTATTTAGAAACTAAAATACAATGCACTTACAAAAAATCCTGGAAAAGTATTGTAGCTTTTCCAGGATTTTTTTTGTAAGACATATAATGCTTACTCACATAGGATAACACCCCCCATAGGCTGCAAGACAACTGCGATTTTACCATTTTTGCCAACTTTTACTTGCTTCATTTCAGAGTCAGCAACAAGCTGTCCCTTCTTCTTATTTTTGTCCAAAAGTAGTTTCACTGTCTTGCCAGCAAACTCAGGTAAATCCAAAAGGACCTTGATAGGTTGTTCCGTTCCATTAATACCAGCAGCCATCCATGTATCACCATACCGACGAGCAACACAGAAATATTTAGTCGGATAACCTGCTAAGAAACGAGTTTCATCACACTGACTTGGAATCTTCTTCAAGAAATCGATTTTCCAATCAGATAGTGTTTTCTCTGACTCAGGCGTTATTTCTACACAATTAAACGCAACTTGATTCGTGATAGCCGTAGCCATTTCAAAGACATCACTTGTATAACGAGGATGACGAGACTTATTATCGCGACTCATATATCGGTTCATTATAACACCACCCCAATCAAAAGCACCCAACGTATTTCTACAAAATGGATGCATGGTCAGCTCAAATCCTTCTTTTTTAGCATGATGTTCAGAGAAGAAAACATTTTCACTGGCTAATGCCGCTTCACTAGCGATATAGTTCGGATACATACGCTCCCAACCACGAGGCATAGTTGCACCATGGAAAATAACATATAAGCCATAATCATTAGCATCACTTAGGATATCCTCATACAATTTTATAGTTTCCTGCTTATCCCCTCCAAAGAAATCAACCTTAATGCCTTTGATACCATTTTTTTGCATCCAGGCCATTTCTTTCTTTCGATTAATGCTATTATTCATAATATCGCGAGGACCCTGAGGGGCGTCGTTTGCATAACCATTGCTATTATACCAAAGCATCAAGTTTACCCCTTTATCCTGTGCATAACTAGACAACTTTTCGATACCACTATGCCCCATAGACTCATCCCAGAGTCCATCTACAAGACAATATTCGTATCCCATTCTACTTGCTAAATCTATAAACGAAACCTGATCATTATAGTTGATAGAATTATCTTGCCAAACCAACCAACTCCATGTATAACGACCAGGCTTATAAGTATATTTACGATCATACAAAGGCTTTACAACATCAAATGGAATAGTTGTTTCTACAATTGGCTTTAAAGATGCCCCCACAGTAATCGTTCGCCAAGGAGTCACTCCAGGCAATCCAAATGCAGCAAAGGCACTTCCCACACCATTGTTTTCACCTTCCTGTGGAAAAGCAATGGTATAGCCTCGTTGAGCATTCCAATCACTCAATCTACTTGCACAATAATGACTATCCACGCCCGTTTCACTAATCAGAACCCATCCTTCGTTTCCTACATGAAAAAGACATGGAAAAGTATAACCTACACCAAATTGAGACTTTTCGGAAAGTTTAGCTTCTGCAACATATTCTTCTTCATACGAAGGCTTACTACGCTTCCAACCTGTCATAGGAGTAATCTGAGGACTTAAAAATGTTGTTGTCGATTGTGGAAGTTTAAAACTACTAGCCTCTTCTAACACCTTGACGATTTTGGTCTCACCACTATTCTGTTGAGGAATTAAATAACGATAAGCTACATTATTATCAGAAACTTGAAAAACAATTGTTATCTGATGATTTTGAACCGTAGAATATGTTACCTCTAGTTTATTAGCCGTATAATGCACTTTAGAAGCTTTAGTTCTATCCATCGTGTAAGTATCCTCTATACGTGAAGATTCCTCTTTTACAAATTTGAGATCTTTGGTAAAATCATCAATATCAGTACGAAGCCCCAAGCCTGAAGGTTCGAGCATAAGCATTCCATCATACTCTACTTGATAATTTAAAAGGCCTCCATCATCTACCAACTTAACTATAGTTTTACCATTAGGAGATGTAACAACTCGATTCTCAGCCTTCATCGAAAACGAAGAAAGCAAAAAAAGACAAATAAATATAACTTTTTGCATTTTTAGATTGTTAGGTTATTGATTCTACAAGAAGAAAGTTTTTATAATTAAAATCATATACAAATATACAAAAAAAATCGTCTCGACATCACGTCGAGACGAATTTCTTCATTTTGAATGTTTCAGCAGTTTGTGTTTTTATGTAGTTATGATCTCTTTTTTTGAAAATCAGTTATATTAAAACCACTGCAAAGATAATGATAATAATTGATTTACATCAAAATGGAATTCACTTTTTACGCAAATTTCAACGTAAACGTTTGCGGTAGTTAAAGTACCTGTATAGGGTTTAGCAGATACTATTTTGCAATTCATCTACACTGACAATAAGTGGAAAATTGACACTATTTTTACTAAAAAATCCCTTTTTTACTATGATCTTTTAATCTATATCCTTTAGTTTTTAAAACAAATACACACCCGTCTCACTTTTTTTTTGTAAGTTTGCATACATAATTTAAAAAAAATTGCATGAAAGAATTCGTAATATCAGAAGCCAAGGCTGAAACAGCTATTCTAGTTGGACTCATAACTCCAAACCAGAACGAGGAAAAGACTAAGGAATACCTTGACGAACTCGAATTTTTAGCAGACACAGCTGGGGCTGTTACTGTAAAGCGATTTACGCAAAGAGTAAACGGACCAAGTCAAGTTACCTATGTAGGTAAAGGTAAACTTGAGGAAATCAAACAATATATCAAAGACGAAGAGGATAACGAACGAGAAATTGGTATGGTTATCTTTGACGACGAACTTACAGCCAAACAAATTAGAAATATCGAAGGGGAGCTTGGCGTCAAGATATTGGATAGAACTTCACTTATCCTAGATATTTTTGCTATGCGTGCTCAGACAGCAAATGCTAAGACTCAAGTAGAACTTGCCCAACATCGCTATATGTTGCCACGTCTTCAACGCTTATGGACTCACTTGGAACGCCAAGGAGGTGGATCAGGTTCAGGTGGTGGTAAAGGTTCTGTTGGTCTACGTGGTCCTGGTGAAACCCAGTTAGAGATGGACCGTCGTATCATTTTACAACGTATCACTTTGCTCAAGAAGCGACTTGAAGAAATCGATCGTCAACAGTCTACACAGCGTAAAAATCGAGGACGCCTCATCCGAGTAGCCTTGGTAGGATACACCAATGTAGGTAAATCAACTACCATGAATTTGTTGTCAAAAAGCGAAGTATTTGCCGAAAACAAATTATTTGCGACCCTTGATACTACCGTACGAAAAGTCGTTGTCAAGAATCTACCATTTCTATTGGCTGACACAGTTGGATTTATTCGTAAACTTCCTACAGATCTTGTAGATTCTTTCAAGAGTACACTTGACGAGACCCGAGAGGCAGACTTGTTAGTACACGTGGTAGATATTTCTCACCCTGACTTTGAGGAACAGATTAACGTTGTAGAACAGACACTAAAGGATATTGGTTGTACAGATAAACCTAGTATGATTGTTTTCAACAAGATTGACAATTATACATGGGTGGAAAAGGAAGAAGACGATTTAACACCTTCAACCAAGGAAAATATTAGTCTAGACGAATTAAAGAAGACTTGGATGGCTCGTATGCATGACAACTGCATTTTCATTTCTGCCAAGACTAAGGAGAATGTCGATGAGTTTAGAGATATTCTGTACAAGAAAGTACGCGAGCTCCATGTTCAAAAATATCCTTACAACGACTTTCTATATCCAGAAGTTGAATAAAAACGGATAGTCCCCAAGATAATATTGACGAAAATGGACGAATATAGATCACTAACAGAAGAAGAAATACAAATTCTTGAAAAACAAGGATGTATAGCAGAAGACTGGACAGCTATCAATGTTGCAGAAGATTTCAGTCCTCTCTATCTCAAGAATGTAGAATTCTCTGGAGAAATATACTTGGGTGTCTTTGAAAAGAATATCACATTTGAAGATGGCTTTTCAAGACACAGTGGCATTCGTCATGCTATTCTTCGCGACGTAACAGTTGGAGATAATTGCTTGATAGAAAATATTGGTGGTTATATCTATAATTATACCATCGGTGAAGATAGCATTCTCGTCAATATCGGCAAAATTAACACTTCCACAGAATATACTTTCGGTAGAGGAAATATTATATCTGTAATCAACGAGTCTGATAACGGAAACACCATTCTTTTCGAAGGACTTACATCCAACATTGCAGCATTAATGGTGAAGCATGCAGATGATAAGGAATTTAAATCGTCCATGTGGAAATTAGTCAGAAATGTCATTCAAAGCAACACACCCGAACGCGGAGAAATAGGCTATGGAGTGAAGATTACGAATACCTTGGAGATTACCAATTCTATCATCATGGACCATTGCGAAGTTAATGGAGCTTCACGTATTTGTGAAACAACTTTATTCACCTATCCGATGGATGCAGATTCAGGAATATTCATTGGGAATGATGTCATTTTGGAAAACTGTATAGTTGTAGCTAATGCTTCCATTATGGATGGTGCCAAGATCAATAATTGTTTTGTTGGAGAAGCCTGTCATATTGGTAAAGGCGCATCAGCAGATAATTCTCTCTTTTTTGCCAATAGCTATCTTGATAACGGAGAGAGTTGTGCTGCATTCTGTGGACCTTTCACCGTTAGTCATCATAAGAGCACTTTACTTATCAGCGGACAATATTCCTTCTATAATGCAGGAAGTAACACAAATTACAGCAATCATGCCTACAAAATGGGACCTATCCATTGGGGAATCATAGAACGTGGAAGCAAAACTGCCAGTGGAACACATATTCTATGGCCTGCTCAAATAGGAAGTTTCTCTATGTGCATGGGGAAAATACAAAATCATCCTTGCACCCTAGATTTACCTTTCAGCTATATCTTTGGTAGTAACGATAGCACTTACTTGGCACCAGGAAGAAATATTACCACTGTAGGAACATATCGTGACATTTCAAAATGGCCAAAACGAGATATGCGCGTAAGAAGTGGAAAAAACAGCATTATCAATTTCGACTGGCTCAATCCGACGACTATACAAGAATGTTGCCGAGGAAAAAAAGTTTTGGAAGATTTACGCACAGAACAAGGCGAGCACATGGCTAGCTATATCTATAAAGGTTGTAACATTCGTAATAAGTCATTAGAAAAAGGCATAAAATACTACGATTTAGCTATTAGGCTTTTTATTGGAGAAACACTTCAAAAACACTTGGATATCGATTTACCTTCTACAAGTATAGGCTCTGGCGAATGGAACGATTTAGCAGGCTTAATTTTACCAGAAGAGAAAGAACTGGAGCTTATTGACAATATCAAGAATGGCTGTATCACTAGCTATTCTGAATTACAGGAAGAAATGCAAAACATACATGCACATTATGAAGAATACAAATGGGCATGGGCATTCCGAATCATTCTAAGTTTCTATCACTTAGACACTATTGGACAAGAAGATATTATCCACATTCAACAAGATTACCAGCAAGCTCTGAATGAATGGAATAATGCTATCAAATACGACGCTGAGAATGAATTCAAGATGGGCGATGTGGCCATCGAAACACTCAACGATTTTTTAAACAAACAAAAATACTAACTTATATATAAAAAATAAAAACATTATGGCAAAAGCACCAGATTTTAAGTATGCTCCTATGTTTCAAGTACAGAAGGACGATACTGAATATCGACTGATTTCAAAAGAAGGTGTATCAGTTGGTGAATTTGAAGGTAAAGAAATCTTAAAGGTAAGCAAAGAGGCACTCACCTTATTGGCACAGCAGGCATTCCACGATGCAGAATTTATGCTTCGTCGTGAGCATAATCTGCAAGTTGCAAAAATTTTGAAAGATCCTGAAGCAACAGAGAATGATAAATACGTAGCTCTGACTATGCTTCGCAATGCAGAAACAGCTGCTAAAGGTATTTTACCTTTCTGCCAGGATACAGGTACAGCCATTATCCATGCTGAAAAGGGACAGCAGGTTTGGACAGGCTTCGAAGATGAAGAAGCACTCGCTCGCGGTGTTTACAACACATATACACAGGAAAACCTTCGCTATTCACAAAATGCCCCTCTCAACATGTACGATGAGGTAAATACTCGTTGCAACCTTCCTGCTCAGATTGATATCGAAGCTACTGAAGGTGCAGAATATCGCTTTATTATGGTTGCTAAAGGTGGCGGTTCAGCTAACAAGACTTACTTCTATCCAATGACTAAAGCTACCATTCAGAATGAGGGAACCCTCCTTCCATTCCTCGTTGAAGAAATGAAGCACTTAGGAACAGCTGCTTGTCCTCCATATCATATCGCTTTCGTTATCGGTGGTACTTCTGCTGAGAAAAACTTGCTCACCGTTAAACTTGCGTCCATTAAATATTATGATAATCTTCCTACTACAGGAGATGAGACGGGCCGTGCTTTCCGTGATATTGATCTAGAGAATAAACTTCTTGAAGAGGCACATAAGATTGGTCTTGGAGCACAGTTTGGTGGTAAGTACCTAGCACACGATATCCGAGTTATCCGTTTGCCACGACATGGTGCAAGTTGTCCTATCGGTATGGGTGTAAGCTGCTCAGCAGACCGCAATATCAAGGGTAAAATCAATAAAGATGGTATCTGGCTGGAGAAGATGGATTCTAATCCTGGCGAACTAATTCCTGAAGAATATAGAAACCCAGGTGAAGGTGGCAAAGGTATCGAAATCGATCTCGACAAGGGTATCGATGCTGTTAGAGCCGAATTAACTAAATATCCTGTTTCAACTCGCGTCGTTTTGAAGGGTACTATTATCGTAGCTCGTGATATTGCACACGCTAAACTGAAAGCAAGATTAGATGCAGGTGAAGACTTACCAGCATATTTTAAGGATCATCCTATTCTTTATGCAGGACCTGCTAAAACTCCTGAAGGATATCCTTGTGGAAGTATGGGACCTACTACAGCTAACCGTATGGACCCTTATGTTGATGAATTCCAGGAACATGGCGGTAGTTTAGTTATGATTGCTAAAGGTAACCGTACGCAAGTAGTTACAGATGCTTGCAAAAAACATGGTGGTTTCTACCTTGGTACTATTGGTGGTGTAGCTGCTGTATTATCTCAGAGTAGCATCAAGAGCATCGAATGTGTAGAGTATCCAGAATTGGGTATGGAAGCCGTTTGGAAAATCAAAGTAGAAGACTTCCCAGCATTTATCCTCGTAGATGATAAGGGGCACGACTTCTTTAAGGAGCTTAAACCATGGGCACCTTGTGCAGGATGCAAGAAGTAATATACTGACCATTTATCAACAAAATAATAGTGTCTCGAATCTGCAAATTGTCAGATTCGAGACTTTTTTTTATGTATAATTTTGCTATATCCGTTTTTTGAAGTACCTTTGTACACGTATACAGATGTATAAGGGGGTGCTTGGGCGATTGCCCTTGCTGAGAATATACCCAACAACCTGATCCGGATAATGCCGGCGTAGGTAGGACTACCCTCATTTTTTAATGTTTATAAAACTACAAGATGAAAAAGATTGTATTGTTTTCAGCCACACTTATTAGTGTAGCTGGAGCAAATGCACAGACTCACCTAGACACAACTAAGATTCATCAATTAGAAGATGTTGTGGTCAAAGGTGTCCGTGCTCAAGAAAATGCGCCATTTGCGATGGCTGATTTCAAGAAAAGCGATTTACAAAATTTTTCCAAATCAGGAAAAGAACTTCC
This sequence comes from Segatella baroniae B14, assembly GCF_022024235.1. GTDB lineage: Bacteria > Bacteroidota > Bacteroidia > Bacteroidales > Bacteroidaceae > Prevotella > Prevotella bryantii. The sequence goes on from NZ_CP091799.1 coordinate 1,736,525, forward strand.
ATTCCTGTTTGCAAATACACCTGGTATTTTAGCCTGGAGCGAGAACGGACTTGGAATTGGAACTACTTATATGCGCATTCGCGGAGCTGCAGGTAGTCGTATTAATGTAACTTTAGATGGCGTCTCTCTGAATTCTCCTGAAGACCAAACTGTTTTTTGGGTTAATATGAATTCTTATGGTTCTCTCTTAGGTTCTGCACAGATTCTACGTGGTATCGGTTCCTCTACGAATGGTGATGGCGCTTTTGGTGGTACCATTTCTTTGGCAACAGCAACACCTAACTTTGAGCCATCAGCTGAAGTTACAGGCTCTTTTGGCTCATACAACACCTACCATGCTGGTGTTAATTTCTCTACAGGATTGCTTTGGAATCATCTCATTTTTGATGGTGCTTATCATGAGACAGCAACTGATGGATACCTTCATGGCACATCTGGTCGCTCGGGGTCTTACTATGGTGGCCTCACTTATATCGGTCATAATTTCCAAATTAAATATAAGAATATCGGAAACTTCGAAAAGACAGGTCAAGCTTGGAATGGTGTTACAGCTGGCAATGACGATTACAGTATGAATAGCTATATGGGCATAAAGACCTATGAGGATATGTATAACCTAGGCTTGGGCAAGTTCAATAGCCTCTATGAGAGTTTCACTCCTGATTGGGAAGGCGGATATACCATCAACAGATACCAATTAGAGGATGGTACTTTCTGGGATAAAGCAACTGATAATTTCTATCAGAATCACAATATTTTATCAGTAACTTGGAATTCCTCTACCCACTGGTCACACAGTGCCGCTTTACACTATACCTACGGACATGGCTATTATAAGGAATTCCGTTCAAACAATAAGTTTGAAAAATTTGGAATGTATGCTACCTCTAAAGATGACAATAGTTTCGTTAAGAAATCTGATTTCATCCGCCGTAAAGGTATGACTCAACATACTTATGGTATTGTATACAATGCTAACTATAAGGATAAAAATTGGGACATCGTAGGTGGAGTAAACTTACAACAATTCCGCGCCAACCATTTTGGATATATCGACTACATTAAAAATAAATCAAATTTAAATATCCAAAAGCCTTATAGCGACAACAAGTACTATAATTCTGACGCACACAAATATGACTATTCTGTATTTGCAAAGGCTAATTACCACATCAACTCGATGTGGGATATATTTGCCGACTTACAGTATAGACACATTGATTATAAGACTAACGGTCTCAATGATAAGTTTTATAAAGTCATCAATAGTAATACCTATAAAAATCAGGAACTGAACATTGACAAGAAATATGATTTCTTTAATCCAAAAGCTGGTATTAGCTTTCATCAGAATGGACACAAGGCGTATTTCTCTATAGCTTATGCTGGTCGTGAACCAGAACGCAACAACTTCACTGATAATGGTTCATATCCAGCACCAAAGCCAGAGCATATGCTCGATTTTGAACTAGGTTATCAGTTCTCTGGTAACAACTGGAATGCTGGTGCTAATTTATACTATATGAATTACGATAACCAGTTTGTGCAGACGGGAGCCAAAAGTGATATTGGCGAAAATTTAACAACCAATATCAAGAAAAGTTACCGTATAGGTATCGAACTCTCTGCTGATTGGAGTCCGGTAAAATGGTTTACAATCGCAGGTAATGCAGCTTTGTCACAAAACAAAATCAAAGATTTTGATGAAGTAGTTGAAACATATGATGAAAACTGGGTAGAACAGCCTTCAACGACTATACACTATGACAATTCTACCTTATCGTTCTCACCATCAACCATACTTAACGGCTTCCTCAATTTCCATTACCAAGGCATAAGTGCAGTTTGGCATACCAATTTTGTAAGCCGCCAGTATATGGATAATAGCGAGAATAAGGATAGATCGCTTCCAAGCTATTCCCAGACAAATATCAACCTGAAATATACTCACCATATGAGCAAACACATCATGGGTATGAAGGAAGTTGTCTTCGGCATTGACCTAAATAATATCTTTAATCGTCATTATGCAGCAAGCGGCTGGGCTTATTCAGCTATCGTAGGCAAAGACTATCCCGCTGACAACCGCTACTACCTGCTAGGTTATGTACCTATGGCAGGCTTTAATATGATGGGTAATATTACATTACGTTTCTAAATGGAAAAATTTCTAATAGACCATTGGATGGATATATTAGGTACCCTTACAGGCCTCATCTATGTCTATCAAGAATATAAAGCTAGTATTTACTTATGGATCACCGGCATTATTATGCCAGTGATCTATATTTTTGTGTATTACGAAGCGGGATTATTTGCCGACTTCGGTATGAGTATTTACTATACTTTAGCAGCAATCTATGGATTTGTTGCATGGAAACTATTTAGCAACAAAGAACATAAAGAGGTACCTATTACTCACATCCCGAAAAGATATATTCTACCTACCATCATTGCATTTTGCGCACTTTGGGTAGGAATCTACCTTATCCTCATTCATTTCACCAATAGTAATGTTCCCATACTCGATAGTCTGGGAAATGCATTAAGCATCATCGGACTCTGGGCACTAGCTCGAAAATATCTGGAACAATGGTGGATATGGATTGTAGCCGACATAGAATTATCCCTACTCTATCTGTACAAAGGTCTATTCTTTACAGGTGGCTTATATATATTATACGTCATCATTTCATTTGCAGGAATATGTAAGTGGAAAAAAATAATGGCAACTCAATAAATATCAGCTCTATGATTTTTCCTCTCATAACAGAAAGCTATCATCCGGAAGCCGTAATCATTGCAGGTGGCGACTATCCTACTCACCCCATCCCATTGGCTTTATTACGACATGCTAAATTTGTATGTTGTTGCGATGGAACTGCTCAGACCTATATCGAACATGGTTACATCCCCCATGCTATCGTTGGGGATGGAGACTCGCTAACAGAAGAGTTCAAAACAAAATATCAGTCTATATTTCATCATATTAGTGAACAGGAAGACAATGACCTTACCAAAGCCACACGATACTGTATGGCTAAAGGATATACGTCTATCTGTTATTTAGGAGCCACAGGTAAACGAGAAGATCATACTTTAGGCAATATCAGCCTTTTGATTCGTTATATGCATGCTTTTCATATTCAGGCTACCATGGTTACCGACCATGGATATTTTACTCCTGCAGAAGGAAAAAATCAGTTTGAATCTTTCCGTGGACAACAGATTAGTATTTTCAATTTTGGATGTACCACACTTTATAGTGAAGGATGCAAATGGAATACTTACGCTTTTAATGAACTATGGCAAGGTACACTGAATGAAGCTATAGGCGACACTATTACATTTGAAGGAAATGGAAAATACTTAGTATATCGTACTTTCAATTCCAAATAATATACATTTTTTGTGCTCAAGAACATGGAAAATCAATACATACGTAATCATGTCCACTTTTCGCAGTGAGACCTTGTCTGAAACTCGTAAGCTTTGAATATTTTCTTGCAGAATCAAATAAAGCCATTGTCAAAAGGCAGTGGCTTTATTTTTTTTTGTACCTTTGTGTCAACCTAAATAACTATAAAATTAAAAACATGAAAAGATTTGCCTTTAAAATGTATTTAAAACCTGGATGCGAAAAAGAATATGCAAAAAGACATGCTGCAATCTGGCCTGAGTTAAAACAAATGATTAAAGATGCAGGTGTAAATAACTACAGTATTTTCTGGGATAAAGAAACTAATCTCCTCTTTGCCTATCAAGAATGCAGTAAAGAGACCAATAGTCAGGATACCACTGATATAGACCCCATTACACAGAAATGGTGGGATATGATGGCCGATATTATGGATACAAATCCTGATAATAGTCCTATAAGTATACCAATGGAAGAGGTTTTCCACATGGACTAAATAAAATAAAAACTCCAAAACCGTAAGATTTGGAGTTTTTATTTTATTTTTTAAGTTTAAAAGAATTCTCTATACTTTGAATTTCATCAAAGAACTTCTTATCCGTTTTAAGACGAGTTTCCACCTGATTACAACTATGCACCACCGTAGAATGGTCTCGCTTTCCTACCAACATACCAATACGTGATGCCGGCATCTTTGTATATTTTTGACAAAGATACATAGAAACCTGACGAGCTATTACGTATTCACGTTTCCGGCTTCGGCTATTAATATTAGTGGATGTCACATTATAGTGATTACATACTTGCTCCAATATATCATCCACCGTTAATGGTCGATCATCGACTTTTACAGCACGCTCTATACAGCGTTTTGCCAACTTGATATCAATTTTACTATTATATACAATACTGTAAGCTAACAGCTGATTGATAGTACCTTGCAAGTCACGAACACTACAGTTAGCATTCTGAGCTATATAAGTCAGAACATCATCATGAATATCCAAGCCATCTCGCCGCATTTTGTGCTTCATAATATCAATACACAACTGTACATTTGGCTTTTCCATCTCGGCTATCAAACCGCAAGAGAAACGAGTCAACATACGATCAGGCATACCCGTCAAAGAAACAGGAGGTCGATCACAAGCCAGGATAATACGCTTATTATTTCTGAAAAGATGATTGAAGATATGGAAGAACGTCTCTAAAGTTTTAGTTTTCCCCATCCATTCCTGCACATCATCAATAATCAAGGTATCAATAGTCTGATAGAAAGCTATAAAATCATTGGTATGATTTTCAAGCACAGCCTGTGTATATTGCACAGAAAACAGTTTGGCACTGATATACAACACACGAGAATCAGGATACAGTTTCTTAATTTTTAATCCGATAGCATTCACTAGATGCGTCTTTCCACATCCAGAAGGACCATAAATAAAGAATGGATTAAACTGTGAATTGTATGGATGTTCAGCTATAGAGACACCAACAGTACGAGTCAGTTTATTACTCTCTCCCTCCAAATAATTATCAAATGTTAATCGATTATTCAGATGAGAAGGAATATCCTGAGGTTTGGCTGCATCCGAAACGGAAGGAGCTTGATTAGTTTCTAAACTCGATTGAGGCTTAGGAGCCTGATCTGAAGGATCGGCCTCTATATTTTGTGTCGTCGGTGGATTTTTTACAACAACAACACGATAATTAAGCCGTACACCTTGCCCAAAGGTACGCGTCAACACTTTGGTTAATAAATCAACATAGTTAGCTTCCAAATACTCATAAAAAAAAGTACTTGGAATATTTAGCAATAATGTCTTCGTTGCTTGATTATACGATTCAAAGACTATTGGCTTAAACCATGTATTATATTGCTCTAAGGTAACATTCTCAGCTATGAGTGTAAGACTGTTGTCCCAAAGAGCTTTAGGACTTACCTGCATTTATTAAATTTAAGTGTTAAACATGCCAAACGGCATTATTTCTTACTATTGCGACTGCAAAATTACGAAAGTTTTTAGACATAAACAAATTACTTCATTTATAATTTTGATAAAGAACTCACATTAGCTCTTTAAAATTACATTATACGTCAATTTATTTTCCTTATAATATTCAACTAGACAATATCCACGTAATCAACTAAAAGTCAATCAGTTATCGATTATATTAACACCGCTAAGCAATATCGTGAAACAATTTACATAAATCAGGAACACCCTATATCATAGGGAGTTCCTGATTTACTTCCGTGAAACACATATCAGTTTCTTATCTAAACAAAATTCAAATTACTTATCCTTTCTACCAAATACAGAGAAATGTACATAACGCTTAGGATGCTGTTTTAAATCAATCATCAGCGAATCCGCATCTCGAATAGTAGCATTGAGATGATTATAGAGCGAAGGATCATTCATAAGTTTACCCAAAGAACCCTGATTACTATTAAGCTTTTCAGTAAACTCTTTAGCATTAGCTAGAGTTGCATTTATCTGTTGCATAGTACCCGCAACATCAACATCTGCCAACTTACCAGTTAAGGTCTGTGTATTATCTAACACACCGTTTGCCTTATTAATCATGCCCGGCACACTATGATTTAAACCTCTTAGCAAGGTATTAAGTTCCTGTGTAGAAACTGCAAGATTAGCAGTAGTCTGCTGAATATTACCAAGTGATTTTCCAATATTAGGGTCAGCAAGTATCATATTCAGACGATCAAGAATAGAATCTACCTTAGGCATCATCTTCTCTACTTCAGGAATAAGTCCAGCAGCCTTAGTCATCACTCCCTCAGCAACTTTACCAGAAATAATATCTCCAGGAGACAGCCATTTCGACTTATTATCAGCAATCAACAAATTGATCTGAGTATTCCCCATTAAATCTTTGTCGATTTCTGCAGTGGTACCAACAGGCACTCTCATAGCTTGATTCAATTCTATTTCAATTTTAATTGGACCAAGCTCACCATAGTCAAAAACAATGTTTTTTACAGTACCGACTTTAAAGCCATCGGCATAAATAGGAGTAGATGCACCTAAACCCATAATATTATCAAAAGTAATATAATAGGTATTTGCATTAGCAAACAAATTCTTTCCTTTCAGAAAATTGATGCCAAAAAACAAGATTACAACACCCGCAATAGCAACGAGCGCAATCTTCACTTCATTGGTAAAAAACTTCATATCAGACTACTTTTTTTTGTTTTTTAAAAATTCTTTTATGGCAGCATTTACATCTACCTTATCACCACCTTTCATAGCAATGATAAATGCGTTAGGGAACTTTTCTAACAATGACTTTCTCAATTTATAGATTTCATTATAATTAGATGAAGAACCAACCGTATATTTTATCAAATTATCTTCTTTGAAAGAGTTGATATCTGTTTCCCCTTTAAAGTGAGCATCGCCCTTACGCAATTCTCTGCTACTCGTTAAAATCTGCACCTTAAATATAGGCACCTCTGATGGTTGTACAGCATTTTGCTTTTCTGATACCACCGGCGCTGGCTTAACCACTTTCCGAATCGTTTTGGGAGCATCATTGGAATTATTCTCTTGATAGCTACTTGGTACAAGTTTAGGCATCTCGACTTTTGCTTTTTTAGTCGCACGGTAAGGTACAGTCAATCCTGTATAATACTGCTCCTTATACTGCTTGAAACCGTTATAAATTTGTTTTGCAAGAGAATCTACATAGGAAGATGTATTCAATGCAGACTCCTCATCAGGAGTAGTGATAAAACCAAGTTCAATAAGACAACTAGGCATCGAGGTTTCTCTTAATACCAAAAATCCTGCTTGATGTACACCCTTGTTAGGTACACTTACATGAGTACACACACTATTCTGAATATAACGGGCAAGATCTACGCTCTTCTGCATGTTTTTATCTTGAATGAATTCAAACATGATATAACTTTCAGACGAACGAGGGTCAAAACCTTGATAAGTCTGCTTATAGCCTTGCTCCATTGAAATTACTCCATTCTCACGCATGGCGACGTCTAGATTATCTTTAGCACGGTGCATACCAAGCGTATAAGTTTCAAAGCCTCTGGCTATCTTACCACCTGGAAGAGCATTGGTATGAACAGAAATAAACAAATCTGCATTATTTCTATTTGCAATACTTGCACGCTCTTTCAAAGGTATAAAGACATCAGTTCTACGTGTATAAATAACCTTTACATCTGGACAATTCTGCTCTACATATTGGCCAAAAGCTAAAGCCACACTCAGATTGATGTTCTTTTCTTTAGAGATTGCTCCTATAGCGCCAGCATCATGCCCACCATGTCCGGCATCAATAACAAGCGTGAATTTCTGATCTGCAGCTACAACAGAGACTGCAAAACACAAAAGTATTGCTATCGTTAACAGTAATTTCTTATGCATATCATGAATGAATTCGTACAAAAGTAATCATTATTTAGCAAATAACACAAAATCAGACTCCGGATTTATCATTTATTAAGTGAACTTCTACACCTGCACCTTTACAGTCAGCCCCCATAGGAGGATTAACCTTAGTAATCTGCAAATCGATTGCTTGAATTAATGGGAATGCTTGAATCAGATGGCTTCCTATATTGCCCGCTACTTTCTCAAGCAGATTACAGCTATGCTTCATTTCCTCTGAAACAATTTGGTATACTTCTGCATAATTTAAAGTATGCCTAACATCATCAGATATTAAAGCCTCTGAAAAATCATAACTGATATGCAATGTTAATAAATAGTCATTACCCGTTAAACGCTCCTGCGGTAACACGCCATGATAGGCATGAAACCGCAGGTTCGTTATATTTATATAGCATTCTTTTACCTTCATCATCCACAACGACTAGCTCCACAATTTGTACATATTAAACAGCCTTCTTGGTAGACCAGATTTTCATGTCCACAAACAGGACACTTTTTACCCTTGGCCTTGGTTCCGTTTTCTATATACTTTTTCAAAGCACGTTCTACACCATTTTTCCAAGTATTGATACTCTGATCTTTCAATGATAACGAAGATACAAGTTTCAATACATGATCAATTGGCATACGGTAACGTAATACTCCACTAATGAGCTTAGCGTAATTCCAATACTCAGGATTAAATTTTTCACTCAATCCCTCTACAGTTGTCTTGTAACCACGCTTATTCTTAAACTGGAAATCATAACGATGGGAACCATCTTCATTCGTTTGTTTAATAATCTTACCCTTAGTTACACCCTTTGGCAAAGAGATTCCTTCCTCATCATCCTGAAGCCCCGTAAAGATTTCATAAGGATATCCATCAAGTAATCCCACAAAAGCTACCCATTTTTCCTTATTATTCTGGAATCTTACCACATCACAATCGAGTTCTTTTGGCCTAACTTCTACTACTTCAGGCTGTTTGTTTTCCACATCATCCTTTTCCTGCTCTTTTGGATCTGCTGTGCCCTGTTTTTCTGCTTCTTTTTTCTCTGACTTTGAGGCAGAAATCATTACACCTGAACGAGAACCATCACGGTAAATCGTACATCCTTTACAACCGCTTTTCCAGGCCTCTACATATAAGCGATTTACCAAAGACTCATCTACATCGTTAGGAAGATTAACCGTTACAGAGATAGAATGGTCTACCCATTTCTGAATAGCACCTTGCATTTTCACCTTCATAAGCCAATCGACATCATTCGCTGTAGCCTTATAATAAGGAGATTTAGCCACTAACTCATTGATTTCATCTTGACTATAGCGCTTGTTAACATCAAAGCCATTGATTTTCATCCACTCAACAAACTTCTTGTGATATACGATATACTCTTCAAAGCTGTCACCTACTTCATCTACAAAATCAACATGTACATCTTTATCAGTAGGATTTACCTTACGACGACGTTTATAAACAGGCATAAATACGGGTTCTATACCACTGGTAGTCTGTGTCATAATCGAGGTTGTACCAGTAGGGGCTATCGTCAGACATGCTATATTACGACGACCATATTTCACCATATCAGCATATAATGCAGGATCGGCTTCTTTAATTCGTAGTATAAAAGGATTCTTGGCTTCACGATTTGCATCATATATTTCAAAAGCACCACGTTCCTCAGCCAAATTAACAGAACTTCTGTAGGCATTAAGAGCTAAAGTCTTATGTACTGATACAGAGAAATCTGTAGCCTCTTGTGTACCATATCGCAACCCCATAGCAGCTATCATATCACCTTCTGCAGTAATACCTACACCCGTACGGCGTCCTAGACTGCTTTTACGCTTTATTTTCTCCCAAAGATGATATTCTGCACCCTTCACTTCTTCCAGTTGAGGATCCTTATCGATTTTATTCATAATCAAATCGATTTTCTCCATTTCAAGGTCAACGATATCATCCATAATACGTTGAGCCAACTGAACGTGTTTTTTAAACAAGTCATAATTAAATGAAGCCTGTGGAGTAAAAGGATTCTCTACATATGAATAAAGATTAATACTGAGCAGGCGACAACTATCGTATGGACACAATGGTATCTCACCACAAGGATTGGTGCTTACTGTACGAAAACCTAAATCTGCATAACAATCTGGTATACTCTCACGAAGGATCGTATCCCAAAACAAGATTCCTGGTTCTGCACTTTTCCATGCATTATGTACGATCTTATCCCATAATTTACGCGCAGAAATCTGCTTTACAACAGAAGGATTTACATCATGAATAGGCCACTGCTGTCTATAAGGTTCATCTTCTATGGCACACCGCATAAATTCATCATCGATTTTAACCGAAACATTTGCACCTGTCACCTTACCTTCTGTCATCTTTGCATCAATAAAAGCTTCGCTATCAGGATGCTTGATACTTACAGACAACATAAGCGCACCACGACGACCATCTTGTGCCACCTCACGAGTAGAATTACTATAGCGCTCCATAAAAGGAACTATACCGGTACTGGTTAATGCTGAATTATTCACAGGAGAACCTGCAGGACGAATATGACTCAAATCATGTCCCACTCCACCACGTCGTTTCATCAACTGAACCTGTTCTTCATCTATACGCATGATAGCGCCATAAGAATCAGCATCACCATCAAGACCAATAACAAAACAGTTACTCAAACTTGCTACTTGATGAGTATTACCGATACCCGTCATCGGACTTCCAGCTGGAACAATATATCTAAAATGATCCAAAAGATCAAAAATTTCCTGGGCACTTAAAGGATTTTTATACTTTTTCTCGATACGAGCCACCTCGTTGGCAATTCTCCAATGCATCTCTAATGGTGACTTTTCATAAATATGCCCGAAACTGTCTTTCATTGCATATTTGTTTACCCATACACGAGCTGCAAGCTGATCTCCATCGAAATACTTCAAGGACTCTTCGAATGCTTCATCGAAGGTATACATTTTTTGTTCCTCCATTATTTAATAAAAATGCAAATGTAAGATATAAAAGATTTATGTGATGCAAATATACTCGAATAAATCTAATTTCGAAAATCTTTTCGTTTAAAAAAAGCTATAATATTTTCTTTTTGGAAAACTTTCCTTCTCCATTTTTAAAAAAAGTTCCCCCCAAAAAAAATTCATTTTACTCATCTTCACTACAAACTATGCTCGATAAAATTTATCTTCAATACTCCCTTCTGTCGCACTTACGACAAGAAGAACAATATCTGCATACATTATTACATTTTTGAATTTAATTGACAGAAACCGATTTGTAGTTTGCGTATTTGAAGTTAGTATACTAGAAAGGCTTAAATATGCAAATTTTGAAGCATTTTATAACTAGCAAAATATCAACATGTTACGTATTTTTTATCTTTATCAATTTGAAACTCGCCCTTGAAGATAATTCATAAAATACAACTCATTGAAAATAAAGAAGTTACCATGCTGGTAAAACTAAATAGGTAACGATTTAGAAACGAGCGAGCTACTTGGCTTCGCTGTTTTCTGCCTAACAAAGAACGCTTGTTATTCCGTTTGCAAAGATAATACTTTGTTACCGAATAACAAGCGTTTTTGATGAGATATTCTTTATTCTGCACTTTTTGTATGCTGCTATGTTTATATTCCCCTTCCACGTTTCTTCTTTCTGTTAGCTTGGTATCTGAGTTTGCGCTGCCATGCAGCTTCGGTTAAGTCATTGCCTTGTGTACTTGGTGTAATTAAATCGCCTAACCCTTCCACCGCTTCATCGGCTGCGCTAACGATGGTGTCTGCCACTGCACCAATGGGATTCTGCACTTGTGAGGTATCATTGTCTCGTGAGATAGAGGAGCGGCTTGGAGGTACAAGTTGGTAGCCTGTATCAGATTGTTCTTTCTTTTCTGTAGGCTCTTGTACTGTTAGATGTGGTTTCCTTGATTCTTCCTTGTTGGTTGTTTCAAAGTTCTTCTGCAAGGAATGGTAGCCGAACTCCCTGCCGATTTCGGAAGCCTTGAAGGATTGCCCTGCGTATGAGAACTTCAAGCCATATACCTTGCCCTGCTTGTTCTTCATACGCTCTATGGTAATGTCGTTTTTGTTCAATTCATAAAGGAACATGGAATACCCCGTGACGCCTGTTCCTTTGTACTTGTCAAGCAAGGTGTAGCAAATCTTCTGCACCTGCTGCTTTGTTTGCTCTCTTGTAGGGCTGGCTTTTTCCTTTTGGTGTTTCCTTTCTGCCTTGACCTCTTTTGCAATGGTCAAGCCTTTCTCCCTGCTGATTTCCTCTGCCACCCTTGCAGCCCTATTGCTCACAAAGGTGGTATCATAGACTTCTCCATACAGACTGATACGGTTAGCAATTATGTGAATGTGTCTATTATCGGTGTCCTTGTGCGTTACTGCCACCCATTGGTGGTTGTCAAGTCCCATTCGCTTGGCAAACAAATGTGCTATCCACATATATTCGGACACAGACAGCTTTTTCTCGTCCTGCGGTGCGATGCCAATTTCGATACGGAGAAACTTGTTCCTGCAACGGCTGTTGTAGTTACTGACCACTTTCATTTCCTCATAGATAGTCTTTGGATCTCTGCTGCAAAGATTGTGGAATGCAAGCCGACTACCGAGTTTGCCTTCCCTGAAAATATAGTCCAAAGCTGTGCTTCCGTGCGCTATCGCCTTGCATTTACATATCATTTCTTGTTAGATTTAAGACCTTATATATTTCATCATCCACCCGAAAATGCGGGTCGTAAAACCGCTTAAATGCCTCTTTGGCACATAGCGAAAGGTTCTTGGTGATATGTAGCCAATCCTCGTCCTTGAGCTTGATGAGATTGGAAATCTGCCCATAGAACCTTCCTGTATGTTGGAGAATGGCAATGGCTTCCCTCTCATTGTCTGTCATCTTGGGAACGGCTGTTACTTCTCCGTTAAGGAGTATTTCCCGACAATAATCGGAGAATTTCCGTCCCGTGCTTTCCGCCCTTGATTTGATACGTTTCTTCTCTTCACTGGTACATCTTACCTTGATGAACTCCGTTTTGTTCATCCGCTGTTCTTCTTTATCCTGTTGCTGCCATCGGGCAGCTTTTCCTTTATATCTGTTCATATAAGTTTCCTTGAAAGTTTATCATTGTAGATGATTTATTACCTTAATTCCTAAATACTGACCGATGAGAACGGAGTGATTACGGTCTTATCTCCCCGATAGTCTGACGAGGGGAGCAAGGGCAGTTTGTGGGTACAAACTGACGTCTTGCAATGCTACCGAACAAATCATTTACGCTTAAAACGTTTTATAGCCTAAAAACGAATGCCGTGCATTCCATGTCTAACTGCGTTCATGGTGTCCCCACCGTTCAATGTATTCAATAAAAATCTGTTGTTGGTACAATCCTAAAACGGTCAAGGATTTTGAGTGAAAGGGATAGCCTTTGACTTGATTGCCCTCGACCGTTTTTCTGTTGTTTACAGCTTCCTCCATTTCTCTATGTCTTCACCATATTCCTCCAGATGCTGACGCACAATGTTCTCAACAAAGCTTGAAAGGTTGCTGCCCCTGTCGCCTAATCTACGCACAATGAAGTCGGCACGTTCCTGTGTTTCCCTGCTCAGATAGACCGCCTTGCGATTGTTTAACTTAGTCGGCACAAGATAGGCTTGCTTGTAGGCTTCGAGTGTTTTCTTTCTCATCTTGGCACTGATGCGTCTTTGAACGGTTGCGTTCTCTGTATGCTGCGCAGGTTCAGAGTGCGTAGTGTTCTCTGGGTACTGTTCGTTAGACTCTTGAATAAGTCTTGCTTTCCTTGCCCGATGTTCGGCTATAAGATGTTCAGACAGACCTTCAATTTGGTTGAGTCCTAAATATTGCTTGGTGGAGTGGATGGTATTCTCCATTCCCTCGTTACTGACTTTTTTCTTGTCCATATTATTATCTCATTTTATGTTTGACTTGTTTTGATTTCTTACTTTCCTTTTGCTCCGTAACCGTCATCCGTGTCCGTTCCTGCACTTTCTGCTGCTCCTGTTTACGCATACGGCAGACATGAAACTCGTTGAGGTCTTTGAAGCCTTTGTAATGTATGGACATATCCTCCACCTTGAAACCTGCCTTGACGAAATCATTGGTTGCCCTCCGTCCTGCTTCATCATTATCAAGGAAGGCACGGATATGGGGCAGGTGTCGGTCGTTCAGATAGCGAACAGTCCTTGCCACATTGCTTACGGAGTTCATCACAAGGCAGTGGCTGGCTATCTCCTCTTTCATTGAAAGAAAAGAAAGGAAATCCATAAATCCTTCAAACACACATACAGGCAGTGGCTTGTCTATTGCGTGTTCTGTCTGTTTGTCCGTAAATATCAGAGTAATATCCTTCGGAGCTATCGTTCCCTTGAACAAACCATTATCCCGAAGTTCATACCCTCCTGATTGATTGGCAAAGCCGATGGCTTGATAGCGCCTGCCCCTTACCTCATAGCTGATACATTTGAGGAAAGGCTTTGCCTTCTCCAAATCAATGCAGCGTACCTTTGTAAGATACTCCTGCAAATGTTGCGGTAGGGTGTCTGATATACTTATCAGTTTCCTTGTCTCGTTTGCAGCCATCGTTGGTTGGAGATTGTTTTGTGAGAAGTCTTTGTGAGAACTATATGATGTATTATCGGGAGCGTTCTGCCCCAAACGGCGGATGGCTTCCAAGAGCGTGCAGCCCTCCAAACGCATACAGAGGTCGATGATACTTCCGCCCCTGCCTTCGGCATAGTCTATCCAAAGGTTCTTCTCTGTGTCCACCTTGAAACTCGGATGTGTTTCTGCACGAAGCGGTGAGCGGTACAGGGCATAGGCTGGTGTCCTGCGTACAGGCTTGATGCCTTTCCTTTCAAGATACTCTACGATAGAGTATCGCTTGATTGCGGATAAATCTTCTTCTTTCATTGTGATATGTTTTAATTGAACTGATTGAATAATTTTTGCTTGAATGACAATGGTGTGTTTGAATGATGTTTGGATGGGTAGTTGAATGATTATTGAAAGAAAATCTCTTTCCTGAAGTCTTTCCCCTCCAAACTTTTTCATCTTTCTTCTTACTACATACTATTTTAAGTTAAGTAATTGATTTACAATATATTTTTGTAGTACCAAGTCATACTACCAACCTACTACATACGCCTACAACATTTGGATACTGCAATAACTTGGCAAAGGACAAGGGAGAATCTTCCTCATTTTATATACATAAATCGGAGGATGTGATAAGCCCGATGTCGTTGTCAAGTTCCCTGCGGAGTGAGTTAATTTCATAGCGACCCACTTTTGAGAAGTGAGCATCGTTCTTGCTTCGGTATTCGGTTCGCCCCAACACCGTGTTGTATCTGAACTCATAGTGCGTGGAGAGATAGGCTTCTATCTCCGAGTTCTTGGAGGAGGCTTTTCTCTGTTTGGGCGTATTGTATCCGCCCTCCGATTTTCCTTTATCTGCATTCTTTTTCATTACATGCTTGGTTTGGTTTCCAAGAGTGAAGTTATCAAGAGAATGTGAAAGTTTCAAGCATTCAGGGAGTGCTTGCATAATGTTGCGCACATTGGCAATGGATTTCTCACGGATTTCTGGCAGGAAACAGTCGGAAAGCATGGATTTAAACCTTAAACAAGAGGCCAAGTGCGTAAAGGATGTAAGAAAGGCAGGTGCTTATTTGCAGCAATCTGCATTGTATTGCATCGGCTAAAACGGATATGATAAATGGAGTGAGGAGGCAAAGAAAGCGACAATCCTTTTGTCATTTCCTTGTTTTTCCCTGTATTTCCCTGCTGTTCCCTCATGCTTTGAAGTATGACAAACACTCCCTACTTTTGCAGGCAGAAACGTGCGGTGAAGCGCAAGACAAGAAAAGAAAGTACAAACAAAACAATAATAAAACTATGGGATATTTTATCATTACAGATTCAAATTGGGCAAAGCTGAGGAACGAGATTCTCAGCCTTGCCGAAATCTGCCACAAGGCATTCGGAGAACAGAGCAGGCACACTGATTGGCTGCACAATGGTGATGTGTGTCAGCTGCTTAACATCAGCAAGCGTACCTTGCAGCATTATCGTGATACGGGTGTGTTGCCCTTTGCCCAAATCGGGCATAAGTGCTACTACAAGCGTGAGGATGTGGAGCGATTATTGGAAACCAAATCAGAGAAAACAAAAACGGATAAAACTAAAATCAACAAATAAACACGAAGATTATGGAACAGGTAAGAGACTTGAACATGGATGCGGACGATATGCAGGTGGTGCTGTCCGCTATCAGCGGAGTAAGCAAGAGAATTAGGGAAGTGGCACAGACACACAAACCGCTGTTTGGCGGTGAGCATTTCCTCACAGGCAAGGAGGTGTGTGAGCGGCTGTATATCAGCCCTCGCACCTTGCAGGACTATCGGGACAGGAGAATTATTCCCTACACGCAGTTTGCGGGGAAGATACTCTATAAGGCTTCGGACTTGGAGAAATTGCTGAATGAAAAATACAAGGAATAGGTTGATAGTAAATATCATTTTATTCTCAAAAATTAAAAGTAATAAATATCGTTTTTAGGGTAAAATTTGCTAATTTTGCAACAGAGATTTATATTCTCGAAATAATCATCACAATAATGTCATAAACCAATTACTTTATAGCTATGAAATATCGTTTCCTTTTTATTTGCAGTATGTTCGTGTCGTTCACGCTTAATTTGTATGCCCAAAGTACATTAACTCTAAAAGGGGATATGATGTACACAAATGTAACATTATCACACAAAGGCGTTTCTCGGAATGTTTCAGCCTTAATAGACACAGGCGCATCTGTTTGTATGATTGATTCTACTTTTGCAGTTGACTCGTGTAATATTTTATTAAAGGAAAGTAATGCAATAATTGAAAGTGCATTAGGAAAATCGCTAAAGTCTATTAGTTTGAATTTAGATAGTCTTTCAATTGGTGGTGTTTCGTATCCCACGACAAGATGCTTTGTTGTGGATTTGGTAAGTAAATTGAAACATCATGCTCCTAAATTCATTATTGGAGGGGATATTCTAAAAAAAGAGCTTTGGTGTTTTAATTTAAAAGAAATGATTATGACTCGGTGCGAAAGTTCTATGAAGAATATACAAGGCACGCTTAAATGGAAAAACCACGAGGACTATTCCGATGCGTTTTTGAATAGTATCTTTTTGAAGGGAAAAGTTGCAGGAAAAAATACCCGTATACTATTTGATTCTGGTAGTAGAAGAAATTTTTTACCAAAACACTTTGGAGTTTCTCCAACCAAAACAATCGAATTAGAACGTGGAGATATTGCTCAAGCCTTGGTTCGTGAAAAGACAAATGTATGCGAGGACGTTGAACTTAAAATTGGCGAAAATAATTTCAAACTGAATTTTATAATAAGTGAAGAGAAGTATCCTACCATAAATGCCGAATTTCTATGGGGAAAATCTTTCGTTTTAGATTACAAAAACAAACGCATATATATACTATAGAAAATCATTATAAATAAACTGCTATCTCTAAAAAGATAGCAGTTTATAAGTCACGTAGTATGTAGTCATATCATAATAACGCACATAAACAACTACCTACTACGGCATAATCCTTTTTCTTTCAATGTATTATCCCTTATTGTAGTAATGTAGTAAGATATAATCAGTGAAAGAAAAAGGAAATATAAGACATAATCATTAGTTATTCGTATTACCAAGCAGAAATATCGGCGTTATCACGGATGCAGATTTCTGCAATCTCTCACAGATATACTCTCTGAACAAATGTGCTTCCGTGCTATCCAGCTGAAAGGACAGGGCAATGATGATTGGAATTGGATAGAGCGGTGCATAACCTTTTAGTTGTCCGTTTGCATAAATATCCTCCTCCCCAGCACCCCTCTCATCGGGATGCAAGTTGGAAGATTTCATTATTATTTGAAGTCTATGATTGAGCTTTTTCCATGTTACCCCGAAGAACCTTGCGAGTTCTCCCTCCGTCATGGCTATCTCTCCGTATCCTTTGCGGACTACCTGCATATTCCTGCCCCAATCAAAGTAACTGCGATGATAGGCAGCGTTTGTTACTGCTTTTGCGTTATCTTTTGTTTTCATGCCGTTTCCTCAATTTTACAGGTTGATATATCCGAAAGTTCACAAGCCCCTCTCTCCGAAGTGTCCTTTTCTTTTGCCGATTGCTTAGCAATGAGCCTGTCCATATCCTCTGATATCTTTTTGTCCGTCACCTGCGCATAAACTTGAGTGCTTGATATGGAGGCGTGCCCCATCATCTTGGCGATGCTTTCAATAGGTATTCCTGCGCTTAGGCTCATCGTGCCGAATGTATGTCTTGCCATGTGGAAGGAAAGTCTTTGGCGGATACCGCAAGCCTTTCCCACGATGCTCAGTTTGGTATCCATGACACTACGGCTGCAATTACGGTGAAAGACAAGGTGGTCATCTTTTTCTTTCACCGTCTGCTGTACCTCACTTCTTTCCTGCTCTTTCTGGCAATGACTGATGATAGCTTCCGCTATGGGATGTAACGGCACGATGAACTCAACCTTGGTCTTCTGACGTTCCTTTCTTATATACATCTGTCCAACCGCTGCCGTTTGGATATGCTTGTATTCCAAATTCTCCATATCTGAGATAGCCAAGCCTGTGAAGCAGGAAAAGACAAACATCAGTCTTGCCAACTCTGTTTCCTTGTCGTTCATCCTCATTGCCATAAGTTTCATTACATCGCTCTTTTGCAGAAAACGTATCTTCTTTTCCTCCTTCTCATACTTGGCATTCTCAAACGGATTGCAGCGGATAATCCTCTTGCTGACCGCGCGGAACATCAGTCGGCTCAGCCAGCAGAGGTTGCTGTTGATGGTGGATGCTTTCAGTCCACGCTTTTTGAGAAAGAAACGGTATTCCTCGAACAAGTCCTCTGTAATTGTTCCGATGGATATATCCTGCACTCCTTTGTTTTCTACAAATTCACGGAGATTTCTGTCAGAATAGAACAGGTTCAGATAAGTTCCCTCTGCCCTTGATCTGCCAACACTTTCCTTGACTGCTTGCAGTTCTGCCTTGCTCATGGCAAGGAGCGTTGTCGGATTGGTGGCAATGCCCTGCAGGTGGTTCTTGATGAGTTCGGCACTTACCACTCCATCCCTTGTCAGTATATCCCGATAGGTCTTTTCCACAAGTTCCCTGAACTCATGGAGTCTTTGATTGGTCTTTCTGTCAGTCGTCAAGCCCTGCTTGGTGTTCCACTCGGAGGGCTTACACTCTTCGCCTGTGGTAATGGCTGCGCTTTTTCCGTCTATGGTAATACGGCAGAGAATGGCTGTCCTTCCGTCTGCCTTTGTCTTCTGTCTGTTGATATAGAACAGTATCTTGAATGTACTTCTCATAATGGTTGTGATTTATATGGTTAAACGTAAATCTTCGGTGAAAGAGAGGAAACGGTCGAATTCCTCAAAGAGTTTCTGTGGTGTTACCTTTGCGTAGCGTTCCGTCATGCTTATGTTGGAATGTCCCAGCATCTTGCTCACCGTCTCGATGGGTACGCCCTGTTCAAGTGTGATGAGCGTTGCGAAAGTGTGCCTTGCAGTATGCGTGGTAAAGGGAAAGGATATACCTGCACGAAGCCGAAGGGATTTCAGACAGGTCTGATAACTCTTGTACTTGATATAGGGAAGCAGCGTTTCCCTTTCATCGCTACGGTACTTCGCTATTAGCCTAACGGCTTCGGGCAGCAGCTTGATACGGCATAGCACACCTGTCTTCTGGCGGTTGAACTTCAGCCACAGACTGCCTTCATCATCACGGACAAAATGGGATCTGTTCAGTTCCATCAAGTCGCAATAGGCTGCACCTGTATAACAGGCAAAGAGGAATATATCCCTTGCCGTTTCCAAATCCTCCTCCAAATCATCAAAGCAGAGTTCTTTTAACTTATCCAATGCTGCCCGGTCAAGAGCCTTTGGCAGTTTCTTGTCCCCCTTGCTGATTTTGGCTTTGTCAAACAGTAGTGTGTCAGCCAATCCCTCACGGTAAGCCAGCCTGCATACGGTCTTCAAATGCGTGGCTACATTATAGAACGTGCTTTCCTGAAAACCGCACTCACCTAAGAAATACTGCCGGAACTCATGGATAAAATTCTCTGTAAGTTGCGAGAATGCCAAGTCCGAAACCTTGTACTTCCGTTGAATGAACTTCTGTAAATGTATGCGGGTGGAGTGGTAGCCGTGTATAGCTCCTGCCTTGATGTCTATACCTACATGATTTTCCTTTTCCTTGATGAGAATGTCCAGCCTTTCGATGAGCATGCACCGTGTCTGCACGCTGCCCTGAAACTGCTCCTTTATATCGGTCGCGTCAAACGGGCAACCTTTGGAGAGCAAGGACTGATAAGCAGACTGAACGGACAGCAATAGGTTTTCCAACCTGCCGTTCACTTCCACCGCCTCACGACTCTTTCCGTCCATCCTGCTCTCACGGGGATTCCATAAATCGGGATTACATGAAAGCTTGCAACTGAACTGAGCGATGGAATGCCCGATGGTAATGCGTCCCATAATCGGAGCCTTCCCCGACTTGTCAAGACCGCTCTTTTTAAGGTAGAGCAACACCTTCATTTTCTCTGTTTTCATACGCTTTGATGTTTTGTGGCAAAATTACCAATTTCAAAGCGTTCCTCACTTATGCAGAAAACTGCCGACCGAAGCAACAGCCACACGAGTGAAAATAATTCAGTTACCGAATATTACTCCATTGTTACCTATGGTAAAATCGGGTAACGTTTTGGTAACTGAACTACTGCTTAAATCTGCATATTACTGCCCTTTACGAACAGGGCATTTTTATGCAAATCATTTCGTTTCTTCCTCATTATCAGTTAGTTTGCACCAACTTCGATTTCTCTTCATTTTCGTTGATTAGTTGCTTGGTAAAAGCATAGTTTTTACGGTTCAAAAGCATAGGATTTATACTATAAAACCATAGTAGTTATCAGTTCAAAGTATGTATTTACCCATCAATAGCTATGGTTTTAGCAGGAAGAGAAGGTTAAGGGTTAAGCAAGATACAAAATAGTCTGTCTAAAAATTGAAGATTTCAAGCTAGATGAAGATTTCTGTAGGATGTATTTTTTGATATTTTATTTGACATATATCAACACTCCGCAGCCGTTCGACAATTTGAGCTGTGACAAAATTCAGTGCACCGATTTGTTAGCTATACTCTATTTTGAAAGTACTCATAGTAGTTATAAACTAGAGTTACTATTATTTTAATTAGATAGAAAGAAATGCTATTATCTCAATTATACAATACTATTTTATAAGCTTTTACATTTTATTTACGAAGCTTTTCGTTAAATGTGCGCATGAATAAAAAAAAAAAATTACCTTTGTTGTAAATAAGTAAAAATATCAACATGGAATCTATAACAACAAGAAAGACAATTAGAAAATACTCCTCACGAGAAGTTAGTAATGAACTATTAAATAAACTACTTAAGGAAGCAGAAAGAACACCTACTATGGGTAATCTCCAACTTTACAGCGTTGTCATAACTCGTAGTAAAGAAGGAAAAGAAGCTCTTGCACCAGCACATTTCAACCAACCTATGGTGAAAAATGCTGCTGTTGTATTAACAATATGTGCAGACTTCCGTCGTACTTCTATATGGGCAGAAAATCGAAAAGCCGTACCTGGATATAGTAATTTTTTAAGTTTTATGAACGCCACTACAGATGCTCTACTCTATACCCAGACTTTTTGTAATCTTGCAGAAGAAGCAGGTCTCGGTACATGCTTTTTAGGTACAACAGTCTATATGCCACAACTCATTATAGACACTCTTAAGCTTCCTAAGCTTGTTTTCCCTGTAGCAACGATCACTTTAGGATGGCCCGATGAAAATCCAACACTTAGTGACCGTTTACCATTACGCGCTATTATTCATCAAGAGCAATTCGAGGATTACAACGCAGACAAAATTAATGACTTCTACGAAGAAAAAGAAAACCTCGAAGAGAATAAGCATTTTGTTGAGATTAACAAAAAAGAGACACTAGCTCAAATTTTCACTGATATACGATATACTAAAAAGGATAATGAAACCATGTCTGAAGGCATGATAAAAGCTCTTAAAAATCAAGGATTTCTAGAATAATAACACAAGAAAGTACACCATATAAAAAAAGCCTGATGAATAATTTCACCAGGCTTTTTTATATACTATATTAATAAATCTATTAATCTTCTACAATAATTGGTTTATACTTAGGAACCAAAATTTTCATAATAATCCAACCAATAAGGTAAGCAACAGCACAAATACAGAATACAATCATATAACCGGCTGGCTTGCCTTCAAAACCCAAAAAGCTGAATGCTGAGCCCTGACCTTCTGCATAAGTAAAGAGCATACCAGAGCCCTTATTTATCAAGAAAGAACCTAAACCACCAGCCATAGCACCAATACCTGTAATAGTAGCAATAGTTGACTTAGGGAACATATCGCCAATGGTAGAGTATAAATTAGCAGACCATGCCTGATGACCAGCACCAAGGAGACCAATAATAATAGCAGGACACCATGGACTAATTTCACCTGCTGGCTGTGCAAACAATCCCAGCAATGGGAAACAAGCGAAAATCAACATGGCACGCATACGACCGATATATGGATTCATACCTTTCTTATCAACAAAATAAGTTGGCAAATAACCACCACCAATACTCAAGATTGTTGTAATAGCGTAAAGGGTAAAGATCAAAGCAATAGCCATGGTTGAGTCTGAGGTATAACCATACTGATCTGAGAAGTAAGCTGGAGCCCAGAAGAGGAAGAACCACCATACACCATCGGTCATAAACTTACCAACAATGAATGACCAAGTCTGACGATAAGTGAAACAATCCAAGAAACCGATAGTTTTTTCTTCTTTTGGTTCCTGCTTATCCTGAACCTCAGCTATATCAGAATCCTGCTCGATATAGTTCAACTCTGCCTGATTAACATACTGACTCTTATTAGGTTTATCATACAACCATATCCAAAGCCCCATCCAGACATATCCTAATACACCAATGATGACGAAAGCCATTTCCCAACCCATAGCGCGAGCCAACAATGGAATGGTAGCAGGAGCTGCCAATGCACCAATAGAAGCACCACTATTAAAAATAGAGGTAGAGAAAGCACGGTCTTTCTTTGGGAAATACTCTGCAGTTACCTTAATAGCTGCTGGAAAGTTACCAGCTTCACCAAGTGCAAGAATTAAACGACAAGAAAGGAAAAGCCATACACTAACCGTAGCAATAGCCACTGCAGCATCACTGCCACGCTGTACTAAACGTAGTGCCTCAATAGAAGAATAGCCTTCAATCTGCATAGCTACCCATCCACAACCTGCATGCATAACCGCACCAGTTGACCACACGAAAATAGCTATGAGGTAACCCTTCTTGGTACCCATCCAGTCAATAAATTTTCCTGCAAAAAGATTAGCTATAGCATAAAAGATAGAGAACCAACCGGTAATCGTACCATAGTCATCATCTGTCCAGTGGAACTCTGGAGCTATAAAGTCTTTCCATGTTAATGATAGAACCTGACGATCCATGTAGTTCACAGTTGTTGCCAAGAACAACAGTGCACAAATAACCCAACGAAAGTTGGTCATTTTACTTGTTTGTATTGAACTCATTACTTTTTGATTTTGTTTAAGTAAATTAATTATTTGAGGTTAGGGATACCTACTACCTGCATATCAGTGTAAACCAAGTTTTCACCACACATACCCCAGATAAAGGTGTAATTGCTTGTACCTGCTGCACAGTGAATGCTCCACTGTGGAGAAATAACAGCCTGTTCATTATTCATCCACATAGGGCGAGTTTCCTGTGGCTCTCCCATGACGTGGAGAATTTTCTGGCCCTGTGGTACCTTGTAATACATATAAGCTTCCATTCTTCGAGTATGTGTATGTGCAGGCATGGTATTCCACACGCTACCTTCCTTCAATTCTGTAATACCCATCTGTAACTGACAAGTACGAACACCTGCAACACCATCAATAATCATCTGATGGATTACACGATCATTACTTTCCTTCAAACTTCCAGCTTTAATATTTTTTGCTTCCTTCAACGTTACCTTCTTTGTAGGATAAGTTACATGTGCACAAGCTGAATTCAAATAGAACTTAGCAGGCTCAGCTGCATTTTTGCTGGCTACAATAATTTCCTTTGCGCCCTTACCAACATAAAGAGCCTCCTGGAAGCCTAATTCATATTTCTTTCCATCAACAGTAACAATACCATTACCACCAATATTGATAATACCCAATTCACGATTATCAAGCAGTGTACGACCACTGGTTCCTTTACTTTCATCAACATAAAGAGGAGCAATAGATGTCAACTTCAATGGAGTTGTTGTTGGCTCCGCCCCACCAATAAGGAAACGATCATAGAATGTATAAGTCCAGTTGACTTCACCTGGAGCAAAGACTTTCTCAATAAGATATTCCTTACGTAAACGATCTGTAGTATAATGCTTAGCATCTTCTGGACCGGTAGCCCAACGTACATTATAATTAGTATAAGCATTTTCAGCTTTAACCTCATAGCCTTTGAAATCTTGTGCAGATACAAGACTAGCAGCTAAGCACAAAGCAATTGATAATACTATTTTTTTCATATTTTAGCGTGATTATTTGTTTCTAATAGTTTGAGCAGCAGCTTTTTCATCTTTTATAATCTGCATACGATTATAACACATTAATGCTGCAGTAACAACGACAAGTGCGCCTGCACCTATCCATGATAGATATTTAGTGAAAGCATAGATAACATAACCAAACAAAGAGCTAGCAAAGTCCATACTTCCTGCAGAGAAACCTTCTGGAACTTTAGCTGCCTGATCACCAGTAGCAGCATAAACAGCTGCTGCAGCTTTAGTAAAATCTGGAGCCATATTGGTTACGAAATACAACCCTACAGCAAGTGCTACCAAACCAATAACATACGTCTTGACAACATTACCCTTGGTATAAGGCAAAATCATAGGGAAAAGATAGAACAAGCCTGCTAATGAAGCCAATGGCAAGAACTGGTTGCCTGGTAAGACAACTGCGATAATGAGATAAGTTGGAATAAGGAGCAGTGTAGCAACTAATGTTGTTGGATGACCGATAACCAAAGCTGGGCTCATACCGATATTTACTCTTTTGCCATTAAACTTCTTACCAACAATTTCCTTTGTCTTCTCTGAGATAGGCATCAAACCATCGATGAAGAGTTTAGTAACACGAGGTATCAATTCCATAACAGCACCCATAGTTATACCCAAGAAGAGTATCTTCTTTATATCAAGTTTGGCAACTATACCAATCAGAATTCCGACAATAACACCAAGTACTAATGGCTCACCCAAGACACCAAACTTCTTCTTTAAACCTGCAGCATCTATATCGAGTTTACTAAATCCAGGTATTTTATCTAGCACCCAATTGATAACCCATGTAAAAGGAACAAAACTCTGAACAAAAGGCTGTGGAATAGAAATTCCATCAAGATTATCATAATAGCCTTGGAACTTGTCTGCTGTAATATCAGCAAATACCAATGTTACGATATAACATATAATCGCTGCAAAATACCCCCATGCAAGACTTTCATCCATTACAAAGTAAGCAACTGCACCGATGAAAGCAAAATGCCAATAGTTCCATAAATCGATATTGACAGTACGAGTTGTCTTTGTAATCAACATCAAAAAGTTAACACCAAGGCAAATTGGAATAATCAAGGCACCAACGGCTGTATTATACGCAACAGAAGCTGCTGCAGGCCATCCCATATCAAAAACATTCAACTGAAGATGATAAATTTGAGAAATTGCACTAAGTGGATCACCAAAATTATTTGTCAGTAACGCCGTAACCACACCTAGGCCAACAAAACCGACACCTACATAAAGGCCAGAAAGTAATGCCTTTCCGAATTTCATACCTATACACAAGCCGATGATTGTAAAAATGATTGGCATCATTACACTAGCACCTAAGCTGATGATATAGCTAAACACTTGTTCCATAATTTTGCTTAAGTTTTGATTTTATCTCAATAGATTTTTAAAGATTAGATTGTCTGCAAAGATACAAAAAAAAAGTAAAAAGCTAAAATAGTAACGGGCAAAAAGCATACGTGCCTCTACTTTTTTAGCTTTTTACTTAGCTTTTTATTTTTAATAAGAAATTTTAGTCTTGGAAATAAATTCTCTTAACGCGGTCGCTAATATTAGTCAGTACCTCGTAAGGAATCGTATCAAGAACATCTGACAAGACGGTTACTGGTAGATGATCACCAAAAATTTCTACGGTATCACCCTCTTTACAGTCTATCCCCGTAACATCAATCATGGCAACATCCATACATATGTTGCCCACATATTCAGCTTTTTGCCCATTAACAAGACAATAGCAATGACGATTACCTAAGTGTCGGTTCAGTCCATCTGCATATCCGATAGGAATTGCTGCAATAACACTGTCATGTTCTATAGTTCCTTTTCGACTATAACCCACCGTATCACCAACTGGGATATGTCGCATCTGAAGAATGGTGGTCTTCAACGTGCTCACGTTGTTGATAATTTCATTATTACGACTATTGATACCATACAAGCCTAACCCCAAACGGCACATATCCAACTGGCGCTCAGGGAAGTGCTCTATACCTGCAGAATTATCTATATGACGGAGTATCTTATGATCGAATGCTGCCTGCAATTTCTTACTCCCCGCATCAAACAAAGCGAATTGGTTAGCTGAGAAATCATCAAAATCATCACTGTCTGAACCGACAAAGTGAGAGAATACACTTCTTGGTATGACTGCATTCTGATGTTTTAACCGATCTATAAGTTTATCCATATCGTTTATCGGATCAAAACCTAAACGATGCATACCTGTATCTAATTTGATATGAACTGGGAAATCGGTAATTCCTTCTTTTTCCGCAGCTTTTATCAATGCTTCAAGCAAACGGAAAGAATATACTTCTGGCTCTAGTTCATAGTCAAACATAGTCTTGAAAGCCGTCATTTCCGGATTCATAATCATGATATTACTTGTAATACCATTACGTCGTAACGTTACACCTTCATCGGCTACTGCCACAGCCAGATAATCAACACGATGATCTTGTAAAGTTTTTGCAATCTCTACAGAACCTGCACCATAAGCATTCGCTTTTATCATACAGACCAATTTGGTCTCTGGTTTCATAAAAGAACGATACCAGTTAAGATTCTTCACTACCGCATTTAGATTTACCTCAAGGATAGTCTCATGCACTTTCTGGACAAGAAGTTCGGTAATCTGGTCAAAACCAAATTGACGTGCCCCCTTAATCAGAATAACCTCATCACGCAAAGAACGAAATACTTCGCTATTTATCAACTGTTCTACAGAAGAAAAGAAGAATTTTTCAGGAATCTGTATCTGATCAGCATGTGCTTTCAATTCGGGTCCTACACCAATAAATTTGACAACACCACGCTTATAGGCCAAATCCGAAACATCACGATACAAGTTTTCTGGTTTTTCACCACTTTGGAAGATGTCACTCAATATCAATGTATGACGTCTTCCCTTATGATCAGGACGACGATTCATAAAATCAAGAGCGATATCCAGCGAATTCACATCTGAATTATAGCTATCATTAATCAGTGTACAACCATGCTGCCCCACTTTTACCTCCAATCGCATAGCGACAGGTTCAAGTTTAGCCATACGGCGAGAGAGAACATCAGTGCTGACACCCAAACAAAGCGTAACTATTGCACAAATTATCGAATTAGAAATAGAAGCTTCATCGATAAATGGCAGTATATATTTTCCTTCTTTGTCTTTAAAATTATAATTTATGACAGTATCATTTTTTCTTTTTTCTACCGATTTAATAAACATAGTAGCTTTCGGATTCTTGAAAGACCATGTTATTTTTTCTCCCGAATAGTTATAAGACTCTACTGTATCATTTATAATTTCATCGTCCATATTATAGACGATAGTTTTAGCATCATGAAAAAGGATCAGTTTTTCACGGCATTTCGCCTCTTTTGACTTAAAATTTTCCTGATGAGCAGACCCCAAATTCGTTAAGACTGCAATTGTTGGCTGGATGATGTCACGAAGCGCAAGCATTTCTCCAGGCTCACTGATACCAGCCTCAAATATACCAATCTCAGTTTGCTTATTAAGTAACCAAACTGATAAAGGCACTCCTATCTGAGAGTTATAACTACGAGGACTACGTGTAACATACATATCATCAGAAAGCAACTGATATAGCCATTCTTTAACGATGGTCTTACCATTACTACCCGTTATACCCACAATAGGGATATTGAATTCATCACGATGACGCTCTGCTAATCGTTGTAAAGCCTCAAGCGTATTAACAACACGCAAGAAATTAGCATCTGGATAATCTGAGGCAAAATTATTCGGAACATCAGATACAACAAAATTTCTGACTCCACGACGATACAACTCGGCTATATAATTATGTCCATCATTTCGCTCTGACTTTAGAGCAAAGAAAAGAGTTTCTTCAGGAAAACAGAGTGAACGGCTATCTGTCAAAATAAAACCGACATTACAGTCTCTGTCTCCATAGCGACGCGCACCTATAAGTGTGGTTACTTTTTCAATAGTATATATCATTTCACTTAATTATTTTCTGATATGCAAATTTCGGATATTTTTTTGAAAGCATGGATACTTTTAACATTGTTTTATCCATGAATTTCTTATATTCTTCAGATTCTGGATGAAACGGCTTATGCCCCAAGGCTTCTTTTATAGGCTTCCACTCTGCTAGAAATTTTCGAGTATCCTCACTAAAATAGGCCTCAGCAAACCTCTCATAGATGTATTCTACGGTTTGCTCTGAAGGGTGCAACATATCGGGCTTATAAAAACGATAATCGCGTAGTTCATCATTAACGATTTCATAAGCAGGAAAATAACAAACGGAATTATCATTTTCTTCGCTAACATAATGTTGTACAAGTTGGTCTGCAGCTAACTGTAAAGTAGCCTTGGAAAGTTGACTTCCATGATAGCCATATTTTCGATAACGTATCGGACTTACAGTTAGGATTATTTTAATCTCAGGATTGGCGCTTCGCAACAACGATACTGCTTCATCTAAATACTGATAACATTCACTGACAGACAATGCTCTCTCTACAAATAGATGCTGGGGGCGTTTCTTACAATTATCTACAATTTCACGAGTTTCCTTAAGGATATAGACATGATTAGTACCTAAGGTAAATATAGCAACCTGAGGAATTCTATCTTCATAGCTCTCCACTCCCTCTATTTCATGTGAACTATCTAACAGCTCTTGAACAGAATGAAGAATACTAGCAGGATTATACATCACTCCAAAGGGATTGACGATAGCCCGAAACTGCTCTTCTCGAAATCGATTACCTATATTATCAGCAAAACAACTCCCCAGAAAAAGCATCTTTTCACACGGTGAAATTTTCCAAGAAGAAGATTGTATATCTACTTTTGTCTGGAATTCCATAAACACAAAGCATCTTTAAAATCAACATCCCTAATGCGAATCAAACTCACACCTTTACAATAAAACTTTTGTATCGTCCCCGCCAAATACGAAGACGATACAATCAGTCATAACTGCCGAGTGTTGATTATTATAACTACATATTACTTAGCTATTTTTCCTTTTCCACTCTATATAAACTCCTAAACCTATAATTAAGATTAGAACAATATAGGCCACATAAGCAATAGTCTCTGTTTCTGTCACTGATTTAGGGAAGAAACTGAGCACTATCTTATGGCTACCTGCTTTAACCTTCAAGGCACGAAGTATATAGTTAACTCGTCCTAATTCAACAGGAGATCCATCTACAGTAGCAGTCCAACCTGGATAATAAATCTCAGAAAATACGACAATACCACCCTTGCCTGATTTTACCTGATATTCCAGTTGATTAGGTTTATAAGATGTCAACTTCACGATAGAAGTCTGGTCTTGAACCGTACTTTGTCCAAGTTGTTCCTGGAATTTCTTATCTGCTACAGCTTGATGACGGAGGTTTAACTTACCCAACGCTGCAATTTCTTCATTTGCATTATCTACAAAGTCAACATGATCAACAAACCATCCATTTCCATATACATAAGGATTTTGTAAAGGAACAGTCTTGCCATCCTGAAGCGGAAGAATAAAATATTTGGCGTTCAACATATTGAGGACTGGGAATATGCTATCCCCATTCACTTTTGTCATATCGCCATTTGACTTAGAAACAGCAGACATCAATTTCTGCATCTCTGGCGAAATATACGCATCTATCATCTCTTGATAGCGACGAAGTTTAGCCGCATGATAACCACCTATGCTCTTATGATAATAAGAAGTTTCATTCTCATTAAATGTATTCGAAGCCAAATTAAGTACACGATAATCTAATGATTTATCACGTAAAATCTGCTTATCAGTTTCTGTCATCGGTTGAGGAGCCTCGCGCTGACTCTTCTCTACAAACATATCATCATAAAGATAGCGCTTATTAATTTGCCACATATCAATAAGGCAAAGTACAGCTAAACCGACAATCATGTAAACATCGCCGATTTTCTTATACTTGTAAAGCATTAAGAACACCATACCGATAAGAATGATAACGAACGAACGCCAACAATCTGATGTAAACATAGCCTGACGCATACTAATCAGATTAGACATCAGAGGGTTCAGATATTCAGCGGGTATCTGCTGTAATGCTTTTAATTCTGAAGAAGAAATAAAATCTGAAAAGAATACTCCTGGCATCAATGCAAACAAAGCACAGAAGCCCGCAGTAAGACCGAAACTAATCCATACCCATTTCATTTTGGTCGTCAGGATTTCAGGCTCATCTACAATCTTCTTGAGTGCCATCATTGCCAATAAAGGAATAGTAAATTCGGCTATAACCAAAATAGAAGCAACCGTTCTAAACTTAGCATA
Source organism: Segatella baroniae B14 (assembly GCF_022024235.1). Lineage (GTDB taxonomy): Bacteria > Bacteroidota > Bacteroidia > Bacteroidales > Bacteroidaceae > Prevotella > Prevotella bryantii. The sequence continues at coordinate 1,767,487 of NZ_CP091799.1, forward strand.
CATAGGAACATAATCAAGGAAGAAATCGGTAAATCCCATAAAATTTCGTCCCCAAGATAACAATATAGAAAGTATGGTAGCTGCCAACAAGGCCCATTTCATAGGTCCCTTAACAATGAAGAGCCCAAGCACAAAAAGTAACATGACAAAAGCGCCTACATAAACAGGACCTGAAGTACCAGGCTGCTCACCCCAATACTGACCAATCTGCTGATAAACCTGCATAAACTGAGGATCAGCCTTTTTCATTGCGATTTCATTCTGACTTAAAGGCATTGAAGCGCCACCTTTGGTATTTGGAATCAAAAGTGTCCAAGTTTCATCTATGCCATAACTCCATTGTGTAATATAATCACGATCTAGACCACTTTCCGTCTGATTTGCAGAGTTTTTCTTAACCAGTTCACTCTTACCACGCATAGATTCCTGACCATATTCCCATGTATGATAAAGATTAGAGAGGTTAAGACTAATGGCTATAGCGGCACCGACTGCACAAGCAGCTGCACCTTTCCAGAAATTTAGCATAGTTTTATTCTTGATAGCTTCAGCTAAATAGGCCAACACCATAAAGAATATTATGAAGAGATAATAATAGGTCATCTGAACGTGGTTAGCGAGAATCTCGAATCCACCAAAGAGACCTGTCAAAACAAGTCCCCATAAATATTTTCCACGGAAAGACAATACGATACCTGCAATCATCGGTGGCAAATAAGCTAATGCCATCACTTTCCAGATGTGTCCTGCGGCAATAATAATGAAGAAGTAACTGGAGAAAGCCCAAATGATAGCACCCAAAGCAGCTAACGAACGCCTAAAATCAAATGCCCTTAAGAGAATATAAAAGCCAAGCAAGTAGGCAAACACATACCATACATTCTCGGGCAACCATAGGTGATATGCAGAAACAGCCTCATTTAAAACGGTAGTACTCTTATAAGAAGGTGCCAATTGGTAAGTCGGCATACCTCCAAATACAGAATTGGTCCAACGTGATGTTTCGCCAGTTTGTTCACGGTACTGACTAATTTCCCGTCCAGCTCCTACACCGGCAGAAGAATCATGTCTGTAGAGGATACGACCATCCATATCTGCAGGCATAAAATAGACAAAAGAAATTACAGCAAAAATAACTACTGCTAGTATGTCTAGCAGATATTTCTTAAATGCTTTCATTATTTAATATAAACGTTTGTATTTATGGCAAAAGTACAAAAAATATAGCAACTCTACCGTATCATCTGTCATCTTTTTAGTATATTTGCAAAAAATAAAAGAACGGATTATGAAAATAGGTATTATTGTAGCCATGGATAAAGAATTAGCACAGTTGCAATCTTTATTCACTAATGCCAAAAAAGAAACCCATCACAAAAAAGATTTCTTTATTGGTAAAATCGGTAATCATGATATCATTCTGCAAAAATGTGGTATCGGAAAAGTTAACTCTACGATTGGAGCGGTAGAGATGATTAACAACTACCAGCCAGATCTCATTATTTCTTCAGGTTGTGCTGGAGGAGTAGATACTTCACTCCAAGTAGGTGATGTCGTCGTTTCGACTTCATGTGTCTACCATGATGCCTATTGTGGCAGCGAGTGTGAATTCGGACAAATACTGGGCATGCCTGCGCAGTTCCAATCTCCTCAGCAACTTGTAAACATTGCTACACGGATTAATAGTAAAGAAAAAGTTGTACCAGGACTGATTGTCAGCGGAGAATGGTTTGTAGATTCTCGAGAAAAGATGCTGTCGATACTCGACAAATTCCCTATGGCTACAGCTGTTGATATGGAGAGTTGTTCTATTGCACAGACTTGCCATATTTATAACATTCCTTTCATTAGTTTCCGCATCATAAGCGATGTGCCTTTAAAAGACCATAAAGCACAGATGTATTTTGATTTTTGGGACAAAATGGCCGAAGGCTCATTTGATGTAACAAGAAACTTCCTAGATACTATTACGGAGTAATATTACAAACAAGTAATCTAACTGTAGACCTACAGCAAAATTTGGTAAAGCTTTTAGCATCATAAGACATTTGACACTACTTATCTATAACTAAATGGATATCGAAAAATACCAAAGGAGGTCTTGGAAAGAGTTTATCCAAAATAAACAAATTCGAAAATATAAAAAAGGATGCAATCAAAATTGCATCCTTTTTATATTTTATCAAAATCTTAATCCTTGTTAGAACGCTTACGCTCCAAGTGGTCAAGAATAGCCTTACGCATACGCATACTCTTTGGAGTAACCTCTACGAACTCATCCTCCTTAATATACTCAAGACACTCTTCGAGACTCATTACAGTCTTAGGTATTACTCGAGCCTTATCATCAGAACCAGAAGCACGAACGTTAGTTAACTGCTTAGCCTTAGTTACATTAATAACCAAATCATTTTCGTGAATATGCTCACCAACGACCTCACCAGCATAAACTTCTTCTCCTGGATCTATGAAGAACTTACCACGATCTTGCAACTTATCAATAGAATAAGCAAAAGCTGTACCAGTCTCCATAGCAACCATAGAACCATTTGAACGACGAACAATCTCACCCTTGTATGGCTGATACTCTTTATAACGATGTGCCATAATAGCCTCACCTTGAGAAGCAGTCAACACATTGGTTCGCAGACCAATAATACCACGTGATGGAATATCAAATGTAATATTAACACGATCGCCCTCAGTATCCATTCCAGTCAATTCACCCTTACGACGAGTTACCATATCAACCATTTTACTAGAATAATCCTGAGGTACATTAATTGTCAACTCCTCTATAGGTTCGCACTTCACACCATCAATCTCTTTGTAGATTACCTGTGGCTGACCTACCTGAAGTTCGTAACCCTCACGACGCATGGTTTCAACTAACACAGAAAGATGAAGTACACCACGACCACTAACAATCCAACGATCTGTATATCCTTCAACTTCACGAACACGAAGAGCAATATTCTTTTCCAATTCCTTGTTCAAACGATCAGTAATCTGGCGAGAAGTACAGAACTTACCTTCACGACCAAAGAAAGGAGAATCGTTGATAGTAAACAACATACTCATAGTAGGCTCATCTACAGCTATAGTTGGTAAAGGTTCTGGATTTTCGAAATCGGCAATAGTATCTCCGATTTCAAAGTGCTCCAAACCGATTACAGCACAGATATCACCAGAAGAAACTTCATCAGTCTTCTTATGGCCCATACCCTCAAAAGTATGTAGTTCCTTAATCTTTGTTTTTTCCATACTACCATCACGGTGGCATACAGTAATATTCTGGTTTTCCTTAAGAGTACCACGATGAACACGACCTACTGCAATACGACCTGTATAGTTAGAATAATCCAAAGACGTAATCAACATCTGTGGAGTACCTTCCAAATATTTAGGAGCTGGAACAATCTCAACGATTTTATCCAAAAGATAGTCTATATTATCAGTTGGTGTTTTCCAGTCTTCACTCATCCAACCGTTTTTCGCAGAACCATAAACAACCGGGAAGTCAAGTTGTTCTTCTGTAGCATTCAAATCGCACATCAAATCGAATACCATCTCATACACTTCCTCAGGACGACAATTAGGCTTATCAACCTTATTTACAACAACAATAGGCTTCAAGCCAAGCTGAAGAGCCTTCTGAAGAACGAAACGTGTCTGTGGCATTGGGCCTTCGAAGGCATCAACGAGCAAAAGACAACCATCAGCCATATTGAGCACACGCTCTACTTCACCACCAAAGTCTGAGTGACCCGGAGTATCAAGAATATTAATTTTTGTACCCTTCCAGTTAATAGAAACGTTTTTTGAGAGAATGGTTATACCTCGTTCACGCTCCAAATCATTGGAGTCCAAAACTTCGCCACTGTTATCCTGGCCGTCACGGAACAGATTACCGGCGATCATCATCTTGTCAACCAAAGTAGTCTTTCCGTGGTCGACGTGTGCAATAACTGCAATGTTTCTAATGTCTTGCATTTCTTTTACCTTAATATGCTTATTTCAAGTGCAAAAGTACAAAAATTATTGGAAATATTTGCTCGATACTACAAAAAGTTGTAACTTTGCACCGCAATTTCGGAAAATCCGATGCATTCAAGTCCGCTTACCCGCTGTGATTAAGGTAGATATGGCGTACGAAGGATGTAATTGCACCATTTTATATTAATCAAACAAATCATGTATTTAGACAAGACAAAAAAGGAAGAAATCTTCGCAGAGTTCGGTAAAGACAGCAAGAACACAGGTTCAGCAGAAAGCCAGATTGCATTGTTTACTTTCCGTATCAAGCACTTGACAGAGCACGTTAAGGAGCACCACAAGGACTTCGTTACTACTCGTGCTTTGACAAAGTTGGTAGGTAAGCGTCGTGCTCTCCTTAACTACTTGAAGAAAAACGATATCGAGCGTTATCGTGCTATCATTAAGGCTCTCGGTCTCCGTAAGTAATTTTTGCGAAGTCAAGAAAAATAAAAGGTTTGGATTACAAAATAATCCAAACCTTTTTTTATTTCAGTATTTCTTGTAAGGGTTTCATTACAAAATCCCGTTCATTCATTAAAGGATGAGGAATCTTTAAATCTGGTTCATCTATACTTAAATCATCATAAAGCAGAATATCAATATCTATAACACGATCATGATATTCTTGATTTACTGACTTTCCTATTCTACCCAATTCTTTCTCTATATTCTGAGTAGTCAGCAACAATTGATGAGGTAACAATCCAGTTTCAACACAAATACAAGCATTAATAAAATCATTAGGAGACTCAAAGCCCCATGGCTTTGTTTCATAAAGAGTTGATTGGCGTACAACGACACCAACCATCTCCTCTATTTTTTCAATTGCTTCACGTATCGTGCGCTTTCTGTTACCGATATTTGCACCAAGGCTAAGATAGACGGTATGCATATTAATCGTTCAAAATAAGCATAGCATCACCATAACAGCCAAACTTATAACCATTTTCAAGCGCTTTATGATAAGCCTCCATGACCAAATCATAACCACCAAAGGCTGCAGTCTCCATGAGCAAGGTTGACTCTGGATGATAAAAATTAGCAAGCATAGAGTCAGCTAGACCAAAATCATAAGGTGGGAAAATAAACTTATTAGTCCAGCCATCGTACTCCTTTAAGAAACCATCTGTACCAACAGCAGTTTCTGTAGCTTTTACAACACTTGTACCAACAGCACAAACGCGATGTCCAGCTTTCTTAGTATCATTAACCAAATCACAAGCTTCACGACCAATAATCATCTGCTCAGAATCCATCTTATGCTTGGTTAAATCCTCAACTTCAATATCATGAAAGTTTCCAAGCCCACAATGCAAAGTAATAAACGCAGTATTAATGCCTTTGATTTCCATACGCTTCATCAACTCACGGCTGAAATGCAGACCTGTTGCTGGAGCTGTAACAGCACCCTCATTCTTGGCAAAAACACACTGAAAATCGTCCAAATCATCAACTGTAGCATGATGATCCTCACGACTATCAATAACATAACGAGGAAGTGGAGCTTCACCTAAAGCATACAAATTCTGCTTAAATTCCTCATGTGGGCTATCATATAAGAAACGTAACGTACGACCACGGCTTGTGGTATTGTCAATAACCTCAGCCACCATAGATCCTGAGTCGTCAAAGAAAAGTTTGTTACCGATACGAATTTTTCGTGCTGGCTCTACGAGAACATCCCAAAGACGCATTTCCTCATTCAATTCACGGAGAAGGAATACCTCTATTTTAGCATCCGTTTTCTCCTTAGTTCCATACAAACGTGCAGGAAAGACCTTCGTATCATTTAGCACAAAAGTATCACCATCATCAAAATAGTCAAGAACATTGCGAAAATCAAGATACTCACCTTGAATATCATTACCGTTGCTATCTTTCTTAAAAATATCAATTGTCTCTGATTTCTTATGAAGTACCATTAACTTACACTCATCACGACGAGTAACAGTAAACGTTTTCTCGCCAGAAGATGTTTTTATAGTCTTCTCTACTTGATGAGGATACAAAGCAATTTGATCCTGAGGTAATTTGAATTTAAATTGTGATAGTTTCATAATATATAAATTTCCTTTCTGGATTTTTAGTTCTTAATTATTTTCAAAATCTATTTCGATTGTATCAAGCCACTCTGCAAAATGGTCATAATTCACACAATCCTGAATAGTAACTTTTCCTACTCGAGTTCTTCTCAAAGATGTAAGGAAGGCTCCACTTCCTAAAGCCCTTCCAAGATCTCTCGCCAAAGAACGAATATAAGTACCTTTTCCACATACTACCCGAATAGTCATCTGCATCGTTGTGGGATCAAAGTCCAATAATTCAATTTCCTCAATATGAACCGTTTTTGGCTGCAACTTTACTTCTTCGCCTGCTCTTCGCAATGCATAAGAACGTTCTCCACCAACTTTGACTGCACTATAGGTGGGAGGAACCTGCTGAATATCCCCTATAAATTGCTGAATAGTTTGCAACACCAATTCTCGAGTGATATGGTGTGTTGGGTAAGTATAATTTACTGTATGTTCCTTATCGTAACTCGCCGTTGTTGCTCCCAATTGCAAGCCTGCTACATATTCTTTGGTATGATATTGCAAACTCTCAATTTTCTTAGTTGCTTTACCCGTACAAAGAATAAGTATACCTGTTGCTAATGGGTCTAAAGTTCCTGCATGTCCTATTTTTATTTTACGACCTAACTTACGAGACAACAGATAACGAACATGCGCCAAAGCGCCAAAACTTGAGATGCGATAAGGCTTGTCTATTGCTAAAATTTCTCCTTGAAAAAAATTCATTTAGTCTACCATTACAAGTGAATGACCTGTTGCCAAAAGAAGCAAAATGATGGAACCTACCAAAATTCGGTACCACCCAAACCATTTGAAACCATATTTAGCTAGGAATGAAACAAACCACTTCATAGCAAAGAGAGCTACAAAGAAAGCCACGACACACCCTACGATCAATAACATAATATTTTCAGAAGTAGCCCATTGGGTATCTTCACCGAACATCTCTATCAAATCTAGTAAAGTAGCTCCAGCCATCGTAGGAACAGCAAGAAAGAAAGAGAATTCAGCGGCATTTTTACGAGTGAGTTTCTGCTGCATACCACCAACTATTGTTGACATACTTCGACTCATACCCGGAATAACAGATAAGCACTGAAAACATCCAATAAAAAAGGCACGTTTTGTCGTTATTTCGTTATCATCCTTACCCTTATCAAATATACGGTCACAGAAAAGCATGAAAATACCTCCTAACACCAAGGTTATTGCTACTACATGTACAGAATCGAGCAACCAATCGAGTAATCCACTTTTTTTAGCAACCAAACCGACTATGACCGCAGGTAGCACACCAATAATCAGCAAGCCATAAAATTTCATTTTCTCATTAAATTCATGCTTATTTCTCATTTGAAAGAAATGTTTCCAATAAAGGCAAACTACAGAAAGGATGGCACCAAACTGTATAATAAAAGTAAAAGCATGAACAAACGGATCACCAGATTGTACACCTAGCAGATTCTGAGTAATAATCATATGACCTGTTGAAGATACAGGTAAAAACTCTGTCAATCCCTCAACTATAGAGATAATTATCGTTTGAATTAAATCCATTATGCCTCCTTATTGCTTGTATCTTTTGGTTTACGAACAATGGCATATACCATAGATATAAAGCCAAAGAAACAAACTACAGGTGCAACTTTCACGCGAGTAGCACTAAAAATATCAGTATTGAATGATGTTTCTGTAGAACCAGCACCACTCATCAGAATAAAACCCAAAATAACGATTAACATACCAACTGCCAATAATATGAAATTGACTTTGTCGAATGCCAAATTTTTCTTATCCATAGTATATAATTTTTTAAATTAAATTTTATAAAGAGCACTAGCTTTCATTTTCAAGAACTTATTAACAGAAATTGTTGAACAAAAGGCTGTGATAATTATACCAAACAAAAAGACAGATGCTCCAGTGATAGCCATTTCCTTCCAAGTAACCACAAGTAACACATCCGGCTCAAAACGATAAAGAAGATATACACACCCTCCAAGCACGACACAGGCGATTAAAGCAGCCAAAATACCAATTAAAATCGCCCTTTTGATAAAAGGTTTACGAATGAAGCTCCATGATGCACCAACCAGTTTCATTATATGGATAGCAAAACGACGCTCATAAATACTCAACTTTACAGTATTACTGATTAATGAGAAAGAAACAAAGGTCAGCAATACAGCTAACACTAAAAGGACAATACTAATTTTTACAATATTATGGTTAACCTGATCTACCAAATCTTTCTGAAAATCCACTTCATTTACTTTAGGATAAGCCTGAAGTTCACGAGATATCCATTTCAAAGAATCACTATTAGCATAATCGGCCAATAAGGTAATGTCTATGGAAGAAAGAAAAGGATTTACACCTGCAAATTCAGAAGGATTTACTCCTAACTCTTGGGTTCCCTCTTTCAAAGCCGTTTCTTTACTTATATAAGTCAAATGATTAATATAAGGACGACTTTTCAGCTTATTACAAATCTGCTGAGCTTCAGAGGAAGTCATATCTTGATCAAGCATGATTGTTACAACAAGATTCTCACGAACATAATTTGAGAGGTTCTTCGCTGTTAAGACTGAAAAAACAACCATTCCTAACAAAACAAGTACCATTGCTGTACTAATACACAAAGTAGCCACCTGCAATCTTGATCGACTGCCGGCTTTCTTACGTTTATTTCCCATTATTAAGAGATATTTATACCAAATATTTGTTCTAAATAAATACCGGACCAAAACAGATTTATTCTGATATTGGTACAGCACACCAAATTTGTTGCAAAGTAACAAAAAAATAAATGATTAAACGAGGCTTTAACTTGTATTAACGCGAAAATAAAAAAAGCAACTCTATCTTTTAGTAGAAATTTGTACCTTTGCTGACTAAACGATATTATTAGATTTTAAATTCTGTATATAATGAGCACGGTATTATATCCATCTCCTATATTTGGTCCTATTCATAGCCGCAGATTAGGCATTTCATTAGGCATTAACCTCATGCCAGACGATGGAAAAGTCTGCACTTTCGACTGTATTTATTGTGAATGCGGATTCAACAAAGATCATATTCCACATCACAAACGCCCTACCCGTGAGCAGGTAGCTGATGCTTTGGAACAAAAACTAAAAGAAATGCATACTACAGGGGTTCATCCTGACGTATTAACTTTCGCGGGGAACGGAGAGCCAACTGGACATCCACAATTTGCAGAAATCATAAATGACACCATCAAACTAAGAAATGACTATTGTCCTCAAGCCAAAGTTAGCGTTTTAAGCAACAGTACTTTTATTAACAATCCTAAAGTACACCAGGCACTTCTACAAGTTGATAATAATATATTAAAGTTGGACACTATCGATCCTGAATACATCAATGCATTAGATAGACCAACAGGAAAACCATACGATGTCAATACGATTATTGAAAATCTAAAAGCTTTCAATGGACATGTCATCATACAGACCATGTTTCTAAAAGGCAAAAGTGGCAACAAGAATATGGATAATACCGGGGAAAAATATACCAAGCCTTGGCTGAAAGCAATACAAGAGATTAAACCAAAAGAAGTAATGGTATATACCATAGACCGAGAAACTCCTGATAAAGACCTTATTAAAGCCACACATGAAGAGTTAGACCATATAAAACTAATGGTAGAAAAACTTGGTATAACTTGCACTGCTTCCTATTAAATATGTATCACTCTATATAACAATAAAAAGGATTTATCATTATGATAAATCCTTTTTATTGTTATATAGAGTAAATTGCTATGGTATGTCTTACTTTTTAGAGACAATACCAGCTTTTGTGCCTTTAATAAATTCTACAATATATCGAATTTCAGAGCTATCAGGTATCTGTGATTCGATCTGAAGAACAGAATCGAATACACTGTTCTGTCCATGAAAAACTAGACGGTAAGCATTAGCAATATGTTTCTGAACCTTTGGTGATACATCTGCTACGGTCATCATCGTATTATTAGGTCCACCATAAGTAACCGGTTTTCCACCAACAACAACATAAGGAGGAACATCTTTAGAGAAAGTTGTACCAGCTTGAATCATTGCTAATTTACCAACACGAGTATTAGCATTTTCGATAACAGAAGAAGAAAAGATAACACCATCGTGAATTTCACAAGATCCAGCAATCTTGGTACCATAGCCCAAAACGCACTTGTTACCAATTTTAGTATCATGAGAAATATGGGCTCCCTCCATTAAGAAGTTATCATCACCAATTACAGTCTGACCACCAGCATGGGTAGCACGATTAATAACAACATTTTCACGAATAATATTATTATTACCAACTACCAACTCCGTTTTCTCACCACAAAAATCAAAATCTTGAGGAAGAGCACCAAGAACTGCTCCCTGATGAATTTTATTACCGCTACCCATTTTTGTACCATTCAAGATACTCACAAATGGGAAAATAATACAATTATCTCCTATTTCTACATCGTCCTCAATATAGGCGAATGGAAATATCTTACAATTATTCCCAATTTTGGCTTTTGGAGAAACATAAGCCTTCTCACTTATTTCATTTGCCATAGTTATTTCTTTAAGGATTATTACTTGGCACCACCACCAAGAGCATAATATAAGTTAACAATAGCTTGCATTTTACTGAAGTCATCACTAATCTTTGATAACTGTGCATTAAGGAGTGAAGACTCAGCTGTAATAACCTGAAGATAATTACTACCAGCACTTGCCATCAATTCTCTAGTATCCTCTACATTTTTCTTCAAAGCAGCAATCTGCTTCTCTTCAAGCTTACTCTTTTTGGCAGAAGTATTATAAAGAACAAGAGCATTGCTAACTTCATTGCCTGCACTCAAAACAGAATTTTGCCACGTATTATAAGCCTGTTTATACTGAGCTTCAGATACACGAAGTGCGGCTGTAAGCTTACCATTCTGGAAAATCGGTTGAGCTAAAGATGCTATAGCATTCCAAAGCAGCTTACCCGGATTAACAATAGCATTACCCAAGCTATTGGAAAAAGCACCTGTGGCAGAAATCGTTAATGCAGGATAGAAACTGGCACGAGCTGTCTCTATCGCATAGAAGCAAGATGCCAAATTCATTTCTGCAGCATGAACATCCGCACGGTTATTCAACAATTGAATACCCACTCCAGTAGAGAATGAGGTTGGCAGATTCTGCTGATCTATATCACCTCGAGCTATAGCATGTCCAGACTCTCCCAATACTAACGATAATGAATTCTCGGTAGTACGAATCTGGCGCAATAAATCCTCTTTCTGTGTCAAAACAGAATAATAGTTAGCCTCAGCACTTTGAACAGCTGTAGAACGAATTCCTAATATGGCATCCTTCTGTAATTTATATATTTCCCAAGTATCCTTTGTCAACTTTTCCATATCGTTTACAATCTCAACTTGCTTATCCAACATCAGGAGTGTATAATACATATTAGCAATGTTGGCAATCAAATTAGTTTGTACAGATACTTGATAATCTTTACTCTGCAGAAGCGCTACCTGTGCAGCTCGCTTAGAAGACAAAAGTTTGCCCCACAAATCAACATTCCAGCTAGCATTAATAGGCAAAGTATAAGTTTTGGTTATACCTGACACATCCTGCACTCCTGCCAGTGTTCCATTAGGAGTAAAAGTAAAAGAAGGCAAAAAAGACAACTTAGCTGCTTTTAGTTGAGCTTGAGCCATATCTACATTTAATGCAGCATTTAAGAGATCTGGATTATTTTTGAGTCCCTTCTCTATCAATTCTTGCAAATGAGGATCAGTAAACACACTACGCCAAGGCAAATTGGCAAAACTCGTCGTATCAGCAACGGCTAACGTATCAGCAATAGATGCAGTATCGCGTACTAATCCTTTCGTGTTAACATCAGGACGTTCATATTTGCCATACAGAGTCTTGCAGCTACTCAGAGTGAGCGCAGCAAGACCTATAACTACTATATTATTTATTTTCATCTTGATCAAATTGATTAACGTAAGTTTCGAGCTTCTTACAATGCGCATACTGAGCCAACTCAGCTTCAGCGTCAGGATTTTCCTCATCATCAAATTTCAATGGAGTAAGTTTTTCCTGCAACCACTGGAAGATAGCAAACAATGAAGGTACTACAAATAGTTGGACTGCGGTACCAATCAACATACCACCAACAGCAGCAGCTCCCAAAGTCTGGTTACCATACTTACCTACACCAGAAGCGAACATCAAAGGCAACAAACCAACGATCATAGCCAATGAGGTCATCAAAATTGGACGGAGACGAGCTGCAGCACCAAGAATTGCAGAATACTTGATAGCCATACCGGTTCTACGACGTTCCAAAGCAAACTGTACAATCAAAATTGCATTCTTTGCCAACAAACCGATCAACATAATCAAAGATATCTGCATGTAAATATCGTTCGTATGCTGGAAAATCTGAGTAAACGCAAACGCACCAGCCAAACCAAATGGAATAGAGAGAATAACTGACAATGGCAAAATATAACTCTCATACTGAGCACTCAAGATCAAATATACAAAGAGCAAACAGAGAGCAAAAATCAAGCCTGTAGTATTAGAACTTTCAGCCTCTGAACGGGTCAAGCCTGAATATTCATAGCCATAACCAGTAGGAAGATTATCTGCAGCCACCTCCTCACAAGCCTGAAGAGCCTGACCTGTAGAATAACCATCTTGTGGTGTAATATTCAAGTTGATAGAAGTAAACAAGTTAAATCGTGAAATATTAGAAGGACCATAAACACGACGCAAAGTAGCAAACTCGCTTACTGGCGACATACCACTAGCAGTTCTTACATAAATATTACTCAAGCCATCTGGTCGCATACGTGACTCAACATCACCCTGAATCATTACACGGAAGAGTTTACCATAGGCATTAAAGTTAGATGCATAAAGACCACCATAATAACCTTGCATAGTAGAGAGCACTGCAGAAGGAGAAGTTCCAGCCTGCTTACATTTTGCAACATCTACATCAACCATATACTGTGGATAGTTGGCGTTGTAAGTTGTCATAGCAGTCTTTATCTCTGGACGCTTATTCAATTCTGCTAAATAAGATTTAGTGATATTAAAGAATTTATTCAAATCACCACCAGTCTTATCCTGCAAAGTCATCGTAACACCATTACTCATAGAGAAACCAGGAATCATAGGTGGACCAAATGCCAAGATCTGTGCATCTTTAATCATAGCAGCCTGCTTGTAGATCATACCCAATACACTAGTATTTTCCAATGGGTTAACTACAGCACGCATAGGGTCACCCGAAACTATAGCCTTAATCTTATCAAAGAAACCGTTAGAACGTTCTTCAAAAGGTTTCAATTTCAAAATAAAGGTTGCCTGATCGGATCCCTGTCCTGCAATAAAGTTATAACCTACAATCTGTTCACGACGTTGAATAGCAGGGTTATTAGCAAACATCTTATCAATCTGGTCGGCAATTTCCTGCGTACGCTCCTGACTAGTTCCTGGAGCTGCAGAAACCATCACGAACAATGTACCTGTATCTTCATCAGGAACAAGACCTGTACGAGTAGTTCTCATCAAAACGACCAAAGCCACAATACCGACAACAACAGAAACAACAGTTATTAAACTATGATTAATAACACGTTCAACACCCTTCTTATACTTATTTGTCAGATTCTCAAAAGAACGGTTGAAACCAGCATGGAAACGATCCAAAAAACTTGTTTTACCATGCTCTTTATCATTGGCATGCGGCTTCAGCAATATCGCACAAAGTGCAGGAGACAAAGTCAATGCATTGATAGCAGAGATTACGATAGAAATAGCCATGGTAACACCAAACTCACGATAGAATGTACCACTAGTACCACTAATAAATGATACAGGGACAAACACAGCAGACATTACCAATGTAATAGAGATAATAGCACCGCTAATTTCATTCATTGCATCGATAGATGCAGTCAACGCACTCTGATATCCCTGATCAAGTTTAGCATGAACAGCCTCAACAACAACGATAGCATCATCCACAACAATGGCAATAGCAAGCAACATAGCAGACAACACCAATAAGTTGATAGAGAAACCAAATATCCACAAGAACAAGAATGTACCCATCAATGCCACAGGAACGGCAATCATTGGAATCAAAGTACTACGGAAATCCTGCAAGAAAATATATACTACCAAGAATACCAAGCCCAAAGTAATGAACAAGGTCATAACAACCTCTTCGATAGAAGCAAACAAGAATTCAGTAACATCCTGCTCAAAAGTAACTTCCATGCCAGGAGGCATAGATTTCTGAGCATCTGCCAAAGCTGCTTTTACATCATTAGCAATCTGTGTAGCATTGGAACCAGCAATCTGCTGAACCATACCAAGCACAGCTGGCTGTCCATTATTCTTCAAGAATACATTATATTGAAGACCACCAAGTTCTATTTTTGCTACATCTTTCAAATAAAGAGTCTCACCTGTAGTCTTACTATTCAAGATTATATTCTCATACTCTGGTACTGTTGATAAACGGCCCTTGTAACGAAGAGTGTACTCGTAAGCCATATCACTCTGTTCACCAAAAGAACCAGGAGCAGCTTCAATATTCTGTTCAGCTAAAGCTGCAGTAATATCTGAAGGTATCAGACCATATTCCTTCATTTTATCAGGCTTCAGCCAAATACGCATTGAATAATTCTGCGTAGAAGGAGTCTGCACATCACCTACACCAGAGATACGTTTAATCAGTGGTACAATATTAATATTATTGTAGTTGGTAAGAAACTTACCATCATAGCGACCGTCTTCTGTTGTCAAAGAATACATAATAACGTTAGAACTCTGACGTTTAGAGACGGTAACACCTACCTGAGTAACTTCGGAAGGCAGTAAGGCCTGTGCCTGAGATACACGGTTTTGAACATTGACAGCAGCCATATTTGGATCTGAACCCTGTTCAAAGTAAACAGTAATCATTGCAGAACCAGCATTGGTAGCTGTAGACGTCATATAAGTCATGTGCTCCACACCATTAATACTCTCTTCCAAAGGAGTAATAACAGAGTTCATTACGGTTTTAGCATCCGCACCTGTATAGGTAGTCTGAACAACAATGGTTGGAGGAGCGATATCAGGATATTGCTCTATAGGCAGAGATATCAATCCGATGGTACCCAATAAGACGAAGAAGATAGAAATCACCGTCGATAGTACCGGTCGTTTTATGAAGTTTGTAAATGTCATAATTTTGTTCTAATACCTTAATTATTTTGTCATAGCTTCAATAAAGCCCTTAGCAGTTCCTTGTTTTTTGGCTAACTCTGCAGCCTCATCAAGTTGTTTCTGATACTGAGCTTCCGTAATAGGCTTAATAGCCATACCATCATTCAATTTCGTAATACCCTTGCTTACGAAACGATCACCCACATGCAAGCCACTGGTAACAATATAATTCTTACCATCATTCTGAGGATTTACAGTAATCTCTGTATATTTCACTTTGCTATCCTTAGTTACCACATAGACAAAGAATTTATCCTGAACTTCTACTGTAGCTTCTTGAGGAATGATAATCTGATTTTGACTGCCCTTGATATTAGGAATAATAATCTTACCAGCACCACCACTCTTCAATAAACGATTTGGATTAGCAAAATGAGCTATCAAAGAAATAGAACCTGTAGTAGCATCAATAACACCGCTCATCTTAACAACTTTACCTGGCTGATTATACACGGTACCGTCAGCCAACTGAAGTTTTACTGATGGAAAAGAAGATATTGCACCTTGTACATTTCCTGCCGTCTTTGTAAGATTGAGTATCTCACTTTCTGACATAGAGAAGAAAACCTCAACTGTACTTACGTCAGATATCGTTGTTAATGCTTCTTGGCTTGAAGAACTAACCAAAGCACCGACCTTATAAGGTAAACTACCTACAACACCAGATGCAGGGCTCTTAACATAACAGAAATCCAACATTTCCTTAGCAGAAGCCAAAGATGCCTCAGCCTGAGCAACACTAGCCTTTGCTGTCATGTAAGAATTCTGAGCTGTAGAAAGCTCATACTGACCAATTACATTCTTTTCGAACAATTTTTTATTGTTTTCATAGGTCAACTTAGCAGTATTCATCTGTGAGCGTGCGGTATTTACAGCAGCTTGCGCTTGACGTACAGATGCCTGATATGTTTCATTGTCTATTTCAAATAATATTTGGCCCGCAGAAACACGTTGTCCCTCATGAACATAAACTTTAGTTATGAAACCAGATACTTTTGGACGAACTTCAACATCCTGAATACCTTTGATTGTAGCAGGATATGTCGTCTGTAAATCAGCATTAGATACGCCTGCAGTGCGTACCGCAAACGAATTATCTGCCGGCAACTGCTGACTTTGCCCACCACAAGATGACAATACAGCAACAACAGCTGCAAGGAATAAATAACTTTTAATTTTCATACCTATTTATAGTTTTAATATTAACTACTAAAATAAAAATTTTATCCTAAATAGAAAACTAAGATGTCTCTATTAGTTTTTTCACAGCAAAGTTACTATAATTATCAATATGTTAAAAACGAAATACACATCCTTTAACACAAAAAAGAAAAAAAGAACACATATTTTAACGTATGGATAACGTTAAAAGCACTTTATTGCTACCAAGAATCAAATTGTTTGACGAGAATATTTTAAAAAATCAACCGAACTATTCGTGTAACAGATGGAATTAGAGTAATCCCATCTGTTTTGCTTTATCCCGAAGTAACAGTAGAAGAGGTTCTCTTTCATTTGCTACTTTATTGTCAAGAACAGCATCTTTTAAGGTCTGTTTAAGAGTACCAACCTCACGAGATGGTACTAAATGGAACATTTCCATGATTTCATTACCATCAATTACCGGCTGCAAAAGTCGCTTATAATCTTTCTCCTTCAACTCTGCTAATTTTTCTCTCACAACACGGAAATTATCTAAAAAATGCTGCTTTCTAATTGCATTTTTACTTGTTATATCAGCTTCACACAACATCATGAGATCATCAATATCATCGCCAGCATCATTGAGAAGACGCCGTACTGCACTATCAGTAACTTCTTCATCAGCAATAACAATCGGACGCATATGTAGCTCGACCATTTTCTGAACGTATTTCATTTCTGCTCCCATAGGCAATTTCATACGACGGAAAATTGAAGGTATCATCTTCGCACCCAAAAAGTTATGATTATGAAATGTCCATCCTGCAACATTATCCCAACGCTTACTTTTTGGTTTTCCTATATCATGGAACAAAGCAGCCCATCTCAACCAAAGTTTCGTATTAATAGATACAATTTTCGGTTCTACTTCATTTTTAGCGAGTTGAGCTTTACAAACATTTTCCAACACTTCAAGTGTATGGTCAAAATTATTTTTATGCCCTCTTCCATTACGTATTTCTACGACATCCATGATATCCAGCTCAGGAATAATCAATTTAAGAAGACCTGTTTCATGCAAATAATAAAGCCCCACACTAGGATGTGGAGAAAGCATAATTTTGTTCAACTCATCTGCGATACGTTCTGCACTTATAATTTTCAATCGATCTGCATTTCTAGATAGAGCTTCATAAGTAACATCTTCTATTTGAAAATTTAATTGAGTTGCAAAACGAATACAACGCATCATTCGAAGCGGATCATCAGAAAAAGTGACATCAGGATCTAATGGTGTAGCGATAATACCATCCTCCATATCAAGAAGCCCATCAAAAGGATCTACCAACTCGCCAAAACGCTCTTTGTTCAAACATACAGCTAAAGCATTAATTGTAAAGTCGCGACGATTCTGATCATCATCTAAAGTTCCATTTTCAACAATAGGTTTACGAGAATCATGACTATAGCTTTCTTTTCTAGCTCCAACAAATTCCACTTCCATACCCTTGTACTTCACTTGGGCTGTACCGAAATTTTTAAAAACTGAAATATGCGCTTTTTTACCTAATTCTTGACGTAGCTTCTCCGCTACAGCTATACCACTACCAACAACTACCACATCTATATCATTGGAAGGGCGCTCTAGAAACAAATCACGTACATAACCTCCAACAACATAACACTCAAGTTGCAAGCTATCTGCAGCATATGATATCTTGTGGAAAATGTCTTTATCGAGTATTTTTGCCAAATCGGCATTTGAAAGATTTCTCATATTTTTTATTTGAATTTGCAAAGTTAATGATTATAAATGAAAAATGGAAATTTTCATTTTTCATTTTTCATTTTCATTTCTCATTTATTATATGTATCTTTGCAGCAAATTATATAAAAAGATTATGTCTGAAATATCAAATACAGAACAACAATTTAGAGAAATCATGCAAGAATGCCGCACTCTTTTCGAAAAGAAATTACATGACTACGGTGCTTCTTGGAGAATTCTCAGACCATCTTCACTGACCGACCAACTTTTCATTAAGGCCAAGCGTATAAGATCACTAGAAATTCAGCGAGAATCGCTTGTCGGCGAAGGCATTCGCCCAGAATTTATAGCCCTTATCAACTATGGAATCGTTGGACTCATTCAACTCGAAAATGGATTTGCCGACCAAATTGACATGACACCAAAGCAGGCTATAGCTCTTTATGACAAACATGCTCAAGAAGCGTTGGAACTAATGCTGAAAAAAAATCATGATTATAACGAAGCTTGGCGCTCTATGCGCACAACAAGCTACACCGACTTTATTTTAACCAAAATCGAACGAGTTAAAGAGATTGAAAATATACAAGGAGCAACTCTTGTCTCAGAAGGTATTGACGCTAACTACATGGACATTATCAACTATGCTGTTTTTGGCGCAATAAAACTAAAGTAAAATATAATAAAAATAGATAAATGGCTATAGAAAATACAAACAATAAAATAAAGTCAAGCCCATCTGCAAAGGATAGAGTTCTGACCTCTATTGTTTTTCTATGTAGAATAATCATAGCCATTACCTTTATTTTCTCAGGATACGTAAAAGCTATTGATCCTATAGGAACCCAATATAAGATTGACGACTATTTGGCTGCCATCAATTTACAGGGTACTATTCCCGATTGGATTACTTTGCTAGCTTCGGTTGCTATATCTAACCTTGAGTTTTGCATCGGTGTATTTCTTCTCTTTGCCATTCGCCGCAAACTTATTTCACGCGTCTGTTTGGCATTTATGGTCATCATGACATTATTAACCATATGGTTGGTATGGGCTAATCCAATAAAAGATTGTGGTTGCTTTGGAGATGCTATCAAACTCACCAACGGACAAACACTACTAAAAAATATCATATTATTAGTCTGTGCCATCATTGTTTATAAATGGCCAAGGCAGATGATCAGATTCATTTCCAAATCAAATCAATGGATTGTCATCAACTACACCATTCTTTTCATCTTCATATCAAGTTCTTATTGTCTATACAAATTACCAATAATTGATTTTAGGCCTTATCATGTTGGCGCTAATATAATAGAAGGCATGCAAATACCTGCTGGTGCTAAGCAGCCACAATTTGAGACTATATTCATTATGGAAAAGAATGGAATCCAAAAAGAGTTTACCCTAGATCATTACCCAGACTCTACGTGGACTTTTGTTGATAGTAAGACCACACAAACAGAAGAAGGATATATTCCCCCTATTCATGATTTTTTTATACAAGATCATAAAACAGGAGAAGATATCTCTACGCAAATACTTCATAACAAAGGATATACTTTTATACTCATCTCACCACATGTAGAACAAGCTAGTGATTCTAATTTTGGAGATATCGAGTTAATCTATGAATATGCTCAAGATCACAACATTGCATTTATCGGACTTACTGCTAGTGATAGTTTGGCCATTGAAAAATGGAGAAATATTACAGGTGCAGAATATCCTTTCTACACAGCAGATGAAACTACACTAAAAACAATGATTAGAAGTAATCCTGGACTCATGCTGATAAAAAATGGAACGATCATAAAAAAATGGAGTCACAACGATTTACCAAATAAGGAGCAACTCAGCAAGCCTCTGTCACATTCTGATATTGGAAAACTAAAAAAAGATAACATTCCTACAAAGATACTAACGATTATAATATGGTTTATTTTACCATTATTTCTTTTGACATTAGCAGACAGGCTATGGGCTTGGTCAAAATGGATAAAACAGAAAGAGAATTCTAACAAGATATATCAACTTTTAAAACAAAAAAAATGAGAAAGAAAATCGTAGCAGGTAACTGGAAAATGAACATGAACCTGCAGGAAGGTGTAGCTCTTGCTACTGAACTTAAAGAAGCTTTGGCTGCAGAAAAGCCAAACTGTGAGGTAATCATCGGAACTCCATTCATTCACCTTGCTTCTGTAAGCGAGTTGTTGAAAGATAGCGTTGTAGCTGTAAGTGCTGAAAACTGTGCTAACAAAGAAAAGGGTGCATTCACAGGTGAGGTTAGTGCTGCTATGGTAAAAAGTACCGGTGCAGAATACGTTATCCTTGGGCACTCAGAGCGCCGTGAATACTACAATGAAACTCCAGAAATTTTGAAGGAGAAAGTAGACCTCGCTTTGGCTAATGGCTTGAAGGTTATCTTCTGCATCGGTGAGAGTCTTGCACAACGTGAGGCAAACGAGCAGGAAGCTGTTTGCAAGGCTGAACTCGCAGGTAGCGTATTCCACCTCACAGCAGAACAGTGGAAGAACATCGTAATCGCTTACGAACCAATTTGGGCTATCGGTACAGGTAAAACCGCTACTGCAGAGCAAGCAGAAGAGATTCACGCATACATCCGCAGCTGCGTAGCTGAGGTTTATGGCAAGGAAGCTGCAGAGAACACTTCTATACTCTATGGTGGCTCATGCAAAGCTAGCAATGCACCAGAGTTGTTCGCTAAACCAGATATCGATGGTGGTTTGATTGGTGGTGCTTCTTTGAAATGCGCTGACTTCAAGGGTATCATCGACGCTTGGAAATAATACCCATATACCTTCAGGCTATCTCTACTGGTTAGCCTGAAGGTCATTTATTTGCTCATAAAACATTCACAAAGTATGAAAAAATTCGTAATCATATTGTTTATAGCCATGACATCAGCTGTTTCTATTTCAGCTCAGACATTCATGGACCATCTTCAAAAGAAGACCCAAGGTCAAGGAACAGTTACGGTTACTCAAAGCCAAGAGATAAACGACTTAGTGAATGGCAACAACAATCAAAAAACACTACTGCAAACAAGTTCAAAGACTGTGTCTGATAAGATATCAAACACAGAAAAAAAGAAACAGATTGTAGAACCACAACATTCTACTAAGGAACATCAATCCCAGGAATCGGTCAACCCTATAAAAGAGAATAAAGAAACGCCCCAAACCATTATCAACAAAGAGAATCATCAGAATAACAACAAGAAAGCCGACTCGCTAGATGATGATTTTTCTATCCCGACTGTTGATATGAGAAAGAAAATTATGGCTAGAAGCCATAAAATAACGGGATACCGTGTACAGGCTTTCGCTGGAGGAAATACAAGAAATGACAGGCAAAAAGCCGAACAAATAGGAAGTAATATCAAAATGAATTTTCCGGATCAACCGGTATACGTGCACTTTTACTCTCCAAGATGGATTTGCCGAGTTGGCAATTACAAAAGTTTTGCGGAAGCAAATCGAATGCTTAAAGCTATCAAAAAATTAGGCTACAGCTCAGCAAGTATCGTAAAAGGTAAAATCACAGTTCAATACTAAAGATTCGAATCAATAAATAAAGTAAACAATAACAATGAATCCAGAAACAGAATTTCGCGAGGGATTAGACGAACTCGCAAATCACTATAAAGAAGTATTAAAGCTTTTAGGTGAAAATCCAGATAGAGAAGGATTAGCAAAAACTCCGATGCGTGTTGCTAAAGCAATGCAGATACTAACTAGAGGATATACGCAAGATCCTCATAAAGTTCTAACAGATGCACTCTTTGAAG
This sequence comes from Segatella baroniae B14, assembly GCF_022024235.1. Classification (GTDB taxonomy): domain Bacteria; phylum Bacteroidota; class Bacteroidia; order Bacteroidales; family Bacteroidaceae; genus Prevotella; species Prevotella bryantii. Next base: position 1,789,624 of record NZ_CP091799.1, read on the forward strand.
AAGAAAAGTATAATCAGATGGTTATCGTAAAAGATATTGATTTCTTCTCAATGTGTGAACACCATATCCTCCCATTCTATGGCAAGGTACACGTAGCTTACATTCCTAACAAATACATCACAGGATTAAGCAAAGTAGCAAGAGTCGTTGATATCTTCAGTCATCGTCTACAAGTTCAAGAACGCCTAACCCAACAAATTAAAGACTGTATCCAGAATACCCTTCACCCACAAGGTGTTATGGTTGTAATAGAAGCCAAACATATGTGCATGCAGATGCGAGGCGTTGAAAAACAAAATTCTATTACTACAACAAGTGCATTCAGTGGTGCTTTTGAACAAGCAAAAACCCGAGAAGAATTTATGAATCTTCTTCGTGGAGAGTCTAAGAGAATCTAAGAATCCAAGCCAATAGTATGAAATTAATATCGTGGAATGTTAACGGATTAAGAGCCTGTGTAACTAAAGGATTTAAAGAAACTTTTAAATCCTTTGATGCCGATTTTTTCTGTATCCAAGAAACAAAGATGCAAGAAGGGCAATTAGATTTGCAGTTTGACGGCTATGAATCTTTTTGGAATTATGCAGATAAAAAAGGATATTCCGGAACTGCAATTTACGCAAAGACGAAACCGCTAAACGTAACTTATGGCATTGACATAGACGATCATAATCATGAAGGCAGAGTTATCACTTTAGAATATGATAACTTCTTTCTAGTAACGGTTTACACACCAAACTCACAAAATGAGTTAAAACGCCTCAACTACAGAATGATTTGGGAAAAGGACTTTCAAACTTATCTTCATAAACTTGATAAGAGGAAACCAATAATCGTCTGTGGTGATATGAATGTGGCCCATCAAGAAATCGATATCAAGAATCCTAAAACCAATCACAAGAGTGCAGGATTCACTGATGAAGAAAGAGAAAAGATGACACAACTCCTTTCAAATGGCTTCACAGATACCTTCAGATTCAAATATCCAGAGCAAATAACATACTCATGGTGGTCGTACAGATTTCGTGCTAGAGAGAAAAATGCTGGATGGCGCATTGACTATTTCCTTGTTTCTGATAGGATTAAAGAAAAAGTTTTAGATGCTAAAATACACACAGATATCATGGGCAGCGATCACTGTCCCGTAGAACTTACAATTGAACTTTAAATCAACTACACTTATAAAACAGGAAAAGGTGTGCCTAATGGCACACCTTTATTATTGAATCTCTAGTGGTTATGAACAAAATTTATCGTATTTATAAGAGAGATTTTATCTCGTCCATTGAATGTTTCTCGACAGTACCATCACTTCTAGTGATAGTGAAATAATCATAAGCAGACTTTCCATTAACAAATCGTACAACAGCAACACCACCATCACGAAGCTGTAATGTAAAGTATCCATGACGCTGACCATTTACATACATACCGTGCCATTTCTCTTTACCATTCTTATAATATGTGGTAACTTCACCATTGAATACGGTATTCTTGTCATTAGCTAAATCTATAAAGCTATATCCACCTTCTGCACGAAGATTACCATTCATATAGAAATCCTGGAATACATCCTGCTTTTTAAGACCTTTACCTGTTGTCATCAGCAATCTATAATAACTAGCTTGATCTGCGTGAGCAACATTAATCATATTCTCTGCATAATATATTGTATCTGCAACTACTGTTGCATTTTCAACATGCTTACGAGCAAAACTTGCTATAGTGAGCATTGCCAAAACTGAAAGTAATAATACACGTTTCATAATCATATAGTTTTTAGGTTCTTAATCAGATATTGTTTTTATTTCTATTGCAAATATAGTGTATATTTCTCAAATTTCGTTATTTCTTTAACACTATTTTATACATTTTTTTCAACCATATCTAAGCTGTTATTTTTAAATGTACTTTTAATTTAAAATATCTATTTTTAGGGGTAAATAGTTACTATTTGTAAATTTCAAAGTTACATATATAGCTAAAAACAGTGTCTCAAAATCATTTTAGACAAAATTCTATCTAAATATCGAACAAATCATTTTAAAAGGTAGAAATAATTACTTACAGTTTAAAGCCATCTTTTTGTAAACTTTTTATACCTAACACAAAACTATAACATTTTACTCTCATTTTTATTCAAACTTATAACTATAAAACCATCAAATGTATCAAAATGAAAATAATTAGGCCTCTCAGATTAACATTGATTAATTCCCCGTAGTTTCTACAATATATTTTCCAACCAAAAACTTACTAAAATCTTTCTGTAAATAGCTGAAATTTTACGAGTAAATACAAAATTCGCATTCCACTGGCCAACAAAATCTAGCATTTTGGGGCTGAAAGCTTAATCAACAGGATGTAAAAAATGATCAAAAAGTATGTAAATGCTGATTTAAAAGAATATTTGTACTTTAGTATCTGATTCCAGTGCATTTTTAATTAATTGGTCAGCAACTGTTCGACGATTATCATTTTAACAGTATTCTATGCATCAATATTACATCCACATATCAAAAAAGAACAAAAGCCAGTATAAGTTATTTTTTTTGTTAAATTTCTTTATGACTACAAGATGTGGAGTTAATGAATTTTCAGTAGTTTCTTTGCTCCTTTAACCAAAAAAAATTGTATTTTTGCATTATATAATAATAAAGAGGTATGAAATATCATTTTTTTCTCTCCATCATTACACTGCTTATAATTTGTTCTTCGTGCTCAAAAAATACTACAGAAGAGCTTGATGATAGTATTTATACCATAGATTCAGATAATACAACTGGAAACAAAGATGGACAAAGTCATCAAGATCAGGATACCATATCTGCTAATAATATTACAGACAGCTATCGATATCAGCTACCTATAATATTTCATATTCTATATACGAATGAAGCAGAAAAAGACAGCTTACCTCCAGAACGCTTTACTACAATTCTGAAGAATGTAAACGATTTGTACAAAGGTAATATATATAATCCCCAAAGTGTGGACCTTGGCATTGACTTTGTCATGGCTACCCATAATGAACAAGGAGAACTGCTAAAAAATGCAGGTATAGAATATATTCACTGGAATAGCGATTCTATTTCACCGTCAGAGTTCATGAAAAATTCGACGGGTAAATATAAATCCCTAATCTGGGAACCTAACGACTATATCAATATTATGGTCTACCCTTTCAAGACAGATACAACCAAGTCTACCACGACTTTAGGTATCTCTCATTTGCCATATACAACAACAGAACACAAACTGGAAGGATTATCTGTTAAAGATGGCCAAGTGACAAAAGACAATATAAAATTTGCCTATTGCTCATCCATCAATAGTAAATATGCCCAAAAGTCCTCTGACTCTTGGAGGTATACACAGAATAAGCGTAACCCAAATTGGAACATCAACTCTAGTACAGTTGACATAAGTGTAACTCTTGCACATGAATTAGGACATTATCTAGGATTACATCATGTATTTGCAGATGATGGAGATGATAAACTTGTAGACAAGGAAGAAGATACAGATTATTGTAAAGACACACCTTCATACAATCGTGTAACATACACAGCCCAACTGACAGAAAGAGTATTGGAAATGAACGAATATAACAAACAAAACTTGAATATTGAAGGGTTGACTATTGATAATTTTTATGAATTAGTGAATAGAACCAACCAAGACTCTACGTTCCAATCACACAATCTCATGGATTATTCTTTTAGCCACAGCGATCTCTTTACTCAGGAACAAAGAGATCGAATTAGAAATGTATTATACTATAGCCCACTAATTCCTGGCCCGAAAAAGAATTCTAACGCAGTATCAGTAACAAGAGCTACCAACAACGAGATATTCGATCTGCCTATTCATGTAGCAAGATAACAAAATAATTGAACTTCGATGAAATCATACACAATAAATGCACCCCTACAAATAGATGCAACTATAGAATTGCCAGCCAGTAAAAGTATTAGCAATCGTGCACTCATCATATACGCACTATCACACGGCGGGATTCTCCCCAAAAATCTTTCAGACTGTGATGATACGGAGGTCATCATAGCTGCTTTAAAAAATAGCCCTGACATTATCGATATCAAAGCAGCCGGAACTGCCATGCGTTTCATGACAGCTTTTCTGTCATCTACTCTTGGTTCACATACTATTACAGGAACCGAAAGAATGCAACATCGTCCTATCAAAATACTTGTTGATGCATTAAAGTCACTTGGCGCCAATATTTCGTATATAAAAGAAGATGGATTTCCACCACTTCACATCACAGGGAAACAACTTACCGGAGGACATTTGCAAATTCCAGGAAATATAAGTTCTCAATATATTTCAGCTCTATTGATGATTGGACCAATTCTTAAACAAGGATTGGAACTTGAACTTTCTGGTGAAATTGTGTCTCGACCTTATATAAACATGACACTTAAAATTATGGCATATTTTGGAGCAGAAGCACAATGGGAAAGCGAGAATATTATCAAAGTATCACCAAAACCATATATTAACAAAGCGTATCTTGTTGAAAATGACTGGAGTGGCAGTTCATATTGGTACGAAATTATGGCTCTTTGCAAAGATGACCAGGCTAAAATACATCTTACCGGGCTGTTCAGGAATTCACTCCAAGGCGATTCTGTAATTCAGGATATCTTTGCTAAGTTAGGAGTACGCACTGTTTTTGAAGAATCAGGTACTGATGCAACAACAACAGTTACACTAACCAAAACTCCATACCATTTAGAGTCGTTTACATACGATTTTACAAAATGTCCAGATTTAGCACAGACCGTAGTTGTAACTTGCTGCGAATTGGGTATAAAATTCCATTTTACAGGATTAGCAAGTCTGAAAATTAAAGAAACCGATCGTATAGAAGCTCTCAAAATAGAACTAAGAAAACTTGGTTTTATACTGCATGATGAGCACGATGATACTTTAATTTGGAATGGCGATAGATGTGAAGCGTCCATGGCACCGATAGATACTTATGAAGACCATCGTATGGCTATGGCTTTTGCACCAACTTGCTTTGTTCATAAGGATCTGTTGATGAATAATCCACAAGTAGTCAGCAAATCATACCCACACTTTTGGGATGATCTACGACAGGCAAATTTTTTAATCAAACAAAATTAACACAATGTGGGTATTAATCGGTTCACTAGCTTTTCTAGGTATTATTGCAGCCTTGTTCGGCTATATATCAAACAGGAAAGGAGAAAGTCAAATTACTATAGCTCCCTCAACAGCCAACTGCGCTACCTGCAGTGGTTCTGACCCTAAATGCGAACAAGAATGCGTCATGGAAGCTGCGACCAAAGAAATAGAATATTTCGATGACGAAGAACTTGATCAGTTCAAACATAAAGCATCTGATAGCTATACAAATGAAGAAGTCGAGCTATTTTCAGACATTATGTACACCATGAGACCAGAAGAAGTAAAAGCGTGGAACAGAAGTTTGATATTACGAGAGATTAATTTTCCAAATCCTCTGAAAGATGAGTTAATTGCACTTATAGAAGAGGCAAACTCTACAAACGATAAAAACGACAAAAAACATGAGTATATTTGAATATACATTTTTCCAGAATGCTCTAATCGGTTCTCTACTAGCCAGCATACTCTGCGGATTCATTGGTACCTATATCGTTACCCGCAGATTGGTATTCATTAGTGGTGGTATTACTCATGCCTCTTTTGGTGGAATAGGCATTGGTGTCATTTTGGGAATCAGTCCGATTTGGAGTGCCATGTTTTTCTCTATCATGAGCGCCTTTGGTGTTCAGTGGATTTCCCGAAAAGGAGGTGTACGAGAAGATTCTGCAATTGCTCTTTTTTGGACACTTGGCATGAGTATCGGAATTATATGCTGCTTTCTTACTCCAGGATTTATGCCTGATCTTTCATCGTTTCTATTTGGCAACATATTAACGATAGAAAGTTGCGACCTCATACTTCTAGGTATATTGGCAGCTGTGGTAACCTTACTTTTTACTTTCTTTTTAAGACCTATACAAAGTATTGCATTCGATCGTACTTTTGCTCGTTCACAACACCTACCTGTAACTTTCATCGAATATCTCATGATGGCTCTCATCGCGATGACCATTGTGTCAACACTACGAATGGTGGGTATCGTTTTAGCTATAAGTCTGCTGACTATACCACAGATGACAGCAAATCTTTATACATACTCTTATAAAAAGATGATTCTACTCAGCATCATTATCGGATGGATAGACTGCCTTATGGGACTTGGCATCAGTTACCAGTTAAATGTTCCTTCTGGAGCGTCCATAATCTTTGTAAGCATCATCATGTACATCATGATGAAAATCGAAAGATTAATTCATCAAAAATATCATAAAAGCATTAGAATTTGAAAATTAGGATTTCACATATTAAACTACTATTAATAATGTCTATTCTTGTAGCCATTGTGAGCTGTTCTACCCAAAAGAATACAGCTAAAAATAGATGGTGGCATTCTCTTAATGCCAAATACAACACCTATTACAATGGTTCGCTAGCCTATATTGACGCTTCCCTTGAAAAAGAAAACGGCAATCGAGACAACTATACTGAAATAATTCCACTGTATACTGTTGGAAACAAGAACAGTATAGCTATTGGCAAGTCTAACTTTGATAGAGCTATTGAAAAATGTGAAAAAGCTATCCAACAACATAGTATAAAACGTAAACCAATTTGGGATAAAAGCAGACGAAAAACAGCAAAAGATATAGAGTGGCTTAATCGCAAAGAATTTAACCCATTTCTTTGGAAAGCGTGGTTATTAATGGGACGGTCTCAGTTTCATTCCGGACAGTTTGACGAAGCTGTATCAACCTTTTCCTATATGAGTCGATTATACGAGACACAACCTGCCATTTATGGAAAGGCACGTGCCTGGTTGGCCAAATGCTTCATACAACAGGGATTTTTGTATGATGCAGAAGATGTCATGAAAAATATAGAAAGAGACTCCATCCATTGGCGCGCACAAAAAGAATGGGACTACACGTATGCCGATTACTATTTACATACCCATAATTTCGATAAAGCAATACCTTTTCTGAAAAAGGTTATCAAGCACGAAATGAGACGCAAGCAAAAAGCTCGTGAATGGTTTTTACTTGGACAAATTGAGGCTTCTTTAGGTCATTATCAAGAAGCTTATACTGCATTTAAGCATGTACAAAGACTCAATCCACCATACGAACTGGCATTCAATGCACGCATTGCTATGACTGAAGTTATGGCTGGAGGGCAAGCCAAGAAAATGATTTCAAGACTCAGACGTATGGCTGCATCTGATAACAATAAAGAATATCTTGACCAAGTATACTATGCCATTGGAAATATCTATTTAACACAAAAAGACACTATGCAAGCTATAAAAGCCTACGAAGAAGGATATGAAAAAGCAACTCGTAATGGTGTAGAAAAAGGTGTATTACTGCTACATCTTGGCAATTTATACTGGGATAAGGAAAAATACGGAGATGCACATCGATGTTATAGTACTGCTATAGGTCTTCTCGATAAAGACCGAAAAGATTATAAGACTCTTGAAGATCGCGACAAGATTCTTGAAGAATTGGTTCCTTATAGTGACGCTGTGGAATTACAAGACTCTCTACAGCGTTTAGCTCGTATGAGCGATAAAGAAAGATATGCTATTATTGATAAATTAATAGCTAATTACAAGAAAAAAGAAAAAGAACAAAAAAATAAAGAAGCAGAAGCACAAATTACAATTAATAACAGCAAGAATGGCTTTCATACAGCAAATACAAATAAACAGCAGCCTCAACAATTATCTAACACCCAACAAAACGGAATTTGGTATTTCTACAATCCTTTAACGGTATCACAGGGAAAAGTTTCCTTTGAAAGATCATGGGGCAAACGGGAAAACGTGGATAACTGGCAACGCTCCAATAAAACCGTTGTTGCTATGGGTGAAGAGAATCAGGAACAATTATCTGATGAACAGAGAGATTCTCTTTTTGCAGAACAGAATAGACTTGATTCGCTGGAAAATATAAGCGATAGCGCACAGAACAATCCACATAAGCGCGAATATTATCTCAAAGATATTCCATTTACAGAAGAACAAATTACAGCAAGTAATAAGATTCTTCAAGATGCATTATACCACTGTGGCATAATCTTTAAAGATAAATTAGACAATCTTACACTTAGCGAAAAAGCACTTAGACGTATTACTGACAATTATTCAGATTATGAACACCTCGATGATGTTTATTATCATTTATTTTTGTTATATTCACGTGAAGGACAAGCTAATAGAGCTAATACTTATATCGAAAAATTAAAAGATGACTATCCACAAAGTCAATGGACGACTCTCCTTACTGACCCATATTATATAGAAAATGCAAAATTTGGTGAACAAATAGAAGACTCTCTATACGCTGCTACATACGAAGCATTTAAAGCAGATCGATATCAAGAAGTTAAAGCCAATACAAGTATTTCTGAATATCGCTTCCCTACTGGTGCTAATAGAGATAAATTTCTATTTATCGGTGGTATGAGCAAACTCAATAGTGGTGATACCAAAGGTTGTATTTCTGATATGAAAACTATCGTCGATAAATTCGCTAACAGCAGACTGGCAGAAATGGCTGGTATGATTTTGAATGGAGTTAACGACGGAAGAAAACTACATGGAGCCAAATTTGATTTGAATGTGGTATGGAATCAGCGTGCAGATATTCTTAATGATAGTAATACTATTAAAAATCAAAAATTTACGGCTGAACGAAATACGGAGTTTAATTTCATCATCATGTATAATCCAGATTCACTACATGAAAACAAATTATTATTTGAAGTTGCGAAGTTCAATTTCACCAATTTCCTTGTCCGCAATTTCGATATAGCCATCGACGATGTTGACGGCATACATCGCATGCGCATCCAAGGATTTAGGAATTATGACGAAGCAATGCAATATGCTCGACAATTAGCAGATCAGGAAAATATTGTCAGGAGTATTGAAAAAAATGCTAACACGTTAATCATTAGCAATACAAACCTTGAGATAATTGGGAAATATTTGTCTTATAGTGATTATGATAAATTCTACAAGAAGCATTTTGCAACACTTAAGATACGTACATTCCGCCTATTGACTGAGCCAGAAGAAATTATCACTGACAAAGAAAATAGCAGTACAACACCGACACAAGAAGAAATGAATAATATGCTTAATGACGGTATTTTCATTGACAATGGTTTGGATATAGAACCTAAACTAGAAGGTACTATTATTCAGGAAAAAGAAAAAAATACTTCTTCTCCTTCTTCTCATACAACTGTTGTAGAAATTAAAGAAGAAAAAACAGCAACTCCTGTACCTGCATCACCAAAGACTTTAGGAGTTACCATTCCTACCAAAACAGTCATTGAAAAAGAAACAACAAAGAAGACAATTGTCAATGGCAATAGCAAAGTTAGCAAAAATATACCATCCCAAAAGTCTTCGGTCAAAAAGGAATCTATTTCCAAAAAGACAAATACAGGCATATATTTCAATGATGGATTTAGTAATACAAAAAGCAACAGTTCCAAGACGAAGGACAAACGCCAACCTCAAAAGCAAACCTTCGATTTGGAAGATGAATATTATGATTTAGAAGGATTTTAATTATGAGCAATGGATTATTATTGTGGGTAGACGACGAAATCGAACTTCTAAAGGCACATATTATATTCCTTGAGAAGAAAGGATACGAAGTTGTAACAGCAAGTAACGGCAGCGACGCAATTGACCTATGCAAACAGCAGAACTATGATCTTATAATGCTGGATGAGATGATGCCTGGTATCAGTGGACTAGAAACGCTCCAAAAGATAAAGGATATTCAACCTACGACCCCTATTGTTATGGTCACTAAAAGCGAGGAAGAACACATCATGGATCAGGCAATCGGATCTAAAATAGCAGATTATCTGATTAAGCCTGTCAATCCTAGTCAAATTTTGCTCAGTCTGAAAAAAAATATCCACCGAAAGGAAATCGTTACTGAAGTAACACAGAGCGAATATCAGCAAAACTACCAGAATATCATGATGCAGATCAGCGAATGCAGAACTGCACAAGACTGGATTAACCTATATAAAACTCTTGTGAAATGGGAACTCGAACTCAGTAGTACAGATAGCGAAATGACCGATATGCTGAAAATGCAAAAAGAAGAAGCCAATATCGGATTTGCTAAATACATATCCAAAAACTATCTATACTGGGTTAACCCCAAGACCATGAAGGATAAAGAAGCCGAACGGCCTATAATAAGTCCAGAGATTTTCAAGAAAAAATTATTCCCATTATTAGATAATAATGAAAAAGTATTTTTCATTGTAATAGACAATTTTCGTTTCGATCAATGGAAAATGCTTGCTAAAGAAATAGGTGATCTGTACGACATTGAAGAAGATGTATATATGAGCATTCTTCCTACTGCTACACAATATGCAAGAAATGCGATTTTTAGTGGACTTATGCCTAACAAAATTGCTGAAATGTTTCCAGAATTGTGGGTAGACGAGGATGAAGAAGAAGGTAAGAATCTGAACGAAGCGCCACTCATCCAGACACAATTAGACCGATTCAGAAGACACAATTCTTTTTCTTATCACAAAATCAATGATTCCATAGGTGCAGATAGGTTTTTAGAGCATTTTGATAATCTTAGATCAAAAGATCTCAATGTCGTTGTTATCAACTTCATTGATATGTTATCTCATGCCCGAACAGAATCCAAAATGGTTAGAGAGCTCGCTAATAGCGAATCGGCATATCGAAGTATTACCACAAGTTGGCTGCGACATTCTGTCATATCCGAACTATTTAAACAACTAGCCAAAGAAGATTTTAAAATTATTCTAACTACTGACCATGGCTGCATACGTGCTTCTAAACCCGTAAAAATTATCGGAGACAGAAACACCAATACCAATCTGCGATATAAATTAGGAAAGAACTTAGCTTATAATTCCAAGGAAGTCTTTGCCATAAAAGAGCCTGCTAAAGCACAGTTACCATCACCTAACATTAGCACGTCTTACGTATTTGCCACAGGTGAATCATTCTTTGCTTATCCAAACAATTACAATTATTACGTATCTTACTATAAGGATACATTTCAGCATGGTGGCATTTCAATGGAGGAAATGCTCATTCCACTGATTACTTTAAAACCAAGAAAGAGATAAATAGATAAAATATGAAGATTACGATTACATCACTGGATAATATCCAGGAAGCCGCTCAAGAATTTTTAAATAATTTAGGCGACAACAAAATTTTTGCGTTTTATGGTAAAATGGGAGCTGGAAAGACTACTTTCATTAAGGCCATTTGTGAAGCACTAGATGTTGACGACGTGATTACATCACCAACTTTTGCAATCGTCAATGAATATACATCTAACAAATTAGGTGAGCCAATATACCATTTTGACTTCTACCGAATTAAAAAGTTAGATGAAGTATACGACATGGGGTATGAAGATTATTTCTACAGTGGTAATTTATGTTTCCTAGAATGGCCTGAACTCATAGAAGACCTGCTTCCTGAAGATGCTGTTAAAGTTACTATAACCGCCAACGAAGATGGTACTAGAAACATCGAATACTAAACATAAGCATATAAAAAATGAGAATGCCATTTTGACATTCTCATTTTTTATATATCATGAAACTATGAATCTTACAGCAAAGCCTTGAATTTTTCTTCGATAGTAGCCTTTGAAGCAGCACCAACGAACTTATCAACTAGCTCACCACCCTTGAAAAACAAAATAGTAGGAATATTACGAATACCATATTCCATAGCTATTTCATCATTTTCTTCTACATCACATTTACCTACAACAATCTTGCCATCATAGTCATTAGCAAGTTCTGAAACAATAGGACCTACCATACGACAAGGACCACACCATGTTGCCCACAAATCTACTACCAAAGGTAATTCACCATTTTTATAAGACTCAAAATTGTCAGTTGTAATTGTTACTTCCATCTTTATTCCTTTCGTTTAGTTTATAATGTGCACAAATTTAATTAATAAATACGGAATCCGCAAACTTTATGCCATAATTAATTGATATGATAATTCATATCTGCATTACTGTCTATCAGATGAATCAACTCCTTCGGAATATCAATCATCATATCCTTAGCACGAAGCAAAACTACACTATGTGTATCTTTGTCGTGTATCTGGAAGTAAACCGCAGTCTTACCAGGATGGTTTGCCAATATGATATTCATATCATTTACTGTTGCTTCGTCAAGTACATCACTTTCTACTTCTATCGTAATTTTGTCTATTTTAGTATCCTTTACCGTTTGTAAATATTGTATATCAGAGATACGAAATTCGTAATAATTAGAATCACGATATTTGGGAACACATTTACCAGTTATATATACCGAACAGCCTTCTGTCAACATACCTCTCCATTTACCCCAATCTTCACCAAAAAAAGCAAGTTCTCCTGAGCCTTCAAAATCTTCGATTGTCACAAAGCCGCATGGTTTACCATTCTTGGTAAATTTAGATTTTACGCCTGTAACGATTCCACCTAAAACAATATCTTCCTTCTTTGCAAGCTCAGCCTTATCCTCAATTTCTGTACAATGCGTATTACACATGCTATTTAACACGATACTATAATCATCAAGAGGATGAGCTGATATATAAATACCGACAAGATCACGCTCTCTGTTTAGCTTTTCGATTGTACTCCACTGCTCTCCCTCTGGTATCGGAGGAGTTGCAATTTCAATAGCATCAGCTCCACCAAAGAGTGATGTCTGCGCTTCCATTTGCTCAGCCTGGAACAACTGACCATATTTTACAAGTGTATCAAGGAAAACTTCCCCCTTGGCACTAGTACCAAAATATTGTTCACGACGAAGACCAAAGCCATCGAAACCACCACTCAGTGCAAGACTCTCAAAAGCCTTACGGTTGACAGAACCAAAATCTACTCGTTCTGCAAAATCAAATATTGATTTATATGGCCCATTTTTCTGGCGTTCAGCTACTATAGATGCAGCAGCATTACCACCCATACCCTTAATAGCAGAAAGACCAAAACGAATTTCTCCTTTATCATTAACACCAAATCCTGAATAACTCTCATTAACATCAGGGCCTAATGTCTGTATACCCATCGACTTACATTCTTCCATCAATTTGGTGATTTCTGTAATCTGACTAAAACGACGGGTCATCAACGCGGCCATAAATTCTGCAGGATAGTGAGCCTTCATATAGGCTGTCTGGTAAGCTACCCATGAATAGCAAGTAGCATGAGATTTATTGAAAGCATAAGAAGCAAATTTCTCCCAGTCACCCCAAATTTTTTCAAGCACTTTTGGATCATGACCATTTTCTTGTCCCTGCTTCAAGAACTTTGGCTTCATTTGGTCTACAATCGCTTTTTTCTTCTTACCCATTGCCTTACGAAGGGCATCACTCTCACCACGAGTAAAACTAGCTAACTGACGAGAAAGAAGCATCACTTGCTCTTGATACACAGTAATACCATACGTATCCTTTAAGTATTTCTCCATACAAGGAATGTCATACTTTATCTCTTCCCTGCCGTTTTTACGAGCAATAAATGAAGGTATATAATCCATAGGTCCTGGTCGATACAGGGCATTCATGGCTATCAAGTCTTCAAAGACGGTAGGCTTTAGTTCACGAAGATACTTCTGCATACCTGCTGATTCAAACTGGAAGGTACCAATGGTTCTTCCTTCTTGATACAACTTATAAGTCAGTTCGTCATCAATAGGAATATTATCTAGATCTACTTCAACACCAGTAGTTTGCTTAACAACTTTGCAAGCCTCTTTTAACTCGGAAAGTGTTTTCAAACCCAAGAAGTCCATCTTGATCAAACCGGTAGATTCAATCACATGACCATCATACTGAGTCACTGCCGTTTTGAGACCAGGAAAATCTGGGTCATCAGCAGTAGATACCGGAACCCAATTACTAATCGGGTCACGACAGATAATAAAACCACAAGCATGAATACCTGTTCCTCTGACTGTACCCTCAAGCATTTTAGCATATTTTATAGTATTACGCTCTCTTGGATCAGAAGACGATTCTGCCTCACGTAATTCAGGAGTACACTTGATTGCATTAGTCAAATTCATCTTCAGACCATCAGGGAGACGATCAGGAATGGCTTTACATAAAGCATTTGAACGATCAAGAGGCAACTTTTCTACTCGAGCAACATCCTTTATAGAGTTTTTGGTAGCCATACTCGAATAGGTAATAATATGAGCACAGTTTTCATGACCGTACTTATCCATTACCCATCTCAACACCTTACCGCGGCCATCATCATCGAAGTCTGTATCAATATCAGGAAGGTTTACACGATCAGGATTCAAGAAACGTTCAAACAGTAAATCATACTTTAGTGGGTCTATCTTCGTAATACCTAAACAATAAGCAACCACAGAACCCGCAGCTGAACCACGACCTGGACCGACCATAACCCCTAACTCCTCACGAGCTGCTCGAATAAAATCAGAGACGATCAAGAAGTAGCCAGGAAAACCCATAGTCTTCATGACATGCAACTCGAAATTTACATGTTCTTTTACATTTTGCGGCAGTGGGTCACCGTATAATTTCTTAGCCCCATCGTAAGCTAGTTTTGCTAAATATTCAGCTTCATACTTGATACGATAAACTTTATCCCATCCTCCTAACGACTCTATCTTCTTCAAACCATCCTCACGAGGAAGAGTATTATCCCCATTTTCATCAGAAGAAAATTCCTTCAACAAGTCTTCTGTAGAAAACTTTTTTCGGATATCATCCTCTGTACCAAACGATTCAGGAATTGGGAAGAAAGGCATAATAGGACCATGATCTATACTGTACATTTCTACTTTGTCCAGTATATCTAATGTATTTGAAAGAGCTTCTGGAACATCAGAGAAAACTTCATTCATCTCCTCACGTGTTTTAAACCACTCTTGCTTACTGTATCGCATACGCATCGGATCATCCAAATCCTTACCAGTAGACAAACAAAGCAAATGGTCATGTGCCTCCGCCGTTTCTTTATCCTCAAAGTGAACGTCGTTGGAACAAATCAATTTGATACCATATTCCTTAGCAAAATCTATTAAGACCTTATTAGCTTTTTGCTGTAAAGGGAAAGCCTCACGGTTAGCCATAATCACTGGATCCTTTACCTCATGGCGTTGCAGTTCCAGATAATAATCCTCACCAAAAACACGATGATACCATTCTAAAGCTTCACGAGCACCAGCAATATCACCTTTAATAATTTTAGCAGGGACTTCACCCGCAATACAGGCTGAGCAAACAATAAGACCCTCATGATATTTTTCTAGATCTACGCGATCTGTTCGAGGACGATAATAATAACCATCAACCCAAGAACGGGATACCAACTTAATGAGATTTTTATATCCCTCATAGTTTTTTGCTAAAACTATAAGATGATAACCACTCTGATCACCATTTTCTTTAACCTTGTCTTCAAGACGATGGTGAGCCACATACATCTCACAACCAATTATCGGCTTAAATGGTTCTAAACCTTCCTTTTTCCGTCCCTTGTTAACACCACTACAATAATCTACAAACTCCTTAATACCAAACATGACGCCATGATCGGTAATAGCCATACCTTTCATGCCATCCTGAATAGCCTTATCAACAAGACGAGGTATCTTAGACTGACCATCAAGAATAGAATAATGAGTGTGGACGTGTAAATGAACAAAATCTTCCATTTATATAGTTCTCTCCTTAGAAAAACGTTGGTAAAGATACGAGTAAAACTCCGAATAGCCAAAAGAAAGAGAAAAAATTTGCAAAATTACCAAAAAAGGTTTACCTTTGCACAGAATGATAAAAACCTAATCCGCAGAATGGGAAATAGAATCAAGAAATTTAAAAAAATCAGAATACATAGAGAAGGAACAAACACCTTATTGTATAGCGGTATTTTATTAATAGCAGTTGCGGGACTGCTATGGTATGTCTTTGAAACAAAAATTCCATTTTGGAGTTTTGTAGTTATTTTCGGTATAGTCTATGGTATTGTAACAAACTTTTACCAATGTCCTATCCGCTATATTAATGTAGACGATACCAGCAAACTTGTTGTTGCTCCTGCAGATGGTAAAATCGTTGTTATCGAGGAAGTTCAAGAAAATGAATACTTCCACGACAAACGCATTATGGTTTCCATTTTTATGAGCCTCTTTAATGTTCATGCTAACTGGTTTCCTGTTGATGGAAAAGTAAAGTTTGTACGTCATCGCAATGGTAATTTTCATAAAGCATGGCTCCCAAAAGCCAGTGAGGAAAACGAACGAGCAGATACAATGATTACTACACCAGACGGTGTTGATATTTTGTGTCGTCAAATTGCCGGTGCAGCAGCTCGTCGTATTGTTACTTACGCTAAAGACGGAGAAGATTGCTTCATTGATGAACACCTCGGCTTTATCAAATTAGGGTCACGAGTAGACGTATTCCTTCCTGTCGATTCTGAAATTTTGGTAAAAATGGGACAGAAGACGACTGGCGATCAAACAATTCTTGCAAAATTGAAGTAATGTCTATCAAGAAACATATTCCAAATACTATTACGTGCTGTAATCTGGTTTCTGGCTGCATTGCCACTACCTATGCGTTTACAGGAAACACATCCATGGCCCTGGCATGGATTATCATTGGTGCCATATTTGATTTCTTCGATGGAATGAGTGCTCGTTTACTCAAAGTGTCTTCTCCTATTGGAAAAGAACTAGACTCACTTGCAGACGATATCACCTTCGGTGTCGCCCCATCTACCATCATTTTTTGGCAACTAAATGTTATAGAGTATCCTGAGTTCTTAGACACTTATCGAGCATATATTCCATATTTCGCATATATTATGGCTGCTTTTTCTGCTTTAAGACTAGCGAAATTTAATTTGGATGAGCGTCAGACTACCTCTTTTATCGGATTACCTACACCTGCTAATGCCCTTTTTTGGGGGTCATTAATTATAGGAGGCACTCCTTTCTTTGAACATTCTACGTATAGTGTATACTTTCTACTATTCATGATTTGTCTGAGCAGTTGGCTACTCATTTCTGAGATACCAATGTTCGCTTTGAAATTCAAACATTGGGGATGGAAAGAAAACAAAGTAAAATATTCTTTTATCATTACATGCATTATCTTCTTTACTCTCTTTTTATGCATCGGCTACTTGACTGCTTCATTTGCATTCATTATAGCTTGGTACGTAATTCTTTCAATTATTCTCAACCGTAAGAGAGTATAATTATATGGTAACAATTCTTCATTTTCTGCTAATTATCATCATTGCATTCCTTCTGATTGTGGGCATGGTCGCTTTTCGTATTTATACACGGATACGCCAACATGCTAATCGCTTTAAACAGCAGATGAATGAATCTTTTGGTAATAATCAACATAGTAATGGTTCTTACACTTCTAAGCAGAATAAATCAAAGGATTGTTCTTCGGACGAAGAAATTATTTTCGACGTGCACAATTCTAGAGAAGTAAATAAGAAGATTATTCCAAAGGACGAAGGAGAATATGTAGACTTTACAGAAGAATAAAAACAATAAAAGGACACCTGCAAAGAGGTATCCTTTTATTGTTTATATATAACATTCTTACAGAAATTAGTTATGCACAAGTGTGCCTATCTCTTCACCTTCCATTACTTTTTTAAGATTACCAAAGATATCCATATTAAATACATAGATAGGAAGATTATTTTCCTTACACATCGTAGTAGCAGTAAGGTCCATCACCTTTAAGCCACGAGTATATATTTCATCATAAGTAATATCAGTAAACTTGGTAGCTGTTGGATCTTTCTCAGGATCAGCTGTATAAATACCATCTACACGTGTACCTTTCAACATCACATCAGCTTCAATCTCTATACCACGAAGAGAAGAGCCAGTATCTGTAGTGAAGTAAGGACTACCAGTCCCAGCAGAGAATATACATACATATCCTGCTTCCATTGACTCTATTGCTTTCCACTTATTATAAAATTCACCGATAGGCTCCATACGAATAGCAGTTAATACTTTTGTTTTAACTCCCAAAGCACCCAGGGCACTGCTCAAAGCAAGAGAGTT
This sequence comes from Segatella baroniae B14, assembly GCF_022024235.1. Lineage (GTDB taxonomy): Bacteria > Bacteroidota > Bacteroidia > Bacteroidales > Bacteroidaceae > Prevotella > Prevotella bryantii. Next base: position 1,807,879 of record NZ_CP091799.1, read on the forward strand.
AATAACAGTTGCACACATACCCATCTGATCACCCTTTACACGATCAAACCCCTTCTGACTACCACTAAGCCCACGGAAAATGTTACCACCTCCGATAACAATACCTATCTGTACACCCATTTCGTGAACTTCCTTAATCTGTTTTGCATAGTCAGATAAACGATCTGGATCAATACCGAAACCTTGATTACCCATTAAACTTTCACCACTCAACTTGAGCAGTATTCTCTTGAATCTTGCCATATATTAATAAGTTTACATTTTAATCTAACAAAAACTGCACCTCCTTAAAAGCATAAGAGTGCATCACTCCTTTCCGATCCCTCAGAATTAAATGACCATCATCTTCTACTTCTACCAAAGCACCTTCAAATTCTCCATAAGCATCTCGATAGGTATGAAAACCATGCGATCTATATAACGCAGAATGATACAAAGCAACTATCGAATTATAATCAGCTCGTAAAACTAACTCCATTGTTTTTTTGAAAGCCTCAACAATTTCAAGCAATAATTCTTCGCAATCCAATTCATAACCTAGTATCTGAACAAGCGAAACGGGATTTGGGGCACCACTTCTAAATTCTGTTTGATTAACATTAAGGCCAATACCAAAAATACAATTTTTGATATGATGCTGAGCTATCGAAGTTTGAATAAGTGTACCACATAATTTTTTATCCTTCCAATAAACATCATTCGGCCATTTAAGAGTAATACCATCCGTATATTTCTCTAAAACAGACTTAATAGCAACAGCCCCCATTTCTGATAATAGAAACTGTCGAGCCACAGGGACCATTGTCGGATGTATCAATATACTAAAAAGCAAATTTTTACCAACTTCACTCTCCCACGTATTGGTACCCTGTCCTTTACCTGCCGTCTGATAGTCAGCAACAACAACGGTCATATCTTCACCACTCGCTGGTGTATAATCTGCTAACCAACGATTTGTTGAATCCGTTTCCTTTAAATGTATTGCCCTTATATTCATTTTTAAAACAATAATGGGTTAAAAGCATCCTCGATATGTTTAAACCTTTGGACTATACCATCAGAACCAGTAATTGAGATGATATCAAAGCGAAGCGGTTTGTCAACCTCATAAGTCTTAACATAGACATTAGCAGCTGATCGTAAATTTTTTATTTTAGCAAGATCAACAGCTTCTTCAGGCATCTGTCCATCATTAACCGTTCTTGTCTTAACCTCTACAAAAACAATTAGCTCACCATCAGGAGTCTCTGCAATAATATCAAGATCACGCTTACCGTCCTTCCAATCTCGCTCAAGAATTACATAATCTTCACTTTCCAGGTATTCTTGAGCCTTATCCTCCCCCCAAGCACCTAAATCGTTATGTTCTGCCATTATTATTCACTATTACTAATGCAAAATTACGATTTTTATTCTACATCTTCAAACTTTTCTTTGTAAATTTGTCTCACTAAAAATAGGTTTATGACAACAGAAGAAATACGAAAAGAAGACGAGAACTTTATGCGCAAAGCACTCATTGAAGCCCAAAAAGCTTTCGAGGAGGGCGAAATACCCATCGGTGCTATTATTGTATGCAAAGGAAGAATCATATCAAGAGCACACAATCTAACCGAAACACTGAATGACGTTACGGCTCATGCTGAAATGCAAGCTATAACTGCAGCTGCCAATACACTTGGTGGGAAGTATCTAAAAGACTGCACACTATATGTGACTATCGAACCATGTACGATGTGTGCCGGTGCCATAGGATGGGCACAAATACCACGAATTGTATACGGTGCTTCCGAAGAAAAACGAGGATATCGTAAATATGCTCCACAGACTATGCATCCCAAATCCTCAACAACTTGTGGCATACTTGAAGATGAATGCAAAGAACTGATGCAGCGTTTCTTTCAACATCGAAGATAAAACAAATCGGGCAACCTTTTCATCATGAAAAAAGTTGCCCGATTCTAGCATATAGAAATTCTCTTTTACTTGACTAAAACGACCAAATACTTGCTAGTACTCCAGAAAAGCTGAGGATTAGATATTCGTAGAATATACTGATTATTATTATCCTGCGTCAGCGTATAACTAGAAGAAGGATGCATGGTCAATAGCCGAACCGACTTGGAATAAAGCTTTACTTCTTTGCTTACGCGAATATCAATCTTGGTAAAATAGCTTTTATTGAAATTCCCCTGAAGCACTTTACCATCAACAAGGATACGCTGCTCTTTCAATTCTTTCTTTGTTCCAAAAACATACCACGCTGTATTTAATTGCTTATCCTGATTCGTTATAGTCTCTGTCTTCTGTGCACTCTCTGCAGTCAAATTATTAACATCAGAATTGAGGGTATTGATTGTTTCATCTAACTCTGTTATATGAATATCTTTAGCATCTAATTCTACACGAAGTTCCTGCAGCTGCTGGTCTTTCTCGTTCATCTGTTTCACAAGGTTTTCGATAGTCTTCTTAAACTCATCACCTTTAAAACTACTTTCGCGCAACTGTTGCCTCAGTTTAGCTATCAAAGCTCTGTTCTGCTTCATACGATTTGAGATAAACTGGACATTCTCACGCAACTGCTGAGAACGATTGGCGCCTTCACCATCTTTAACCAACTCCACTCGATTTTCAGCTTCGTTGATTTCACGAAACCCTGTTTCTATTTCGTTGAGCGTACCCATCAAGTCGTTCATTTCATTGTCTTTTTGGGTAATTATCTTTTGAAGCGAATCTGTCTGCTCTAAACGAACTAAAGCTGGGGCCTCTTTTTTATTATCTTGACAGCCTGTCACAACTAAAGTAACTAACACTGCCACCATCAATAACTTTCTCATTTTTCTTCGTCTTTTAGCTTTTTGTTTTTAGCACTCTTTTTGACTCTTTCTTTACCTGCAAGCACAATAACAAATTCACCTCGTGGTTCGACTTCCTTAAAATGAGTAATAACCTCATTAAGGGAACCTCTTACCGTTTCTTCATGCATTTTGGAAATTTCACGGCTTACACTAACATTTCTATCACCACCAAAATATTCAGCAAACTGCTGTAAGGTTTTCACAACACGATAAGGAGACTCATAAAATACCATCGTACGGAATTCCTCTTTCAGCGATTCTAAGAAAGTCTGACGTCCTTTCTTTTGTGGAAGAAACCCCTCAAAGCAAAAACGGTCACAAGGGAGTCCCGAATTTACAATAGCAGGAATACAAGCAGTTGGTCCAGGAAGAGTCTGCACCGTAATACCCGCTTTAGAAGCCTCACGTGCTAAAAAGAAACCTGGATCACTAATACCTGGAGTACCAGCATCACTAATTAACGCAACTGTACGACCAGCCTTTAATTCCTCAACAATGCGAGCCGAAGTACCATGCTCATTAAATTTATGATGAGCTATCAAATGATTTTTAATCTCAAAATGCTTCAGTAAGACACTTGAAGTACGAGTATCTTCTGCTAAGACGACATCTGCCTCCTTCAATATACGAATGGCACGAAACGTCATATCTTCCATGTTGCCTACAGGTGTAGGTACAATATATAATATGCCCATAATTGATACAAATATAGTTAAATTATCTTCGACAACAAAAAAAGGGACTAATTCTTTGCAATTTTTAAAACGTCTTTGTACTTTTGCATTCAAATGACTGAAAATTTAATTGGCGAAACACGTCGCCCTGGAAGAATCGAGATTGTGTGCGGGTCTATGTTCTCTGGAAAAACAGAGGAACTGATTCGCCGTATGAAGCGTGCGAAATTTGCAAAGCAGAAAGTGGAAATATTTAAGCCTGCTATGGATACACGATATTCTGAAGAGGATGTCGTTAGCCATGATCAAAATGTGATCCATTCTACCCCAGTTGAATCATCTGCAGCATTACATTTGCTCGCTATGGCTGACGAAATTGATGTAGTAGGTATCGATGAAGCCCAATTCTTCGATATGGGACTTGTAGATGTTTGCAATCAACTAGCCAATTCGGGAGTTCGTGTTATCATTGCTGGTCTTGACATGGATTTCAAGGGGATACCTTTCGGTCCTATTCCAGCACTCTGTGCCATTGCCGATGAAGTAACCAAGGTACATGCTATCTGTGTACGTTGTGGTGCTTTAGCATATGTCAGTCATCGTCTTGTACATAACAACAACCGTGTTCTTCTTGGTGAAAAAGAAGAATATGAACCTCTTTGCCGAGAATGTTATCGCAAAGTGCTTGAAGAGGATAAGTTAAAGGAGGAAAAGAAACATGCAAGAGCCACAATTTCTGAAACAGGAAATAACCTTTGATAAAGCAGCTCGTTGGATAGGCATTATATTGCTTATCCTGACTACATTTTATGTCGTCAACTATCTGAGCAGTGTACTGCTCCCGTTTTTCATAGCATGGCTTTTTGCCTATCTACTTTATCCTATCGTCAAGTTTATCCAATACAATATGCATGTTAAAGTGAGGGCTTTAGCTATCATTTTGACTCTTATTCTTGTTGTCGTTGTTATCGGAGCCTTATATTATGCTATCATTCCTCCAATGCTTGACCAGTTTGCTCGCTTCGAAGATGTACTAAATAGGTGGTTGGGGCAAACTACACATAGTAATTCACTAACAACACTTATAAAAAATTGGTTTGTTAACAACCAAGTTGAGATAGAACATTTCTTAAAAAGCAAGGACTTTAACGATGCTGTAAAGACTACAATGCCCAAAGTCTTTAATGTTTTAGGACAAACAGCGAGCATTGTAATCAGTATAATAGCCTCCATGATTACGTTATTATATATGTTCTTCATTCTTCTAGATTACGAATACCTTACCCAAAACTGGATTAAGATATTCCCTAAGAAGAATCGTCCATTTTGGCAAGAATTAGCACAGGACGTAGAACATGCGCTCAATAACTATATCAGAGGACAGGGACTTGTTGCCCTTATTATGGGTATCATGTTCTGCATCGGCTTTACAATTATCGGTTTCCCTATGGGAATTGGTCTAGGTATTTTGATTGGTATTCTAGATCTCGTACCTTACTTGCATACTTTCGCTCTGATTCCAACAGCCTTCCTTGCTATGCTCAAAGCAGCAGACACAGGTGAGAACTTTTGGATTGTCTTTGGTTCTGCAGTTCTGGTATTCATTATTGTACAAATTATCACTGATTTTATAGTAACTCCTAAGGTTATGGGCAAGGCTATGGGACTAAATCCTGCAGTTCTATTGCTCAGTTTGTCTGTTTGGGGAGCAGTTTTAGGCTTCATTGGGTTAATTATTGCGCTTCCACTCACGACTCTCATTATGGCTTATTGGCAAAGATATGTCACCCGAGAACATGAAGAAACCCCACAAAAACAGCCCTAAAACAAAAAAAATGAAGATTTTTCAAAAAAAAGTGCGAAATTATTTTGGAGTTTCAAAAAAATGCATTACCTTTGCACTCGCTTTTGAGATACAAAGTTACGGAGATCCGTTAGCTCAGTCGGTAGAGCACAACACTTTTAATGTTGGGGTCTTGGGTTCGAGCCCCAAACGGATCACAAAAGGAGTTACAATATTGTAACTCCTTTTTTTTATAAAAACTTGATTGCAATATTCTACTCTACCAATATTTTTAGCAACATATACAACTATCTAAAAGCATATTCCAATATGACTTTACAATATTCTAACAAAACTTATTTCATATTTTAACTGCCCAAAATATAATCCTTTGAAATAATTCATAAACCCAACAAGAGTATTCTATATAATGATAGTGCTATTAAATAGCAAAAAGCATAGAATAACGGAAATTTATACTTGGGAATGAATCTCTGCTTTCAATGCACACTTCATCATGAGCAAACTGATAGCACCAATTGTTTCACACGATTTCTTGCTGAATATAATGTACCGTTTCAAGATATGACAGAAATCATCAATACAACCACCAAAATCTAAAATAATGATTTACACTTATTATTTAGCCCTAAAAAAATAACGAAAAAGCCCTTGAAAAAGCAATAAATCGTGCTTTATTGACACTTTTTTTTAGTAAATTTGCAACCAAATACCCTTTTAACATATATGAATATTTCAGAAATACTAAATAGCAGTAATGCGCAAAAGCATTTTTCTTTTGAGGTACTACCACCTCTAAAAGGAAACGGAACAGATGGTTTGTTTCGCACAATCGATAAATTGAAAGAATTCAATCCTCTATTTATCAACATTACAAACCACTCGTTTGAATATATCTATCAAGAACTAGAAAACGGACTCATTGAGAAAAGCAGAATCCACAGACGTCCGGGTTCTGTAGCTATAGCTGCTGCTATTCAGAACAAATATAACATTCCTGTCATTCCACACTTGATCTGCAGCGGAGCTACTAAAGAGGATATAGAATACGAACTGCTCGACATACAATTTTTGGGTATTGAGACATTATTCTTGCTTCGCGGTGACAAAGCACACGAAGACAATAGATTTAAAGCAGTACCAGGTGGATACGATCACGCTACAGAATTGATTAAACAGGTAAATCAGTTTAACAATGGCTACTTTGTAGATGGTACTCCCATCAAGCATCCAGGAAAAAAATTCGAATACGGAGTAGCATGCTATCCTGAAAAGCATAACGAAGCTCCAAATCTGGATATCGACTTAAAATATTTAAAAGAAAAACAGGATCTTGGTGCGACTTATGCCGTAACCCAGCTGTTTTATGACAATAAGAAATACTTCGATTTTGTGAAGAAAGCACGCGAAATGGGCATCACAATACCTATCATTCCTGGTATCAAACCATTTGCCAAATTATCACAATTATCAGTTGTTCCTAGTGTCTTCCACATCGATTTTCCTGAAGAGTTGGCTAACGAAGCTATGAAATGCAAGAATGACGAAGAGGCTAAGCAACTTGGGATAGAATGGACAACCCACCAGGTAAAAGAACTATATACCAATGGTGTAAATGATGTACATTTCTATACCGTTTCTGCAGTAGACAGCGTAAAAGAAGTAGCAAGAAGATTATTATAATACGAGATGAAGTTTAGTGAAGTTATTGGCCAAGAGGAAGCAGCTCAACATCTGCTCCAACTTGCCGAAGAAAACAGAATACCCCATGCTATGCTTTTCTGTGGTCCACAAGGATGTGGAAAAATGGCATTGGCTTTAGCTTTTGCATCACACCTGCTCAATGACAGTCCGATGCTAAAGAAATGGGAACATCCTGACCTCTACTTCACCTACCCTACCATAAAACTGCCAGGTATGGGTGCAGACCATCAGCCGATAAGTGATGATTTTGCCAAACCTTGGCACGAAATGCTCCTACAGGGTGCATACTTTACGGTTAACCAGTGGATGCAACAAATGGGAGCTACCAGCCAACAGGCTATTATTACAGCAGCAGAAAGTGATGCTATCGCCAAAAACCTAAGTCTAAAATCAAGCCAAGGTGGATATAAGGTAAGCATCATTTGGCTTCCTGAACGTATGAATCTGACAAGTGCAAATAAACTGTTGAAAATACTTGAAGAGCCACCTCACGAAACAGTATTTATACTTGTAAGCGAAGAACCTGAGCATCTTTTGGAAACCATTAGAAGCCGTACTCAACGATTTGATTTCAAGAAGATACACAATGATGCTATTCAGCAGGCTCTCATACAACAAAGAGGCCTTGATGAAGATATTGCTCGAAGAGTAGCACGAGTTGCCAACGGCAACTGGAATAAAGCTTTAGAAGAATTGGATGCCGGTAACGAAAACAGACAATTCTTAGACATGTTTATCATGCTCATGCGATTAGCATACATGAGGAACATACACGATCTTAAAAAATGGAGTGAAACTATATCGCTCTTCGGTAGAGAAAAACAGCGTCGCATGCTTACCTACTTCATGAGAATGATTAGAGAAAATTTCATGTTTAATTTTCAACAACCTGATCTCAATTACATGACACAGGATGAGGAAAATTTCTCCAAAAACTTCGCTCGTTTCATTAATGAAGCCAATGTGATTGATATCACAGAATTACTTGAGAGAGCTCACCACGATATCGGACAAAATGCCAATGCCAAAATCGTCTTCTTTGATATGGCACTTAAAATGATAGTACTTTTAATTCGAAAATAAAATATGGATTACAATGATATGAAATACAGAATGTGCAACGGATGCGACCGAGGTCTGTGCTCTTGTGCTGTTGGTCGTCAGGACAGACAGCTCAACACATACGACTGGTTAGCTGGCGTACCAGGAAACTCCCGTAGCACTGACCTTGTCGAGGTGCAATTCAAAAACACCCGAAAAGGATATTACCACAACGACAATAACCTGGAACTCAAAAAGGGAGATATTGTTGCTGTAGAAGCCAATCCTGGGCACGACATCGGTGTAGTAAGTCTCACAGGAAGACTAGTTAAACTTCAAATTAAGAAGGCAAATCTAAAATCAGCCGATGATATTAAACGCATCTATCGTATTGCAAAGCCTGTTGATATGGAAAAATACGAAGAAGCAAAGAGCCGTGAACATGACACAATGATTCAAAGTCGACAAATTGCTAAAGACTTAGGATTACAAATGAAAATCGGTGACGTAGAGTATCAGGGTGATGGCAACAAAGCCATTTTCTACTATATCGCAGATGAGCGTGTAGACTTCCGACAGTTAATAAAGGTTCTAGCTGAAACTTTCCACGTACGCATCGAAATGAAACAAATTGGTACTCGTCAAGAAGCTGGGCGCATTGGAGGTACAGGACCTTGCGGACGCGAACTATGTTGTGCCACATGGATGAAAAACTTTGTTTCGGTAAGCACTAATGCAGCACGCCATCAAGATATTTCTCTTAACCCTCAGAAACTAGCTGGTATGTGTGCCAAATTAAAATGCTGTCTAAACTATGAGGTAGATGAATATATAGAGGCACGACAGAGTATTCCAGGAAAAGAAATTGTCTTACAAACTATGGATAGCGACTACTATCAATTTAAAATTGATATTCTGTCACACCAGCTGACATACTCCACAGACAAGAATCTTGCAGCAAATTTGGAAACTATCAGCGCAGAACGAGCAAACGAAATTATTGCCATGAATAAACGTGGCGAAAAACCAGTATCACTGCTCGAAGAAGATAAAATCAAAGAACCTTCTAAACCTATCGACCTTTTGGCTAATGCTGATATCAGCAGATTTGACAAAGCAAAAAAGAAAAAATCACGCAATCGTTCTGGAAACAACAGCAATGTAAACAATAACCGTCAGAATAAGCCTCAGCAGCAAACTCAAAATGATAATCTACAAAACGAACAGCAAGGTAAACAAAATGTTCCTGTAAATCGTAATGCTAAAGAAAATAATAATCGACCAAACAGGAATAATAATACAGTTCAAAGTGATTCAACAAATACAAATCGTAACAAAAAAAATCATCGAAGAAGACCAAACAACAATAATAAAAAGCCAAAGACTGAAGGAAATCAATAACACCAAGTGGGAGGAAGATAAATAATAATGAAAAAAATAACTTTCCTTTATACAGTAATAATACTGCTGCTCACATCGTGCAATAGTAAAAAGGTGTACGACAAATATAGTCATACACCAATATCTGGATGGGAAAAGAACGATACCCTATTCTTTGAGGTACCTAAACTGGCCGATAAAGGTACATATCGCCCAAAACTAGGCCTGAGAATCAATGGTGCATACCCTTTCATGGGGCTATCTCTTATTGTTGAGCAAATAATTATCCCTGGTGATAGAACATACATAGATACTCTAAACTGTAACTTAATCGACAAAAATGGTACAGCACAAGGACAAGGAATAAGCTACTACCAGTACAATTTTCCTCTTCATCCTATAGAGCTACAACAAGGAGATTCTATTGTGGTACGAGTAAGACATGATATGAAAAGGGAAATTCTTCCTGGAATAAGCGATATTGGCATACAATACACTAAACATTAATAAAAAAGTAAAACAGCTAATTATTAGTTAATTAGCTGTTTTACTTTTTTATTATGCTCTAATCAGATTTCGACCAGCATCTATTCGTAAAAATATAAAGAGGAGGAAAGTAAAGCCCCATAATGAGGAGCCACCGTAACTAAAAAACGGCAAAGGGATGCCAATAACAGGTGTCAAACCTAATACCATACCAACATTAATAAAGACATGGAAAAGAAAAACACTCAGCACACAGTAACCATAAATCCTACCGAATTTAAAAGGTTGACGCTCCGCCAAATAAACCAGTCGTAATATTAAAGCTAAAAATAAAAGCAATACACCTGCTGATCCCATAAAGCCTTCTTCCTCTCCAACTGTACAGAATATAAAGTCGGTATCCTGCTCTGGCACAAACTTTAGCTTTGTCTGTGTACCATTAAGAAATCCTTTACCTTGTAATCCACCAGAACCGATAGCAATCTCACTTTGATGCACGTTATAACCGGCTCCGGACAAATCTTCGTCAAGACCCAACAAAACATTAATACGCACCCGCTGGTGAGGTTCCATCACATTATTAAGCACAAAATCTGCAGAATAGAAAAATACTATACTACCTATAGCAAATAATGCGATAAAGAAATAATTATTGATACGCGTACTTAATCCACAATAAAATACATAACCTATAACCCCCGCACTAATCATCAATTGAACCCACACGATATCAAAAGGAATGACAAACTCTGAGAATAATAAGAATATAAGTGTTGTACAAATCGCATAAGTTATCATGAGCCATGTTTTCTTTTTATCATTGCAATATACTTGTACCATCACTGCCGTAAAAATTTGAACAAGTAGCAATACAACAAATTTTCCAATAGATGTAGGCGTATCCCACAAAAAAACTTGCTCATACTTAATACCTACCACAAAGTATATCACCATAGCAACTCCTGTAAAAAGGAAGCTACCAGGCATTCCCTCACGATAAAGCATCAAGAAGAAAGACAAATAGACCAATGCAGAACCAGTTTCTCGCTGACCTATAATAAAAAGCATTGGTAAAAAGATAAATGCAGCTGCTGCAAAAAGATGCTTCCAACGATGTATATCAAATCCATATGTGCTCATAAACTTGGCTATAGCAAGAGCTGTTGCAAACTTAGCAAACTCTGCTGGCTGCAATCGTAAAGGTCCTAATACAAGCCATGATCGAGAGCCCTTTATTTGATGTGGATTGAAAATCGTCACAAACAACAAGAGCAACATAGCCGCAAAAAGCACATAAGCAAAGGTATCATAAAAACGATCATCCAGCATCAACAGAACAAAACCTAATACGATAGACGTACCAATCCAAATAATTTGCATGCCCGAACGACTACTCAAACTAAAAATATCTGTATCGCCAAAACTAAAACTGGCTCCACAGACACTAATCCAGCCAAAAGCAAGTAGACAAAGATAGATTCCTATCGTCCACCAATCAAGAGATCGTAATACACTTGGTTGCCTATCGATTCGCCTTTCCATAACCAATTCTTCGTTTTTGTAACATTAAAGCCTCCTTTTCCATAGAAGGCGACAATTTACCTTTCATATACTGCTCAAATAAACATGCTGCCATAGGAACAGCAAAGTCAGCACCAAAACCACCATTCTCTACATATACAGCGATGGCTATTTTGGGGTTATTCATTGGTGCAAAACCCATAAAGATAGAGTGATCCTGTCCACGATTCTGCGCCGTACCCGTCTTTCCACAAACAGGGAAATCAAGATGACCAAGATATTTACAAGTTCCACCTAATACAGAACTACGCATACCATTAACGATCTGAGCATATGCATTAGGTGTAGCTTTGGTATAATGGCGACGAGTATACATTGTATCCAATGGCTCATCTTGCACTTTTCTTACGACATGAGGCACATAAAAAAAGCCTCGATTAGCTATAGTTGCTCCTAAATTAGCAATCTGAAGAGGTGTCATATTTACCTCACCTTGTCCTATGGCTATACTAATAATTGTTAGCCCATTCCAGGAACCATGATATGCCTTATCATAATAAGCAGAATTAGGTATCAGACCACGCTTCTCACCAGGCAAATCAATACCAAGCTTATACCCCATACCCATGCTAACCATATAATCTCGCCACGTATCCATGGCAACTTGAACAGAAGGATATTTTTTTCGATTTGCCATCATATAATAAAGTCCCCAACAGAAATAACCATTGCAAGATGTCTCAATAGCAAAATTCAAATTAACAGGTGAAGCATGACCATGGCAGCCTACATGAAGACCTTTATAACGGAATCCATGGTTACATGGAAACAACGTATGTGAATTAACTACACCCTCAGACAGAAATGTAAGTCCCTGAGTAGTTTTAAAGGTTGACCCCGGAGGATATTGTCCCATAATAGCGCGATTGAGCAACGGTTTCCACACATTGCGAGCCAATGCCTTATGTACCTTACCACGATTATGTCCCACCAAAAGACGCGGATCATAAGTTGGAGAAGAAACTAATGCTAACACTTCTCCTGTGGAAGGTTCGATGGCTACAATACTACCGATTTTACCTTCAAGAAGGCGTTCCCCTAATGCTTGTAATTGAACATCGATACTCAATGTAAGATCCTTACCGGGAACTGGTTTGGTATCAAACTTACCATGCTGATAATGCCCTTGAATACGCCCATGAGCATCACGAAGAAGTATCTGAATACCTTTTTCACCACGAAGTTGCTTCTCGTAATACTTTTCAATACCCAGTTTCCCTATATAATCACCGGGCTGATAATAATCATCTTCCTCTATATTACTCTCAGAGACTTCACCAATATCTCCTAATATATGTGCTGCATATGGATAAGTATATTGACGTATACTTCTTTTCTGTACATAAAAACCGGGAAAACGGAACATTTTCTCCTGAAAAATACTAAAATCCTTAGCTGGAATTTGGCTCATAAAAAGCTGCTGTGTATAACGAGAATATCCAGGATTTTTACTACGATCTTTGATATCATTCATACGCTGAATAAAATACTCCTTAGTTATTCCAAGAGTTTGACAAAAATCCAACGTATCCAACCTACCACTTTCTTCATTCATGACAACCATTATATCGTAGGCAGGCTGATCGTAAACCATCAGTTTACCAGTTCTATCAAAAATAACACCTCGCGAAGGAAATTCTATTTTTTTTAAAAAAGCATTACTATCGGCATTTTTCTTATAGTCATCGCTCACTATCTGCAATGTAAAAAGACGAATGATATAAAGAGTGACTATAGTAATAGCCACTCCACCTATAACAAACCGACGATTTTCGATATTAAAATCTTTCATTTACTTCCTTCTAACATTCTCTATTGCATACAATAGTACTATTGTTAATAGCATACTGCCTAAAATACTGAAAAGCCATTGCAACCAATTAAAGAAATTAAACGTCTCCAAAGTAAAAAACAGCAAACAGTATAAGAAAACTAATATCAGCGTATAATAAAAGAAAGAAGCACCTCCTAAGGTTCTTGCTGAAGGAACAAGGTCATCTGCACTATCTCGAGGTACAAACAATTCCAAGAGGTAAGGCTGGACAAAACCGATAAAGGTCATCGCACTAGCTGCTATTCCTGGTGTATTAGAAAATACATCTATTAACAATCCCATGGTGAAACTCCATATTAACAAAGCAAACCTTGGAGAGTTTCTTCGAAAATGAAGTACCATATAGACATACAGAAGAGGAGTCGCACAGTTAAAAAAATGGATATGATTTAATACCAAAGCCTGTGCTAATAACAGAATAATAAAGGTAACAACCCCACGAATCATTACTATATTCATAATATTATTCCTCTTTTGGTTTAATAGAATCCTGAGCAGCATGGAATAATTCTATACGCTCTTGAATCAAACTATTATCGATAATACAAACATCACGCAGATTGCCAAAATCTGTTGACAATTCAATCTTTAGACGATACGATAATCCATCACTAGAATTATACACATGCATAATTTTTCCAACTAAAACACCAGAAGGAAAAACAGAAGAATAACCACTGGTTACAATCTTATCATACAGTTTAAAATGAGCATGACGTGGAATATCATCAACATAAGCCATTTTGGAATTACCCCCCGTCCAATGGAGATAACCAAAGTAATCTCTCCCTTGAATACAACAACTGATATTCGACTTGGTATTCAAAACCGGGATAACAATAGAATAATGTGTAGATACTAGATAAACAATACCTACTACACCAGTTCCACTGATTACACCCATATCCTTTTTCACTCCATCAGCTGAGCCTTTATCCAACGTAATAAAGTTATCTGCTTTTGTAATAGAATTGCTGACTACTTTTGCTGATATTAACCGATAATTTTGGAGCAAAGCCATCTGCGATTTCCTCAAATAAGAAGAATCTTGGGTTTTAGAAGTCAAACTATCAGATAAGGCTCTCACCTGTTGCTCCAAATAAACATTTCGCAAAACAAGCTTTTCGTTTACCTGTGACAACGAGAAGAAAGCCTCGATCTCAGAGTTCCACTCATATATTTTTCCCGAAACCACATTGGCAGAGGAGAACCATACACTACCCTGATAACTATTATATTGAAATAACAGCACAAAACTGATGACCTCAAGGAGTATGAAGACGAACCAATGATTATATTTCGCCAAAAACTCTATAAGGTTGTGCATAATACTATCTCATCAAGAAAGAAAAACGGTCTACATTCTTCAATGCGATACCAGCACCCTTAGCCACACTATGCAATGGATCGTCTGCAATATGGAATGGAATATTGATTTTATCTGTAAGTCGCTTGTCCAAACCACGAAGCAAAGCACCGCCACCAGATAAATAAATACCATTTTTAACAATATCCGCATAAAGCTCTGGTGGTGTATTTTCCAACGCACTCAATACAGCATTTTCAATCTTTGCAATAGTCTTATCAAGACAATGCGCAATCTCCTGATAACAAACAGGTACCTCCATAGGAAGAGCTGTTATTCGATTAGGACCATGAACGATGAAATCATCTGGAGCCTCATCACCTAAATCCGTCAGCGCACTACCAACATGTATTTTTATACGTTCGGCCATACGCTCACTGACCTTTACATTGTGCTGACGACTCATATATTCTTGAATATCAGCTGTCAAATCGTCACCTGCAGTACGAATAGAGTTATTAGAAACAATACCACCTAAAGAGATAACAGCTATTTCGGTACTACCACCGCCAATATCAACTATCATGTTTCCTTCAGGAGCCTCTACATCGATACCTATACCGATAGCAGCAGCCATTGGTTCAAAGATGAGATATACATCACGGCCATCAGCATGCTCTGCAGAATCACGAACAGCACGAAGCTCAACTTCTGTACTGCCAGAAGGAACACCTATTACCATACGAAGTGAAGGTGAGAAAAGACGATTACCTGTGTGAACCATCTTGATCAAACCACGCATCATCTGCTCACAAGCTGTAAAGTCTGCAATCACACCATCTCGCAAAGGACGAATTGTACGAATGTTATCATGCGTTTTCTCATACATCATCTTAGCCTTGGCACCAACAGCTATCATTTTGTCTGTACGGCGATCAAGGGCTACAACAGAAGGCTCATCAACTACGATCTTATCATCACTGACAATAATCGTATTGGCTGTACCCAAGTCCATTGCAATTTCTTGAACAAAAGAAAAAAATCCCATTTTTCTTACTATTTTTTAAATTGTTTATTTAGCAAACCAAGCATGAATAGCTGTGTCGTAGTGACTGCTTATGCCAAATGCACGCTCCGCAAACATCTTACGATCTTCAATATCCGTAGCATTGCCTTTCTCCTTCAATATATCAAGAAGAACTGAATACTCTGCCTTACTTGGAATGATAACGACATCCTTAAAATTCTTTGCTCCTGCACGAATCAAAGAGATGCCACCTATATCGATTTTCTCAATTATATCAGCCTCAGATGCACCACTGGCTACAGTTTGTTCAAATGGATAAAGATCTACAATAACAAGGTCGATTGAAGGTATCTCATATTCTTTCATCTGCTCCTGGTCGCCTTTATTATCACGACGTGCCAAAATTCCTCCGAACACTTTTGGATGCAGAGTTTTTACACGACCACCCAAAATAGAAGGATAGGTGGTAACATCTTCTACCTTCTGACAATCATACCCTAAAGACTCTATAAATTGCTGCGTACCACCAGTACTCAGAAATTTAACACCTTCTTCATTTAGTTTGGCAAGCAATTCTTCCAAACCATCCTTGTGAAAGACTGAGATTAATGCAGTCTTGATTTGTTTTCTTTCAGCCATATATTATGTACATTATATATTTTGAGATTGCAAAGTTACGAAAATCTTACGAATAGCTACTAAAAAAAAGGATTTTTTACACCTTTTTTATTGGTTACTAAAAATAAATCAACCACTAATTTCTTAGTAGCGGCGTCGATTATCTTACTGAATGCTATTAAAATTCTATAAGAACGGAAACTTTTGTACTATACCCAAAAGACTGAAACGAACATTTCTTCTTTGAAGAAACTTGCAAACAAAAAAAGAGATTATATCTACTAATTAAGATATAATCTCGTTATTTGTAGCGGGGGTGGGACCCGAACCCACGACCTCCGGATTATGAATCTGAAAAATTAATTTTTATTGATATTTAATGATTAGTTATTTGGTTGATATTCAACAATTTAGTAACTTTACGATAGTTGATGAGACTCCAAAATACCCCAAAACTCAACCTATTTGGTTTTCGCATAGTTTTCGCGTCTATGAAAATGGGGTAAAATAGTCCGAATCTCTCGCAAGTTCACAATAGAAGTGCAATTTTCTAAGGTGTAGTGGTATGAAAACTTAATACCTGAAAACACCGTGGGTTTTGGGGGCGAGCAGCCCCCATGATAGCATGAACTTGGAATTTCAACAAGCAATGCATAAAAAAGAAAGACCGAAATCTCCCCAAGAATAACTAATTTTGCATTGCTATGTACAAACAGTTAAACTCGGAGCAAAGGTACACAATTTTTATCTTACTCCAAAACGGAATGAATAAAAAGCAGTTTGCAACTGCAATAAAAGTGAGTCCAAGTACCATTTCACGCGAATTGAAACGTAAGAGCAATGGTCTCCCGAGCAGATTTCAGGACATCTTGCTAAATATGAGATATTTATCTCTCATGAAAGCATTTACCGTATCATTCGGAATGACAAACGGAATGGTGGAAGATTGTACAAGAATTGCCGTCATAGGCTGAAGCATCGAACTAGACCAGTTGGAGGTAAGAGACAAACTATTCCAAATAGAGTAAGCATTAGTGAAAGGCCTGTAGAAGCTGACGGGAAATGCTTCGGAGACTTTGAAATGGATACTATTGTGGGAAAAGGTAATCATGGAGCGATTGTTACTCTTACAGAACGCAGTACCAATCTGCTGCTTATGCGAAAATAGAAGCATGGCAAGAACGCTGATAAACTGGCTGAAGCTGTCATACATTTACTTTGGCCATATAAGGATGTAATCAAAACTATCACTACCGACAATGGTTTGGAATTTGCTTCACATGAGAAGCTAACCAAGAGTATTGGAGCGCCTGTCTATTTTGCTGATCCATACTCTTCATGGCAGAAGGGAGCTATTGAGAATATAAATGGATTAATCAGACAGTACATACCAAAATCAACAACGTTTGAACACATAAGCCAACAGCAAATTACAAAGATTATGGAGAAAATTAACAATAGACCAAGAGCAAAACTCAACTTTTCAACACCAAAAGAGTGCTTTATGAAGAATATAAACTAAATTTGCACTTGCTGGTGGAATTCGTGTAAATTTATATTCAGAAAAAAAGTTAAAATGTCACAATCAAGAATTTTAAAATATTACCTCGCCACCATCAGTTTGTTTTCGCATTTAATGAGAATCGGATTTTATGCAATGTTATTTCTTTTTTAACCTAATTTTATAGCCCGACCACAAGCACCAAAACGCAAGAATGCCCATAACAAAGATGAATATGTATGTGGCTATCGTTCCAATGAAAATTCTGCCACTATGCACCTCTAATGCCACATTCCAAAGCGACATCGGAAGTTGGTTCATGCTCGAAGGTTGAGGGGCAAAGTTTGTTCCCTCGTAATATTCCGCTACGACAGGGGTGGAAAAGTCTTGGCTCATACCTGCGACAGCTTTCTTTCCGAATGGTGCTCCTGCTTCATTCGGTGTAGGTTTGTTCGTAAAGTAATCGGTAGCAGTTCCTTGTCGTCTGTCCCAAACAAACAAGCCGCTAAATGAACCGCAAAGCCATCTACCATTTGCATCTTTCTGTAATACATTCAATCCCATCACGCTGACAGGTGGAACAGAAGTAATAACTTTCACTGTAGCATTTTTGATGTTCAATGAATAGAATCCTTCCGATGAGGATAATAGCCAATCATGGCAGCTCTCATCATAACGAATTATGCGGAGCTTGTCGTTCCAAGGATTCTTGCTTCTGAGTGTTGTGCCTGGGATAGACGGAATCTTGCTTAACACTAATGCTATCATCACAGGAGGGCGGAGACACCAACCCGTCAGTGCAATCAAGAGCGCAAGTATGATAGTATATCGCCCGATTCTGTCATGCAGATGAAGCGAGGTCTGCAGTAATGCCTTTCGCTTCGGTCTCAGCCAAAAGACGATACCCGTAATACAGAGAGCCACAAGAATAATGGCTATGGCATCAACCACAATCTTTCCTGTTATTCCGAAAAGTTCTCCACTATGGAGTAGCCAAACGGTACGAAAGGCAGTTACTTTGCCGTCATAAACCTTTGGCGCATGAAGTTGAATGTGCTTAAAAGTCTTATAAGGAGGAAGCGAGGTATAGACAAAGGAACGACTGAGCACTACAAGGGTGTCGCCATGCGAAGCGATGTCCGTAAATTTCTCCTCATCATCCTGTGACATATTCACCTCATGCCATTTGTTATGCACTCCATAGCGATAAAGCCCGAAAGGTGAGACAGCAAATATCCTTCCATTATCAAGCCTTATGACATTTTTGATTTGACGATAGTCTGCACCTTCTGGCAACCCCTCATTGAAATCCTTGAAGTAGGAAGCCTTGGAGTCGGTAAGCCAGATGCCACCATTGCCATAAAGCAACAGTTGGCGACAAGAATCCACATTCCTCATGAAATCTACCATTAAATCCTTGCCAATGTCAAGCGTGCCTCGTAGCAATCCACCGTTCCAATTCCGAAACTCATAACGACTTGGCAGGTACTTCCTGCTCACGTTCACCTCCTTGATGAGTGAACGATGATTGAGCAGGATGCCTGACACGCAGAACATCAGCATGAAGAAGCTCAAGCCGATACCAAGCCATTTATGTTGTTTTCTCCAAGTTCCTTTCTTCATTGATTTCCTTTTTTTATTATCTATCTTGTTTCTTTGCCCTTGTATCCTTGACAATCTTTCCTGCCAAGAAGCAAAGTTCTATCCCCATCACTACCCAATGCCAAGGATATTCGCTCGGATGTGCAATGAGCTTCCCGATGATGCCCGTGCGATTAAATGCCTCTACCGCTATCCAGAACACGATGACCGTTGCCGTACCCATTCTGATGTTTGCTCCCCACGATTGCAAGTGGAGTTGCTTGCGAAATACGTATGGGGCGGAAAGCAAGGCACCGAAGGCTACACCGAAGGTGACTGGACTCTCACGACCAAACAATTGAGGATCGTAGAGGTTCATCAGCAGGAGATAGCAAGTCCAGAGCATTGTGTTGATTTCCATGAAGGTAACAATGCTGGTGTGGCGGGTCATAGGACGAGCGACTATTAGTCGCTTATTCTTTCCTAAGAAGAGCGTCTGCCACCAGTTGAGGAAGTTGCAGGCATTGCGAGAACAGAAGATGTAGAGCAGCATCACCATTACCCACAAGCCGAATGTGGCAGGGAGCAAGAGATATTCAGGTCGGCTCAACACCTCTCCCGTTGTGGGGTCAATCTCGGCATGTGTTCCCCAACGATGGGCATAATACATGAAGAGAAAATCCACCCAGCCTGTCCAATAGAACATACCACCAATGAGTCCGAGCAAGGTCTGGCGAGTCTGACCCTTGACGAAGACACCGACCACTACCATCATCATACCCACGAAGCCCACAGCCATCCCAGCACCCAATAACTGCGTGCCGTCGTAATTGTCCTTCAGCACTCGTGCCACCAAATGAACGATGGGCATGCTTCCTAAAATCACGCCCATCGATACTATGGATTTCCACCAATCTAGTTTTCTGTTACTCATGTGTCTTCTTCTTTCTTGCAGCTATCATGATATACACAAGCAATGCCACGAATGCCACGAGGATGCAAATCATCTGGGTAG
Source organism: Segatella baroniae B14 (assembly GCF_022024235.1). Lineage (GTDB taxonomy): Bacteria > Bacteroidota > Bacteroidia > Bacteroidales > Bacteroidaceae > Prevotella > Prevotella bryantii. The sequence goes on from NZ_CP091799.1 coordinate 1,828,289, forward strand.
TATACTTCTCCGGCTCAATCCAAATCTCCTTGAAAAAGTCCAAGCGACCAAGCACTTCCACAGGTACCCAGAACACGACAACCGTTGCGATAGCCATACGGATATTGGCTCCCCATGTGCTCAAACGCAACTGCTTTCGGAAGATGAAGAAACTACCTATCAGACAAGCTGCGGCAACAACCGAAGTTACAGGATGATGGTCGCCTAGGAAGTTCTTGTCGTAGCAGAACATCAACAGGAGATAGCTAGTCCAGAGAATCATGTTCAGTTCCATGAAGGTGACGATACTTGTATGATGTGTCATCGGACGGGCGGCAATCTCGTTCTTGCGGGAACGGAAAAGAACACGCTGCCACCAGTTGATGAAGTTACATCCGTTCTTGGTTGAGAAGATGTAGAGCACCATAATCATCATCCACATGCCGAAGGTGGCAGGGAGGATGAGGTATTCAGGACGAGTCACAACTTCACCATTCTCCATCTCCGGCTGTGTACCCCAGCGGGTAGCATAGTACTGGAACAGAAATTCTATCCAACCGGTCCAGAAGAGCAGACCTCCGAAAAGTCCCCAAAGAGTCTGTTTGGTGTCTCCCTTTACGAAGACACCGATTACTACCATGATAAGACCTGCCAACCCCATGAAGAAGGCTGAGTAATGCACAGCTTCAGGAGTCATCGTCTTATCCATTATCATCATCAGCGCATGTCCCAACGGCATGGTAAAGAGTACCACGAGGAACGAAGCGATGGATTTCCACCAATTCAATTGTTTCATAATGTTTAATACTTATTTTAATTCATCTAAGTAATAACTGATTCTTCCTCCTTCATCACCTATCTGCACATTGGCATCATACCAGGAGATAATCTGGAGTTTGTAATATCTTTCACCATCCCACGAACGGATTACGTAGGTATGGAAAGAAGGAGTATATACTGGAGGTGGACCAGAGAAGGTCATTGCCTTTTCGAGCACCGGATTGCCGCTTACCAACTGCTTGGCAGGTCCGTTGTTCGGGTCGAACCAAGGGTTCTCTTTCATATCCAGTTTGTTCGCGATGCAATACTTGTTCCAGTCGTTCTGTGACATGGTGACATAGACGCTTGCTGAATCATCCACGGCAAAGGTCATATTGTGTTCAGACAGATAAGCATCCACCTGCGCCTTGCTCGTCCACTTGTCATATTCGGCATAGCCCAGGTCGGCAGCACCGCCCTTGCCTATGCCGCTTGTTCCACTGTTGGTTCGCAGCTGGTAACCATCAAAGGCAAGGTCCCACTCCGTAGCAGGATAAGCCATCGTGTTGGGGTCATCCTCCTTGTTCTCCATCACCATAATGCTGCTGGCTTGTCTTTTTACCGTCTTATAGGTAAACTTGCCTGTAGCTTGATTCTTGGTAAAGATGGTATCGCCGTTCTCATCACGCTCTGCATCCTCGAAGATGTTCTTCTGCACACCTTCGCTCCAATACTTTACGAGTTTGGCAGTACCTTTATAATGGAAATATTCCTCTATCGGCTTGCCGTCAATAAAGGCGATGACACTCTGGTTAGGATTCAGCACATTATAGCGATGTCCCGTCTTCAGGTCAAAATAGAGCCAGTCGTTCGTAACGCCTGTGCTATATCCTGTCTTTCGGGGAAGGGTATGGCCCGTAAAATCCTCAGCCTCATAAGATACGCAGCTCGTCATTGCAGCTGCCATACCTATTATATATAGTAATGCTTTCTTCATTATTTTTTCTTTCTAAATGCTTTTACCAATTCATCTACCAACACTTCCACCTGCACATGCGCCTTGGCTCCTGCCGTGGCTGGCACGTTAAATATGGTGATGCCCGAACCCAGGGTCTTTGGCACATAGTTAAAGATGTTATCCACACCCACCGTCACCTTCACCTTATTATAGAAGGTCTGAATCACCGACAGGTTGCACAATACATACTGAGGCAACTGGCAGCGGAAGTAGGCATCGTGGCTCTCACCATTTACAGAGAGTCGGTCCTGCACATCGAATTTCTTCTCACCCATGTAGCTTGCCGAGAAGGTGGCGCCCAGTCGGTAGTTCTTCTTGTTGTACTTATAGTCGAGGCTCGCTGTAGCAGCATGAGGCGAAGTGGTGTTCACCTGGATGCCATCCGTCTTGCTCACGTTCACGTAGCTGTAGGTGGCATTCATCGTGAAGTGGTTGAGGAAGTGCCAGCGCATGATGGTCTCCAGTCCGATGAGGTTCTGCTTGGCGAGGTTGGTGTATTCAAAGTTATACTGCATGTCGTAGATGCGCCATACGCCCTCTATCTTCTTGCGGAAGAAGTTGCCATACACATTGCCCGAGATGAAGAAGTTATCGTTCGAGTACTCTGTACCCAGGCTCACGTAGTTGTTCTTCTCAGGCTTCAGGTCCTCGTTACCCTTAATCATGAACATGCCGAGGTGATCCCAGTTGAAGAACAGCTCCTTGATGCTTGGCGAACGGTAGCCCATCGAGTAGTTGGCTCTCCACGCCCAGTGATCCGAAGGACTCCACTTGAAGGCAATCTTAGGCATCGCCATCAGTCCGAAGGCACGGCTGAAGTTGGTTCTCACACCTGCCGAAACCATCCAGTGGTCGTTCATCGTCCACTCGTCTTGCAGGAAAGCCTCCGTTTCCTTCAGCGAACGGGTGCGCATGATGTGGGAGGCATCGCCGTTGAATCGGTCGCTCGTCAGGTCATCGCTCAGGTGCTCGATACCGAGGATGAGGTCGTGGCCCTCGAACTTCTGCGAGGTGATGGAGAGGCGAGGCTGGAAGATACGGCTTTTATACACTTTGGTACGCTCGTCGATACGCTCGTGTCGCTTGAAGCGGTCGTAGAAGTCGCCATGAAGGGAGGCGGTAATCTTGAACCAATCCTTGAAGGAGTACTTAACCTTGGTTCCAGCCGTCCAGTCACGTGCCTGACTGAAGGTCATATCCTGAATGAGGTCGTAGGTATTCATATAGAACGCACTACCGTAGGCAAGAATCTCTAGATTCTTGAAAGGGTCGTAGAAAACCTTCTGCGATACCGAGATATGCTCTGTGCCCTCGATGCCCATTGGCGGACGGGAAGCCACGCTGGTAATGGTCACGTCGTGGTCGAGCCAAGGGTTCGCCTCTTGGGTATAGACCTTCTTGTCGTTCTCCGCCTGGTACATGTAGAAGGCATCGCTCGAAGAATACCACACATCGGTCTGCGAGGTCACCTTGCCAGCGTTGAATCCTGCCGATACCCAGCTCTGCAGGTTCGGGCGGTCGGCATTCTTCTCAAACATATACAAGAAATCCTTTTTGGATGGATTCTTGTAGTTGCGCTCGTTCATCTGTCCCCAGCGTACACCAGCCTGAATGTCGATAGGCTTGGTGGTCTTCTTGGTGATAAGATTGATGACGGCACCCGATGCACGGCTTCCATAGAGGGTACTGCTGGCACCCTTCACGATTTCGATGCGGTCGATGGCATGGAGGTTGAATCGCTCATAGTCAAGGTTGCCTGCCATGTCGCCCGTCAATCGCTCACCATCCTGTAGGAAGAGCACGTGGCGGGCATCCAAGCCCTGCATGGAGATTTCGTTGCCGAAACCCACCTTCTGGATGTTCATACCCGGGGTCTCCTGTTGCAAAGCCTTGGCCAGGTCAGCATAGCCTGCATCTACCAGTTCCTTACCGCCGAGCACCTGCGTGCTCACTGGCGAGAGCTTGATAGGTCGGGCGGTGCGGGAACCTGTAACCACCACCTCGTTCACCTTCATCACGTCCTCGGTCATGAAGAGCTTGAGGGAGCTGTCGCTTCCGATGGTTCCATTCAGAGGGTTGTAACCCACGGATACCACCTGGTAATAACACTTGTCACTCTGAGGCACCGAGATAGTAGCCTCACCATCCATGTTGGTAACAACACGCTGTGGCGATTTCAATTTCTCATTGTCGGCGTAAGTGATGACTGCGCCGATGATTGGCTGCTCAGTGGCTTTGTCGAAGATACCGAACTTCACCTTTCGCTGTGCAGCGACAGGGAGGACGAGTATCAGCAGTAAGCCAATGAGCATTACATTTCTAATTGTCTTCATTTATATTGCTATTCTATTTTTTCCAATTTCTTACACGATTTCAGCCTCGCTATGGCTTGTTTCTCTTCCCTTCATTTTTTACTTGCAAAAAGAAAGAGAGACATGTCTGGGCATATCACTCTTTCCTTTTATATATAAGCTACAGTCTCTTATTTGATTCCGTGCTCCTTTTTATACGCAGCCAAGTCTACCTCGTACTTTTTCTTGTCTGCCTCAAAAGTAGCGAGGCGAGACTTGTCAATGGTCTGCTTGAAGCACTCAGAACGTACATTCATCATATTGTAGTTGACGATAAATTGTATTTCGTGGGTCTTGGCATTGTAATAACCTTGCACGCTACTGCCTTTGGCACTTGATGCAGAACCGTCTGTATCTGTTCCCCATACAGCACCGTCTTCACCCTTAAACTTTATCCAACCATCACCTGTATATTCTTTCTGCTCCCAAGAGTTGAGAACCATGGTCTTGACATCACACTTAAAATTGATAATCATTCCCATGTTTCCGACCGTGAAGTCAAGCAAAGAAATGGTGAAAGTTTGTGCGTCAGTCTTATTCCATTCAAACTTAAACTTTGTAGGACATCCCTCCGGTAAAAGGGTCTTGTTCACGCCATTCATCGTTGCGTTTGTACTAAGTACAATCTCGCCATTGAGATAGTTTGTTGCCTCTTTCACAAGTTCAGAATTTGCATCAGAGTTAATGATTTCTTCATCAGAAGAACAAGAACAAAATGCAAAAACAGCGAAAAAAAGCAAAGATAGGAAGGCGATGTTTTTCTTGAAGTTTGCTTTCATCATGTAACAAACAAAGGTCTTCCCTTATATTTTAAGGGAAAGACCTAAGTTAATTTATTTTATTGTACATTCTGTTGTGAAATGAACCTCAGTATCGAAAGCAACACCTAAGAATTTTGCATCAACACTCTTAACAGTATACTCCAACTTTCCTGTTGTAGCATCATAGCTACCTTGGATAGTAGCGTCAAACTTCAAACCGCTACCGAAACTCAAGATAATGGCATCAGGGCAATCGTTCACTGTTGTACCATCAAGAACTACATCATCAGCTACTACTTTCAACTTGGCTGGCATATTGCCAACCTTAAACTCAGACAACACCAATTTGTACGAACCATCTCCATTTGGAGTCAAGGTTGTGTTAAGAGCAGGAGAAACATCATTCTGATGTACAGGATTCTTGTCCTTGTTCATGTAAACTTTGTCCAAGCAACCATAGATAGTTGTCTGAGCTGATGCAGTACTTGCGAAAACCATCATGCTGATGAAGGCAATCGCCATTAAAAACGTTCTTTTAAACATAATTATTAAAATTTTAAATTATTATTAAAATTATTTCCATTTAACTGGATTGTATTTCGAAAATGAACTTGAATCGTCTCTTAGATGCGCAGAGTACTTATTGATAAACTCTTGTGTTCCTGCTTTGTCTAAAACATCCTGCGATATTGTAAAGCTAACCTTTCGCTTAGGATTTGAAGCAAAATCAAATACCTTGTTATCTGAATTACGAAAAGAAGCTATCAAATTACTTGGGTAAGTAATATCACAATTAGGAAGTTGACAAAGAACGAATGCTCCAATAGCTTCAATGCTTTGCAAATCAATAGATTTTAGCTTTGGAAGATTTGCCAAGATTACCTGATTTGTGACTTTTTTATTATCTGCTTTTATCTTTATTTCTTCAAGATTTTCACAATCTCTGCAATCCAAGAAATTAGACATTGTTACATCAAAATCCTTTGTGTCTTGATTAAGAAATGCCGTATTTGTCAAATCCAAAGATGTTACAGACTGATTGTTGCTTATTCCTAAAGAAGAAAGAGCAGTTGCGTCGCTCAAATCTAGCCCTCCAATAAAATTTGTATTTTCTACGACCAAGCCTTTGATATTTTGTCTTGGAGATAATCTGTGACATTCAAATTGCTTAGTTTCTTCTGTACTTGTCTGAACATCAATGAACACATAAAAAGACTCATAAAAAGGATTGTTCACAAAATATTCTATTCCTTCGATAGAAGCAATTTTTTCAATATCTGCATATTGTGTGTCATATTGCAAGAAAATATTGCGTCCTCTGTCTTCAAGACCGAGAGGTTTGCTGATGTCCAACTTTCCGTCAGAAGTGAAAACCGAACTAAAGTTCATCTTCAAATAAGCTGCAAAGTAAGTATCTGGAATTTTTCTCAAAGTATTATACTTCTCCAAAGAACCCTTATCATTTACCATTTGCATGTCAACAGTCTTATTCTCTGCCTCATTCTCTGTATAGAAAGGCATCAAGTCCTCTACATTATACTTGCAAGAAGCAGGGAGATAAAGCTTTGTAAACTCATGAAGGATGGTAGCTTTCACTTCATCATTTACGACCTGAGCACTTACCAAGCCGTCGAAGTCGTAGATGTCATTGCCTTGCAAGTCAAGACCTGTAATCTGTGAAGGAAGTGAAGCGATATGGAAAAGTGGACCATAGCCATTGTTACTAAGGTTCAACTCTTTCAAATTAGGAAAAACAGAAAGTTCCTTCAAGGCATCGGTATCAACCTTTGTGCCTGAAAGGTCGAGAGATGTGGTGCTGGTTGCTTTGTCGTCAAGGAGCAACTTGCCGTTCTCATCGAATGTATATCCTTTGCTTTCGAGAAGGGTTTTGAGCTGAGAATTGTCAACTGCCACCTCACTATAAGAAGGCGCATCATCATCGCTGCTGCAAGAAGCGAAGCCGAGGCAGAGAGCTATTGCAGCGAGACCGATGAAATTCTTTAAAATTTTCATTGTTTTATTATTTTTTTAAATGTTTATAATTAATCAAAAATATTACCCTTAATTTGTGGATACAAAGGTACATATTTGTTAAATAATGTGTAATACCTAAAAATAATGAAATTTACAATAGTAATTTGTTATGATTTATAGGGTTTCTCATCTGTCTTGTTGAGAAATCATAACATATCTAAGATTTTCAATTGTTTTTCACAGTTGCTTATTCAGCCGATACTTAAAACTGATGATGAAGTAGCTGCCAATTTGTGAGGTACGGCTTTCCGTCAATCCTGTCGCCGTAACATTGCGATAATAGTTTTTCTTGTCGCTGAGAATATCTGACCAATAGAGCGAAAGCTCGGCTTGCTTCTTTTTGAGGAATCGCCAAGATGCCCCCAAGTTCCAAACCACTTGGTCGTCTTCGCCTTTTTTGATGTTGGTGCCGTTACGGAAAGAGTATGCAGCATCGCTCTTGACCAGGAAACCAAGAGGAAGCTCTGCATAGGTATTCAGCGAAAAGTTGTAACTTCGGGTATAGTTGGACGTACTACGAAGCTGGTTGGTGGCATGGCGGTAACGCCAATCGCCCTGCAAGTCGAAGCCTCCCCATTTCGGCTGATAACCCAAACGAAGGTTGGCATTATACGAAGTATTGTGGGTGAGGCTGCGGTCTGGCTCCTCGCTCTTTCCCTCATTCACAAGAGCTACACTTTGGGCAAAGCTGGCTCCTGTGCAAGCAGAGAGATTGAACCGCTTCTTCCATCGCTTCTGATAACGAAGACTAGTGCGCATATTCCAGTTGCCATTCACATTCACAGGATAAGTCTCCGTGCCACCAGTGGCAAGGTTGTAAAAGACGGCTTGCGTCTGACTGTTATAGGTGTTGCAGAAATTAACATCGCCCGAAAGACCGAGGCGAGTGTTCCTTCCCATCAACCGAAAGTTCTGGCTATAAGCCGCTTTGAGCGAAGGATTGCCATGAGTAACGTGTAATGGGTCGCTATTGTCGGTCAGCGAAACCAAACTGCCAAGGTCTGGCTGTCGGCTGCTGCCATCATAATTCAGTTCGAAGTGAATCTTGCCTTGATGCCATGACACATTCAACTGTGGGTTCCAATTCACGCTCGTCCTCACCGTATCGGCATAGAGCAGCCCAGTCTTCTGGTCAAGACTTCTCCGCTCTGGATGCATCTGTACACCCGTATTCACCTGCCATCGCTTGCCATTATAATTGAAATAAAGGCAGAGTTCGTGGGAATAAGTCCGACTCTGGGTATAGTTGCTCAAACTGTCTTGATATACTTCGCTCTCGTAAGTAATCCTGTCGCTCACCTGTCGGTTGGCAGAATAGCGATAACCGAGTTGCAGGCGCAAGTTCTCAGCCAAGGGTTGCGTCAAGTTGATGCTTACGGAATAGGCACGATTGGTGGAGGGGGAGTGCTGGTATTGGTTGCGATAAAGCACGGAATCGCCACCCAGACTGCTCTCCAACTGATAGAAAGTGGTCTCGGAAAGGGAATGTGACTCGTTGGTACTCTTGCTGTCGGAGTAACTACCCGTGAGGCTGATGCTCGTACCCTTGTCGTTGAACACTCGGGTGATGTCGGCATTGACGGAGAACGAATGGCTGTCGCTCTTCGAATCCGAATTTCTCGTGATGCTGTTGATACGCTCATCGCCTTCTGAAGAGGTGGATTGCTGGCTGTCGCTGGTGTTGTCGCTCTTCGACTTGCTGAAGTTTCCACCTATATTAAAATAGGTCTTGTCATCCAAGCTCCACCGCATGCCCAACGAACCATTGCCCATCGTGTTGCGATTGGTGCTAGTGGATGCCGAGTTCTGGTAACGGTTGCCTGTGGTGAGATATTGCTCGCTATATAGGGTGCTCTCGTTGCCACTGGCATAATGGTTGTACATCATGTTGCCATAGAGGGTGAATCGCTTGGAGAACTTCTTGGCAAAGTTCATCGCCACGTTGTCCTGTCGGTTGTCGGGATAGCGAGAAGTCATATATCGGTTGCCACTTCGAGCTATCACGGAGATGTTGTCGCCTTTCTGACGGAACAAGTTGGAAATCAACTCTGTCTCCTTCTTGTCGTTGTTGCCTATGCCGATGCCTGCCGAAGTAATCAGCGTGCCGTTGAACTCTCGCTTGGTCTGCAAGTCGAGCACATAGTTTTCGCCGCCCTTGCGCACCTTGGTGATTTTCTCCAGTTCGCTCCGCTTGTCATACACCTTGATTTTGCTCACCAACTTGGCTGGCAGGTTTTCGAGGGCAAGGGTGCTGTTGCCGCCAAAGAAACTCTCGCCATTGACATTGATTTCATGGATGGGAAGACCGTTGTAGGTCATCGTCTTGTTCTGCTTTTCGTATTCCAATCCAGGAACTCGCTTCAAGAGTTCTTCGAGGTATGCTCCTTCGGGAGTCTGGAAAGCATTGGCATTGATAACCGTGGTATCGCCCTTCATCTCCACCTCCTTCATGGCAGCAGTAACCACCACTTCGCCGAGGTTGAGCGTCTTAAAGATGGAATCTTCTTTTTGCGTTTCCGCAGAGTCGCCATCGCCCTCTGACAAGGCACGACTCTCCCTTACTGTATCACTCGACACAGCATAAGAGAAAGCCCTTCCGTCAGGAGAAAGGGAAGACGATGCCCATACATTTGCTATTGTTGAGAAGGACATGAGCAAAAGCACAGACACATAAGCATATCGTACCTTCATTCTTGGTTTGAATATTCAAAAATGACTGTAAAAGTACGAATTTCGGTTTATATTTGCAATACCTTGAAGTAGGTAAAGTAATAAGGCAAGCTCAACATAGAAGTGCAATCGGTTGACAGGTTTAAGCTAAATAATCTATACCTGAAAACCCCGAGGGGCCAGGGGACGAGCAGCCCCCCATAAGAGATCTTGAACGGCGTATTCTTTTTTTGCCATGTTAACGGGAGCTGGTAAACGTTAAAGTACACTTGTTCCTTGTTTTATTAAATGGTATTTTATAAATTTGCAGTATTTTATAAAGTACCGCTTAATAAAATTTTGAATAAGGATACGTCAGGATGTCTACTACAACTCGGGTGTGGAGGTCGATTTCTTTGTCCCTGACGAGGGGGTTAGCCATTCAGGTTTGCTATAATCTTAGTCATAGCGATGGCGCTTATGAGAGAGAGGTGTCTGCCCTGAAGAAACTTCCTTCTGCATTGGAGTGCAAGCGCCGTCTCATCATCACTTACGATGAGGATGCGACCATCGAGGATAATAATGGAAAGATCGAGGTGTTGCCCTATTGGAAATGGGTGATAGCCTAATGTCTACTTTCAGCGATGGGAAATGTGAAAAGGAGGGACGTACAATGAGAGGCTGTTATGCTCACAGCTTATTCTGGGAGAGAATAGATTGTGCGTTTTGTCAAGATTTTGAAACGGTGTGATATTCAATGACACAAGACATCGGACTATTTTTGGGCTGATACGCCACTAAATATCATGGGCGAACTGAACTGAACGACTATGGTTTTCGCATAGTTTTCGCGTGTATGAAAAAAGCACTTACGGAAGTTCGTAAGTGCTTGATTATCAAGTAGCGGGGGTGGGACCCGAACCCACGACCTCCGGATTATGAATCCGACGCTCTAACCAGCTGAGCTATCCCGCCATCACATTCAATCTTGTTTTCGATTGCGGGTGCAAAGGTAATATATTTTTTTAAACCCACCAAATATTTTGAGAGATTTTTGCTATTTTATTTTCAAATAATAATAAAAGCATCCTTTATACAATTTTTACACCTTATTATATTAATATCAAAAATCAAAATTTCACTTTTTGTATCAATAATCTTACACCACATTACACACTCGTACAAAAATAATAAAATTCCGTAAAAAGCAAAGATTTTGATATTTTTGTGTTACTTTTGCAAACTAGTTTATAAGCAATTATTCAAATATGCTCCGCATAAAGAAATTAGATATATTCCTTGCCAAACAGTTTGGACTACTTTTTGCAGGAACCTTCTTCATTTGCCAATTTGTGCTGATGATGCAATTTTTATGGCGATACGTTGACGATCTTATCGGTAAAGGTATCCCAATGACAGCCCTTGCACAATTTTTTTGGTACATGGGGTTAATGATGGTTCCACAAGCTTTACCTCTAGCAATTCTTCTTTCCTCTTTGATTACATTGGGAAACTTAGGAGAAAGTTCAGAACTTACAGCTATCAAGGCCGCAGGAATATCATTATTACAGGCTTTACGATCTTTGATTGTAATTACCTGTATCATCATGATGGCCTCTTTCTACTTTGAGAACAATCTCGGTCCGGATGCGAACATGAAACTCAGTCAATTGCTGATTTCTATGAAGCAAAAAAGTCCAGAACTAGAAATTCCTGAAGGTGTTTTTTATGACGGAATACCTAACAGTAACATTTACGTTCAAAAAAAAGACTTAAAATCAGGAAAACTATATGGTATCATGATATACCGTATGACACAAAGTTACGAGGATGCAGCCATTATCCTTGCCGATTCTGGTATGATGCAATCTACCGCTGAAAAAAAACACCTAATTTTAAAACTCTGGAGTGGAGAATGGTTTGAAAATATGCGTTCTGACGAATTAGGCAACAGTGCAGCCGTACCATATCGTCGCGAAACCTTTACATACAAAAAAATCGTCCTTGATTTTGATGGTGATTTTAACCTTACCGATGCTGCAGCTTTGTCTAATAATGCTCAAGGTAAAAGTCTTGCAAAAATACGAAATGACTTAGACTCTATTAATTTAGTATATGACAGCATTGGTAGAAATTATTTACGAGATCTCAATATGCTGTATTATAACATACCACATACAGAGAGAAGAGATTCCTTAAAAGCACTACAGCTTGCATATACCCAAGGCTATAATATAGATAGTATTTTCGGCAAATTATCGACAGAACAAAAACAGCAAACTGTAGCTTCAGCTTTAGCCAAAGCTCAAAATGAGATGAGCGATTTAGAATTTAAGAGTCTTCTTACAAGTGATGGTGATAAGAACATAAGAAGACATAAAATAGAAATGGTCAACAAATTCACCGTTGCCCTATCTTGTCTCATTTTCTTCTTTATCGGTGCACCTTTAGGTGCCATTATCAGAAAAGGTGGATTAGGTGTACCTGTAATTATTTCAGTCTTAGTATTCATAATATATTACATTCTTGACAACTCGGGATTCAGAATGGCCAGAGAAGGCATCTGGGCTATTTGGTTCGGAAAGGGTCTTGCACCAGGTGTATTAACCCCGATAGCTATTTTTGTAACTTATAAGGCCAATAAAGATTCTGTAGTCTTTAACGTTGACGTCTACCGAAACTTGCTTATGAAAGCACTTGGATTAAGACTTAAGCGTCACATCCCAAGCAAAGAAGTTATCATAGAAGAACCTAATTATCAAGCTGATGCATTACAGTTGCAAAAAATATCACAACAAATAGCAGAATACAATACTGTACATCGCTTGAAAAAGGCACCAAATCCTATCCGTGTATTCTTCAAATACAAACCTGATCATGCCATAGAAATGATTAATGAGGAACTAGAAAAGATTATTGAGAATTTGGCAAATACCAAAGATCAACAAATTCTCAGATATATCAATCAATACCCCATTATGGCTGTAAAGGCCCATACTCGTCCCTTTGAAAAGAAATGGAAAAATATTATTGCCGCTATCATCATACCAGCAGGCCTATTTTTCTACATGAGAATGTGGCGATTCAGACTACGCCTACTAAGAGACTTAAAGATCACCTCTAAAACCAACGAACAGGTGATTGCACGAATACAAGAAATGTAACTAAAAAGTATAAAGACATGGGAGAAATCAAACTTGACCGCATCGAAGATGCTTTGCAAGACTTCAAAAATGGTAATTTTGTCATCGTCGTTGATGATGAAGACCGTGAAAATGAGGGGGACCTCATTATTGCTGCCGAAAAAATAACTCCTGACAAAGTGAATTTCATGCTCAAGAATGCTAGAGGTGTATTATGCGCCCCTATAACTATATCTAGAGCAGATGAACTCGGTTTACCCCATCAAGTAGAAGATAATACATCCATGTTGGGTACTCCATTCACTGTAACAATAGATAAGTTGGAAGGATGCAGTACTGGTGTTTCTACTTACGACAGGGCGGAAACGATAAAAGCATTGGCTGATCCAACATCTACTCCTCAGACTTTTGGAAGACCTGGGCACATTAACCCACTCTACGCACAAGATAACGGAGTACTTCGTCGTTCTGGACATACAGAAGCAGCCATAGATCTCTGTAAACTTTCAGGATTATATCCAGCAGGTGCCCTCATTGAAATCATGAACGAAGATGGAACCATGGCTAGACTTCCACAACTAGCCGAAAAGGCTAAAGAATGGGGCATGAAACTCATCAGTATCAAAGATCTTATCGCATACAGACTTCGCAAAGAATCATGCATAGAAGTCGGTGAAGAAGTAGATATGCCAACCGCATGGGGACACTTCAGACTCATACCTTTCCGCCAAAACAATGGACTTGAGCACATGGCACTAATAAAAGGAGAATGGAAAGAAGATGAACCAATTCTCGTACGTGTACATTCTTCATGTGCAACAGGTGATATCATGGGTAGTAAACGTTGTGACTGTGGCGACCAACTTCATAAATCCATGGAAATGATAGAAAAAGAAGGGAAAGGTGCTATCATCTATATGCAACAAGAAGGAAGAGGCATTGGCCTTATGAACAAAATTGCAGCCTACAAACTCCAAGAAGAAGGTTATGATACCGTAGATGCTAACGTACACCTTGGATTCAAGCCTGATGAACGCGACTACGGATGTGGAGCCCAAATGCTAAGACACCTTGGTATACATAAGATGAGACTTCTGACAAATAATCCTGTTAAACGAGTTGGACTAGAAGCCTACGGCTTAGAGATAACAGAAATCGTAGCTATAGAAGTAGCACCAAATCGCTACAACGAACGCTATCTAAAAACCAAAAGAGACCGTATGGGGCATAGACTACACATAAAATAAAAGTAAAAAATAATCCCACAAAAGTGGCAATATTTCACAATTTCTATATAATTTGCGAAATATTGCCACTTTTCTTTTCTATTAAAGAATAAAATGATTACTTTTGCAAAAATAACAATCAGTAGTATTGAAATATGGCACAATTATCTAATCGATTAAACAGATTGGCACCATCAGCAACACTGGCGATGTCACAGAAGAGTAATGAAATGAAGGCTCAAGGCATAGACGTTATCAACATGAGTGTTGGTGAACCAGACTTCATGACCCCTGAGCACATCAAGGAAGCTGGAAAAAAAGCAATAACTGACAATTATTCCAAATATTCTCCCGTACCTGGATATCCGGCTCTGAGAAATGCAATTGTAGCCAAACTCAAAAAAGAAAACAACCTGAACTATACTTCTAGCGAAATTATCTGTGGAACAGGTGGCAAACAAGGAGTTTGCAACACTATTATGGCTCTGATTGATGAAGGTGACGAAGTAATCGTACCAGCACCATATTGGGTAAGCTATCCACAAATGGTAAAATTAGCAGCAGGAACACCTATTATAATAGATGCTCCTATTGAGCAAGATTTCAAAATAACCCCAGAACAACTAGAAGCAGCTATTACTCCTAACACAAGAATGTTGATTCTTTGTTCACCAAGCAACCCTACAGGTAGCGTATATAGCAAAGAAGAATTGAAGGAAATTGCCAATGTTGTACTAAAGCATGAAGACCTATTCGTCTTAGCAGATGAAATCTATGAGCATATTAACTACGTAGGCAAACATGAAAGTATTGCTCAATTCCCTGGCATGAAGGAACGTACCATTATCTGTAATGGCGTATCAAAAGCTTACGCCATGACCGGTTGGAGATTAGGTTGGGTTGCTGGACCAGAATGGATCATCAAAGGAATCAACAAACTTCAAGGCCAATACACAAGTGGTACATGTGATGTAAGTCAAATGGCCGCAGTAGCAGCATACGAAGGTCCACAAGACTGTGTGGAAGAAATGCGTAAAGCATTTGAAAGACGCAAAAATCTGATTGTTGAACTGGCCAAAGACATTCCTGGTTTCGAAGTTAATATGCCACAAGGTGCATTCTATCTTTTCCCTAAAATATCAAGTTTCTTCGGAAAAAGCGATGGAAAAACGACAATTAATAATTCTACAGACTTTGCACTTTACTTGCTAGAAAATGCACACGTAGCCTCAGTTGGAGGTGATGCATTTGGAAGCCCTGAATGCTTCAGAATGAGCTATGCAACTAGCGATGAAAACATTAAAGAAGCTCTTAGAAGAATCAAAGAAGCCGTAAGCAAACTAAAATAATAAGGCAAAAAAATTATAGGATTAGCGGGGTATTTGTGATTTTTTAGCAAATATCCGCAGGATTCACATTAATAACGCAACAACTTTATAATTGTTTTATTCTCTCCGTATTTTTGTCTGATAAACTCGACAGGCGTTTTGTAATTCAATCTCTTTCTAGGTCTGTTGTTGATTCTGTCCTGTACCATATTGATGTCTTTATCTGTTATCTTTGTAAAATCACTCCCTTTAAGGAAATATTGCCTGACTAGACCGTTAGTGTTTTCATTAGCACCTCTTTCCCATGAGTGGTATGGTCTTGCAAAGAAGATGTCTATTTTCAGTGCTCTAGCAATCTGCTGGTGCCTGGAGAACTCTGTACCATTATCTGCGGTCATGGTATGCAATCCCTTTCTTATCGGCTTAAGTGCGGCAATGGCTGCCTCCGCCAGAGGCTCTGCCTCTTTTGAAGGAAGCTTTCTCATGATTAGGAACCCGGACTCCCTATCATTGATTGTCATGATGACGCTCCGCCTGTTCTTCCCCACAATGGTGTCGATCTCCAGATCTCCGAACCTTCCTTTCTCATCAACGACCGCAGGTCTTTGCTCTATCCCGACACGTCCAGGTATTCCCCTTGACTTATACGATGAACCGCGCTTGTTATAGCGCCTGCCCCTGTGGCGCAGATGCTTATAGAGAGGCTTCCCCCATTTGTGCTTCTCCTCCCACACATATCTGTAGATGGTTTCGTGTGAGATGGGCGGTAATCCCAGTGCACGCCGTCTTCCGGATATCTGCTCGGGAGACCACTGTTCCTGTGTGAGCTTATGGTCAATGTAAACCTTTATTTCGTCCGTAAGGACGGTATAGTGCTTTCTTGCGCTCATTCTCCTGTCTGACAGCCACTGGGCCTTTTCCGCATTATACCTGCCATGGGGTGCCTTGTTGCGCCTAATTTCTCGGCTAATGGTGCTGCGGTGCACACCAAGAGCCCTGGCTATGTCTGTTGAACGTTCTTTTTTTTGCAGTCTGAAAGATATTTCGTACCTTTGCTGCGCAGTTAGATGCTTTGTCATATTTGCAACTTATGTGGAAGTTTGTCTGCAAAGGTAAGCATTTAATGCTGGGGACGAAAGATCTTGTGGAACTTTTGTCCCTTTTTTCATGCTCCTTGCTCACTTACTTCTTTGACACATTTGTTGCATTATCAATTTGAATTCAAGTCCCGTTAAAACTTATTAATTAGTTTCATAATTTTGATGAAATGATTACCTTTGCGGGAAACATTTAAAAGGGAATATTAGATCCTTTGCAAACCTAACATAAACAATATATGTAAATTGTTGGCGTTAAATCAGAAAATAACAATTTAAATTTATCAAATAACTAAAAATTAAAAGTTTAAAATTATGGCAACTACAAATCAAAAAGCCAGCCCTAAGAAATCTGAGGGCTTTCAGGGAGTAAGA
Source organism: Segatella baroniae B14 (assembly GCF_022024235.1). GTDB lineage: Bacteria > Bacteroidota > Bacteroidia > Bacteroidales > Bacteroidaceae > Prevotella > Prevotella bryantii. Next base: position 1,845,009 of record NZ_CP091799.1, read on the forward strand.
GGTGCATTCTGGATCATCGTTGTTTGCGCATGTATCGCATTTACATTGTTCTACACATGGTTCGGTAACCCAATGCACTTCCAGGATGGTGAAGCTATGACAACACCAGCTGACGTTTGGGGTACAATCTTCAAAGGTGGTGTAGTCGTACCAGTTATCCACACATTGTTGCTCACCGTTTTAGCTATGTCTATCGAGCGCTACTTCGCATTGAAGACAGCTTTCGGTAAGGGTTCACTTCCTAAGTTCGTTGCAAACATTAAGGCTGCTCTTGATGCTAACGATTTCAAAAAGGCTAACGAGCTCTGCGACAAGCAGAAAGGTTCTGTAGCTAATGTTGTAAAAGCTTCTTTGAACGCTTATGCAGACATGGAATCAGGCGCTAACGCTAACTTGAAAAAGGCTCAGAAGGTAGCTAAGATTCAGCAGGCTCACGAAGAAGCAACTCAGCTTGAGATGCCAACTCTGACAATGAACCTTCCTATCATCGCTACTATCGTAACATTGGGTACTTTGACCGGTCTTCTTGGTACTGTAACTGGTATGATCAAGTCATTCTCTGCTTTGTCTGCAGGTGGTGGTGCTGACTCAGCTGCTCTTTCTGCCGGTATTTCTGAGGCTTTGATCAATACTGCATTCGGTATCGCTACATCTTGGTGTGCTGTTGTATCTTACAACTTCTACACAAACAAGGTTGATAAATTGACATACGCTCTTGACGAGGTAGGTTATTCTATTGCTCAGACATACGAAGCAAACCACACAGAAGAGGCTTAATTTTTGCTAACCCTTTAAAATTTTATCGCTATGGGTAAAGTAAAAATTAAGAAGAGTGACGTCTGGATCGATATGACGCCTATGTCAGACGTAATGACCCTGTTGCTTACCTTCTTTATGCTGACATCTACATTCGTTAAGAATGAGCCAGTTAAGGTAAATACACCAGGATCTGTATCTGAAATAAAGGTGCCAGAGAACGGCGTTTTGACAATTCTGGTTAGCCCTGAAAAGGATGCCACAGGCAAACCTACAGGTGAAGGCCAGGTATTTATGAGTATTGATAATACGGACCAGCTAGGTAGTACATTGGACGGAATGGCAAGTCAGTTTGGTATAAATATTGCTCCACAGTTGAGAGATGTTTTCAAGACTGAAGGTACATTCGGTGTTCCAATGAAGGAATTAGCAGCATACCTCGCAATGCCTTCAAAGCAGCGCGATAAGGTACTCGCAACTAAGGGTATTCCATTGGATAGTATCGATGGTGGTATGAGTGAATTCCAAAACTGGGTAAATCAGGCACGTACTGTAAACGAGGATATTAAAATCGCTCTTAAGGCAGATGCTAAGACTCCTTACAAAACAGTTAAACGCGTCATGAACGAGCTTCAGGATATGGATGAGAGCCACTACTACATGATCACACAGCTTAAACAAGAGGGGGATGAATAATGGCTAAGAAAGAAGGTAAACAAAAGAAGATGAATGTCCGCGTAGACTTTACGCCTATGGTGGATATGCTTATGCTTCTGATCACATTCTTCATGCTTTGTACCACTCTGAGCAAGCCTCAGACCATGGAGTTAACCATGCCTAGCAATGACGAAAATACAAGAGAAGATCAGAAAAATGAAGCTAAGGCTTCTCAGACAGTTACTCTTTATGTTGCTGCTGACAATCAGATCTATTATGGCGAAGGTGTACCACAATATGACAACCCAGCTTGGCTGAAAAAGACAACTTGGGGTAACGATGGTATCCGTAAAGCCTTGAGAGATCACGCAACAGAAGATGGAACTCGTCCTGTAACACGTATCAGTCTTGCCGTAAAGCAGTTGAACCAAGAGAGAGCAAAGAATCCTAAAATGATGCCAGACAGCATCTATCAGAAGAAACTTGCTGATATCAAAGGTGGTGAACTCCCAGGTGGCGAGAAGATACCAACTCTGACTATTGTCATCAAACCAACTGACAATGCTTCTTACAAGAACCTTGTCGATGCGCTCGATGAAATGCAGATTTTGAACATTGGTACGTATGTCATTGACAAACTTAACCCTGACGACGAGAAACTTCTCAAATCTGCAGGTGTTAAGGAGTAATGATTTACAACTTAATTAAAACAAGAAAAAATGGCTAAAATAGATCTATACGACCCTAAATGGGTAGATATGGTATTCGCCAACAAAAACAAGGAGTACGGAGCTTACCAGCTTAGAAAAGGTACTTCTTCGCGAAATATCAAAGCTATTGTTATCTTGGTCATAGCTGCAGCTCTCATCGGTGGCTTCCTTGCATGGAAGGTTATTCAGCAGAAGCAGATGGAAGAACAGCAGGCCTATATGGAAGCTATGCAGCTTGCTAAGGCTCAGGAGATGGCTAAGAAAGAAGACAAGAAGAAACAGGAACCTGTTAAACCAAAAGTAGAGCCTAAAAAGGAAATACCTGTAGCTCGCGAAACTCAGAAGTTTACTGCCCCTGTCATCAAAAAGGATGAACTCGTAAAAGAGGACAACCAGTTGAAGCAGATGGATAAATTGGATGATAAAGCAGCTGTAGGTAATCAGGATGTGGAAGGTTCTAAGAACCGTACTGTAGAGGCTGTAAGAAATGACATTGCTGTCAATACACCTCCACCTCCACCAGCAGCGGCTCCTACTGAGGTTGTTACTAACAAGGTATTCGACGTTGTAGAAGTTATGCCTTCATTCCCTGGAGGTAATGGTGCTTTGATGTCATATCTCAGCAGCAACGTAAAATATCCAGTTGTAGCACAAGAGAATGGTGTTCAAGGACGTGTCATTGTATCATTCGTTGTAGAACGTGATGGTTCAATTTCTGACGTTAAAGTCGTTCGTTCTGTAGACCCTTCACTTGACCGCGAAGCAGCTCGTGTTGTTAAGAGCATGCCTAAGTGGAATCCTGGTAAGCAGAATGGTTCCGCAGTACGTGTTAAATACAACGTACCTGTTTCATTCAGATTGCAATAATTTATATGAAAAAGACCGTATCTTATAGGATTATAGGATTATCTCTACCCTTACTACTTTTCTCATGCAGTGGGAAAAATAGTAAGGTTAAGAGAACTGATACACCGACGTCAGGGACGATTGAATTCGTCTCTGACGAAAGTTTTTCTCCCATAGTAGAAGAAGAGAGAAAACAATTTGAATTTGAATATCCTAAAGCTCATCTTAAACCTAAATACACAGATGAAGTTACGGGACTTCAAATGTTGAAAGACTTCAAAACATGTCTTTTAATCACCTCTAGAAAACTAAAGGATAGTGAATTGGCATACATTAAAACCAATTCTAATATCATAGCTCAAAGTTTTCCTATCGGATATGATGGTGTTGCTTTTATTGTAAATCAAGAAAATAACGATACATGCATCACTGTAAATGATATCAAAAGAATACTGACAGGAAAAGCTACAAACTGGAATCAAATTAATCCAGGCTCAAAAAGAGGAAATATTGAAGTCGTTCTTGATAACGTAAGATCCGCAACAACCAATTTCGTTGTAGATTCTATTCTTGGTGGAAAGAAGCTTGAAGGAAAAAATATCTTCGCAGCTAAAACAAGTAAAGAAGTTATCGAATACGTTCATAAGACGCCAAATGCCATTGGCATTATTGGATCAAACTGGTTGAACGACAAACGAGATACTACCAATACAACATTTAATAAAAATATCCATGTAATGTCAATATCAACAAGGGATAAAGCTACCGTCATGAATAGCTGGAAACCTTACCAAGCATATTTATTAGATGGAAGATACCCATTTGTAAGAACATTATGGGCTAATGTTGCAGACGGTAGCAAAGCATTACCATGGAGTTTTGCAAATTATATTACAAGTCCAACTGGACAGCTAATAATATTTAAATCAGGACTTTTACCATACAGAGGAGAAATTAATATTAGAACTGTTGATGTAAAAAATTAAATTAAACCTTTGAAATAATAAAGAGTCTTAGAATTAACAACTATTAATGTTAGAATTATGAATACAAGAAGATATGTTATGATAGGTGCTCTCGTACTGAGTATGACTGCACCAGTTTGCGCTCAAGATGTTAATTTTGAAACACCTTTGAAGTCAATCGTAAATGTGTTAAAAGATAAGCCTGAAGATGTCGAGGCAACAAAAGATCTCATCAAGACTTATAAAAAAGAGTATAAGAAAGATCCTAAAGCTCTGATTGCATTAGGAAATGCTTTGGTAAGCGTTAAAAGATACGCAGAAGCAGAAGAAATTGCTAATATTGTAATTCAGAAAAACAAGAACTTTGGCGACGCATATATACTTCTTGGAAATATCGCTGCTCTTAAAGATGATGGTGGTAACGCTGCTATGTGGTTCGAACAGGCTATGACTATGGACCCTAAAAATCCACAAGGATATATGAGCTATGCTGCTGTAAACAGAAAATTTCCAGAAGAAGCAGAAAGAGCACTTAATAAATTAAAACAGGAACGTCCAGATTTCCCTATTGAAGCTGAAGCTGCACACACATACTATAGTGGCGGTAGATATGATAAGGCTTTGGAGAATTTCGACAAAGCTGATAAGAACAAGCTGAAAGAATTCCAGCTTAATGAATATGCAGTATCTGCCTACTTGCAGAACAAAAAAGAACAAAGTTTAGAACTTGCAAAATTTGGTATCAACAAATTCCCTAAAAGTGCTGCATTCCAACGTGTAGCTTTATGGAGTGCTGATGACCTACAAAAATTTGAAGAGGCTATCAAATTTGCAAATGTAATCGTCAATACAGACTCTATAGAAAAAACACAGCGTGATATCGTTTACTATGGCATGGCTTTAGCTGGTAACAAACAATATAACGAAGCTATTACACAGTATAACAAGGCTCTTGAAATGAAATCTGATGACATTAAACCATTACAGTACATTTCGGACGTATATACTGCAATGGGCGACGAAGATAAAGCACTCGAGTATAATGAAAAATATATGAGTGCAAACACTGCAGCTGCACCATCAGACTACGCTAAATTAGCTGGTGTATATTTGGCTAAAGCTGAAAAACTAACAGGTGCTGCAAAAGATGCAACATACGATAAAGCATTTAGCATATACAATAAAATTGCAGAAAAATTTCCATCAATAGCAGGTTGGGCTGGTCTACAAGCTGGTTTCCAAGCTTCTAAAGCTGGATACGATGAGAAAGCAGCTTCATTCTTCCAGAAAGTTATAGACTTACTTGAGAACAAAGAAGGCCGTGACAATGACGAAACAGGCTATTTGAAATCAGCTTATAGTAATATTGGCTACTACTACTGGGGTACAAAGAATGATTTAGAAAAAGCTAAACCATATTACGAAAAATTGTATAAACTGGATCCAAATGATAAAAATGCTAAAGCAGCATTAGGTATCACAGATGAATCAGCTCAGTAAAAATCGACAAAAAAATATTCAATGAGGTGAACATTTTTGTTCACCTCATTTTTTTATATAAAATCAAACATCGAAAAATGATCCTCCATTACTTCAAATACTGACTACATAACTACATCATATTCATAATACTATTACCTCCTGAAATTTTATTTTTTTACCACAGGGCGTGGAAAGGTAATTGCACCAACAAGAACACATCAACATAAAACAAAAAAAGCGTTCTAAAAAGAACGCCTTTTTCCTTTTTATGTAACTAAAAAGTATTTTCTTACTCAGGAAGAGCAATAGCTTCATTAGGACAAACAGAAGCACATGTACCACATTCTGTACAAGCGTCTGGGTCAATTGAATACTTTTCACCTTCAGAGATAGCACCAACTGGGCACTCATCAATACATGTACCACATGCGATACAATCGTCACCAATAACGTAAGCCATAATAAAAATATTTATTGTTAATATAATGTTTGTATAATAAAGTAGAAATACCTACTTATGGCTACAAAGTTATAAAATATTTTTGAAATACCTAAAAATGATGATAGATTTTTTTTTATTTGTACGAAGTCGAAATAGTATATATAATAAAAGTGATAACAACCCGTTATAAAATCAATGAAGAATACTATAACAATCATAATATTACATATTCTACTCTGTTGTACTTGCCAAGCACAAGAAAAAGTTGTAGAAAATAGACCCTATACAGATCTAAGAAAATTCCATTTTGGAATATTAGTAGGAACTCACATGCAAGATATAGAATTCAATAATGTGGGATTACATACGTATACTGATGAAAATGGAAACAAACAAGAAGCATTAATTACTTGTGATCAAAACCAATGGGAACCAGGATTCAACATTGGCGTATTAGGCGAAATACGACTACACACACACTTCCAACTAAGAATTGCACCTACGCTTTATTTCGGTACTAGACATTATAATTTCAGAGACTTAACAGCTGATCAAAACAACAAAGAACTTTCAACAAAGCAGCAGGATATGAAAACTGCTTATATATCTACAGCTATCGAATTAATCGCAGCAGCTCCAAGATTTAATAATCATAGACCTTATTTGATGTTTGGCATTAATCCAATGATCAATTTAAGCGGCAACGATGATGATATATTAAAACTTAAAAGTTCTGATGTCTTTTTTGAAGCAGGATTAGGTTGCGATTTCTACCTTCCATATTTTAAGCTAAGACCAGAACTTAAATTCATGTTCGGCTTAACAAATTGTCTCGATAAAAATCACGCAAATAAAGTAAAAGATGGAGCACTGCGCCCATACACAACTTCAGTAGATCAAGCTAAAAGTAAAATAATCGCATTAACATTTTATTTTGAATGAAACAAGAAATGCACTCTAATATGAGTGCATTTCTTGTTTCATTCAAAAATTTTATTTCTTTTGAAAATCTAAAAATACTTTACCAATAAACAAACCACTCTTACCATTCTGATCTACAGGAATAAGTTTGCCATCTTTATTAGGTACATACTCTAACTCTTTTAAAAAAGAATGAGAATGTCCACCCAAGACCAAATCAATATTATTTGTTTGTGATATGAGCGCATTATCATCATCACCCTCGATATTCCAACCAAGGTGAGACAACAGAATAACAACATCACACTTTTTACTTTTCTTAAGGAAGGATGCCATTTTTTGGCCAACTTCTATAGGAGATAAGTAAACAACTGAACCATAATTATTTTTTGAGACCAAACCATCCAACTTAGGACACAAAGCAAAAACTCCTATTTTGATTCCATTACGCCTCAAAATAATATAAGGTTTAACAATATCTTGAAGAGGGGTTCCTGTAAAGTCATAATTCGAACAAATAATCGGAAAATTAGCCTTTTTAAAAAGACGAGCCATATTTTCAAGACCAAAATCAAACTCATGGTTGCCTATAGTAACAGCATCATAGCCCATCTGATTCATCAAACCAATCTCCACATCACCCTTATATAGGGTATAATAAGGAGATCCTTGAGAAAAATCGCCACTGTCAAAAAGTAGAATATAAGGGTTCTTTTTACGCTCTTCTTTTAACATAGAAATTCGACGAATATAACCACCACGATCAGCAAGCATCGTATCAGCCAAATTTTTACTCAACGGCATTATACAACTATGAGTATCATTTGTATGCAAAATCTCCAAATGCTTCTGTGCAAAAGAAGGTAACACTAACAAGAAAAGACAACCTAATAAAATATTCTTGATTTTCATATTATTCAACCACTTTAATTCTACCTTCAACTATTGGTGCCAATGCACGGCCTCCTGAACATTTTTCACGGAAATAATCCATTATAATAAAACGAGCATTATTATCCTTTGATTTAGGTGAAAGAACATTCACTCCTGATTTAAAAGCAACAAGTTGATCATTACCTTGAGCCAAATAATCTAAAGTGGCTACACGATAAGTTGCTTGTGGATTAATAGGCTTACCATTCAAAATAGCTTCAACTAGTTTTCCACTCTTTGTAATTTTGAGCTGAACACCATGACTAACCCCTTCTCCACCACGACTTGCTATCTGACGAAACAACTCTAAAACTTTTTCACCTGATAAAGAAAGCAAACATATTTTATTTTCAAAAGGAGAAACATCTAAGACATCACCATAGGTTACTGTCCCCTTTGCAAAAGCAGCACGAATACCGCCAACATTATAAACCGAAAAATCAGGATGCTCCTGAAATTTTGAACTACCCCACACCAAAATATCTGCTAATAAATTAGATAAACTACTTTCTGGCCTCTTTGCAGACAAATCATAAGCAACCTGACCTACAATAGGGCTCATCAAGCTATCAACAGTATGCTGATAAGGAGCCAAAAAACGAATCGCAGCCTCATCTGGATTAGCATCATATCTTTCATCTATGATTATTCGATTGCGCTTTACAGACAGTAATTCGTAATGAGAACTGCACGACTCTGTAAAAAGAGAAGCACTAATTAGACCTAAAACAAAATACTTACTACACATTATAATTATAATTGATTGCTGCAAAGGTAGTTAAAAAGGATAAAAAGGCAAAGAAAAGGTACCAAAATTTGGTTCTTTACATTTTTTGTAGTAACTTTGCACCGCTTTATGGTGTAACCGCTGACAGCAGAAGAGTTGCGTGTCACGTTGCATCGTAATACAAATCATTTAAAATATTTTTTAAATCATGGATTTAATTAAAGTTGCTGAAGAAGCATTTGCAACAGGTAAGCAATTCCCTAAGTTCAGTGCAGGTGATACAATCACTGTAGCTTACAAGATTATCGAGGGTTCTAAAGAGCGTATCCAGCTCTATCGTGGTGTTGTTATCAAGATTTCTGGTCATGGTGACAAAAAGCGTTTTACTGTTCGTAAAATGTCAGGCACAGTAGGTGTAGAGCGTATATTCCCAATCGAGTCTCCTGCTATTGATAGCATCGAAGTGAACAAACGTGGTAAAGTACGTCGTGCTAAATTGTACTACCTTCGTAAACTCACCGGTAAAAAGGCTCGTATTGCTGAGAAGAGAACTGTTGTTAAGGCAGACTAAGCAATTCAACCAAAACAAAAATAAAGAGAGACTCCATATAAGGAATCTCTCTTTATTTTTGTTTTAACCATTATAATTAACTTGACCATCTTCATCTCCATGCAAGGCATTCTGAAATTCTTTCCAGTTCTGAAAACCCACGAATAAAGCCAATTTATCTAAAGAAGACGGAGTTAATTTACCTGTTTCTTTCAAACGCTGACATAACTTGCCCACTTCATTTGCCAAAGTTATCTTTTTACCTAGTTTCTTCTCTACAGCTTGAATAAGAAGATGAAAATCACGCTTCATAACCTAACGTATTTTTAAAATCTACTGCAAAGATATTAATTTTTGAAATACGATAAGCAAATATCATCGAAAAATTGTACCTTTGCAATACTATTTTATTAATCCCTCAATAATGAAAGAATTAGCTTTAAAGTATGGATGTAATCCTAACCAGAAGCCTTCTAAAATTTACATGGAAGGTGGTAAGGAATTACCTATCGAAGTCATTAACGGTCGTCCTGGGTACATTAACTTTTTGGATGCCCTAAACAGCTGGCAATTGGTAAAAGAATTGAAGGAAGCTACCGGATTACCTGCTGCTGCAAGTTTTAAGCACGTTTCACCTGCTGGTGCTGCTGTAGGACTTCCATTATCTGACACACTCAAGAAAATTTATTTTGTTGATGATGTTGATTTCGAATTGACACCACTTGCTAGTGCATACGCTCGAGCACGTGGAGCTGACCGTATGTGCTCTTATGGAGACTTTTGTGCCCTAAGCGATACCTGTGATAAAGAAACGGCACTTCTTATCAAACGTGAGGTTAGCGATGGTGTTATTGCACCTGATTATACACCAGAAGCCCTCGAAATTTTGAAAGAAAAGCGTAAAGGCACATACAATGTCATTAAGATTGATCCAAATTATATTCCAGATGAGATAGAACACAAGCAAGTATTTGGCATCACTTTCGAACAAGGAAGAAATAATATCCAACTGAATGATCCAAAATTGTTTGAAAATATCCCAACTAAATCAAAAGAGTTTCCTAAAGAAGCTATCAGAGATTTGATGATAAGCCTCATCACTTTGAAATATACTCAAAGTAACTCTGTATGCTACGTCAAAGACGGACAAGCTATTGGTATTGGAGCTGGACAACAAAGCCGCGTACACTGTACACGACTTGCAGGAAGTAAAGCTGATGAATGGTGGCTTCGCCAGAGCCCAAAAGTGATGGGGCTGCCATTTAAGCCAGGTATACGCCGCGCTGACAGAGACAACACTATCAATGTATACATTAGTGATGAATACGAAGATGTTTTACGTGATGGTACTTGGCAAATGTTTTTTACCGAAAAACCGGAAGTTTTCACACGTGAAGAAAAACAGGAATGGATTGCCAAAAATACAAATGTATCTCTCGGTAGTGACGCATTCTTCCCATTTGGTGACAACATCGAACGTGCACATAAGAGCGGTGTACAATATATAGCACAAGCAGGAGGCTCTATCCGAGATGACAATGTTATTGAAACTTGTGATAAATACGGCATCACCATGGCAATGACTGGTGTCCGTTTGTTCCACCATTAATATATAATAAAAATTATGCCCAACGAAGACGAAATAGACGAGATCATTTCCGGTGGTGGTCTGGTATTTAAAAGTGCTCCAAAGGGAGGACATAATGACGATGGCAAAGTAAAAACTAAAGCCAAAAAGAAGAAATACATCACCGGTTCTCATGGTTCCGGATCTGCTAAACAAAAGGCGAAATACCGCCAGCAAAGAGCAAATAGGAAATCACAGAAAAAGAAGTAAAAATAGAAAACTCATACCAACATGATGTTTGGTATGAGTTTTTTATTTTTACTTCTTCAGAGTTTTCACATTTCCGCTCTTGGAAAGTATTAGAGTAAATGCCTGCAATCGACGTGCCACATGATTAAAAATAGTAGCTGGATTAATTGTTCTACCCTTAAAATGAACTTCAAAATGTAAGTGCTCTGTAGTTGCTCTACCCGTTCGTCCTGTCAAACCTATAACTTGACCAGCTTTAACCTTTTGACCTACTTTGACCAAATTTTTACTTTGGTGACTATAGAGAGTTTCAAATCCATAAGCGTGCTTAATAACAATGCAATTACCATAACCCGAAAAGGGTGAAGACTTAATCACTAAACCATCAAAAGCCGCTAAGATATTATCATTAGGCTTTGTTTTGATATCAACACCAGAATGATTTCTTTTACCGCCATATGAACTTATAACATGACTTCCAGGTAAAGGATAAGCCCAATGCTCCTTCTGAATGCCTTCTAAATCAAGTTTGAACGTCATACTATTCAAGAAAGGATCTGAGGCTTCTTCTGGATCCAATGTCAATTTCACTGGCGAATTATTTTTTTTATCTGAACTTTCTTGTAATAAACTTCCATTTGAAGAAGATGATGATGGAATAATATCAACATGATTTCCGAATCTCTTAAACGAAAAAGCCCTTTTACTCAATTTATGACTATTAACCTCTACAAAAATTGAAGGATTAAGCCAGCCTCCATTAATCATTATAGCAAAAAGACAAAAAAAACGATTATCATTTCCACCAACAATAGCCAAAGTCTGCCCCGCCTTAACACGCTGTCCCACTTTGACAACATTCTGAAGATTATAGGCATAAACCGTTTCCAAACCATTATCATGACGCACGACTATAACATTTCCATACTTAGAAGTCTTTCGAGCTAAACGAACTACTCCTGCAAACATCGCTCGAACAGCGTCACCTTTTCTCGTCGTAATTTCTAGTGCCTGATTATTCTGCAATGTAGCCTTACCTATTGGTAAAGGAAAAGAATAATCCTGATTACTATAAGTACTAAAGTCTATAGTGAGTACATTACTATGTGAAAAAAGATGTGGTGTTGGGATACTGATTTGTTCCTGCTCAGCTACTGAAAAACCAGACTGCTGAGCATAACACACCAAAAAACTATTTCCGAAAGTAAGCAAGCCTATAAACAAATGTTTTAATTTCATAATTTTAGATTATCAAGGTTAGAAGATTAACGAAGCATCAAAGCTGTATAGATACGCCCGGACAATATTCCTAATCGACGAGCAGAAAAATAATGCTTCACTTCTTGATAAGTACAAATACCACTTAAATGAATATTATCGGGTAACAGGCCAGACTCTATAAGTTGTATACGATTACACTCAGAAAGATCTAAGTGCCATTTGGTATACTTCTTTGCTATTTTAGACATATCAAAACCTGCTAAACGAAATTGATCAAAAACCTCCTGTCCAACTTCAAAATTCTGCAATGAAATGCCAGGTCCTATCACTGCACGTATATCTGAAACTTTCACCGAATAGGCACGCGTAAATTCTAATATACAATGTTGTACTATTCTATTCAACGTTCCTCGCCAGCCAGCATGAATAGCACAAACTGCTTTCCGATGACTATCATAAAGTAAAACGGGAATACAATCTGCAGTAGAAACTCCTACACACACATTTTTCAAGTTTGTCATAACGGCATCTACTTGATTTAATAAAGCATCACGGAGTTCTGAAGGACTATCTAAAAAAGACTGGGTTATTTGGCGACATACAATCCCGTGCGTTTGATGAGGCAATATAAGACGGCTATCAGGAATATGTAATAAGCTACATAATAATTCCCGATTAGCCTTTATATGGGTTGTATCATCACCACTGTAAGGATTGATATTAAAGTCACTATAATTTCCTATACCATAACCGCCATGACGAGTAGAGGAAAAAGCAACTACATCATCACCAAAATGATAATATGTTAAATCAAGTTTCTGCAAAACTCAAAGATTATGATTTTTTATTCATATTCAAAATCATCAAGATCATCAATATCGTCAGCCTCATACTCTGCATTTTCATCGTCATCAATGACATGCTCAGCATCCAACTCTTCAGCAAACGTTAACATATCCTTATCACGATGAACCAATGTATCTTCCGACATGATATCCTGAAGCTTATTGCTTTCACTATTGAGCTCACGCCACAATACATCTTTCAGTTCATTCAGACCTAATCCTGTTACAGATGAAATAAAAACAACTGGCAAATCATCAGGTAAAGTCGTTTTTAACATCTCCATCAATTCTTCATCAAGCAAGTCACACTTGGTAACAGCCAGAACTCGATGCTTATCAAGCATCTCTGGATTAAAGGTTTTTAACTCATTCAGTAAGATTTCGTATTCCTTCTTAATATCATCTGTATCTCCAGGCACCATGAAAAGAAGCAATGAGTTACGTTCGATATGACGCAAGAAACGAAGTCCTAACCCTTTTCCACCACTAGCACCTTCTATAATACCAGGAATATCAGCCATCACAAAAGACTTATGATCATGATAACTGACTATACCAAGTGAAGGCTCCAATGTAGTAAATGGATAGTTTGCAATCTTTGGACGAGCACTTGACAAAGATGAAAGCAAAGTAGACTTTCCTGCATTTGGAAAACCAACTAAGCCAACATCTGCCAAGAGCTTCAATTCCATAATGACATTCAATTCCTGAGCAGGTTCTCCTGGCTGTGCATAACGAGGAGCTTGATTTGTAGAAGTACGAAACTGAAAATTACCAAGACCACCTCTACCACCTTTCAACAGCACAACTTCCTGGCCATCATACGTAACATCACAGATATACTTTCCTGTTTCAGCATTATATACCACCGTTCCACAAGGAACATCAATATACATGTCTTTACCATCAGTACCATGACACTTGTCACGCCCGCCATTTCCACCATGCTCAGCTTTAATATGACGTTGATATTTTAAATGAAGCAGAGTCCAATAATTGTGATTGCCACGAAGAATAATGCTACCTCCACGACCGCCATCACCACCATCAGGTCCACCATTAGGCTGATACTTAACATGCCTTAAATGCATAGATCCTCTACCACCCTTTCCAGAGCGGCAATAAATTTTTACGTAGTCTACAAAATTAGATTCTGCCATTCAATATAACGTTATATTATATGTTAAAATTAATCTTCGAGGGCATCTATCACTGACTCGATACGGCTGAAGATTTCATCTACTGTACCAAGACCCTCTACATGATGATGAATTCCTTCTTTACTATACCAATCTATCAACGGAGAAGTCTGCTCATGATATACATTCAAACGCTTCTGAATAGTTTCCGCATTATCATCAGAACGACCACTGATTTTACCTCTATTAATAAGACGACTCATCAACTCCTTTTCAGGAACTGCCAATTCTATCATTGCAGCAACAACATGCCCACGCTCTGCAAGCATTTTTTTCAAGGCCTCTGCCTGTGGTATAGTACGAGGGAAGCCATCAAAGATCACACCTTTATGCTCTTTACCAAAAGAATCATATACATTAGCCAAGATATCAATCATCAGTTCATCTGGTATCAACTGACCATTATCAATAAATCCTTTAGCAATCTTACCAAGTTCTGTACCATTCTTGATTTCACTACGGAGCACATCACCTGTAGAAATATGACCTAAACCATATTTTTCTATCATTTTGTCACTCTGTGTTCCTTTTCCAGCACCAGGGGCACCAAAAATTACAATATTTTTCATTTGTTTTCTTATAGATTTGTTTTTGATTATTCGCTTTACAAGTAATTATTTATCATCTACAAGGGTGTAGATATCTCTTAAATTTCGACCTTGCTGATCATAATCCAAACCATAACCGACTATAAAGTCATTTGGAATAGACATGGCAGCATACTCAATGTTCAAAGGTACCTGAAGTTTTCCAGGTTTTAACAATAATGTACAAATATGGATAGACTTTGGTCCACGAGTTCCTAAAGACTCTACCATACGCTTCATCGTAAAACCTGTATCTACAATATCCTCTACTATGACAATTGTACGCCCAGCTAAATCTTCATTAAGACCAATTACTTCCTTGATTGTACCTGTAGAAGTAGTACCCTGATAAGAGGCCAATTTAACGAAAGAGATTTCACATGGGATAGTAATATATCTCATGAGATCTGCTGCAAATACAAAAGACCCATTAAGAACAGCAAGAAACAATGGATTTTTTCCAGCTAAATCATGATTGATTTTATCTGCTACCTGCTTGACATTCTTTTGGATTTCATCTTCCGGAATGAACGTTTTAAACGTTAAATCCTTGATTTTTACGATACTCATTGATATGATTTTTAAATTTGGAGCAAAATTACGAAAAATATAGCAAACATAACATACTCATTGGCATAATTTTCGTATTTTTGCATGTATGAAGATATTTACTGGCAACCAAATCCACGAACTTGATAAATACACTATAGAGCACGAACCTATATCATCTATAGACTTAATGGAACGCGCATCTAAAGCGATATACCATGCGATTTCTGCAGAGTATGATAATCGTATCTCTTTTGTAGTTTTTGCAGGACCGGGCAATAATGGTGGTGATGCGCTAGCTGTATCACGAATGCTAGCTGAAAATGGATACAACGTGTCTGTTTTCCTCTTTAATATTCACAATCACCTTTCTGAAGAATGTGCGACTAACAAACAAAGAATTCTAGATGGAAAAAAGATCAAGAAATTTACTGAAATAACTGTAAATTTTGATCCTCCTACACTAGACGAAAATACTGTTGTCATTGATGGACTATTTGGAAGCGGACTGAATAAGCCGCTTTCTGGCGGATTTGCTTCTTTAGTAAAATATATTAATGCATCTGCTTGTAAGGTTATAAGTATTGATTTACCTTCTGGTTTGATGTGTGAAGACAATACTTACAATATACCTACGAATATCATTAAAGCAAATCAAACATTTACACTCCAACAGAAAAAATTAGCTATGCTCTTGGCTGACAATCAAATATTTCTTGGTAAGATTAAAGTACTGGATATCAGATTGTCTCAAGAATTTATACAAAACACAGATAGCCCATATCAAATGGTTGAAGAAAACGATATTCGTTCACTTCTCCACCATCGCAATGACTTTGCACATAAAGGAAATATGGGAAACGCACTTATCATAGCTGGCAGCTACGGCATGGCTGGTGCATCTGTTCTAGCTACTAAAGCTTGTTTACGAGCTGGAGTTGGTAAAGTTACTGCCGTTACGCCTAGAAGAAACTATGAAATTATGCAGATTTCTGTACCTGAGGCTGTTCTCCAAATGGACAAGGATGAATTATATTTTTCAGAACCAATAGATACTGAAAAATATAATGCAATGGGAATTGGCCCAGGATTAGGTTCTTTAGAAAATACTGCTATTGCACTAATTGCTCAAATAAGAAGAGCTACCTGCCCGATTGTCATTGATGCTGATGCCTTAAATATTCTTGCCAATCATCGTGCATGGATGCAACAATTACCTCCAGGTGCTATACTAACTCCTCATCCTAAAGAGATGGATAGACTTAATAATGGCATCAATAATGGTTCCTACGACAGACTTCGGAAAGCACAAGAGCTAGCTGAACATTTCCAAGTCTATATCATTTTAAAAGGACACTATTCTGCGCTTTGTCTTCCCGATGGACATATTTTCTTCAATACAACTGGAAATAGCGGAATGGCTACAGCAGGTAGTGGCGATGTTCTTACTGGTATTATTACAGGATTATTGGCAAAAGGATATAAGCAAGAAGAAGCATGCAAACTTGGCATGTATTTGCATGGATTAGCTGGTGATTTAGCTGTAAAAGATTTAGGCAAAGAAAGTTTGATTGCAAGTGATATAATTAAGTATTTACCTCAAGCATTTTTACGCTTAGAAGACTAGAAGGTATCGGTATCAGAAAGCTATCTGATAAAGATGATACTGTATAGCAAAATATTATAATTCCACTAAGACTTGTATTATTCTCTGTGCGAATTATAATATTTCTAGGTATGACATTCTAATTGCATACCTCTTACACGTTTTAAATTAAACACTTATTAATTGCTATTAGAGCTACTTACACAAGAATTAAAAAGGAATATCAGCATATTACAACTCGCTCCAGACGATCACCTGCTACGCATTGCTCATAATATCAACCCAAATTAACCAAAAAAGAGGATGAGTCAATTCTGCCCCATCCTCTACTATAAAATTAAAATAAACTTAATCTATTAATCAAGCTGACCCAACTTGTTATCAGAACCTAATACATCAATAATCTTATGACGATACATCTGCTCCATATACTCACGACCAGCGCCACAATACTGACGAGGATCGAAATATTCAGGATGCTGAGTCAATGTTTCACGCACACCAGCTGTAAATGCCAAACGTGAATCTGAGTCAATATTAATCTTGCAAACAGCACTCTCAGAAGCCTTACGAAGCTGCTCCTCTGGAATACCTACAGCATCAGGAAGCTTACCACCGTTAGAATTGATAATCTTAACATATTCCTGTGGAACTGAAGATGAACCATGAAGAACAATTGGGAAACCTGGTAACTGCTCTTCTACACCAGCCAAAACATCAAATGCCAATGGTGGTGGTACAAGTAAACCTGTCTTTGGATCACGTGTACACTGCTCTGGCTTGAACTTATAAGCACCATGTGAAGTACCAATTGATATAGCCAAAGAATCACAACCTGTACGAGTAGCGAAATCAACAACTTCCTCAGGCTTAGTATAATGAGATTCCTCAGCAACTACATCATCTTCAACACCAGCTAATACACCAAGCTCACCTTCTACGGTTACATCAAACTGATGAGCATAATCTACCACCTTCTTAGTTAAAGCAACATTCTCTTCATAAGGAAGAGCTGAACCGTCAATCATTACTGATGAGAAACCGAGATCTATACAGTCTTTACACAATTCAAAACTGCTACCGTGATCCAAATGAAGAGCAATCTCAGGATGGTTGCAACCCAATTCCTTTGCATAAGCAACTGCACCTTCTGCCAAATAGCGAAGAAGAGTTGAATTGGCATAGTTACGAGCACCCTTTGAAACCTGAATAATAACAGGTGATTTCAACTCAGATGAAGCCTTAACAATAGCTTGCAGCTGCTCAAGGTTATTAAAGTTAAATGCTGGCACTGCCCAACCACCTTTGATAGCTCTTTTAAACATCTCACGAGTGTTTACCAAGCCTAAATCCTTGTAATTTACTGCCATAATATTTTTTATATTTAAAATGAATAATTTTTAAACCACTGAAACCATTGCAAAAATAGTATTTTCTTCTGGCTTTTCAAAAAAGAATGTAACTTTTTTAGTGCATAAAGGAACTTAAAAAGGCGATTAATTCAGTATCATAAGTATGAAAATAGATTTTGCTAAATTCACATTACAAAAGCAAAGATTAGAAAGAAACAAATACAACGTAAATTCCCAATGAAAGAACTACTTAACGTAGTTGGTTGATTTGAAAAACTTACACAAGAAAAACTGGATACAAGAAGTCATCCACAATTACAAAAGCGAAAATCCATAATAGATAATTATTCAAAAAAAACAAAAGGCATCTTGAAAAGACACTAATGTGATAAAAATGAATCCGCTATCACTGCACAATAACAGAGCAAAAAGGCAATAAAAGCAAAATGAGGCATAATCTAATAAGGAAACAAAGACCATAGGATTGAAAATTACTTATAGAAAGCATATAACCATTCATAAATGACAAACTTATATATGCTACAAGAACTTTCCTGAAGCAATCAAATTTTAAATAGAGCAAAAAAAATCTCCATCCTTTTCGGGATGGAGATTAATATAAAATGCTAAAACTTACTCAGCTGCATTATTTTCGGTTTCAGGAGTCTCAACAACTTCTTCAACTGCCTTTGTAGACTTGCGTGAACGACGAGTCTTCTTAGCAGCAGATTTAGCGCTTTTAGACATGTTTTCATCAAAGTCAACCAACTCGATAAAAGCAATTGGAGCTGCATCACCCTGACGAGTACCCAATTTGATTACACGAGTATAACCACCTGGACGATCACCAACCTTTGCTGCAACAGTACCAAACAATTCCTTGATAGCCTCTTTATTCTGTAAATAACGGAAAACTACACGACGAGAATTTGTACTATCATTCTTAGCTCGAGTAACTAAAGGCTCTACATATTTTTTAAGAGCTTTAGCTTTTGCAAGAGTCGTAGTGATTCTTTTGTGCATAATCAAAGAGATAGCCAAGTTTGAAAGCAAGGCATCACGATGAGATGCAGTACGACCCAAATGGTTGAATTTTTTATTGTGTCTCATTATTGTTTTTTAATTAAGATAAGAAGATTACTCCTTATCAAGTTTATACTTTGAAATATCAGTTCCAAACGAAAGATTCAGACTCTCGAGCAAATCATCAAGCTCAGAAAGCGATTTCTTACCAAAATTACGGAACTTAAGCAAATCAGTCTTATTATACTGAACTAAATCACCTAAAGTTTCTACATCCGCAGCTTTCAGACAGTTAAGAGCACGAACTGAAAGATTCATGTCTACCAACTTAGTCTTCAACAACTGACGCATATGAAGAACCTCTTCGTCAAACTCTTGATTACCATCCTGATCAGGATTTTCAAGTGTAATCTTTTCATCAGAGAATAACATAAAGTGATAAATCAATATCTTAGCTGCTTCCTTAAGCGCATCCTTTGGATGAATGGAACCATCAGTAGTAACTTCAATTGTTAATTTATCGTAGTCTGTTTTCTGTTCAACACGATAAGGTTCAACTGAATATTTAACATTACGAATAGGGGTGTAGATAGAATCGATTGGAATGACATTAACGTCAGTACAAAATTGACGATTCTCATCAGCAGGAACATAGCCACGTCCCTTGTTGATTGTAAGGTCAATTCGCATCGAAGCCTTAGGGTCTAAATGACAAATCACTAATTCAGGATTTAACACTTCAAATCCAGTCAGATGTTTACTTATATCACCAGCTTTGAATTCTGTTGAATTCTCTACTATGATACTAACTTTCTCGTTCTCGAATTCTTCTACTACTTGCTTGAATCGAATTTGTTTGAGATTCAAGATAATGTTGGTTACATCTTCTTTAACACCCGGAACTGAAGAAAATTCATGCTCAACACCTGCAATTTTAACAGTATTGATAGCATATCCTTCAAGAGAGGAAAGAAGCATGCGACGGAGGGCATTACCTACAGTAACACCAAATCCAGGCTCGAGAGGACGGAACTCAAATCTTCCGAACTTATCGTTAGCCTCCAGCATTACGACTTTGTCAGGTTTTTGAAATGCTAATATCGCCATTAATTCAATGATTTATTGTTTAGAGTACAACTCAACTATTAACTGTTCCTTAATATTCTCAGGAATATCTGCACGCTCAGGTCTGTGAAGGAACTTACCACTCTTAGTGTTTTCATCCCATTCGATCCAAGGATACTTACTATGATTGAAACCTGCCAAAGCACCTTCGATAACCTCAAGAGACTTAGCTTTCTCTCTAACACCAATAACCTGACCAGGTTTTACAGAATAAGAAGGAATATTTACAACAGCGCCATCAACAACAATGTGCTTATGACTAACAAGCTGACGAGCAGCAGCACGTGTTGGAGCAATACCCAAACGGAAGACCACGTTATCAAGACGGCTCTCGAGTTCCTGCAACAGAACCTCACCTGTAATACCATCAGATTTAGCGGCCTTATCAAACATGTTACGGAACTGACGCTCTAATACACCATAAGTGTATTTTGCCTTCTGCTTCTCAGCCAACTGTGCACCGTACTCAGACTGCTTACGACGACGGTTATTACCATGCTGACCTGGAGGGAAATTGCGTTTACTCAAAACTTTATCTGCGCCGAAAATTGGCTCACCAAAACGGCGTGCAATTCTAGACTTTGGACCTATATATCTTGCCATAATTTAAAATGCTAATTATTAAAGGATCTGTAATATTGATTAAACACGACGACGCTTTGGAGGGCGACAACCATTATGTGGCAATGGTGTTACGTCTACAATCTCAGTTACCTCAATACCTGCACTATGTACAGCACGGATAGCTGATTCTCTACCATTTCCAGGACCTTTAACATAAGCCTTTACTTTACGAAGACCAAGATCGAAAGCGACCTTTGCACAGTCTTCAGCTGCCATCTGAGCAGCATAAGGTGTATTCTTCTTAGAACCACGGAAACCCATCTTACCAGCAGAAGACCAAGAAATAATCTGACCTTCATTATTAGCAAGAGAAACTATAATGTTATTGAAAGAGCTATGAACATGAAGTTGTCCAATTGCATCAACTCTTACATTTCTTTTTTTAGATGTTGCTTTTGTCTTTGCCATAATAATTTAACTCCTTCAAAATTACTTAGTAGCCTTCTTCTTATTAGCAACAGTCTTCTTCTTTCCCTTACGAGTACGAGCATTGTTCTTAGTGCTTTGACCGCGAACAGGAAGACCATTACGATGTCTGATACCACGATAACAACCGATATCCATCAGACGCTTAATATTCATGGAGATCTCAGAACGAAGATCACCTTCAACTTTAAAACCAGCGCCGATAATTTCACGGATTTTAGCTGCTTGCTCATCAGTCCACTCACTGACCTTCAAGTCACGGTTTACACCTGCCTGATCCAATATCTTTGCTGAACTACTTCGACCTATACCAAAGATATAAGTCAATGCGATTTCGCCACGCTTATTCTGGGGCAAATCTACTCCAACAATTCTAATTGCCATTTGAAATAATAAATATAAAATGTGTTTAACTAAAATGGAAAGCAAAGGTAGTCAAAATATTTAATAAAAAATAAATAACTACCAAAGAATTCACATTTTTTAATTAACCCTGACGCAATTTAAACTTAGGGTTCTTTTTGTTAATAACAAACAAACGACCTTTACGACGTACGATTTTACAATCTGGTGTACGCTTCTTTAATGATGCTCTTGTTTTCATTTTAATTGTTTATTTATATCGGAAAACTATTCTACCCTTTGTTAAATCATATGGGCTCATTTCCACTTTTACTTTATCTCCTGGGAGAATCTTTATATAATGCATTCTCATCTTTCCAGAGATGTGAGCTACAATCTGAACTCCATTCTCTAATTCCACTCTAAACATGGCATTAGAAAGAGATTCTAAAATTGTACCATCCTGTTCAATTGCTGACTGTTTTGCCATAAAATACTATCTAACTGTCAATTCGTTCTATACTATCAAAACTTGATAAAATATCCACATGATCAATACCAACAGAAAAAGTATGCTTAAAATGGAGTGATAACTGTGCATTATTCCCTGCAAAACCACTACTGATATTATGCTGGGTTAAATAACCTTTCTCTAAACTTACTATACAATTAATAGTAAAACACATTCCATTTTTTAAAAGAACTCTTTTACCTCTTTTTGAATTGAAAGATAATCTTGTTGATTCTGCAAACTCTTGTCCGATGCTATTCCCAAAAATCTGTCTTACTCTAACACCTTTTAATGATTCAAATACCTGTTCAATAGAATATCCTATATCACAAATATATTTACCAGGAATAGTTGAATTAATTGCATCAATGAGAGCAACTTCAATACCATGAACCAACTCCGTTAGACCAGTTGATACATTCCCCACGAAAAAAATGCGAGAACAGGTACCACAAAAGCCACAGAAACTAACGCCACAATCTATAGATATAATATCACCCTCACTAAGAGTAACTGTTTTCTTGTTCAAATCATGTCCTGAATAATTTTCAGAAACAGAAAAAGACCCTCCAAGAGGATTAAGAAAATTAATAAAAAATGGAGTACCTCCATGTTTTAATATAAAATCCCTAGCTAATTGTTCCAATTGGAAGGTCGATATACCTGGTCTTATATGTTTACCAAGTTCAAATAACGTTGCACCAACTAATTGATTGGCTTTGCGCATTAAACCAACTTCATCATTCGTCTTAAGAATAAAACTCATGACGAAAATTTAATATGCAGAAACGCTCCCTTGACGAGTATGACCTGAATTTAACAATCCATCATAATGTCTCATAAGCAAATAGCTTTCAACTTGCTGCAATGTATCAATAACAACACCCACAAGAATCAAAAGAGAAGTACCTCCAAAGAACTGTGAAAATTCCTGTTGAACATTAAGAAGTCCAGCAAGAGCTGGCATGATAGCTATAAATGCAATAAAAAAAGAACCCGGTAAAGTTATACGAGACATAACGGTGTCGATATATTCTGCAGTATCCTTACCTGGCTTTACACCAGGAATAAAACCATTATTACGTTTCATGTCTTCGGACATCTGTGTAGGATTCAAAGTAATAGCAGTATAAAAATAAGTAAATGCTATAACCAATACAACATAAATTATATTATAAAGCAAACTTCTATTATCCAACAACTGACGTACAACAGAACTAGCTCCGTCTGATTGATACTGTACAATAGCCAAAGGGATAAACATCAATGCTTGCGCAAAAATAATTGGCATTACATTAGCAGCAAACAACTTTAATGGAATGTACTGTCTAGCACCACCATATTGCTTATTCCCAATCAATCGCTTTGCATATTGAACTGGAACTTTTCTAGTACCTTGAACAAGAAGTATAGAAGCGCAAACTACACCATATAAGATAAGTAGCTCCACAATAAACATAATTAGACCACCGCTAGTAATAGCCTGTAATCTAGAAGTAACCTCCTGAACAAAAGCCTGAGGTAATCTAGCAATGATACCAATCATAATGATAAGAGAAATACCATTACCTACACCCTTGTCAGTAATACGCTCACCCAACCAAAGGATAAACATACTTCCTGCTGCAAGAATAATAGTAGCAGGAATCATAAATACTGTCCAAGAAATACCTGAAGCTAAGGCACCAGCTGCCTGCATCTTTAAATTAAGTAAGTAAGAAGGAGCCTGAAAGAGCAATATAGCTACAGTCAGGATCCTTGTATACCAATTAATTTTCTTTCTACCACTTTCACCTTCATGCTGCATCTTCTGAAAATAAGGTACAGCAATAGCTAGAAGCTGCATAACGATAGAAGCCGAGATGTAAGGCATAATTCCCAAAGCGAAAATAGACGCATTGGAAAATGCTCCACCGGAGAATGCATTCAACAAGGCCATAAGACCTGTTGAAGTTTGCGACTGTAATTTTTCCAACATGCCCGGATTGATGCCCGGAAGGACAACAAATGAGCCAAAACGATAAATAGCCGTAAAAAGAAGAGTTATAAGGAGTCGCTGACGCAAATCCTCAACCTTCCAGCAATTCTTCAGTGTCTCGATTAACTTTTTCATTTATTTAGATTATTGTTGCATTGCCACCAACTGCCTTGATTGCTTCTTCTGCAGTTTTTGAGAATGCATTAGCTTCTACATCGATTTTAGCTTTTAACTCACCATTACCCAAAACCTTAACTAGCTCCTTACCATTAGTAAGACCAGCTTCTTTAAGTTCTGCGATACCAATCTTTGTAAAACCTTTAGCCTCTGTTAAACTCTGGAGAGTTGACAAGTTAACAGCAAAATACTCTTTATGGTTAATATTTTTAAATCCAGCTTTTGGAATACGACGCTGCAAAGGCATCTGACCACCTTCAAAACCGATTTTTCTCTTATAACCAGAACGAGCCTTAGCACCTTTGTGACCACGAGTAGAAGTACCACCTAATCCTGAACCAGGACCACGACCAATACGACGACGTGAATGTGTAGAACCTACTGCTGGTTTTAAATTATTTAATTTCATAATTGTTCAATTTTAAGTTTAAATTAATCAACTACGGTTACAAGGTGATGAACTTTACGAATCATACCACGCATACTAGGATTATCCTCAACTTCAACAACTTGAGAAATCTTATGAAGACCTAAAGCCAAAAGTGTTTTCTTCTGATCTACAGGTGCTCCAATTCTACTTTTAATTTGTTTAATCTTGATTGTTGCCATCGTTATATCCTAATTAACCATTAAAAACTTTATCCATAGAGATTCCACGCTCACCAGCAACCTGATAAGCATCACGCATCTCAGAAAGTGCAAGGATAGTTGCCTTTACAAGATTGTGAGGGTTAGAAGAACCTTTTGACTTAGCAATAACGTCCTTAACACCAACACTCTCCAAAACAGCACGCATAGCACCACCGGCCTTCAAACCAGTACCTGCAGCAGCTGGCTTAAGCAAAACTTGTGCTCCACCGAACTTTACTTCGACTTCATGAGGTACAGTTCCCTTCAAAACAGGAACCTTAATAAGATTCTTCTTTGCAGCTTCAGTACCCTTAGATATAGCAGCTGTAACTTCACCAGCCTTACCAAGACCCCAGCCAATAACACCGTTACCGTCACCTACAACGACGATAGCAGCAAATGTGAAAGTACGACCACCTTTAGTTACCTTTGTTACACGATTAATTGCAACAAGGCGATCCTTTAATTCAACATCATTATTTACTTTTACTTTATTCATTGCCATTATCGTTTAGAATTTAAGACCACCTTCACGAGCGCCATCAGCTAATGCCTGAACACGACCATGATACAGATAACCATTACGATCAAAAACTACTGATTCAACACCTGCAGCTTTTGCCTTTTCTGCAACTAATACACCAACTTTCTTAGCCTGTTCTACTTTAGGCAACTTCTCCAAACCAAGTGAAGAAGCAGAAGCCAATGTCTTACCAGTCAAATCGTTAATAACCTGTGCGTAGATCTGTTTATTAGAACGAAAAACACTCAAACGAGGACGTTCTGCAGTTCCATTTACATTCTTGCGAATACGGAATTTTATCTTAATTCGTCTTTCTACTTTCTTTGTTGTCATAATCGTAAAAATAAAAAATTACTTAGCAGCAGCTGTCTTACCAGACTTTCTGCGAATAACTTCACCCTGGAACAAAATACCTTTACCCTTATAAGGTTCTGGCATACGGAAAGAACGAATTTTAGCACAGATGAGACCAAGTAACTGCTTGTCACATGACTCCAAAGTTAATATAGGATTCTGGTTTCTTTCTGACTTTGTCTCTACCTTAACTTCGCTAGGAACCTGAATAAAAATAGGGTGAGTATAACCTAAAGAAAGCTCGATGATATTACCCTGATTAGAAACACGGTAACCAACACCTACAAGTTCCATAGTTTTCTTAAATCCTTCACTTACACCAACAACCATATTGTTAACAAGTGAACGATATAAACCATGAAAAGCTTGTTTCTGCTTATAATTTACTGGGCTATTTTCATCTACTTCAAAAATAACCTTATCATCTTCAATCTTTACCTTGATTGATTCGTTGATATCCTGTGAAAGTTCACCTTTAGGACCCTTAACAGAGATAACATTTGCTTTTTCATCGAAGTTAACTGTAACTCCTGATGGAATACTAATTGGCAATTTTCCTATTCTTGACATATAAATCCCTCCAATTAATAAATGTAGCAAAGAACCTCACCACCGATTTTCAGGTCAGCAGCTTCCTTATTAGTCATTACACCCTTAGATGTAGACAAGATTGCGATACCTAAACCATTAATAACTCTTGGCATATCTTTATAACCAGTATACTTACGCAAACCTGGAGTAGAAACACGTTTCAAACTCTTTATTGCATTTGCTTTAGTAACTGGATCATATTTAAGAGCTACTTTAATAGTACCCTGAGGACCATCCTCAATGAACTTGTAGTTCAAGATATAACCCTTTTCAAAGAGAATCTTAGTAATCTCTTTTTTCAAATTTGACGCAGGAACCTCAACAACTCTGTGATGAGCCATGATCGCGTTTCTGAGTCTTGTCAGATAATCTGCTATTGGATCTGTCATAAAAAAAAATTTAATTAATCGGGACATCCCCGACAATATTAAAAATATAAAATGAACGGTAATAATA
The DNA here is from genome assembly GCF_022024235.1 of Segatella baroniae B14. Classification (GTDB taxonomy): domain Bacteria; phylum Bacteroidota; class Bacteroidia; order Bacteroidales; family Bacteroidaceae; genus Prevotella; species Prevotella bryantii. The sequence continues at coordinate 1,871,933 of NZ_CP091799.1, forward strand.
TTACCAACTTGCTTTCTTAACACCAGGAATCAAACCTGAAGATGCCATCTCACGGAACTGAATACGTGAAAGACCAAACTGGCGCATATAACCTCTTGGACGACCAGTTATCTTGCAACGATTATGCAGACGAATAGGATTAGCATTCTTTGGAATAGCCTGAAGCCTACGAGATGCCTCATAAGCCTCAGCTGGATCATTAGAAGTTGCAATAATCTTTTTCAAAGCTGCACGTTTTTCAGCATAACGAGCAACAAGTTTTGCACGCTTAACTTCGCGAGCTTTCATTGATTCTTTTGCCATATCTTTTAATCGTTTTTAGCGTTCTTGAATGGAAGACCAAATGCCTTTAGGAGAGCATAACCCTCTTCGTCAGTCTTAGCTGATGTTACGAAAGTAATATTCATACCCTGAATTCTATCTACCTGATCAATATTGATTTCAGGGAAGATAATTTGCTCTGTGATACCTAAAGTATAGTTACCACGTCCATCAAACTTAGATTCAATTCCCTTGAAGTCACGGATACGAGGCAAAGCAACACGTACAAGTCTTTCAAGGAACTCATACATACGCTCACGACGCAATGTAACCATTACACCAATAGGCATCTTTTTACGAAGTTTGAAGTTCGCAACATCCTTCTTTGAATATGTAGCAACAGCCTTCTGACCAGTAATTGCTGTAATTTCGTTGATAGCAACATCAATGATTTTTTTATCTTGAGTTGCATCACCGAGACCCTGATTAATCACAATTTTCTTCAATACAGGAGTTTGCATTGCAGAAGAGTAATTAAATTGCTTCTGCAGCGCAGGAGCGATAGTCTCCTTGTAAACCTTCTTTAACTGTGCTGTATCCATTATTTAATTTCCTCCCCTGATTTTTTAGCAATACGGATAACGTTTTTACCATCATGCTTGATAGCAACGCGAGTAGCCTTACCACTCTTAGGATCGATTAAACTCAAATTTGAAATATTGATAGGAGCTTCCTGCTTAACAATACCTCCCTGAGGATTTTTTGCAGAAGGCTTGGTACTTTTAGATACCAAGTTAATACCTTCAACAATAGCACGGTTCTCATCTACAAGAACCTGAAGCACCTTACCCTTATTGCCCTTATCTTTACCAGTAAGAACAATTACGGTATCGCCTTTTTTAATATGTAATTTACTCATTACTAAATTTCTTATTTAAATTAAAGAACCTCAGGTGCTAATGAAACAACCTTCATGTTAACTGCACGAAGTTCACGTGCAACTGGACCGAAGATACGACTACCACGAAGCTCACCGGCATTGTTCAACAATACACAAGCATTATCATCAAAACGAATATAAGAACCATCCGCACGACGGATTTCCTTTTTGGTACGAACGATCAATGCTTTAGAAACAGCACCTTTCTTCAAATCACTAGAAGGAATAACGTTCTGAACAGCAACTACGATAACGTCACCAACGCTAGCATAGCGACGACCGGTACCACCGAGAACGCGAATACATTTTGCTTCACGTGCGCCGCTATTATCACACACTGTAAGTCTTGATTCTGTTTGTATCATAATTACTTAGCTTTTTCAACAATTTGTACTAATCTCCATCTCTTTGTTTTTGACAAAGGACGAGTCTCCATGATCATAACAGTGTCACCAACATTAGCTTCATTGTTTTCATCATGTACATGATATTTCTTCGTCTTCTGAACGAATTTACCATAAATAGGGTGCATCTCTTTGAACTTAGCTGCAATAACAATGGTTTTATCCATTTTGTTGCTGATAACAACACCCTGTCTTACTTTTCTTAAATTTCTTGTTTCCATCTGGACCATTATTATTTGTTAAGTTCTCTCTGATGAAGTTCGGTTTTCATACGCGCAATATCACGACGAGCGGCCTTAATCTGAGATGGATTTACGAGAGGAGTAATCTGATGATTAAGCTTAATCTTCTTAAGATTAGCCTCTGCAGCTTCTAATTTCTCTACCAATTCCTTGGTTTCGAGTTCTCTTACTTCTTTAATCTTCATAATTAAGCGTTTTTATCGAAATCACGTCTAACAACAAACTTAGTCTTAACAGGCAACTTCTGTGCTGCAAGGCGAAGGCCTTCTTTTGCAATATCAAAAGATACACCCTCAACTTCGAAAAGAATTCGACCTGGAGTTACTGGAGCAACCCATCCAGCTGGATCACCTTTACCCTTACCCATACGCACATCAGCAGGTTTACGAGTAATTGGTTTATCAGGGAAAATACGAATCCAAACTTGTCCCTGACGATTCATGTATCTGTTTAATGCAACACGTGCAGCTTCGATCTGACGGCTATCAATCCACTTAGCTTCAAGTGTCTTAATTCCAAAAGAACCAAAAGCTAACTGTGTACCTCTATGGGCGTTACCTTTATTACCACGTCCATCTTGAGGTCTTCTATATTTAACTCTTTTAGGCTGTAACATTGTAATTCTTACATTTAACGGTTATTGTTTCTCTTACGACCATTACCGCGATTAGAACGACCGTTATTACGATTGTTCTTACTGTCTTGAGTAAAATTAGGTGTAAGATCACGTTTGCCATATACTTCTCCACGGCAAATCCATACCTTAATACCGAGCAAACCTACCTTAGTAAGAGCTTCTGCCTGACAGAAATCAATATCTGCACGGAATGTATGAAGAGGAGTACGGCCTTCCTTTAACATCTCCTTGCGTGCCATTTCAGCGCCATTCAAACGACCTGTGATCTGAACTTTAATACCTTCAGCACCAGCACGCATTGTATTAGCAATCGCCATCTTAATAGCACGACGATAAGCTACCTTACCCTCTACCTGACGAGCTATATTAGTTGCAACGATAGTTGCATCCAATTCAGGCTTCTTAACTTCGAAGATGTTAATCTGAATATCCTTCTTAAAGAGATTCTTCAGTTCTTCTTTCAATTTATCAACGTCTTGACCACCTTTACCAATAACGATACCCGGACGGGCTGTACAAATAGTAATGGTAACCAATTTCAAGGTACGTTCGATGACAATGCGAGAAACGCTAGCCTTAGCCAAACGCTCGTTAAGATACTTACGGATTTTCTGATCTTCTACAAGACTATCGCCGAAGTTCTTACCACCGAACCAATTTGAATCCCAACCACGAATTACACCAAGTCGGTTGCTTATTGGATTAACTTTCTGTCCCATTCTATTATTTATTTATCGTCGTTAGTTTTAGCATCAACAAAGATAGTTACATGGTTAGAACGCTTACGAATTCTATAACCACGACCTTGTGGTGCTGGTCTCATACGTTTCATAGTAACACCTTCATCAACGAAGACTTTACTTACAAAAAGTTCACCGTCCTCAGCTTTACGGTCATTTTTTGTTTCCCAGTTAGCGATAGCTGAACGGAGAAGTTTCTCTACATCAGCAGCAGCCTGCTTCTTAGAGAATCTAAGTACTCCCAGAGCTTTGTTAACTTCCATACCACGAATCATGTCTACAACATAACGCATTTTACGTGGTGACGAAGGTACTCCATTGAGCTTAGCAAAGTACAAATTTTTGCGTGCCTCTTTTAATTTTTCAGCCGCGATATGTTTTCTTGCTCCCATTATTTATTTACTTTAAATGGATTTAACCCTTACTTCTTATTATTACCAGAGTGTCCGCCAAAACGACGAGTAGGTGAGAACTCACCTAACTTATGACCAACCATATTCTCTGTAACATAAACAGGGATAAATTTGTTTCCGTTATGAACTGCAACAGTATGACCCACAAAATCAGGGGAAATCATTGAAGCTCTAGCCCATGTCTTAACTACAGATTTCTTACCACTCTCATTCATAGCAAGAATTTTCTTCTCGAGTGATACGTTAATATATGGACCTTTTTTTAATGAACGACTCATAATTTACTCTTTATTTTTTAGCTCTTTCGATAATATACTTGTTAGAAAGCTTCTTAGGTGCACGAGTCTTGAGACCCTTAGCGTACAAGCCCTTACGTGAACGTGGATGACCACCACTCTGACGGCCTTCACCACCACCCATTGGGTGATCAACAGGGTTCATAACAACACCACGGTTGTGAGGACGACGTCCCAACCATCTAGAACGACCAGCCTTACCAGACTGTTCTAGAGCATGATCAGAATTACCTACACTACCAATAGTAGCCTTACAAGCACTCAAGATCTGACGAGTTTCGCCAGAAGGAAGCTTAATAACACAATAACTGCCCTCACGAGAAGTCAACTGAGCAAAATTACCAGCCGAACGAACCAATAAAGCACCCTGACCTGGACGCAATTCAATGTTATGAATTACAGTACCAACTGGGATATTAGCAAGTGGAAGTGAATTACCTACTTCTGGTGCAGCATCAGCACCAGACATTAAGGTTGCACCAACCTGCAGTCCATTAGGAGCAATAATGTAACGTTTTTCACCATCTGCATAGTATAAAAGCGCAATACGAGCAGATCTATTTGGATCATACTCGATTGACTTAACTACAGCTGGAACACCATCTTTCTCACGTTTGAAGTCTATAAGACGATACTTCTGCTTATGGCCACCGCCAATGTAGCGAACGGTCATTTTACCAGTGTTATTTCTACCACCAGTAGAACGTTTGCCGTAAACGAGAGACTTCTCTGGCACGGATGCAGTAATATCCTCGAACGTGCCAATAACTTTGTGTCTTTGTCCCGGAGTTACCGGTTTAAATTTACGTACTGCCATTTTTTATTTAAATATTGCTGTAAAAATCAATTTGATCGCCATCCTTAACGGTAACGATTGCCTTTTTGAATGCGTTCTTCTGTCCCTTTACGAGACCAGCCTTTGTATAACGTGCTTGACGCTTACCTGCATAACGAACCGTATTCACACTTACGACTGTAACCTTATAGAGACTCTCAACCTCTTTCTTAATTTCGAGCTTATTTGCCTCAGGGCGAACAACAAAACCATAGCGGTTAGGCTGTTTCTCTGTCATCTTGGCCTGCTTTTCTGTGACCAATGGTTTAATGATAATTGACATATTTCTCTCCTTTATTTATTTAAGATTGACTCGATTGTCTCAAGTGAGCTTTCTGAAATAACAAGAACATCAGCATTCAAAACTTTATATGCATTGATAGATGATGCTGTCTCGACATTAGCCTTCTTTAAGTTACGAGCGGACAAATATACATTTTTATTTACTTCTGGCAAAACTACCAACGCCTTCTTGTTGTCAACTTTAAGATTTTTAGCAATATTTACAAAATCTTTAGTCTTTGGAGCTTCAAAATTGAAATCTTCAACAACAACAATAGCATTTTCCTGTGCCTTGTAAGTTAAAGCTGACTTACGAGCCAAAACCTTAACTTTTTTGTTCAATTTGAAACGATAATCACGTGGCTTAGGACCAAATACACGACCACCACCAACGAGAACTGGAGAGTTGATATCACCGCGACGAGCTCCACCACCACCTTTCTGGCGTCCCAACTTACGAGTTGAACCAGACATCTCACTTCTTTCTTTAGACTTAGCTGTACCCTGACGCTGGTTAGCGAGATACTGCTTAACATCGAGATAAAGAACGTGATCGTTAGGTTCAATTCCGAAGATAGCATCATTAAGAGTTACCTTACGGCCGGTCTCCTGACCTTTAATATCTAATACGTTAACTTCCATTACTTCTCAATTAAAACAGTTGAACCATTGCATCCAGCTACAGAACCCTTAACAAGAATGAGATTATGCTCTGGAATTACTTTTAACACCTTAAGGTTTTGAGTAGTTACTCTGTCGCCACCCATCTGGCCACCCATTCTCATACCCTTAAATACTTTTGCTGGGTAAGAACAAGCACCAATAGAACCTGGCTTACGAGCACGGTCATCCTGACCATGAGTAGACTGACCTACACCACCGAAACCGTGACGCTTAACAACACCCTGGAAACCTTTACCCTTTGAGGTACCAACAACGTCTACAAACTGAGCATCATTGAAGATTTCCACAGTCAAGGTATCACCTAAGTTTAATTCCTCATCAAACTTGAACTCGGCCAAGTGCTTCTTAGGTGTTGTGCCGGCTTTCTTAAAGGTTCCCATCAAAGGCTTTGAAGTATTCTTCTCTTTAGCCTCACCGAAACCAAGCTGAACAGCCTTGTAGCCATCTTTTTCTACGGTTTTAACCTGGGTTACTACACAAGGACCTGCTTCGATAACAGTGCACGGTACATTCTTACCGTCGGCACTGAAAACGGATGTCATTCCGATTTTTCTTCCAATTAATCCTGGCATTTCAATTTAATATAAATAGTTAAACTTTAATTTCTACTTCAACACCACTAGGCAATTCAAGTTTCATAAGTGCGTCTACAGTCTTAGCTGTTGAGCTATAGATATCAATAAGACGCTTGAAATCTGACAACTGGAACTGCTCACGAGACTTCTTATTAACGAAAGTACTACGGTTTACAGTAAAAATACGCTTGTGTGTTGGCAATGGAATAGGACCGCTAACAATAGCGCCTGTTGCCTTAACAGCCTTCACAATCTTTTCAGCTGACTTATCTACCAACTGGTGGTCATAAGACTTAAGCTTAATTCTAATTTTTTGACTCATTAGATAAAATAAATTATATATTAAAAATAGAAAGAAGAGAACACTGATTAAGAGTCATTCGCTAAACAGCGTCTCTTCTTAGTTTTATATCTTATTACAGAAGTTCTGAATTACCCTTAACTTCTTCAAGCACAGCCTTAGCAATAGAAGAAGAAAGAGGTGAATGATGATCATACTCCATAGAAGATGTTGCACGACCAGAAGTGATTGTACGGAGAGCTGTTACATAACCGAACATTTCAGCCAATGGAACCATAGCTTTAACGATACGAGCACCACTACGAGCTTCTTCCATACCCTGAACTAAACCACGACGTTTATTCAAGTCACCAATAACATCACCCATGTTCTCCTCTGGAGTAACAACTTCTACCTTCATGATAGGCTCCATCAAAACAGGACCTGCCTTAGGGCAAAGAACCTTAAATGCCTGATGTGCAACTAACTCGAAAGACAACTGGTCAGAGTCTACAGGATGGAAGCTACCATCATTCAATGTAACTTTAAGACCTGTCATTGGGAAGCCACCAAGAACACCTGCAGAAAGGCAATCCTTGAAACCCTTCTCTACAGAAGGAATGAATTCCTTAGGCACATTACCACCTTTAACCTGGTTAATGAACTGCAAGTCGCCCTCTGTGTAATCCTCATCCTTAGGTTCGATAGTAACATCGATACATGCGAACTTACCACGACCACCAGACTGCTTCTTATAAGTTTCACGGCTCTGAGCTGCCTTAGTAATAGCCTCTTTATAGTTAACCTGAGGTTTACCCTGATTACACTCAACCTTGAACTCACGCTTCAAACGATCGATGATAATATCAAGGTGAAGCTCACCCATACCAGAAATAATAGTCTGACCACTCTGCTCATCAGTACGAACTGTAAACGTTGGATCCTCTTCTGCCAATTTTGCAAGACCATTATCCATTTTAGCTACATCAGCCTGACTCTTAGGTTCAACTGCAATAGAAATTACAGTATCAGGGAATGACATAGATTCCAATACGATTGGGTGATTTTCATCACACAAAGTATCACCGGTACGAATATCTTTGAAACCAACACCTGCACCAATATCACCAGCATCGATTGAATCCATTGGAATCTCTTGCTTAGAGTTCATCTGGAACAAACGGCTGATACGCTCACGTTTTCCTGAACGAGGGTTGTAAACATAAGAACCAGCCTCAATCTTACCTGAATAAACACGGAAGAAAACAAGACGACCCATGAATGGATCAGTTGCAATCTTAAATGCAAGAGCAGAAGTTGCCTCTGTCTCTGAAGGCTTACGACTATCTTCTTCACCTGTTTCAGGATTTTCACCTACGATTGCAGGAGTATCAAGAGGTGATGGAAGGAAAGCACAAACATAATCAAGAAGTGGCTGTACACCCTTATTCTTATAAGAAGAACCAAGAGTCATAGGAGTTAACTCCATTGCAATACAACCCTTACGAAGAGCAGCAAGAATCTTATCTTCTGGAATATCTTTACCATCGAGATAAAGTTCCATAATTTCATCATCAAAGTTAGCTGCATCCTCGATCATCTTATCGTGCCACTCCTGTGCTTCATCAACCAAATCTGCAGGAATATCTTCAATTTCATATTCTGCACCCATGGTCTCATCATGCCACAAGATAGCCTTCATCTTAATCAAGTCAACGACACCTTTGAAGTTTTCCTCTGCACCAATTGGAATCTGAACAGGAACTGGATGAGCACCAAGGATATCCTTCATCTGCTGTACAGTTTCAAAGAAATCTGCACCAGAACGGTCCATCTTATTAACATAACCAATACGAGGAACGTTATATTTATCTGCCTGACGCCATACTGTTTCAGACTGTGGCTGAACACCATCTGCAGCTGAATATGTAGCAACAGCACCATCAAGAACACGAAGAGAACGCTCTACCTCAGCAGTAAAGTCAACGTGTCCCGGAGTATCGATCAAGTTAATTTTATAGCTATTACCGTTATAATTCCAGTTACAAGTAGTAGCAGCAGATGTAATTGTAATACCACGCTCCTGCTCCTGAGCCATCCAGTCCATTGTAGCCGCACCATCGTGTACCTCACCAATTTTATGAGTCTTTCCTGTATAGAACAAGATACGCTCTGATGTTGTAGTCTTACCAGCATCAATGTGAGCCATGATACCGATGTTACGAGTCAAATGTAAATCACGATTTGCCATTTCTTATAATCCTCCTAAATGATTAGAATCTAAAGTGAGCGAATGCACGGTTAGCCTCAGCCATACGATGCATATCTTCTTTACGCTTGTATGCACCACCCTGATTATTGAATGCGTCCATAATCTCTGCAGCCAATTTCTCTGCCATAGACTTACCACTACGTTTACGAGCAAATGCAATAAGATTCTTCATAGCGATACTTTCCTTACGATCAGGACGAATTTCTGTAGGAACCTGGAAAGTAGCACCACCGATACGGCGACTCTTAACTTCTACCTGAGGAGTAATGTTATCCAAAGCTGCCTTCCAAATTTCAAGAGCTGACTTCTCTTCGTTTGCAGCTTTAGCCTTTACATTATCAAGAGCTTTGTAGAAAATTTCATAAGATGTATTCTTTTTACCATCATACATCAAATGATTAACGAACTTAGAGACCTTCTGGTCGTTGAAGACAGGATCTGGAATGATCACTCTCTTCTTTGGTTTTGCTTTTCTCATTTTAATAAAAATTATTTGACTGGGGCTGTTTCAATGTTCTTCAATGCTCTCACTCGAGCGTTTACTCAACCTGTTACTTCTCCAGCAAAACTAAAAAAAAACATAAAAGCATCTAGCACTTAGCCTTTTATCCTAACTAATAGCCTTCAGCTTAATAATAAGTTGATATTACTTCTTTGCCTTAGGGCGCTTTGCACCATACTTAGAACGGCGCTGTGTACGATTAGCAACACCCGCAGTATCAAGTGTACCACGTACGATATGATAACGCACACCTGGAAGGTCCTTAACACGACCACCACGTACCAAAACAATTGAATGCTCCTGCAAGTTATGACCTTCTCCTGGAATATAAGAGTTAACCTCTTTCTGATTTGTCAAACGCACACGAGCAACTTTACGCATTGCTGAATTAGGCTTCTTAGGAGTAGTTGTGTATACACGAACACAAACACCACGACGCTGTGGACAGCTATCCAAAGCTGGTGACTTGCTCTTGTCTACCAATACCTTTCTGCCCTTTCTAACCAATTGTGAAATAGTAGGCATAATTTTACTTTTTAATTTATATATTTATTTTGTTTATTATCAACCTGTTACGAAACAACTTTTCACAAACCGTTTCGGGCTGCAAAGGTACAAAAAATCCCGCAATATGATATCTATTATCTAAAATAAAAAGACCATATTAATCAAAAATTAGCAGAATATAGTCTTTATTAATATTTTTTTAATGTTTAACTTTAAAATCCAACAAGTTCAGCAAGTGGTATTCTATAGTAACTAAGACTTTAAAAACAGATAGCAGTAAATATAATTAGCAGTTGAGTAGAATTTCTCTATTATAAGTATAGTTCTGAAAACGTTTCAATAACTGTGTGAGAGTGAAACAGACCTCTACTCTTCAATTTGATTATAAACTTTCAGATACATGATATTGTCATGCAACATTATCGAAGTTCACCATTGGAATACATCAAGTTTTATTAGACAGATCCACTAGTCTATTACAACCAGCTAAGACTAAAACTTTAGTAAACAGCATATAGCAACTAGTTTAAAGTCAAGTATTCTTTCAAATGAGCGTACAAAGACTTTGCTGTAGACTCCAAATACAGACCAAAAGTACTACTATCAGAAGCTCTAATGGGGCAAGAATATATTCACAAAATAAATTACGTCAAGCTTCATTACCTCCAGTATTAAAAGGAGCTATAGTACGAGGGGCCTGATCTGAAATATTAATTTCTCCATAAGCACTCTCGTAATTAAAAATGTTTTCCTTCAATGCCAATAAAAGTTTCTTGGCATGTTCTGGAGCCAAAATCACTCTACTTTTGACTTGTGGCTGCTGCATCCCTGGCAGTATTTTAGCAAAATCTAATATAAAATCTGAACTTGAATGAGCTATCAACACCAAATTAGAATATTCACCTTGAGCAACCTCAGGTTTAATATCTATTTGAACCGCTTTACCATTTTCTTTATCTGAATTTTCTGCCATAAGTAATAATTATAATTGGATTTTACTTTGCAAAGATACTTAAAATACATAGAACACACAAATCTATAACTAAAAAAGGAGTTGTCATTATTAAAATGACAACTCCTTTTTAAAAGTATAATATTAAAGATTATTCTGTTGCAACATTGTTATCTGCAAAGTCAAGAACATTCTTTCTATTAGCCTGTATACGCTCATATTCTTCCTTTGAACCTACAACAAGTTTCTGCCATTGACGAAGACCTGTACCTGCAGGAATCAAATGACCACAAATAACATTTTCCTTCATACCCTCAAGGTAATCACTCTTACCGCGAATTGCAGCCTCACAGAGTACCTTAGTAGTTTCCTGGAATGATGCAGCACTCATGAAACTCTTAGTACCCAAAGCTGCACGGGTAATACCCTGAAGGATTTGGGTAGATGTAGCTGGAACAGCATCTCTAACCTGAACTAACTTCAAGTCTCTACGCTTCAAGCTAGAGTTCTCATCTCTTAGCTTACGAACCGTCACAATCTGACCAGGTTTAAGCAATTCTGAATCACCTGCATCTGTAACGACCTTCTTGCCCCAAATACGATCATTTTCATCAGCAAAGTCGAGTTTATCAACAAGTTCCTGCTCGAGGAATGTTGTATCACCCGGATCATCGATACGAACCTTACGCATCATCTGACGAACAATGATTTCAAAGTGCTTATCATTAATCTTCACACCCTGAAGACGGTAAACATCCTGAACTTCGTTAACAATATACTCCTGTACAGCGGTAGGACCCTTAATAGCAAGAATATCACCTGGAGTTGTAACACCATCTGAAAGAGGTGTACCTGCACGAACAGCATCATGTTCCTGTACAAGGATCTGCTTAGACAATGGAACCAAGTATTTCTTTTGGTCACCAGTCTTAGAAGTTACGATGATTTCACGATTACCACGTTTAACCTTACCCATAGTAACCTCACCATCAATTTCAGAAACAATAGCAGGATTAGAAGGATTACGTGCCTCAAACAACTCGGTTACACGAGGAAGACCACCGGTAATATCACCAGCACCACCAACAGCACGAGGTATTTTAACCAATGTTGTACCTGTACTAATGGTCTGACCATCTTCAACAACAACGTGACCACCTACAGGGAAGTTATATGTACCTACTACATTACCTTCAGCATCAACTACATCACATGTAGGAACCAAAGATCTATTTTTAGAATCAGTAATGATCTTTTCAGTCAAGCCTGTTGTTTCATCGGTCTCTGCACGATAAGTCTGACCTTCAACAACATCATTAAACTTCAGAACACCAGCATATTCAGATACGATAACGGCATTAAATGGGTCCCATTTACAGATAACATCACCTTTCTTAACTACATCTCCGTGCTTTTTATACAAAGAAGCACCATAAGGAACATTCAAGCTAGAAAGAACAATACCTGTATTAGGATCTACAAAACGAACCTCAGCCAAACGGCTTACTACCATCTGACAATTAATATCATTACCTTCCTCATCTTCCTCTACAAAAGGAACAACACGAAGTTCATCGAATTCTAGTTTTGCATCATTCTTTGCCGTAATATTAGCATTAGCAGCAGCGTTAGCAGCAATACCACCAGCGTGGAATGTACGAAGAGTCAACTGTGTACCAGGTTCACCAATAGCCTGAGCTGCGATAACGCCCACAGCTTCACCCAGCTGTACCATTCTAGCTGTAGCCAAGTTACGACCATAACACTTCATACAAACACCATGCTTACTTTCACAAGTAAGTACAGAACGTATCTCTACACTTTCGATTGGCGAATTTTCAATAGCTTTGGCCTTAGGCTCAGTAATTTCTTCACCAGCAGCAACTATAAGATTACCTGTAGTTGGATCTACAACATCATGTACAGATACACGACCAAGAACACGCTCATACAACGTTGAAATGATTTCATCACCATTCTTCAAAGCCGAGCAAACTAGGCCTCTTAATGTACCACAATCTTCTTCAGTAATAATAACATCATGAGCTACGTCAACCAAACGTCTAGTCAAATAACCAGCATCTGCAGTTTTCATAGCAGTATCAGCCAAACCCTTACGAGCACCATGTGAAGAAATAAAGTATTCCAACACAGACATACCCTCTTTAAAGTTTGACAAAATTGGGTTTTCAATAATTTGAGCACCTTCTGCACCTGCTTTTTGAGGTTTTGCCATCAGACCACGCATACCAGACAGCTGCTTAATCTGATCTTTAGAACCACGAGCACCAGAATCAAGCATCATATAAACAGCATTGAAACCCTGATCTGCCTCGCGCATCTCCTTCATCAGAATGTTACCCAAGTCATTATTTACGTGAGTCCATGTATCAATTACCTGATTATAACGTTCGGTATCTGTGATGAAACCCATATTATAATTATTGGTAATTTCCTCAACTTCCTTATTACCCTTTTCTACGATAGCGACCTTTTCTTCTGGAATGATAATATCATCAAGATTGAAGGAAAGACCAGCCTCATAAGACATACGATAACCCAAATTCTTGATACCATCCAAGAAGCTACATGCACGTGCCATACCGACAGCACCAATCACATCAGCAATGATACCACGAAGAGTTTTCTTAGAGATAATATCATTGAAGTAACCAACCTCATCAGGGACAATTTGGTTTACAATAACACGACCTGCTGATGTTTCAACCATATGTTTAACATGCTTGCCATCAACAATATCGTCTACTACAACCTTTACAATCGCATGTAAATCACACTTTCCCTCATTACTTGCAACAATTGCCTCTTCAGGACCATAGAAAGTCAAGCCTTCACCCTTAGCACCAGGACGCAATTTAGTAATATAATACAAACCAAGCACCATATCCTGTGCAGGTACGGTGATAGGAGCACCATTAGCAGGGTTAAGGATATTGTGGCTCTCAAGCATCAAAATCTGAGCTTCCAATACAGCTTCATTACTCAAAGGAAGGTGAACAGCCATCTGGTCACCATCGAAGTCTGCATTAAATGCAGTACAAGCCAATGGATGTAACTGAATTGCTTTACCCTCAATCAATTTTGGCTGGAAAGCCTGAATACCCAAACGGTGAAGTGTCGGAGCACGGTTAAGCATAACAGGATGACCCTTCATTACATTTTCAAGGATATCCCAAATAACTGGTTCACGACGGTCAACAATCTTCTTAGCGCTCTTTACAGTTTTTACTATACCACGCTCAATAAGCTTGCGAATGATAAATGGTTTATATAGCTCAGCAGCCATCAACTTAGGAAGACCGCATTCACCCATATTCAGCTCAGGACCTACAACGATTACAGAACGAGCAGAATAGTCAACACGTTTACCCAACAAATTCTGACGGAAACGTCCCTGCTTACCTTTCAAAGAGTCAGACAAAGACTTCAAAGGACGATTACTTTCACTCTTAACAGCTGAGCTCTTACGAGAATTATCAAATAAACTGTCCACAGCCTCCTGAAGCATACGTTTTTCGTTACGTAAAATGACTTCCGGAGCCTTGATTTCTACAAGTCTCTTCAAACGGTTATTACGAATAATAACACGACGATAAAGATCATTCAAGTCAGAAGTTGCAAAACGACCACCATCAAGTGGAACCAATGGACGAAGTTCTGGTGGAGTAACAGGAATAATCTTCATGATCATCCACTCAGGTCTGTTAATACCCTTGCTGGTACGGAAAGCTTCTACAACCTGAAGACGCTTCAATGCTTCTGTCTTACGCTGCTGACTAGAATCATTATTAGCCATGTCGCGAAGCTTGTAAGAAAGACCATCAAGATCGATATCTGTCAGGAGATCATAAATAGCCTCTGCACCCATTTTAGCAACAAACTTATTTGGGTCATCATCAGCCAAACGATCATTATTAGGATCTATTTGATTATCGATAATATCGATATATTCCTCTTCACTGAGGAGGTCCATTTTATGAGAACCATTTAATTCGACACCATCGGCATCTTTTTTACCTTCCATAACACCTGGCTTGACAACGATATACTTCTCATAGTAGATAACAGCGTCAAGCTTCTTTGTTGGTAAACCCAGAAGGTAACCTATCTTATTTGGCAAAGAACGGAAATACCAAATATGAGCAACAGGTACTACAAGTTCGATATGACCACAACGCTCACGACGAACCTTCTTTTCTGTAACTTCTACACCACAACGATCACAAACAATGCCTTTATAACGAATACGCTTATACTTACCACAAGCACACTCATAATCCTTAGTAGGACCAAAAATACGCTCGCAGAAAAGACCATCTCGTTCAGGCTTATATGTACGATAGTTAATGGTTTCTGGTTTAGTAACCTCGCCATACGAATTTTCCAAGATTTCTTCAGGAGAAGCTAAACCTATGGTAATTTTCGTAAAATTATTTTTTACTTTTGTCTCTTTTTTAAAAGCCATGTTTCTTTTTGTTAAGGGGTTGACTGTTAATCGAGTTTAATGCTCAAACCAAGACCACGAAGTTCATGAAGCAACACGTTAAGTGATTCTGGGATACCAGGAGTTGGCATGGCATCACCTTTGACAATTGCCTCATAAGCTTTAGAACGGCCTACTACATCATCCGACTTGATGGTAAGAACTTCCTGAAGTACATGACTGGCACCGAAAGCCTCGAGTGCCCAAACCTCCATCTCTCCAAAACGCTGACCACCAAACTGAGCTTTACCACCCAGTGGCTGCTGAGTAATCAAACTGTAAGGACCAATAGAACGAGCATGCATCTTGTCTTCTACCATATGGCCAAGCTTCAAGAAGTAAGTCATACCAATGGTAGCTGGCTGATCGAATTGCTCACCTGTCTCACCATCAAAGATATGAGTAGAGCACAAACGTGGTAAACCAGCCTTATCTGTCCATTCTGACAAATCATCAAGTTTGGCACCATCAAAAATAGGTGTAGCAAACTTAACACCCAACTTCTTACCTGCAGCACCAAGGATAGCCTCGAAAATCTGACCCAAGTTCATACGAGAAGGCACACCCATTGGGTTCAAAACCAAATCTACAGGTCGACCGTCCTCGAGGAATGGCATATCTTCCATTCTTACAATCTTAGAAACAATACCCTTATTACCATGGCGACCAGCAAGTTTATCACCTACCTGAATCTTACGTTTCTTAGCAATATATACTTTTGCCATCTGCAAAATACCAGAAGGAAGATCATCACCAATAGTAATTGCAAACTTACGACGCTTCAATTCTGCATCAAGTTGCTTATACTTACGGATATAGTTCATAATCAACTTTTGGATAAGCTTATCTGTATGCTCATCGCCAGTCCAATTATTAGACTCTACGCCATCATACTCGAGATTTTTCAAAGCAACAGTAGTAAACTTACTACCCTTTGTGATAATCTCTGCACCTGTATAGTCCTTAACTCCCTGAGAAACCTTACCCTCAGTCAAAGTCAACAACTTATCAACAAGGATATCCTTAAGATCATCGTTCTTTGCCTCATACTCCTCGTCTATCTTAGCTAAGATTATCTTATCCTGCTTCTTTGATTCACGAGTCTTAACAGCACGAGAGAACAATTTCTTATCGATAACAACACCACTCAATGAAGGGTTAGCCTTAAGTGAAGAATCTTTAACGTCTCCAGCCTTATCACCGAAAATCGCACGGAGAAGCTTCTCTTCTGGAGAAGGATCACTTTCACCCTTAGGAGAAATCTTACCGATCAAGATATCACCTGGCTCAACACGAGCACCTACACGAATGATACCATTATCATCAAGATCCTTTGTAGCTTCCTCACTTACATTTGGAATATCATTGGTGAATTCCTCAACACCTCGCTTGGTCTCACGAACATCAAGAGAATATTCGTCAACATGTACAGATGTCAATACATCCTCACGAATCATACGCTCAGAAATAACGACAGCATCCTCATAATTATAACCCTTCCAAGGAATATAAGCTACCAAGAGGTTTCTACCGAGTGCCAATTCACCATTTTCTGTTGCATAACCCTCTGTCAGAATATCACCCTTCTTAACTCTCTGGCCCTTGCTACAAATAGGACGGAGATCGACTACCATGTTCTGGTTAGTACGACGGAACTTTGGTATACGATATTCTTTCAATGCTGGCTCAAAGCTTACGAACTCATCTTCTTCTGTACGATCATACAAAATACGAATCGTTGTAGCATCAACGTAATCGATTACACCCTCACCTTCTGCTGTAACTTGAGTACGTGAATCCTCACATACCTGCTTTTCAAGACCAGTACCAACGATAGGTGCCTCATTGTGAAGCAATGGAACAGCCTGGCGCATCATGTTACATCCCATCAAAGCACGGTGACCGTCATCATGCTCCAAGAATGGAATCAAACAAGCAGAAACTGAAGCGATCTGCTGTGGAGCGACATCCATATAGTCTACATTCTCAGGAGTAACTACAGGATAATCAGCATCCTGACGACACTTAACGACTTTACGAATAAATGTACCATCAACATTTAAAGGAGCATTACCCTGTCCAATAATTTTGCCTTCCTCTTCCTCAGCTGACAAGAAAACAACATCTTCATTGTCCATATCAACAACTCCATTATTAACCTTACGATATGGAGTCTCGATAAAGCCAAGTTCGTTTATAGTTGCATATACACAAAGTGAAGAAATCAAACCAATGTTTGGACCTTCAGGGCTCTCAATTGGACAAAGTCGACCATAGTGAGTATAGTGTACGTCACGCACCTCGAAACCTGCACGTTCACGTGTCAAACCACCAGGACCTAATGCTGACAAACGACGTTTGTGAGTAACCTCTGCCAATGGATTAGTTTGATCCATAAACTGTGACAATGGATTTGTACCAAAGAAAGAATTGATAACACTAGAAATTGTCTTAGCATTAATCAAGTCTGTTGGAGTAAATACTTCATTGTCACGAACATTCATGCGTTCACGAATAGTACGGCTCATACGAGCAAGACCAATAGAGAACTGATTAGCTAACTGTTCACCAACAGTGCGAACACGTCGATTAGATAAGTGGTCAATATCATCAACAGTAGCCTGAGAATTAACAAGCTTAATCAAGTACTTGATAATAGCAATAATATCCTCCTTAGTCAAGACTCTAGTATCCATATCAGTATCCAAGCCAAGTTTCTTATTGATACGATAACGGCCTACTTCTCCTAAATCATAACGCTTATCAGAGAAGAATAGATTTTGGAATACTTCACGAGCACTAGTATCATCAGCAGGATCTGCATTACGCAACTGACGATAAATATAATTAACAGCCTCCTTTTCAGAGTTACTTGGATCTTTAGCTAATGTATTAAAGATAATAGAGAACTTATTAGCAGCCTCTGCATCTTTATGAAGTAAGATTGTAGGTGTACCGCTATCCAGAATATCCTCAATATTCTCTTCAGTCAATTCTGTTTCACGGTCCATAATGACTTCATTACGCTCTATAGAAACAACCTCACCTGTATCTTCATCAACAAAGTCTTCATTCCAACTCTTCAAGACACGAGCAGCTAACTTGCATCCAATAGCTGCCTTAAGATTTTTCTTATTAACCTTTACCTCCTCGGCAAGATCAAAAATCTGAAGAATATCTTTATCCTGTTCAAAACCCATCGCACGAAGCAATGTTGTTACAGGCAATTTCTTTTTACGATCGATATATGCATACATGACATTATTGATGTCAGTTGCAAATTCAATCCAACTACCCTTAAAAGGAATGATACGTGCAGAATAAAGTACAGTACCATTTGCATGAACACCCTGACCAAAGAATACACCAGGAGAACGATGCAATTGAGCAACGACAACACGCTCAGCACCATTAATGATAAAAGTACCATTCTGTGTCATATAAGGGATAGTACCCAAGAAAACATCCTGGATAAAAGTACCAAAATCCTCATGATCAGGATCAGTACAGTACAGCTTCATCTTAGCCTTCAAAGGTACACTATAAGTCAAGCCGCGCTCCAAACATTCGTCAATAGTATAACGAGGCGGATCAATATAGTAATCCAAGAACTCAAGAACGAAATTATTTCTTGTATCGGTTATAGGAAAATTCTCTGCAAATACCTTAAAAAGACCGTCATTCTTGCGTTCCTCAGGCGGAGTATCCAACTGTAAGAAGTCACGGAAAGACTTCAACTGCACATCGAGAAAATCCGAGAATGGATACGGATTATGCACGCTGGCAAAATTTACTCTATTATTTACTACTTTTGTTGTCATTAGAAGATTTTAACGGGTGTTGTTAATCTAAATATATAAGACACAAAAAGGTTAGAACCCACCTACTTGGTGGACTCTAACCATATTTTAAAAAGTTAAGTTCGATTACTTAAGCTCTACCTTAGCACCAGCCTCTTCGATAGCCTTCTTAAGGTTTTCAGCCTCGTCCTTAGCTACACCTTCCTTCAATGTTGCAGGAACTGCGTCGCAAAGATCCTTAGCTTCCTTCAAACCGAGACCACAAGCCTCTTTAACAGCCTTAACTACCTGGAGTTTAGTAGCACCTACTTCAACGAGAACTACGTCGAATGCTGACTTCTCCTCAGCTGCAGCACCTGCAGCAGCAGGACCAGCAGCTACAGCAACAGCTGCAGCAGCAGGCTCAATACCATACTCGTCCTTCAGGACTGTTGCCAATTCATTAACTTCCTTAACAGTAAGATTTACTAACTCTTCTGCAATAGCTTTTACGTCTGCCATTTTATTCTAAAATTTAATTTTGTTTATACTGTAAATAATTGTGACTTTTGATTATTCAGCACGCTCGCCCAAAGTCTTAAGCACACCATGAATAGTGTTTGCGCCTGATTGTAGAGAAGAAATAACATTCTTTGCAGGTGATTGCAACAAAGAAACGATATCTGCGATAACTTCGTTCTTGCTCTTAATAGAAACAAGTTCATCAAGTTTATCAGCACCTACATAGAACTCTTCTTCAGCGTAAGCGGCTTTCAATGCAGGAATGCCCTCTTTAGCGTAGTCCTTCAAAAGTTTTGCTGGTACATTTGCAGTATGAGCAAAAAGAACAGCTGTGTTATTCTTAAGACTACCATATAATGGAGCGAAATCTACATCTGAAGCTTCCATTGCCTCACGCAACAAGGTATTCTTAACAACTACCATCTTGATTTCCTGCTTAAAGCAATCACGACGGAGCTTGCTAGTAGCCTCTGCGTTAAGACCAGTTACGTCAACTAGATAGAAGTGAGGATATTCCTTCAACTTCTGACCTAAATCTACGATAATAGTATCTTTAACTTCTTTCTTCATTTTTCAATACTTTTAGAGTTATTCAACTGATTTAGGATCAATTTTGATACCCTTACTCATAGTGCTAGAAATAAAGATACTCTTGATGTATGTACCTTTAGCAGAAGCAGGCTTCAAACGGATAACTGTATTGAGGAATTCTCTTGCATTACCAGCGATCTGTTCAGGAGTCATTGAAATCTTACCGATTGATGTGTGGATAATACCAGCCTTATCAACCTTGAAGTCAATCTTACCCTGCTTAACTTCTTTAACTGCCTTAGCAACGTCCATTGTTACAGTACCACTCTTTGGGTTAGGCATTAAACCACGAGGACCAAGGAAACGACCTAAAGGACCTACTTTACCCATGCAAGATGGCATAGTGATGATGACATCAATATCGAGCCATCCACTTTTGATCTTATCGATATACTCATCGAGACCTGCATAATCAGCACCAGCTGCCTTAGCAGCTTCCTCCTGATCAGGTGTACAAAGAGCAAGAACACGAACTGTTTTACCTGTTCCATTAGGGAGAGATACAACGCCACGAACCATCTGGTTAGCTTTACGTGGATCTACACCCAAGCGTACGTCAATATCAAGAGAAGCATCAAACTTAGTTGTTGTAATTTCCTTTACCAATTTTGAAGCTTCCTCCAAAGAGTATGCTTTCCCTGCTTCAACCTTATCAGCTACTGATTTTTGATTTTTTGTCAGTTTACTCATTTTTCTAATTGAAGTTATAAATTATTGACCAGGGAAATCCCCTTTTACAGTGATACCCATACTTCTTGCTGTACCAGCAATAAGTCTCATAGCTGATTCCACTGTAAAGCAGTTAAGATCTTTCAACTTATCTTCAGCGATTACCTTTACTTGATCCCAAGTAATTTCAGCAACCTTCTTACGATTAGGCTGACCTGAACCAGACTTTACCTTGGCTGCTTCCTTCAGCTGAACTGCTGCAGGAGGAGTCTTGATAACGAAATCAAATGACTTATCTGTATAGTAAGTGATAACAACTGGTAAAACTTTTCCAGCCTTATCCTGGGTACGGGCGTTGAACTCCTTGCAGAATCCCATAATATTTATACCCTTAGAACCAAGAGCAGGTCCTACTGGAGGTGAAGGATTTGCAGCGCCACCTTTAATCTGTAATTTGATTAATCCAGCAACTTCTTTAGCCATTTTTTTTGTATATTAAAAATTTGAATTTATAAAAAGAACAATACTTCGTAACAGGCATTATTCTTTTTCAACTTGCATAAAACTCAGCTCCAACGGGGTCTTTCGTCCGAAGATCTTAACCATCACCTTCAGTTTGTGCTTCTGAGAATCAACTTCTTCAATAACACCACTGAAACCGCTGAAAGGACCGTCTGTAACCTTTACAGTATCATCTACTGCATAAGGAACATCCATACTCTCTTCCAACTCTGTTTCATCAGCAGTACCAAGCATACGATTGATATCTGCCTGTGGAACAGGTGTAGGCTCATCCAATCCACCAAGGAAACCTAATACGTTAGGCATAAATCTTAAAGTATGAGCAACATCACCCTTAAGATTAGCTTCAACAAAAACATAGCCAGGAAGACTTACTTTCTCCTTGACTACTCTCTTACCATTTCTTAAAGTTGCTTGTTTAACTGTAGGAATCAGTACTTGAGAAATATTATTTGCTAACAAATCATTATGTTTGATCTCAGCATCAATATACTCCTTAACTTTAGCTTCCTTACCACTTACAGCTTTAAGAACATACCATTTGTTAATTGTCTCTGCCATTTTCCTTAGTTACCAATTGAATAAAGACCAGTCATGATGAATCTAAAAACAGAATCCATGGCGAATACTACAAGTGCAATGACAAGGGAAGCAGATAATACAACCATTGCACTGTGCGTTAATTCGCGTCCAGTTGGCCATGTAGTTTCATGCGCTAGCTCATTATAACAAGCTTTGCAATAATTAACTATCTTTGTAAACATATTATCTTCTTTTAGCACGGGTTGAAGGACTCGAACCCTCGACACCTGGTTTTGGAGACCAGTGCTCTACCAACTGAGCTAAACCCGTATGTGTCTCCGCACCGCAAGATGCGGAGACTATGTAATTATCTATAATTACTTCTTATTCTGCCAGTTCTCAGGAAGATCCTCAAGCAAAGCTGTAATCTGACCTGAACCTACTGTACGACCACCCTCACGGATAGCGAAACGAAGACCTTCGTTCAATGCAACACGATAAATCAAGCTAACCTCAATCTCAACGTTATCACCAGGCATAACCATCTCTACTCCCTCTGGAAGTTTGATTTCACCTGTACAGTCCATTGTACGAAGATAGAACTGAGGACGATAGTGGTTACCGAATGGAGTATGACGACCACCCTCTTCCTTCTTCAAAACATAGATAGAAGCCTTGAAGTGATCGTGAGGAGTAATAGCACCTGGGTGTACAACTACCATACCACGCTTAACTTCTTCTTTATCGATACCACGGAGAAGCAAACCTACGTTATCACCAGCTTCACCTTCTGGAAGAGTCTTACGGAACATCTCAACACCAGTGATAGTAGACTTCTTATCTTCACCAAGACCGAGCAACTGAACCTCATCACCTACATGGCACTTACCTGTCTCAATACGACCTGTAGCTACAGTACCACGACCAGTAATAGAGAATACGTCCTCAACTGGCATCAAGAATGGTTTATCGAGGTCACGAGTAGGCTCCTGAATCCAAGTATCACAAGTTGACATCAACTCAAGTACGCTATTAACCCACTTATCAACGCCATTCAAAGCACCAAGTGCAGAACCACGAACGATTGGAGTATCCTCTTCATAACCGTACTGCTCAAGGATTTCATGTACTTCCATTTCAACGAGTTCAAGCATTTCCTCGTCGTCAACCATATCACACTTGTTCAAGAAAACAACCAAACGAGGTACATTTACCTGACGAGCGAGAAGTACGTGCTCACGAGTCTGAGGCATAGGACCATCAGTAGCAGCAACAACCAAGATTGCACCATCCATCTGAGCAGCACCAGTAACCATGTTCTTTACATAGTCAGCGTGACCCGGACAGTCAACGTGTGCATAGTGACGATTTTCTGTTTCGTACTCGATGTGAGCTGTATTAATAGTAATACCACGCTCTTTCTCCTCAGGTGCATTATCAATCTGATCGAATGACTTAACATCTTCAGCAGTACCAAGCTTCTCATTAAGAACCTTAGAGATAGCTGCAGTCAATGTAGTCTTACCGTGGTCAACATGACCAATAGTACCAATATTTACATGCGGTTTGGTACGCACGAATTCTTCCTTAGCCATAGCTTAAACTTTTTATTTATATAAATGAATAATCTATTTAAATATTTTCTTCTCTTATTCAAGATCGGAATATACAAAAAGAGCTGTAACTGAGAGTTGAACTCAGGACCTCTTCCTTACCAAGGAAGTGCTCTACCACTGAGCTATTACAGCGAACAAAAATAGAGCGGAAAACGGGGCTCAAACCCGCGACCCCCAGCTTGGAAGGCTAGTGCTCTATCAACTGAGCTATTTCCGCAAATGTGGGTAGTGATGGATTCGAACCACCGAAGCTAGAAGCAGCAGATTTACAGTCTGCCCCATTTGGCCACTCTGGAAACTACCCGGACCACGAACTTTTCGTTTCTTGAGCCTCTTGTCGGATTCGAAC
Source organism: Segatella baroniae B14 (assembly GCF_022024235.1). Taxonomy (GTDB): domain Bacteria; phylum Bacteroidota; class Bacteroidia; order Bacteroidales; family Bacteroidaceae; genus Prevotella; species Prevotella bryantii. Next base: position 1,895,829 of record NZ_CP091799.1, read on the forward strand.
CAACGACCCCGAGATTACAAATCACGTGCTCTGGCCAACTGAGCTAAAGAGGCAAATCTTGCAGCCGTACACGGCTTCTGATTTCATGTTGTTGTGAAACGGCTGCAAAGTTACGAATTTATTTTGAATCACCAAATTTTTTCCTAAAAAATTTTAGTGTTTTCTTTGTTTTTCTTTAAATTTAGTCAATTGAACCTTCAAAGCATCTACTGCTTGATCCACACTTTCCTCAAAAGAATCACACACTTTCTCTACGAACAATGTATTACCTGGCACCGTTACGGTTATTCCAGCTTCTTTATTTAGGACAGTAGCAGGTTTTACGACTTTTAATTGCACCTCTACTTTCTGAATATCTTCATAAGTTTTTTCTAACTTGGCAACTTTCTTATCAACGAATGCCAATAACTTCTCGGTAGCATCGAAATGGATCGACTGAATTTTTACTTCCATAGTGACCTCCAATTTTAAAAGGTTAAGCCCTAGGGTGGGCATTAGAATATATACGTTTTAATTGTTCAAAGGTTGTATGCGTATAAATCTCTGTCGTAGACAGACTAGCATGACCCAACAATTTTTTCAAACTTTCTAATCCAGCCTCATGATTTAGCATAGCTGTAGCAAATGTATGCCTCAACACATGGGGCGAACGTTTTTTCAACGTGCTAACCCTAGATAGATTTTTTTGAACTAGATACCTCACCTGATTACCATTCAAACGGCAACCCTTATTCGACACGAACAGAGCAAGAGATGTATTACCAATAAACTCATCTCTGAGTTTCATATATATTGTTAGCGCACTTGCCAATTCGTTTCCGAACGGAATAATACGCTGTTTATTTCTCTTACCAGTAACTTTCAGTTCACCTTTTTGAAAATCGACATCATTATCGTCTAATCCAATCAGTTCTGAAAGGCGAATTCCCGTTTCGTAGAAAGTCATTATAATCGTACGATCACGAACATCATAAAAACTTTCTCCATGCATAGCCGTATCCAGCAGAGCATTCATTTCATTCTCCTTCAAGAATTGAGGAAGAGGCTTTCCCCTTTTGGGACCCTTTATCATATGAACAGGGTCTGACTCAACTCTTTTGCGAGAAAGGGCGAATCGATAAAAAGTACGAAGTGCACTTAACCTTCTATTTATAGAAGTTGCACTATTTCCTTTATCCATCATCAGCTCTATCCAGCCACGTACTACGTCAGAATCTACAGATTCCCACGAGAGATGATCATCTAAACCTTCAAAGTACGATTGAAATGCCCGAAGGTCATCACCGTAACTTTGCACCGTGCGCTCTGAGCGATTAAGCTCAAATTGCAAGTAGTCCAAAAAATCTTCTATTATCATCGCACTGATATTACGTTTTCAGCAACGAATATACGGAATAAAATTCAAACTACCAAATTTTAAGAGGAAAATTTTTATTCCTCAGCGTCACGTAATTTTTGTACGTAGACAGCGTGTTCCATCTTGAGTCTTTTCAAAACAGATGGCTTGTCATACTGCTGACGAGCACGAAGCTCCTTAACAACACCTGTCTTTTCGAATTTTCTCTTGAACTTTTTCAAAGCTCTTTCGATGTTCTCACCATCTTTTACTGGTACAATAATCATACTTTTTGTTTTTAATTTTAAATTTGTTAAACTTAGCGTTTGTGACCTAGTGCCACTATTTGCGGGTGCAAAATTACATCTTATTTATTAAAAAAACAACTTTTCAGCCTTTTTTTTGCATTTTATTTATAATTCTACTGCTTTTGTCGCATTTTTCAGCCATTCTCTCTCATCTACAGACAGATACGGAGATAATTTTGCATAAACTAATTGATGATAATTATTCAACCACATGACTTCTTCCGGTAACAACATTGTTATATCCACTGGGGTCAAATCTATAGGACAAAGTGTTAATGGTTCCATCTGTAAAAATTCCCCAAATTCGGTCTTCATATATTTTTTGATAAGAAGAGTATTTTCTATTCTCACACCGAATTTATTAGAAAGATACAATCCAGGCTCATCTGTTACGATCATTCCTGCATGTAGTGGGGCTGGCATAAACTCCATTCTTATCTGATGAGGACCTTCATGAACATTTAAATAAGAACCTACTCCATGCCCAGTTCCATGTAAGAAGTTGAATCCTTCTCGCCACATAGCCTCTCTGCTAAGAGCGTCTATTTGTGTTCCACTGACTCCTACTGGGAACTTCGCCAATTCCAACTGAATATGTCCTTTTAAAACTAAGGTGTAAATATGACGCTGCTCTTCCGTTACAGGTCCCAAGGCAATCGTACGTGTAATATCTGTTGTACCATCCTCATACTGAGCACCACTATCTATCAGGACAAGCCCCTTTGCATCGACAGTAGCATCCGTTTCCGGAGTTGCTTCATAATGCACGATAGCACCATGTGCCTCATAACCTACAATAGTATCAAAAGATATATCTTTAAATAAAGCCTGTTGAGCACGAAGAGATGTTAGCTTTCGATCTAACGAAATTTCCGTCTGTCCACCTGCCTCTATAGCAGGCTGAAGCCATTTCAAAAACTTTACCATTGCGACACCATCTCGTAACATTGCCTGATGAAATCCTTCTATTTCAACAGAATTCTTAACCGCTTTCATGGCAGGAACAGGTGAATGCCCAAATACTATTTTTACACGTTTACGATCAACACAGTTTACCAAATAACTGTTCGTTACATCAGGATCAAGCAATATATTATAGGCTAAATAATCCTTATGTAAATAGGAAGATATTGAATTATACGGAAGTACACTAACACCTATTTTGCATAAATATTGCTTGACTTCTAATGTTAATTTGTTAGCATCAACAAAAAGAACAACTTTATCTGGTTCGATAAGTAGATAAGACACAAAAACAGGATTACAGTGAACGTCTGTTCCTCGAAGATTCAAAGTCCAAGCGATATCATCCAAAGAAGATATCAAAATTCCATCTCCATGCAGTAAATTTACCTCATGCCGAATACGTTTAATTTTACTTATAGCATCTTCCCCTGCATATTTCAAAGGATGAATATGTATAATAGCATTAGGAATATCAGGCCTATCCAACCATAATTCTTCCAAAGGATCCCAATTCGTACGTACGGTTATGCCAGATTGCTGCAAATCATATTTTAGTTGTTCTACAAAACTATGAGAGTTTACCCGTCCATCCACTCCTATTTCAGTTATTCCACCGTCATTTTCATCGTAAATTTCCTGAGCAATCCATTGAGAAACAGAAGGCGTGCCTGGCATTTTAAGTTTCATCAATTCAATACCCGTATCTTTTAACTGCACTTCAGCTGCAAGAAAATAACGAGAATCTGTCCATAAGGCAGCATGCTTCAATGTAACAACCACAGTACCAGCAGAACCATCAAAACCAGATATCCATTCTCTACCTTTCCAACGATCAGGAACATATTCACTATTGTGCGGATCTGAACTAGAAAAAATAAAAGCCGCAACTCGTTCACGTCTCATCAACTCACGAAGAGCCTCCAAGCGTTCATATACTTTCTGTTTCATATCTATTTTGCTATTTAGACCTTACAAAGATAGCAATTTTAAGAAATTATCACAAATGCAGGATTCACATTAATAACGCAACAACTTTATAATTGTTTTATTCTCTCCGTATTTTTGTCTGATAAACTCGACAGGCGTTTTGTAATTCAATCTCTTTCTAGGTCTGTTGTTGATTCTGTCCTGTACCATATTGATGTCTTTATCTGTTATCTTTGTAAAATCACTCCCTTTAAGGAAATATTGCCTGACTAGACCGTTAGTGTTTTCATTAGCACCTCTTTCCCATGAGTGGTATGGTCTTGCAAAGAAGATGTCTATTTTCAGTGCTCTAGCAATCTGCTGGTGCCTGGAGAACTCTGTACCATTATCTGCGGTCATGGTATGCAATCCCTTTCTTATCGGCTTAAGTGCGGCAATGGCTGCCTCCGCCAGAGGCTCTGCCTCTTTTGAAGGAAGCTTTCTCATGATTAGGAACCCGGACTCCCTATCATTGATTGTCATGATGACGCTCCGCCTGTTCTTCCCCACAATGGTGTCGATCTCCAGATCTCCGAACCTTCCTTTCTCATCAACGACCGCAGGTCTTTGCTCTATCCCGACACGTCCAGGTATTCCCCTTGACTTATACGATGAACCGCGCTTGTTATAGCGCCTGCCCCTGTGGCGCAGATGCTTATAGAGAGGCTTCCCCCATTTGTGCTTCTCCTCCCACACATATCTGTAGATGGTTTCGTGTGAGATGGGCGGTAATCCCAGTGCACGCCGTCTTCCGGATATCTGCTCGGGAGACCACTGTTCCTGTGTGAGCTTATGGTCAATGTAAACCTTTATTTCGTCCGTAAGGACGGTATAGTGCTTTCTTGCGCTCATTCTCCTGTCTGACAGCCACTGGGCCTTTTCCGCATTATACCTGCCATGGGGTGCCTTGTTGCGCCTAATTTCTCGGCTAATGGTGCTGCGGTGCACACCAAGAGCCCTGGCTATGTCTGTTGAACGTTCTTTTTTTTGCAGTCTGAAAGATATTTCGTACCTTTGCTGCGCAGTTAGATGCTTTGTCATATTTGCAACTTATGTGGAAGTTTGTCTGCAAAGGTAAGCATTTAATGCTGGGGACGAAAGATCTTGTGGAACTTTTGTCCCTTTTTTCATGCTCCTTGCTCACTTACTTCTTTGACACATTTGTTGCATTATCAATTTGAATTCAAGAATTAAATAACAAGTAAATGCAGAAATTACACTTTAATTTAGTAACTTTGCGGTGCTTCTAAGAGATAATTTGTTTGAGAAAACAAATCGTTTAGAAAATAAAGATAGACAAATTAAAAATCTTATATAAATACGCAGTTATGGAATTTTTAACTAATGACAAACTTTTAATTGTCGGAGCCGGTGGTATGATTGGTTCAAACATGGTTCAGAGTGCTCTGATGCTCGGCCTTACTCCAAACATCTGCTTGTACGACATCTATGAGCCAGGAGTACATGGTGTATACGACGAGATGCAGCAGTGCGCTTTCCCTGGTGCAAATATCACTTACACAGTAGATCCAGAAGAGGCATTCACAAATGCTAAATTCATCATTTCATCTGGTGGTGCACCACGTAAAGAGGGCATGACTCGTGAAGACTTGTTAAAAGGTAACTGTAAGATTGCTGCTGAATTCGGTGAGAACATCAAGAAGTATTGCCCTGACGTAAATCACGTTGTTGTAATTTTCAACCCTGCCGATGTTACAGCTCTTACAGCTCTTATCCACTCAGGTTTGAAACCAAATCAGTTGACTTCACTTGCAGCTCTTGATTCTACTCGTTTGCAGCAAGCTCTTGCTCACGAATTTGGTGTACAGCAGGATAAGGTTACAGGCGCACATACTTATGGTGGCCATGGTGAGCAGATGGCAGTATTTGCTTCTCAGGTTAAGATTGACGGCAAGCCATTGTCTGAAATGGGCCTTTCTGCAGAGCGTTGGGAAGAAATCAAGCATAAGACTGTACAAGGTGGTTCAAACATCATCAAACTTCGTGGTCGCAGTTCTTTCCAGAGCCCAGCTTACAATGCAGTTAAGATGATTGAAGCTGCTATGGGTGGCGAACCATTTACTCTTCCTGCAGGTTGCTATGTTAACGATGACAAACTTGGTTTCAAGAATGTTATGATGGCAATGCCTACTACTATCGATAAGACTGGTGTCCACTATTCAGAGCCAACGGGTACACCTGAAGAACTTGCAGAACTTCAGAAATCTTACGAGCACCTTTGCAAGATGCGTCAAGAGATTATTGACCTAGATATCGTTCCAAGTATCGAAGCATGGAAAAATGACAATGCAAATCTCTAATTCTTGAAATTTGTTATACATAATTTTAAAAAGCCTGAAACTCTGTTTTCAGGCTTTTTTTGTAAAGTCTAAAAATAAAACTGCAAAAATGGTTATCATTTCCGTAATTAATATACCTAACGTTTGCGATACAGTATGTATATTTGCAACATAAATAAAAATAAGAAACAATAGGTATAAAAAAAAGATGGAAATTATAAAGAATAAAAGCTTTGGAGGTGAAAGACCTCTATTTGGATCACAAAATTTGAGACTTGAAAATATAACTATCACTGATGGAGAATCTGGCATAAAATGCTGTCAAAACCTAGAATGCAACAATTCTAAATTCTATGGAAAATATCCATGGTGGCATGTTAATAAAAGTCTTATCACCAATTGTTATTTTGCACCAGGCTCACGCTCTGCTATTTGGTACAGCAATGATATGACCATGAAAGATTGTATCATAGATGGTCCAAAATTTTTCAGAGAAATGAATAATCTGACCCTGGAAAATGTCAAAATCAATGATGCTGATGAAACATTTTGGAAAATTGATGGCCTGAAAATTAAAGATGTAGAACTTCATGAGGGCACATATCCATTTATGTTCTCAAAGAATATTTTTGTAGATGGTTTAATCAGTGATGCAAAATATGTATTTCAATATTGCGAAAATGTAGAAATACACCATGCTAAGATAACTACGAAAGATAGTTTTTGGGAATGCAACAATGTTACCATTTACAATTCTGAACTGAACGGAGAATACCTTGCATGGCATTCTACTAACGTAAAACTGGTACGTTGCCATATCTCAGGCGAACAGCCACTCTGTTATATGGACAATGTGATACTTGAAGACTGCACCTTTGATCAGGAGTGTGACCGAGCTTTCGAAGAATGTAGTAATATCAACGCATCAATAAAAGGAAGAATTACAAATATCAAAAATCCTATTTCTGGAAAAATTGTCGCAGACGAAATCGGCTCTGTAACAATTAATGAATATGTTAAGGCTCCTAACAACTGTGAAATCACTGAAAGATAAAGTTCATGAAATACAACTTTGATAAAATTATTAATAGAAGAGGAACCAACTCATATAAATGGGATATCATATCTGAGGATAATGTTATCCCTATGTGGGTTGCTGATATGGATTTTGCAACTGCACCAGCCATCATTGAAGCACTGCAAAAACGTGTAAGCCATGGCATCTTTGGATATACACTAGTACCAGATTCGTACTATCAATCTATCACCAATTGGTTCAGAACACGACACAATTGGAATATACAAAAAGATTGGATTATTTATACATCAGGGGTTATACCTGCCATTAGCTGTAGTATAAAAGCCCTGACGACACCTGGAGAGAAAGTACTAGTACAGACCCCTGTCTATAACTGCTTTTATTCAAGCATTAAAAACCAAGGCTGTGAAGTACTTGAGAACAAACTCATACGTGAAGGAAATACATATATTATTGATTTTGACGACTTTGAAAAAAAATGTTCTGACGAGAAAACAACCGTATTTCTATTATGCAATCCTCACAACCCTGCAGGAAGAGTATGGAGTAAAGATGAATTAGAAAAATTAAATACAATCTGTTTACGCCATGGTGTTAAAGTTATCAGCGATGAAATTCATGGTGAACTCATTATGCCAGGATATACCTTTATCCCTTTTGCTTCTGTATCCGAAGCATGTGCAGAAAACAGTATCATATTAAACTCACCTACCAAGGCTTTCAACATAGCAGGACTACAAATCGCCAATATCATATGTAAAGATTCTGAGCGAAGAAGAAAAATTGATAGATATATCAATATTTACGAAGTCTGTGATGTCAACCCGTTTGGTGTTCTAGCGCTAGAGGCTGCTTACAATAACAGTGCAGACTGGCTTGACCAACTAATTTTGTATATTGCAGACAACTATAAATATTTGGTTGACTTCTTTAAGCAAAAACTTCCAAATATTGAAGTACTAAAGTTAGAAGGCACATATTTAGCTTGGATAGATATTACAGCTACCAACCTTTCTTCTGAAGAAGCTTACAACAAACTATTACAAGGTAAAGTAATGCTTAACAACGGTACTCTTTATGGAGAAACTTCTGGTGAAGGATATTTAAGATTGAATTTGGCCTGCCCTAGACAAACATTAAAAGAAGGATTAAAAAGAATTGTATCAGCATTAAAATAGTATTTTTTCTTTTATTTTACTATATTTGCAATCAGAAATATACTAAACACGAAAATATGAACAACGAAGTATTAAAAGCTATTAAAGAGAGAAGAAGTATTCGTAGGTTTAAACCAGAACAAGTAACAGACGAAGAACTTCAAACTGTTTTAGAAGCCGGAACATGGGCTGCAACAGGACATGGAACACAAGCACCATGGATCGTGGCTGTTCAGAATGAACAACAAAAGGAGCAACTCATCAGAATGAATGCCACCGTTATGGGAGTAACTTCAAACCCATATTACGATGCTCCTACCATTGTTCTTGTTTTCGCACCTCTAGATAATGTTAACAATTTCCGTGATGGAAGTTTAGTTCTTGGCAATATGATGTTGGCTGCTCATTCTATAGGGTTAGCATCTTGCTGGATAAATCGAGAAGATAGTATGTTTGCTACAGATGAAGGCAAAGAACTTATGAAGACATGGAACCTTCCCGACGGACTTGTTGGCATCGGAGCCTTAGCTTTAGGCTATGCTTCCAGCCATCCAAATACAGTAAAACCAAGAAAAGAAAATTATTACCGAATTATCAAATAAAAAACACCGAATTTCATTTAGAAATTCGGTGTTTTTTATATCAACGCTGTACACTACAACTGAATACTATTCATAATAATATCCGTTGCACCAGTCAACTTCTTTACATAATTACCAGCTTGGCTACCTGCACGTAAAATAGCCTTCTGATCTTGAATAAATCCAGTCATAATTTGATTAAAATCACTAGCATTAGTAATTTCAAATCCCCCCTTGTCCCTTAATAGTCCCTGAGCCTCTTGGAACTTTTTATTATTAGGACCAAATATAACCGGAATATCCCATACACCTGCCTCTAATGTATTATGGATACCAACACCAAAGCCACCTCCTACATATGAAACATCTCCATATCTATAAATACTGCTCAAAAGACCAAAACAGTCGATGATTAGACAATCAGCCTCAGCAGCCTGTTCTTTAGAAGTTTGAGTATATCGTACAGATTTTCCCTGCAATTTACTTTCAATCTGCGCCAAATGATTCTCACTAATCACATGAGGAGCAATAATCATTTTCCAATCCTTATGGTTATTAAAGAAAGGAATAAAAATATCCTCATCAGGTTGCCAAGAAGAACCAGCTATAAAGACCTTAGACCGCATCGGATCACCGGAATGAACAAAAGCCTCAACAATAGGCAATTGCTTTGCAGCTTCTTTTATCTGTAAGACACGATCAAATCTTGTATCACCTACAATATCGACATTATTCAGTCCTATACCAGCCAACAACCGCTTACTTTCTTCATTTTGCACAAAGAAATGTGTAAAACACTTCAAGACTCTTCCATATTGACGCCCATACCACTTAAAGAAAATCTGATCAGGACGAAAAATGCTACATATACTGTAAGTAGGAATATTTCGATGATGAAGTATATGCAAGAAATTATACCAAAACTCATACTTGATGAAAAAAGCCATAACAGGACGAACCAGACGCAAAAAACGAATTGCATTGGTCGGTGTATCTATAGGCATATAGCAAATGATATCCGCCCCTTTATAATCTTTTCTCACCTCATATCCTGAAGGCGAATAGAAAGTAAGTAATATCTTATACTCAGGATAATTTTGGCGTACACGCTCCATCAAAGGACGACCTTGTTCAAATTCGCCCAAAGATGCAGCATGAAACCAAATGTATCGTGCATTGGGATCTACCTTCTCCCGTAGAATCTCAAAAGAGTGACGCTCACCACGCCACATCTTTCTTACTTTTTTACTGAACAGACTTGCTATTGCAACGCCCAGCTCTAACAAATAGGTAAAAAGAATATACACGACTTTCTATTTTTCAATGAATATTCAATTAGTGCAACACTTCTATTGCTCTACGAAGACGCTTAAGTGTTTCTTCTTTTCCAAGGAAGGCTGTAATATCGAACATACCAGGTCCTTTACCAATACCTACCAAAGTTAAACGGAAAGCATTCATAACATCACCTAGCTTATATCCTTTTTCTTCAACCCACTTCATGACAACAGTTTCCTGACCTTCAACAGAGAAATCATCGATTCCTTCGATAACTTCAGCAAGTTCGGTCATCTGCTGTGCAGAGTATTCCTTCCAACGTTTCTTTACAGTCTTCTCGTCATACTCAGTTGGAGCAATAAAGAAGAAAGAACACAATGGCCAAAGTTCCTTAACAAAATCAACTCGATCTTTCATCATGTGAACAACAGCTGTAACCTGTTCCATAGAAGCATCAACACCATTATTAGCTACGATAGGAGCAAATAACTGTGCAATTTCCTCATCACTCTTACGAAGAATATATTCATGATTAAACCAAATACCCTTTTTGTAGTCATATTTAGCACCACTCTTTGAGCATTTTGATATATCGAATGCTTGAACAAGCTCGTCAAGAGAGAATAATTCCTGCTCTGTACCAGGGTTCCAGCCCAACAGAGCTAAGAAATTAACAACAGCCTCTGGGAAATATCCACTTTCACGATAACCAGAAGATACTTCCTCTGTCTTTGGATCATGCCACTCCAACGGGAACACAGGGAAACCAAGACGATCACCATCTCTCTTACTCAATTTTCCCTTACCCTCAGGTTTTAACAACAGTGGAAGGTGAGCAAAACGAGGCATAGTGTCTTCCCAACCAAAAGCCTTATATAGCAAGACATGAAGAGGTGCACTAGGCAGCCATTCTTCACCACGTATCACATGAGTGATTTCCATCAAATGGTCATCAACAATATTAGCTAGATGATAAGTTGGAAGTTCATCTGCACTCTTATAAAGCACTTTATCATCCAAGATATCACTCTTGATACACACATCACCACGAATCATATCGTTAACATGAACCTCTTCTCCTGGTTCAATTTTAAAGCGAACTGTGTATTGTGCACCATCGGCCAAGAGTTTCTCTACTTCCTCCTTTGGCAAAGCAAGAGAGTTACGCATTTCCATACGAGTATGTGCATCATATTGGAAATTGCTTACAGCTTCACGCTTAGCATTAAGTTCTTCTGGAGTATCAAACGCATAGTATGCCTTACCATTATCTAATAATTGCTTTACATACTTTTTATAAATATCACGACGCTCACTTTGGCGATAAGGACCATAGTTTCCTCCGAAACTAACACCTTCGTCAAACTTTATGCCGAGCCATTTAAAAGATTCAATGATATACTCCTCTGCACCCGGTACAAAACGATGCGAATCAGTATCCTCAATTCTGAATACCAGTTCACCACCATGCTGGCGCGCAAAGAGATAATTATACAAGGCGGTACGAACACCACCAATATGCAAAGCCCCTGTAGGGCTAGGTGCGAAACGCACTCTAACTTTTCTTTCTGCCATCCTAAAAAATATAGCTTAAGATATAATTTTTGTGCAAATTTACATATTTTTTTGCATTATAGCCCAATTTTTTCGTATTTTCGCAATATCAAAAAATAAAAACACTGCAAATGAGCGCATTCAAAAGAAAAGAAGAACACTATTGGCGTAATTTTTTCACACGTATCGGTCTTGTCTTTGGTACGGTTTTTATTATCGTGTGGTTTTTGCCACGTGAAGAAGGACAACGTTTTCACTACGATATCAATAAACCATGGATGTATGGCTCATTCATAGCCAAATTTGACTTTCCTATTTATAAGACCGATGAGACCATTCGTCAGGAACGTGATTCTATGCTCAAACTATTTCAGCCATATTATAGATATGACGTTTCAGTAGAAAAAAAAGAAATAGAAAAATTTAATTCAGATTTCAAGGAAGGAATCCCGGGCCTATCTCCAGAATACAAAGCTACGATTATCAATCGCTTACATCAATTGTATACGGCGGGTATCATGTATACACCGGAATATAATACTATTTATAAGGATACCACAAGCATGATACGAGTGGTCAATGGGAAAAAAGCACAAAGTGTACAACTGAACTGCTTCTACTCTACTATGGGTGCATATGAAAAACTATTCAAAGACTCTATTCTTGGGAAACAGAAGCTGATTTTGCAGAGATGTAATTTGAATGACTACATTGAGCCAAACTTAATCTATGAAAAGAACAGGACAGAATCGGAAAGAAACGATATGTTAAGTAGTATACCACTAGCAAGCGGAATGGTATTAAGTGGCCAAAAGATTATAGACCAAGGAGAAATTATCGACGAATATACTTACCGCGTCCTCAATTCTTTCGAGAAGGAGATGAAGCGAAGAGAGTCAACACAAATAGAGATTACCACAACATACATGGGGCAAACACTGTATGTCTTCATACTTGTTTTATTATTCTCTATCTACATAGTTTTGTTCAGGAAGGATTACTTTGAAAAAAACAGAAACATAGCCATGATCTATGCGATGATAACAATCTTCCCTATATTCGTATCTCTCATTATGAAGCATAGCATCTTTAACGTATATATCATTCCTTTCGCTATGGGTGCCATCTTTATACGTGTCTTTATGGACTCAAGAACAGCATTTGTAGCTCATGCCATTATGATTCTCATAAGTGCAGTGGCAGTAAAATATCAGTATGAATTTGTTGCTGTTCAATTAGTATCTGGCCTTATTGCTATCTATTCACTCCGGGATCTTTCCAGAAGAGCACAAGTATTTAAGACTGCTATATATGTAACACTGGCTAGTTCAGCTATTTACTTGGCCTTACAACTTATACAAACCAATAGTTTGAGCGAACTTGATAGAAATATGTATAAGTATTTTGCCATAAATGGTATATTCCTGCTACTTGCATATCCGCTTATGTTCTTAATAGAAAAGACATTCGGATTTATCTCAAATGTCACCTTGTTTGAATTATCAAATACCAATAAAGGTGTTCTTCGCGATTTGAGTGAGATTGCACCTGGAACATTCCAGCATAGCATTACCGTGGGTAACTTAGCTGCAGAGATTGCAAACCGTATCGGAGCCAACAGCTTGCTCGTCAGAACAGGAGCATTATATCATGATATCGGTAAAATGAATAATCCTGTTTTCTTCACAGAAAACCAAGCTGGTGTAAATCCACATGACAACATTCCTTATCAAGAAAGTGCACGTATCATCATCAGCCATGTAACAGATGGCTTAAAACTTGCAGAGAAATACGGTTTACCAAGTATTATTAAGAGTTTTATCACTACGCATCATGGAACAGGACTTACCAAATATTTCTATATCAAATATAAAAACGAGCATCCTGATGAAGAAATAGACCAAACTATATTCCAATACCCAGGTCCTAATCCTTTCACTCGAGAACAGGCTATATTAATGATTGCAGATACTGTAGAAGCTGCTTCACGCTCTTTATCAGAATACACAGAAGAAAGCATTAGCAATCTTGTAAATAAATTAATTGATGGTCAATTAGCAGATGGTTTCTTTAAAGAATGTCCGATTACTTTCCGCGATATTTATCTTGCCAAAAACGTACTGATAGACCGTCTCAAGGCCATTTATCACACAAGAATCCAATATCCAGAACTCAAAAAAGCTCAGAATACAAGAGCATAAGATTATCACATAAATTCACAAAAGAATCTTGCACAATTGTTATAGTTTGTGCAAGATTCTTTTCGTTTATTGTTAACATACTTTAAATAGGATTAGCAAATTAGGTAAAATCGAACAACATAAGTAACTTTGCGACCAATTTGTTATAGATATTTTAAGATGAATAAAATGAAATTGGCATTTACTGCTATCAGTATAGCAGCATGTTCTCCTGCTTTTGCTGGTGGATTACTTACTAACACCAATCAGCATATAGCATTTAATCGTATGATGAGCCGTGAGGCTTCTATAGGCATTGATGGTGTGTATTATAATCCAGCCGGTGTAGCATTTATGGATGATGGTACATATTTTTCTATCAACTGGCAGACCGTAGCACAGACCAGAACCATAGAGAATGAGTACGCATTATTTAATAATAATACCAATAACCCTACAGCACAACGTCAATTTAAGGGAAAAGCATTTGCTCCTGTACTCCCTTCATTCCAGTTTGCATATAACAAAAACAATCTTTCATTACAAGCTAACTTTGCAGTAGCCGGTGGTGGTGGTAAATGTAAATTCGATGATGGCTTAGGAAGTTTTGAAAAGATAGTTTCTGAAACTGCCATGGGGGCAGTTGGACTAGCTAATGCTATTGACGGCACTATTAACCAAGCACTGCAAACAACAGGAATGCAAATTTTTACGAACGACGCAATGTTTGGCACAAAAGGCACATACAGTTTCAACAGTTATATGCGTGGTCGCCAATATTATTTTGGACTTTCTGTTGGTGCAGCTTATAAGCTGAATTCTAATTGGAGTGTATATGGAGGTCTTCGTACTGTTTATGCATCCTGCAACTACTATGGATACGTAAAGGATATAAAAGTTGGTAATATGCCACTATATCAAGTATTAGATCCGAGCAAATCGAATTCAGCAGATATTGAATTGAATTGTGATCAAAATGGTTGGGGATTTACACCAATTATTGCTATTGACTACAAACTCCGTCATTGGAATTTTAGTGCTAAATATGAGTTTAAAACTCGCATGCGACTTAAAAATGAGTCGGTTAACAGAACTCCAAGTATTGGTAATTTACCGGCAAACCTAGCCTCAGCGTTCTCTGCAAATGGTTTCGATGAAAATACAAGTGCAGCAATATTAAATAGTAAGAACGTAACAGATGCCATGGTAAGTTTAAAGACTCAGTTTGACCAAAAGCTGGATGAAGCTATCGGTGAATATGCAGATGGCAAGAGCATAGCATGCGATATCCCGGCATTATTAACCTTGGGTGTAGGCTATAGCCCTATAGATCCATTGCGCATCAATGTTGGTTACCATTATTTTTGGGATAAGCAAGCTACTGCATATAACAATAAAAACGAGAAACTTTCTCGTGGAACAATTGAGTTAAATGCAGGTGTCGAATATGATGCTAGTAAACTTGTTACAGTAAGTGCAGGTTGGCAAAATACAAACTACGGCCTCACACGAGAATATATGGAAGACAAATCGTTTGTTACCAGTTCTAATTCCATTGGTGCAGGTGTTTGCCTTCATCTTACAAATAAATTAGATTTGAATCTGGCTTACTTCACAACACTATATGGTCATGAGAAGACTAGTGAAGAATCGACTTTGGGTACAACTAAATTATCATATAATTCTGATTACACCCGTACCAACCATGTATTCGGTGTTGGTGTCGACTTCAAATTCTAATCCATACCCGAAACTGCAACGATAAGATTTTTATAGCGGATCTACATCATAAAAGATCTGCAAAGCTCCGTAACGCGAGTCCTTCAACATGTGCTCTTGAGCAAACCGAAGGTACTCGCGTACTTTATTAAGATGAATACCATTCTCGAGTTTTAATACGATTTTACGGATATTCATATCCTTAATTCTAGATATAGAAGGTTTATCTGGACCTAACACACGCTCACCAAACCACTGTTTGAGCGTATATCCCATCTCCTGTCCAGCCATTTCTACAACATTATCTTTCTTATGTTTCATATACACATAAATTAAATGATAAAATGGTGGATAATGAAACATTTGTCGCTCAGATAAAAGACCTTTAAAAAAGGAAGTATAGTCATGATGCACAACTTGCTGTATAATCGGCAGATCTGTATTTCTGGTTTGTAAAATCACCAATCCTTGTTTTCCTTTTCTTCCTGCTCTACCACTAACTTGAGACATCATCATAAAAGCATGTTCATAAGCACGAAAATCAGGATAATTAAGCATACTATCTGCATCTAATATACCGACCACACTGACCCGATCAAAGTCCAGTCCTTTACTAATCATTTGGGTACCTATAAGCAGATTGGTTCTTCCAGCAGAAAAATCACCTATTAAGCGTTCATATGCATTTCGAGTACGCGTAGTATCAAGATCCATACGGGCTACCTTAGCTTCCGGAAATATTTCACGGATATAGTCTTCTATTTTCTCTGTACCATATCCTCTACCTTTTATCTCTGTACTTCCACAGTTTGGACATTCAGATGGTACAGGATAAGTAGAACCACAGTAATGACATGTCAACAAATTCAGATTCTTGTGCAATGTTAAAGACACATCACAGTTCAAGCATTTAGGAACCCATCCACATACCTTACATTCTATCATCGGAGCAAATCCTCTTCGATTTTGAAAGAGAATAGCCTGCTGTCCTGACTGCAATGCGGCTCTTACAGCCGCTAACAGTTGAGGAGAAAAAGGACCATTCATCATCTTGCGGTGACGCAAATCTTTAATATCTACCACCTGTATTTCAGGCAATTGTATACCTTGAAAACGTGTTTTAAGCTCCACAAAACCATATTTACCATGAACAGCATTATAGTAACTCTCCATGGAAGGAGTAGCTGTTCCCAATAAAGTTTTAGCTCCACACCGCTTTGCCAGCACTACTGCCACACTGCGAGCATGGTAGCGAGGAGCAGGGTCTTGTTGCTTAAAAGAACTTTCATGCTCCTCGTCAACAATAACCAAACCTAGACGCTGAAATGGCAGAAAGACTGCACTTCGTGCACCCAATATAACGTCATATGGATGTTCAGATATCTGCTTTTTCCATATTTCCACTCGCTCATCATCACTGTATTTAGAATGATAAATACCCAATTTATTGCCAAAAATCTTTTTCAAACGTTCCATAATCTGCACGGTTAATGCGATTTCAGGAAGAAGATATAACACTTGCTTGTGTTCATTAATAGCTTTTTGGATGAGATGAATATACAATTCCGTCTTACCACTTGACGTTACGCCATGTAAAAGTACGACATCTTTCTGTTCAAATTGCTGAAGTACCTGATGATAGGCTGTTTGCTGAGCATCGCTCAATTGCTTTAATGGTAATAAAGCAGATGAATAAGAAGTATTTAGTCGACCAACTTCCTTTTCATAAATACGCAGAATTCCTCTATCACATAAAGCTTTAACAACAGTAGAAGTACAAGGACAAGCATTCATCAATTCTTCACGCGTAATCTCTTTAATCGGTTCACGCGGCTGATCACCTTCTAAAGAATCCCAATGACTCAAGGCTAAAAATTCGATAAAGGCTTTTTGTTGCTTAAAAGCACGAGATAATGTATGCAAAGCTATATGTAGCGTTTCTTCATGTTGATAGTTTTCAGCCAGTCCCACATAAGTTTCCATTTTAGGTTTATACTTATCCAGGCTTTTCAAGCCACCAGGAATCGCTGCGGTATAAACATCGCCTATCGGTGACATATAATATGAAGATATCCATTGCCAAAGATCTAACTGTTCTGGATACAATATTGGCTGATCATCTAAAATATCAAGTATTGGACGTACCTTAAATGATGGATCATCATGATGCAAACGAGAAGCTATAGCAATATACTTTTTACTTTTCCCCAATGGCACCAAAACACGCTGACCTACGGCTATCCTATCCATCATTTCTTCTGGAATACCATAGGTAAAAAGCCCCTCTAGAGGAAGTGGTAAAATAACATCAACATACTTCATAATGAACAAAGGTAAACAAAAAAATGCAGACAACGAAGAGGTTGTCTGCATTTTATATGAGGATGCTTATAATTCCTAGAATAAATAAGCAGCACCAATCTGCCAAGTATTATTACGACTATTATAACTCTTGGTTGCATTAGATACAGCATCCCATACATCCAAATTAGCAGATTTGCCACAAGCAATATTATAGTTAGCTGTCAATTGAATATGACTCAACAAAGTTGCTCCAATACCAACATTAATACTGAATGTTGACTTCTTCAAAGAATAGCTATCTGTGCTATTCCATTTAAATTCAGAATCGCCAACATTAATAGCCCACTGAGGACCAGCAAAGAGGAATATATTAGCTGCATCACCTAGGCCTACTCCATAACGCACATTTACAGGAATCAATATAGACTGTTGCTTGATAGACTCAGAAGATGCCGCTGATTCGTTCGCTACTTTTGAAGTTCGGTTATCATACAAAGCTGCAGCATCAACACCTAAACCTATAATAGGAAGCGTGAACTTAACCATTGGACCTACAAAGAAGCCTGCTCTATTAGAAGCTTTAAAAACTTCTTCACTATTCAAGCTCATACTCGTAGCATCGATACCAGCCTTTATACCAAACTTAGTCTGAGCATTTACTGAAGTTGCCATCAAACACATGACAACCAACAATGCAGAAAATAATTTTTTCATTATACCTTATCTTTAAATAAAAACTTACACTAATGACGCTGTCTACGGACTGTTACACGAGCACTACTTCCAGTAGAAGATTCTCCGCGAGAACGCTTTGATGAAGAATTAACTTTATCTCTTCTATTTTTAGACTTTGCCACCTTATTCTTTTTCACATCTACACGTGACTTAGCAATGCTATCTAGAGAATCTTTCTTAGCTTGATCTCCCCAAATATTCTTTTCAAAAGCCACAAGCTCTGCTTCGATACGCTTTTGCTCTTTTGTCAAAGCTGAGTCTGTATTGCAACACTGAGCCAGAGTCTTGCCCAACATATTAGTGGTCTTATAAATCTTACCCCGATACTGATTCCTTGTAAAAAAATCATCAATGCTCATAGTGGCAGCATTATTCAGATTACTTGTCATAATCTGCTGCTTAGCGAGAAAAGGAGCTAGATCATCATATCTCACCCAAAACAAAGGATACTTCTGAGAGCCATCTCCAAAATCATCCTCACGCTGCATAATAGGACACAAAGCTAACACCTTAGTATGAAAAGTAGCAGATACCTGATCAAAATAAGCACTTTCCTTCACATAATATCCCTTAACCTCCTTAGATGGAATATCACTATCATCGATATGAATACCTCTATCCGTTCGCTCATAATAAATATGATAATTATCTAGAAAAGCCTTCGGATTCACCTTTGCTGCATCAACAAAAGACTCATTACCATCCAAACGATACTCATAAACATTAATATTACCCGTCATAAATAACTTAAAGATATAAGTAAACAGATTCATCTGATTACCTATTGACTCTGTTGGATAGTAAAGACCAGCATTGGGATCGAGCATCAAGTCTACTTCACGATAGATATCTCTACGCCAAACCACATTTTCTTCCATTGGAGCAGCTGTTGGGAAATCCAAACGAGCACGAGTCGTAATATTGTTTGCATTCGTCTGAGTTTTCTGCTGAGCCTGACGACGAGCTGTAGGCTGTGCCCAGACAGTCATCGATGTACATCCCATCAGAAATATGAATAAGAGTTTCTTCATTTTCATTTTAAATCTATTCATTATTTTACAATAATTTCCATTGCTGTAGGCAATTTACGAGTAATTCCATCTGGACCAATCGCCGTGATATGAGAAATATAGAAACGCTTGTTACGAGATAATTTTCTAAATGTATCTCTCTGCCGATCAGTAAAACTAGCACCTGCTGATGCCATTGGTATAGCATTTCCCATATTATCAAAAAATACAGTTTCAAAACTAACCACACGGAACGGGATATCCAGCAAGCCATCATCTATAGCTGCATGGATACCACTAGCCCCCATCAAAGCAGCTTTTCCCATGCCACCACCTTTAAAGCGATCTGTACCCAAACTGATATACGCTGTAGGATCAGGTAATTTCCTTACATGAAAAATAAAAGAGCCTGCATTACGCATATTTTTACCATCACGACCAGAAATATGTAATGTAACATCTTTACCAACAGCAGTTGGTTTTACTATAAAATGTCCATTACCTCGAGATGATACTGAAGCCCCAGAAGCTGTAAGTGAAACCGCATTTTGCGGAATACCCGGCATACTAACACTTACTGGATTTTGGAAACCAGCATAGAGCACATTCATCAAATCGGCAGCAACAGTTGCTGTATTTGGCGCTGGTATAACACTATACTTCTGCAAAAAATTCCGTCGAAGCGTCTCACCATTAGCATTATGCATCAAAATATAACCACTAAACTGATGTTCGCCTACTCCACCTGCCGTAAAAGAGTAATCACCCTTAGCAGAACGTACTCGAGAACCATTCACATAGATTTCAGGTATCTGTGTTGTGTCTATAGCTGCCATTACGATATTAGCATTAAAACGCTCCCCTGGATAAAGAGTTGTTTTCTCTGGTATTACAAACGCATCAAGTTTATTAACACGGATATCTTTCAAGCCAATATTAGCAACTAACGTATGAAGCACCTCACCCTCTGCATATCTCACATCACTTTGTAATTTCGATAGCAACGTAACAGCAGCAGCCACTGGCATATTCTCAAACATATATTCTTGCCAGTTTTTACCTAACGTATTTGCTTTCTTTGGTAAAGCGGTAGACAAATTACTAGCAATGATCTTTTTTTGTTCAGGATCGGCTATCATCTTTAAAATTTGCTCTCTATAACGATTTACCGCTTCATAGAGTTTTTTTCCTTTTCCTGAGCCAGGTGCCAACATAATAATACCGGCGGCCTCCAAATTATCTTTATTTTCAATATGATAAACATCACCCGACTCACCATCAGCCTCTCTTACTATTGCAACCTTCAATGATTGAGCAAAATTATAGAGAGAATCACTCATATTCTTTACAGTTGTAGCTTTTTCAAACCACTCCCGCACCTTCGCCGGATTTTTCTGCATTTGATCTTCAAAA
The DNA here is from genome assembly GCF_022024235.1 of Segatella baroniae B14. Lineage (GTDB taxonomy): Bacteria > Bacteroidota > Bacteroidia > Bacteroidales > Bacteroidaceae > Prevotella > Prevotella bryantii. Next base: position 1,916,675 of record NZ_CP091799.1, read on the forward strand.
TCTTTATATAGCGATAGATTCTCTGAGGAAGAGTTAGCTGTTGTTCTATTCAGGCTTTCTTCGACAATAGAAAATCCATTTAGGACTTCTGTTGATATATTTAGAGCCAACATGGCCATCAAGACGACATACAACAAGTTTATCATCTTTTGGCGAGGTGTAACTCTTTTTTTCTTTATAGCCATAGTGTTTTAAAACTTAAAAAGGATAAGATCAGTCTTCATCTTTGATACGAGAAGCGCCTGCCGGACGAGCTACCTGCATATTTACAGTCATCGCCTCAATCATTCGAGCATAGATCTTATTCAGTTGCTCTATCTGCTCTGCCATCTTACGGCTCTGTTCATTGATTTGGTCAATAGTACCAATCTGCTGACTTGCACTTTTAAGTTGCATTTCATAAACCTTACTTATGCCTGTAAGTGTACGGTTAAGATTTTCCATTTCCTCACTATCACGTGTAAGACGAGTACTCTGCTCATTAACTTTACTTAAAGTATCTACAAGTTTCTTGAGTTCTTCTATATAATTATTCTGAGCATCTACTACCTCCGTATTTATTGGAGGAACAGAACCTAAATTATGAGAACCGTTTTCTATCTCTACCGCTGTTACGTTTGCAGCCTTAGAAGCATCATTCAATGAAACAGGAACAACCACCGTTTGGGTACCAGCTACACGAGATGCTCCATTACTTCTTGTAGTAGCAACAACATCATTATTATTTACACTTGCTTTATCATCATCATCCGTTGTTGCCTTAAAAGCATGAATAGCAAGATCCATACCCTCTTGAGTTTTATCAAAAGGACGATCAAAAGCTGAAATAAAGAACACGAGGACTTCGGTTCCCATACCCAAGAATAACATGACATTAGCTCCAGGAAGGTGAGTCAGTTTAAAGAGGGTACCAAGAATTACAATAGAAGCACCCCAACTGTAGGCATAGTTTAAGAATGTCTGTCCAGGTACACTATCCATCCACTTTTGCAGACGATAGACAATATTAAACTTACTATACTCTGTCATTATTTTCTCTTATTAGATTTTTGTTTTGTACTAGATGTTGTAGCCAGACTTCTCACACAACGGAAGCCAATATATGAACGTGGCTGATTTTGGTATTCCCAACTTCTCCATGCTGATCTGATAAACGATTCTGGATCTTTCCATGAACCACCTCTAACACTTTTTTTCTTGAGACGATATGGATCTTCTTTTGCAGCCTTATACTCTAGCTCTGGGTTCAAGTCATTCATAGCATCGACACCAGACTCTGTATACACAGTATTAGTCCACTCAGCCACATTACCTGCCATGTCATAAAGCCCATTAGAATTAGGAGAAAAAATTCCAACCTTACTTGTTATCAAGTTACCATCTTGGGTATAATTACCACGATCAGGTTTAAAATTAGCATAGAAACATCCACTACCATTTTTTACGTCTTGGTTTTCCCATGGAAACTCACTTCCATTCTTGCCTCTCGCAGCATATTCCCATTCTGCTTCTGTTGGAAGGCGATAACGCTGTACAAAACGGGCTTCGTTACCCAGTCCTTTTAATAAATAATCAGTTCTCCATGCACAAAAAGCATTAGCTTGTTCCCATGTCACACCCACTACAGGATAATCATTATAAGCAGGATTACTGAAATAACTTCTTAAATATACTTCATTATCAGAGTTTTTAAAATCATTAACCCACACTGTTGTATCAGGGTAGATATTCACGATATACGTATTCAAGAAATCCCAAGGACCAGAAAGAGGTCTATTAATCGTTTCACTTACGATTCTACCTTCATCATCAATATAAGCAGTATCTTTAGAAATCATAACCACTTCGCTTTCATCCACCGCAATATCTGTATTCAGATTACGTTCCTGTGGACGGATTCGATTTTTACGAAGAGCCGCTTTTGTATAGTCATAGATTTCATACTTATAATTCATCTGTCGCCAGTCTAACAATTTTTCACCTGTCACTGGGTTAACCGTATACAAACTCTCATAAGCCCGCTTTTCATCTTCATTTGGCTTACGAGGCAACGGCTTTTTCCAGTTCAAATGAGGAGTTATAGGATCACCATTCTTATCTTCTGTAATCATATAACTTTCATCACCACCATATGAAGGATCTGCAAGACGTGTTCTTAACAAAGAATCCTTGACATAATTAATAAATTGTTTATATTCTGAATTTGTGACCTCTGTTTCATCCATCCAAAAACCATCAACAGAAATATCCTTTACAGGAGTATTCTTTCCCCACAAAGAATCATTGTTCTCTAGGCCCATCCTAAGATGACCACGATTAACTTTAACCATGCCATAAGGAGTAGGTTCTACGAAATTTCTTCCACCTACGCCAACTACTTCACCTCCTCTTCCTGATACAGACGCAGAGCGAGCACCCAAACACCCTGATAAAGTTATCAGAGCAATGGAAGAGCAAAGGGCTAGTAATATTTTTTTCATAATTCGCTTTCTATTATATTCTAATTTCTATAGTATTCTTACGCTTTTATGAAGGTTTTTACCTTTCTTCATTAAGTTAATATCCGTTTGGTATCCAATACATAATTCATGACTTCCGTTACCAATGCTAATAGCTGAAGTATAGACTTCATAGCTATACCCTATAATAACACCATGAAAATTGCCACCTACCAAAACCGTAACAGAATTAGTCGGACTATAAGCTAAACCACCGTATAATAATTTCTTATCATGATTATAAACTAAACGTCCTGTTATATCTGCACGATAACTTACACCATCCGTACGAACCAAGACAGAAGGTTTTATTGTTAAAAACGGGTTTCTTAGTTTAATATTGTATCCTCCTGTTAAATAATAAGTTGGGTCAATCTTGAGTTCATTGATATTATTATCTGACGAAGAATAAGTTATTGTAGGAGCTGTAATATGCGTAACTGACAAACCTGCATACCAATTACCCTTGGAATAATACACACCAGCTGACAAATCCATACCATTACCAGTTACATCAGAGGTAGGAAGTGCATTATCAGTACCCGATTCGGTATCATCCAAATCCAGTTCGCTTCCCTTAAAAGACTCACTGGCCATACCTGCTTGTAAGCCGATGCTTATTTGTCCCCCTAAAAGCCGATGCTTATAAGCATATTGCACACTAATCATCTGATGCTTCATTAAACCCAACTGGTCATTGATTAACTGTATACCAACCCCATGAAAATTCTTCATAAAATAAAGAGGCATATCTGCAGCAACATACATGGTACGAGGGTTTTTCTCGAAACCTGCAAAGTTTAATGCATATGCAGCATGAATATTGAG
>NZ_CP091799.1:1925000-2485805 GCF_022024235.1 Segatella baroniae B14
CACCCCCGGCTTTCATGGCTTGACGGGCGGTGTGTACAAGGCCCGGGAACGTATTCACCGCGCCATGGCTGATGCGCGATTACTAGCGAATCCAGCTTCGTGAGGTCGGGTTGCAGACCTCAGTCCGAACTGGGACCGGCTTTCTTGATTAGAATGACCTTACGGGCATCCGACTTTCTGTACCGGCCATTGTAACACGTGTGTAGCCCCGGACGTAAGGGCCGTGCTGATTTGACGTCATCCCCACCTTCCTCACACCTTACGGTGGCAGTGTCTCCAGAGTGCCCAGCTTGACCTGATGGCAACTGAAGAGAAGGGTTGCGCTCGTTATGGCACTTAAGCCGACACCTCACGGCACGAGCTGACGACAACCATGCAGCACCTTCACAGATGTCCCGAAGGAAGTCTCTATCTCTAGATCCGTCATCTGCAATTCAAGCCCGGGTAAGGTTCCTCGCGTATCATCGAATTAAACCACATGTTCCTCCGCTTGTGCGGGCCCCCGTCAATTCCTTTGAGTTTCACCGTTGCCGGCGTACTCCCCAGGTGGGATGCTTAACGCTTTCGCTTAGCCACTCACCCCGAAGGGCAAACAGCGGGCATCCATCGTTTACCGTGCGGACTACCAGGGTATCTAATCCTGTTCGATACCCGCACTTTCGAGCTTTAGCGTCAGTAACACTACAGCGAGCTGCCTTCGCAATTGGAGTTCTTCGTGATATCTAAGCATTTCACCGCTACACCACGAATTCCGCCCGCTTCCTGTGCACTCAAGTCTGACAGTTCGCGCTGCAGTGCCCAGGTTGAGCCCGGACATTTCACAACACGCTTACCAAACGGCCTGCGCTCCCTTTAAACCCAATAAATCCGGATAACGCCCGGACCTTCCGTATTACCGCGGCTGCTGGCACGGAATTAGCCGGTCCTTATTCGTAGGGTACATGCAAATAACCACACGTGGCTAACTTTATTCCCCTAAAAAAGCAGTTTACAACCCATAGGGCCGTCATCCTGCACGCTACTTGGCTGGTTCAGACTTCCGTCCATTGACCAATATTCCTCACTGCTGCCTCCCGTAGGAGTTTGGACCGTGTCTCAGTTCCAATGTGGGGGACCTTCCTCTCAGAACCCCTACTGATCGTCGGCTAGGTGGGCCGTTACCCCGCCTACTACCTAATCAGACGCATCCCCATCCATAAGCGATAAATCTTTATTCCATCTCAGATGTCTTTAATGGAAACCATAGGGCATTAATCTTACTTTCGCAAGGCTATTCCCTACTTATGGGCAGGTTGGATACGCGATACTCACCCGTGCGCCGGTCGTCATCAAAGAAAGCAAGCTTTCTTCATGTTACCCCTCGACTTGCATGTGTTAAGCCTGTAGCTAGCGTTCATCCTGAGCCAGGATCAAACTCTCCATTGTAAAATATCTTTGAATATCTAATTGAATAGATTATTTGTCTCTGTTTCAAGGACGCTTATCCTTTTATTGAAGTCGGTTTAAAGCCTGGACAAAAACTAAACTTGACGGTTCGTTTTTGTTACCCATTCACACATATTTATAATATGTGAACGCTTCTTGTACTACTTCTCTGTCTATGTAATCTTTTCAAAGAACTCTTTCTCTTAAGCCTCATAACCAACGTTATTTGGCTGCTTCCGTTTGTTCGAAAGCGAGTGCAAAGGTATACAAAATATCCATAACCTCCAAATGTTTTCAAGAAAAAATTGCAAAAAACTACAATTTTGCGCGTTCTTTGACAATGATAGCTTAATTCCGTGGACGAACACATTATAATATATAAAGAGAATAATATTTTATAATAGAGAGAATAATATTAAAAGAAAAAGAATGAGGTATATCTATAATTAAAGGAAGATAAATTTTAAGCCTCCCCTCTCCTACAAATTATACGAGTATTGGCAGACTGTCTTTCTCTGATTGCTATGGACCGACTTCCGTCACCATCGGAAACAGCGTAACGAAACTGGTTGACACCGCTTACTACACCTCCCGACAATTTTTACGGCATCAGCACTACTTTTACCATTCTACGACATGTACAATAAAAGAACCGATTTGAAATTTACGGACAAGAACCCTCCTGAGGTTTGCGTATTTGAAATTGCGATGTAAGAATGCCTCAAATACGTGAATTTTGAAGAATTTTCATATCTATCTGAATATCAACACGTTACACATTTAACGTTTCTTCGGTTCAAGAAATGGGCGCCAAAACCCCAGCTCCTAGGGGTCGAAAGCTTAGGGTTGATGCGATAAGGTCATAGAGTTTAGCGAACAAAGTCTTAGGTTTCGACCCCCAGGAGCTGGGGTTTTGGTGGGAGAGAAAATCGAGGGGAAGAAAAAAGACCAAACAGGCTGATCAAAAGTTGAATATTTTGAGCTAGATGACGATTTTTGAAAGCACTGTTTTTTGATAAATTATTTGACAGTCAAACCATTACAAGTAGGAAAAATCAACAGACGTTCCGATACGTATCGATGTGACAGAATTCTGTGTATCTATGGCATTTGTACATCCTATTCAGAAACCCTCATAAGATTTGAAAAACTGAAAATAATTATGCTTATATACATTTCCCTCACATTTTTAAATCCTTTTGCATAGCCTTTACCACTTTTTCGTAGACAATCTAAAACCTCACAAACATACTTATTAAAGATAACAGTTCAACAAAAGAAGACAAAATCTTCTCTTACTATTATCTATAAAAAGAACGCAATTTGATTAAACAATCGCTAAAAAGCCCCCAAAAACTTGTTTTATAACAAACTTGGCATTATCTTTGCGCTTGATGAAATTGATACAAACTAAAAATAATAATTATGAAAGAAAAAGAACTTTATCGAATGATAAATGAAAGAAGCTGGAATGTTTCTTTAGCATTTCCTGCATTGATGCGCAAAGTATATATTTGGATGACTTTGGCTCTTGTCATTACCGCAGTAACTGCATATGGCGTTGCTACCAGTCCAGCCCTCATGACAACCATATTTACCAATAAAATATTATTTTTTGGTCTCATCATTGCAGAATTAGCTTTAGTATGGGGTATATCAGGAGCAATCAATCGCTTATCACTAGCAACTGCCACCCTTATGTTTATTGCATATTCCGTAATAAATGGTGCCACATTGTCAGTAATCTTTGCAGCCTTCTCTACCACTGCCATAGTCAAGACCTTTGTCGTAACAGCTGGTACATTTGGTACAATGTCTCTTGTCGGCTATTTCACTAAGAAAGATTTGACCTCAATGGGCAAATTACTATTCATGGCCCTAATCGGTATCATCATTGCAACCATCGTAAACATGTTTATAGCAAGTTCAGGATTAGACCTAATCATCAGCTATCTTGGAGTTCTGATATTTGTGGGGTTAACCGCCTACGACACGCAGAAAATTAAGCATATGCTATCCATGGCACCCGATGCAAGCGAACAAATGCAGAAATATGCATTATTAGGATCACTCACGCTATATCTAGACTTTATCAACCTCTTCCTGTATTTATTAAGAATATTCGGTAGCAACCGCAACTAAGTAAATAATAATAAACACCAAAGGCGCCTTCCTACGGAAGACGCCTTTTTCATTTATATATAAAGCTATATCACTACAGCTAAATGAAGTATCATAGAACGGTTGGCAAAGGTAGTGAATTATTTTGAGATAATCTAATTTTATTCTGCTTTTCTTATTATTTCTTTAAAACATTCACTAAAAAGAAAATTTATTCATATAACTAAATATACAAAAACCACTGTATCTATACACAAAATATACAAATAACCTTAAAAACTAAAGCTTTCGAGTAATTTTTATGCAAAAACTCTTGCAGATAAATACAAAAATTTCTATTTTTGCAAGCGAAAACAGAATAAAAATACAACGTATGAAAGTTAAGAACGCTAGAATGGAAGCCCTGAAGATGTTAATATCTAGTCAGGAATTAGGAAGTCAGGAAGAAGTATTAAAAGCTTTAGCTAAAGAAGGCTTTAAGTTGACCCAAGCAACATTGAGTCGCGACTTGAAGCAACTCAAAGTTGCCAAAGCAGCTAGCATGAATGGCAAGTATGTATATGTACTCCCTAACGAAACCATGTACAAGCGTATATCTAATCCACAATCTGTTACAAAAATGTTACAGTCTCCAGGATTTTTATCCATTGTTTTCTCTGGTAATTTAGGAGTCATCAAGACTCGTCCTGGTTATGCAAGTAGCATCGCTTATAATATTGACAATAGTGACGTGACAGAAATTTTAGGTACAATTGCAGGAGACGATACTATTTTTATTGTCAAAAAAGAGAATGTATCTGAAAAGGCCGTAATGGACAAGCTCAGTTCTGTCATTGACGGAATGAACTAAAAGACTTTAAAAGAACAAATTATAAAGTAATAATAATGGAAGAGATTGAAGTAATGGTTGCTGATGCTTCCCACGAGAAGTATGTAGACACCATTTTGGAGACAATGGCATCTTCCGCTAAGGACCGTGGCACAGGTATCGCCAAGCGTTCTCACGAATATGTCACTACCAAGATGAAAGAAGGTAAAGCCGTCATAGCTTTATGCAATGGTAAATTTGTAGGTTTCAGCTACATCGAGACATGGGGCAATAAGACTTATGTAACGACATCTGGTCTTATCGTTAATCCTGCTTTTAGAGGTCGTGGTGTAGCTAAACGCATTAAGAATGTAACCTTCACACTGGCTCGTGTACGATGGCCAGAAGCAAAAATCTTCTCTCTCACCTCAGGATCAGCTGTCATGAAGATGAATACTCAACTTGGGTATTTACCAGTTGTATTCGGTGACTTGACAGACGACGAATCATTCTGGCGTGGATGTGAAGGTTGTATCAACCATGACATTCTACAACGAACCGAAAGAAAATTCTGTATTTGTACAGGAATGATGTACAATCCAGCAGATCATCCAAACGAGACACTGCCTATCCAGCTTTCAGAAAAGACTCTCGAGCGTCTTAAGAAACTAGGTAACTGATACCAGAAGAGAACATCATACTTATATTAATTTTCAACACAAATTTATCGTATATATTATGGCTAAAAAGAAAGTAGTTGTCGCTTTTTCAGGCGGACTAGATACATCATATACAGTTATGAAACTTACTCAAGATGGTTGGGACGTATATGCAGCATGCGCTAACACGGGTGGTTTCAATGAAGAACAACTGAAGGTAAACGAAGAAAATGCTTATAAGCTTGGAGCTGTTAAGTATGTAACTCTCGACGTAACTCAAGAATATTATGAAAAGAGCCTGAAATACATGATTTATGGTAATGTAATGCGTAATAATTGCTACCCTATTTCAGTATCATCAGAACGAATTTTCCAAGCTATTGCCATTGCACGCTATGCTAATGAGATTCAGGCAGATGCTATCGCACATGGTTCTACAGGCGCTGGCAACGACCAAATACGCTTCGATATGACCTTCCTTGTAATGGCTCCAGGAGTAGAAATCATTACATTAACTCGAGATCAAGCACTTAGCAGAAAAGAAGAAGTAGACTACCTGAATGATCATGGCTTCTATGCAGATTTCACAAAACTCAAGTATTCATACAATGTAGGTATTTGGGGTACAAGTATCTGTGGTGGCGAGATTCTTGATCCAACCCAGGGTCTGCCAGAAGAGGCATATCTCAAGCATGTTACCAGTGATAAAGCCGAAGAAGAATTGAAAATTACATTCAAAAATGGCGAAATCACTGCTGTGAACGGTGAAGAATTTGAAGACAAAATTAAGGCCATACAGAAAATAGAAGAGATTGGTGCCTCTTATGCCATCGGCCGTGATTGTAATGTTGGTGATACTATTATCGGTATTAAGGGCCGTGTGGCATTTGAAGCAGCAGCTCCAAAACTGATTATCGAAGCTCACCGTTTACTAGAGAAAAGTACATTGAGTAAATGGCAGCAGTATTGGAAAGACCAAGTAGCCAATTGGTATGGTATGTTCTTGCACGAAAGTCAATATCTAGAACCGGTGATGCCAGATATAGAAGCATTCCTGACCAGTTCACAACGCCATGTGAACGGAACTGCTATCTTGAAACTTCGCCCTTACAGTTTTCAAACAGTAGGTGTAGACTCGGATGACGACCTGACCAAGTCAAAACTTGGCGAATATGGCGAGATGAACCACGGTTGGACTGCAGACGATGCCAAAGGCTTTATCAAGCTGAGTGCTACTCCACTTCGTGTATTCTACGGAATGCATCCAGACGAAAGAAAATAAAAAGATTATCATATCTAAAGATTATTAAGCCATAACATATCCCAATGATAAAAGTAGGAATATTAGGAGCAGCAGGATACACAGGCGGAGAACTCATTCGTCTATTGCTAAACCACCCAGAGGTAGAAATCGTTTTTGCTAACAGTGGTAGTAATGCCGGAAATCCTGTTACCGATGTACACGAAGCCCTCTACGGTGATACAGATATGAAGTTTACAGACGAACTTCCTTTTGATAAGGTTGATGTAATCTTCTTCTGTTTCGGCCATGGCAAGAGTGAAGCTTTCATGAAGGAGCATAAAATACCAGCTAATGTTAAAATTATTGATTTAGCTCAGGATTTTCGACTGGCACCTAAGGAAGTGGTAAATACCATGCAACCAACCGCAGAAATTCATGACTTCGTATACGGTTTACCAGAAATAAATGAATCAAAAATAGCCACAGCTCAGCATGTAGCCAATCCGGGATGTTTTGCAACATGCATCCAACTCGGATTGCTGCCTGCAGCAAGCATGAATCTCATCGACAAAGATGTAGCTGTAAATGCTATTACCGGCAGCACAGGAGCTGGGCAGAAGCCAGGATCAACAACTCATTTCTCTTGGCGCAACAATAATCTTAGCATCTATAAGGCTTTCAAGCATCAGCATATTCCTGAGATTCGTGAAAGTCTGACACAAGTACAGGGTCATCTTGAAGCCTCTATCGACTTCATACCGTATCGCGGTGACTTCACGCGTGGTATTTTCGCTACAGAAGTAGTTAAGACAGATAAACCACTTGAGGAAATTATAGCTGGATATAAGGCTTTCTACAAGGATGCAAAGTTTACACATTATATAGACAAGCCTCTTGATTTAAAGCAGGTGGTTAATACCAACAAAGCATTGGTACACTGCGACAAGATTGACGATAAATTATTAATTACCTCCTGCATCGATAATCTGCTAAAAGGTGCAGTTGGTCAGGCTGTACAAAACATGAACATCATGTTCGGCATCGACCAGACAGCAGGATTAAAACTTAAAGGTTCAGCATTCTAAATATGAAACTATTTGATGTTTATCCACTTTTTGACGTTAATATCGTCAAAGGCAAAGGTTGCAACGTATGGGACGATAAAGGTCAAGAATATCTTGACCTTTATGGTGGTCATGCTGTAATCAGTATCGGACACTGTCATCCTCACTATGTAGAAATGATGACAAATCAACTCAATAAGCTAGGCTTTTATTCCAATTCCGTCATCAATAAACTGCAGCAACAAGTTGCAGAACGTCTTGGCAAAATCAGTGGTTACGAAGACTACCAGTTCTTCTTGATTAACTCAGGAGCCGAAGCCAACGAAAACGCATTAAAATTAGCCTCATTCACCAATGGCAGACGACGTGTATTATCTGCAGAAAAAGCATTTCACGGCCGTACTTCTCTTGCTGTAGAGGTAACTAATAATCCTAAAATTATTGCCCCAATCAACGATAATGGTCTTGTAACCTATCTTCCACTCAACGATTTGGAAGCATGGGAAAAAGAACTAGCCAAGGGTGATGTATGCGCTTGTATTATCGAATGTATTCAAGGTGTAGGCGGCTGCAATATGGTAAACAAAGATTTTGCCCAAGGCTTACAAGCAGCTTGTAAGAAATATGGCACATTCCTGGTATGCGATGAGATACAATGCGGCTATGGTCGTACAGGAAAATTCTTCGGTCATCAGTGGCTGGATATCAAACCAGACCTGATTACTGTAGCTAAAGGTATCGGCAACGGATTTCCTATGGGCGGTGTACTCATTTCTCCAGAATTCGAACCTGTATATGGTCGCTTGGGAACAACTTTTGGTGGTAACCATCTGGCATGTACCGCAGCTTTGGCCGTACTCGATGTATTCGAAAAAGAAAACCTTGTAACCAACGCAAATGAGGTAGGAGAATATTTTATACAACAGCTCAAGGAATTACAGAAAGAAAACAGTCATATCACTGAGATTCGTGGAAAAGGCCTAATGATTGGTATTGTTTTGGACATTCCACATAAAGAAATACGCTCAAAACTCATCTACGACGAGCACTGCTTTACTGGTTGTGCATCAACCAATATCCTTAGAATTTTACCACCATTGTGTCTGACCAAGGCCAATGTTGACGATTTCATGAATAAATTCAAGAAAGTATTAGCAACTATATAAAATGAAGATTACTATCATTGGTGCCGGTGCCATGGGTGGAGCACTTGCCGAAGGCCTACTAAAATCAGAAGATTTCAAACCTTCAGATATAAGCGTTTCTAATCCACACGCCGACAAACTAGAAAAATTCAAGAAATTAGGTGCCAACACGACAACCAACAATATCGAAGCTATACAAGGCGCAGACTACATCGCTATCGTAGTTAAGCCATGGCTAGTAGAGCATGTCATCAATGAGATAAAGTCTACACTTGATTATCAGAACCAGACAATCCTTAACATGGCAGCAGCAATACCTTCAGAGCAACTTCGAAAATGGTTGGATAAAGATGGCGACCAGCCTACCCTGCTGCAAGTTATACCCAATATCGCTATAGCTGTAAAATCTTCAATGACTTTCATTGCCCCATGCGATTGCGAAGAAGAAAAGATAAAAGAAACCGAAGCGATATTTAAAAGCGTTGGCCAAACCGTTGTTACCGACGAACAGCATCTTGGTGCAGGAACATCGTTAGCCAGTTGCGGTATAGCTTATGCCATGCGTTATTTCAGAGCAGCATCAGAAGGTGGTGTAGAACTAGGATTCAAAGCAGATGTCGCAAAAGACATTGTCTTACAGACCGTAAAGGGAGCAGTAGATTTACTGCAAGCTAATGGAAACCACCCTGAAGCCGAAATAGACAAAGTTACAACTCCTGGTGGCTTGACCATCAAAGGATTAAATGAAATGGAGCATGCCGGCTTTACATCTGCTGTTATCAGAGGATTAAAAGCTGGATTAAAATAAACTTTAAAGAGTTTTTCTAAAATGCTGCACATGATAAATACCAATGTGCAGCATTTTAGATTTTATTACAAATACAAATAAGAAAACAATCTGCCGAAAACAAAAGTAGAAGTTTTTTTTGTACTTTTGAAGACGATTATTTTAAAACAATTAACTTATGGAAGAATCTATAAAACTAATTGGAGAACGATTGAGAGGCCTTCGTGAAGTTCTCGACATTCCTGCAGAAGAAGTTGCAGAACTATGCGAAATCAGCTTAGATCATTATCTTAAAATAGAAGCAGGAGAAGCTGACCCTTCTGTATATCGTCTTTCAAAAATATCAAAAAGATACGGAATAGATCTTGATGTTCTACTTTTCGGTGAAGAGCCACGTATGAATTCATACTACCTAACACGAAAAGGTCAGGGACAAGAAATTGACCGTGGAAACGATTATAAATATCAGACTCTTGCCGGTGGTTTTAAAGGGCGAAGAATAGATCCTTTCTACACTGTAGTAGACCCGCTCCCAGGTGATAAGAACCATCGTAAGAATACACAGGATGGACATGAGTTCGACTATGTACTTAAAGGTACTCTGGAAATCACTATCGGTGAAAAAGTACTTGTACTTAAAGAAGGTGATACCATTTATTTTGATGGAAGGCAACCTCATTGTATGCGTGCCCTCAATGGAGAACAAGCTCATTTTCTATGTATTGTAATTTAAACTCAAACCAATGTTAGAAAGATTTTTAACGCAAACGAAGTTCACTTCAGAGGAAGACTTTAAAAAAAATTTTCATTTCAAAATAAATGAGAACTTCAATTTTGCCTATGATGTTATGGACGAATGGGCAAAAGAAGAACCTAACAAAATATGTTTGTTATGGACAAGTGAAAGAGGTGAAGAAGTAAAAACTACCTTTCAGGATTTTAAGGAACAAACAGATAAGACTGCAGCCTATTTTCTGAGTTTAGGTATACAGCGTGGCGACAAAGTCATGTTGATATTAAAAAGACACTATCAATGGTGGCTAAGCATGATGGGGTTATGCAAAATCGGAGCCATTGCCATTCCTGCTACTCACATGCTCACCACAAAAGATATCGAATATCGCAACCAAAGAGCCAGCGTTAAGGCTATCATCTGCGTTAACGATGAATATGTAACAACTCAGGTAAAAAATTCATTAGCAGAAAGCCCTACCGTAAAAACACTGGTAGCAGTAAACTCCATGATAGAAGCGGACAAGCCTGTACCAGAAGGATTTCACAATTGGCACAAAGAATGGGAACAAGCTCCAGATTTCGAACGTCCTGCTAATGTGAATGAAAATGATGATACCATGCTGATGTATTTTACCAGTGGCACTAGTGGAGAACCTAAAATGGTAGCACACGACTATCTCTATGCACTAGGACACCTGACAACTGGTGTATACTGGCATAACCTGCAAGAAAAAAGTATTCACCTTACAGTAGCAGATACAGGTTGGGGCAAAGCCGTTTGGGGTAAATTATACGGACAATGGTTTGCTGGTGCTACCGTATTTGTATATGACCATGAGAAGTTTACTGCAGAAAAGATCATGAGAGCTATGGAGAAATATCATATCACTTCATTCTGTGCTCCACCTACCATATATCGCTTCATGATTCTAGAAGATTTCAGTAAATACGACCTTAGCAGTCTAAAATACTGTACTACTGCAGGTGAAGCCATGAATCCATCTGTAGAACAAAAGTTCTTTGAACTCACAGGAAATCACATCTATGAAGGATTTGGACAGACCGAAACTACTATGACTTTAGGTACTTTCCCGTGGATAAAACCTAAACCTGGAAGTATGGGAAAAATTAATCCTCAATACGATGTAAAACTGCTTCGACCTGACGGAACAGAATGTGAGGACGGAGAAAAAGGCGAAATCTGCATCAGTACCATCAAAAGTAAGCCAGTAGGACTATTCAAGGGCTACTATCGTGATGAAGAGAAAACATATCAGGCTTGGCATGACGGTATATATCATACTGGCGATATGGCATGGCGAGATGAAGAAGGCTATTTCTGGTTTGTAGGAAGAACAGACGATGTCATCAAAAGTTCAGGTTATCGCATCGGCCCATTCGAAGTAGAAAATGCACTGATGACTCATCCTGCAGTAGTAGAATGTGCTATTACCGGTGTACCAGATCCAATACGAGGTATGGTTGTTAAAGCAACAATAGTACTAAAAGACAATTATAAAGCACAGGCAGGACCAGAACTAATTAAAGAACTGCAGAATCATGTAAAACATGAAACTGCACCTTACAAATATCCACGTGTAATAGAGTTTGTAGACGAACTTCCAAAGACTATATCTGGAAAAATTCGTCGTGTGGAAATTCGCGCCAATGACGCAAAGAAAGACAAAAAATAAACCACTAGAGGTATGCTACAAAGGCATACCTCTCTATAAATTATAAGAGAGACAACATGAGTAGAATCGTAGTAAAGGTGGGCAGTAATGTTCTCACCAGGGATGACGGCAAACTGGATGTAACCAGAATGTCGGCTATCGTTGATCAAATCGTATGGCTGAAGAAAAATGGACATGAAATTATCCTCGTTTCTTCAGGAGCCATGGCTTGTGGCCGTAATGAACTGAAAGTAGAAAACAAACTAGATAGTGTAGAACAGCGACAACTCTTCTCTGCACTCGGACAAGTAAAATTAATAGGCCTTTATTACGATTTATTTCGTGAATTCAATATTCATGTAGGACAGGTACTTACCATGAAAGAAAGTTTCTCCACCCGTGGTGAATATCTAAATCAGAGAGCCTGTATGAACGTAATGCTCAAAAATGATGTCATCCCTATCGTCAACGAAAACGATACTGTTAGCGTTACTGAATTAATGTTTACGGATAATGATGAACTTTCCGGCCTCATTGCTTCTATGATGGACTGCGACACTCTTATCATTTTATCTAATGTAGATGGCATCTACAATGGTGATCCGAAAGAGCCTCATACTCGCGTTATTCCAATGGTCAACTACGACCGGGATCTTGATGAATATATCCAAGAAACCAAAAGTGGATTTGGTAGAGGTGGTATGATTACAAAGACTCGTATCGCTCGAAAAGTAGCAGAAGAGGGGGTTCGCGTCATCATCGCCAACGGTAAGACTGAAAACATCTTAGTAGATCTGATAACCCATCCACAGGAAACGATGCATACAGAATTCCGTCCTAATCCTAACCCTACATCACAGGTTAAGAAATGGATAGCTCACAGCGAAGACTTTGCTAAAGGAAAGATTCATATCAACGCCAAAGCAGAAGAAATACTAAAAGGGGAAAAAGCTGCCAGTCTGCTATTAGTTGGTGTTACATCTATAGAAGGTGTATTTGAAGAAGGAGATATTATAAATGTAGTAGACGATAAAGATAAGGTCATAGCTGTAGGAAGAAGTAGTTACTCTTCTGAAGAGGCTATAAAACTTATCGGCGAACATGATATTAAACCGCTGATACACTATGACTACCTCTATATGGAATAAGAAATAATAAGTTACACTAGACAATCTCTCCCCTATGCAACTAGAAGAAATTTTCAAAAACGTAAAAGCTGCAAGTAAATCACTGACCCTCATCAAGGATGAAACTCGCAACGAAATATTACAAGCTGTAGCAGAAGCCATACTTGCTCACAAAGAAGAAATACTCGCAGCTAATCGAAGCGACCTTTCTCGTATGGACAAGAGTAATAAAGTATACGATCGTTTGCTTCTCAATGACAAACGACTGGAAGATATCGCTGCCGACATGCACCATGTCGCTACTCTTCCATCCCCTTTAGGTAAAACGCTTAAGGAAAAAACGCTTGAAAACGGCCTCAACTTAAAACGAGTAAGTGTACCTTTCGGCGTTATCGGCATGATATACGAATCACGCCCAAATGTAACTTTTGATGTATTCTCACTTTGCTTTAAAAGCGGAAATGCATGTATACTGAAAGGAAGCAAGGATGCTGATGATACCAATCGTGCTGAAGTTAAACTCATACACAACGTATTGAAGCAGTATCATATCAATACAAACGTTGTAGAGTTACTTCCTGCCACTCACGAAGCCACAGGCGAACTCCTCAATGCTGTAGGATATGTAGACCTTTGCATACCTCGAGGTGGTAAAAATCTTATCAAGTTTGTACAATCTACTGCCAAAGTTCCAGTTATCGAAACGGGTGCAGGTATCGTACACTGCTATTTTGACGAAGAGGGTGATTTAACAATCGGTAAAGATATCGTAGACAATGCGAAAACAAGGCGTCCAAGCGTATGCAACACCTTGGATACGCTAATTATTAATGAGAAGCGTTTACAAGATCTTCCAGAACTACTGAGTAAGGTAGAGGCTAAAGGAGTAAGAATCTATGCTGATGCCCAAGCCTATAAAGCCCTCAAAGGAAAATATACCGATGACTTACTGGAAAAAGCTGACGAAGAAACATGGTCATACGAATCGATGAGTCTACAGATGGGCGTAAAAACTGTTGCTAACATCGATGAAGCTCTTGAGCATATCGCCAAATATGGAAGTGGGCATAGTGAAAGTATCATAACCGAAGACCAAGACGCTCAGAAAAAATTCCAAACCCTAGTTGATGCTGCCTGTGTTTATGTCAACACACCTACAAGCTTTACAGATGGAGCACAGTTTGGTCTGGGAGCAGAAATTGGTATCAGTACACAAAAATTAGGTGCACGAGGCCCAATGGCCCTTGAAGAAATTACCACTTACAAATGGCTTATTACAGGGCATGGACAAATCCGTGCATAATTAATATAGAACTCATAAAGAAAAAGGAGAAATAACATGAAGTCATTTTTTAATGTACAAGACCTTGGCAATCTTGATACGGCGTTAACAGAAGCCTTAGAAGTAAAAAAGAATAGATTTGGTTATCAAGAATTGGGTAAAAACAAGACCCTATTAATGATCTTTTTTAATAACAGTCTTCGTACACGCTTGAGTACACAGAAAGCAGCCATGAACCTAGGCATGAATGTTATTGTACTTGATGTTAATGCCGGTGCTTGGAAACTTGAAACGGAACGTGGTGTTATCATGGATGGTGATAAAAGTGAACACTTACTGGAAGCAATTCCTGTTATGGGTAGCTATTGTGATCTTATAGGTGTACGTTCATTCGCAGGTCTTAGCGATCGCGAATATGACTACGCAGAGACAATAGTTAATCAGTTTGTAAAATACAGTGGTCGTCCAGTATTTGCAATGGAAACTGCTACCGTACATCCTTTGCAAGCTTTTGCAGATCTCATTACAATCCATGAGAAATGGGAAGAATTAAAGAGCAACCCTGCTACTGCACCAACCAAAAAACGTCCAAAGGTTGTCTTGACATGGGCTCCTCACTGCAAGGCTTTGCCTCAAGCTGTGCCAAACTCATTTGCAGAATGGATGAATGCTGCAGATGTAGATCTCGTTATTACACATCCGAAGGGATATGAATTGGACCCTAAGTTCGCAGGCAATGCGACCATAGAATATGACCAAAAGAAAGCATTGGAAGATGCAGACTTTGTCTATGCCAAAAACTGGAGTTGCCCTGGTGTCACTAATCCTGAAGACTATGGCAAGATCATAAATAAAGACATGAGCTGGACCATTGATACAGAACATATGAGCTGGACGAACAATGGATACTTCATGCATTGTCTGCCAGTACGCCGAGGGTTAATCGTAACCGATGACGTTATCGAGAGTAATCATAGCCTAGTTATCCCAGAAGCAGCTAATCGTGAAATCTCTGCCGAAGTAGTTATCAAACGTATGCTTGAAAGCCTGTAAAGGAAAAACATTCAATAATACAATAAGGGTGTTGATGATTAAAAATCACCAACACCCTTATTGTATTATTGAATGCTAAAATTCTATTTTACTTTCTGCTGATTAATAACAGGATTAGCATACATTGTTAGCATACAATTTCTCAAGAAAGGAATATCCTTATTTTCTAGATCAATCTTTTCAAGCTGTTTATCCAAATACTTGTCAAATACAGCTTTCTCATCTGAAGTGTAGTACGATGCAAAATCGTTTGTACCATTCAACTCATCCAAAGCTACATAATTACCAGGATATAAACGATAATTCATGTAAATATCATGATCTATATGATCAGTAATTGTAGCATACAAGTCAGTCTTGGCTATATCAGCAGGTAAACTACGAAGCCACTCATCAAGACATGCTCCCGTATGATAATATACATGCCCCTTGTAACCGAATATACCCGTTTGCATACTAATCACATCATCCATAGGGCTTTTCTTCCATCCTTCTACATCACGTTTCAGCTGAAATTCTTTAGCCTTTAGGAAATCACAAGGATCATATTCATAACTGATAGAAGTTGGTACAAGATGAAGAGCCACCAGTCTATCGATAACAGAGCCTTCACCTCCCATAGCCATCATCTTCAAAATAGATTCCTGCGTACGGTCATTGCTATCCTTAGCACGTCCTTCACGCTGAGCAATCCAAATATTTTCCTTCTTTTGCTGAATGGCAAAATGCATATATTCACCTAAACGTTTGCTTGAAAGAAGCATCTGACGCATGGATAAGCTACGCTCCACGATGAAAGCTTTATTGACCCGCACTAAATCTTTCACCCATGGCAAAGATAATAAATTATCGCCTATAGCAATTTCACAAGTAGTCTTGAAACCTGCATCAACCATTGAAACATCAAGCAAAGCAGAATCAAGCACAATATCACGATGATTACTTATGAAAGTATAGTTACGAGTATTATCCAGTGCCTCAAAGTTAGACTCCAATCCCAAAGAAGCTTTACTCATCAAGTCCTTTAGGAAAGGATATACAAATTCCAACTGGAAATTGAGATTAGTCTTACATTTGCGAAGTTTATCGGCAATAAATTCAAGAGGAACCTTCGGATACAAATATGCTATAACATGCAGAAACTGTTCATTCGCAAGCAGCCTGTCATAAACCTCAGGAAGATCTTCCGGCTCCCAAGGACGGATTTGATCAAATTCTTTTGGGATAATCATTGTTAATACTTAAAATTGGTTTTCAACGATGTCTGAAAGAACATCCTTAATATCAAGACCAGCAGCACGAACTTGCTGAGGTATAAAACTGGTTACAGTCATACCAGGTGTGGTATTGATTTCGAGCATATTAATTTTATCATTACCATCAGCATCCTTAGAAATAATATAATCAATACGAATAATACCATTAGCATGAAGAATATCATAGATTCGGCTTGTCTCTGCAGCAACTTTTTCTGCTGTTTCCGGACTTAAACGAGCTGGAGTTATTTCTTTAACCTGACCATTATATTTGGCATTATAATCAAAGAACTCATTGTTAGTTACCACTTCGGTAGCAGGGAAGACAACAGTTTTATCTGCTGTTTTATAGATACCCTGAGAAATCTCAATACCATCCATAAAACCTTCTACCATAGCTTCACTACATTCCATGAATGCTACACGAAGAGCTGGAGCCAGCTGATCTGCATTTTTAACCTTTGAAACACCAAAACTAGAACCATCTGCAGCAGGCTTAACAAAGCAAGGCATACCTAAACGCGCAGCAATAGCCTCTTCATCAAATTCCTCATCACGTCTGATTAAAACACTATCAGCCACATTAACACCAAAGCCACGTAGGTAGTTGTTAAGAACATACTTATCAAAAGTCATAGCCTCAACCAAGACGCCACTTGTAGAATATGGAAGATGGATTAAATCAAAATATCCCTGAAGAGGACCGTTTTCACCAGGCTGACCATGAATTGTAATATATGCATAGTCGAATTTTATGACTTTACCATCCCTCATAAAAGAGAAATCGTTCTTATCAATAGGAGCGGTTTCACCATTATCAAAATTAACATTCCAACTCAGACCTTTAATATCGACAATATACACATTGTATTTTTCCTTGTCGAAGAAAGAATAAAGTCCTTCACCAGAACGCATTGAAACATCATGTTCAGAAGAATCGCCACCACAAACGATGGCAATGTTTCTCTTTAAATTTTCCATATTATATATACAACAATTAATCTACAAATGTATTCAGCGTAGTACCACTAATAAAATTACGCCATTTTTCAATAAGAGCAGAGAAGTCAGCAGGCCATTCTGACGTGAAATCCAACTGCTGCCCTGTACGAGGATGAATAAAGCCGAGTGTCTTAGCATGCAAAGCCTGTCGAGGACAAATTTTAAAGCAATTTTGAATATAAGCTTTATATGAACTACTACGCTGACCTCGTAGGACTTCATTTCCACCATACGTCTCATCAGCAAACAGCGGATGCCCAATATGCTTCATGTGCGCACGTATCTGATGGGTACGTCCAGTTTCCAAAATACACTCAATCAAGGTAGTATAACCAAATCGTTCCAACACTCGATAATGAGTTACTGCTGATTTACCAATACCACTGTCTGGTTCAAAAACCTTCATACGAAGACGATTTTTAGGATCACGGCCAATATTACCTTCTATCCGTCCCTCATCTTCAACAATATTTCCCCATACAAGAGCATTGTAACTACGATGTGTAGTCTTATTAAAGAACTGCTTACCCAAAGCACTCTTGGCTTCAGGAGTCTTTGCTACTACCAATAAGCCACTTGTATCCTTATCAATACGATGTACCAGACCGACCTCAGGATTATTCGCATCAAAAGATTCAAGATCTCTCAAATAATAAGCTATCGCATTAATTAAGGTACCCGTAAAATTGCCAGCACCTGGATGAACTACCATACCAGCTGCTTTATTAATAACCATAAGGTCATCGTCCTCATAAACCACATCAATTGGAATATTTTCAGCAACAATACTTGTATCATGCTTAGGATAATCGAGCATAAGAGTAATCACATCATTTGGACGCACCTTATAATTACTCTTAACAGGAGTGCCATTCACTTGAATAAAACCCGCATCAGCCGCATTTTGGATACGATTACGACTTTGGTATGGATTTTTCTCAGCTAAATATTTATCTATTCGAACAGGAGTCTGCCCTTCATCTACCTGCACCTTCCAATGTTCGAAAAGCTGCTGATCATCATCCTCTATATCATTGATTATATTTTCTATCATATCTATTCTGTTGAATTATTGTGACTTGACTGACCTCCCGAAGTTTCTTCGGCATCAGCCTCTGTTACTTCTTCAAACTCATCTTCATCAGAAGAGCCCCCTACAGGTTCCTCCTCAAACGGATTGCCAACCATATCAATAGAATCTGATGCATCACGCTGCCCATTACCGACCTGAATAATCAGAGTAGCCCCAACCGGTATACGATCACCAGCAACAACATGCCGTCCATTTACCAATATGCCATAAACCCAATCTTGCTCACCTGGAATAAACTGAGGAGCCCCAAGTTTAAAACCCATAGCTGTAAGTTTAGCCATAGCCTCACGTAAAGAACTATTATCAATTACATCGGGTAAAGCTAAAGAAGGAGTAGAGCTTGCATTAACCGTAACATATATAACATGTCCAGATTTTACCAACTCACCAGGAGCTGGAGACTGCTCCAAGATACAATCAGGTGGTAAGGTTTTGACATAGCCAGTATCAGAAACTTCAATTTTCAGACCAGCATTCTCAAGAATTTTCTCTGCATCAGCCCAGTTTTTATGCCTAATATCAGGTATTGCAATAGATTCACCATGATGTGTATAAGCATCTATACCAAATCTAACGCCTATACCCAATAAAATTACAACAACCAACATGGCCAGCAGGTTTCCCCAGAGATATTTACTTTTAAACTTACTTAAGAATTCTGATGATGTCATCTTATAAGATTATATATGATGCAAAAGTACAAAAAAAACAGAAAGAAGCAAAGATATACCTTTACTTCTTTCTGTTTTAATCAGTTTTCGTTAGAGAAACGAAAATTACTTTCCGTGATGCTCACTAGAAACTGTTAACTTCTTACGACCATGTGCACGGCGAGAAGCCAAAACGCGACGGCCGTTCTTTGTTGCCATACGTGCGCGGAAACCATGCTTGTTTACGCGACGACGATTGTGAGGCTGAAATGTTCTTTTCATTTTGTTTTTTATTTATTATTTATTTCTGTGCAAGGAAATGTGATGGCACACTACACCACCCAACTTTGGACTGCAAAATTACGCATTATTTTTGAAATAACAAAAAAATACATTGAAATTAGGCCAAATATTTATGTTTTTTTCGTGAATTCCTTGGGTTTTTGCCTAATTTACAGTAACTTTGCAACGTTTTTATGATACTAGTATAAAAACAAGGATTGATATAAAACAAATAAATATATAAAGTATATACTACAATGATTAATTCACAGGAAATCAAGATTGGTACTTGCATCCGCATGGATGGTGGTATTTGGAAATGTGTAGACTTCCAGCACAGAAAGCCAGGAAAAGGTAACACCGTAATGAACACCAAGTTAAAGAATGTATCTGATGGTCGCGTACTTGAGCGTACTTTCCAGGTTGGTTTCAAACTTGAAGATGTTCGCGTTGAGCATCGTCCATACCAGTATCTTTATGAAGATGCTACTGGTTACATTTTCATGAATCAGGAAACATTCGAGCAGATTCCTATTCCAAAGGAGCAGATTACAGGTGTTGAATTCATGAAGGAAGGTGACGTTGTAGACGTTGTTACCGATACAGAAGAAGGTACTATCCTGTCTGCAGAAATGCCTGTTAAAACTACTTTGAAGATTGTTTCAAGTGAACCAGGTGTAAAAGGTAATACTGCTACTAACGCTACAAAGCCAGCTACACTGGAAACAGGTGTTGAAGTTCGCGTACCATTGTTCATCAATGAAGGCGAAACTATTCAGATTGACACTCGTGACGGTAGCTACCTTGGTCGTGTATCTGAATAATCTTTTAATTCAAGCATATTGATGGGGGCGGACTTTATCCGCCCCTAACTTTTTACATTAACTACTGATATAATGAAATACTCTATCATCGTTCCTGTTTTTAATCGCCCAAATGAAGTGGAAGAACTTTTGGAAAGTCTAACTCATCAGACAATACAAAATTTCGAAGTCATCATTGTTGAGGATGGTTCACAAATACCATGCCACGACATTTGTAATCAATACAAGACGCAGCTAGATATTCATTATTTCATGAAAGAAAATTCTGGTCCTGGCCAAAGTAGAAATTTTGGAGCAGCAAGAGCACAAGGGGAATATTTATTAATCCTTGACAGCGATGTAGTATTGCCAGACAACTATTTGAAATCTGTAGACAACGAACTCCAACGTGAACCTGCTGATGGCTTTGGAGGTCCTGATTGCGCTCACCCATCTTTCACAGACACTCAAAAGGCTATATCCTACTCTATGACCTCATTTTTTACAACTGGTGGTATTCGAGGAGGAAAAAAGAAACTTGACAAATTTTATCCTCGCTCATTTAATATGGGAATTCGTAAAGAGGTCTATCAAGCACTTGGTGGATTCTCCAAAATGAGATTTGGCGAAGATATAGATTTTAGTATTAGAATTTACAAAGCAGGATACCAATGCCGATTATTTCCTGAAGCTTGGGTTTGGCACAAAAGAAGAACAGATTTCAAAAAGTTTTGGCGACAAGTATTCAACAGTGGCATAGCTCGAATAAATCTCTACAAGAAATACCCAGAAAGCCTTAAACTAGTACATTTACTACCTGCAGTATTCACTACAGGTATGATTACTTTAAGCCTAATAGCAATAATAGGGCTCATACTACTTATAACTACTGGTAATCACAACTTTCTGTGGGTATCCACAATTCCACTTATACCTATTATTCTTTATATTCTACTATTATTTATAGATTCAACTCTTCAGAACAAGAGCATAAAAATAGGCATACTTAGTATCATTTCGGCCTATATACAGTTAGGAGGATATGGATGTGGCTTTATTCAAGCATGGTGGCAACGCTGCATCAAAAACAAGGGCGAATTCAGTGCTTACCAGAAAAATTTCTATAAATAGAAAAATTAAAGAAAGAACTAAATGTCCGAGAAACTATCTATTAATGAATGGGCCGAAGAAGATCGACCACGTGAAAAGATGGAAAGGCTTGGTGCCGAGAATCTTTCCAATGCAGAATTATTAGCCATTCTTATAGGTTCTGGATCATCAAAAGAAAGTGCTGTCGATTTAATGAAAAGGGTTATGAACGACTGCAATAATAACCTGAACACTCTTGGCAAATTGTCACTCAATGACCTAGAAAAGTATAATGGCTTAGGACCGGCAAAGTCCATTACTATACTTGCAGCTTGCGAGCTTGGCAAACGTAGGCAACGAGAAGAAGTAGAAAAAAAGACATCTCTCAACTGTGCAAGCGACATATATGAGTATATGCACCCAAAAATGCAAGATCTTGACGTTGAAGAAGCTTGGATTATCCTGATGAATCAGAACTATAAACTTATTAAAGCCATAAGGATATCACACGGTGGAATAAGCGAAACTGCTGTTGACATTAGAATCATCATGAAGGAAGCGATACTAAGCAATGCAACAGTATTAGCACTTATCCACAACCATCCAAGCAATAATCCGAATCCAAGCAGACAAGACGACAGACTAACAGAACGAGTTATGAAAGCCTGCGATATCATGAGAATCTATTTCCTTGATCACGTAATTGTAACAGATGGAGTATACTATTCCTATCGTGAAGCACACCATATCATATAGAAATCATTGAATTTTTAAAAGCAAGAATCGTTTTCCAAAATAATAATGTATCTTTGCAGAAAAGTGATAAAGTATGACACAAGAAGAAAAAACAATTATTGAAGAACGAATCGTAGAAGTACTTAAGACCGTTTACGACCCAGAGATACCTGTAAACATATGGGATCTTGGAATGATATACAAAATAGACCTTCAGAATGACGGTATTCTGGATATTGACATGACATTTACAGCCCCTTCATGTCCTGCTGCCGATTTTATATTGGAAGATGTTCGCACAAAGGTAGAAAGTGTCGAAGGAGTAAAGGCTGCTAACGTAAATCTTGTTTTCGAACCAGCATGGGATCAAAGCATGATGAGCGAAGAAGCTAAAGTAGAACTAGGTTTTGCATAAATACAACAACACATTGAGAAAAAACGTTTACTTTTTAAGTGATGCGCATTTAGGATCACTGGCTGTGGAGCACAGACGCACACAAGAACGCAGATTGGTAAGATTTCTCGACAGTATCAAAGAGAAAGCTTCAGCTATTTACATGCTGGGCGACATGTTTGACTTTTGGAATGAATACAAATATGTTGTTCCTAAGGGATTTACGCGATTTCTCGGAAAAATCTCAGAATTGACTGACAATGGTGTAGAAATTCATTTCTTCACAGGAAATCATGACATTTGGATGTATGGTTATTTGGAAGAAGAGTGTGGTGTCATAGTTCACCATAAACCCATAACAACCGATATCTATGGTAAGATTTTCTTTCTTGCACATGGAGACGGACTAGGAGATCCTGATATTAAATTTCAAATTCTTCGCAAGATATTCCACAATTCTACATGTCAAAAACTATTTAATGCCATTCATCCACGCTGGGGAATTTCATTAGGACTCCACTGGGCAAAGCACAGCAGATTGAAACGACCTGACGGTAAAGAAGAACCATATAAGGGCGAGAATAAGGAAGATCTTATAAGATTTACCAAGCAATATATGCAAACTCATACCAACATTGATTACTTTCTTTATGGTCATAGGCATATTGAACTTGATTTAAAACTCAGTAAAAAGAGCAGAATGCTTATTTTAGGTGATTGGATTTGGCAATTTACTTATGCCGTTTTTGATGGAGAGCACATGTTCCTAGAACAATATGTCGAAGGTGAAAGTATACCATAAATTAATCAATATAATCCATTTAAAAAGCCTTGTCATCACGACAAGGCTTTCTTGCTTAAAGTTGATTTATTCGCATCAAACATCTATTATTCAAAACTTTATTTGTATTCTTTCGTTTGCAAAGATAATAAAAACAATATTAACCACCAAGAAAAAGAGAAAGAACAATAAGAAAAAATAAAAATAAAAAAGGACTGACTTTGCTTCCCAGCTAAATCAGCCCACGTACTAGTACTTTAAACTTTAATTAACTCAAGTAGTCTCTTACTGCAGTCTTTACTTAAAAACCACAATATATCTTAATTCCGATACAAGTATCGAAATTTTTTTCAAAGTCACAAAATTTAGTTGGATTTTATTTATTCTAAGCTTATAAAAGTTCGACAAAAATACAAATATTTTTCTTATTATACAAGAGTAATAATCAAATTTTGATTTTTTTTTTATAAAACAACAAATAAAGGCAACAGTTTTTTACTGTTGCCTTATATAAATTATCTGTATAAAATTAATTATTCTACATCAAATTTGATAGGACCATTTGAATTCATGACAAGTTCTATTTCCTCTTCTGTATTTAAATTAAAGTCACCAGGAATGGTA
This sequence comes from Segatella baroniae B14, assembly GCF_022024235.1. Lineage (GTDB taxonomy): Bacteria > Bacteroidota > Bacteroidia > Bacteroidales > Bacteroidaceae > Prevotella > Prevotella bryantii. The sequence continues at coordinate 1,948,832 of NZ_CP091799.1, forward strand.
TTCTTTAATGAAGAAGCTGTCAATGCAAAATCAAGACAACGCTGAGGGTCATCATTCCAATGTTGATAAGCATGCAAATAAGCAGCAATAAAGGCATCTCCCACACCCATAGGGTCTACAATAGGACTAATATCATAGATACGTGTAGTATAGAGTTTACCTTGTATATAAAGCATACCCGTAAGAGTATGATGTGTACTTGCTATCTGGTTACGTATAGCCATTACAAATATTTTACATTTTGGATACATCTCCTGTACCTTATCGAAATAAGCCTGATATTCATCTCTTTCTATTTCATAATTGGCATCCAGAGCTTTAAAAGGAATGGCAGGCATACCAGAAATCACCTCATATTCACCCTGATCACCAAAGATAATATCAGCCTTCTCTGCAAATATCTGCAAAACATCCTGAGCATCAGAACCAAATTTCCATAAATTCTTGCGATAATTTACATCAAAAGATATAGGAATACCAGCAGCTTTAGCTTTCTTGACAGATTCCCAAGTAGCATCCAAGGAATCACGACTAATAGCACAGCTAATACCAGAGAAATGATAGATAGCAGCATCACTGAAAGCCTTTTCCCAGTCTATCATTCCAGGCTTAATCGTATAAAAAGAAGAATCATTACGATCGTATACCACACTAGAGTTACGCATGGCTGCAGCTTCCTCAAAATAATAAGATCCTAAACGATCACCACCCCATATCATACTATCAGTATTGACATTATAATTACGGAGCGTCATTTGGATTGATTTGCCTAGAAGGTTATCAGGCAAGCGACTAATGTATTGCACATTGTCACCTAAAGTAGACAATGAAACAGCCACATTGGCTTCACTTCCACCAAAATTTTCAATAAATTCTCCTGGCTGAAATAAGCGTTTTCTGCCAAATTTAGAGAGTCTTAAGAGGACTTCACCAAAGGTTACAATTTTATTCTTCATTTGCGTAGTGTTTTAGTACTTAAAAAGTTGTTTGTTTGTAATTTGTTTTTGATTTGTTTGTCTTATAAAATATAGTTTTGTCTAGTGGTTGTTCCATGCTTTTTTTTGAAAAGGATTCTCTACTTGCAAGAACGAAGAAGAGAATCCTTTATATAGTTAACGAAGTCGAACTTCGCAGTCATTACAACTTAGATACAAGTTCCTGAGTATCTCTTGCGATAACGATTTCCTCGTCAGTTGGGATAACAGCAACTTTAACCTTCGAATTAGCTGTAGAAATAACAGCTTCTTTACCATGAATACCAAGATTCACTTCTTTATCGAGCTCAACACCAAGGAATTCAAGTCCCTCTAAAGAGTACTGACGAATCTGAGCTTGATTCTCACCTACACCAGCAGTGAAGATGATAGCATCAACACCACCCATAGCAGCTGCATAAGAACCGATATATTTCTTGATACGATAGGTGTACATCTTAATAGCAAGCTGAGCACGCTTGTTGCCTGCAACTGAAGCGTCATAAACATCACGCATATCGCTTGAAACACCACTAATACCAAGTAAACCACTCTCCTTATTAAGATAATCAGCCATTTCTTGTGGCTGCTTACCCAACTTATCCATAATATAAGTTACAGCAGAAGGATCGATATCACCAGAACGAGAACCCATCATAACGCCAGCCAATGGTGTTAGTCCCATAGAAGTATCCATCACCTTACCATTAACAACTGCAGAACAAGAAGCACCATTACCAATATGGCAAGTTACAATCTTAGAGTTGTTAGGATCGAGACCCAACATATCGATAGCACGCTTTGATACATAACGATGAGATGTACCATGGAAACCATAACGACGTACATGATACTTTTCATACACCTCGTAAGGGATAGCATAAAGATATGCATAATCAGGCATTGTACTATGGAATGCATTATCAAATACACAAACCTGAGGAGTACCAGGCATCAAAGCATCTACAGCACGGATACCTTTTAAGTGACCTGCATTATGTACAGGAGCCAAATCACACAATTCCTCTATACCTTCCTCTACACTCTGGTCTACAATGACAGACTGATTGTACTTATCACCACCCTGCACAATACGATGACCAACAGCGTCGATTTCCTTCAAATCTTTAATAGCACCAAACTCTTTATCAAGAAGGCATTTGAATACCAAGTTTACACCCTCTTTATGAGTAGGAAGTTCTGCATTAATCTGTTTCTTTTCTCCGTTTGGTAAAGTTACTTTAATAAAAGCACCATCGATACCAATACGTTCTACACCACCCTGAGCCAATACAGACTCGTTGGCCATATCATATAATTTATACTTGATTGATGAACTACCACAGTTCAATACAAGAATTTTCATCTATCTGATTTTTAAATTATTGAATTAGAGAAAAAAGTTTATGCCTTTTTAGCATCCTGAGCCTGACAAGCTGTAATTGCGATCATATAATAGATATCATCTACAGAACAACCACGAGACAAATCGTTAACAGGACGTGCGATACCCTGGAGGATTGGGCCAATAGCAATAGCACCACCAAGACGCTGAACGAGTTTATAACCGATATTACCAACTTCCAAATTAGGAGCAATCAAGACATTAGCCTTACCTGCGATTTCGCTACCTGGAGCCTTCTTAGCAGCAACACCTGGAACAAGAGCAGCATCTGCCTGAAGTTCACCATCAACATGAAGTGTAGGGAATTTTTCTTTAGCAATCTTAGTAGCCTCAACTACCTTGTCAATAATATATACACTCTTACCAGTAGCCTTATCGATAGCATCTTTAGCACTACCCTTAGTAGAGAAGCTTAACATAGCAACGCGAGGATCAGCAAAGCCAGCTACACTTCCTGCAGTCTGAGCAGTAGTATAAGCAATCTGAGCAAGCTGATCTGCTGAAGGATTAGGAGTAACAGCAACATCACCCATAACAACAACACCATTTTCACCAAACTCAGGCTGATTGGTAATCAGCAACATTGCACCACTAACACAAGTAATACCAGGAGCACACTTGATAATCTGCAACGCAGGACGAAGAGTATCACCTGTGGTACTCAATGCGCCAGAAATCTGACCATCAGCACCCTCTGTCTTGATAATCATACAACCCAAGTATAGATTGTTCTTGGTTACCAATTCACGAGCCTGCTCTATAGTCATACCCTTTTTCTTGCGAAGTTCAGCCAAAGCAGCTGCATACTCTTCTGTCTTAGGATTGTTTTGAGGATCAACGATAGTTGCCTTGTCGATATTCTTAAGACCCCATTTATCAGCAAGTGCCTTCAAATTATCAGGGTTACCGATGAGGATAAGATCTGCCAAGTCATCACCAAGAGCCTTATCGGCAGCTTTTAATGTGCGCTCTTCTTCTGCCTCAGGGAGCACAATACGCTGCTTGTTTGCTTTTGCACGCGCAATAATTTGCTGTAATAAATCCATAATATAATATATTTTAAAATTTAAATTTCAGTAGATCGTATTATTAAAAATTGTAACATCTGCTTTGCAAAAGTACGAAAAAATATGTAGATAGATGAGAAAGAAACTGCTTTTTTTTCTAAATCTCACGCGTAAGAACACTCTCCAACTCTTCTGCAGAAAGGCGAAGATGAAATTCGCCTTTTATAGCTACAGATATTCTACCCGTTTCTTCGGAAACTACTATTGCAATGGCATCACTATTTTGAGAAATACCCATAGCTGCACGATGGCGAAGTCCTAATTCTTTCGGAATATCTTGATTATGGCTGACAGGAAGTATACATCCTGCAGCTTCTATACGTTTACGAGATATAACCATCGCCCCATCATGCAACGGAGAATTTTTGAAAAAAATATTTTCTATCAAACGCTGGTTTATACGAGCATCAATAAGTTCACCCGTATCTACAATATCAGTTAAAGGTACGCCACGCTCTATGACGATCAGAGCACCAACATATTTTTTGCTCATACTCATACAAGCCATAACAATTGGTATAATCGTCTCTTTATCTTCTTCTTTAGTAGAGTTTCTATTAGACTTAAAGAAATTTACCAAGCGACGTATACCTTTCTGGGTGCCTAATTCATACAGGAATTTGCGAATATCTTCCTGAAAAATTACAATAAGCGCAATCACTCCGACACTGACCAACTTATCTAATATTGAGCCCAATAATTTCATTTCGACAATTTGACTAACAAATAGCCAAATTAAAACGAATAACATGATACCCAAAAAGACATTAAGAGACCGTGACTCTTTCATCAAGCGATAGATGTAATAAAGCATCAACGCCACGAGAAAAACATCGATAATATCCTTTATTCCAAATACGATCATAGAGTCTACACTTGAGAAGAAGAAATCAATTGATTATATATGGTTACAGCTTGAGAAGCCTCCAATACATCATGTACACGAAGTATTTTTGCACCTTTCATCAGTGCCATGGTATCCACAACAGTTGTACCATTCAATGCTTCATCAGCAGGCACCTGAATAAGTTGATGTATCATGCGCTTACGAGATACTCCAGCCAATACCGGCAGGCCAAATATTTCTAACTTATCCATTTCGTTAAGTATCTGGTAATTAGCCTCTATCGTTTTACCAAATCCAAAGCCAGGATCAAGAATTATATCCTTAACTTGCAATTCATGAAGCTGCTCTATTTCACGAGAAAAACGATATATCATATCATGTAGATTACCCTGTACAGACATCAGGATATAAGGAACTTTTAATTTTCCCATCATTTGGAAAATTTCTGGATATTCCCTTTCTTTTGAAGATTCTAAAGGAGTATCTACAATCCCCGTGATTCCACCTTCAGAAACATCATTGATAATATCTACCCCATATTCTTCCACTGCCATACGAGCTACATTCGGACGATAAGTATCGACAGAAACGATAGAAGAAGGAGATTCACGGCGTACGATAGCCAATGCAAAACGTAATCTACGCATTTCCTCTTCTTCCGAGACTTCTTGAGCACCAGGACGAGTCGAAAAAGCACCAACATCAATGATAGAACCACCTTCATTGATAATCTGCCAAGTTCGTTCAGCTATTTCTACTTCTGTTTGTTTACGACTTCCGGCAAAGAAACTGTCGGGGGTACAATTCAAGATACCCATAACAACTGGTTTCTGTAACGAAAGCAGTTGTCCATGGACATTTATCATATAGTCATTTTGCGCTGTCATATTACTGCAAAATTAAGAATATTAATTGAGAAAAAGCAGTAGCTTACAGTTTTTTTTGTACTTTTGCATTCAAATATTTATCACATCATGGATATAAAAGAACTCTACAAAATCTATCAAGAGCATCCTACGGTTACAACAGATAGCCGTGACTGTCCTCAAGATAGTATCTTCATTGCTTTGAAAGGCGAATCATTCGATGGTAACAAGTTTGCTGCCTCGGCTTTGGAAAAAGGTTGTTCCTATGCGATTATCGATGAGAAAGAATATGCCGTCGAAGGTGACTCAAGATATATTCTTACCGACAATACCCTAACCACATTCAAGGAACTAGCAAGAGAACATCGTCGGCAGTTTGATATACCTGTTATTGGTATCACTGGTACTAACGGAAAAACAACTACAAAAGAACTAGTTTCTGCTGTACTCAGTGAAAAATATAATGTAATGCATACCGAAGGAAATTTTAATAATGACATCGGTGTACCAAAGACTTTACTGAGACTAAATAAGGAACATGAAATCGCAGTTGTAGAGATGGGTGCAAGCCATCCTGGAGACATCGATGTTCTTGTCAAATATGTAGAACCGACTTGTGGTATGATTACCAATGTTGGTCGTGCTCACTTACTGGGCTTTGGAAGTTTTGAAGGCGTCAAAAAGACCAAAGGTGAATTATATGACTTTTTAGCTGAAAACGATGCTTTAGTATTTCTTAATGAAAGCAATCCACATCTTGTAAAGATGGTTCAGCAACGCAACATCAACCGCGTAATTACCTATGGCCAAGATGAAGATGCCAACATCCAAGGTGAAGTGCTCAGCTGTGCACCATTCCTGAAATTTAATTGGAGAAAAGAAGGCGAACCTCAGTTATACGAAGTTCAGACACAACTGATTGGTGCATATAATATCGACAATATGTTAGCTGCTATTACTATAGGCTTGCATTTCGGGGTTGATCCTGTACAGATTAATCATGCCCTAGAAAATTACTGCCCGAGCAACAATAGAAGTCAACTTACTGTTACTGAAAATAACAAGTTAATCGTAGATGCCTACAATGCCAATCCTTCTAGCATGGCTGCCGCCCTTGAAAATTTCAAAGTCATGGCAGTTTCACCCAAAATGGCTATACTTGGCGATATGCGTGAATTAGGTAACGTTTCTGACGCAGAGCATCAGAAGATTGCTGACATGCTCAAAGAATGCAATATTGATAAAGTATGGTTAGTAGGTGAAGAATTTGAAAAGACGAACTGTAATTTTACCAAATTCCACAATGTGGATGAAGTAAAAGAGGCTATACGACAGGAGAACCTTTCCGGATATTATATCCTTATTAAAGGCTCTAACGGCATTAAGCTATTCCAGCTTCCTGAATTATTATAAATTAAGAACTATCACTATATATTAATAAGAGCTGAAACTTTTTACCCAGTTTCAGCTCTTATCATAATAAATAAATAAAATATGACTGATTTAACCTCAGAACAAAAAGAAAGATATCATCGTAACATTCTACTTCCTTCTATTGGTATAGAAGGCCAAAAAAAAATTCTAAATGCACAAGTACTGATAGTCGGATCTGGAGGTTTGGGCTCTCCTATTGCGCTTTATCTTGCCGCTGCTGGTGTTGGTCATATTGGTATTATAGATGCAGATCGCGTAGATCTGTCTAATCTACAACGCCAAATTATACACTCTACACCCGATTTAGGACGATTAAAAGTTGAGAGTGCTCAAGAAAAAATAGAAAGACTTAACCCTGACACTAAAGTTACTACCTATCATACCCGTCTTACATCCGATAACGCAGAAAAAATTATCTCATCCTGGGATTTTATTGTAGATGCAACAGATAATTTTCAAACTAAATTTCTTATCAACGATACATGTATCAAGTTGAAGAAGCCTTTCTCACATGGTGCAATTCGAGCCTTTACCGGACAGACTTTTACACATGTACCTGGCACAACCTGTTATCGATGCTACTTACAAGAGCCGCCTGCCGAAAATGATGTACCACGTAGCCATGAGACCGGAGTATTTGGAGCCATCGCTGGTATGCTTGGTACAATACAAGCGGCCGAAGTACTGAAATACTTTACAGGCTCAGGCGAATTACTTACCAATAAGTTACTTACTTTTGACGCACTCAACATGAAATTCAGAACGATGACTATACACAAAAGAGATAACTGCATTTGTCAGCACCCAAATAAGAACAAAATATAAGAACTAAAAAAAGCGATTACGTAAAACGTAATCGCTTGTCTGTGGTACCTCTTGGAGTTGAACCAAGGACACATGGATTTTCAGTCCATTGCTCTACCACCTGAGCTAAGGTACCATTTCTGAATTGCGAGTGCAAAGATAAAACATTTTTTTGATTCCCACAAATTTTCTTCTAATTTTCTCTCAAAAAAAATTGATTATTCGTTTTTTTAGTGTAACTTTGCATTGCAAATCGGGATTTAGCGCAGTTGGTAGCGCACTACGTTCGGGACGTAGGGGTCGGGCGTTCGAGTCGCCTAATCCCGACAGAAAGCACTAAATGGATGATTCATTTAGTGCTTTATATATTAAAATGATACATAAGGTGACAGTCGCTGTATGTCTTCAGCAGAAAAGTCTTTAAAAAGATGCAGCTCTGACAAGCTATTCAAGGGCCCTTTTAATCTACGATAATCACATATTTCACGAGCCTGATAAAAATTAATATATGGATGCTTACGAAGCTGATTTAAAGACAGTTTATTTACATTTAACTTGTGGATACTCTTATTGTTTATAACAAAAAATTTCAAGGCCTCTTCAGGAAACCCATCTATCTCCAAAAGTTGAGATACACTGAAATATCCACCTAACTGCTCTCGATAACGAACAATACGAGAAGCAAAAGTACTACCAATGCCAGGAACCTTTTTCAACATTGTAGTATCAGCCGTATTCAAAGATATATATTGTCCCACCTTTAACTTTTGAGGATATTTCAATGTATCACGCTCAAAAGAACGATTTTTTTCTGCATGAGAAACGGATGATTCAGGAAACAACTCTGCAGAAGGTTGATAATCATCACTAATCTGAATATAAGGTTCCAATGCACGATATTGCTTTTTTGTCAATCCATACAATCTGGCAAAATCTTCAGGTCTACGGTAAATACCACCCTTAGCACGATATCGATAAATACTTCTTACTTGCCAAGCCTGCAATCCTAAAGCCAATAACTGTGTACTATCTGCTGTATTAGGATCAAATGGAAACAAAGCTACATTTTTGCCTTCTACTTGATAATACTCTGCAGGTACATGATTACGACCATTCAATTGCGACACCGAATTTCCATAAAACCGCAATGAGTCTTCGTGAGACATATCTACACGAGTATAACTTGTATCAATATAAAAAAAGATAAAGATACAAACAACAGTGATTAACAATAAAACAAAAAGAGCCTTTCTATCGTTGCGCTGAAGATAAAAAATATGCTTCAAATAATTTCGCATCATTCTAGAATATATAACATACTTAAGCCATATATCTATAAAACGTAGCTATTATATTTTTATTATTCCCAATTGACGTAAAAAAATGAGTGCTATTAATACTGGACAAATAAACCGAACAGTAAAGATCCAAATACCATAGAAAGTACTCTTTAATGTACCCCAATTTGTGAATTCATCTTTTACAATTTTCTTGGAAACAAACCATCCCAAGAATATACAAGTAAAGAAAGAACCTAATGGAAGTAGAATATTTGAAGTAAGATAATCACAACAATCTAAAAAAGACTTATTTGCTATAAATTCCGTCAAGAACTGATTAGCACCAAAAGACAAAGAGCATAATATACCTATCACCATACAAACAGCAGTTTCGATGCAAGCTCCCTGCTTACGAGGTATTTTTAATTCCTCATAAAAAAAAGCCGTACCAATTTCATGCATAGAAATAGTAGATGTCAATGCTGCCAATGACAAAAGGAAATAAAATAACACAGATATAATATTTCCTAAAACTGGAACACCCGAGAATACTTGATAAAATACATTTGGCAGTGTTATAAAAATTAAAGATGGTCCACTATCAGGATTAACTCCAATAGAGAATGCTGCAGGAAAAATCATCAAACCAGCTAAAATTGCAATAAACGAATCTATAAGCGCTATAACAACAGCTGATTTTACCAAATTAGTCTGCCTATTGAAATAAGAAGCATACGTGCAAAGGCAAGCCGTACCTAGGCTTAAAGAAAAAAATGCCTGCCCCAAAGCATCAAAAATAACAGAAGACGATAATTTGCTCCAATCTACTTGAAACAAAAACTCAATTCCCTTAGAAGCATTTGGCAAAGAACATGATGCTATCACTATGATAACCAACAAAACAAATAAGGTTGGCATCAAGATATTAGAGGCCTTCTCTATACCGTTACGAACACCTCTAACCACAACAAAGTGTGTTAATAAAATAAAGCAAATTGTCCAACAAGTAGGTTCTATTGGATTAGAAGAGAACTCCTTGAAGTATTGTTGCACATAAACAGCATCTCCATTTATCTTTGCTGTTAAGGAAGCGAACAGATATTGAAGACACCATCCAGCAATAACAGCATAAAAGCCCAATATAATCATAGAGGTAAAGACACCCATATAACCAATAAGCCCCCAAGGGCCTTTTAAACTTAAATTACGATAAGCCCTTGCTGCATTGGTTCCCGAATGACGTCCTATAACAAATTCTGCAATAACACCAGGTATTCCTAATAACAAAATACAGACAAAATAAACAGCAATAAAAGCTGCGCCACCATTTTGACCTGTCATATAAGGAAATCTCCAAATATTTCCCAAACCTACAGCAGAACCTGCTGTAGCTAAAATTACACCGATTTTTGTAGCAAAACTTCCTCTATTTTCCATAAAAAATTATTCAGCTATCTTACCTTTATTGGCTACACTTAAATTACTCCCAACTGATGAAGAAAGATGACCAATATACATACAGGACAAACAAAACGCATAGTGAACAAAAAGAAATTAAAAAAAGTACCCTTTAATGTTCCCCAATTCGTAAACTCATCTTTAACCACTTGCTTAGGTACAATCCACCCCAAGAATATACAAGTAAGGAAACCACCTATTGGCAAAAAAATCTGCCCTGTTACAAAATCAAAGACTTCGAATAATGGTTTCCCAAAGAAAGACAAACCGCTCCAATTTCCTAATGATAACGAGCAAATAGAACCTATAACCAAAGTCGAGATAGTAACTATCAATGCACCCTTCTTACGGCTTATATGCAACTCTTCATATAAAAAAGCCGTACTTACCTCATGAAGAGATATTAAAGAGGTCAAAGCTGCTAAAGAAAGTAAACCATAAAACATCAAAGATACGATAACACCTATAAGAGGTTGGTTGCCAAAAGCTTGCTGAAATACATTTGGCAAAGTTATAAATACCAATGAGGCTCCACTATTCGGTTGAACACCAACAGAGAATGCAGCCGGAAATATCACCAATCCAGCCAAAATAGCTACCAAACTGTCCAATGCACTAATCTGGAGAGCAGATTTAATCAAATTCGTCTGACGAGAAAAATAAGAAGCAAATGTACAGATACATCCCATAGCAATACTCAATGAGTAAAAAGACTGCCCTAAGGCTCCAAGAAAAACATCAGACGTAACTTTACCCCAATCAGGAACAAAGAGAAAAGCTATACCCTTTGACGCATTCGGAAGCAGGCATGCTGCAACAACCATCATAACCAACAAGATAAACAAAGTTGGCATGAGCATCTTCGATATTTTCTCTATACCTCCTCTTACACCATTAATAATGACCACATGGGTTACAATAATAACTACTAACGTCCAAAATAATGGCATAAAAGGATCCATAGAAAAATTACTGAAATAATCAGCAAAATATTGAGGATCACCATGAAGTTGTCCGGTTATAGTTGCAAAAACATACTGCAAACACCAACCGGCAACAACAGCATAATAACCTGTAATCAAAAAACCGGTTAATACACCAAGAAAACCTATATACTTCCATGAACTTCCACCAGAAATCTTGCTATAAGCTCGATATGTATTAGAAGCACCATGACGACCTATAATAAATTCACCTAGCATACATGGCAAACCCAGTATCAAAACGCATCCAAAATAAATCAGAATAAACGCCGCACCTCCGTTTTCACCAGCCATATATGGAAAACGCCATACATTACCTAATCCAACAGCAGAACCTGCCGTAGCCAATATTGCACCTAACTTACTACCAAAATTTACTCTCTCTGTATTTGACATAAAATTCTTCTTTTCGATTTACACTGCAAAAGTATAAAAAAAAATATATCCTTTTATGCAAAAACGAAAGAAAATATCCAGATAATATATCAATTTCTCAGCCGTCTTACTTTTATATCACTTATATGTACTCTTCTGGTAAAGTATTCTTCCATAAAGAGAAAGGATTCTCTAATAAATGTGAATTGTAAAATCGCTTATCACCTGTTACCTCTATTCCTATAAATTCTGGTTTTTCAAATTCTTCTTCTGTACTTGATAACTCTACTTCAGCCATAATAAGGCCCACATTTTCACCATGGAAATCGTCTATTTCAAAAGTATGATTTTCTGATTTTACCAAATACCGATGCTTATCTATCACCCCACCCTTACATAGTTTGATAAGATGCAGAGCCTCATCCATAGTAATTTCTTTTTCAAATTCATAACGAGACAATCCCCCATCCACCGAATGGCTTTTTATCGTAAGGTAAGCCTGATTATCACGAATCCGAATACGAACTGTAGCACCATCAGCAGGAATATATCCCTGCACAATATGACTGCAAGAAAAGGCGGCACGTTTAAACGCGTCGCCTTTCTTGACTAAAAATTTCCTTTCTATTTCAAATCCACTCATTATACAATATAGACTGTAAATATTGCAAACATAATAGCTAGTACAATCAGAATGCCAAAAATCCAATTGACTACTTTTCTTCCTTGTTTTTCTTGTTTGGCCATATAAGCATCATGCTTTGCCTTTCTTAGTGCTTTATTAGTACCCATGATATGTTGTTTTAAAGGTTTATAATTCGATTATTCTGCAGAAGCAGCATCGACTGCAGCAAATTCCATCAAATATGATTTGATAAATTCATCTAATTTACCATCCATAACTCCATCCACATCAGAAGTCTGGTAATTAGTTCGGTGATCTTTTACGCGACGGTCATCAAATACATAGCTACGGATTTGACTTCCCCACTCAATTTTTTTCTTACCAGCTTCAACTTTAGCCTGTTCTGCTTGCTTTCTTTTCAACGCCCGATCATATAACTGTGACTTCAACAGTAACATAGCCTTAGCACGGTTTTTAGGTTGATCTCGTGTCTCCGTATTCTCAATCAGGATCTCTTCATGCTCACCAGTATCAGGATCCTCATACTGATAACGAAGACGAACTCCAGACTCTACCTTATTCACATTCTGACCACCAGCACCACCAGAGCGGAAAGTATCCCAAGAAACCTTGGCAGGATCAACATAAATTTCGATAGTATCATCTACAAGAGGAGTAACGAAAACAGAAGCGAAACTAGTCATACGCTTACCTTGAGCATTGTATGGAGAGACACGAACTAAACGATGTACGCCATTCTCACTCTTTAGGAAACCGTAAGCGAACTCACCGCCCTCAATCGTCATTTCCACACTCTTAATACCAGCTTCATCACCATCTTGCATATTGGTAATCTTTACGCTATATCCATGAGCCTCACACCAACGCATATACATACGCATCAACATAGAAGCCCAATCTTGACTTTCTGTACCACCAGCACCAGAATTTATTTTCAATACAGCATCCATACTGTCTTCTTCCTGACGAAGCATATTCTTCAACTCAAGATTCTCAATAGCCTTAATAGCTTTAGCATAATCGTCATCAACTTCTTCTTCAGTAACCATTTCATCCTTATAGAATTCAAAAGCTAACTGAAGTTCGTCTGCATATTGCCTAACCTCTTTATAACCATCAAGCCACTTCTGGATTTCCTTGACTTTTTTCATTTGTTCCTGAGCATATTTAGGATCATCCCAAAAATCAGGAGCCTGTGTGCGTAGTTGTTCTTCCTCGAACTCTACTTTTTTCTGATCTATATTCAAATAACGATATAGAGCTTCAGTACGCTCCATAACATTTTTTAACTGGTCTGCTGTTATCATCTTATTCTATTTTAATCTATTCATGGGCGCACCCCATTAACACTCATACATCTTATCTATAATTTCTTTGAAATTCTTATAAATTACCGACCTTCTAATCTTTAAAGTATTAGTCAGTTCACCTGATTCCATTGAGAAATGATGAGCAAGTAGTGTAAATTGCTTAATCTGTTCATAAGGAGCAAGTTGCTGCTGCAGTGTTTTAATTCTGTCAAACATCATCTTTACGACCTTCTCATTTGAACAAAGAGACTCTCTTGAATCAACTTTTATTTTATGCTCTCGTGCCCATTCTTCCAACACGCGAAAATCAGGAACAATCAATGCAGAAACAAATTTGCGCTGATCTGCAATAACTACAACTTGATCTACAAATTTATCGACTAACAACAATGCTTCTATTTGCTGTGGGGCAATATATTTTCCATTAGAAGTTTTAAAAAGATCTTTAATGCGTTCTTTCAAAAACAACTCACCATTTTTCAGATAGCCAGCGTCACCTGTATGGAAGAATCCTTCTTCATCGAAAGATTTGGCATTCACAGAGTCACGATGATAATAACCTGGGGTAATGGTAGGCCCCTTTAATAAAATCTCATCGTTCTCACCGATTTTAATTTGAATTCCATCTATCGGTCGTCCTACAGAACCAATAGTAAATGGTTCATTTGCATGATCGCAAGACACTGTTGCCAAACTTTCAGTAAGACCATATCCCACTATCATATTAATGCCGATGGAATGAATAAATTCCTCTACTTCTGGAGACACATAAGCCCCTGCTGTAGGAAAAATGTGTGGATGGTCTAGTCCTAGTTGCTTACGCACCAAACCCAAAATAGATTTATTATAAGCCTTATACTGTAATTCCAGCAAAAGAGGCACACGATGACCTTTACTTTTATAAACGATATTGCGCTTATGCCCTACTGCTAAAGCTGCCTGGAATATTTTCTTCTGAATAGCACTTGCAGAATCCATTTTTGCTTTAACAGCGATATAGACCTTTTCCCAAAAACGAGGCACAGAACTCATACAAGTTGGATGGGTTTCACGCATACTCTCCTGAATTTCCTTCGGATATGTATTAATAATCATCAATGCACCCTTCGACATAGCCAGATAAGCCCAGCCACGTTCAAAGATATGAGTGAATGGCAAGAAATTGATCACCCTATCATTTTCATTCACAGGTACACATTTAGCATTAGCTTCCAAAGCAGCTTTATACTGTTCATATGTAAGCACCACACCCTTACTATCACCAGTAGTACCACTCGTATAGAGGATATTACAGATATCTTTATCCGAAGCTTCACTCCAAAGTTTTTCCACTTCAGACTGGCGCGGTAGATTTTCACCTAATTTGATAAAATCTTCAAAGTAAAGAGTATTCGGATCATGTGAACTAATACGTACACTAGGATCATATATGACTATGCGTTCCAAAGTTGGGCATAAAGCGAACACTCTATGTGCTTTATCATATTGCTCTTGTTCTCCAACAAAAAGAATACGAATTTCGCTATCATTCAACATATATTGAATCTGCTGTTCACTGCTTGTCGCATAAAAAGGAATAGATATCACTCTTACACCATAAGCACCAAAATCCGTATACAAATATTGGATACAATTCTGAGAGAATACTGCTATTTTATCCTGTGGTTTTAACCCAAGATTAAGAAGCGCATTACTTACCTGTTTTACTCGTAAAGAGAATTGATTCCAGGAAACATCTTTCCATTTTTGGCTTCCAAAATTACGGAAAGTTAAAGCTGGTTTATCACCATACTTTTTAGCCTGTTCATGAATTAAAACCGAAAGATGACATCTCGTTTGCATAATAACAAAGTTTTATATTATTGCAAAGATAGAAGAATTTCATAAGAAAACAAAATAAATTGCCAACCATAATTTTCTTTTTCGGTATTTTTTTTATTTGTATATCATAAAAATTATGTAAGTTTGCGGAATATGAAAGAACTAGAATTATATACTAACGATGCTATCGAACTTTTACAAAAGCTCATTGCTATTCCATCTGTCAGCAGAACTGAAAAAGATGCAGCAGACGCTCTAGAAGAATCAATAATCCAATATGGTTTCAAACCTCATCGCGAAGGTAATAATATTTGGATACTCAGCGAAGAATGGGATACTAATAAGCCTACTCTTCTGCTCAATGCACATATTGATACTGTTAAACCTGTTGCGACATGGACAAAAAATCCATACGAACCGATCCTTGAAAACGGTATGCTATATGGCCTTGGAAGCAATGACTGTGGAGGTGGACTCGTCTCATTACTCCAAGTCTATCGTTTTTTAGCTAAAGAACCACAAAGTTTCAACTATATTTATTTAGCTTCCGCAGAAGAGGAAATCAGCGGTAAAGATGGCATCAGTAGAGCACTACCTTTACTGCCATCTGTTGATTTAGCCATTGTCGGTGAGCCCACTGGCATGCAACCTGCGGTTGCAGAAAAAGGACTTATGGTTATTGATGTTATAGCACACGGTAAAAGTGGGCACGCTGCTAGAAACGAAGGCGTTAACGCCATCTATGAAATAATTGACGATCTAACTTGGCTTAAGAATTATAAATTTAATAGAGTAAGTCCTTTCCTTGGTCCAACCAAGATGACAGTTACCCAAATCAATGCAGGAACCCAGCACAATGTTATTCCTGATAAATGTACTTTAGTCGTAGATATTAGAACCAACGAATTCTATGATAATGAAGATGTTTTTCATTTTATCGATGAACATACCAAAAGTGAATGTCATGCACACTCCTACCGACTTAAATCATCAAGAATAGATGTAGAACATCCGATTATTCAAAAGTGTATTTCTATGGGAATGACTCCTTTCGGATCTCCAACACTAAGTGATCAAGCACTCATGAGTTTCCCTTCTTTTAAATTAGGACCAGGAGAAAGCAGTAGAAGTCACTCCGCTGATGAATACATCAAAATCGATGAAATAAGAAATGCAATTAAGCAATATACTGAATTACTCCATCATACTGATATACGATAATACTGCATTATTCTGTTATATGTGTCTTTACGCATCTTTGTTGAAAATCTTACATACTGTAAAAGTCAGCAACTATTCGACAATTATTGTTATGCCAGGATTCGATGCATCGATATCATTTTTTTAAAGCTCTTCATATTACATGATAACATGAGAAATATAAAAAAGAGGCTTAAATCTTAATAAATTTAAGCCTCTTTTTTATATTATCGACCTAGCCAAGCTTCAGGATTCAATTTAGCCGTTTCTTTACGGAGCTGAAACTGCAATATATTATCTGCTCCTACCGAACCTAATCCTTGTCTTGCACTAACCCGTTGCCCACGATGGACAGCCACAGACTTCAAGTTACAATAAACAGAAATATACGCCCCGTGGCGAACCATGACAACCCATGTACCCGAGTAGCCGAAGACTGCAGAAACCTCACCATCATAAATGGCTCTGGCATTACACCCTGCATGCCCCATAATATTAATACCTTTATTATCAAGAGTAACACCATTTAAGCCATCTACGCTATGTTGACCAAAATGGCTGACAATACGATAGCTACCTGTAATAGGCATAGGAAGTCGACCACGATTAGCTTCAAATCCACTATTCATCATACGGTCTACCGATGACAAAGATTCAGCCTCACGAGCCTCTTCTTTAGCTTCAGCTATTTCTTTTTTTGTTCTTACCTCATCAGCTTTCGCTTTACGCTCAGCTGCTTCTCGAGCCACTTGAGCTTCACGAGCAGCCTGAGCCGCTGCAGCTTCTCGAGCAGCGGCTGCCTTAGTTGCAGCCTCAGCAGCGGCAATCTTCTTAGCTTCAGCTGCTGCGGCCTGAGCACGTTTGGCAGCTTCGGCAGCCTTACGAGCGGCCTCGGCCTCTGCTTTCAATTTAGCCTCTCTCGCTTTTGCCTCAGCTATTCGTCGTGCATTTTCACGAGCTGCGGCTTCGGCTGCAGCTTTCTTTTTAGCCAACTCAGCAGCTCTTCGCTTAGCAGCTTCGGCAGCAGCAGCTCTTTTCTTTGCTTCAGCTGCAGCACGAGCACGTGCTTTTGCCACTTCTTGTGCTACCAAACGATCTATTTGTGCATTCAATGCAGCATCTTTCTTATGTTGCTCTGCTATGATATTCTGTATCGTTTTTTGTTGGGACTGTAGTGTTTTCACTACATCTTGCTGCTCTGTCTTTTTGCCCTCCAATTCTGTACGCGCCCTTTTACTTTCGGTAAGCAAGCTGTTTTTATGCCCCTTTACTTTTTCCAGTTCAACATGCTTACCAGTAACCTCTTCTTGCTTGGCCTTTACCATATCACCCTGCGCCTTTTGGAAAGCAGCATATTGTCGTATAAAACGGAAACGGCGATACATTTGAGCAAAACTTTTGGCACTAAAAATAAACATAAGTTTATCTTGAACAGAATGATGTCTGCTCATATATCGCATAGACTTGATATACTTGGCCTTACGGTCTTGTAACTGCTGCTCTAACGTTTTGAGCTGACTTTTAAGAATGCCAATATTACCTTCTATATGGTGAATATCACTCTGAATACCATCTATACTTTTTTGCTTCTGGTCGATTTCACTGTTAATCACTAGAAGATTTTGAAGACGCTGCTTAACGTTTTCCTTATTAGCACGCAATTCAGCCTCCTGTTCACGAATTTTTTTCTGAATAGCAGCCCTTTGATTCTGCAATCCACGGATAGAAAAATTCGTATAAACAGTATTTTTAATTATTTTTGATTTTGCTACCTTTGTTGTTGTAGCCTTACCATTTAATTTCCTTTGCTTTTTATTCTGAGCATAAGGCAATAAGCAAAAAGAAATTAGTAATACAATTAATAGGACTCGTTTCATTACATATTCATAATTTGACCCAGTACTTCCTGGACATCTACTTGCTTATATTTGGGTGACAGTTCTGTTTCCAAACTCCAATCACTACTTGTACCCAACTCATCCATATTTATAGTTACCTTTACCTTTTGTTCCTTACGAGTTGCATGAGTAACAAATTCAAATATCTGAGAAGCAGGGAACTGTTTCACACCGATATTCTTAAAGTCAGAATACTTCCAATTTAAAGTAGAAGTGCCATACTTCGTATCTTTAAAAGCAATTATAGCTTCTTGGATTTTTGCTGAAGTTTTATCTGTATTCCAATTATAGGTCATTGATCCATTCTTCAATGTTAAAGGAATGAATTCACCCTTCTCATCAAGACTAACAGAGAAGCGCTTCAAATCAGAATCAGATACTTTAGTGTTACCTGGCACTAGCAACTGATTCCAAAACAAGGCCTGCAATGAATAAAAATTAAGCCCCTGCTTCTGTAAGAAATCTACCTGATTATAATCAGCCTTAATATACTGCTTATGAATTCGATCTACTATTAACACATAATCTGGTGTAAAATCCATGCGTCCAACTTCACTTCCTAATATTGGAATAAACAACTGGATGCGAATCATTTTATTCTTGCGAAGTTTAAGAGCTCCAGGAACAGATATATTTTTTGAACCCGCCTCAAGGCGAAAACTCATGCCACCGACAATATTTTCTGTATACACCTGATTATCATATACCCTACGTGCATAAGTCAATTCACGCACAGATCGTGTTTGAGATTTTTCAGACTCAACTTGCATATGTAAAGTATCTTGCTTCAAACGAGTTTCTGAATTGAGGGACATTTTTTTTGCTACACAAGATGTAGACAACATCAAAAGCACCATGCCCATCATGAAAAACAGTAATGGTTTATTCATTCTCATTCTTTAATATATTTTTTTTGTTTTATTTTACGAGGTAAAGCCTTGCTATCATTTCCTGCATGAAGAGACTTTTTCCAGAATTTTACAGCTTCTTCCTGCAATTGATTCATAGAATAAATATCGCCAGCATGTTCTAGGATAACCGCACTCTGTATGGAGTCTGAATCAGTTTTTATCGCCTGATCAATATATATTTTTGCTTCAGAATAACGCTGCTCCATAAATAATATCCAAGCATACGTATCCAAAAAAGTTACATTATTAGGCTCTGCCTTTATCGTCTTATAGCTCATCTGCTCCGCCTTCTGTAGATTTCTATTTTCTACACTGAGATAATAAGCATAATTGTTTAAGCACCCATAATTATCAGATTTCCACTGAAGACAACTATCATAAGCAGCAAAAGCCTCATCAGCCAATCCCTTTTGGTGTAGGATATCACCCATAATCGCATAGAAGTCTGATACGATATTAGCATTACTCTGCGAATTAATCTGACTTACACCACGTCTAAAGGCATCAAGCGCATTGTCATTCTTATCTTGTTGAAAATAAGACAAACCAAGGAAATAATAAAAAGCCATTTCGTCGGGACGATAGGCTATACCAGTCTGACTTAAACTAATCACTTTATCAAAGTCTTTCTTGGCCCAGTATGACTGAATGATCTGAATTCTAGCACCTGCATTATCCGGAGCAATCTCCAAAACCTTCTCCAATGCCTTATTTAGAGAATCTTCAGGCATTTTTTTTAAACTCATATAGGCAGCTTTCAACTCTGCAAGGTCGCCATTGGTTTGAGGAACAGACAAGGCTAAATCAAATAAATGAAATATTTTAGTTGAATCACCAGACTCCTGTTCATTTTTCTGTATAGCCGATCTGAGCATACTTGCCTTAGTTTCATTGTCCATTTTGGGACTTACTAGGATATTTAACATTAGTTTTTCTGCTAATGAATCCTCGTGAACTGCAGTATAATAATCATATAATGATGACTGTGCATAAGCATTATTCGGTTCGTCTTGAAGAACAGTCATAAAATTCTTATAAGCTTCTTTTTCTCTGCCATTCTGCATGAGCCAGTTACCAAGCATTATTTTATAGTTGGCATCCAGCGGATGCTTCTCTACAAGCGTCTTTAGTTCACGATAAGCAGACTTTTTGTCATTCATCATTTCGTAAACTCTCATTTTTGCTAAAGAAAACTGCTCACTACTACCCTGAAGAGTCTCCAAACGATTAATTGTTTGAATCATCATGTCATATTTCTTCTGCTGCTGATAGAGTTGTGCCAGCAATTGAAGATACTCTGCGCTCTCAGGATTTTTACGGCTCAATTCTTCATACTTTTCTATTGCCAAATCGTAATTACGATTACCAATATAATATTGAGCGATACGTTCTAAATAGGTAGAATTATCAGGATTTAAATCTGAAGCTTTCTCTAAGGAAGCCAAAGCTAACGAGTCATTTTTCAGCTGAGAATAATACATCGACTGATAATAATAGGCCTCAGCAGCATTAGGATTAATATCAAGCGCATGTTGCAACAGACTGAATGCTGCATCATATCTGCCCGCATTCTGCTGACGCATAGCTTCCAAAAAGAAATATTGATAGCGCTTCTGGTCATTTTTTGATAATTCGGTAACCGGAAGGGAACTATTACTCTTTTGGACCTTTCGGGCAAATAATGGTAGCAAGATAAAACTCAAGCAACCAATTATGAACAACTGATATATTATTTTTTTTCCTTTAAACATTTTACTATCTCCACCAACAATGGACCAAGATTATTTTACACCTGTATGGCCATAACCACCTGTTCCACGTTCTGTTTCATCCAACGAACTGACGATATCAAATTCACTCTGCTCATAACGTGCTATAACCATTTGAGCAACACGCTCTCCATCATTTATAATGAAATCCTGATCCGAGAAATTAATCAATAGTACCATGATTTCACCACGATAATCTGCATCAATCGTTCCCGGAGAATTCAACACGGTAATGCCATGCTTTAGAGCCAAACCTGAGCGAGGACGAATTTGAGCTTCATAACCATCAGGTAAAGCAATATGTAAACCGGTCGGAATAAGTTTTCTTTCCATAGGCCGCAAAACAACAGCCTCATCCAAATTAGCACGAAGATCCATACCTGCACTTTGCACTGTAGCGTAAGCAGGCAATTGCTGATGACCAGTATTAACGACTTTAATTTTCAACATAAATAGGTGATTTTACAGATTTAATTGCAAAAATAGCTATTTATCCTTACATACTAGCATTTTTAAACATAAAATGCTAGTATTTAGATAAAAATAAACTACTTTTGTGACATGAATTGGCAACAACTAATTACCAACAAACGGCTTGGTCAAGAGCATAAACATGCTCTTCGGCATGATGATCGATCAGAATTCAAAAGAGATTATGATCGACTCATTTATTCTGCACCTTTCAGAAGACTGCAAAACAAGACACAGGTATTTCCGCTCCCTGGCAGTATCTTTGTTCATAACCGTCTTACACACAGTCTAGAAGTATCATCGCTCGGCATGAGTTTGGGCAATGATATATGCAGAAGACTCAAAATAAAACACCCAGAACTAACCAACACTTTATTTGAGGAAATCGGTACTATAGTTAGTGCGGCTTGCTTGGCACACGATATGGGAAATCCTCCTTTTGGACATTCTGGCGAAAAGGCTATGCAGACATTCTTTTCAGAAGGAAAGGGAAGTATTCTAAAAAGTCAACTCAGCTCACAATTTTGGGATGACATCACCCATTTCGAAGGAAACGCTAATGCTTTCAGACTCCTGACCCATCAGTTTAACGGCAGAAGACCAGGAGGATTCGCAATGACCTATTCAATGCTGGCTAGTATTGTAAAGTATCCATTTGCAAGCAGTCTTGCTGGTAGTCATGGTAAATTTGGGTTCTTTAAAACAGAACAAGAAACCTATCACAAAATTGCCGATGAATTGGGCATCATCTGTAAAAGTAAACCAGGCGAACCTCTAAAATATGCCCGTCACCCACTCGTATATCTCGTAGAAGCAGCTGATGATATCTGCTATGAAATTATGGATATAGAAGATTCTCACAAACTCAAACTTATTAGCTTTGACGAAACAAGACACGCACTTTTAAATTTCTTCGATGAAGAAGGCAAAGCGTATATCCAAGACACAATTGAGCATGAAGGGGTTACTGACGAAAACGAGCAAGTGGTTTATATGAGGGCTTGCGTAATTGGGAAACTCGAAGGTGAATGCGTCAATACTTTTATCGAACATGAAGACGAAATACTCAATGGTACTTTCGAAGGCAGTTTGATTCAAAACATCACACCATCCGTGAAAAAAGCTTATCAATATTGCGAAAAGCTATCGCATGAGAAGATTTATCACAGCAAACCAGTACTAGATATCGAGTTATCAGGTTATAAGATACTGGAAACATTGATGGAAGTATTTATCGATGCAGCAATAGAACCTCAGAAATTTTACTCCCAACAACTGATCAGAAGAGTGAGTAGCCAATATTCCATCCACAGCGAAGACTTAGAAACTAGAATATTGGCCATAATAGACTATATAAGCGGCATGACCGATGTATATGCCTTAGATGTATATCAAAAAATTAATGGTATCAGTCTGCCTATTGTATAATGCAGACGGATACCACTAATTATTTATAGAAATTATATATTGATTACATCAATTTCTCTATATTCGTTCGGTAATTTTGCCAGTACAAAATTTTATCTTGTACCTTTTTCTTGTCAATCACTCTATTTAGGCGAGCGTCTGAAAGTTGAGTGCTCATCAAGAATATATAGTGATCAATCAATGCAGCTTTAGCCTTGACCGTCTTTTTCTTAGGATATCCACGTTTAGCGGTTTCTTGAGACCAAACTTCAGAAATCTCATTAATCTTTTGTCCTGTAGTTTTCAAATCTTTTAAAAATTTGCTACGATAAGCTTTATCTTCAGCTGACAAATTGCCTAATTTTGCTAAATCAGAAGCACTGATAGAATCAGTCAAAATATCCAAATCAAGATCAATCACATCGTTAGAAGACTGAGCTGATGCCATTAAAGGCATCAACAAAGCAATGATTACCAAATACAAAATTTTCTTCATACTCATTTCTCCTTATAAATAATTTTATTGGCTCCACTTGTTATTTTAAGTGCCTCAGGATGCTCTTCTATAAAACTATTAATGTGTCTTACTATTTTTTCTTCTAAGATTTCACTAACAGAGATTAGAATTCCCGTTTCTTCTACATCACCAAAACCATAATTGATAGCTGTACCAAACAATTTCATGGTAGGACTCAAATTCATATATGCATTGACCAATGGAGGGATGTTATAACCAAACTCACGAATACGGCGATTCAAAATACGATAGTCCTCCTTAAAATTATTACCATTAAAGAGAGGACGCAATTTGTCTTCTGACGTTTCTAACGCCAAAGGCTTAATTGGAATAACGAGATTTTCCTTATCTTCAAAATGTTTTTTTAAGAAATACAATATC
Organism: Segatella baroniae B14; assembly: GCF_022024235.1. GTDB lineage: Bacteria > Bacteroidota > Bacteroidia > Bacteroidales > Bacteroidaceae > Prevotella > Prevotella bryantii. The sequence continues at coordinate 1,972,656 of NZ_CP091799.1, forward strand.
ATATCTCTACCCTCACGGATATATGAAGGGTACATCGTCATTTTTCCAAAGAAATATCTAATATTTGGATAAATTACAGTTAAAGCGCCTAATCCATCCCACAAATTATCCAAAGCAAAGATACTCTTTGTATTCTTACGCGCATTCTGATATTCAAGTGACACGAAAGAACGACCTAGTTCCACGGTATAAGGAACATATTCCTTGATAAATTTGTCAGAAAAATGAAACATATGACTAGTTGCCAATATTGGCTGTCCATTTTCATTATACTGCCAGTCTCTTCCTAAAATATAACGATATCCACCAATGATTTCATTAGCTTCAGGATTCCAAACGATTAATTGTTTATAACAATTAGGTCCAAGATCAAATTCATCGATATCCATAGACTTGCCTGTACCTCCACCTGCTTCACGAAAAGCAATTTCACGCAGACGTCCAATCTCCTTCATCACATTAGGAGAATCATTAGCTGTTACGATATAAATATGATTGTGACTTTTATTGGTTGTACGAAGTCTCTTTTCCGGAGTCAACTCCTTGAGTAGGAGTTCCGTATCAATCGGCTGAATAATATCTTCTTCCATTTCTTAAATATATTTGATCAAAAATAAACAGATCCTTCTGTCTAAAATTGATTATAATTCATAAACTTTATCTTCTACCCACTGTGCCCATTCGGCAGGGGTTTTACTTTTATCAAATGTCTGCCAAGGAATAGGCTTACCTATAGAAACTCGAAATGATTTATGCACATTTTTATACATTTCATCTACCAAGAATAGCATGGCAATATTAAACTTGATATGCAAGGCCTTACATGCATTGGCCAATTTATAAAAGAATTCAGAATTCTGACCACCAAAATGGATAGGCACTATATCGCGCTGATATTCTATACTCTTACTGATGAAAGTCTTCTTCCAAGGAATATCGTGAACCTTACCATTAATTTTTCGTGAACATAATCCTGCAGGAAACATCAACATATGGTTATCACTTTGAAATCCTGCTTCTACCATAGCAGGGAATGAACGTCCTTTCTTACCCGTTTTATTAATACCAATACTTACAGGTTTTAATCCAGGCAGATAAAGCAGTAAATCATTGACTAAATAACGGAATTTTCCCTCATAATGCTCACCGATAATAGATCCTAATGCTACTCCGTCTGCCCCACCTAAAGGATGATTGGATACAAACGTATAAAGTTTACCATCATTTTTATCTGGGAGATTTTCCTTTCCTACAATCTGAAGATCCATATCCAAATAGTGCACACACTCGGTCAACCACTCTGTGCCAGTTTTGTGGCGGCTCTCCCATAAATAGCGATTCACTTCATCTTCGTGAACGATTCGTTTAAGCCAAGACACAACAAATCTTGGAACATATTTTGCTTTTGTCCCTAACTTGTTCTTTAGAATATTATCGATATCTATCGTTTTCTCTATATTGTCACTCATCACACTAACACTATCTTAATGCAAAAATAGTAGAACTTTTTCAATTATATCCATTTTTCCATAAAAAAAGTTCAAAAAAACGCCTTTTTTTGCACAAAAAGTACATCTTGAAAATTGAGAACCTGTTCTTTATGGGATCATTCCCTTTTGCAAATAAAAAACAAGTTTTCTATCTAAAGTATCATCTTTTAATTTTAGACACGCAAAGAGATTGCAAAGTTGCCTGTCAAAGACTTAAAATCAAGAATTACAAAAGGGTGTTCAATATAAGAATTGCAACCTTTACATTTTTTTACAAATTAAAACTAATCAGTTTTTTCAACATCTTTCAATACACTTTATTGTATAGAATCACACTGAAACAAACAAAAATATTTTTACTGTATTACACTTTAAACCAATTGTTTTCTGACAACACACTATGATTCAACGCTATAACTACTATCTATAGCCATTTTACTCTTGAAAACGTTCCATCTAACTTTCTATTCACACTTATGTAAATTAATATTAATATATTTGTTATTTTTTAATAATTTATTTACATTTTACAGGAAATATATTTCATCATCACAATTATAGCATATGGATTATTTTAAAAGAAACTTTAAAAAAAAGAATTCTATCATAACAATTACTAATAAATACAAAATCTCTATTTTTATAAGTTTTTTGAAATTTGTGGAGCAAAGTGGAGATTTGTGGGGAAAAATGTGTAACTTTGAACCCAGTTTTCTATTAATTATGTACGCATGCGATTTATAGGGAACATAGAAGCTAAAGTTGACTCAAAAGGAAGAGCCTTTTTGCCAGCTACTTTCCGCAAGGTGCTATCTGCGTCTGGCGAAGAAGGCCTTATATTACGCAAAGATGTATTTCAACCTTGTTTGGTCATCTATCCGGAATCAGTCTGGAACGAACAGATGGATTCACTTCGATCACGCCTTAATCGATGGAATGCAGAACATCAACGTATATTTCGTCAGTTTGTGAGTGATGCTGAAATTCTTAACCTAGACAGTAATGGGAGATTTCTGATTTCTAAACGCCAATTAACCCAGACCGGTATCAATCAAAACATCAAATTTATCGGAATGGGTGATTGCATCGAGATTTGGAACAATGACACCTGTACCGCACAGATGAAAGACCCTGAAGAGTTCAGTAACATACTTCAAGAAATGATGAGTCCACAGGAATCAACAAATTACAATATAATTCAAACAAAAAACAATGATTAAGACTGCAGAGACATATCACGTACCCGTTCTCCTTGAACAGACCGTAAACGGACTGAATATCCAACCTGGCGGCATCTACATCGATGTAACCTTTGGCGGAGGTGGACATTCCAGCAAAATTCTTTCATGTCTGGACTCTCAAGCTCATCTCTACAGTTTTGACCAAGATGCAGATGCAGAAAATAATATTTACTATGCAGAAGCAGGATCAAATGAAAAGGACCATCGCTTTATAGATGACCCTAGATTTACATTTGTAAGATCAAACTTCCGATATATCAAAAATTGGATGAGATACTACCATGTAGATTATATTGATGGACTACTAGCCGACTTAGGCGTGTCGTCACATCACTTTGACGATAAAGACCGCGGTTTTTCGTTTCGCTTTGACTCACCACTGGATATGAGAATGAACAAACGAGCAGACATGACAGCTGCGGACATAGTAAACAACTATCCAGAAAGCCAATTAGCCGATATCTTTTATCTTTATGGCGAGTTAAAAAACAGCCGAAAGATAGCTAACGCACTTGTAAGGTATCGACAAAATCAGAAAATTCTGACAACGCAAGATTTCATCAAAGCTACAGAACCTCTTTTCAAAAGAGAAAAAGAAAAGAAAGATATGGCTCGACTTTTCCAAGCTCTTCGCATAGAGGTAAATCATGAAATGGACGCTTTGAAGGAAATGCTGAATTCAGCAACAGAGCTACTTCGCCCAGGTGGACGATTATCCGTAATCACCTATCATTCTCTAGAAGATAGAATCGTTAAAAACGTCATGAAATCAGGAAATCCTGAAGGTAAAATCGTAAAAGATTTCTTTGGCAAGTCTGAGACTCCTTACAAACTGATCAATAACAAGGTAATCATACCAGATCAAGAAGAGCAAGAAAATAATCCAAGAAGTCGAAGTGCCAAGTTGAGAATTGCAGAGAAACTATGACATCAGAAACAAACAAAAATACAGGAGATCAGAAAGACGATAGCAACAAGAATACACCTCTTGAAGAAATCGCCCCAAAAACTGTAATTGTCTCTAGTAAAGAGAATTCGGAAAAGCCTGAAGAAGAAAAGGATAAGCCTCTGAAAACCGAATCTACAGGAAGTGAGCCTATGGTTGAATCTTTAAAACAAGCTATAGTAAAGCAAGCTATAGAAGAAGACGAGCCTTTATCAGCCCGATTTACACTCCGAAAGATTCTTGGTGGCGATATTCTTTCTGCACAAGCTATCAGAAGCCAGATTTGGTTAATTGTACTGGTAGTTTTCTTTGTCATCATATATATTTCTAATCGATATTCTGTTCAAAAAGACATGATAGAAATTGATAGATTACAAGTAGAATTACAGAATGCAAAGTACAGAGCATTATCTACAAGTAGCCAGCTCACAGAAAGAAATCGAGAAAGCCACATACTTCAAATGTTGAAAAACAACAAAGATAGTGTGCTGAAGATAGCTAGCCAACCTCCATATATTATTAATGTACCCGAAGAATGAGCAAGTTCAACTATAAAAAAGTAATTCCACGCTACCGCTGTATCGCAATAGCAATGACATTTATTGCTGTAACAGTCGTTGGCAGAACTTTATATATCATGACTGCCAAACACGATTACTGGATGCAAGTTGCCGATCGTGTCAAAAAGGACAGCGTAAAGGTAAAACCGGCACGTGGAAACATATTAAGCTGCAAAGGCCAATTCCTTGCCAGTTCACTTCCAGAGTTTAAAGTTTACATGGACTTTAAGGCTCTGAAAGATGCAAACAATGACTCTCTATGGGATGCTAAAATAGATTCTATAGCAGAGGGGCTACATCATATATTCCCAGAAAAGTCATCAGCTGCATTCAAAAATCACTTGGCTGAGGGACGAACCAAATTAAGTAGACATTGGGCTATTTGGCCTAAACGAATCGACTATAACACCTTTACTGAAATCAAGGTCCTTCCTATTTTCAATCTTAGCCCATACAAGAGCGGCTTTCACTACGAAGAGTATAATGCCCGCAAACGTTCATACGGATCACTTGCAGGTCGTACTATTGGAGCTATGTATGGTGCAAAAGATACTGCTCGATTTGGTTTGGAGCTTTCATATGACTCTATTCTAAGAGGCAAAAATGGTATTGTACATCGACGAAAGGTAAGAAACAAATTCTTGAATATCACCGATACGCCACCTGTAGACGGAGCAGATATCATTACGACTATCGATGTAGACATCCAAGACTTGGCTGAACGTGCCGTTGTCGATGAATTAAGAGAAATCAATGGTAACGTAGGAGTAGCTATCGTCATGGAAGTAGCTACTGGTGACATCAAGGCCATTGTAAATATGGAAAAATGCTTTGATAACGAATATCGAGAAATTCATAACCATGCTGTAAGTGACTTGCTCGAACCGGGCTCTGTCTTTAAGACGGCATCAATTCTCGTAGCCCTTGATGATGGAGTTGTCGATACAACAGCCAAAGTTGAAACAGCAGCTGGAGTATGGCCAATGTACGGACGGGAGATGAAAGACTGGAACTGGCGTAAAGGCGGTTACGGTCTCCTCACCTTACCACAAACCCTTTGGTATAGCTCAAATGTAGGTGTAAGTCGTATCATCGATGATCATTATCGCAATAATCCAGAAAAATTCGTAAAGAGTATTTTACGAACTGGTATTGGAGATGACCTTGGCATTCCTCTTGTCGGTGCAACTCCTGCCCGTATTAGAATGCCACACAAAAATAGTCACGGACAATATGATAATTGGAGTAGAACTGACTTACCATGGATGAGTATCGGTTATGTTACTCAAATTCCACCAATTTCTACACTGACATTCTATAACGCTATTGCTAACAATGGTAAGATGATGCGCCCTAGATTTGTACAGAGAGTAGTAAAAGACGGAAAAACCGTAATGGAATTTCCTCCTGAAGTGATACGACCAGCCATAGCCAAACCTACGAGTATCAAGAAAATACAAACCATCCTGGAACAGGTGGTAAGTGTTGGACTGGGAAAGAAGGCCGGCTCAGAATCGTTTAAGGTATCAGGTAAAACAGGTACTGCGCAGATGTCAAAAGGTTCTGCTGGATATAAAGCAGGAGGAACCAATTATCTGCTGAGTTTTGCAGGATATTTCCCTTCTGATGCACCAGAATACAGTTGCATCGTTTGTATTCAAAAGTCAGGCCTACCTGCTTCTGGAGGTGGTATGAGTGGCGTCGTATTCCACAATATTGCAGAAGGTATAATGGCACAAAGACTGAAGGTTAATATAGAAGATGCAAAAGATGCTTCTTCTATACTGATACCTGATGTACTGAACGGAAACCTGACAGCCGCTTATAATGTACTGAATGCTCTAGGTATCAAGACTAATACAAACTGGTCTGGTTCTTACCTAAACGGCAACCCTATATGGGGAAAAGCTCAGAATAAGAATAATAAGACCATAGCACTAATAAGAGAACCGTCTTATAGTAAGAAGGTCATTCCTGACGTACTAGGTATGGGTGCCCGTGATGCTGTATATGCCATAGAGAGCAGAGGTGTCAAGACTATCATTGATGGAAGGGGAAAAGTAGTAAAACAAAGTCTACCTGCCGGACACTACATTAAGAAAAACGAAAAGTGCTATCTAATTTTGAAATAAAATATAAAACATATAATGATGAAATTACAAGAGTTGCTCTATGACATTAAACCGATACAAATTATCGGTGATGTCGAAAAAGAAGTTACCGGCGTGAACATCGACTCCCGTAAAATCGAGAAAGGCCATCTGTTCATCGCCATGAAAGGAACACAAACTGACGGTCACGCCTATATCGCTAAAGCTATTGAACTGGGTGCTACCGCCATTTTGCTTGAAGATATGCCTCAGCAGTACACTGAGGGTATTACTTATATACAAGTAGAATCTACAGAAGACTCTGTGGGAAAAGTAGCAACTGCATTTTATGGTAATCCTTCTCATCACCTTATACTAGTTGGTGTCACAGGAACTAATGGAAAAACAACAATTGCTACCTTATTATATAATATGTTCCGTAGAATGGGCCACAAATGTGGACTTCTATCTACAGTATGTAACTACATCGAAGATAAGGCAGTACCAGCTGACCACACAACTCCAGATCCTATCGAACTGAATGCACTTTTGAGTGAGATGGTAAAAGCTGGATGCGAATATGCATTTATGGAGTGCAGTAGCCATGCCATCCACCAGAAGAGAATTGGAGGATTAAAGTTTGCAGGCGCTCTCTTTACCAACTTGACTCGCGATCATCTAGACTACCACAAAACTTTCGAAAACTATCGCAATGCTAAGAAGGCATTTTTCGACGGATTATCTAAAGATGCTTTTGCTATTACCAATGCTGATGACAAAAACGGCATGATAATGGTACAAAATACTAAAGCTACAGTCAAGACATACTCTATTCGTACTCTAGCAGATTTCAGTGCTAAAATTTTAGAGTGCCATTTTGATGGTATGGAACTGGAAGTAAATGGCAAGGAAGTAAATGTACAGTTCATCGGTAAATTTAATGTAAGTAATCTTCTTGCTGTATATGGAGCAGCTGTTATGCTTGGCAAAGATCCAGAAGACGTTCTTGTAGCTTTAAGCGCTCTTCATAGTGTAAATGGACGCTTACAGCCTTTCCACTCTCCTAACGGCTATACAGCTATTGTAGATTATGCACATACACCAGATGCATTAGAAAACGTACTCAACGCTATACACGAAGTACTCAACGGCAAAGGCCATGTCATCACTGTTTGTGGGGCAGGTGGTAACCGAGACAAAGGTAAACGCCCATTGATGGCTCAGGAAGCAGTAAAACAAAGCGACAAAGTTATTATCACTAGTGATAACCCGAGATTCGAAGAACCTCAGGATATTATCAATGACATGCTCGCCGGTCTGGACAACAAACAGATGAAAAAAGTAATCAGCATTGTTGACCGAAAAGAAGGTATTCGTACAGCCTGTATGCTAGCCCAAAAAGGTGATGTTATCCTTATTGCAGGCAAGGGACATGAGAACTATCAAGATATCAAAGGAGTAAAGCACCACTTTGATGATAAGGAAGTACTACAAGAAATCTTTGATTCTGAAAAAGAAGACTAAAATAAGAAAATATGTTATACTATCTGTTTAGATTCTTAGAGCAATATGGCATTAGCGGAGCACACATGTGGGGGTATATCTCATTCCGTGCTTTACTTGCCCTTATTTTCTCACTGACCATTTCTGCCTGGTTTGGTGAGCGATTCATAAAATATTTGAAAAGCAAGCAAATAACAGAGACACAACGTGATGCTTCTATAGACCCATTTGGAGTAAAAAAGATAGGTGTACCATCTATGGGTGGCATTATCATCATTGTCGCTATTCTACTACCTGTACTCCTATTAGGCCGTCTTCGAAATACCTACTTAATCCTTATGATTATCACAACCATATGGTTAGGATTTCTTGGTGGTATGGACGATTTCATTAAAATCTTCAAACGAGACAAAGAAGGCTTGAAGGGTAAGTATAAAATCGTAGGACAAATCGGTATTGGCCTTATTGTTGGTTTAGTACTATGGGCATCACCGGATGTAAAAATGAATGAGAATCTGGCTATAGAGCACCAAGGACAAGAAACCGTAATTAAGCATCGCACGGAAAGCAAAAAGTCTTTAAAAACGACTATACCATTTGTCAAAGGGCATAATCTGGATTATTCTAGAATCACGTCGTTCTGCGGTAAATATCGTGTAGCAGCGGGGTGGATTCTTTTTGTTATCATGACCATATTTGTCGTTACCGCAGTATCAAACGGTGCCAATCTAAACGATGGTATGGATGGTATGTGTGCAGGAAACTCTGCAATAATAGGCGTAGCTTTAGGCATACTGGCATATGTCAGTTCGCACATACAATTTGCATCTTACCTGAATATCATGTATATTCCGGGATCAGAAGAATTGGTAGTATTTTTCTGCGCATTCATTGGAGCCCTTATCGGCTTCTTATGGTATAATGCCTATCCTGCTCAAGTATTCATGGGCGATACCGGTTCACTAACCATTGGTGGTATCATCGCCGTTGGCGCCATTATTATCCACAAAGAGTTGCTTCTTCCTATTTTATGTGGTATATTCTTTGTTGAAAGTCTTAGTGTCATCATACAGGTATGGTACTATAAATTGGGAAAGAAAAAGGGTGTTAAGCAGAGAGTCTTCAAGCGTACCCCTATACATGATAACTTCCGTACACAAGATAGTCAGTTAGATCCAGAATGTAAGTATCTTCTAAAGATGCCAAAAGGCGCCTTTCATGAGTCTAAGATAACTATCCGTTTCTGGATAATTACCATCATTCTTGCAGCATTAACAATAATAACTTTGAAGATTAGATAAACCATGAGCAGAATAGTAGTATTGGGTGCAGGAGAAAGCGGTGCAGGAGCCGCAATTCTTGCCAAAAAAGAAGGATTTGACGTATTTGTTTCTGATATGTCTAAAATCAAAGACAAGTACAAAAAGATGCTTGAAGACCATCAGATAGAATGGGAAGAAGGTCAGCATACAGAAGAAAAAATACTCAATGCTGATGAAATTATCAAGAGTCCGGGTATTCCTAAGGAAGCACCAATGATTCAGAAAATCATCAACAAAGGAATTCATATTATCAGTGAAATCGAATTTGCCGGCAGATATACTGATGCCAAGATGATATGTATCACAGGTAGTAACGGTAAGACGACTACAACCTCGCTTATCTATCATATCTTCAAAACTGCAGGATACGATGCAGGATTAGCTGGAAACATCGGTAATAGTTTGGCACTTCAGGTGGCCGAAGAACCCCATGAGTATTACATCATCGAACTAAGTTCTTTCCAACTTGACAATATGTACGATTTTCGTGCAAATATCGCTATTCTACTTAACATAACACCTGATCACCTGGACAGATATGATAACAAGTTCGAAAACTATGCAGATGCAAAAATGCGTATTCTCCAGAATCAAACTCAAGAGGATAGTTTTATCTATTGGAATGACGATCCAGTTATCCAGAAGGAACTGAACAAATTCAAAATTACCGGTAGGGCTTGTCCATTCTCTGAAATCAAAGAAAAAAATGTAATTGGTTATATCGAAGATGGAAAATACATCATTGAGCACCCTACACCTTTCTGTATGGAACAGGATGATATGAGTCTAACTGGCAAACACAATATCTACAACAGTTTGGCTGCTGGCATTGCAGCGGATATTGCTGGCATCAAGAAAGAAGATATCCACAAAGGCCTTAGCAGTTTCCCAGGCGTAGAACATCGACTAGAAAAAGTATGCAAAGTAGATGGCGTACAATACATTAACGACTCGAAAGCAACAAACGTTGATGCATGCTGGTATGCTTTGGAAAGCATGAAAACTCCTACCATACTTATTCTCGGTGGTAAGGATAAGGGTAATGATTACAGTCAAATTTATGACTTAGTAAAAGAAAAATGTAGAGGACTGGTATATCTTGGTGCTGACAATAAAAAGTTACACGAAAACTTCGACCAATTTGGCATACCTGTAAAAGACACACACGGTATGAAAGAATGCGTTCAGGCATGTCGTGACTTGGCCCAACCGGGCGATACTGTATTGCTCAGCCCATGTTGCGCAAGTTTCGACCTCTTCAAAAATATGGAAGACAGAGGTGAACAATTCAAAACTCTAGTAAGATCACTCTAAAATTAGAGGAAAACAATTAATGAATAACGAGAAATTAGGCAATATTTTCAAGGGGGACAAAGTCATTTGGATGGTATTTTTCTTCCTCTGTATGTTCAGTATCGTTGAAGTATATTCAGCTTCAAGTTCACTGTCATACCAGGGAGGAAACTTTTGGGCGCCAATGATTAAGCACATCGGTATTTTAGCCTTGGGACTATTTTTTATGCTCTGCACATTAAATGTAAAGTGCAAATATTTTAAAATCGTCACACCCTTCCTATTGGCTTTTTCCTTTATCACACTGATATGGGTACTTTTTGCAGGTCAATCCACTAATGGTGCACAAAGATGGATTAGTCTGTTAGGCGTTCAATTCCAACCATCGGAGATCGCAAAGGGAGCCATGGTACTGGCTGTTGCACAGATACTCAGTGCCATGCAGACAGAACATGGTGCTGATAAAAAGGCTTTTCAGTATATTCTTTTTGTCAGTATATTTTTTGTTCTTCCTATTATGATCGAAAATATGTCAACAGCCATTTTGCTCTGTGCTACTATCCTATGTATGATGATATTAGGACGTGTACCAAGCAAGCAAATAGGACAACTTATCGGTGTGATTGTAGTCTGCATAGTACTCGCTTTAGCATCGATTATGATTTTTGGTCATGAGCTTCCAGACAAAGCGTCTACACAAAATCTTACTGAAGAAATCAAAGAGCAGAAAGAAGAATCAGGAACATTTGGCAAAATATTCCACCGAGCAGACACTTGGAAATCTCGTATTCTAAAATTTACAAACAGTAAACCTATTCCACCACAAGAAGTAGACCTCGACAAGGATGCTCAGGTGGCTCATTCTAATATTGCCATAGCCTCATCCAATATCATCGGTAAAGGTCCAGGTAACTCCGTAGAAAGAGACTTTCTCTCACAGGCGTTTTCAGACTTCATCTACGCTATCATTATCGAAGAAACAGGTATAGAGGGAGCAGCATTCGTAGCTATACTTTACATCATCCTACTATTTAGAACCGGAAGGATAGCAGGACAATGCTGCAACAATTTTCCAGCATTTTTAGCCATGGGACTTGCGATACTTCTTGTCACCCAAGCACTTTTCAATATGCTAGTAGCAGTAGGATTGGTTCCGGTAACCGGACAACCACTTCCACTCGTCAGCAAAGGAGGTACTTCTACTGTTATCAATTGCGTATATATAGGCGTTATTTTGAGTATAAGTCGATCTGCTGCTAAACGAGAGCAAACCAAAGAAGACGTTCCAGTAGGGAACTAGTTTTACAAAGGTGGAAAATCAATAAAAGATAAGTGGTCAAAAATTATAAAAAAACGATTTTTTTGATTACTTTTGCCAATAAAATATAAAAGAAGATATGGAAAATGAACTTAGAATCATAATAAGTGGAGGAGGAACTGGCGGACATATATTTCCAGCAGTATCTATTGCCAATGCCATCAAAGCCAAACGTCCTGACGCCAAAATACTATTTATCGGAGCTTTAGGACGTATGGAGATGCAGCGTGTTCCTGCTGCAGGTTATGAGATCAAAGGACTCCCTATCTGCGGCTTTGACCGCAAGAATTTACTGAAAAATATTAAAGTTCTTTACAAGATTTGGAAGAGCCAGAGAATGGCAAAAAAAATCGTAAACGAATTTAAGCCAATGGTTGCTGTCGGTGTAGGAGGATATGCAAGTGGACCTACTCTCAATGTATGTGCAAGCAAGGGTATACCATGCTTATTGCAAGAACAAAATTCTTATGCCGGTGTAACCAACAAGATTTTAGCAAAAAAAGCAAGTAAAATCTGTGTAGCATACGATAACATGGAACGCTTTTTCCCTGCTGACCATATAATCAAAACTGGTAATCCTGTTCGTCAGAATGTATTGAATTCAGAAATGACACCAGCAGAAGCACGCAAAAAATTTGGTTTAGATCCAGAAAAAAAGACGATACTTCTTGTTGGAGGAAGTCTCGGTGCACGTACCATTAACGAAAGTGTGCTCAATCATCTCGATCTTATTCAAAACAGTGACATACAATTTATTTGGCAAACTGGAAAATATTATTCAGCGGCAATCCAAGAGCAAATGAAAGGCAAAGAAATGCCTCAGCTCATTATAACAGATTTCATCAGCGATATGGGTGCTGCCTATCAGGCTGCAGACCTTGTCATCAGCAGAGCTGGTGCAAGTAGTATCTCTGAATTCTGCCTAATTGGTAAACCCGTTATTCTAGTACCTTCACCAAATGTTGCAGAGGATCATCAGACCAAGAATGCAATGGCACTGGTTAATAAAGATGCAGCATTGTATGTTAAAGACTCTGAAGCTAAAGACATTTTGCTCAAAAAGGCAATCGACACAGTTAGCAACAATAACAAACTAAATTCACTTAGTTTAAACATAAAAAAAATGGCTTTACCAAATTCTGCTGATATTATTGCAGATGAAGTTATCAAGCTGGCTACAAAATAAATAATATGGAACTTAAAGATATTAAGGCTGTATATTTTATAGGCGCAGGTGGTATCGGCATGAGTGCTATCGCCCGCTATTTCATCAACAGAGGTTTTGTTGTAGCAGGTTACGACAAGACACCTTCAGACTTAACTCACCAGTTAGAGAAAGAAGGTATGTTGATACATTACGAAGAAAATCTTGACGAAATTCCTCATGCCTGCAGAAAAAAAGATTCATGTTTGGTTATCTATACACCTGCCATCCCTGCTAGTCATAAGGAACTATTATATTTCCAAGAAAATGGCTTTGAAGTCGTAAAACGTGCACAAGTACTTGGCACACTAACACGTACTCACAAAGGTTTATGCTTTGCCGGTACACATGGTAAGACGACTACTTCTACCATGTGCGCACATATCATGCATCAAAGTCATCTAGACTGCAACGCTTTCTTAGGTGGTATCTCTAAGAACTATGGTACAAACTATATCCTTTCAGATAAGAGCGACTATGTAGTAATTGAAGCTGATGAATTTGACAGAAGTTTCCACTGGCTACGTCCTTGGATGAGTGTCATTACTTCCACAGACCCAGATCATCTGGATATATATGGCACAAAAGAAGCATACCTCGAAAGTTTCCGTCATTATACCGAGTTAATTCAAGATGGCGGTGCTCTCATTATCCACACCAATCTTGAAGTAAAACCAAACGTTAGCGATAAGGTAAAAACATTTACTTACAGTCGTGACGAAGGTGATTTCCATGCTGAGAATATTAACATAAACAATGGAGAGATTACTTTCGATCTGGTTTCACCTATCGAAAATGTGAAAGGTATTCAATTAGGACAACCTATTCCTATCAATATCGAGAATAGTATCGCAGCTATGGCTATGGCACAACTTAACGGTTGTACTGCAGAAGAACTCAAATATGGTATGCAGACCTATACAGGTGTAGACCGCCGTTTTGATTTCAAGATTAAGAACAACAAGCATGTTTTCTTATCTGATTACGGACACCATCCTAAGGAAGTAATGCAGAGCGCAAAGAGTCTGAAAGAATTATATCCAAACAGAAAGATTACAGCCATGTTTCAGCCACATCTTTATACAAGAACACGTGACTTTTATAAAGATTTTGCAGAAGCATTAAGTTTATTCGACGAAGTTGTTCTAACAGAAATCTATCCAGCACGCGAAGAACCAATCCCTGGCGTAACCAGTAAGCTGATATACGACAATTTAAAAGAAGGTATTGAAAAAGATATGATTTTAAAAGACGACGTTCTCGACTATGTAAAGAATCGAGACTTCGATGTCTTAGTTGTTCTTGGTGCAGGAAACTTAGACAACTATGTACCACAAATTGCAAAAATTCTAGAAAACAAATAACAAACAATGCGAATTCATTGGAAGAAAGTTCTAATAATATTCTTTGATATCATACTAGCTGTATATATCGTAGTTGCTTTCACCGCGTTTAACAAACCCGATGAAAGCAATCGCATATGCACAAAAGTCACGATTGATATACAAGATGAAACGACCAATGGCTTTCTTGACGTCAATGAAATCAAGCATAGACTGAAACAGAATAATATGTATCCATTGGCCAAGCCAATGAAATACATTAGCAGCAGAAATATAGAAGAAATGCTTAAATCAAGCGCATTTGTAAAAACTGCCGAATGTTATAAGACAGAAGATGGGCACATTTATATCAGTCTGACCCAACGAATGCCTATCGTTCGCATTAAAGCTGCTAATGGTGATGATTATTACGTCGATGATCACCACCAAATTATGCCAAATACTAAATATACAAGCGACATGATCATCGCTACAGGATATATTAGCAAATGGTATGCACAGAAGTATATATCAGTGCTCTGTCAAGAATTAATGAATAACGATTTGTGGAAAAATTTGGTTGAACAAATCAATGTACTCCCCGATCGTGGAATCGAAATTATTCCGAGAATAGGACACCATATTGTCTTCCTTGGGTATCTTCCTACAAGTAACAAACAAGCAGAAAGAAATCAGCAAATTGCGGAATTTACCAAGACCAAAATGGAACGTCTAGAAAAATTCTACAAATATGGATTATCTCAGGCTGGATGGAACAAATATTCTCATATAAGCCTCGAATTCGATAATCAGATTATCTGTAAGAAAATACAAGCAAAAGTTGAGGAAAAACCTGAAGTTCAGGATATGAATCAAGTAACAGAATAAAGAATAGAAAATCATATAAAAATAAGTATGGCAAAGGAATTTATCGTAGCTATTGAACTTGGCTCATCTAAGATGACAGGAATTGCAGGGCAAAAAAACCTTGACGGAAGTATTACCGTACTTGCTACCGTCCAGGAAAACGCAGAGTCATGCATTCGTAAAGGTGTGGTTTATAACATCGACAAGACAGGTCAATGTCTCACACACATCATAACCAAGTTGAAAAATATCCTGAAAGCTGATATTGCTCAAGTCTATGTCGGAGTAGGCGGCCAATCTATCCGAAGCATGAAAAACGTTATTGTAAAAGACCTTGTTACTGACACTATTGTTTCACAAGAAATGATAGATGAACTCATGGATACCAATCGCAATATGAGTTATCCAGATCAGGAAATACTGCATGCTGCTACTCAAGAATATAAAGTAGACTATCAATATCAAGCTGACCCTGTAGGTATCCAATGCTCTCGATTGGAAGGAAACTTCCTGAACATCCTTTGGCGTAAAAATTTCTATCGTAACCTGAATACTTGCTTCGATAACGCAGGTATTGCTATTGCAGAAATGTATCTAGCACCTTTAGCTTTGGCAGATATTGTACTAACAGATGCTGAAAAGCGCTCTGGCTGTATCCTTGTTGACCTCGGTGCAGAAACTACGACTGTATCAGTATATTACAAAAATATCCTCCGCCATCTTGCAGTCATTCCGTTAGGAGGCAACAATATCACTAAAGACATCACTTCGCTCCAAATGGACGAGCTCGATGCAGAAAAGATGAAACTAAAATATGCATGTGCCTATACAGAGAATAGTGCGATTGATGAAACGCTCACCTACTCTATCGATAAGGATCGCAAGATTGATAGCAAAACCTTTATCGAGATTATCGAAGGTCGTGTGCAGGAAATCGTTGAGAACGTATGGTTCCAAGTACCAAATGAATACAGTGGCAAACTGTTAGGTGGCCTCATTCTTACAGGTGGTGGTGCCAATATGCCTAACATAGAGAAAGCTTTCCGCACATTTAACAATCATATTCAGATTGAGAAGATCAGAATAGCAAAGTTTGTAAACACCACGATTCACTCAACAGATCCACTCATCACAGAAAAAGACGGAAGACTAAATACCGTTCTTGGTCTTTTAGCGAAAGGTGATATGAACTGTGCTGGCGATGAAATCAGAAATGATCTCTTTAGCGGAATCGATCAGAAACCGGTAAATGCAAACAATACAGACAATCGCAACACACGTAACATCAATGAAACCATAACCACAGGTATCGTTCCAACAGCTGCAGAAAAAAAACAAGCAGAAGAAGATGCCCGAAAGAAAAAAGAAGCTGAGGATGAAGCAAAACGCATTGCTGAGGAAGAAGAAGCAAAACGCATCGCTGAAGAGAAAAGAAAAAATAGTTTCACTCATAAGGCTATGAACAATATCAAAGGATTCTTCAAAAAGATGATAGAACCCGAAGATGAATAATCTTTCTTCTTGCAGAAATAGTTTAAAACATTTAATAGTACGACAATGGCTGATAATAATATAAATAGTCCGATCGTTGATTTCGGAGAACCAGAACAGGAACATAGCATCATCAAAGTAATCGGAGTTGGTGGTGGCGGTGGAAACGCTGTTAACCATATGTACCGCGAAGGTATTCACGATGTATCATTTGTATTGTGTAATACTGATGCACAGGCTCTTAACGACTCACCTGTACCAGTACATCTTCAATTAGGTGCAGAAGGTCTTGGTGCCGGTAATAAACCAGAAAGAGCAAAAGCTGCTGCCGAAGAAAGTATCGAAGATGTCAAAAACATGCTCAACGATGGCACGAAAATGGCATTCATAACAGCCGGAATGGGTGGCGGTACTGGTACAGGAGCAGCTCCAGTAATTGCACGTGAATCAAAAGAACTCGGTATCCTTACTGTGGGTATCGTAACCATACCATTCCGATTTGAAGGAGACAAGAAAATAGATCAGGCTCTCGACGGCGTAGAACAGATGTCTAAACACGTAGATGCTCTTTTGGTCATCAATAATGAGCGACTCCGCGAAATATACCCTGCTCTTACTGTACTCGATGCATTTGGCAAAGCAGATGATACTCTAAGTGTAGCTGCAAAAAGTATTGCAGAAATCATCACAAACCATGGTCTTATCAATCTTGACTTCAATGACGTTAAGACTGTATTAAAAGATGGTGGTGTAGCTATCATGAGTACTGGATACGGTGAAGGCGAAGGCCGCGTTAAAAAAGCTATCGAAGATGCACTCAACTCTCCTTTGTTGAATGACAACGATATTTTCAATGCCAAGAAAATTTTGTTAAGCATCAACTTTAGCAGCGACAAAAATAATGGTGAAGGCGCAGGCTTGATGATGGAAGAAATGAACGATGTAAACGACTTCATGGCGAAGTTTGGCAGCGATTTCGAAATAAAATGGGGACTTGCTCTTGATCCTGAACTCGGCAAACGCGTAAAAGTAACCATCTTAGCAACAGGTTTTGGCTTGGAAAATGTAGATGGAATGAGTACACGTCTCAATAAATCTGCTCAAGAAGAAGCAGCTCAACGCGCAGAAGAAGAAGAAAAAGCAGAGCAAATGCGCCAACGTCGTATCCATTATTATGGCAAAGACGGAAAAACAAATCTATACAAACGCAGACCTAACATCTATCTCTTCCGTCCTGAAGATCTTGATAATGAAGATGTTATCATATCTGTAGAGAATACGCCAACCTACAAGCGTACTCACCAAATGCTTGAGGAAATCCGTAAACAAGCAACAGGACTAGTTATGGAAAATAATAACGAAGACAAACCAGATTCACCTACACCAGGAGTTATTAGCTTTGCTTAAGCAAAAAGACTTTTAAGGACATCTATAGATTTTAATTCCGGAAATCCCGGAATATGAAGACGATAATATAAAAGTATCACCTCTGTACAATGATTACGCTCCTCGCGTGACATCGTATAGAGGTGCATTGTTTTATAGGACAATCGCATCAATAAAGCTATCAAGCTAGATTCTTTCGAGGATACATAATCTTTATGAATAGGAACCAAAGAAGAAAAACACGCATTTCTAAGATCAAAGATATCCCCCGGATGGTAATCCTCTAAGTTAGGATAAAAACCCAAAAATAAAGAAAGCTTCATCATAAACACCAAATGAAAATTTGAAAAAGAAGAAACTGCACCATCAAGCCACCTCATGCTGTTGTGTATATAAGAGAACAAAGGGATATTCTGCTGCTCATCACGAGTAGCATATAGCAAAAATTCAGCCATAAACATTGAAATAGCCAACTTGAATGCATCAAAAGGGACTGAACAATAAGGAAATTCAATGGCAATATCTTGAAGATGCTGCAACTTACTGTTACTTCGATAGTCATATTCAACAACAAGTAGTGTTAAAGGCTGGAAAAATTGCTTTTTATATTTGCCTTTCTTAGAGGAAGAAACATGGCAAATAAATGAAATTCTGCCCTGCTCCTCAGTCAACATATCCACAATCTGTTGCGAATCCTTAAATTTTATCGAATGGAGCACAATTGCTCTAGTTTTTACCAACATCTCGAATAATTCAATTATTTTAGGGCAAAAATACAAAAAAACATCAGTTTTCTAAAATTTTTCGTTCAAAAGTTTGGAGGAATAAAAATAATATCTTAACTTTGCACCCGCAAAATAAAGCCAAGGTCCCTTCGTCTATCGGTTAGGACGAGAGATTTTCATTCTCTAAAGAGGAGTTCGACTCTCCTAGGGACTACGAAAAATAAAAAGAAGAAACAAAGATGGCAAATCACAAATCATCAATCAAGAGAATCCGTCAGGATAAGAAGAAGGCTTTGCACAATAAGTATTATGCAAAGACTATGCGCAATGCTGTCCGTAAGTTGCGCGCTACTTCTGAAAAGGATGAAGCAGTTAAGCTCTATCCATTGGTTCAGAAGATGTTAGATAAGTTGGTTAAAACCAATATTATTCACGCTAATAAGGCTGCAAACCTCAAATCAGGTTTAGCACTTCATATCAACAAATTAGCTTAATTTAGCTATTTTGTCAGAACAAGGCTGAAGTCTTTATAGATTTCAGCCTTGTTCTTTTTACATATCCTTCTATTATCCATATCACGAAGAAACCATTTTTAAAGACTTTTTTAGCATATTTTATGGGCTATTTTAGTCGTCTTTTATTCCCTATTTCATTGTTTTTTAGTATCTTTGCACGTAAATAATACTAATCAAAACAAATGGCAGAAAATCAGAATAACGAGGCAAATTACTCGGCCAGTAATATTCAAGTTCTAGAAGGACTTGAAGCTGTACGTAAGCGTCCTGCTATGTACATTGGAGACATAAGCGAAAAAGGCCTCCATCACTTGATCAATGAGACGGTAGACAACTCTATTGATGAAGCTATGGCTGGTTATTGTACAGACGTTCAAGTTACTGTTAACGAAGATGGTTCTATTACTGTAGAAGATAATGGTCGTGGTATTCCTGTTGACGAGCATAAGAAATTACACAAATCTGCCCTTGAAGTTGTCATGACAGTTCTACACGCTGGAGGTAAATTCGACAAGGGTTCATATAAAGTATCAGGTGGTCTCCATGGTGTAGGTGTAAGTTGTGTTAACGCACTTTCTACACACATGAAGTCTCAAGTATTTCGCGACGGTAAGATATATCAGCAAGAATACGAAAAGGGTAAGCCTCTTTATCCTGTAAAAATTGTCGGCGAAACAGATAAACGTGGTACATGCCAGCAATTTTGGCCAGACCCTACGATTTTCACAACAACAACATTCCAGTGGGACATCATAGCTCGACGTATGCGTGAACTTGCTTATCTAAACGCTGGTATCCGCATTACTCTGACTGACCTTCGTCCAAATGCTGAAACAGGAAAAACTCGTCAAGAAGTATTCCACGCTGTCGAAGGCTTGAAAGAATTCGTTCGCTATGTCGATCGTCATCGTACCCATTTGTTCGATGATGTTATTTATCTGAAAACTGAAAAACAGGGTGTGCCTATCGAAGTAGCCGTAATGTACAATACTGACTACTCTGAGAATATTCACTCTTATGTTAACAATATCAACACTATCGAGGGTGGTACACACCTCACAGGATTCCGTACTGCACTTACTCGAACGCTGAAAGCTTATGCAGATAACGATTCTGCTATCTCAAAACAGATAGAAAAAGCTAAGATTGAAATTGCTGGTGAAGACTTCCGAGAGGGTTTAACTGCTGTTATCTCTATCAAAGTAGCAGAACCTCAATTCGAAGGTCAGACTAAGACCAAACTTGGTAACAGTGAAGTTGCTGGTGCTGTACAGCAAGCTGTAGGAGAAGCATTAAGCGATTATCTTGAAGAACATCCTTCTGAAGCTAAAGCTATCTGCGAAAAGGTGATTCTTGCAGCTACAGCGCGTATCGCAGCTAGAAAAGCACGTGAAAGTGTTCAGCGTAAGAATGTAATGACCGGTGGCGGTCTTCCAGGTAAATTAGCAGACTGTTCTAACAAAGACCCAAAACAATGTGAGATTTTCCTTGTCGAGGGTGATTCGGCTGGTGGTTCTGCTAAACAGGGCCGTGACCGTTATACACAGGCTATCCTTCCACTACGCGGTAAAATTTTGAACGTTGAAAAAGTGCCATGGCACCGAGTATTCGAAGCTGAATCTGTTATGAATATCATTCAGAGCATTGGTGTTCGATTTGGCGTAGAAGGTGAGGCAGACCGTGAGGCAAACATCGATAAGCTCCGTTATGACAAGATTATTATCATGACCGATGCCGATGTCGATGGTTCTCACATCGACACTCTGATCATGACACTATTCTTCCGCTTTATGCCTAAAGTTATCGAGGAGGGACACTTATACATAGCTACTCCACCGCTCTATAAATGTACTTTCAAGAATAAAGTGAGTGAATATTGCTATACAGACCAACAACGACAAGCATTTATTGACAAATATGGCAATGGTATCGATGATGGCAAGAGTATTCACACACAGCGATACAAAGGTCTTGGTGAGATGAATCCTGAACAGTTATGGGAAACGACAATGGATCCAACTAGCCGATTACTGAAGCAGGTAACTATTGAAGATGCAGCAGAAGCTGACGAAACGTTCTCTATGCTTATGGGCGATGATGTTGAACCACGTCGCGAATTTATTGAGCAGAACGCAACCTATGCAAATATCGACGCATAACAATAATAGATATAGGCGGACGGCTTTCCGTCCGCCTATCATTTTTTTATGCATTCCCATGCGAATTTCATTACTATTATTTTTACTTTTACAACTTACCCACTTACAGGCTCAAGAATTTAATTGTTACTGGATATGTCATCCAGAAGCTGATGATTCATCGCAAATACAATTTCAGCACACTTACCGATCGATAAAACGCCCCCAACAAGCATCACTGACAGTTGCCAGTACAGGACGGTTTCAAGTCTTTGTGAACGAGAGAAATGTATCCAGGGATGTTCTTTTACCATCCATGGCGCATTCTAACAATACTGCACAAGCTATCAGTTTCGACATAACACGCTTTTTAGATGAACAGTATAACACCATCGCTATATGGTATTCACCTATAGAAGGGATTAAGACTGACAAACAGATATCAGCATGTTATTCAGGCTTGGATTACGATGGCAAACCATTCAGCCATTTTGCTGATGGAAGCTGGAACTGTAAGACAACAGGAATGTATACTTTACCGGGCAACGAAGAATATATAGACGGAAGAAGAAAAAATGCCTTATGGAAAAGTACAGATACAGGGAACCTCGATTGGAAAAATCCATGCACTTCCTCTGATACAACTCACTTTACGTACATCTTAAACACATCCATATATCCATCACAGCACATCGTAAAGCATCTGGAACCTGTAAATATCAGTACTGACAACCTTGGTACTCACGTAGATTTCGGTCGAACATTCACAGGCTGGATTCGAATTACCTTAAGGGAGGCCAAAATGGGTGAAGAAATCCAAATAGGAGGCCTTACCTACATCTGTACAGGTGAAATGGATGAACAAGCTTGTCGAAAATTTACTTATGACACCCAGAAAACTGTATTAATAACGGGTGACAGCGATTTTAAACCAGAACAAATACAGTCTATAGAAGGTCTGGAAATCGTACCATATATTCATAACAGTTATCTCTATTAAAAGAGAAATAAAATAAGATTCTTTTATAAATGATATTGGATAAAATAGAGCCTATTACAATTTTTTCTGCAAAAATAGCCAGTAAAAAGGATTTATATATTGAAAATGACCTCATCCTCTTTGACGAAGTCAACGAATTACCGTTGCCTGCAGAAAGCCGTAAAATGGGGTGCATACTATTAGCTTTATGCCTAAAAGGTCATGCGGAATATATTGTAGATACAGATAAACTCATTGTTCATCCAAATGACTTGATGATTATCAACGAAGGACAATTAACAGAAGATTATAAACTTTCTGAAGATTGCAGTGGCATTGCAATAATGCTTTCACAAGACTTTTTACAGGAAATCATCGAAGGAGTTAATGAGATTTCATCTTTATTTTTATTCTCACGCACCCACCCTATCCTCAGCCTGCAACCTGAAGAAGTTAATGCTATCATTAACTACTTTCAACTGCTCAAAGAGAAAGTTCAAAATAAAAACCATCATTTTCGCAAAGATACTGTCAGAATGCTGATTTCTTCTATGATATACGATGTCAGCAACGCTATCTATCGCATACAGCACATCAATATCAAGCGACAATCAAGAGGAGAAATTATACTAGCAAAATTCATTTATTTGGTAGAACAGAATTTCAAAAGTGAGAGACGAGTAAGCTGGTATGCACAGAAACTATGTATAACCCCAAAATATCTATCTGAGATTATCAAACAGGTAAGCCATCGCACACCTAATGAATGGATAGACTATTACGTCACTAGAGAACTTAAAGTATTACTCAAAAACTCTGGAAAAAGCATAAAAGAAATAACCCTAGAAATGAATTTTGCTAACCAATCATTTCTTGGAAAGTTCTTCAAAGAACACGTAGGCATGTCACCTACAGAGTATAGAAGGCTCCATTAGCCTTCTATACATCAATCAAGCCCTCTTTTTTAAGCTCTGCTGCAATATCTAACAGTTCTTGGTACCATTCTTCACCAAATCTGCGTTTTAAAGGTCCCTCAAGAAATTTATAAAGAGGTAAATTAAGTTCTCTACCCTTTTTAACAGCATCCTTACAGATTTTCCACTTGTGATAATTAATACCATACAAGTTATTACCAAAATTCTTTTCTCGTATTGGATATAATGCACACGAAATAGGCTTTACAAATTTCGTTCTACCCTGTCTAAAAGCGCGTTCTAAACAACAAAGGCACGTACCATTTTCGTAACAAGTAAAGACGCAGTCCTTACCATGAACAATACTAGTCACCAAATCGCCTTCTTGGTCTGCATAAGCCACTCCTTGCTTATCTACTACAGATTGAGCAGAAGCTGCCATGTCAGCCCATACATCGTCTAAAACATCCTCGATATCTGCAATCTCATCCATAGTTACCGGAGCACCTGCATCCCCTTCGATACAGCATACCCCCTTACAGGCTTCCAGATCGCAACAAAATTTTTCAGTAAATATATCTGGTGACACCAGCACATTACCTACTTGTAAAATATGAAGTTGTTGATTATCCATTGCGTATATAAAAAAGAAGGTAAACCATAAGAATTCAGGTTTACCATTCGATTACCATTCAATAGGTGTTTCTCCCTGCTGTTGCAAGTATTCATTACAACGAGAAAAATGATGATTACCAAACCAACCTCCACGGTTAGCTGATAATGGCGAGGGATGAACCGACTGTAAAACTAAATTCTTTGAAGAATCGATTAAAGCCGCTTTGCTTCGTGCATATCCTCCCCAGAGTAAATATACGATATGCTCACGGTCACGGTTAAGAGCCTTGATAGCCGCATCCGTAAACTGGTTCCACCCCAATTTTTGATGGCTATTCGCCTGATGTTCACGTACCGTTAAAGTAGCATTAAGCAGAAGTACACCTTGTTGAGCCCATCTGGTCAAATCACCATTGGCAGGCATCGACTTACCAAGGTCCATCTGGATCTCTTTGAATATATTAATCAGTGAAGGAGGCATAAGGATACCCTCAGGCACAGAGAAACTTAATCCCATAGCCTGTCCCATCTCATGATAAGGATCTTGACCGATAATGACCACCTTCACTTGATCAAAAGGACAAAGATTGAAGGCATTGAAAATCTTGTTGCCTGGAGGAAAACAACGATAATGCAAATACTCCTCACGAACATAATTGGTCAAATTAACAAAGTATTGTTTGTCAAATTCTTCACCAATATGCGCTTTCCAACTGTCTTCAATCTTTACGTTCATATCTTGATTATTTATCTTCTATCAGATTTTCACCTGTCATATCAGCAGGCTTTTCCAAACCCATAATATGGAGAATAGAAGGAGCTACGTCTGCCAAACGACCATTCTTTACCTTAGCAGAGTTATTGTCTGTGACATAAATGAATGGAACCGGATTCAATGAGTGAGCTGTGTTAGGAGTACCATCAGGGTTGATAGCATTATCAGCATTACCATGATCAGCGATAATCACTGCCTCATAACCTGTAGACTTAGCAGCTTCTATAACCTCACGTACACACTGGTCTACAGCATATACTGCTTTAGCAATCGCATTGTATACACCTGTATGACCAACCATATCACCGTTAGCAAAATTAACTACGATGAAGTCATATTTATCTTCCTTGATAGCAGCTACCAATTTATCCTTAACTTCAAAGGCACTCATTTCTGGCTTCAAATCGTATGTTGCTACCTTTGGAGAAGGAACAAGAATACGATCCTCACCCTCATAAGGCTCCTCGCGACCACCATTAAAGAAGAAGGTTACGTGAGCATACTTCTCTGTCTCTGCAGTATGAAGCTGCTTCTTACCCAACTTGCTCAAGTATTCGCCCAAAGTATCTGCAACATTCTCCTTTGGGAAAAGAACAGTTACATTCTTAAAGTGAGCATCGTATGGAGTCATGGTGTAGAACTTCAAGTCCTTAATAGTATGCATACCTTCTGCAGTAAGATCTTCTTGAGAAAGCACCTGAGTAAGCTCCTTAGCACGGTCGTTACGGAAGTTCATAAAGATAACAACATCACCTTCTTGAATAGTACCATCTACGTTAGCATTATTGATAGCCTTGATAAACTCATCAGTTACACCTTCAGCATAGCTTTCCTCTACAGCTTTAACCATATCAGTAGCTTGCTTACCCTTACCCTCAACGAGCAGGTCATAAGCTTCTTTCACACGATCCCAACGCTTATCACGATCCATAGCATAGAAACGGCCGATAATAGAAGCGATATTAGCATCGTTCTTTTCACAAACTGCCTGAAGCTGCTCGATGAAACCCTTACCACTCTTAGGGTCTGTATCACGACCATCCATGAAACAGTGTACGAAGAGATTCTTCAAGCCATATTCCTTGCCAATTTCAACAAACTTGAAGAGATGATCTAAAGATGAGTGAACACCACCTGTAGAAGTTAGTCCCATCAAGTGAACTTTCTTACCGGTTTCCTTAGCATAAGAGAAAGCCTCTACAACACCCTTATTCTTAAGGATATCACCGCTTTCACAAGCCTTGTTGATCTTCACGAGGTCCTGATATACTACACGACCTGCACCGATATTCAAGTGACCTACCTCTGAGTTACCCATCTGTCCGTCAGGAAGACCTACGTTCTCACCAGAAGCCTGGAGTTCAGAATGAGCTGATACTGCATTCAGATAATCCAAATAAGGAGTAGGAGTTCTGAAGATAACGTCACCAGCACCGTTGTTACCGATTCCCCATCCATCGAGAATCATCAATAAAGCTTTCTTTGCCATAACTATATAAAAATTATTATCTTAAGATTTTATTTTCGTGCAAAATTAACAATAATCACTCAAATAGCGAAACAAAACGCCTGTTTTCTATCGCAGAATTTCAGCAGCATACTGTCCCATCAGTTTATAGCCTTCTGCATTCGGATGTAGCCAGTCACTCTGATAGTTTTTCATCATTCTGTCGGTCTCTACCGGATCGCGTAGCAGTTCGTCGAAATCGAGTATACCATCCACCTTACCTCTCTGACTTCTTATCCATTCGTTCACCGTAAGTCGGGCGGCCTCGTGGAATGGAGAATAGTAGCCAGCTCCCTTAAACGGAGTTATGGTACCTAGATACACTTTCAGTTTACGGGCTTTGCATTTTTTTATCATTTCTTCGTAGGTAGCAATAAGCAACGCCGCTACAGCCTCACTATTACCTTTGCTATTGCCGATATCATTCACACCCTCAAAGATTACCACGCTCTCTAAGCCCTGCTGCTCTAAAATATCACGATTGAAGCGCAACTTGGCCATTGTTCCGAAGCCACCGGTAGTAGCTACACGATTATTACCAATGCCCATATTCAGAATACCCACGTTATCTACTTTATGTTTTAACTGTAGATATTCAGAAAGCATATCCGGCCAGCGATTTTGCGCATTATCGGTACTACCCTTTCCGTCTGTAATCGAATTGCCAATAATACCGATAGCATGAGCTTTGGTAGAATAGACATCTATGGCCGAGATATTAAACCAGTGATTTTCGCGAAAAGATGGTGCAAAATTGCTGTGCGCATTGGTTACACCCTTCATGATATAAGAAGTAGTGCGAGACCCCATGTGTACCGTAGGTTTAGAAGGAGCTTTCGTGTAATTGATGGTAATAGCAAGTTTTTGCAGTGGGGCCAGTTTAAAGAGCAAAGCATCACTTGTTAAAGTCTTACCTGCAGGAATAACAGCCTTATACTGATTACCAAACTTTAGATATTTTGCCGTCTTTGGCAGAATCGTAAAAGAATCTACAGAAGTAGCGACATATACGGAACGTATATATACCGGTTCAGAACTTAATTCATTTGACAATTGAAGGCGAATCATATCACCACCTATTGAGACTTTAACGATCTGACGAACCGAACGATTAGACATGTCATTATTGTATGGCATATACGATTTTACAGGTATCTGCTGAGCCGTTGCCCAAGTACCTACCCAATGTTCATCAATAGTCGTCTTAACCCGTGCCTGAGTAAACAGGGCACACAACAAAAACCAAGCTAATAATATTCTTTTCATAATATATGCAAAGTTACTTCTTTTTTTGCGATTATGTGCGACTGTTTATAGATAAATTAAGGGCTAGCACGCCTGCTAGCCCGTGTCGAGAGAGAAATTAGTTAATCATAGAAGATTAACCATATTTCCTTATATAACAACTTACAGATTACAACTGCTGCAATCTGTGTTGTTTTTATGTATTTGTAATGTAGTGTACTTAAAAACATAGTCGTCTTTAGAAGTATTTAGCGTGCTTCTTGAAGAAGCAGACTCTGAACACATGATACGACTTCTCCACTTTCAATCCCAGAAAATGGTATAACTATGAACTTGTTTTATTGGTAATTTACGAACATCACTCTTATAAATAGATAAATTTTGAATTCTCTCTCTGTAAGTATTTTGTTTTCTTATTGAGTGCAAAGATATTAATATTTTTGAAATTACCCAAAAAAATATAATCAAAAAGCAACTTTTTTACTTATTTTTCTTTCATATTATTGTTTTATTGAACATTTATTCTTCTATTCTGAAAGTATTATAGCAATTTTGTATAAAAAAGGGCTAACCTAAAGGTCAGCCCTAAATATCGAGAGTATTATTATTTTTATTAACGATTGCCACCAGCCCACCATACTGGTTCTGTAAATACATAGTTACCAGCATCATTACCAGTGCCGAATGCAGCAGCAACATTAGGATTAGAAACCACGTCACTGTCACCATAAGGCAAACGTAAAGGCCAACGATTGAAACCACCCTGTGTATTCTTAGAGTTAGTCATGGTAACAGCATAGCTGCCATCTACATAGCTACAACGACGCATGTCATTGTAGGTTTCCAACTGCTCATCACGAGTCTGAGCCAAATACTTCTGAACAAAAATCTCCTTCAGAGGATTAGCTGTAAAAAGTACCTTCTCTGTTACAAGATATTCTGCAATCTCAGAATCAGAGATTGTTGTTTCTGTTACAGGGCTACAAGCGTCAGAATAATCTTCCATAGAAGCAGTAACAGCTGTTTCAAAATCTGCAGTAGCATCCTGACCTAAACGAGCCTTAACCTCTGCGAGGATAAAGTAAAGCTCTGACTTGCTGAAGATGTGTAAAGAAGCTGCACCATTCTCCAACCACGCAGGAGCATTTACATATTTTGTCTCCTGAGCCATTTTGTCATCACCTGGTGTAGCGATTACATCATTTTCAAACATATTGAAGTTATACAGTGCATAACGAGGGTCATTACGGTTCTTCATCAAGTTGCCAACAGTTGTTGAACTTCCAATATAATAACGACTCCACCAATAAGCAGACCAAGAATTATCGGCTGTTACACCATTGAATACATTCAAACTGCAACCATCAAAACCTGCCTCTACAGCTGCATTAGCTTCTGCAAGAACCTGTTTCAGCAAATCATCAGTTTTGTTTACACCATAGGTATGGAGCAAGTAGCGAGCCTTAACTGCGTGAGCCAAGCCCAACCATTTCGCAGTCTTACCACCAAAAAGAATATCTTGAGAACCAACTTCAGAACCACCCTTAGCCAGATTAACAATAGCATCATCAAGCAGACTAAAAATATGGTCATATACATCTTTTTGGCTGTCTATTTTAGGAGCTGCAACTTCGCCAAAAGCCTCAGAATAAGGGATATCTCCATGAAGGTCGGTCAAAACACCCCAATTGATAGCCTCAAGCACTTCTGCCATACCCATTACATCACTTTGACCAGCATTGATACCGTCTGTAGCTTTCTTACGGATATTAACGATGTTATTCAAACTAGTATAAGTAGAGTTCCACTCATTGTTGAATACGGAACTACCTGCCAATTCTGAAGCATGACGAAGCTCTACGTTCTTCAACTGGTTATTACCTGTACCAAAGAGTTGCTCTGTATATGAAGAAACATACCAAGCGTAGTTTCCACAAAGCAAAGAGTAAACGGTAGAAGTTTCAGCCTCTGTGATCTGGAACTTAGCATTCACGATGTCCACACCAGAGTGAGCCTCATCCTTATTAATGGAATCCAACTGGTTTTCAGAACAAGAAACAAGTCCGAAAAGAGCCAGTGCAAATCCGAGCATATATATTTTTTTCATAATTGAAATCCTTTCTCTTAATTGATAAATTTAATTAGAATGTAATTCTGAAACCACCACCAAAGCTTGAAGTGTTAGGTACAGAGAAACGCTCGAAATAACCACTCATGTTACCATTACCCTGTGAACTTTCAGGATCAAGGTTAGGCATCTTAGACCACAACAGAATGTTTCTTGCGAAAGCATATACAGACATATCAATACCAGCGAACTTAGGCAAATTGTATGACAAGGTTAAGTCGCGAAGTTTCAAATAACTTGTATCGAAGATACCTGCTTCAGTAACATCGTTGTAAGCCTGGTAGTATTCCTGTTTGCTTACCTCCACGGTATTCTTCTGACCAGTTGCCTCATCGATACCCTCAGCTACCATAGTACCTTCATGGTAAGGAAGAGATTCTTCTGTTGCACCGAAATAATTCATGGTCAAGATAGTACCGTTGTACATGCGACCACCTTTCTGCCAATCCAATGTAGCAGCAAGATTCAAACGCTTGTAGTTTACATTCAGGTTGAAGCCCATGTTAAAGTCTGGAGTACATTCACCCAGGTTTACACTGGCAGAAGTAGCCTGTGGAAGACCATCTACGAGGAGCAACTGACCATCTTCTGCACGCTTGAATGCGTAACCATAGATATTAGGATAGGTGTAACCTGCCTGAGCACGTATCTGTGGCTCTACGAAACCACCTAACATGATACTTTCTACACCCTCAGCGAGTTCCTTAACCTTGTTGTTTACTGAAGTAAAGTTAACACCTAAGTCAACATTCCAGTCCTTACTTTCTACAATAGCAGCCTTAACAGAAAGCTCGTGAGCCCATGTTGTCATACGACCAGCATTGGTACGAAGATACTGATAGCCTGTAGAACCAGCAGTAGGAACATCAAAGATCTGGTCTTTTACATCCTGATAACTCAAGGTGTATTCTACCTTTACTCTATTCTTGAGGAGACCTAAGTCGAGGCCCATTTCCCAGTTAGAAGTATTCTGTGGCTTCAAATTCTCATCAAACTTGACATAGTAAGGAGAATAAGCCGTTGCACCACCAAGAGGATAAGAAATAGGAGTATAGATATACATACCACTACCATAAGAAGGTACATACATATAGTTACTGTAGAACTGACCAGCCTGGCCTACCTGAGCATAAGAGGTACGCAATTTACCATAAGAGAGGAAATCACTCTTTAAAGCAGGAATCTCTGTGAAAATCCAACCCAATGATACAGATGGATAGAAGAAAGAACGGTTGCCACGTGGCATAGTAGAAACAATATCGTTACGTCCTGTTGTTGTGAAGAACAACATATTCTTCCAAGATAAAGAGAGTTGACCAAAAGTACCAACGGTACGTTCCTGATGGTTGTATTCTGAATGAATATCGATAGAAGTGGTGTTACCAATAACTGGCTGACCATAGAAAGCCAAACCTGAACCATCGTAATCCCAATAGCGCTTGCTTTCGTGGTTGAACTCGTTACCGAGCAAGAAACCGAAATCCCATTCTTTATCTGCACCCCACTTAGCTGTGAAATTAGCAGTAAACAAGTTGTTGAAGATATTAACTTGAACACCATAGTTCTCTACTTCACCCTTATTGTTATAAGCAGAACCGATTTCAGCTACTGTACTGTTGTTGGTAGTATAGACATCAATACCAGCCTGCTCACGGAAAACGAGGTTATATTTATCTGTATCCCAATTGAACTTAGGGCGATACTCTGCGTATGCATTACCAAATACACGGTTGGTGTGCTGAGAGAACTCATCATTGTCAGCCCACCAGTATGGGTTATTAAATGTAGTACTACGGAATAAGACCTGACTGGTAGGGTCACCAGGAACACTGTAAGGAGTACCCTTCAAATTATACTCAGCAGGAGCAGAGTAAACCACGTTCATAATACCATTGTTAGCACCAGGAGCAGAGGTAATCTTCACTGCACTATAGTTAGCTGAGAAACCCGTCTTCCACTGATCGTTCACCTTCCAGTCTACAGCACCACGAGCACCAGTACGGGTCATACCTGTAGAAGGGATGATACCATTCTGATAAGTATCGCTGATACTAAATGAGTAGCTTACATCATTTTTCATTTGAGAGATGTTGAAGGTAGAGTTCTGGGTGAAACCAGTTCTGAAGAAATCACTTACATTATCATAAGTCTGAGGAGTAGTCCAACCATCTAAACCGGCAGATGCATATTTAGGATTATAGTACTGACCAGCATGTGAAGTCAAATCACCATTGGTATACTTATTATTAGTATTACCACCATAAGTTGGGTCATTAGCCAATTCGCTAATCTTAGGTCCCCATGTCATTGAAGCGTTTGGATTATATGCATCTATACTGTTACCCTGAGCATAAACATCCTGATGTTTGAACTTACGGCTAACAGTCTGAGCACTCAAATCTGTAGAGAAAGTAATCACTGGCTTGTTAGACTGCTTGTGACCACGCTTAGTAGTAATCAAAACAACACCATTAGAAGCACGAATACCATAAAGAGCAGAAGCTGCCTGACCCTTCAAGATATTGATAGACTCTATATCCTCTGGGTTGATATCAATAGTTCGACTTGCCTGGTCAGCACCGGTTACAGAGTTACCAGTACTATAGTCAGCCTGAGAAGAAATAGGCATACCATCAACTACATACAATGGAGTATTGTTACCATCGAAAGAACGTGCACCACGAATTGTAATCTGGGCAGAAGCACCAGGTGCACCTGATGAAGTACGAATATCAACACCAGTAAGTTTACCTTGCATGGCACTTGCCAAAGAAGATGTACCAGCCTTGTTCAATTCGCTGGCATTCAATGACTGAGCAGCATAGCCTAAGGCTTTCTTGTCGCGTGAAACACCCATAGCTGTAACTACAACTTCATCCAACACTTTATTGTCTGGATCAAGTTTGATGGTCATGTTACTAGAAGCAGAAACCACCTTAGTAATCATACCTAAGTAAGATACTTCAAGTTTGCTACCTGTAGGCACAACAACTGAGAAGTGACCATCGATATCGGTCACTGCACCTATTTTAGTACCCACAATCTTCAGTGAAGCACCAACAACGGGTTCTCCATCTTCACTAGAAAGTACGGTACCTGAGGCTTGTGTCTGAGCCAAAGCCATTCCTAAACTAAGGAATAAGCAGGCGAAAAAAGTCATGAGTCTTTTTTCCATAAAATCTCTCTCTGTTTTAAAGTTATAATAAATACGAAAAATTTAAATCTGTACAAATCAAAATATCTTAAATAAAATATTTCCCTCTTATTGGGTGCAAAGTTATATTATTTTTTAAATTTAAACAAATTTTATAACCGAAAAGTTACTATTTTGAATAAAAAAGTAATAATCTAATAGGTAAAACGCTATTTTTATGTAAATTTTACTACTTATTCACACCAAACGCATGGTACAAATAACAATTACCAACCTTTGGTAACATGATTACCAATATGTGGTAACAACGTTACCAAAGGTTGGTAACGACATTACCACATAATGGTAATAAGATGATTTGTTCTTCTCACTCTACATCAAGATGGAGGATGGAAGGATAAATTAAGGTTTTCAAATCAAAGATAGCTACAACTTAGGAGAAGTCATATACATCTTGGTAATGATCAAACTCTAGACATTTCGTATACCCAAAGTTTTTGAACATCGCAAGGATATTCTCCTGCTGATTAGGAGTAAGCACTCGCTCTCCCCTATTATAGCGATAATAAGTACCATTACCCCCAAGATAAGCCTTCACTCGCCTATGCAAAGTAGCACTATCCGCTCGTGTTAACTGTCGGAAGAGTTCATTCATTCCCCAGGCACCACGCATAATACGTATCTGCTTGAAATGTACACAACGCCCATCATGAAGTGCTGTAGGATAAACAGCAGGACCAAAGGATACGTTAGCAGGAACATGCTCCCCTGCTAAATGACTAATACAGGCTGTAGCCATTGGACAGTCTTGAACGAAACATAAAGGCCACGATGGTGGCACCATGTCAAATGTAAATTTCAATTTCTTATCCATGATATGATTTGTGAGTTTTACTTGTACCTTTATATCATATAGGAGACTTTAGCTGAAGTCATACATACAGATGCAAATATAACAAGAATTCATGAGACAAGTTCATTTTTTCTCTAAAGTACAAGAAGCGTGCACAGTGCATCGCCATTTTTGCATCATAAAGTGAAAAGTAATCGCAATAACCATTTAAATCAAAAAAGAGGATATGTCTATTGACATACCCTCCTTACTATATATTCACTATAAAGAATTATTCTGCCTGCTTTGAAGCTGAGTTCGCCGCTTTATTATAGGTAATCTCATCTTCTGGAATTGACCATGTCCAATCGTCATTTGCACTGACAGTAATAGCAACTGATGCATTAAAGTTACCACCATGCCCAATGTCATGACGAACAATATCACGCTTCCAACGCTTGAAGTCGCTCCAGTTAAAGCCCTCTCCCCAAAGTTCAAGACCACGATACTTTACAATTTCCTCGAAGAGATCGTTGCCTGTCTTATTGCAAGAATAAGAAGCATCACGACCAGTAGAAGCATTCAGCTCTACCAAGTTAGCCTGAGCCTCTGCTGTATTACCCAAGAAATAGTTAGCCTCAGCCTCAATCAATACCATCTCTGAAGAACGGATAAAAGGAATATAACTTACACCAGGAGTATCGAATACACGGAACTTCATCTGAGCACCCAAGAAAAATGCCCGTGTGCTTGTCTCTTCGTCGATGAGTCCCTGATAAGCAGGAGCAAAGTTGATACCAGAGTTTGCCTTAGCGATAGAGTCATTAGCATTAACTACAGAATCACACTCATGGTAAACCTCATCGCTTGACAAACCAAGTATACCATAGGTCATATAATAACCATCCTGTGAATCTGCCTTAAATGAAGGCAACTTATCAACAGTCAAGAATAACTGCTTACGAGCATCATTGTCAGGAATCTGATCAGTCAAGTCCTTGCTGATAGCACCGGCACCAGCATAGTCATTGCTGGCATTGTAACCATTACAAGCAAACTGAGTACCGAAACTCCAATACCAGTTGTTCTCAGAAGCATCTCCATAAGAACCCATAATCCACTCACTGGTAGGCTTACAGAAGCCGCTTGCATAACTCTTGTTATCCATCAAAGCATAGCCCTGACGTGCCAACTTAGCCTCAGAGAGCGCCTTACTATAATCTTGCCTGGTCAAAGCTGCACGTGCATATACAGCATGAGCTACATTCAAGTTAGGCAACCAAATCTTACCCTTCTCACGATCAAGTCCACTTGCTCCAAAGAGTGAGATTGCATCATCCAAATCACTGTAGATTTGAGCATAACACTCTGCCATAGTAGAACGTGGCATCTCACCAACAGACTCATCCAGACGAAGGACAACACCAGGCTTGGTACCATTGTCAGAATCCTGCCAACGTACGCTGTAATAGTGCAATAGCTTTTCATAAGCATAGGCACGGAAAGTCAGCGCAGAGGCCTTGATAAACTGAATATCAGCTTGAGAACCTTCAGCAGCATCAATATGAGCAATTACAGTATTAGCCTGACCAATGATGTTATAGTAATAGAACCAAGGATAAGTAGCATAAGAGGTTGTATAATTCTCAAAATACGTACCATTCATGAGAGTTGCCCATCCCGGTTCATACATGGTATAGGCAAAATCATTATCCATATAGTTCTCATAAATAGCTATAATACGGTTTTCACCTGCACAGCCCTGACTCCAAGCATGTTGCTGAGTAGACATAGACTTTGCAATACCATTCAGCACCTTGTAACCATTTGAAGTTGTTGATAATGCGGTAGCTGTACTGACAGACTGAGTTGGAGTTGTATCCAGGAAATCGCTACTACAAGAAGCGAATGCTGGTAAGCAAAGTGCAGCAATAATATATGATTTGATTAACTTTTTCATTTGTATCTTCAATCTTGATGATTTAGAAATTAAACTGAACACCGAAGTTCCATACACGTGGTGTAACATAAGTATCCTCTGACATACCATCGAAGCTGTACTGAGGATTCATACCCTGACGAGCAGTAATCGTCAACAAATTCTCAACACCTGCGTTAACAGTCATACCATTGATACCGATCTTCTGAAGATACTTAACCGGTACACGGTAGGTCAAGTTGATGTTCTTGAATACTAAGTAAGAAGCACTAACCAAGAAACGGTCGCTGACAGCATTATTATAGTTGCTGTTGGTATAGTCAAGTAATGGAGTACCATCAACAAGGATACGATCTGCAGAAGTTTCTGTCATACCTGCAGGAACACCATTCCATGATTTCAATACATCAACATGGAGAGCAGAAGCAGAAGTGGCAGTAGCTGTACTCATTAACTGTCGATAGGTTTCATCAAAGATTTTACCACCGAGGCTGTAAGTTAGCAACATGTTCAAAGTAAAGTTTTTCCAAGTCAAATCAGTATGGAATGAACCAAATACAGTAGGCTTAGCAGTACCACGGAAATCCTTCTTACCATAAGTAGAAGCATCATAAGTATAATCTACACCGTTGATGGTGACAAGCATGCCCTTACTTGCAGCAGCACTCTTTTTATCAGGATCAATTGTATACAGTGAACGACCTGTCATCTGATCTACACCCTCAAAGTGGTAAGTATACCAGTCATAGAGAGAGTGACCCTCAGAATACAAACGCACAGAACTACGTACATAATCCTCATGGTTAACCAACTCATTAATCTTGTTGCTTAAGAATGTAGCATCCAAACCAACATTCCACTTGAAACCATGACTCTTGACGACAGCCACATCAGCTGTGAACTCAAAACCGCTATTGGTAATAGAACCGATATTGCGGAACACTGTCATATTACGTGTATCGCCGTAAGAGAAAGATCCAGCAGAAAGTGGCATTTTCACAGCCATCAACAAGTCCTGAGAACGCTTATTGAAATAGCCCAAAGAGAAATTCAAACGGTCAAAGAGTTTACCCTCTAAAGCTACGTCGATAGTCTTAGTGGTTTCCCACTTGATATCACCGGCATCCAAAGACTGCTTCATCAAAGCTGGGTCTCCAGCATTCTTATCTATATAATAAAGTGCCTGGTAAGCATAGAAATCCAAAGCCTTGTTGTTACCGACCTCACCATAAGAAGCACGAAGACGGAGATCATTTACCCAATTATATGGCTTCATGAAGGCTTCACGCTTAATATCCCAGCTACCGCCGAGTGAGAAGAAACTACCCCAACGCTTGCCATCAGCAAAACGAGAACTGCCATCCCAGCGAATAGAAGCATCCAAAAAATACTTCTGATCATAGTTGTAACGACCACGGAGGAAATATGACTCCTCACGGTCTTCCATCGTATATCCTTCAGCCGAAGAGTTGGTCAAGAAGTTACTCATAGCATAAATACCATCAACTGCCATGTTGGTATTCATGGTACGAGTCAACTGACGTTTATATTTATAACTCTCATGACCAAACAAAGCATCTATATGATGGATATCAAAATCATGATTCCAGTTCAACAACTGCTGACTGGTTGTAGTATAACGGCGCAAAGTAGACTGGGTAAAACGACCATTATTAGTTGCACCATCACCAATCAGTGGGTTATCATATTTTTCTTCAGCTGTAACCAAACGGTTTACGTCACCCTTTACTGTAACACTGAAATCATAAGGAAGATTAACTGTCAAGTAAGCCTGACCACCCAACTGGTTGTTATCCTTATCGTCTGTATTATGGCGCAATACATAAGCAATGCTATAGTTACCCAAATAAGAAGAAGAAGTATCGTATTGCTTGTTACCATTTGAATCGAAAACATACTCTCCATTGCTATTATGCTTATAATAAGGATAAATAGGAGCCATGAAACGGGCTGAATGGAATGGGTTAGCATTATAGGTGCCTTCAGCATTACTATTATAGCTCTGCTGGCTGAATGTGGCATTCACATTGATACCCATTTCAAAGTATTTGTTTGGCTTAAACATTGAGTTTACACGACCTGTAAATCGCTCATAACCGCTACCTACGATATAACCCTTTTCATTCAAATAGCCGAAAGAAGAGAATACATTAAACTTGTCAGAACCCATCTGAGCGGTTACATTATAATCTTGGCGATGACCATTACGCTCGATAGCATCGTTCCAGTCTAAATCATCATAATATGGCAAACGATTAGCGATCAACTTACCATTGGCATCAAACAGAGCATCATCAGCAGCATCATAGATATTACGCTTTGCATTTGTACTGATAAGGTTCTTTGTTGCATAAGCAGCTGCATCAGTCTCATTCATAGCCAGTGCACTATTAGTCATAGCATAGTGCTTCAAAGCTTGCCAAGAAGCCTCCATCCACTGGTCTGCACCCAATCGCTCATATTCTTTAATACCACGGGTATAAATACCTTGGTTAATCTTAACAGAAAAAGTTGGTTTAGAAGCTGAACGACCGTTCTTTGTGGTAATAATAATCACACCGTTAGCAGCACGGTTACCATACAAAGCAGCAGAAGCGGCATCCTTCAGTACAGACATGCTGGCAATATCGTTCGGATTGATATCAGCAATGTTACCATTGTAAGCTACACCGTCAACTACGAACAAAGGTGCAGATGCATCATTACCTTCAGCATCATACTTGGTCAAAGTACCAATACCACGGATACTAATCTTAGGCGCAGCACCAGGCTCACCATACGTAGAGTTAACCTGAATACCAGGAGCACTACCTTCCAAAGCACCTGTTACAGATGTACCAATACGCTTCTCAATGTTTTTGGCATCAATAGAAGTAACAGCACCTGTAATACTTTGGCGCTTTGCTGTACCATAAGCTACAACAACCACTTCATCCAAATTCTGACGATCTGCCTGAAGATTGATGTTCATTTTGCCACTCTTAGCAGATACAGTTTGAGAAGTCATACCAATGTATGAAATTTCCAACTTAGAACCTGCAGGAGCATTCAAAGAAAAGTTACCATCAATATCGGTAACTGTACCCATTTTTGTGCCTACTACTTTTACAGACGCACCAATAACTGGCTGTCCATCTTCAGCAGAGATCACTGTACCACTAATTTGTGTTTGAGCCATAGCCATCCCTGCAGACAGGACAAGACCAGCTAAAACCATCTTTAGTCTTTTTTCCATAAATCCCTCTCGATTTTTTTAATTAAAATGTTTATAGTTATAATTTCTTTCTGCGACATATAACACTAATTTATTCTCATAAAATCCTGCTAATTTCTCTCACAAAAACAGCTCGTATCATATTGTCGTACACTACATTTCAAGATACAATTCACCCATGCAGGCAAACGATTGGCAAAATTACCATATATTAATAAGGAAAACAAATTATTGCGTATAAAACCATAAATATTTAACATTCATTAGCAGTAAAAATCATATAAACTCTTTAAAACTGTTAGAATATCCATGAAAAATGTAATAATTAGTATACTATAATTAGGTTTATACGCAATTTTTACAAAATAAGCAATAGAAGTGTCAAAAGCGTTTAACATTTTCCTTCAACTGATTCTTCAAATAGTTCTTGAATGCCTCATCGCCGAGGACATCGATATCTGATAAGAGTCCTAAAACAAAACGGCCGATACCAAGATAACTGGCAACATTCATTTGCAAATGCCAATGATGTTCGTCTTCTTGCGTTATATACTTGGCTGAAGCTGGATACTCTTCTACTAGCAAATTGTGAGAGAGTTGTCCTAACCGCAACTCTATAGGATATATTTTCTCGCCACTAAACATAAATATATCGGTAAACACCTGCTTATGACGCTCTTCGTGCTCCCACGACAAATCATACATCGTAACGTTGCCCATCCGGGATATCTTGAAAGTTTTGTTCATCTCCGATTTCAACTCATAACAACGTACGTCATTATTATTATTCATCAACAGAAATGGTTCAACAATTCGGTCACATACCGACTGACTATGCGGGGAAGAATATTTTTCTATCTTTACCAATCGTTTATATTTGATAGCCTCATAGAGTACTGTAATATTATGAGCCGCTTGTAGACGAGCTTCTGGATCTGATAGAATTTTATAGTCGTAAAAATTAGCCAATTTACGATTTATACGGTCTACAATAGCATTATTGCCACCAGCCACATCAAGTGCCTTACGGATCGTAATAGCTTCATCCTCCGTAAAATTAATGGTTTCATAGAGTTGTTTCAAAAATGGTGATTCGCGATCGATACTATATACACTCGCTTCATCCTTCTCCACTTTAAATCCCCATGTACGAAAACTCTCTAAATAATAATAAAACATACGACGGGAAATATCCATTCTCTCACAAATGGCATTCACATCAAGTTTATGATTCTCCACCAGAATTAACATCAGGCGGAGCTCCTTTTCCATTTTATCGTGTCGCATTACTACTCGTCTTTAAAGTCTAAACTCAATTCTCCTGTTCCCAAAAGATTGTAACTCTTACGATGATATGGACTTACTCCATGCTCGCGAATACCCAGACGATGTTTCTTGGTAGGATAACCCTTGTTGCTTGCCCAGTCGTAATAAGGATACTCTTCGGCCAAAGCCTTCATATAGTCATCACGATAGGTCTTGGCAAGAATACTGGCAGCTGCTATTGACTGGTATTTACTATCTCCCTTGACTATTGTTGTATAAGGAAGATCCTTATATGGATCGAAATGATTACCATCGATAATTAAAGCCTGAGGTTTTACTTGGAGCTGTTCTATAGCCCGATGCATCGCCAGAAAACTAGCATGCAATATATTGATTTTGTCGATTTCCTCAGGGGTAACAACACCAATAGCCCAAGCTACAGCATCTTTCTGAATCTGCTCACGTAGCGCATATCTCTTCTTCAACGATAGTTGTTTACTGTCGTTCAATTCTGGATTGTTATAATCGGCTGGCAAAATCACTGCTGCTGCATATACACTACCTGCCAAACATCCACGACCAGCCTCATCACAACCGGCCTCAATTAAATCTGTATAGTAATGTGACTCTAACATTGGGCTATTTTCTTAATAATTCTTAATAAATTTCGTTTTTAACACACTAATATTTTAAGTGAACTTTTATTGCACAACCATTCTATATCTTTGCAAACAGTAATTAGTTAAAGACAAAGATTATGGAAAAGAATGTGACTTTATCAGTAAACATGAGCAACCGCGAAACAACTAAAAGCATTTTTAAAAGAATGATTGGGACTTGGACATCCATCACTCAAAAAGTTAAAATGCCGGCAGAATGGTTGCGCCTATATTATAGTGGCATACTTGGAAAAAACATAACCATGCAACAGACTTGGTTACTCATTAAAGCACAAACAGCTTTCTTTCTCGGTATTTTCCCAGCTGACATGTCTATTCTACTACGCTTCGCACTTGGTATTTGGATGGTTTATACTTTCATACAGTGCAAAAATGCAGATATCTAATTCTATTCCTACATGACATAAGGGCTGACTATCCCATGATAATCAGCCCCCTATATGACTTGTTGAGAAATAGCATGATATTAAAACATTTTGCTAACACGCTTGATACCTTCTACCAGGATATCTACCTCTTCCTTGGTATTATACAGACCAAAACTAGCACGGACTGTGCCCAGAATACCTAAGCGGTCCATCAATGGCTGCGCACAGTGATGACCTGTGCGGACAGCAATGCCTAAACGATCAAGCAAGGTACCCATATCCATATGATGGATATCGCCAACAAGAAAGCTTACTACCGCATCCTTATGGTCGGACTGACCAAAGATATGCATTCCCTCTATTTCCTGGAAACGCTCTGTACAATAACGGGTAAGCTCCTGCTCATGGGCATAGATTGCATCCATACCCAATGCACTCACAAAATCCAAGGCTACAGCCAGACCATGAGAAGCAACATAATCAGGTGTTCCTGCTTCAAACTTCAAAGGTGGACGCTCAAAAGTAGTATTCTCAAAACTCACGTGATCGATCATCTCACCACCACCTTGGTAAGGGGGTAGCTTGTCTAACCACTCTTCTTTACCGTAAAGAACACCGATACCTGTAGGACCATATATCTTATGACCACTAAAAACAAAGAAGTCACAATCTAACGCCTGTACATCAACCTTGAAATGTGGAGTACTCTGTGCACCATCAACCATTACAGGAATATCGTGCTCATGAGCAATACGAATAATATCTTCTACAGGATTAACTGTACCCAAAACATTACTGACATGCATCACACTGACCAGTTTGGTTTTAGGTGTTATCAGTTTTTCAAATTCATCCATGATAAGTTCGCCCTTATCTGTCATCGGAATGACTTTGAGCACGATACCCTTCTTACGAGCCTGTAACTGCCAAGGTACGATATTAGAGTGATGCTCCATTGTAGATACTATCACTTCATCGCCTTCCTGCATAAACTCATCACAGAATGATGATGCAACAAGATTCAAGCCCTCTGTAGTACCTCTGGTGAAGACAATCTCTGTAGTAGATTTTGCATTAATAAATTTGCGCACAGTTTCACGAGCTGCTTCATGCAGTTCAGTAGCTTGCTGACTCATCCAATGCACACCACGATGAACATTTGAATTTACATTAAGATACTCGGCACGCATTGCATCGAGTACACACAAAGGTTTTTGGGTGGTAGCACCATTATCCAGATATACTAAAGGCTTATCATATACTTGACGCGATAGTATTGGAAAATCAGCACGTACCT
Source organism: Segatella baroniae B14 (assembly GCF_022024235.1). Lineage (GTDB taxonomy): Bacteria > Bacteroidota > Bacteroidia > Bacteroidales > Bacteroidaceae > Prevotella > Prevotella bryantii. Next base: position 2,015,001 of record NZ_CP091799.1, read on the forward strand.
GGTTAATATCATACATTTCAAACTCCTTTCTATTATTTGCAAAGTTTACAACCTTCGCACTTATTAAGCTGGCCACGGAAACGCATTTCTACCAAATGATGAAGGCGGTCACGTAGTGGCTCAAGTGTCATTTGATCGATAACTTCATTAATAAAAGCAAATTCTAACAGCATTTTAGCTTCTTTTTGGTCAATACCACGCTGCTGCATATAGAACATAGCAGCATCATTTAACTGACCTACAGTAGAACCATGTGCACACTTCACATCATCAGCATATATTTCGAGCATAGGCTGTGTATACATACGAGCTGTTTTGGTGGCTACCAGATTCTGATTGGTTTCCTGAGATGTTGTCTTCTGCGCTTCCTTACGAACCAGTACTTTACCTGCAAAGGCTCCTACAGCATTCTCATCAAGCACATACTTATAAAGTTCATGGCTATCACAATGAGGAACTTGATGATCTATCAGCGTATTATTATCAACATGCTGATTCTTGTCTTCAATGGCACAGCCATTACAATAACACTCTGCACCTTCACCCTTAAATACCAAGTCAAGTTTATTACGAGTAATTCCATTATGCAAAGTAATTACATTGTGATAAACTCGACTATTGGCCTGCTGTTCGATGTAGACATTGCTGACACGCGTATTCTTGAGATGAGTTTCTTCCAAACAATTCAGTTCGAGTTTAGCATTTTCACCTACAAAAGCCTCAATAACCTGAGTAGTCAAGAAATTACGATCATCAGCAGAGTCATCACAGAACAAGAACGTAGCCTCAGCACCCTCTTCGAGCACAATAAGAACACGACGATTAATCATCAGGTCCACGTCAGATCGAAGGATATTAACAACCTGAACAGCACGATCAATCTTGACATTTTTAGGTACATATACCATAAGACCATCCTGTGCCAGCATCGTGTTCAAAGCAGTTATGGCATCTTCTTCTGTCTTAGCTTGCTTACCATAATACTTAGCGACCAACTCAGGACATGTAGCAGCTACATGGCTCAAAGAGGCGACGATAACACCCTCAGGAAGAGTCGTCTTAGGTTGAGCCTTGGTATAGAAAGCATCATTGACAACAAAATAAAGAGAAGTGCTCAAATTTGGCACATCACAACGAAAGGCATCGTACGGATTAACAGGTATTTCCAAACGATTAAGATTCAAACCATAATCAGGTTCAAACAACTTATCCATATTGGTATACTTGTAGCGTTCTACCTTCTTCGAAGGAAAGCCCTGCTTCTTGAAGTCCTCGAAGGCCTTGTCACGAATAGCATTAAGAGGCTCTGCAGCATGCTTGCAGATCATCTCTCGGGCTGTCGTATATAATTCTATATATTGTTTCTCGCTTGACATATTCTTACCTTAGTTAATCACCATACTTAGCATCAGCCTCTTCTTTGATCCACTCGTAGCCTTTTACTTCGATTTCCTTGGCTAGTTCAGGACCTGCTGTCATCACAATTCTACCTTTATAGAGAACATGGATAACACTTGGCTTGATCATATCGAGCAGACGCTCGTAGTGTGTGATAACAATAGCAGAAGTATGCTCATTATGCATTTTGTTGACTCCATCAGCTACAATACGCATAGCATCAACATCAAGACCAGAGTCGGTCTCATCAAGGATACTCAGTTTTGGTTCGAGCATAGCCATTTGGAAGATCTCATTACGCTTTTTCTCACCACCAGAGAAGCCCTCATTTACAGAACGATGTGACAATTTTGCATCGAGTTCTACAAGCTGGCGTTTTTCACGCATCAGCTTCATAAAATCAGCTGCTTTCAGTGGTTCTTTTCCTTCATATTCTCGTTTTGCATTTACCGCAGCCTTCATGAAATTTGTCATACTGACTCCTGGTATTTCTACAGGATATTGGAATGAAAGGAAAAGGCCTTCACGAGCACGATCTTCTGGTTTCATATCGAGCAAATTCTTACCGTTGAAGATAGCCTCACCACCTGTTACGGTATAGAGCGGGTTACCTGTCAGAACAGCTGACAAGGTTGACTTACCAGAACCATTAGGTCCCATAATGGCATGAATTTCACCATCATTAACTGTAAGGTTGATACCTTTTAATATTTCTTTGCCCGCGATAGTTGCGTGCAGATCTTTAACTTCTAACATAATTCTCTAGTTTTTATGTTTATCCTACAGTTCCCTCAAGAGATACAGAAAGTAACTTCTGAGCCTCTACAGCAAACTCCATAGGCAACTTATTCAAGACATCCTTAGCATAACCATTCACAATAAGTCCAACTGCCTCCTCGGTTGGGATACCACGCTGGTTACAATAGAATAACTGATCCTCACTAATCTTAGAGGTTGTAGCCTCATGCTCCACAACAGCTGTATTATTATGAATATCCATATATGGGAAAGTATGAGCACCACAATTGCTACCCAACAATAAACTATCACATGAACTATAGTTACGAGCATTATCTGCTGTTGAAGTAGCACGTACCAAACCACGATAAGAATTCTGGCTATGACCTGCAGAGATTCCCTTAGAGATAATAGTACTCTTGGTATTCTTACCCATGTGGATCATCTTAGTACCAGTATCTGCCTCCTGATAATTATTAGTTACCGCAACTGAATAAAATTCAGCTTGACTATAATCACCTCGAAGAATACAAGAAGGATACTTCCAAGTAATAGCCGAACCAGTTTCTACCTGCGTCCAACTTAATTTGGAGTTAGTACCACGTAAGTCGCCTCGCTTAGTCACCAGATTGAGCACACCACCTTTACCATTCTCGTCACCAGGATACCAGTTTTGAACTGTAGAATACTTCACCTCAGCATTATTCATGACAATGATCTCGACGATAGCTGCATGAAGTTGATTTTCATCACGCATAGGGGCCGTACATCCCTCAAGATAACTAACATAGGCATCATCTTCGGCAACGATTAATGTACGCTCAAACTGACCTGTATTACGAGCATTGATTCGGAAGTAACTACTTAATTCCATCGGACAACGTACTCCCTTAGGAATATACACAAAAGAACCGTCGCTAAACACAGCGCTATTCAATGCTGCAAAATAATTATCGCGATAAGGTACAACTGTACCTAAATACTTTTGAACCAAATCAGGATGACTCTTCACAGCTTCACCGATACTGCAGAATATAACCCCCTTCTCTGCCAACTTCTCCTTAAAAGTAGTCTTGACAGACACAGAGTCCATAATTGCATCAACAGCAGTACCACTCAACGCCAAACGTTCTTCCAACGGAATACCAAGCTTATCGAATGTTTTCTCTAACTCTGGATCGATTTCCTTATTCTTTGGCTTTTTTGCCAAAGGATCGGCATAATAAGATATTGCCTGATAATCTATTTCTGGCACATGAACATGACCCCACGAAGGCTGTTCTAATGTCTTCCAATAATTATAGGCTTTCAGTCGAAAGTCGAGCATCCATTCCGGCTCCCCTTTCTTTTGCGAGATCAAACGAACTATATCTTCATTGAGTCCGTTAGGGATGATCTCGGTATGCACGTCGGTAGTGAAGCCGTACTCATACTTCTTCTCTGCCACTTCACGTACAAACTCATTTTGCTGTGTTTCTGCCATAATATATCAATACCTATTTTTACGTTTATAGGGTCGGATGCCACATCCGCCCCTATAATATATGATAGCAAAAAGTGTACCACCCCTAGAGATGGTAACAATTGTTACTATAGTTTCTGTTCAACTTCGATTTCCGTGAAGGTTTCGATAACATCACCCTCAAGGATATCATTATAGTTAACGAGGCTGATACCACATTCCATACCCATTGGTACTTCCTTCACATCATCCTTATAGCGCTTCAATGCTGCAATAGGAGCCGTGCGAATAACAATACCATCACGTACGACACGGGCTTTATCCTTAGCATGTACCTTACCCTCAGTAACAAGACCACCGGCAATAGTACCCACCTTGGAAATTTTAAATACCTGTTTAACTTCTACCTGACCTGTAATAACCTCCTTCTTCACCTTATCAAGCATACCTACCATAGCAGCCTTTACATCGTCGATTGCATCATAGATGATAGAGTATGTATTGATTTCTACACCTTCGCGATCAGCAAGCTTACGAGCATCAGAAGAAGGACGAACCTGGAAACCTACGATAATCGCATCTGAAGCTGATGCTAACATAACATCGTTTTCTGAAATCTGACCTACGGCCTTGTTGATAACATTTACCTGAACCTTCTCAGTACTCAACTTCAAGAAAGAGTCTGACAGTGCCTCAATAGAACCATCAGTATCACCCTTGACAATGATATTAAGTTCATGGAACTCACCACGTGCGATACGATGTGAAATATCACCCAAAGTAAGACGCTTCTGAGTACGTAAGCCTTGCTCACGCTGTAACTGTTCACGCTTATTAGCAATTTCACGTGCTTCCTGCTCAGTTTCGAGTACATGGAAACTATCACCAGCTGTAGGTGCGCCATTGAGACCAAGAATAATACATGGATCTGCAGGACCAGCTGTCTCAATACGAGCATTACGCTCATTGAACATAGCCTTGATACGACCCCATGAAGTTCCGGCAATCACAATATCACCAATTTTCAAGGTACCATTGCTTACCAACACTGTAGAAACGTAACCACGACCCTTATCCAAAGAAGATTCTATGATATTACCCGTAGCCTTACGGTTTGGATTTGCTTTGAGTTCGAGCATATCAGCTTCAAGGAGAACCTTATCAAGCAGTTCCTCTACACCAAGCCCCTTCTTGGCACTGATTTCCTGGCACTGATACTTACCACCCCACTCTTCAACGAGAAGGTTCATATTAGCCAAGTCCTCACGAATACGATCTGGATTAGCACCAGGTTTATCTATTTTATTAATTGCAAAAACCATAGGTACACCAGCAGCTTGTGCATGAGCGATAGCCTCCTTAGTTGTAGGCATCACTGAGTCATCGGCAGCAATGATAATGATGGCGATATCTGTAACCTGAGTACCACGAGCACGCATCGCAGTAAAGGCCTCATGACCTGGAGTATCCAGGAAGGTTACTTTACGACCATTCTTCAAGGTTACACTGTAAGCACCGATATGCTGTGTAATACCACCAGCCTCACCAGCAATAACATTAGTATTACGAATATGGTCGAGCAAAGAGGTCTTACCATGGTCAACGTGACCCATAACCGTAATAATCGGAGCACGTGAAGTCAGAGATTCTTCATCATCTGGCTCTTCGCTGATAGCTTCCTGTACATCTGCACTAACATACTCCGTATTGAAGCCGAATTCGCCAGCAACCATATTAATGGTTTCTGCATCAAGGCGCTGATTGATAGATACCATGATACCAACACTCATCAAGGTAGAAATAACCTGAGTAACACTGATATCCATCATTGTAGCCAATTCACTTACAGTTACGAACTCGGTAAGCTTCAGAGTCTTACTTTCCTTGTTCATAGCATTAGCCTCTTTAGCCAATTTCTCCTGAACAGCTTCACGCTTTTCCTTACGATACTTAGCGCCCTTCTTGTTCTGAGTTTTGCTAGTAAGACGTGCAAGTGTCTCTTTTACCTGACGTGCAACAGCCTCATCATCTACTTCTAAAGGTTTCTGATTACGGTTATTATTGTTATTGCCACGCTTGTTACGATTATTCTTTTTACCACCGCCGTTATTGTTATTATTGTTGCGGTTGTTGTTAGCATTACCACCCTGCTGATTAGCTGCTGCATTAATGTCAACGCGTTCCTTATTAATACGGACACGCTTCTTCTTTGACTGACCATTCTGAGCAGCTTTTTCCTCACGCTCTTTACGGCGCTCTTCCTTAGATTTTTTCTTAGGACGAGTACTCTGATTAAGAGCGCTCAAATCGATTTTACCAAGAACCTTAGGCTCATTAGCTACAATCTTACGCTCGCTCTTGAGGGTAAACACTTCAGACTTTTCTTCAGTCTGATTACTTGCCTGTACTGGTTTATTTTCTACAGGCTTTTTTTCTACAGGAGTCTGATTTTTTTGTTCCACTGGTTTTGGAGTTGATGCCGAATTCTCTTGCTTCTGAGCAACAGGCTGAGTATGAACTGCTGACTGAGCCTTTGGAGCTTCCGATTCCTGAGACTGAGTTTGTTCAACCTTCTGAGCCTTAGGAGTTTCCGTCACTTTACTCTCTGGAGCCTTAGGAGCGGCGTTGTTTACAGACGCTTGGCTGACGGCAGCAGCCTGTTTTGAGGACGTCTCTTTATGTTCAGGAGCAGCAGACTTAGCAGTAGGTTTCTTACCAATACTATCCAAATCGATTTTGCCCAACGGTGTAAATTTCTGTTGTGGCTTATCCGACTTTAGGAAATCTTCAGCATGATGACTCTTCTGCTCGTTTGAACGCTTCTTTTCTTTTGGTTTTTTCTGGAAAAGTTTCTCCGCCTCACTACGAACTTCAGCATCTTGCTTAAATGCTTTGTTCAGAGCTTCATACTGCTTATCATTCAGTTTGAAACTCGGTTCAGCTTTGACCTCACCCAGGTCACTTCTTTTTTCTAGGAATTCAACTGCCGTTTGAAGTCCTATGTTTAATTCACGTAATGCTTTATTTAATCTGATGCTCATTAATATTCCTTATTATTCAAATTCTGCTTTTAATATGTTTATGACATTATCAACGGTCTCTTCTTCCAAGTCAGCCTTTTCTACCAACATTTCACGAGGAGCATTCAACACCTGGCGAGCTGTATCAAGACCAATTCCCTTGATGGCATCAATAACCCATTGATCTATTTCGTCAGAGAACTCATCCAAGTAGATATCGTCTTCTGCCTCATTTTCATCTATCTCGCGGAATACATCAATAGTAAACTCTGTAAGCATAGAAGCCAACTTGATATTCAAACCGCCACGACCAATAGCAAGACTAACTTCCTCTGGCTGCAAATATACCTCGGCCTTCTTCTCTTCTTCATTAATATTAATAGAAGAAACCTTTGCTGGGCTCAACGCACGCTGGATAAACAACTTGATGTTAGAAGTATAGTTAATTACATCGATATTTTCATTACAAAGTTCACGTACTATACCGTGTACACGACTACCCTTCACACCGACACAGGCACCAACTGGATCAATACGCTCATCGAAGCTCTCAACTGCGATTTTAGCACGTTCACCAGGCATACGAGCAATTTTACGAATAGCAATAAGACCATCGTTAATTTCAGGAACCTCAGCCTCAAGCAAACGCTCAAGGAACATAGGGCTTGTACGGCTCAAAATAATCTTAGGATTATTATTTTCATTATCAACACGAGCGATAACTGCACGAACTGTTTCACCCTTACGATACTGGTCTGCAGGTATCTGTTCAGACTTAGGCAGAATAAGTTCATTATTCTCATCATCAACGATAAGAACTTCACGTTTCCAAATCTGATATACCTCACCTGAGATAATCTGACCTACGCGATCCTTATACTTATTATATAATGAATCATGCTCCAATTCCAAAATTTTAGAAGCAAGTGTCTGACGGAGATTCAATACAGCGCGACGACCAAACTTTGAAAAATCTACCTTTTCACTTACATCCTCGCCTACCTCATAATCAGGTTCTATTTTTCGAGCTTCTGTCAGAGAAATCTGCTTGTTTTCATCTTCAATTTCGCCATCAGCAACAACTACACGATTACGGTAAATCTCAAAATCACCCTTATCTGGATTTACTATCACATCGAAATTTTCATCGCTACCGAAAATTTTGGCGAGTACATTACGGAAGCTTTCCTCCAGTACACTTACCAATGTTGTACGATCGATATTCTTAGTTTCCTTGAACTCTTTGAATGTCGAAATCATACTCATGGTTTCACCTTCATTCTTTTTAACTGCCATATCTTATTTGAAACTTATTACGTATTTAGTATATTTCACCTGATCCATGAGGAATGCATAATCTACATCCTGTAGAACAGGACGTTTTTTACCTTCTACCTTTACCTTTTCTGATACAGAAACGACAAAGTTATTACCATCAACAGATTTCAGGATACCCTTAATCTTTTTACCCGTATTATCAAGTACCTCAACCTCTTTGCCAATATTATTAACATATTGTTGAGCTACCTTAAAAGGCTGACCGACGCCTGCAGAACCAACTTCCAATTCGTAATCCTCCTGATCACGATCCAAATGTTCTTGGACAAATCTACTTAATTCTGCACAATCTTCTATCCACACGCCGTCAGCATGGTCAATTTCAACTACGATTTTATCGTCTGGACTAATTTGAATGTCAACGAGGAAATACTCTTTATCCTCCAACCATTCATCAACTAACTTTTTTACGACGTTTTTGTCTATCATATAAATGTTATTATAAAAAAATGAGGAACTCTTTGTGAGCCCCTCATTCCTCTGAACATTGCAAAATTACAAAGTTTTTTATTATCAAGCAAGTATTTTATTAACTTTCTTTGAATTTTGACTTAAAAACAAGTATTTTTGATTGTATTTACCTCTACAGGTATCGTCAAACACAATTATTTTTCAACATTTTACTTCTTTTTCTTTTCTGTTGGCTGAAGTAGTTTATTATATTTTTCAGGATTATTCAGCAAATCTACTGCAGCTTTCATCTGCTTATCATAACGAAGTGCATTCTGAATAGCTCCACGTTGATAATAATAGGCTGTCACCAAATCATTTTCTATCATTTGCTTTATAGTCGGCTTATGATAATCCAGTTCTTTAGCCACATTATGATTCAATTTCTTCTGCAAAGCCTCAAACTCCGGTTTAGCATCTTCGTAATAACCTTCAAACTTAGCCAGCTTTACCAAATCTTTCAAATATTTCTCTGTTTCACGATCATACTTAAAATTAGAACTTACTACGCGTTGTTTGAACTCTTCATAGTCTGCATCAGTAAGTTCAAACTTTTCAGGTGAGGCTATTGTAGGATGCTTAGCTATATAATCTAATTCATAATTAAACAAGATTTCAGATGAGTCGCGAGCACCAGCTAGATAGAAAGCTATATTAGGCAAAGAGTCTGGTCTGACCTCTATATCTGGCTTAATACCTCCTCCATCACGAACCTCACGGCCATGAGCCGTATAGAACACACGAGTTAGAGAATCAGGTACATGCTCCACATAGCCACCCTTTCCATGTTTATAATTTAATGCTTGAACACATCGACCACTTGGAATATAATACTTACTAGTAGTCAACTTGAGATTACCATTATAAGCAATATCTACAGGCATCTGAACTAAGCCTTTACCATAGGTACGAGTACCCATTACCACTGCACGATCGAGATCTTGCAGACTACCACTAGTAATCTCACTAGCACTTGCCGTATTATTGTTAACGAGTACCACTATTGGCATAACTGTATCGATAGGCTCCACTGATGTGATATAGTCATGATTGGCACGCTTCAATTTACCCTTTGTTTTCACTAGAGTAATGCCTTTAGGCACAAACATATTAATGATATTTACAGCTTCTGATAAAGAGCCGCCACCATTATTACGTAAATCGAGCACCAAAGACTGAGCCCCTTGTCGTTTTAAATCAATAAAAGCACGACGAAAATCCTTTGAGCAATTATCAGTAAACTGACTTAGGTTTATATAGCCGACCTTATTATCCCACATACCATAATAAGGCAAAAATGGTAGTTGAATGGCTTTACGTGTAATCTTCATCTTCATCGTCTTACCTGTACTTGGTCGCTTTATTTTTATAATAAAACTGGTACCTGCATCGCCACGCAGATGATCACTAACATAACTAACATCTTTACCCACCATCGTAGAATCATCAATACTCAAAATGATATCACCTTTTTTCAATCCTGCCTCGTCTGCGGGCATATCTTTATAAGGCTCATCAATTACCACACGCTGAAGTTGCATATTATAACGAATCAGCGCACCTACACCTGCATACTTTCCGGTAATCATCTGGTTAAGTTCTTTCACTTTACTTTCTGGATAATATACAGTATAGGGATCAAGACTTCGCAACATGGCATTAATACCATTACCAATGACTTCATTAGCATCGAGTGTATCGACATACATCAAATCAAGATATTTGTAGATATCGGTAAATACTTCCATGTTTTTGGCCACATCAAAATCGTGTTCCTTGTTTTGCTGTGCTAAAGTAGGAATAGTAGCCAACCATAATAAGAGATATAATGTTACTTTTTTCATGCAAATGTGTATTTCAGGCAGCCATGCCTTGTTAAGTAATAGATGCAAAAATAATATAATATGTGCAGAAACTGAACGAAATTGGTCAAAAAATTACATATTTCAAAAAAATATTGAATTTTTCTTCTAAAAAATTTGGTAGAATTAAAATATATATTTACCTTTGCACTCGCAATTAAGCAAATTGCTTCAATAGCTCAGTTGGTTAGAGCACCTGACTGTTAATCAGGGGGTCGTTGGTTCAAGCCCATCTTGAAGCGCCTTTAGGAATTACGCCAGTGATTCCTTTTTTGTTGAGAATTGCAAATTGCTTCAATAGCTCAGTTGGTTAGAGCACCTGACTGTTAATCAGGGGGTCGTTGGTTCAAGCCCATCTTGAAGCGCAGAAAAGGAATTACTTAGGTAATTCCTTTTTTTATTTTCTTTTCATCTCATACCCAATAATAGTAAAATATTAATGGGTCAGTAGAAATTTAGTGGGGATAAACATAAATTATAAAAAGTCTGTATAAGAAGAATTTCTCATCTCTAATTCCCCTTAGTGCAGCTCTAAAAGCCTTGACCTTTGCATTGAAAGATTCCGCAGCAGCGTTTTATGAATGGGAAAGTTCACTCCAGGTACGGTAGTCGCTCAGTGTTTCTTTGTACCGCTTCTCAAACGTGTGTGCGTCAATGTAGTAGAAATCCTCAAGCGTACGGCAGGTCACTGGGGATTTCTCCATACGTCTCTTTTAAAAAAGCCGCAAACTCCTTCGAGTAGCGGGTGCCATCAGCCGTCACCTTTAGAGGCAGAACGAAGCTCTTACCTGTGCGAGTATCAGCCCATCGGCGACGACGAAGAACCAGTACAACCTTGTGGTCACGGATGGGAAAGTCTGTCACCTCAACAGGAGCTATGAAACCTTTGGACTCGAAATGAGAGTCACTCTGCAATTCTACATTCATATTCTCGTCAAGATGGATGTGCATTTCAGGCTCATCATAAGTCTTTGTGTCAACATACTCGATTTTCACAATAATGAAGTGATCAAGCACCTCCTTAGGCAGTACCATACGGGCTAGCATAATCCTTTGTCTTCCATGCGATAAAGGTAAAGAATTTAATCCAAATAAAGGATTACCCCTATAATTTTTCGCTTGAGCCTATTTCAAATGTATAAATTAGCCGCTTGATGAATGTATATTCACTTGCGAAAGTTCATTAAAGTTATAATATAAAAAAGAGGTGTATCTATTGGAATACACCTCTTTTACATATATGATCAATCGTTATCGATTATTCAGCACCCTGTGCATCATTGTTATCCTGATGCTCGAAGCGACGATGCTCACCGCCGTTGTTACGACGATCGCCACCACGACGAGGACGACGCTCACGCTCTACATACCCTTCTGGCTTTTCAAGAAGAGCACGACGAGACAACTTATACTTACCTGTCTTTGGATCGATTTCCATCAATTTAACTTGAATCTTATCACCTTCCTTCAAACCTGCCTCTTCAACAGTTTCAAGACGTTTCCAATCGATCTCTGAAATATGAAGTAAACCATCCTTACCAGGAAGAATCTCTACGAAGCAGCCATAAGGCATAATGCTACGAACAGTACCTTCGTATACTTCACCTACCTCAGGAACAGCAACAATTGCTCTAATCTTCAATAGCGCAGCATCGATACTCTCCTTGTTAGGAGCAGAAACTTGAACGTGACCTTTACCCTCGGTCTCCTCGATAGTAATAGTTGCGCCCGTCTCTTCCTGCATCTGCTGGATAATCTTACCACCAGGACCGATAACAGCACCAATGAATTCCTTAGGAATATCAAACACCTCGATACGAGGAACCTGTGGTTTAAGCTCTGCACGTGGTTCAGAGATAGTCTTCATCATCTCATTCAAGATATGCTCACGACCAGCCTTAGCCTGCATCAAAGCCTTTTCCAAGATTTCGAAAGAAAGACCATCACACTTGATATCCATCTGAGTAGCAGTCAAACCATCACGTGTACCTGTGGTCTTGAAGTCCATATCACCCAAGTGGTCTTCATCACCAAGAATATCACTCAATATAGCATACTTATCCTCACCTGGGTTCTTAATAAGTCCCATAGCAATACCAGAAACAGGTTTCTTGATAGGCACACCAGCATCCATCAAAGCAAGAGTACCAGCACAAGTTGTAGCCATAGAAGAAGAACCATTAGACTCGAGTACCTGACTTACCAAGCGAACAGTATAAGGATAATCAGCAGGAATCTGATCCTTAAGCGCACGCCATGCCAAGTGACCGTGACCGATCTCTCGACGACCTACACCACGCTGAGCCTTTGCTTCACCAGTAGAGAATGGAGGGAAATTATAGTGAAGGAGGAAGCGCTGATAACTACGGTTAAGAACACCATCAACCAACTTTTCATCCATCTTGGTACCAAGTGTACAAGTAGAAAGAGACATCGTCTCACCACGCTGGAAGATAGCACTTCCGTGAGGCATTGGCAGAGGAGAAACCTCACACCAAATAGGACGAATATCAGTAGTAGCACGACCATCAAGACGAAGACCTTCATCAAGGATACAGCGACGCATAGCATCACGCAATACATCATCATAGTAACGCTTAGCCTCAGCATGCTTCTCTTCCAAATCATCTGCAGAAAGATCTTCGTGAGCAGCATCATACTTCTCAAGGAAATCTGCAAGCAATTTATCGAAAGAATCATTACGCTCCTGCTTAGGCAGAGCCTTATGGTTGATATCATAAGCTGGCTGATAAAGCTCGTCCTTAATCTGCTGACGAAGTTCCTCATCATTGATTTCGTCATCATACTCACGCTTAACGTCAGTACCGAGTTCTTTAGCCAGTTCATCCTGAAGATCACACATAGGTTTGATAGCCTCGTGAGCAGCCTTCAATGCATTAATAAGGTCGAGTTCTGAAACTTCTTTCATCTCACCCTCTACCATCATAATATTATCTTTGGTAGCACCAACCATCAAGTCCATATCAGCCTCTTCCATCTGTTGGAATGTAGGATTGATAACAAACTCACCATTAATACGGGCAACACGAACTTCAGAAATAGTATAATCGAAAGGTATGTCAGAACAAGCCATTGCAGCTGATGCGGCAAAACCTGCAAGTGCATCAGGCTGATCTACGCCATCTGCAGAAAGCAACATGACCTGTACATAAACTTCACAATGATAATCCGATGGGAATAAAGGACGAAGAGCACGGTCAACAAGACGTGATGTCAAGACCTCCTCGTCACTTGCTTTGCCTTCACGCTTAGTAAAACCACCTGGGAAACGACCTGCAGCACTATACTGCTCACGGTAGTCTACCTGTAAAGGCATAAAATCTGTACCCGGAACTGCCTCTTTGGCTGCACAAACGGTTGCGAGAAGTACGGTATTTCCGAGTCTCAATACTGCGGAACCGTCAGCCTGTTTTGCAACCTTTCCGGTCTCAATTGTGATGGTTCTTCCATCAGGCAATTGAACTGTTTTCGTAATTACGTTCATCTAAAAAATTAAAACTTTATTGTTTTGACTAAACATCAAATAATTTAAATTAGGGCAAAGATACCTCTTTTATAATAAAAACAAGCAGAAAAAAGGAAGAATTTTTGTTTTTTAAAGTTTTTAGTCAATTCTCTCGACTTTTGTCATAAAATTACTATCTTTGCAAGTAAATTTGCGAAATAATAAAACATCATGAAGATATCAAAATTTTTATCGGTAACTGCGCTTTTTATCGCATTATTGACCATAACATCTTGCAATAACAAGAAATTTCATGTAAATGGCTCTATTTCAGAGGCTAAGGACTCTACACTATACCTAGAGAACATCAGCCTTAACGGTCCTGTTATCATCGACTCTATAAAACTTGGCGAGGATGGTTCTTTTCAGTTTGAAGAGAATGCTCTCGACACCATTACACCTGAATTCTATCGATTACGTATTGCTGATCAAATTATCAATCTGTCTATCGATTCTACAGAAACAGTTACTTTCAAAGCAGCCTACCCTACTATGTCTGCCAAATATACAGTAGAAGGTAGCGATAATTGTACTAAGATTCAGCAACTGTCTCAATTACAGATGACCCTACAGGCACAAATTAACGCAATTACCCAAAATCCAAATATTGGTACAGATTCTGCTCAGGTAGTTATCACACAGTTACTCAACAACTACAAAGCCAACGTTAAGCAGAATTATATATTCAAAGAGCCTTACAAAGCCTACTCATACTTTGCTTTATTCCAAACCTTATTTATCGGTGGACAGACATCTTTGATTTTTAATCCAAGAAACAACAAGGAAGATGTTCAAGTATTTGCGGCTGTAGCAACAAGTTGGGACTCATTCTATCCTGGTGCAGAACGTGGCAAAAACTTGCATAATATCGCTATAGAAGGAATGAAGGATGTACGCATCATCGCCAGCAATAATGCTCAGAAAAATATTGACGCAAGCAAAGTCTCTGTATCAGGAATCATTGACCTTCCTTTGTATGACAATAAGGGTAATTTGAGACATCTTACAGAGCTCAAAGGAAAAGTGGTTATGCTCGACTTCCATCTTTTCCAAAATGAGCAGTCTACCAAGCGTATTATGATGTTGCGCGATCTCTATAACAAGTATCATGCCAAGGGCTTTGAGATCTATCAAGTTTCTGTAGACCCTAACGAACATTTTTGGAAGACTCAAACTGCTGCTCTACCATGGATTAGTGTCCATGAAGAAGGAGGACTCGAAGGCCAGAGTCTTGTAAAATATAATGTTCAAAACATTCCTACTTTCTTCTTGATTGATCGTAACAACACACTTCAGAAGAGAGATGTGCAAATTAGTGATATTGATGCTGAAATACAGGCATTACTATAATGAACATTATAGACAAGTGGAAATTCTGTCCACAATGTGGCAGCCATCAATTTAAGAAAAACAGTTTCAAAAGTTTGCGTTGTGATGCATGCGGCTTCGAATATTTTATGAATCCCAGTTCGGCTAACGCAACTTTTATTCTCAATTCAGCTAACCAGCTACTTGTTATACGACGCAAGATAGAACCCGCCAAAGGTACATTTGATTTACCTGGCGGTTTTGCTGATATCGAAGAAGGAGCAGAAGAAGGAGCTCTTCGGGAAGTGAAAGAAGAAACTGGTCTGGAACTGAACAATATACAATATCTTTTTAGTATACCTAACCAATATTATTACTCCGGCATCGATATTCCTACACTAGATTTGTTCTACGAAGCACATATCAGTGATAGTAGTAAACTACAGGCCATGGATGATGCCGAAGCCTATTATTGGATGAATTTGGAAGACATCAATCCAAACCTATTTGGACTAAAATCTGCCAAAGAAGCAGTCACTCGTTTTTTAGCAACACGCAAAAAACAATAAAGAGAACGCTTTCCTACTCTACTGAGTAAGAAAGCGTTTTTGTTGAAAGAGCCGTAAAACTTAAAAAAAATAAAAATTTTCCATATAATAAGGTATAAGCAAAAGTTTTAATTATTTTTGCGCCCTAAATAAGAAAATATCCGATTATGCAAGAAAATCTAGTTATAGTCGAGAGCCCTGCGAAGGCAAAGACAATCGAAAAGTTCTTAGGAGAAGACTATAAGGTTATGTCTTCCTATGGTCACATTCGTGACTTGAAAAAGAAAGAACTAAGCATAGACAAAAAGACACTCGAACCTCATTATGAGATTCCTGAAGAGAAGATCAAATTGGTTTCAGAACTAAAGTCGACCGCCAAAAAGGCTAAAAAAGTTTGGTTAGCATCCGATGAGGACCGCGAAGGAGAAGCTATCTCATGGCACCTTTGCGAAGTATTAGGATTAGATGAAGAAAAAACTAGCCGAATTGTTTTCCACGAAATTACACAACAAGCGATTCTTGATGCAATCAAGACACCAAGACATCTAGATATGAATCTTGTCAATGCTCAGCAGGCAAGACGTGTACTCGACCGTTTGGTAGGTTTCAAACTTTCTCCAGTATTATGGAAAAAAGTAAAACCAGCGCTCTCTGCCGGTCGTGTACAAAGTGTCGCTGTACGACTTATCGTAGAGCGCGAAAGAGATATTCAGCACTTTAACAGCGAACAATACTATCGTGTAAGTGCTATTTTTGCACTCATTGCTCCTGACGGGTCAGCTACAGAAGTAAAAGCTGAACTCGATAAGCGCCTGAAGACCCATGCCGAAGTGGTTGCCTTACTTGAGAAGTGCAAGGATTCAACTTTTACCGTTGAATCAGTTACCAAGAAGCCTTTGAAGCGTTCTCCTGCACCTCCTTTCACCACCTCAACTCTACAACAGGAAGCAGCACACAAGCTCAATTTTACAGTAAGTCAAACCATGATGATAGCTCAGCACCTCTATGAGGCAGGTAAAATAACCTACATGCGTACTGACTCCGTAAACTTGTCCACGCTATGTATCAATGCCAGCAAGGACGCTATCATTAAGCATTATGGTAAAGAATACAGTAAACCACGTAATTTCACAACTCATTCTAAAGGTGCACAAGAAGCCCACGAGGCCATCCGTCCTACAGATATGAGCAAATCTGAGATTGAAGGTTCTTCCCAGGAGAAACGTCTCTATAATCTAATTTGGAAACGTACTGCAGCATCACAGATGGCAGATGCTCAGATTGAAAAGACTACTGTAAATATTACTATTAGCAATGCTGACGATAAATTTGTTGCCAATGGTGAAACTATCGCGTTCGACGGCTTCATGAAAGTATATAACGTCACCAATGATGATGAAGAAAATCAGGAAGACTACTTGCGTATACTTCCTTCTCTGAAAGAAGGCGACAATTTACAACGTCGTGAAATTACAGCTACCCAGCGCTTCTCACAAGCACCTTCAAGATATACAGAAGCTAGTTTGGTACACAAACTGGAAGAACTCGGTATTGGACGTCCATCTACGTATGCACCAACTATAAGTACTATACAACAACGTGAATATGTATTAAGAGGTGACCATCCAGGAACAGAACGCCAATATACAGTAGATACTCTAAAAGGTATCCAAATTACCCAAAAGACTAAAAAGGAAAATACAGGTTCTGACAAGGGTAAACTCGTTCCTACCGATATCGGTATCGTGGTTAACGATTTCCTTATAGAAAACTTCCCTGGCATCATGGATTATAACTTCACAGCCAAAGTAGAACAACAGTTCGACTTGATAGCTGAAGGTAAAGAAGAGTGGACAACCATGATGAAGGACTTCGATACTAAATTCGAGCCAATTGTTGAAAAGGTAATGAAAGCTCGAAGCGAGCACAAAGCAGGTGAACGCGAACTGGGTACAGACCCTAAGAGTGGAAAGCCTGTATTTGTCAAAATTGGCCGATTCGGACCAGTAGTACAAATAGGTTCTGCTAACGATGAAGAAAAGCCTAAATTTGCTCAAATGCCAGCAGATAAGAGCATCGAAACCATATCACTAGAGGAAGCATTAGAACTCTTCAAATTACCAAGAGAACTGGGTGAATACGAAGGCGAAACCGTAACCATTGGTGCAGGCCGATTCGGACCATACGTTCTCCATATGAAGAAATATGTATCTATACCTAAGACCATTGATCCAATGGAAATCACGTTGGAAGAAGCAATACAGCTTATCAATGATAAACGTGAACAGGAAAAGAAAAAACATATCAAGAAATTTGAAGAAAACGATAAATTGGAGATTCTTAATGGGCGCTACGGTCCATATATTGCCTATGACGGCAAAAACTACCGTTTGCCAAAAGAACTTCACGAGAAAGCAGCAGAACTCACCCTCGAGGAATGCATAAAAATCGTGAACAATGCCCCAGAACCAAAAGCAAGAACCAGAAAAGCTCGCAAGTGAAAAGAATTATTATCATAGGATACATGGGCGCTGGCAAAACTACCGTCGGCAAAGCCCTGGCTGAAGACCTCGGACTTACATTTTATGACCTAGACTGGTACATCGAGAATCGTATGCGAAAAACTATCAAGCAAATTTTCGATGAATCTGGAGAAGAAGGATTCCGCAAAATAGAACATAACATGCTCCATGAAGTAGCAGAGTTTGAAAATGTCATCATTAGCTGTGGTGGTGGAACACCATGCTTCTTCGATAACATGGATTACATGAATGAACAGGGAGAAACACTCTATCTGAAAGCTAGTCCTGAAGTTTTATATGGCCATTTGAGAATGGGAAAAAGCGTTCGACCGCTACTCCTTAACAAAACACCTGAAGAAGTAAAAGTGTTTATCCAAGAGCAGTTGCAAAAGCGCGAACCTTTTTACAACAAAGCCAAACATATCCTTGATGTGAGCCTTATGGACAACTTCGACAAAATAAAGATATCAGTAAAACAAGCAAGAGCATTATTGAATATATAAGCAATCGTAAATGAAGAAATGGACAATTGAAGATTCGAAAGAACTCTACAACATTAATGGTTGGGGTACTTCGTATTTTGACATCAACGAAAAAGGTGACGTCTTTGTAACTCCATGCAAGGACAATGTACAAATCGACCTCCGTGATGTCATGGATGAATTGGCGCTACGCGATGTGACGCCACCGGTATTGCTTCGTTTCCCGGACATCCTTGACAACCGTATCGAAAAAACGGCTAGCTGTTTCGCCAAAGCTAAAAAGGAATATGACTTTAAGGCAGAAAACTTCATCATCTATCCGATTAAGGTTAATCAGATGCAACCTGTCGTAGAGGAAATTATTTCTCATGGCCGCAAGTTTAATCTAGGTTTGGAAGCAGGCTCTAAACCCGAACTTCATGCTGTCATCGCTGTACAGTGTCAAAGCGACTCACTAATTATTTGTAACGGATATAAAGATGAAAATTATATCGAATTAGCTTTATTAGCCCAAAAAATGGGCAAGCGAATCTTTATCGTTATCGAAAAACTAAACGAACTGGAGATTATCGCTCGAATTGCTAAACGACTTCATGTAAAACCAAACATCGGTATCCGTATCAAATTGGCATCTTCTGGCTCTGGTAAATGGGCAGAAAGTGGTGGTGATGCTTCTAAATTTGGTCTTACCTCTTCAGAATTGCTCGAAGCACTCAATATGCTTGATGAAAAAGGCCTACACGACTGTCTACGCCTTATTCATTTTCATATTGGTAGCCAAATAACCAAAATTCGTCGTATTCAAACGGCTCTCCGTGAAGCCTCACAGTACTACATCAATCTTCACAAAATGGGCTACAATGTAGATTTCGTAGACTGTGGTGGTGGTCTTGGTGTAGATTATGACGGAACCCGCTCATCTAACAGTGAAAGTTCTGTAAACTACTCTATTCAAGAATATGTAAATGACTGTGTATACACCTTTGTAGATGCAGCCAACAAGAATAACATACCACATCCTAACATCATTACGGAAAGTGGAAGAAGTCTTGCAGCTCACCATTCTGTCTTGGTCATCGATGTATTGGAAACAGCATCGTTGCCAGAAATGCCAGAGGAATTTGAGGCTAAAGACAACGATCATCAACTGGTAAAAGACTTGTATGAGATTTGGGATAATCTGAGTCCTCGTACGATGCTTGAAAATTGGCACGATGCAGAACAGATTCGAGAAGAATGTTTGGAATTATTCTCACATGGTATGGTTGATCTCAAAACTCGTGCTGAAATCGAATCCATGTATTGGAGTGTCTGCCATGAGATTAATAGTCTTTCTAAAGGACTCAAGCATGTACCTGATGAATTGAGAGGTCTCGATAAATTACTGGCAGATAAATACTTCTGTAACTTCTCTCTGTTCCAAAGCCTACCAGACAGTTGGGCTATAGACCAGCTTTTCCCAGTCATGCCTATACAACGTCTTAACGAACGTCCTTCACGAAATGCGACATTACAAGATATCACTTGTGATAGCGATGGTAAAGTTGCCAACTTCGTTACTAACGGTCATGTGGGCCAGGTATTACCTGTACACTCATTAAAGAAAAACGATCCATATTATTTGGGAGTTTTCCTCGTGGGCGCTTATCAGGAAATTTTGGGCGATATGCATAATCTCTTCGGTGACACGAATGCTGCACATATCACCGTGAAAAATGGTCAATACGAAATCAATCAGATTTTCGATGGTGAAACAGTTGAAGAAGTACTCGAATACGTTCAATACAATCCGAAAAAACTCGTACGACAACTAGAACAATGGGTTACGAAAAGCGTAAAACTTGGTAAAATTTCGCTTGAAGAAGGAAAAGAATTCCTCAATAATTATCGTTCGGGACTCTATGGATATACATATCTAGAATAAATATATAATCAGACCTCGAACAAGAGGCCTGATTTTTTATATTCCTTACTACTATGAAACAGAAAATTACAGTCGTTAAAGTTGGTGGAGCAATTGTAGAAGATCCACAAAGTCTTGATCAGCTGCTTCAGAATTTTGCAGCCATCGAAGGTCCTAAAGTTTTAGTTCACGGTGGTGGCAGAAGAGCTACCAAAGTCGCTACATCATTAGGCATAGAAAGTAAGATGGTTAATGGGCGTCGCATTACCGACGCAGAAATGCTTGAAGTAGTAACCATGGTTTATGGTGGACTTGTCAACAAGAATATTATCGCCCAACTTCAGTCTAAGGGAGTTAACGCATTAGGTCTAACTGGTGCAGATATGGATATTATACATAGCCATAAACGCCCACAAAAAAACGGCGTAGATTATGGGTTTGTTGGCGATGTAGAACATGTTAATGGGTTTGCACTCCGTAATATCATCGAACAAGGTATTACTCCTGTCATGGCACCCTTAACCCATGATGGTAAAGGCAACATGCTGAATACTAACGCAGATACCATTGCCTCAGAAACCGCTAAAGCTCTCGCCCGCTTTTATGATGTAACACTAATTTACAGCTTTGAGAAAAAAGGTGTTCTCAGCAATCCTGAAGATGATGAAAGCGTGATTCCAACAATTACACGTCAAGATTTTGAGCAATATGTTGCTAATGGTACTGTAGCCGGTGGCATGATTCCTAAATTAGAAAACGCACTTGCTGCAGTAGACAGTGGTGTGAGTCAAGTTATTATCACACTGGCTTCAGCCATCGATGGCAAACATGGCACTATTATAAAGAAGTAACACCTTCTTAAACGTTAATGAATATTAAATTTGAGAAGAAAGTATGATTTACTGTAACTTTCTTGAAACACAATCGTCAGTTAATATAGAGGCAAGATGAAAAATATCAGTTTCCGTAACGATGTATTGCCGTTGAAGAATATACTTTATCGGCTAGCTCTTCGAATCACACTTAACCGTGCAGAAGCTGAAGACATTGTACAGGATACGCTGATTAAAGTTTGGAATAATCGAGATAAATGGGACAAAATAGAATCAATAGAAGCTTATAGTTTAACCATTGCTCGAAATTTGGCTCTTGACCGAAATAAGAAAATGGGAAATAACAATCCATCTATTGATGAGGAACAAGTAGACAATACAGACCATGCATCCAATCC
The DNA here is from genome assembly GCF_022024235.1 of Segatella baroniae B14. Classification (GTDB taxonomy): domain Bacteria; phylum Bacteroidota; class Bacteroidia; order Bacteroidales; family Bacteroidaceae; genus Prevotella; species Prevotella bryantii. Next base: position 2,036,789 of record NZ_CP091799.1, read on the forward strand.
TTATGATGAAATAGACCGAAAAGAAAAGGTTAACATCATCAAAAAATTAGTAAACGAATTGCCAGAGAAACAACGAAGTTGTATGCAACTTAGAGACTTTGAAGGCAAATCGTATAAAGAAATAGCCGAGATTCTGGCCATTACTGAAGAACAAGTAAAAGTAAATATCTTCAGAGCTAGACAGGCAATAAAAAAAAGATTTCAAGAATTTGACAAATATGGATTATAAGTACATCAATCAACTTTTAGATCGCTATTGGAAGTGCGAAACTTCTCTTGAAGAAGAGAAAATACTTCGTGCCTTCTTTAGTCAAAAGGATGTACCAGCAGAACTGGAAACTTATAAAGAACTGTTTATTTATGAACAGAATGAAAAGGTTACAGATGCGCTGGATGATGACTTTGACCAAAAGATGATGACTCTTATTGATAACAACGAGCATATTGCTCATCTGCACAAAGCTCGATTTGTTACCATTTCAAACAACTTGAAGCCTTTATTCAAGGCAGCTGCTATTGTAGCTATATTCCTGACTTTAGGAAATGCATCTCAAGTAGCGTTTAATGAAGAGGATGAAATCATCAATACTGGCACCACAGAACAACTCTATAAGGGAGCTTCTGTAGCCATGGGTGACTCTGCCGTTATCGATAGCATGCAGCATAGCAGTATCGAAACAACGACTGCAGCCGAAAACATACTAAAGTAGATTATTTCTATGCTTTCTCTATAAAAATCATTTTTTAGTAAAACAATTACTTGAAACTGTGAAGTTTCTATTCTCTCAAATTTTTCATAACATACTAACGTAAAGCCCCGCCACTCTGTCGAGAGTTGCGGGGCTTTTTTCCTGTCAATCGCTTACAACATACAGTTGCCATATGCCATTATCGTAGGAAACTTTACAGTTGGTCTGCAGATTTCATACGAGTAGCAAGCTGAAACAAACTCGGAATAAAGACACATAATGAGAACAAAAGACCTTCCACCATCATCTTTTCACTACCATGAAACAGATCTATCAGTTTACCATCCTGCATCTTTGGCATTAAATTAAACATGACATAAGCGACACTATTATTAATCCAATGTAAAACAACACCAGGAATTATACTATTGGTACGATAATACATCCATCCCAACAAAATACCCACAGAAAAAGCAAAGACAAACTGAACCAAATTACCATGGACTGCGCCAAACATTAAAGCTGAAACCAATATAGATACCCAATAATATTTCTTAGGGAATATTTTTAATAATGCATTGAGAATAGCTCCCCGAAATACCACTTCTTCTGCTAAAGGAGCCAATACACCTATTGCTATAAAACCCCAAGGTTCTTTCATCACACTCTCAAAAATCTTAGTATATGTTGGATCCATTGTCAACTGTAACTTCTCCATAATCCATTCCGATGGCAATATCAGTCCAAAAGATAACAATACAGTCCAGATAATAACTGCCCAAGGTCGTGTTTTCAAATAAGAAAGAGAAAATGGAAACCACTTCAAACGTATAAACAACAGAATAGTCAAAGCACTACTCAAAACTGTACTTATAGCTAATGCTTCTCCGTAAATACCACTAGCCATACCATTAACGACATTTGCATAACCAACATTCTCAAACTGATTATATATCAAAGCAACAGCTAACTGAACAAACAGCTGTATCAAAACAAAGACAATAGCATATAATATGCTATCAAGTATACCTTTAGTCGACTTTTTCATAAAACAATATTAATTTTTATCCAATTTATCATTTACAACACGCTTATCATTCTCTAACTGAGCTTTCAAAGCATCTATACTTTCAAATTTTTGCTCTGTGCGAATAAAATGCATAAAACTTACAGATACTCGCTTACCATATATATTGCCCGTGAAATCGAAGATATTTACCTCATACGAGCGCTTTAAACCACAGAATGTGGGACGATTACCAATATCCATCATACCACGATATACTCTACTGTCACCCTCAATGTGAACTAAAACAGCATAGGCGCCATTAGCGGGTATTAACTTTTCACAGGCTGAAAGGTCAATATTAGCCGTAGGGAAACCTAAACGACGACCTTCTTGAAAACCACGAACAACCTCACCTGTAAGAGAATAAGGATAACCTAGACAGGCATGAGCCTCTTCAACCTTACCCTCATACAGCATTTTACGAATTACCGTAGAACTTACGTTTACCTGCTGCAATTGAAAAACAGAGGTATTAATAACCTCAATACCTAACTGTTTACCATACTTTACATAGTCATTAAATCCCTCTTCCCGATTATGACCAAACCGATTATCATAACCAATATAAAGTTTCCTCACATGCAACTGATCGCGAAGCACTTTTTCCATAAAATAAAAAGCCGACATACTTGCAGTTTGCTGATCAAAACGAAGCAGCCCACAAGTATCCACACCTAAACCTGCCAATAAATTAAGTTTCTCATCGAGGGTACTCAACATTTCAGGCTGATAATCCAGATGCAACACCTTACGTGGATGACTTTCGAACGTGATAACCATAGACTTAAGTCCACACTTTTTTGCCTCATCAACGACATGATGAAGTAGAAACTGATGCCCACGGTGCACACCATCAAAAAAACCTATAGTAGCTACACAAGGTAAATCAGATACGTGTCTAGCACTAATATGAATAATATTCATTTTCGATGAAACCGTATTAAATCTTCAACCAATCATCTGGATGCTCATTCCAAAATGTCTGAATACCCAATTCGCGCGCTGCAGCAATATTTGCCTCATTATCATCAATAAACAGAGTTTCTTCTGCTTTAATACCTGCATCAGCTAGCACAGTTGCAAAAATATCTTCCTGAGGCTTAATTTTATGAAGTTCATAAGATAGATAAATTTCATCGAAAAAATCCTGAGCTATCCAGCGCTTATAAGGGAATAATTCCTCTGCGCAATAATTCCAATGCATTTCATTGGTATTACTTAACAGGAACAATCTAAACCCTTTATCATGCAATTCGAGCAATCTCACCTTCTTTTCATTCGGAATAACCGTAAGCAACCGATTCCAAGCCCAAACAATATCTTCATCACGAACGTTGCACGATGCAATACGTCTTACCTCATTGCAAAATTCATGCTGAGAAATATTACCAACTTCTGTATCATAAAACAAATCCTCTGTACGATGATCTTCTATATACTGAGCTATTTGGGGAGCACCTATCGCTTTAAAAGCATCAATACAACGCTGATCATCAAGCCCAACTAAGACTCCCCCCAAATCAAATATAATATTTTTTATCAACATCTTATTTTTTATCTATATATCGTTGAATTAAACGTATGCCTTCACCAATCCACATGACAAGCGATGTAGAAGCAATTATTATCCCCCATTCCATCGCTGTAAGCGGTACCGTACGAAACATTTTACCACCAAAAGTAACTATCAACCATTGGCCCAATAAAATAATGCAAAGCACCAAGACCAATCCCTGATCTGCATATATTCTTCTAAATGCAGAAAAATGGCTTCCAAAACTCTTCGCATTAAAAAGATTCCAAAACTGAAGCATGACAAATACGGTAAAAAACATGGTCAGCTCTCGTATATCCACTCCCGCACCATGATACTCACAATATACCAAAAAGGTCAGCATTAATACGAAAAAGACTAGTCCCCATGACAATATATATTTTGCCATTTTTGGAGATATAATAAAGTCATTACGATCACGTGGTCTGTCTTTCATCACCTCACGAGAAGGAGGCAATGAAGCAAGAGCCATAGCGGCAAATGTATCCATAATCAGATTTACCCATAGTATCTGCGTTACAGTAAGAGGCATTTCCGTACCCACTAAAGAACCTCCCAGTACCAATAACAAAGCTGTTAAGTTGACAACTAGTTGGAAAAAGAGGAATCGCTGTATATTCTTATACAGTGAACGCCCCCACATGACAGCATTAGCAATGCTTCCAAACGAATCATCAAGCAATGTCATATCAGAAGCAGATTTAGCTACAGATGTACCAGAACCAAGAGATAATCCCACATGTGCATAATGTAAAGCAGGAGCATCATTTGTGCCATCACCTGTTACAGCTACCACTTCACCGCGTTTTTGAAGCATCTGCACTAGGCGCTGCTTATCAGTAGGACGTGCTCTCGACATAATACGAATCTCAGTGGCACGCTGATAGGCATCCTCATCGCTCAAAGCTGCCCATTCAGGACCAGTTATCGAATATCTAACGTCTTTGCTATTTTCGTCAGCAGCAAACAAACCTATCTGCCTACCTATTTCTGCAGCCGTTGCAGTAGTATCACCCGTAACGATTTTCACCTCAATACCAGCTTCCTGACAGCGCTTTACGGCCTCAGGTACATCCTCGCGAACTGGGTCAAATATTCCACATATTGCCACTAATTCCTTACCTATAGCAAAAGCAAGTGTACGCATAGCCTTTTGCTGATATTCCAAAAGCTTCGTTTCCACTTTTTCCCTCATTTCATCGGAAATTTCACACATACCGATAACAATTTCTGGAGCACCTTTAATAAATTGATATGTTTTGCCCTCCCAAATAACATCAGTTTCCATATATTTTTTTTCTGTAGAGAATGGTACTTGATGCTCAACAGGAATAGTTTGACGAATCTTACGATAATCTATTTGTTTTGTCTTCAGCCAACTCAACAGAGCCACCTCTGTAGGATTACCGATACCTTTATCACCATCAAGATTAGCTGTTGTATTCAGGGCAATTCCAACATTCAACAATTCACTTGTTTCTGATACATTTTTATCCTTCATATGGAGAATTACCATATCACTAACGGTCATCTTATTTTGAGTTAGTGTACCTGTTTTATCTGTACAAATTACAGTAACAGCCCCCATCGTTTCACAAGCATGTAGTTTACGTACTAGATTATTCGACTTTAACATGCGACGCATATTCAAGGCCAAAGCAAGGGTAACAGCCATAGGAAGACCTTCTGGCACAGCCATGACTATCAGTGTAACACTCATCATAAAATACCCAAGTACCACCTCAGCCATTTTCAAGTAATCACCAGAATGCCATACAGATTGAGTTAAGATATCATGAACCAAAAATATCAAAAAGGCCGCTACAGCTACACCGGAACCAATTTTAGATATCATTGAAGCCAATTTATCCAACTGTACATTCAGAGGTGTCTTAGTATTCGTCTCCTCAGTTGATTTTTGTGCCACTTTACCGATCTCCGTATAATCACCGACGGCCACAACTTCAAATACACCACGTCCATTCATAACCATAGTAGAACGCAAAAGAAGATTCTTAGGATAAGTTGCATCACCAAAATCTCCGGTTTCATCGAGAACATCCTTATTAATAATAGGCTCACCTGTTAAACTTGATTCATCTATTTGTAAATCTATCGACTCAAGAAGTATTCCATCAGCAGGAACCTCATCACCAACCTCTACTAACACGACATCACCAACGACGACTTCATGTCTGGCAATTTCAATAACATGATCGTTACGACGAACCTTTACCATCTGATCATCATTCATTGCCGTTAACAAACCAAATTTTTTAGCAGCATCACGTTCAAAATAGAAACCGATAGTAGTAGCTAAAATAACAGCAATAAAGATTCCGATAGTTTCTACAAAATCATTCTCCAGGAAAGCCATAATCAAAGATATGGCAACAGCAACAAGAAGTATTTGGATTATCGGATCACGATATTTATCAAGATAAAGCATCCAAAGAGAAGTCTTTCGAGGTGGAGTAAGTCGATTAGAGCCATACTTTGCTCGACTATCGGCTACTTGCTGGTCGTCAAGACCTGGATTATATGATTCTTTTTTCATCTTCTACTTTTAATAATGGAATATAGTAAATGCAAAGATACTCAAAATCAATCTATTTACATCAGCAATCAATAATATTTAACGTCTCCCAACTATTGTATTCAAGAAGAACTAAAAAATTTTAGATTGTAAATGATAAACGAAAAAGGTGCACCATTCGGTACACCTTTTCATTCGCATTACAATTGAAGTAACTATGCATTCGCTTAACCTATATTCGCATCAAACATCTATTGTACAAACTTAAATTGAAATTATTACATAAATTCGATCCGCTATTGTATCAAATCACCTAATTCTTAATTGGACTACAAAAATACGATATGATAAAAAATATATATAGGAGAAATCGTCATCATGATATGAATAATTACCCATAAAAAATTACATACACCATTTTCTCCCTTAAAATTAACCAAATATACTATATAATCGACTCAAATTAAGATCATGAAAAAGAACTTTTATTATTAGAACTAAGCGCCAAAATAAAATAATCACCGTCAATATACTACACTAAAACAAAAAAAATACTTACATTTAATGAAAAATACACATTTCTAGCCTAAATATTTGGATATTAAAGATAAAAAGATTATCTTTGCACCCGAAAATAAAAATACAAATATTGGACTTGTAGCTCAGTTGGTTAGAGCAACAGACTCATAATCTGGAGGTCCTAGGTTCAAGCCCTAGCTGGTCCACACTGAAAATCAAGGAGTTACGCAAATTGCGTAACTCCTTTTTTATGTCTGCATAAACATTTTTATTTCTGTCTTCCCTTTTATGCAACATAGTTGCATAGAGAATCTATGATACATTTTTGTTAGAAGTCAGAGTGCCTCAGTCCGAAAAATATGTTTTCGAAGAATGACGTTTAGTGGATAAATCCAAAGCCATTACAAGGGAGGTATGGGTGAATACGAACGTTTGAAAAAGGCGTTCACTACCCATGAGAAAGCCGCAGAAAACTTACATGAAATATAAATAGCAAAAAAGGAAAGGACAAAACCCATATTGAAGTTTTGCCCTTTCTTTGTTATAAATAATTATGTATGTACGATATTAATGTCATTTGCCGTCTGGCATATCGTCTTTTTACATATTGGTATAACCTAATTCTTTCGCACGTTTGGGATTGCGCTTAATCCATTCGCGCAGTTTTTTGACATGCTCGGTATCATTTGTTAGTCCAGCCAATCGTCGTAGTCGGAAACATCTATTATTTGACACGGAAATATTATCACCACTGGATGTCGTTGCTATGGCATATACCGCATCTCCCTCTTGGCCATTTATACAGACTGCTGTATTTGCAGGAACAACATTAACAGTGGTGTTTATACTTGCATTATTACCGCTTACGGATGTACAATAGAAAGGAGTAACATTACCACCTACCTTAAAATTGTAATCAGACCATATCATCTTATTATATTGTGAAAGGACTCTCTTCCCTTTCAACTGCTCATACAAAAAAATGGGAAGAATCTGTCTTCTGGATCATCAATATAATTGCTCAAATACTGAATCGGCACGATGATCTCGTTCACATAGTTGCAGCCGCCTACAATATCATCGATTTCTCCAAAGTCTATTTCACTAATATTGTTTGTAAACTCCAAAGTAGTAAGGAAGCAACAATAATGGAAAGCATTGTCTCTGATAAATCTTAGATGATTTGGCAGACGAATGTATTTTGCATGGCAGTCAAAAAATGCGCCCGTGTTAATGCAAACTACATACTTGTACTGATTATTCTCATAGATATAATCAGGAATGTAAACCGTGTCTCCCTCTTCAGAAGGGAAAAACGTAAGTGATAGACCGATGACACCTGATGCTGGATCGTAAAATGGAGAAAAGTTAAAAACACCAGGATCATCAACGATGGTCGCCTTCGTACTCAACGGTATGCTGAACAATACCGAGAGTAGCAGAAGAAAAGACAGTAAAAACATTGCATAAATAATTTTTTAGTACAATTTTGAATAATTTTATTCAAAATTGTACTATTTTTCATACCTTTGTAACCGTTTTGCGATAAATGCAGAATATAATTATTAATTAACCAAAATGTACAAACCAATTTTAAACAAGCGCTCCAGCCTGAAGTTTAAACGCTTCTCTAACAAGGGCTACTCTCTTTTCTCTGTTTTGGGAAAAGAAGTTCTTGTAGGCACTCTTAGTGTTGCTACACTAAGTCATGCCAAAGCTGAAGGCCTGAGTACTAAGGTAGAGTTCGCAGAGGTAGACTCTGTGACCAACCAGAAGGTACTGCAGCTTGATGAAGTGAATGTCACTGCATCAAGAGCGCCACTGACCATGAGTCAGCAAGCGAGAATGGTAACTGTACTGAGTCGCGAAGAAATTGCGGCTGCTCCAGTACAAAGTATTAACGATCTGCTGAAATACGTAGCCAGCGTAGATGTAAGACAGCGCGGTCCTATCGGAGCCCAAACAGATGTCAGCATCAGAGGTGGTAACTATGAGCAGATTACAGTTCTCCTCAACGGGGTCAACATTAACGACCCACAGACAGGTCATAACGCTTTCGATTTCCCATGTGATATTAGTGATATCGAACGCATCGAAGTTCTAAAAGGACCTGCTGCTCGTGTTTATGGAACTTCATCTCTCCTTGGAGCTATCAACATTGTAACCAAACAGCATGACGCATCTTCGGTTTCTGCATACGCAGAAGGCGGAAGCTATGGTTATGGCAAGATGGGAGCACGTCTGAAACTAAATTACGGCCGATGGAATCACTCTTTTTCTGGTAATTTTACTCGGAGTGATGGCTATAGCAGAAGCAATGCAGGCAATCTCAACATGAATTTCAATGGTGGTAAGGCTTTCTATCAGGGAGGATATGAGGACGAACAAGTTATCGTAAGATGGCATGCAGGACTAAGCACAAAGGGGTATGGAAGTAATACCTTCTACAGTAACTACTCTGATGAGCAGTACGAGCGTACTACAAAAACTTACACGTCTATTCAAGCCGAAAACAAAACGGGTAACTTTCATTTCCATCCATTGATTTACTGGAATAGAAATATGGACCGTTTTGAGCTTTTCCACGATAATCCTGATGCCTATCCATATAATTATCATCGCACCGATGTTTTCGGCGTAAATCTGAACGGCTATTTTGACTGGGGAGCTGGTAGAACTGCATTTGGTGCAGAGATACGCGAGGAAGATTTGGTAAGTGGAAATCTTGGTGAAAAACTATCCCGAGTACATCATATTGCTGGTACTGACCGCAACTATACTAACGGTATCAACAGAACTAACATTCAGTTTGTACTCGAGCATAATATTCTACTCCACAACTTTACCCTATCTTTGGGTCTAACTGCTGTTAAAAATAGCTGGTCTGAAATGAATATGCGCATATATCCGGGTATTGATGCCAATTACCGATTTGGCGAGCACTGGAAAATATACGCTTCATATAATTCCTCATTGCGAATGCCTTCGGTTACAGAGCTCTATTACAACAGTAAAGGCTATAATGCCAATAAAAATCTGGAACCAGAAGAATTAACAGCCCTAGAGTTTGGTACCAAATATAATAGTAATGCCCTTCAAGCATCTGCTAGTGTTTTCTATAATCACTATAAGAATCTGATTGACTGGATTATCGATGAAAAGGCCGATTCTGCAGTATTGACGACTACTAATTTCGGAAAAATCAACGCTTTTGGCGTAGAGGCAAACCTTACTTTCAACTTTAGAGAGATTTTGCCAACCCAACATATACTGAAAACATTCAGCCTACAATATGCTTATTTGAACCAAAATCAGAAGCAATATGAAGGCATTACAAGTCGCTATGTTTTAGAGTATCTGAAACATAAACTTGTAGCCAACCTACAGATGAATCTTTGGAAAAACCTGGATTTAGGCATCAACTACCGATTTCAAAAGAGAAATGGAAGGTATGCTGCAGGTTATGACGAAACGACCAAGACAAATATTCTGAAGAAATATTCGCCATACAGCATTTTGGATGCTCGTCTATCATGGAATAAGCCTACCTACAGTCTCTATATTGAAGGGAACAACCTCATTTCGCATCGCTATGTAGACTTTGGAAGTCTGAAACAACCAGGTTTCTGGTTTATTGCTGGTGCAAAAATTAACATTACCCTATAAATGGAAAAAATTATAGTAAACTGTATTTTGCTGTGTGTAGCCCTCATAGGCTACGCACAGCAACCCACATATAGCCAGAGCATATACACTGCCGAACAACTCCAAGAAGGCGATTTGCTCTTTTATGCATCAGCAACAGACAATCCAATAACTGATGTTACAAATGGTTTTCAGGGCACACTCATTAGTCATGTGTCTATAGTCGTAAAGAATCAAGGTAAACCATATATACTAGAAGCTAACCACAAGGGAGTTATCTTTCAGCCAATTGACAGCACTTTTAATCGATTAAATCGCCGAAAAGAGCATATTTATGTCGGCAGAATCCATTCAAAATGGGACATCAAGACATCGATAGACAAGGCCAAAAGATATATCGGAAAGCCCTATGATTTCTATTTTGAACCCAACGACAGTGCAATCTATTGTAGTGAGCTCGTTCAACTATGCTACCAAGACAAACAAGGACATCTTCTTTTTGAGCCCATCCCAATGAGTTTTCACGATAAGACCGGTAAAATTACCAATTATTGGAAAGAATACTATCACAAAGTAGGCAAAGAAGTACCAGAAGGAGCCCCAGGAAGCAATCCTGGTGATCTATCCCGAAATCAAAAAGTAAAAATCATCGGAATGATACTATAAGATGGACAAGCAAAACATGCAAAAAATGAATAAATCACTGTAAATGATGGTATTATTCATTATTTTTCGTATTTTTGCAACCACTATGGTACTAAATTATATCTGGATAGCTTTTTTCGTTATCGCATTTATTTTTGCGATTATCGGTCTTTTGATGGGAGACACAACTATCTTCCAAAAAATTGTCGATTCAACTTTCGATAGTTCTAAGAATGCCTTCGAGATTTCACTCGGCCTTACCGGTGTACTTGCCTTATGGCTAGGCATCATGAAGATAGGAGAAAAAGCAGGAGTTGTAAATGTACTGGCACGTATACTTAGTCCTGTTTTCTCAAAGCTATTTCCAGATATACCGAAAAACCATCCCGTGATGGGCAGTATCTTTATGAATATAGCATCAAACATGCTTGGACTTGATAATGCTGCTACGCCTACAGGACTTAAGGCTATGAGCCAGATGCAAGAGCTTAATAACCAGAAAGATACCGCAACCAACCCTATGATTATGTTTCTGGTACTCAATACCAGTGGACTTACCATTATTCCAACTACCATTCTTGCTTTCCGTGCTTCTTATGGAGCAGCAACCCCCACCGACGTATTCATCCCTATTCTATTAGCTACAGCCGTAGCAACCATAGCAGGTATCATCATTACCGCACTATGGCAGAAAATTAATATCTTACAACCCGTATTATTAGCCACATTAGGCAGTATCATCGCTTTTGTAGGTATCATCATCTGGGCATTCGGGCAAATGGATAAGGACACTATGGGCCAAGTAACCAGTTTAGCCAGCAACCTCATTTTATTAGGTATTATTTTGAGTTTTATCCTTGCTGGTGTATGGAAGAAAATCAATGTATACGATGCATTTATTGAAGGAGCAAAAGAAGGTTTCACCACTGCTGTGAAAATTATTCCGTATCTAGTTGCTATCCTTGTAGGCATAGGTGTATTCCGCGCTTCTGGAGCTATGGACATGCTGATTAACGGTATAGCTTGGTGCATCGAACAATGCGGACTAAATACCGATTTCGTAGGTGCTTTACCTACTGCATTCATGAAACCACTCTCTGGAAGCGGTGCTCGTGGATTAATGTTAGAAGCTATGAAAAATTACGGACCGGATAGTTTTATCGGTCGATTGAGTTGCATTTTCCAAGGATCAACAGACACAACGTTCTATATATTGGCTGTATACTTTGGTAGTGTCAATATCAAGTATACCCGCCATGCCGTAGCTTGTGGACTGCTGGCTGATTTGGCAGGTGTCATAGCAGCAATCTTTATTGCCTACCTTTTCTTTGCATAAAAGGTATTCATCGTAAAGAAGCACAAAAAAATAAGATAAAAATAACAATAAAATAAATGGCAAATTTAAAATCTTTAGCGAAGGATACTGCTATCTACGGATTAAGCAGCATTATGGCACGATTTATCAACTATCTGCTCGTTCCGATTCAGACCGCAAAATTTAATGCTGCTGGCGGACAATATGGTATTATTACTAACGTATATGCCTATGTAGCTCTACTTATCATCATTCTGACCTATGGAATGGAAACCACATTCTTCCGTTTTATGAGTAAAGATGGTGAAGAACCTAAAAAAGTATATGCCACAACGCTGAAAATGGTGGCTACGACTTCCATTCTCTTTGCAGCTATTATCATTCTCTTCAATCAGCAAATAGCAGGGTGGCTAGGATACACAGATCATCCAGAATACATTTTGGTAATGTATGTCACTGTGGCTATCGATGCCTTTACCGCTATCCCATTTGCTTATCTGAGATATGCACATCGCCCTATGAAATTTGCAGCATTGAAAGTACTGAATATCACGTTAAATATAACTTTCAATTTACTCTATCTCATCATTCTACCATACTTCAAGTGGAATTTATTTGGTATCTATGATGCTAACTTTACTCTCGATGTAGTATGGGTGTTCTATATCAACCTAGCTTGCTCTACCATCGTATTGCTTATGCTGGGACGAGAATTAAAAGAAATCAAAAACCCATTTGATACAGCTACATGCAAGCGCATGCTCAATTATACATGGCCTTTACTCGTAATGGGATTAGCTGGCCAACTTAACCAATGTGCGTCACAAATTATATTCCCTTACGTATATGACGGTAATGCGGCAGATGCCCGAGTACAACTTGGTATCTATGGCGCCTGCATCAAAATTGCCATGATTATGGTTATGATAACCCAAGCATTCCGTTATGCTTATGAACCATTTGTATTCGGTAAATCTAAAGATAAAGATAATAAGGACACCTATGCTTCTGCCATGAAATACTATATTATCTTTACCCTATTAGCTTTTCTCTGTGTTATGGGCTATATGGATATTTTACGCTACATCGTAGGAAAAAGTTATTGGGATGGATTGGAAATTGTACCTATCGTCATGGCTGCAGAAATCATGTTTGGCATCTTCTTCAACCTAAGTTTCTGGTACAAACTCATCGACAAAACGATTTGGGGAGCATACTTTTCAGGTATTGGAGCTGTCATTCTGATTGTAGTAGATATTCTACTTATTCCAAGATTCAGCTATTGGGCTTGTGCATGGGCAGGATTTATATCCTATGCCATAAGTATGATTATCAGCTATATCTTTGGTCAGAAATATTATCCTATTAAATATCCATTAAAAGATATCGCACTTTATGCTGGTGTAACCCTTATCATTTTTGGAGCTATATCTGCAACCAATAACTATCTTCCAATGATAGCTGCATTAGCTATCAACACTATACTGATTATGCTTTTTATTGCACTCATTGTGAAGAGAGATCTTCCATTGGGACCTATTATAAAAAAAATCAAAAAATAATATTAATCAAAACAAATTATAACGAGAGATGAAAAAATTAATGATGAAGGGACTGACAATGTCTCTCCTCGTAGCAGCATCCATACCTGCAGTTCATGCAGACGAAGGTATGTGGACTCTTTACAACCTGCCTCAACAAGTGTATGAGACTATGCAGGCAGAAGGCTTCACTATGCCTTATAACGATTTGTATAATAGTAAGAATTCACTTAAAAATGCAGTAGTTAACTTTTCGGGCTTTTGCTCTGGTGTCGTTGTATCTCCAGATGGTCTGGTCTTCACAAACCACCACTGTGGTTTCGAAGCTATCCGTAGCCATTCTACCGTAGAACATGACTACATGCTTAATGGTTTTGTAGCCAATAGCTATGCAGAGGAATTGCCTAATAAAGATATGTTTGTAAGTTTTATGAAAGAACAGAAAGACATTACAGACTATATCAACGCACAACATATTGACAAATTAAATTCTGACCAGAAAGCTCTACTTATAGACTCTCTACAGAATGCCATGACAGATTCTATCAAGAAAATCGACTCAACCCTACACATTGATATCGATGCATTCTATGAGGGCAATAAATGGTATGCTACCACCTACCAAGACTTCACCGACCTCCGATTAGTCTTTACAGTACCTAAGAGTATGGGTAAATTTGGTGGTGAAACAGATAACTGGATGTGGCCACGCCAAACTTGCGACTTTTCTGTGTTCCGTATCTATGCAGATCCTAAAACTAATGGTCCTGCAGCCTATAGCAAAGACAACGTACCTTACAAGCCTGAACGCTGGGCACAAGTAAGTCTACAGGGTTATCAGGATAAAGATTATGCCATGACCATCGGTTATCCAGGTAGTACTAGTCGTTATCTTTCTAGCTATGGCATTCAAGAACGCCGTAATTCGCTCAACACACCAATGGCTCAAGTTCGTGGTGTAAAACAAGAAGTGATGCAGAAACACATGCGTGCTGACGAAGGTGTACGTATCAAGTATGATTCAAAATTCGCTCATAGTGCCAATTACTGGAAAAACTCACTGGGTATGAACAAATGCATCGATTCTATCGGTCTGATTAATCAGAAGCAAATATTCGAAGCTAAAATACGAGCTTGGCAAGATACTGCTAAGGATTTAGAACACAAAGTAGATTTCGATCTTCTGGCTCGTCTCTATAAGAAACGTATGGAGATTTCATACGTACTGACCAACTGGTCAGAATCTTTTAGCCGCAGAAGTGATGTTGAGTTCTCTGTAAGAGCACTGAAATTGAACAATGGTATGGAAGTAAAGGGTCCTAAGGATAATGCCAAAAAACAATACTTCCAGTTTGAAGATAATAGCAATGACTGGGACGCACCTCTTGACAAAGAAGTACTCGCAACCCTGCTTAAGAATTATCGCGAACATGTAGACAGTAAATATCTGCCTAAATTCTATCAAACTATTGATAAAAAATTTGGTGGCAACTATACAGAATACGTAGACTTCCTTTATAATAAGTCTATCATCATGAAAAAGGATGCCAAAATCTACTTCAATAGCAAAAGCTATAAGAAAGATCCAGGTGTCATCTATGGCGAAGACCTCATGGATATACGTGAAGACCTTCGCGAGGGTATCGGTCTCCTCAACGATAGTATCGACGAACAGGAGAAATATCTCTGCGCTGCAAAAATTCGTATGGAACAGGATTTACCACACTATAGCGATGCCAACTTTACCATGCGTCTGAGCTATGGTCAGGTTAGCAGCTTTGATCTTGGCGGTAAAGATTCTGGTTATTACACTGTAGCTGAAAGTATCGTAGAAAAGATGAAGAAAGGTGAAAAAATCTTCGATTATCAGGCTGAACCTATTATGCAGCAGCTCATGAGTGAGAAAGATTTTGGCCAGTATCAGGATAAAAAGACTGGTAAGATGCAACTCTGTTTCTTGACCAATAACGATATTACAGGTGGTAACTCTGGTAGCCCTATGTTTAACGGTAAAGGTGAACTAATCGGTTTGGCTTTTGATGGCAACTGGGATAGCTTGAGCAGTGATATCAATTTCGATAGCCGCTTGGCAAGATGTATTGGTGTAGATATTCGTTATGTACTCTATATGATTGACAAATGGGGACATGCAGACCGTCTGATTAAAGAAATCAACGCAAAATAAAGAAAATTTTATATATCAAAAAAAGGCTTGCTCCATATTGGAAGTAAGCCTTTTTTTGATATATAAAATTCTGATTGATATCATCAAACACTAAATATCTGCTATTATTCTCTGAATATCTTCAAGAGAAGATGCTATCTCTATGCTATCATGATAATCACCTCGGATAAATCCTTTCTGCTGCAAATCATCCAATACTTGAATAAAAGGGTTCCAAAAGCCTTTTAAATTATAAAGGATAACCTTTTTCTGATGATATCCTATCGTATGAGAAGCTGCCATAGAAAGTATTTCATCCAACGTACCAATACCACCAGGAAGAGCGATAGCAATATCACTTTGTGTAAGCATCAAGTCCTTACGATCACTTAAGTTCTCACAAGGAATCTCTACATCCACAAACTTACTGGTACGACCAGTGCTCTCAATCAGCGTAGGTATTATGCCAATCGTCATAGCACCACTCTCCTTACAAGCTTTGCCGATACACTCCATCAAGCCCATATTACAACCACCATAAACTAATGTATGGCCTTCAGACCCCATCCATTTACCTAATTCATCCGTTGCTGTGAAGAAATCAGGGTCAATATTACGATTTGCTGAACAATATACTGCTATTTTCATATCATGCAAAGATAAAAATATGATAGGAGAAAAAAGCAAAAAAGGAAAATATTTTTTTATTTATTCAACTTTTGGAAATTATTCCAATGTTTTTTAGTAACTTTGCAACCGATAAAACTTACACTTTGTAAGTTCCGTTTTTATAACGAAGGAAATACACTCTATTTAAATGGCTGGGAAGGGTGTTTGTCCTTCACATTTAAATACAGGTTAAAAGATTGAAGACATTTGAAGAATTAGGTGTAAGCAAAGATATTTGCCGCGCCATCAGTGAACTTGGATTTGAGCATCCAATGCCAGTCCAGGAAGAAGTTATTCCATACCTATTAAGTCGCGAAAGTGATGTTATTGCATTGGCACAAACAGGTACAGGTAAAACCGCAGCCTATGGATTGCCAGTATTACAAAATACAGACCCTTCCACCAAAATTACACAGACTGTTATTCTGAGTCCTACTCGCGAACTCTGCCTGCAAATTGCTGACGATTTAAACGAGTTTGCCAAATACATAGATGGCATGCACATCGTTGCCGTATATGGCGGTACAGATATTGGTTCACAGATTCGTACCCTGAAACACGGTGTACAAATCATTGTAGCAACTCCAGGTCGTTTGGTTGACCTGATGAATCGCGGTGTAGCCAAGCTGGAAAACGTTCAGAATATAGTACTTGATGAAGCTGACGAGATGCTGAACATGGGTTTCTCCGAAAGTATCAATACCATTTTTGAAGGATTGTCTAAAGACCATATTACCCTACTTTTCTCTGCCACAATGAGCAAGGAAGTAGAGCGTATCGCCAAGAATTACCTCCATAATCATAAGGAAATCGTAGTAGGCAGCCGTAATGAAGGTGCAGAACACGTAAATCACATCTACTATATGGTAAGTGCCAAAGATAAATATTTGGCATTGAAGCGTATCGTAGACTTTCACCCACGCATTTTCGGTATTATCTTCTGTCGCACCAAGGTAGAGACACAAGAGGTTGCCGATAAGCTGATTAAGGACGGATACAATGCAGAAGCACTTCATGGTGACTTGAGCCAACAGCAGCGTGACCTTACTATGCAGAAATTCCGCAATCATCTTACCCAGTTCCTCGTAGCCACAGACGTTGCAGCTCGCGGTCTTGATGTAGATGAATTGACTCACGTTATTAACTATGGATTACCTGATGATATCGAGAGTTATACTCACCGAAGTGGTCGTACTGGCCGTGCCGGTCGCAAGGGTACATCAATCAGTATTATCCATGTGAAGGAAAAGTGGAAAGTACGCCAAATCGAAAAGCAAATTGGTAAGGAATTCATTGCTGGTGAGCTTCCTAAGGCAGAGGAAATCTGCAAAAAGCAGCTCTACAAGGTGATGAACGATATCATGAAGACTGATGTAGATGAAGATATGATAGCTCCATATATGGAAGATATCAATCGCCAGTTTGAATATATTGACAAGGAAGATATCATCAAAAAGATGGTAGCTGTAACTTTCGGCAAATTCTTAGATTACTATAAGAATGCACCAGAGATTATCCAGCCTACAGGAAAGAGTAGTGAGATTCGCTCTGAACGTGGTGGAAAAGGTGATCGACGAAACGATAGGAGCAGAGGTCCACGCAAAGCAGAACCTGGTTATCGCCGACTATTTATCAACTTAGGTAAAGCTGATGGTTTCTACCCTGGTGAGGTCATGCAATTCTTGAACAAAAATATGAAGAACCGCCAAGCTGTAGGTCATATCGACTTACTTTCTAAGTTCTCATATATCGAAGTTCCAGAAAAAGATGCCAACAAGGTTATCTCCACGATTAATGGTCTAGAATATAAGGGCCGTGAGGTAAGATGTAATGATGCAGACGAAGCTGGACACGGAAGAAACAGCGGCAGAAGCGAGCGTAGAGGTAGTGGACGTAAAGGTGATCGTCATGACCGTAAAAATAGTTACCCAAAAGGTGGCAAAAAAGAGGACTGGAGAGATCTGATAAACAAAGCTAAGAATGTAAAGTTCAAGGATAATGAGCCTGATTTTAGTGAAGAAGGTTGGGCTATTCGCCGCCCCCGCAAAGGTAACAGAGGAAAATAAGAATAAGTTTATTCGAAACAATAAATCGGGTTTGCTTCTTATGAAGTGAACCCGATTTATTGTTTCGACACTATAGAAAGTGATATATTATTTCAATAACGCTTTCATATTTGCGCCAAACTCAGGTGAAATATAATTATAGATATCCTTACAACACTCTGTGGAAAACTGCTGTCCTGCCGTAACAATACTATCCCATTGTTCCTCTGTCAATCCATGATCTATATCGTCACGGGTAATATGATTTCTAATCATACCATAAATCAGACCCGCATTAAAGTTATCACCAGCTCCGACTGTACTTACAGTATCCGTATCTGAAACAGGGTAACTTTTCTTGAAACCACCCTCCGCACGCAGCTGTATAGGTTGAGCGCCAAGGGTACAGATAAACTTCTTACAATAAAAAGAAATCTCTGACGTATATACTTTATCCGGATCTGGCATCTTATAAAGCACATCAAAATCTTCATGACTACCACGAACAATATCCGCAAACTCAAGATTATCTAGCAAATTTGGAGTAATCTTCATAATATCTGTACGATGAGATGGGCGATAATTAACATCGTAGTACAAGATAGCACCATGCTCTTTAGCATACTCCAAAAAGCCAGCTACCTGTGGACGAACAACAGGATTAACAGCAAAGAAGGAACCAAAAAGAACAATATCATCGCGATTTACCTCAGGAAAAGAAAACTCGAGTTGATCGTGAGGATGATCTTTATAGAAGATATAATCAGCATTATTATTCTCATCCAAAAAAGCTAATGCTAATGGTGTCCGACTATCCGGAAATACACTAACATTGTCAGAGCTAACACCATTTTTCTTCATAAAATTAATAACCTGATCACCCACTCTATCATTACCCGTCTCACTAATAAATGTGGTATTTACTCCAGAACGAGCCAACGAAATAATGGCATTAAATGTTGAACCACCTGGCAGAGCACTTACAGGCTTGCCCTGCTTGAATATAATATCGAGAACGGTCTCGCCTATTCCTATAACTTTACGCATAATTATAAATATTTGCAATGCAAATATAACAAAAAGAAAAGTCACCCGAACCAATTAATGAAAGTTTTTTTGTAATTTTGTATATGATATGAAATATAACACGTATACGTTGAAAAATGGTCTCCGAGTTATTCACCTCGGAAGTACATCACCTGTTGTTTATTGCGGATATGAAATAAATGCTGGTACTCGACTGGAAAAAGCTGGTGAGGAAGGATTAGCTCATTTCTGTGAACATACTACTTTTAAGGGTACTACACGAAGAAAAGCCTGGCATATTTTAAATTGTTTAGAAAGTGTGGGTGGCGACTTGAATGCCTTTACCAATAAAGAAGGAACAGTGTACTATGCTGCAGTTCTTAAAGATCATATCAATCGCGCTGTTGATATATTAACCGATATCGTATTTCACAGCGTTTATCCACAAGCTGAAATAGATAAAGAAGTAGAAGTAATCTGTGATGAAATAGAGAGCTACAACGACTCTCCTGCTGAACTTATCTACGATGAATTCGAAAATATTGTATTCAAAGGTCATCCATTAGGTCATAACATCTTAGGAAAAGCTGAACAGGTACGCCAATTTAAAACAGAAGATGCCTTGCGCTTTACACATCAATATTATCGTCCAGAGAGAGCAATATTCTTTATCTATGGGGATGTAGACTTTAAACGAGTAATAAAATTGCTTGAAAAGTATACAGCTGATTTTCCAGAACAGAAGCCATTTATTGAACCTGAAAAAGAACCTCTACCATTACGCTATCAACCAGGAAAATATATTTATGATAAAGGTACTCATCAAGCTCACGTCATGATTGGTAATCAAGGCTATGCCATCCATGATCAACGCCGCATGCCACTCTACCTGCTCAATAATATATTAGGCGGACCTGGTATGAATGCTAAACTCAACTTAGCGCTTCGAGAACATAACGGTCTCGTATATACAGTAGAAAGCAGTATGGTAAGCTATGGCGATACAGGACTATGGTGTACCTACTTTGGTTGTGATCCGAACGATGTAAATCGGTGTCTGCGTATTGTTCGCCGAGAACTGAAAAAATTTACAGACAAACCGCTATCCCAACATCAGTTACAAGCTGCAAAGAAACAGATTAAAGGCCAAGTAGGTGTAGCCTGTGATAATAGAGAAAACTTCGCCATAGACTTTGGTAAAAGCTTTCTCTATTATGGATGGGAGAAAGATATTACGAATCTCTATGCACAAATAGAGGCTATTACAGCTGAACAGATACAAGCTGTAGCTCAAGAAATATTCGACGAGAATAAAATGACGACTCTAATCTTCAAATAAATGAGATATATCGCATTTTATTTAATAGTAAAATTGACACGATGATGTAAACGCTCTCCCTTAAACAACTTTTTTTTCTCACTTTTGGCAAAAGGATATACTTTAATCGTATTAATCGAATTTTCCACGGATCCATCGCCTATTTCTGCTGACAAAGGCGTATCAGCTTTAACTTCCAACAAGCCATCAATACTTGTTTTACCTTTTTTCTGATAAATCTCTCTCTCTGTACAGGTAAAAGCATCTGTGCTAATAGCTATCATACCAGTACGATCAGCCTGAATTTCTGTATCACGAAGCACTAAAACCTCATCACGATAATCTAATCCATGCCCATTACTAGTTAATGTGAACGAACGCTTCAAGGTAGAATCATTCTCTATTAAAAGCCCCTTAACCTGAAAATAATTTCCTTGAAGCATAAAATGAGGAGTATCTATAGGACGTGCATTAATATTCTTATTCTGCAGTTGTATATAGCCTAAAAGGTTACCTGTATTAAACTTGCGAAAAGGAACGACCAAATTATTATTACTCAAGTCTAAAGGAGCAATATAACCCGTATAACTATTTTTACCCTCACTCCATGAAAAACAAGCAAAATAATTCTTAGTTAACGTACGAACTATCCTTTGACATGGAAAAAATTTAGCTTCAGCATGTCGCTTCTGAAATTCACTCCACACTGTAGGTTGCATCTCAGAAGTAGATAACATCTCATGCATCAACCAACTCATCATGACACGATGAGACTGAACCCCCATCCTACGTCCACCTACATCTGGTCGTAAAAGCCAACTACCATCAGAAGTCGTCAACTGGCGATGTCGAATCTGCTTATAAGCCTGATTCTCAAAATAAAGCGCATCAACATCCCTAAGCATACAAGCCATAGTAGAATAACTTGTTAACTGATCATACAGAAACAAGCTCCAGTCGTTTCCATTCGGCATAGCTTGCTCGCCATCAGGCAACGTAAGCCAATTCAAAACATTCTTCGTCACTTGATCGCAATTATGCAATAAAGCATTTGACTTCCATTTAATATGTTCACCTTGAAACAGACGCAGAGCCAAAGCAGCTTCACCTAATTCCTGAATAACAACATTCTGATAACTTGTATGGAAAAAACCGTGATTCTGAAGTGTCCAATCCTCATAAAGATTAGCCCCTTGATACAAATCGGCAACCGTTTTAGAATCAAACCAAGGATCGATAACCTTATTATTCGTAGCATCAGAAGGATGAGAATAACTATTGATAGCAAAAGCACGCATACGCTCAAACCAATGAGATGCAAGAGAGTCATTTGGAAAAAGACCTATAGCAGCAGCCAAGACACCTACTTCCCAACCATTTTCCTCCGCCTTAGTATCACCTTGATAACCAGTAGGAATGTCACGCTCTAACTCATAATTACATTCAGCCTTTAACAGGCGATATAATTTATCCTTTTGCGCAGAAGACAACTTGTTCCATTGGAAAAAAGCAGAATACGCTACCGACAAAGCCCAAAGACTACTTTCCCACTGATGATCTTTCTTGCTTACAGAGCCCCAATAACGCTTATCCCTACAAGTTCTTAGATGTACCGCTTTATGCGTATCTAAAGCGAAAGAAAGCGATTTATAGGCGATACTATCTATTCTCTGCCAAGTTACCGGATGAGGCAGCTTTACTTTTCCCTGTGCATAATGGGACAAGAATGCGCATACCATGCTCAAATCAGCATTGGTACGCACTCCTCTTTCATCACTTCCCATCGTATTCTCTCCACGAAAACAACCATATTTTTCATCGATATCTTGATAATCAGTACTGACATATTGAGTAAAACGAGCCAACATGCCCAACAAAGAATCTTTTAATGCATGCTCCTTTACAAAAGAAGAATGAGCTGATAAAGATATTGTCATTAAAAACGACAAAAATAATAGGATAATTTTCTTCATGGTTTTGATAGAAAGAATAATAAGGATGGACTAATGAGCCGAACTATAGATAGAATATAGCCTCATTACCTTCGTTAAAAAGAAGGTCTAGAACACTCATATTCGGTTGAAACCCAAAACGCTGTTGATATACTTGATAATAAGTATTTGGTACAAAATCGGTATCCTCTCCTGGGTGTTTCGGACGAATAACATCACGGAAATCCGTCATATCAATTACAGAATCTGCCATGACATAGCTCTCAGTAAAATCAATAGATGGATGAATGTCGAGCAACTCACACATTTTCTCCATTATCGCCTGATTATAATCAAGCAGAAATTCCCACTTTCTTTCGAAAAAAGGACGAATGTCATCCGCATAATACTCAAAAAAAGGACTTTCTCCATAAGCAGATAACAATGCATTCCAATGCTGATGACGCCAGTTATCATGGTCACTGATACGAACATCTTTCATCGGAGTCTTATCCAGTCTGCCATCAACAGGACGCTCTACTGGGATAGAAAGAGCCTGAACTCCATTAGTAGTAGGAATAAGACAACGATTACGAAACGTCTGCTTCATAAAGTTATCATGCTGTTCTATCAAGCAATGTTCAAAACGATTCAATTTCTGGTACCACTGAACAGGTCCGAAATAAGTAGAAGAAAGTAATGCTGTTTTCAAAATTTTAAATGATATATTTTTTTAGCTTTGCCAATAATCTGATGCTTATGCACCAACACACGTTGTTTACCAATCCTTACCAAATATAGTTTACAATCCTTGCACCCACATCGCCTGCAACAAATAAGTGGAATACGATAGAGTTCCTTACCATACTTAATAGTATCGCCGGGGAGATATAATACCCTACCTATATTAGTTGTAGCATCTACTGTATCTGTAAAGGCTATGATATCACCCTTAAGAATAGGAGCATTAGAAATTCTATTCACTATAACACGATCACCAGCTTCAAAATCAGGACGCCAATCTTGATTAGGCACAGTATAGATAGTGAATATAAAGGTTCTGATAGCCAACATCACAAGCGTGGCAATAATCAAAGCCAGAAGAAATTTAAAAATCTGCCCTATGTGCATTGACAAAACGAGGGATGGACATAAAAATCCACCCCTGCGTATTTTAGAGTTTATTTGATATTATCTACAAAAGTAAACAAACGGTTCCAGCGGATTCCACTAAAACCCGGATGATCTGGATTATGCGACCACCAAATAAAAATAGGTTTACCCACAATATGATCCTCTGGCACAAATCCCCAATAGCGAGAATCGGCACTGTTGTGACGATTATCACCCATCATCCAATAGTAATCCATCTTAAAGGTATAGCTCTTAGCCTCATGACCATTAATGTAAATCTTATTATTCTTTACTTCTAACTGATTATGCTCATATACCTTGATAGGACGCTCATAGATGGCGATATTCTTCATATTAAGCGCAATACTTTCTCCCTTTTTAGGAATCCAAATAGGCCCATAATTATCACGTGTCCAACCTGTTACAGCATTCAACGGATAGACGTCACCGGTTGTCGCATCTGTATTAATTCGAATCTCTGCTACCAAATCCTTACGAGCTTTCAAAGCATTATAAGCACGCTTAGTAAGAGGTAAGTAACCATTCTGATTAAGCGATGTAAGATCTTCCATAGTAATGCCATACTCATCTAAGAATTCCTCTGGTAGATCTTGCTTCAACTTAACATAATAAGTGTACTGTACATTATCTGGCTCCTTATTAGCTATGCCATTGAGATAGACAATACGATTCTTTATCTGAAGCGTCTGACCAGGAAGACCCACACAACGTTTCACATAATTTTCTCTTCTGTCAGTAGGACGAGAGATTACATCGCCATATTCACCCGGATTATCAATGATATACTTTCTTCCAATAGCATACAACTGAGCAAAGAAATCATACTGTTGCTGTGGATTAAGTTTGGCAACATCTACAGGAACATTATTCTGTTGTTCATAAATCTGCTGACCGAAAGAATAAGCCATCTGATAGAAATCTGCAGCCTGCCATTTCTCTTCATTGCATAGAGTATCGCCTGCAGGATAATTGAATACAACAATATCATTGAGTTCGACATTACCCAAACCCTTAACACGGCGATAATCCCAATGAGGCCATTCTATATAACTCTTCACATTCATCAGAGGCATAGTATGCTGAGTAAGCGGCATAGTCAGTGGTGTCTCTGGAATACGAGGACCATAACTAACTTTGCTCACAAAGAGGTAATCGCCAGTAAGCAAAGACTTCTCCAAAGATGAAGAAGGAATTACATAGTTCTGAAAGAAGAATAAATTAATAAAATATACAGCTACAAGTGCAAAGACCAAAGCATCCACCCAACTCATAATAAAGCGAACTGGTCCCTCAGCATCTTTCCACCACTGCCAACGTATCTTCTTGCTGATATAAACATCATAGATGAAAGGAACTACAATAAGTCCCAACCAACTTTTCACCCAAAATAGGAACAGAAAGTACAAAGCCAATACAATAGCAAATTTGGTCCACTGTACCTTCATATTAAGTGACTTTTTCTTGTCACTCATATCATAATTCAGTTTTCCACTGAAAATAGAATGCTTTTTTTCGTTATCTGCCATAATTAGAATTTGAACATATCGCTAATGGTCAAAAGGCCTGTATGGTTTGCAGTATACTCTGCAGCAAGCACAGCACCCAAAGCAAATCCCTTACGTGAATGTGCATCATGAGTAATTGTAATCTTATCAGCTTCGCTATCATAAGTAATGCTATGAATACCTGGTACTTCATCACGACGAATGCTGGCAATAGCTAATTCGTCAGCTGCAACATCATTACTACCCTCTTCTGTACCATCAGCATTATGTTGGAAGCCTTTAACCCACTTATCTTTACGATTAAGATTGTCAATAATCTCCTCAGCTAAAGTTATCGCTGTTCCTGATGGAGCATCCAACTTATGAACGTGGTGAGTTTCTTCCATCTCTACACCATACTGAGGAAAACCATTCATGATCTTTGCCAAATATCTGTTAACCGCAGAGAAAATGGCAACACCAATAGAAAAATTAGAAGCCCAGAACAAAGTTTGTTTACCGTCTTTAGTCAAAGCTTCAACATCTGCCTTATGATCTGCCATCCAACCAGTAGAACCAGAAACAACCTTCACATTATGCTTGAAAGCCTTCAAATAGTTGTCGTAAGCAACTTTAGGATTAGTAAACTCAATGGCAACATCAGCCGAAGCAAATGCTGAAGATTCAAAATCTTCTTGGTTATTCACATCAATTGTACAAACGATTTCATGGCCACGCTCAAGAGCGATCTGTTCGATCATATGTCCCATCTTGCCGTAACCGATTAAAGCTATTTTCATTGTTTACGTATTTATTCCGATTAATCACCGCAAAGATAGTACTTAATCAGATAAGTACAAAGAATACAACTATAATTTAATGAATTTTTGTGATATAAAAGTTATCAATCTATTACTTTTTTCAGTATCTTTGCAGATTGCGACGACTATTTGTACGCTTTTAGATAGAAATGGAATTATTATTACACTATGTGTGGAAACACAAGTTGTTTCCCCTAACAGAACTTACTACAACTGATGGAAAACGAGTTGAAATTATCGACACCGGACTCCATAATCAGAATGCAGGCCCTGACTTTTTTAATGCAAAGATCAAGATTGACAATACAATTTGGGTTGGCAATATTGAGATTCATGAAAAGGCTAGCGACTGGTATGTACATGGTCACCACCAGGATGAACGATACAATAACGTTATTCTGCACGTATGTGAAACTATCGATACCGATTGCCAGACTCAAAAAGGAGACTATCTTCCACAAATAAAACTATCAATACCTAGCTATGTACAAGAGCATTATCATGAATTATTGAGCATAGACCAATATCCACCATGCTATAAAATTATTCCAAACCTCACCCGACTCATGATACACAGTTGGATGAGCGCACTACAGACAGAACGACTGGAACAAAAGACTGTAGCCATACTTCAACGCGTCAATGCTTGCGATGGAGACTGGGAAAAAGGCTATTTTGTCACCTTAGCCCGAAGCTATGGATTTGGCATTAACGGCAATGCCTTTGAAGAATGGGGAAAACACATTCCATTACATGATGTGGACCACCATCGCGATGACTTATTTCAAATAGAAGCTATATTCATGGGACAAGCAGGATTGCTGGAACTCAACACGATACCACAACACTATCAACAGAAGGCACTCATTGAAGGATATTTCTCGAAACTACGAAATGAATATCTTTATCTTGCTCATAAGTTTTCACTTACACCGATGGATTACAAATACTGGAAATTTCTTCGGCTCCGCCCACAAAATTTCCCATATATACGAATATCTCAACTAGCCAACTTATATTATTCACGCAAAGCAGGTTTAAGCAGATTAATAGAATGTGAAAGTGTAAAAGATATCAAACAGATATTCAAGACATCAGTAACCAAATATTGGGAAACACACTATATATTCGGCTCTAGCAGTGAAACAAATACGAAGATACTATCGCCTTTTTCTCTCAATCTATTGATGATTAATACAGCCATTCCGATGCTTTTCGCTTATGGACGTTATAAAGGCTATGATAAACTTTGCGACAGAGCTTTCGATTTTTTAGAAGAACTTAAAGCCGAAAATAATTATATCGTAAGAATGTGGAAGTCTGTTGGCCTAAACGTGGAAAATGCAGGTGATTCACAGGCTCTCATTCAATTGAAAAATGAATATTGCGATAAAAAAGAATGCCTAAGGTGCCGTATCGGATACGAGTATCTAAAAACACGACATGATAAACTTGAATAAGATAATAAAAGATAAAGAAAAAAGTTATAAATACAAATAATGACAACTTATCAAATCACGAAAAATTAAAAATATGGAAAAATACATCTACGAAACAAAAATGGAGGTTAGAGATTATGAATGCGATATCGAAGGTATCGTTAACAATGCTAACTATCTACATTATTTTGAACATACCCGTCATCGCTTTCTGAAAACTACAGGTCTTAGTTTCAGCGAGATGCACAACCGTGGCATAGATGCCGTAGTGGCCCGTATGAATCTGCAGTACAAAACCCCTTTACAATGTGACGATATTCTCGTATCACGTCTTTGGATTGAAAAACAAGGTGTAAGATATATATTTCATCAAGATATCTTCCGCGAAAAAGATGAGAAACTTTGCTGTAGAGCTACCGTGGAACTTGTATGCCTCATTAATGGTAAACTGGGTAATAGCGATGAATACGACCGTGCCTTTGCCCCTTATTTTGCAAAGAAAGATTAACTTTAACACTCAATGAATCAACAAGAGATACTTAATACTATTGCTTTAACC
Organism: Segatella baroniae B14; assembly: GCF_022024235.1. GTDB lineage: Bacteria > Bacteroidota > Bacteroidia > Bacteroidales > Bacteroidaceae > Prevotella > Prevotella bryantii. The sequence goes on from NZ_CP091799.1 coordinate 2,064,914, forward strand.
CGAATTAATTATTTCACCCTTTCAGGTCTATTAGAACTTTATCGCGAGCTCGGTTCTGCTACAGCTGTCATCGAGCATCGCCATAATATTAAGGATATTCTGCCTAATGCCTCTCAACGTTTGATAGATGCATTACAAAACTTAGATGAACCTCTTAAAAGAGCAGAGGTAGAAATGGAGTTTGACTCCAAACATGACATTCTTCCACTCTGCCTTATCGACCCACGATACCCACAAAGACTGAAAGACTGTCCTGATGCTCCACTGGTACTATTCTATAAAGGTAATGCTGACCTAAACCAGAAAAGAATTATTAATCTAGTGGGAACACGACACTGCACACTCTATGGCAAAGACCTTATCCGTAAATTCATCAGTAACCTAAAATACATCTGTCCTAAAGTACTTATTGTCAGCGGACTGGCGTATGGAGTTGACATTAATGCCCATCAGCAGGCTTTAGAAAATAATTATGAAACAGTTGGCGTCTTAGCACATGGACTTGATACCCTTTATCCACGACAGCATATTACCACTTCCAAAAAGATGGTAAACCAAGGTGGACTACTAACAGAATTTCTCACGCAGACCAATGCTGACAAAATAAATTTTGTACGACGAAACCGTATCGTTGCGGGTATGAGCGATGCCACCATACTTGTAGAAAGTGCCGCTAAAGGTGGCGGACTAATTACGACAGAAATAGCACAAAGCTATGGCCGTGACGTCTTTGCTTTCCCAGGACGCATTGGTGATGAATACTCTACAGGGTGCAATAACCTGATACGTGATAACGGAGCTGCCTTGCTCACTTCGGCCCAAGACTTTGTTAAAGCCATGGGATGGGAAGAAGACAAAGTGCTCGATAAGGCAATACAACAAGGCATAGAACGACAACTCTTCCCTGAACTGAACAAGGAAGAACAAGCTATCGTTAATCTGCTCAAAAAGACAAACGACTTGCAGACTAATATTATCTCTGTAAAAACGAATATACCAATCAACAAACTCACAAGCATGCTCTTTACACTTGAAATGAAGGGTGTAATCAAGGGGCTAGCTGGTGGTATGTATCATCTTTTAAAATAAGTTCTTGCTACAGGATAGAAAAGTAATGCTATATTATAAAAACTCCTAACTCCTATCCCCTAACTCCCAACTATTTACTATCTTTGCAGCCGAAATGGAAATAGGTAATATTAAATTTGGAGAAAGACCCGTCTTCCTCGCTCCGATGGAAGATGTTACTGATATCGGTTTTCGTAAACTTTGTAAACGTTATGGCGCTGCTATGATGTATACGGAGTTTGTCTCTGCTGATGCTATCATCCGTTCCATCAAGTCAACTTTAAACAAGATGATCATCGATGACGATGAACGGCCTGTAGGTATACAGATTTATGGTAAAGAAGTTGAGTCTATGGTAGAAGCTGCAAAAATTGTTGAGCAGTTTCATCCTGATGTTATCGATATTAATTTCGGTTGTCCCGTTAAAAAGGTAGCAGGTAAAGGTGCAGGAGCAGGTTTGCTCCGTAATATACCATTAATGCTTGACATCGCTAAGCATGTAGTAGAGGCGGTCAATGTACCAGTAACAGCTAAGACTCGCCTTGGATGGGATCAAGATAATCTGGTCATTACTGATTTGGCAGAACAATTGCAAGACTGTGGTATACAAGCACTTACTATTCATGGCCGCACAAGAAGCCAAATGTATACCGGAGAAGCAGACTGGAGCTTAATTGGTGAAGTAAAAAAGAATCCTCGTATACATATCCCAATTATCGGTAATGGAGATATTACTACCCCAGAAGAGTGTAAACGAGCTTTTGATGATTTTGGGGTAGATGCAGTTATGGTGGGTAGAGCTACCTTTGGCCGTCCGTGGATTTTCAAGGAAATACGCGATTACCTGGACGGAAAGCCTGATGACAAATTGCTTGATATCAATAAGAAAATTGATATTCTAGAAGAGCAATTGAAAATTAACGTAGAGCGCATCGACGAATATCGTGGTATTCTACATACTCGTCGCCATTTGGCTGCCAGTCCAATATTCAAAGGTATACCTGACTTTAAACAGACTCGTATCGCAATGCTAAGAGCCACAAAAACCGATGACCTCATCGAAATTTTAGAAAACTGCAGAATTCTATTAGCTAACTCACAAGAAAATATCTTGTAAGTATACCACAGATACATTAGCTCTATAAATGGTTATCATACCAAAAGAATATTACAGAAAGATGTTATCCTAAAAATAACGGCTGAAAAATACTTGCTTTAATAAACGTAAATGTTAAAGGCAAATATTTCTCAGCCGCATTTCTTATAACCATGTTAGTCGTCCATATTTAAGTCGAGAACACTACTTACATCCTTAGGTGAAATGTGACCATCTACTTTCACAAACTTACAATCACCATCGCTAACATCGATGAATACTACTGAAGTTATTACCGTTTCATCACCCTTAACTAAAAGTCTAGTTCCCTTTTTCTGTTGACCGGAACGAACAAATTCGACATAATCGCCTTTATCGAGCTTTTCAACAGCCTTACGGAATTTTTTACGTATCGATTTCTTACAATTATCAAGTTCTAGAAATTTCACAGCATCCACTTTCTGGAGCACCTTATTCTTTTCAGTATTCGTACCAACTTTAACAAGCGACATCATATACTTTGGAATAGTAATACTCTTTGCCCCTTTGACATCAGAAAAAGTACGATAAAGCCCATCTATTGTCGTTTGAGAAAAGGCACAAATACTGACCAATAAGAGGGCCAGACTCATCAATATTTTTTTCATTAGCATATATTTTAATTAAATGCAAATATACAAACTTTTTTATTGATGGTCATGCGTTTGATCCCATTTAAGATAAAGTCCTGCTAAGATTGTACCAGAAATGCTATGCCATGCACAACTGATAGCACAAGGCAATACTGCAAGAGGCTGAGCTGCAAAAAAGTTACCAGCCAAGACTGTAGCCAAACCTGCATTCTGCATACCTACCTCTATGCTAATAGTACGCTTCTTATCGATGCTAAAACCAGCAAACTTTCCCGACAAATAACCCATGATATATCCTAGCGTATTATGGCAGAATACCACAGCAAACGTCCAGATGAAAAGATAAAAGCCACGAGCTACCAATTTATCGTGTACAGTAGAAATAACTCCACCAACAATGAAAGCTAAACAAATAACACTCACACCAGGCATGAATGATTGTATTTTAGGAAAAACATCACGCTTACTATAAAAATAATTCAGCATACATCCTATCGCAATCGGAAAAATTGTCACAATAAAAATATCCATAAACATACGAACAGCATCTATAATGATTATCTCGCCTGCAGTAAGTTTCATTAGAAATGGTGTCATAAAAGGTGCTAATATGGTAGAAGCACAAGTCATACCAACCGAAAAGGCAACATCACCACGACACAGAAAGCTCATCACGTTACTTGAGACACCTCCTGGACAACATCCTACCAAAAGAATACCCAAAGCCAAGGCCGGTTCTAATCTCCACACACGAACCAATAAATACGCAATACCTGGCATAATAATAAACTGGGCACAGGCACCTACAAAAATATCAAGTGGACGCTTAGCCAAAACTTTAAAATCATTAGTAGACAAAGTCAGCCCCATCGTCAACATGATGATTCCCAAAATAACCGTCTGTGTCTTTCCTCTAACCCAATCAAAAAGATGAGGAAAGAAAAAGGTAACTACTGCAATACCAATAATAAAAGCTGAAGTGTAATTAGACAACCAGCGACTGATACTCTGTAAAGATTTCAACATACTTATTTTTTTTAAACGAGGCGAAATATTTCAATTCGTCATAAATTCGACTTACAAAATTACAACTAAATTAGTTAATAAAAGAATAGTTTGAAAGAAATTATTATCAGATGTTTTAAGATTGATACATTTTCACAAAAACTTCTACTCTTTAATCAATATAAGCATCTATAAAGGCGCAAACTCGAAATCAGCAAGGTTGGAAGCATATTCTGTGCTTCATTTACGATATTCTTACCCTTTAACCATGGTATTCTTTATGATTTTCTGATATTTGTCAATTAAAATAAGTAACTTTGCACCATAAGAAAAACGTAAGAAACTGAATGGTAGAAGATTTTGACGTAAGAAACGAAAATATATCTCCCGCAGAAAAGGAGTTTGAGAATGCACTCAGACCATTACAATTTAATGACTTTAGCGGTCAACAAAATGTAGTGGAAAACTTACGTGTATTCGTAGAAGCTGCTAAATATCGTGGGGAACCTCTCGACCATACCCTGCTCCATGGACCTCCTGGTCTAGGTAAAACGACACTGAGCAATATTATTGCCAATGAACTGGGTGTAGGATTCAAGATAACCAGTGGACCAGTACTAGACAAACCTGGTGATCTTGCAGGTATACTAACTTCTTTAGAGCCAAATGACGTACTATTTATCGATGAGATTCATCGATTATCTCCTGTAGTTGAAGAGTATCTTTATTCGGCTATGGAAGACTATCGCATCGATATTATGATTGACAAAGGTCCATCAGCTAGAAGTATCCAGATAGACTTGAACCCATTTACACTAATTGGTGCAACTACACGAAGTGGACTTCTTACAGCTCCTCTTCGAGCACGCTTTGGCATTAATCTGCATTTACAATACTACAATCCAGATACTCTTCAGCGCATTATAAAGCGTAGTTCTAGCCTACTCAATGTACCAATAGAAGACGAAGCTGCAGTAGAAATATCTAGACGGTCACGAGGAACCCCTCGTATAGCCAATGCTCTACTTCGAAGAGTACGAGATTTTGCCCAAGTGAAAGGAAATGGAACCATAACGCCTGAAATTGCCAAATTTGCACTTCAAGCTCTCAATATAGATCAGTATGGGCTTGATGAGACAGACAATAAGATATTGCTTGCCATTATCGACAAATTTAGGGGTGGTCCTGTAGGACTAAGCACAATCGCTACTGCTATCGGTGAGGATACAGGCACAGTAGAAGAAGTTTACGAACCATTTCTTATCATGGAAGGTTTTATAAAACGAACTCCTCGTGGACGAATGGCAACTAAACTTGCCTTTGAGCACTTGGGAAGAAATATTATAGCTAGCAATATTGTCGAGCCCGATTTATTCGATTAAAATATGAAAAAAATAGGTGTTTTTACAGGTACTTTCGACCCTTTTACTATAGGGCATCAAAATATCGCAGACCGAGCAAAAGGATTGTTTGATCTGCTGATTATAGCTGTAGCTGTAAGCAAATTAAAACATACGCAAGAAGAAGTGGCACAACGAATGACTGATATTGAAAAGATTTATACAGATGACCCAAAAATAAAAGTTATCTCATATAGCGATCTGACAATAGAAATGTGTCATCGTGAAGGAGCCCAATACATCGTAAGAGGTGTTAGAAGCGTAAAAGACTTTGAATATGAACGCGAACAAGCCGATATCAACAAACAACTTGGTAATATCGAAACTATTCTTCTCTTCTCTGAACCGCAATATAGCAGTATCAGTAGTACTTTGGTACGAGAACTGAAATTCTTTGGCAGAGACGTCACAGAATTTCTTCCAAAAGTGAAATAAAACATTTGATTATGATTACATACAATGTAGATGGCGTGAAAATGCCTAAAATCAAAAAACGTGAGACAAATGCCTGGATTAAGGCAGTAGCTGCTGACCATGGTAAAAAAGTTGGCGATATCGGCTATATGTTTGTTGATGATGAAAGAATTCTGGAATGTAATCGCCAGTATCTTGGACATGACTATTATACCGATGTCATTACCTTTGACTATGATGACGACTACGAAGAAGAAAACATAATAGGTGGCGATATCGTAATTTCCTTGGATACAATACGCACTAATGCAGAAAAATTCGGTAAAACGTATGAAGACGAGCTCTATCGTGTTATTATCCACGGCATTCTTCATCTTTGTGGTATTAATGACAAGGGACCTGGTGAAAGAGAAATAATGGAAGCACATGAGGATAAAGCCCTTAAAATGCTAACTGAAATGAAAAAATAAAATCATTCAAAAATATACAATAGAAAAAGGTGATCCTTAAGTGTTAAGAATCACCTTTTTTCTATTGTATATTTCTAAAAAACTTTTACTACTACTTTAATTAGTTATCACTTCTATTGCTTTTTTTACAACATCATTATCTTCATTGATAATTTGGTAATAACGGTTCATATCCCAGATATCTCGTGCTATAAGAGCTTTTAACTGCAATTTGAGTACTGGTAAGCTCTTGACCATTTCCTTATCATCCTTAGCCTTAATTCCAGCTTTTTCACCCTCTTTGATAATATTATCAATTAATTCCTGCGGTATCTTAAAACTTCTCTGATAGGTAGAAAAATCTCTGTAGCTTGCCTTAAGCGACTTACGATGAACATCGATATACTTTAAACTAGTATTAATAACAAGTCCTTTCAGCACAAGTTGACGATAATATTTACTATACTTTGCTGTATCAAGAGGAACAAAGAAATCTGGCATAATACCACCTCCACCATAAACCAAACGATGTTTCTTGAGGGTATAGAATTTCTGCGTCTCATCAAAATGAATACTATCCTTATTCACAAGTTCACCATGTTTATAACGCTTATCCAAATCCATCTCATAATCCTTCAAATCACCCTTACGATATGGTTTCTGAATACATCTTCCTGAAGGCGTATAATAATGTGCTATGGTAAGACGAATCATACTACCATCTTCAAAGTTGATTGGACGCTGAACCAATCCCTTTCCGAAGGAACGACGACCAACAACTATACCACGATCATGATCCTGTATAGCACCAGTAACAATTTCGGAGGCAGAAGCACTTAATTCGTCCACAAGAATAACAAGCTTACCCTTCTCCATTTTTCCTCCTCCTAATGCTTTATAATCCTCTCTTGGAGCTACACGACCTTTAGTATATACTATCAAATCGTCTTTGGGTAGAAACTGTCCAGCTATCTCTACTGCTGCATGCAGAAATCCTCCACCATTCTCCTGAAGATCAAATATCAAACTATTCATTCCTTGCTTTTGTAAGGACGTCAAAGCTTCTAACACTTCTTTAGCACTCGTCAATCCAAAACTACTTAGGCGAATATAACCTACTCCCGGACGAATCATGTAGAAAGCATCTACTGTTTTCAAAGGTATTTTGTCTCGTGTAACAACAAAAGATAGAAGCCCAGATGCTCCACGACGAACAATTTTAAGATTAACCTTAGTACCTTTAGGACCTCTTAGACGACGCATAATCTCGCTACGATCCATCTTAACACCAGCTATAGCTGTATCATTAACCACTACAATACGGTCACCAGCCAAAATACCTACTTTTTCTGATGGTCCACCGACTACAGGCTGAATAACCACCAGTGTATCTTCTATCATATTAAACTGCACACCAATACCATCAAAATTACCCTGTAAAGGCTCATTCATAGATTTGGTTTCCTTAGCTGTAGAATAAGAAGAATGCGGATCGAGTTTTTCAAGCATACCCTGAATAGCATCTTCTACCAGTTTCTGCTCATTGACAGAATCGACATAAAATTTATTAATGGCCATTTCAGCAATTTGTAACTTGCGAGAAGGACTATCCTTACCAAAGTTTAGACGCAACTGCGCTATTGCTGAAATCGACATAAACAACAGAAAAAGAGAAAGAATTCCTTTCTTCATATTATAATGGACAAACTAATAAATCTATAAATCGGATATCACTCATTTAAAATTATACATCCCCAAAAAATCAATCTAACGGATCTGTATCAGCTTCTGGTTTATCTTCTTCAATAACCAAATTATCTATAATGAAATTCTGTCGCTCCATGGTATTTTTACCCATGTAGTACTCAAGTAATTTCTGTACTTGGTCGTTCTTATGAAGGGTTACCTGCTCTAATCGCATATCAGGTCCTATGAAATGTACGAACTCGTCTGGAGATATTTCTCCAAGCCCCTTGAATCGCGTGATTTCTGGATCAGGTCCTAGTTCTTGAATAGCCTCTTGACGCTCTTCCTCTGAATAGCAATAACGAGTGATAAAATCATTTTTTTTCTCACCCTTTGCCAACAACTCATCAGCAGCAGCTATCACTTTCTTATTTTTAATTTTCGTTCTACGATTGCGCACTCGAAACAATGGTGTCTGGAGCACATATACATGTCCTTTCTTTATCAAATCAGGATAGAATTGCAAAAAGAAAGTAATAATTAGTAAACGAATATGCATACCGTCCACATCGGCATCGGTAGCCACAATCACTTTATTATAGCGCAAATCATCCAATCCATCCTCTATATTAAGAGCAGCCTGAAGCAGATTGAATTCTTCATTCTGATAAACAATTTTCTTGGTTAATCCAAAACAATTGAGAGGTTTACCACGCAAAGAGAATACTGCTTGCGTATTCACATCACGGCTCTTAGTAATACTACCACTGGCAGAATCACCCTCTGTAATAAAGATAGAACTAGCTTCTTTCAGAGGATTTTTGACATCGGAGAAGTGTACTCGACAATCACGAAGTTTACGATTGTGAAGATTAGCTTTTTTTGCTCGTTCACGTGCTAATTTTGTAACACCAGCCATCGCTTTACGCTCATGCTCACTTTCCTTAATTTTATTCTCTATAACCTCAGCTACATCAGTATGGATATGCAAATAGTTGTCTACTTCTTTTTTGATAAAGTCACCAACATACTTATTAATAGAATCGCCATCAGGTGACATCTGAGTACTTCCAAGTTTAATCTTGGTTTGACTCTCGAATACAGGCTCTTCCACATTAATTGCGATAGCTGCTACAAGTCCATTTCTGATATCAGTATATTCATATTTATTAAAATATTCCTTTATGGTCTTTGCAATATGTTCCTTGAAAGCACTTTGGTGGGTACCACCTTGAGTAGTATGCTGACCATTAACAAACGAGTAATACTCTTCACCATACTGGTTTGTGTGAGTAAAGGCGATTTCTATATCATCGTCTTTCATGTGGATAATAGGATACAAGCCGTCTACAGTCATATTATCCGTCAATAGGTCTTCAAGTCCATTACGACTATGAATACGACAACCATTATACATAATCGTCAAACCAGAATTCAGATAAGTATAATTTCGAAGCATTGTTTCCACTATGTCATCATGGAAAGAATAGTTCTTGAACAAAGTGTTATCTGGTTCGAAATAGATAAAAGTACCATTTTCATCATTAGATTTATTGGTATGATCACTAATCTTATTACCTTTTTCAAATTCTATTTCACGGACTTTACCTTCTCGATACGAGCGAACAGTAAAATGGGAACTCAAAGCATTAACTGCTTTAACACCTACACCATTCAGACCGACACTCTTCTTAAAAGCCTTACTATCGTATTTACCACCAGTATTAAGTACACTGACAGCTTCTACAAGTTTACCCTGAGGAATACCACGTCCATAATCACGAACAGAAACACGAAGATTATCTTCGATATCCACCTCAATGCGGCTACCAGCTTTCATTTTAAACTCGTCAATTGAGTTATCAATAACTTCTTTCAGAAGTACGTAGATACCATCTTCCGGCAGATTGCCATCACCCAATCGACCAATATACATACCAGGACGAGTCCTGACATGCTCCATGTCTGAAAGGTGTCGGATATTGTCATCAGTATATTCTACAGGTTGCTGGTTTTGTATATTTACGCTTTCTTCTGACATAATCTAATATGTTATATTTTTATTAATTAAATATTCTTTTTATAACAACGACGACGCTTATGATTAATTGGATCTAGTGGTCCCCACTGGCTCTGTACATGAGAATTATATTCCATTTCTACATGTGTCTCACCCCACTTGATACCATATTTTTGGTATCTTGGAATTAAATCGTAGAATAGTAAGGAATTAGCACCCTTAGAACGATATTCCGGCAAAACACCAAGAAGAAGAAGATCCACACAGTCAGTCTTATGAAACTTGATAGCTCGTAGAATATGCCACCATCCAAATGGTAAAAGTCTACCACGACGACACTTCTGCAAAGCCTTAGTTAAAGATGGCATGGTAATACCAAAACCTATAACCTTATTATCTGCATTTGCATCTTCAATTACAGTCACTAGTTTTAAGTCAATAACAGGGAGATACATCCACACATATTGCTTAATCTGTTTTTCACTTAAACCAGAATAGCCATATAAATTAGCAAATGTTTCATTGAGAACAGTAAAGATCTTGTGTCCATAACCTCTGAAAAAAACATCATAAAGTGTAATTTTCTTAATTTTAAGATTATATCGCTTCATAATCATTTCAGCAACCTTACGATATTTATCAGGCATTGTCTTAGGAACAGGAAGATAATACTCTACATAGTCATTATCTTTTTCAAATCCTCCTAAATGATCAATATGCTTTGGATAATAGTCATAATTATATAGTGTCGCCATAGTACCCAATTGATCGAATCCATAAGTTAACATACCTTCTGGATCCATATCGGTAAAACCTAATGGACCCTGTATCATATTCATCCCTTTTGATTTACCATAGTCTTCTACAGCCTTCATTAAGGCTGCTGACACTTCATAATCATCAACAAAATCTATCCAACCAAAACGAACAGCTTTACGATTCCACTTTTCATTTGCTTTATGATTGATTATAGCAGCAACACGACCAACAAGTTTACCGTCCTTATAGGCCATAAAGTATTCAGCTTCACAAAATTCAAAAGCTGCATTTTTGTCTTTACTTAATGTATTAAAATCGTCGCTAAACAGATTAGGTGCATCATAGGGATTGCCGTTATATAAATCATAATGAAATTCTATAAAATCTTTTAAATCCCTTTTGGTTGCAACCTTTTTTATCTCTATTGTTGACATTGATTCGATTTGTTGTTATTATATGCTTTAACGTGCAAATATACAAAAAAAATAAAACCTTACCAAAGCGTGGATCCAAAATCCTATTGTTTTACAGTTTTTTGTAGATTATACTCAATTATCAACTTATTTACAAACATGAAGCTTACTACTTACGCTTACAAATAAGAATAACATGTTGCTTTTCAGCGATTGTCGTTGCAAAAATATAGGTATATCCACCATCCTTTAATTTCAGACGCTTACGTAAATCGTCTACTTTAATAGGAAAATTCCTAACAGCTATATTTGCTTTGGTTATTCCCTTTAATTTTTCTTTTAATTCCTTTTTATTGAAAGTAGCTACGGCTTCTATCTTAAAAACACGACCAGGGAAATAATCAACAGGATTTATCGCTGTAAAGAGACGCGTATTTTGACTTAAAGCCATCACACCATAACGTTTTGCTAATTCAGTAAAACACCCAGCTTTCATGAGTGAAGCATTAGGCTCGTAAAGTTCATAACCAACTATATCTGTCATATCAGACAAAACCGGTATAGATTTGTGAGAAGAATATGTAGAATCAGTTTGTGCATAAGATGAAGGTATACTGTAATCAAAAATATGGCAGTCATTAACTCCATAAACATGAATATACTCTTTGGCACGACGTGCCAATACTATCAACAATTCCTTACATTCATTGCTCACAGAGATAATATGTACTTCTGCCACTGTATTCTTACGGTCAGATATCCCCATATTTGCCTTCTGATTCAAATCTTCTACAGCCTTATGCCAATCAAGCATAGGAGATAGCTTCAACACTACATAATCAGCCTTTTTCAAAAGAATACTCACTAACATGAGTACATCAGGAGTACAATCTTCTATAGCATATGTTTTTCCTCCATGGTTATCTCTACGAGCTGGATCCATGAAAACGAGAGAGACTGGAGACATCACTTCAAGATATTCTTCTGAATCTTGACAAACGATATTTACATGCTGAAGACCAAAAAGGGCAAAATTATGTTTTGCAACATCACAAAGATGACTCTGACGCTCTACATAGGTAGCATGCTGAAATAGAGGAGCTAAAAAAGAAAAATCTACTCCAAAACCACCAGTTAAGTCAACCATACTCCCAAAACACGACTTATCATCTTGTGGAATATTCATAAGCCGCCTAACCAGGGTGGCTTTATATCGCCCTGTTTGTTCAGACGAACATTGTTCCATAGAAAGCCCAGGAGGATAAAGAACACCATCTATAACAGTCCATGAAGGGAGTTTTTTACAAGCTTTCTGCCATCCTTCAATTTGCTGAAGAATAAAACAAAGCTCGTTATTACTAAATTTCCCAGAAGCCGTCAAAGCCAAATTTCGAACATTATCCTTACGATGTTGCTGAATATATTGGATTATTGCAGAAGATATTTCCATCATCAAAAAAACAAAAAAGGTTCGCTATAATACCCGAAGGCATTACAACGAACCCCGTATTATCAATTCACTGTATCGACTTAATCACTCAGCTTAGCTGAGATATACTCACGATTCAAGCGAGCAATATTAGCAATACTTTCATTCTTAGGACAAACAGCCTCACAAGCACGAGTATTGGTACAGTTACCAAAACCAAGTTCTTCCATCTTAGCAATCATGTTCTTAGCACGCTTAGCAGCTTCAGGACGACCCTGAGGAAGAAGTGCCAACTGACTTACCTTAGAACTCAAGAACAACATAGCAGAACCATTCTTACAAGCAGCAACACAAGCACCACAACCGATACATGTAGCACAATCCATAGCTTCGTCCGCAGCCTCCTTAGAAATAAGAAGAGCGTTTGCATCCTGAGCCTGACCTGTACGGATAGTGTTATAACCACCTGCAGCAATAATCTTATCAAATGCAGAACGATCTACCATACAATCCTTAATTACAGGGAATGCTGCAGAACGCCAAGGTTCTACTGTAATTACATCACCATCGTTGAAACGACGCATATAAAGCTGGCATGTTGTAGCACCACGCTCTGTCTTACCATGAGGAGTACCATTAATGTAAAGTGAACACATACCACAAATACCCTCACGACAATCGTGATCAAATACGAACGGCTCTTCGCCAGCCTCGATTAATTCCTCATTGAGGATATCGAGCATTTCGAGGAAGGATGTATCATCTGGAATATCCTTCATTTCGTGTGTATCAAAATGACCTTGAGCTGTAGGACCGTTCTGACGCCAATATTTTATTGTGAAACTAATATTTCTTGCCATAGTTTTTAATTCTTATAGTTACGTGTTTGTACCTTGATTGCCTCATACTCGAGAGGTTCCTTGATGAGTTCTGGAGCTGTTGTATCATTACCCTGATACTTCCAACAACCTACATAGAAGTAGTTTTCATCGTCACGAGCAGCCTCACCCTCTGGTGTCTGATGCTCCTCACGGAAGTGACCACCACAACTTTCATTACGAGAGAGTGCATCATAAGCAATAAGTTCGCCCATCAGAATAAAGTCACGAAGGTGAATAGCTTTATCAAGCTCAACATTCAAACCATCTTTAGAACCAGGAACGAAAAGGTTTGTATTAAATTCTTCACGAACCTGTTTCAATAAGCGCAAACCTTCCTCAAGACCTTCCTTTGTACGACCCATACCTACATGTTCCCACATAATATGACCAAGTTCCTTATGGATAGAATCAACAGAACGCTTACCCTTAATATTCATTAAGCGATCAATCTCTGCCATTACACCCTTCTCTGCTTCATCAAATTCAGGAGCTGTAGTAGGAACTTTAGGCCAAATAGCTTGATCGGCTAGATAGTTCTGAATGGTATATGGCAATACAAAGTAACCATCAGCAAGACCCTGCATCAATGCAGAAGCACCCAAACGGTTTGCACCATGATCAGAGAAGTTACACTCACCAATAGCAAACAGACCTGTAATAGATGTCTGGAGCTCATAATCTACCCAAATACCACCCATAGTGTAGTGGATAGCTGGGAAAATCATCATAGGCTTGTAATACTTCACACCATTGATTTCCTTACCAAGTTCACCTGGGAATACGTCAGTGATTTCCTCATACATTTCGAAAAGGTTACCATAACGCTGCATGATTTCATCAAGACCTAAACGGTTAATAGACTCAGAGAAGTCTAGATATACAGCAAGACCTGTATTGTTAACACCAAAGCCCTTATCACAACGTTCCTTTGCAGCACGTGATGCAACATCACGAGGCACCAAGTTACCAAATGCAGGATAACGACGTTCCAAATAATAATCACGATCTTCCTCTGCAATATCCCAAGGGTTAATTTCACCCTTCTGAAGTTTCTTGGCATCTTCGAGTTTCTTAGGAACCCAAATACGACCATCATTACGAAGAGATTCAGACATCAATGTCAATTTACTCTGCTTGTCACCGTGTACAGGAATACAAGTAGGATGAATCTGTACATAACAAGGATTAGCGAAATAAGCACCTTTACGATATGCTTGAATAGCAGCTGTACAGTTACAACCCATAGCATTGGTTGACAAGAAGTAGGTATTACCGTAACCACCAGTTGCGATAACTACTGCATTAGCAGAGAAGCGCTCTAATTTACCAGATACCAAATTCTTAGCTATAATACCACGAGCACGGCCATCTACGATAACAACATCTTCCATCTCATAACGAGTGTAGAGTTTTACCTTGCCCGCATTTACTTGGCACATTAAAGAAGAATAAGCACCAAGAAGCAACTGCTGACCAGTTTGACCTTTAGCATAAAATGTACGAGAAACCTGAGCACCACCGAATGAACGGTTAGCTAACATACCACCATACTCACGAGCGAAAGGAACACCCTGAGCGACACACTGATCAATGATATTGTTACTAACCTCTGCCAAACGATATACGTTAGCTTCACGAGCACGGTAGTCACCACCCTTTACAGTATCGTAAAACAGACGGTAAACAGAGTCACCATCATTCTGATAATTTTTAGCAGCATTGATACCACCCTGTGCAGCGATAGAGTGAGCACGACGTGGAGAATCCTGAATACAGAAATTCAGTACGTTGAAACCCATCTCACCAAGAGAAGCTGCAGCACTAGCACCAGCAAGACCTGTACCTACAACAATAATATCAAGCTTCAGTTTGTTTTTAGGGTTCACCAAACGCTGGTGAGCTTTATAATTAGTCCATTTCTCGGCCACTGGGCCCTCTGGAATCTTAGAATCTATTTGTGACATAATCTTTTTCTATTATAAATTATGAATAAAGAATCTCAATTAGGCACAGCACATACTTGGTGCAAAGCCGAGCCAGAATGAGAGAACAAGGAATACAAACACAGCCATCAGGATAGAAACATAAACGAAACCGATGCACTGCCAACGCTTCTGCCATATTTTACCACTAACACCAAGTGTCTGCATAGCACTCCAGAATCCATGAGTAAGGTGGAACCAAATTGCAACCATCCAAATGATGTAGAGAATAGAGAATACAGGATTAGCGAAAGTGTCCTTAATCCATGCAAAACCATCAGATGGACTGTGAGCAAGACCTTCCATACCTACCAACTCGGCAAACATCATGTTGTACCAGAAATTGAACAGGTGAAGGAGAAGACCTAAAGCAATGATAATACCCAAAACGAGCATGTTCTGAGAAGCCCAACTTACCTGTGAGTAAGAACCAGTAACCTCATAACGAGAGTTACCACGAGCACGACGGTTTTGTGCTGTTAGGATGAATGCGTAAACGATGTGAGCGACAGCAAGGACTGCCAAACCGAGAGTACCAGCAACGGCATACCAGTTAGAACCCAAAAACTCACATACCATGTTGTATGCTTCTCCAGAAAAGAAAGCAGCAACATTCATACAGCAGTGGAATGTCAGGAATAGAATAAGGCATACGCCAGTAACCGACATAACAACCTTTCTACCGATAGGTGAATTGATTAACCACATAAATGATTGAATTTTAAATATTTAACTGTTAGAAACTATTATCTACTAATATCTTTCCTTATACAACAGAGCTGAATGCAAAATGTCGAAATGTAAAATCGACTCCACTTTTTTAGGTATTGTCAGCACATACAGCACTGCAAAAATACTATATTTTGATGATAAATCAAAGTTTTTTATAAAAAAATCAAATTAAAATTCTTACTTTTGCCAAAAAATAGGAAACAACAATCATGAAATTTAATTATGACGTCATTGTCATCGGTGGTGGGCACGCTGGGTGTGAAGCTGCAGCTGCTTCTGCAAACATGGGAGCCAAGACATGTCTAGTAACAATGGACATGAACAAAATTGGCCAGATGAGTTGTAATCCTGCCGTTGGTGGTATTGCAAAAGGACAAATTGTTCGCGAGATCGATGCCCTCGGTGGTCAAATGGGTCTTGTTACAGACAAGACAGCCATCCAGTTTCGTATGTTAAACATAGGAAAGGGGCCTGCTGTGTGGAGTCCACGTGCACAATGTGACCGTGGAAAGTTTATATGGGAATGGAGAACTGTTTTGGATAACACTCCAAACTTGAAAATTTGGCAAGATCAAGCCGACAAACTGCTCGTCGAAAACGGAGAAGCTATTGGCGTGCATACTATCTGGGGGGTAGAACTATATGCCAAGAGTATCATTGTTACTGCTGGTACATTTCTCAATGGTCTGATGCATATCGGACGTAAAATGGTAGAAGGTGGACGTTGTGCCGAACCAGCTGTTCATAATTTCACAGAAAGCATTACTCGATGGGGTATAACATCTGCAAGAATGAAAACAGGTACTCCTGTACGAATAGATAAGCGTTCCGTACATTTTGAAGACATGGATGTTCAAGATGGAGATTCTGATTTTCATCAATTTTCTTACATGGGCCCACATCGCGTACTGCAACAGTTACCATGTTGGACAACCTATACAAATAAAGAAGTACACGATACATTGAAAGAAGGTCTTGCAGACTCTCCACTTTTCAATGGTCAAATTCAAAGTACAGGGCCACGTTACTGCCCTTCTATAGAAACCAAACTTGTAACTTTTCCTGACAAAGAACAACATCCCCTATTCTTAGAGCCAGAAGGTGAAGATACAAACGAAATGTACTTGAATGGTTTTTCTTCTAGCATGCCGATGGATGTGCAATTGAATGCCATTCGTAAAATTCGAGCATTCCGTGATGTAGAAATCTATCGTCCAGGTTATGCCATCGAATATGATTATTTTGATCCTACACAACTCAAACATTCATTGGAATCCAAGATTATCAAAGGGCTTTTCTTTGCTGGTCAGGTAAACGGAACCACAGGTTATGAAGAAGCAGGAGGTCAAGGTACCATAGCAGGTATAAATGCGGCTATTTACTGCAATAATGGTGAACCATTTATCATGAAACGAGATGAAAGCTATATAGGTGTTCTTATCGATGATTTAGTAACAAAGGGTGTTGATGAACCTTACAGAATGTTTACATCACGTGCCGAATATCGCATTCTCTTACGTCAGGATGATGCTGATGCACGACTAACAGAAAAAGCATACCACTTAGGTATTGCTAAAAGAGACCGATATGATTGGTGGATACAAAAGAAACAAGCTGTCGATGAATTAATACAATTCTGCGAACAAATGCCAATCAAAGCAAAGGATATCAATTCTCAGCTTGAAGCACTTGGCACCACCCCACTTCGAGCTGGCTGTAAACTTATAGATCTCATTGCACGCCCACATCTTAATCTGCAAAATCTTGCCGAAATTATTCCTGCCTTAAAGGAAAAACTTCATATGCCAGAAAATAGAAAAGAAGAGATTGCAGAAGCTGCTGAAATCAAGATGAAATATAAAGGCTACATAGAGCGAGAGAAAATAGTAGCAGAAAAAATGCATCGATTGGAAAATATCAAGATTAAAGGTAGATTCAATTATGCAGAACTTCATGAAATTTCTACTGAAGGACGCCAAAAACTCACCAAGATTGATCCAGAAACGTTGGCTCAAGCAAGTAGAATACCAGGCGTTTCTCCGAGTGACATCAACGTATTATTAGTTCTCCTCGGCAGATAATGTTTCACGTGAAACAATTTATAGAAACAAAATACTGTAACTGACTGAAATAGGAATAATTAGAAAAACAAAAGATATTACTACTTCAAGCCAATAAAACGTGTTTCACATAGTAAATACTAGAGATAAAAATAAAACAAAAATGAACGAAAAGCTATTATTAGACAATCTGCGTTGCATTCCAGATTGGCCTATCAAAGGGGTTAATTTTAGAGATGTAACAACACTCTTCAAAAGTGCAGAATGTGTGAAAGAAATTTGCGATGATATGTACGAGCTTTATAAAGATAAAGGGATAACTAAAATCGTTGGAATCGAAAGCCGCGGCTTTGTAATGTCATCAGCTCTTGCTATACGTCTTGGCGCCGGAATAGTTCTCTGTCGTAAACCAGGAAAGCTTCCTTGTGAAACAGTACAGGAGAGTTATGCCAAAGAATATGGTATGGACACTATTGAAATTCATAAGGATGCCATCAATGAAAACGATGTAATCCTACTCCATGATGATCTACTAGCTACAGGTGGAACTATGAAAGCAGCTTGTCAACTTGTTAAGAAATTCCATCCTAAAAAAATATATTGCAATTTTATCATTGAATTAGAAAGCGAATTTCCAAATGCCAGAAAAGAATTTGGAGATGACATTGAAGTATCCTCTCTCCTAAAATTCTAAAATGATAGTACAAGCAATTAGTTATAAAAACTAGCTATAAGGAATAATAAATGGCCAACTATATAAAAAGTTTGGCCATTTATTTTGTAGCATACTTAGAAATCAATCTATTCTACGTAATATTAAAATACAATTTAAATAATCTTCAAAAAAAACATTTAGAGAAGATTCAAATACAAACCGACATTTACAAAAAACTCTAATCAAGATCTCACTAGTTTTAGTACCCTATTAAACATACAAGAAAATATAGCACACGAATAAATTATCAAAATTATACGTTTTAGCAAAAGCTAAAATAAGCGCAGGACAAATAAGAAAAACCAAAACATTCTATTTATACATTGTTGTTATAAATAGAAACGTGTTTTAAAAAAACTACATTCAACAAGTATTATACATACTTAATTAAACTTTGATATATTTGTAGATAAGAATTCTCATATCTTTTGTAACTATTAGTACTTATATAATAAAAATAATATTAACACCTAAAATTCAATAATCAACTACAACATTTAAGATAAAGCAAATCAAAATTATCACTTGCTTTAGTGATATCAATCTACGCCACAATATTAAGCGTACAAATGCCTAACTTAAATTTTACTATAAACAAGACACACAAAAAAAAGCATGCTATCATATAAATAATAATCCATAAAATACTGTTTATTCACTAATTTTATGATATATAACTTTCTACTTTAAATTAAAATTATTATCTTTGTTTAAGCGTGCCAAACATATACTTTTAAGTACTACACACGTCACATAACGTTAACGTTTCACGTGAAACAAGATAAAGTAAAGTTCCTATAAATAAACGGTTTACGAAAAATGACTAAAGAAGAAAATGAGAAAAGAGTCACCTATCTCAAGAATATTGTTTTAAACATGCCAGAGAAGCCTGGAAGCTATCAATTTTACGATAGTGAAGGAACTATTATATATGTAGGCAAAGCTAAGAAACTAAAAAGTAGAGTTTCTACTTATTTTCACAAAGAAGTAGACCGATTTAAAACGAAAGTATTAGTCAGCAAAATACATAATATATCATATACCGTGGTTAATACTGAAGAAGATGCCCTTTTACTAGAAAACAGCCTGATCAAGAAATATAATCCAAAATATAATGTACTTCTAAAAGATGGGAAAACCTACCCTAGTATTTGCGTTACCAACGAATATTTTCCTCGTATTTTTAAAACTAGAACAATAAATAAAAAATTCGGCACATACTATGGTCCATATCCTCATATTACAAGTATGTATGCTGTATTAGACATCATAAAAAAAGTATATAAACCACGTACTTGCCGCTTTCCTATTACTAGAGAAGGTGTTTTACAGGGCAAATATAAGCCTTGTTTGGAATACCACATACACAATTGCGGAGCACCCTGCATCAATAAGCAGTCATATGAAGATTACCAAGAAAACATACGACAAGCGCGAGAAATATTGAAAGGAAACACTCGAAAAGTAGAAGAGTTTCTTTACCATCTCATGCAAAAAAATGCTGAATTATTAAAATTTGAAGTTGCAGAAAAATACAAGAAGAAATACCTTCTTCTTAACGATTTTGTAGCAAAAAGTGAAGTCGTAAGCCATACAATAGACGACGTTGATGTATTTACTATTACAGATGATGATAATCATAAGAACGCATATATCAACTATATTCACGTCAAAAATGGTACCATTAACCAAAGTTTCACATTCGAATATAAACGTAAATTAGACGAAACTGATGAGGAATTACTGATTACAGCTATTCCAGATATTCGACAACGTTTTCATAGTCAAGCTAAAGAAATTATCGTTCCTTTCGAAATGGAATGGAAAATTAAGAATGCAGAATTCTTTGTTCCACAAAGAGGCGATAAACACCACCTGCTAGAATTATCTGAAATGAACGGAAAACAGTATAAATTCGATCGACTTAAACAAGCAGAAAAACTTAATCCTGAACAAAAACAAACACGACTCATGACCCAGCTTAAAAAGGCTCTTAAACTCGATAAGCTACCATATCACATAGAATGCTTTGATAACTCCAACATATCGGGTTCTGATGCCGTAGCAGGATGCATTGTATATAAAGGTATGAAACCATCACGCAAAGACTATCGCAAATACAATATCAAAACCGTTGTAGGCCCAGACGATTATGCATCCATGCAAGAAGTAGTTCGACGAAGATACACAAGAATGGTGGAAGAGAAAACTCCACTACCCGACCTAATTATAACGGATGGTGGAAAAGGACAAATGGATGTAGTAAGACAAGTTATAGAAGGTGAACTACATCTCAACATACCAATAGCAGGTTTGGCAAAAAATGATCGTCACAGGACAAACGAATTACTTTATGGTTGGCCACCACAAGTAATAGGAATCAAGACAGATTCCGAACTGTTCCGTGTACTTACTCAAATACAAGACGAAGTACACCGATATGCAATAACATTCCATCGAGACAAACGAAGTAAACATGCATTACACAGTGAACTAGATGATATCAAAGGATTTGGTCCAAAATCAAAAGAACTAATTTTGAAAAAGCTAAAAACAGTAAAATCGATAAAAGAAGCTGATATCCAGAAACTTACGAGTATACTCGGCCCTTCAAAAGCGGAAATATTATACCATCATTTTCATGAATAATTAACAAAAAGAAATATAAGTAGTAACTTAACCAAATAACATATAAAAAGAAAACCCTAAAATCGAAATAAATTCGTATATTTGCAAGGTTATAGTAATACGAAAAGACGCAAGTACAAAATAAATAAAAAATGAGAATAGTAATACAACGTGTTTCACACGCTTCCGTAACTATCGAAGGACAAGTTAAATCATCTATCGGAAAAGGGTATCTTATTCTACAAGGAATTGAAGAAGGCGATACAGAAGAAGATATAGAATGGCTTGTAAAAAAGGTAAAGGGACTACGTATTTTTGATGATGAAAATCATATCATGAACAAGTCTATTATGGATGTTAACGGAGATATAATTGTCGTCAGCCAATTCACACTCATGGCAAGCTACAAGAAAGGAAATAGACCAAGCTGGATAAAAGCTGCCAAACATGAAATCTCCATCCCACTCTATAATCACTTTGTAAAGCGCTTAAGCGAAGAGATAGGTAAACCTGTAGGCACAGGTGAATTCGGAGCAGACATGAAGGTAGAATTACTTAACGATGGACCTGTGACGATATGTATGGATACCAAAAATAAAGAATAAATAATATAACTCAAATAAATAATATGACTATACAAGAGGCACAAGAAAAAGTAGATAAATGGATCAAAACCTATGGTGTAAGATACTTCAATGAGCTCACCAACATGGCTTGTCTTACAGAAGAAGTTGGTGAACTAGCCCGTGTTATAGCAAGAAAATATGGAGACCAAAGTTTCAAAGAGGGAGAAAATACTAACCTTGGAGAAGAAATGGCAGACATATTATGGGTATTAATCTGTCTTGCCAATCAAACAGGAATAAATCTCACTGCTGAACTCCAAAAAAGTTTCGACAAAAAAACAAAAAGAGATTCTGAAAGACATCTCAACAATCCCAAATTAAAATAAAAGCAAAATATTAAAAGTCATTTTACAACTAAAAAATAATATACGAGTGATAACACTCATCAATTAAAGTAATCAGAAATAAAAAAATCATAAAATTAAATATTATGGAACTAGGAAAAAAAGGTAATATTACAGACCAAGTAATGAAGGATAAGGCCAATTCTGAAAAGGCTAAGATTCAAGAATTAAGTATATACGATCAAGCTTTAGCAAAGTATAATACTGACATCAAAGATGAAGATATCAAAGCTGCAGTAGAAGACATTATTGCTAATAAAGTAGCAGAAAATGATACTGTTGAGGTAAAGAAATTCCTCTTTGGCAGTGTCGAACTTACTTCACTCAACACAGCCGATACAGAAGAGAAAATCTTGGCAATGGTAGAAAAAGTAAACAGTTTCGCTCACGATTACACAGATATGCCACACGTTGCTACTGTAGTCACCTATCCTTCTTTCACCAAATTGGTACGCAATACACTTGAAGTAGATGGTGTAAATATCGCTAACGTAAGCGGTTGTTTCCCTTCATCACAGGCCCGCATGGAAGTAAAAGTAGCAGAAACAGCTTTGGCTATTCAGGATGGTGCTGATGAGATAGATATCGTTATGCCTGTTGGTAAATTTCTTAGCGAAGACTATGAAGGCGTAGCTGAAGATATTATGGAATTAAAGTCTACCTGCGGCGAAGAAATACCTATGAAAGTAATTCTTGAGACTGGCGATTTACTTAACTGCAGCAACATAAAGAAGGCTTCAATACTATCTATGTATGCTGGTGCAGACTATATTAAGACCTCTACAGGTAAAGAAAAGATTTCTGCTACTCCTGAAGCCGTTTACGTGATGTGTACAGCCATTAAAGAATATTTTAAAGAAACTGGCAATAAGATTGGTTTGAAGCCTGCTGGCGGCTTAAATACTGTCCAGGATGCACTTATATACTACACTATAGTAAAAGAAGTCTTAGGCAAAGAATGGCTTACTAACAAGATGTTCCGCCTTGGTACATCTCGTTTAGCTAATCTTCTCCTTAGTGCAGTACAGGGTAAAGAGGTTAAATATTTCTAAGCAGACCATCTTAACAAAACAAACTAAAATATTATAAAGGGTAAGATTGACTTAATCTTACCCTTTAATATAATATTTAGAAGCAGTTGTTATGTAAAAAAAATATTCTTACTATTCCATATTTAAAAGGAACGCTCACTAACATAATCAAGATATGCAGTAATAGATTTCTTAATTTCTGGATTAGTAACATATTCATCGATAAAAATCATACACTCTTCATGAAGTCTATCCATAATCTTATAAGCATAGTTTATACCACCATTTTCCTTTGTAAACTGCACTAATTGTGCAACTTCTTCATCAGTTACCGTATGATCTTTTACTTTATATGCCAACTCTAACATTTCCTTATTATCAGTAGAATTTAAAGCATATATAACAGGCAAAGTGAGCTTACCTTCAACCATATCATTACTAGTTGGCTTACCAATTTCCTTAGAATCATAGTAATCGAAAATATCATCACGAATCTGAAAAATAAGTCCAAGTTTTTTACCAAATTCGCGTGCAGCCATAGTATCTTCATGTGAAGCACCAGCTGATTCTGCACCAATAACAGCACAAGCTTCGAAAAGAGCAGCCGTCTTCATACTAATAACATCATAATAAGCATCTTCAGAAATCGTTCTATTCTGAATATTCGATAGCTGAAGGATTTCGCCATTAGATAAAGTTCTACCCAATTCTGATAAATACCTTACTATTACTTCTGAATGAGTATAAGAAACATAAAGCAAAGCTGTAGAAAGTAAATAATCACCTACTAACACTGCAACCTTATTATTATAACTTGCATTAACACTAGCCTGCCCTCGACGCTCATCACTTTCATCTACGACATCATCATGTACTAAAGATGCAGTATGAAGAAGTTCGAGACCAACAGCTGCATTCAAACTCACATCAGAAACTTTGCCAAAATTTTTGGCCATAAGTAAGATGAGCATAGGCCGCATACGCTTACCCGCACGTTGCTTAATATGATCAAGAACCTGCGATAAGAGTCCGTCAGTATGACTCAAAGACTGGTTAAACAAAGCTACAAAATCATCTAAATCAATAGAAATAGAAGATTTGATGAGAGATAAATAATCCATTACTTCGTGAAATTTGATACAAAATTAATCAAATAATCTCGATTTATGGTATTTTTTTAGTAATTTTACGGGATAATATAAAATTATAATGGAAAAATTATTTCTTTTAGATGCCTACGCATTAATATATCGCTCTTACTACGCTTTACTTAGAGCTCCTAGAATTAATTCTAAAGGGTTAAACACATCTGCCATTATGGGCTTTTGCAACACGCTCAACGAGGTATTGACAAAGGAAAATCCTACTTATATAGGAGTAGCATTCGATCATGGAAAGACTTTTAGACATGATGCATTTCCTGCCTATAAGGCTCAGCGAGAAGAAACTCCTGAAGATATTAAAGCCAGTGTCCCTATTATAAAGGATATATTACGTGCTTATAAAATTCCTATATTACAGGCTGATGGTTTCGAAGCAGATGATATTATCGGAACAATAGCTATTCAAGCTGGCGAAAAAGGTATCGACACATATATGCTGACTCCTGATAAAGATTATGGACAGCTCATACGAAAAAATGTAAAGATGTATCGCCCTCAACATGGTGGCGGATATGAAATTTTGGGCGAAAAGGAAATCGCTCAGAAATATGGTATCTCCTCCTCTACTCAAATTATCGATTTGCTTGCCCTCATGGGTGACTCTGCTGATAATTTTCCAGGCTGTCCCGGCGTAGGCGAAAAAACAGCTGCTAAATTGATTAACCAATTTGGCTCTGTCGAAAATCTTTTAAACAATACTTCTCAGCTCAAAGGCAAACTAAAAGAAAAAGTAGAAAACGCTGTCGAAGATATTAAGATGAGTTATTTCTTGGCTACTATCCGTACAGATGTTCCCACCGACATTAAAATGGAAGATTTAAAGCTGCAAGAACCTGATGCCGATAAACTTGATGAAATTTTCACTGAACTCGAGTTTAAGAGTTTCAAAAACAAAATTCTTAATAAATCAGAAAATAAGAAAAAAAATGCAATTCAAGAATTGGATTTATTTGCCGTAGAACAGACCGATGGTCAAACCATTTCTAAAAACGCGAGTTTTGAGACCATAAAAACACATTCTCATGAATACAAACTTATTGATAATGAAGAAGATAGTAAGATTTTATGTGACTTTTTATTGACATTTAAAAATCTCAGTCTAGACACAGAAACAACATCTACCAATGCTATAGACGCAGAATTGGTGGGTTTAAGCTTTGCTGTAGAAGAAAATAAAGCATTTTACGTTGCAATTCCTGCTGAAAGAGAAAAAGCTTTAAGAATAGTTAATATTTTTAAACCGCTCTATGAAAATAAGAAAATTCTAAAAATAGGGCAAAATATTAAATATGATTACGAAGTACTCTTGAATTATGATATTGAAATAAAAGGCAAAATGTTTGATACCATGATTGCACATTATCTTATCCAGCCCGAACTGCATCACAACATGGATTATCTAGCCGAAGTATTTCTTAATTATCAAACTATACATATTGAAGAGCTCATAGGTCCTAAAGGAAAGAATCAAAAAAATATGCGAGATCTCAACCCTAAGGATGTATATGAATATGCTGCAGAGGATGCTGATATAACATTGCGATTAAAAAATGTACTCGAACCAAAATTAGGAGAGGTAAAAGCCGAACACTTATTTTGGGAAATTGAGATGCCATTAATACCCGTTTTGGCTGACATGGAAAGAAATGGCATATGCCTCGATACCAATGCTCTACAAGAAACTTCAAAAGTTTTCACAGAAAGAATGCGCAAATATGAAGAAAAAATATACGAAGAAGCTGCTGAAAAATTTAACATATCTAGTCCAAAACAAGTGGGAGATATTCTCTTTGGCAAAATGCATATCATGGAAAAGCCAAAGAAAACCAAGACCGGTCAATATGTAACATCTGAAGAAGTTTTACAATCTATAAGGGCAAAAAATCCGATTGTTGAAAATATACTTAACTACCGAGGTATGAAGAAGTTACTAAGTACTTATGTAGATAATCTTCCTACACTTATCAACAAACGTACAGGTCATATCCACACTTCATTCAACCAAGCATTAACAGCTACAGGTAGACTTTCTTCTAGCGACCCTAATCTGCAAAATATTCCTGTGAGGACTGACGATGGCAAAGAAATACGAAAGTGTTTCATTCCAGAACCAGGATGTTTATTTTTTTCAGCAGACTATAGTCAGATAGAACTTCGCATTATGGCTCATCTCTCAGGCGATGAGAATATGATCGAAGCCTTTCGAGAAGGTTTCGATATTCATCGTGCGACAGCAGCTAAAATATGGCACGAAGAGATAGATAAAGTAACCGACAGTCAACGTAAGAAAGCAAAACAAGCCAACTTTGGTATCATTTACGGTATCACAACCTATGGTCTAGCCCAACGAATGAACATCAGTAATAGCGAAGCTAAAGACTTGATTACTGATTACTTTAAAACTTTTCCTAAGGTGCAAGCCTATATGGAAAAAGCAAAAGAAGCCGCTCGAAAAAACGGCTATGCAGAAACCATTTTTGGCCGTAGACGCTACTTAGCTGATATCAACTCACATAATGGTACAGTACGAGGCTTTGCAGAGCGTAATGCTATCAATGCCCCTATTCAGGGATCTGAAGCTGATATTATAAAAGTTGCCATGATTAAAATATGGAACCGATTCCGCCAAGAAGGTATTAAGAGTAAGATGATTCTTCAAGTACACGACGAATTAAACTTCTCAGTCTATCCAGAAGAAAAAGAAAAGGTAGAACAAATTGTAATACAAGAGATGCAAAATGCCTTCCACCTTGATGTACCACTCACTGCCGATGCAGGATGGGGTAATAACTGGTTAGAAGCTCATTAATTTGGCTGTTTCGAAATTATATTGTAATTTTGCATACTGAATTTTAACGTTAAAAATCAAAGATTTAAAATAAAAATATGGCTTTAAAATGTGGTATTGTAGGCCTTCCAAACGTAGGTAAGTCTACTCTATTCAATTGTCTGTCAAGTGCTAAAGCACAAGCAGCTAACTTCCCTTTTTGTACTATAGAACCAAACTTAGGTGTCATCACCGTACCAGATGAGCGTCTTAACAAATTGGCAGAAAT
The DNA here is from genome assembly GCF_022024235.1 of Segatella baroniae B14. Classification (GTDB taxonomy): domain Bacteria; phylum Bacteroidota; class Bacteroidia; order Bacteroidales; family Bacteroidaceae; genus Prevotella; species Prevotella bryantii. Next base: position 2,092,503 of record NZ_CP091799.1, read on the forward strand.
CGTACATCCAGGACGTATTGTTCCTGCTACCTGTGAAATCGTAGACATCGCAGGTTTGGTTAAGGGCGCCTCAAAGGGTGAAGGTCTTGGCAACAAGTTCTTAGGTAACATTCGTGAGTGCGATGCAATTATTCACGTTATCCGTTGCTTCGACAATGACAACATTGTACGCGAAAGTGGAGCTCCTGTTGATCCATTAGAAGACAAGAGTATTATCGATACAGAATTACAGTTGAAAGATCTCGAAACCATCGAGTCTCAACTGGCTAAGCAGCAAAAAATAGCAGCATCAGGCAACAAAGACGCTAAAGTTCTTGTATCTGTACTCGAAGCTTATAAAGCCGTTTTGGAACAGGGTAAAAACGCACGCTCAGTAACCTTTGAGAGCAAGGAAGAGCAGCAGGCTGCCCATGATTTATTCCTTCTAACAACTAAGCCTGTTCTTTACGTAGCTAACGTAGACGAAAACAGTGCTAAAAATGGTAACCAATACTCTCAACTCGTAGAGAAAATTGCCGCAGAAGAAGGTGCTGAAGCCCTTGTTATTGCTGCAAAGACTGAAGAAGATATAGCAGGTCTTGAAACATACGAAGACAAACAGATGTTCTTAGAGGAACTAGGTTTGGAACAAAGTGGTGTTAACCGTCTCATTCAAAAAGCTTACAGCCTTCTTAACCTGCAGACCTTTATTACTGCAGGTGAAATGGAGGTAAAGGCATGGACATTCCACAAGGGTTGGAAAGCCCCTCAGTGTGCAGGTGTTATCCACTCAGACTTCGAAAAGGGCTTTATTCGCGCCGAAGTAATCAAGTATGAAGATTATATCCAGTATGGCTCAGAAAGTGCTGTACGTGAAGCTGGTAAACTCGGCATTGAAGGTAAAGAGTATATTGTTCAAGATGGTGATATCATGCACTTCCGCTTCAATGTTTAATACCTAGGCTTATGTTTACAGATTTAGTAAACTATATAGTATGGAACCCAGACCCAATTATTGGCTCTCTGGGTCCTATTACATTGCGTTATTATTCGCTCTGCTGGATTATCGGTCTAGCGCTTGGCTATGTGCTCATGCAGAAGCTATATCGCCAGCAGAAACTCTCAGATGAACAGTTTGAACCACTCTTTATCTATATCTTCCTCGCAATTCTGCTAGGAGCACGCTTAGGTCATTGTCTCTTCTATGAGCCAGACTACTTTCTAAGTAGTGGCACTCATCTCCTCGAGATGCTTCTTCCGGCTCGATATGGCGCTGATGGTAGTTGGCACATTACAGGTTATGAAGGACTTGCATCTCATGGTGGTGTTTTTGGACTCTTTGTCGGACTTTGGCTCTACTGTCGCAACTTTAAGGTTCCAGGATGGGTTGTACTCGATAATATGGGTATCTGCTCAAGTATAACAGCTTTCTTTATCCGCCTCGGTAACCTCATGAATTCAGAGATTATCGGCAAAGTAACCGACGTACCATGGGCCTTTATTTTTGCCCGTGTAGATGGCTACCCACGCCACCCTGGACAACTTTATGAGGCTATCTGTTATCTACTCTTTTTCTTCATCATATTGATAATATACAAGAAGAAGGGTACTCAGAGTATAGGTTCTGGGCTCTATTTTGGTCTCTGCCTTACCTTGATTTTCATTGCACGATTCATTATTGAGTACACCAAAGAAATTCAAGTTGCATTCGAGTCAAGTCTACCTATGGATATGGGGCAAATTCTCTCTATTCCACTCATTATTATCGGTGTATATAGCATTGCCACAAGTGGTAAGAGGATGAAATTAAAAGAAGTTATTCGTAAATAACCATCATTATACTATATATCATAAAAGGCGTACCCATGAAGGGATATGCCTTTTATGATTATTTGCCTGAAACAATTTTCTTAATTTCATTCAGTTTGTTGAGAGCTTCTACAGGTGTAAGATTATTAATATCTAAACCAAGTATCTCATCACGCACCTGACAGAGTATAGGATCATCAAGTTGAAAGAAACTAAGTTGCACATCCTGTTGGGTTGAAGCGATCTTCTCTACCTGAGGTCGCCCTACACTACCCACATTTGAATTTTCATTCTCTAACTGTTTCAATATTACATGAGCACGCTTTACTATACTCTTCGGCATACCAGCAATTTCTGCCACGTGAATACCAAATGAATGGTTACTTCCTCCCCTTTCAAGTTTACGTAAGAAGATAACCTTACCATCAACTTCTTTCACACTTACATTATAATTCTTGATACGTGAGAAAAGCTTTTCCATCTCGTTAAGTTCATGATAATGAGTAGCAAAAAGAGTACGGGCATTAGCCGATGAATGTTCATGAAGGTATTCCACAATAGCCCATGCAATAGAGATACCATCATATGTAGAAGTACCCCTCCCCAACTCATCAAAGAGTACCAAACTGCGAGGAGTAACATTATTCAGAATATTAGAAGCCTCTGTCATCTCAACCATAAAAGTAGATTCTCCCAAGGAAATATTATCAGATGCACCTACACGAGTAAAGATTTTATCCACCAAACCAATTCTAGCACCTTCAGCGGGTACGAAACAACCTATTTGAGCTAATAATACGATAAGGGCCGTTTGACGCAGTAGTGCTGATTTACCAGCCATATTCGGACCAGTTATCATCATCACTTGCTGTTTATCATTATCTAGATACACATCATTAGGCACATACTGCTCTCCTATTGGCAACTGTGTTTCGATAACAGGATGTCTCCCCTGCTTGATATCTATAATTTCAGAATCATCTACTACAGGACGCACGTAATGATTTAACTCTGAGATTGCAGCAAAACTCAACAAACAATCGAGTTGAGCTATCAGGTTAGCATTAATCTGAATCTGAGGAATGAAAGCCTGCATATCAACTATTAACTCGCTAAAAAGTTTTGCTTCAAGCGATAAGATACGCTCATCAGCTCCAAGAATCTTTTCTTCATACTCCTTGAGCTCCTGAGTAATATAACGTTCTGCTTGAGCTAATGTCTGCTTACGAATCCACTCAGCTGGAACTTTATCTTTATAAGTATTTCTTACCTCTAAATAATAGCCAAAAACATTATTATAGCCCACTTTTAACGAACTAATACCAGTCTTCTCAGTTTCCTGTTCCTGTATCTTCAACAGATAATCTCTACCATTGCGACTAATACTTCTCAGCTCATCAAGCTCAGCATTATAACCATCTGCTATAACATCACCCTTATTCACAAGCTGTGGTGGATCTGGCTGTATTTCCTGCTCAATCCTATTTTTTAAACTCTCACAAAGATTCAGCTGTTCTCCTATTCGCTTCAAATCTTCGTTCTTAGCATAAAGACAGGCCGTCTTTATCGGTCGTAAGGCATCTAATGCAACTCTTAATTGTACTACTTCACGAGGCGATACTCTACCAACTGCCACTTTTGAGATAATACGCTCTAAATCGCCTATACGATGCAACTGATCATCTATGCACTCACGAAATTCTGGTTCACGAAAGAAATACTCTACAACATTCAGTCGCTCATCAATAGGCTTTACACTCTTTAGAGGGAACACAACCCATCGTCTCAACATACGTCCACCCATTGGCGTAATGGTATGGTCGATAACTTTCAACAAAGAACTACCCTCCTCCTGCATCGGAGAAACAAGTTCTAAACTTCGTATCGTAAAGTTATCCATACGTACATATTTTTCCTCTTCAATTCTAGAGAGCGAAGTAATATGATTAATATGAGTATGTTGTGTAATTTCAAGATATTGCATGATAGCACCACTTGCAATTACACCATTTTTGAGATGTTCTACACCAAAACCCTTCAAGTTTTTAGTACCAAAATGCTTTAAAAGTTTTTGGCGAGCCGTCTGCTCAGTAAACACCCAGTCATCAAGTTCAAAAGTAACTAGTTTGGTACCAAAAAAACGTTCAAAATCTTCTTTTTTGGCACGATCATACAGTATCTCCTTCGGCATAAAGTTGCCAATGAGTTTTTCTACATAATCATAAGTACCTTCTCCTGTGAGAAATTCACCAGTTGAAATATCAAGAAAAGAAATACCACAAGCATTCTTACCAAAATGCACTGCAGCCAAAAAATTATTTTCTTTATAATTCAGGACATTATCATCGAGGGCGACACCTGGCGTAACCAATTCTGTTATACCACGTTTCACCATCTTATCCATCTCTGTAAGGCCTTTCTTTCCTTTCAATGCCTCCCGCTTCTTTTTGGGATCTTCCAACTGATCACATATAGCAACACGCTTACCTGCACGAATCAACTTAGGCAAATAAGTATCAAGGGCATGATGTGGGAAACCTGCCATTTCCATCTGCCCTGTATTACCACCATTATTTCTGCGAGTCAAAGTAATTCCCAATACTTTAGAGGCTTCTATAGCATCGTCACCATATGTCTCATAGAAATCACCACATCTAAAAAGCAAGAGCGCATCAGGATGTTGGGCTTTCATCGAGAAGAATTGCTTCATCATCGGAGTAAGTCCTGAAGTATCTTTAGCCATAATATTTATTGATTTAGGCTACAAAATTACTCAAAAAGAGAATAAACACAAAATTATAACTCATTTTTCTCTGTATCATTATCCATTATGCATAAACCTACATAGACTTTATAGTATATAACCACCTCTATCCTCCCCACCACTACTCTTAAAAAGAGTATTACAATTTTCAAAAAACGTCAGAAAAATATCATTAATTTTTAACATCGTAACCACCCCATCTAGAAAAAACGCAAATAAAATGAAATAATTCAGTATAAGATTTTGAATACCGAGGGATTAAATACAAAAGCTTGACTTTTAGTGATTAAAGTGAAAGCTTTTACCTTTAAATTTTATTGGATAATTTGTAAAATAATTTAGATAAAAAAATACATATTTCAGAAGAAAGTCACTAGATTTTCCAAGGAAGACGATCAGCAATAATACGCACCTTCGAAACATAGCGAGGATCCTCAGCATAACCGATACGACGAAGAAAAAGATAATAATCACCTGAATTATACTTATACTGTACATCATCACGATAAGCCTTTACACTCTCCTTCCAATTATTAAATTCATAATAGCTTCCATCAGAAGGATGACGAAGACCAAATAAATTATGATGCGTAAGACATACATGACTAGAAAAATTACCCGTTTCAAGAATGGCTTGCGCAACGACAATCTTCTTGAAAAGTACACCATATTCTTCAAGGGTTTTGTAAAGATTTTCAATAGTCAACTCTTCCCCATTATCATCTACCTCACCTTCGATAACATATTGTGGCGGAAATTCCAATATCTCAGGATGCAGAAAAGATCTATCATTGATTGCTTTCTGTGGAATCATATCTTGAGCTTGCGAGCTCAAAACAAACACGCCGAACACGCAAACCATAATAAGACGAAATAAAAATATTTTTACCTGCATACCACTAATATAACGCTAGTTACTCTTTTTTAGTATATACTAAAAAGAAATATTTAGCTATAAAAAAATATTCTATGGATTATTAAATAATATTTAACAAATACATTCATCCATTATATGATTTATAGATTTTTCTATCCATTGATAAAAGTAACAAAATAAATAAATGAAACCAAAACTAATAATCCTTTTTATAAAGATGTGAAAATTTGGATATATCACAAAAAAACAGTAATTTTGCATCTAATTCTTAAGAATTATAAACCAAGATTTCGAAAATCATAAAATATCATTATAGAAATGGATTACAACTTCAGAGAGATCGAGAAGAAGTGGCAACAGAACTGGGCTGAAAATAAGACCTATCATGTTACCGAAGACGAAAACAAAAAAAAGTTTTATGTGCTAAACATGTTCCCTTATCCATCAGGAGCTGGTCTTCACGTAGGCCACCCTTTAGGATATATTGCAAGTGACATTTTTGCACGTTATAAGCGTCTTAAAGGCTTCAATGTACTCAACCCAATGGGTTATGATGCCTATGGTCTTCCTGCAGAGCAATATGCCATCCAGACAGGACAACATCCTGCTATTACTACAGAACAGAATATCAGTCATTATCGCGAGCAGCTCGATAAAATAGGTTTCAGTTTTGACTGGGATAGGGAAGTACGTACTTGTGATCCAAAATACTATCACTGGACACAGTGGGCTTTCGAGAAGATGTTTGGCAGTTTCTACTGCAACACTTGTAAGAGTGCTCAGCCTATCGAAAAACTTGTTGAGCGTTTTGAACAGAAGGGTACAGAGGGACTCGATGTAGCACAAAGTGAAGAACTGGAATTTACAGCAGGAGAATGGAATAGCTACGATGATAAGAAAAAACAACAGGTACTGATGAACTATCGTATCGCTTATCTAGGCGAAACTATGGTAAACTGGTGTCCAGGACTTGGTACCGTATTGGCTAACGATGAAGTCGTAGATGGTGTAAGCGAACGCGGTGGCTATCCTGTTATTCAGAAAAAGATGATGCAGTGGTGTCTACGTACCTCTGCTTACGCTCAGCGTCTGCTTGATGGTCTTGATACTGTAGACTGGACAGACTCTATTAAGGAAACACAGCGTAACTGGATAGGTCGCTCTGAGGGTACAGAGGTAGAATTCACTGTAAAAGACAGCGATGTGAAATTTACAATCTTTACCACTCGTGCGGATACTATGTTTGGTGTAACTTTCATGGTACTTGCTCCTGAGAGCGAATATGTACAGCAAGTTACAACAACCGAGCAAAAGGCTGCAGTAGAAGAATACCTAGAATATGTAAAGAAGCGTACCGAGCTTGACCGTATGTCAGACCGTAAAGTTACAGGTGTATTCACGGGTAGCTATGCTATCAATCCATTTACCCAGGAAGCTATTCCAATCTGGATTGGTGAGTACGTATTAGCAGGATATGGTACTGGTGCTATCATGGCAGTACCTGCACACGACAGTCGCGATTACGCTTTTGCTAAGCATTTTAATCTGCCTATCATTCCATTGATTGAAGATGCTGATGTTAGCGAAGAGAGTTTTGATGCTAAAGAGGGCATCGTAAGTAACTCTCCTGTAGCAGGAAAAAATAGTCTTGATGGTTTTAGTCTGAATGGCCTTACAGTAAAAGAGGCTATTGCTGCAACCAAGAAGTTTGTAACCGAAAAGGGTATTGGCCGCATCAAGGTAAACTATCGTCTGCGTGACGCTATCTTCTCTCGCCAACGCTACTGGGGCGAGCCATTCCCTGTATACTACAAGGACGGTATGCCACAAATGATACCTGCAGAATGCCTACCTTTGGAATTACCTGAAATCGATAAATATGAACCTACAGAAACAGGTGAACCACCATTGGGCCGTGCTAAGAAATGGGCTTGGGATGAAGCTAACAAGCAGATAGTAGATAAGAGTCTTATCGATAATGAAAAAGTATTCCCACTGGAACTTTCAACCATGCCAGGTTTTGCAGGTAGCTCTGCTTATTATTTACGCTATATGGATCCTAACAACAACAAAGGACTAGTAGGAGAGAAGGCTGATAAGTATTGGCAGAATGTAGATCTCTACGTAGGTGGTACAGAGCACGCTACAGGTCATCTTATCTATTCACGCTTCTGGAATAAGTTCCTCTTTGATAATGGTGTAAGCTGCCAGGAAGAACCATTCCAGAAATTGGTTAACCAAGGTATGATCCAGGGGCGGTCTAACTTCGTATATCGCATAAATAGCGATGACCATAGTAAGGCACCGGTATTCGTTTCTAAGGGTTTGAAAGATCAGTATGAGACAACACCTATTCACGTATGGGTAAATCTTGTTAAAAACGATATACTCGATACAGAAGCCTTTAAACAATGGCGTCCTGAATATGCCAATGCTGAGTTTATCCTTGAAGATGGTAAATACAACTGTGGTTGGGCTATCGAGAAGATGAGTAAAAGTATGTTTAATGTCGTTAACCCTGACGATATCGTTGAGGAATATGGTGCAGATACTCTTCGTCTTTACGAAATGTTCCTAGGTCCTGTAGAAGCCAGCAAGCCATGGGATACTAATGGTATTGACGGTTGTTTCCGATTCCTTAAAAAATTCTGGAATCTCTTCTTCGAGCACAATACAGATAAACTCATTATCAACGATGATGAACCTACGAAGGAAAATTTAAAATCTGTACACAAGCTCATCAAGAAGGTATCAGAAGATATCGAGAAATTCAGTTATAACACAGCAATATCAGCCTTCATGATTGCCGTTAATGAATTAGGGCAACAGAAATGTCACAACAAGACATTACTCAAGGATATGGTTATCCTTATTGCACCATTTGCACCACATATTGCAGAAGAACTCTGGCACGTTTTGGGAGAAACTACTAGCGTATGCGATGCTGCATGGCCTACTTATGACGAAAGCTATCTCGCAGAAAGCGAAATGCAACTTACTATCAGTTTCAACGGTAAGGCACGTTATCAGAAAACATTCCCAGCTGATGCACAGAAAGATGCTATCGAAAAAGCAACTCTCGAAGATGAGCGCAGCCAAAAGTACTTGGATGGCATGCAGATAGTAAAAGTTATCGTAGTACCTAAGAAGATTGTCAATATCGTCCTCAAAAAATAATAAGAGGGTTAAATTATCGCTAAGAATATATGACAATAGATCAAATCGATCATAGAATGATACTCAATGAGGTTAAGGATTATATTTTTATAACCCTTGGCCTCATGCTTTATGCATTTTCATTTACAGCATTTCTGCTTCCATACCAGATTGTTGCAGGAGGAGTGACTGGTATTTCAGCGATTGTACTATATGCGTCGAATATACCAATACAATACACTTATTTTCTCATCAATATAGCCTTGCTGGTAGTGGCACTAAAGATATTGGGATGGAAATTTCTGATGAAGACTATCTATGCCATCTTCATGTTGTCATTTCTCTTGATGATAACAGGCGACTATATGCCGAAAGATGCTGCAGGACACTATGTTAAGATATTAGGCGAGGGACAAGATTTTATGTCTTTGCTTATCGGCTGTACACTTACTGGTTCAGCATTAGCTATCGTTTTCATGAACAATGGTAGTACTGGTGGTACTGATATCATTGCAGCCAGCGTAAACAAATTCTATAATTTGTCGCTTGGCCAAGTTTTAATTGCTGTAGATATCTGTATCATAGGAAGTTGTATTTTCATACCTTCTTTCGGTGGACCACTAGACCGCATTCATAAAGTAGTTTTTGGTCTTTGTACTATGGTAGTGGAGAACTTTATGCTCGACTATGTGATGAATGCCCGAAGAGAATCTGTACAATTTCTTATTTTCTCTAAGAAATATCAAGAGATTGCCAATGCTATCATGATGGAAACAGATCATACTCTAACTATACTCGACGGACATGGATGGTATACAGGAAAAGAAATGAAGGTACTCTGTCTTTTGGCCAAGAAGCGCGAAAGCACAAGTATCTTCAGACTTATAAAACTTATCGATCCAAATGCTTTTGTTTCACAGAGTAGCGTTATCGGTGTTTATGGCGAAGGGTTCGACCATATTAAAGTAAAGCTACCTAAATGTCGAAAAAAGGAAAATACAGAGGCATAAACTTGCAAGAATTAACAGATGCATTTACTAATACATCTGTGATTAGCAACACATAAAAACTATGAAATATGAAAATCGTATTTGCAACAAATAATCAGCATAAACTACAGGAAATCAGAGAAATTTTAGGCTCTGATTTCGAAGTAGTAAGTTTAAAAGATATTGGCTGTGATGTAGATATTCCTGAAACAGGAACTACTCTCGAAGCGAATGCCCACCAGAAAGCCAGTTATATATACGAAAACTATGGTCTAGACTGTTTTGCAGATGATACCGGTCTAGAGGTAGAAGCCTTAGATGGTGCCCCAGGTGTACATTCTGCACGCTATGCAGAGGGTACAGACCATGACAGCGAAGCTAACATGGCTAAACTACTTAAAGAATTAGAGGGTAAAAATAATCGTAAAGCTCGTTTTCGTACAGTCATCGCCCTTATCCAAAAAGAAGGTGACAGTACTATCTGTAGTAGAGAATATAGCTTTGAAGGCGAAGTAAAGGGAGAAATCGCTACAGAGAAGAGTGGGAAAGGAGGTTTCGGATACGATCCAATCTTCGTACCTGAAGGGTACGATAAAAGTTTTGCTGAACTTGGTGAAGAAATCAAAAATAAGATTAGCCATCGTGCAAGAGCTGTAGCAAAACTTGCAGAACATCTGAAAGACGAATAACAACAAAATATTCGACCAACAATTTCGTTTGATAGAATAGGGGATTATTCCCCTTCTTCAAACGATTTTTTTTTATAAACTAAACAAATAGATATATGATCAAGAAAAGTACTATACTCACTATCATGGGATTGATCATCACCATTGCACTGCAAGCATCTACCATTGGCACTTGGAAAAATTATATGGCTTATTACGATGTACAGGATGTACAGCAAGCAGGTAAACAGCTCTATGTATTAGCTTCTAACGATTTATATGTCTATAACGAGAATGACCAAAGTATACAGACCTATGATAAAACTAATGGTCTAAGCGACACCGAAATACAAACTATAAGCTATAATAAATCAGCTAAAAGACTCATCATATTGTATACAAACTATAATATCGATTTGTTAGACACAAATGGTGATATTACCAATATTGCCGCCTACCACAAAGCTACTCTTACCACTGGAAAAACAGTAAACCATATAGATAATTATGGCAAATATGCTTACTTAAGCACTGCATTTGGTGTTATGAAAATTAATGTAGCCAATGCTGAAATTTCAGAAACCTACAATCTTGGATTTAATGTAAACTGGACCCAAGTTAGCGGTAATTATATCTATGCTTACAGTAGTCAACAGGGACAATTTAGAGCACTTACCACCAGTAATCTTCAGGATAAGAGTAACTGGATAAGAGTAGGAGAGTATGTAGCTCCTACAGAAGAAGATAAGGACTCTCTCATAGCCTTTGCTAAAACACTTAACCCAGGTGGACCTAAGTATAACTATTTCGGATTCATGAAGTTTTATAATGGTAAATTATATACCTGTGGAGGAGGGTATGGTACAACAGAACTCAATAGAAACGGATGTATTCAGGTATTAAATGATAATAATTGGACTATATATGAAGATCAGTTAGAAAAGAAAACTGGTTACTCATACGTAGACATAACAACCTTAGCGGTTGATCCTCTTGATAATAATCATGTATTCGCAGGAGGAAGAACTGGTTTATATGAATTTGACAATGGCAAATATATTCAAGCTTATTCCTATGACAATACGAATAATATACTACAACCAGCAAGTAGTGTAGAGTCCACAAATAAAAATTATGTTATCGTTAGCAGTTTAGAATTTGACACTAATGGAAATTTATATGGATTTAATTCTAGAGCAAAAAGTTCAAACCTATTCAAACTAACCCATAATAAAGAATGGACATCACTATACAATGCTGAGTTTATGTATAATAGCAACAATTCTCTACAAAATATGTCATCTATGATGTTTGATAGTAGAGGGCTACTATGGATAGGTAACAATCATTGGAATCATCCTTATTTATTCTGCTATCAACCTTCAACCCAGGGATTAAATACATACAAAGAGTTTATTAACGAAGATGGTACAACTGTTAGTATAATAGAAGTAAGATGCATAGCAGAAGATAAAAGTAAAAATATATGGATAGGAACAAATGTCGGTCCAATAGTACTTAAACCTAATCAAATCACTTCTTCCAATCCTATTTTTAATCAGATTAAAGTTCCAAGAAATGATGGTACCAACTTAGCTGACTATTTATTAAGTGGCATAGATATTACATGTATAGCTGTAGATGAAGGAGGCAGAAAATGGTTTGGAACAAATAATAAGGGAGTATATCTTATCAGCGAAGATAATTACACACAAGAAGAACACTTTACCACAGACAATAGTTTACTATTATCTAATAACATAGAGAGTATCGCCATTAATTCTAGTACTGGAGAGGTATTTATAAGTACAGATAAAGGACTCTGCTCTTACATGAGTAGAGTAACTAAAACTGTAGATGATATGAATGACAATGAAACTTATGCTTATCCTAATCCCGTTAAACCAGGATATACAGGCCCTATCACAATTACAGGACTTAGTTATAACTCAAATATTAAAATTGTTACAACCAACGGAACACTAGTTACAGAAGGAACAAGCACAGGAGGTTCATTTGTATGGGATGGAAAAGACTTAAATGGTAAAAGAGTAGCAAGTGGCATCTACATGGTAGAAATTGCAAAAGAAAATGGCGAAAAAGGATTCGTCTGCAAAATAGCTATAATTAATTAATACTAAGATAAAAAATGAAAAAAAAAATAATTATTACACTATGCTTATTAGCTTTTCTTAATAGCTTTGCTAACAAGTATGATAAAGATAGTATAAAAAAAATAGATATTCCAGTAATGGAAATATATACAGAGAATAAAGAAGAGCCGTCATGCGATTATATTTTTGCACCAGAAGGAGAAGATGGAATAAGTATAACTAATACGACAAAAATACCAGGCAGAATAATATTATCTAGACTCGGTATACCATACTATGACAGCGGCGAATATGAAAACAATAAAGGAGGTATGAAAATCAAAATAAGAGGAAATACTAGTGCTTATTGGAATCCAAAAAAATCATTTAAAATAAAACTAGAAAAAAAGGCCGACCTATTAAATAGAAATAACAAAAATTATGCAGATAAAGAATGGGTTTTAATAGATGAAGGCGGAGATGGTATGATAGCTGAAACAGCATTTAAACTAAGCGAAGAAATAGGAATGCTATGGACACCTCAACATTGCTACATAAATCTGTTTATAAACGATGATTACAGAGGTATATATATGCTTACTGAATCAGTCAAAAGAAATACATCCGCCAGATTGAATGTAACTGAAACTGGCTATATTATAGAAAAAGACGCTTATTGGTGGAATGAAGACAAATATCTTACAACAAACACAAACAGAAAATACACTTTTAAATATCCCGATAGTGATGATGTTACTGATAGCATAAGCAACTGTATAAAATTATCTGTAGACAACTTAGAATATTCACTTATATCAGGTAACTATGAAGACTATATAGATATTAATTCATTCGCAAAATGGCTTCTTTGCCATGATATATTAGGAGACAGTGATGCAGCAGGATCTAATATATATATAACAAAATATGATAATACCAATAACACAAAAATAATGATGGGAAACATATGGGACTTGGGTGGCTCATTCAAAATAGCTGATAACTGGTCAGCTATACATACAAACCCATTATTTTACTATCCACAATTGATAGCTAGCTCCAATCAAAAATTTATAGATACATATCAAGAATTATGGAATAGTGAGGCCATTAAGGCTATTGATAATACCATAGAATATCTAAAAGAATACTCTCAATCTCAAGAAGCTATAAATCTACAAAAATTAAGACCAATTAATTGTGAGAGATGGAATTTTACTTCAGAATCTATACAATATGATATACAAGTAGCTGTTAATTGGCTCAACAATAGAAAAAAATGGTTAGATAACCATATCAATATTAGCAATAATATAAACTCTATAGAATACAAAAAAAGAAATCGCCATAACATATTTTCTATTAATGGAAAAAAAATAAACTATAACACGAAAGGTATAATAATTACGAATGGCATAAAATATTATCAACACTAAAGGCAAAATAATATAGAAAACTCATCACAAAAATATGCCAAGAATACATTGGATAGATTTACTGAGAGGCATCTGTATGATAGCTATACTTTTATTTCATACAGAAATGTATATGGTAGGCAAAGCAATTATACCCTATACTATGTACGTGACCAATGCGCTCATTATTTTTTATTTTATTTCAGGTTATCTGATATATAAAAAAAATGAATTTAAATTCATACATAAATTGAAATCCATTGGTCGAACAATGCTAATACCATACTTATTATTTACAAGTATAATAGGCATTGTTAAACCTTATGTAAAAGGACAACAGATTGATTTACTTCAAATAGGAGAAAATATTGCATTGGGACAAGCCTCATGGTTTATTGCCGCACTCATCATAGCTGAGTTATTATTATGCATAACGTTGTGGATAACTCGTGGAAAATTATCATGGATATTCTGTGTAGCATTAATCTGTCTAATATTATCAATAGCTTTCTCTGAAAGAAATATTGATTTTCCTTGGCAGATAAACAATGCTCTGCAAGCAGTATTCTTCCTTATTACAGGCTATGTATATCATCACTACGAGAAAAAAATCAAAGATATCAACAAACCATTATACAATATTTTATTACTTATTATCTTAATAATAATAAAAAGATATGAATATATACATCATGTAAATATGATGATTTCACCATTACAAATAGATCTATATCCTCTTTTTTTATTGGACATAACAATATGTATCATTGTTATGGTTAATATTTGTAAAGCAAAAACAAGTAAAATAATAGAATGGACAGGCAGCCACTCACTCGTATATTATTTTTTGTGTGGAGGTGTTCCTCTACTTGTAAGCAAATATTGGAGACATACTGGACTGACTTATGGAGGAAGATACTGGGTCATACTCTTAGCCTTTATTATCGTCTATATGATAACAACACTACTTACTTGGACTATTTATACCTATATTTATTCAGCTATAAAAAAGAAGATTAATTTAAAATATTTATTTGAATTTTATTGACATAATCCTTCCTGAGGTTTGCATATGATAGAAATGCATGGCAAAACTATAATGTTTATGGGTTAAAAACATGATGTTTATACTGCAAAAGTATAGTGTTTTGCCAGCTCAAGTGTTAGCTTTTCCCTTCATGAAGATTGAAGGTTGTTGAAAACACCAAACAGGCAGATTGAAAGTTGAAGATTTTGAGCCAGATGACGATATTGGGCGACTATGTTTTTTTGATATATTTTTGAATATTCCATATTACTTGAAAAAACATCTTATAAAACTCACAGCCACATATAATCAGCAATTGAAGGCTGTTTTATAAGCACTATAAAGATTTAGCAGATACCAATAAAAAATATAAGTAAAAACAGAAAAAATCCCTAAAGCTATGTTGATAACTTTAGGGATAACTATTTAATAGATCTCGTAATTATCCGATTTTCAACAATTTAAAGACATATAACTATCGAGATAAATCTTAGCAAAGACTCAACATCTTCTCGATAGGCTTAACTGCGTCTTTGGCTATAACAGGATCAACCTCTACAGATGGCCAACCGTACTTCAAAGTATTATAAATCTTCTGAAGCGTATTCATCTTCATAAATTCACACTCATTACAGCTGCATCCTAAGCTACCCTCGCTAACTTCTGGCGGTACAGGTATAAACTCAACTTCAGGACAAGAACGCTGCATCTCATGCAAAATACCAGCCTCTGTAGCTACAATGTACTGCTTTTGCTCAGGATGAGCCTTTGCATAATTGAGCATAGTAGCAGTACTACCCTTAATATCAGCTACTGCTAATACAGGTGCTTTACATTCCAAATGAGCCATAACCAATGCTTCAGGATTAGCCTTTTTAAGCTTAATAATCTCTTCTACAGAGAATTTCTCATGTACATGGCATCCACCATTCCAGAGAAGCATATTTCGGCCTGTAACGCTGTTAATATAGTTACCAAGGTTGTAATCAGGACCAAAGATAATCTTTTCATCCTTAGGGAAAGCATTAATTACCTTTTCTGCATTGCCAGAAGTTACAACACAATCGGTAAGAGCCTTGACTGCTGCTGTGGTATTGACATAACTTACCACTTTATATCCTGGATGCTCTTCCTTATATTTTCTCAGATCTTCAGCCTTACAACTGTCAGCTAGACTACATCCTGCATTAAGATCAGGAGTAAGCACAATTTTATCTGGACTAAGAAGTTTACAGGTTTCTGCCATAAAATGTACACCACACATCACCATGATATCTGCATTAGTTTCGGTAGCCTTACGTGCAAGTGCTAAAGAGTCGCCTACAAAATCAGCAATATCTTGAATATCACCAATAGTATAGTAATGGGCCAGAATAATGGCATTTTTTTCCTCGCACAGACGCCTGATTTCTTTCTTCAGATCAATTGATTTGTCTACAGGTTCATCTATATAACCTTTCTCCATCCATTCTGTTTTCATCACATCAATATTATTATATTCTATATTATTTATTTAAAAGAAAAATAAAATGGGATATTATGATACGCTGTGGATTTGTTTATATCTTTTAGCCTCAAAATTTGGATATTTCGTTATCCACGTCTTATGATGGGTTATCCCTATGATATTATAAGCATATAGCTCTGATTTATGAGTACTTAGATAAGTTTTCCACATTATCCCCTTTTGGTGCAAAGGTAATAAGTTTATATCTTTTATCCATAAAAAAGCGTGGAAAAGTGATATAAAAGTTTCTCATAAATGTGTTGATATCCACATTTTTTGTCTGTCCAAACTGAGTGTGTTATTAACTCAAAAGTTATAAGTTATTTATGAGGAGTTTTTCCATAGGGTTATCCACATAGTTATGAGTAGTCTAAAATAAGGTAATTTTTGTAGTTCCTGTTATTGGGCTATTTGGTATTCTAAAAAAAGAGAGGTGTTACTCCATCCAGAAGTAACACCTCTCTTTTTTAGAATATAAAAGGTAGTATCATATATACTTACTTGATGTGTTTGATATAATACATAATAAGTATAAGATAGATATGTTATTTTTGTATCAAAATATGTTCTACACGATTGACGATAAGATCTGGACTAATGTTTTTCATGCATGAGAAATCTCCTCGTAAACATGGTTTATTGCCGTAGATGCTACAAGGTCGACAAGGTAAATCTATTTGTACTGCATTATCAGGACTCTGCTTCCAGCCTAAAAAACCGGCATACGGATGTGTTGCACCCCAAACACTTACTACAGGGATATTGGTGAGTGATGCCAAGTGCATATTTGCACTGTCCATACTAATCATGACATCAAGATGACTCATAAGAATAAGTTCTTGCATGATTCCAGATAAAGCTCCAGATGCATTTATGCAATTTTTATATTTTTGAGTCCACTCTTCAAATTGTTGAGTTTCTTTTTTCCCTCCGCCAAAGAGGAATATTCTAGCTGATGGATGATGGTTAATCAGTGTAGCGATAACCTGTTCCATTAGTCTAGGTGGATAGATTTTACCCTCATGGGCTGCAAAAGGTGCGATGCCTATCCATTGAGAGAAGGCTTGCTTCTTACCGATGATATGCTCTGGCAAAAGTCGAAGATTTCCGCCTCCAGGAGGAAAAATAGAAGTAAAGTTCATTTGGATAGGATAGCCAAGTTCGGCAAAGACATCAGCATAATTCTGAAAGGCTGTAGGCTGCTGTATCAACTTTTTATTATTAAAGGAACATAGCATATGTTTACCCTTGCGATGCTTGTCGATATGGGCTACTTTAAAATTATCTAGATTAAATCGTAAGCGTAGAAAATTGGAACGTAATACATTATGTAGGTCGGCAATCGCTGTAAAGTGCTTAGCCGTAAGTCGGCGATACAGTGCATTTAGGCCCTTAATACCATGATATTCCTGTTTTACGTCTGCCTCCATAAAACTTACATTAGGGGCTAGATTTTCATAGAAAGGTCGTGCAAAAGGTCGACTGAGCATAGTAATCCTTACATTTGGATACTGTTTAGCCAGTGAGTAAATCACTGGCACAGTCATAGCTACATCGCCTATGGCAGAGAATCTTATAACTAGGATATGCTCTGTTTTCATAAACGGATAATAGTTTATTTTTTAGCGTATAATACAGGATTTGTATCTGTATCATTATACATTTTCATCTGGCGGTATACCTTCATATACTTTCTACCAGCTTCAATATCATCGAGCAGTTGATCAATAGCTATAGATAAATCTTTTTGCTGTTCGAGTAGGACATTGAGTTTAGCCTGACATTTAGCAATATGATCAGCAGAAGCATCATTACGTTCAGTCTGTTCCTTCATGTGATAAATTTTTAGTGCTAGAATGCTGAGACGATCAATTGCCCATGCAGGACTTTCAGTGTTGATGCGTGCATCATCTTGTATTTTAATCTCCTTATATTTATCACGGAAATAAGAATCAATCTGCTCAACTAAGTCGGTTCGGTCCTGATTACTCTTATCGATGCGACGCTTCAAAGTAAGAGCTTCAACAGGGTCGATTTCGGGATCTCTGATAATATCTTCGAAATGCCACTGTACAGTGTCAATCCAATTTTTGAGATATAAAATGTAATCGATAGTATTCTCGGCATAACGATTTTGGATGGGAGTGTCAATATTATCCTTTACATGATAATCTTGAATAGCTTCGTTAAATATAACGTTACAATGTTCTGAAAATGACATATTTAAGTATAAATTGATTTGTTCACAAAAGTAGTTATTTATTTGTAAATAAGCAAATAATTGGAGAAAAAAGCAAAAAAATGCACATTTAGGGTACCCCTGTGCAATGAAAGTCGCTTTTTTTTCAAATTTATTTGCTATATTGGATTTAATTTTGTTTCTTTGCACCCGAATTTTTTAATTAGAAATCATTTATAAACATTTTAAAAGTTACAATTATGTCAGAAATTGAATCAAAAGTAAAGGCTATTATCGTTGATAAACTCGGTGTTGATGAGTCTGAAGTAAAGGCAGAAGCAAGCTTCACAAATGACCTGGGTGCTGACTCATTGGATACAGTAGAATTGATTATGGAATTTGAGAAAGAATTCAACATTTCTATCCCAGACGATCAAGCTGAAAAGATTGCAACTGTAGGTGATGCTATCTCTTACATTGAAGCAAACGCTAAGTAATTAGCACTTAAAAATATATAATGGAATTAAAAAGAGTAGTAGTAACAGGACTTGGTGCCGTAACTCCATTAGGAAACACTCCTGAGGAGACATGGGAATCTATGGTTGCCGGCAAAAGCGGTGCTGCTCCTATTACAAATTTTGATGCATCCCTTTTCAAGACTCAGTTCGCTTGCGAAGTAAAAAATCTTAATGTAAACGATTACATCGATCGTAAGGAAGCTCGCAAGATGGACCGTTATACTCAGTTTGCTATGATTGCTGCAATGCAGGGTGTAAAGGATAGTGGTCTTGATGCGGAATCAATAGACAAGAGTCGTGTTGGTGTTGTCTTTGGTGTAGGTATCGGTGGTATTCAAACATTCCAGGAAGAAGTAGGTTATTATGCTACTCATAAAGAGAATGGTCCTAAATTTAATCCATTCTTCATTCCTAAGATGATTGCGGATATTGCTTCTGGTCAGATTTCAATCCATTTTGGATTCCATGGACCTAACTATACCACAACAAGTGCATGTGCTTCTTCTAGCAATGCTGTTGCTGATGCATTTAACTTGATTCGTTTGGGTAAGGCTGATGCTATCGTAACAGGTGGTGCAGAAGCTGCCATTTGTGAGACAGGTGTTGGTGGCTTTAATGCAATGAAAGCATTGTCTACACGTAATGATGATCCAGAGCATGCGTCTCGTCCATTCAGTGGAAGTCGTGATGGTTTTATCATGGGTGAAGGTGCTGGTTGCTTAATTCTTGAAGAATTGGAGCATGCTAAAGCTCGTGGAGCGAAGATTTATGCTGAGATGGTTGGCGAAGGCATGAGTGCAGATGCTTATCATATCACAGCTTCTCATCCAGAGGGCCTTGGTGCTAAACTTGTTATGCAAGCTGCACTTGAGGATGCCAACTTAAAGCCTGAAGACATTGACTATATCAATGTTCACGGTACATCTACTCATGTAGGAGATATCTCTGAGGCTAAGGCTATTAAGGATGTCTTTGGTGAGCAGGCTTACAAGCTTAACATCAGTTCTACCAAATCAATGACTGGTCACTTACTTGGTGCTGCTGGTGCTGTAGAGGCAATGGCATGTATACTAAGTGTGAAGAATGACATTGTTCCACCTACTATTAACCACGTTGATGGTGATGAGGATCCTGAATTGGATTATAATATGAACTTTACGTTCAACAAGGCTCAGAAACGTACCGTACGTGCAGCCTTGAGTAATACATTCGGTTTCGGTGGTCACAACTGTTGTGTAGTATTCAAGAAATATGCTGAATAATTTTATAGATAGAATAAAGCTCCCTTTCCGCAAGGATAAGGAGCTTTGTTCTTCTTTATATGATATTCTCGGTTTTTATCCTCACGACATTAAGCTCTATAAACAGGCTTTGATGCATAAAAGTATCATGCATCGCAATTCTAAAGGTAAGCCTGTGAATAACGAACGTCTAGAATTCTTAGGCGATGCTATTCTAGATGCTATTGTCGGTGACATTGTTTATCAGCATTTCCCTGGTAAAAGAGAAGGCTTTCTTACCAATACCCGAAGTAAACTTGTACAGCGTGATACGCTTAATAAGTTAGCTCAGGAGATGGGTATCACCCAGTTAATTCTTTCTAATGGACACAGTTCCTCTCATAATAGCTATGTGGGAGGAAATGCTTTCGAAGCTCTGGTTGGTGCCGTATATCTCGATCGTGGTTATAATGCTTGTATGAATTTCATGCAGAATCGTATTCTGGCAAAAATGATAAACATCGATAAGGTGGCTTATAAGGAGGTAAACTTTAAAAGCAAACTGATTGAATGGAGCCAGAAAAATCGAGTTAAACTGTCTTTCGAAATGACAGGTCAGGATAAAGATAAGAATGGCAGTCCTATTTTCTCATATAAGGTTGTTATTGAGAATATAGATGGTGCAGAGGGGAAAGGTTATTCTAAAAAAGAAAGCCAGCAGATTGCTTCTAAAGGAACTCTGGATAAACTTCGCAAAGAACCTCAGTATATTGATGCTGTTTTTACTGCTAAGGCTAATCGTACAAAGATGGAAGAGGAACCTGTAGAGAATGTCCCAAGTACTGATATAAAAGACGATTTTATTATTACTAAAGAGTCAGAAGAACCTGTTATAGAAGAGAAACATATTAACGTTTTTCGTGAGAAAGTATACGACGATATACCTAATCGCAAGCGTAGAGTTCCAATGTATACTCTTGGTGAAGAACAGGTTCAGAATAGTGTCTCGGATGATAATGATGAATTTAGTCTGAATGATATTTCGGTTAATCCGAAAGAAAAAACCAAAGAAGAGATTATTACAGAAGCTGAAAATGCAGCTTTTGGTAACTAAACATATTTTGGCTGAATGAAGTAAAAAGTATTCTTGTATCTGATATCAGATATGAGGATACTTTTTTGGTTTTCCTGAAATGAGGAATGTCAACGATTTTAACTATTAAAATTAGTAAATTATTATTGTATGTCAAAAGTTTAGGGTAAATTTGCATACTTAAAGATATTCTAAAATAATGAGTTTAACGAGTTTAGCAAGTTTTATATTTAAACCTCGCCAAAAAGAGCTTGAAAAATATAATACTGCTGCAGAGGAGCTGCAGCAGAAGGTGCTCTCTAGCCTAATTGAAAGTGGTAGAGAAACTGAATATGGTCGTAATCATTTGCTCAAGAATACTCATAATTATGAGCAGTTTGCCCAAAATATTCCTATAAATACATACGAGGAGATGAAAGGCTATATAGATCGTATGCGCCATGGTGAGCAAAATGTACTATGGCCAGGTGGTGTAAAATGGTATGCCAAATCATCGGGTACAACTAACGATAAAAGTAAATTTATTCCTGTATCAGCAGATGGTCTTCATCGCATTCACTACAAGGGTGGATTTGATGCTGTAGCTTTATATTTGGCTAATCATCCTCATAGTCGTATTTTTGATGGAAAAAGTCTTATTTTAGGTGGAAGTCATTCTCCTAACTATAATCTGCCTGGTAGTTTGGTAGGCGATTTAAGTGCTATTCTTATTGAGAATATCAATCCATTAGCTAATTGGGTTCGAGTGCCGAAAAAAGAAACAGCTCTTTTGAGTGATTTCGAAATAAAACGTGATCGTATAGCCAGGGAAACTATGAATAAAAACGTAACTACTATCTCTGGTGTACCAAGTTGGATGCTGAGTGTTTTGGTTCGTGTCATGGAACTATCGGAAAAAAAACATTTGGAAGAAGTATGGCCTAATCTTGAGGTGTTCTGGCATGGAGGTATTGCTTTTACGCCTTATCGTCAGCAGTATGAGCAACTCATCACATCTTCTAAGATGAACTATATGGAGACTTATAATGCTAGTGAAGGTTTCTTTGGTTTGCAGAGTAATCCAAGTGATAAGTCTATGCTCTTGATGATAGATTATGATGTCTTCTATGAGTTTATCCCTATGGACGAATTTGGTTCAGACCATCCTACGGTAGTTCCGTTATGGGGAGTAGAATTAGGTAAAAATTATGCAATGCTTATTTCTACTTCTTGTGGATTATGGCGCTATATGATAGGCGATACAGTACAGTTCACAAGTAAAGATCCATATAAGTTTATAATCACAGGTAGAACAAAGTATTTTATTAATGCCTTTGGTGAGGAGTTAATTATGGATAATGCAGAGCAGGGATTGGCTTATGCTTGTGCAAAGACAGGTGCACAAATATTAGACTATACTGCTGCTCCTGTTTATATGGATAGTAATGCTAAGTGTCGTCATCAGTGGCTGATAGAATTCTCAAAAGAACCTGATAATTTAGATGAGTTTTCTACACTGCTTGATAAGAAACTTCAGGAGATTAATAGTGATTACGAGGCTAAACGCTATCATGATGTTACACTCCAGCATCTTGAGGTTATTAAGGCTCGTCCGAATGTTTTTAATGATTGGTTGAAGAGTAAAGGCAAGTTGGGTGGACAGCATAAGATACCTCGTCTGAGTAATAGTCGAAAGAATATTGACGAAATGTTGGCTATGAATCGAGAATAATTCTGTAGAATATATCTGCAATGAAAGAAAGTAAATTTACAATACTAATTTTAACAGTTTTGCTGTTCCTAGCTTCTTGTGCTAAGATGGGTAAGCCCGATGGTGGATGGTATGATGAAACTCCCCCAAGGGTAGTTGGAGCTTCACCTGCAGAAAAATCTACGGGAGTGAAAGCGAAAACTATGTATATCTATTTTAGTGAATTCATTAAAATGGAGAATGCTAGTGAAAAGGTTGTTGTTTCGCCTCCACAGCTAGAAGCTGCTGAAATTACTAGTACTGGTAAGCGCATTAAAATAGAACTTAAAGATAGTCTGAAAGAGAATACAACTTATACGGTCGACTTTTCTGATGCTATATCGGATAATAATGAAGGTAATCCATTGGGAAATTTCACTTATACCTTTTCTACAGGTTCGGAGATTGATACAATGGAGGTTTCTGGATACGTATTGGAATCAGAAAATCTGGAGCCTATTAAGGGTATTCTTGTAGGTCTTTATAGTAATCTAACAGATACAATATTTAAAAAATCAGAAATGCTTCGTGTTTCGCGTAGTGATAGTCGCGGACATTTTGTTATTAAAGGTGTGGCACCAGGCAAATATCGTATCTATGCTCTGCAGGATGTTGATGGAAACTTTGTTTTCAATCAGAAAAGCGAAAAGATAGCTTTTAGTCATGATATTATAGTTCCTAGTTGTAAGCCAGATACACGTCAGGATACACTTTGGAAAGATAGCTTACATATCAATACTATAACTCCTATACGCTATACGCATTATTACCCAGATGATATTGTGCTCAGAGCTTTTACTGAGCAAATGACAGATCGTTATTTTATTAAGAGCGAGCGTAAAGATGCTAATCATTTTACACTATTTTTCAGTTACGGAGACGATAACTTACCTCAAATAAAAGGTCTAAATTTTAATGCTGATAATGCTTTTGTTATAGAGTCTTCTGCCAAGAAAGATACTTTGACATATTGGCTTCGTGATACAGCTTTGGTTAATCAGGATACTCTTCGTTTGCAGATAAGTTATATGCATACAGATAGTATGGGGATATTGCAGAATCAGACTGATACCTTGGAAATCTTAGCTAAGACTTCTTATGAAAAACGACTGAAAAAGGAGCAGAAAGAGTATGAAAAATGGGAAAAGGCTGAAGCGAAGAAAAAAGAAAAGGGACTACCTTATGACTCTGTTAAGCCAAAAGAATTTTTGAAACCTGATATTCAGGTATCAGGTGAAATGGATCCTGATAAAAATATTCTCATATCATTCCCAACGCCGTTAGCGCGTATGGATACTTCTGCTATTCATCTATACTCAGAACATGATAGTCTATGGTATCGTTCGCCTTTTGAGATAGAAAAGCGTACTGATAGAGAATACGTGTTCAAAGGTGAATGGCGTCCAGATATACAGTATAGTCTTGAAATAGATTCTCTAGCTTTTGAGGATATTTACGGTGCAGTTTCTGATAAATATAAGCAAGGTTTTAAAATAAAAAAACTGGATGAATACAGTTCGTTGCTTCTTACACTTAATGACATGTCGGATACTACTGTTGTGGTTCAGTTGCTTGATGGTTCTGACAAAGTTGTCAAAGAAGTTACTACTTCAAATGGGCAAGTTGAATTCTACTATGTCACTCCAGGTTCTTATTATCTTCGACTGTTTGTAGACAGTAATAAAAACGGAATTTGGGATACAGGTAACTATGATGAAGGCAGACAGGCTGAAGAAGTATACTATTATCCAGAAAAAATAGAATGCAAAGCAAAATGGGATATTACAGAAAGTTGGAATCCTAAAGGTAAGCCATTATATAGACAGAAACCAGGTGTAATAACTAAACAAAAGCCTGATAAAGATAAAAAAATTAAAAATCAAAATGCTGAACGTGCTAAGCAGTTAGGTCTTCAGTATATTCCTCACGTATGATGATTATGAAAGAACTAAAATTGTTATTCGTTGCTTTCCTACTTTTTCTTTCTGTAGGAAATGCTAAGGCTCAGTGTACTTTCCATAATACGGCCTTTAAAAGTGGTGAATTTCTAGCCTACAATCTTTATTATAATTGGAAATTTGTATGGGTGAAGGCTGGTACAGCAAGTATGTCTACTGTGCAAAGTAAATATAAAGGCCATCCTGCTTATCGATGTAGCTTAATTACTCGTGGTAATAGTAAGGTGGATGACTTTTTTGTCCTTCGTGATACACTCTTATGCTATAATACGCTAGAACTAGCTCCATTATATTTTCGTAAAGGGGCTCGTGAAGGCAAGCGATATACAGTAGATGAAGTCTTCTATAGCTATAGTGGTGGTAACTGTCACGTTAATCAACAACGTTATTGGGGAGACGACGGACATGTGGATAAGGAAAAGCATACTTATCAAGAGTGTGTGTTCGATATGATGAGTATCTTCTTGCGTGCACGTAGCTTTGTACCGGATAAATGGAAAAAGGGTAATGTGGTCAAATTCCCTATTGTGGATGGACGTAACAATACTCCAGCTCAAATAAGATTTGATGGTAAACTAAATATTAAGGCAGACAATGGTCATAAGTATCGTTGTCTTCGTTTAGCTTACATGGAACTTGAAGATGGTAAGTATAAACGTATAGTCGATTTTTATGTTACTGATGATAGCAATCATATTCCAGTACGTCTTGATATGTATCTACGATTTGGTACAGCTAAGGCCTTTTTGACAGGTATTAAGGGTAATAAAAGCCCTATTACTTCTGTAATTAATTGATATTATAGTACATATATAATTGATAATGTAAAAGTCCCCAGAAAGCGAAATAAAGGCTTTCTGGGGACTTCTTTTATGTTTCTGATAAAAATTATATATCTTGATTTCTAAACGGTTCAGCATGGACACATTTCATATTTTTGTCCAATTGTTCCACGTTGCTTGCACCTACGAGAACGCTAGTAATGCCTTTTTGATGCAATATCCACGCCAAAGCCATTTCTGCAAGCGTTTCATTTCTGCCTTCTGCTATGCTGTTCAGACTCTTAAGATAGTCAAGTAGTTCTGGTGTAAGTTTTTCTTTTTTCAAAAACTTACCTTTATTCATTCTGCTGTCTTCAGGTATACCTTTAAGATAGCGATCAGTAAGTAAACCTTGAGCTAGTGGTGAGAAGCTGATAAAACCAATGCCTTGTTCTGAACAATAGTCGAGTATACCTTCTTCTTGTGGCTCTTTGTCCAATAAATTCAGCCTGCCTTGATATATTAAAAGAGGAACATCGTGTTGGCGAAGATATTCATTTGCATATTTCAACGCTTCGAGTGGCCATCGGCTGATACCTACATATAGCGCCTTACCAGACTTTACAATATCTACAAGAGCCTGTAAAGTTTCATCTAGAGGTGTTACAGGATCATAACGATGACTATAGAACAGGTCGACATAATCTAGATTCATGCGTTTCAAACTCTGATTGAGACTAGCCATGAGATATTTTCTTGACCCCCAATTGCCATAAGGACCTTCCCACATATCATAACCAGCCTTGGTTGAGATAAAAAGCTCATCGCGGTAAGGCATAAAATCGTCAGTCATCAGTCTACCCATAGTTTCTTCAGCACTGCCATACGGAGGACCGTAATTGTTGGCTAGATCAAAATGGGTGATACCATGGTCGAAAGCATAATGCGTAATGGCTCTACTTCTTTCGTAAGGGTCTACACCTCCAAAGTTATGCCAAAATCCTAAACTGATTTTTGGCAATAGAATACCTGAATTACCACATCTGCGATACAGAGCATCGCTATCATCATAACGATGACTATCTGCGACATATCTACCTTTAAGTTCCATATCGTTTATATTTTAGTTTTTATTTTTATCAGATTCTATTAATTTTAGAAGGTGCTCTACGGCAAATTCTTCTGGAATATTTTTTTCGATACACTCTTGTTTACGATAGAGCGAGACTCGATTTACTCCTGCACCTACATAACCATAGTCAGCATCTGCCATTTCACCAGGACCATTTACGATACATCCCATAATTCCTATTTTAAGGCCCTTCATTTCTTTTGTAGCCTCACGTATTTTGGCGATAGTTTCGCGTAAATCATAAAGTGTACGACCACATCCAGGACAACTGATATATTCAGTTTTGGTTGTTCTTAATCTGCCAGCTTGTAGTATATTAAAGGCGGTGTCATCAACATCCTGTTGAGCTAAGTTACCATTGTTCATGAGCCAGATTCCGTCTACTAGTCCATCCATCATTAGTGCACCCATATCAGCGGCAGCTTCAAGTTGGAAATCGCTCTTTTGGGCCTGTGTATGTTCGTACATCTGAGCGAAAATGACAGGATTATGTAATCCATGGTTCATCATCTCATGGACGAGTGCACGCTGACAAGCCAGTCGATTCTGTTGGTTGCTGACGCAAATAACTACAATCTCAGGATGTGCTTTCAAACAAGCAAGATATTCAGCTGCAGGTGTGCCAAATTCAAGTACGAGGAATTTTAGTTCAGCCTGAATCATGCCTATGAAAGGCATAGCCGATACAGGGAAGATAGGATAGAGTTTAGCTCCTGTCGTCTCTGGTTTAACGTTAAGATCTTGGTAGGCATTATAATCTACAATATAGCATTGTCCCATTTTGATCTGCTTAGGCAGTTTACTGCCAATATATATATAATCAGGTGTCAGCTCTGCATTGCTTACAGCATTTGCACCTTTTATAGCATTGCACGAACTAATAACAACAGGTACATGATTTCCACCAATATTGATGACAGGCTGTGTATTTCTTCTTGTAGGACTAATCCAATTGAAGTCTTTATTAGCTTCTCCAGGAACAATAATATGTCCTGATTTCTTGCCGATATAGTCAACTAGATGTTTGGCTACAGGTATTTCAGCAGCAGGTTCCTCACTGAGGCTTACGCGAATGGTATCACCGATACCATCAGCCAAAAGTGCACCTATGCCAACAGCACTCTTAATGCGACCATCTTCTCCCTCACCAGCTTCTGTTACACCTAGATGCAGTGGATAGTTCATCCCTTCTTTCTCCATGGTGTCTACAAGTAAACGAACAGACTGCACCATAACAACTGTGTTAGACGACTTTATAGATATAACAACATTGCTGAAATTTTCTTTTTTGCAGATACGAAGGAATTCCATACAACTTTCAACAATACCAGCAGGGGTATCACCATATCGATTTCGTATACGGTCACTCAGCGACCCATGATTTACACCTATTCTGATAGCTGTATGATGTTCTTTACAGATATTAAGAAAAGGCACAAAGCGTTCCTCTATTTTTTTCAGCTCCTGTTCGTATTCTTCATCTGTATATTCTACCTGAATGAATTTACGTGCAGGATCAACATAGTTACCAGGATTTATTCGAACACCTTCAGCATAAAGAGCAGCAACATCAGCCACATGTGGATTAAAATGTACATCCGCTACAAGTGGTGTCTGATGGCCATCATTGCGTAGTCCTGCATTAATATTTTTGAGATTTTCAGCTTCTCGTGAGCCCTGTGTTGTCAGTCGTACCAACTCACCACCAGCCTTGATAATATCCTCAGCCTGTTTTACACAAGCTTCTGTATCATTGGTATTTGTGGTAGTCATAGACTGTATTCTTACTGGATTATTTCCACCAATATCGACAGCTCCAACATGTACATTAGAAGTTTGTCTACGCTGATATTGAAATAAATCTATCATGCAATTTAGATTTATTAATATTAATTACATTTGAACTTATAGTCTTTGATTTCGGCTAAATCCTTGTTTGCTTTTTCTATTTTAGCTCCAAGACCAGCTTTCCAAGCATCTACCTTTTTAGCCATATCTTCATCACCTAGTGCTATCATCTCAGCAGCAAGAACAGCTGCATTCTGAGCTGCATTTACACCAACAGTAGCTACAGGAATGCCAGGAGGCATCTGGATAATGCTCAACATGGCATCGAGTCCATCGAGCATACCTTTTATAGGTACACCAATGACAGGGAGTGGAGTAGAAGCTGCAATAACTCCAGGTAGAGCAGCAGCCATACCTGCAGCAGCAATAATAACCTTGATGCCACGATCTTTGGCACCTTTTGCAAATGCTTCTACAGCATCAGGAGTGCGATGAGCAGACAAAGCGTTAACCTCGAAAGGTATTTCTTGGTCTTCTAACCACTTACATGCTTTTTCCATAACAGGCAGGTCACTTGTGCTGCCCATGATAATACTAATCAATGGTTTCATATATCGTAATTTTTAAATAATGATTAACGAGCAAATAAATCCAATTAGAAATCCAGTAACAACTTGTTGTAATGAGTGTTGACGGAGTATCATTCTACTGGTTCCTACCATTCCGGCAATAATCATGATTAAACAGAACCACCAGATAGGATTAAAAGAAAAAATAAGAGAATAAGCCAGTAAAGCTCCTGCTACACCTCCGATGGCGGCTGTATGAGTAGATATTTTCCACCATACATTAATGAGAGCACATATCATTTGAATAACAAGAGCAGCTACTAAGATAATATTCATGAAGTGAGGTATATGAGCTCGAGACATGAGCCAAAAACAAAGAAAATAACACAGTATGGAAATCACATAAGGAACCATACGTTTTTCTTTTTGTCCTAGTTCAAATAAAGTCCATCCCTGATATTTACGATATGCATGTATCAGAAGTGAAGGCAGTAATATAGTAAAAAGATAGACAATTACTAGTACGAGTGCCTTGTAGCTCAAAGGCAAAAAACTCATATAGCTGAAAATAAACAGCATGAAAAATCCCACGATAGGGAGATAGAAAGGGGTGAAGATCATACTTAACACCCGAGCGGTCATTATTATATTTTTTTCGTTCATTGCTTAACTGCGACGTAGTCTTGCCACAGGTATATTTAGTTGTTCTCTATATTTTGCTATAGTCCTTCTAGCGATAGGATATCCTATTTTTTTCATTTCTGCAGCTAATGTTTCATCACTCAATGGCTTCTTCTTGTCCTCTTTTTCTATTATTTCTTTCAGTGCCAGTTTAATTTTTCTTGTTGAGAGTTCTTCCCCATTGTCTGTGGTGTAACCGTCACTGAAGAAAAAGCGAAGTGGGAATGTTCCCCATTTGGTTTGTACATATTTTACATTGCTAACGCGAGAAATAGTTGAGATATCCAAGCCGGTCTTTTCTGCGATGTCTTTCAGAATCATCGGTTTTAGATCAGCCTCGTCTCCATCCAAGAAAAATTTTCGCTGTAAGTCAATAATTGTTTTCATGGTTACGTAGAGAGTATGCTGTCGTTGTTTGATAGCCTCGATATAACCTTGTGCTTTTTCTACTTTTTCTTTAGCATAGAGCAGAGCTTCTTTGGTCTGTCGATTCATGCCTTCTTTATTGTTGCGATAGGTCTCCACCATTTCTGTAAACGATGGTGATACTGTCAGTTCTGGTATTCGACCATGATTAATGGTAAAACTGATGCTACCATCATCAGTAATATCGACAATAAAGTCTGGTGTAATCTGATTGATATTTCTGCCTTGTGTTTCACCTAAGGATGCACCAGGTTTAGGGTTCAGTCTTTTTATTTCTTCCTGCAGAGTTTGTATCTGAATATCGTTCAGCCCCATTCCTGTCTGTATCTTTTCCCAGTGTTTTTTTGTGAATTCTTCGAAATAATCTTTGATAACGGTCTGCATTGCTTCTTTTAGTCTGCCTCTAGGCATTCGGTCTATTTGTAGCAGCAAACATTCTTGCAAGCTTCGAGCTCCTATTCCTGCAGGGTCGAAGTTTTGTAGCAGATGTAGAATATGTTCTATATCGTTAACATCAGCATCAATATTGTGGTAGATTGCGAGTTCATCGCTAATCGATTCTAAGTCTTTTCGTAAAATGCCATCGTCATCCAGTGAACCGATAAGATACTCCATAATATCATGTTGCAGATCGGTAAGCTCCAACATATCCATCTGTTCGTTAAGTTTGTCATAGAATGAAGTAGTATCTCCATATACCATCTCTTCATAATCAGCATTTTGGATATTACTTCTCGAAGTATTATATTCAGGCATCTGGTCGTCTTGTCCTAAGCTTTCTAGGGCAGAGTCTAAAGCGTCTTCTCGTTCTTCTTTTTCGGTTTTTTTTTCATAAGAGTCTTCTTCCTCATTTTCATAATCATCACCGTTGCTGTCCATAGTGTTGTCGGCAAACTCTTCGTCAGACGATCTTTCCAGTGCCGGATTATCGTCCAGTTCAGCATTGATATTTTCTTCCAGTTCAGTCAACGGCATTTCCAGCAGCTTAACCTGAAGCATTTGCTGTTGGCTAAGTCGTTGTAATTGTTGTTGTTTCTGTATCTGTGTTTGAATGAGTTTTTGAGCCATACCATATTCTTTTTATAAAAAGTACTCTTTTAGCTGTGATGCCAGTGTATAAAGATTTTGTGGATCTTCATTTCCGAAACGTTTCCATATTTCCTCACATGGTTTAAGCAGTGGAGTGATAGCCATAAAAGAGTCACGTGTAAGATAAGGATCACAAATTTGGTAGATGTCCATTATATTTGTAATCTTTTCAGGATTGAGGTGAATGAGTTTGGCCAAATCTTCTATTTCAGGAGTTTCTGGCACCATGGTGACAGGAGTGAGCTGAAAATAGAGATTTAGAATCATGATGAGCTTTATAGGTGATAATTCTTTGTCTGCTTCAAGAGGACGAAAATCTTTTTCCCAAGTTTCATGAATATCTACATCCTGAAAAAAAGTATCAGCGTGTTGAAATCCAAATTGTTCCTGAATAAGTTTAGCTTTCTGTTCTAATTTCTTAGGGTGTTTACTATATTTATCCCATAATAATTTTAATGAAGGCTGTTCAGATTTCTGCAAAAAAAACATCTGGTCATAGAGAAACTTTGGCTCAATGTGTAACATTAATGCCAAGTCTACCATGGCACGGGAGTACAGCGGTTTGATGCCGATAGGCTTTTTCATGTAGAGTTGCATCAGAAGCAACCAATATTCGTCTGACCATTGTGGATGATTAGCCATATACTTATCACAATAATTTAAGATAATGCAAATATAGTAAAAATGATTTGGTACACCAAATATCTCAACAATAAAAAAACGCATGGTTCTAAAAGAACTATGCGTTTATTATTTTTCTTCTCAAATTTCTCATAACCGATGTGATGCCTTCGATTTATTCAAACCTTTTCACCACATAGCCTGATGCAGTAAAAGCTGCAATCCAGGCAATCATCATTGTTATTCCCATCTTTCTACCTTTCTCTAATCAATCCTATTGAGAGTAATTATCCTATTAATCTTTTACCTATCGTTACCTAAACAATCTATTTTTTACCTTTTGCTAAACCTGTCTTTGTATCCTAACAATCTTTACCTAAAATTTTCATTTATCTTTTTGATACTGCAAAGTTATATTCTTTTCTTTCATTTGCCATAAAAGATTTGTAATTTTGTTGATTTATATTTCTTTTCTTGATATAAATCAAAAAGTTTGTGTTCGCGCACAACATGTTATACAACACGAAAAAGGCATTAATATATTCTTCTATTATTTTTTATCGTTTAGAAAAACCGATAGCAATTGTCTTCATGGCGATATAGTCATATGACAGGTATACATATCCCTGTACACCTTGTTTAGGTCCATATGAGTTTTTTGCGATGAAATATTTTTCTCCTTTTTTATTAATGGCTATGCCGATAAGTTCCATGGCATGGTCATCAGTTGTCCGTAATCGTTCAAAGGCTTGCTGTCTTTTCTTTTGTGTAATATTCTTTTCCTCAAGAGTAGCAATACCCGCTTGTAATCGGCAGGAAGATTCGCTGGTATCGCCTTCCCAAAATACAGGATGTCCTTGACATATTTTGTTTTCTATTGTTTTCATCATTTTGTCAAGAGGTACATTGTAATAAGTATCATGGGTAAAATTATCAGGCATCTCCAGTTCTATATTTTGATAGAAAGGATGGTGGGTAAAACTAGTCATAAACAGATATTCGCCAGGAGCACATACACTATGTGCAAATTCCTTAGGAGTATATTGAGCTCCAAGCATAAAGACAAATTGGGCTGGCATATAACCGATTTCATTATCCAGCATTTGGTTAATTTTGTCTTGGAATTGTGCAATTCCTATGCCTTGTCGTGCTGAAATCATAGCAAGTTTTTCTACTTTTCTTTTTAGGATATTATAATTGATTATATCAGGATCCTGATAAGAATCATAGGTTTCCGCTCCATACTTTTGCAGGGTATATATAAGCATAGGTCCCATACCTCTCATGTTTACGGGCTTTTCTCCAGCAGAGAGATAGCAGTTTGTGGCTTGATCATTAATAAGCATCCTTACGATATAGGCTGGTGAAAGGTTTACTGAGTCACCTCTCATGAGATGTTCTGTTTCGATGGTGGCCAGCATGGCATAAATCCAGCAAGTTTCACTGTTTCCCTGATTTTTTACAGGTGTAGTTTTCAAGCGCACTATCGTTTTCAATGCATCATGTGAAGTAGTAGACTTCTGCTCACAGCTTGAAAGCAGGAGTATAGATAACAATAATAGAATAACAGTTTGTTTCATATTACTTGCAAAAGTACTAAAAATATAGATAGGGTCTTCATATCTAGAAAATTAATTGTAACTTTGCAGCCAAATGAAAGAGAAGATAGAAGAATTCGAAGTTATGGCGCCCGTTGGTTCTCGTGAATCATTGGCTGCAGCCATTCAGGCAGGTGCCGATTCCGTTTATTTTGGTATTGGTCAGTTGAACATGCGTTCTCATTCTGCCAATCATTTCAACATTGATGACTTGCGAGATATCGCAGCAACTTGTAATGAGCATGGTATTAAGACATATCTTACAGTAAATACTGTAATTTATGATAATGATATCGAGACAATGAAGGAGATTATTGATGCAGCTAAGGAAGCAGGCATCAGTGCTGTCATTGCCAGTGATGTAGCTGTAATGGCTTACTGCAATGAGGTAGGTGAAGAGGTACACCTCTCTACACAGCTTAATATTTCTAATCTCGAAGCATTAAAGTTCTATAGTCGTTTTGCTGATGTATCGGTATTGGCTCGTGAGTTGAATATGGATCAGGTTAAGCATATACACGAACAAATCGTAGAGCAGAATATCTGTGGCCCGATGGGTCGTCAGATTCGTATAGAGATGTTTTGCCATGGAGCACTCTGTATGGCTGTCAGTGGTAAGTGCTATATGAGTTTACATAATATGAATCGTTCGGCTAACCGTGGTGAATGTGTACAGATTTGTCGTCGTTCATATACTGTAACCGATAACGAAACGGGTAATCAGCTTGAAATTGACAATAAATATATCATGAGTCCTAAGGACTTGAAGACCGTTCGCTTTATCGATCGAATGATGGATGCAGGTGTTCGTGTCTTCAAGATAGAGGGACGTGCTCGTGGACCAGAATATGTTTATACTGTTGTAAAATGCTATAAGGAGGCCATTCAATCTGTTCTCGATGGTACTTTTACAGAAGAGAAAAAGGATGCTTGGGATGAGCGTTTAGCCACAGTATTCAATCGTGGTTTTTGGGATGGCTATTACCAGGGTCAGACATTGGGTGAATGGAATAAGCACTATGGCTCTGTGGCTACAGAGAAGAAGGTTCTTGTAGGTAAGGTTATGAAGTATTTCAGCAAGTTAAATGTAGCTGAAGTTGCTGTTGAAGCCTCTAGTTTTAACCAAGGTGATAAACTGTTGGTAACTGGTCCTACAACAGGTGTTATGTATTTGAATGCCAGTGAGATACGTTATGACTTAAAGCCTGTTGATAGAGCTCTTCAGGGGCAGAGAGTATCAATCCCTGTAGATGGAAAAGTTCGTCCTTCAGATAAGTTGTATAAACTGGTAACTGTTCAAGAAATTAAAGAGATTAAATAACTATGACAATCAACGAAGCACAGGATGAAGTCATCGAGGAGTTTGCAGACTTCACTGACTGGATGGACAAATATCAGATGCTTATCGATTTAGGTAATGATCTGGAAGTACTCGACGAAAAGTATAAGACAGAGAGTAATCTTATAGATGGCTGTCAGAGCCGTGTATGGGTACAGTGTGATTATGAAGAAGGCAAGCTTGTTTTTACAGCAGATAGTGATGCGTTAATTGTAAAAGGTATCATAGCTTTGCTTATTCAGGTATTGAGCGGTCATACTCCTAAGGAAATTTTAGATGCTGATCTTTATTTTATCGAGCAAATTGGCTTGCGTGAGCATCTGAGTCCTACTCGTTCTAATGGATTGTTAGCTATGGTAAAGCAGATAAAGGCTTATGCTCTAGCTTATCAAGCTAAAGAAGCATAAATTGTATTATGAGAAAATTGTGTGCGATAGAGATGAATCGTCTTTCCGTAGAACAATTTAAGGAGGCTGAAAAGCTTCCTTTAATTGTTGTCTTGGATGATGTTCGCTCTTTGTATAATGTTGGTAGTGTGTTCCGTAGTGGTGATGCTTTTCGTATCGAAGCTGTTTATCTGTGTGGCATCACAGCTTGTCCTCCTCATCCTGAGATTCATAAGACAGCTTTGGGTGGTGAAGACAGTGTGGAGTGGAAATACTTCAAGAATACAGAGGATGCTGTTAATGAGCTCCACAAGAAGGGCTATTATGTATATAGTATAGAGCAGGTGGAAGGCAGTACCAAACTTCAAAATCTTGAAGTGGATATTCGCCAGCATAATACTGATCAGCATTATGCTATGATTATGGGTAATGAAGTGAAAGGTGTGAAGCAACAAGTGGTCGACATGAGCGATGGTTGTTTAGAGATACCTCAGTTTGGAACCAAGCATAGTCTCAATGTTAGTACTACAGCAGGAATAGTGATTTGGGAATTTGCCAAAAATTTAGCATTAAGAGATTAACAAGAATGCTATTTTGATTATATTCAAGGATATCTTTATACAAGATATCCTTTTTTATTAAAAAATACCACAATGATAGTATTGTGGTATACACTAAAACTAGGTATATTTGCAAGTTAAATATAAAATCAACAAATTTTCAAGATATTAATTATTTAAGAGTATGAAAGAGAACGAACAGAATGAAAAAGATCCTGCGTGTTGTGGATCAAGTAAGAATTTGTCTAAAGAGACTTGTGCTATCCATGTACCTTATCGCAAGCGCGATGCCTATGGTGCGCTGAGTGTACCAGTATATAATGCAGTAGCTTACGAATTTGATAATGCGCAAGATATGACCGATGCTTTTACGGGGCGCTCAGGTATGCCAGATTATTCACGTACAGCTAATCCTACAGTTACCAATCTCGAAGATCGTGTCATTGCCCTTACAGGCGCTAAGCATGTTATTGCTTTTAATAGTGGTATGGCTGCTATCAGTAATTTACTTTTAGCTTTGACAGGACAGGGTAAGAATGTCGTAACTTCTAAGCATCTCTTTGGCAATACGTTCTCTCTATTGACCGTTTCGATGAAACGTTTCGGTGTAGAAACTCGATTGGTTGATTTAACTAATCCTGAAGAGGTTGCAGCTGCTATCGATGAGAATACAGCTTGTGTATTTTTTGAAATAATCACCAATCCTCAGATGGAAGTTGCTGATATTCCAACCTTAGCTAAGGTGGCGCATGAAAAGGGTACAGTGTTGGTAGCTGATACTACTACAATTCCTTTTACTCAGTTTAATAGTCATAGTCTTGGTGTCGATGTCGAAGTCGTTTCAAGCACTAAGTATATTAGTGGTGGTGCTACATCTTTAGGTGGTCTTGTAATCGATTATGGTTCAGTCTTTGGTATTGGCCAGTTTATCAAGAACGAATTACTTTTCAATTTTGGTGCTTACATGACTCCTCATGTAGCTTATCTGCAGACCTTGGGTTTGGAGACGCTTGCAGCTCGCTATCGTGTACAGTCTGATAATGCCTTGCAGCTTGCGAAGTTGCTTCAGACCCTTCCACAGATTAAGCGCGTAAACTATGTTGGTCTTGAGGATAATCCTTATCACGAATTAGCTCAGCGTCAGTTTGGTGCTACTGCCGGGGCTATGATTTGTATCGATTTGGCTGATCAGGATGCTTGTTTCCATTTTATCAATCACCTTCAGCTTATCCATCGTGCAACCAATCTATTTGATAATCGCACCTTGGCTATTCATCCTTATAGTACCATTTTTGGACTTTTCAGACCAGAGCAGAAGCGTAAGATGGATGTTCTTGATACCACAGTGCGTCTCAGTATCGGTTTGGAAGATTACCACGACCTGTTCAACGATATTCGTCAGGCTCTGGAGGCTTAATCATTCACATTACGATTAACTAAAAAGATTGTAGATGAAGTACGATTTCAATACCATTATAGATAGAACGGGCTCTGGCGATTTGATGCATGGAGCTCTCTTACCTCGCTGGCATCGTGACGACCTACTTCCTATGTGGGTAGCTGATATGGGCTTTGCCGTATGTCCTGATATCATAGATGCAATGAAGCAACGTCTTGAGCACCCGATATTAGGCTATACAGTAGAACCAGAGGATTATTATCCAGCTATTCACGATTGGATACTCTACCATCATCAATGGAGTATCCATCGTCGCTGGCTTAAATTTATCCCAGGTATCGTCAAGGGTATTGGAATCGTATGTAATCTCTTTCTCAAGCCTGATGAAAAGGTTATCGTTATGCCACCAGTATATCATCCGTTTTTCCTTACACCTCAGGGAAATCATCGTGAGGTCGTATGGAATCCGTTGAAGCGTAAGGAGGATGGTTATTACGAGATGGATTTTGATAACCTGGCACAAGTATACGATGAGAAATGTAAGGTATTGATACTTTGTAATCCTCATAATCCAGGAGGCATCTGCTGGGATAAAGAAACGCTGATTAAACTGGCCGAATTTTGTTATGAACATCATATTTTAGTGGTGAGCGATGAAATTCATGCAGATTTAGCCATATTTGGTCATAAACATATTCCTTTTGCTACGGTGAGCGATAAGGCTGCTCAAATTAGTATTACTTTTCAAGCCCCTACGAAGACCTTCAATATAGCCGGTATTATTTCCAGCTATGCTATTGTTCCGAATGAGAAAATTAGAAAAGTATTCTATCACTGGCTTACGGCTAATGAGCTCGATGAAGCTCATATCTTTGCTCATATAGCTACGATAGCTGCTTTCCGAAAGGGAGAAGAATGGCGTAAGCAGATGTTAGCTTACGTCGAAGATAATATTAAGTTTGTAGAAGATTATTGCAAAGAAAAAATGCCTCAGATTCTTCCGTTACGACCTCAGGCATCTTTCCTTGTTTGGTTAAATTGTCGTGACCTTCACCTTTCACATGATCAGTTGCTCGACCTCTTCATAGATAAAGCCCATTTGGCCCTCAATGATGGTGAGATGTTTGGGCCGGGAGGCGAAGGTTTTATGCGTTTAAATGTGGGATGCCCAAGACCATTGATAGCTCAAGCATTATCACAGTTGGCAGAAGCAATATCTCATTTAAGATAATCGCTGAAATCTGTCAGTCTCATATCACCTTTTGTCAAGAAAGTATCATGGAAGGCCAGAGCTGCTCGCATACTCTGTGGCTCATGGCCTACTCCTGCAATCTTCAGATATTCACGTAATATCGGACGATAGTCTGGATGTGCACAGTTCTCTATGATTTCCTGTGCTCTCTTCAACGGACCTTTTCCTCTTAGATCTGCTACCCCTTGTTCAGTTACGATTACATCTACATCATGTTCAGTAGAGTCCACATGGCTACACATCGGTACGATAGCAGATATCTTACCACCCTTAGTTGTACTCTGTGTGGTAAAAATGCTGAGATAGCCATTACGCTCGTAATCACAACTACCCCCTATACCATTCATCAATTTACTACCACAGATATGACTTGAATTCTCATTACCATAGATATCACACTCGATGGCTGTATTCATAGCGATGACACCCAATCGGCGAATTACCTCGGGCGAGTTACTGATTTCACTTGGACGTATAGTAATATGATTTTTGAAGTAGTCGATATTATTGTATACTTCCTGTAGCGTTTCGTTAGTAACTGTCAGCGAAGAGCATGAGGCATCCTTAATTCTTCCTTCTTGCATATATTTTATAACAGCATCTTGTACTACTTCGGTATAGACACTAAATACCGGAACATGAGGATTTTGACCTAAGGCCTCGAGTACGGCATTACTCGTGGTCCCCACACCACTTTGTAGGGGCAGAAAAGTAGATGGAATTCGTCCTGCTTTCAAATCCTTTACTAAGAAGTCTGCAACGTTATGTCCCATCTGCTCGGTTACTGGGTCTAATGGTTTGAATGCGCGCGCCTCTTCTGGGATGCAGCACTCTACTACACCTACAATCTTACTTGCATCAATTTCTACATACTCCTTACCGATACGATCACCTACCTTCATAATAGGAATAGGCTGACGGAATGGACATTCTTCGATTTCGTATACATCGTGAAGGAAACGTGAGTTAGGACTATGGAATGTATTTTTCTCCAGAATAATGCGCTTGGCC
Organism: Segatella baroniae B14; assembly: GCF_022024235.1. Taxonomy (GTDB): domain Bacteria; phylum Bacteroidota; class Bacteroidia; order Bacteroidales; family Bacteroidaceae; genus Prevotella; species Prevotella bryantii. Next base: position 2,132,096 of record NZ_CP091799.1, read on the forward strand.
AAACGGACGATAGTAGGAACGATTCCACCGGCACTGGTAAGATAAGCTTTACAGATGTTAGCACCCTCTTCTATGTCGCTAACCTCAATGATAGCCACATCGATGTCAGCATAAAATCCACGACGAAGACGTTCGCCCATATGTCCTAAGTGCATATCTTCGTAATCGATTTCACCCATGTTGGTGTGATTGCGGAAGTCTCTGTTGGTAGAGAAGGGAGTACGAAACTTGATAGCGTTGGCTGCAGCCATATCGCCCTCAATACTCTGCGAAGTAGAGGCACCAGTGATGATGCCTACCTGAAATGGATGTCCTGCCTCATGTTCTCCTATTGCTTTTTTTGAGAGTTCGCGGAAAATAGCCTTGGGAACACCATTAGGGGTAAATCCACTTAATCCTATTGTTTCGTTATTTTTTATCATAGCTGCACCTTCTGCAGCTGTTATTCTGGTATACGACATTTCTCTCTTATAATATATATATATGCTCTTATAAAAACGATGTTGCAAAGATACATATTTTTTTATTAATATGTAAATTTTCGCTGCTTTTTTGCATAAAATTGGCTAAATATTAGTGCTATTATGCTAATATAGTGTATTTATATACTTTTTCGTGTAGTGTATAATAAAAGAAAGAAGCTTCATATAATATCACCATATTACATGAAGCTTTCCTTGTGTGGTTGAGGGATTTGTGTCCTTTTGTTAAGTCTAGTTTTAATTTTATTTCCTATATATTGTATCTTGACGTTGCAAAGATAAAAAGTGGACTATACATATGCAAAAACTTTCAGCCAATCGTCTGTATTTTTAAGTGAAACGAATATGCAAATAGAAAATTGCTTTGATACTTCTTTATATAAAGTTATTTTGTTAACTTTGTAGCCAAGTTTTATTGTAAGAAAATAAAGAAAAAATAAGATAAACTCATGGAACAGCATTTATTAATCTATAATACGCTCACTAGAACGAAAGAGTTGTTCAAACCGTTGCATGCACCTAATGTGGGTATGTATGTATGTGGACCTACCGTTTATGGTGATGCTCACTTGGGCCATGCTCGTCCCGCTATTACTTTCGATATTCTTTTCCGTTATTTGAAGCACCTGGGCTACAAGGTACGCTACGTACGTAACATTACTGATGTCGGTCACTTGGAGCACGATGCAGATGAAGGAGATGATAAAATCGAGAAAAAGGCTCGTTTGGAGCAGTTGGAGCCAATGGAGATAGCACAGTATTATACTAACCGCTATCATCAGGCCATGGATGCGCTCAATGTATTGCCTCCATCAATCGAGCCACATGCTACAGGTCATATTATCGAGCAGGAGCAGTTAGTTCAGCAAATTCTTGATAATGGTTATGCCTATGAGAGCAATGGTTCTGTTTATTTCGATATCGAGAAGTACGATAAGGACCATAAATATGGTATTCTTTCTCACCGTAACCTTACGGATATGATTAATAATAGCCGTGAGTTGAATGGTGTGGGTGAGAAGAAAAATCAAGTAGACTTTGCTCTTTGGAAAAAGGCTACGCCGGAACATATCATGCGTTGGCCAAGTCCTTGGGGTGATGGTTTCCCAGGTTGGCACTGTGAGTGTACTGCGATGGGTAGAAAGTATTTAGGTAATCATTTCGATATTCATGGTGGTGGTATGGATCTTGTATTTCCTCATCATGAGTGCGAAATCGCTCAGGCAGTAGCTAGTCAGGGTGACCAGATGGTACATTACTGGATGCATAACAATATGATTACCATCAATGGTCAGAAGATGGGTAAGAGTCTTGGTAACTTTATAACTTTAGATCAGTTTTTCACAGGTAATCATGCTTCATTAGATCAGGCTTATTCTCCAATGACCATCCGCTTCTTTATTCTGTCTGCTCACTATCGTGGCACTGTTGATTTCTCTAATGAAGCTTTACTTGCAGCTCAAAAAGGTTATGAGCGATTGATGAATGCTATCGATGATTTGAGTCGAGTTCAGGTTGTAGCTACTAGCGATGAGCCTACAGCTAAGTTTGTGAAGGAGTTACGTCAACGCTGTTATGATGCAATGAATGATGATTTTATGACTCCACTTGTTATCAGCTATCTTTTTGAGGCATGTCACCTAATTAATTCAATCCTTGATCATAAAGCAAATATCAGTGCTGATGATTTAAAGGAACTTACAGATACTATGCACCTCTTTACTTTTGATCTTTTAGGTTTGAAGAACGAGAAAGGTGCTAATAACGATGCCCGTGAGGAGGCATACGGCAAGGTTGTTGATATGGTGCTCGACCTTCGTGCTAAAGCTAAGGCATCTAAGGATTGGGCTACAAGTGATCAGATTCGCGATATGCTAGCCGATGCAGGTTTCGAGATAAAGGATACCAAGGATGGTGTTGCATGGAAGCTCAATAAATAAGAGAAACTTCTTTTTATTAGATAACTTACATAGTAAAATCCCCAGGAATACGTGTTTTTTCTGGGGATTTTTTTGTGATTATTCAGAGAATTCGGTTATTCTCTTTGTCAAATACTATGTTAATACAAGGTAAGTGCATAATGGTTGGTGTTATTGGTTATTATTTGGGATGGATACCAGCAGTGATGCTTTTTAGATATACTGCATGAGAATATCCCATACAGCAATAATATGACAAATACTACCCATGAGTACGAAGAAGTGAAATACGGTATGCATGTATTTCTTTTTGTTTAAACTGTAGAAGATGGCTCCAGTGATATAGCTAACTCCTTCTGCAACTATCCAAACGAAAGCTGCTGTGGAAAGTGCGTTGATAAGTGGCTTGAATGCAATAAGGACCAAAAGCCCCATACCTACAAAAGCAATAGTTTCGAGATTACTGTGGTCTTTTAGGTTGACGAAACTCATAATGGTGCCGATAATGGCACAGAGCCAAATAAAGATAAAAATGCTCCATCCCCAATAACCCTGATCGCGCATAGCTATCAATGTGATAGGCGAATAACTGCCGGCAATATGCCAATAGATGGCAGCGTGATCCCATTTGCGTAGCCTTTCTTTCCATTTGCTCCAGGCCGAAAGACTGTGGTAAATGGTTGAAGCTGCATAGGAGCATAACATGCCGAAAAGATACAAAATGACCCCTGCTGTAGCCCAACCATTGTGGCATGAGAAACACCAATAGAGAAAAATGATGCCAAATACAATGCCTAAGAGAATGCCTCCTGCATGCGACCAGCTATTCCATAACTCCTCTTTATGGTTAAAATGTATCTTGATTTTCATTGTAGTTATACTCCTATACTTTTCTAAGAATGAATTAATCTATTAATAGGTTTATCTTGTGCTAATTTGTAGTGTTTGAGAAAGTTTTCGCTTGGCATCGACAACCTTTACGTTGATGTTGCCCTTGTTTTTATTGCTCTGTACGACAAGTACCAATTGACCAGCAAAGAGTTTCATGGTAGGCTTGGTAAATACTTCAAGCGAAGTAGCATCACCATTGCAAACTCCCTTGAACTGTCCGTCGCCTGTAACTTCGAATGTAAGTTGATCAGTAGCGTAAGGGATAAGGGTACCGTCTTTATCAGTAAGCGAAACGGTGATATAGCTCAAATCGTTGCCATCGGCTGCAATTGTTTTACGGTCTGCTTCGAGTAAAAGTTTAGCAGGTTTGCCAGCAGTCTTCATGGTCTTTTCGTCAGCCTTATGCCCATTTTTGTCGTAAACTACTACTTTTACTTCTCCTGGTTCGTATACTACGTTATCCCACATTAGACGATAGCGCTTAGCTCTAGCTTGAGCGTCTATACTGTTTGCAGCTCTGCCGGTATGTATTTCGCCTTGTACGCCTATAGCTTTGCTGATTTTTCCTTGGCTTTTACCATTGATAAAGAGTTCTGCAGTAGGATAGTCTGTATAGCAGAATATTGGGGTAATTTTTCCTTTGCGTTCGGGCCATGTCCAGTGGGGCAGGAGGTGAATAGTATGGTCTTTCTTGTTCCAAACGGAGCGATAGAGGTAGTAACGGTCTTTAGGAAGTCCGGCTAAGTCACAAATACCGAAATAACTGCTTCGTGAAGGCCAATAAGTATCGTATGGAGATGGTTCGCCTAAATAATCAAATCCAGTCCACACAAATTGACCGATAGTATAATTTACATCCTCATCAGCGATAAAATCTTCTTCTGGCAGATTGCTCCATGAGCACCATTGGGTATCGTAACTATTTACTTGTCCGTCTGGATAAGTTTTATGGGCTGTCCATTCTACAGGAAACTTATATACACCACGTGAACTGATGGTAGAAGCTGTCTCAGTACCTAGAATAAATCCTTTTGGCAGCTGTTTGATATTACGGCCATATTTATATACGCGGTAGTTGAAACCAGGAATATCCATCGCCTGAGCAAAACCAGATTTTAGTGCATTCTCAGCTTTGTCCATACCCTGGGTAACAGGGCGACTAGGGTCTAACTGATGCAGAATATTCTGTAAATGTACGGAGAGCTTGCGTCCTTCTTCGCTCCACTGCTCTGGAATCTCATTGCCGATGCTCCACATTACGAGTGAAGGATGATTGCGATGATTCAAGGCGAGGTTGGTAATATCTTTATCGGCCCATTCTTTGAAAAATCTAGAGTAGCCATTCTTGCATTTAGGATAGACCCACATATCGAAACTTTCAGCCATAACCATCATACCTAAAGAGTCATATACTTCCATCTGCATGGTAGAAGGCATGTTATGAGAGGTTCGAATGGCATCGCATCCCATATCTTTGAGAATACGAACTTGACGGATAAGAGCTGCTTTATTGACAGCTGTTCCTAGTGGACCTAAATCGTGGTGTAAGCATACACCCTTAAACTTTCGTTTTTGTCCATTAAGCATAAAGCCGTTTTCTTTATCGAAGGAGAGGGTACGTACACCTAATTTGTCAATGGTCTCATCGATAAGTTGATTATTCTGATAGAGTCGGGTGACAACCTTATAAAGGTAAGGTGACTCTGGACTCCAAAGTTCAGGCTTCTTGAAATCTAAATCGGCGTGTATCTTACCTTCTCTTGTAACATCAGCATGGTTGGCTGCAATGAAACTACCTTTTGCATTATAGATGGTAACTTCTGCTGAGAGATTCTTCTGGTAGTTTGCGCCGTCAATTTGTGTATCTATACTAACGATGGCCTCTTGTGTATTGGCTTTAATGGTACGAATGTATGTGCCCCATCGGTTGATAGCTGTGTTGCCTGTAAGAATCAATGTCACTGGGCGATAGATTCCTGCACCCGGATACCATCGGCTGCTTTCTTCAACATTCTGGAGCTTTACCTCGAGCGTGTTCACAGATCCATTGTGATGAATAAACGGGGTAGCATCTATCTCGAAAGCATTATAGCCGTATGGCCAATAGCCTGCTTCTTGACCATTAATATATACAGTTGGTTCGGCCATGGCACCGTCAAAGTGAAGCAGGGCCTTATTATATTTAGTGGGAACAGTAAAGGTGGTTTTATACTGGCCTTTGCCAATCCAAGGCAGAGCGCCAGAACGACCAGATTTTTCACTCTTTTCTGTTTCGCCATTTTGTGTGATGGCCACATACTGTAAGTCCCACTTCTTATTAAATGGTCCACTGATGGCCCAATCGTGAGGAATGGTTACGTTTACCCATGTTTGGCCTTCGTGTGAAAACTGCCAGTTATTTTGCAGATTGATTTCCTGTCGGCCTTGGGCAAAAATCAAACAGGTATACAAAACTGCTGACCATAGGATAGATGTCCTTTTAAGATACATATTTTTAGATATTATTTGGTTTTTACTAGATTATCATTTCTTTTTTACGGTGAATGATTGGAAGTGCAAAATAAGCAAAAATTCGCAAAATATCGGTATCAAATTAGCGTTTTAAGGCTTTTGAACAATTTTTTATGGGTTTTTGGTAAAAAATCATAGGCTGAATTACATCATTTTTTGCACCTTTGCTCTAGTAAAACCTATCCAAGCGAATACTCAATAAATATATAAAGAGACGCAATCCTTCAAGTGATTCATATGGATAAATAACGTTTAGTAAATCAATAATTTGACAATTTACAGACCTAATGAATAAACTACTTTTTATATACGCCTGTTAACTTTACTATAGTGTAAATAGTAAGGTAACAGATATTGAAGTCTTGATGTAGATGAAATTATATCAAGAGACTTAAAAAAAATTATATACAATTATCGGAGCAGAAACTCCAAATCTTCAACATGGTGTGAAAATCGTTCGTACAACATATAAGAACGGTACAGTTAAGGCACAGAAAAAAGTGCTTCAGTAAAGGTATGTGAAACACACAACAATAAAGCCTGGCAGAATAGATCCTGTCAGGCTTTTATTCTTGAAGAGGTTATCTCTTATTCTTCTTGTTTTCATCGTAGATGGTAAAGTCGAGCTGCTTTTTCTCTAAATCAGTACGGGCTACCTGAATCTTGATAGCATCTCCTAACTGATATTTGTGATGACGGCGACGTCCAATGAGACAGAAGTTGCGCTCATCGAAGTCATAATAGTCATCTTGTAAATCGCGCATAGGTACCATACCTTCGCAATGGTTTTCATCGATTTCTGCATAAATACCGAAGCTGGTGATACCACTGATATGAGCATCGTAAACCTCTCCCAATTTGTCGCCCATAAATTCAACCATCTTGTATTTGATAGAATCGCGCTCTGCACTTTGAGCTACTAGCTCCATTTCAGAACAGTGCTCGCAAAGTTCCTCGTAACGCTTCTCGTTAACACTTCTTCCGCCTTCGGCATAACGAGTGAGCAGACGGTGTACCAAAGTATCAGGATAACGTCGAATTGGCGAAGTGAAGTGGGTATAGTAATCAAATGCCAAACCGAAGTGACCGATATTATGTACGCTATACTTCGCCTTCATCATAGCACGAAGGGCTACCATCTGAATCATGTTAGACTCAGGCTTCTTGCTCACTTCCTCCATCAATTTATTTAAACTGCGAGCTGTAGCTCCCTTGGTACTGGTGCTTTTGAGTTTGTAGCCAAATTTGACCACGAATTCGCGTAAGGTTTCTAATTTAGTAGGATCTGGATTGTCGTGTACACGATAAGGAAGTACCTTTGCTTTTTTGGCACGAGCGACCTTGCCAATACTCTCAGCAACAGTCTTATTGGCTAGAAGCATGAACTCCTCAATCAGTTTATTGGCATCGTGGCTACGTTTAAAATAACAACGAGTAGGTTTGCCCTTTTCGTCTACATCAAAGTGGAGTTCCTCGCGATCGAATTTTACACTACCATTCTTGAATCGGTTGGCGCGAAGTTTCTTAGCCAAACGGTCGAGCATGATAAGAATGGTAGCATTCTCGCCTTTGTAACCATCTTTCGGAGCTTTTGGAGCAGGTTCGCCAGTACCATCTATCACTCCATTGTATTCGAGAATTTGTTGAACCTCTTCGTAAGCATAGCGACGATTACTCTTGATAACAGTATGAACTATACGATATGCCTTGATATTTGCTTCGTCATCGAGATTAAAGATGACACTATAAGCCAGTTTTTCTTCGTCTGGACGAAGTGAACAGATAAAATTGCAAAGACGTTCGGGCAACATCGGAATAGTACGATCTACCAAGTATACACTGGTAGCACGCTTATAAGCTTCCTTATCGATAACCGAACCCTCTTTGACGTAGTGTGATACATCGGCAATGTGAACCCCCACCTGATAGAGACCTTTATCCAACTCCTTGAACGACAAAGCGTCGTCGAAGTCCTTAGCATCCTTGGGGTCGATGGTACAAGTGAAAACATCTCGAAAGTCTTCACGCTCAGCCAAATCTTTCTCGGTAATCTCACCAGTAATCTGATTAGCTGCTTCCTCTACATTCTTTGGATAAATGTATGGTAGGCCATATTGAGCTAGAATAGTATTCATTTCGACATCATTGTCACCTGTAGCACCTAATATATCAACGACTTCGCCCAACATATCTTTATGTTCGGCGCTAGGCCACTGTGTAATCTTTACTATAGCCTTATCATCGGTTTTACCTCCTTTCAACTTACGTTTAGGGATAATGATATCGTGTGAATAGATATTATTCGGTGTAACCAAATATGCCAAATCCTTGCCCACATGAAGACGTCCTACAATAGTATTCTTACTGTGCTCGAGAATTTCGAGTACTTGTGCTTCTCGAATATGATTTTTGCGGCGAGCCAATAAAGCTACACGTACACGGTCGCCATTAAGGGCGAACATCGAATTTCGTTCTGATACGAAAATTGGAGTCTCGTCATTATCTGGCTTTACAGCGTTCTTTCCATTTGTTTTACGAATGAAAGTACCTTCAAGTAACTGTCCCTTGGTATTGAGCTGGTATTTGTTATCCGCAATCTTCATCAAATAATCATCCCAAGCCATTTCTTCCATCACGTCGATAGCCAGCATCTTCAACGGATGGGTGTCCAAGTGAAGCATGTGGAAAATATCTTTGAAAGAAAGTACCTCGTCAGGATGCGATTGGAAAAGATTGAGCAATTTCTCTGTCAATTGTTTCTTCGTGAGGCGCTTGCCTCCTTTTTTACCCTTTCCCATAGCTAAAATGTCTTTTAATCATTATTATATGCAAACTTACAAAATAATTCGTATCTTTGCAAGCGAAACATAAAAAAAATAAATGAAAATTCTTGTAACCGGAGCATCTGGTTTTATTGGTAGTTTTATAGTTGAAGAAGCCCTTAATAGGGGCTTGGAAACTTGGGCTGGCGTTCGTAAATCGAGTAGTCGTCGATATTTACAAGACGAGCGTATCCACTTCATAGAACTTGATCTCTCAGATAAAGAAAAACTGAAACAGCAGTTAGCTGATACAAATTTTGATTATATTGTTCATGCTGCAGGTGCAACAAAATGTCTGCATCAGGAGGATTTTTACAAAGTGAATACAGAGGGTACCATTAATCTCGTAAAGGCTATCTTGGAGCTGAAAATGCCTTTGAAACGATTGGTATACCTGAGTTCACTTAGTGTGTTTGGAGCTGTCCGTGAAGAACAACCTTATCATGAAATCGAGGAAAATGATGTACCTCATCCGAATACAGCATATGGTAAAAGTAAACTCGAAGCTGAAAAGTTCTTGGAATCTGTGAATGGACAGTTATCTTATATCATTCTTCGTCCTACCGGTGTGTATGGTCCGAAAGAAAAAGATTATTTCATGATGGCTAAGAGTATTAAGCAGCATATCGATTTCTCTGTAGGCTTTAAGTGTCAGGATATTACTTTCATATATGTACTCGATGTTGTTCAGGCTGTGTTCCAGGCTTTGGATAGAGGCAAGAGCGGTAGGAAATACTTCCTGAGTGATGGTAAAGTATATCAGTCTACAGAGTTTAGTGATCTGCTCCATGCAGAAATGGGTAAACCATGGTGGTTGCGTATTAAAGCTCCTATCTGGGTGCTTCGTGTAATTACTTTTTTCGGTGAATACTATGGCCGGCTGACGGGAAAAATGACAGTACTCAATAACGATAAGTTTAACATTCTGAAGCAGCGCAATTGGCGATGTGATATCGAACCCGCTGTAGATGAACTTGGTTTTCACCCACAATATCAGTTGAAGCGTGGTGTGAAGCTAACAGTAAAATGGTATCAAGAAAACGGTTGGCTTTAATAGGCCATCCTTTATGGTGAAATGATGTTTTTAGAATACTTTAAAATAGAGAAGAATCCTAAAAGGGGGCTTTTGGCTTTAGAATGGGCTGTGTTGGCCTATATGGCTTTTACCCTGTTGATGATTTTCTTTACCTATACTCGTCTTCATAATCCACAATCTATGATTTGGGGGCGAGTGCAGATATTGGTAATGACCCTGTTACTTTGGGCCGTATATCGTATGGTTCCTTGTCGTATGACTAAGCTTATGCGTATTGTACCACAGTTAGGTCTTTTAGCCTGGTGGTATCCTGATACTTATGAGTTGAACCGTATTTTCATGAATATGGATTATATTTTTGCCGGCTGGGAGCAGAGTCTCTTTGGTTTTCAGCCTGCATTGGTATTTGCTAAAAATTTTCCATCGCACATTATTAGTGAATTGATGGATATGGGCTATTTTATGTATTATCCGATTATTGCTTATGTAGCTCTATATTATTTCTTTCTGAAATATCAGGAATTTGAACGTTGTACTTTCATTTTGATGGCAGCATTTCTGATTTATTATGTCATCTTTATTTTTGTACCCGTAGCAGGTCCAACCTTCTATTATGAAGCAGTAGGCCTTCATGATATCGCTAATGGGGTGTTCCCCGCATTAGGTGATTATTTCAATACACATACAGATTGTTTGCCAAGTCCAGGTGATCCTGATGGTCTGTTTTATCGTCTTGTAGAGGATGCCAAAGATGCAGGTGAACGACCTACTGCTGCATTTCCAAGCAGCCATGTGGGCATCAGTACAGTATGCATGCTGCTTGCAATACATACGCGTAAGAAATGGTTAGTGTATAGTATCCTTCCAATCTATTTGTTCCTGTGTATGGCAACAGTATATATTCAGGCACATTATCTCATCGATGCTATAGCAGGTATGGTATCTGCTGTAGTCATTTACTTCGTCTTGCTTTTTGCAACGAAGAATTTGCGTAATTAATTTATTTTCAGTAACTTTGCATCCCAATTTAAGGTAAGAAATGGATAAAAAACTTTTTATAGAAACATACGGTTGTCAGATGAATGTGGCCGATAGTGAAGTCGTTGCATCAGTTATGAAGATGGCCGGTTATGAGACAACTGATAATGAGGATGAGGCAGATGCCATTTTCCTCAATACATGTAGTGTGCGAGAAAATGCAGAAAACAAAATTTTTAACCGTTTAGAAACCCTCCATGCAGAGCAGAAGAAGGGTCGTAAGGTTATTCTTGGTGTGCTGGGTTGTATGGCAGAGCGTGTAAAGGAAGATTTGGTGCAGAACCATTATGCTAATTTAGTATGTGGACCAGATTCTTATCTTAATCTACCAGAGATGATAGCCAGTTGCGAATTGGGTCAGCCTGCAATAGATGTTGAACTCTCTAAGACAGAGACTTATCGTGATGTTATTCCACAGCGTATTGGTGGTAACCATGTAAGTGGTTTTGTTAGTATTATGCGTGGTTGCAATAATTTCTGTCATTACTGTATCGTTCCTTTCACAAGAGGGCGTGAGCGTAGTCGTGATGTAGAAAGCATTCTGCGTGAGGTAAAAGATTTGCATGATAAGGGGTTCAAGGAAGTAACCCTTTTAGGTCAGAATGTAAACAGTTACGGTCTGTTACCTAATGGTAAGCGTCCTGAGAATGGTACTTCTTTTGCAGAATTACTTCGCAAGGTCGCTGAGTCTGTGCCAGATATGCGTGTACGTTTCACCACATCTAATCCTGAGGATATGACAGAAGATATTTTACAGGCTATTGCTGATGAGCCAAATTTGTGTCATCATATCCACTTCCCTGCTCAGAGCGGAAGCGACAAAGTTCTGAAACTGATGAATCGCAAGTATACCCGCGAGAAATATATGAAAACTATTGATGCTATTCATCGTATTATCCCTGATTGTGGCATTACTACCGATGTTTTTGTAGGTTATCATGATGAAACAGAAGAAGATTTCCAGCAGACATTGTCACTGATGAAAGAAGTAGGTTTCGACAGTGCATTCATGTTTAAATACAGCGAACGCCCTGGTACTTATGCTGCAGAACACCTGCCTGATAATATATCAGAAGAAGAAAAGATTCGTCGTTTGAACGAATTGATTAGCTTGCAAACCCAAATCAGTGCAGAGCAGAACAAGAAGGATGAAGGCAAGGTATTTGAAATTCTTATCGAGCGATTTGGTAAGCGCGACCGTAATCAACTTATGGGCCGTACTCCACAAAACAAAGCCGTTATTATGGCTAAAGGTAATCATCATATTGGAGAATTTGTCAAAGTGAAGATTACAGGTTCTACTTCTGCAACTCTCTTTGGAGAAGAAGTAAAGTAAAAAACTGTAAAACGCTTTGCAGTTTTGCACATTTGGTGTATATTTGCAAGATATGAAAGAATTTTTACAAGTACTGAAAAGATTTGTCCCACCATATAAGCGTTATCTCGCTTTTTCTGTGATATTCAATATTTTATCAGCAATATTGAATATCTTTTCATTTGCAGCTTTAATACCAATACTGCAAATTCTTTTCCAGGTGGATGGTGGAATTCGTGCCAATGATTTGATGCCATGGGCCTTTGATAAGGAAGTCTTGCTGAATAACTTGTCTTATTATGTGCAGGATATGATACTGGAAACTAGTGCAACCACAGCTCTGCTGGTGATTGGCTTTTTCCTAGCTTTTATGACTTTTTTGAAAACTGCAGCCTATTTCCTTTCTTCTGCTACAATGATGCCTATACGTACAGGTGTAGTTCGAGATATACGAAATCAATTATATCAGAAGATTACCTCACTCTCTTTGAGTTTTTTCAGTGAGGAACGTAAGGGTGATATTATTGCTCGTATGAGTGGTGATGTGCAAGAAGTAGAGAATAGTATTATGTCGAGTCTGGATATGCTATTTAAAAATCCAGTCTTAATCGTAATTTATTTTGGTACATTGATGGCCATCAGCTGGCAATTAACTCTGTTTACTATTATTTTTGTACCGGTTTTCGGCTGGTTTATGGGTGTTGTTGGTAGAAAGCTAAAAGCTCGTAGTGCCTATGCACAAACTTTATGGAGTGATACCATGAGTCAAGTAGAGGAAACGCTGGGTGGACTTCGTATTATTAAAGCGTTCAATGCAGAGGAGAAAATGAACAAGAGATTCGATAGAACGAATTCTTCTTATCGTGATCATATTCTTCGTGTAAACGTGCGACAGCAGATGGCTCACCCTATGAGCGAATTTTTAGGTACTGTTATGATTATGATAGTGCTCTGGTTTGGCGGAATTTTGGTATTAAACAAGGCTGTACTTGATGGTCCTACTTTTATTTACTATTTGGTAATTCTTTATAGTATTATAGCTCCATTGAAAGAATTTTCAAGAGCGGGATACAATATCCCAAAAGGATTGGCCAGCATGGAGCGTATTGATCAGATTTTAAATGCTGAAATCGAAATAAAAGATAGTCCTAATCCTAAGCATATTAAAACATTAGAACATCAGATTGAGTTTAGACATGTCTCTTTTGCGTATACAGATCGACAGACCCAAGAACTGAAATATGTGCTGAAGGATATTAATTTGATAATTCCAAAGGGACATACTGTGGCATTGGTAGGACAGAGCGGTAGTGGTAAATCTACTTTAGTAGACTTGATACCTCGTTACTATGATGTGCAAGAGGGAGAAGTGCTTATCGATGGTATCAATGTAAAAGATTTAGGTGTGCAAGATTTACGTTCACTTATTGGTAATGTAAATCAGGAAGCTATACTCTTTAATGATACTTTCAAGAATAATATTAAATTTGGTAAAGATAACGCTACAGATGAAGAGGTCGCTAATGCAGCTAAGATAGCTAATGCATTCGAATTTATTCAAGAATCAGAAAATGGCTTTGATACCAATATTGGTGACCGTGGAGGTCGACTTTCTGGTGGTCAGCGTCAGCGCGTGAGTATCGCCCGAGCTATTTTGAAGAATCCACCTATCTTGATTCTTGATGAGGCAACATCAGCCTTAGATACAGAGAGTGAGCGATTGGTACAAGATGCACTTACCCATTTGATGAAGACCAGAACGACAGTGGCTGTAGCCCATCGCCTTTCTACCATAAAAAATGCCGATGAAATCTGTGTGCTTCATGAGGGTATCATCGTGGAACGTGGCACACATGAAGAATTGATAACCAAAGATGGTTATTATAAGAAGTTGCATGATATGCAACAAGTTTAAACGAGTTTTAGTATGAAACGAGTACTTAAATCAACTTTTGGTTCGCCTATTGCTTTGATTTTGAATATAGCTCTAGCTTATCTTATTTATTTCTTAGCTAGAGTTACCTTTTTTTTAGTTAATTATAGCTATTTTGCAGATGGCTTAGCATCCACCCCAATCAGTCATTGGTTGAAGGGTGGATTGGTGTTTGATACTTCTGCTATTCTTTATACTAACGGTCTCTATACATTACTGATGCTATTTCCGCTTTGGCTAAAGGAAAATCGAGTATATCATCAGGTATGTAAGGGGATTTTTCTTGTCGTTAATGGCTTTACACTGGTCATTAATCTAGCTGATTCTGTCTATTTTCCTTTTACACTTCGTCGTACAACGGCCTCTGTGTTTAGAGAATTCGACAATGAGAATAACATAGCAAGTATAGTTCTGAATAATACACTTACGCATTGGTATCTGGTGGTCGTTTTTGCGGTAGTTATGTATTTGGTATGTAAGCTTTACGTTATGCCACGTACTGATGCTAAGCATTATATGACGGCCAAGTATAGATGTATTTATTCTGTTATTCAGTTGGCTTGTCTAATTATTGCTGTTGTGGCAACTATAGGCGGAGGTCGAGGTGGCTTAAAGGGTGATGTTCGTCCAATTACGATTAGCAATGCAAACGAGTATGTAGACCGACCTACAGATTGTGCCATAGTTCTCAATACTCCTTTTGCTTTTATCCGCACCTTGGGAAAGGCAGACTTTGTGGTGCCAGATTATTATCATTCACTTGAAGAATCGTCTAAAATATATGAACCGATTCACCGTCAGGAGTATCTTTCCTCAATGCTATATGATATTCCTTCGAAAGTGCAGAAAAAGAATATTGTAATTCTTATCGTCGAAAGTTTCGGGCGTGAATATATTGGTGGCTTTAATCATGATTTCTTTGAAGGGAAATACAAAGGCTATACGCCAAATGTTGACAAGATTATCGAGAAAAGTCTAGTGTACCGCTATTCCTTCTGCAATGGTCGTAAAAGCATAGATGGTATGCCTTCTGTATTGAGTAGTATACCTCGTTTTGGTGAACCGTTTATTTTGACACCTGCGTCAATGAATATCTATACAGGAATACCAGGATTATTGAGCAAGTGGGGATATCAAACAGCCTTCTTCCATGGAGCCAAACGCGGTTCTATGGGATTTTTGGCCTTTGCCAAGAAAATTGGTTTTCAAAATTATTATGGGCGTGAAGATTATGATAGTGATAGCCGTTTTGGTGGGGAGGCTGATTTTGATGGTAACTGGGGTATATGGGATGAACCATTTATGCAATACTACTGTGCAAAGATGGGTGAAATGAAACAGCCTTTTATGACAGCAATCTTTACTGTATCTAGCCACGATCCGTTTGTAGTGCCAGAAAAATATAAGAATGTCTATCAAGAAGAACATCTTCCTATCCACAAATGTATACGTTACACTGATATGGCTATTGGCAAATTTTTTGCATCGGCCAGCAAACAGAGTTGGTTTAAAAATACGATTTTTGTGATTACAAGTGATCATACCAATCAGAGTGACCATGAGCAGTATAAGACCGATATTGGCGGTTTTTGCTCACCGATTATTATATATGACCCTTCAGGTGAAATCAAAGCTCAGCGTATAGATGGTATAGCTCAGCAAATTGATATTATGCCAACGATACTTAACTATATTGGTTATCCCAATACTTATATGGCTTTTGGCGTAGACTTACTTCGTACACCTGCTCAAGAAACTTGGGCTGTTAACTATCTTAACGGTATTTATCAGTATGTGAAGTATGGTTATGTAATGCAGTTTGATGGTAAGACGACCAAGGCTATGTATAAATTAACAGATTTGTTCATGAAGCATAATTTGATAGGTAAAGTTCCAGAACAGAATAAGATGGAAACAGAGCTGAAAGCAATGATCTATCAATACATGTATCGTATGGTGAATGATAAACTTTTGCCAGCACAAAAATAAAGAAATATGAATAAACGAAAAATTTATTACACACTTCATAGTGGAAAGAATTCTAAATTAAAGTATTATATCCTATCCTATCTGTCAATCTACACACCCCATTGGCTGAAAGCATGGAATCGTCGTCGTATTTTGAAATCATTGGATAAGCGAGAGGATAAAGCGTATATTTTGGATCGAGTAAATTATTATAATCAACTGACCAGTGCTGATTTTCAGCCGGAAAAGTTTCAAGAAAAATCGCTTATGTTGAAAGATCAGCTTATGACAGGCCAAAAAGTTTACTATCTTGATTCATATAGCTACGCCAAGAGTTTCCCTTTAGAGAATCGTTGGTGTCTATTGCCAGGTGATATAACTTATATACCAGAAGTACCTTCTATTGTTAAAAGTCGACCTTTACAGCAGAATCAGGAAAATTCAGTGCTTTTGAATCTAGACAAAGTTCGTCATTTCTTATTTGTTCATGATAAAAAGAAATGGGCAGAAAAGAAAGATATGGTCATCTTTAGAGGTATGATACAGGAGCATAGTCATAGTATTTTAAAAAAGAATAGGTATGACTTTATGAAAATGTATTATGGGGATGCATTGTGTAATCTTGGAGTGATAGATAAGCAATATCCAGAATGGTATACTGAAAAGTTAACGATAGGTGAACATTTGGATTACAAGTTTATCATGGCACTTGAAGGAAATGATGTGGCGAGTAACCTGAAGTGGATTATGTCTTCCAATTCGATAGCAGTGATGCCAAGGCCTACTTGTGAGACTTGGTTTATGGAAGGAAAGCTCATTCCAAATTATCATTATATAGAAATAAAGCCAGATTTCTCTGATCTTAAAGAACGTATCGCTTATTATCTAGGACATCCTAAAGAGGCTGAAGCGATAGTTCGTCATGCACACGAATATATCAACCAGTTTAGGAACCGGAAACGTGAAGATTTGATTTCTTACTTGGTATTACAAAAGTATTTTGATATTACGAACGCATGAAAAAAAAATTATCCTATATCGGATACCTGTTAGCCTATGGCTTTTGGTTTGTCATGTCGCTATTACCATTGAAGGTATTGTATATCTTTTCAGATTTACTGTGCTTGCTGATAGCCGACGTTATAAGATACCGTCATCAGGTAATATGGAAAAACTTGAAATCTTCTTTTCCTGAAAAAAGCGATGAAGAATTAAAGAAGATAGAGCGGGGATTTTATCATTATTTCTGCGATTATCTTGTAGAGACAATCAAACTCATGACGATGAGTAAGGAAGAACTCTGCAAACGTATGACATTTACAGGTTTGGAAGAATTCAACCAAGCGATATCAGAGGGCCAGTCAATGGCAGTCTACTTAGGTCATCTAGGGAATTGGGAATGGATTACCGCAATGCCTTATTGGGCGCCTGGAGCCTTGTGCTGTCAGCTTTATCATCCTTTGGAAAATGAATATTTTGACAAATTGTTTAAATACGTCAGGGAGCGTCAAGGAGCTTTGTGTATTCCGATGCAAGAGTCTTTACGTAAGATTATTCAGTTTGAGCGTGAAGGGAAACCTTTGGTCGTAGGATATATAGCTGATCAGGTACCCATGTGGTGGAATATGCATCATTGGCTCAACTTCTTGAATCATGATACACCAGTATTGACTGGTGCAGAGCGCATAGTAAAACATACTAAACAAGCCTTTGTGTATGGTGATGTAACTCGTGTTTGTCGAGGTCATTACAATTGTGAGATGAAAGTTATTCACCGTGACACCAAGGTTATACGTGATTTTGAGATAACAGATATTTATTTTCAAGAACTCGAAAAAACAATTCGTAGACAACCTGAATTATATCTTTGGAGTCATAATCGGTGGAAACGTACACGTGAAGAGTTTAATGAAAGATTTGAAGTTGTTAATGGTAAAGTTGTTCCTAAAAAGAAGAAATAAATGAAAATAGGATACGATGCAAAACGAATAGTCAGAAATGGAACAGGGTTGGGCAGTTATAGTCGTACACTAATTAATTCTTTAGCGGCCATCGATCATAATGATGAATTTTTCCTCTATGCGCCTGATCAGGGGAAAGATGAATTGCGCAATCAGATAGAATTCCATGAAAATGTGATTTTTAAATATCCAAATGGAACTAATGGTAAATGTAGTTCTTCTATTTTTTCGAAAATCAAAGCTAGCTTGTGGCGTAGTAGAGGTGTTGTGAAAGATCTTAAACGGGATGGGGTAGAGATATATCATGGATTATCTGGTGAATTGCCTATAGGACTAAAAAAAACAGGTATAAAGAGTGTGCTGACTATACATGATCTTATTTTTCTTCGTCATCCAGAATATTATCATTGGATAGATGTGCAACTCTACAAACGTAAGTTTTATCAATCCGTGAAAGAGGCCGATCGTATCATAGCTATCAGTGAATGTACTAAACGTGATATACTTCATTATAGTAATTTTCCTGCAGATAAGATTGATGTCATCTATCAGAGTTGTGGTACCCGTTTTAAAGTTACGGTTTCAGAAGAACAAATTCAAGAGGTCAAAAAAAAATATAACCTTCCTGATACCTATATCTTGAATGTGGGTACAATAGAGGAACGTAAAAATGTATATCTAGCTATTCAATCCTTAGAGAAACTTCCTAAAGATTTTCATATCGTCATTGTTGGACGAAAAACTCAGTATTATCGTGACATCATGAAACGTATACAAGGTAAATCGTATGCCACTCGTGTCCATTTCCTTTCGGGGGTGCCTAATCATGATCTTTATGCTATCTATCAGCAGGCTCAATGCTTTGTATATCCTTCTCGTTATGAAGGTTTTGGTATACCTATTATTGAGGCTATTCAAAGTGGATTGCCAGTTGTAGCAGCATTGGGCAGTTGTTTGGAAGAAGCTGGTGGAGAGGCTTGTCTATATGTAGATCCTGATGATGTAGAGGGGATGAAAAATGCTATATTGTATTGTATTGAACATCGGGAGGCGTTGAATCGTGCAAGTCGTGAATATGTGCGTAGGTTTGAAAATAGTGATGTAGCAACTCAAATTAGTAATGTATACATAAGTCTATGATAAACTCAAAAATATTGGTTCTTCATGTGAAAAAAGGATATGAAGACCGACAGAAGCATATTGAAAAAATGATGAAAAGCTGGGGATATTCTTTTGAGTATATTCTCGATGGTGATATGGATGATCTCAATCTAGAGTTTGTTCATCAATATTTTACTGGAGAGATGGATTGCATTTCACCAGCTACTTCCGTTGCAACTAAACATCTTAAGGCTGCAAGATATATTGTAGATCATCAATTAGATGGCGCCTTGATTTTGGAAGATGATATGCTTTTGTATCCTAACTTTGAAAAAGTATTTAATCAGTGTCTATCTGAAATACAAAATCGTCATCTTGCAACGGCCCTTATTTCTTTTGAGGACAGTAGTCTACATTTTGTGCCAGGTTCTCAGCGTAAAAAGGGCCAGCATTTGTATATAGCCAAAAGAGATCGATTTGCAGGTGCTTTGTATTGCACAAGAGAAGCTGCCGAACTTATACTTCAGCATGTACGTGAAAATCGATGTGATATGCCGATAGATTTATATCATACATCATTGATACAGCGAGCAGGGTTAAACTATTACTGGTGTCATCCGTGTATAGCAACTCAAGGCTCTCATACGGGTCTGTTTGCATCTTCAATTAATGAAAAAAGTGCAAAAAAGAAAACGTATCGCCGTTTAACCTGGAATTTGAAACTTGCCTATAAGAAATTATTGTATTATTTGAGATAAAAAAATAAGAACTCAAAGAGAGTTCTTATTTTTTTTATAATAGTCTTTATATGAATTTTCTAAGTCTAAGTAGTGAAAATTATGTTGACGCTGATGTTTTTCATCTGGAAGCGTCATATAATCGCCATATTTATTGCTCAGATAAGCCTCGTAGTGTTCTACACCTAATAATGTAGTATTTTCGAAAGTAAAGGCTGTAGGATGTCCTAAAATGTTTTTATTCATTACTCCTTTCATTCCGTCATCATAATCAGCAACAAGTATGTTGTTATCATAGCTGTATTTATGAAGTAGGGTACGAATTTTATCCTGTACACCCTTTAAAGTATAGAATTTTCTGCATAAAAGAGGAATCCATGAACTAACTCCATGACCGTGTTTATAAGGATCACGATAAAGCAGATAAAGCACCTTTTTCCAATATTGATATTGTGTGAATTGCCAATGGCGGGCTATCCATTCAGTTGGTACACCATCAATAGGAAAGACATCAAGATATATACCACCAGTATAATGCATGTGAGCCCGTTCTATTAATGTAGTATTTGCATCTTGAATTTTAGCAAAAGGCAAAGGATAGTTAGCATCATTTTCGCTGCAAATCATTTCATATTGTTGTGGTAGCCATTCTTTGCAGTGGGCAATCAATTTGTCATAATCAGCTCTTGGCATGGCGATATCCATATCATCATCCCATGGAATAAAACCTTGATGCCGTACGGCACCTATCATGGTACCAGCCCATAGATAATAAGTTAGTCCATGACTTTTACAAGTTTCATCAAGTGCTTTACAAATGCCTAAAATCTTATCATGTACAGTTTGTATATTATAATCGGCCATTTTTATAGTTTAATTTCACCCATATTTGAAATATATTTTGCAAAGGTAGAAATATTTAACGAAATATGCTCTACTGGGTAAGTATTTTATGCGCATTCATTTATCTTGCAGCAATGTCATCGTATAGTTTTTGTAAATAGGCTTTTCCTTGTGGAACGAGTGATTTGTAGTTACCACTCTTAGTAACAACTTTTTCATTCTTGTTATTGAAAATTACGTATTTGTCCTTCTTGGCCATTCCCCATGCATCAGGAACAGTAAAGAATGCAAAATGAGGTATAGATGTCGCTAGCATATTCTTACTAAATTTCATATCACTATGATCTATAGATAGTTGCCCTAATAAGGTAGCTGCGATGTCTTGCTGTGATCCGTATGTTTCTATTTTTTGATGACCAGTGATGGCGCCACCTGTCCAAATCATCGGTATTTCATATCGATAGATATGGAAATTATCGATAGTTTCAGGATAGCATCCTAAGTGATCTGGGATAAATATGACGAGAGCATTATCCCACTTTTGACTTTTTTTAAGTGCTGTAACAAATTTGCCAATGCAGTCATCGGTATAGTTGAAGGCATTCAGCACTTTGTTGTTTAATTTATGATATGGAACATCAAAAGGCTCGTGAGAACTGCTAGTTTGCAATACCCACAGTCTAGGCTTTTTGTCTTGTTCGGTGAGTTCCTCCTCCATGCGTTGAAAAACGAGATGATCTGGTACCCCCCATTTACTTAGTCTGTCTTTTACAGGAAAATTAATATCGCTAGTAATATCCGTGAAATCCATGCTAACAAGATAAGATCTCATGTTCGTGAAATCAGCATCGCCACCATAAAAATATTTCAATCCGTATCCTGCTTGAGCTAATTTTTTACCGATAGAAGGAAGGGTATTGGTCTTTTTAGGATATTTCATAAGACTCATAGTTGGCTGAGCAGGATAGCCACTAAGAATCGCCAAGGTACCTCGGTCAGTTCTGAAACTATTGGCGTGCATATTCTCAAAATAAATGCCTTCTTTTGCTAATTTAGCCAATTGGGGTGTTGCTCCTGTTTTCATGACGGAATCAGAAAAGCTTTCTAAAATGACAATGTATATATCCGGACGTTTGGTAGAGAGAATGGTTTTCATCCCTTTATCGCTTGTGTTAATTAGACCGTTCATGATACGGTTGGCTTCCTGATTGTCCATGAAACGATATTGCCCAGCAAAATCATTTTCTTTTATTATACTTTCGAAGAGACTGAATGCTGGATTGACAGCAGCATGATTAAGCTCCATTTTCTCACTGAAATAAGCAGTACCCGTATTTTGTGTAGATACTGTTATTCCACCTCTTATAGGAATGATTAGCAATCCTGTGAATATGATAAGTATGACGGTAGATATTATCTTCTTTTTATTGTTATATGTGGGAGTGATAGCTATAAGAGAATGGCATTTATTCAAAAACAAATAGGTCATGTAAATGAACACGAAAGTGACTAAAAGGCCAATGGCTACAAAGCCGAGACTGACACTAGAAATCGCATCCTTAGGCGATGAAAGAAAATAGAAAAGAGGGGTTGAATCTAATGGGAATCGCCAAAATTTATAAAGTATGATATTCAGACAAAATATGGTAATCAGTAGGCTTGCTGTAATGCCATTGTATATAGTGAAAGCCTTTTTGAGATACTTAGAATCAGACCATATAGATACTACTAGCAGCAATGCAGGAATAATCATTAAATATCCAGCAATTGTAAAATCAAGCGAAAGTCCGTGATAAATAACTTTGGTACAATCTGTAAAATACTCAGTGTCATTACAGTATAATGCTGTAAATATTGGTTTTTGTAGAATGCTCGGTATCACTAGGGAAAAATAAGTCAGAATGAATCTGAGCATTTGTTTTCTATAATAATGTTGTGTTGATTGCTCTTGAAGATTTTCCATTGATTTCTATTCCTTTTGATTTATGTATGCAAAATTACAAAAATAAAATGAATCGGCTTGGAAGAGATGATGATTTCTAAATATTTATA
Organism: Segatella baroniae B14; assembly: GCF_022024235.1. Classification (GTDB taxonomy): domain Bacteria; phylum Bacteroidota; class Bacteroidia; order Bacteroidales; family Bacteroidaceae; genus Prevotella; species Prevotella bryantii. The sequence continues at coordinate 2,154,705 of NZ_CP091799.1, forward strand.
GATGTTAATTAAACTTGAAATAATGATGTTACATGTGCTTTAGTGATAGTAACGGATACTTAATGATATTATTAAGTAATGCTGATAGTTTTGGCAAAGATATATTTTTTTTGTACTTTTGCTAAGGTTTTAATGACTGCATGAATATGATATTGTATTTGGAAGTTGAACGATAGAATAATTTTAGTAAATAGATGAATATTACAATAGTTAAAGATACGATTCTCCCAGTAAAACATTATGGTGGTACCGAACGTGTAATTTGGGCTTTAGGTAAGGAGCTTTCTGCCATGGGGCATCAAGTAACGTTTTTGGTACATTCCGGATCATCATGTCCTTTTGCTAGAGTAGTAGCTATTAATCCCAATATGAGTATTGGTAAGCAGATTCCTGGGGATACAGATATTGTGCATTTTAGTGATACCGTTTATGAAGAAAACCTTAAACAACCTTATGTTGTTACGATAAATGGTAATTTACCTCAAGGAACAACAATTTCTCCTTACTCGATATTTGTATCGGCTGATCATGCCAAGCGTTATGGTAGCAGCTCTTATGTATACAATGGCTTAGATTGGGATGAGTATGGAGCTGTTAATTTATCTCTTACACGTAATCATTTCCATTTTTTAGGCAAAGCTGCATGGAAAGTTAAAAATGTGAAGGGTGCTATACGCATTGCAAAAAATATTCCTCATGCTCATCTTGATGTATTGGGTGGATATCGTCTGAATCTTAAGATGGGGTTTCGCTTTACTTTAAGTCCGCGTATTCATTTTCATGGTATGGTTGATAATGTAGAAAAGCAACAGATTATTCAACAGTCAAAGGGCCTGATTTTCCCGATATTGTGGGATGAGCCATTTGGCCTTTGCTTGATAGAGTCTCTTTACTATGGTTCTCCGGTCTTTGGTACACCAAGAGGGGCTTTGTCAGAGTTAATACCATCTGAAGTCGGATTTTTAGGTGATGAACAAGCAATAATAAGTCACCTTCAGAACCTACCTAGTTATTCTTCAAAACTCTGCCATGAATATGCTGCAGATCAATTTAATGCAAAGGTGATGGCGATGGCCTATTTAGATAAATTTGAACGTGTACTTAATGGGGAAACATTATTGTAGTTGATATTAAAATTTCCACTTTACCTGTATATCTAAATCAGTTATGGCGGATTGATTAATTTGTTGATAACTGCTTGATATGTGATTTCGATCGAAATAGTTAGTGGTACCTACTTTGGCTAACACCATGAGATGACTGTTGATATTGGCTTTGGTCATGAGCATATAATGAATGCCTTCACCATAAAAAGAAGGGAAACTGAGAGTATAAAGTGGCCCTTGCTCATAGGCATATACTCGACTATTGAAATCTTGTGTATGGAAATAGCTGATACCTGCATATAAGCGTAAAAAGTGTATATCGACGCTTGAGCGTTCTGCGATCATCCATCCAAAGCTTTTGTGGTTGTCTTTAGAATAGCTAAAATTGCCTTCTAAGGTGTTGTTCCAAGTCTTAAATGAGCTATTAACGGCAAGCTTGGCATGTTGTTCTGTTTGGTTGACAAGAGCCGTTTTTGATGAATTGTTTATTTGTCGTACTCGGTATCGGTATCTGAAGTTGATATTCCACGGTTTTCGTAGTAGGAGTGTTCCTGAAAGCATAGTATCCCAACTCGTAGAGGACATTGAGGTACGATAACGAGCCCATGGGAAATAGGCGTAATCTGTGTATGCCATCATGGTGAGTTTTCGCCAAGGTTGCCAATTTATACCAAGATATATGCCACTTTCATTTTGAACAGCCCCTCCATCATTAAAACTCTGACTGTATAAGGAATAATATTTGTATGAGTAAAAGCGCTGAATGGTGATTAGTGATAAATTGCTGTTAAAGGCATAACTGACCAAATTTAGTGTGGCTAAAGCATTCAGATTATTGATAGCCGTTTCTCCAGAAAAAGTTAATTTGTTACTAGTGTATCCATAGTCTATACTCATATTGTAAAATGATGCTCCTTGAGGATACCATCGACGGTAAATTTGGTTCGTCTTTGGAGCTAGTGGCTTGTTAAATGATGTATATAAGGCTGTTGCTCCGATATGATATCCATTCTTGAAATATCGAATGTTGGTTCCACAAAGGAACGTGGATGCATTATCTTTTTTATTTATCTCATTTTGTGTGCGATGATATCCTGTTTTTACAATAGTAGCAATAGTGTGATTGTCTGTATTGAGAGTTGCATCTATATTTCGATAAGATATAAACGCACTTACATCAAGACCATGGAGTAGGGATATGGTGGTAGCTGCTCCTTGTAAGTAGTTGGCTGATGATCGGGAGGAATGTGTACGAATGGCATTGCTGTTACGGCCTAGTGTAGTTAATGTGATAGTCTTGCCTAAGCCAAAATCATTGTTGATAGTTAGGCCTAATCCGAAATGTACGCGATAACGACCTAGAGTAATATTCTTGATTTTTCCAAAATTTCGAAGTTGGAAATAAAAAGAATAAAAGTCATAAGGATAGTTGCCTTGACTCATAAAAGGTTCGCCTGCGTCTTGTGAGCCAAGAATCCCAAATTTAACATTCTGTCCATAGGTGAAATTGTAGCGAAACCAATGTTTATACTTATAGCCCAAATATCCATTTTTGTCACCTTTCCGTTCATAGAAGGGAATTTTCATACTTCCTACAATCTCGTGTTTTCCATATTTTAAGATATTTTTTAAAGTGAGGGTAGTTTTGCTTGTGATTTCTCCGGGATAAACAAAATAACTCAATAGCTGTCGTTGATAATATCCTATAGATTCAATCATAGCTATTTCTCCCAAACTCTTCATCGGTCCATATTGATAGATGTAAGCCTGTATATCTTCAATTTGCTGGGCCGTGAGAAAGGGAAATTGCTCTAAATCTTCTCGGGTTGCGGTGTTAATATTGATAGGATGCTCAGATAGATTCGTCAGAATATCAGTATAATCGTCCCAGGAGATGGATTCAAAGTCATCCATGTCTTGTATTTGTTCCAAGTAGCTCTCCCAAGAGCTAGACCGTTGAGCATCAATAGTGGTTATCATACATGAAAGTATGGTAATTATAAAAAATAATCTCTTCACGATAACTATTAGTTCATTCGCAATTATTAACAAAGGTACAGAGAATATTAGACAAATGCAAATTTTTAGCAATTGTTTTCTTTGAATGCAGAAAATATAGTACTTTTGCTTTTGATGTTGAAAAATAGAATTTACATATTAGTAACAATGGCTTTCTTGAGTGTAATCCCAGCTTATGCTCAAGTAAACCAGCAAATAGCGCCAGAAGATCGGGAGGTGGATATGGACAATCCAACCTTTGAGCCTATGGTAAAGGTAGGCAAGGTATTGATGGGGAGTGATAGTATACAATATGTAGAATTAAACAAGATCTGGGTATATCCTCCAATAGAATTTAAAAATGCTAAAGAGCGTATAGCTTACAATCGTTTGGTTGCTAATGTGAAGAAGGTTCTTCCGATTGCAAAAGAGGTGAATCAGATTATTATAGAAACTTATGAATATCTGCAGACTCTGCCAAATAAAAAGGCGAAAGATGAGCATATGAAGCTTGTCGAGAAAAGCATTAAAAAGGAGTATACGCCACGTATGAAAAAATTAACGTATTCTCAAGGCAAACTGTTGATTAAATTGGTTTATCGTGAATGTAATTCGTCTTCGTACAGCCTTATTCAAGCTTTCTTAGGTCCTATTCGCGCAGGTTTTTATCAAGCCTTTGCTTCATTGTTCGGTGCAAGCCTTACTAAAAAATATGATGCAAATGGTGTGGATCGTCTTACTGAACGTGTTGTAAGACAGGTTGAGGCTGGACAATTGTAAATGATACTGATTAAAGAAAAGACTTGGCCAACTTGTAATGATAACTATTTTGTTACCTGCAAGTTGGCCAAGTTAATATGTAGTCCTTATCTTTTCGCTTATTTTTGGTTCATTTCCGTATATATGACTTGAATTAGAGTTTGTCCTACAGCTTTCAAGACATTTTTGTCAAGGTGATCCATATCATCACTAATGGTATGCCAGGTAGGTCCGAAAGAACTTTGTTGACAATCTGGATAATATGGAATGATGTCGATGGTTGGAATGTTAGCATTCTTGTTAACAGGGATGTGATCGTCTGTAATATAACCACCATCTTTGTTTGGAAAGTATTGACCATATCCAGCGTTGCGTGATGCTTTCCATATCTTATGTACAAATTGTTCTGCGTATTGCAGAGACATACGTTCGCGATAGAACTGAGCCCCTTGTCCACCAACCATATCGAGTAAAATACCATAGCGTGGAGCATAGCCTTGTGGAAGATGTGTACTCCAATATTGTGCGCCTAAAGCCCAGGTTGATTCATCGTCCTGCAGACCAGACCATGAAGGTGTACCCCAGTCCTCTGCATCAAAGCAAACAAAATCGATGCCTAGGTTTTTTACTTTAGATGCCAATTGAGGATTTTTGGCATTAGCCTGTAAAGTTCGAGCGAGTTCGAGCATGACACCTACACCGCTAGCGCCATCATTAGCAGCCATAACAGGTTTGTGCCAGTTTGTACTGTCAGGATCATTGTCGGCCCATGGACGACTATCCCAGTGGGCACATATTAAGATACGACTTGTAGCCCGTGGATTATAGCTTGCTATAATGTTGTTGCTTTTAAGTAGTGTGCCGTCATAGCCTTTTAGATCGGCTTTTTGCTCTTCTACTGTACAACCGTACTGTTTAAACTTTGCAACAATCCAATCGGCACATTTATCGTGTGCTTCACTATTCATTATTCGTGGCCCAAAATTGCATTGTGTAGCGCAATAGGCAAAAGCAGAGTCGGCATTGAATGTAGGACCGATAGGATTTACTTTTTCAACTTCTTCAACTTCTGTTACGTCTGCTGCATTATTGTCCTTACTAGTATAAAACCAGCCGTAGACGGCAGCTATTATAAGGATAAGTATTGTCACTAATATAACTTTTTTCTTTTTCATTATTGTTTCAAACTTTGAACTTTAGTCATAATGCGTAGCCAGTTACCACCCCAAATCTTCTCGATATCTCTTTCGCTATATCGGCGTTGTAATAGTTGCAAGGTAAAGTTGATGAGTTCACTTGCATCAGCGATTCCTTTAACACCACCATCACCATCGAAGTCTGTACCAAGGCCTACATGGTCTATGCCCATGATAGAAATGGCATGTTCTAGATGCTGAATGGCATCTAAAATACTAGCTTCACCTTCCTTTTTGAGGAAACCGTGATAGAGAGTAATTTGGGCAACACCACCTTTCGATGCTAAAGCACGAAGCTGTTCATCGGTAAGGTTACGTGGAACATCGCATAGCATCCTACAATTGCTATGGCTACATACAATTGGAGTTCTGCTAATTTCTAGAGCATCGTAAAAGCTCTTTTCTCCAGCATGACTCAAATCAATCATAATTCCTTGTCGATTCATTTCCTGAATAACCTGTGCTCCAAATTGACTGACACCATTGTGAGTATTGCATCCTCGTGCACTGTCGCAAATATCATTGTCGCCATTATGACATAAAGTGATATATACGATACCTCTTTGTGCAAAATGCTTCACATTAGCCAGGTCGTGATTTAGAGCTAGACCATTCTCTATACCCAACATAATACTCTTGCGATTATTACGCTTATCAGCATAGAGATCTTGTGGAGTACGTGCGATGCTGATATAATCGCTTTTCATATTTGCTATTTCCTCTATCTTGTCAAAGATAAGATCGGCATATTCTGTAGGTGAAAGTGATGGATTGGGTAATTGTAATCCTGGATAACGTGTAACGAGAGCTGGATTATGTTTGGCAATGCCTGCTAGGTCAATCTTTGATGAGAAGGTTTCACCTAGTTTTGGCTGTGGTAAATAAGCTACCATAGTTACAGCGTCAGTACGTCCCTCTGTCATCTTGTGAAGATCATAGAGTATACGTGGATCACGATGGCCAAATTGCACTCCCTGTGGGAAAAACATTGGCGTATCGCAATGTGAGTCGAGGGTAAGAATACGGTTATGTAAATCTTTAGCTTTGATGAAATGATTGGCCTGTTCGATGAGCCACTTAAATATCGGTAGACCATCTTCTCCAAGCCATTCTGGATGCCATTGTACGCCTAAGATAGGTTTAAATTCATTACTTTCTACCGCTTCAATAATATGGTCACTAGACTTGGCTGCAACTTTGAGCTTGCTGCCCGTTTTTTCTACAGCTTGATGGTGGAAAGAATTGACGTATAGGATATCGCTATGATAGATATTATAGAGTGTAGAATTCTTTTCGATAGCTACACTATGTGTTGCTTCTGAGCGATTTGCGTTCTGGTCATGCTTTATCGTATTATTGATATCTTGTACTACTTTTCCACCTAAAGCAATAGCAATGGTTTGTATGCCTCGGCATATACCTAATATTGGTATTTGTCTGTTATAAGCCAAGCGTGTAATCAAGAGTTCGGCTAAATCTCGTTCTTGATTAATGTGGTGAAGTTGTGGAGATGGTTCTTCGCCATACCACAATGGATTATGATCCCCTCCACCTGTAAGGATGAGACCATCAAGATGTTCTAGTGTATTGATGATAGTGTTCTTATCCGTTATAGGGGGAATAAGAATAGGAGTTCCTCCAGCTGCCACAACTTGTCGGTAATATACACTACGTATAGTTGTGTCTATATCGCTATAATCAGCAGTGAGACCAATCATCGGTTGATGGTTGGTCTCAGGGAAAGTGGAATATATCTTGTCTAGATATGATTCCAAATTAAAGTTTCTCATTTTTTAACCTCGTCCTCAATGTGAACTGGAATTTCTCTCTTAATACTTTGTTCGAGAGAAATCAATGTTTCGGTACTTACAACACCAGGAATGGTCTGAAGTTTATTGTTCAGAAGATCCATTAATTGCTCATTATCCTGTGCATAAAGTTTAAGTAGCATAGTGTAAGGACCTGTTGTGAAGTGACATTCGATAATTTCAGGAATGTTGATCAGCTTTTCAACCACCTTTTTGTACATACTTCCTCTTTCCAGGTTTAATCCTACATAAGTACAAGTAGAATATCCCAGACTTTTTGGGTTTACGTCAAATCCACTGCCTGTGATGGTACCATTGTCAATCAAGTGCTGTACTCGTTGATGGATAGCAGCACGAGATACTCCGCATTCTGCGGCTACGTCCTTGAAAGGGATGCGTGCATTCTTCGACAAAATATTTAAAATTTTCTTGTCGAGATTATCAATTTTATCCATATTTACTGATGATTAATATTTCTTCAAAATTATCAAAAGGTTTCGATGTTTCAGCAAATGTAGGTATTTTAATTGATATAAGCAATAAAATGTACGAAAATGTTGCTCATCTTCGTACATTTTGTTATTTTATACCGTCTTTATTAAGAATTACTTCTTTTTTGAGACTTTTAGTGTGCTTTTTGGCGAGCTTTTCGTTTTGTTTTCGTTTTTTGTTTTCGCAGGTTCAACCTTTTTTTCTTCATTATGGCGAATATCAACCAGCTCTACGGTGAAAATCAAAGTTGAATATGCTGGGATATCATTACCCATAGCTCGAGAGCCATATGCTAATTCTTGTGGAATATAAAGTTCCCATTTACTACCTACAGGCATCATGCATAGTGCTTCTTGCCAACCTTTGATCACCTGATTAGGACGGAATTCGCTTGTCTGTGGATCGCGCTTGTAAGAACTGTCAAATATGGTACCATTAATCAATTTGCCTTCATACTTGACAACACACTCTTCATCAGCTTTAGGTGTCTCTCCTGTACCCTGTACAAGTACTTTATACTGTAATCCGCTAGGAGTAACCTTGACACCTGGCTTCTTGGCATTTTCTGTCAGCCATTTAATACCTTCACCTGCCAGGATATCTTGTTTGTAGTCTGCTGCTGCTTTCGTATTAGTAAAGATAGTTGTGTCTTTTGCTAATGCAGCGATAAAACCGTTAGTGAAAGCTTTTTCATTTAAAGTGATATTTGTACCTTTCAGTTCTCTTTCCTGAATGCTAGGAATGATTCTACTTTGAGCCATTCTCGCAATTTCACAACCTGCTTCATAAGCATTTCCTTGTGGGGTGTTTAGGTGAGTTTGTGCATCATGCATACCACGGATAAAATCAGCCATATATGCAGTATCTACCTTGTAACTTTGCTTTAGAAATTCAACCAGACCTTCTGTGGCCTGCATACCAACAGCATAGCTGGCAGAGTCACTCTGATTGGTTAGTGCTAAAGGAGCAATGACTTCTTGTTTATTATTTTTTTTGTCCTTTTTGTTACCTGCAAAGGTTGTTGTACTACTTGTCAGTAGTATTAGTGCTAATAATAAAGTCTTATTCATTTTAGTCAGTTATTATAACGTATGAGGGACATAGCCCAATGAACTATGTCCCTTTTATTCTATTTTACTTGATGTAAATTATTTACCACCAAGAGATACCAATTCAATCTTGAAGATAAGTGCAGAGAATGGTTTGATATCGTTACCCTGCTCGCGGTCGCCATAAGCAAGATTCTGGGGAATATAAACTTCCCAAACAGAGCCAACAGGCATGTGAATAAGCGCTTCAGTCCAACCCTTGATTACCTGATTGGCACGAAGTTGAACAGGCTCACCACGCTTGTATGAGCTGTCGAATACCTTTCCTTCAATAGTACGTCCTTCATAATTTACAGTTACCATAGAGGTATCTTTTGGCATAGGTCCATTACCCTCTTTGATTACTTTATACTGTACGCCTGAAGGTAAAGTAACTACGCCAGCTTTCTTCTTGTTAGCAGCGAGGAATTTTTCGCCAGCTGCCTTATTGGAACCATACTGTTTTTCCATATTTTTGGCCTTGATAGCCATAGCCTTCATCTGAGCAGTTTTACCAGCCTCCTCTACAGTCATCAAACCTTTTTTACCAGTTGTACCTGTAATAAAACCTGCGAGGAAGTTTTTCATAGAGATAGTCTTGGTAGAGTCATCACCGAATACTTCGTGATTAATACCCTTAACCATCTGCTGGCTAATCTGCTGACCAATCTGGATACCAGCGTAATAAGCGGCTTTCTTCTTATCGTCACCAGCGTTGGCACCATCGTTAAGCCCCTTGATAAATTCGTCCATATAAGTGGTATCAACCCCCATACGCTGTACCAAAAAATCTTTCAGACCTTGAGTCTGAGCGAGTCCCATGGCATAACTTAAGGTATCTACATCATTCTTAAGGTCTGCCTTAGGAGTAGAATTGCCACAACCTACGAATGTTGCAGCATAAAGAGCTATGAAAGCTCCAATAAATACTTTTTTCATTTCCTTATTTGATTATTAATTTTTCTTATTTAACAGCCACAAGTTCTACATCAAAGATCAAAGCTGCAAATGGTGGGATGGAAGCACCTGCACCGCGCTCGCCGTAACCCAGCGTGTAAGGAATAAAGAAACGATACTTGGCGCCTTCCTGCATTAATTGAAGACCCTCTGTCCAACCTGCGATAACTTGATTTAAAGGGAATGTTGCAGTTTGGCCACGATCGTATGAACTGTCGAACTTAGTACCATCAATTAAAGTTCCTTCATAATGGCATTCTACCTGGTCAGTAGCCTTTGGCTTTTTACCATTTCCTTCACGGATTACTTGATACTGCAAACCTGAAGGTAGTGTTATGATACCATCCTTTTTGCTGTTTTCAGCGAGAAATTTCTCACCTTCCTCTTTGGCAGCTTTTCCTTTTTCAGCGGCTGCTGCTTGAGCTTTCTTTTCCTGTTCTTCAAAGAAATTTTGAACTAAAGTCTGAGCTTCTTGCTCTGAAACTTTTAATTCCTGGTTTGCGATAATATCCTTGATAGCTTGAGCAAAATCATCAATATTCAAACTTTCTGCACCCATCTGTGCAAGCTGACGGCCAATACCGATGCCGAGAGCATAACTTAAATTGTCCATTCTAAATATTTCCTTTTTGGTTTAATTTCGGCAAAGATACTATTTTTCTTCCGCAAAAGGTGTTCATTTGACGATTTTTTACTAAATTTGTGTAAAACTATTTATTCTTATTCAATCTTAGCCACAATAGATATGAAAAAAATTGTTTTTTTAACTGGTGCAGGAATGTCTGTAGAAAGTGGTTTCAAGACATTTCGTGGTAATGATGGCTTGTGGGAAAACTATCCTGTAGAACAAGTGGCTTCTCACGAAGGTTGGGAGGCCAATCCAACTCTTGTGACAAATTTTTATAATATGTTGCGTAAAAAACTTTGGTCTGCTCTCCCGAATGAGGGACATAAGTTAATACAGCAATTGGAGAAGGATTATGAAGTATCTGTGATAACCCAGAATGTGGATAATTTGCATGAAAAAGCAGGTTCAAGTCATGTGATTCATCTACATGGAGAATTGACCAAGGTCTGTTCTAGTGATGATCCTTATAATCCAGAATATATACAGACTATGACAGAAGAACACTCGGATGTTGAACCGGGGACTAGAGCAGCTGATGGTTCGCTATTACGCCCTTTTATAGTTTTCTTTGGAGAATCTGTTCCGATGATAGAACCTGCTATTGAAGAGGCTCAGAAAGCTGATATATTTGTGGTTATTGGTACCTCTCTTAATGTTTATCCAGCAGCAGGATTGGTGCAGTATACACACCGTGGTACACCTATCTATTTGATAGATCCTAATCCTGTTATTACAGAAGATCGACTCTGTATCAAGCAGATTCTGAAAGGGGCTTCTGAAGGTATGCGCGATTTAGTCTCGATACTTTCAGAATAGGGATTTTCCTATTTCAAATAGGAATTTTATCCATTATGTCTGATCAAAATGTTTCTATATTTGTTGCAGAAACATTTTAATCAGACTATTTATGAAAAGACTCAATTTATTTTTACTGATAATGACTCTGCTCATGGCAGCTGTTTCTGCTGACGCACAGTATTATTCTAATGGAAAGCCGATTCCTCCAGGTAAACGTTCAGCATATTATGCTAATCAGTCTTCTCGTCATCATAATTTTTATAATTCAAATAATACATATTTTGGTTTGCGTCTGGGATTTGGTATTTCAACTGTTAATTCAGATTCTAAATTGTTGAATACCAATAAGACTAGGACTGGACTGAATGTTGGTGCAGTTGTGGGAACACAGTTGTCTAGTCAGGCTCCTGTCTTTTTTGAAACAGGTTTGTACTATACTGAAAAGGGAGGAAAGAGTACTTATAACAGTACAGATTTCTCGTATAGTTTAAATTATCTAGAACTACCTTTGATCGTAAAGTATAAAATTCCTATTGCTGACAAAATTGCTGTTGAGCCCTTCTTAGGAGGTTATTTAGCTTGTGGAGTTGGAGGTAAGATTAAGGATTTTAATAATCGTGAAGCATATAATAGTTTTAATAGTAAAAATGCAAATGCTGCCTTTAACCGGTTTGATGGAGGAATTCGTCTTGGATGTGGCTTTAGTTACGATGTCATGTATGTGGAGGCTGGTTATGATATAGGTTTGGCCAATATAGGTAAAGATGATTTTGATAACACACGTAATGGTTGCTTTAATTTAACTTTAGGTGTTAATTTTTAGTGAACGCGAATTCAACAAGCAAGTGCAAATTTAGCTTATTTTCTTCATAAAGCACTCTTTTGGTGTTGAAAAATTGAGTTTTGCTCATGGTCTATTGTTAATTTTCTCCATAATCTTTGTAATTTGCTGTTGGCTTATGTGTTCAAACGTTGTTGATTTTGGTATGTACTGTCTGATTAATCCATTTATATTCTCAATAGCTCCCTTCTGCCATGAAGAGTATGGATCAGCAAAATAGACAGGCGCTCCAATACTCTTGGTTAGCTTCTCATGTGAAGCAAATTCCAAACCATTGTCGGTAGTGATAGTTTTGATTACATCCTTATATGGCCAAAGTAAATGTATGACAGCTTCAGCCAGTTTATCAGCGTTCTTGCCATGCTTCTATTTTCGCATAAGCAGCAGATTGGTACTGCGTTCTGTAAGAGTAACAATCGCTCCATGATTACCTTTTCCCACAATAGTATCCATTTCAAAGTCTCCGAAGCATTTCCCGTCAGTTTCTACAGGCCTTTCACTAATGCTTACTCTATTTGGAATAGTTTGTCTCTTACCTCCAACTGGTCTAGTTCGATGCTTCAGCCTATGACGGCAATTCTTGTACAATCTTCCACCATTCCGTTTGTCATTCCGAATGATACGGTAAATGCTTTCATGAGAGATAAATATCTCATATTTAGCAAGATGTCCTGAAATCTGCTCGGAAGACCATAGCTCTTCTTTGAGGAGTCTGATGGCTTCAGTCTTTATTTCGGCTTTGATTGCGCGATTGCCAGGTGTACGCCGTTTGTGGTATTCTGCATTCTTTTGAGCTGTTTCATAGTTATATCTAACTTGAGTAACTTTTATTGCAGTTGCAATCTGCTTTTTATTCATTCCGTTTTGTAGTAAGATAAAAATTGTGAATCTTTGCTTCGAGTTTAACTGTTTGTACATAGCAATGCAAAATTAGTTATTCTTGGGGAGATTTCGGTCTCCCTTTTTTCTTTTTTATGCATTGCTTGTTGAAATTCCAAGTTCATGCTATCATGGGGGCTGCTCGCCCCCAAACCCCTCGGTGTTTTCAGGTATTAAGTTTTCATACCACTACACCTTAGAAAATTGCACTTCTATTGTGAACTTGCAGATAGAGGTAACAGGCTTGAGCATAGTAATGCTCAAGCCTGTTTAAATATGTTATATTGTTGTGTTTCTATTTATGCTTCCGGCTTTCTTGTACCCATTCTTGCTTCAACAACGTTAACTACATAGTCTCCAAGTTTTTCGCATTCCTGAATGATGTCCATGTACATGGTTCCTACAGTATATGTGTATACGTGGCTATTTACATCGTTGATATTTTGATTTTTCAGCTGGTTACGATAATTGTTTATCTCGTTTTCTATGTTGAATGAACGGTTAGGATCAAAGTCTTCGCGATGGCCATTCAGCATACTATTCATTTCGCTCAGGGCATCGTCCGTCAGTGCAAACATCTGATGGATGTGTTCGTATTGTTTATCTGTAAAGTCCTCTTTTCCAGAGAATTTTCTATTTAAAGTACGTGCAATGTTATAGCAAGCATCACCAATACTTTCAATTTCACTGATTTCACGGAGCATAGCTCGAATTTTACCTTTCGTGTCATCACTTAAGTGAGCATCGCTCACATGATCAAGGTAATTTGCGATTTCAAGTTCCATATTGTCAGCGATGCTTTCATACTTTTCTATACGAGTAAAAATTTTATTGAATTTATTTTCGTTTTTCTCTCCAATCAACTGACTGAGCATACCAAACATACGTTGGATACGCTCAGAGAAACTGTGGATTTCTTTCTGTGCCTCTAAAATACTAAGCTCAGGTGTCTTCATGATACCTGCTTGGATGAAACGCAAACGAAAATCGTCATCATCCTTGTTTGGTTTTGGCTTCCATACCCAGCAACAAATATCGGATACCTGTTTAACAAATGGCAACAGGATAATTGTGTTTGTAACATTGAAACAAGTGTGGAATGCGGCTAGTGCAAATGTTAGCTGGGTTGCAACAGGTGCTATATTGGTAGTTGGGTTAAATCCGACAAAACTGCAAGCAAAGTTGACAAAGAGTTTGAATACACAGAGTACCCAGACTACACCAAACAAATTAAAAAATAAGTGTCCAAAAGCAGCTCTACGTGCTTCTGTATTAGCAGTTAATGCAACAAGATTGGCGGTGATGGTTGTACCGATATTTTCGCCCAACACTAATGCAATACCCAAATAGATTGGTAGTCCACCCTGAGTACACAGCATCATTGTAATTGCCATAAGGGCTGCAGAACTTTGCAAAGTGAAGGTTAATATGGATCCACAGAATAGGAAAAGTAGAATAGTTCCGAAACTATTAGGGTCGCAACTTGCAAAAAAATCTTTGAGTATACTCAGTTGTTCTGGTGGAATACGTGTCTCGCCCAATGTAGAAAGTGCAAGAAATAAAAAGGACATACCAAAAAGGAAGTCGCCAATATATCGACGTTTCTTAGAATAAATGAGCAGGAGGCCTATCAGAAATACTGGCCATACAAAATTGCTTATTTTAAAAGAAAAACCAGCAGACATAATCCATGCTGTCAATGTTGTGCCAATATTGGCACCCATAATGACTGCTATAGCCTGAACTAAGGTAAGCAAACCTGCGTTTACAAAGGATACTGTCATTACTGTTGTTGCTGTAGAAGATTGGACCGCAACAGTAGTAAACATACCTGTAATAACGCTCGATACACGGTTGGTTGTCATGGCGCCTAGTACGTGGCGTAGTTGTGGACCAGCCAACTTCTGTAGGGCTTCACTCATAACCTTCATACCATAAATGAGGAGAGCTATTGCTCCTACAATCTTTAAAAAGAGAATCGTCATATATTGTATTTTTTTAATGCGATATCTTTGTAACTTTTTGTGGAATTTGTTATCTTTGACTCCGATTTTAACTATATAAAAGCTATGACCGAAGAGAAACAAACAATTCAAATTCGTTGCAAAAATAATAAAAAAACTCAGAATGTCGCAATCGGCAGTTCACTTTCTGAGGTTTTTCGTCAATTTAATTTAAAAATGGACTATGGTCCGATTAGTGCAAAAGTAAATAACAAAGTAGAAGGTCTTGATTTCCAACTTTATCATTCTAAGGATATCGAATTTCAGGATATGTATTCCGCTTCAGGATCGAGAAGTTATGCGCGTACTCTCTTTTTTGTATTGTGCAAAGCTGTTCATGACCTTTATCCTATCAGTCTTGTCATCATTGATATTCCAGTTAGCAATGGGTATTATGTAGATGTTGAAATGGAACAGCCGATAACTCCTGAGGTAGTAGCACGTATTCGACAACGTATGCAAGAAATTATCGATGCTGGTATTCCGGTAAAGCATCATGAGGTCCTTACAGAAGAGGCTTATCGTATGTTTCGTGATAAGGGCGATAAGGCCAAGGCTAAATTACTATCAAGTGTAGGGCGTCTTTATACCACTTATTATTCTATTGATGATTATGTAGACTATTATTATGGCTCATTGTTGCCAAATACTAAAGATTTATATCTTTTTGGTCTAGAACCTTATTATGATGGAATGCTCCTTCGTATTCCTTCGTTAAAAAAACCGGGAGAGTTGCCTGAGATAACTCGTCAGGATAAGATGTTTGAAATTTTTAAAGAGCATCATCGCTGGCAAAAGATAATAGGTGTAAGAACTGTGGGTGATCTTAATGAAGTGATAAAAAATGGTGAGGAAACGCAGATGATTAATGTTTCTGAAGCACTTCAGGAAAAGAAAATTGTACAGATTGCGGATCAGATAGCTGATAATAAAAATATAAAACTAGTATTGTTGGCTGGCCCTTCTTCTTCGGGTAAAACTACTACATGTAAACGATTGGCAGTGCAGCTTATGGCTAATGGTATAAAACCATTAATGATATCTCTTGATGATTACTTTGTGGATCGTGTTAAAACGCCTAAGGATGAAAATGGAGAATATGATTATGAGAGTATTTATTCCCTCGATTTAGATTTGATTAACAAGCAGTTTAATGCGTTGTTTAAAGGTGAAGAAGTGGAATTGCCAAAATATAATTTTCAACAGGGCAAAAGTCAGAAGAGTGGTAGAAAACTGAAGATGGAACCAGATAATGTCTTGGTTGTTGAAGGTATTCATGCTCTTAATCCTGAATTGACGAGTCAGATTCCTAATGCTTTAAAGTATCGGGTTTATGCATCGGCACTAACAACAGTTCTCCTTGATGATCATAACTATATTCCAAATACAGATAATCGTCTATTGCGCAGAATTATCAGAGACTACAAATATAGGGGAGTAGGAGCTGCTGAAACTATTCATAGATGGCCTTCTGTTCGTAAAGGTGAAAACAAGTGGATATTTCCATTTCAGGAAAATGCTGATGTCATGTTTAATACGGCAATGCTTTATGAGCTTCCTGTTCTTAAAATACAGGCAGATTCGCTGTTGTCACAGGTTCCTGAAAATTGTGATGAGTATTCTGAGGCGTATCGTCTGCGTAAATTCTTGCGCTATTTCCGAACGATACCTTACAATAACTTGCCTCCAACCTCTCTCTTAAGAGAGTTCTTAGGTGGAAGTTCTTTCCATTATTAAAAAGTAGAAGTGTCAAAATGAAGTGAACTTAGAAAATTAAAATGACGTTTGGTGGTTACTTCATATTGACACTTCTTGTTTATATTATTTTATATTATATTTACCTTTAGATTTTATTGCCGTAACAAAGGTCTCCTGCGTCTCCAAATCCTGGTACAATATACTTGTGCTCGTTCATACCTGGGTCAATAGCAGCACACCAAATGGTAGTCTTCTCTTCAGGGAAAGTTTTCTTGATATGCTCGATACCTTCAGGTGTAGCAATAACGCAAGCAACATGGATGCGTTTTGGAGTACCCTTAGTAAGAAAAGCCTTGTATCCTAATTCCATACTGCTACCTGTTGCGAGCATAGGGTCTGCAATAACTAGAGTCTTTTCATCGATGCTTGGTGTAGCCAAATATTCTACATGGACACCAACTTCGTGATGTGCCTCGTCGACATATTCACGATAAGCACTGACAAAAGCATTACCTGCGTGGTCGAATACATTAAGAAAACCATTGTGGAAAGGAAGTCCCGCACGGAAAATGGTAGCTAAAACAATCTTGTCGGTAGGAATGTTGACCTGGGCAATGCCTAATGGGGTCTTGATATCTTTATTCTCATAGTTTAATGTCTTTGAAATTTCAAAAGCTTCAAACTCCCCAACACGTTGAATGTTGTTACGAAATAATAAACGATTCTTCTGATATTCAGCATCCCTAATTTCGGCCATATACTGGTTAATAATAGAGTTGCTTTCACTGAAATTAATAACTTTCATCTCGCTTTTTATTGATTTTTGTGCAAAGATATGAAAAAGGTCTCAATTTTTGCAAAGTCTAAATTACAAATATCTTTTTATAAAATAGGTTTTTAACTTCTTTAACCTATAAAAAAGTCAAAATATGTATTTTTGTCACTTTATAATTTGTTAATCAATACATTTTGTTTATCTTTGCAACGTTTATTTGAGGTAAACTGACAGTAAAAAATTATTTCACAACTTAAATACATTTTCAAATGGCAAGTTTTGACAAGAGCGTACTGGAGAAGTACGGTATTACTGGAACTACAGAAGTTCTACACAATCCATCTTATGAAGTGTTGTTCGAAGAAGAGACTAAAGCTGGTCTCGAAGGTTTCGAAAAGGGTCAGGTTACTGAACTTGGCGCAGTAAACGTAATGACAGGTATCTTCACCGGTCGTTCTCCTAAGGATAAATATATCGTAGATGATGCACAGAGCCACGATAACGTATGGTGGACATCTGATGAATATAAGAACGATAACCATCCTATGTCAGAGAAGGTATGGGGCGAAGTTAAGGAAATCGCGAAGAAGGAACTTTCTAACAAGAAACTTTTTGTAGTAGACGCTTTCTGTGGCGCTAACAAGGCTACTCGTTTGGCAGTTCGCTTTATTGTAGAGGTTGCATGGCAGGCTCATTTCGTTTCTAATATGTTCATCCTTCCTACAGAAGAAGAACTTGCAAATTTCGAACCTAATTTCATTATCTACAATGCTTCTAAGGCTAAAGTAGAAAATTACAAAGAGCTTGGTTTGAACTCTGAGACATGTGTTGCTTTCAATACAACATCTCGTGAGCAAGTTATCATCAATACATGGTATGGTGGTGAAATGAAGAAGGGTATGTTCTCTATGCAGAACTACTACTTGCCATTAAAGGGCATTGCTTCTATGCACTGTTCTGCTAACTGTGATATGAATGGTGAAAATACAGCTATCTTCTTTGGTCTTTCTGGTACAGGTAAGACAACATTGTCTACAGATCCTAAGCGTAAGCTGATTGGTGACGATGAGCACGGATGGGATGATGAAGGCGTTTTCAATCTCGAAGGTGGTTGCTATGCTAAGGTTATCAACCTTGATAAGGAATCTGAGCCAGATATCTACGGTGCTATCAAGCGTAACGCTCTTCTCGAGAATGTAACAGTAGATGCTAATGGTAAGATTGATTTTGCAGATAAGACCGTTACAGAGAATACTCGTGTATCTTATCCTATTGAGCATATTAAAAATATTCAGCCAGGTTCATCTGCTCCAGCAGCTAAGCAAGTTATCTTCCTTTCTGCTGATGCATTCGGTGTACTTCCTCCTGTATCTATTCTTACTCCAGAGCAGACTCAATACTACTTCCTTTCTGGTTTCACAGCTAAGTTGGCTGGTACAGAGCGTGGTATCACTGAACCAACTCCTACATTCTCAGCTTGTTTCGGTCAGGCTTTCTTGGAGCTTCACCCAACTAAGTATGCTCAGGAGCTCGTTAAGAAGATGAATGCTAATGGCGCTAAGGCTTATTTGGTTAACACAGGTTGGAATGGTACTGGTAAGCGTATCTCTATCCGTGATACTCGTGGTATTATCGATGCTATCCTTTCTGGTGACATTGATAAGGCTCCTACAAAGCAGATTCCTATGTTCGACTTCAAGGTTCCTACAGAGTTGCCAGGAGTTGATACAAACATCCTTGATCCACGTGATACATATGCTGATCCTTCTGAGTGGGAAGCAAAGGCAAAGGATCTTGCTGAGCGCTTTATCAAGAACTTCGGTAAGTATACATCAAACGATGCCGGTAAGGCCCTTGTTGCAGCTGGTCCACAGCTTTAATCTGAAATTCTATTTTAGATTATTTTATATAGGCTTGTTCTTCTTTGGAACAAGCCTTTTTTGATGTAAGTCAAATAATTACTAGGTGTAGTATAAAATTAGCCTTTTCATTTTCTGTGCTCGAACACAGTGCTTACCTTTGCACGAGTTTTAAATGTGAAAGAATACAAACTTAAAAGATAATAAAATTCATGTTGTATGATTTAGAAAGTATAGTCATGGTAGTTGGATTTACACTAGTAACTATTTGTAGTGTGATAGCACTCGTTCACTCGAATGTTCGCAGTAGACTATAATATAAAAGGTAATACGATATATTTTGTATTACCTTTTTTAATTAATCACTAAACAAACTTAAAAACAGATAACATTATGAATTATTTACCTAATAAAGTATTAAAATAGGTGGCTATTTGAATATTTCTGATTAAATTTGCACACAAAAATTCGCAGAATGCTGTTATTCTGCCGATGAAAACTAATAATTAAATGTAAATGAAAAGGAAATACACACCTTTCCTCTTGTTGACTTTGACAGTATGTTTACTGTCTTCTTGTTTAAGTAATGATGATTCAAGTAGTACAGTGTACTATGATACAGCGATTACTTCTTTCAGTGTAGGTACATTGAAGCGTCATGTTACTACCGCTTCAGGTGAGGATTCTATCGTCAAGACAGATTGTAGTGGTTATAACTTCTATATTGATCAGTTAACACACGAAATCTATAATACAGATTCCCTCCCTTATGGTATAGATGCTTCTATGGCGGTAGTATCTATTTCTAGTAAGAATAGTGGTACTATTGTGCTTAAAAATATAAACAGCGATACGCTGACTTATTATTCAAGTACTGACTCCTTAGATTTTTCAGTACCTCGTGAACTTCGTGTTTATAATGCTAATGGTGATTATGCAGCTTATACCGTGAATGTGAATGTGCATCAAGAAGAGGCTGATAGCTTTATGTGGAGTCGTAAAGCTGATAATCAAGTGCTTGCTTCTTTAGAAGGCATGAAAGCTGTATGCAATGCGGGCAAGATTTACGTTTTTGGTACAGATGGTAATGCTCTTAAGATTTATATGACCTCGATGACGGATGGTAATAGTTGGCAAGAAATTTCAAATTCTGCAAATTTACCAGCTGAGGCTTATAACCATGTTATGGCACACGATGGTACTATATATATTCTTAATCAAGGTACTATCCTTACATCAACAGATGCTCAGAACTGGACGGAGTTGGCAAAGACTAATCTAACACAATTGCTGGGTTACAGTTCTTCCACAATGTATGGCATGAATGGTAATGCAATCATGAGTTCCACAGATAATGGTGTAAGTTGGTCTGAAGATTTGTTAGATACTGATGCTTCATATTTGCCTACGTCAAATATTAGTTTTATGGCGCGGACTGATGAATCTGTAGACAATGCAGATCGACTTGTTTTAGTTGGAAATCGTATTGCCAATAATGAAACAACTGCAGTAGTTTGGGGCAAATTGGCAGAATATTCTTCTAGTGCCGATTCTGATCCTTGGATGTATTATCCGCCAGTAAAGGATATAACTTATAAGTTACCAACAGCAACCAAGCTGGTCGCTCTGAATTATTATAATGGTATTATAGCCTTTGATGGTAAACAGTTCTACTATTCAGAAGACAATGGTATTACCTGGCCGATAGAAAGCGATCGCACAATTTATATTCCAGATACCTTCTCTGCTAATACTACTAATTTTGCTTTCGTGAAAGACGATAATAACTATTTGTGGATGATTATGGGAGCTTCAGGACAAGTGTGGAGAGGTAGACATTGTGAGTTAGGTTGGAAAACTTATCAAACTTCTTTTAAGTAAGTATGAAAATATAGAGGACTATGCGTAGACTCCTTATCTTGATAATTGGTCTTTTTGGGGTATTGGGTTCCTCAATGTGGGCTCAGGATGACCCTGAGTACAGAATGGAGATAGGTGCAGGTATAGGATTATTGAGCTATCAAGGTGATTTTAACAGCAACCTGTTTGGCGGTAGTAGACCAATGGCATCCGTTATAGGAAAATATGTGTTTAATCCATATTCAGGATTTTGTTTTTCTGTCAGCTATGGTACTATTAAGGGGGATGCCGCAAATGAGCAAACCTTTTATCCTGATTTCAATAATGATGTATCTCAGAAGGTCGGTTATTTGTTTAAGAGTACACTTGTTGACGTTAGTCTAGTATATGAGTATAATTTTTGGCCTTATGGAACAGGTCGTGACTATCGTGGAGCCAAACGTTTTACCCCATTTGTGTTTGTTGGTTTGGGAACTACCTATGCTAAGTGCTCTGAAGATATTGATGGAGAAAAATCAAGCGCATTTACAATGAACTTTCCATTGGGAGTCGGTGTAAAATATAAATTGGCAGAACGTGTTAATTTGGGGGTGCAATGGGCCATGCACTTCTCGGCTAGTGATAAACTAGATGGAGCGGTCGACCCATACGGTATAAAGAGTAGTGGCCTCTTTAAGAATACAGATTGTTATTCTGTCTTACAAGCATTTATAACGTATAGTTTTAGTGCTAAATGTAGAACCTGTAATAAAGATATTTAATATATGACAAAGGAATTAGATATGAATCGTATACCTGAGCACATTGCTATTATAATGGATGGCAATGGTCGGTGGGCCGCCGAACGTGGTAAAGATCGCAGTTACGGACATCAAGCTGGTGTAGATGCAGTACGTCGCATAACTTCTGAATGTACTCGTTTAGGAGTGAAATATCTTACTTTGTATACATTCTCTACAGAGAATTGGAATCGTCCGGAAACAGAGATTGCTGCGCTTATGGGATTAGTGCTGACTTCTCTTGAAGATGAAATATTCATGAAGAATAATGTACGCTTCCTGGTGATAGGTGATATGGAAAGACTTCCAGAGAAAGTGCAGGAAAAGCTCAAGGAAACCATGGCGCATACTGCTAATAATACAACTATGACTATGGTAGTAGCGTTAAGTTATAGTTCACGTTGGGAAATAACCAAAGCCTGTCGTGAAATCGCTATAGAAATGGTAAAGCAAGGTAAGAGTATCGAAGATATCAACAGTTTGATAACTGAGGATACGCTCACTGAGCATATGGAAACTAAGTTTATGCCAGATCCAGAATTACTGATACGCACAGGTGGTGAGTTGAGAATATCTAATTATCTACTTTGGCAGATTGCATATACAGAATTATACTTCTGTGACACATATTGGCCAGATTTTAGTGAAGATGATTTGCATCGGGCTATAATCAGCTATCAGAGCCGCCAACGTCGTTTCGGTAAGACAGAAGCTCAAATAGAAAAAGAAATTAATCAGAAAGAGCAAAAAAAATAAGATAAATTGACTTCTTTTAAATAGAATGAATACTTTACATAATATAGTAGTTTTGACTGCAGGCTTGCTGGCAAGTACACAGATGCAGGCACAGGATAAAATCATTAATCCTGATATCAGTTATGCGGGTACTCCTCGTACGTTTATTCTTGGGGGTATCAATGTGACAGGTGTAGAGGGTTACGAAGATTATGTCTTGACTGGTATCTCTGGTTTGACAGTAGGGCAGAATATTACAGTTCCTGGTACAGATATCTCTGATGCTGTGAAGCGCTATTGGCGTCATGGACTTTTTTCAAAGGTTACGATGGCGGCAGACTCTATTGTGGGTGATAAGTTGTACCTGCATATTAGTCTTGCTGTTCGTCCTCGCGTCTCTACCATCAATTATGAAGGTCTTAAGAAGAGCGAAAGAGAGGATATGGAGCAGAAACTTGGTTTGTTGAAGGGTAGTCAGTTAACTCCTAATATGATTGACCGAGCGAAAATTCTTGCTCAGAAGTATTTCGACGACAAAGGTTATAAAAATGCAGAAATTGATATACGTCAGCGTGAGGATGTAAGTGCAAAAAATGAGGTGATACTCGATGTTATTGTGGACAAAAAAGAGAAGATGAAAGTTCACAAGATTACTATCGATGGCAATGAACAGCTTACAGATAAACAGATTAAGGGTTCCTTATTTACCAAGGGTGCTTTCTCAAAAACTCATGAAGCTGGTAAGATAGGTAATATCTTTAAGTCTAAAAAGTTTACTCCAGAGCGTTGGAAAACTGATAAACAGAATCTTATAGATAAGTATAACGAACATGGATTTCGTGATGCTAATATCCTGAAAGACAGTGTGTCTAATTACGATGTAAAACATGTGGATGTTTATGTTCAAGTAGAGGAAGGAAAAAAATATTATATACGAAATATCACTTGGGTAGGTAATACTGTTTATACTACAGATCAGCTGTCTAGGGTGCTCGGCATGAAAAAGGGCGATGTGTATAATCAAAAATTACTCAACAAGCGCCTTTCTGAGGATGAGGATGCTGTGGGCAACCTGTATTGGAATAATGGTTATCTGTTTTATAATTTGCAACCTACCGAGATTAATATCGTAGGTGACAGCATCGACCTCGAAATGCGTATTACAGAAGGACAGCAGGCTCATATTAATCGTGTTCGTATTAACGGTAATGATCGTCTTTATGAAAACGTGGTTCGTCGTGAACTTCGTACAAAGCCAGGTGACCTCTTTTCTAAGGATGCACTCCAGCGCTCTGTTCGTGAGTTAGCTTCTATGGGGCATTTCGATCCAGAAAAGGTTAATCCAGATGTTAAACCAAACTATGAAGATGGTACAGTAGATATCAACTGGAATTTGGCTCAGAAAAGTAATGACCAAATTGAGTTTTCACTAGGTTGGGGACAGACTGGTGTCATTGGTCGTGTAGGTTTGAAGTTGAATAACTTCTCTATGCGTAACCTTTTCAATAAGAATAAAGAACATCGTGGCATTATGCCTGTGGGTGATGGTGAAGTGCTAAGTATAGGTGCTCAGACTAATGGTTCTTACTATCAGTCATATAATGTAAGCTACTCAACCAACTGGTTTGGTGGTAAGCGCCCTAATCAGTTTAGTGTAAGTGCTTATTATAGTAAACAGACCGACGTTTCGAGCAACTATTATAATAATGCATACTATAATAACTATTTTAATTATCTGTCTGGTTATGGTTCTAGCTACAGTAGCAGTTATTCGAGCTACTATGATCCAGATAAGTATGTACAAATGATCGGTTTCTCGCTGGGATGGGGTAAACGTCTTCGTTGGCCAGATGATTATTTCACTTTGTCTGCACAATTGTCTTATCAGCGTTATATGTTGAAAAATTGGAGCTACTTCCTGATGACCAATGGTACAGCTAACAACTTGAACCTAACCTTGTCTTTGAACCGTACTTCTACAGATAACCAACTGTTCCCACGTCGTGGTTCCGAGTTCTCTGCTAGTGTAACCCTTACTCCGCCTTGGAGTTTGTTTGATAACAAAGATTATGCTAGCTTGGCTAATAATCCATATTCATCTACTTATGATGACGAGATGCAGGAGAAATACCGTTGGGTAGAGTATCACAAGTGGAAGTTCAAGTCAAGAACTTTTACTGCTCTTTCAGGAGGTCAGAAGTGTTTCGTGCTCATGACACGTGTTGAAATGGGACTTTTAGGTTCTTACAATAAGAATAAAAAATCACCATTCGAAACATTCTATGTTGGTGGTGATGGTATGAGTGGATATTCTACAGGTTATGCTGAAGAGACAGTTGGTCTTCGTGGTTATGAAAATGGTTCACTCGCTTATAGAGGTTATGCTTATGACCGGTTTACATTAGAATTGCGCTATCCATTCCTATTGGGTAATACAACAATTTACGGTCTTACTTTCCTCGAAGGTGGTAATGCATGGACTGATACAAAGAAATTTAATCCATTTGATATGAAACGTTCTGCCGGTGTCGGTGTACGTATCTATCTGCCAATGGTAGGTTTGATGGGAATCGATTGGGCCTATGGTTTCGATAAAGATAATATAAACCTAACAAAGGGTGGTAGTCAGTTCCACTTTATTCTAGGTCAGGAATTTTAAAGCATTCTGCTGACTCTTTTCCTCTTAATGAGAAGAAAGTCAGCAGAATGAAATCTTAACTAAAAAAGAAAGTTTGTAAGATGAAAAAATTATTAACCTTATGTCTTTTTGCCTGTTTGGTGTTGACAGTAAATGCACAGAAGTTTGCTTTGGTAGATATGCAGTATATTCTGAAGAACATTCCTGCATACGAAAGAGCTAACGAACAGCTAAACCAAGTGAGTCGTAAATGGCAAGCAGAGGTAGAGGCGCTCAATACAGAGGCAAGTACAATGTATAAAAATTATCAGAATGAAGTCGTTTTTTTGTCGCAGGAGCAGAAGAAAGCTAAGCAAACAGCTATTATGAGCAAAGAAAAAGAGGCAAGCGATCTAAAAAAGAAATATTTTGGTCCAGAAGGCGAACTCTTCAAGAAGCGTGAAGCTCTGTTAACTCCTATTCAGGAAGAAATATACAATGCAGTAAAAGATATCTCAGATTTTAGAGGCTACTCTCTAGTAATAGACAGAGCTAGCAATGCTGGAATTATTTTTGGTTCTCCAAAGATAGATATCAGTAATGAAGTTTTGGATAAATTAGGATATTCCAATAAATAGTACTATATTTGCATTTACTTTTTAATAAAAGACAAAACAAATAATAAAACATAAGAAAATGAAAAAGCTTATTTTGATGTTGGCGCTTTGTGCACCACTCAGCACTTTTGCTCAGCAGAAGTTTGGTCACTTGAATTCTCAGGAAATTATGTCTCAGATGCCAGAGTTTATTAAAGCTCGTGGTGAGGTTGAAGCTCAGGCAAAGACTTATGAGAATGACTTGAAATCTATGCAGGAAGAGTTGACTCGTAAAAATGATGAATACGAAAAGGGTAAGAGTACAATGAATGCTACTGCTCAAAAACAGAAGGAGACAGAACTCCAGACTCTTTACCAGAAGATTCAGCAGGCTTATCAAGACAATCAGCAAGCTTTGTCTAAGTTGCAGCAGGATAAGATGCAACCTATCACGACAAAACTTGTTAACGCTATCAAAGCTGTAGGTGACCAAGGTAAATATGTATACATCATGGATGTAGCATCAGGTATTCCTTACATCAGTCAAACACAGAGTAAGGATGTAACTGCAGAAGTAAAAGCTCAGCTCGCTAAAACAAAATAATGAAGAGATATTTCTTAGTACTAATGATAGCACTGCTGCCACTCTTTGCGAGTGCGCAGCAGTTGCGTTTTGGCTACTTTAGCTTCAAGGAGGCTTTTCAGAGCATGCCAGAATATGCTGTAGCCCAGAAAAATTTGGAAATTCTTCGCTCTAAATATGATGCAGAGACCAAGCGTGTAGAAGAAGAATTTAATAAAGATTATGAAGAATTCCTCGACGGGCAGAAAGATTTTGCTCCATCCATTCTCAAAAAGCGTCAAAATGAATTGCGTGAATTGATGGAGAAAAACATTGCGTTTAAGGAAGAATCGATTCGGCTTCTCAAGCAAGCAGAAAATGATGCATACGCACCATTGAAAACAAAATTGAATCAGGTATTGCAGCGTATCGGAAAAGAGAAGGGATATATTTTTATCCTTAATACAGATGCGCAAAGTGTACCTTATATCGATACTTATTTTGGTGAAGATATCAATACTTTGGTGCAGACTGCCTTGAAATAGGTGTGTGCCGTTTTTAAAAAGGTTTCCATTATGATAACATTACCACAGCGCCCTGGACCGATTGGCGTATTTGATTCCGGATATGGCGGCTTAACCATCTTACATGGTATTCGTCAATTATTGCCTCAGTATGATTATCTTTATTTAGGTGATAATGCTAGAGCTCCGTATGGCATACGTTCGTTTGATGTTGTATATCAGTTTACTCGACAGGCTGTGCTCAAAATGTTTCAAATGGGATGTCAGTTGGTTATTCTTGGTTGTAATACGGCATCGGCTAAAGCTCTGAGAAGTATTCAGCAACGAGATTTGCCAGAATTAGATCCAAGTCGTCGTGTATTGGGAGTAATTCGTCCTACAGCAGAAATAATCGGAAACCTTACATCTTCCCGTCATGTCGGGCTCTTGGCTACAGAAGGTACCATCAAGAGTCAGAGTTATGATATCGAAATCAAGAAACTCTTTCCTGATATTCAGGTGTCGGGTGTTGCCTGTCCGTTTTGGGTCCCTTTGGTAGAGTATAATGAGATGGATAGCCCTGGTGCAGATTACTTTGTAAAGAAGCGTGTTGACGAACTCATGCTCAAGGATAAGGATATTGATGCCATTATATTGGGATGTACCCATTTTCCACTGCTAATGCCGAAGATAATAAAGTATGTAAGCCCTTCAATCAGAATTATTTCACAAGGAGAATATGTGGCAGATAGTCTGAAAGCTTATCTAGAGCGTCATCCTGAGATGGAGCATAAGTGTACCAAGGGTGGTAGTTGTCATTATTACACTACTGAGAATGCTGACAAATTTAAAGATAGTGCTTCCATTTTCCTTCACGAAAAGGTAAATGTGAGTCATATTGATCTCGACAAATAATTGGAATTATGCAAGAAACAAGACAAAATCGTATTTCAAGACTTCTACAGAAGGAGTTGAGTCTTATATTTGAAACAGAAACCCGTAAGATGCGTGGTGTCATGGTAAGTGTAACGCGTGTTAAGGTAAGTCCTGATTTGGGTATCTGTACTGCTTATTTGAGTATCTTTCCTTCAGAAAAGGGTGAAGAGTTGATGGCTAATATTAATAGCAATGAGAAAAGTATTCGCTATGAACTTGGAAAACGTGTAGGTAAGCAGCTCCGTATAGTACCTGAACTCAGATTTTTTATCGACGACAGTCTAGATTATATTGAACGAATTGACGAACTGTTGAAAAAATAATGAACTTTCCTTTTTTTATAGCTCGTAGATATCTTTTTTCTAAGAAGAGTACGCATGCTATTAATATCATCAGTGCAATATCAGTAGTCGGCGTTGCGGTAGCAACTACGGCACTGGTTATTGTACTGAGTGTGTTTAATGGCTTTCACGATTTGGTGGCTTCCCTCTTCACCAGTTTTGATCCTCAACTTACAGTGGTTCCGGTAACAGGAAAAACTGTGCCGAACGATGATCCGATTCTTACTCAAATTAAGGCACTGCCACAGATAGATATTGCTTCAGAGACCATAGAAGACCAGGCTCTTGCTGTTTACAATAATAAGCAGGCCATGGTAACTGTTAAGGGTGTAGAAGATAATTTTTCTGATCTTACCCACATCAAGGAAATTCTTTATGGTGATGGCGAGTATGAACTCCATGCTGCCAACCTTCAATATGGAGTAATTGGTATCCGTCTTGCACAAGATCTTGGCACTGGTGCAAAATGGAACGGTTATCTAAAAATCTATGCTCCTCAGCGTGAAGGACAGCTTGATATGTCTAATCTTGATGGTGGTTTCGTGGTTGATTCTTTAATATCGCCAGGAGTAGTTTTCTCAGTAAAACAGAGTAAATATGATGCTGGCTATATCCTTACCTCTATCGAATTCGCCCGTAATCTTTTTGGTCAGCAAGGAATGCTCTCTGCTTTGGAATTACGTCTTAAACCTGGAAGTGATTTAGACGCTGTTAAGATGAAGATACAGCAGTTGGCTGGTGATAAGTATCGCGTTATGGACCGGTTTGAGCAACAGGAAGATACTTTCAAAATTATGAGTATCGAGAAGTTTATCGCTTATATCTTCCTCAGTTTTATTCTTATTGTAGCCTGTTTTAATATTGTCGGTTCACTTTCTATGCTTATTATTGATAAGAAAGAAGATGTGGTTACCCTGCGTAATCTTGGTGCTACCGATAAACAAATAACTCGTGTCTTTCTTTTTGAAGGCAGGATGATATCTGCCATTGGAGCCATTATAGGTGTGCTTCTCGGTCTTTTACTCTGCTTAATACAGCAAGAATTTGGTATTGTTGCTTTAGGTGATTCTGAGGGCTCATTTATTGTCAATGCTTATCCGGTAAGTGTGCATTATGTAGATGTGCTGGTTATCTTCCTAACAGTAATTCTTATCGGTTGGTTGGCTGTATGGTATCCTGTAAGATATTTAAGCAAGAGATTGCTCAACTAAGTATTCTTATGATGATAGTTTCTTTGCGCTCCCTATTTCGAAGATAATCGAAATAGGGAGCGTTTTTTAGTATGCTCGATATTGAGCATTGTCTAATGGGGGTAAGTCTCGAGTGAGTCTTAGTAGCGATGATTACTCTGCCAATAGTAGTATGAATACTGATAATTCTTAGGCAAGAGCAGCTGTTCGTGTCAATACATCACCTCAATATGCCATGCTTCGATTGTGATGCCATTTTAATATAATGCCTAAAAAGTGATAGAAGGTAAAGAGAGGTCGTGTCAAAAGTAACAGACACGACCTCAATTCTTTTATTTCTTTCTTATCAATGTTAAACCATCTCGAAGTGGGAGAATGACTTTTTCCACTCGCTCATCTTTGGCGACAAAAGTGTTAAAATGATCAATGCCAATGGTTTGCTGGTCTTTGGTGTAGTTGGGATCAATTACATGACCATCCCAAAGT
Source organism: Segatella baroniae B14 (assembly GCF_022024235.1). GTDB lineage: Bacteria > Bacteroidota > Bacteroidia > Bacteroidales > Bacteroidaceae > Prevotella > Prevotella bryantii. The sequence continues at coordinate 2,184,195 of NZ_CP091799.1, forward strand.
GTGTTGTCTGCTAAGATGAATCCACCAGGATGGAGTATAGAGAGTGTCATTTCGTAATCCTCTATATAGTTGCGCTTGTTGCCATCTAGAAAAGCCATATCGAAGATGATGCCTAGTTTTGGTGCTTCCTCATATGCATCTCCTATCCGAAAGTCTATTTTGTCGGCCACACTACTGCCTTCAATCCAAGGACGAGTGAAATCTTCCATTTCATCGTTTATTTCGAAAGTGTAAACCTTGCCTCCTTCTTCCAGTCCTTCGGCCATGCAGATGGCGCTATATCCACTAAAAGTGCCAATTTCTAGAATGTTTTTTGGACGAATCATGTGAACTAACATCTTGAGTAATCGGCCTTGAAGATGTCCGCTGGCCATACGGCCATGTACAGTATGGATATTAGTAGCTCGATACAAGCGATAGAGATAATCACCTTGCTCGTCGATATGGTCGAGAATGTACTCGTCGATTCCTTGTGTCTCAACCATATTACTTCTCCTGTTGAGCTAAGATGCCAGCGATAGCCATGTCATAACCGGCTAAGCCAAAACCACAAATAACACCTAAACAGGCGGGTGATAGGTATGAATGATGGCGGAATTCTTCGCGCTTGTGCACATTTGAAATGTGTACTTCTACTGTAGGGCATTTGAGTGAACGGATGCAATCTTGAAGAGCAATACTTGTATGTGTATATGCTCCTGCATTGAGTATGATGCCATCGTAATCAAATCCTACTTCTTGCATTTTATTGATGAGCTCACCTTCAATATTGCTTTGATAATAATCTATTTGTATATCAGGATATTTGCTTTGTAATTGTGGTAAATAAGTTTCGAATGAACTCTTTCCATAGATTCCTGGTTCTCTTATACCAAGAAGATTGAGATTAGGACCATTAATTATTTGTATCTTCATGACAATAATTTTTTTACTTTTTGTTAACTTTGTGGCAAAAGTAAGAAAATTAATGGAGAAAGACAAAAAATCAGGATTGAATATCGTGAAGCAATTCGATCGTTACCTGAAGTTAGAGTGTAACTATTCAGCGAATACGCTGGAGGCTTACAGGCACGATATCAGGTATTTGCTTGAATTTTTTGAGGAGCATCAACAGAATCCGATAGACGCAAAACTCGAAGATTTGGAATTATTTGCGACTTCGATTCATGAGAAGGGGATAGGTGCCCGTTCACAGGCTCGTATTCTTAGTGGAGTAAGATCATTTTATCGTTTTCTACAACTCGAAGGTTATATTAAAGATGATCCAACAGAACTTTTAGAATCTCCTCATCTTGGTGAGCATTTGCCAACTTATCTTACAACGGAAGAAGTGGATAGGTTGGAAGCATCAATTGACTTGTCAAAATGGGAGGGACAACGTAATAAGGCTATTATAGAAGTGCTCTTTAGTTGCGGACTTCGTGTGTCAGAGCTAGTAAATTTGAAAATCAGTAACTGCTTTATGGATGAAAAGTTTGTGAGAGTCTTGGGTAAAGGCAGTAAGGAAAGACTAGTACCGATATCTGAAAATGCTATTAGAGAAGTAAATTACTGGCTGATGGACCGTAATCTGATGGTTATTAAGCCTGGTGAAGAAGATTACCTCTTTTTAAATAGACGAGGATCTCATCTTACTCGTACGATGATTTTAATTATGATTAAGCGTCAAGCCGTAGCGGCAGGTATCACAAAGATTATATCGCCCCATACTTTGCGTCATTCTTTTGCCACAGCCTTGCTCAAAGGTGGAGCAGATCTTAGAGCTATTCAAGTAATGTTAGGGCACGAGGATATTGGTACTACCGAAATTTATACTCATATGGAAACTTCCGACTTAAAAAGGGAGATCTTAGAGCATCATCCACGAAACCTCAAGCATTAAATACCCCTTTTTTGTGGTTTTGTTTTGTTATTCGCTAGATTTAGAGTAACTTTGCAATCGAAAAAAGATAAAGAATTAAAAGATAGATAATTATGGCATATTTGTTTTCATCTGAGTCGGTGTCTGAAGGACACCCAGATAAAGTGGCTGACCAGATTTCTGATGCATTGTTAGATCAGTTTCTTGCTTATGATCCTGATGCTCACTGTGCTATAGAAACTTTTGATACAACTGGGCAGGTCGTTATTATGGGTGAGGTTCGCTCTAGTGAGTATATTGATTTGCAGACTATCGCACGTAAGACGATTAACAACATCGGATATACCAAGGCTGAATATCAGTTTGATGGTAATAGTTGTGGTATTTTGACTGCCATTCACGAACAGAGTGATGATATTAATCGAGGAGTTTCTCGAGAAGAAGAAGATAACCAAGGTGCTGGTGATCAGGGTATGATGTTTGGCTACGCATGTAATGAAACAGAAAACTATATGCCTGCTACTCTCGATTTAGCTCATCTTATTATGCGTGTTCTTGCAGACATCCGTAAGGAGGGCAAAGTGATGACTTATCTTCGTCCAGACTCAAAGAGTCAAGTTACCATAGAATATAGCGATGATAATGTTCCTCAGCGCATTGACACTATCGTAGTTTCTACTCAGCATGACCAGTTTGATGAAGACGATGAGCGTATGTTGGCTAAGATTAAGGAGGATGTACTCAATATTCTGATGCCTCGCGTAAAAGAGTGCTGTGATAAGAAAGTGCTTGCTTTGTTTAATGATGATATTAAGTATTTTATTAATCCTACTGGTAAATTTGTTATTGGTGGTCCTCATGGTGATACAGGTCTTACAGGTCGTAAGATTATCGTTGATACTTATGGTGGAAAAGGTGCTCATGGTGGTGGCGCTTTCTCTGGTAAAGATCCAAGTAAGGTAGACCGTAGTGCTGCGTATGCGGCTCGTTATATCGCTAAAAATATGGTAGCAGCTGGTGTATCAGACGAGATCTTGGTACAGTTAGCTTATGCTATTGGTGTAGCTCAACCTGTAAGTGTATATGTTAATACATATGGCAAAAGTCATGTAAATATGACAGATGGGGAGATTGCTGCTAAGATTGCTACAATGTTTGATCTTCGTCCAAAGGCTATAGAGCGTACGTTGAAACTAAGACAGCCTATGTATCTAGAAACCGCAGCATATGGCCATATGGGACGAAAGAATGAAATTGTCAATAAGACTTTCACCAGTTTCTATCATGAAACCAAGACCATGTCTGTGGAATTGTTCACTTGGGAAAAACTGGATAAGGTAAATGATATTAAAAAGGAGTTCGGATTATAAAATGACGACTCAATTAGCTGATTCATCAGTTGTCAGCGAAGAAACGGTACAGTCGGTCTCGACTTATAAAACACATTCAGGACAGCTAACTCCAAAAGAAATTTTGAGTTGGCTGCCTGCGAATGCAACCCCTGCCCAGCAGGATTCTGCCATTCAGGCTCATATCAAGCCAGGAAAGATACATTACAGTTCTCGGCCTGATACACTGCATCTTCCTGGGCACAAGCCAGGTAAGAGTTTGATGACTGTTAGCTTGCCTACCTACTACAAAGAGTCATTTTTCTCTAAGAGTCCCCTATTTCATCCGGAATTACCAGGTGGACGTCTTGGCGTGGCAGGAGATCCTGTACCTTATACCCTTGCATCAGACAATCTGATTACAGGAGTGCTGTTAGGTTGCTTTGTATTAGCTACATTGGCTTTTTCTAAATCTCAGCGTTTCATTTACCGACAAGTGAAAGATTTTTTCTTTGCGCCAAGAATTGGAACAACGACAATTACAGAAACTTCAACTGAAGTAAGATATCAGATGTTTTTTGTCTTACAGACGTGTTTACTTTTAACTATCAACTTCTTCTTCTTTACACGAACATTTGTTAGTGATACTTTCACGATAGATCAGTTTAAGATTATGGGTGTTAACCTAGGGGTGGTAGTAGCTTATTACGTCTTCAAATTTGTTGCCTATTGGTTTACAGGATGGGTCTTTTTTGATAGTAAAAAGACTGAACAATGGCTCAAGTCTTTTATCTTCTTAGTATCTACAGAAGGAGTTCTCTTATTTCCTGTAGTTTTACTATTGGTATATTTTGATTTACCTATTCAAAGTACGTTTATTTATACGGCATTTGTTATCATATTGGTAAAAATATTATCATTTTATAAGAGCTATAGTATCTTTTTTAAAAGAATCGGTGCTATTTTGCAATTTATTTTGTACTTTTGTGCCCTCGAAATCATGCCTTTAGCAGCACTATGGGGAGCACTAATCATGATCAGTAATTATTTGAAAATAAATTTTTAGGACACTACGATGATAAAGAAAATTTTAATATCACAGCCTAAGCCTACGAGTGAAAAGTCACCATACTTTGATATTGAAAAAGAATTCAATGTTAAGTGTGATTTCCACCCATTTTTTAAAGTGGAAGGACTTACTTCTAAAGAATTTCGTCAGCAGAAGATTAATATTTTAGATTATACTGCGGTAGTCTTTACATCTCGTCATGCTATTGATAACTTCTTCAAGTTGGCTAAGGATTTGCGAGTTACAATTCCTGAGGATATGAAATATTTCTGTGTTATTGAGAATATCGCATTTTACATCCAAAAGTATGTACAGTATCGCAAGCGCAAAGTATTCTTTGGTAATACAGGTAAACTGGCTGATTTGGTACCATTGATGATGAAGCATAAGGATGAAAAATACCTAATTCCTATGAGTAGTGCTCACCAAAATGATGATGTTAAGACATTGCTTGATAGTAAGGGGTTGAATCATAAGGAGTGCATCATGTACCGTACCGTAAGTAATGACTTTACTGAAGAAGAAAAGAAAGCTTTCGATTATGATATGCTGCTATTTTTCAGTCCTACAGGAGTAAAGGCTCTTAAGAAGAATTTTCCTGATTTTGAACAGGGTGATATCAAGATAGGAACATTTGGTACCACTACTGCACAGACTGTAGGCGACGAAGGTCTTCGTTTGGATATGCAGGCTCCTACTAAAGAACACCCATCTATGAGTAGTGCGTTGAAGGCATTTTTGAAGGAAGGTAAATAATTATGGCAGAATCCGAAGCATTTACATTGTGTAAAGAAGAGCGGATATGCAGTTTGAAACTGTTGGAACAACTCTTTGTACATGGGGAAAGCAAATCGATGTCTGCTTATCCCTTAAGAGTTGTATACCGACAATTTGATAGAGCAGAGGGCGACATGCAGGTAAATTTCCTGATTAGTGTACCCAAGAAATGCTTTAAGCGAGCTGTAAAGCGTAATCGCGTGAAGCGACAAGTACGAGAAGCTTATCGAAAGAATAAGGATATCGTCTGGAAAGAAATGGAGAAAAAGACTGATAAAAAGTTGGCAATGGCTTTTATTTGGCTTTCTGATGAATTGGCACCTTCATCATTGGTGGAGTATAAAATGAAAAATCTATTGCATCGTATAGGTGAAAGTTTATGAATATCTTGAAAAAGATAGTACACTATATATCATTAGGGCTGGTGAGACTTTTGTTGTTGCCAATTCTATTTTATCAAAAATTCATAACTCCATATACACCACCTTCGTGTCGGTTTACACCAACATGTTCGGAATATGCAAGGCAGGCTTTGCTGAAGCATGGTCCAATTAAAGGGTTGGTGCTTGCTATTTGGCGAATCTTAAGATGTAATCCATGGGGTGGCAGTGGTTATGATCCAGTGCCGTAAGTTGTCCTCTACAGGCGCCCCGACAATTGATAGATAATATAGCCTTTACGGGCTTCAAAAATTAGTTTAAATGAAAAACTTTGTAGAAGAACTGAAATGGCGTGGTATGCTGGCTCAGATCATGCCTGGTACTGAAGAGTATTTGATGGAGAATATGACATCAGCTTATCTGGGTACAGACCCTACTGCTGATTCTCTTCATATCGGTCACCTTTGTGGTATTATGATGCTTCGTCATTTGCAGCGTTGTGGCCATAAGCCTTACCTCTTGGTAGGTGGTGCTACGGGTATGATAGGTGACCCTTCTGGTAAAAGTCAAGAACGTAATCTTCTAGATACTGAAACTTTGTATCACAACCAGGAAGCTATTAAAAAACAGGTTTCAAAGTTCCTTGATTTCGATGGAACTGCTCCTAATAAGGCTGAAATGGTAAACAACTATGACTGGATGAAAGATTTTACTTTCCTTGACTTTGCTCGTGAGGTAGGTAAGCACATCACGGTCAACTATATGATGGCTAAGGATAGTGTACAGCAGCGTCTTAATGGTACTGCACGCGATGGTCTAAGCTTCACAGAGTTTACTTATCAGTTACTTCAGGGTTACGATTTCTTGTATCAATATCAAAACTATGGTGTACGCCTACAATTGGGTGGTAACGATCAGTGGGGTAATATGACTACTGGTACAGAGCTTATTCGCCGTACTTTGGGTAGTGAGGCTCAGGCATTTTGTCTTACATGTCCACTTATTACTAAAGCTGATGGTAAGAAGTTTGGTAAGACAGAAAGTGGTAATGTGTGGTTGGATCGTAACCGTACTACACCATATGCTTTCTACCAGTTCTGGTTGAATGTAACTGATGATGATGCTGAACGTTATATCAAAATTTTTACCGATCTTGATCAAGATACGATTAATGCCCTTGTAGAAGAGCATAAGCAAGATCCAGGTCGCCGTACGCTTCAGCGCCGTCTTGCAGAAGAGGTTACTACTATGGTTCATTCTAAGGAAGATCTTGATATGGCTATTGCTGCAAGTAATATTCTTTTCGGTAAAGCTACTAAAGATTCTTTGGCTCAGCTTGATGAGGCAACCCTAAACGATGTGTTTAAGGATGTGCCACACTATACTATCGATAAATCACAACTTGGTGGTACAGCTGTAGATCTCTTTAATCAGGAGGGAATGGATATTTTCCCAAGTAAGAGCGAAATGAGAAAGCTTGTTAAAGGAGGTGGTGTATCTCTTAATAAGGAGAAATTAACAGCTTTTGATCAGGCTGTAACAGCTGAAGATTTGATAGATGGTAAGTACTTGCTTGTACAGCGAGGTAAGAAAAATTACTATTTGATTACAGTAAAATAAAGAAAGTTGCGTAAAAATTTGGTGGTGGAGAAAAAAAACACTACCTTTGCGCTGCAATTAACAAAGATTGTCCTATGGTGTAATGGTAGCACTACAGTTTTTGGTTCTGTCAGTGGTGGTTCGAATCCGCCTGGGACAACCTGGAAAAGTCGAATAGAATTTACTATTCGACTTTTTTCTTTTTTTCTTCCACTCTTTTTTTACATTCATCATTAATTTTATTATCTTTGCATAAACAAATCAGATATTTATGCAAACAAACTATGAGTTAAGATATGCTGCTAATCCTGCTGATGCTAAAGCCTATGATACAGAAAGATTGCGGCAGGAATTCCTGGTAGAAACCCTTTTTGTAGATGATGAAGTCAATATGGTGTATTCTATGTACGACCGTATGATAGTGGGTGGTGTAAAGCCTGTAAACGAGATCTTAGTATTAGAGGCTATTAGTCCACTGAAGGCACCATATTTTACTTCCCGTCGAGAACTTGGAATCTTTAATGTAGGTGATGGTGATGGCATTGTGCGAGTAGGTGATGAAATATTTGAACTTGCCAGCAAAGAAGCTCTCTATATAGGGCGTGGCGATCGTGATGTAACGTTTGAAAGTAAAGATAAAACCCATCCGGCTCTGTTCTATTTTAATAGTACTACAGCTCATTGCGCCTATCCTTGTCGAAAGGTAACTAAGGCTGATGCTATAAGTGTACATGTAGGTAATTTGGAAACCAGTAACGAGCGTACCATTAATAAGATGATTGTGAACCAAGTATTGCCTACCTGCCAGTTGCAAATGGGTATGACAGAACTGGAGCCAGGAAGTGTATGGAACACGATGCCAGCTCATGTGCATAGTCGAAGAATGGAAGCCTATTTCTATTTTGAACTACCTAATGATCAAGCTGTCTGTCACATAATGGGCGAACCACAAGAAACACGTCATATATGGATGAAAGGTAATCAAGCTGTGTTCTCACCTGAGTGGAGTATACACAGTGCTGCAGCAACTCATAATTATACTTTTATTTGGGGTATGGGCGGAGAAAATCTAGATTATAATGATCAGGATTTTTTTGAAATTATAGACTTAAAATAATCAATTATACAACTTTAAAACAAAATCAAAATGGATACATTCTCAAAGAATTTCTCCCTTGAAGGTAAGGTTGCTCTCGTAACAGGTGCAGCTTATGGTATTGGATTCGCAATTGCAGAAGCTTATGCAAAGGCTGGTGCTAAAATCGCATTCAATTGTCGTAGTCAGAAGCATATGGATCAGGCTCTTGCTGATTATAAGGCTAAAGGTATTGAGGCTAAGGGGTATATCTGTGATGTAACTAACGAGGCTGATGTACAGAAAATGGTTGCTGACATCGAGAAGGAACTTGGTATTATAGATATTCTCGTCAACAATGCTGGTATCATCAAGAGAATTCCTATGGATGAAATGACTGTAGAAGAGTTCCGTCAGGTGATTGATATCGACTTGAATGCACCTTTTATCGTATCAAAGGCTGTTATTCCTGGTATGAAGAAGAAAGGTCATGGTAAAATTATCAATGTTTGTTCTATGATGAGTGAACTTGGTCGTGAGACAGTGAGTGCATATGCTGCAGCTAAAGGTGGTCTGAAAATGTTAACCCGTAACATTTGCTCAGAATTTGGTGAATATAATATCCAGTGTAATGGTATTGGCCCTGGTTATATTGCTACTCCTCAGACCGCTCCTCTTCGAGAACCACAGGCAGATGGAAGCCGTCACCCATTTGATAACTTTATTATAAGTAAGACACCAGCAGCACGTTGGGGTACACCAGAAGACTTGATGGGACCTGCTGTTTTCTTGGCATCAGATGCTTCTGATTTCGTAAACGGTCATGTACTCTATGTAGATGGAGGTATTTTGGCTTATATTGGCAAACAGCCTAAATAATTAACAATATACAAAAATGAAAAAGGCAACTCTATTTAGGGTTGCCTTTTTTATGTATAATTTTTGATAAATTACTTATTTACTGCATCAGAAAGTTCAGCACCAGCCTTGAACTTAATAACGTTCTTAGCAGGAATCTGAATCTTTGCCTTAGTAGAAGGATTAATACCTTCACGAGCAGGACGTGAAGTTACACTGAATGTACCGAAACCGATGAGCTGAACCTTATCATTCTCTGCAAGAGCTTCCTTTATAGCTGCTACTGTAGACTCAAATGCTTTCTTAGAATCAGCTTTGGACAAACCTGCCTTTTCTGCAATTTTGTCAATCAATTCTGTCTTATTCATAATTTTCAATTTTAATTGGTTTAAATTTGTTGATTTTGTTGACAAATATAGAATATTCCTTTGATAAATCAAACAAATTTGTTGGAAAATTGAAAAAAAAGACGAAAAAAAACTCTATTGGTCTTTGTTTTCTACTTATTCACGATTTATTTTCGTATTTTTGCGCTTATTAATAAGATAAAAGTATAAAATAATATATGCGCATTCCAACAATTACAAAGAATCTGCTAATTATTAATGTCTTGGCATTCTTAGCAATGATGGGGCTTCAGAGATTTGGAATAAATTTAAATGATATTTGTGGATTACATTTCTTCTTGGCGCCAGATTTTCAAGTATATCAATTGGTTACCTATATGTTTATGCATGCAGGGTGGCAGCATATTATCTTTAATATGTTTGCTTTATGGATGTTTGGCTGTGTCGTTGAGCGTGTATGGGGACCTAAAAAATTTCTGTTTTATTATATCTTCACTGGTGTTGGTGCAGGCATCTTGCAAGAAATCGTACAATTTGCGCAGCTTTATTATATGGCTAGTGAACAATTACCTGCCTTTTCTTTTTCGGATATATTTGAAGTTGCACATAATAGCAGTGAGGTGCTGAATCAGTGGACTACTGTAGGTGCTTCTGGTGCTGTTTATGCTATCTTGCTTGCTTTTGGTATGATTTTCCCTGAAGAGAGAATCTTTATTTTCCCTTTGCCTATCCCTATTAAAGCCAAGTGGTTTGTTGTGGGATATGTTGTTATAGAATTATTCTCAGCTTTGTCTACTCCTGGTGATAGTGTTGCTCATTTTGCACATTTGGGAGGTATGTTGTTCGGCTTCTTATTGATACGTTACTGGTATCGTCATCCATCTGTCGATTCTTCACAAATGTATGGTCGTTCAAGTGGTGAACATCTTTTTAGCAATCTACGCAGTAGGTGGGAGCAACATCAGAATAGGAAAACAGAAAATTATCGTGACAGTCAGACTTCAACTCAAACAAGTACGCATGAAAGTGATTGGGAGTATAATGCTCGTCAAGCGAAGGAACAAGATGAGGTCGATCGTATTCTTGATAAAATACGTAAGAGTGGATATGATAGTCTGACAACAGAAGAAAAACAGAAACTTTTTAATCAGAGTAATCGTAAATAATACGTATTCCTCAATATGTTTGGGAAATTAAAAAAAGTAACAATTCAGATGGTGGCAGGTGCAAATATTGCCACCATTTTGTTGATGTTTTTGATTGGATTCTCTGATCGTGTCAATCCTGTAAGCTTTCCTGTACTATCCAATATTGGACTTTCTTTTCCTGTTTTTATCTTAATTAATTTAACCTTTCTCTTTTTTTGGCTTTTATTCCAAAGGCGAAAGGTATGGATTCCTATAGTTGGTTTTTTGATTTGCTATGTTCCTGTAAGAGAATATGCTCCTTTGAATATCAAGCATGAAGTTCCCAAAGGGGCCATCCGTGTGATGTCGTATAATGTGTTTCTGTTTGCTGGTTGGAATAGTCCAGGCACTAGTAACGGTATTTTGCAGTATATTAAAAAACAGCATCCTGATATTTTGTGTCTGCAGGAAGCAGGATGTCAGGAAATTGGTCAGGCCAATATCGATTCTGTGCTTGATAAAATTTATCCTTATAAGCAATATTCACATCATAGTTCAAGCAATAGTGAGACGATAGCCTTGTATAGTAAGTTTCCGATAGTCGATTCTGTACGTATTAATTATCCTTCAAAAGGAAACTTTTCAGTAGCTTATCGCGTAACAATTGATGAAGATTCGGTGTGGATAATCAATAATCATTTGGAAACAACCGGCTTAAGTCAAGATGAGCGTAAGGGATTTAAGTTGATGATGAAAGGAGAAATGGATCATCATGTAGCGAAGTCAACATCAAAACTTATTATAACTAGGCTTGGAGAGTCTAGTGCTAAACGTGCTGTAGAAGCTGATGCTGTATCTGAATTTATAGAACATCATCAGCATGAGAGTATTATACTGTGTGGGGATTTCAATGATGGACCGATATCCTATACGCATCATACAATTGTGAAAAAGTTGATAGACTGCTACATAGAAAGTGGATTTGGTCCAGGTATAAGCTACCACAAAGGAGGATTTTTTGTGCGCATAGATAATATCATGTGCACTTCAGACTGGGAGCCATTTCAATGTAACGTAGATAACAAAATTAAACTTTCAGACCATTATCCGATATCATGTTGGTTGAAAAAGCGCCCAAAACCATAAAAAATAAATAATAAGACGCTATAAATTTTTCATTATGAGAAAAAAATGGTATTTTTGCACGTCTACATTGAGTAATGTCGCGAAAAACAAATAAACAATAAAATCATAACAAGAAAATGCAAAACAAAGGAATTGTAATTGTTACTGCCGTCCTTTTGACACTTGCCAGTATCTTTTATCTTTCATTCTCTGTTGCAACAAGCTATTTCGACAGTGAAGCTGCTAAGATTAAAGATCCTATCGCACAGCAGGACTACAAGGATTCTGTTAAGTATCTTGGAGTATATTCATACAAGAATTGCTTGGAGACACAGATTGGTCTTGGTCTTGACTTGAAGGGTGGTATGAACGTCATTCTTGAGATTTCTGTACCAGATGTTATTGAAACACTGGCTGATCACAAGACAGACGCTGCGTTCACAAAAGCTATGAAAGACGCTAAAGCTGAGCATATGAACAGCCAGGGCGATTTCATTAAGTTATTTATTGATGCTTATCATCGTGTTGCTCCTGGTCATAAGTTGGCAGAGGTTTTTGCTACGCAGCAGATGCAGGGTAAGGTTTCTCCTCAGAGTTCTGATGTTGAGGTAGAAAATGCTATTCGTTCGGAAGTTCAAGCTGCAATTGATAACTCTTTCAATGTTGTTCGTACTCGTATTGATAAGTTCGGTGTAGTTCAGCCTAATATTCAAAAGCTTGAGGGCCAGCAAGGTCGTATTATGGTAGAAATGCCTGGTATCCGTGAGCCTGAACGTATGCGTAAACTTCTTCAAGGTAGTGCTAACTTGGAGTTTTGGGAGACTTATAATGCTGAAGAAATTATTCCTTATTTGAATCAGGTTGACCAGCGCTTTGCTAATGGTGGTGAAACTGCTACTGATACTACAGCCAAGGACTCAGCTAAGAGTACTGCTCCAGTTACAAAAAAAGCCGAACCTAAGTTCAAACTAGCTGGTGCTGCTAAGAAAGACGTCGCTCCTAAGAGTGAAACAGCTCAGATTGAGGCAGCAAAGAAGCAACATCCTTTGTTGGCTGTTCTTCAGACAACAGGTCAGAATAGTTTAGCTCTTGTAGGTTATGCTAACGTTCGTGATACAGCTGCTATTAATAAGATTATTAATTCTCAGATTGCTAAACAGATTCTTCCTTCAGATGTTCGTTTGCTGTGGAGTGCTAAACCAGCAAACTTGCAGAATGTAAAGAATATCTATGAGTTGTATGCTTTGAAGGTAACTACTTCTACCGGTCGAGCACCGTTAGAGGGCGATGTTATCACAGATGCTAAAGATGAGTTCGACCAGTTCTCTAATCCTGTTGTTAGCATGCAGATGAATACAGAGGGCGCTCGCAAATGGGCTCAGTTGACTAAGGCTAACCAAGGTAAGGCTGTGGCTATTGTGCTTGATGGTGTTGTTTACTCAGCTCCTCGAGTAAATCAGGAAATTGATGGAGGTAACTCTCAGATTAGTGGTAACTTCACTATTGAGGAGACCAAGGACTTGTCTAATACATTGAAGTCTGGTCGTATGCCAGCTCCTGCTCATATTGTTCAGGAAGATGTTGTTGGTCCTACATTGGGTGCTCAGTCTATTCAGCAGGGACTTATTTCATTCGCTGTTGCTTTCGTACTTTTGATGGTCTACATGGTTCTTATGTATGACTTCATCCCAGGTATGGTTGCTAATGGTGCTTTGATTGCTAATCTTTTCTTCACACTTGGTGTTCTTGCTTCTTTCCAAAGTGCCTTGACTATGCCTGGTATCGCTGGTATGGTGTTAACTTTGGGTACAGCAGTAGATGCTAATGTGTTAATCTATGAGCGTATCAAGGAAGAGATGCGTATGGGTAAGGGCCTTCGTGAGGCTCTTGAAGCAGGTTACAAGAATGCTTTCTCTGCAATCTTCGACTCCAACTTGACATCTTTGATTACAGGTATTATCCTGTTGACTACAGGTACTGGTCCAATTCGTGGCTTTGCTACTACTTGGATTATTGGTATTGTAGTATCTTTCTTCACTGCAGTATTCTTGACTCGTTTGGTTTATGAAAATCGTGTGAAGAGTGGAAAATGGCTTAATCTGAAGTTCTATACAGGTTTCAGTAAGAGCATGATGCAGGGCTCTAGTTACAACTTCATGGGTATGTACAAGAAGAGTTTCACTGTATGGGGTGTCGCAATCTTTATTTGTGTTATTAGTTTTGCAGTTCGTGGTTTGAGCCAGAGTATTGATTTTACAGGTGGTCGTAACTACGTTGTAGCTCTTGATAAGACAGTAGAAGTTGAGGACGTTCGTGAGGTTTTAGGTGATGCTTTTGTTAATACTGTAGGACCAGATGCGGGTAAGACAGCTACTACTAGTGTTATTGCTTTGGGTACAGATGGCAAGACTATTCGTGTATCTACTAATTATAACATTGACAGTACTGATCCATTAGAAGATGATAAGGCTGAAACAATCCTCTTCAATGCATTGAAAAAGGGTAATTTTGTAAGCCAAGCAAATGTTGAATCATTCAAGAACCCTGATATTCGTGAGGGTGGTTCTATCATTAGCAGTGCTAAAGTTGGTCCATCTGTTGCTAAAGATATTACTTATGGTGCTATTGTTAGTGTTGTATTGGCTATCATATTCATCTTCTTGTATATTTTGTTACGTTTCCGTAACATTGGTTTCTCTGCAGGTGCAACAGCAGGTTTGATTCTTGATACAACTATCGTAATCGGTTTCTTCTCTTTGTGCTATGGTTGGATAGGTTTCTCACTTGAAATAGATCAAACGTTTATTGGTGCTATTCTGACAGTTATCGGTTATGATATCAATGACTCTGTGGTTGTATTCGACCGTATCCGTGAGAATTTGAATAATAACAAAAATCGTATGTCTCGTGTAGACATCCAAGCATTGTTTAACAACTCTATTAATGAGACACTTTCACGTACCATTAATACTTCTATATCTACTTTGATAGTATTGGTATCTATCTTTATTCTTGGTGGTGACAGTATTCGTAGCTTCGCTTTTGCTATGATTATTGGTGTTATTATTGGTACTTTGTCTTCTATCTTCATAGCTTCTCCTGTTGCTTACTTGGTATTGGGTAAGAAAATTGAAGCAGAACAAGATAAGGCATCTGTGACAGTTGAAGAAGTAAAAGCTTAATCGTTATCCTCCCTCTTCTTTGGAGGGAGGTTTTTAATATCAAAAGAGGTCGTGTCTGCTATGAAGACACGACCTCTTTTGATTAAAAGTGATTCCACCGAGAATCGAACTCGGATCAAAGGTTTAGGAAACCTCCGTTCTATCCATTAAACTATGGAACCCTAATTTTATAAATGCAAAGATACAATAAATCAATCGCTTTTACAAATAAAATTCTCTTTTTTCATAATCCCATACTGATATTCTTAGATATTACCTATGCTTTTCTTCGTATCTAAATCTTGCAACTAGTGGTAAATGGTCACTGTATCCATTTTGATATCTAGGACCTAAATAGCATCTTTTGGGATGCACAGATCCATACGTTGTATCTTCTTCGAGTAGAAATGGTAAGTCTCCTATATAGCATGTATCTGCTAATGGAGCCATGTTATTGCTGCATATAATATGATCAAGACTTCCCCAGAGACCGTGATAGCGATATGTTCCTTTCGCTCTATGGGCTCCATGAGCATTTTCTGATATTTCTATCATACCATGACTGTTAATGCTGTCTAGCGAAAGAGAATGAGAGTAATCGTTAAAATCTCCAGCGACTATGATTTTGGCTTGAGTTGATAAGGCTTTGATGGAATCTATTGCGTTGGTAAGGTAATGGGCAACTAGTAGGCGGTGGTGACGTGATTTTTTTTCTCCACCTAATCGACTAGGGGCGTGTACCACAAAAATATGTAAGGTATCATCTGTTAGATTTTGACCACAGACATATAGAATGTCTCGTGTAGGTCGCATGTCTGGAAGTGGTTTTATACGAATGGAGTAATGTCGTATTGGTCTGAAGCTAATAGGTTGATACATAAGAGCAACATCGATACCTCTAGTGTCAGGTGATTGGGTGATAAAATACTCGTATCGTGCTTTTCGAAGTAATGAGCGTTTGGTCAAATCTCGGAGTACACTATCGTTTTCTACTTCGCATAATGCTACCATATCGGGCAATTGCCAACCTTGTATGGAGTCTTCTCCTAGGGCAATAAGTTCTTGGCTAATGTGGTTAAGTTTGTGCCAGTATCGCGTCTTAGTCCAGTGATAACTTCCTTTTGGTGTAAATTCTATGTCGTTTTTTAAGGAATCATGCTGGGTGTCGAAGAGGTTTTCGCAATTGAGTTCTATAAATGTGAAGAAACTGATGACTAAAGTGAGAAACATGAATTATTAAATGTAAAATAGGCCGAAATCCATGATGGAATTCGGCCTGAACTATATTTATGAGTGATATGTTTATCCTACTTGACTGCCTGGCTTAACAGAACCTAAGGTTGAGGTAACTGTAAGACTGCCATCGAAATTGACAGCGCTAAGAATCATGCCCTGACTTTCGATACCCATCATCTTACGTGGAGCAAAGTTAGCTACGAAGAGAACATCTTTGCCTATGAGATCCTCTGGATTATAGAATTTTGCGATTCCAGAAAGGATCGTTCTATCTTGACCACTGCCATCGTCAATAGTGAATTGAAGCAGTTTATTGCTCTTTTTCACTTTCTGGCAATCCTTAATATGGCCTACACGGATATCAAGTTTCTCGAAGTCTTCGAATGGGATATTCTCCTTGACAGGTAGTGCTTTATAATTTGCAGCTGCAGCTGCAGCCTCATTAGCCTTCTTGGTATCTTCGAGTTTCTGTAGCTGAGCATTGATAGTCTCGTCCTCAATCTTCTCGAAAAGTAGATGCGGTTCTGCCAACTGGTGGCCTGGTTTGAGTAACTCGGTGCTACCAAGTTCTGACCAGTCAAAACTGTTAAGATTGATAAGTTGACGAAGATCTTTACTGCTGAAAGGCAAGAATGGTTCGAAGGCGATAGCTAGGTTAGCAACCAATTGTAGTGAGATGTAGAGAATAGTCTCAACACGTTTAGGGTCTGTTTTCCACACCTTCCAAGGCTCGCATTCTGTAATATACTTATTGCCGATACGAGCGAGATTCATTGCCTCTTTCTGAGCTTCACGGAATTTAAAGATATCGAGGAATGCTTCCATTTTCTCTTTAACATCCTTGAATTCCTGGATAGCATTCTTATCAACTTCCTGTAATTCGCCGCAAGCTGGTACTATACCATTCCAGTATTTCTTGGTAAGTTGAAGAGCACGGTTTACGAAGTTGCCATAGATTGCAACCAATTCAGAGTTATTGCGCTCTTGGAAATCTTTCCATGTGAAGTTATTATCTTTTGTTTCAGGAGCATTGGCAGTAAGAACATATCGAAGCACATCCTGTTTGCCAGGAAAGTCTTTCAAGTACTCATCCAACCATACAGCCCAGTTTCTAGAAGTTGAAATCTTGTCATTTTCCAAATTCAAGAACTCGTTAGCAGGAACGTTATCTGGTAAGATATAGTCGCCATGAGCCTTCAACATAGTAGGGAAGATAACGCAATGGAATACAATGTTATCTTTGCCGATGAAGTGAACTAGACGAGTTTCTGGATCTTTCCACCATTGCTCCCAATTGCCAAATTTTTCAGGCTCTTTGTCGCAAAGTTCCTTGGTGTTAGAGATGTAGCCGATAGGTGCATCAAACCAAACATACAAGACTTTGCCATCAGCACCTTCTACAGGTACAGGGATACCCCAGTCTAAGTCGCGGGTCATGGCACGTGGCTGCAAGTCCATGTCGAGCCAGCTCTTGCATTGTCCGTAAACATTAGGACGCCATTCTTTGTGGCCTTCTAGAATCCACTGTTTCAACCATTCCTGATATTCGTTCAAAGGTAAATACCAGTTCTTGGTAGTCTTGATAACAGGCTTAGAACCAGAGATGGTAGAATATGGGTTAATCAGTTCCATAGGACTCAAATCACTACCACATTTCTCACATTGGTCACCGTATGCCTTAGGATTATGACAATGAGGACATTCGCCCATGATATAACGGTCAGCGAGGAATTGATGTGCTTCTTCATCATAGTACTGATCAGAATCTTTCTCAATGAGTTTACCCTCGTCATAAAGCTTCTTAAAGAAGTCTGAAGCCAATTTGTTGTGAGTTTCAGAAGTAGTGCGGCTATAAATATCGAAACTGATACCAAACTCCTCGAAACTTTCCTTGATAATCTTGTGATAGCGGTCACATACATCCTGTGGAGTTATGCCTTCCTTTTTGGCACGAATTGTAATAGGCACACCGTGCTCGTCAGAACCACCGATGAAGATAACATCCTTCTTCTTGAGGCGAAGGTAACGGACGTAGATATCTGCAGGAACGTATACACCTGCAAGATGACCAATATGTACACCACCATTAGCATATGGTAAAGCTGCTGTAACGGTTGTACGCTTGTAATTCTTCTGTTCCATTAATGTTTTTGATATATTGCTTTTTGATTGCAAAAGTACTATAAATCAGAGACATGACCAAAAAATGCTCTCATTTTGTGAGGTCTAGAGACTCTTTTACAGTGTTTTTTCAATTCTAATTCTTCGCATTGGATTATAGGTATAGATACTGTAAGTTCCATTGCTATATTCCTGTTCGTAACCATCGTGAGCTAATGTGAAACCTGGTGTTCCTAAAATTTGATTTACCAGATTCTCGTAGGCTTTATTATTATATACACCGATTTCTACATTTTCGCTGATTGCTACATAGCTAGATGTACCTTTCTTCTGGGCTTTTGGCAAGTCGAGATATGCACCTGTACTAGTTTGTTTAGGAAGTGTACAGTTTTTATAGAACATGGCCTTATATTTATTGACACGATAGATTTCATAATTCTTTTTGAATTGATAGCCATATTTGGGCAGAATCTTTTCGGCTACACTCGGGTCTTGCATCATCTGAAGAGCTTCTGCAATAGAAAGAAATTCGCGGTTGGCTTCTACTTGAATGATAGCTGTTGTGTCAACAGCAGGTGCTGTAGTTGTTGTGGCCATTTGTTTTGTGCTACAGTTGCTCATGGTGAAAACCATTATAGCTGCAGCAACAAGGTTAAATATCTTCTTCATTGTCTATAAGTTTAATTTTGATGGTAAAGTTACAACAAATAATTGAGATAATCTTATTTTATGGTAAGATAATGCAGCTTACTTATGAATTATATGAGCACTTAAAATAGTGTGTAAAAGATGATATAGATACACCGTATTCTGTCACAACGATAATAGTCGATCTGCTTTCTACAATCTATAATAGGTAAACTGTTAAATAAAATATCAAAAAAACATGGCCGCCAGAAATCGTCATCTAGCTCGAAATCTTCAACTTTGGTCTGACTATTTTGTATCTTGCTACTATGTTCTACCCTCACTTTCGGAAAAAATATAGCTATTAATGGGTAAAAGCATATATTTGTGCCAATAAACACTATGTTATTATTGCCTAAACACTATGTTTTTTAACATGCAAAACCTATGTTATTGCCAAGCTTCTTTCAAATCAATTAAGTTGCATCTGAATAACATGCTGATATTCAGCTAGATATGATATACTGCAAAATTTGCATATTTGATGTGTACTAGCATACTCCCTACAAATATGCAAGCTACAAAATGGTTTATGTCAATAAAATTCGGTATTCTTTAATGCTTTCTTTACATATTAGTTGTATTCATCTGTAACAAAACTAAAAGAATATTCATACCACTTTTGGCTTGATTTTTTCTTCCATCTGTTTTTAGTCTTTTGTAGTCCTGTAATATATTGTTTAACACGTTTCTTCTTGGGTTCTGTATATTGATTCAGTGGTAACACACAGCCTCTATCTTCTTTGTTTTTTAACCTAGAGTCAAAAAAATGAAGAAAAACACCCTATAAGGGTAATCATCATCACTTGGTCCAGGCTTATAATACTCTTTCTTTAAATAGTCCATCAGTACATTTTTCCCATCTGTAAATGTAATCTGTTTTAATTTTACTTCATGTTTTTTCTTTTCTTTGTGCAATATGTTATTATAGAGTCGTTTACTTGGGTATAAACGCTCCCGAATTTGTCAAAAACATCGAAATCTTCTGTACCGTGAATGTTTTTTGCAAAGAATTTGATGAGTAAATGGATAAAAAGTAACTTTCGGCATGAGTATGACTGTAGTATATGGTGGCATACTATTATAATCCTCTCTCCGCCCAGTCGCTTCTATCCAAATTGCGATACCCGATGGCTTCAGCGATATGCATAGATTGTATTTTCTCTGAACTGGAAAGGTCGGCAATGGTGCGTGCAACTTTCAGAATGCGACTATAGGCACGTGCAGAAAGATTAAGCCGTTCCATAGCAGTCTGTAGGATATTCAAGGTTTCAGCATCGAGCTCACAGTACTGGTGAATCATTCGGTCTGTCATCTGTGCATTGCAGTGTATTAGTTTAGAATCTTTGAAACGTTCAGTCTGAATGGCCCTTGCTTTCATGACGCGTTCTCGTATTTGTGCACTTGATTCTCCTGGCTCGGCTTTTGATAGGTCTTTAAATGGTATAGCCTGAATTTCACACTGTATATCGATACGGTCAAGTAGAGGACCACTAATCTTATTCATATACTTCTGTATCTGCCCTGGTGTACAGACACAGTGATGTGTGGGATCTCCGTAATAACCACATGGGCATGGATTCATGCTGGCTATAAACATAAAAGAACATGGATACTCTATTGAGTATTTAGAACGACTTATATTGATGATGCGGTCTTCTAATGGCTGTCGAAGAACCTCTAGTGTATGTTTGTTAAATTCGGGAAGTTTATCGCAGAAGAGAACACCATTGTGTGCAAGGCTGATTTCTCCGGGCATTGGATTAGAACCACTTCCAACTAATGCCACAACACAAATATACGATTTTGGTGAGGGATTATTAAACGCAATCAGACCAAATACCATTTTATTAATATGTTATATCTTGGTAGTGGACATACACTTAATTACATAAATAATGCAAGTGCAAATATGAATAACACATAATGATACATAAAGATTAATAACAGTTACTAAGCTTGTAAAAGCATCCTTTCCGAACAGCATAATTGGAAATCGGAACAAATAGTTATATTCGTTTATGACCCCTCCTTCCATTCTTGATGAAATATGAATATATCCATAAGACAAGCAACCAACAACAATAATGACATACAAAGCCAAAATCGATAGATCATATTTATCTCTTATTTGGGTGTACTTCTTTTTAGTTTCAATAATCATCACTATTATATTTGTAATAATAGTTAAAACGATGGCATTGTATGTTTCAGAAATTAATGGAAGTGTTTTTGCATCCTTAGTAAGATTATAATCTGGCAATGGTTCATATTGGATCCGACCTTCATTCCAAATAATCCCAAAGATTACAATTATATCTACAATACACAGGATGAGAAGTCTATAACTTGGCTTGCTTTTATGGATTAATCTCATATTTGAATTCTCCTTTATTGCCTTCTTTTATCCATTTATCATATTCATTCCATACAGTTTTAAGGATGTCAGTTATATTTCTGTTGTCGATTGTACCATTCATACTATTTCCCATAATATTGTTTTCCCATCCTTTGTTTGGACCATTTTCATCTGTATATTGATCAGGAAGCCCTAATATATGTCCTACTTCGTGAGGAGCAGGATCGTCCTTTGACAAACTCCTTCCGTTTCGTCCCAAACTACGCCATTGCCCTTCATCGTATCCACTAACATATGATCTTTCACAATCTTCAGAAACTTGGATGTAATTATTACGACTAAAAGGATTCCAAGAGTCGGCAATGACAAATGGGTTGCTCCTTTCCTGACCGCCAAATAAGCCCAACTTAATGTCGAAATATACGTTATATGCTCTTCCGCTATGACTTATAGAATGCTTTCCACCCCATATATTATTAATATCATTCTGCATTTGTTGCATAACTGATTTTGTTGCACCATTTCCATATAAATATATGTTTGCTGCAATTGTAATAGTATTACCATAAATACTTATTATACCATCTCGCCCATCCGGATCAATAAATTTAACAGGATTGTTGTTACAATAGGCATACGGAGATTGCCAACGGTATGCGTTAGCATTAATAGCCACGATAAACATGACTACTACTGTCAATGTTTTTTGAAGTATTCTCATATCGCTTTTCATGATTATTAGATTTTGTTTTAAACTATCTATCTCTTCCTTGGTTTTATTCCACTTGCGACGTAATTTATCTGTTTCTTGAGTCCTGTGTGTATTCCTCAAGTCCTGAGAACACTGTGCAAGTTTACGGTCTAGCTCATCTGTTATAGAATCACGAAGTCCTCCATTATATCGAAGATGGTCCATCAATTGTGCTTCCAACGATTTCGCTTTGATTATAATACGCGAATTCAACAAGCAAGTGCAAATTTAGCTTATATTCTTCATAAAACACTCTTTTGGTGTTGAAAAATTAAGTTTTACTCTTGGTCTGTTGTTAATTTTCTCCATTATCTTTGTAATTTGTTGTTGACTTATGTGTTCAAACGTTGTTGATTTCGGTATATACTGCCTGATTAATCCATTGATATTCTCAACAGATCCTTTCTGCCACGAGGAGTATGGATCAGTAAAATAGACAGGAACTCCAATACTCTTGGTTATCTTCTCATGCGAAGCAAATTCAAGTCCATTGTCAGTAGTAATCAAGCTCGCCATTACCTTGTGCAAATGCTGGTTGCAAAGATGGCAATACTCCGAAAATACTTATATAATTATTCTTTTGATATTCATTGTGCATGCTAAGTACAAATTATTTAACAAACTACCAAACTTATAATCCTCTCTCAGCCCAATCGCCTCGGTCAAGATTACGATATCCGATGGCCTCGGCGATGTGCATGGACTGTACTTTCTCCGAGCCGGCAAGGTCGGCAATGGTGCGTGCAACTTTCAGAATGCGACTATAGGCACGTGCAGAAAGATTAAGCCGTTCCATAGCAGTCTGTAGGATATTCAAGGTTTCAGCATCGAGCTCACAGTACTGGTGAATCATTCGGTCTGTCATCTGTGCATTGCAGTGTATCAGTTTAGAATCTTTGAAACGTTCAGTCTGAATGGCCCTTGCTTTCATGACGCGTTCTCGTATTTGTGCACTTGATTCTCCTGGCTCGGCTTTTGATAGGTCTTTAAATGGTATAGCCTGAATTTCACACTGTATATCGATACGGTCAAGTAGAGGACCACTAATCTTATTCATATACTTCTGTATCTGCCCAGGTGTACAGACACAGTGATGTGTAGGATCTCCGTAGTAACCACATGGACATGGATTCATGCTGGCTATAAACATAAAAGAACATGGATATTCTATTGAGTATTTAGAACGACTGATATTGATGATGCGGTCTTCTAATGGCTGTCGAAGAACCTCTAGTGTATGTTTGTTAAATTCTGGAAGTTCATCGCAGAAGAGGACTCCATTGTGTGCAAGGCTGATTTCTCCAGGCATTGGATTAGAACCACCTCCAACTAATGCTACTTCAGATATTGTATGATGTGGAGAGCGAAATGGTCGTTGCGCGATGAGTGACGTTCCCTTGTTTAATTTTCCGGCAATAGAGTGTATTTGTGTGGTTTCTAGGCTTTCTGCTAATGTTAGTGGAGGGAGGATAGATGGTAGACGTTTCGCCATCATAGATTTTCCGCTTCCAGGAGGACCAATCATGATAAGATTATGTCCGCCTGCAGCAGCTACTTCTAGTGCTCTTTTTACATTTTCTTGTCCTCGAACATCAGCGTAGTCGAAATCATAATTAGATTGATTTTTGTAAAATTCTTTTCGAGTATCTACAATAGTAGGCTTAAAATCCTGTTTATCGCTCAAAAACTGTATTACGTCAAACAGATTTTTCATGCCGTATACTTCCAACTTGTTAACGACTGCAGCTTCTCTTACATTGTCTTCAGGAACAATTAGGCCCTTGAAATGTTCTGCTCTAGCTCTTATGGCTATAGGTAATGCACCCTTAACGGGTTGTAAGGTACCATCAAGACTAAGTTCACCAACAAGCATAAATTCATGAAGATGATTGCTAGGGATATTTTCATTTGCAGCCAATATTCCAATAGCTAATGGCAAATCAAATCCACTACCTTCTTTTTTGAGGTCGGCTGGTGCCATGTTTACGGTTATATCAGCTATTGGGAAATGGTAGCCACTATATTGCATAGCTGCTGATATTCTATCTTTGCTTTCTCTTACAGCAGTATCGCCTAGTCCGGTTAGGTGGTACATTACACCTCTGTTGAGGCTAACTTCTACAGTTACTGTAGTAACGTTTAAACCATTTACTGCAGCACAATATGTTTTAAC
This sequence comes from Segatella baroniae B14, assembly GCF_022024235.1. Lineage (GTDB taxonomy): Bacteria > Bacteroidota > Bacteroidia > Bacteroidales > Bacteroidaceae > Prevotella > Prevotella bryantii. The sequence continues at coordinate 2,208,229 of NZ_CP091799.1, forward strand.
TAACACTTTTGGTAATTTTCTGTTTAAGTAAATATAATGGTATAGGGGTGGATTATTAAGTGTAGTAAGAAATTATGGAAAAATCTTATTTAGTCTATCTCTAAGGTCTTGAGACTTTAAATCACGAGCTATGATTTTACCATCTTTGAGTAGGAGGTTTCCTGGTAAAGATGTTAGTCCTAATGTTTTGATGGTTTTGCCATCAAACATATCTTGGTCACAAATATTAGGCCAATTAATAGAGTCTCTTTTCATGGTTTGCTGGCAATCTTTTTTGCTGGCATCCACGCATATGCTCATTAATTTTAGTTTTCCCTGTGATTTTTGCTGTATACTCTTTAAGAAGCGTTGAAGATTTTGACTTTCGAAATCAGAAGATGTCCAAACATTGATGACTGCATAAGGTGCTGAGCTCAAAGTACTACTAGCAAACATTTTTCCCTCAGTGTCATAGGCTGTAAAGTGGGGAAGGTTAGCTTGCTCCTTGGCATTCTTTAATTGTTGAAGACTTATGGTCATTCTCTTTATATATCCATTTTTAGGTTGAGCAGCTTCCATCTGTTTAAGCAATTCGGCAGCCTTGGTATAATCAGGATATGACTTGTCAAGGAAGTATGTTCGCACAAGATAAGTGCTGACAATTGATTCTGGATGATCCTTGATAAATATTTCAGCTTTTTTTATCATTTCAGGAGGTGATACATTGAGAATCATCTCTCTGAAGTGGTTCATTAGTTCATTAGCTTCTGAACCTTCAACCTTTAATTCTTTTAAATGTGAAGCATCAGCTTTGATAGTTACACTTGTACCAGGTTCTGCAAAAATAGGTTGTTGGGAGAAATTTGGGAATATGATAACCAATGTTCCTTCGTTATGGCAAGGTATTTCATAATCAATCTCTCCACCAGAAATCTGAATGGTATCAATGCCTGAAATAACACCATCTGGGCTGTAAATATAAAATTCAGCCTGATTCATGTGAAGAAATTTTCCACTAATTTTAAAACGGTCACTTTTTATCCCGCAAGAACAAAGAAATAGAGAAAAAAAGGTAAGTAATAAAAAGGTAATCTTTTTCATAAAATAAAATATTCTTTAGGAAAAAGATTGTGCCGCGAGCGGGACTCGAACCCGCACAGCCATTACTGGCCAAGGGATTTTAAGTCCCTCGTGTCTACCAATTCCACCATTGCGGCTCCATCTTTTAAGGAATTTGAGCGGAAAACGAGACTCGAACTCGCGACCCCAACCTTGGCAAGGTTGTGCTCTACCAACTGAGCTATTTCCGCAAATTTGCGATTGCAAAGGTATGATTATTTATTCAATCTACCAAATGAATTTACAAATTTTAATATTTAGTTGATAACAAGTGTACCATTTGGTCCTGATGTGCTAGCTCTATATTGTATCATAGCTTTGCCTCCTTCGCCACTGGCGACGAGTCCCGTGCTAAGATCGTAATAGCGTTTGCAGTTGCTGCAATAGGTTTGTCCGTTGCTATTTACGGTAAGATTTTTGTATTTACTCTCGTTATAGCAGTTAGGGCAAAGAAGGTCATAGGCTTTAAATTGATTGTCCAAAATACCAAAACCAACAATGACTCCATTGTTTTTGCCAAAAATATAGCCTCTCTGTTGATCTTGATACGTAAAAGCTACATCATCTGTACCGCCTTGATTACTTTCGATATGAAAGTAAGGTTTACCATTAATGCTCTTCTTGCTGAAAGTAACAAAAACATTTGAACTGATAGTCATAGCCGCTGCAACTTTGGAATTATTGTTTGTACTGTTATCGAATATCAAATAACAAGAGTTGTCATACTGGTTGTCTGCACAACTGGCAGACAACAGTACAACCCCTATTCCAATTAATAGTTTGCAAATCTTATGGACATGTAAAAAGTGCATTCTGTGATTATTTAATCAGTTCTTTTTCGGCTTTCTCTACTTTGTCAAAGTGGAAACCTGCAATGTTTTCATCCATCAGTGCTTGTATCTGCTCATTGCAAAGGTTGCCAATTGAGCCTTCGTGAGTATGATGAATGTTTTTGTTAGCCTTAAATGTTCCTGCTTCTATTTCTAGGCCTACTTTCTTGTAAGCGTCACGAAATGGAACTCCTGATGCAGCAAGGTTATTCACTTCCTCTACTGAGAACATAGGATCATACATCGGATTGTCAAGAATATGCTCATTTACTTCTATCTTATTGATAATGTAGGCGGCCATCTGAAGACAATCTTTTAGTTCTTCGAATGCTGGCAGGAATACTTCTTTAATAATCTGAAGATCACGAAAATAGCCAACAGGTAAATTATTCATGATAAGCATTACCTGTTGTGGTAAACTCTGAATTTTATTGCTCTTGGCACGGATTAGTTCGAATACATCAGGATTCTTTTTGTGAGGCATGATGCTCGAACCGGTGGTGCATTCTTTTGGCAGCTTAACAAAACTGAAATTTTGGCTGTTGAACATGCATGCGTCAAAAGCCATTTTGGCTAATGTTCCTGCTACTGATGCTAAAGCAAATGCAACATTACGTTCCATCTTACCGCGGCCCATCTGCGCATATACCACGTTGTAGTCCATAGAGTCAAAGCCCAATAGTTTGGTGGTAAGTGTACGGTTCAATGGAAAACTGCTACCATAACCTGCTGCACTTCCCAAAGGATTACGGTTAGTAATCTTGTAAGCTGCTTGAAGGAAGGTTACATCGTCTGCTAAACTTTCTGCATAAGCACCGAACCAAAGACCAAAGCTGCTAGGCATTGCAATCTGTAAATGGGTATAACCAGGCATCAGTATATCTTTGTACTGATTGCTCTTCTGAATAAGTTCGTCAAACAGAATTTTGACAGCTTCAACGATGTCTTTCAATTCTTGTCGAGTAAAGAGTTTCAGATCAACAAGTACTTGATCGTTGCGAGATCTTCCGCTGTGTATCTTTTTGCCGATATCACCCAGTTTATTAGTAAGCATAACCTCTACTTGTGAGTGTACATCCTCAATACCGTCTTCGATTACAAATTCGCCTCGTTCGCAAATAGCATAAATATTTTTCAACTCTTTTAACAGGACGTTGAGTTCCTCTTTTTTGAGTAATCCTATGGTTTCAAGCATGGTAATATGTGCCATAGAGCCCATGACATCATATTTTGCTAAATAAAGGTCCATTTCACGATCTCGACCGACAGTGAATCGTTCGATCTCTTTGTTGACTTCAAAATTTTTCTCCCAAAGTTTGTTTGCCATAATTTTGTAAATTTAGAGTCTTCTCGTCTAGTTATCGTTGAATCCGTATTGTTAATCTTCATAAGGTATTATAGCCATAACGTCTGCTATCTTTTCGATGCTTTCTTGTAAAGGCTTTTGTACCATACCCTTAATGAATGGGTTTAAGTCGGCCTTGATGGTCAACTTCAGCTTGCATGAAGTTTCTGTTACCGGTAAAATCTGAATCCAGAAATTAAAAGGAACAGGACTGTTTTCTGTTTCAAACTTAACCATCTTTGGTTCCTCACGATTGATGATTCGCAGTTTGATATCGCCCACCATTGGAGCTTTGATCGAGATAGAGTCTGTGTCAAAAGTCAAATCTTCTATCTTATCTGCAGGGATCTTGTCTTTTATTTTACCGATATTATTCATATCGCTAAGTGTACGATAAACAGATTCCTGTTTGTGAGGAATCTGTTTAATAGAACTTTCAAATGTACTGCTCATGTTTGTCTTTTTGCGTATATTATTTTCTCCAATTAGCTGGATCTTTGCGCCATTCGTGAAGAACTTCTACATCTTCGTTAGAGATATAGCCTGTTTCTACAGCTTCTTCTACTACATGTTCATAGTCTGTCAAAGTGACGAGCTTAACGTTTGCATCCTCGAAAGCCTTTTTGGCTACAGGGAAACCGTATGTGTATGAAGCTACCATACCTATAACTTCACAACCATTCTTGCGGATAGCGTCAACAGCCTTCAAAGAAGAGCCACCTGTAGAGATTAAGTCTTCAATGACAACAACCTTGCTACCAGGTTTCAGTTCGCCTTCAATCAGATTTTCCAATCCGTGATCTTTTGGTTTACTTCTTACATAAACGAAAGGCAAGCAGAGCTCGTCTGCAACCAACTGACCTTGAGCGATAGCACCTGTTGCAACACCAGCTACAGCATCAGCTTCTGGGAAGTGCTCCAAAACAGCGTGAGTAAGTTCTAACTTGACATAGCTGCGTAGATCAGGATAAGACAAAGTCTTACGGTTATCACAGTAGAAAGGAGATTTCCAGCCAGAGGCCCATGTAAAAGGGTTGTTTGGCTGCAACTTAATAGCTTTAATCTTTAATAACTTAGATGCAAAAACTTTTTTTAGCTTATCCATAATATTTATTGGCCTTTTATATGATAATATGTTATTATTAGTGCAAAGTTACAATGATTTTGTTTCTTAATCGTAGCTGTATTGTTAAAAGTAATTAACATTTTAATAAAAAGGTCCTAGCCTTTGGAATATCCAAGGGTAAGTATACTGATTTTTACATTTCCTGCTTTGGCAATTTCTTTTCCACATGATACCATGGTTGCTCCGGTTGTGCAGATGTCATCGATAAGAAGTATGTGTTTGCCTCGTACTTTTTCTGGATGCGTCAGTTTGAACAGACCTCGTACATTTTCTTCACGTCCCCATCTGCCTTTATGTGTCTGGCTACTCTTAAATTTGGTACGTTTTACGATATGTTCTTCCACTCTAATGCCTGTTACTTCCTGTATGCCTTTAGCTATTTCGTTACTCTGATTATATCCTCGTTTCAGTTTGCGGCTCCAGGATAAGGGTACAGGTATTATACAGTCAATATCATCAAAGAAGTGATTTTTGCTAAATTCGAGTGCTGTCATAATTCCCATATGATATCCGATAGTGGGGTGATTATCATATTTAAGATTGTATATGATTTGACTAGCAGGTGCATGTCCTTGGTAGTAGAATAAGGCTGCTGCACGTTCTATTGGTATTTTTGCCCAAAATAGTTTCGCCATTTCGTTTTCATATGGGTCTTGCCAATAATAGGTCCGAGGAAGGTGAATATTGCAGCTGGTGCAGATGACATGCTCACTGGTATGTAGCCTTCGACCACAGATATAGCAAGTGCGTGGGGCGATAAGATCGAATATGCATTCTAAGATACTTGCCATATTGTAATTTTAAAAATCGTTGTCTGGTATATCATCGATATGATTTAGGCATTTTTTGATAAGATCCATGGAAAAACCTCTTCCCATAGCAAATTTGGTGAGCTTCATATTTAATTCATAGTCATTTTTGGCTTTGATAGACTTACGCTTACTCTGTAGTATAGGGCGTAAAACATCGAGATATAACTTGTTGTCGATTTCTTCAAAGATGGGGTCGGATATATCTTTGGAAATATGTTTTAGGTATAATGCTTGTTCTACCTTTTTTCGTCCCCATTTGTTATATTTTATTTTATCATTGATAAAAAACCGAGCAAAGCGACTATCATCTACATATTTCTCCCGAATAAGATATTCCATATTTCTAGCGATAGCATCTTCTTCTAGCTCCCATTTCTTCATTTTTTCCAGCATTTCCTGAGAACAGTGTTCTGATTGTGAGCAAAGTTTTGTCAGTTTGAATAGAGCTTGTTGTTCTGATATTGGTTTCATTCTTTTATTGACTTGGTAAAACGATATTTGCCAAATTGGTCTTGAATCAATTCGTTTTGTTGTAATCCTTCTTGCTGGAGCATACGAAGCATGGCGTCTGCGCAGAGGGGATTTATTTCAAAGAGTAATATGCCTTTCGGCTTCAATGCACGTACAGAGTATCGTGCTATGGCTGTATAAAATTTCAGAGGATCTTGATCTGGTACAAATAGGGCTAATTCTGGTTCGTAATCCAGAACATTCTTTTCCATATTTTGTCGCTCTTTGTCCATTATGTATGGTGGATTGCTCAGAATGACATCCCAACAGGATTGATGGTCAGGTGCATTGAGAGCATCTTGCAAATGAAAATCTACGGTGGCATTCAAGCGCTGGGCATTGTCTTTTGCGATTTGCAATGCTTTTGGGGATATATCCCAGGCTGATACTTCTGCCTGTGTATGCTCAAGAGAAGCTGTAATGGCAATGCATCCGGAACCTGTACCGATGTCGAGAATAGTCTGTTTTTGATTGACTTTAGGGATATAATCCAATAATTCTGCTGTCTCTGGACGGGGAATCAGAACACCTGGCTCAACATGGAATGTTCTGCCATAGAAATCGGCAATTCCAAGAACATATTGTACGGGTTCTCCTTTTTCGATTCGTTGTATATTTTTCTCTAGTTCATTCTCTTCTTCTGAAGATAATTCACTAACTTTGCCGATAACAATGTCGGTCATAGACATATTAAAAAGACGCTCAAGTACCAAACGGGTGATGGCACGTGCTTCGCCTGCTTCATATAGGGGAGTAAGTCTTTGCCAAATTTGTTGATAAGTCATGATATAAAATCAGGGTTTCTTAATTTTGCCCTTCGTGCAAAAATAATAAAAATAAGCGTATGAACCAAAAATCGATAGACGAAAAATATATGCGCCGTTGTATAGCAATTGCTCGTAACGGTCTGAATTCTGCCAAACCAAATCCTTCGGTAGGTGCTGTAATCGTTTCTGCAGATAATCGAATAATAGGAGAGGGCTATACTTCTTCTTATGGTGGGCCTCATGCTGAGGTGAATGCATTTGCTTCGGTTAAACCAGAAGATGAACATCTTTTAGCCGATGCTACACTCTATGTCAGTTTGGAGCCATGTTCACATTATGGAAAGACACCTCCTTGCGCTGATTTAGTAGTTCGAAAAGGTGTAAAGCGATGTGTTTGTGGTTGTATAGACCCTTTCTCTGAGGTGCAGGGACGGGGTATTAAGAAGTTGAGAGATGCTGGTATTGATGTTACAGTGGGAGTCCTTGAAAAGGAATGTAAGGCTTCGAATAAGCGCTTCTTTACATTTAACATGTTGCATCGTCCTTATATTATATTGAAATGGGCGCAGACGATTAATGGTTTTATGGGAGGGAAAGATAGATTGCATATTTCTACACCTTTTACCCAAATGCTTGTGCATCAGCTTCGTGCAGAGTGTGATGCTATTCTTATCGGGAGAGGAACTCTTGAGAGTGATCATCCGCAATTGAATGTACGTGACTGGTATGGTCCTTCACCAGAACGGATAGTATTAAGTCATAATACAGATGGTATACCTGAAGGTTTTCTTGCATTTACAGACATCGATTCTGTACTTACTCATCTTTATCAAGAGAAAAAACAAAGTTTAATAGTTGAAGGGGGAGCACAGATTCTTCAAGCTTTCATAGAAGCCGGGCTTTGGGATGAAATTCGTATAGAAACGTCTCCATTTACAATTACTGAAGGTATTAAATCTCCAATTCTTCCTTATTCGGCTCAGCTTGTGCGACAAAAAATGTATGATGGAAATCGTATCAGTTGGTATGAACACTTGTAATTCATATATCAAAAAAGAGTAAGTAGAATCTAAATACTACTTACTCTTTTTTTTATTTTCTACCAAAGTCGGCTGGAATTTCTCCCCATTTTGTTGTTTCCCATTTTAAAATAGGTACTGTAACAGCATGTGTTTTCAGCCAGTTTTCAGCTCTTTCTATAATATTATAGAGCTGGGCTGTCTGAGCATTCCGTTCCATTTTGGTTTTGCATTTTTTCTTATTGACCCACAAGATGGCATTGTAGCTGTCAGAATAGATTACTTTATCCTTGATGCCTTTTTGCTCCATGAGGGCTAAGGCATGTACAATGGCTAGAAACTCTCCAATGTTATTGGTGCCATGAGTCGGACCAAAATGGAATACCCGAGCACCTGTTGTCAGGTCGATAGCTTGATATTCCATGGGACCAGGGTTGCCACTGCAAGCGGCATCTACTGCCCAGGCATTGGCTTTAACCTCATTAGGAATAGGTAATACCGTATCTTGTCGCCAGTCTGGTGGATTAATCAGTTTGTCGTTTGCCATTTATAATGTCTGATTACATTCTCTCTGGAACTTGAATTCCAAGGAGTTCCATACCATTTTTGATAATCTTTGCTACGTTTTCAGCGATGACCAGACGGGTTACTCTTTCTTCCTCAGTATCAGCCTTCAGAATACTGTAGTCATGATAGAACTGGTTGAAGTCTTTTGTCAGTTCGTAGCAGTAGTTAGCAATACCACTTGGAGAGTAGTTTGTGCCAGCTTCAGCAACAGCAGCAGAGAAGTCGTTCATCTTTTGGATTAACTCAATCTCTTTTTCATTCAGAGGAGCATTATCACTTAGAGATGCAGGTATATTGATATTTTGCTCTTTAGCATTACGCATGATACTGCGAATACGGGCGTAGGTGTACTGAATGAATGGACCTGTATTACCATTAAAATCGATACTCTCTTCAGGGTTGAATAGCATATTCTTTCGAGCATCAACTTTGAGAATGAAGTATTTTAAAGCACCCATACCAACGATACGAGCTATTTCATTCTTTTCTTCCTCTGTCATATCTTTAAACTTGCCCAATTCGTCAGATGTCTCACGAGCGTCTTTCACCATTTCTGCTATCAGATCGTCGGCATCAACAACAGTTCCCTCACGGCTCTTCATTTTACCGTTTGGCAATTCTACCATACCATAAGAGAAATGTACCAAGTCTTTACCCCACTTGAAGCCTAGACGGTCGAGGAGAATAGAGAGTACCTGGAAGTGATAATTCTGCTCATTACCAACTACGTAGATCATCTTGTCGATAGGGAAGTCTGAAAAACGCATATCGGCAGTACCGATATCCTGAGTCATATATACAGAAGTACCATCAGAGCGAAGCAACAATTTCTCGTCAAGACCATCCTTAGTAAGGTCTGCCCAAACGCTGTTATCATCACGACGATAGAAAAGGCCTTTTTCCAACCCTTCTTCTACTTTTTTCTTGCCTTCGAGGTATGTATTTGATTCATAATAAATTTTATCGAAGCTTACACCAAGAGCTTTATAGGTCTCGTCAAAACCTGCATAGACCCAAGAATTCATTTTAGCCCAAAGTTGGCGAATTTCTGGATCATTATTTTCCCATTTTACAAGCATATCGTGAGCTTCCTTGATAAGTGGAGCTTCTTGCTCTGCTTTTTTCTTAGCTTCTTCTTCACCCATACCTTCGGCTGTATATTGAGCTACAAGCTCTTTTACTTCCTCTCTGTAATGTTTGTCGAAGGCTACATAGAAGTCGCCAATGAGGTGGTCACCCTTTTTACCTGCTTTTTCTGGAGTTATATTATTTCCCCATTTTAACCAAGCTAACATACTCTTGCAGATATGGATACCTCTGTCATTTACAATATTAGTTTTAACTACCTTGTTACCATTAGCTTCCATAATCTGAGCTAGAGACCAACCTAAAAGATTGTTACGTACGTGGCCTAGGTGGAGAGGTTTGTTGGTGTTAGGAGAAGAATACTCAATCATTACGAGAGGACTATTCTCTGTAACGGGTTTTTCGCCGAATTTAGGATTAGCATTGATTTCATTCAGCAATTCTACCCAAGCGGCAGGTGCGATAGAAAGGTTAAGGAATCCCTTAACAACGTTAAACTTTGCGATAGCTTTGCAATTAGCTTGTAAGTATTCACCGAGTTCTTGAGCTGTGTCCTCTGGTTTTTTCTTGGAAATCTTCAAGAATGGGAACACTACCAAGGTTAAGTTACCTTCAAAGTTACTGCGAGTCTTTTGCAGCTGTACCATATTTTCTGGTACTTCCTGTCCGTATAGTTCTTTTACTGCCGCAAGGACAGCATTACTGATTTGATTTTCAATCTTCATACCGGTATAATAATATAAATTCGAATTTTGCTGCAAAACTACATAAAAAAAATGAGATATTTGGGGCTATGTCTGATTATTTGCTCTATTTGACTGTATCGAGTGCATAAATAACAAAATGCTTTGTGATTAGTCTCGATCTACAGGTCGTCCCTTAAAATAGGTATGGATACCATCTGTAGCATAGCCGTCACCTTTGTAAATGAACTGATTACCACCCCAAGCGTCAGAAATAATTTTGCCATTATAATAAGCGTGATTTTTGTCTCGGGCATATCCTCCTCCTAAATCTTCTGTTCCTATAGGGTTTAATTTGGATTCTACCTTTCTTTTCTTTTTGTTGATAGATTTTTGGCTCTTGGTTGTAGATAATAATATTTTTTGCATATAATTAGCTACTAAATGAGCAACTTCTTGTTCATGTTTTGAAAATCCATGATCCATTAAGTCCATCAGGTGAAACTCGCTGTTTTTGATGATATAGCTGAAGCGTTGCCCATAAGTGTAAGGTACTATTTTATCCTTGTTTCCGTGAATAATGCAAGCTGGGCCTTGATAATTTATGGCGGTTTCGTAAATAGGCAGATTAAACGCTGTGCGGATATAGTTGGCACCTAATTTCTTACCATTAAATAATTTTACACCGTTAGGAGCATTAAACGGGTCGTACATGGCCCCCATTGTATTTCCTCTGATGCAGTCATCACGTAACACTGCCGCTGGAGCCAAAAGGGCTATAGCAGATATTTTTTCATGAGTTAGCTGGCCGCTGAGCATGGCTGTTACAACTCCTCCTTGGGAGTGCCCTACAATTCCAATATTTTTAATAAATGGTAGTGCTTTTACATAGTAATATACCTGTAAGGCATCTTTTATTTCGTTGGGTACAGTCATGTCTTCAAATTCCCCTTCGCTATTGCCGTGGCCATTAAAATCGAATCGAATACTACCAATGCCTCTTGCCTCTAGACTATCTGCAACATTTCTAAGTAAAAATTCATTTTTGTTGCCCATAAATCCATGACAAATAATCACCATAGGTATCTTTTGCTCATTTGTAGTCATAGGCTTTTGAATAATGGCATCAAGTAAACCATGGTCTCCTTGAATCTTGACAACTTCAGAAATAGCAAACACATGAAGTGTGCAGAAAAATAAGAAAGTGGATAGTAAAAAATATTTCTTCATAAGTCGAATTTTATAGGTATATGCAAATATACGTTTTTTTTCTTTTGTATGCTATCTTTTTTGTATTTTTGCATATTATGGATCGAAGGAAAATCATACATATTGATATGGATGCATTCTTTGCCAGTGTAGAGCAAAGAGATCATCCTGAATGGAGTGGCAAGCCTTTGGCTGTAGGTCGTGATGGTGATCGTGGTGTCGTGTCGACAGCAAGTTACGAGGCTCGAAAATATGGTGTTCATTCTGCCATGTCGATTCAGATGGCTAAGCGGTTATGTCCTAATTTGATAATAGCAGCTAGTCATCATAGTTACTATGCAAAAATATCGCATCAGATTCATGAGATATTTCAAGATTATACAGATAAAATTGAGCCAATTAGTATCGATGAGGCTTTCTTAGATGTAACAGTAAACAAAAAGGGTAGTGATTTGGCTGTTGATATCGCTAAAGAAATAAAGCAACGTATTTTTGAAACTGTTCATTTGACAGCCTCTGCTGGCATTTCTTATAATAAGTTCTTAGCTAAAATCGCTTCGGATTATCGTAAACCTGATGGATTATTTGTAATTCATCCTGATAAAGCGCTTGATTTTATAGCTCAATTACCAATTGAAAAATTTTGGGGAGTTGGTCCTAAAACAGCTCTTCGAATGCATCATGTCGGTATTTTTAATGGTTTACAATTGCGGCAGTGTTCTGTCAATCATTTAAAAGAACTGTTTGGCAAATCTGGGCCTGTTTTCTATAATTTTGCTCGTGGTATAGATGAACGTCCTGTTATTAGTGAGCATGTCAGAAAGTCGGTAGGATGCGAACAGACTTTTTTAGAAGATATAAGTATTCGTTCATCAGTTATCATAGCACTATATCACATCGTATTAGAATTGGTAGAGCGTTTGAAAAAAGATGATTTCAGAGGTAAAACATTGACTTTGAAAATTAAATATGGTGATTTTACTCAGAAATCGAAAAGTATTACACAACAAAAATACTTGCGAGAGAAAGATACGATTCTTCCTCTCGCAAAACAATTGCTTACTCAGTTTAGATTTGACGCAAATCACCCTATTCGCCTGATGGGGCTATCTGTATCAAATCCTCATGAAGAAGTTATAGATACAGAACCTCACTGGGAAGAGGGCTTTTTGGATTTTGATTTTACCTGATGGTATGTTTGTCTACAAAATCGGAAAATTGGCTTTGATAGCCATTAAATACGGTAATATCTACTTCTCCATGGATACCACTTACACGTCCGTCTGGCGCTAATTGCCAGTATGCTAGTTTTACATCAGGCTTATATTCACCGTATCGAGCTATCCAGAATTGATATTTGTGTTTTAAGTCAGGGGCCATAGGTAGATACCGGTTTACAAACATCTGGCTGATATATAGTACAGGTTTTACACCTGTTTTTCTTTCTACAATATGCAGCCATGTGCGTATTTGGGAGAACAATTCTTGTGCACCACCCATTTTGGCTATTTGTTCGTGAGAAGGTTCAACATCAAGTACTGGAGGAAAATCTCCTTTATGGAAACATGATTTCTTCAAGAAGAAGTTGGCTTGCTGTGTAGCACTCGACGTTGTTGAGAAGAAATGGTAAGTACCTACACGAATGCCTGCAGCTTTGGCCTTATTATAATCATTTTTATAGTATTTATTATAGATAGATTTTCCTTCAGTTGATTTAATATAAGCAAAAGATACTTTATAGTTTATATTTCCTGTAATCTTTTTCTTGCTGAGCTTTCCAAGGCTGATTATTCTAATTTGATTCCAGTTGATTCCATATTTCTTTTTGCCTATTTCATGTTGATATTTACTTACGTCGATACCATAGATACGGTTGCTTGTATAGTTGACTCTTTCGCCATAATATTTATCATTCTTCCATTCTCCAGCTCTGATTTTCTGTTTTGGACGAATAGAAAAACAAAATCCATTTCTTTGGTTGTTCTTCCAAAATCCTTCAGAATAATTACCTTTTCCTGCATTATATTTTCCATATCCATTGGCTATGGCATAACGGTTCATTTCGCCTGTATATATACCGAGAGAATCTTTTCTGATACCATAATACAAGGTGTCATTTTTCCATTTGCCTTGTATCCTGTAGCCGTTCATATTTATCCATAGGTCTTTAGTCAGTTTCCAACCGTTATTCCATATTCTGTCAAATTGGATATTTTTGCAGGAATGAATAGCTTCCAAGCCTATTGTACCATACTTCTGTGTATAGATATAATCAGGTATGGCAGTAAGATATGCTTGATGATTCAAGATATCCACATGTTCTGGTGTTTTCTTGTTTTGGGTTTGAAATATCAGGTATTTTCCTTTATGTGCCTTTTCTTTCAATATACATGTCTGAATCGTTTCCTTGCCATGCTGGTCGAGATAGCGTACTGCGAACTTTTGTTTGCTTATAATAGCGAGTTTATCAGAAGATTTAATACTATCGAGAATATGTAGAATTTTTGCAGTTTGAGTAATGACTGAATCTAGCTCAATATTATATTTGGAAACGATAGTAAATCCTTCGTCATCGACGCTATGTACACGTAGGTAATAATGTAACTCTTTACTTTCGCTTGCCATGCTGTCAATTTGGTTTTGGAGTTCTTTTTTATAGCTTTGTACAAATTGACTGACTGGTAGATCTGTATAAGGCTTGAGTTTAGTATCATGATATAGAGTTACCAGTCTGCCATCACTATAAGGTTGTAGAACCCAGCGCTTGGTCCATGCTGCAGGAAAACTCAAAGTATCATTTTTTAAGTATAAAACCTCTTTACCATTGACTGTTAATGCATATTGGTTATATTGGTGTAAAATAGCAGCACAGTTTTCCTTTTTCCGATTAGATAGTGGAATCAGGTGTGTCATTATAAATGCTACTGCAATAATAGTAGTAATCAGAAACATAATTTCTGTTCTGATTTTTATTAATTGAAATAATTTTTCTTTCATTTTTCTATTTGATGGGCATAAAATTTTGCCACGAGTGCTCCACTTAAATTATGCCAAACAGAGAAGATTGCTCCTGGTATAGTTGCCATAGGATATAAGGCGAAATGCAAGTTTGCTAAAGAACTGGCGAGTCCACTATTTTGCATACCTACCTCTATGGATATGGCTATTTGCTTTTTTAATTCTAATCCTAATAGTTTTCCTACACTATAGCCTAAGGTTAGTCCACAAATATTGTGTAGTATGACGATGAGGATAATGAGTAGGCCACTTTCAAGTAATTTGCTTGAGTTTGATGCAACGATGCTGCCTACAATTATGGCGATTACAGTCGATGAGAAAGCTGGAAGGTAACTGGAAATTTGTTTCGTCTGTTTAGGCCAAAAATGCTGAAGGATAACCCCTATGGCTATTGGTAATATGACGACTTCTATGATACTGATAAACATACCCCAAGCGTTTACTTCTACACGGGCACCAGCTAAAGCAAGCGTTAGTAGGGGGGTAAGCAATGGTGCAAGTACTGTACTAACGGTTGTCATACCTACTGATAAAGCAAGGTCTCCCTTGGCAAGATAGGTTATTACATTAGATGCGGTGCCTCCTGGACAGCAGCCTACGAGGATAACTCCAATTGTAAGTTCATCATTAAGACCAAATATCTTGGCTAGAATATAGGCTATGAAAGGCATAATCGTAAATTGTGCCAGTGACCCTATGAGAATATCCTTAGGTCGTGTAAAGACAATTTTAAAGTCGTAAGGATCCAAAGTGAGTCCCATGCCAAACATTACTAGCCCTAGCATTGGACTGATCCATGATGTCGGGCACCAGGAGAATGTGGTTGGTAAAAGAAGTGCCAAAACTGCTACTATGATTACAATAGTAGCCATATGGTTAGCTATAACATCACAAAATCTTTTCAACATAATTGTAATTTATCAAAATAGATATTAGCTATGAAGCATTTCCCTTATTTTTGTCATCTTTTGTTGCCTTAGCAGTGAGAATGTTTTGTCTCGTCCATCAATATAGTCAAAGAGCTTGAAGGATTTAGTGAGTAGTATGTCGCGTAAAGGCTGTTGTTTGATAGCCCCCTCTGTATACCAAAGGTCTGCCAGCATTTTTAGTTTTTCTAACTGTCTATAGTCCTCCCATTCTTGACGAGCATAATCGATGGCTTCTTCTACGGTTAAATTTCTTAATATATCATAATCGCCTACATATTGCCGATAAAGATCTTGTATTTCTTCATCAGTCTGCTGTTCTTTCTTCTTATTTAAAAATCGTTGAATGGCTACAGCAAATTCCTCGATTATTTTTAAAAAATAGTCTCTTTCAAGCATGATTAATTTCTTGTATATAGTTCCATAATTGATGATAAAAAGGGTGTTTGCTCATGGTCTGGGCATTTCCCAATATGATGAGTTTCATCCTTGCTCGTGTAATGGCCACATTCATTCTTCGTAAATCGTTGAGGAATCCTATTTGTCCGTCATCATTTGCTCTTACCATGGAGATTAGTATGATATCACGTTCTTGACCTTGGAAACCGTCTACGGTATTTACGGAAATAAACTTACGGTATGGTTTGAAGAATTCTCGTTTTCGTATCAGTTTTTTCAAATATTGTACTTGAGCGCGATACGGTGAAATAATACCTACATCAATGTTCTCGTCCAATATTCGGGTCTTTCCGATTTTTTGGAAATATTCTTCTAATGTTCGGAGTGTAAGTTCTGCTTCACCTTTGTTAACTCGTCCAAAATTTTCTCCTATAAATTGTTCTTTGAACGATGGTTCATCTGGTCCTACTTCGATTTCACTCGTATCTATCCACATCATCGGATCTTCGTAGTCGAGGATACCTCGATACTTTATTTGTGGGGCAGTCTCTACTTCTCCATGATAGAAATAGTTACTTGAGAATTGCATGATTTGTTCATTCATGCGATATTGTACCTTTAAAAGGGTGACTACTTCTGGTTTGTTCTCCACAATTCGTTCCATAAGCGTTTTGCCAAGTCCAGCTTTTAAGGCTGCCAAACTTTTTATAGTAGGTGGCAATTGACAGTGGTCTCCTGCCAGAATCACTCGTGTAGCTCTTCTCATAGGTATCCAGCAAGCTGCTTCCAAAGCTTGTGCTGCTTCATCTATAAAGAGAGTACCAAACTTTTGTCCTTCTAGGATTCGATTTGCCGAGCCTACTAAAGTAGACGCAATAACACGGGCTTCTCCGAACAGTTGTGTGTTGATGCGTATTTCTAGTTCTGTGGCGCGAGCTTTAAGATGTTCCAACTTTTGATGGTATCGGTCATCTCTTCCTTTTTTCTGGCTTCGAAGTTGTCGTATAGTTTTGCGAATAGCCCATAATTGTGGATAGTCGGGGTGTGCTTCGAATCGGCGTTCATATGTAAATGATAGCATTTGCTCATTTACTTTAGTCGGATTCCCAATACGTAGTACGTTGATGCCTCGGTCTACGAGCTTTTCGCATATCCAGTCTACAGCCATATTGCTTTGTGCGCATACTAAAACCTGATTTTCACGCATCAAAGTTTCATTGATAGCTTCTACGAGTGTGGTAGTCTTACCTGTTCCTGGCGGCCCATGAACCACTTCGACATCCTTAGCCCAAAGTACTTCGTTTACAGCTTTCTCCTGAGATGGATTTAGCCACGGAAAACGAGTTGGTGCAAAAGTAAATCGTTCAGCTTTTTGGTGAGAATAAAAAAGATCTCTTAAGTAGGCGAGACGATTATTTTTGGCATTGATAACTCTGTCGATAGCCTCAAACATCAGTTTATAACTTGTCTCGTCAAAAAAGAGTTGTATGCCAATAGGGTTTGCGCAACCTTGAATGTCAATGATACTTCCTCCTTCGGGAACAATAAGGACCATTCTGTCTCCATCTACGAAACTGACGGTACATGTAAAATTAAAGTATTTTAATTTACCATCGTCTGTTACTTGGAAAAAGGCGGCAGGCCGCCCGAATTCAAAATTATGTTCGATTTCGAGATCGGTAGTTCTGGCGATTTCTAAAGCGTTCTGATTGAGTGAGTTATAGAAGCTTTTACCGACTTTCACGGGAAACCATGCATCGCCTCTTTTTACTTTTCTGGTAATGCCTATAGTTTCAGTTTGCTTGCGGAATGCTTCTTTTTCCGCATAATACTCCATTTGTAGGAGCGCGCGTTGGCGCATTAAAGCTTGTATGGGAGATTCTTGTACACTCATTATGATGCAAAGGTAATAAAAAGAAAAGAGAAGAGGTGAGGGGAGATAGGATAATTTTATTAACTTTGCGATGTTATGGAAAAAGAAATGATTCTTCTTAAAAATTTATCAATAGGATATAGGCAGAAGACTGATAGTCGGAAGGTACTCAAGGATGTTAATCTTTCTATCTTTTCGGGTGAGTTGGTATGTCTTCTTGGTCCCAATGGTATTGGAAAATCTACTCTGTTACGTACATTATCAGGATTACTCCCTAAGTTATCGGGCACTATTATGATTAATGGTCGAGCATTAGAAGAGTATAGTGAGAAAGAACTTTCTAAACAGGTGGGGGTTGTCTTAACTGATCATCCACAACTTCGTAATATGCGTGTAGAAGAATTAGTTGCTTTGGGGCGAGCACCTTATACTAATTTCTTCGGGGGACTGTCTTCTGAAGATAAGGTTTTTGTCGATGAAGCTATATCTTTAGTGGGGATAGATAAGTTAAGAGGACGAATGATTCGTGAACTAAGTGATGGCGAGCGACAAAAAGTGATGATTGCTAGAGCTTTAGCCCAGCAGACACCTGTAATAATTTTGGATGAACCAACTGCGTTTCTTGATTTTCCAAGTAAGGTAGAAGTAATGAAACTATTAAGAAATTTAGCTCATGATATGCACAAGACGATTTTATTATCAACTCATGATCTAGACTTGGCTGTGAGATTAGCTGATACTTTACTTCAAGTTGCAGATTCTGGAATCCAAAAGGTAGATTGTCAGCAAGTTGAGAAGGAAATGAGCCTTCTGTTAGATATCTGATTTTGATAGTCTGATAATGGCTTGCGATATATAGCCACGTCTTGTAGCATTAATGATATCAATAGGTTTATAAGTCGGTATTTATTGATTTTTTCATTTATTACTAACTTCTATATGCTTCGGGAGTGTTACCTGTGAGTTTGATAAACATTTGTCTGAATCGGCCTGCAGAGCAATATCCCAATTCTTGTGCTATGTCCTGTTCGCTCTTGTTTGTACCAAGAAGTAACTGTTTGGCTAATTCAATTCTTCTTAAATTGATATAGTCGTAGAAATTTTTTCCTGTTTCATATTTTAACATGTCATTAAAATATGCACTGGAAAGACCCAGTTTTGTCGAGAATTTACAAGTACAAGGAGGATTACAACTGTCATATTTCTGACTCGTGAGATATTGGTCTATCATTTTTTGGGCTTCGTTCATTTGTAGACTAGACGCATCATGACGAGTAGTAAACTGACGGTTATAATACCGGCAGCAGTAATTGAGTAATGTCTCAATCTTATTGCATATTATGGTTGTGCTGTACTTGTCTATACCCCATTCTAATTCATCTTGTATACAGTTGAAAGCTTGTAAAATTTGTTTCATTTCGCAAGAGGAAAGGTGTAGAGCTTCATTTTCTTTATATTTAAAGAAAGTATAATCTTTAATTTTTGTAGCCAATGTGGTGCCACATAATAATTCTGGATGGAATACAAGCATGGTACCGTATTTTTTTGTTGTTTTATCCGTATCTAAAGCTATAGCTTTATCAGGACTCCTAAAAATCAGTGTTCCATCAGAAAAATCGTATTTTTTTCTGCCGTAGCAATAACTATCTGCATCAATTTGACGCAGAATGACAGCATAGCTACCCATTTCTAGTTGAATATCTTCCTGTTCATAAGCTAGATTGATTATACTGACAAGGGGATGTCTTGTCTTTTCATGAAACTTTTTGTTACATGCACAGATAGAATGTATTATATTTTTCAAGTTTTTCCCAATCTTTTAAGTTATAAAAGAGCCATTTCTTTACGAAATTGTGATGGCGTTTTTCCCACATTTCGTTTAAAATAGCGATTGAAATGTTGCGAATACTGAAATCCCAGCTGATATGCTATTTCATTAATCGTGTTGTCTGTCCCGGCAAGAGACTCTTTTGCTAAATCGATAATTTTGGCTTGTATATGTTCTTGTGGAGTTTTTCCAGTTTCTTTTTTAACAAGATCACCGAAATAGTTTGGCGATAAAAAACATTCTTCAGCGAAATATTTTACTGTAGGTAATCCTTCCTGTTCTGCCCTGTTTCCTGTAAAATACTGGTCGAGTAAATTCTCAAATTTATCAAGCACATCCAAGTTTGCTGCTTTACGGGTAACAAATTGCCGTTCGTAAAAACGCATACAATAATCTAGTAAGAGCTCTATATTTCTACAGATTAGCTTTTTGCTATGTTTATCAATAGGACGCTCTATTTCCATTTTTATTTTCTCTAAGCAGTCTTGGAATATAACTTTTTCGTCTTCACTCAGATGTAGTGCTTCACGTGAAGAATAAGAGAAATAGTCATACTGCTTAATGTTGTGTCCTAAAGAAGTTCCTCTAATCAAGTCTGGATGGAAAAGAAGTCCTAATGCTTTAGGTTTGTAATCAGCTGCAGGCTTGAAGTGTATAATTTGTCCAGGGGCAAATGCTGTAACTGTACCTTCTTGATAATCATATGGTTGTCTGCCGTAGGTAATGTCACCGCAGTATGACTGTTTCAGCCAGATAGAATAAACTTCATATTCTATGGTTGTTTCTTGACAAGCTTTTGTCAATTCTGATTTCGACATATCAACAACGGCAACTAAAGGATTTTTGGTGGAAAATCCCATTAATTTGTTGTATTGATCAATGCTGTCAACGATGATAATTCCATTCTCTTCCATATCTATATAGGGTTTATGGGTGCAAATATATGATATTCTTCTCTAAATGGCAGTACATCGATTACAGAATAATGTATCGTTATTACCTATCGACCGATTTTCACCATTTATTTACACAAATATAACAAAAATCTCGAAGAGTCACGTGGATATATCTTATCTTTTTACTACCTTTGCCGAGAAAATTAGAACTGGAAATGAATAAAAAACAGATTCTCCTGATTAATGATATGGCAGGATATGGTAAGGTAGCAACAGCTGCAATGTTACCTATTCTTTCATATTTTGGTCATCCTACATATAATTTACCTACTGCACTTGTGTCTAATACGTTAGATTATGGTAAATTCAACATTCTTGATACTACTGATTATATCAAGGGTGTATTTCCTGTATGGCGTGAGCTTGGGTTTCGTTTTGATGCAATAGCTACAGGTTTTATTGCTAGTGAGTATCAAGCTTCTATCGTTAGTCAATATTGTCAAGAAGAGGCTGCGAAGGGGACAACAATTTTTGTAGATCCTATTATGGGTGATGAAGGAAAATTGTATAATGGAGTGACACCGGCAACAATCAAAAGTATGCGCGAAATGTTGAGTGTTGCACATCTTTGTTATCCTAATTATACAGAAGCTTGTTATCTTACAGGTCGTGAATTTGATCCTGAAGGTGTTAATATGGATGTAGCTATGAATCTAATCGATCATCTTCGTAAGATTGGTTCGAAGTCTGTTCTGATTACAAGTATTAAAGTTGATGGTGACCCTTCCGTAGTGGGATATAATCATAACACTGATGAATATTTCCAACTGCAGTATACCGAAATACCAGTTCATTTCCCAGGTACAGGAGATATTTTCTCAGCTATTTTGATAGGGCATTTATTGGACGGTGAACCATTGAAGGATAGTACGCGCAAGGCTATGGATGGCGTGTATAAACTGATAGATGCTAATAAAAACAATGAAGATAAAAACCGAGGTATACCTTTGGAAAATTATCTCAATATTTTGTAAGAATAATAAGTAAATGGAGTGGTTTCAACAGCTCTTTAGTGTACATTCCTCAATTCAGACAGTAGTAGTTCTTTCTTTAATTGTTTCGCTGGGTCTGGCTTTAGGAAAATTTCATGTTCGGGGAATATCCTTAGGGGTGGCTTTTGTCTTCTTTGTAGGTATTCTTGCTGGTCATGTAGGTTTTAATATCGATAGTACGACTCTCGATTATGCAGAAACATTTGGCTTATCGCTTTTTGTTTATTGTCTTGGACTTCATGTCGGTCCAAACTTTTTTGGCTCATTGCGTCATGAAGGCTTATCTCTTAATGTATGGAGTCTTGCTGTAATTCTGTTAGGTACCATTTTCTCTATGGTTATGGTTCCTATTACGCATGTTGATGTGCCTAATATGGTGGGCCTTCTTTGTGGTGCAACAACAAATACCCCAGCTCTTGGTGCTGCAACACAGGCATTAGAGCATTTAGGTGTTTCTTGCAAAAGTGTCGCTTTGGCTACAGCTGTCACTTATCCTTTGGGCGTGTTAGGTGTAATTGTGGCCATGGTGTTACTTCGAAAACTCTTTGTTAAACCAGAGGATTTGGAAATAAAGCCATTGACAGAAGATGATCATACGTTTATTGCTCAGTTTGTTGTTGTTAATCCAGCGGTAGCTGATAAAACGATAGCTGAAATTTCGGAGCAGACGCATTTGAAATTTATTATTTCTCGTATTTGGCGAGCTGATGCTGTTATTGTGCCTCAGGCAACTACCAAACTGGAACAGGGTGATAATATTCTTGTAGTAACATCTAAAGAAGATGAGGCCGCGATGGAGCTACTATTTGGTAAGCGTGTACCAAAAGATTATAATAAGGATATGATCGATTGGAATGCGATGGATGCAAATGTTGAGAGTCGTGTCATTGTATTGACTAAACCTGGACTAAATGGTAAGTTGTTGGGCAAATTGCATTTACGTACTTCTTATGGCGTCAATGTAAGTCGTGTTATTCGTGGCGATATTAAGTTGCTGGCTACGAATGATCTTCGCTTACAGTATGGTGATCGAGTTACAGTTGTAGGTTTGCATGAAGATGTTAATCATGTTGAAGATTTCTTAGGTAATTCGGTTAAAACGCTTAACGAACCTAATTTAGGCAGTATTTTCCTTGGCATTATTTTAGGCTTGGCTTTAGGTACAATCCCTATTTTAATACCAGGAATGGCTACTCCTGTTCGTTTGGGTATTGCTGGCGGTCCTATAATCATGGGTATTATCATTGGAGCTCTTGGCCCTCGTTTGCACATGATATCTTATACAACTCGAAGTGCTTCTTTGATGCTTCGCAAATTAGGCTTGTCACTTTACTTGGCTTGTTTGGGTTTGGATGCAGGTAAGGATTTCTTTGCTACAGTAGTTCGTCCAGAGGGTATCGCTTGGATTATTATCGGTTTTTTGATAACAGTTATTCCGGTTATTATTATTGGTTTGATAGCCTTGAAAAGTAAGAAATATGATTTTGGAACGATCTGTGGTATTTTGTGTGGTAGTATGGCTAATCCAATGGCTTTAGGTTATGCTAATGATACTTTAAAGGGCGATACTGCCAGTATTAGCTATGCTTCGGTCTATCCTTTAGGCATGTTTGTCAGGGTTATTATTGCTCAAATTCTGATTATGTTTTTTGTATAATTATATCTTATTTCTGTGGTGAAATAAGTGTATAAAAAAGAGATCCCATCCAGTAATACTGGTATGGGATCTTTCTCTACTTGAATTAATTTTAAGGTATTAGAAGAGAACTTTTTGTTGAAGTTGTTATTGACAAGTACGTCTATACCATACGGTATTTTCTAACCCTGTGTTTTCATAGTTGGACAAATTTTATAATCTCACATCTTATGTAATCCAGTTACGATGACGTAAGCATATTTATCCTAATATTAAATCATATAGTTAAAAAGATTGGTCTTGTTACAGTTTAATAAAGTATATCTTTTTGTTTGCAAAATTACTATGTTTATCACAAAAAGGCAAACTAATTTTTTACGGGAACGACAATTTTGCCAAATTTGTAACAAAAAACGAGTCTTTTTGCTTATATTTTTGGCAAATTGAAAGTTTATAACTACTTTTGTGTTAATTTAAGTCGATTTAAGTTTATAGCTTTTTTAATGAAATATTTAATAGTAATATTGCTGTTGTTTTGTAATGGATGGATATTAACAGCTGCTCCTTTACAAAATAGTTCGTTAGCCAATATAAAAAAACAATGCGAATACGAAAGAGGTGTGTCTGATTATAAAGCATTAGTTTCTTCTTCTTCCCTGTTGATATCTAAAGCCCGGAAGGAAAGTAATTCTGCCTATGAAGCCTATGGATTGTTTTATAGTGGACTCTCTAAAATGTTTCAAGGTGATATTCATGGTTCACAAAAATTTTTGGATCAAGCGATGCATTTAGCAGATGAGCTTCATCATGATTCTATAAAAGCGATGGTGATGAATGCTCGTGGTATCTATCATGCTATGGTTTCTAATAACAGCTTTATTGCCCAACAATTCTTTTTCAAGGCGTTAGAGTATGCTAAAAGAGCTGGTTATGAGTCAATTTGTTATCGCATTTATGGTAACCTTCTTACATTGTCACAATCTAATGGATATTCTGGAGCGCTTAAGTATGCAATTAGTGTTTATAATTATGGTAATAGGATAGGTGATGCTGAGTATACGTGTTTAGGTACCTATTATATAGCCATGTATTATTTGCATAAGCATAGATATACTGAAACAGAGAAATATATTCAAAAAGCACTCGAAATCTATCGTTCTTTCCCTTATGCAGATATATCTTCTGTATATGTTCTTTATGCTAAGGTTATGTTAGCAAAAGGAAAATTGTTGGAGGCTGAAGGATTTTCTAAAAAAGCATTGGTACTGGCAAAAAAGAATCATCAACCACATCTTACCGTGGATGCTTATATAATATATGCAGAAACTCTTTATCAAAGAGGTGAGTATGTGCGGTCTAATCATTTGGTGAATGATGCTCTTAAACTTGCCAATAAGATAGGGGTTACTAATAAATCGGTCGAAGGATATGAGTTACTTTCACGTAATTATCGTGAGATGGGTGATAAAATACATTCCTTGATGTATTTGGAATATGCACATGCCATTTTAAATCGTCTTGTAGGTGTTAATATGGATAGATTGACGCATGAGCTAACTATGATGCAGGATATAAATCGTAAGGATCAGGAGGCGGAAAAAAGAAAAGTACAAATGAAAGAGCAGCAGACTTTTAATTTGATGCTGGGTATTATCATCTTTATCCTTTTGGCTTTATTGATAGTTATTTATGTTAATACTCGCCACCGTAATCAGCTGTATAAAAAAATCGTGATGCAAAATACGAAAGCTATAGCTCGTCAAAAAGAGTTACAGGAAATGCTGGTAAGACAGTCTGAAAAGGAAAAAGAGGTGCTGTCGATGGATGATGATAAGTTGAATGGTCTTTATCAGCAGCTTTGTGAATTGATGGAACATAATCGTTTGTATACCGAACCACAACTTACTCGTGATAAGATGGCAGAGCGTCTCCATACTAATCGTACTTATTTGTCTAAGGTGATAAAAGATAAGACTGGTATGAATTATCTGCAGTTTGTAAATTCATATCGTATCAACGAAGCTGTTAGAATACTGTCGGATAAAAATATGATTTCTTATCCTTTGAAGCAAATATGGAGCGATCTTGGTTTTAGCTCACCTTCTACTTTCTATAAAGTTTTTCAGCAAGCTGTTGGTATAACGCCTTCGGTTTATCGTAAACAGTTTCTTGAAATGGAGGATCATGTGCATAACTCTATGGAAGAATTTGTTGATAACTCTGTAGATAATGTAGAAAATTGTTGATAACTCACTTTTTTGTGTTTATAAGTATTATTTTAGGTTGATAAGTATGTTCTTACTTGTTTATAACTCAAGAATAATTTGTTTATAACTCAAGGATTTTTTGTTGATAACCGTGGAAAAGTATAGTAAAACTTCTTGTGGTATGATACTATGTGTGTAAAAGCTTAGCACTTTTTGGTTAAGCTTTTACTTAAAAAGGAGCTTTATATTCAAAATGAATTCGTTTTCCTGTTGAGGGGTGTGTAAACTCAAGGTATTCAGCATGTAGGTATAATCTATCTGCTGGCTTACCATATAAGTTATCCCCAAGTATTGGGTTGTTTAAGCCTTCTTCATGTGCGCAATGCATGCGTAATTGGTGAGTTCTTCCTGTTAAAGGATAAAGCCATACACGATTTTGAGCAATAACCTGATATTTGGTTATTGCCTTTTTCCCATTCTTTTTATCCACTTTTTGTCGTGGCCTGTCCATGATATCAGGTAATAGTGGTAAATCAACTATACCTATAGATTGATCAGGAATATGTTCCAATAGAGCTACATATCTTTTTTTGATGGTGTGTTCTGCAAATTGTTTTTGTAAATTGATGTAGGCTTCTAAATTTTTTGTTACAACAAGTAAACCACTAGTTGCCATATCCAATCTATGAACAATCATAGGACCGGTCGCTTTTGGATATCTTTCTTTTAGTATCGAAAGTACAGATTCCCGAATATTTTTTCCTGGAACACTCAACATGCCAGCGGGTTTGTATACTACTATCAAATCATGGTCGCTATATATTTCTTCAAGTTCTTGTTTTTTTTGCAGGTTTAGTAGATTATCCTCTATGTTTAATCCTTGTAGCATCCAAAGAAGAATAGGTTTACACTTGCCATTGCAGGCAGGGTAGTAATGAAGGTGATGTCTAATTTCTGTTTTAGGTGATGGTCCCCACCAGAACATGGCCATGCAGATAGGTTCATAGTGGTTTGCAAAGGCATATTGTAGCAACTTAGGTTCACAACATTCTCCACTTCCTGCGGGCGGTATTTTGGCTGCTGTATCTTGGAATATATCCAATAAATTTTTGGTCTTTCCTTCTTTGTTTAATATATTGAATTGAGAGAATAGCCATTGCTGAAGTTGATCAGACTGTTGTTTTCTTGACAGTTTTAGAAGAGCTATCTTTTGGTCGTTCTTCTCTATTTCTTGGCGAAGCAGTTGTAGTTTTTCTTTATATTGTAGCTTGGCACGATGTACTTCAGCCTTCAAGTATTGGCTTTCACGTGTCATTGTCAGCTGTTCTTCTTCTGTGAGAATTCTTGTTTGACGAGTTTTATCCCTTTTTGCTTTAGCAATTTTCATAGCGGTTTGTTTTTCTACTATTAGGGCTTTGCTCTTTTCTTCCAAATTTTGATATTCTTGGCGTAATTTAAGCTGTTGATAACTTGTTGATAACTTTGTTATCTCTTTATTAATCAGTGAAATACGATGTTCATTAATTTTGAAATACCCTTTCGGATTCAAGTAATCAAAAACAGCAGGCACGAAGTAGTTTTCTTCAGAAATATGCTTTTCGTCAATAGCTTCTATCTGTCCGCTATAGGCAGCTAAATAGCCAAGTTCTTCTCCTCTTTTAACGATTAGTGTACCAAACATTTTTCCCTCGTTCAATTGTAGCTGTGGAATATGGGCTTGTATTTCTTTTGCTGCAAGTAGACATAGTGGATGAGGCTCGTAGAAAAATGGATTGTTCATTTTCTCGGGCAGTGGAATATCGGTATGAAGAGGATGAAAGGACATGGCTTTTATTTGATTAATGATATTATTTCAGTTTGCTTCGGTTTAGAATTGTTATATTCTTGCCATCTATTTTAATAGCTCCTACTTTTTCAAAGTCAGAAAGAACACGTAGAAGCGAGAACTTTTGAATGCCAAATGAATCTGCGATTTCTTGGCGTGATCTTAGTAAGTGAATTTTGTTACTACCTTGCTCTCCTGATTGTTCCAAGAGTAGGTAAGCTACTTTCTCTTTAATAGTAAAGAGTGATAGTACTCTCATCTTTGTTGTGAGAAATACATCAATATTAGAAAGTACTTCAATAAAATTCATGCGTATTTTTTCATCAGTATCAATTATGCTTTTGAGAGCTTGTGGCGACAACCGTAGGATTTCAACTTTTGTATCAGTTTCTACACTAACAGGCATCGCTTTATTCTTAGCAAAGATAAAGGCTGGTGCAACTAGGTTGCCTGGTTTTAATCTGCTTACCTCTACCTGTTTACCAGATAGAGATGACATACGGCAGATTAATATGCCACGGATAACAAAGTCTGCATGAAGGCAAGGCATACCAGCTAAAGTAAAGACATCTTTTTTCTCATATACCACCAGTTTGTAGTTTACTCTCGACATGACCATTTCTATATCCAAAGGTTCCATACCCTTGAATAATGGGCATTTTTGTAGTGTCTCTAAAACGTATTGTTGCATACTATATCTTATTAATAGCGCAAAGATACTGTTTTTTGATGGAAAAGTAAAAAATAGCAGTCTTCTTATAATGTAAAAAGGGGTGGAATATGTATCCCCCCCCCCTTGATGTATTTAGAATAATTATTTATGATAATCTGCTTATGTTTCCATAGATTATAAAACGAGTCTCTCTATGAATGACAGATTAGGCTTCTTTTTATTTTTTCCTCCAAAGCTTACTCATATCTTCTAGTGATTTACCTTTAGTCTCAGGAACAAGTCTCCATACGAATATTGCAGCAATTACACAGATGACGCCATATAAACCATAGGTAAACCAATGACCGAAATTGTCTCCTTCGGACAAGTGCATATTAAACATTGGTACGAAACTTGAACTGACAATCCAATTGAATATCCATTGGAAAGCTACAGCGATAGCTACAGCTTTTCCACGTATAGTATTTGGGAAAATTTCAGCGATGAGAACCCAACAGATAGGTCCCCAACTGAACATGAAAGAAGCACTATATACCATAATAGAAATCATAGTAACCAAATCAAGAGTAGGGTTGCCAAATGTCAAAGCTACGCCAAAAGCACCGATAGCCATACCAATACTTCCCCAAATAAGCAATGGTTTTCGACCCCATTTTTCAACAGTAAATACAGCTACTAATGTGAAGGATATGTTAACTATGCCCATGATGACGGTTTGTACCATAGGGTTCTGCATGCCCATATCTTGGAAGATACGAGGAGCATAATATAATACAGCATTGATACCGACTGCCTGTTGGAATACGCTAAGCATGATACCTATAAAAATACACATGAAACCATATGAAAGCAATTTC
Source organism: Segatella baroniae B14 (assembly GCF_022024235.1). Classification (GTDB taxonomy): domain Bacteria; phylum Bacteroidota; class Bacteroidia; order Bacteroidales; family Bacteroidaceae; genus Prevotella; species Prevotella bryantii. The sequence continues at coordinate 2,236,471 of NZ_CP091799.1, forward strand.
TCGGTTTTCTCGGTCATGGTATTGTGGATATCGTTGATAATTTGTTCTGCCGTGTTTTTTCCATTGATTTTAGTCAGAATAGATCGTGCAAGTTCTACTTTTCCCGTCATGACTAGATAGCGAGGAGTTTCTGGTACAAGACAGATAAGTATTGTAAATAGACCTGCTGGTATAGCTTCACTACCAAACATATAGCGCCATCCTGTAGATGCTGTCCATGAAGCTGCTTCTGGATTCATAATTTGATTGACGCCATTAACCAGCTCAATAATAGGGTTAACATGGTTGCCCAAGATGATAAAGTTGACAAAGTAAACAACTAATTGGCCAAAAATAATAGCAAATTGGTTGAAACTAACGAGCATACCTCGGATATCACTTGGTGCGACCTCACCGATATACATTGGGCAAATTGCAGAGGCTAAACCTACACCTATACCGCCAATGATGCGATAGATGTTGAAGGTGACTAATAGATTTAAAGTAGCCTCTCCGTGATTAAAGAAGACAAATTCCGGTTCCATGCTTCCCAAAGCGGAAATAAAAAACATGGCGCCTGCAAAAATCAAGGACTTCTTTCGTCCCCAGTTCGAAGCGAGTATACCAGATAAGCCACTACCGATAATACAACCAATCAAGGCGCTAGCACAGGTAAATCCATGCCAGCCATCGGTATAGTTAAAGTCTTTTGCACTCATAAAAAAGGCCTGTAGGCCCTTTTCGGCACCTGAGATGACAGCTGTATCATATCCGAAAAGAAGTCCGCCGAGTACAGCTACCAAAACAATAGAAGTTAAATAGAGTTTACTTCCTTTTTCTGTTTCTTGCATTTTAAGGTTTTATTTTAGGTAAATAATTAATTTTTTCATATCAGGATCGTCACTATGTTGGCCAACCATGATTTCGTATTTTCCAGGGACTATTCGCATCGTGTTAGTCGTTTCATCCCATCCTTCAAAACGTTCGCGAGGTAGATTTATTGTAACTCTTTTCTTTTCATTAGCTTGCAATGAAACTTTTTGGAAAGCTTTTAATGTTTTTATAGGTCCATTTATATCTGCAGTCCGTCGTATGTATACTTGTATCGTTGTAGTGCCTTCGCATTTACCAGTATTGGTAACTTCTAGAGAGAGGTTGCCCTTTCGACGGTCATATTTGGCATTATCGTATGCAAATGTGGTATAGCTTAATCCATATCCGAAAGGATAAAGAGGAGCTTGGTGCAGATAACGATACGTTCTACCTTTCATTGTATAATCATTATAGTCAGGTAGCTGACTATCATTCTTGTAGAAGGTTACAGGTAATTTTCCATTTGGATTATAATCACCAAAGAGAACATCAGCGACTGCTTGTCCACCCATCTCTCCTCCATACCAAGCTTGTAAAATGGCATCTGCATTTCTGCTTTCCGGTTCAAGAGCTATTGCGCCACCCGAACAGTTTACAAATATTACTTTTTTACCAGAGTTGTGAAGTAAAGCTATCATATCACGCTGAGATTGTGGAAGTTCTATAGTGGTTCGATCGCCTCCTTTAAATCCAAGTTCGTTTACTTTCATTTCTTCACCTTCTAATCTTGGTGATATACCACCAACATAGATGACAACCTGGGCATCCCCTACTTTTTGTAAGAGCTCTTTTTCTGTCATCTTTACTAATGGCCCAAGGTCGAATTGTATGATAGCAGCTGCGTCATTCTGTACATAATCTATTTGTATCTTATAATCTTTGTTGGCTTCTACATGTACAATTTTATCACTTACATTGACTCTTTCGCGTGCTTTCCAACTATTGATTATGGTGTCACCGTCTATAATTATGCGAGCCAAATCATCACTTGAAAGTTTTAGGTGAATATCTTCTGATTTATTTGCATGGAAGGTTCCTTCATATTTAGCAGAAAAGTGTTCTAAATTTACACCAGGGGCGAAAACGGTTGCTCCACCGTTACTGAGATTGATAGGCTCAGTAATATCCATAGTAGTGGCTGGTGTACCATTCATTTTAGTATTGTTCCAGTAAGTTGCGCGCATACCAACTTTGCCATCAGGAGTTTTGAATTGGCTGAATCTACTGTCAATGAATTCGTTTTTGGTCAGACCACATCCTGGAATATATGATATATGTTTGCTTTTATTTTGCAAGCCTTCTAGTATACTGATAGTTTTTGTAGGATAGCCGTTATAGTTGCCCCAAAGCATGATTGAATCGTTGGCATTTGCTCCCATAACTGCAATTCTTGCATTCTTTTGGAGGGGAAGTATACCATTATTTTTAAGAAGTGTCATTGATTCTTGAGCCATTTGGTAGGCAAGCTGTTTATGTTTAGAGCAAGCAATGAGGCTTTCTGGTAGTTGTGTCCATTCCACCATGTTATCAGAATCAAAGTCACCGAGTTTAAATCTAGCTTTAAGCAGACGCATTACGCTTACATTAATTTTTTCTTCTGATATTTCTCCTCTTTTTACAGCTTCTGGTAATTTATCATAGTTTGCTCCACATTCTACGTCTGTTCCTGCCAGTACTGCTTGAGCTGATGCTTGTGCTGCGTCTTGAGCAACTTCATGTCTGCCTTGTATCCAGAAATCACCAATAGCACCACAATCACTAACAACCATTCCTTTGAATCCTAAGTCTTGACGTAATATTTGTTGAAGATACTTGTTACTACCACAGCAAGGTAGACCATCCATACTATGATATGCACACATAACTTCGGCTACATTGCCTTCTTGTATTAATGTCTTGAATGCTGGTAGATAGGTTTCCCAAAGATCTCTTGCGGGCAGATTTTCGATGTTAAATGAATGTCGGAGATATTCGGGACCACTATGTACGGCAAAATGTTTGGCACAAGCAAGTAGTTTATAATATTTGCTATTTTTAGGTCCTTGTAAACCTTCTACAACAGCTAGTCCCATCTTACCTGTCAGATACGGATCTTCACCATAAGTTTCTTGACCTCTTCCCCAACGTGGATCTCTGAAAATATTGATATTTGGTGTCCAGATAGAAAGGCCTTGATATCTTTTTATGTTTCCTGATTTGCGAGCCAGTGTATTTTTAATACGTGATTCATTACCTATAGCTGAAAAAATCTGCAGAAGTAACTGATCATTCCATGAAGCCGCCATGCCTGTTGTATTAGGAAATACAGTAGCAAATCCGTTGCGGGCTGTGCCATGCAGGGCTTCGCTCCACCATTCGAATGCTGGTATGTTGAGTCTTTTGATGGCTGGAGAACCATTTTGCATGAGTTTACATTTTTCTTCTAATGTTAATCGACTACAGAGATCTTCTGCTCTTTGTTCTGCCGATAAAGAAGGATTTTGATAAGGTAAATGTTGTGCATGTAAGCTCAATATACTTGTGCTGACAATAAATAAAGTTATTAGTTGTTTACTTTTCATTAGTGTTTTAAGATTATGTATTCTTTATCGCAAAAATACAAAGAAAAGCGATTTAGTGTGTATATTTTTTGTTGGAATATTTTTTCTGATAATGTTTCACCTGTTTTATGAACGATTTTCCACCTGTCCATAATTCAATAAATACTTCTGATTATATTTTAAGGGAATATTTTTGACTATCTCAAAAAAAAATGGTAAGTTTGCGATTAATCTAATTATTTAAATCTAATCATTATATGAAAAGGCGAATTGGTATTATCCTTTGCTTTATTTTGACTAGTATCTTAAGCGTAGCACAACCTTATTGTAATGTCAAAACGTATAGCGTGCGAGATGGGTTAGCGGCCAATAATATTTCAGGAATAGAACAAGATATTAACCAACTTATCTGGTTTGGTACACGAAATGGCTTATGCTGTTTTGATGGCTATCGTTTTACTACATTCCGTGATCAGCCCGGTGTCGGTGAAGTTTTGTCTACGAATCGTCTTTTAACTATTAAACCAAATTCTCAAGGTGATATCTGGTGTGCTACATACGATAAAAATCTATATTTGTTTAATTGTGAAACAAGTAAGTTTGTTGATGTTACTGCCATTATTAAACGAAAATTTGGAGTAGAATTTCATTTGAATCATGTCTATCCACTGAAGAATGGACATACGTGGGTAACGACTGGAGATGCTGAAAATTTATGCTTCTGTATAGATGATGTGAATATTAAGAATGGTTATGGTATAGAAGCTTATGGAAAAATAGGTCGTAAGCTAAAAGGTAATGTACGTAAGGTGAGTGAGGATAGTCGTGGCAATGCATGGTTATTCACAGAAAATGGAGTAGAGTTGCCACATTATGGTATACCTTCTCGTATAAACTTCGAATATTTCTTGGAGAGTAAATATAAGAATATAAGTCATTCTCGAAATATCTATTTGGCCTCTGATCGCATTCTTGCTGAATACCATCATGGTGCAAAGGATGTTCGTAGGCTTCCATTACCTGCTGAGGTTACGAGAATTACTTCTATCATAGAGCGTGACAAGAATTATCTTGCTTTGGGAACGAATGTTGGTGTGGTGCTGTTTCATAAGAGAACGCATCAGGCACGAGTGTTATCTATGCAGAATCCTTCTCAACCATCCGCTTTGATTACTTTTTTGTATTTGGATAGTCGGGGAGCAATTTGGGCTTTCACTGAAGGTAATGGGGTTACACGTATAGATCGTCAATTGCGTAAAGAATGGCTGATGGCTACAGCTTCTTCTGTTAATGTAGAAACAACCAGCGTAGATCCCTTTGTATATGAGGATCGAAATCATACTGTATGGGTCGTACCTAACCAAGGTACTTTCAGTTATTATGATGAGCATAAGAAGAAATTAGTACCTTATGTGCTTACAACAGAAAATGGAGACGTAGCATGTGAGCCGTCTATCGATCGCAAATTTTTCGATTATCAGGGTAATATGTGGTTTACCAGTACCCACGACCTTACATTGGTAAATTTTAATACGCACCGTTTCCAGATTATTCCGATAGCTTCTAAACGAGAGGTTCGTTCGGTTTGTGCTCTTCCTTCAGGCTTGGTATATGCGGGGTTGAATAATGGATGGGTGGCTTCAGTAACTCCAGATGGTGGAACTGCTCAGTTTGTTGGTTCTACAGGAGAGTTAGGCACTAATCCATATGCCTTCTCAGAAAAGATATATGCTATTTATCATGATTCCAAGTCGCGCCTTTGGATGGGGGATCGTGTACATGGTATTTATCTCAAATGCCCTGGGAACGCTATGCAGCATTTGGTTCATGATGACAAAGATAAGTATTCTTTAGGTGATGACCATATTTACGATATTTTTGAAGATAGTCAACATCGTATCTGGGTGGCTACTTATGGTGGTGGTCTTAATTTGGTGCAGATGATGCCTAATGGTAAAATCAGATTTTTGTCGTCAAGGAATGTTTTCAAGAACTATCCGAAGGAAAAATTTGACAGGGTTCGTCGAATAACGGAAACACGGGATGGGCTGCTGATAGCTTCTACTACTGATGGTCTCTTGGTATTTGATGGTAAAGTGACATCACCAGCTCAAATGCAATTTCATACTTATACTCATATACCGGGCGATTCAACCTCTTTGGAAACAAGTGATGTACTCCAGACTTGTGTTACGCGTGATGGACATATATATGTAGTTACTATGTCGGGTAGCCTGCAGGTTATAACTGAGGGTAATTTGTTGCAAGGGAATGTACGTTTCAAATCCTTGCGTAATGCCTATACTTTAGGAGGTATTACACTATCTGTAGTAGAAGATGGTTTAGGCAATTTATGGCTTCCTCGTGAAAACAGTTTGGAGTGTTATCATCCTAAAACAGGTGATTACAGTACATATGGAGCAGGAGAGTTGGGCGGTAGAATAGAGTTCTCTGAAGCAAAACCATTCTATGATTCTCGTACAGACCGTATTGTTTTAGGTGCTATGGGAGGACTTGTAATATTTCATCCTCGGAATATACAGAAAAGTAGTTTTAAACCGAGAATTGTATTTACAAGTGCCCAATTTAATGGTGAGAGTGAACCTCAACCAATATTATATACTAAGGTTTTAGAAATACCTTCGGATAAGCGAAATCTTACCATTTCTTTCTCAGCACTCGATTATCACGACAATTATCTTATTCATTATGCTTATAAGATGGAAGGTGTGGATAAGTCGTGGAATTATGTAGGCTCTAATCACTGCGCTTCTTACAATCACTTGCCTGCAGGGCATTATAAATTATTGGTAAAGAGTACGAATGCCGATGGTATGTGGATGGATAATGTTACTACGCTGATGATACATGCTCAACCTACCTTCTGGGAAACGATTTGGGCTAAAATATTATATGTATTCTTTGGTGCAGGATTGCTCTATTTGTTCTTCTCTGTTTATTCTTTACGTAAACGTGCTCAGCTTGATGCAGAAATGGATCGCATGAAGACTAGCTTCTTTACTGAAATCGGTCATAAACTTCGTACTCCTTTGACATTAATAGGTGGACCTGTTACACAAGTGCTAGATACAGAAAATCTTTCAGAGATAGGGCGTCGGCAGTTGGATATGGTACAACGTAATTCTCGTCAGATGTTGGCTTTGGTTAATCGAATGCTTGACCATAATCATACTGATAATTATTTGGTGGATGATGCCAGTGCTCCTGTATTTTCATCTGCTTTGTCCGTTCCTATAAGTGATGCCGTAGAGGTATCTTCTCAGAGTAAGAGTAAACTGTTAATTGTAGAGGATAACAACGATTTGCGTTCATTCCTAACTGAGATTTTACGAGTAAATTATGAAGTGATTTCTGCTGAAAATGGTAAGATCGGTTTGCAAAGAGCGGTCGATGAATTGCCAGACTTTATTATTACCGATGTCATGATGCCTGTTATGGATGGATTGTCAATGGTACATCAGATTAAGCAGAATAAAGATATCTGCCATATTCCAGTTATAGTTCTATCGGCAAAGGCTTCGCTCGAAGATCGTCTGCAAGGTCTTCAGGAAGGTATAGATGATTATATTACTAAACCTTTTAGTGCAACCTATCTGAAACGTCGAATAGAAAATATAATTTCTCAACGGCATGCCCTTCAACAGAGTTATTTGGAACAGATTACGCCAGAAAATAGTGCAGAATATAAATTAGAATCTCCGCAAATCGTTGATGCCGACCAGCAAATGATGAAAACTTTGATGAATTTTCTAGAGGACAATATTGGTAATCCTGAATTGCGTATTGATGACCTGGCTTCTGCTGTTAACCTCGGCCGTACTGTGTTTTATGAGAAAATAAAGAGCATCGTTGGTATGACTCCAGTTGACTTCGTTAGACATGTGCGTATGCAGCGAGCTGAAGAATTGGTAGCCCGAAGTAAGTCTTCTTTTTCGGAAATCGCCTATGCTGTTGGTTTTTCAGATCCCAAGTATTTCAGCAAATGCTTTAAGAAAGAAACAGGTATGTCTCCTTCTGAATATCGTGAAAAAGTAAAGAAGTGAAAAAGTTATATCTGTTTGATGTCAAGTCTTCATAAATAACAACTCCGAACGCCTTTTCGCAAAGGAGCTCGGAGCGAGAGATTTGTACTGATTCACTAATCTTTTTACATTAAAACTCTAATAAACTATTAACGTATAACCTAATTTATAACCAAAACATTTAGTATCTTTTTATGTTTGCAAATATACATACTTTTATTTTTGAGTGCAAAATAAATAAGTTAATCACCTTAAAACTTCAATAAACGGGGTAAATTATCAGTTATTAATGTTAATATACAGCTTTTTACGCGCCCAAATCTTAATAAATGGTAATGAAATATGCCTTTTGATGGAAAGATTTATCTTTTTTATAGGGTATCTTTGAAATTGGTATTTTTATCTGTAATTTGTTTATATCTTATAAGATGAAATATATCTATCTTTGCACTCGTAAAATAAGTCATAATGCTTCAGTTTATCAGATAGGTAACTTTTAGAATAAAATATTAAGGTAAATAAGATTGTAAAGTAGGAAATTTGTTCCGCAAAAATTGAAAAAATCATTTAGGTATGTATATAGAAAATATTAATAGCCCAAAAGATTTAAAGGGCTTGACAATTGATCAGCTTAATGTTTTGGCAGACGAAGTGCGTGAAGGTGTGCTCAATCGTGTAAGTGAGCATGGTGGTCATGTCGGTCCTAACTTGGGTTTTACTGAGGCTACTGTAGCTCTTCACTATGTATTCAATGCGCCAGAAGATAAGATCGTTTTTGATATTTCTCATCAAAGTTATCCGCATAAGATGTTGACTGGCCGTAAGGAAGGTTTCCTTGATGTTGCAAAGATGGATGGCATATCTGGTTATTCTTCTCCATTGGAGAATCCTGAATATGATAATTTTGAAGTTGGTCATACATCAACCTCTGTTGCTTTGGCTTCTGGTCTGATGAAAGGTCGTGATGTTTTGGGTGGTCACGAAAATGTTATTGCTGTTATCGGTGATGGTTCTCTTTCTGGTGGTGAGGCTTTTGAAGGCCTTGATACTGTTGGTGAAATAGGTACTAATGCGATTATTATCTTCAATGATAATGAAATGAGTATCTCTGAGAATCATGGTGGTATTTATCGCAATCTACAGGAACTCCGTGAAACCAATGGACAGGCCGCTAATAACTTATTTAAAGCTTTCGGCTTAGATTATATCTATGTTGAAGAGGGTAACAATGTTGGTAAACTTGTTGAGGCTTTCCAAAAAGTTAAGGATATTGATCATCCAATCGTTGTTCATATTCATACAGAGAAGGGACATGGTTATGCGCCTGCTGTAGAGAATAAAGAAGGTTGGCACTATCATATGCCGTTTAATCGTGAAGATGGTAGCTTGAAAAATCCTGGTAATGGGGAAAATATGACTGCTCTTTTGGGTCAGTGGATGGCAGAACAGTTGAAGAAAGATCCAAAGATGGTTTGTATTGCAGCTGGTACCGCTCCTGCCTTCTATTTTGATAAGGAAAGACGTGAGGAAGCTGGAAAACAGTTTATTGATGTAGGTATTGCGGAAGAGGAAGGTGTAGCTATCGCTTCTGCTATGGCTAAGCGTGGTGCTCATCCTGTATTCTCGACTTTTGCTACATTCTTGCAGCGTACATACGACCAGCTTTCTCAGGATTTAGCCGTAAATGGTAATCCTGCTGTTATCAATGTATTGGGTTCATCTATCTATGGTATGAACGATTTTACCCATATCTGTTTCTTTGATATCCCTATGTTGAGTCATATTCCTAATTTGGTATATTTGGCTCCTACTACATATGAGGAACTTATTGCTATGGAAACATGGGCAATTCAGCAAGAGCAGTATTCTGTTGCTATCCGTGTGCCAGCGTATGGTTGTGCTCATAGCTTAGAAGAGGTTGATACTGATTATTTTCAGTTAAATAAGTATAAGGTTGCTCATCGTGGTGAGAAAGTAGCAGTGATTGCAGTTGGTGATTTCTATCAAAAGGGTGAGGCTGTGGTAAATGCTTTGGCTAATGATGGTATTGACGCTACACTCATTAATCCTCGTTATCTCTCTGGTGAGGATGAAGCATTGCTTAATGATTTGAAAAAAGATCACCAGTTAGTAGCAACGATAGAAGATGGTTCTCTTGATGGTGGTTTTGGTGAGCGTATAGCTCGTTTCTATGGTCCTTCAGATATGAAAGTTATTAACTTCGGTGTAAAGAAACAACTTTATGATCGTTATGATGTGAATGAATTGCTTCGTGAGAATCATTTAACAGAGGAGCAAATTGTAGCAGACATTAAAGCTATATTGTAACGCTTGTTTTCGTTAAACTAATTTCAACACAAAAACCACATAATAAATGAAAAAGTCCGGATGAGATTGTGAAATCTTGTACCGGACTTTTTTCTTGTATAGATAAAGTATATTAGCTTATGCAGATTTAATCTTCGAGCAGAATTTCTGCAGTTTCTTCTGGTGTATTAAACGGCATTCCCTCTTCAAGTTCTTCATTAGTGAAGTCGTCTAACAGTTCTTTTGCTCCTTCTGCATCGATACGTGGATTACCCTCTTTGTCTTTGGCCTGGATCATTGCTTCCAAGATAGCTTGTCTGTATTCTTCTATTTTCATATCGTTATAATTTGATAGATTTTTATTCTTTTGCAAATATAATAAAAAACTTGTATCTTTGCACTAATGGATAATACTTTTACCCCAAAACTCCTAGAATGGTATGATGCTCATGGACGTGATTTACCTTGGCGGCATACTCAAAATCCTTATGCTATCTGGCTCAGTGAAATTATTTTGCAACAGACCCGGGTCGTACAGGGTATGGATTATTGGCAACGCTTTATGACTATGTGGCCTACTGTAGAGAAGTTGGCTGAAGCCTCAGAGGATGAAGTATTGCGATTGTGGCAAGGACTTGGATATTATAGTCGTGCGCGTAATTTACATGTAGCTGCAAAGCAGATTGTGGCATTGGGACATTTCCCGGATACATTAGATGAAATTAAGAAATTAAAAGGAGTAGGCGATTATACCGCTTCTGCAATTGCATCGTTTGCTTTTGGTATTCCGACAGCTGCTGTCGATGGAAATTTCTATCGCGTATTGGCACGTTATGAGGGAATCGATACCCCAATTAATAGTACTGATGGTAAGAAACTTTTTGCTCAGTTGGCCCAGAATATAGTTGCATATGACCGTCCGGCAGATTTTAATCAGGCGATGATGGATTTTGGAGCTACACAATGTACACCAAAATCACCTGATTGTTCCATTTGTCCCTTTGCAGAAGAATGTGTAGCTTATCGCACGGGACAGGTAGATAGACTTCCTGTTAAACTGAAAACGATTAAGATGAAGACGCGTCAACTTACCTATATCTATATCCGTTATGAGGGGAAGATTGCTATCCGTCGTCGTCCGGCTGGAGATATCTGGCAGGGATTATGGGAACCGCTTTTAATTGAGAATCAGCCTATACCGGTATTTTCAGGTGAAATGACTTTGCTTCGTCAACAAGTAAAGCATGTTTTGAGTCACCGTATACTTTTGGCTGACTTCTATCTCCTGGAAGCCAAAGATAAGCCTATTTTGTCTGATGAATATATATGGATAAAAGAAGCTGATATTGAGCAGTATGCTTTGCCTAGGCTTATCGAAATATTGATAGATAGTTTACCTCGATAATGATTTTTACAGCCTGTAATGTACAGGCTGTAAAATATAGAGTCAAATAAATAGTCACCTGAAAACGTCATCTGGCTCGAAATCTTTAGCTTTTGAATTAACTGTTGGGTATCTTGTTACAACGCTTTACCCTTACTTTCTGAAAAACCATAACCAATGATGGATAAAACCATACATTTAAGCTGATAAACCCTATGTTTTAATTTGTAAAAGCTATGCTTCTGCCAAGTCTTTTCTATTCTTATTATAAAATGTATAAGAACAATGTATTAAGACCCAAATATTATCTTAAAAATGAGTAGATCTTAAAAGAAAACAAAGATAAAATAGGCTTGTGACTTATATAGAAAGAAAAACTGGTACAAAAAAAAGGAGAAACAATTAAGTTTCTCCTTTTTTGTACCCAGAGCCGGGATCGAACCGGCATGCCTTGCGGCACTGGTGTTTGAGACCAGCGCGTCTACCAATTCCGCCATCTGGGCATGGCATCTTATTTAAAGACGGGTGCAAAGGTAAGCATTATTTTGAACTGGCAAACTTTTTTGCCGAAAAATATTAAAAAAGATGCAATTTCTTGTGTTATTTTTGGAAGTGTCAACTAAAAAGGCTAATTTTACCATAGATTAAATACAGCAAAAGTTGATTTTTACATCATGAATAATACGAATAATTTTTGTGTGATTTTAGCTGGTGGTAAAGGTCGGAGACTATGGCCATGTAGTCGCTCAGAGTATCCTAAGCAATTTATTGATTTTTTCGGAACTGGAAAGACTCAATTACAGCAAACCTTTGAGCGTATGAGCAAAATTATTGCTCAAGATCACATTTACATTATTACAAATGAGGTTTATGCTTCTTTTGTAAGAGAGCAGCTTCCTTGTTTGGCATCCAAGCAAATACTTGCAGAACCTATTCAGCGTAATTCAGCTCCGAGTATAGCTTGGGCTACTCATCGTATAGAATTCGATTGTCCGAATGCTAATATTGTTATTGTACCTTCTGATCAGATGATTTTTGATGAAGAGACATTTAAAAAGGATATTTGTGAAGGATTGGATTTTGTTCAACAACGTGAAACTATCCTTACAATGGGAGTCAAACCTACTCGTCCTGAGCCTGGATACGGTTATATACAGATAGGGGAGTATTCGAATATAGATGCTATTTATGGCGTGAAATCGTTTACAGAAAAGCCAGATCGGGATTTTGCCCAAATGTTTGTTGATAGCGGTGAATGGTATTGGAATACAGGTATGTTTTTGGGAACGGTGAATGCTATCAAAAAATGCTTGTTCCAAGAACTACCCATGGTATTCCGTGTATTTGATAAGAATTCTGATTTACATACAATAGAGGCTGAAGAGGTTTTTGTGAAAGAGAAGTTTTCTTCTTTCCCAAATATATCTATGGACTATGTTGTACTCGAGAAAAGCGATGACGTTTATGTGAAGAAGTGTAGTTTTGGATGGGGAGACCTAGGAACCTGGCATGGTGTGTATGAGGCCGAGAAACAGGATGAAGGGGATAATGTGATTATTGACTCTGATGTGATATTTGAAAAATCGCATAATAATATTATTAAGTTGCCAAAAGGCCGATTGGCTGTCATCAACGGCTTGGATGGTTATATTGTGGCAGAGCATGATAATGTTCTTTTCATCTGTAAAAAGGAAGATTCTTCTGCATTAGTAAGAAAATATGTAAATGAGGTTCAGCTGAAAAAAGGTGATGCCTTTGTATAATGTTTATATATAAAAGAAATCCCTTGCTTTCAAATATGTAAAAGCAAGGGATTTCTTTTATATTTTTATAACTCTTACTTGAGTTTCTGATATTCAGTGTAGATCTTGTCTGCTATTTCCTTGAATTCTTCCTCTGAGAGCTTGAGATGTTCTTTACGGAAATCTACGTCAGATTCACTGTTCATTGGGAGCAGATGAATATGAGCATGGTTAACTTCAAGGCCAAGTACAACCTGTGCTACTTTTTTACATGGGAATGCTGCTTTGATAGCCTTAGCAACCTTCTTGGCAAATATCTGAAATTCTGCTAAGTCTGCATCTTCCATATCAAAAATGTAGTCTACTTCCTGACGAGGAATAACCAAAGTATGGCCCTTGGTTAATGGACTAATATCAAGGAAAGCATAAAACTTATCGTTTTCTGCACATTTGTAGCTAGGAATTTCTCCAGCTGCGATTTTACTAAAAATTGTACTCATAAGATCTTAGGTTTAGTGGAATTCCTCTTTTACTGAGGGATACGAATGATTATTCGATAGAAATTTTGTCAATGCGCAAGTGAATGGTACCACGAGGAATCTTAATTTCTGCGGTATCACCTACTTTCTTATTAAGCAGTCCCTGTGCAATAGGAGTCTTGATAGATATTTTGCCAGATTTAAGATCGGCTTCGCTCTCACTAACGATAGTATATTTCATCTTGGCATTGTTACCGAGATTAGTCATTTCTACAGTAGTCATAATCTGAACTGCATCTGCACTCAAACGAGACATATCAACAATTTTTGCCTGGCTAATAGTCATCTTAATTTGATTGATTTTAGCCTCAAGATGTGCCTGATTTTCCTTAGCAGCATCGTATTCTGAATTCTCACTCAAGTCTCCTTTATCTGCAGCTTCTGCGATAGCGGCTGATGCCTTAGGACGCTCTACTGACTCTAAGTATTTAAGCTCGGCTACAAGCTTATCGTAGCCTTCTTGTGACATGTAAGCCATAATTTTCTATTTTTATTATATTAGTACTTAATGAGAGATACTAAAAAATTAGAATTCCGACACATGGTCCAGTGTCGGAATTCCAATTCTCTAATCCGTCATATTTTATTTTCTGTTGCCAAAGTTAGAAAATGTTTTTTGAATAACCAAATTTTTTAAATATTTAAAACAATTAGGTTGATTTAAATCAAGAAAACGTGTCATTAGTACAATTCTTATACCTATTGTTTGCGATAACAGCGAGTTTACTTTATCTTTGCATCGTGTTTTTCATAGTATTAGATTTAAGGTTAACAAAAGGTTGGGACTCAGCGGAGCCCCTTTTTTTTGTCCCCTATGTATTATACTATTCTTCGATTTTATTCTATGTTGTAATAACCACCTTTTTCTTTACAATATTCCATAAGTTCTTTAAATAGTTCATTTCCTGTGAGTATGCGAGGATTACCAGTCATAATCATTTGCTTGCGTGCTCGGGTGAGAGCTACGTTAAGTTTTCGGTCTATAATTTGATTATCTTCTACGAAACAGTTACTTGTTAGAAATTCTAATTGATAGAAATGCTGAATAGTAAATGAGTAGATGATAACGTCACGTTGGCTACCTTGATAGCGTTCTACAGTGTCAATACTGATGTGTTGTAGCTCTGGTATACCAAGCTTATCTATTTCCTGGCGTATCATAGCAATTTGGTTGCGATAAGGTACAATGATTCCAACTGTTTTGTCGGCATCAAATTGACCTTCGTAGAAGCGATAGATGCGATGAAGCAGATTTGCTACAATTACAGCTTCGTCAATATTGGCCTTGTCGGACAAGTCTGGACGTACACAGAATTCGGAAGGTATAAAGAGCATACGATGCTGCTTGAGAATGTCATCTAAGGTATCTTGACTTTTGGCCGTATAGTTCAGTGACTTTTCCAACTGATGTGCACATGGTACGGGCTGTAGGTTCTCATGAAAGTAGAATTTCTTATTTGGAAATTCTGCAATTTCGGGATGCATGCGTCCGTAGCGTTGTAAGATACCTATAAAGTCTTCTCGTTCGTTAGTATATTCCCAATGGATGAGTCGCTCAAAAAGACTGTTACGACAGTTGGTGAGTCCAATTTCCAGAAGTGTTGGGTCGGTTACCTCTGCATCCTGCTCTCGTTGTTGTACCACTGCAGGTAGCTGCTTGTAATCACCAATCAAGATACATTTATTAGTAAGAGTAATCAAACCGATAATATTGGGTTCGAGTATTTGAGATGATTCATCTATAATAGACAAATCGAAATGCTTAATATTAAAAATATATGGTCGTGAAGAAATCATGCTTGTTGTACCCACGATGATGCGAGCTTGCTGTATTTGTTTTTGAAGAGCCTGCATCTTCGGAAATTGTTCGATGGTTTTTTCTAACAAATAGGGTAGGAATCGTTTGTCACAAGAATATGCATTACCGATTCGAAGAAAATCGATGTTGTTGTCGACAAGCATCTCGCTGATTTCATCTACGGCACGGTTGGTATACGACATGAGGAGAATGGTTTTTCCACTAGCCAAAGCTTCTTTTACCATAAATTGTAGGGCACGCGAAGTCTTACCTGTTCCTGGAGGACCCACTAGCAAAAGTAATCTTGTGCTTGTTTGGCTTTTAGTAGGATAGGGTCAAGTATTGTATCGTAAGAGCGAGTAAGTTGTACTTGTTCATTTTTACGAGGTGCTCGCTGGCTTAAATACAGGTCACGTTTACTCTTGTCGGCTGAGATGAAGGCATGAAGTGCTTTAATTTGACTTGAGATAGAACTGTCGCTTGTTGCATGCTCGATGGCATAGGTGGTATCAACAAATACTTTTTCATTTTGTTGACCATCGTTGAGGTGTACTGTTAACTGTTGTGTCGTGATTTCCTGTAATATACCTTTATAAAGTATCGCTTTGCGAATATCTGGAGTGGAGAATGGTTCTCCTTCTATGTCATTCTGCTTGTGTCCGTAAGCATAAAGATATATCATATCGCCTATGCGGAAATTAGGAAGGATGTCTTGTCCTTGTTTTGGAATTTCAAGGATAATGGTATCATAGCCATTATATGGTGAACTCTTTTTCTTGTCGATAATACGTAGGTCTGTATAAATATTTCCAGCATCTTTTTTCTCGGATAGTGGCATATTCCAAAAATCAGCTATAGCATTGCCTTGCCCTTCTTGATAACCGAGTTTAGCAACGATTTGTTCTTGTAGTACAAAGGTCATCATTCGGGTATAGTAGCTTCGTTCTATTGTCGATAAGCTATGAAGTGGAGTTGTGGCTTCTTCTAACTGTGGTCGAAGATATTTGGTATAGAAATAATCTTGTAATCCTTTTGTATTGAGTATTTCGGGTTTAAATAGGTTGATGTACTTTTCAAAACCTTCTCGACCGATGGCCATCAGGCTGGATACCAGTTGATTACGATATTTTAGGGCTTCACGAAATAATTCTTGATAAAAGGCAACAACCATAAGTCCGTCTGCAGGTGGATACTTCGAGTAAAGCAAACGGATATCAATGGCATTATTGGCCAACTTGAAGTTATAGTGGAGCACACCATAGTATAATAGTAGCTGTATGTAATGCGGTTCTAATTGCATACTATGATACTGAGGATTGGGTTGATGGTGCTCGATGTTCATATTGCGCCCAGATTTCTGCTCTACAAGTAGTTTCATGTCTGTAGTCATTAAGTCGACACGTCCCTGTATACCCAAAGCCTCGCATACAAATGAAGGCTCCAAAATAGCTTTATCTTTATCATATACGATGGTTTGATCTCGCTGATCAAAATAGCGTGTACCTTTGAAGAGTATATCTACCACTTCTTTTAGATTATTTGCCTGTGTGGTAGCATCCTTGTAAAATTTGGCAGCGTCAAAATGTGGACAAGTACAGTATTCTAGAGCTTTCTCTTTGAAATTATTTTTGATGGTATCTGTAAGAATATATTCATGTTTGCTGTTGATGATATCATCGAGTGCACTACCAGCGAAATTACCAAGGATAGTTGCCTGACTATTAGCTCTTGGGCGCATCTGATGAAGAAGATAAAGCAGTGGATGATGACCATAATCGGCAAAGCAAGTAGCTATAGAACTGATATCGATAAGAAAGTCTGGTTGGAAAATGATTAAGCGTGGCAATACCACCTGCATACGCTTTTGATGGTCACTAGAAACCAATGCATGGTGGGTCATAGTACAGTCGAGAAGATTAAGTTGGCTGCCTTCTTGAATGAGGCGAGTTATGTATCGATGGTCGATATGATTCTCCTCATCATAGAGCTTTACGAGATATTCATCAGTATCAGTTTCCTGATCGATACTCACCGTTAGTGTGTCTTCTGTCCATTGGTTCACAGAGCAGCGGATATAACGACGGTTAATCGTAAGATGAGGAGCTGATGGACGGTTATGATGAGGAATAATAGGCGTCAGAAAATCCGGTATGTCCTTAGAAAAGATAGCTGAGATAAAGACGGCGATAGCCCTACCGTCATAGGCAAGATCTTCTCTCGATAAAGGCTCGTCACTGTTTGAATGTCGGCGAGCCGTTTGTATGCTCATTTTGTCGGCTATACTAAGATGATGCTGTTTACAAAGAAAATCCACTTGAGAGAACAGGTTACCGAAAGCTTGTTGCGTATTTCGGATACCCTCATGACAAGTGAGCACAATAGTATCGTGCATCATCTTATTACGCATTATGCCACTAACTTCCTCGGCAGTAAGGAAGTCTTTTATCTTATAAAAAAGTTCTTCTGCTGTTATAACTTGCTTCATTGCGTGCAAAAGTACGAAAAAAGAAGCAATATTATTTTGTAGCGAGAAACTTTTTGTTAACTTTGCAAGCCCCCTCTTTTTAAGCATTAAGAAAAAAATATTGTTATGGAGAAAAAAGATTTTATGCGCAGAGCTATTGCGCTTTCTGAGAATAGCGTGAAGACTGGTGGAGGTCCTTTTGGAGCTGTCATTGTAAAAGATGGTGAAATAGTTGCAGAAGCTTCTAATAGTGTAACTATAGATAATGATCCCACAGCTCATGCTGAAATCAACTGCATCCGTAAAGCTACCAAAATCTTAAAGTCATTTGACTTGGCAGGATGTGATATATATACCTCTTGTGAGCCATGTCCGATGTGCTTGGGAGCTATTTATTGGGCACATTTGGATCATATCTATTACGCTAATGATCGTAAGGATGCTGCAAAGATTGGTTTTGATGATGATTTCATTTATCAGGAAATTGTACTGAAACCAGCTGACCGTAGTAAGCATATGGAGATTATGCTTCCTGAAGAAGGTATCCGTGCATTCCAGATGTGGGAAAAGAAGTCTGATAAGACTGAATATTAATTGATGACATCTTAGCCGTTATTTCGTCTGTTTAGTAAATAAAGTAAAAAGATGAAACAACGGCTTTTTAATACTCTTTTATTTATAATTACTTGTATGAGTGGCTTACAGGTGCAGGCTGCTGATACAACTTTGTATGTTTCTCCAGGTGAAGAGGGCATACTTCAGACGGCATTGCGTCAAGCACGTGAGTATCGTAGACGGCATGATGGAGGTACTGCTGAAATTCGTTTGTCAGCTGGCATTTATCGCCTTTATGAGGCGTTGCGTTTTCACCCAGAAGATAGTCATTTACAGTTGACGGGTGAAGAAGGTACTGTTATTGCTGGTAGTATTCAGATTAAGGGATGGCGTAAGGAAGGTAAGCTTTGGGTAGCAGATGTACCTGATTTTAATGGTCGTCCGATAGACTTCAGACAGTTATGGGTGAATGGTAAGAAAGCTATTCGTGCTCGTAGTGTAGCTGATTTTGAAAAGATGCCTCGCATCTTGAACTATGATAAGAAAAAGCAGATTCTTTGGGTTCCTTCTCGAGCAATGAAGGTTCTTAAGGGTGAGGTTGGATATACCGAGCTTGTGCTCCATCAGATGTGGGAGATTGGTATTCTTCGTGTGAAGTCTATACAAACTTTTGGAGATAGTACAGCTATTACATTCCATCAGCCGGAAGCGCGTATCCAGTTTGAGCATCCTTGGCCATCACCGATGTATCATAGTAAGCATGATTCTCCTTTCTATTTGGTCAACTCTTTGGCTTTATTGGATGAGCCGGGTGAATGGTATCATGATATTCGCAATCATCGTCTCTATTATATGCCTTTGCGTGGAGAGAATATGATGCTGGCTGATGTTGAAGTTCCTGTTCTTGAAACATTGGTAGAACTGACAGGTATGTCTCATCGTAAACCTTCTGATATTACTTTTAATCATATCACATTCTCTTATACCTCATGGATGCGTCCAAGTTATCAGGGACATGTTCCTTTGCAGGCAGGTATGTATCTTACCGAAGCTTATAAGCTCCGTCCACAGATAGATCGTAAGAATAATCATAAACTGGATAATCAGGGCTGGCTCGGTAGACCAGAAGCTGCAATAAAGGTTTATTATGCTGATAGCATCCATTTTAAGCAATGTACTTTTTCGCATTTAGGAGGTATGGGCCTAGATTATTTAGAGGGATGTAAAGGTGGGGTAACTTCTTATAGTACCTTTACTGATATTGCACTGAATGGCTATGTGTCTGGTAGTTTTTCACCTGCAGGACTGGAAACACATCTCCCTTATCGTCCTGACCTCAAGGACGTTTGTGAATATCAGGAAATAAGTAGGAGTCT
Source organism: Segatella baroniae B14 (assembly GCF_022024235.1). GTDB lineage: Bacteria > Bacteroidota > Bacteroidia > Bacteroidales > Bacteroidaceae > Prevotella > Prevotella bryantii. Next base: position 2,256,071 of record NZ_CP091799.1, read on the forward strand.
CTTTACTGATGTAGCCAACGAAGAATGGGGATGTTTGGCTATTGCAGCGGGCTATGTAAAGAATATCAATATTGAGCATAATGAAATACATGATGTTCCATATTCTGCCATTAGCTTGGGATGGGGATGGAATCGTGATAGTGTGTGCATGAGAAATAATCGTGTACATGCCAATTTGATTTATCGTTATGCCCAACATATGTATGATTGCGCAGGTATTTATACTTTAGGCAATCAACCCGGTACAATGATAACCGAAAATGTGGTAAGAGATATTGCTAAACCATCGTATGTACATGATCCTAATCATTGGTTCTATTTATATACTGATGAGGGAAGCTCTAATATAACACTTCAAGACAACTGGACACCTTCTGATAAATATTTGAAGAATGCCGTTGGACCTAATAATCAATGGCTCAACAATGGTCCACAAGTGAGTGAACAAATCAAAAATCGAGCAGGAAGATGAAAAAGACGTTTATAATGATAGGGGCTTTTGTTGCTCTAATGTTGAGTTCGTGTGGAAGCAATTATTATGTTTATTCCAGTTTCCATGAACCAGCAACAGATGGACTACGATACATTTATAGTAAAGACGGCCTTCACTGGGATAGTATACCTGGGGTATGGCTAAAACCTAAAGTCGGTAAGCAGAAAGTGATGCGTGATCCAAGTATCGTACGCACTCCGGATGGTATCTATCATCTAGTTTGGACTACTAGCTGGCGTGGTGACAAAGGATTTGGCTATGCCGAGAGTAAAGATTTGATACATTGGAGTGAAGAACGTATGATTCATGTGATGGACGATCCGACGACTGTAAATGTATGGGCTCCGGAACTCTTTTATGATGAAGATCGTAAGGAATGTATGATTATTTGGGCGTCGTGTATACCTGGCAAATTTGCCCGAGGTATTGAGGATGAGAAGAATAACCATCGTCTGTACTATACTACAACCAAGGATTTTAAATCATTTAGTCCTGCAAAGTTGTTGATAGATCCTGGATATAGTGTAATTGATGCTACTCTTGTGAAAAAAGGTTGGAATGATTATGTGATGGTGGTGAAAGATAATACTCGTAAGATGCGTAATATTAAGATTTCGTTTGCCCATGATCCTCATGGTCCATGGAGCTTACCTTCTGAACCATTTACAGAGCCTCTAACGGAAGGACCTGCAACGGCAAAGGTCGGCAACGATTATATCATTTATTATGACCGGTATGGTTCAAAGGACTTTGGTGCCCAAAAAACGCGTGATTTCAAGCATTTTGAAGAGATAACCCAAGAGGTACATGTAACCCCTCTACATAAGCATGGCACCATTTTTAAGGCGCCAAAACGACTGATTAAGAAATTATTGAATAATAGTAAGTAGAGTATATAATTACGATACGATAATAGAAAGAATAAAAGGTATTCGATATGAACAATAAACTATTGCCGATAGCTTTTGCTTTAAGCCTGTCTGTTTATCCTGTATACGCTCAGCAACTGGTACGCTATACAGGAACACAACTGAGCGATCCTAATCGTCATGACGGAGGATTGTCACCTGTTATGGGTGTACATAATATCCAGATACTACGTGCGAATCGCGAACATCCATCTGTAGCCAATGGTAATGGATGGACCTATAACCATCAACCGATGATGGCTTATTGGCGTGGTCGTTTCTACGTTCATTATCTTTGTGACCCAAAAGATGAACAGGTTCCGCCATCGCATACCAATTATCAGGTCTCTAAGGATGGCTATACTTGGTCTGACCCGATAGAACTGTTCCCTGAATATAATGTACCCGAAGGATTTTCCAAGAAAGGTGTAGATGGTGTGGCTCATAACATGAAAGCTGTCATGCACCAGCGTATGGGGTGGTATATTAGCAGTGAGGGTAGACTCTATGCTTTAGGATCTTATGGTGTATGTCTTAATAAAAAAGATCATAATAATGATGGTAATGGTATCGGACGAGTAATTCGAGAAGTAAAGGCCGATGGTAAATTGGGTAAAATTTATTTTATCTACTACAACCATGACTTTAATGAGAAAAATACTGATTATCCATTTTATACTCATGCAGATAAGCATTTAAAGAAAGCTTGCAAAGAGATTTTAGCTAACCCTCGTTTGGTGATGCAGTGGGTAGAAGAAGCAGACCGTGAAGATCCTATCTTGCCACTGAAGAAAGAATATAAGGCTTATAATGACTATACACTTCCAGATGGTCGTATCGTAGCCCTTTGGAAACATGCCTTGACTTCTATATCGTCTGATGGCGGTAAAACTTGGCTGGAACCTGTAAATCGTGCAGAAGGGTTTGTTAATAGTAATGCTAAAATCTGGGGACAGCGCTTGTCTGACGGTTCGTATGCAACTTTGTATAATCCATCAGAATTCAGATGGCCTCTTGCTATTTCATTGAGTAAAGATGGATTAGAGTATACCACGTTGAATCTTGTCAATGGTGAAGTTCCACCTATTCGTTATGGAGGTAATTATAAAAGTAGAGGTCCTCAGTATGTACGTGGTATCTTAGAAGGAAATGGTGAACCGGCTGACAGTAATTTATGGGTATCATACTCGATGAATAAGGAAGATATGTGGGTAGCCCGCATACCTGTCCCTGTACTGACAGAAGCACACGCGCAAGCAGATGATGACTTTACTACTTATAAACGGCTTGCAGATTTGACCACTTGGAATATTTATTCTCCTAAAGAGGCGCCTGTTAGTCTCGATGGTGAATGGCTTACACTAAGTGATTCTGATAAATTCGATTATAGTAAGGTTGAGCGACTTATTCCAGCAAGCAAGGATCTTACTGTAGAGTTTGATTTAAAAGCTTTGCAGAATAATCATGGTACACTTGAGGTTGAGTTTATTGGTGATAACGGTATAGCTGCGGCTCGTATGGAATTAACTCCCGATGGACTTATTCAACTCAAGAATGGTGCCCGAAATGCAGGCAAGAGTAAATACGAAGCTAATAAGGTATATCATCTCAAGTTAACCCTTTCTGTGGCTCGTCGTCGTGTAGATCTCTATAGTGACGGTAAACTCATTGCCAAGAGTATGTTCTTTGCCCCTGCTCATACTATTAATCGAGTACTTTTCCGTACAGGTGAGTATCGTACCTTCCCAACCGTTGATACAGAGCCTGATTGGTATGGAACACTTGAACAGGCTGGAGAGAGTGATTCTTTGGCCGTGTTTAAGATTGCTCATTTTAAGACAACTAATAATGATATCGATGCAGGAGCAGCTCTGCTTAAATCTGCAGATTATAAGCATTATGTAGACTATTTTAATGGGATGGAGGATGAAAATATCGTTCAAGCCATCCCAAATAGTGAGTCTTGGAAATGGATGCAGGAAAATATACCTCTTTTTGATGCTCCAGATAAGAGCTTTGAGCAGATGTGGTATTATCGTTGGTGGACACTTCGCAAACATATTGAGAAGACGCCTGTAGGTTATGCTATGACTGAATTCCTCGTGAAACGTAGTTATGCGGATCAGTATAATTTGATATCTTCTGGTTTAGGTCATCATATTCATGAGAGCCGTTGGTTACGTAATCCTATTTACCTTGATCAGAATATTCATACTTGGTTGTTTGGTAATAATGGTCAGGCGATGAAGAAACTCAATTTTTATAGCAGTTGGCTGGCTCAGAGTGTATGGGACCGTTATCTTGTTGATGGAAGAAAGGATAGTGTGGTGGCTCTCCTTCCAGCTTTGATTAAAGAAGTAAATCGTTGGGATGATCATCGTTGGGAAAAGAACGGTAAGGCCGACCTCTATTGGCAATACGATGTAAAAGATGCCATGGAGGAGACTATTAGTGGTGGTCGTAGAGCCAAGAATGCTCGTCCTTCTATCAATAGTTATATGTATGGTAACTTTCGTGCTATCGCTAATATCGCCGCATTGGCAAAGCAACAAAGTTTAGCAAAAAGTTATACTCTGAAAGCAGATACTCTCAAGCGACTAATTGAGACAGAACTTTGGAATGATAGTTCACAGTTCTTCGAAGTAAAATATCCTTCGGGTGATTTTGCTAAGGTTCGTGAGGCTATTGGTTTTATGCCTTGGTATGTGAATATGTTTGATACTGACTCTAAATTTGATATAGCCTGGAAACAAGCAGGAGATTCAAAAGGCTTTTCTGCTCCTTACGGACAGACAACAGCAGAGCAGCGTCATCCGCAGTTCAGAAGTCATGGTACAGGTAAGTGCGAGTGGGATGGAGCTGTATGGCCTTTTGCTACAGCACAGACGTTAACAGGTATGGCTAATTATCTGAATGTTTCTGATAAGCCAGTAATTTCAGACAGCCTTTATTTTGTGGAACTTGAGAAATATGTTCAGAGTCAGACACATCGTGGTAAACCATATATTGGTGAATATCTAGATGAACAGACCGGCTATTGGCTCAAAGGTGATCAGGAGCGAAGCCGTTATTATAATCATTCTACCTTTAATGACCTAGTGATTACAGGACTTTGTGGACTTCGTCCTCGTGAAGATAATAACGTTGAAGTAAATCCACTTTTACCGCAGGGTAAATGGTTTTATTTTTGTGTAGATAATATCCTTTATCACGGTCATCGTCTTGCCATTGTATGGGATCAGGATGGTAGCCGATATCATGTGGGAAAAGGGTTAAGTATCTGGATTGATGGGGTATGTAAAGCTCGTCGTCAAAATCTTGGTCGATTATCAACAGCGCTCTAAATGAAAAGATTTTTTGTATTCATAATTTGTCTAGTTATGTTATCCGCCTTGATAACCAGGGCGGATAATGTGTTTTCGAATGCTCAGTGGATAGGTGCTACGACAAATCAGGATGATTCTTTGGCAGATCGAAGTATTTGGTTGCAGCATGTGTTGAAATGCCGGAAAGGTATCAAAAAGGCGCAACTTATGATTTGTGGTTTGGGAGCATACGAATTTTATATTGATGGAAAGAAGTTTGGCGAAGATTTGATGGCTCCAGCCTGGAGTGATTATCGTAAGTCTATTTTTTATAATACTTACGACGTAACATCAGTTTTGTCAGCAGGTTCTCATTCGATAGAGGTATTGCTGGGTAACGGATTCTTTCATGAGCGTGGACGACGCTATCATAAGTTGAAGACTAATTTTGGTCCTTCTACTTTATTGTTTTATCTTGATATAGAGTATACTAATGGTAAGCATGATATTCTGAAAAGCGATAAAACATGGAAATGGAAACGAAGCCAGATAGTCTATAACAGTATCTATGGTGGTGAAGATCATGATGCAACTTTTATTGACCGGTGGCATCCTGTGGTAGTACAGAAGTCTCCTCAAGGTAAACTTTATCCACAGTTATCTTATCCGATACGTATCTATAAAAAATATCCTATAGCTAAGCGCCTGTCTGCTCATGTCTTTGATATGGGACAGAATTTGGCAGGATTTCCTCGATTTTCTATTCAGGGAAAGGCTGGTCAGAAAGTTAAAATTATTTTAGGTGAAACCTTAAAAAATGATGGATCGGTAAGTCAGAAGAGTATTGGAAGTCCTCATTATTATCTTTATACATTAAGTGGAAAGGGAATAGAACTGTTTCAACCTCATTTTACCTATTATGGTTATCAGTATATCCAAATAGAGGGAGCTGTGTTGAAGGGAGATGCTAATCCTAATAACTTACCGGTTATTGATAAACTGGAATCATGTTTCATTAGTAATTCAGCTCCTAAAATAGGAAGTTTTGCTTGCAGTAATCCGCTTTTTAACCGAACTTACGCTATTATAGATGCTGCAATTCGTAGTAATTGGCAACATGTATGGACAGACTGTCCGCATCGTGAGAAGTTAGGCTGGTTAGAACAAGATTGGCTTAATGGACAAGGGTTGGTTGATAATTATGATTGTAAATCAATGCTCGAACAAACGCAGCATGTAATAGCTGATGCCCTACATGCTAATGGGTCGATGCCAGAAATAGCACCTGAATATATCCGCTTTGAAGGCAGTTGGGCGCCTCCATTTCAAGAATCGCCAGAATGGGGTGGTGCTCTAGTGGCTTTGCCTGTGCTTTATCTGCACCGTTATGGTGATGATAGTTTACTGAAAAAATATCAGCCACACATTCGTAAATATGTAGATTATCTTGCTACACGAGACAGTGCCTATATTCTTAATATCGGATTGGGTGACTGGTACGACTATAATGGAGAAAAGGCCGGTTTTGCCAAGAATACTCCTGTAGCATTAGTTAGTACTGCACATTATTACTTGTGGACCAAACTAGCAGGTTTGGAGCAACGGGCTGACAGTATACGCCAAGCCTTTATTCGTAATTTTGATCTTAAGAGTCAGGCTGCTTTAGCTATAGCCTTAGACTTGAATCTTTATCCAGAAGGAAAAAAACAGGATTTATTGGATAAATTGCTAGAAGATATTCACCAGCATGGAGATCGATTGACGACTGGTGATATCGGAACTCCTTATCTTTTCCGGGTATTGATTAATAATCATCAGCAAGATCTGCTCTATACGATGCTTAATCATGACCAAGAGCCAGGATACGGATTCCAGTTGAAAATGGGAATGACAACTTTGACTGAGCAGTGGGATCCACGTAAAGGTGCATCCCGTAATCATTTTATGTTGGCCCATATCAATAATCACCTTATACATGATATGGTGGGTATTCAGGTTAAGCGTGATACTGTTGTAATCTCTCCAAAACCTGCAGGAAACTTAACATGGGCAAAAGGCTCAACCATGGCTAATGGTGGCAAAATAGCTGTAGACTGGACTATTAAAGGAAACGTATTTCAAGTAAATATACACTCAGAAGGAAAAAATAAAATTAAGATAGATTATGATGAAATCAATCGTTTTTGTGCTCAGCGCCATCTTCGCTTTCAATACCAACTTGTCGGCGCAGAATAATTATGCTGGTCAGTATACACGTAGTCTCCATGACATCATGGAAGACGTTTCTACTCGTTTTCATGTTCGTTTTAAATATAATGTGGATACAGTAGGCAAGCGATTGCCTTATGCTGATTATCGTGTTCGTCCGTATTCCATCGAAGAGACCCTAACTAATATTTGTAAGTATTTCGACTTTAATTGGTGGAAACAGAGTGATAATCTTTATAAAATAAAACCTTATGAGTATCCTCGCCGTCATACTGATGATGGAAGTAAAATGTTGGCCTATCTCAATACTTTGTATAGTGACAAGGTGCAATTTGAAAATCGTAAGGATAGTGTGCGAAAAGAAGTTCGTCAACTTCTTGGTATAGATGCTTATAAAGACAGTCTGGTACATAAAAAACCTATTTTAGGTAAGGTTCGTAAGTATGATGGATATACTGTTCAGAATATTTGTTTGGAGACTTTACCTGGAGAACATGTCTTTGGTAGTATCTATACACCAGCCAAGAAAGGCAAGCATGCTTTGATTATCTGCCCTGATGGACATTTTAACGGTGGTCGTTACCGTAAGGATGAGCAACAACGGTTGGCTACTTTGGCTCGTATGGGTGCTATCTGTGTTGATTTCGACTTATATGGTTGGGGACAGTCTGAGCAAGAATATGGTAAAGATAGTCACCATACAGACCGTGCTCATGTTATCCAGGCCCTTAATGCAGAAGTGCTGTTAGATTATATGTGGAATAACCGCAAGGATGTAGATAAAAAGCGTATTGGTGTAAATGGTGGTTCTGGTGGAGGAACTCATACTGTATTGATGACCGTGCTTGATGATCGTATTACGGCTGCTGCGCCAACTGTAAATTTGGCCAGCCATTTTGATGGCGGATGTCCTTGTGAAAGTGGTAAACCTATTCAGACTGCAGGTGGTGGTACTTGTAATCCTGAACTTCTTGCTTTCTTTGCACCAAAACCTCTCTTGGTTGTTAGTGATGGTGGTGACTGGACTGCTTCTGTTCCAGAGTTGGAATTTCCTTATTTACAACGTGTATATGGTTTCTATGGCGCTCAAAATAAAGTAGAGAATGTACATCTTCCTCAAGAGCGTCATGATTATGGTGTAAATAAGCGCAATGCTAATTATGAGTTCTTTATTAAGGTGTTTGGTCTTGATCGTAAAATGTGGGATGAAAGTAAGGTTACGATAGTAAAACCTGAAGTCTTACAGTCTGTTCTAAAATAAAATTTATAGGTATTAAAAGTTCGATTATTAATATATAGAAGTTTGGTTGCAATGAGGTGTACTGGTCTTATCCGGTGCACCTTTTTCTATGCATTAATATCGGCTTTCAGGGCTTGATGATGACAAATATTTTTTGTGGGCTGAATAGTATTAATGAAAAGAGGATGTCCCTTTTACGGTGACATCCTCTATTTACCTCTCACTTGATTTAATACAAACTTATTGAACTTTGATGTTGATGCGTAACATAAATCACTTGTGTCTTCTAATCTAATGCGAATAAATAACCTATAACCATTATGTGAGATTCACATCTCTTTTTATCTTTTAATGTTTGCGAATAATCAACTTTGTTTTTTTGATATTGCAAAGATACGATAATACGATTAATCAGACAATATTTTTTTTCCCTTTTATGCGACAATAAAAGTATAATATGCGACAAAATAATGATAGTTGCTCGGAAATCATTCAGTAATAGTTGAAAAACTTTCAGAGTTGAAATTTTGCTTAAATATTTTTTGTTCCCAATAAAAAAAGCCCGTTTCACAATATGGATTTTTCTCTCATTTTTCAGTGACAAATACACATCTTATTCGTCTACAGAATATATAATTTTGATGTATATGACTATTTCAAAAGCATTTAGTGCCCTTGCGGGACTGTTTCTTTCGGTGCTGCCTATGTATGGCCAATATAAGTTGTGGTATAATGAGCCGGCACAGGTGTGGACTGATGCCCTTCCATTAGGTAATGGTCGTCTAGGTGCTATGGTATATGGTATACCTAGTACAGAACATATCCAGTTGAATGAAGAGACAATCTGGACAGGACAACCTAATCATAATGCCAATAAGAAAGCTTTGAACGCAATACCCAAGATTCAGCAACTTCTTTTTGAAGGTAGATATCATACAGCTGATAAAATGGCTAACGATAATGTCATGTCGGGTACCAATTGGGGTATGGCTTATCAAACCTTTGGCGATGTATATATCACTACTCCAAATGCTCTAAGATATACCAATTATCGTAGAGAATTGAGCTTAGATTCTGCAATTGCTGTTACTACCTATACTGTTGATGGCGTAACTTATCGTCGAGAAGTTATTACGTCTTTTGATAGCAACGTTATTACTATTCATCTTACAGCTTCAAAGCCTGGTAAACTGACTTTTGGTGCTCATTATTCTACTCCTCAAGAGGAAATATTAATTCGCAGTGAGAAGAATGAAGCTATTCTTGAAGGTGTAAGTGGTAAGTTGGAAGGCTGTAAAGGTAAAGTGCGTTTCATGGGGCGTATGCTCTGTGAGACCATGAAGAATGGTGTTCGCCAAGAAGCTTCTTCGCGAGATGGAGAAATCACGGTAGAAAATGCGGATGAGGCTACCATCTATATTTCTATTGCGACAAATTTTGTCAATTACAAAGATATCAGTGGTGATGAAGTAGCCAAATCTGAGCAGATTCTCCGTCAGGCTATTGCTAAGAATTATGAGCAAAGTAAAAAGACACATATTGCAAAATTCCAGAGTTTCATGAATCGTGTGTCACTGTCTTTAGGTAAAGATTTATATCAGAATGAACCTACAGATCAGCGTATTATCAATTTTGCTCATCGTGATGACAATGGTTTGATAGCCACCTATTTTAATTTTGGCCGTTATTTACTAATTTGTTCATCTCAACCAGGAGGACAAGCTGCTAATCTGCAAGGTATCTGGAATCATCGTGTATGGCCATCATGGGATAGTAAGTATACTACTAATATTAATCTGGAAATGAATTATTGGCCATCTGAAATTGCTAATCTTTCAGATTTGAATGAACCTTTATTTCGACTCATTCGTGAAGTGAGTGAAAGTGGTAGTATCAGTGCTAAGATGATGTATGGCAAAGACGGATGGGTATTACATCATAATACTGATATTTGGCGTGTAACTGGTGGAATCGACCATGCTTCCAGTGGTATGTGGATGTTGGGAGGTGCATGGCTCTGTGCTCATCTCTGGCAACATTATCTCTACACTGGCGATAAGGAGTTTTTGAAAAAGGCTTATCCTCTGATGAAGGGTGCTGCTATTTTCCTAGATGAAATGTTGATACCTGAACCTGAGCATGGTTGGTTGGTTATTTCTCCATCGGTTTCTCCTGAGAATTATCATCCATCTAAGGATGGTAAGATTGCTATTACTTATGGTACAACTATGGATAACACGCTATTGCATGAACTCTTCAATAGTGTGTCGGTTGCTTCACAGATTCTAGGTGTGGATGATACGCTTAAAAGTTATTATGCAGAGCGATTAAAGAAAATGGCTCCGATGCAAATTGGAAAATGGGGACAGTTACAAGAGTGGCTTAAAGACTGGGATGATCCTGAGGATACCCATCGTCATGTTAGCCACCTTTATGGAGTGTTCCCAGGTAATCTGATATCTCCATATCGTACTCCTGAATTATTTGACGCAGCTCGTACCTCTTTGATACACCGTGGTGATCCGTCAACAGGATGGTCAATGGGATGGAAGGTATGTCTTTGGGCACGTTTCTTGGATGGTAATCATGCTTATAAATTGATTCATAATCAGCTTACTCTGACAAATGATAGATTTGTAGCTTTTGGTACGAACAAGAAGAAGGGTGGTACTTATCGTAATCTTTTCGATGCTCATCCACCATTCCAGATTGATGGTAATTTTGGTTGTACTGCTGGTATTGTAGAAATGTTGATGCAGAGTCATGATGGTTGTGTCGCACTTTTGCCAGCTTTACCAGATGCTTGGAAGGATGGTGAGGTAAAAGGTATCGTTGCTCGTGGTGGTTTTGAAATCGTAGATATGGCATGGAAGAATGGCAAACTTACCAAATTGGTGATCAAGTCTAAGGTAGGTGGTAATTTGCGCCTTCGTCTTAATGCCCCAGTCAAAGGTTTGAAGAAAGCTAAAGGTGAAAATCCTAATGCTTTATTCTGCTTATATGATAAAAAAGAGGTTCTAAATTCTGCCCAGGTAAAACTAAATAAAGTGGTTTTGCCCAAGAGTTACCTGTATGATATATCAACAAAAGCTGGTGAAATCATAAAAATACTGTAAACAAGAATAAATTATAACAACTAATATGCGTAAATACATACTGACAATCCTGGCAATGCTCTCGTTGACAACGTTGCATGCACAGAATAAGCCATGGGATAATGGAGAATTGCAGGTCTCTGCCAATAATCGATATTTGCAGTTTAAAAATGGCAAACCCTTTTTCTGGTTGGGTGAAACAGGCTGGCTCCTTCCTGAACGACTTGATCGCGTAGAGGCGCAATATTATCTGATGCAGTGTCGCCGTGCTGGTTATAATATGGTACAGATACAAGTGCTCAATGGAGTTCCTTCGTATAATATTTATGGTCAATCATCCAACCCTGATGGTTGGAATATGGACGCTGCAGATCCAAAGGGAGTGTATTCCTATTGGGATCATCTCGATTATATCGTAGATCTTGCTCAGCAAAATGGTATATACATTGGTATGGTGCCTATTTGGGGTGGTCTTGTCAAAGATGGCCATATGAATGTAGAAGAGGCTAAGACTTATGGTCGTTTCTTGGCTGAACGTTATAAGAATTGTCCTAATATTATCTGGATTATCGGTGGTGATATTCAGGGTGATATTCGTCCAGAGGTATGGGATGCTTTAGCAACAACGATCAAGGGACTCGATCATCATCATCTGATGACTTATCATCCTCGTGGTCGTTATACATCAGCTAAATGGTGGAGTAAAGCTTCTTGGCTCGATTTCCATATGTTCCAGAGTGGTCATCGTAAATATGGTCAGCGTATGGGTAATAAAGATTATCCTATCCCAGATAATACAGAAGAGGATAATTGGATGTATGTAGACTCTACTTGGGCTTATAAGCCGATAAAACCTGTCCTTGATGATGAACCTAGTTATGAGGATATTCCTAAAGGTTTGCACGACCCAAATGAAGAGCGATGGATGGATTATGATGTTCGCCGTTATGCTTATTGGAGTGTGTTTGCTGGAAGTTTTGGGCATACTTATGGTCATAATGCTATTATGCAGATGCTTAAACCGGGTTATCCTACCAGTTATGGTAGTGATGGGGCTGAGAAAGCATGGTATCAAGGATTGAAAGATCCTGGTTTTAATCAAATGAAATATCTTAAGTATTTGATTTTGAGTTTTCCTTATTTTGAACGTATTCCAGACCAGAGTGTGCTTTTGGGTAAAAATGGGGTTCGTTACGACAGACTGATTGCTACCCGTGGTAATGATTATATGTTGGTGTACGATTATAACAGTAATCCTATCGAGATAAATCTGAAAAAGATTTCAGGTAAAAAGAAACAGCTTTGGTGGATGGATGCAGCTACAGGTAAACTTACTTATTTAGGTCAATCTTCAGATAAAACATACCGGTATACTCCAAGCCGTGGTAATAAGAAGGTTGCTGATGGTGTACTAATAGCTGTAGACGCTAGCAAAAAGTATCTTACTATAGATCAGCAGGAAATTTCGGGTATCAGTCTGGCCGATAAAAAAAGAGACTTAAATGAGTAAGGATAATTCAAATATTACATAGTGTACGCAGGTAAAACGCAATAGAAGATGATGAAGAAGCAACTGAATATATTTTTAGCTTTGTTGTTCTGGGCCTTTACTGTTCAGGCAGCTCAAGTAGAAATCTATGATTTACAGGTGGAGCATCTAACTAATCCATTGGGTATAGATGTCGTGAAACCTCATTTTTCGTGGAAAATAAAATCAGATAAGAAGCAAGTTAAACAGACTGAATATCAAATTCTTGTTGCTTCTTCTGAAGCAAAGTTGAATAATAATGAGGGTGATCTCTGGAACAGTTCATCTGTGCAGAGCGCCCAACAATTAGCGATTGCTTATCAGGGTAAAGCTCTGGTAAGCAATCAGTTGGTTTATTGGAAGGCACGTGTTGCTACTAATAAGGGAAAATCAGGGTGGAGCCCTGTTCAGAAGTTTAGCATCGGTTTGCTTACTGAGTCAAAGTGGGGTGGCCGATGGATAGGCTTGGAGGAACTTCAACCAGGAGAGTGCCGTGGTATTCATCCTCGTCTTGCTGTTCGCTATCTTCGTAAAGAATTTGCAGCCAAAAACGAAGTGAAGCGTGCCTTTGCTTATGTAGCAGGTTTTGGTCTTTACAAATTCTATGTTAATGGTCAGCAAGTTGGTGGAAATGAAGCACTAACTCCTTCTCCAACAGATTATCGCAAAACGATTCTCTATAAGACTTATGATATCACTTCTCTTCTTCAGCAGAAAAATGCTATAGCAATCTCATTGGCTGCTGGACGTGTATTCCCTATGCGTCAGGAAAAATATTATAAGGCTCCTGTTTTCGGATTGCCAAAATGCCGTATTAACATTCTTGTAGAGTATGCTAATGGCAAGACAGAACGATGGAATACGGATACAGACTGGAAGCTCTCAGCCAATGGTCCTATTCGTAATACTAATGAGTATGATGGTGAGGAATATGATGCCCGTATGCAGTTAACTGGATGGAATCAGGTTGGTTTTGATGATAGCAAATGGCGTAAGGCTGATCGTACTTCAATTCCTGATGGTACTCTTAAATCACATATGCTTCCTACAATGACCGAAGAAATTTATGGTCAGCCGATATCTGTAAAGAAGCATAAGAATAACTATATCCTCGATTTTGGTCAAAACTTGGCAGGATGGGTTGGACTTAAAGTTCGTGGTGTCAAGGGTGATACTATTCGTGTGAAATATGCAGAGAAACTTAATGCGGATGGTTCGCTTTATCGTGATAACCTTCGCAATGCCTATTCTGAGGATATCTATGTCTGCAATGGGCAGGAAAAGGGTATGATTTGGCGTCCAACTTTTGTATATCATGGCTTCCGCTATGTTGAAGTTTCTGGTGTAAAAAATGCGAAGAAGGAGGATTTCTTAGCTTATATGGTTGGCGATAAGATGACTACAATTGGCACTTTTGAAACTTCTGATACCTTGTTGAATCAAATTATGAAGAATGCCTGGTGGGGTGTGAAAGATAATTATAAAGGTATGCCTGTAGATTGTCCACAACGTAATGAGCGTCAGCCATGGTTGGGTGACCGTACTGTAGGTAGTTTGGGCGAAAGTTTCCTCTTTGACAATGAACGCCTCTACACCAAGTGGATGCGCGATATTTGTGAGTCTCAGCGTTCAGACGGTGTCATACCAGATGTTGCTCCTGCTTTTTGGAATTATTATACCGACGATATGACGTGGCCTGCTGCTTTGCCGTTTGGTTGTGATATGCTTTATCGACAGTATGGTAATAAGCAACCGATCATAGAGTCTTATCCGTATATGAAGAAATGGATGCTTCATATGCTTGATGAAAATACACAGGATGGTATTATTACCAAAGATAAATATGGTGATTGGTGTGTACCACCTGAAAAATTGGAATTGATTCACAGTCAGGATCCTAAACGTGTAACCGATGGTTCACTCATCGCTACAGCTTATGGTGTTCGTGTGATGCAGTTGTTGGAACAATTTGCTCAATTACAGAATCTTTCCGAAGATGCAGCTTACTGGAAAAAACAGTATACTCAAATGACTGAAGCTTTTAATAAAAAATACCTGACTGTAAAGAAAGGCACTTCTGTTCGTCCTGGTCATGTGCTTTATCCAGATAGTACTTATTATGGTAATAATACAGCAACAGCTAATCTATTGCCACTTGCTTTTGGTATAGTTCCTGATAGTGTAAAGAGTGATATCGTAAAGCAGATAGTAGACAATATTATCACTCCAGGAAAAGGTCATGTTACTTGTGGTGTTATCGGTATAAGTTGGTTGCTCAGAGGACTCTCTGATCATGGCTTTGCTGATGTTGCTTGGATGTTGGCTACCAATGCTACTTATCCATCTTGGGGATATATGGTTAAAAATGGAGCTACTACTATTTGGGAATTGTGGAATGGCGATAAAGCTGATCCTGCAATGAATTCTGGTAATCATGTTATGCTTTTGGGCGATTTGCTAACTTGGTGCTATCAGTATGTAGGTGGTATCCAACAGCAGAAGAATAGTATCGCTTATAAGCATCTGTTGCTAAAACCAAGTTTTGAAATACCGAATTGCTTCCATGCTAATACCTCTTATGTTACCCCATATGGTAAGGTGGTTAGTAATTGGAAAAAAGATGGTAAGAAAGTTCATTGGGAAGTTGAGGTGCCTGTCAATACAGATGCAGAACTTGTATTCCCAGATGGAAGCAGAAAGACCGTTGAAAGTGGTCGATATATTTATGATGTGATAATGCCTGTCAAGGATGAGGCTTTCATGGAAGATCAGTTCCTCTATGAGTATACGTCTTTCCCTCAGGCTCATGCCTCTACTATAACCGAGTTGAAAAATGGTGACCTGCTTGCAGCTTACTTTGGTGGAACAAAAGAGAAAAATCCTGATGTATGTATTTGGGTAAGCAGAAAACCAAAGGGTGCTGATAAGTGGGAGGCTCCAATGATGATTGCAGATGGTACAGATGATTATCTACATCGTCCACTCAATAGTACAGACAAAGCTCGTAAAGCTTGTTGGAATCCTGTTCTCTTTACTATGCCTGATGGAGAGATATGGTGCTTCTTTAAGATAGCAGAGGAAATCTCTGACTGGCAGGGATGGGTTGTTAAATCTAAGGATGGTGGTAAAACCTGGAGCAAACGTGAAATGTTACCAAAGGGTTTTATCGGTCCTGTAAAGAATAAGCCTGTATTGATAGGTGATCGTTTGCTATGTCCTTCAAGTACAGAGGGTGACTGGTGGAAATTCCATGTTGAAATCTATAATATTAAAACCAAGGAATGGAAATATGTTGGTCCGATAGAAGCAGAGGATGCTGTGTTAACCGATGACCAAAAGGTACATCCTATTAAGTGTATCCAACCAAGTATTCTTCAGCTTAAGGATGGTCGATTGATGGTCTTGATGCGTAGTCATAATGCTAAACTTGCGAAATCATACAGTTCAGACAATGGTGAAACTTGGAGCAAAGTAGAACTCTCTGAGGTTGAGAATAATCAAAGTGGTACAGATGCTGTTACTTTGAAAGATGGTCGTCATGTACTTATTTATAATAATTTCGAAACCTTGATGGGTACCAAGAAAGGTCCTCGTACTCCATTGAGTATTGCTGTCAGCGAAGATGGCGAACATTGGCATCATTCTCTTACACTTGAGGATAGTCCTGTTAGCCAATATTCTTATCCAGCTATTATCCAGGGTAAGGATGGTAATCTTCACTGTGTATATACTTGGCGTAGAGAGCGTATTGCATACAAAAAAATTAATTTAAAACTATTGAAATAAGACATGATAATATTAAGGTATATAGCTTCGGTTGTTCTTTTGGGTGTAAGCTCACTCACTTGGGCACAGACCGTAGGTATTACGATGAGTAAAAAAGCAGGTAATCGTGAACAATTTGCTGCGCAATATTTGCAAAAGAAATTATCGGCTTTAGGCTATCAATCTGTGGTTGGCAAGAAGGGTGATTATCGTATCGATTTGTCTCTAGCCAAAGATACCGCAGGTTTGAAGAAAGAAGGTTTTACGATATTAACCAAAGGTAAACGTATCTTGGTAATAGGTAATGATGGTACTGGTGTAATCTATGCTTGTAATGAGATTGCAGATTATGTACGGCAACATAAAAATTTGAATTTACCTCGTGAAATCAAAGATGCACCAGAGATGGTTCTTCGAGGCTCATGCGTGGGCATTCAGAAACCTTATCTTCTTCCAGGTCGTGCGGTATATGAATATCCGTATACCCCAGAACTTTTCCCTTGGTTCTATGATAAGGCTCAGTGGATCAAGTATCTGGATATGCTTGTAGATAATCGTATGAATTCACTTTATCTTTGGAATGGTCATCCGTTTGCTTCTTTGGTAAAGCTTAAAGATTATCCATTTGCTGTAGAGGTGGACGATGCAACCTTCAAGAAAAATGAAGAAATGTTTTCTTTTCTTACTCATGAAGCTGATAAGCGTGGTATCTTTGTTATCCAGATGTTTTATAATATTCTTTTGAGTAAACCTTTTGCAGAACATTATGGTTTGAAGACACAAGATCGTCACCGTCCGATTACTCCTCTCATTAGCGATTATACCCGTAAGAGTATTGCAGCCTTTATCGAGAAGTATCCGAATGTAGGTTTATTAGCTTGTCTGGGTGAAGCTATGGATACTTATGAGGATGATGTGGAATGGTTTACCAAAACGATTATCCCAGGAGTAAAAGATGGTTTAAAAGCTTTGGGACGTACTGATGAGCCACCTTTGCTTCTTCGTGCCCACGATACAGATTGTAAGATGGTGATGGATGCTGCATTGCCTCTCTATCGCAATCTTTATACAATGCATAAGTATAATGGAGAATCTCTTACTACTTATGAACCACGTGGTCCATGGGCTAAAATTCACACAGACTTGGCTTCTTTGGGTTCTACACATATTGAGAATGTTCATGTATTGGCCAACCTGGAACCTTTCCGTTGGTCTTCACCTGATTTTGTCCAGAAAGCTACTCAAGCTATGCATAATGTTCATCATGCTAATGCTCTTCATATTTATCCACAGGCTTCATATTGGGACTGGCCTTATAGTGCAGATAAACTAGCAGATGGTAAGCGTGAAAATCAGCTTGACCGAGATTGGATGTGGTATCAGACATGGGGTCGTTATGCTTGGAACTGTCATCGTAATCGTCAGGATGAAATCGTTTATTGGGATGGTATTCTCGATACCAAATATGGAGCTAATACAGGTGATGGTATCCGTAAGGCTTATGAGGAAAGTGGAGAAATTGCTCCAAAACTCTTACGTCGTTTTGGTATTACAGAGGGTAACCGTCAAACCTTACTCTTGGGTATGAAGATGGCACAGCTTGTCAATCCTTATAAATATACGATCTATCCAGGCTTTTATGAAAGTTGTGGGCCTGAAGGTGAAAAACTCATAGAATATGTTGAGAAGGAATGGAAGCATGAAGCTCATAACGGTGAGTTGCCATTGGATATCATAGAGCAAGCAATGGCTCATGGGGATAAGGCTGTTGCAGCAATAGATGCTGTTGCCGGCCAAGTTACCTCTGACAAAGATGAGTTTAAGCGTATCCAGAATGATATGTTGTGCTATCAGGCCTTTGCTTATGCTTTTGGTTGGAAGGTAAAGGCTGCTCAGCATGTACTCAACTATAAGTGGGGTAAAGATATTAAGGAACTGGATGCGGCTTTGCCTTTGATGGAAAAGAGTTTGGATTACTATCGTCGATTGGTAAATTTGACAAAAGATAGTTATCTTTATGCTAACAGTATGCAGACTTCCATGCGTAGAATTCCTATCGGAGGTGATGATGGCAAATACAAGCATTGGGAGGAGATGTTACCAGTCTATGAAAAAGAAATCGTAGATTTCAAGAAGAATATCGCTATGCTTAAAGCTAAGGAGGCTGGTACCTATACTGAAAAAGAAGAGGTAATAAGAAGTTTGAAACCTGCTAAGGTAACTCTTCCTAAAGATGTTAAGACGGTTACTTTGAAAAAAGGAGTACGTCTTTTCTCTGATTTAGATAGTGTGGTAACCGACTATGCTCCAGAGTTAGATGGTTTGAAAGCTTATGTCTTCAGTACAAATCAGCAGCGGCAAGAGGCTGTCAAACTTGATTTCACTTGTGATAAAAATGTAACACTGCTAGTAGGTTACTTCAGAGATGACCAGATTAAATATGCACAAGCTCCAAAACTAGAGATAGATGCTACAGCCAATGAATATGGACAGGCTGAGCCTGCTTATACATCAGCAATTCGTATTGATGGTATGCCACAGGTAAATGTACATCCATATTCCTTTAAACCAGGTCATCATACTCTATTATTACCAAAGGGTATTATTCTGGTATTGGGTTACACTTCAGATAAGATAAAACCTCGTGAAGTAGGTCTGTCTGGAGCTGATAAAGCCATCGACTGGTTATTCTATTAAAATATAAAGGAACGACAAGTCGGTTGATGCGTTCATCAACTCGCTTGTCGTTCTTTACATATACAAATATAGTATGAAATCTTTTTCAAAATCGATTATTTTTCTTCTTTTGTTCCTTCCTGAGGCTCTTCATGCTCAGGTCATGTCTTCTGCGGCAATGGAACGAATCTATCAAGAAGTAAAGTCACCTTATAAGTATGGTATGGTGGTGGCCCCTCAGGATACCCATCATCAGATAGACTGTCCTACCGTTTATCAAGAAAATGGCAAATGGTATATGACCTATGTATGCTATAATGGCAAAAGTGGATTAGATGGTAGAGGGTATGAAACTTGGATGGCAGAAAGTGATGATCTGTTACATTGGAAAACCCTAGGTCGATTGTTGTCTTATAAGGACAGTGGTTGGGATATGAATCAGCGAGGAGGATTTCCATCACTCATAGATTGGACTTGGGGTGGAAGTTATGAAATGCAGTCTTATCGCGGCAAGCATTGGATGACGTATATCGGTGGACATGGTACGGGATATGAAGCCGTTCGCGAACCTTTGAATATAGGTATGGCGTGGACAAAATCTTCTATTACTCAGGCGCATGAATGGAATTCTTCAGATACACCTTTGTTGAGTATTCTCGATAAGGATGTACAGTGGTGGGAGAAGCTGGTTCAGTATAAGAGTACCATCTATCTTGATAAACGTAAACAGTTGGGTAAGAAGTTTATCATGTTTTATAATGCAGGTGGAATAAATCCTGCTAATAACATGAAAGCCGAGCGTATCGGAATAGCTTTGAGTAATGATTTGAAGAAGTGGGAGAGATACGGTGGAAATCCTGTATATTTCCATGAGGCGCCAGGCATTATTACTGGTGATGCTCAAATTGTACGTATGTCAGATAAAAACATCGACAAAGATCCTTTTTATGTCATGTTTTATTTCTCGGCATATAATCCGGAACGTAAATATGACGCCTATAATACATTCTCTGTCAGTAAAGATTTAATTCATTGGCAGGATTGGAAAGGTGCAGATTTAGTATATCCAACCAAACCGTATGATAATCTTTTTGCTCATAAGAGTTGTGTCGTGAAGCATGGTGGAGTGGTATACCACTTTTATTGTGCGGTGAATCGTGAAGGTCAGCGTGGTATAGCTGTGGCTACCAGTGCTCCTATGGGACGCTCGAATGTGGATTTCCCAGAACCAGACAAGAAGGGTAAACGTACGTTGGTTAGTTTAGATCAGAATTGGCAGGTTCGCTTCTTGAAGACTTCTGAAGACTCTATTACGAAGAAGATGGGTGTGATGCAGTGTAATCTACCAAATAACCTGGATGATTATTATGGCTATCGCCAGCTGAAACATGGAAATCTACATGGTTCTGCTGTGTATAATAAAGTGTTTACACTAGCAAAACAAGAAGGTAAACAGTATTTTATTCAGTTTGAGGGAGTAGGTACTTATGCTACGGTTACTCTCAACGGCCATACTTATAAGAAAGAACTGGTAGGTAGAACGACCTATACTCTTGATGTAACATCATATATCAAGTCTGGTGAAAACCAATTAGAAGTACTCGTAGATCATCCTGCATATCAGACCGCATCTCCATGGGTTTGTGGCGGATGTTCTTCAGAGTGGGGCTTTAGTGAAGGTTCGCAGCCATTTGGTATTTACCGTCCTGTTACTTTAATCGAGACGGATGAAGTTCGTATAGAACCATTTGGCGTACATATTTGGAACAATGCTGCTTGTGATAGTGTCTTTGTTGATACAGATGTGAAAAACTATAGCAGTAAGCCTGTTGATATCGAATTGGTAAATAAACTTAATTTATCGAGTGGTAAGACCTATTTCCGCTTGACAGAGAAAGTACACCTGGAAGCTGGTGAGACCAAGACTATTCGTCAGCAGACGGCTATCGTGAATCCTCATCTATGGAGCCTTGATGATCCATATCTCTACCGTTTAGCATCAATGATTAAACGTGAGGGAGGAACAACGACTGATGAAATCAATACAGAGTTTGGTATCCGTTCTATCTCATGGCCATTGCATCGCAAAGATGGAAGTGCGAATGTCTTCCTTCTTAATGGGAAAAAAGTCTTTATCAATGGTACCTGTGATTATGAACATCTTTTTGGAGCCAGTCATGCCTTCAGCAAAGAACAGGTGGCGGCCCGTGTTAAGATGATGCGTCAGGCTGGCTTTAATGCTTTCCGTGAGGCCCATCAGCCACATCATCTTTATTATCAGCAGTTGCTTGATGAACAAGGTATGCTTTTCTGGAGTCAGTTCTCAGCTCATATCTGGTATGATACTCCTCAATTCCGTGAAGCCTTTAAGTCCAAATTACGTCAGTGGATTAAAGAGCGTCGTAATAGTCCGAGTGTTATTCTCTGGGGCTTGCAAAATGAAAGTATTTTACCTAAGGAATTTGCAGAGGAATGCAGTGCTATCATTCGTGAAATGGATCCTACTTGTCAAGATCAGCGTGCTATTACTACTTGTAATGGTGGTGAAGGAACTGATTGGAATGTGATTCAAAATTGGAGTGGTACTTATGGTGGAACTGCTGATCATTACGATAAAGAATTAATGCAACCTAATCAGTTGCTTAATGGGGAATATGGTGCATGGCGTACTTTTGGACTTCGTGGTTCGCATAAGTATTCAGAAGATTCTGCTTTAAAATTGCTGATGCTCAAGAGTCAAAAAGCACTTTCTGTTCGTGATAGTGTATGTGGACATTTTCAGTGGGTATTCGTGAGCCATGAGAATCCTGGACGTGTACAGCCTGATGAGGCGTTTCGTATGATAGACAAGGTGGGACCTTTTAATTATAAAGGTTTACTAACCCCTTGGGAACAGCCTACTGAACTTTTCTATGCGTATCGTAACTCTTTTACTCCTGCAGAAACGGATACGTTGACTCCAACGGCAGCCGACCGTCATCCGGTTGATTTGAAGGGAAGGCAAGATTATACTTATCTCTATCGTATCAACTGTGGTGGTGATGCTTACACAGATCAGTATGGCCAGTTATGGATGCAAGATGATACCGTTTATTCTTCGTCATGGTCACAGCAATTTGGTTTAAATCCATTCATGGCCAGTCAAGGACGTATAAATGACGATATTCATGGTACAACAGATGATGCTCTTTTCCAAACCTATCGTTGGGGCCGTCATCGTCTGAACTATCATTTTGCAGTTCCTGATGGTTTGTACCGTGTGGAGCTTTATATGGCAGAGCCATGGTGGGGGGCACGTTATGGAGCTAAAATGGATTGTGAAGGTGAACGCATCTTTGATGTTGCTATTAATGGTAATACTGTACTTCATGATGTTGATTTATGGGCTGAAGCTGGTTATGCAGGAGCTTACAAATATACTGTAGAGGTTCGTGTGACGAATGGTCAGTTGGTCATCGATTTTCCGGAGGTGAAAGTAGGTGAAGCTGTAATCAGTGCTCTCGCTATAGCTCGAAAAGGTAATGTTGAAAACTTTACTCCATTACCTAGTACTTTGTCTTCACATTACTGGGCAAATCTTGATACTGATACGTTGGCTACTTATCCAAAGGACAAGTTGCCACAGTCAGCTGATGCTTTCCCTACTGTGAAATATAATCAGATTGCAAAAGCTCAATGGAAAATTACTCCTGGTGTGGCAAAAGAGTATGCTCTTCGTTTCCGTTATAAAAATGTAACAGGAGCTCCTGTTAAGGCTCGTCTTCGGGTTATCGATAGTAAGCATGTCGTTATGCGTGATGCTGAGATAACGTTCCCGCCAACTCCAAAGAAGTTTAAGACAGTGAGCACAACGACAGCAACTCAGATTAACGCAGGTGTATATCAAGTTATTCTTTCAAATGCAGGTAAACTTGATTTTGAAACATTAGAAGTACAATAAATGATACTGCTGTTAAATATAATATTTGTGTAGTTTTGATACAGTAAAAACAGTACTGATATAAAATAATAAACATAAAAAGTTTAGATATGAGAAAAGGGATCTCTTTATTATTCACTTTTCTGCCTTTGGTGGCTATAGCCCAGGTGCAGGATTGGGAAAATCACCATATACTCGAAATCAATCGGGAACCAGCTCGTTCTGCTTTTTTACCTTATCAACAGAAGATAGGCGATAGTCAGTTGTCGCTTAATGGCATTTGGAAATTTAAGTGGACCAAGAATCCAGAGCTACGCATTAAAGATTTCTATCGTGTTGATTTCAACGACAAAAGTTGGAAAACCTTAAATGTGCCAGCCAATTGGGAGATGAATGGGTATGGTATTCCTCTCTATATGTCTGCTGGTTATACCTTTAAGATTGCTCCACCTTATGTGACTCAATCCCCTAAAAAGGACTGGACTACTTATGAGGAGCGTAATCCTACAGGACAGTATCGTCGTACTTTTATGCTTCCTGTTTCATGGAAGCAGAGCGGACAGACTTATCTTCGTTTAGATGGTGTACAGAGTGCCTATTATGTGTGGATTAATGGGCAACGAGTAGGTTATAGTCAAGATGCTATGGGGGCATCAGAATTTAATATTACCCCTTATTTGCAGGCTGGTCAGAATCAAATTGCCATCGAGGTTTATAAATATTGTGATGGTAGCTATCTTGAAGATCAGGATTTCTGGCGTTTTGGAGGCATTCATCGTGATGTTACTATTTTCCATACTCCAGATATACAGTTACGTGATTATGCTATTCGTACCTTACCTTCGAATATCGTTGCACGTTATTATGGGAATGCTACGTCAGCATTGAAGCCATCGTTCGATAAATGGACACTTCTCATCAATCCTGATTTTCGTGTGTATGGTACCCAAACTGGTGATGGTTGTCAGTTGCAGGCTATACTCAAGGATGCATCGGGGCAGGAGGTAGGGCGAAGTCATGTAGATGTTGCTGATGTACTGAACTTGACTTATAAGGCAGCTGGTATGAACGAATGGTTTCCTCAACGAGGAGAACGTAAGTTTGGACGTATTGCGATGACTGTAAATCAACCGAAACTATGGACTTCTGAGACTCCTTATCTCTATCAGTTAGAACTTCAACTGACCGATTCTCTTGGACATATACTGCAGTGTGCGCAACAAAAAATAGGTTTTCGTTATCTGCAGATTGATAATGGTCGCTTTTTAGTGAATGGTCAGCAGGTTCGTCTCCGTGGTGTTAATCGCCATGAACATGATCCTTATACAGCTCGAGTGATGACAGAAGAACGTATGCAGCAAGATATTCGTTTGCTTAAAGCAGCAAATATTAATGCCGTTCGATTGAGTCATTATCCGAATACGCCTCGTTGGTATGAACTCTGCGACAGTGCAGGTCTTTATCTCTTTGATGAAGCTAACATCGAAAGTCATGGTACCCGTGGCATTTTAGCCTCTACCCCTGATTGGCATCAAGCTTACATGGACCGTTTTGTGCGTATGGTAGAGCGCGATAAGAATCATCCTAGTATAATCTTCTGGAGTTTAGGTAATGAAAGTGGATTTGGTGCTAATCAGGCCGCTTTGGCAGGTTGGGCTCATGAATACGATCCAACTCGTTTCGTACATTATGAAGGTGCACAGACTCCTTATTTGCCAGCAGATAAGTTGGAGGCTTGGGGGGATACTTTATCGTATGATGAACAAACATTCCCTTATACCGATCCATCATGTGTTGATGTTATCAGCCGTTTTTATCCACGTGTAAAACAAGAATATCTCAATCCGAATGTAGCTGAGGGTTCTGGTCAGGAGCGTGCTGAGAATTTACGATGGGAGCATCTGCTTGATATCGCTAAGCGAAAGAATGATACCCGACCTGTCTTGACAAGTGAGTATGCTCATGCAATGGGTAATGCGTTAGGCAATTTCCAGGAATACTGGGATGAAATCTATTCTCATCCACGTATGTTGGGTGGCTTTATCTGGGATTGGGTAGATCAGGGTGTTTATGCAAAGGGTAAAGGTATGCTCTATGGTGGTGGCTTTGGTGATAAACCAAGTTCGGGCGCTTTTTGTTTGAATGGTGTCGTTTTCGCAGATCGCCAGACTAATGCTAAATATGAAGAGGTAAAACATGTCTATTCTCCTGTACAGATTCGTCAGAAAGGTGGTGAAATTTGGATCTATAATCATAGTTCACATCTTCCGCTTAATGCTTATCAAGCTACGTATGCAATACAGGAGGATGGGGTAAGTAAAAAGGTGAAAGACCTCACTTTGCCGAATGTAGCTCCAGGTGACAGTGTACTCTTGGTTCGAATTACAGATTATGCTTACAGCAAGAAGAATGATGTTCGCATTCTTTATTCTATAACTCGTCAGGGGCAGCAGATTTATACCCAGCAGATTGCTTTGTCTCCAGCGTTATTGGAAGCAGCTGAACGATGGCAAAAGATAATAGCAAAGTCAGCTAAGCAGATGGGTACAAGGGGGAGAAATACATCTTTAGAAAACTTAGACCAACTTGTTGCTCAAGTTCGCCTTGATGCCTTCCGTGCCCGTACCGATAATGATAAAGGCTTTGGTAATTGGCTCGACAAAGACTGGAAAGCGAATCGTCTGGATTCTCCTCAGGTAGTTAGATTATCTGATACGCAAACAGAATATCGCTATGTTACAGGAAGTATTTTGGTTACTACAGATCAGCATAAGAATACTGATGGTTCTATCGATATAACACAAACTTATGAATGTCGAGGTACGCTTCCAGAGCTCCCTCGTTTGGGTATGGTTATTACCCTTCCTAAAGTATATGAGCAGTTGCAATGGTATGGACTGGGTCCGTGGGATACTTATCCTGATCGTCTACAGTCGGCTACCATTGGGCTTTGGAAAAGCACTGTTACCAAGCAGTATACTCATTATCCACGTCCGCAGGATAATGGTAATCATGAGCAGTGTTCTTTGGTTGTTCTTCAGACGAAATCGGGTAAAACAATCCGAGTGGAGGCACTTGATGCTCCATTCAGTTTTGAAGCACTACACTATTCACCAACCGATATGCTCCAAGCTAAGTTTGACTATCAACTTCAGGAATCTGATGCCACCTATCTTCACATCGATTGTGCCGTTTTAGGTTTAGGCAATAGCTCGTGTGGTCCGGGTGTTCTCAAGAAATATGCTATTGATAAGACTAAAAAGCATACCTTGCGCATTCGTATCTCACAGTAAACGTAAAAACTCCTATTCTTTAGGGACAAAACCAATAGAAATCCGTCTATCAAGTATGAGACGGATTTTTCTTTTTACAGGATTAATGATATCTATGTTGTCTGCTTCTGCACAAACAAG
Source organism: Segatella baroniae B14 (assembly GCF_022024235.1). Classification (GTDB taxonomy): domain Bacteria; phylum Bacteroidota; class Bacteroidia; order Bacteroidales; family Bacteroidaceae; genus Prevotella; species Prevotella bryantii. The sequence goes on from NZ_CP091799.1 coordinate 2,282,621, forward strand.
TGTTGAAACTCGCAGACAGTACCTTTCTGGTCATGGTTGTGATGACATGGTGAAGTGGAACTTCAAGTGTACAGATGGTCAAAACTCAGGTAAGTGGACTACAATCGGTGTGCCTTCTTGCTGGGAACTTCAGGGTTTTGGCACATATCAGTATGGTATGCGCTTCTATGGCATACCAAAGCCAGAGGGTATCGCTAACGAAAAGGGTTATTATAAATATGATTTTTATCTTCCGGCAGAATGGCAGGGCAACCAAATTCAATTGGTGTTTGAGGCTGTTATGACAGATGCTAAGGTAAAAATCAACGGTCGTAAGGCTGGCAATGGTTTGCATCAGGGAGGATTCTATCGTTTCGTTTATGATGTAACTGACAGAATCTTCTTTGGCAAACATAAGAATACCATCGAGGTTGAAGTAAGTAAGGAAAGCGAGAACAGTCAGGTTAATATGGCAGAGCGCAGAGCTGACTATTGGAACTTTGGTGGTATTATTCGTCCTGTTTTTGTCGTAGCTAAACCTGTTTATAACATCGATCGTGTCGCTATTGATGCAAAGATGGATGGACGGTTTACTGCCGATTGCTTCTTAAGTCGCGGTTTGCAGGCTGGTGGTAAGATTAAAACAGAAATAGTAGATTCTAAAGGTAAAGTAGTTGCATCGAATATCTCAGAAGTACGAGGAAATGATCAGACCTTGGTCGATTTTAAGGTTAATCGTCCGTCTCTATGGACAGCAGAAACTCCAAATCTTTATACAGCAGTATTTACATTACAGGATAACACAGGAAAAATACTACATCGCGAACGTCAAAAGTTCGGTTTTCGTACTATCGAATATCGTCAGCATGATGGTGTATATATCAATGGCAAAAAAGTTATTTTTAAGGGCGTAAATCGCCATAGCTTCCGTCCTGAATCTGGTAGAACGCTCAGTAAAGCAAAGAATATAGAGGATGTAAAGCTCATCAAGAGTATGAATATGAATGCTGTTCGATTGAGCCATTATCCTGCAGATCCGGAATTTTTAGAGGCTTGTGACTCTTTAGGTCTCTATGTAGAGAGTGAGTTGAGCGGATGGCATTGGGCACATACTACCATTATCGGACAGCAATTGGTGAAGGAAATGGTAACACGTGATCAGAATCATCCAAGTATTATCTTCTGGAGCAATGGTAATGAGGGCGGTTTTAATTATGAACTTGATTCTGAGTTTGGTCGTTGGGATAAGCAGAACCGTGTAGTACTCTATCCATGGGCCAATCGTAATGGTTTTGAAACGAAGCATTATCGCTCTTGGGGTGAGACTTTAGAGTATATGCGTCAGCCTGAAATTTTTATGCCAACAGAATTCTTGCATGGTCTTTATGATGGTGGACACGGTGCAGGTTTGAAAGATTATTGGCAGATTATGATGCATAATCCTCGTTGTGCCGGTGGTTTCCTTTGGGACTTAGCTGATGAAGGTGTGGTTCGTACTGACCTGAATAATATCGTAGACTGTGTAGGTAACTTTGGTGCCGATGGTATTGTTGGTCCTCACTTTGAGAAAGAGGGTTCGTACTATACGATTAAAGAGGTGTGGAGTCCTGTTCAAGTATCAGCATCGGTTCAGGGTAAGGATATCGCTTACACTCTTCGTAATACATACAATTTTGTCAATCTCAAGGATTGTAAGTTTACTTATCGTTGCCTGGAATTGCCTTCATGGGGAAATAGTCAGGTGAAAGTACTGAAGAAAGGTAATTTGGAAGCGCCTCATGTAGAACCAGGAGATAGCAGCGTTGTCGTCTTAAAGAATATCCCTGCATCAACTTCTGCAGTGGAACTGACAGCTGTAGACCATCATGGCGATACTATCATGACCTGGAGTACTAAGGTTCAGCCATCGGCAGCGGTGAACTCTGCTGTAGCTTCGGAAGTCTCAACTTCAGAAACAGTCGATGAGCTATTGGTAAAGGCTGGAGAGCGTACTTATTATTATAGCAAAAAGAATGGTAGATTAGAGAAGGTAATGGTTGGTGGTCGTACCATATCACTCTCTAACGGTCCACGTTTTGTCGCAGCTAAACGAAGTGATAGAAGTTTCGACCAGTTTTATAATCATGATGATCAGGATGCCGAGAAGAAGAAAACTCAGTATACAGAATATGCCGATCAAGGTGTTTTCCATGGTATGACGTGGCTCGATACTGCTGCAGGTAAAACTCTTCGTGTAAGTTATGATTATGGTACACTTCATTATGTAGATTATATTTTCCAGAAAGATGGAAGTGTACGTATGCAGGCAGAATATGATTTTAATGGTGTCGTAGATTTGATGGGCATCGCATTTGATTATCCAGAAAGCAAGGTCAAGAGTAAGGCATGGGTAGGACAGGGGCCATATCGTGTATGGCAGAATCGTTTAGATGGTCCTCAGTATGGCTATTGGCAGAATGCTTATAATGATCCTATTCCTGGTGAATCTTGGGAATATCCTGAATTTAAAGGCTATTTTGCTCAAGTAGACTGGATGCAGCTTACTACCGAGGAAGGAAAGATTGGTATCAAGGCTATTCAGAATGCATCGAATATCGGAGTTTACCAGCCTCGTGATGGTCGTGACCATATTCTCTATGAACTTCCAGCAACAGGTATCTCTATCTTGCAGGTAATTCCGGCTGTTCGTAATAAGGTAAATACAACTGATTTGAATGGTCCTTCTGCACAGCCATATTGGTCGACAAGCAGCAAGACTGTTGTTGTTGACTTGAAATTCGACTAATCGAGATTATTTAATCGCATTTATTTTCGACTAACATAGTTTCAGCATTTTGATGAAATATAAATCTATCGCAACATTGGCTTTTGCAACCACTCTTTCTTTGACAGGAAGTTTGGAGGCAAAAGCCCAAGTTTTAGATAATACCAAGCCTTGGACGTTTTGGTACTGGATGTATGGCGCCGTTTCTAAACCGGGAATTCATGCCGATTTAGTTGGGATGAAACAGATAGGTCTGGGGGGATGTTACCTGATGCCTATCCGTGATAGTAAAGTGAGGCCTGAGTATGGAGGGCAGGCTGACCAGCTTACTCCTACCTTTTGGGAAATGGTAGATTATGCTTTCCAGCAAGCTGATTCCTTAAAACTCGATATGGGTATCCATATTAGCGATGGCTTTGCACTGGCTGGTGGACCTTGGATTACACCTGCTGAAAGCATGCAGAAAGTGGTGTGGACAGATACCATCGTATCGGTTAAGTCTCTCCGAGACTTGACACTTCGCCAGCCAGAATCTTATCAGGGGTATTATGAGGATATTGCGGCTTTTGCTATTCCGGTTAAAAGCATGAATGTTACGAAGTGTTATCAACCTAAGCATATCCAGCTCTTGGGTGATATGTCCCAGAATGAAAAGGGAACCTATCGTGCCAGTAAACCAGCTTCTTTGGTCTATGATTTAGGTCAGATAGAAACGGTTCGCTCTCTTACCATTTTACCATCAGAAAATAATATCCAGTCTCAACGTTGGGTATTGAAGGCGTCTAATGATGGTGTAAATTACTGGACGGTGAAAGAGATTAATCCTGCACGTCAGGGATGGCAAAGTTCTGGTCCGGGTTTTACTTATGCGATACCTGCTACTATGGCGCGCTATTTTAGATTTGATTGGACTGTTGATGGTTCGGAACCGGGTTCTGAGGATCTTGATCCTGCTAAGTGGAAACCAGTTTTAAAACTTAAAGATATACTCCTTTCTGGAGAGGCTAAAGTAAATCAGTGGGAAGGTAAATCGGGTGCATCGTGGCGTGTGGCTGAAGCTACAACTTCTGAAGAATTAACCGATGCTGATTGTATCGCATTGCAGCAAGTTATACCTTTGCAACTAAAAGATAATAAAATTATTACTAAGTTATCAACAAAATCTAAGTATTATCGTATACTTCGTTTTGGGCATACTTCTACCGGGCAGATGAATGCTACTGCTGGTGGTGGAAAAGGTCTCGAGGTGGATAAGTTTAATGAAGAGGCTGTTGATAAGCAGTTTGATCATTGGTATAAAAGATTTCTGGATCGTCCACACGGTTCGGTAGTCAAGTATTTGCATATCGATTCTTGGGAATGTGGAACACAGAACTGGGGACGTGATTTTGCTAAGGAGTTTAAATTACGTAGAGGTTATGATCTGATACCTTATCTTCCACTTTATGCTGGTATTCCTGTGGAATCAGCAGAGAAGAGTGAAAAGGTACTCAAGGATATCCGTTTGACGATAAACGATTTAGTGAATGATGTTTTCTTTGAGCGTCTTGAAGAGCGAGGCCATATTCATTGGAGAAAAGTTACGCAGGAGAGTATTGCTCCAACTTTTATCGCCGATGGATTAGAGCATTATAAATATGCTGATAATCCGATGGGCGAATTTTGGTTGAATTCACCAACTCATGATAAGCCTAATGATATGCTTGATGCTATTAGTGGTGCTCATATCTATGGTAAAAATATTGTTCAGGCCGAAGGTCTGACTGAAGTCCGTGGAGTTTGGGATGAGACCCCAGCTATGGTAAAACCGTTGATTGATCGTCATTTTGCGCTTGGTATGAATAAACTTTTCTTCCATGTGAATACGCATAACCCATGGATGGATAGAAAGCCAGGTATGACGTTAGATGGTATTGGTTACTTCTTTCAGCGAGATAATACATGGTATCAAGAAAGTAGAGCTATGGTTGATTACGTGACCCGTTGTCAGCAACTCTTGCAAGAGGGTACTCCTGTAGTTGATATTGCAGTCTTTACCGGTGAGGAAATGCCAAGTAGAGCGTTGACTCCAGATCGTTTGGTTCCCATGTTGCCAGGTATATTCGGACAAAATCGAGTAGCCAGTGAACAAGTACGTTTGGCCAATGTGGGCGAACCGATGGAAGAAAGTCCTGTAGGTGTAAACCATTCTGCTGGTATTATCGATATGAAAGACTGGGTAAATGCTTTGCATGGTTATCACTATGACTCTATGAATAAAGATGCTCTACTTACTGAGGCGAAAATCGAAAAGGGCTGCCTTGTCATGCCTGGTGGTATCCGCTATCGAGTTTTAGTTTTGCCAGGTAAAACGAAGATGGATCCTAGTTTTAAGGGGTATTCAGCTGAAGTGCAAACTAAGATAGATGCATGTCGTCGGGCGGGCATCATTGTTATTGATCAGCCATATCAGCAGCAAGATTTTGCACAGTATAGTTTGCCGCGCGATGTAGAATTGCCTGAAGGTATTGGTTTTGCTCATCGTACTTCAATAAATCAAGAAATCTATTTCTTGACGAATCAAAAAAATGAAGTTCGTGATATTGAGTGGAGCTATCGTGGAGGCTCACGGAGTAAAGCTCATTTCGAACCTTATCAGTCTCTATTCTTTATTTGTGATAAAGTAGATGGGAAGATGTACTGTATAGATCCGGTGACAGGTGACCGTGAACTTGTAGAGTTGAACTCTCGTACGAAGGTACGAACCGATATTCCTTTAACGCCAAAAACTTGGCAGATAGAGTTTTTAGAAAATGGGAAAAAGAAGGTTACAAAGCAGTTGCTCGATTGGTCAAAAGATACGGATGAACAGGTGAAATATTATAGTGGCACTGCAGTTTATGCCACTGACTTTAAATATAATGATAAAATTACTTCTACCCAACAAATCTATTTACAGTTAGGTGAAGTGCGCGATATTGCTCATGTATACATTAACGATATAGATTGTGGAACAGCTTGGACTGCACCTTATCAAGTTCATATCGGTAAAGCCTTGCGAAAGGGTAAGAATACCCTTCGTATAGAAGTAGTAAATACTTGGGCAAATGCACTGAATGGAGCAGAAAAAGGCAAGGCACCTTATGCTCATATTTGGACAAATGCAAAGTATCGTATGAAGGGAGACCAATTGCTTCCTGCAGGATTGTTAGGACCATTAAATATTTTGAAATATGAATAGTAAGAAATATATGTTATCGGCTATGGTGCTTTTGGCTTCATTAGCAGCAAGAGCCGAGGTAAAACTGCCGAGATTCTTTAGTGACGGCATGGTATTACAGCAGCAGAGTGCTTGTAATCTGTGGGGAACAGCCCGTGCTGAAAAGCACTTGAAAGTTAAAACCTCATGGGATGGTAAAACTTATACCACAACTGTTGGTCAGGATGGTAAGTGGCAGTTGCAGGTCAATACACCTGTAGCAGGTGGACCTTATACGATTACCTTTGATGATGGCGATAAAACCCAACTGCAGAACATTCTCATTGGTGAGGTGTGGATATGTAGTGGACAAAGTAATATGGAGATGCCAATGAAGGGCTTCAAAGGGCAACCTGTAGCTGGTGCGATAGAAGAAATCATGACCGGCGCCGATGCCAATCTTCATTTTTTCACGGTGAAGCGTAATCCACAGTTATCACCGATAGATTCTGTATCTGGTAAGTGGGAGGAGGCTTCGTCTGCTTCTATTCGTCAGTTTAGTGCAACTGCATACTTTTTCGGGAAAGCACTTCGTAAGAACCTTAATGTACCTGTAGGACTCATCGTAACCGCTTTTGGTGGTAGTGCTTGTGAGGCTTGGATGGCTAAAGACTGGTTGAAGAAAGATTTTCCAACAGTTACTCTACCATGGAGTCAAGAAGATGTTGATAAGAAGCAACAACGTTGTCCTACAGCTCTTTATAATGGTATGCTTCGACCACTCATTGGCTATACGCTGAAGGGTGCTATTTGGTATCAAGGAGAAGATAATGTAAATCGTGCCGGCAATTATGCTGACTTGTTTTCTACGATGATCAAGGGATGGCGTAAAGATTGGAATCAAGGAGATTTCCCATTCTATTACTGTCAGATTGCTCCTTATAATTATGATCTTATTCAGTGGGATTATAACAGTGCTATTCTTCGCGAGCAGCAGGCTATGGTAGAGAAGATGGTTCCTAATAGTCGTATGGCTGTACTGATGGATGCAGGATTAGAATATGGTATACATCCTCGCAAGAAGCGTGAGGCTGGAGAACGATTAGCAGTGTTGGCTCTGTCTAATACTTATAAGGTGCAAGGACTTCCTGATTTTGCAACATATAGTCATGTTGAATTTAATAATGATACCGCTGTTGTCGCTTTTGACAGAAGTAAAGAATGGGTATATTTCCAGAATGGTCCTTCAAGTGATTTGTTTGAGGTTGCAGGTGAGGATAAGGTCTTTTATCCTGCCAAGACATGGACCTCACGCAATCGTGTCTATGTGAAGAGCGATAAGGTGAAAAAGCCGGTTGCTGTTCGTTATGCCTTTAAGAACTGGGTACAAGGTGACCTCTTCCATGACGGTTTGCCTGTTAGTTCTTTCCGTACCGATACATGGGAAAAATAAGCATGGAGGGATATCTCCTATTTTATATAGATTTTCAATTTAAAGCCCTGTAGGGCGACATATATTCATAGTAACGAAATGAAGAGACTCTATACCTTATTAATTGGTTTACTCTGCTGTTTCAGTCTTCAGGCGATGGACGAAACATCTGTAGCTGGTTTGTTTCCGATAGCCAATCAAGGTCGACAAGTATGGAATTTTAATCCAGAATGGCGTTTTCATTTGGGTGATGCTCCTGGAGCTGAGGCTGTAGCGTATAATGACCGAAATTGGGAGGTTGTATCTACCCCTCATTGTGTGAAACTTGAGCCTTCTGAGGCTTCTGGTTGTCGTAACTATCAAGGCGTGGCGTGGTATCGTAAGCATTTCGTAGCTCCTGCCAATAACCTCGAAGTTTATTTCGAAGCTATCATGGGTAAGCAGTGGGTCTATGTTAATGGCAAGTTAGCCCAAGAGCATTTTGGTGGTTATTTGCCGATTATGATAGACTTGAATAGGTTTGGTATTAAAAAAGGCGATAAGTGCGTTATTGCTGTAAAGGCCGATAATTCCAATGACAAAACGTATCCTCCAGGCAAACCTCAGTATCAGTTAGATTTTGCTTATCATGGTGGTATCTATCGTGATGTATGGCTTATTGCCAAGAATCAAGTGTATATTACCAATGCCATCAAGCGTAATCAGCAAGCAGGTGGCGGTATCTTCGTTCATTATGAGCATATTTCTGAACAGTCTGCAGGGGTGTTGGTTAATACCGAACTCTTTAATGCGGGTAAAGCGACAAAAACAGTAATTCTTGAAAACACGATCCTCGATGCAGCAGGTAAGGTTATCAAGAAGATGACCAATAAGGTGGTGTTACAGCCGAATAGTGCTCAGACAGCTTATCAACAGACTACTGTAAAGCGTCCACAGTTATGGTCGCCTGAACGTCCTTATCTATATCGACTTGTTACCCGTGTCAAAGAAGGCAAGCAAGTGCTCGATGGTGGTATGACCAAGATTGGTATTCGTTCTTTTGAATTTAAGGGTAAAGAAGGCTTTTGGCTCAATGGTAAGCGTTATCGTCAGTTTGTAGGTGCCAATCGCCATCAAGATTTTGCCTATGTAGGCAATGCCGTTCCTAACAGTCAGCAATGGCGAGATGTGCTTCGCTTGAAGAATGCAGGTTTTAATCTTATTCGTACAGCCCATTATCCACAAGATCCTTCGTTTATGGATGCGTGCGACGAATTGGGTATCTTTATTATTGTTGCTACTCCGGGATGGCAGTTCTTTGGTAAAGATCCAAAGTTTGAGCCTCGTGTCTTGCAGAATACCCGTGATATTATTCGACGTGATCGTAATCATCCATGCGTTTTGATGTGGGAGCCAATTCTTAATGAGACTCCTTTCAAAGAAGACTTCTCATTGAAATCTCTGCAGATAACCAAGGAAGAATATCCTTATCCATATCGTCCGGTAGCTGCTGCCGATGTACATTCTAAGGGTGTTCGTGATAACTATGATGTTGTTTATGGATGGCCGGGAGACGATGAAAAGGCTGATGCTCCACGTCAGAATATATTGACACGTGAGTTTGGTGAGAATGTTGATGACTGGTATGCTCATAATGCTCTGAATCGTGCCAGCCGTAGTTGGGGCGAGCAGGCGATGTTGACTCAGGCTTTTTCGCTGGCTAATTCTACCAGTGAGATGCATCGTACTACCGGATTATTCTTAGGCGGTTGTCTGTGGCATCCGTTCGACCATCAGCGTGGTTATCATCCTGATCCTTATTTTGGTGGTATTTATGATGCTTTCCGCCAAACCAAATATGCGTATTATATGTTTGCTGCTCAGCGTAATGCGCGTGAGGCTGGTAATGAACCGATGGTGTATATCGCCAATGAGATGACTCAGTTCTCTGATAGTAATGTGGTGATCTTCTCTAATTGCGACAGTGTACGTCTTACTACATTTGATGGTGCTCATGTTACGACATTGCCAGTTACCCACCCGGTAGACAAGGCCTATAATGCTCCTGTGGTATTTAAGCATGCTTGGGATTTCTGGGAAGCTCGTGAACTTAGTTATAAGCAGAAATCACCTCATAAGGTAAATATGATAGCCGAAGGTATTATTGATGGCAAGGTAGTATGTTCTACCAAGAAGATGCCTTCTCGTCGAAGCAATCACTTACGTTTGTATGTCGATACTATGGGCAAAAATCTGGTAGCTGATGGTAGTGATTTTGTGGTTGTTGTGGCTGAGGTTATCGATGATAGTGGTCATGTTCGCCGTCCGGCTAAAGAGTATGTTCGCTTTACGGTGACCGGTGAAGGTGAAATTATCGATGATGGTACCATCAATGCCAACCCTCGTTTGGTAGAGTGGGGATCAGCTCCTATGTTGCTTCGTTCTACTCGTAAGGCTGGTAAGATTCATATTCATGCAGAAGTGCAGTTCCCTGGTACGAATGCTCCTACACCAGCAGACCTCGACATCGAGTCTGTACCATACACGGGTACATTTTGTATGATACCTCAACAGGCTCCTATTAAAAAGGTACAGACAGCTGCGACAATGCAGTATACTGGTGAACAGTTTACCGAAGAGCAGAAAGCTCAAATGTTGAAGGAAGTACAAGATCAGCAGGCTGATTTTGGTATAACAAAATAATAGAGCATCTTTTGAGTTATAATTATGTACGGATTGATAACGCAATGAGAAGAATTCTATGGATCATATTGGCTTGGGGCTTGTGTATGATAAATATACAAGCTCAAAGTCTTACGAATGCTTTGGTAAATCATTATACTACTCAAAATGGTTTACCAAACAATATCGTTAATTGTTCTCTTCAGACAAGAGATGGTTTTGTCTGGTTAGGCACGTGGTATGGTCTTACTCGTTTTGACGGTAAACAGTTCCGTACGTATACGAGTGCATTTAGTCTTAATTCTGATCCATCACCACGAAAGGTGGAAACACTGGTAGAGGATGGTAATGGTAATATATGGATTAAGACACTCGATTGGAAGCTGTCTGTACTTTTCTGTGCAACGGCTCGTTTCAAAGATGTATTTGATGAGTTGAAACCGGTTACCCGTAACTTGCAGGTTATTAAGATTCAACCGGATGGTTATGGAAATGTGCTTCTGCTAACCAAGGATAAGAATCTTCTGCTGGCTTCTACTGATAAACATGGTAGGGTATCCGTGAAGTTACTTGTAGATTCACGTAAGCATATTAATCGTTTCGATTATAGACTTTTAGACGATGTTATACAGTTGCGTCAAGGACGTGCTAATTTGATAGGTACCAATTTCTTAATAGCCTCTGTTCCTTTGACAGGCAGACCGTCGTCTATGGTATATTGGAAAGCCTATTTTGCTCAACTGCTCAAGCATTATCATACTTATGTCGACCGATATGGGGGTCGCTGGACCATGAAGAATCAGTCGGTTTTAGTATATTATCATCCTAAGACGAAAGTAACCCGTCATTATCCGTTTACTTTATTTGGTAAGATTACGCAACCTACTTTTTGTGATGCAGGAGCGAATGGTGTATTCTTTCTGACGCCTGCAGGAGAGTGTATTCATATCAATCACCATACGATGGAGGCTGAGAATGTTACTGCTGCTCCTGGTATGCAAGATACAGATGGCAGTAATCGTTTTTTTCACATGCGTCTTGATAAGGATGGTATCTTGTGGTTGTCGTCTACCAATAATGGTATTTATTCGATAGGTTTCCGTAATCATCAATTCCGATTTATCCCGATGCCGGTAGAAAATGGAGATGGTGTGAAAGGTCTATACCAGTTTGCTAATGGTGATGTATGGTTTGGCTCTCGCAATAAGAATCTCTATGTGCTCGATGCGCAAGGGCATGTGAAAAAGATATATACCTACGAACAGTATGGTATAGGAAGTGTATATGATATTATGGTAGATCATCGAGGCCGTATCTGGCTTTCTACCAAAGGTGACGGATTAGTGCAGGCTATTCCTGATGTCACCAAGCCTGGTTCATATCAGTTTGTACATTATCGTCATCATGCGAAGGATGCAAGTTCGATAAGCGGAAACGATGTCTATAAAACTTTCGAGGATAGTAAGCACCGTATTTGGGTGGGTACTCTTGACGGTGGACTCAATCTGATGCATGAGCAACAGGGTAAAATATCTTTCTATAATAAATATCATGGCATGCAGGGATACCCTGGCTATGGCCAGTTTATGGAGGTTCGTAATATGGTCGAAGACGCACAAGGGCGTCTTTGGGTAGGTACCATTGATGGTTTGATGTCTTTCCCTGTAAGTTTCCAGGATATCCGTAAAGTCTCTTTTGAAACCTACCGCCGAAGGGGGATGAATCCTTTAGCCAACAGTGATATTTATGCCTTATACAAAGATACGGATCGTAATATATGGATTTGTACCTTTGGTGGCGGACTCAATCAGATATCAGAGTATCATGTAGATACCCATAGTCCAGCTTTCAAGATGTTTGGTCAGAAAGAAGGGTTGCAGAATGATGTTATTATAACCATGCTACAAGATCCTTATGGCACTATTTGGCTAGGAAACGATCATGGTATAACGAGTTATAATCCTAGGAAAAAACAATTTCGTTCGTTCGACAGTTACGATGGCTTCCCAAAAGTAAGAATGGAGGAATCATCGGCTATCAACAATCGTAACGGAGAACTCTGGATGGGATGTAAAGAAGGTATTTTGGCTTTTCGTCCACAGCAGCTGAAAACCACAGATGCCATTTGTCCTGTATATATTGTCGATGCTACCGTCAACAATCAGAATATCTATCGTCTGAAAAATCCGATACTCACCAGCTCTATTGTATATGCAGATTCTATGGTGCTGCATTATGACCAGTCGATGTTTACGCTGGAATTTGCTGCGCTCAATTATCGTAACCAGAGTCATGTGAACTATCGTTATATGTTGAAAGGATATGATACCGACTGGCACTATAATGGAGTCAATCGAATTGCTTCATATACCAATGTTCCATCAGGTACTTATACTTTTGTGGTAGAAGCTTTAGACAGTTCTAATCCCAATCGCAATAGTAGTCGTGAGATGACGATTATTGTTTTGCCACCATGGTGGGCCACCTGGTGGGCTTATACCTTATATTTTATTCTGTTCTGTGTCGTTCTTTATTTTTCGATACGTTATGCCCGTTATCAACTGGAGCTTAAAAACAATATCTATATTCAGTCAAAAATATCTGATTTTAAGCGAACTTTTTACCTGGAGCAACAAGATGCGGAATTTATGAATCAGGTAAAAAAAGTATTAGAAGAAAATCTGACGAATTCAGATTTTGATGTCGATCTTTTTGCTGTGAAAATGGGCATGAGCCGTAGTGCCTTTTTTAAGCGTATGAAAGCGTTGACCGAAAGTTCACCTTCTGATTATATGAAGGAATATAAGTTGAACCATGCGATAGAGCTTCTGAAGAATACAGATATGAGTATTTCTGATATTGCCTATCAGTCAGGTTTCAGCGATGCAGGTTATTTCGGAAAGTGTTTTCGAAAGCGATATAATATGAGTCCACGTGAATTCCAAAAGGGGCAAAATTAAAAAATATATAGAATCTTAAAATATTTTTAGAAAAAGTGATGACAAGAATGAGGTGCATCCGTCTTCTTGCTAGATTTAAATCATTTTTTCTAAAAATATAACTTTTGACCTAATGACTGTAAAGTCTATAAAGCTAATTGCATTATCGGCATTGATGTCGATGCCTGTAATCCCTGTAGAAGCGCAGAATACCCCGCGCTATCAGGTTGCTGTATGCGATTGGATGATTCTTAAGCGACAGAAACTTGGCGAATTCAGTAAAGCCCGTGAGGTGGGTGCTGATGGTGTAGAGGTGGATATGGGGCCTTTAGGCAAACGTGTACTTTTTGAGAATCGTTTCCGTAATGCTGAAGATGCTCGTGTCTTCAGTCATACTGCCGATTCTTTGGGTGTACAGGTGCCATCTATAGCGATGAGTGGTTTCTTTGCCCAAAATCTTATCAAACGTCAGAATTATAGAGACTTACTTCGTGATTGTTTTCAGACCATGAAGGCTTTTCATGCTCAGGTTGCCTTTCTGCCATTGGGTGGTAGTGGTAACGGCTGGAAGCAGAAAGGGGCTGAACGCGATACGCTTGTGGCCTATCTTCACGATATTGGTGAAATGGCTAAGGCGGAGGGGGTTACGGTGGGTATTCGTACCCAATTGGATGCCAAGGCTTCTATCCAACTGTTGAAGGAAATCAAGAGCGATGGTATCAAGATCTATTATAATTTTCAGGATGCGGCCGATAACAACAGAGATATCTGCAAGGAACTGAAAAAGTTGGGGAAAGACCGTATCATTCAGATTCATGCGACGAATACCGACAGCGTCAATCTTCCAGATGATCCAGAGATAGATTTACCAAAGATTAAGAAGACCCTTGATCAAATGAAGTGGAGCGGATGGCTTGTCGTAGAGCGAAGCCGAGATGTAAAACGCGTACGAGATGTAAACTATAATTTCTCGAGAAATGTGGAATATTTAAAAAATATATTTCTGAAAGACAAACCTTAAAAATGAAGAAAATCAATCTTTTTAAAAACAACTCAAAAAGAAAAATATAATAAAATAATAACAATGTTAAACTTAAAACGTTCAATCATGAAAGGAAATCATTTCATTACAAGGCGTTGGTTTGGTACATTTGCCCTGGCAACAATGAGTACGCTCATTTTGGGCTCATGCGCTACAGACGGTTTCGATGAAGACGAATCGTTTGTGCGTGATGTCACTAACACCCAACTGCTATCACCTTCGGCAGATGATATCACTATTACTGCTTCTACAGATGGTAGCAAAACTGTTATCTCTTGGAATATCGTTGATGGTGCAGGTGGCTATAACTGCCATGTACTGAATGTTACTGATCCTGACAATCCCGTAGTGGTCAAGGATACACTCATGGATAACAATACTTTTGCCGTAACCCGTGAGGAGGATGCGAATTATTCTTTCAGTATCCGTACTTTGGGTGATGAGAAATTAGGTAATACTACCGCAGAAGACTCTACAGTAGTAACTTTCTCTACCTTCTCTCCTTCTTATACTACTATTCCAGCAGGAACTAACTTGACTGAATATTTTGCTCAGAATGCTATTCCTGATTCTTCTGATATCGTTACTTACGATTTGGAAGGTGGTGCTGAATATACCTTATCAGACTTTATCGACTTTGGTGCACATAAGGTGATGCTTCGTTGTCAGAATAAGGCTAATAAAGCTAAGGTTATTATGGCATCAGAGACAGCTGGTATTCGTACCGCAGCTGCTATGACATTGAAGAATCTCTATTTAGATTATTCAGCATCTTCTGAGCCTGTTATTTCTTTAAGCAAAGATGCGCCTGCATCAATCTTAAACTTGCTTGGTGGTACAGGTGGTTACTATATCATCAAGGATGGTGCTATCTATGTTAACAACTGTGAGATCGAAGGTGTGAACAATAAGTTCATGTACGACAATAATGTGAAGTACTGTCTGGAAAACTTCTTGATGGATAATTCTGTAGTACATTTTACTACAAATACCACTTCTATCGAATCTCAGGCTTATTTCTATTATAAGGCAGGTTTCATTAAGACATTGACTATTAAGAACAGTTCATTGTATAATACTGGTTCTTCTAGTGTTAAGTATGTTATCCAGTATAACAATAGTGGTCGTGCTAGTCGTGCAGGATATGATGCAACTGAGCCTCAGGGTATAAACTTCTTGAATAACACCTTCTATAACTTAGGTATATCTGGTGGTCAGTTCTGTAACTACTCAGCCTTTGTTGGTCAGTCTAATACAACATTTGATGTAGAAGCTAATATTTTCGTTAAATGTTGTGTTGGTGGTGGTGGCATTGCTCGTCGTATTTTGGGTCAAAAAGCAGCTTCTTCTTATAAGTCAGGTGCTACTTTTGCTCTGAATACATACTGGGCTGATGGTGCTGCAGAAACAGGTGTAGAGTCTTACGATGATTCTGGTAAAATTTTGACTACCGATCCTGCTTTGGTTAATCCTGATGCTGGTAATCTGACTCCACAGGGTGCTGAACAGTTGTCTTATAAGACAGGTGACCCACGTTGGTTGACTGCAGAATAATTTAACTGAAAAAAACAAGGAAAATGAAAAAGAAATATATTAAGACATTGACTTTAGGTATGGCACTTACTTGTGCTGTACCTGCAATGGCCCAAAATCGTGTGATTCAGGGTACTGTTGTTGATGAGCATGGTGAGCCGGTTATCGGTGCTACTGTGAAAATACCTGGTACCAAGACTGCTGTGGTTACAGACTTGGAAGGTAATTACACCATTTCTGTTCCAAGTGGTAGCAAGTCTGTTGTGGTATCATACATCGGTTATGAGGATGTACATACTACTGGTGGTAAGCTACAGTTGAAGGAAAATGCGTCAGACTTGAATGAAGTTGTTGTCGTAGGTTATGGTTCTCAGAAGAAAGCTCACCTTACCGGTTCTGTTGCTACAGTCGATATGAACGATGTTGCCGATCTCTCAGCAGGTGGTTTAGCTTCTACACTGAGCGGTTTGGTCAATGGTATGAGTGTGAGTGGTGGTGATGCCCGTCCAGGTGAGAGTGCTACCATTTATATTCGTGATACTAACTCTTTGAGCGACATCGGTTCTACTGCTCAGCAGCCTCTTTTCGTTATCGATGGTTATATCTATCCTAATGATGTAAAAGTAGGTAACTCAAGCCAGAACTTAGGTGCTGAGGCTTTCAATAACCTAGACCCTTCAGAGATTGAGAGTATCTCTGTATTGAAGGATGCTTCTGCTGCTGTTTATGGTGCCCGTGCTGCTAATGGTGTTATCCTCGTAACGACCAAGAAGGGTAAGATGGGTGCTCCTCGTATCAGCTATAGTGGTACCTTCGGTATTACCGATGCTGTAAGTACTCCTAAGATGCTTGATGCATACCAGTATGGCCGTCTTTATAATGCTATTGCGGGTGCTGACCCTACCAATACTTCTTTAAACCGTACTACCGATTTGTTCCAGGCTGATGAGCTTGCAGCGATGAAGAATACCAACTACGATTTGCTCGATAAGTATTGGTCAAGTGGTTTTACACAGCAGCATAGTGCTAACATCAGTGGTGCTACAGACCGTGTAAGCTATTTCGGTGGTATCTCTTACTTCGATCAGGATGGTAATCTTGGTAAATTAGATTATAACCGTTGGAACTTCCGTGCAGGTGTAGATGCTAAGATCAGCAAGTGGCTTTCTGCAAGCTTGAATGTTTCAGGCGACTATGGTAAGAAGAATAAGTCATTGGTTAAGGTAGTTAGCTCTAATGATGAAAACGACTATCGTGCCCTGTTGATGCGTCCTCGTTATATCCCAGAATCAGTAAATGGTTATGATATCTATAGCTATGGTGTAAGCAATTCAAGTGCGAACTCTATCCAGAATTATGCTTATGACGTGCTTCAGAATAATGGTGACTATAGTAAGACCATGACTTCTAACCTGAATATCAACGGTAGCTTGAACTATGATTTCGGTTGGAGCAACGTATTGAAGGGCTTAAAGTTGAAGTTCTCTTATGCCAAGAGTATCAATACTTCTAAGAATAATGAGTATGGTTCTTCATACACATTATATAAGATGCAGAATCGTTTTGGTAGCGGCAGCCACCTCTATACACCAGTAGGTGATGAGGATGTTACTTCTTACTATGACGACTCTAACTTCGTAAGTTCAACGATTGCCAATGGTAACTACCTGTCTCGTAACATGGTTCGTACCGACAACTATCAGATGAACTTCACTGTAAACTATGACCGTGACTTCGGTAAGCACCATATCGGCGCATTGTTCTCTATCGAGAAGTCTGAGGCTGAGAGCGAATACTTATATGGTTATGTTTCTGAGCCATATTCATTCACTACAGGACAGTCTAACTCAGCAGAGGGTACAACCAATTATACGACCTTTACCAGAAGTGAGTCAGGTACTCTTTCTTACATCGGTCGTATCAACTATGCTTATTCTAATAAGTATCTGTTAGAATTCTTGCTTCGTTCTGATGCATCTACCAAGTTTGCTCCACAGAACTACTGGGGAACTTTCCCTTCTGTTAGTGCAGGTTGGGTTATCAGTGAAGAAGACTGGATGCAGAAAGCAGCACCTTGGGTGAACTTCTTGAAGGTTCGTGCTTCATTCGGTTTGACCGGTCGTGATAATGCTTCACCATGGCAGTGGCAGCAGATTTATGCTCAGGATGCCAGCGGTGGTATCGTATTTGGTACAAGCGCTTCTACCTCATCAAGTAAACGTATCACCATTAACAAGAATAACTCAGCTGTAAATACAGACATCCACTGGGATAAGGTATATAAGATGAACTTGGGTATCGACTTCAAGACACTTGATAACCGTCTGGGTGTAACCTTCGACCACTATCGTGAGTGGAACCGTGAGATGTTGATGAACATTGCGCAGACTATTCCTGGTACAGTAGGTACACAGAGTGCTTCTACTAACTTGGGTGAGTTGAATAGTTGGGGTTATGAGATCGGTTTGGACTGGAACGATAAGATCGGTAAGAACTTCAAGTATAAGATTGGTATCAATACCGGTTACTCTGATAACGAGGTGCTGAATATGGACTTCGAAGAAGAGTACATCTATCGCCAGATTACCCGTGGTTCTCGTACAGACGTCGGTGTTTGGGGTATGCAGTGCCTCGGTATGTTCCGTAGTTTCCAGGAAATCAATGAGTATTTCGAGAAGTACAACATTACTTCTTACATGGGCTTGTCTAAGGATGAGGTTCGTCCAGGTATGTTAATCTATAAGGATGTTCGTGGTACTAACGGTTTGGGTGAACCTGATGGTATCGTAAACAAGGACGACGACCAGGTATGTTTGTCTACCCGTTCAAGCAACCCTTATGGTTTTACCACCAACCTGAGTGCAAGTTACAAGAGTTTCTCACTCACTGCACAGTTGAAAGCAAGCTGGGGTAGCTATGGATTGTTGCCTTCTATGGCCCTCTCTCCATACTATTCTAGTATTGACGCCAGCAACATGCCTTCATTCTGGAACGTAGACAATATGTATGTATATCAGGATATTACAGACGGCTCTGGTAATGTAGTTGTAGCTGCTAACCGCGATGCTTATTATCCAAGTTTGGCTTATACCAATATCAATGCTGTCGCTTCTTCTTTCTGGAGAATTAGCAATACCCGTGTAACCTTGAGCCGTATCACTTTGGCTTACACTGTACCAAAGGCATGGCTTTCAGGTCTTGGTATTGGTATTCAGTCTGCTCGTTTCAATGTTACAGCACAGAACTTGTTGAGCTTCTACAATCCATATCCAGATAACTTTATTGATCCAATGTGTAGCTATGGTAGCTATCCTACTTTGCGTAAGTTCACCATTGGTGTCAATTTATCTTTCTAACAGAAGTCGTTCAATTATTAAAACTGATTCCAAATGAAAAAATATATATTTAATACTCTAGGACTTGGGCTGATGACAGCGATGACCTTGTCATCTTGTAGCGACAACTTTCTGGAGGAGAAGAAAAACTATGATAACGTGACCCCAACTGAAGTATATGCTGATTATACCGGTGCAAGTGCACGTGTCAATGATATCTATGCCTGGTGTCTGCCTGATGCAAATGCTGAAGCTAACTGGAAGTATAACTGCACGGGTGTAAAGGATGAGCAGTCTAAGTCTACTGAGGAGTTCAGTGGCTTCACCGTCTTTACTAACCCTCAGCAGGAAATGAGTGTAGCTAATGGAAATGTCCCAGACTATTTCCAGAATACCCTGAATAATATTCAGGCTTCTGTGTGGGGTCGTATCCGTAATATCAACGACTGTATCGCTGGTATTGAGCAGGGTACGCTCAGCGAAAGTCAGAAGAACGAACTTCTGGGTCAGGTATACTTCTTCCGTGCATGGTGCTACTATCAGTTAGTCAAGTGGTATGGTGGTGTGCCAATCATTAAGGAGGTACAGGATGTTTCTTCAGATTCTTATACTCCTCGCTCATCAGCCAAAGAGTGTATTGAGTTTATCGTAGAAGACTTGGATAAGTCTGCTGAGCTGCTTGCTTCTAAAGGTGGCTGGAGTGGTAGCGACTGGGGTCGTGTATCTGCAGGTACAGCGCTGGCTCTTAAGGGTCGTGTACTCATGCTTTGGTGCAGTCCTCTCTTCAACCGTGCCAACGATACAGAGCGTTGGACCAGTGCTTACAACACCATGAAGCAAGACCTTACTACTATTGATGCTTGCGGTTACGGCTTGTATACCACCAGCAATAATGTGAATGGTTCAGACTTTGCTGGTCAGTTCTCTCAGATACAGTCTAAGGAGGCTGTGTTTGTAACTCTTTACAATAATCTGCTGAGTGGTGACGGTCAGAAGAACAACAGTTGGGAGCGTTATATTCGTCCAAAGAATACTACCGGTAGCGGTTACAATGCTTCAGCAATGCTTGTAGACTTGTTCCCGATGTCTGATGGTAAGATTCCTGCAGGTAGCAGTAACTATACACTGCTTGAAAGATCAGATTCTGCATCTACACAGACCGATATTCATAACTATCCATTCATGAACCGTGACCCACGTTTCTATCGTACCTTCGCTTTCCCTGGTGTACGTTGGGCATATAATGGTGATCCTACAGTACAGAATGCCAATAACCCATCATATAACAACGGCCAGAACTACGAGCTTTGGAACTATGTATGGTATACCAATACCAGTGATGCTGGTGACGTAGAGAGTGGTAACGACTATGGCGCAGACAACTTGTTAAGTGATGTTTGTGGTATCTACGTTCGTAAGCGTTCTGACGATTACGATGTGAATGGTTCTCCACTGTACAACTTCCAGTCAAGCCAGAAGCAAGGTTTTGCTTATTCTGCAGCTCCTTATGCAGAGATTCGTTATGCAGAAGTTTTGTTGAATCTTGCTGAAGCTGCTTGCGGTGCAGGCGACTTAGACTATGCCGTAGAGCAGTTGAAGAAGATTCGTGCCCGTGCAGGTTATACTGCAGCGAATAACTATGGTTTGCAGAGCAACCTTACTTCTAATCAGGCCGCTTGTATGAGTGCTATCCTGTATGAGCGTCAGATTGAATTCGCTTACGAGGGTAAGCGTTTCGATGATATGCGTCGTTGGTTGCTTTTCGATGGTGGTGCAAACTTCAAGAATATTGACGGTGCTCCAGCTTCATGGACTCTAACCGGTTGGGGTGGAAATACCTGTACATGGTTAGGCGTAACCCCAATGAATGGTCAGCGTCGTGAGAACATGGAGTATCGTACAGCTGATACTTATGGCGTAGGTGGTACTACATACGATTCAGACCCATTGACTAAAGCAGGTGTAGAGCGTTGTGCAGCTATCGACCTTCGCAAGTCAGACCTTCATTCACAGGAAGAGGTGTTGAAGAAGTGGTATACTGAAAACCTGGTTTACAAGCAGAAGAAGGGTGATAGTTATGATTCTAACAAGATACCTTTGTATATTAACTATCTTCCACGTTATTACTTCTTAGGTCTCTCTATGGGTGCCATGAATAATAACCTGAATATGCCTCAGACCATCGGTTGGACAGACCGTGTAGGTTCAGCAGGTACATTCGACCCATTTACTGGTGAATAATTCAGTAATATAATATTAAAAAAAGAAGGCTAACTGATTTTTTTTCAGTTGGCCTTCTTTTTTTTATGAAAAAGATACTATATTTGTGATGACATAATTCGTGTAAAATACGTTTTATAGTTATAAAGGATCATGAAAAATAAAAATCTAATAACAATTTAAACTAAAAGTCTATGAAAAAAATCTTTACTCTTATTTCAGTAGCTCTTGTAACGATGGGTGTAAATGCTCAGGAGAAAGTTACTTATAATGCTGTTACATATGATGGGACAGCTATGAAACTTGCGCCTGAGTTTGCTGCAGTTTCAGGTGAGACAGGTGGAGTTGCTAATAATGTTGTTGATGGCAAATCCGTAATTACTGCTTACAATGCTAGTGGAATTGTGGTTACAGCAGTAGGTGGAAGAACTCCGTCAAGTATAACACCAAACCTAAACAATATGGTTTCTGACGTGAAAAAGGAAGACGCAAATGATCCAGACAAGGTGACGACAGGAGCCTATTATCAGATGGAAAGTGCTGTATGGAATGATATTTCTTGGAAGACAACAGCTTTAGGAGGCAAAAACAAAAGTATGAACAATGGTGACAAGGAGCCTATTTATACGTTAGAAGGTACTGGAAATCCTTATGTTGATATTTACGCAGAACAGGTTTGGACCGATGGCGTTTTTTCACAAAGTTATCGTCCAGCTTATAAGTTTTATGTAGCTGATGGTTCAAATGGACTTCCTATAACAGGATTGTACTATTCATTCAAGTCTTCAGTAGATGGTGCTTTCAAAGTCAAGGTATGGGTTAATAATGGTAATCGACAGACTTTTGTTGTTAATGCAACATCTGGAAGTAGCGAGTATGCAAAAGCTCAAAATCTTATTGCTGAAGGTTATATCAATGGTCAGGATTGGAAGCAGGAAGATGTTGATGCGGGAACCATAGATGCTAGTTTAGTAGGTAAGAGAAAATATCTAACCAACGAGCAAATTCAAGCCACAAGAACAACGCAAACAGATCCTTATGTAATAGGACAGGGTAACCAACCTTTTTGGGGTTATCTGTTGTTTGATGTGAAAGCAGGAGAAGAGTATTGGGTTTTCCAGCCAAGTTCTCAGATTGGTTTTGGTGGATTTGAATTTACACCGGGTGCAAAGAAAGAAGACGTCACTGCAATTGAGGCTATCACAACGAATGCCAACAAGGTGTGGAATGCGGATGCTCCTATCTACAACCTCGCTGGCCAGAAGGTTAGCAAGAACTACAAAGGTGTAGTTGTTCAGAACGGTAAGAAGTTCGTTCAGAAGTAATTTAGATAACACCATATATGTAGAGGGTATTCTGTCGAAACAGAATACCCTCTTTTCTTTCAAAAAAATATCAAAAAAAACATGGCCATCAAATATCGTCATCTAGCTCAAAATATTCAACTTTTGGTCAGCCTATTTGATATTTTCTCCACCCCTCGACGCTCTCTCCCGACAAAACCATAGCTCCTAGGGGTCGAAACCTAAGACTTTATTCGCTAAACTCTATGACTTTATCGTGTTAACCCTAAGCTTTCGACCCCTAGGACCTAGGGTTTTGTCGCCCATTTATTAAACCGATGAAACGGATTTTTTGTAACGTATTGATATTCAGACAAATACAAAAATGCTTCAAAATTCGCATATTCGAGGTCTTCTATCATAGTGACTACGAATTTGCAAACTACAAGACGGTTTATGTCAATTAAATTCAAATACTTGTGTACTTTTGGCTTTGTTAGTTTTTGATGACCTTCATCGAATACACTTTACCGGTTGTATCGGTAATTTTCATGACGTATACATTGTGAGCGTCAAACTTATCCACTTTCTTGCCGTCTAGCGTAAAGAATTCCCGTTTGGCAACTTCAATCTGATCCTCATTCCATACCGTGTGAATACCTGTCGTTTCACCTGTAATGGCGATGCCTAATTGCTGTTCGAAACTTGCACCATCGGTATCGGTAACCTTAACTGTAATCATGCCGATTCCACCTTCTTCTTTCGCTTGAACAGTAATGATAGAGTCGGATACGGTAGCGACAAAAAGGGGACTATTGGAGGTAATGGAATAGACCGGTTCAGAAGTCTCACCGTTGAAGCCGTAGAAGCCACGGAAGTAAGGCTTCATATTGATGGTCTTACTTTCGTTAGGTGCTACTATCAGGTAAGGATGCGCCATAAAGTCGAGATAATCTTCGAGAAGCGTGTAGCCATCGTTATCAGGGTCATCATTGTGATTAGCCGTGTTGATATCACTGTTGATAACTTTTTCATACCAGTTAGGCATACCATCTTGATCAGTATCGAAGTCGGCAGAGCGATGTTCTTCAGGATATACCTCCCATCCACCAGCATCATCTTCATGGTCGATTTCCCCCTTGATACCAGAGCGTGAACCTGTATAGGTATAGGTACCCTCTATGGCTTCCCGAATGACACGGAGATGCTGGTCGTCGCGCATCGGCATGGTTGCTCCACCGTCACTGGTAACTATCTTGAGGGCATCCTTTGCAGTGTGAATGGTGGCATAAGAAGCAAAGAGAGGCTCGTCTACTAGATACTTATAAGTGGTAGGTATATTACCGGTAGCCTTGTAAGTTTCCCCTTTTTTGTCGTAAGTAAGTGTATGGTTCTTATTTTCACGGATGTTACCACTTACGTAAGCCTGATCTACACCGTCCGGAGCTATGGCATCCTCGAAATCTTGCGAGAAGAGAATTTTCTTGTTGGTATCGGCCCCCATCTTATAGTAGTTGTTCACGAAGTTTACAGCATGGCAGTTACCATCGGTGGTACGACTATGCCAGTTGTAGCATACATTATTAAAGAGATCGAGTCCACCGATAGGACGATTTTGCCCATCCATACCACCCCCCATACTCCAGTTGCGTCCCTCACAGTTGAGTAAGAGATTATGATGCCATGAACCGATACGCCCATCGATAGTAGCTGCATAGCCATGATTCGTGCCCGCAGAATAATTCTTATGATCAGCGATACCTAAGGCTTCGGCTATCATTGAATATTGGAAAGATACATTCAACGCACCCCGTCCAGATACCGTCTCATCGGTACCCCAAGCAGCCGTGGTATGGTCTACGATACTATGGTTGGCACCACTCATTCCCATAGCATTACCCGTATCACCATATCCATGCTTGAATCGCATAAATCGGCAGATGTTATCGCTACCGATATTCACATTAGAAGCCTTCAGACAGATACCCTTACCAGGAGCCGTCTGTCCGGCAATGGTGATATATGGATTTGTAAAGACTGCAGAAAAATCCATAACGATGATGCCCGATACATCGAAGACGATGGTATGAGGCTCACTGATGTCTGTCAGTCCATAAAGCAGTGACCCAGGGTTATGGTCGTTGTTAAGATTCGTAACATGATAAACCGAGCCGCCACGACCACCTAATGCATATCGGCCATAGCCCTCGGCGCCAGGAAAAGCCAAATGACAAGGGCGGAATGACCATGGTGTACCCCGGTAGATGTTACCTTCAGCATCCACTTCATCTATACGCCACCAGTAACGTTGCATGGAGGAAAGACCAGTCTGTGTAAAAGAAGTGTTCTCACCTTCATATAGATACGCATCGCTTTGTGCTACCTCGGCAGAGTCGGTACCCAGTACCAATTTATGAGCTACGGCTCCTACGGCAGCAGTCCAAGAGAACTGTACCGTGCCATCTTCCTGTCCGGCATGATAATCTTGATTAGATGGAGTAGGATCTGTAGCTGTCATAGCAGCCACATCAAATTCGAGTCCATTAAGCATCATGCTCGTTGTAGAGTAAGTCTTGCCCGATTCAGGAGTGGTGGCATAGGTAATCACAACGGGTTCACCCTCTTTGGCCGTAAAGGTAATATACGAAGACCCCGCCTCGATGGTACTCTCTGCGCCAGAAGTAAACGGCTTGCCCGAAGCGACGACCTGTCCATTAACGCGAACTTCTACATCGGGCATAGACTGGTCTAAGTCAGAATTGTTATGATAAGCTTTCAGCGTATGCGCCCCTGCACTAAGCCCCGTAATGGTGAGAATAAGCGAAGAGCTTCCTTCGGTCGTTTTCACCATGTTACCATCAACCAGATTACAAGCCACGACTTCATCAGCGATGACACGAAGCCCTTTACTCTCTACATACGTCTTGTTCCAATTACTTCCTACAGCAGAGGCAGCCCCTCCGGCTGTAATCGTAATCGATACGCCATTATCGAACGACTTGGTATCACTGGAGGCACGAGGTACGGCCCATGAGGTGTAATTTAATTCGGTATCCTTGCCCATGGTCGTTTTTCCTGGTAGGTCAAAATCAATCATTTGTGCATGAGCGGATAAAGCTGCTGCGACAGCAGTAGTCATCAAGATGATTTTTTTCATGCTAATCTTGTGTTATTTTTTTGAAAAGGTTAATAGATTAATGATTAGGATAAGCATTATTATCGGTTACAAAAATAATGAATTATTGATAAACAGAAGAGAAATATTATTTAAAAGTAAATAGAAACAAAAAAGATGTAGGTTACAAAAACAACACTTTATCGTCTTATTGACAGAAAACAGAAAACAATATATTAACTGAAGATGAAACAGAAATTAGTTTTAGCATCTTGTGTTCTGGCCTTGGCTCCAAATATAGCGAAGGCACAGTACCCTCAAATTACAGATGAGGCTCAGCAAAAGTTTGAGAATCTTCGTAAGGAGTGGACAGCTCATTCAGACTCAGCATGGGCTGTAGCTTTTCCTATTGTAAAGAAAGAAGCTATGGAAGGTCGTCCTTATGTGCCATGGGCTTTCCGTCCATACGATTTGCGTCAGGCTAAGATTCCTGCATTCCCAGGTGCAGAAGGTGGTGGTATGTATACCTTCGGTGGCCGTGGTGGTAAAGTGCTTACCGTTACGAATCTGAATGATGATGGTGTAGGCTCTTTCCGTTGGGCTTGTGAACAGGGTGGTGCTCGTATCGTTGTCTTTAATGTATCGGGTAATATCGTACTGAAGACCCCTATCATTGTTCGTGCTCCTTATATCACTATCGCAGGTCAGACTGCTCCCGGTGAAGGTATCCAGATTTCTGGTGAGTCATTCCAAGTAAATACACATGATGTTATCGTTCGTCATATGCGTTTCCGCCGTGGTAATACCAATGTATGGAACCGTGAGGATAGCTTCGGTGGTAATCCTGTTGGTAATATTATGATAGACCACTGCTCTTGCGAGTGGGGTCTCGATGAGAATATCTCTTTCTACCGCCATATGTTTGATATGGGCGATGGTAAACCTATGCGCAAAGAGCCAACTGTGAATGTAACTATTCAGAATACCATTTCTGCTAAGGCTCTCGATACCTATAACCATGCTTTCGGTAGTACCATTGGTGGTGAGAATGCTTCGTTCATGCGTAATGTATGGGCTGATAATACTGGTCGTAACCCTTCTATCGGTTGGGGTGGTGTATTCAACTTTGTGAATAACATCGTTTATAACTGGGTACATCGTACTTGTGATGGTGGTGAGTTCTCTACCATGAGCAACTTCATTAACAACTATTACAAACCAGGTCCTGCTACACCTAAGGAAGGTAATATTGCTTATCGTATTGTGAAGAGCGAAAGCCGTAGTAAGAACCTCTTCCCTTATCCTCAGTTTGGCCGTATCTATGCCGAAGGTAACATCATGGAAGGTAATGCTGCTGTAACAGCAGACAACTGGAATGGTGGTATCCAGACCGCTGATAAGGATGGTGTAATCGGTGACGATGTAAAGGCTTTGATGCGTAGCAATGAGCCTTTCGTTATGCCATACATGACCATTATTCCTAAGGAGCAGACCTTTGACAAGGTACTCGACAACGTAGGTGCTATGGTACCATGCCGTGATATTATCGATGAACGTATCATAGAAGAAGTTCGTACCGGTAAGCCTTATGTCGCTAAGAAGTTTGATAAGAAGCATCCTTATGGTGATGTAACCGGTTTGTCAAAGAAGTCACAGAACGCAGAAGGCTACTTCAAGTATCGCCGTATGGAGAACGACTCTTATAAGCTTGGTATCATCACAGATATCAGCCAGATGGGTGGTTTCCCTCAGTATAAGAAGGTAAAACCTTACAAGGATAGCGACGGCGACGGTATGCCAGATGAGTGGGAGGTAGCTAACGGCTTGAATCCTAATGATCCATCTGATGCTAATGGCGATATCAACGGTGACGGTTATACCAACATCGAAAAGTATATCAACGCTATCGATACCAAGAAGAAGGTAGACTGGACTAATGTAAAGAACAATTACGATACACTTGCCGAAAAGGGTAAGTTGATGTAAGACGAACAAATATGAAAAAAGGGTTAGTTATTATAGGTTTAGTTTTGCTTTCGACATCTGTTCATGCACAGGTAGCTTTGGACAGTGTCGGAAGAAAGGCTGACTATGTAAAAAGTATCCTCGGTAGATCTGAGAAAATAGTTAATGGTCTGAATCTGACCAGCGACTATACTCGTAAGAATGTAGTTAACATCGTTTGTAACCGTTATTTTTACCTGAGTGATTGTGAGGATAAATTGAAGGGTGATGCTCTGCAGGCAGAACTCTATAGACACCATTTTGAATTTGCGGCAGCTTTAGGCAATTATCTTTCTGACAAGGAGATAGAAGCCGTGAAAGATGGTATGACATATGGTGTAGTGCCTAAAACTTATCAGGCCTATCAGGATATGATTCCTTCTCTCAAGGAAAATGAAAAACTGCAGATACTCAACTGGCTGAAAGAGGCCCGTGAATTTGCTGTAGATGCAGGTACATCAAAAGCTAAACATGGATGGTTTGGCAAGTATAAGGGACGTATTAACAACTGGCTCTCTCAGCGAGGCTATGACCTCAATAAAGAGCGCGAAGGTTGGAATAAGCGTATTGCAGCTCAGAAAAAGTAATTTCATGAGAAAGTTATTGATTATAGTATTAGTTGCCTTAGGGGTTGTGCAGGTGTCTGCACAACCCTTCCCATTAGATTATAGCTATGTAGGTTATCGCCAGTGTGAACAGGCAATCCCTAATGCTCCAGTCAAGGTGTATGTGTCGTGTGAAACAGGTGATCAGAGTGCTCGTATACAGAAAGCTCTCGACTATGTAGCTCGACAAAAAATGGACAAGAAGACGGGGCTCCGTGGAGCAGTATTGCTCGCTCCTGGTACCTATCACTTGAGCAAAGCTCTTCGTATATCGGCAAGTGGAGTTGTACTTCGTGGTTCAGACCGTCAAAAAACGGTGTTGCTGAAAGAAGGGGTTGACCGTGGCGCTGTAGTCTATGTAGAGGGACAAGACAACCGACAGATTACAGATACCTTGGCCATTACGGGTTCTGTGGCTTTAGGTAATAAGCAACTATCCTTGTCGGGTAAGGCGCTCAGCCAAATCAAAGCAGGCACAGAGGTCGTCGTTTATCGCCCGTCTACTCAGAGTTGGATCAACAAGCTACAATGTGCAAGTTTCGGTGGTGGTAAGGATATGGGCTACTGGGGCTGGCATCCGGGCGAGGCAGATGTGGAATGGAGCCGTACGGTGACCCATGTTCAAGGAAATCAAGTTACCCTTGATGCTCCTCTGAGTATGGAACTTCAGGCTTCTGACGCAGACAGTAAGGTGCTTTTGTATCGTTGGTCTGGTCGAATCGTGAATGCAGGTGTAGAAAATCTCACGATACAGTCAGCTTATCATACTAAGTATGCCATGGACGAAGACCATGCCTGGAATGGTGTGTATATCGCCCATGCTAAAGATTGCTGGGTACGTCTTGTCGATTTCAGAAATCTATCGGGTTCAGCTGTTGTCGTTCAACGTAGTGGTTCACAGATTACCGTAGAAGACTGTACTTCTAAGCATCCTGTATCCGAATTAGGAGGTTATCGTCGTCGTACCTTCCTCACCTTTGGAGAAAAATGTCTTTTCCAACGTTTGTATTCAGAAGAGGGTATCAACGATTTTGCTGCAGGTATAGTAGCTGCCGGTCCTAATGCCTTTGTACAGTGTGAAAGTCGCAATTCGCATGGGTTTAGCGGTAGTATCGGTTCTTGGGCTACGGGGTTACTCTTTGATATCGTTGATATTGATGGCGATGATATCCGTATGGGTAATCTTCGTTTAGAGAAATATGGTACAGGCTGGAATACTGCCAACAGTACAGCTTATCAGTGTTCTGCTGCTGCGATTCAGGCTGATAGTCTGCCAGATGGCTCGGCTAATTATGTCTATGGTTCGTGGGCACAGTTCTCGGGTACAGGTTATTATGATGAGCTGAATAACCATGTGAAGCCATGGAGCCTTTTCGCACAGCAATTAGGTAAGCGCCTGGGGCATGACGTCTCATCGATTACCCGTACCTATGTGCGTAATACGGGAGCTTCGAGCAATCCACCAATAGAGGTAGCTCAACAAATGGCTCGCGAAGCACACCAGCCTCGTATGACGATGGATATGTGGATTGATAGTGCACAGTTTACGGCATCTGTATCTGCAAAGGGTGCACTTGCTGTAGATCGCATTAAAGATGAGCAACCTATCAATCAGGTGAATCATACTTTTGCTATCGAGAATGGTAAACTCGTCATGGATCATGCCCTTGTAGTGGGTAATCGTCATAATTCACCTTGGTGGAACGGACGCGTAAAATATTCAGCCTTCCCTAAACTGCCATATGGTCTGACTCGTTTTGTACCAGGTATGGAGGGTGATGGGCGCACAGACCGTGTGGATAGTGTTATCCAGAAGATGGTCAACAGTCATACCGTACTCTATGCGCAGAATTATGGTTTGTGGTACGATCGCCGTCGAGATGACCATGAGCGTGTTCGTCGTCGTGATGGTGATGTGTGGGGCCCATTCTATGAGCAGCCACAAGCCCGCAGTGGTGAAGGAAAAGCATGGGATGGTCTGAGCAAATATGATATGGAACGCCTCAATCCTTGGTATTATGCCCGTCTGAACGAGTTTGCCCAGAAGGGTGCTTCACAAGGATTACTCCTCATGAACCAACACTATTTTCAACATAATATCTTAGAAGCCGGTGCTCACTGGGTAGACTGTCCTTGGCGTACAGCTAATAATATCAATCATACAGGATTCCCAGAGCCCGTTCCTTTTACAGGTGATAAACGTATCTTTATGGCTGATTACTTCTATGACCTGACAGATCCTGTTCGTAAGCATCTGCATCAGAAGTATATCATGGATGTATTAGATGCGTTTGCCGATCAGCCGAATGTCATCCATTCTATCGGTGAAGAGTTTACAGGACCACTTGCTTTTGTACAATTTTGGTTGGATACTGTTAAGGAGTGGGAAGCCAAGCGTGGTAAAAAGGCTATGGTAGCTCTGGCTGTTAATAAGGATGTACAGGATGCTATTCTGCAAGATGAAGCCAGAAGTGAAGTGGTGGATATTATCAATATTGAACAGTGGTATTATCATGCCAAAGGACTCTATGAGCCGGGTGGTGGCTTGAATCTGGCACCTCGTCAGTTCCAGCGCCAAAACCGTACGGGTAAGATAACCTTCGATCATGTCTATCGTGGGGTAAGTGAATATCGTAAAGCTTATCCAAACAAGGCTGTCGTGTATTATGCATCGGGTTATCCACAAATGGCCTGGGCTGTATTGATGGCTGGTGGCTCTTGTC
Organism: Segatella baroniae B14; assembly: GCF_022024235.1. Classification (GTDB taxonomy): domain Bacteria; phylum Bacteroidota; class Bacteroidia; order Bacteroidales; family Bacteroidaceae; genus Prevotella; species Prevotella bryantii. The sequence continues at coordinate 2,313,434 of NZ_CP091799.1, forward strand.
CAAATCTCCCTGTTACAGATACAGCCTTCCTCAAATCGGTTGCTTCTATGCAGCCGACCTATCATGAAGAAGGCAATAGTATGATGGCTAATCGTCAGGGTGATGCCGTATTCTATCTAGAGAAAGGCAATGCCGACCTGATAAACCGGTTATCATCAGCTTCTGGTTCTCTGTATCAGATTGATGAAAAGACAGGTGATATGACTCTACTTTTAAAGAATAGTATACGTAGTAATATGAAAAAATATCTTGACAAGAAAGGTGTATACTGGTGGAAAGCAAAAAACTAAATTAGAGGTTAATTATATAAGTCCCCAATGAATCTTCGGATTTGTTGGGGACATTTTTTTGATTCGTACGTCTTATCTATACAATATATAGTAGAGACATATAAATAGAGAGATTGTTATGACCGAAAACGTGTATAATCTATTAGCAGATCCACAATTCCTTAAATCCATTTTGGATGGAAATCTGATGCCAAGAGATATTCAATATTCTTCTCATTTACATCCAACGCAGGAGGATATTGATGAAGCTAAGCAGATTTTGCTCCATTTGGATGAAGAAGAATGTTGCATACCTCAAGAAGAATTGATAGCCTTAAAAAAACGCATAAAAGTAGCTTTAGAAGTCTAAAATGGGATAAAAAAGTAGGTAAATACCGATTTTTACCACTTTTATATCTGATTTTGCATGCCATTCATACGTCATTTACGTAATTTTGCAATCAACAAACAAACCTATACAACTTACCTAAATGACGAATTCTACTATTATTGACAAAGATCAGCGGGCTTTAGAATTACTACAAGCCTATCAAGAAGGAAACGCTTCTGCTTTTTCTGACTTGTATGATATGTATATTCAGTTAATGCTGAACTACGGGTGTTGCCTAACATCAGATGTAGAGTTAGTGAAAGACTGTATACAAGATGTTTTTATTCGTTTACTCGATAAACGCCAATCTCCTGCTGTTAAGCGTTTAAGTTCTTATTTAGTAATATCTTTGCGTAACCGTCTGGTAGATGAGTTTCGTAAAGTGTCTTATAATGCATCTGTAGACTTGGATTGTGCGGATAAAAGAAAGTCGGTAGTTGATGTAGAAACCGATTATCTTGAAGAGGAAAAATCATTACATCAAAAGAATAAAGTGGCTTATTTGATGGAGGCATTGACTCCACGTCAGCGTGAGGCTTTGCAACTTTATTATCTTGATGAGAAAAAGTATGATGAAATTTGCCAAATCATGAATATGAATTATCATTCTGTGCGTAATCTTGTGCATAGAGGCATGTTGAAATTACGTGCTGCAGCCTTGTAATAGATCAGGTTGTTATCATAGAATGGTAAGTTTGACAAGAATAATGTGAAATGAAGAAACTTTTTTTCTTGGTATACCTGATAGGTTGTAGCTTGTTGGGATATGCTCTTCCTGCTGACTTCGTATGGCATAAGCCAAGTTTGAATTCGTCTGAGTCTATGCCTGTAGGCGGAGGCTGTATTGGTATGAATGTATGGGTGGAAAATGGTGATTTGCTGTTTTATGTAAATCGTAGTGGACATTTTGACGAGAATAATACCTTATTGAAAGTTGGTCGTTTCCGTATTCAGCTGCCTCATAAATTTCAATCGAATGCTTCTTTTACCCAGCGTCTTGTATTAAAAGATGGCTATATGGTGGTGGATGATGGTAGCCAGCGTGTTACCCTATGGGTAGATGTCTTCAAACCGGTAATTCATGTTGAAGTACAGTTGGAGCAAAAAGGTAGTGTTACCTGTAACTTTGAAAGTTGGCGCCATCATGACCGTGCTATCGGTAAGGGTGAGTGCTTCCAGTCTTCTTATAAATTCAGAGTTCCTAAAGGGTGTATGACCCATCAAGATCAGTTTGAGGTTAAACCGAGTGAACTCACTTTCTATCATCAAAATCCAGATAGTACCGTTTTTGATGCAACTGCTGTTCAGCAGAAGCTCAATGCTTATATACCGCAAATGTATAATCCGTTAGGCCGCTTGATATTTGGTGGAAAACTGTCTGCTCCTCAGTTTACTTTTCAAGGTACTTATCAAGGTGTATATCAGCAAGTAGATTATCAGGGATGGCGCTATACTGCCAAGCAAGCGCTTCGCCAGTATTCCTTGGATATTGTGCTGGCAGATGTGCAGGGTACGGTAGCACAGTGGAAGGCTAAGGTGCAGCAAACGAGCAAAAGCATTCAAGCCAAACAAGACTTTAAGAATACCATTAAATGGTGGAATGCCTGGTGGAATCGCAGTTGCATAGAAGGTCAAGGCAAGGCCGAAGAAATCACTCGCAACTATACGCTGTTTCGCTATATGTTAGGCTGTAATGCCCATGGACAATGGCCTACAAAATTTAATGGAGGTCTGTTTACCTTTGAACCACATTATGTAGATGCTAAATCGACTTATACCCCTGATTATCGTCGATGGGGAGGTGGTACGCATACAGCCCAAAATCAGCGATTGGTATATTGGCCCATGTTGAAGAGTGGCGATTATGATGCCCTGAAGAGTCAACTCGATTTTTATGTTCGTATCCTTAAGAATGCAGAATTGCGTAGTCAGGTATACTGGAATCATGAAGGAGCTGCTTTCACCGAACAAATCGAGAATTTCGGATTACCAGAGCATGATGAATACGGCTTGAAGCGTCCCGTAGATTTCGATCCAGGTATGGAGTACAATGCGTGGTTGGAATATACTTGGGATACGGTGTTAGAGTTCTGTCAGATGGCTCTCGAAGCAGAAAGCTATGGCGGTATGGATATTTCTGCTTATATCCCATGGATTAAATCATCTCTCGTTTTCTTTGACCAGCATTATCGTTATATAGCCAAGAAACTTGGTAATAAACAAGTTGATCAGAACGGTAAACTGATTATCTATCCAGGTTCGGGTGGTGAAACCTTTAAGATGGCTTATAATCCTTCGTCTACGGTAGCAGGATTAAAAGTAGTAACCCAAAGTCTTTTGAGTTATCTGCAGCTACATCATGCAGATTCTACAGAAATAAAAAAATATCAGGCATATTTGAAGCAATGGCCCGATATATCTTATCGTGAAGTAGATGGGCATCAGGTTATCGCACCTGCACAGGTGTGGGCCCGAGTGAACAATGTAGAACCAACGATGCTTTATCCTGTATATCCTTGGCGTCTTTTTGGAGTTGGCAAGGATAGTCTTGATATTGCTATTAATACTTGGAAATATGATCCGTATGTCAAGAAGTTTAAAGGTATTGTGAGTTGGGAGCAAGCCAATATATGGGCAGCAGACTTAGGACTTACAGAGGATGCTGCTTATTGGAATACCGAGAAAATGAAAAACGGACCTTATCGTTTTCCTGCTTTCTGGGGCCCTGGTCATGACTGGACACCCGACCATAACTGGGGAGGAAGTGGTATGATCGGTATGCAAGAAATGCTATTGCAAGAAAGTGGCGACAAAATATATATATTCCCAGCTTGGCCTCAGGATTGGAATGTACACTTTAAACTACATGGTTCAAAGCAGACAACAGTAGAAGCTACTTTGAACCAAGGAAAAATTGTAGAATTGAAAGTGTATCCGAAGTCAAGAGAAAAGGATATTATTGTCCCCCCAACCTTTCAAAGAAAGTAATAATTTCTTCCCAAGTCTTAAATTCATCGCTACCATACTGAATGTTGGTACCCATGAAATTATCATCGGGTAGCGGATCAATCATATAGTCTCCATACAGCAGATTTTTCTGATTGGTGAAGATAATATGGTTGAAGGCTGGTGCTGACAAATAGTCTTCTACCCAAGTCTGTACCTTGGTGATATAGTCATGCTGGTTAGTTGGTGCAGAAGCTACAATATATACTTGATAGTATTCCAACAACATTTCGTAGGCTTTATGCATGCTTGATGTAGCATTGTCAAAGGCATCGTGCAGGGCATCGTAAGCAATGTATACGATAGGTCGCTCCTTACCATTCTGCTTATCGTCTATCCATCGAATCACTGGTATGAGATAATGGTGCACCACTTTATCTATGAGACGATGCTCACCATGAAACTTAATGGCATGAGGATAATGCTCCAGAAAAAGATCGTAAGTGTGGACAATAGGATCATGATCACCAAAGAGACCATATACATGCTGTTTCTCTTCTTCGTTGATTCCCTCGAAACAATGTTCGGTAATATCCTTGTACTCCTTAATCAATCCCTTGGTTACCATGAATTCCTGTACACCGTCTTTTCGCGGATTCTGAAAAACCTGTTTACCTGTACTGCTCGACATCGTATCGCCCATGCGAAAAGCCGGGTTAGTCAAGATACGATCGTATCCGTAAAGCATTTCGGTAAACATACCACCCATAGAAGAACCGATGATAAGATCGGGCTTTTCTGTGTCACAGAGATTTTTAAGCAACTGCATTGCCTCTTCAGGATGAAGCGGTAAATCTTCGGCAATAACCTGTGCATTCGGCATACAGTCCTGTAGCAATTTGACCGTCCCCGATTGAGCGGATGACATAAAACCATGTACATACATAACCTTTTTGCCTGACATGAGATCAGGATATTGCTTGATATAAGGATTTTCCATTTTGTGTAATATCATTAAAACTGTTGATATTGCAAATATAACCAATACCATCATTATGACCAAACTTCAATCTTTAAAATAATAAAAATAGTAAAAAGTACACTTTACACAGATTACTTCACAAAAAAATAATTATCTTTGTAAAAATCTAATAACTAACTTAAATTAAACTTTATGAAACCAAATCAGGTTATCGCTTTATGCTTGGCAGCGATGTCTGTATCTCCAGCATGTGCTGCTAAGTCTAAAACACCAAAAACATTACAACCAACGTTTACTGAATGGCACGACTTGCAAGTTAATGAGGTTAACCGCTATCTGCTTCATACAAACTTCTTTACGTATGAGTCAGCTGAAAAAGCGCTGAAAGGCGATATGAAGGCATCGGCCAATTATTGCTCTTTAGAGGGTGACTGGAAATTTAACTGGGTGGCTAATGCCGACCAGAGGCCAACTGATTTCTGGAAAACTGATTTTGATGATTCTTCATGGAAAACATTCCCAATACCCGGACTCTGGGAAATGAATGGCTATGGTGATCCTGAATATGTGAATATCGGTTTTGGTTGGAGAGGTCATTTTCAGAATAATCCTCCTGAAGTGCCGGTTAAGGATAATCATGTGGGCAGTTATCGACGTATCATTAAGATTCCAGAGAATTGGGATGGCAAACAGGTTATTGCTCACTTTGGTTCTGTGACATCAAATATGTATCTGTGGGTTAATGGCAAATATGTAGGCTATACCGAGGATAGTAAGGTAGCTGCAGAATTTGATATTACACCTTATTTGAAGAAAGGTGAGAATGTGATCGCTTTTCAGACATTCCGCTGGTGTGATGGTAGCTACGATGAGGATCAAGACTTCTGGCGTCTTTCGGGTGTAGCTCGTGACTGTTATCTCTATGCCAAGAATAAGCAAAATCAACTTTCTGATATTCGTATCGTACCTGATTTGATCAATGACTATAAGGATGGTACGCTACAGGTAGCTATGCAAGTAAAAGGTAAGGCTGCGGTTACTGTACGTCTTTTTGACCCTTCAGGAAAATTAGTAGAGGCAAAACAGATAAATTATGCTAAAGTGGGAGAGATAAAAACCGAATTTAAGGTGGCTGATCCTCAGAAGTGGTCTGCAGAAACTCCTACTTTGTATACCCTGCAAGTTAGTCTTAATGACCCAGCTAAACCTCAGGTTTCTTATGAGACAACAGCAGTGAAAGTGGGCTTCCGTAAGGTAGAAATTAAAAATTCACAGTTGCTCGTCAATGGTCAACCTATTTTGATTAAGGGTGCAGACCGTCATGAGATGGACCCAGATGGAGGATATGTGGTAAGTCGTGAACGAATGATACAGGATATTCAGATTATGAAACGTCTGAATATTAATGCGGTAAGAACCTGCCATTATCCTGATGACCCTATCTGGTATGAATTGTGCGATCAGTATGGTCTGTATATTGTCGCAGAGGCCAATCAAGAAAGTCATGGTTTCGGTTATGGTGATGATGCTCCTTCTGGTAAACCTATGTTTGCGAAGCAGATCTTAGAGCGAAATCAGCATAATGTGTCTATGTACTATAATCATCCAAGCATTATCGTATGGAGCTTGGGTAATGAAACTCGTTATAGCAAGAACTTTGAAGATGCTTATGACTGGATTAAATCTCAGGATAACTCGAGACCAGTGCAGTACGAGCAGGCTGGTATGGATCGAAAAGCTACAGATATATTCTGTCCAATGTATTTCCCAGTGGATGCTTGCGAAAATTATGCTAAAGATGAGAAACGTACTCGCCCATTGATTCAGTGTGAATATAATCATACCATGGGTAACTCTGGTGGTAATTTGGCTGAATACTGGAAGTTGATACGCAAATATCCGAAGTTTCAGGGTGGTTTCGACTGGGATTTTGTAGATCAAGGCTTACATCGTGAAATTGTTAAGCCAATGAGTATACAGGTAGATGAAAAGACGCCATATAGCGAACTGAATAAGATAAAGTATACTTATGGTGGTGACTATAATCGCTATGATGCCAGTGATAACAACTTTAACTGTAATGGTATTATAGGTCCTGATCGTCAACTGAATCCTCATGCTTACGAGTTGGCTTATCAGTATCAGAATATCTGGGCTGAGGCCGTAGATGCTAAGCAGGGTAAGATACGTGTATACAATGAGAATTTCTTCAAAGATTTGAAGAATGTCAAGATGGATTGGCAACTTTTGGTAGACGGTCATATAGTAAAAGAAGGAACGGTAGCCGATCTGAAAATAGCTCCTCAACAGACTGTGGAACTAACTTTGCCATATCAGGTGGAGGATGGACACGATAGTTATCTGAATATCGACTTCAAACTCAAGAAATCTGAACCTTTGATGAAAGTAGGTCAGGTTATCGCTTATCGCCAATTGGAAATAGAAAAGCAAAAGATAGCAATAGCTTCTGCTAATAGTGTAGGAACCGGTAAGATAAAAGTTGTGAAGGATGATAAGAGCAACTTACTCACTTTCAAGAGTGATGAAGCTACTATTGCCTTCGACAAAAAAACAGGTTGGTTGGCGCAATATCAAGTAAAAGGTAAAGACTTATTGGGTAAAGACGGTAGTTTGAAGCCTAACTTCTGGCGTGCTGTAACCGATAATGATATGGGTGCAGGTATGCAGAAGAAATTTGCAGCTTGGAAGAATCCTCAGTTTAATCTGAAAGCACTTGATGTAACGATAGAAAAATCGGAAGGTGTAAAACAGGCTTTGGTACGTGCATCTTATGAAATGCCAGAAGTAAAGGCACGTTTAGAGATGACTTATCGCATTGCTCCAAATGGAAAAATAACGGTATCAGAACAGCTGGTGATGACACCTGAAGAAAAGGTAAGTGATATGTTCCGTTTTGGTATGGTGATGAATATGCCTTACCAGATGAGTCAGATAGAATACTACGGTAGAGGCCCTATCGAAAATTATAATGATCGCAAGGAATGTATGCGTATGGGAACCTGGAAACAGAATACTGATGACCAGTTCTTCCCTTATATTCGTCCACAAGAAACTGGAACCAAAACTGATATCGGATGGTGGAAGCAGACAGATGCTAATGGTGTCGGTTTGCTGTTTACTCCAGTAGATCAGCGTATCGGCGATATGTCTGCTTTACATTATAATATTGCAGATTTGGATGAAGGCCTTGATAAACAGCAGAGACATAGTTACGAGGTGAAGAAATCTGTATACACGAATATTTGCATTGATAAGGTGCAGATGGGTGTAGGTGGTACTAATAGTTGGGGTGCTTGGCCTTTGAAACCTTATCGTGTTCCAGCTGCAGATTATCAGTTTAGTTTTGTTCTGACTCCTATTTTATAATAAAAAGAAAAAAAGAGGGGATATTATCCACTTCATAGCGTATAATGTCCACCTCTTTTTTTGATAAAATCAATAACTTTGCCTTGCAAATAACCTAAAGAATAAATAATTAGTCAATATGAAAAAACCTAAATTGCTATCAGCATTGCTTCTTGCTGCAATGTCAGCATTGCCAGCAAGTGCTCAGACACATCAATTTACTGTACAAGCTAATAAACTTGGTGCGAAAATTCAACCAACAATGTATGGTATCTTCTTTGAGGATATCAACTTTGGCGCAGATGGTGGTCTGTATGCTGAAATGGTGGAAAACAGAAGTTTTGAATTTCCTGATCGTCTAATGGGGTGGAATACCTTTGGAAATGTTTCCGTTAATGATGTGAAACCAGCTTTCGAACGTAATCCACATTATGTTACATTATCGAATGCTGGTCATAATCAGAAATTTACAGGTTTGGAAAATCGTGGCTTCTTTGGCATGGGGCTTAAGAAAGGCATGAAGTATGAGTTCTCTGTTTATGCCCGTCTTAACAATCTTCAAGGTAAAAAAGCTCGTTTTCGTGTAGAGCTGGTAGGTGAAAATAATGTACCAATCAGTCGTGATACCATCGTTGTAACTGCCAATAAATGGACTAAATATACAGCCACACTGACTTCAAATAAAACACAGCAGAAAGGTTTAATGCGAATCTTCCTGATGTCTGGTGATGCCGTCGATTTAGACCATGTATCTTTGTTCCCGGAAGATAACTGGAATGGTATGCGTGCAGACTTGGTAAAAGATCTGGAAGATTTACATCCTGGTATCTTCCGTTTCCCTGGTGGATGTATCGTAGAAGGAACAGATTTGGAAACACGTTATCAATGGAAAAACAGTGTAGGTAACGTAGAAAATCGACCATTGAACGAAAATCGATGGAATTATACATTCCCTCATCGTATGTATCCTAATTATTATCAGACTTATGGTATGGGCTTTTATGAGTACTTCCTTTTGTCTGAGAAGATTGGTGCTGAGCCATTACCAGTAGTTAGTGTAGGTTTGGCTTGCCAGTATCAGAATAAAGATCAGGATGTAAATGCGCATGTAGCTCTGAAAGACCTGCAACCGTATATCGATGATGCGCTTGACCTGATAGAATTCTGCAATGGTCCAGTTACGAGTAAATGGGGTAAACTCCGTGCTGATATGGGGCACCCAAAACCATTTCATCTGAAGCAGATTGGTGTTGGTAATGAGCAGTGGGGTGAGATGTATCCAGTTCGCCTGGCAGAGTTCGTCAAGCAGATTCGTGCAAAATATCCAAATATCAAGATTTGTGGTTCAAGTGGTCCTTCTGCTGATGGCGATAAGTTTGATTATGGATGGAAAGAAATGCGTAAATTAGGGGTTGACTTGGTTGACGAACATTATTATATGTCGCCAGACTGGTTCTTCAAGAATGCAGGTCGTTATGATAATTACGACCGTAAGGGTCCTAAAGTCTTTGCAGGAGAATATGCAGCTCATGCTAAGGGTGATCCGAACTCATGGGAGGCTGCTCTTTCTGAAGCAGCTTTCATGACGGGTTTGGAACGTAATGCAGATGTTGTTTATCAGGCTACCTATGCTCCTTTGTTCGCTCATGTAGAGGGATGGCAGTGGCGTCCAGATTTGATCTGGTTTGATAATTTAAATTCTGTACGCAGTGCTAACTGGTATGTACAGATGCTCTACGGTACGAATCGAGGTACTCATGTATTGAAACTAACAGAAAATGATCAAGTCGTCAAAGGTGAGGATGGTCTCTATGCTTCAGCAGTATATGATGCTCCAACTAAGAATTACATCGTAAAGATTGCGAATGCTGTCGGTGAGGATAAGACTATAGCTTTAAATCTGAAGGGAGCTAAGAATGTGAAGAGTGCGAAGGTCATTACTTTACATGCCAATGATCTGCATGCTGAGAATACCTTGAAAAATAAGGATGCTGTGAAGCCAGTGGAATCTTCACTTGATGTTTCAGACAATGTGGTTAATATAACCATTCCAGCTAAGTCTTTTGTTGTATATCGTTTCTAAATCAAGTTATATAAAACCATAATTTGGGGAGTCCTTCTGCAGATAGAAGGTTCCCCTTTTTCATATATACGGAAAAAGGTTCAGTAGACTATTCTGCTGAACCTTTTGGTATAATACTTTTCAAATAAATTAGTCGAGGAATAACATTTCACGATATTTAGGAAGTGTCCAAAGCTCATCTGAAACTATGAGCTCGAGTTTGTCAATCTCATAACGGATTTCTTCCATCTTTGGTGCTATTGTGTCGTGGTAAGCAATGGCTTTCTCACGTTCACTTTCAATCTTGTTAGCCACCTTTCGAGCATTGACCAATTCCTCTACGAAGGTTTCGATCTTCTCTGTACGTTCAGCAATCTCCTTAATAATCTTGATATTACGAGAGGTAAGTTTTTCACCTTCTTCTCTACCAAAGATTTCCATCATGCTCTGTACGTTTTTAGCCAACTGACTTTGATAGTGTGTAGCTACAGGAATGATATGGTTCATGGCAATATCGCCCATGGTACGAGCCTCAATTTGAATCTTCTTGGTATAAGTTTCCCATTTCACCTCATTACGAGCCTCGAGCTCATTTCTGTGAAGTACATTGAAGTCTTCGAACATCTTAACGCTGTCTTCGTGCAAATAGTTATCGAAGCATAGAGGGCAAGATGATTCACAGTCGAGACCACGCTTTTTAGCTTCTTCCTTCCATTCATCGCTGTAACCATTACCATCGAAACGAATTGGTTTGCTCGTCTTGATATCCTCACGGAGAACATCGATAATAGCAGCTTTCTTGTCAGCACCTTTCGCAATAAGTGCATCGACACGTGTTTTGAAGTTAGTGAGAGCTTCGGCCATTGCCGTATTTAATACAATCATAGAAGCAGCACAGTTAGCCTCAGAACCTACAGCACGGAATTCAAAACGGTTACCAGTGAAGGCAAAAGGAGATGTACGGTTACGGTCGGTATTATCAATGAACAATTCAGGAATTTCAGGAATATCCAACTGAACACCTTTCTTGTCGGCCACATCAAATAAGGCTTTCTTATCAGCCTTCTCTACATGGTCAAGAAGTTCAGTCAACTGCTTACCGAGGAAAGAAGAAATAATAGCAGGTGGAGCTTCGTTTGCACCCAAACGGTGAGAGTTAGAAGCACTCATAGCAGAAGCCTTAAGCAAACCATTATGCTTGTAAACGGCCATCAATGTTTCGACAATGAAAACAACGAAACGAAGATTCTCTTCTGGAGTAGAACCACTTTTATAGAGGAGAATACCATTATCAGTGGTTAAACTCCAGTTGTTATGCTTACCGCTACCATTGATGCCCTCAAAAGGTTTTTCATGGAGCAAAACATGAAGCCCATGTTTATGAGCCACTTTTTTCATGAGCCCCATGAGAAGCATATTATGGTCGATAGCCAAGTTACATTCTTCGAAAATAGGAGCCAACTCAAACTGGCCAGGAGCAACCTCGTTGTGGCGAGTCTTGCAAGGAATACCCAATTCAAGAGAGCGGATTTCCAATTCTTTCATAAAGGCCTGAACTCGCTCTGGGATTGTACCAAAATAATGGTCGTCCATCTGCTGGTTTTTAGCAGAATCATGTCCCATCAGCGTTCTACCTGTAAGAATCAGGTCAGGACGAGCAGAATACAAGGCAGAATCAATGAGAAAATATTCTTGTTCCCATCCTAAATTAGCATGTACACTCTTGATAGATGGATCAAAATAGTGACAAACATCAGTAGCTGCAACATTAACAGCGTGGAGAGCGCGAAGCAATGGAGACTTATAGTCGAGTGCTTCACCAGTATACGAAATGAAGATAGTAGGGATACAAAGTGTATCGTCAATGATAAAGACAGGAGATGTAGGATCCCAAGCAGAATAACCACGTGCTTCAAATGTATTACGGATACCACCGTTAGGGAAAGAAGAAGCGTCAGGTTCCTGCTGAACAAGTAGTTTTCCTGAAAATTCTTCAATCATACCGCCTTTTCCATCATGTTCTACGAAAGCATCATGCTTTTCGGCAGTACCTTCGGTTAAAGGCTGGAACCAGTGCGTATAGTGTGTTACACCATTTTCTATAGCCCACTGTCGCATACCTTCTGCTACAGCATTGGCAATGCTACGGTCTAATCGAGCACCATTATCCATTACATCGACCAGTTTGGCGTAAATGTCTGAAGGCAGATACTTGTACATTTTCTGTCGGTTGAAAACATACTTACCAAAGTACTCAGAAGGTCTCTCAATAGGGACTCTTACATCGACTGGCCTTTTCTTAGCGGCTTCGGCTACAGCCTCAAATCTTAAGTTTGCCATTTTTGCTTTTATATGTTGTTTAGTTTGCTATTATTTTCTTTAAGCCTCATTTTGTGTGCAAAAGTAATGAAAAATGTTATAAAACGTACGGCTTTTGTAGGAAAAATCTAGTTATGACTTGCTCTTTTTATTTGATATCGTTATATTTGTGTACATTTTGTCAATTTTAGCAGTAAACATATGAAATCAGGTGGACTAATTGAGAATTTCCGCCTCATTAATTTCTGTAACAGTTATGATATTAATATACTTAAAAATTCTTAATAAGACCAATAATTAAGAGTTTTAGAATATTGTGATTTCAATTATATTACGTAATTTTGCACCCAATATGGGAATGATTAAAGTAATTCCTATCCATACCAAGCAGGAGGAGAATGATTTCATCGCTTTTCCTAAGGTGCTTTATGCTGATTGTAAACAGTATGTACCTGACATGGATATGGATATGAGAAATATGTTCGATCCGAAAAAGAATTCGGGGTTGGCATTTACAGATTTACAGGGCTTTGTAGCTTATCGGGATGATAAAGTAGTAGGCCGAATTGTTGGTATCATCAATCACCATGCCAATGAAAAATGGAATAAGAAAACAGTGCGTTTTGCCTATTTCGATTTTGTAGACGACCGTCAGGTTTCTGAAGCTTTATTGAAAGCAGTGGAAAACTGGGGTAGGAATCATGGTATGGATAATGTCGAAGGTCCATTGGGTATAACCGATTTTGATAAAGAAGGTATGCTTGTGGAAGATTTCGATAAATTAAGTTCGATGGTTACCTACTATAATTATGCTTATTATCCAGAGCATATGGAGGCTTTAGGATACGAAAAAGCAGTTGACTGGGTTTCTATTCGGGTAGATGTTCCCAAGGAAGTACCAGCCAAGTATGCTCGCGTATCAAAATTGTCTGGAGAAATGTTTGGTCTGCAAGTTAAATGCGTTACTAAAAAGCAATTCGTCCAGGAAAATATTGGTCATAAATTATTTGAATTATTGAACGCAGCTTACTCTCCATTATTTGGCTTTTCAAAAATGACAGAAGAGCAGGCTGATGAATTCGTAGACAAATATCTGCCATTGCTAAATTTGGATTTGCTTCCGATGGTAGTAAACAATAAGGGTGAAATCGTTGCAGCTGCAGTAACGATTGGTTCTCTTTCTCATGCTTTGCAAAAAGCAAATGGTAAATTGTTTCCATTGGGATGGTATCATTTACTGAAGAGCTTGAAATGGAAAAGAGAAGACACTGTAGAACTCTTGTTGATAGCAGTTCGGCCAGATTTGCAGGGATTGGGTGTAAATGCTTTACTTTTTGATGATTTAATACCTAAATATAATAAGTTAGGATTTAAATTTGCAGAAACTGGTCCCCAACTTGAGGATAACGTGAAAGAGCTCTCACAATGGAAACCACTTGGTCCATCCATTATCAAGAGAAGACGTTGTTATAAAAAGAGTATTCAATAAAATATATATAGCTATTAATCTGTAGTGCTGAAGATAAAAGTCTTCAAAACGCAGGAGATGATAAATATGAAAAGAAGAGTAGTAATTACAGGTATGGGCATTTGGTCTTGCCTGGGTACAACCTTGGATGAAGTAAAAGATTCTCTGTATCAGGGAAAAAGTGGTATCATTTTTAGTCAGGAACGTAAAGATGCAGGATTCCGTTCTGCTCTTTGTGCTGATATCAAGGTACCAGACTTGAAGCCTTTCGTCAAGCGTAATATGCGTCAGTTTATGCCAGAAGAAGCTCAGTATGCTTATATGGCAACTAAGGATGCTTTAGAAAACGCCAAGATGGATCAGGATTTTATCGATGCACATGAGGTTGGTATCATTTATGGTAATGACTCTGTTGCTGAGGCAACAATGCATGCACTCGATAAGTTCCGTGAGTTTAAGGATACTTCAGCTTGTGGTAGTGGAGCTATTTTCCAATCAATGAACTCTACTGTTACAATGAATCTTGCTTGCCTGTTCAAATTGCGTGGTATCAACTTGACAACCTCTGCAGCTTGTGCATCGAGTTCTCAAGCTATTGGTTTGGCAGCCATGTTGATTAGTCAGGGTTTGCAGGATTATGTAATCTGTGGTGGTGCTCAGGAAGCTAATATGTACAGTGTAGCATCTTTCGATGGTATTCAGGCTTTCTCTACTCGTGAGGATGAGCCTACTAAGGCTAGTCGCCCATTCGATAGAGACCGTAACGGTTTGGTTCCTGGTGGTGGTGCAGCTACTGTTATTTTGGAAGACTACGAGTCAGCTGTAAAACGTGGTGCACCAATCCTTGGTGAAGTGATGTCATGGGGATTTTCAGGTAATGGTGATCATATTTCTACTCCTAATGTAGCTGGTCCAACTCGTTCTTTGGAGCTTTGTTTGAAGAATGGTGGTCTTGATCCACGTCAGATCGGTTATGTTAATGCACATGCTACATCTACTCATGCAGGTGACGGTCGTGAAGCATTAGCAATTGCTGACATCTTCGGTGATTATAAGGTGCCAGTTACTTCTACCAAGAGTCAGACAGGTCATGAGATGTGGATGGCAGGAGCTAGTGAGATGATTTATTCCATGTTGATGATGAAAAATGACTTTATTGCAGGTAATATCAACTTTGAAAATCCAGATGAAGAGACAGCTGCAGTAAATGTAATTCCAGAAACCATCGAACAGCATTTCGATATGTTCCTCTCTAACTCATTCGGCTTTGGTGGTACTAATTCTACTCTTGTAGTGAAGAATTTATAATTATTGTATTTACGATAGATAAAATAAACTAAAAAGAAAATTATTATGACACGTGAAGACATTGTAAAGCAGGTTAATTCTGTATTGGCTGAGGAGTTCGAAGTAGAAGAAAGCACATTTGCTCCTGAAGCAAATTTGAAGGATACTTTGAATCTTGACAGCTTGAGTCTTGTTGACCTTGTAGCAGTTATTCAGTATACTTACAAATTGAAGATTCCTGTAGAGGATCTTCGTAAGATTGATACATTCAACGATCTTTACGACTATCTTGATAGTCATGTTGAAAAATAAATGATTACAGAAGATATCAAGGCGCTTATTCCTCAGCGCAATCCTATAATGATGGTCGACCGATTAGATAGTGTGGATGGTGACAATGCTGTTGCCATCCTTACTGTCAAGGTCGACAATTATTTTATAGAGGAAGATGGTAAGATGGCTGAGCCTGGTATGATTGAGCATATAGCTCAGTCAGCATCTGCTTTTGCTGGATATCGTGCACTGGCAGAAGGGGCTACAGAACCTCCTGTAGGCTATATAGGTGAAATCAAACGTTTTCATTGTTATCATCGACCATCTGTTGGTGATGTCATGAAGACGACTATAACTATGGGTGCTACAGTACAGGGTGTTACCATCATTATGGGTGAAACATATGTAGGTGACGAGAAGGTTGCTGATACACAAATGAAAATCTATATTGACGAAGAAAAATAATGGATATGCTATTACTCAATAAGTTCTATCGTGTAGTAAGTCGCGAAGAAAAGGATAATAATATCGTATTCCATGTAGAGCTGTTGCCTGAGTGCGATGTATATCAGGGGCATTTCCCTGGTAATCCTGTATCTCCAGGTGTCTGCAATATAGAGATGATAAAGGAATGCGTGATGCAGGTAGTCGGCAGAAAGTTGGTGATGAATAAGCTCGACCGCTGCCGTCTTACAGCAGTAGCTTCTCCTTCAGTCTGTCCTACATTGGATGTTACGGTTCATGTTGAAGAAGGTGAATCGAGTGTAAAGGTATTGGCCAGTATTGCTGATGCTCAGCAGCAATATATGGATTTCAAGGGTGAAATGATATGACCGAACTTGTTATAAAGATCTATAAATATTTTCATAATCATCGACCTATCTTTTGGGCTTCGATGATTTTCTTGTTTATTTTCTTCGGCTTTTTTGCTTCTAGAATAAACCTTGAAGAAGATATTAACAAGTTGATGCCATCATCTAAGAATGCTGATGGTACTACAAAATTAGCTTTTTCCAGCCTTCGAATTAAGGATAAAACTTTCCTGTTGTTTGAAGGGCAAAAAGGAGCTACTCCTCAAAAAATCGCCAGAGCCTGTGATGCTTTTGTAGATTCTCTGAATGCTCAGGATGCCAAGCGCCCTAAGGGCGAACAGGTTATAGGTGATGTGTTTTATAATATACCTGAGGATGTGATGTTTGATGCTGTAGATTATATGCAGGAACATTTCCCTGCATATATTGATACTGCAGTGTATGCACATATCGACTCGATGCTCACTGTTGAACATTTTAATAAACAGATGATTACCAATCGGGAGGATATGACAGGGAGTTTTGGTTCATCTTTTCCTGAGTTAATTCAGATGGATCCTGTAGGTATCCGAAGTGTCTTAATGAAGCAGATGGCTCCTCTTATGGCGGGTTCTGCAGGCAGTTATAAGACAATTGATGAACATTTCTTTGTACCAGATTCCTCTGTGTGTATTGCTTTTATAACACCGAAATATTCTGCTACGAATACGGGACAGGGGTCTGCTATGTTTGAGATGCTTAACCAGCAAATAGAGAAATTTAAAACTTCACATCCTGAAGTGAAAATAGTCTATCATGGCACTCCTGCTAGTGGCTACTATAACTCCTCTACCATAAAGAAGGATTTAACTACTACTGTTTTTGGATCCTTTATTTTTGTGTTGGCATTTATTTTCATTTGTTTCCGCAATTGGGATACTTTGCCATTACTAATATTGCCAGTGGCATTTGGTGCAGTCTTTGGACTAGCTATGATGTATTTTATAGAGGGACAGTTCTCTTTGTTGGCTTTAGGTATTGGTGCTATTGTTCTTGGCGTAGCTATGAGTTATGTACTTCATGTGCTGACGCATTATAAGTATGTCAATGATCCGGAAAAAGTGTTGCGAGATGAGACAGTACCTGTTCTTTTGGGTTGTCTGACAACAATAGGTTCTTTCATGGGACTTATTTTTATCAATACCGACCTGTTGAAAGATTTTGGACTGTTTGCAGCATTTGCTATTTCAGGCACTACGTTTTTTAGTTTAATATTCTTGCCACAATTACTTGATGATAAGGTAAACCGTATCAACAAGAAAGCTTTTGGTTTTATCGATCGTATTAATGCTTATCCGTTTGACCAAAAAAAGCCACTTCTTGCAGGTATTATTGTGGTTACGTTAATTTGTGTAGTCGCTTATGCGATACATGGTACTCAGTTTGATTCAGATATGAATAATCTGGGCTATCGTTCTCCTGAGGTAGTTTATTCTGAAAACTTACAGACACAGAAGACAGAATCGGCCATTCACTCTACATATTTTGCCAGTTCTGGTAAAACAATGGAGGAAGCTATAGAGCATTTTGATGCACTTCAACATAAGTTAGATTCACTTCAGAAACTGGGGCTGGTTAAAGGCTATACAAGCACAAACCAGATCTTTGTATCAGAGAAGGTACAACAACAGCGTATTGATGCCTGGAAGAAATTCTGGACTCCAAGCAGAGTAGGAAAAGTACGTCAGTTGGTTGCGATGACAGCCCCTCAGGTCGGCTTTAGCACAGATGCCTTCGAACCATTTTTCGAGGCTGTAGAGGCAGACTATGAGCCAGATCCTTTATACAAATCAGGAATTATTCCTGCTGGTTATCAGTCTACATTGATGGAGAAAACATATGCAGGACAGTATTTACTGTTTACTTCTGTGAAGTACGACAAAAATTCGGAAGTAGGAGCCAACAGTGATTATATGCGTATTTGTGATGCTATAGCCAATGAGCCGAATATGCTCGTATTGGATACGAGTTACTATACTCAGGATACATTGATGAAGTTGAATAGTGACTTCAACATACTGCAATGGATATCAATGGCATTTGTCTTCGTTGTATTATTGTTCAGCTTCCGTTTCAATATCAAATATACGCTCTTAGGATTTATGCCAATTATTTTAAGTTGGCTTATCGTTTTGGGTGCTATGGATATTTTTGATATGAAGTTTAATCTTATCAATATCATTATTTCTACATTTATTTTTGGTATTGGCGTAGATTATAGTATCTTTGTCATGAATGGATTGATTGGAGGTAAGGAAAATAAAAAATTGCTTGGACTTCATAAGTCTGCGATTTTCTTCAGTGCCTTTATTTTGGTCATCACGGTTAGTTCTATGCTTTTGGCTTCTCACCCAGCTATCAAATCTGTAGGTTTCTCAACACTTGTAGGTTTGGTATCGGCAGTTGTCTTAGCCTATGTTCTTCAACCGGCTTTATTTAAATTCATTTCTCGTAAAGAAAAGCAATAACCCGTAAGCGTGAAATACGACGTTGTTATCATAGGAAGTGGACTGGGTGCCTTGGAGTGTGCTCATATCCTCTCAGAAGAAGGAAAAAAAGTAGTGCTTCTCGAAAGAGAAGTGCAACCTGGAGGCTGTTTGCAGAGTTATAATCGTAAAGGTCTGTCTTTTGACACAGGTCTTCATTATGTGGGAGGTTTGGCAGAAGGACAGGCTTTGTATAAGCCTTTCAAGATGTTGGGCTTGTTGAATTTACCTTGGAAACGTTTGGATGCGGATGGTTTTGACCGTATTACCATCGGTGAACGTACTTATTGTTATGCTGAGGGATATCAAGCTTTTGTAGAGCAGTTAGCTTCAGACTTTCCAGAGGAAAGAGAGGGTTTGCAAAAATATGTAGAAATGCTTCAGCGCAGCGACCGTGATCAGTTTGAAGGACTATTTGGCTCTCATGCAGATATGGTCAATTCTCCTGTCGGATCACCTATGTTTACCACAGGTGCTTGGGATTATCTGCATGAAATTATTCATAACGAACTATTAATTAATATCCTTTCAGGTAGCTCTTTAAAGTTGGAACTTCGGAAGGAAACGCTTCCTTTATTTACCTTTGCTCATTGCAATGGCAGTTATATTGCCAGTAGCTGGCGCTTAAAAGGTGATGGTAATCTGATAGTGGATGCGTTGCTTCGTGATATTAAAGCTAATGGTGGAGAAATCTTCTGTAAGGCAGAGGTAGAACAATTAGTAGAGAAAGACGGGAAGATTGTAACTGCGATATGTAAGGATGGTCGATGCTTTGAAGGAGATCTCTTTGTCAGCGATGTTCATCCTGCAGTTACTTTTGACATGATTCAAGAAAGCCAATATATTAAGAAGATATTCCGGAGACGTATCTGTCGAATGGAAAATACTTTTGGTATGTTTACGGCATCAATCGTTCTTCAGCCAGAAAGTGTAGAATATTTCAACTATAATCAGTTTGTTTATGATCAGCCTGATGTTTGGGATTTCTATCAGAAGAAAGGTCCAGTAAGAGGTGTCATGATTAGTTGTCGTGTTCCAGAAAATGGCGAAAAGTATGCTCGGCAGATAGATTTGCTTACTCCTATGTTATGGAGTCAGTGTGAAGAATGGGCTGATAGCAAGGTAGGTCGACGTGGGGAAGGGTATCAGCAATTGATGACCCAAAAGATCAAGGAATGTATTGCTTTAGCTGAACGTGTTATTCCTGGCTTATCAGGGAAGATCAGCGAAGTGTATACTAGCAGTCCATTAACTTATCGCGATTATACCCTTACATCGCAAGGGTCTGCTTATGGTCTTCGAAAAGATTACAATAATCCGATGTTGACTACGTTGTCACCTCGTACCCCTGTTCCCAATCTTTTGCTAACAGGTCAAAGTTTGATGGTCCATGGTATACATGGTGTAACGATGACAGCCTTGATGACATGTGCAGAGATTTTAGGTAAAGAAACAATATATAAGAAACTCAATCAATAAGAAAATGAAATACGCATTAGTAACCGGCGGAAGCCGTGGTATAGGTCGTGCAGCATGTGTACGCCTTGCACAGATGGGATATCATATCCTTGTAAATTATGTGAATAAGACAGATGCAGCAGAGGAAACACTCGAGCTGGTACGTCAGGAAGGTCAAGATGGAGAATTGCTCAAGTTTGATGTAAGTAATTTAGAGCAGACTCGTGGTGCTATCGAGGCTTGGCAGCAAGCTCATCCTGATGAATATATCGAAGTGTTGGTTAATAATGCTGGTATTCGTCGTGATAACTTGATGGCTTTGATGCCAGCTGAAGACTGGACTACCGTGCTTCAGATTACTTTAAATGGTTTCTACAACGTAACACAACCCATTCTTCCAGCCATGCAGCTTCATAAGTTTGGCCGTATCATAAATATGGCAAGTTTGAGTGGTTTGAAAGGTCTTCCTGGTCAGACTAACTATTCTGCAGCAAAGGGTGGTATTATTGGAGCTACAAAAGCTTTGGCTCAGGAAGTAGCTCGTCGTAATATTACGGTTAATGCCATAGCTCCAGGTTTTATCAAGACAGATATGGTAGATGGTCTAGATGAGGCTGCGTTGAAGAAGACGATACCTGCTAACCGATTTGGTAAACCAGAGGAAGTGGCTAGTCTTGTAGGATATTTGGCATCACCAGAGGCAGGTTACATCACAGGTAACGTAATCTCTATCAATGGTGGACTTTATACTTAATTTTAAGTATATATCAATAATATTAGTTTAAGTATTTAAGAAAATGAAAAAGATTGTTTTGTTTGTGCTGCTTTCTATGATGGCAGTAACAGCTACTTTCGCACAGGAAGCAGCATTTACTCAGGCTGTAGCCAAATTTAAAAGTGCAAAGACTGCAACCGCAAATGTAACGATGACCCAGCATAATGCTGCTTTGACCAAGAATACTACTGCTACAGGTTCTTTGTATATGAAAGATCCTGATAAGGTCTGTATTTCTGTGAATGGCGGTAAGGATCAGTTGGTTATGAATGGCAATACCTTTACAATGGTCATGAAGGGTCGTAAACATGTTGCTAACAGTAAGATTAGTGCTCAGTTTGCTACCTTCAAGTCAGTTTTTTATAGTGTGCTTTCAGGTGGTAAGTCTGATATATCTAAACTCTCTGGCGTATCAGTAGCTCAGTCTGGTCACAATGTATTAGTAACCATTGTGCCAGTTGCAGCAAACGCAAAAGAGAAGCGTCGTATGATGTTTAGTTCTTTTGAGTTGGTTATCAACAAGTCTACTAACGCTCTTGTTAGTCTGAGCATGAAAGACCGTCGTGGTGGTTATACCAAGTATGCTTTCACAGGTTTCCGTTTTGGAGGCAGTGTAAATGATAAAGTCTTTAATCCTTAAGCGATGCAGGATTTAGAAGATATCTGCAAAGTAAGAGTCAAGTTTAGCGAGATCGATTCTATGTGTGTTGCTTGGCATGGCTCTTACGTTGCTTATCTCGAAGATGGTCGAGAGTCTTTTGGACGTCATTATGAGGGTATCGGTTATGCGACAATGCAAGAAGCGGGCATTTATGCACCAATATATGATATGCATATTAAATATTTTGCCTCTCTTCGTATTAATGATGTAGCCGAAATTCATACGCATTATGTTCATAAGCGTGGTGCTCGATTGGATTATCGTTATGAAATCTATCGTGAAAGCGATCATGAACTTTGCATTAAAGCCACAACCACTCAGCTTTTTATTGATCCTCAGGGCCAACTGATGATAGATAAACCAGACTATTATAAGGCATGGCAAAAGAAATATCTGACTAAATAATTTTGGTCAGATATTTTTTTTGCTGTTTTATAAAAAATTGTAACTTTGGCATGTCATTAATGAGTATTGATAAGCATGGAAGAATCACAATATGGTAATCTGTTGCAACTGCATGGCATCAAACCAACAGCTAATCGAATAATTATTTTAAGAGCGCTTGCTGTTGCCAAGTATCCGATGTCTCTCAAAGAAATAGAAGAAGCCATTGTTACGATAGATAAATCGAATATTTCCAGAACATTAGCTTTATTTCGTGAAAATCATCTTGTACATGATATGGAAGATGGCAATGGAAATGTTAAATATGAAGTTTGTTTTAGTCATAGTGAGGACAGCGATGATGATGAACACGTCCATTTTTATTGTGAGGGGTGTCGTAAAATCTTTTGTTTTGAGGATACGCCAATACCTCAAGTTCAGCTTCCTCAGGGATTTGAAAAGAATTCTATAAACTATATGATGAAAGGCTTATGTCCATCGTGTGCTCGTAAAAGGGCTTTGAGAAGCATAAAGTCTTGATAAACGAATTAAAAACAACTATCAAAGATGAAAAAATCTATTCAAAACAATCGTATCTCTTTGGGGATAACTAAGCGTGCGTTTGGTTTTGGTTTATGCTTTATGGCAGCTTTAGGTGCACAGGCTCAGTATTTTGATTTGGATCAGAGTAGAAGACGTACTGCGGAAGTTTCTGCAGATGGTTTTACGAGTTGGATGCTTCCTGAATTACCCCCTAATGCTACGGATAGTCGAAACTATGGTCAGGTAGAAGTATGCATCAAGAATACGTCTAAAAATCATTCAGTACGTACAGGATGGTATAAAGGACAGATAGCTAAAGACCGTTTGGTAAATGATGGTATTCATGTGGACGGAGTTGAAGCAGGAAAGCGTTCTATTACTGTTATCATCAAGGGATTGCCAGAAGGTGAACATTCTTTGCAGGCTTACCATAATAACACAGATGGATTGACCAATCTTTCTGATATACAAGTTGCCGTAAATGGTAAGAAAGTCGCTTCTATCCCACAGAGTAATCGCGAGGCTACACGTGTATCATCAGCAAAATCGTATGTCACTTTTACGGGTACCACTGCTACCATAGAGTATAGTTGTACTACTGATTTTTATATAAATTCTTTGGAATTGGATGTTCCTAATGCAGACAACATGGTATCTTCTCCATTCCCAGCAAATAATGATGTTCATGCAGATGCTGATGGTGGAACGGCTCATTTGCAATGGAAAGCTGCTGTAAATGGAGCAGATTCACAACAATTGTATTGGGCAACTGATAAGCAAGTATTAGAGCATGGTGGTGGAACGAATATTCGTTTATCAGCCACAGCAACCTCTTACGATTTGACAGGCTTGTCACCCATGCAGAAATATTATTGGCGTATTGATGTAACCAAAGAAGGCAAAACTACCCAAGGACAGGTTTGGATGTTCCAACCTCGTCGTATAGCTTTCCCTGGTGCTGAAGGTTACGGTAAGTATGCTATTGGTGGCCGTGGTGGTGATGTGTATCACGTAACTTCTCTATCAGATGAAGATAAACCAGGTACATTCCGTTATGGTGTTACCCATGTTAATGGTCCACGTACTATTGTTTTTGATGTGGCCGGTGTTATTACATTGAATAGTCGATTGGCTGTTAATGCCCCTTTTGTAACGATAGCAGGACAGACAGCTCCAGGTCGTGGTATCTTGTTCCGTTCGAAAGCTCTCGGTGTGGCCAACGATGGTATAACCCGTTTTATTCGTCTTCGTCTAGGTGGTGGAGATCAGTGGACTGGTACTGGTGCCAATTTGAACACGATGGATGGTATGGGAATGGCAGGCAACAATCATTCTATCATGGACCATTGTTCTATCGGATGGGCTATTGATGAAGGCTTTTCTAGTCGAAATTCGCAGAATCTTACATTACAGCATACTTTGATATCCGAAGAGTTAAACTTTGCAGGACATAGTCACTATGTGGAGCAGAGTAACCGTTATGTAGAACATGGTTATGCTGCTACAATAGGTGGAGGTTCACCAGAAGGTGTAGCTTCTTATCATCATAACCTCTTGGCTCATAATAATGGTCGAAACTGGAGTATGGGTGGTGGATTGCTCGATGGTAAGTATGCTGGTCATCTTGATCTCTTTAATAATGTATGTTACAATTGGGGATCACGGGCTACCGATGGTGGAGCGCACGAGGTAAATTTCGTAGGCAACTACTATAAGATGGGACCTGCCACTACACAGCCTATCCTGCTCTGTGCAGATCTTGAAGGTACAGGAGGAGGCTCTCAGAGCTATTATATGAGTGGTAATATTCGTGAGAACCTCGACCAAACCAAGACAACTGATCAAACAGCATTGCAGAAGATTCGTACGAAGAATAAGCAGAAGGTTGATTGGGAAGTCTTCCGTAATCATCCTTTCTTCCCTTCATTAGCAAAAGTAGAATCAGCTGAGGCTGCTTATAAAAATGTATTGTCTGATGTAGGTTGTAATATGCCTGAACTTGATAACCATGATGTCCGTATGATAGACGAAACATTACAGGGTAAAACTTCTACAGAAGGTCACTATACTCACAAGAAAGGTTTGATAGACCGTGAGAGCGATTCTGAAGGTTTTGAAGGCTTGAATATAATAACAGCTTCTCGTCCTGCTGGTTGGGATTCAGATCAAGACGGTATGCCAGATTGGTGGGAAAAGGCGTATGGTACTAATCCTACTGTAGCTGATAATAATGGTGATAAGAGTGGTAATCATTTTACTAATCTTGAGGAATATCTTAATTGGATAGCAGAACCAAATTTCCAGATTGATGGTAAAGCGAAAATAGACTTAGCAACTTATTTCCGTGGATACAAAAAGCCAGTTTATACAATAGTACAAGCTGATGGCGAGGGAATAGCTACTGTTAAAGGTAAAAAACTAGTAGTAAAAAACAATGCTCACAATCAGTTGTTTACCGTCAAGGTAAAAGCTGAAGAAGATGGTGTATCACTCGTACGTTCTTTTAATTTCTATTTGAAATAATATTCATCGTAATACACCCTTTGGGTACTTTTGAATTTAAACAAAATAGCCCTCGACATGCTAAGCGTTGTCGAGGGTTATTATTAATATCTTATTTTTGATAAATCTCTGCGAGTTTGTCCATAAGGTCAAGTCCGGTAAGGTCTGTTGCTATAATTTTGCCTGTGGGATCTATCAGTACGTTTGCAGGGATGATGTTTAATCCATATTTTACGATAGCTTCAGACTCCCATCCTTTTAAATCGCTGAGCTGAATCCAGTTTAGCTCCTGACTCTTGATAACATCTTTCCAAAAATTCTCTTTGCTGTCTAACGATACACCAACAATGTCAAAACCCAGGTTATGATAACGTTTGTAGGCGTCCTTACGATAGAGAACTTCTTGTTCATACGGTCCACACCAGCTAGCCCAAAAATCTACTAAGGTATAATGGTTGCCCAAGTATTGAGATAATTTAGCAGGTTTCCCATTAGCATCAATCATGTTTAATTCATGATAGTTGATACCAGGTCTGCGTTTGGCAAGCATGGCAAATGCACCTTTTGCTTCGTCGAGTTCAGGGTGAGAAAAGTAGGCCGAATTAGGATTAAGCACTTGCTCAAATTGTTTATAGTTCAGAAGCGAATAAAATTCTTTGATAATGTAGGCAGGAGTTACATCATTTTGATGTTTTAAACAGTAATTCACTACCATGTTTGAAGTTTGGGTATAATAGTTGGCCATTTCTCGTTCCAATTTACTATTCTCAGTACCTGCTATTTCTGTCTTATAGAAAATTTCAGCTACGGGGTCAAATTGGATAGCACGGCTATTTATATTTTGCAGCATGTTGTCGAGTTCAAGATTTGCGGTTGACCCAAATATGATCTTATCTTTAATTAAATCGATATTTAAGTCTTCTCCATCGTTCATGGCGATGACGCCAGCGGTCTCACTACTCATGAAATAGAGTATCGCATTGCGTTCCTCGATGCCTGTAATAGAGAATTTTCCATTTTTTACAGGTATTATTTGAGGATTATTTCGGTTCATGTCGTTGATATAAAACAATACTTTTGATGTGTTCTTATCAACGATGCCTTTAACATTGAATTGTATCTTTTCTGCAAATGCTGTGCAGGTTGTGATGAGTAATACTGCTAAAGTTAGTATCTTTTTCATGTGTGAGGTCCTTTCTTTTTTGTAGAGTAATAGTTATTCATTCGAATGGAAGAATTTCATAGTCAGCCGTAAAGTTACTTAAATTATTCGATTTTCGTCTTTATAATGCATTGTTTTTTTTGATTTTAACATAATAAAAACGGAGCGTCATCGTCACGATGACACTCCGCAGCAAACTTAAACAACCAATAAAAGAAATAGATTGTTCAATAATCTTTATCTGATGAAGAGTAATTCTCTATATTTAGGAAGCGTCCAAAGTTCATCAGAAACTTCCAATTCAAGTTTGTCTATCTGATAACGTATGGCATCAAATTTAGTTTCTACAGTATCGTGATAAGCTATAGCTTTCTCACGCTCGTTTTCTATCTTGTTCGCTTTCTTACGAGCTTCAACCAATTCCTCTACACCTTTTTCGATAAGTGCAGTACGTTCGGCGATGTCCTTGATGATAGAAATATTGCGTTCGCTTAGTTTTTTAGCTTCATCGGCTCCGAAGATAGCAATCATGTTGCCAACGTTCTTTGCCAATTGACTCTGGTAGTGTGTAGCAACAGGGATGATGTGGTTCATACTCAAGTCGCCCAATACGCGAGCTTCTATCTGCAGTTTTTTAGTATAAGTTTCCCATTTTACCTCGTTACGAGCTTCGAGTTCGTTCTTTTTCATGACACCTTGGCTTTCGAACATCTTAATGCTAGCTTCGTCCAGATAGCGGTCGAAGATTACAGGACATGAGCGCTCTACATCAAGGCCTCTCTTTTCAGCCTCTTCTACCCATTCGTCAGAGTATCCATTACCATCGAAGCGGATAGGAGCACATGTCTTGATATCTTGGCGTACTACCTCAATGATAGCCTCAATAGTATCCTGACCATTGGCAATAAGCTTGTCTACTCGTACCTTGAAATCCTGTAATGCTTCTGCAACTGCAGTATTCAGTGTAATCATAGCACTAGCACAGTTAGCTTCAGAACCGACAGCACGGAATTCGAAGCGGTTACCCGTGAAGGCAAATGGAGAAGTACGGTTACGGTCAGTGTTATCCTGCATGATATCTGGTATCTCAGGGATGTCGATGTTTACACCGTGCTTACCCTCGATATTGAAAATATCCTTAGTAGGAGTTTTCTCTAGGTGATCAAGTACTTCTGACACCTGATTGCCCAAGAATGAAGATACGATTGCAGGAGGTGCCTCGTTAGCACCAAGACGATGTGCATTAGTAGCACTCATGATAGAAGCCTTGAGCAAGCCATTGTGCTTGTAAACAGCCATCAGAGTTTCTACAATGAAGGTGATGAAGCGTAAGTTATCCTTTGGTGTCTTGCCTGTACCGTGGAGCAGTATACCGGTATCGGTAGAAAGACTCCAGTTGTTATGTTTACCAGAACCATTGATACCATCGAATGGTTTTTCGTGGAGCAATACCTGGAAGCCATGCTTGCGAGCAACTTTTTTCATGAGGCTCATTAAAAGCATGTTGTGGTCTACAGCAAGGTTAGTTTCTTCGAAGATTGGAGCACATTCAAATTGATTAGGCGCAACTTCGTTGTGACGGGTTTTGCATGGAATTCCGAGTTCGAGCGCCTGAATTTCAAGATCCTTCATGAACGCTTGTACACGCTCTGGGATTGTTCCAAAGTAGTGATCGTCCATTTGCTGGTCTTTGGCAGAGCTGTGGCCCATAAGGGTTCTACCGGTTAAGGCAAGGTCTGGACGAGCTGCATAGAGGTCTGCATCTACTAGGAAGTATTCCTGTTCCCAACCAAGATTACTTACAACCTTTTTGACGTCAGGATAGAAGTAGTGGCATACATCGGTAGCTGCTACATTGACAGCATGTAATGCACGGAGCAATGGAGCCTTGTAATCCAGAGCCTCACCGGTATATGAGATGAATATTGTAGGTATACAAAGAGTATCATCCATGATGAAGACTGGTGATGTAGGATCCCATGCAGAATAGCCACGAGCCTCAAATGTACTACGGATACCTCCAGAAGGGAATGACGAAGCATCAGGTTCTTGCTGAACAAGGAGCTTGCCTGAGAATTCTTCAATCATACCACCTTTGCCATCGTGCTCAATGAAAGCATCATGTTTCTCTGCTGTTCCTTCTGTCAATGGCTGAAACCAGTGAGTATAATGAGTAACCCCGTTTTCATCAGCCCAACGCTTCATACCTTTTGCTACCTCATCAGCGATAGAACGGTCTAGTTGAGCACCGTTGTCAATCATGTCGATGAGCTTGGTATAAACTTCTGCTGACAGGTACTTGTACATTTTCTGTCGGTTGAATACTTTTTTACCAAAGTATTCGGATGGTCTTTCTACGGGTGAAAGCACTTCAACAGGCTTTCTTTTGGATGCTGATTCTACAGCACCGAATCTTAAATTTGTCATCTTGGAAATCTTTTATTGATTAATATCTTTGTCGTTTGTGTATATTATTTATGGCTGAAGGGTAAAGCCAAATACGAGGTAAGCTTTCTGAGAACTTGGATTAGTATTGATGGCTGCAAAAACTGGTACACTGAAAGAATCAGTTATCTTAATGTCTTTGGTAGCTTTGACAGATACGTTGCAAATAGCGAAGCCACTGGCATTGTTGGCACCGTAGAATTCAGCATGATATGGTACACCACCTAAGGTCGCATTCCAATCACAGCTGGCAAATTTGAATGGAGCATTCAACTCGAAATAAGATGAAAATGCCCGATCGCCATCGAGTGTTCTGCCATCGTTGCCAGCAAAGTTGGTATACCAGTCGATAGAAACAGGTCCAAAGTCATAGCCGATATTTGCTTCAAAAGTGTGAGCTGTGCTATTAGCGCCATAAGCGAAATATTTGTCTCCTACAGTAGCTCCTGTTTTGAAGTTACTTGCTGATGAAAAGTAGTAATCTGTTACACCAACATGGAATTTTCCTGTAGCATAAGCGAGTGTCAAGTCGAACTCTTTGCTATCGTCAGTGTTGGTCAATGGTATACTTCCCCAAGCGGTCAGTGATAATCCTTTATACCCAATGCCTAATGTCGGCTGTACTGCAACATCACCACAGTGCTGTCCACGCCATACGTAGTCGTTCACAAAGTCAGCAGCAATTGTTGTTTCTACTTCGTCCTGCGCTTTAACAGCAGGGGAGCAGGCTAGCATTATGGCTGCCATGCATCCCATTTTACTCAGATTTTTCATAATCATATTATTTTTAGTGTTTGTGTATGTTGTTAGCCGATAGTTTGGTGTTTTCAGAATACGTTAATAAGGTTATACCTGAGTAACCCAATCGGCTATACGTTGCATCGCCTCTTTACAATCTTCGCGTGTACCGAATGCGGTGAGTCTGATGAATCCTTCTCCACTAGGGCCGAATCCCACACCAGGAGTACATACTACGTATGCTCCATAGAGCAATTGCTCAAAGAATTTCCAGCTTTCTGTGTTGTTTGGTGTTTTCACCCATAAGTAAGGTGCATTTTCACCACCATATACCTTAAATCCTAGTCGAGTGAGACTTTCACGCATTATCTTTGCGTTGGTCATGTAGTAATCTATCGTTTCTTTTACCTGCTTTTTGCCTTCAGGAGTATAGATGGCTTCAGCAGCACGTTGACTGATATAGCTAGTACCATTAAATTTAGTACTCTGTCGTCTGTTCCAGAGTTGGTTCAAACTTACCCGTTCACTTCCATCGAGAGTAGTGGCAGTCAGTTCCTTAGGCACTACAGTATAGCCACAGCGTACACCAGTAAATCCAGCAGTTTTAGAATAGCTTCTAAACTCGATAGCTACTTTTCGTGCACCTCTAATCTCATAGATAGAGTGAGGTATGTTTTCATCCTGTATATAAGCCTCGTAAGCAGCATCATAGAAGATAATCGAGTCATTCTTAATCGCATAACTTACCCATTTCTTTAGTTCTTCTTTGGTCAATACAGTACCAGTAGGATTGTTTGGATAGCACAGATAAATCATGTCGACGCGATGGTCTGGTATCTGTGGTACGAAATTATTTGTATCGTCGCAAGGCATATAGGTGATATTGCTCCATTTACCATTTTCGAATATTCCGGCACGACCTATCATAACATTGGAGTCGATATATACCGGATAAATCGGATCGGTAACACCTACATTATTATCCCATCTTACGATTTCCTGTATATTACCCGTGTCACTCTTGGCACCATCGTTGACGAAAATTTCATTAGGGTCGAGATGGATACCACGTGGAGCATAGTCGTTCTTGACGATGGCCTCTCGTAGGAAATCATAACCTCTTTCTGGTCCATATCCACGGAAACTTGCCTGTACGGCCATTTCATCTACCGCCTTATGCATAGCTTCTATTACAGCAGGACAAAGAGGTTGGGTTACATCACCAATACCTAGGCTAATCACTCTCTTCTTAGGGTGTGATACTTTGAAGGCATTTACTTTTTTTGCAATGTCTGCAAACAGATAATTGTTTGTAAGCTTCAAAAAATGTTCATTAACTAATGCCATATTTTTTCTTTTTTTATTGTTGTTATAAGTTTGCTTCTATTTATTCAGGTAACTCGATTTCACCTTCAAATGCGAAAGCTGCCGGACCAGTCATATATATATGATTATTATTCGCTTTCCATTCTATTTCGAGTGTTCCGCCATCCATGACGATTTTACTTTTACGTTCAGCTCGTCCGGTCAGTGCAGCTGCTACAGCAGTGGCGCAGGCACCAGTTCCACAGGCCAAGGTAATTCCGCTACCTCTTTCCCATACTCGGGTTCTGATTTCTCCGTTAGCTCTTACTTCTGCAAATTCGATATTGCATCGTTGTGGAAAAGCAGGATGCACCTCAAGTTTACTTCCGTATCGAGCAATGTCGATGGTGTCAATATCATTAACGAATATTACGTAGTGTGGATTGCCCATTGAAACAAAAGTTCCGTTAAATATCCTATCTTCTATCTGAATATTTTTTCCTACTTCTGCATTATACTGGGCTTTTTCCTCGAGTTGAGGCTCTAACATATCTACGGTTACCGATTCAACCTCCGTTTTTCCTGTTTCCTTATTATCTATAAGGTGGAGTTTCAGTATTTTTACTCCCGAAAGAGTTTCCAGTCTGATTTCCTCTTGAAAAGTCAGTCCTTTTTCATATAGGTATTTGCCAATACATCGGCTGGCATTACCACACATCATAGCTTCAGATCCGTC
Organism: Segatella baroniae B14; assembly: GCF_022024235.1. Lineage (GTDB taxonomy): Bacteria > Bacteroidota > Bacteroidia > Bacteroidales > Bacteroidaceae > Prevotella > Prevotella bryantii. Next base: position 2,344,843 of record NZ_CP091799.1, read on the forward strand.
TGCATTATAAATATGCATGGAGTAATCAGCTTTGGCGGGATCGCTAGGTCTTCCTATCAGTACCAATCCATCACTTCCTATTTTAAAGTGGTACTTACTCCATATTTGTGAAGCCAAACTTGGATTAGGTATTGGATAAGCCAAGGTGTTGACATAGATATAATCATTGCCTGCTCCTTGCATTTTTGTAAATCTTATCTTATTTGACATTTTGTGTCCCTTTCTTTTATTCCTGTTACCATTTGTTTGATTACGTTTGCAAATGTACAACAAAATGTCGTCTTTTTAATACAAAAATAATCAATATTCCAAAATATTTTTTCATTATCTTATAATTTGATACTAAATATATGCAAATATAGAACAAATTGTAAGTATTTTGCTGTTTAGTGTTTAAAGGTTGTAAGTTAAATAAAATTTATTCTTTCAAAATGAATCTGATTTGTGTGATATAATAGCAAAAAGTTATAAATTTGCAGTGTTGAATTTACAAAATGTCAACCAATAGAGGTTTTAATCAATAAAAAGAAAGGTAAATCATGAAAAAGATTGAAGCAATCATTAGAAAAACCAAATTTGACGATGTTAAGGAAGCTTTACTAGCTGCAGATATCGAATGGTTTTCTTATTATGACGTTCGTGGTGAAGGTAAAATGCGCCAGGCACGTATTTACAGAGGTGTCATGTACGATACAAGCAGTATCGAACGTGTACTTCTTAATGTTGTAGTAAGAGAAAAAAACGTAGAGCGTACAATATCGGCTATTCAGAAAGCTGCTCAAACAGGTGAGGTCGGTGATGGACGAATCTTCGTTATTCCAGTAGAAGATACGGTTAGAATCCGTACAGGTGAGCGTGGAGATATCGCCTTGTATAATGCCGAACAGGAAAAGTAAAAGCTCATCTTATTAACAACACAGCACATTATTATTAACGACAAAACAAACACAACAATGACAGTACAAGATTTAGGAATATCAATCGATACCATTTGGATGCTTTTAGCAGCCATGTTAGTCTTTTTCATGCAACCGGGTTTCGCTCTTTGTGAGGCAGGTTTTACCCGTAGTAAAAACACAGCCAATATCCTCTTTAAGAACTTTGTTGACTTTATGGTCGGTTCGTTACTTTTTTGGTTTGTAGGTTTTGGTTTTATGTTTGGTTCTGATGGTCAGGGCTTTATCGGAATGCCAAACTTTGGTGATCTTTCTTTTTATACCAATAGTGCAGGTTTGCCTACAGAAGGCTTCTTGATTTTTGAAACTGTATTCTGCGCTACTAGTGCAACCATAGTTTCTGGTGCTATGGCAGAGCGCACCAAGTTCTCAATGTACTGTGTTTACAGTTTCTTTATATCATTGCTTATTTACCCTGTAGAAGGTCACTGGACATGGGGTGGCGGATGGCTATGTAACGGTGAAGAGGGTAGTTTTATGATGAACACCTTCGGTACAGTATTTCACGATTTTGCCGGTAGTGCTATTGTTCACTCTGTAGGTGGTGTATTAGCTTTGATAGGTGCCATTATTCTTGGTCCTCGTTTGGGCAAGTACGATAAGAATGGTAAGAGCAAAGCAATTCCTGGTCATAACCTTATGGCTGCAGCTTTAGGTGTTTTAATCCTTTGGTTTGGGTGGTTTGGTTTCAATCCTGGTTCACAGTTAGCTGCTAGTGGTGCTGTAAACCGTGAAGCTATCTCTCACGTATTCTTGACCACCAACCTTGCTGCTGTTGCTGGTGGTATTGCTACTATGCTTTTATCGTGGGTTAAGTATGGCAAACCATCATTCTCATTGATGCTCAACGGTGTTCTTGCCGGTTTGGTGGGTATTACAGCTGGTTGCGATATGGTATCGCCTACTGGTGCCGTTATTATCGGTCTTATTTGCGGTATAATCTTGCCTTATGGTATCGAATTTATTGATCAGAAACTTCATATTGACGACCCTGTAGGTGCAAGTTCTGTTCACGGTATCTGTGGTATTGTTGGTACATTGCTTACAGGTCTGCTCAGTGTAAGTGAGGGAGCCTTCTATGGTCATGGCTTTGGATTCTTAGGTGCTCAGTTTTTGGGTATTGTATGTATTGATCTTTGGGCAGCTGTGAGCGGTTTTATCCTCTTTTATACCATCAAGCGTGTAAAGGGTCTCCGAGTAGACAAGCGAATAGAAGAAGAAGGACTCGATATCTACGAGCATGGTGAGTCTTGCTACAACTAATGTTAGATTTCTAATTAAAAAATATGGCTCCAGTGTAAGGCACTGGAGTTTTTGTGCAACTTAAATCATTACCAATATGTGTGGAATAGTATCAATTTTTAATATTCAGGAGCAAACTCTTGAATGGCGGCAGAAGGCGTTGAGGATGAGTCAGAAAATTCGTCATCGTGGACCAGACTGGAGTGGTATCTATTGTGGCGGTTCTGCTATTCTTGCTCATGAACGATTGAGCATTGTTGATCCAGAATCGGGTAAGCAGCCTTTGTTTGCGCCTGATAAAAAACAGGTTTTGGCCGTTAATGGTGAAATCTATAACCATCTTGAAATACGTAAAGAGTTTGCTAACAAATACCAGTTTCAGACCGGAAGTGACTGCGAAGTAATCTTGGCATTGTATCGTGAGATGAAAGCTACAGGCGAAATTACCCCAACCCGTTTGACCGAAATGCTTGAAAAACTCAGTGGAATCTTTGCTTTCGCACTTTATGATGTCGAGTCTGATACTTTTCTCATAGCTCGCGATCCTATCGGTGTAATTCCTCTTTATATCGGCTATGATAAAGACGGTAAAGTATATTGTGCGAGTGAACTGAAGGCTTTAGAAGGACAGTGCGACCGTTATGAGCCATTCCTTCCTGGTCATTTCTACTGGAGTGGTGCTCCTGGTATGAAACGATACTATAGCCGCGATTGGTTTGAGTACGATAACATTAAGAATAATGAATCTAGTGTAAAGAGCATTCATGATGCCTTGGAAGACGCTGTGAAGCGTCAGCTTATGAGCGATGTACCTTATGGTGTGCTTCTAAGTGGTGGTCTCGATTCTTCTGTGATTTCTGCAATTGCCGAGAAGTATTCTCAACATCGTGTCGAGGAAGACGGTAAAACCCGTGCTTGGTGGCCTCGTTTGCACTCTTTTGCTGTAGGTTTGAAGGGAGCACCCGATTTAGCTAAGGCTAAATTGGTGGCTGATCATATCGGAACTGTACATCATGAGATAAATTATACCATCCAAGAGGGGTTAGATGCCATACGCGATGTTATTTATTTCATAGAAACGTATGATGTGACTACGGTACGTGCTTCTACACCGATGTATCTATTGGCTCGTGTTATTAAGTCGATGGGCATCAAAATGGTACTTTCGGGTGAGGGCGCCGATGAAATTTTCGGTGGTTACCTCTATTTCCACAAAGCTCCAAATGCACAAGCTTTTCATGAGGAAACGGTTCGCAAGTTGAGCAAATTGTATATGTACGATTGTCTTCGTGCTAACAAGAGCCTTTGTGCCTGGGGTGTGGAGGGACGTGTGCCATTCCTCGATAAAGAGTTTCTTGATGTTGCTATGCGTACTAATCCAGAGGCAAAGATGTGCCCGGGCCAGACAATGGAGAAGAAAATTGTGCGTGAAGCTTTTGCTGATATGTTGCCAGAAGAAGTTGCTTGGCGACAAAAAGAGCAATTTAGTGATGGTGTAGGATATAGTTGGATAGACACATTGAAGCAGATTACCAGTTCTGCCGTTAGTGATGAGCAGATGGCTCATGCAGAAGAGCGATTCCCTATCAACCCACCGCAGAATAAAGAAGAATATTATTATCGTAGTATTTTTGCCGAGCACTTCCCAAGTGACAGTGCTGCTAGGAGTGTTCCATCTGTGCCAAGTGTGGCTTGTAGTACAGCAGAAGCACTTGCCTGGGATGCATCGTTCAAGAATATGAATGATCCTAGTGGACGTGCCGTTCGGGGTGTACATGAGGAAGCTTACGAATAAAAAAAATAAATCGCACTGAGATTTCTATAGATCACAGTGCGATTTAATTTTTTTGTTAAGGCGTTTCTTATTTTTTAAGTTTCTGATCCCATTTGAGCAAGCGTTTATATTCTTTCTTGGTAATGCGCATAAAGCTACCGTGCTGAGGACCGGTAACCCCTTCGATGTCCACGGGATCGTGGAAATTGCGTAGATTTTCATCGGCTTTACAGATGCGATAATGCTTAGGATTGTCGCTATATTGTATATAGGCTACACGCCAAGTCTTATCACCGATTAACTGGAATGCACTTGACCCTTCGCATTTCTTTTTGCCTTCAAAACTTACATAATCATGTTCTACTGGTTCACCCCATCCATGATTCAGATAATCACTGGTAGCCGTGTAAATACCAGGTTTGCCACCTTCTTTCTTGATAAGCATGTGGAATTTGCCGTCGGATGGAAGATAGTTAATATCAGCATCAATTGTAGCATAGCCCCAGTCGAAGAGAAGCTTTGGTGTAGTTAATTTGGTAAAGGTCTTATCTGCATAGCTGTAATACATACGATCATAGCCTTCTTCTGCGCGGTTAAGCATCGAGTAATAGATCATGTATCCACCTTTTTCACCATTCTCCCAGATATAGTTTGGATCCCAGAATATCTGTGGAGCCCATACACGATTAATAGTAGACCAGTCTTTATAAGGTGATGGGGCTTGTGGATCGCAGAATATATTCTGACCTTTGCGATAGTCGAAGGTAACACTAGTCCAATGAATCATGTCATCGCTTTTGAGGAGGTCAATGCCATAGTTATCCCATTTATGACTCTTAGCCACACACATGTCGGTTGTTACCATGAGATAGCCCTTACCATCGTGTGTACGAGTGATGTAAGCATCGCGTGTTCCCCCTTCGATACGTGCATGCTCTTTAGCGTCAAAGATAGGTTTACCTTCGTTGATATCCTGATAGTGATACCCATCGCGACTTACAGCGTAGGCTGTCCATTCGCCTTTATCACTCATGTGACAATAGAGATATCCATAGTCTCCCTTTACTAAGTTTTGTGCCAAGAGAGATGTCGAAGATACGGTTAATAGTGTTAAAGCGGATAATAGTAATTTTTTCATTGTTTGTTAGGTTAGGTTTATCTTTGAGTGCAAAGATAACACTTTTTTCTTATTATCATAATTTACAGACTTAAATTTATAGTTTGTTTTTTAATAATTATTATGTATAATGACACTATCGAAAAATAAAATATAAAATCTGTTACACAGTGCATCGGCGAATATCTACTAGCTTCTACAGTCTGTTATGGTAGACTTTTAAAAAATATCCCCCAAACATAGTTACTAGGAATCGTTATCTAGCTCAATATCTTCAACTTTTGGCTTGACTATTTGGTATCTTACTACAACATTCTACCCTTTTTCCAGCAAAGCCATAGCCGGTGATAGGTAAAAGTTTACACTTGAGCTGACAAACACTATGTTTTCATGGTATAGACACTATGTTTCTACCACGTAAACATGATGTTTTTAACTTGTAAACATAGTGTTTCTGCTTTGTATTATTCAGGTTGACAAAACAATTGTCTTTTCCTAATTTCATTTGACAGTTTTTACCAGGTTAAACAGAATTACTTGTCAACATTGTTTAAATCGTACTGAAAACCTTGTCAGTCGTGTCCGCTACTTCCTAAAAGACTTGACAACCTAGAAAATATTACAAAAATAGCATATTTGAAACATTTTAGCAATGCTAACTATAAATAAGCAAATCACAAGACAGTTTGTGTCAACTAAATTTAAATATAACAGATAAATTTAAGCCCCAAAAAACGGGTGAGATATCCACTGATACCTCACCCTCTGCAATGCATATTTGATAGGGATAATTACTTTTGCAAGTATTTATCTATTTTAGCAGCAGTTTCTCTACCACTAGCCAAGGCGCGTACCACCAAGCTAGCTCCGTTAGCAGCATCACCTGCTACGAAGACATTCTCAGGAAATTCAGGTTGGTTAGGCTTCAAGAATCCCATTGCCAAAAGTACCATATCGGCTTTGATTATTTCCGGTTCCTTGGCAGGTTTCATTAAAGGTCTACCACCTTCAGGGTTAGGCTCCCAAGTAATTTCTTGTACTTTGACACCAGTGAGTTTACCATTTTTGCCTAAGAATTCCAAAGAATTGATATTCCATCTTCGCTCGCAACCTTCTTCGTGAGCGAAGGTAGTCTTGAGGGTTCGTGGCCAGTTTGGCCATGGGTTGTTTGGATCATCAGGACCAACGGGTGGTTTAGGCATAATCTCAATCTGTGTAACGCTCTTACATCCTTGACGGTGAGCTGTACCGATACAGTCAGAACCGGTATCACCACCACCGATGACAAGTACGTCTTTGCCCTTTGCATTAACCAATTGATCTTTGCTGAATTCTTGTCCGTAGAGTACACGGTTTTGTTGAGACAACATTTCAAGGGCAAAGTATACACCCTTTAAGTCGCGTCCAGGAATCTTGAGATCTCGAGCAGTAGGAGTACCTGTGGTAATTACGACAGCATCATACTGCTTGCTGAGTTCCTCGGCTGTAACCGTCTTATCCTGACCTAAAGTAGGGTCGTTTTGGATATCATCAGCGATTTCGCCCTTTTTCTCTTCACCCTTTTTAGCTGGTGTATCAACTAATTTAGTATTAAATTGGAAGATAATGCCTTCTTGGCGAAGTACCTCCATGCGGCGATCGATGATAATCTTGTTCAGTTTGAAATTTGGAATACCAAAGCGAAGCAGACCACCTGCGTCTTCACGAGCCTCGATGACAGTAACCTGATAACCCATCTGATTGAGCTGGGTAGCAGCAGAAAGTCCTGCCGGACCTGCTCCCACTACACATACGGTTTTACCATTTCGCTCAGGAATACGAGGCTGAACGAAATCTTCCTCGAAAGCCTTTTCTATGATGGAACACTCATCTTCACGGTTAGTGGTAGGTTCGTGATCCATTAAGTTAAGAATACAGGCTTTCTCACAGAGTGCAGGACATACTCGTCCTGTGAACTCAGGAAAGTCGTTGGTGGCTGTCAGCAACTTGAAAGCTAACTTCCAGTCGCCTTTGTAGATAGCATCATTCCATTCTGGTGGTTTATTGCCCAGAGGACATGCCCAATGGCAGAAAGGTACACCACAATCCATACATCTACTGGCTTGCTGACGTCGATCGTTAGTATTTAAAGTTTGCTCCACTTCACCGAAATCGTGGATTCTATCGTGAACCGGTCTGTGTCCGGCTTCCTTACGGTTTATTTCTAAAAATGCTCTAGGATTTCCCATAACTTTTTTTACTCCTCGTCTTTTGAATTAGTAATCGCGTTGCATATCAGCAATTTTCTGTTGCAACTTCTTCACCTGCTCTTCCTGTAAAACTCGCTTGTACTCAATAGGAACTATCTGAATGAAATCTTCAACATAGTGATTCCAGTCATCAAGCATCGTTCTAGCTAGTTTAGAACCGGTATAGAGATAGTGCTGACGGATGAGTTCGTGCAGTTCCTTACGGTAACTTGCTTCTTCTACCAGATTTATCTCAACCATATCCATATTACAGAAGTAGTCGAAGTTGTGGTTTTTATCCCATACGTAAGCGACACCACCACTCATACCTGCTGCAAAGTTTCGACCAGTTTCACCTAGCACTACGACACGACCACCAGTCATATATTCGCAGCAGTGGTCACCTGCACCTTCTACTACAGCAATGGCTCCAGAGTTACGAACAGCAAAGCGTTCGCCAACTTTACCATTGATATATACCTCACCGGTAGTGGCGCCATAAAGACCAGTATTACCAGCGATGATATTATCTTCAGCATTGAAGTTTGAACGGTTTGGAGGAAGCACGGCGATTCGGCCACCACTTAGGCCTTTAGCAAAATAGTCATTGGTTTCACCTTCAAGCTTAAAGTCGATACCTTTTACGAGGAAGGCACCGAAACTCTGACCGGCTGAACCTTTAAATTTCACATTAATTGTACCTTCAGGTAATCCTTCTTCTCCATATTTCTCAGCGATAAGTCCACTGAGCATGGTACCAGTTGCACGGTTAGTATTGCGGATGGCAAAGTCGAGGTTTACTTCATCTTTATCCTGAATGGCCTTCTGAGCTCCAGCAATCAACTGCTGATCGAGGATACCGTCGAGTTCATGTTTCTGTGTTTTACTACAGTACAAAGTATCTTCGCTATTTTCCTTGAAGAGTAATCGAGTAAAGTCGAGTGAGTCCCATTTTTCATTGCCCGATTTCTTAGGTACAATGAGTTCAGTATGTCCGATGATATCACTAAGTTTAGTGTATCCCATTTCTGCCAAATACTCTCTCACCTCTTGAGCTAGGAATGTAAAGTAGTTAATGACATACTTATAACTGCCTTTGAAATGTGCTCTCAAACGAGGATCCTGAGTAGCAACACCCATAGGGCAGGTATTTTGGCTACATTTACGCATCATTACACAACCCAGAACAATTAGAGGAGAGGTACCGAAGGCAAACTCCTCAGCACCAAGAAGAGCCATCATGATAACATCACGACCGGTCTTCATCTGACCGTCTACCTGTAGGCGTACCAATGAGCGAAGACCATTCTTAACCAAAGTTTGCTGAGTTTCTGAAATACCAATTTCAGGAGAGATACCAGCAAAGCGCATACTTGAAGCAGGAGAAGCGCCGGTACCACCTTCAGCACCAGAAACGACGATCAAATCTGCTTTAGCTTTTACAACACCGGCTGCAATGGTTCCGACACCACTCTCTGCAACAAGTTTGACACTAATAGCTGCTTTAGGATTAACATTCTTCAAGTCGAAGATGAGTTGCTTTAAGTCTTCGATAGAGTAGATATCGTGGTGAGGTGGTGGTGAAATGAGTGAAATGCCAGGGATAGAATGGCGGGTTTTGGCAATAATTTCGTTTACCTTAAAACCAGGTAATTGTCCACCTTCTCCTGGTTTAGCACCTTGTGCCACCTTAATCTGTATTTCTTCAGCATTTACCAAATATTCGGTTGTAACACCGAAGCGTCCAGAGGCTACCTGCTTGGTTTTACTGTTGAGGCTGATACCATCCTGTTCGCCATGGAAGCGTTCATTGTCCTCTCCACCTTCACCTGTGTTTGATCGGGCTCCCAGTTTATTCATCGCCAGTGCTAAAGCTTCGTGTGCCTCTTTAGACAAAGCTCCGAAACTCATGGCACCTGTAACGAAGTGTTTTACAATAGACTCTACTGGTTCTACTTTGTCGATATCGATAGGGTTACGCTTAATATCAAAGAAGTCGCGGATAAATATAGGACGCTCTTTATTATCAGCCAGTTGACTGAATTTTTTGAAGAGTTGGTAATCGCCCTTGCGAGTAGATAGCTGCAGTGTGGCAATAGTCTCAGGATTCCAAGCATGTTCAATACCATCCTTGCGATAGTGGAACTGCCCCATGTTAGGCAAGAATTCTACTTTTTTCTTTTGATCGAAAGCCTGGTCGTGGAAAGCTATGGCATCCTTGGCTATTGTTTTCAGTCCGATACCACCGATGGTAGATATCTGAGTGCCGAAGTAGGTCTTTAAAAGGTTCTCAGAGAGACCGATACTTTCAAAAATCTGTGCACCGCGATAGCTACGAATGGTACTGATACCCATTTTAGCCATAATCTTGAAAAGACCTTTTTTGACAGCTTTGATATAGTTACTTTCAGCAGTGTGGTAATCTTCCTGTATCTTGCCTTTCTTTACAAGGTCATCAAGGATGGCGTATGTCATATAAGGACAGAGAGCTGATGCACCATAGCCCAATAGCAATGCGGCATGCATTACTTCTCTGATTTCTCCACTCTCAACAATTAAGGCTGTCTGTACACGCTTGCCCACATTGATAAGATAATGGTGAACAGCACTTACGGCTAACAGAGATGGTATGGCAACATGTTCCTCGTCAACATTGCGATCGCTTAAAATAATATAGTTATACCCATCGTCCACGCTCTTCTCAGCCTGTTGACAAAGAGAGTTGAGAGCTTCGCGAAGTCCTTCTTCGCCTTTGCTTCGCTCAAAAAGCATAGGAAGTTTGATGGTGTTGAATCCCTTGTATCTAATGTTACAGAGAATATCAAGTTGTGAATTGTTCAGAATAGGATGAGGCAGGCGCACCATCTTACAGTTACTTTCATCAGGATTGAGAATACCACTACCTACACGGCCGATATACTCAGTAAGACTCATCACGAGGTTCTCGCGAATAGAGTCGATAGCAGGATTGGTAACTTGTGCAAACTGCTGGCGGAAGTAGTTGAAGAATATTTGTGGTTTGTCTGAAAGTACAGCCAACGGTGTGTCATTACCCATAGAAGCAGTAGGCTCTTGCCCCTTGGTAGCCATTGGTACAATTGTTCCATCGACATCTTCTTCACCAAAACCAAATTCCAGTTCTTTGCGAGTAAGGTTTTCGATGCTATTCTCAACCTTTCTACCTGTGCGGATTTTTTCCAACTGAATACGATTGGTATTCAACCATTGACGATAAGGATGTTCTTGAGCCAATCGATTCTTAATCTCGCCATCATAGTAAATCTTACCCTCTTCGGTATCGATCAGTAAAATTTTACCTGGCTGAAGACGTCCCTTTTCTGCAATTTCACTAGGTTCAAAATCCATTACACCTGCTTCACTTGCTACAACCATGGTATCGTTCTTTGTGATGGTATAACGAGCAGGACGAAGACCGTTACGATCGAGCATACCACCGGCAAAACGACCGTCGCTAAACATTAAGGCTGCAGGTCCATCCCATGGTTCCATGAGAATAGAATAGTATTCATAGAAAGCTTTGAGATCTTCAGAGATTGGGTTCTTATCATTGAAACTTTCAGGTACCATAACAGCCATAGCATGCGGCAATGAAAGTCCACTCATTACAAGGAACTCAAAGACGTTGTCAAAACTAGCCGAGTCACTCAGACCAGGCTGTACGATAGGTGATATCTCTTTAACATCACCTAAGGTTTCTGAAGAAAGGACACTTTCGCGTGCTTGCATCCAGCTACGATTACCACGGATGGTGTTGATTTCACCATTATGAGCGATTAGGCGGAACGGCTGTGCTAAACTCCATGTAGGAAAGGTATTGGTACTAAAACGACTGTGTACCAAGGCCATACCGCTAGTGAAATAATTATTTGTTAAGTCTGGATAGTATTGACGAAGTTGTAAACTTGAGAGCATACCTTTATATACAATAGTCTTGCTTGATAAAGAGCAGATATAAAAGTCGTTGTCCTCAACTCTTCTTTCTATTTTTTTACGAATCGTATAAAGCGTGCGTTCGAAAGAAGAAACTTTATTATCAGTAACACCTGTGATAAATACTTGTTTGATATCAGGCTCAGTAGCGAGTCCTTCTTCTGCCAAGCACTCCTGGTTGGTAGGAACGTTGCGAAGGTGCATTAGTGATAAGCCTTCACGCTCGATCTCCTCAATCATGATGGAGAGAATGGCTTGCTGTTTTTTCTCATCCTTTGGTAAGAAAATAAGTCCTGTACCATATTTTCCTTTTTCAGGAACAGGTATGCCTTGAAGAAGAATAAACTCATGTGGTATCTGTAGTAGGATACCGGCTCCGTCACCAGTCTTTCCATCAGAACCTTCAGCACCTCTATGTCGGAGGTTTTCCAATACCTTCAATGCATTGTCAACAAGCTCGTGACTCTTGTTGCCGTGGATGTTGACTACCATACCCACACCACAAGCATCATGCTCATTGCTGGCATTATACAATCCATTTTCCATTTTTAGTTGCATTTGATTCATGTTTTTGTAATTTCCCTATCAATTTGGTTGCAAAATTACAAAAGAGCTTTCTAAATGTAAGATTTTTAATGGAAAATCTTTCGGTAAATTTAGTTTAGGAACCGTTAAAATATTAAATTGAAAGTAAAAGTGATGAATTTAAAAAAAATAATCACGGATTGCAAGTTTATTTGAGTAGCAAACTTACAATCCGTAATTTTTGCAAAAAAGCTATCATTTTAGCTTTTTAGGATATCGTATTTATTTTAGCTTACATAAAGCCGAGCCAGCGTAACACGTCATTCAAGTTGGCTATGATGAGCAGAATAAATAAAATAGTAATACCAATATATTCAGCCTTAATCATAAAGTTCTCACTTGGTTTTCTGCGTGTAATCATTTCATAGAGCAAGAACAGTACATGTCCACCATCGAGTGCAGGAATAGGTAGAATATTCATAAAGGCCAGGATAATGCTCAAGAAAGCTGTCATTAACCAGAATTGGTGCCAGTCCCATTGAGCAGGGAAGAGGCTTCCGATAGCCCCGAAGCCACCGATACTCTTGGCACCATCAGCTGTAAATACGTATTTCATATCGCTAACGTAGCCTTTGAGTACATTCCATCCATAGGATGTTCCTACAGGGAAGCTCTCCCAAAAACCATAATCTACATGAGTTACTTTGTACATATCAGCAAATGATTTCCAGCCAATCTCAAATTTCAAATCAGGGGTTAATACCATGTTTAAAGTATCCAGTTTACTACTTTGAGCCTTGGCAACAACCAAACTGATAGTTCTGAGTTTTAGACTGTCTTTGTGAGTAGTAACACTCTCCATTTGGTCATCAAGACGTCCTAGTTGTTCGTCTAGTTCATTACTAGAATCAATCTTCTTATTGTTGATAGCAATAAATTTATCTCCTTTTACAATACCGGCTTTGGCAGCTGGTCCATTTGGTAATACGGTATCGACCTCTGCAGGAAGGAATGGTCGAACAAAAACAGGAGATGTTTTCAGCATGCTCAATAAGTTGATATCACCAGGGAGCTCGATACTCATTTTTTTGCCATTACGTAGAAGATCTACACGATGAGCTTCTGACAAATCGCGAAAAACGTCGACATTAAACTCCTTGAATTCGCGGATATCAGTTCCAATGAGGATATCGTGATCTTGAAAGCCAAGGGCCTTGGCTTCCTTGTTAAACTTCATACCTAGGTTCATATCCTTCATCTGAATAAAGTCTTCACCCCAAGTGAACATAACCATGGAGTAGATGAAGAGGGCTAAAAAGAAGTTTACAGTAACACCGCCGATCATGATAAGAAGTCGTTGCCAAGCTGGTTTGCTTCTGAACTCCCATGCTTCAGCAGGTTTTGACATTTGGTCTGTATCGAAGCTTTCATCGATCATACCAGAGATTTTGCAATAACCACCTAAAGGAAGCCATCCCATACCATATTCGGTGTCACCAAATTTTGGCTTGAACTTGAAAATACTTCCTTTCCATTTTCCAATTGTAACATCGAAGAATAAGTAGAATTTCTCTACGCGAACTCCGAATAATTTAGAAAAGAAGAAATGGCCTCCTTCGTGGAGTAATACTAAGAGAGAGATTGACAGCATAAACTGTAGCAATCTGATCAAAAATGATTCCATTATTTATTTTTTTATTAATTCTTGAGCGATTCTTCGTGCTTCTGCATCTGTTTGCAGATAAACATCAAGATCTGGATTATTATTGAATGTAGTTTTAGCCATGGTCGTTTCGATAATATCGGCGATATCAAGGAAAGAGCATTCGTTGCGGCGGAATGCAGCATTGGCTATTTCGTTGGCAGCATTGACAATACATGACATGTTGCCACCTTTTTTGATAGCTTCGAATGCTAATGCCAGACATTTGAACTTTTGGGTGTCTGGTTCGAAAAATTCCAAATTACGTTGCTTGAATAAATCGAGACGGTCACCATCTAAATGAATTCGCTGTGGGAAAGAGAATGCATATTGGATAGGCAAGCGCATATCGGGTACACCCAACTGAGCTTTAACAGCTCCGTCGGCAAACTGTACGGCGCTATGTACTACGCTCTGTGGATGGATAAGTACTTCTATCTTGTCTGCTGGTACACCAAATAGCCATTTTGCTTCCGTTACTTCAAAACCTTTGTTCATAAGTGTAGCAGAATCGATGGTAATCTTGGCACCCATATCCCATGTAGGATGTTTGAGGGCATCTGCAGCTGTAACCTTTTCTATTTGTTCCTGTGTAAAATTTCGGAACGGACCACCGGAGCAAGTCAGGAGAATCTTTTCTATTTCGTTTTCGTCTTCGCCTACCAAACTCTGGAAAATAGCAGAATGCTCACTGTCTACGGGTAGAATAGGAGCATGATACTGTTGAGCGAGATTACAAATTAATTCACCAGCAACAACAAGCGTTTCCTTATTGGCTAGACAAATCTTTTTACGTGCCTTAATCGCATTGATTGTAGGGATGAGTCCGGAAAAGCCAACCATTGAAGCCAAGACCATATCAATAGGTTCTGCTTCGACAATTTGTTCTAAGGCCTCACGGCCTGCATATACCTTGATATCAGGACGGTCGCTCAGTAAATTTTGCAGTTTCTTGTAATGGTCTTCATTAGCAATAACAACGGCTGCAGGATTGAATTCGTGAGCTTGTTGTGCTAGTTTCTCTACACTGTTATTGGCAGTAAGACAGTATATTTCGTAAAGGTCTGAATGCTGACGTACTACGTCGAGTGCCTGTGTACCGATACTTCCTGTACTACCAAGTATACATAGTTGTTTTTTCATTAATCTAAATCTAAAATTCCTTCTGGTAGATTCATTATGATTTCTCGCTTGTCTGCGTCTACCTGCTGCAGCAAGTCGTCTGATGCTGGTATAAGGATATTTTGATGATTCTCGGTCTCGATATCAAATAGCGTGTTTATGGTGGAGTCGTCTACCCCCTGAATGGTACCAATAGTATTACCTGTGGCAGCATCAATCAGTGCAAAACCGACGATTTCAGCCCACGAGATATTTTCTTCATCGCTATCCGATAGGTGACGTGGAAAATAGACTTCACTACCAGTCAGTTCTTTTGCTCTATCCTGACTGTCAATATCCTCGAATTTTATCAGAGCCGTCTCACTTCCATGGAAACGGTACTCTTCCATGAAGAATGGTACAAAAATGCCATCTAGCTTTAAGATGAGATATTCTGCATCAACACGATCGAAAACGTCATCAGTAAAGTGGAAGGAAACCTCACCTTGTACACCATGAGGTTTTCCCAATTTACCTATTTTATATATGTCTTCTTCTTTAATCATTGATACGACGTATTTTAGCTCCCAAATTGTTAAGACGATTCTCGATATCCTCGTAGCCTCGGTCTATTTGGGCGATATTAGCGATAGTACTTGTACCGTTAGCACTCATAGCTGCAATCAGCAAAGCGATACCGGCACGGATATCTGGACTGGTAAGACGGCCTGCTCTCAGTGTTTTCTCTCTGTTGTGCCCTACGATAACAGCACGATGAGGGTCACAAAGTATGATCTGGGCACCCATGTCTATAAGCTTATCGACGAAGAATAATCGGCTTTCGAACATCTTCTGATGTATCAGCACAGTACCTTTGGCTTGTGTAGCAACTACCAGCAGTACAGAGAGTAAGTCTGGTGTGAGCCCAGGCCATGGTGCATCAGCTAAAGTCATGATAGTACCATCAATAAAAGAATCGATAACATACTGTTCTTGTTTTGGAATAATTAAGTCATCATTTTCTTCTATAATCTTCACCCCCATTCGGCGGAAAGCTTCAGGTATGATACCTAGATTATTGATAGAAACGTTTTTGATACGGATACCGTCTCCCACCATGGCTGCCATGCCAATGAATGAACCTACCTCAATCATGTCTGGTAGAATTGTGTGTTCTGTACCATGAAGGTTGTCCACACCGATAATATTGAGGAGATTACTGCCGATACCACTGATATTTGCTCCCATTGCGTTGAGCATGTGGCATAGTTGCTGTATATATGGCTCACAAGCTGCATTATAGATTGTAGTATTGCCCTTAGCTGTTACGGCAGCCATGATGATATTAGCAGTACCGGTAACTGAAGCCTCGTCGAGCAACATATAACAACCTTTTAGCTGTTTGGCTTTTAGTTGGTAGACATTTTTTTCCTCATTACGTACAAACTCAGCTCCAAGATTTTTAAAACCAATGAAATGAGTGTCCAAGCGTCTTCGACCAATTTTATCACCTCCAGGTTTGGCAATTGTAGCTTCTCCGAATCGGCCTAAAATCGGACCAATCATCAATACACTTCCTCGGAGTTGAGAACATTTCTTGACAAACTCTTCGCTCCCCAGATAATTTAGGTTGAGTTCATCGCTTTGGAATGTATATTCATGACGATTGTGCCGAGTTACCTTGACACCGATATCCTGAAGCAATTTTATAAGATTGTTAACATCCAGAATATCAGGGATATTATTGATGCGTACAGGTTCTGAAGTGAGTAGTGTTGCACAGATAACCTGTAAGGCTTCGTTTTTGGCTCCCTGGGGGGTAATTGTACCTTTAAGTGGATGTCCACCTTCTATGACAAAAGACTCCATATTTATTTTTTCTTCTTTTTGTTGCTTACATTTTCACGTTCTGTGATTTTGTCGAATGTGAAATGGTCAAGATCCAATTGAACTTTTCCATCAGTATAGCGAGCTAAGTCGTCAGCTACTTTTTCATCATCACAACTGCCATGACTCCATTGTACCAGATTACGTTTCATCTGATTGGCAGTAATACGGATAAGTTCATCGCGTTCTTCCCCCGGTTCCATCGTTTTCAACTGTTCAAAGATTTCAAACAGCATCTTTCCATAGTGTCGGACAGGATTTCTGTCCTCTGGGTATTCCATAGGTTCAGGTTTGGTGGCTATTCTAGCTGCTTGACTTACGTCGTACGGATAATCTATGTCTAGCTGAAAATTGCTCATTATGGCGAGATGATCCCAAAGTTTCTGCTTATAGTCCTCATCTGTATGGTTTTGCGGAATCATGCGCTCCATGATATCAACAATGCTTTCTGCACAATTCTGACGTTCTTGACGGTCGGTCAGAGTAAGGCAGTAGTTGACCATGTTTTGTATTTCACGACCATACTCAGGTAAAACAAGTCTTTCCCGTTGGGTGTTGTAGTCTAATCCTTCTATATTCATAATTCTTGTTAGTACAATGTTATAACAACTTTTTCGGCATTTTGGCTACAAAATCCTTTAGATAAAATGGGACGAAGTAAGCAACGTCTTCAAATTTCCCCTCTGCTATGCGTTTTTCAGCTAATGGGAACATATATTTGGCCAGAGGCTCAATATGCTCCACAAGGTGTGCGTTAGGGTGATTTATCGTTTCCATGCATTTAGCAGCGCCATTACCGAAGAAATAAACTGGTCCTTTGTCGAGATATTCCTGATAAGTGTTGCTATCAACGATGTCAGCCTGAATTGGACGTATTTCTTTCAAAGCTCGGTTATATATCTGAGCATAGACTTCCATTCTTCTAGCATCGAGCATCGGTACAAGAAGAGCATTCTCTTCACTTGCCATTTCGCGAAGAAGTACTGGGACGGCAAGAATTTCCAAGGTAGGAATGCCTATAAGTTTTACATTACGACCATAACAAATACCTTTGGCCATTGATACACCGATTCTAAGACCTGTATATGAACCAGGTCCGCAACTCACTGCAACAGCATCCAAAGGGATGGCGTGATTGTCTATGAAAGATAAGGCTTCATCTACAAAAACGCCTAAGTTGACAGCGTGGTTAGGGCCACTGTGGTCCTCTTTGTTGAAGATGCATTCTGCGTCGTTACTTACAGCTACAGAACATACATCGGTACTCGTTTCAATGTTTAATATACACGACATAAACAAATATTATTCTTAAATAAGGTGCAAATTTACGTTTTTTCTCGCATTTTTTTGTACTTTTGCAGAAATTTAACGTGAAAGTAATTATGATACAGTCAATGACAGGTTACGGTAAATCAGTCGTAACCTACAATGAAAAGAAAATTAATGTTGAGATTAAGTCACTGAATAGTAAGTCGCTTGACCTCTCAACTCGTATCGCCCCTATTTATCGTGAAAAAGAAATGGAAATCCGTAAGGAAGTAGCTGCTAGCCTTAAACGTGGTAAGGTAGACTTCTCTATTTGGATTGAAAAGAATGCAGATGCTGACGCTTCTACTATTAATACAAAACTTGTCGAAAATTATTATCAACAAATAAAATCAATTTCTGCTCAAACAGGTATTCCTGAGCCACAGGATTGGTTCTATACTTTGCTTCGTTTCCCAGATGTCGCTTCTAAAGCTGATGTAGAGGAACTTTCAGAAGAAGAATGGGCTGTTGCCTGTCAAGCGATTCGAGAAGCTATCAATAATTTGATTAGTTTCCGTAAACAGGAGGGTGCGGCTTTACAAAAGAAGTTTAGTGAGAAAATCGATAATATCGAGAGCCTAATGAAGAGTATTGAACCATTCGAAAAATCGCGTGTTGAGAAAATTCGTGATCGTATTGTAGATGGTCTAAAGCAAATACCTGAAGTAGATTATGATAAGAATCGTTTAGAACAAGAATTAATCTACTATATCGAAAAGCTTGATATTAGTGAAGAGAAACAGCGTTTGGCCAACCATCTCAATTATTTCCGTGAAACCATGAATGAGGATGAGCCTGTAGGTAAGAAACTTGGTTTTATAGCTCAGGAAATGGGACGAGAAATTAATACAACTGGTTCTAAGAGTAATCAGGCAGAGATGCAGAACATCGTTGTTAAGATGAAAGATGAATTGGAGCAGATTAAGGAACAAGTATTAAATGCTCTCTAAAATATGGCAACAGGAAAATTAGTCATTTTTAGTGCTCCTTCTGGTTCTGGAAAGAGTACTATTGTACAATATTTGATGAAGGAACACCCAGAGCTTAATCTAGGTTTTTCTATTAGTTGTACATCTCGAGCTCCACGTGGTACAGAAAAAAATGGTGTAGAATATTTTTTCTTGACAGCTGAGGAGTTTCGTGAAAAGATTTCTCGTGATGAATTTTTGGAATACGAGGAGGTTTATCAAGATCGTTTTTATGGCACTTTGAAGTCTCAGGTAGAAAAACAGACAGAACAGGGTCAAAATGTGGTTTTTGATGTAGATGTAAAAGGTGGATGCAATATCAAGAAATTTTATGGTGAGCGTGCTTTGAGTGTGTTCATTCAGCCTCCATCTATAGAAGAGTTGCGAAGAAGACTTGAGGGGAGAGCAACCGATGCTCCTGAAGTCATTGAGCAGCGATTGGCAAAAGCTGATTATGAAATGACTTTTGCATCTCAGTTTGATCATATCATTGTAAATGATGATTTGGCTAAGGCAGAGGAGGAAACCTTTAACTTGGTTAAAGCGTTTCTAGAGAAGTAACGATAAGCTATAAATAGTGAATCCAAAAAGGATAGGTATCTACGGAGGCAGTTTCAACCCCATCCATGTAGGTCATGTAAAGTTGGCTAAAGCCCTTCTTCGACTGGCAGATTTGGATGCAGTGTGGTTTGTTGTGTCTCCGTTGAATCCGTTTAAGGCGCAATCATCAAATCTTTTGGATGATGATAAGCGATTGGAAATGGTCGAAGAAACCTTGAAAGACGAGGAAGGACTGGAAGCAAGTGATGTGGAATTTCACTTGGCAAGACCTTCTTATATGCTTCATACTTTACGTTATCTTTCAGTTACGTATCCACAGTATGAATTTGTATTACTTATAGGGGCAGACAATTGGGTGGCTTTTGATCGTTGGTATGGTTATGAGGAGATACTCAATCGCTATCCAGTGGTTGTTTATCCCCGTAGAAATTCGCCAATGAATATCGAATCGTTACCTGCATGTGTGAAAATAGTTAATACCCCTCTTTTGGATATTAGTAGCACTGAAATACGAGAAAAAGTAAAATTAGGTTTGTCTGTTCGAGGTTTGGTGCCAGATCAAATATATGATAAGGTCATTGAATATTATAAAGATTAACTCTGTGCTTATGAAAATCTTGACTTTGCTAAAGAATTTCTCTGATAGATTGTTTGTCCCTATCAAGGCAAACTTAACTCTATTTGTTTTCATGTATTTTTTAGGTGTGATGAGTGCATGGATAACGACGCCACCTAAAGCTTCTCTATATGCGAATCTTTATCTAGAACTCTTTGTTGATATGTATATTACGTGTCTGGCTTTGATGATTATTCCTAGAAGGATTCGTTTCTGGTTTAGACAGATCATTTATGTTATCCTTTATCTTACAGCTTTGGCGGATGTTTACTGTTATGTAAACTTTGATTCAACCCTAAATCCGTCGATGTTGCTTCTTGTCGGAGAAACGAATAGCCGTGAGGCTGGTGAGTTTATTTCATCTTTAGTATCACCGGATATTATATTTAGCGAGGTAGGTTTCATCTTATTGTTACTGCTTGTGCAGATTATAGTATCCTTGCTACCTTATATTTATCGTCAGGCGCAAAAGTCAACATATGGAGAGTATCTGCTTTTTGTAGCTCGTCTGAAGGATATTCGTGATCAGATAGCACCTTATGTTGGTATGGCTAGTGTAATATTCTTGTTTTGTGGCTTGTTCACAAGTCTGCATAATAAGGTGGCAACATGGAAATTGATGACAGGAAGTACTATCGGAGAGGTGGAACATACGTTGACAGAGCGTGATCATGCTGTATTATATGTGCCAATAACTCGACTGGCCTTTAGTATTTATGCTAATTCTCTAGCATCCCAACAAATTGATCAATTAATAGCGGCTACAGATAAAATCAAGGTTGATAGCTGTGATTATACTTCTCCTACGATAGTTCTTATTATTGGTGAAAGTTACAGTAGACATCATTCTCAGCAATATGGCTATTTCAAAGACACAACTCCAAGGCAAGTAGAACTGGAAAAGTCTGGGCAGTTAGTGAAATTTACGGATGTGGTTACGTGTTGGAATCTTACGAGCTTCGTATTTAAGAATATGTTCTCTCTTCATGTAGTCGGACAAAAAGGAGAATGGTGTGATTATCCATTGTTCCCAGAGTTGTTTCGTAAAGCGGGTTATCATGTAACCTTTTTGACGAATCAATTTCTTTCTAAAGCTAAAGAAGCTGTATACGACTTTAGTGGTGGCTTTTTCTTAAATAATCCGACATTGGATAAAGCTCAATTTGATACACGAAATACAGAACTGCATCAATATGATGAGGGGCTTCTCGCCGATTATGATAATTTTGTAAAGGAGGGAAAAATACAGTTAGCAGAGAAACGACGAGATACGATACACCATAATTTGGTGATATTCCACTTGATAGGTCAGCATGTTACTTATAAAGACCGTTATCCAAAAGATAGAAGTCATTTTTGGGCTTCTAGTTATGAAGAGGAACGGCCTGAACTTACCGATAGACAACGTAAGGTGTTGAGTCATTATGACAATGCCATTTATTATAATGACTCTATTGTTAATCAGATTGTCAAGCGATTCAGGAAAAAGGATGCGGTTGTAGTATATGTTCCTGATCATGGAGAGGAGTGTTATGAAGAGAATCGTGGATTTATCTGTAGAAATCATTCTTCATCTATCGATTATCCTTTGGCAAAATATGAGTTTGAGATACCATTTTGGATTTACTGTTCTCCTAAATTCTCGCATAGACATCCGCAAATCTATAAGCAGATCATAGAAGCTAAAAAACGTAGGTTTATGACTGATGCTCTACCTCATATGTTATTGTATTTGGGAGGTATTCATGCCAAGGATTATCATGCAGAATATAATGTTTTGAGTCCAAATTATAATGAAAATCGTCCAAGAATACTGAAAGGTACTACGGACTACGATAAGTTACGCGATCAAGCAACGAAAAAGAAATAACTATGAAAAAGGAACTTCTTACAAGAAGTGAATGCAGTGTTTTACGAGGAATAGCCATAATTGGCATATTCTTGCATAACTATTGTCATTGGCTCAATCCAATAGTAAAAGAAAACGAATATCAGTATTTTCAGCATAATGTAGACTGGTTTACCCAAGTAATGGTGCATTCAGATGGAAAAATATTGATGCATCTGCTATCTTTCTTCGGGCATTATGGAGTACCTATATTCCTTTTCTTAAGTGCTTACGGTCTAGTTTGTAAATACGAAAGTACAGCTTATTTGGAAAAGCACCATGACTCCATTTTTCAATTTATACGTTATCATTTTATGAAGTTATTCAAAATGATGATTGTGGGTTTTGTTGCATTCCTCATGGTAGATCGACTAACCCCAGGACCGTGGAATTATAGTGTAATAGATGTTGTTGCTCAATTAGGTCTTGTCAATAACTTTTTGGTAAATCCTGACCGACATATTTGGCCAGGTCCTTATTGGTTCTTTGGTCTTATGCTGCAGCTCTATATCATTTATCGTCTGTTGCTTTATCGTCGTAGTTGGAAATGGACAGTAGGAGCAATGGTTGTTTGTTGGTTAGCTCAGATCTTCTGTGATCCGGAGGGTGAAACCTTAAATTATATCCGCTATAGCTCAATAGGAGGTGTTTTACCTTTTGGCTTAGGCTTATTGTATGCACATTTTGGTAAGCAGCTTAGTACTCAACAAAATGCAATTATGGTGGTTGTTTCAGCGATACTTATCGTAGCAGGCAGCTATAGCTATCAAACTTGGTATTTTGTTCCAGTTTTTGTTTGCACATTTAGTGTGGGTATGGTTAAGGTGCTTACAGCATTAGCTTCTCATTTTTCTATTTTTTCTTTTTTGTTTAATCGTTTAAACTGGGTGGGAAGTATCAGTGCAGCATTGTTTGTTAGCCATCCTATTACACGTAAGATATTCATTGTAATCAGCAGAAACGGTGATATGTATACGGGGTTGTTAATCTATGCGATAGTCAGTTTATGTCTGGCATGGGTATTTCACTTATTAATGGAAAAATTACCGAAATAATACATGACAATGCTTAAAATAAAGGATATAGAACTAGCAAACATCAGCAAGTATCGTGGTGAATTGATGGGAGCAGCCATGTTGTTTATCATACTGTTTCATGTCAGTCTTCCTAGATGGGATGCATTCTTTGGATTGCGAAGAATGGGAAATGTTGGTGTGGATATGTTTCTTTTTCTGAGTGGTATAGGTTTGTGGTTTTCATGGGTAAAGAATCCATCTTATAAGCATTTTTATATACGTCGTTTCCTTCGTATTTATCCTGCTTGGCTTATTATTGCGAGTCTCTATTATATTCCTCATTTTCATGGTTCTAGTTTTAAGGCATGGGCTTATCTTA
The DNA here is from genome assembly GCF_022024235.1 of Segatella baroniae B14. GTDB lineage: Bacteria > Bacteroidota > Bacteroidia > Bacteroidales > Bacteroidaceae > Prevotella > Prevotella bryantii. The sequence goes on from NZ_CP091799.1 coordinate 2,368,062, forward strand.
TCGGAGAAATAACGTTTAATATAGGTTTTTGGTTGTATGACGAGTTGAATTTCTGGTACATTCCAGCTATAATGATGTTATATTTGTTTGCACCTCCTTACATGCAGTTGATAAGAAAGCATCCTGTCTATCGCTGGCTTCCTGTTGCGATGATCATGTGGTGTATTTTAGTGCAATATGTAACACCAATCCATCATGCAGTAGGCCATTTGGAAATATTTTGGAGTCGGGTTCCTATATTTTTCATCGGAATAAACATGGGAGAGATGGTTCGTCAGAAGCAGACGATGGATGGTGCCTCTATTTGGATGATATGGCTCATGTTTTTGATGACTCTGTTGTCGAGTATTTTCCTTGAACAGCATTTACATGGAGCATTTCCACTTTATGTGGAGCGTATGTTGTATATACCTTTAACTATAACAACAATATTGTTATTGAATCGAGTATTTAGACGTACCCCAAAATGCGTTAATAAGGGTTTTGCTTTTATTGGAGCTCTTAGTTTGGAGTGTTATTTGATACATATTCATTTTGTACTCGATTATCTGCCACATTCGTGGGGATACTGGCCAATATTTATGGTTTGTGTAGCTATTACCCTTCCGGTTTCATGGATATTAATGAAAATAGTAGTTTGGATTAGTTCGAAATTACAAAGTTTATGCAAAATATAAATCAATTATTTAAGTTAATTAGACCTAAGCAATGGATAAAAAACTTCTTCGTTTTTGGTCCAGCTTTTTTTGCTGGTGTAATATTTCAGACAAATTCTATATTAGCTGGTCTTATTACTTTTTTAGCCTATAGCTTTGCGGCTTCTTCTATTTATTGTTTTAATGATATTTATGATGTAGAAGATGACAGACGTCATCCTGTAAAGTGTAAACGTCCTATTGCTGCTGGTGATATTACGATTCCTCAAGCTTATGGACTGATGGGACTAATGTTCTTGTTGGCTATGAGTGCATCGTCTTTATTGTTGTTACTTCCGAATGAACGTGTTAATCCTATCGCTTCAGCTTATCAGACAGGTAGTATCATCTTATTTTATTGGCTCCTCAATTTGGCTTATTGCGCTAAATTAAAACAATATGCGATTATTGATGTGTGTATTGTAGCTTTTGGTTTTGTACTTCGATTATTGGCCGGAGGCTTTGCGGTTGGCGTTGTACTTAGTAAGTGGATTGTGTTGATGACCTTCCTCATTACCCTCTTTATGAGTTTTGCTAAACGTCGTGATGATGTTCTGCGAATGGAAAAAACAGGAGAGGCACCTCGTAAGAATACGATTCGTTATAATCTTACGTTTATCAACCAGGCAATAACGATAACGGCTTCGGTTACCTTAGTATGTTATATTATGTATACGGTTAGTCCTGAGGTTATTCAAAATTTTCACTCCGATTATCTTTATCTTACATCCATATTTGTTTTAGTAGGATTATTGCGTTATATTCAGGTTTCGGTCGTGGATAAGAAGAGTGGTGACCCTACTAAGGTTATTCTACGCGATCGGTTTACCCAATGTGTATTATTAGCTTGGGTATTAGCCTTCTTATTGATTATCTATGTGTTCTAGTGACATGAAAAGTATATATGTTTTTGACTTCGATGGTACGCTGACCTATAAGGATACTCTTTTGGAATTCATCAAATATAGTAAGGGTACATTCCGCTTTATATTTGGACTCTTATTGTTTAGTCCTTTGTTAGTTTTGATGAAATTGCATTTGTATGATAATGGTAAGGCTAAGCAACAATTATTTGCATTCTATTTTCAGGGCATGTCGCTTACGACTTTTGATACCCTGTGCCATGATTTTGCTCGAGATAAACATGTTCTTTTCCGCCCTCAGGCGTTTCAGTATCTTCAGTCTATAAAAAAACAAGCAGATCAAATTTTGGTAATTAGTGCCAGTATCGATAACTGGGTACGCCCTTTTTTCTCTACTATTTTTTCGGCTGAAGATTCCTTTCAGGTGTTAGGTACAAAACTAGAAGTGCGAGATGGAAAATTAACAGGACGTTTCATCACCCCCAATTGTTATGGACAGGAGAAGGTGAACCGATTAAAACAGGTATTAAATGAACCACGCCAAACATACTCAATAAAAGCTTTTGGCGATAGTCGAGGAGATAAAGAATTGTTAGAATATGCAGATCAAGGACATTATAAACCATTTCGATAAGGATAAGAAGCAGAAACTTGGTGAACTTGTTCGCTTTGGGGTTGTAGGTGTTATCGCTGTTGCTATTCAGTACTTCATTTATTTGCTTCTAATAAATGTGATGGAGCAAGTAATGTTAAATATGGGTGACAATGTTGTTGCTACAATTGCCAATACTATAGCCTATTTCATAAGTTTTGTGTTTAATTTTATAGCAAGTACTCATTATACCTTTAGAGTGAAAGCTAGTGCCAAACGAGGTGCAGGTTTCGCTTTTTCGCATGTCGTTAATTATGCCTTGCAAACTTTGATACTTAATTTATTTGTGGGAATAGGTGTAACGAAACAAGTGGCTATGATTCCGATGTTTTGCATAACAGTTCCAACTAATTTTATCTTAGTAAGATTCTTTTTGAAGAAATAATAGGATTCTCATGAAAAGCTTTTTCTCGATATTTAAAATTAAGTTAGAAGAGCGGAGTATAGCTTGTGTGATGCTTGTGTATCTACTCTTTTGGCATATTTTATTCATCAATAAATATGTAGATCAGTTTATAACAGTTCATTCTAATTATCATAGGCTATTTGTAAGTAAATTCCACGTATCAGGTTTTGACCCACTAACCTATGCCGTCGTTTCTGATTGGTGGACAGAGTATAATATTTATAGGCATCCGTTGTTAGCTTTCTTCATGTATCTGCCTTATCAGCTTAATCAAGGTGTTATTGCGCTAACAGGTCATAATGGCGTACAATTTATAGTAGGAGCGATTCTGTTGTTTTGTGCTTTTTATGCATTTCTTTTTCTTTATCGTATTTTGCGAGAGCTGTTAGGGTTACAGTACTTGGATGCTATTTTATTGTCTGTTTTCTTGTATAGTATGGCATATATTATGATAGCTTCGGTTGTTCCTGACCATTTTATCATGTCTATGTTTATGTTGTTACTAACTTTGTATGTAGCAGGTGTGAAAATGGTAAGTGGAAAACCGTTTACCAAGTGGCAGACGATAATTTTATTTTTTGTTACTGGTGGTATATCCCTGAATAATGGCATTAAGGTATTTTTAGCAAACTTCTTTGTAAATGGAAAGAAATTTTGGAAGCCCACTAATCTAGTTTTTGCGATTATGTTGCCAGCAATTTGTTTGTGGATAGGTAGTCGATTGGAATGGAACTATTATGAGAAACCTCGTTTTCTGCATCGACAAGAGATGAAGGCTATAAAGGTGAAGAAGGAACGAACAAAATTACTGAAAGCTTTTAGGGATACAACCCATATCAAAGATACATTGGTTCAAAAACAAGCCTTTGAACATTTGCTTGCAGAGCAACAAGAGAAAAAGAATGAACGCAAAAATAAAAAGGCTATGTTTGCGCACCAGGGTAAGCCTATTGCTCATGGTGAATTTTCACAATGGACTGATATAACGACACCGCGTGGTAAAAGTTTGGTCGAAAATTTCTTTGGTGAAGCTATCCAATTACATCAAGACCATCTTTTAGAAGATGTATTGAGTCGTCGGCCTGTTATAGTTGAGTATAAATGGGTAGGTAATTATTGTGTAGAGATCTGTATTTTCCTTTTGTTTATCATGGGGATATTGTGTGCTTTTCGTGAACGCTATTTCTGGTTAGCTTTCAGTTTCTTTGCTATGGATGTGTTCATTCATGTAGTACTTGGTTTTGGCATCAACGAGGTGTATATCATGTCGCCTCATTATTTAATAATTTTACCTATCGCTATAGGTTATCTTTTTAAGCGTCTCTCGGGCAAGGTGCTCATTATGATCAGGCTTTTGGTACTGACATTAACAATATTTCTATTGCTGTATAACGGCATACTTTTCAACAGTTATCTTTTGAGATGATGAAGGCTATTCGTATCTTTCAATTGAAAGCGGACGAACGTATACCTAGTTTGCTTTTTCTCTTACTTATTATCTTTTTTCACAGTTTGATAATCAGTAAGTTTTTTGTACTTTTTGCTGATTATGATGCACACAATTGGGATGTGTTTATGAATAATTTTCACATGTCTGGTTTTGATCCAATTACCTATAGTGTGCTTACTGACTGGCATCAGGGATATGATGTTATTCGACATCCCTTATTGGCTTGGATGATGTATCCTTTGTATGTTTTCAATCGGTTGTTGTGGTGGATAACGGGGGTAAATTGCTGTCAACTGCTAATAGGGGTACTCTTAATAGTATTGTCTTGTTATAGCTATATTTTTCTTTATCGGATATTGGTAGAACAAATAGGAATCAAGCGAATATTTGCTATTACCCTAACTTATTTTTTCTTTGGGTGTGCTTATATTCTTGTGGCAATCTTGGTACCAGATCATTTTGCCATTTCCTTGTTCTTACTTTTACTCACCTTGTATCGAAGTGGTCGCAAAATAAAGCAGCAGACTTCCTTTGGTGTAGTTGAGGCTGCTATCCTTTTTGTTTTGACAGCCGGTGTAACTCTAAGTAATGGCATCATCGTGGCGTTTATAGTTCTTATAACTAATGGAAAATCTACTTTCTCTCCCCGCTTTTGGATACCTGTTTTTCTGTTGCCTACATTTTTATTAATGATTACTGGTTTGAGTTTAAAATACGGTTTGGGAGAGTGGGGTAATCCCGTGCAGCAACAGATGAAGGATGTATATCAATATGCATCTTATACAGATATAGTTGTTGAGAATTTTTTAGGAGAGTCTATTCAGTTACATCGGCAATATTTGTTGGGTGATGTACTGGTTAGAAGACCTGTTATAGTGCGCTATTCCTGGATGCTGCAATATGTGGTGGAAGCAATACTCTGTATGCTATTTGTTTGGGGACTTTGGTTGGGTAGAAAACAACGATGTGGATGGATACTTAGTGTAATTTTGCTGTATACTACAATCTTACATTTTGTACTAGGCTTTGGCCTTAATGAAGTGTATATTATGGCCTGCCATTGGGTGTACGTTATCCCAATAGGAATAGGTTATTTGTATCGTCATCTGCCATCTCGGGCGCAATGGACTATCTTTGGATTTATGCTTGTTATAACCTTGTATCTATGGCTATATCATGGGTATCTGTTGTATCATTACTTGACATGGCCTTTGCGCTTTTAGGTATGTCTACTTTTGCCTAGCCATTTACAGATTCGTTTTCCAATAGATTTTCGGATAAAACTGAAGTTGCCATATTTCAAGTTGAGAACCAATTCTTCCAATGAACGCGCAATTTTCAGTACAGGGTGTCCCCAACCGTTTCTTCGATATAGACTATGTTTATAATCGATATTTTCAATAATATATTTAGGATGTCGCAAGGGAAAATCTAGTTCAAATTGTTTCATGGAAAAGATGAAACGAAGTGCTTTTGGCATAGTTCGCAAGGCCGAATAATGAGTGGAGTCAGTGGTTGCACCTATATTCGTAATAAGATTTTTCGTAGGCATGATGGCTAGACCATGATTTAGAAGCATGGTCGACCAGAAAATACTTTCAAAGTAAGGTTTTCCACTATGTGCATGATCTTGGCACATTTTCATAAAATCAGCTCGAAAATGGCGTTCTTTAATAAGTGTTTCTAATTGGTGTACCGTTTGTTGGTCTTGTAAAAAAGAATAACTGTTATCCCATTGGTCGATTACTCTTTTCCAAGAAGCCCATCCCCAAATAGCAAAGACGGACGTAAAAAAATAGTCTTCCCGAATGTTGGGACTGATTTCATCTTCATTGAAACCACAGACCATGGTGATGCGGTTATCGTTTTCATACTTATCTAGCATCTCCTTGCAAAAAGGAAAGAAGGATTGAGATGGAACAACATCATCTTCGAGTATGATACATTTATCAGCCATGGAAAAAGCCCATTTGTGTGAAAGGTATCCAGAAGGGTCACATCCTTGATTCTTTTCGCAATAGTGTCGTTCCACTTGACACTCCCAATCGATATTCTCGTCTTTTACTATTTCACGACAGGCAAGGATACCTGGCATATCGTTCTTGTTCCTAGGCCCATCCTGGTACAAAAATAGACGGGTTGGCTTAGCTTTCTTAACCTCTTTGAATACTTTTTCAAAAGATTCAGAACGGTTAAAAAAAAGCATTAAAACGGCAATATCGATTTTGGCTGGTTGTTTCATATAGTTCTTTTATGCAAAAGTAGGGATTTTCTAGGATGTTCGCAAAAAGTATAGCAATAAATTGTTTGTATCGTCAAAAATAACTATTTTTGCGTCAAAATTGTTTAAAATAAAAGGCATGTTAAATCCGTTTAAAATATTCGGAATAAAAAAAGAAGAAAAAAGATTGGTTGTTATAGCTGGGTTAGTTTTTGCTTTCTTAAATGCGCTCATGCTATATGTACATTTTGATGATTTTACCAGGGGTGGTTTAGTAGGTGCTTGGAGTCTGTATAATAATAAGCTGTTATTATCAGGTTATGATCCTTATGCGTATATGACGATTTATAAATGGGATGTATTCTATGTGTTATCTCGTCATCCTTTGATATCCCTTTTTTATTACCCTTTTTATGGTTTAAATAAAGGTATCATGGAGTTGACCGATAATTTCAATGCGGCTATCCTCATTATGACAGTATTGATTATGATAGCAGCTTGTTATTCGGTGGTCTTTATGTACCGTGTTTTTAGAGAAGTTTTAGCATTATCTAAAAAAGATAGTAATTTGCTGGTAGCAATGATGTTCTCTTTTGCTACGATATTGACTTCTTCGATGTCGCCAGATCATTTTATATTCTCACTATTTTTGTTGACTTTTACATTGTATAGTGCAGGTATGCACATTCGAAATCATACTCCTTATAAATGGTATAAAGCGGCTATTCTTTTCGTGCTTACAGCAGGTGTAACCTTAACCAATGGTTTTAAGACTTTGCTTGCAGTGTGGTTTGTGGATGGTAAGCGTACATTTCATTGGAAAAATGTATTATTAGTTCTAGTTGTTCCAGCTTCTTTACTCTATGGCGCCTATTATTATCAACATGAGAACTATGTTATACCTCGCGAAGAAAAAGGTCGTAAGATAGAAGCTGAAAAAATCAAAAAAAATCCAGAATTGGCAGAGAAAAGTAAGCAGGTAAAGGCCTTCCAAAAGAAGATTAATGGTGAACATTTCGCAGATAAGGGAATGTTGAAATGGTCTGATTTATCAGCACCTCGTGGACAGGCCGCTATTGAAAATTTCTTTGGCGAATCTATCATTTTGCACCAAGAATGGTTGTTGAAAGATATTTACCTTGGGCGTCCTTCTGTCGTGCATTACAAATGGTGGATTAATTATGTACTGGAAGGTTTAATTATCTGTTTATTTTTGGCGGGCTTAGTTGTTGGTATCCGAGATAAGTTTATGTTAATGGTATTATCATGGATCTCTGTTGAAACTGGTTTGCATTTTGTTTTGGGATTTGGACTGAATGAAGTTTATATTATGGGATGTCATTGGCTGTTTATTATTCCGATAGCCATCAGCTTTCTATTCCAGCGCTTCAATGAAAAAAATAAGGCTAGTAAGATAGTTAGATTATTAGTTGGTATTTTGACAAGCTATATGGCTGTTTATAATATTGTTTTGATTACTAAGTATATGTTGACGTTATGATGGATTTTCACGAAAACTTAAGAGCCTATAGTCAAGAAAACTTGCGTGCCTGCCAGTTGAAGCAGTTGAGCATTTTACAGGAAATTGATAAAATTTGTAAGCGTCATCATCTAGATTATTGGTTGGATGGTGGTACGTTGCTTGGGGCTGTAAGGCATGGAGGCTTTATTCCTTGGGATGACGATATTGATATCGCTATGGGCTATGATGATATGTTGAAGTTTGAAGAAATTGCTGCTCGTGAATTACCCGCACATTTGGCCATTCAGTCTCCCCGGAATGATCCGTCATCAAAAGAGCCTATAGTAAAGGTGCGTGATTTAAACTCCTTATATATTGAACATGGTGATAATTTTGAATCCGATTATCTAAAAGGTATCTATGTCGATATATTTCCGTTTACGAAACATCCTGGGATATCTAAGTCTATGATAAAAAAACTAGCAAAAGGTATTTCTAAAAGTAATTCTATTCTTCATCATTTGCATCGATATTCTTTGCGCTCTTTTGCTGAATTCTTCTGGTTTGGTGCTCAATATTATCTATATACGGGGCTTTGGAATTTAGCTTGTTGCTTGGTGAAGTCTAAGCGTTATGCTAATATACCGATTATCAATGGATATGGTATAACCCATGAGCGTGATCAGGTATTGCCAGTTTCAGTAATCAAGTTTGAAGGCTTGGAATTTTCAGCACCACATAATCCTGATCAGTATCTCAAAAATATTTATCGTAACTATATGGAAATTCCTCCTGTGGAAAAGCGGAAATTTCATTCGGTCTATATTCAACCAGAACTTGTCAAGAAGGATTAAACCTTCTTGACAGATTCTATGGTATGGTTGATTCCTTCTTTTATATTGAAGAGTGGTTTCCATCCAATTGCCTGAATCTTTGATGTATTGAATGAAGCTTTGGTTATAGGTGTTGTGTTTCCTTGTAGAGCATCATTCGGAATATCAAAGATAACTCGGTGTCCTGTGCTTTCTGCTATTAGTTCTGCCAATTGTCGAATTGTTATATTTGAATTCTCGTTGGCAACATTATAGGCATTTTTGTTTTTCCCGTTCAGTAAAAGTTGTAGTATTGCGTGAGCTGCATCGATAACATACAGCCAAGAGCGATATTGTAGCCCCTTACTTTTCAAAACGATATCTTCATTTTGAAGTACGTTACGAATGAACTGAGCATATACACGATTGTCCGATTCTGTAAATCCAGGTCCATAAGTATGGCATAAACGTGCAATTACGATATCGATATGGTATTCTTCTGCGTAAGCCACACACAGAGTCTCTGCCGCTCTTTTAGAAGACGGGTAGCAAGCACGTAATGAAGCACAGTCAACATATCCACTATCTTTCTCATTAAATTCTTGTCCATTTCCTTCTCCGTAGATTTCACCAGAAGAAATATAAACCATTCGTTGAAGTCCATGGTTTTTTCCATAATTTGCCAAGTGGGATACACCATTGATATTGGATAATATAACCTCAACGGGAGATGTTTTAAAAAAGTTTGGACTAGCATTGCTGGCTGCATCGATGATATAATCGAATGTGATGTCTCCTTGTAAAGGTTGGGTTACATCCATTTCGATAAATGAGAAATACTCATCTTCCCAATAGAGACTAAACTTATCCTGTGCTCTTTTTCGATTTCTGCCGGCGGCATATACGTGATAGCCCTTGTCAGGGTTAGCCATCAAAATGTCTATGATACAGCTTCCGATAAGGCCAGTTGCACCAGCCACAAGGATATTTCCAGTATTTAATGAGGCAAGAAAGTTTCCTTGATGGAATAATGAGAGAATATCTTTTTGATAAGGTGTTATTTGAGCCATGATTCAGGTCTAATTTGCATAAGAGCTTTAAGAATCTCAAGGTCTTCAATAGTTGTTATTTTGATATTTTTTTCAGAGCCAGCAACGATATGCATCTCTTTGCCACCAAGCTCAGCATATAGTGTACATGAAGCAACCGAATTTGTGATACCACGTTCTATAGCTTCCTGGTGTGCCTGGATAATATCTCCTAAGCGAAAAGTTTGAGGCGTCTGTGTGCGAATAAGTTGGTCTCTAGGTATGCTTCGATTTGTGGTAAAGCCGTCTGCACTCTCTAAAATCGCTTCTCTACATTGTATACCGGTAATGGCATTTCCGTATTTTTGGCAGATGGCAATGTTGGAAGAGATGATGTCTTGTGATATTAATGGTCTAACGGCATCGTGAATGAGTACCAAATCGTCTTCACTACATCCTTGTTCCTTTAACCCGAATATGCCATTGTGAATGGATTGCTGTCCATTATCGCCTCCTGGGAATACCCATTTTAGCTTAGTTATATTAAACTGGTTGGCATACGATTGTAAAACCGTTTCCCATCCTGCTAGACATACCACAGCAATGCCTTGTATATCAGGATGTTTTTGGAAGGCCATCAGGGTATGAATAATGATAGGACAGTTGTCTACGTGCATGAATTGTTTAGGGATATCTTGACCCATTCTGTTGCCAGATCCTCCAGCTATAATAAGTGCATAATTCATATGGCTTGGTTTATTGTATTAATTTTTTAATCATTCCACCACTTCTCAGAATCTTTCCCTGTCGTCTGCAGTTATAGATATAATTCAGGTAAGTTTCTTCTGAAGTATGTAATATAATGTTTTCAATTTCTTGTATACTATTGACAGCTATACCAAGTTTATGCTGTACGATAAAGGGTGCTACAGCTGATCCTTTCCATACGATAACGGGGAGTCCAGCTGCTAGGTATAGCGATAGTTTATGTGGAAGGTTATAACTTAGGTATTCTCCTAAGGGACCATTGCAAGTATCAATGGATTTTCCATCCCAGACTAATCCCCAACCGCCTTTTATCTTTCCAGTATGGTCGCTATTGAAAATTCCTCCGTAGTTAATATGAGCAAAGGATGAAAGGTCTAAGTTATCCTTGTTACCAAATAAGTTGAAACTAATTTTCTGTACTGGCATTTTATATAATGCTGGTAGAAATTGAGATTTCGCTAAGTTACCTGCAAAGACCACTTCGTTCCGATGAGATAGCATCTCTTTTTCTTGAAGAAAATCGTCGTCTGAATAATAGTCAAAAAGATGCAGAATATCCATAGGTGTGTGAACTCCATTTTTTTGAAGGATAGCTTGCATGGCCTCTGTGTGCACGATAATGCGATCTGCCGAGTTTAGCCACGCAATTTCCTTTTCATGATTTTGTCGATATCTGAAAGTTTGAATATCGTGAATGAGAATAGTTACCTTGTTGCCTTTGGCGTGGAGGTATTTTATTATTGTCAGAAAAACTTTGTCGCAAGATACCGGATATTGAAATATATATTCGTGTTGTCCTTTGTATTTACGAACTAATTTGAGATATTGGAATAAGATGTTCAAACTTGTTCTAAATGGAAATTTGTAGAATACACATTCTACATTTTCCACAGGATATCCACATTCTGTAAATGCAGTATTGATATCGGCCCTTGCTTTTCCGAAAGCATATATGAATGACTTCTTTACTAATTTGGGCATTTGGTTGATTAATATCTTCATGCTTTTTTATATTTATGCTTCTTCCTTATTTCTGTCGTTATCAATCAAATCCATGAGCTTATAGCTTGTTTTGGAGATGACTTTTCGACAAAACATCTTATTCGATTCCTTGATCTTTGGATAGTCTTCTTCTGTTAGAATTTTAATTACTGGATGATAATGAATGTATGTTAATGGGGTAATAGCTTCCAAACTTTGATATTTTCCTTCTTCAATCATACAATGTGAAGCGAAATCAGAGTTAAAGGCAACGGTCTGTATAAAAGTTTCTGCAGGACAAAAACTAGTCTTGAAATAGTTTACAAGATGCTTATTATAATCCCATTCGTCCAAGATATATTTTGCTAATTTAGGAGTGATGGCCCACCAAGCTGCTCCTTTGTATAAAGTGTAGGTCTTTCCTGGACAGTGAATGTGTAGGGTTTTGCGTATAGGGGTGGCTGCAACCATATGTCTTAGCGCTACACGAAATTTATTTTTAATACTTCCATTTTTCCAAGGTTTTGATGTGAAAAATCTAAAATGGCGATATTCCTGTGCTTGTTTTCCTTGGTGTAGCATGGATATCCCTTGTAGTATTTCTCTTTCTTCTTCTTTTGCTTTGTGGAAGTAATCCAAAATGGCACGGTTGCTCCAAACAGGATAGTCCATGCCACTCATTGTTATAAGATAGTCTGCTTGGCATTCATATAAAGCTGCGCGGATTAACTCCATCTGATATTCTACCTCGTTGATGCTTCCCCATACTACATTAACTCGATGTTTAATAAAGTGTATGTTGTCACCATATACCTTTTCTTCAAAATTCCTAATGTTGCTCTTGGCATCAATATGGATGAAAAATTCAGAGCCTTTGGGTAAACTGGTTATCAAGTCTCTAAGATGCTTGGCATCCTTATGGGCGGATATGAGAAAGGCTAATTTCATAGTTTTGTGAATTTAGAGTGTACGAAAGATAAACATTCATCGAGTATTTTTACCCGTGCTATTTTCATAACGGCAAAATAGAGTAATGCTGCTATTAGAATACGTGCTCCCAGTAATATATATAGATTCTCGATGTTTCTTGTTAAATAATAAGTAATTATCATGACAACTGTAGCACTGAGTGCAAACGGCATGATATCCTTTAAAAATAGAAAAATGTTATAGTGAATCAATTTGCTTGTAAAAAAATGCCAGATGAAAAGCCATAATAGATTGAGCCCCACATAAGAGACAACCATAGTATGGATGCCATAAGGCCAAATCAGGGCCATAGTGATAATTTGGGCAAGACCCAGTGAAATGGTTACCCAAAAATTGATACCTGATTTCCCCTTACTGATGACCAAATTTGACATTAATGTACATAGTGGAAGTATTGCACCACTGATACAAAGTATTTGTAGTAGTTCGGCACTGGCTACCCATTCCTCTGTAATGGTAATGATAATAAATTCGCGAGATACTAATCCAAAACCAAGTAGCATAGGAAAAGTCAGAAAACAGGTAAAGCGCATCATCTTGCGGAAAGCCTTGAGTTGTCGGTCTTCTTCTCCGTTTAAATCGGCCAAAACGGGTTGCGCTACTTGTTGAATCATGCCTTGTACAAGAGAGAAACATTTAAAGTTCCAATTATATGCTTGGTTATATACTCCTGTTTCAACTTTCGAGTAGTGCCTACCTAATAATATGTTTAGGATATTATTGTTAATCTGGTTTATAATATTAGTAGCTAGAATTTTAAAAGAAAAGCGAAACATGCTTTTGACAGGCTCGAAATCAAAGTTCCATGTTGGTCGCCATGAGGAATAGTGCCACTTCAGAAGTGTATCTGTTCCAACAAAGGTAATTCCCTGTGTGGCCAAAGCCCAATAGCCGAATTCTAGAAAAGCCATTATGCTTCCAATAATGCTTGATATAATAATAGCTGCCATTCCTGATTTTGCGATTTGTTTGGCTTTTAAGTTTTTGAAAAGGTAAGCAGACTGAGCTGTTGCAAAACTAGAGAGCAGTATCGAGATGAAAGAATAACGGCAAAGTGCTACAATATCCTGGTTATGATAATATTCAGCAATGAGTGGTGCACAGAAGAATAGTATAATGTAGGCAGAGAAGCCTATAATGATATTAAACCAAAAAACAGAATTATAGTCACGATGGGTAGGATTTTTAAGATTGGCTAATGCTGCTGTAAATCCACTTTCTTTGAGAGCATTGGCAACTAATGGGAAAATATTAATCATTGCCATAACACCAAAGTCAGATTTAGCAACAAGTCGTGCTAGTATGATTCCGTAGACAAGTCCGATCAATTGCTGTATGCCATTGTTCATTCCTCCCCAAAACATACCTTTAGCTGTTTTCTCTTTTAATGTTTCCGACATAATGTTTGCAAAATTACGAATCTTTTTCCTGTTCTGGTTGTTCCTGTTTAATTATTTTAGCAGGATTACCCACTACTGTACACCCATCAGGCACATCTTTGAGAACTATACTACCAGCTCCAATCGTGACTCTATTGCCAATATGGATAGGGCCAATAACAATTGCTCCTGTCATAATCTTCACATCATCACCAATTGTAGGTCTTCCTTCCTCGCCATTATGATGGTTTGTTCCTAAAGTGACCAATTGTAGGCAATAGAAATTTTTGCCAATGCTTTCTGCATTTAAATAGGTAGAATAATTATGTTCGAAATGAGCTCCTTCACCAATGGATGGACACCAAATATGCAGACTTGTCTCGGGTGGACACAGCCATTTGATAAATATGCTTAAATATTCCCCCATGCGATAATAAAAGAGATTTCTGAAAGTCTTTTCGCGGGTCATCGCTTTGATAAAGTTTAATACAGTAGCCTTTTTATCTTGTACCTGTCTTAAATCATTGTCAAACAACTTATGATGAGCCATGTAATGTCCTATATGTGGAATCAGACGTAGTGCTGAAGCTGATAATATAATCGTTTGAGTAATAGGGTTCATATATTTTTATACTGATTATGTGTGCAAAGATACTTAAAATGTATCACTTACGTTGTGTGTATAGTTGCTTAAATAATCATAATATTGTTAATAGTATTTAAAACGTCTTTTTCTAAAGAATGTGTAGAAGGGTTATTTCAAATAAAATATGTACTTTTGCACTCTGAATTGTGAAGATGCATCTTAGAGTCTTCACAGCTTTCTTGTGTTAATCGTGTTATCTTTGGCCGGGTATCACTGTTAGTGAATCAGGAAAGCGGCAGAGAGAATGCTGTGGATGGTCTCTTTTAGACTGGAGGCGCCGCGAGGTCTCTGCTCGTTCAATAGTATTAAATAAATTAGTTTTTTAGTAGTAAATTTAATTTTTAAAATGGACACTTTAAGTTACAAGACTATTTCCGCTAACAAGGAAACAGCTAAGAAAGAGTGGGTCGTAGTTGATGCCAGCGATCAGATTGTAGGTCGTCTCTGCTCTAAAGTTGCTAAGCTGCTTCGCGGAAAGTACAAACCAAGTTTCACACCTAATGTGGACTGTGGTGACAACGTAATCATTATCAATGCTGAAAAGGTAGTTTTCTCAGGTAAAAAGGAAACTGATAAGATTTACACTCGTTATACTGGTTACCCTGGTGGTCAGCGTTTCAATACTCCAGAGGAGCTTCGCAAACGCAAGGATGGTGTTGACAAAATTCTTCGTCACGCTGTTAAGGGTATGCTTCCAAAGGGTCGTTTAGGTCGTGCCCTGTTGGACAATCTTTATGTTTTCGAGGGTGCTGAGCACGATAAGGAAGCTCAGAAGCCTAAGACAATTGATATTAACCAGTATAAATAATTAAGACAAAGATGGAAGTAATCAACGCAATTGGTCGCCGTAAGAGCGCTGTAGCTCGTGTTTACGTTACAGAAGGTACCGGTAAGATCACAATTAATAAGAAAGATATCGAAACATTCTTCCCATCAGCAATTCTTCGTTATGTAGTAAAGCAGCCATTACAGTTGCTCGATGCTGAGGGTAAGTATGATATTAAGGTTAATATTTTCGGTGGCGGTTTCACTGGCCAGAGTCAGGCACTTCGCCTTGCTATTGCTCGCGCACTCGTTAAGATTAACGCAGAAGATAAGAAAGCTTTGAAGGATGCTGGATTCCTCACACGCGATAGCCGTGCTGTAGAGCGTAAGAAGCCAGGTCAGCCTAAGGCTCGTGCTCGCTTCCAGTTCAGTAAGCGTTAATATTCCCCTTAGGAATAAACTGAACAGTTTAGTATCTAAACCGGTAAGATTCTTAAAGACTACTTGCCGGCTGATTCTAGGCAAAATTAGAATTCAAAAAGAAAGTAAACAATTAAAAAAGAAAAGACAATGTCAAGAACAAATTTTGACCAATTACTTCAGGCAGGTTGCCATTTCGGTCACCTCAAACGTAAGTGGAATCCAGCTATGGCTCCTTATATCTTCATGGAGCGTAATGGTATTCATATCATCGACTTGAACAAAACAGTAGCTAAGATTGACGAGGCTGCTGAAGTTCTTAAGGGTATTGCTAAGTCTGGCAAGAAGATCCTGTTTGTCGCTACTAAAAAACAAGCTAAGGACATCGTAGCTGAAAAGGCTGCTTCTGTTAATATGCCTTATGTTATTGAGCGTTGGCCAGGTGGTATGCTCACTAACTTCCCTACAATCCGTAAGGCAGTTAAGAAAATGACAAACATCGATAAGTTGATGAATGATGGTACATTCTCTAACCTTTCTAAGCGTGAGTTGCTTCAGATTACACGTCAGCGTGCTAAGTTGGAGAAGAACCTTGGTTCTATTGCTGATTTGACCCGTCTTCCTAGCGCATTGTTCGTTATCGACGTAATGAAGGAGCATATTGCTGTTAAGGAAGCTCAGCGTCTTGGTATCCCAGTGTTTGCAATCGTTGATACAAACTCAGATCCTAAGAACGTTGATTACATTATCCCAGCTAATGATGACGCTAAGGATTCTGTAGAGGTAGTTTTGAGTGCTGTTTGTGGCGCTATCGCTGAAGGTCTTGAAGAGCGTAAGGCTGAAAAGGCTGACGAAAAGGCTTCTGCTGAGCAGAAGGAAGAGGCAGCTGATAAGAAGCGTGCTCCTCGTAAGGCTCGCAAGGAAGAGACTGCAAATGAGGCTCCTAAGGCTGAGTAATTAGTATTAATCAATAAAATATAAGGAATTTAAAATGGCTGTATCAATAGCTGATATCCAGAAGCTTCGTAAGATGACAGGTGCTGGTCTTGCTGATTGTAAGAAGGCTCTGACTGAGGCTGATGGTGATCTCAATAGAGCAGTTGAGCTCGTTCGTGAGCGTGGTCTTGCACTCGCTGCAAAGCGTTCTGATCGTGAGACTTCAAATGGTTGTGTACTTGTAAAGAAGGGTGAAGGTTTCGCTGCTATGGTAGCTATCAAGTGTGAAACTGACTTCGTTGCTGCAGGTAAGGATTTTATCGGTTTGACAGAAGAAATTCTTGATGCTGCTATCGCTGCTAAGGCTAAGTCTATAGACGAGGTTAAGGCTCTGAAACTTGCTAATGGTGATGACGCAGAAACTGCAGTTAAGCATCGTTCTGGTATCTCTGGTGAGAAGATGGAAATCGATGGTTACAACTTCATCGAAGGCGCAAATGTTGAGGTTTATGACCACATGGGCAAGCATACTCTTTGTACTATGGTTCAGCTCAATAATAACAACGAGGAAGTTGGTCATAAGGTCGCTATGCAGGTAGCAGCTATGAAGCCAGTTGCTCTTGACGAAACTTGCGTTCCTCAGAATGTTAAGGACGAAGAACTTCGTGTTGCTATTGAGAAGACTAAGGAAGAGCAGATTGAGCGTCAGGTTAACGTAGCTTTGAAAAAGGCTGGCATTAATCCAGCTCACGTTGATTCTGATGATCACATTGAGTCTAACACAGCTAAGGGTTGGTTGACTCCTGAGCAGGCTCAGCAGGCTCGTGATATCAAGAAGACTGTTGCTGAAGAGGCTGCAGGCAAATTGAACGAGCAGATGATTCAGAATATTGCTAAAGGTCGTATGAACAAATTCTTCAAGGAGAACTGTCTCGTTGATCAGGAATTCCAGTTCGGTGACGGCGATAAGGCTTCTGTTGCTCAGTGGATGGCAAGTCAGGACAAGGATCTTAAGATCACTGACTACAAGCGTTTCTCACTTTCTGCAGATTAATTTGTATCCTTTTAGGGATAATCAATATGAAGAGTCGGAATTTCTATTCCGACTCTTTTTTTGTTGGTATTATTTTTTTATGTATCTTTGTCGTCAAAAATTAGAACGATTATGAAGATATTTGCTATAGGTATGAACTATTTGCAGCACAATAAAGCGTTGCATGGTTCGTTGTTTAAAACAGAGGAACCTGTTATTTTTACAAAAGCTGATTCCGCGTTGTTGAAAGACCATAAGCCTTTTTTTATCCCTGATCATATGGGACGTATTGAATATGAAACTGAACTTGTGGTTAGAATATGTAAGTTGGGTAAAAGTATTCCAGCTCGCTTCGCTTCACGTTATTATGATGCTGTAACAGTTGGAATTGATTTTACAGCTCGAGAGCTTCAAGCTAAATTGAAGGCAAAAGGTCAGCCGTGGGAACTTGCAAAGGGGTTTGATGGATCTGCTGTTATTGGCGACTGGATGGAGCTTGACAAAATAAAAGATATTCAGATGACTCGTTTTCATCTTGACATCAATGGTAAGACTGTGCAGGAAGGATGTTCTTGTGATATGCTTTATAAGGTTGATGAGATTATTGCCTATATCAGTCAGTATTTTACCTTAAAGACGGGTGATTTACTTTATACAGGATGTCCTACAGGATGTGGTCCAGTTCAGATTGATGATCATTTGGAAGGTTATCTAGAAGATAGAAAGGTTCTTGATTTTTATTGTAAATAAGAAAAATTTATCCATGAAGGCATTCAGAGTTATACTTCTATTTTTAGTTTTGTGTAGTTTGAACGTTACTGCTCAAAAGCACAAACGCTTTTTTAATTTGACAACGGAAAATGTGAAGTTAGATTCTGTTTTGCAGGAATTTGTACATACGATTCCTTTGGTGGGGAATTATCAAGATTCTGTTTATACTGCAGAGTTGTCTTATCCAGAATATATGGATATGACTTCTGAAGATATAGCTTCTTATCAGAGATTATCAGGTGAAGTTCTTCCTGCCTCTCCTGTAATTCATACAGACTTGTCTGTCTTCAGAGGACGTGGAAGATTTACGGTAAGTTTTCTGCCGATTGTTTATCGTAATAATAAATATCAGATGTTGGTTAGCTTTATGTTAACCATAACATCGCAAAAGAAAAATCGTATTCAAAAGTCTATTTTGCGTGTAGCTCAAGGGAATGGTTCTCGTTATGCGGAACATTCTGTCCTCGCTCAGGGTACATGGGCTAAGATTAGAGTTCCTGAATCTGGAGTTTTTCAATTAACAGATGCTGTTATCCGTAAAGCAGGTTTCTCTGATTTGAGTAAGGTTAAAATTTATGGTTATGGCGGTAAACTTCAATATGAAGCACTTCATGGTGATACGCTTAGATACTACGATGATTTACAGGAGGTTCCTACTTGTACAGTAGGGGGAAAACGTCTTTTTTATGCTCAGGGACCTATCAGTTGGACTTCCAAAACAGCAACACGTCGTACGCGTAATCCATATTCCGACTATGGCTATTATTTTATCACTCAAAGTGAAGATACCCCTAAAACTATAGATTCTGTATCTTTCATTCAATCCTTTTATCCATCACCTGATTATTATCATTCACATTATGAAGTAGATGGATATAGTTGGTATCCAGGTGGACGTAATCTTTTTGACAATGAAGAGATTAGTTCCACCAAGACTTTGGTGATGAAAAATGAAACCAATGGTACGACTGGTAGACTGGCTGCATGTATTACAGCAGGTACTAACAGTACAGCAAGAGTCATTTTAAATGGAGATTCTTTGAATCTATCAGTCAGCTTGACTTCTTATGATAAGGGTAATCAAGCTATCGGTTCTTTTTTAGTCAAGAATCTCGGAGAAAGAGATACTATACAAATTAAGGTCTTGTCGGGTGGTCCTATTCGATTAGATTATCTTACGATGGTTTGGGACTCTATTCTACCTAGGCCAAATTTACTTACCGACAATTTTTCAGCTCCAACTTATGTTTGTAATATAACCAATCAAGACCATCATGCAGATAGTCTGGCTGATATGGTTATTGTGATACCAACGAGCCAAAAATTGCTAGAACAGGCTAAACGTTTAAAGCTTTTCCATGAAACTCATGATAGTCTTTCTGTTAATATCGTACCGGCAGACGAATTATATAATGAGTTTTCAAGTGGAACACCTGATGCAATGGCTTATCGTAGATATCTGAAGATGCTTTATGATAAAGCCAATGCGACGAATGCCACAAAAACGTTGAAATATTTTTTGCTTTTTGGCGATTGTGTCTGGGATAATAGAATGTTGACCTCAGACTGCTCCTCATTAAATCCTGATGACTATCTTCTAGCTTTTGAAAGTGAAAATTCTTTTAATGAGATCTCCTGTTACGTAGATGATAGCTGGTATGGCATCCTTCAAGATGGTAAGGGACTTAATCCTTCCATCGAACAGATAGATGTAGGTGTAGGACGTTTTCCAGTAGTGACAGCAGACGAAGCAAAAGTTATGGTTGATAAGACCATAAATTATATTACTAATAATAATGCTGGAGCTTGGCAGAATTCTATTCTTTTCCTTGGGGATGATGGTAATGATAATCTGCATATGCGTGATGAAAATGAAGTTGCCGATTATATATCTCAGCTTTATCCTAGCTTTCTTATGAATAAGGTAATGTGGGATGCTTATACACGCGAATCCTCTTCTACTGGTAATACTTATCCAGAGGTAACTTCTTTAATCAAGCAACAGATGGCTAATGGGGCTCTTTTGTTTGATTATGCTGGTCATGGTTCTGAAAGTCAGTTATCTCACGAGGCAGTATTAAAAATAACAGATTTTGAAGAATTTACAAATACTCGTTTACCATTGTGGATTACAGCTTCTTGCGATATCATGCCTTTCGATGGTGTCAAAGAAACGATAGGCGAAGCGTCTGTATTAAACGCTAATGGTGGTACAATGGCTTTCTATGGTACAACACGTACAGTATATGCAGATTTGAATAAGAAATTAAATCGTGCTTTTTTGAAATATGTATTAGGTAGAGATGAAAATGGTAAGCCTTATACTTTGGGAGAGGCTCATGTACTTGCCCAGAATGACATGATTAATGGTACTGGATATAACGGAGAGTCAGATCGAACTACAAATCATTTGCAGTATTCTCTGTTGGGTGATCCCGCTTTAGCTTTGAATCTTCCTTCGTTGTCGGTTACTGTCGACGATATTGACGGTGTGTCAATATCAGATTCAGTACCAACATTGAAAGCTGGTTCTAAAGTTACAGTTAAGGGCCATGTAGAGAATGCATCAAATTTTAATGGTGTCCTTTCTGTTTCTATTCTCGATAGTAAGGATACGATTACTTGTAAAGTTAATGATATCTCAGAAACATCTGAGCCGTTTGTCTTTACTAGTTATGACAAAGTGCTTTATTCTGGAAATGATAGTGTTCGCAATGGGCAGTTTGAATTCTCTTTTGCAGTGCCTAAGGATATTAAGTATTCTAGTGATTCAGGCTTGATGAATTTCTATGTTGTTAATACCGATCATACTTTGACGGGAAATGGATATACTGTCCAATTTAAATTAGGTGGAAGTAATGTTTCTCTATCCGATAGTATAGGTCCAAAGATATTTAGTTATCTTAATTATGAAACATTTATGGATGGTGGTAATGTAAATGCTACACCTTATTTTTATGCCGAGTTATCAGACACTTCAGGAATTAATGCCACAGGTAATGGTATAGGACACGATCTGGAGTTGATTATTGATGGAGATGCTTCAAAAACTTATAATCTGAATAGCTATTTTAGTCCAAAGTTTGGTACTTATCAAGAAGGAACAGTGGGTTATCTTATACCAGAATTAGCAGAAGGAAAGCATTCTTTACTTTTTAGAGCATGGGATACTCTGAATAATTCTAGCACTTTTACTTTAAATTTTAATGTAGTGAATGGTTTAACCCCTACCTTGCGTGATATTTATACTTCTGTAAATCCAGCTTCAACAACGACGGACTTTATAGTGGTACACGATCGTATTAACAGCAGTGTTAATGTAGAAATAGAAGTCTTTGACACGTCAGGACGAATTGTATGGTCGCATAGTGGTAGTGGTGCTTCTGAAGACCATACCTACCGTACCACTTGGGATTTGTCATCCTCTGCAGGAGGAAAACTTTCAACTGGGGTATATATATATCGTGCAAAAATCTCTTCAGAAGGCAGTTCGACAGCGACCAAGGCTAAGAAACTAATAATCGTAAACAATAATTAGTTGATAATATGCGTTTTGAAATTATAGTGTAGAACCCAAAAAGAAAATGATGAATAAATTCTATAAGATATTTTGCCTTGTTGCTTTTGCGTTGACGGTGACCGAGGGTTATGCTCAAGAAGATAAAAATAATATGTTTAATCCGGTAACGACTTCTGTTACTTCACAGTCAATAGCTCCTGATGCTCGTGCAGCAGGTATGGGTGACGTGGGAGCAGCTACAGATCCTGATGTAAACTCTCAATATTGGAATCCGGCCAAATATCCGTTTACTATATCTAGAGCAGGTGTAGCACTTAACTATACACCATGGTTACGGCAGTTGGTAAATGATATGAATTTGGCTTATTTGTCAGGTTATTATCGTATAGGCGACTATAGTGCAGTTTCAGGATCAGTTCGTTATTTCAATATGGGTACTGTGTATACTAGTTCAGATCTAGATGAAAGTATCAATCCATATGAAATGTCTGTTGATGTGGCTTATTCTTTGATGTTGAGTGAGAAATTTTCAATGGCGGCAGCTGTGCGATGGATTTATTCAGATTTAAAATTTGAAAATACGAGCGATGCAAAGCCTGGAAGTGCTTTTGCTGCTGATTTGGCTGCATATTATCAGAATTATATTAATCTTGGTTCTCGTGAATGTCAATTGGGATTTGGTCTTAATATCTCGAATATAGGTAGTAAGATAAAGTTTGGTGGCGATGATCGTAATTACTTTATTCCGACTAATCTTCGACTTGGTGCTTCGTTGATGGTACCTATAGATGAATATAATCGTTTTACGGTTGCGTTAGATGCTAACAAACTGCTTGTTCCTACTTATCCTGTGCAAAATGAGGGTGAAGATGATGTAACTTATAATCAGCGTGTCATAGACGAATATTATAATGTTTCAAGTATTAGTGGTATTTTCAAGAGTTTTGGCGATGCACCAGGTGGATTTAAAGAGGAGTTAGAGGAGATACAGTGGAGTCTAGGTGCTGAATATACTTATAATGATAAATTCTCTCTTCGAGCTGGTTATCATCATGAAAGTGAGAATAAAGGAAATCGTAAGTATTTTACAGTTGGTGCAGGATTCAAGATGAATGTCATGGCTATTGATGCTGGTTATGTTATTGCTACAGCAAAGAGTAATCCGCTTGATCAGACTTTACGATTTACCTTATCCTTCGATATGGATGGTATAAAAGATTTATTCCGTAGATAAATTTAGAATTTAAATATATGAAAATAAGAGTAGGAATGGGTTACGACGTACACAAGCTTGTGGAGGGTCGTAACCTTTTTTTAGGAGGTATTAAGATAGACCATACCATGGGTCTTTTAGGTCATAGTGATGCAGATGTGTTGATTCATGCTATTTGCGACGCACTTCTTGGTGCTGCTAATATGCGAGATATCGGTTATCATTTTCCAGACACTTCGGCAGACACTTTGAATGTAGATAGTAAGATACTACTTCGTAAAGTGGTAGAGCTGATAGCCACAAAAGGGTATCGTGTAGGTAATATTGATGCTACGATATGTGCAGAACGGCCTAAAATTAATCCTCATGTGCCTCAAATGAAAGCGTGTCTCGCACAGGTTATGGGTATTGATGAAGATGAAATCTCTATTAAGGCTACAACTACCGAAAAACTTGGTTTTACAGGTAGGCAGGAAGGTATGTCTGCTTATGCTGTCGCATTAATAGAGAAAGGTTAAGATAGTACGTATAGTTGTATTTTTATGTTTTGCAACATATGTTTGCGCACACAAAAAATTTGATATATATCAAGAAAGTACTAATAATTCAAGAAAATAGGTAAGAACCTGAATCATAATTACTCAAAATAATCTATCTTTGCATCATCAAAAGGTTAATAGATTGTTTAGGTTAGTAATAAAGATTTAGGTTTTTAGTTATTAGGTTTTTAAGGTAGATTTTAAAGATTGTTTAACAAAGTGGTAACAAGGTGAACCGAGAGGCTCCCTTTACTTTAGAAAAGATTTTTAGTTAAACATAGGTATACGCTTCAGCTCGTGGTGAGTTGTAGCGTATTTTTTTTGTCATTTCCAATACTTTTTATTACTTTTGTCGCAAATAAGAAACTTATGAGAGTATTAATTATCAATACTTCTGAAAACACGGGAGGTGCTGCTGTTGCTGCTAACCGTTTGAAGGATGCTTTGAACAACAATGGTGTCAAGGCAAAAATGTTAGTAAGAGATAAGACTACAGATGATATTACCGTAGTAGGATTAAGACCGTCACTTCGAGTTAGTTGGAATTTTCTGTGGGAACGTTTTTCTATATTTCGTCATTTACATTTTTGCAAAAAGCATCTTTGGGAGATTGATACAGCTTGTTGTGGTTCGGATGTCACACAACTTCGTGAATTTCAGGAAGCAGATGTCATCCACCTTTCCTGGGTTAATCAAGGATTTTTGTCATTAAAAGGTATCCGTAAAATTTTGAATAGTGGTAAACCCGTCGTGTGGACTATGCATGACTTGTGGCCAGCTACAGGTATCTGTCATTATGCAAGAGGGTGTGAGCGATTGAAAAACATGTGTTCTCATTGTTTACTCTTGCCTCATCGAGGTGGCGTACATGATTTGTCTAATAAGGTTTGGCGAAAAAAGGAAGCACTCTATAAGGATGGTAATATCTATTTTGTGTCTTGTAGTAAATGGTTACAAGATCAAGCTAAACAAAGTAGGCTTTTTGTAGGACAGCGCATCACCAATATACCTAATCCGATAGATACTCGTGTATATTTGCCGCAAGATAAGAAGGAATCCAGACTTCGTGCAGGTCTTCCTGATAATAAAAAACTCATTCTTTTCGTTTCACAAAAGGTTACAGATGAGCGCAAGGGCATGAATTATTTTATTCACAGCATTGAGCGATTGGTTGCCATGCATCCTGAAATGAAAGAAGATACGGGGATTGCTATTTTAGGAGGGCATTCGGAGGAATTAGAAAATCAACTTTCATTGCCAGTTTATTCGTTGGGCTATGTAAATGATCAGCGTAAGATAGTTAATGTGTATAATTCTGCAGATGTCTTTGTTTTACCTTCTCTAGAAGATAATCTGCCGAATACAATTATGGAGGCAATGGCTTGTGGTGTTCCTTGTGTTGGATTCCAAACAGGTGGCATACCAGAAATGATTGATCATCAGAAAACAGGATATGTGGCAAAATATCGTGATGCTGATGATTTGGCTAAAGGTATTTTTTGGGTTCTTGCGGAGGCTGATAGAAAAGAATTAAGCTATCAGTCTATTCATAAAGTTTCGGTACAATACTCACAACGAGCAGTTGCCATGAAATATATTGATGTATATAATCAGGCTATGGCCTTTAGGAATTATAAATTATGATCACTTTTACGGTAGTAACCATTACTTATAATGCTCAGCAGGTAGTTGAGCGAACACTGAATAGTGTACTTAAGCAAAGCTATTCGCAGGTGGAACACCTTATCATTGATGGTGCATCGAGTGATAATACTTTATCGCTTGTGCATGCTTATCAGGTGAAATCCATAGAGAAAGAAACGGGACACCAAATTCGTATCACTTCTGAACCAGACGACGGACTTTATTATGCTATGAATAAGGGTATTCTGCAAGCTACAGGCGATTATATCGTGTTTTTAAATGCTGGTGACTGCTTTCCTAATGAAGATACCTTAGAGACTATTGCTGCGTCTGTAGGTGAGCAGGAATTGCTTCCAGGAGTGTTATATGGTGATACTGATATTGTAGATGATCAGGGACACTTTATTCGTCATCGTCGATTGGTTCCTCCTAAGCGGTTGACATGGCGTTCTTTCTGTAAAGGTATGCTAGTTTGTCATCAAGCCTTTTATGCTCGTACAGATTTAGCCAAAAAACACTTATATAATACTCAGTATAGGTACTCTGCTGATGTTGATTGGTGTATACGTGTTATGAAGGAATCTAAGCGTGAAGGTTTACCACTTCGAAATGTTCAAGCTGTAGTGGTTAATTATCTTGATGGAGGTATGAGTATCAAGTATCATAGGGCTTCTTTGAAAGAGAGATTTCGCGTGATGTGTGCCAACTATGGTTTAATCTTGACTTTATTCATGCATGGTTATTTTGTAGTAAGAAGTTTAGTAAAGAAATAGCATAAAAAAAGCATCTTCAAGACGAAGATGCTTTTTTTATGCTATACTTATTTTTAAGAATATCTTAGAATCTGTCCTGGTCTTACACTTTGGTTTTTGCCTAAGTGATTCAATCTTATAATTTGTTCAACGCTTACACCACGCTTATGAGCGATAGTAACAATTGTTTCACCACTTTTAACCTTGTGATAACGTACTTCGTTGCCATAAGGGTTATTTGTCTGCTTGCTAATAGCACTACTGTTCTCACTTGAACCGAGGACACCGTAAATCAAGTCGCGTGTATAGCCACCATTACCAATTTTTCCACGTAATGCAGTAGCTTCTACACTTTCTTCTGTATAAGTATCCTCATTAAAGGTATAGAAATCTCCGGTAACATCTTGATTGCGAAAATCAAACATTAAGGCTGGATTTAAAGCTACACCACAAAGACGTGTTTCAAAATGCAGGTGTGAACCAGTGCTTCGACCAGTATTACCACCTAATCCAATAGGATCGCCGGCACGAACAACCTGATTTTCTTCAACGATCTGCTTAGAGAGGTGTCCATAAATTGTTTCTAAACCATTGTTATGGCGGATAACAATATATTTACCATAGCCATTACCGTCATATTTTACAATACGAACTTTACCGCTAAACGCAGCACGTATGGTATCGCCAATATAAACCTTAATATCGAGACCTTTATGTTGGCGACCCCAACGAGAACCAAAATTGCTGGTTACAACGCGGCTACGAGTAGGCATGCAAAAATGACGGAGGTCTATTCTGTAATGACTAGGTAATTTGGTAGCTTTGTGAGCATACTTATTATTCCAGTCGTCATATAATTGAGCTGCGGGTGTTTCAATTTCTTCTCTGGCAACAATTTCTTGAAGTGCCAAAGTATCAACAGCTTTCATCTTTCTATCTACTGGTGCCTGTCGGGCTAACAGATCCTGACCATACGTCGGAATTACTGTCATGGCGCAAACGGCACAAATAGCGATTTTTTTTAATTTTTTATTAAAATCCATTCGTGTTGATTCTATTAATTTTAGGTTTAAGTCACTATGGAATAATTCATATTCCGGTGCGGATAAAATAAAGGCATAATTTATTGAGAACTACAAAAACCCAACAAATTTTTTAGAAGACTTCGCAAATATACTAAAAAAATATGGATTTTGCTAGTGTATTAACAGTTTTTATAAACCTTTTAACACATAAAATTGTTAACTCAACTTTACAAAATGAATCTGTCTTGTTGAATTTTTTGTGAATAAACCACAGTTTAGTTTCTTGTTAGAAGTTGTGACCTTTTTGATAAATGTAACGTGAGTTTGTCGATTTGTAAGTGTCTGAAAATTTAATGATTAGCAAGGACAAAGTTACTGAAATATTTTGTTTGGCAGGTGATTTCTGCAATTTTTGATGCTATGATGGCAAAATATACCATTATGAGATGATATTTGTACTTTAGTGTATTTTTTTGAATTTAGTTGACATAAATCGTCTTGAGATTTGCTTATTTGTAGTTGATATGCTAGAAGTCTTCAAATATGCGAATTATGAAGCATTTTTATATTTGCTTGAATATCAGTATGTTACACGTTTGTCGTTTCGCCGACTTAATAGAAGGGCGACAAAACCACAGGTCCTAGGGGTCGAAAGCTTAGGGTTAACACGATAAAGTCATAGAGTTTAGCGAATAAAGTCTTAGGTTTCGACCCCTAGGACCTGTGGTTTTGTCGGGAGGAGGTGGCGGGGTGTGTAGAAAATTTCAAATAGGCAGATCAAAAGCTAAAGATTTTGAGCTAGATGACGAGTTTTGAAAGTGCTGTTTTTTGACATTTTTATTTGACAGTAGTATCCATTACAGATTGTAGAAGTGGGCAACTGTACAACGATAATCGTAGTGTTAGAATTCTGTGCCTCGATATCATTAAATAAGTGGCATATTAGCCTTAACTGATGCTGGACCAATTGATATTGGTCTTTCTTAGTTCCTTAAGACGATTCCAAAAAATGCTATTTTCAATTTTTTCGCAATTCGGATCATTGTCAATAATTTTTTGTGCTTCGTCTCGTGCAAGTTGTATGATTTGTCCATCTTGAGCAATGTTTGCGATTTTTAAGTCGAATGCGATGCCACTTTGCTGAGTACCTTCAAGATCACCAGGACCTCTTAATTTTAAGTCGGCTTCTGCTATACGGAATCCGTCGTTCGTGTCGCACATAATATCTATGCGTTTACGAGTTTCTTTTGACAGTTTTTGATTAGTTACTAAGATACAATATGATTGGTCGGCTCCTCTACCTACACGTCCACGAAGCTGATGTAGTTGTGAAAGTCCGAATCGTTGTGCATCCAAAATAACCATTACCGATGCATTAGGTACATTTACACCTACCTCAATAACGGTAGTTGCGACAAGTATCTGTGTATCACCTTTTACGAATTTCTGCATTTCTTCTTCTTTTTCTGCAGGTTTCATCTTTCCATGTACCTTACTGAGTCTAAATTCAGGAAATACTTCGCGTAGTGCTTCGTACCCTTCTTCTAAATTTTTAAGGTCACTTTTCTCACTTTCTTTGATGAGAGGAAAGACGATGTATACTTGTCTACCTTCGTGTATCTGTTGACGAATACCGGAATAGAGGCTGGTCATCTGTGAGTCGTATTTATGGATTGTCTGTACAGGCTTTCTGCCAGGAGGTAGTTCATCTATAATGCTCACGTCTAGATCACCATATATGGTCATAGCTAATGTTCTTGGTATCGGAGTGGCTGTCATGACAAGTATGTGTGGTGGAAATGAACTTTTCCCCCATAACTTAGCACGTTGGGCAACCCCAAAGCGATGCTGTTCGTCTATTACGGCATAACCGAGTCTAGCGAATTGTACATGATCTTCAATAACGGCGTGAGTTCCTACTAGAATTTGAATTTTTCCAGAAGCCAAATCTTCAAGTATTTGTTGGCGTTTTTTGCCTTTTACAATACCAGTCAACAATTCCACTCGAATGTTCATGCCGTGTAGAAAATCTTTGATGGTTTGCAGATGTTGTTCGGCCAATATTTCTGTAGGTGCCATCATACAAGCTTGATAGCCATTGTCTAATGCGATAAGCATAGACATAAGAGCTACTAGAGTTTTTCCAGAACCCACATCGCCCTGTAGAAGGCGGTTCATCTGCTTGCCGCTATTCATATCTCGTCTTATCTCTTTAATTACACGCTTTTGAGCATTTGTGAGTGGGAAAGGAAGGTTTTGACTGTAGAAATCATTGAATATTTGTCCGATATGGCCAAAAATATAACCTCTGTAATTTTTTCTTCTGTCACTGACATAACGTAAAATATTCAACTGTACGTAAAAAAGCTCTTCAAATTTCAGGCGCTCTCTTGCTTGTTGAGTTTCATGTGCATTCTGGGGATAGTGAATCCAATGGAATGCTTGTTGTCGACTTATGAGGTGTAAGCGGTGTGTAAGAGAGTCGGGCAAGGTTTCGGGTATTGGAGTCTGACTAAGTTTTTCGATGAGAGTTTTTGTCAATTTCTCCATCGACCTTGAAGTCAGTCCCATTTTTTTCATTCTTTCAGTGGTTATGTAATAAGGTTGCATGCCCATCTGCGAAAGCTCCAATTTACTCGCATCATCGATATCAGGATGAGCAAATTGGTACCGTCCATTAAATAGGGTCGGCTTCCCGAATATAATATATTCTTGTTGTACTTTATAGTTTTTGTAAACGAATTGTGTGGCTCTAAACCATACGATATCGCATACTCCAGTTCCATCTGAGAAATGGGCTACGATACGTTTCTTCCTAGGTCCCATTTCGAATTCGTCAAAACTGAGAATTTTGCCTTTTATTTGTACAAAAGGCATATCAGATGTCAGTTCGTTGATGGTGTAAATTCTGCTTCGGTCTACATATTTGTAGGGATAGTATTCTAACAAGTCATTATATGAGTTGATACCGAGCTCTTTGCTTAGTATCTCTTTACGTTTCGGACCGACGCCCGAAAGGTACATAATGTCTTGATCTAGTATACTGTTCATTTTTATTTTTGGTTCGCTACTAATGCTGTCGCTATAGTCAGGTCGAATGGTGTCGTGATCTTTATATTTTCCCGATTACCTTCTACCATGGTTACTTGTTGACCAATGGCTTCTACGATAGAGGCATCATCTGTGAATTTTTCACTATAAGGCTGTTGGTTGGCTTTTTTTAGCAGGTTGATGTCGAAGCACTGTGGAGTTTGTACCAGTCTATAGTCGCTTCTCAATACATTTTTATTTTCCGGAACGAATCTCAGCGTTTCCACGACAGGAGTCACGGGTATGACAGCTTTGGCTGTTCTTGCCGTTTCAAAGCATCGTTTGATGACTTCAATACTTGGGAACGGACGTACGCCATCGTGCACACCTACGACACCTGTTTCGCTATTAGGTATCAGGTTCAGTCCATTTTGCACAGAGTGGAAGCGAGTTTCCCCACCGTCGGCTAGAAGGTATTCTTCTTGGAAGTTATACTTTTGGCACAATTGTTTCCAATAATCCTGTTGAGCTTTTGGCAAAACCAGAATAATCTGTAGTTCCTTGCTGTATTCTCGGAACCGTTTAATCGTGCGCATGAGCACAGGTATACCAGAAACAGGTAAAAACTGTTTAGGAATATCCGAGCCCATGCGTAATCCTTTGCCACCTGCCGTGATGATGATGTAATCCATGATTCTTGTTTATTTGTTACTCATGAGATGAGTATACATCATGCCGTCAGCAACGTTTTTGGCAGTTTCTTCGCCTGCGAAATAGCTGAGTATTTTGTAAGCATATGGGAAAGCAGCAGCAGGCCCCTCACCTGTAGTAATATTGCCGTCTTCTTGTACTAGAACAGGTGTATACTCTGCGCCAGTTAAAGTGTTTTCAAATCCAGGATAGCAAGTAGCTTTTTTGCCTTTTAAAATTCCTAATCCACCCAATATGAGAGGTGCCGCACAGATGGCACCGATGCGTTTTCCTGCTGCATTTTGAGCTAATAGTACTTTTTTCAGCCCATCGTGTGCATTCAGATTAGCAGAACCTGGCATGCCCCCAGGGAGTAGTAGCATATCAGCATCCTCGAAACTGTCTATATCTTCAAACTTCAAATCAGCTTTCAAGGTGATACCATGTGATGTCTCAACCCATTCATTGCCAGTAATGCTGACAGTCTTGATTTCTACACCACCTCTACGGAGGATATCTACAGGTGCCAAAGCTTCAATATCTTCGAAGCCATTAGCAAGAAATTCATATACCTTTGCCATAAATTATGCTTGTATAAAGTCGATTTTCAATAAAAAAATGTACATTTGCAAATGTAACAAAAAATATAGAATTCACAAAATTAAAGTACTGAATATGGCTAAATCACGACTTAAATTTGCCTTGTTTGGCAATGAATATCAGGTTAAGAAGTCTGCGAGTATTCAGAAAATTCTTTCCTACCTGAAACTGAAAAGAGCTGAAATATATGTTGATAAGACGTTTTATGATTTTCTCATCAATAATCAGAAAATCGATGTTGAGGCTGATGGTGTATTCGAAGGTTATAATTTTGATGTCGATTATGTCATTTCGATGGGGGGGGATGGTACTTTCCTAAAAGCAGCCAGTCGTGTTGGGGCTAAGGGTATTCCTGTTATTGGTGTCAATATGGGGCGTCTGGGATTTCTGGCTGATGTGCTTCCAAGTGAAATAGAAGAAGCGCTAGATGCGATCTTCACCAAAAACTATAGGGTGGAAGAGCATACGGCTATTCAGATAGAAGCTGATGGTGAGCCTATTGAAGGTAATCCGTTTGCTTTGAATGATATAGCTGTTTTGAAGCGTGATAATGCTTCGATGATTACGATTAAAGCTGTTGTCAATGGTGATTTTCTAGTAAACTATCAGGCTGATGGTCTCGTTATTTGTACACCAACGGGAAGTACTGCTTATAATTTGTCTAATGGTGGACCAATTATCGTTCCTCAGAGTGGTAGTCTATGTCTTACACCTGTTGCCCCTCATAGTTTGAATATTCGCCCTATTGTTATAAATGATGACAGTGTCATTGAATTAAATGTTGAGAGCCGGAGTCATAATTTCTTAGTAGCTGTCGATGGCCGAAGTCAGAAATTGGTGGAAGGTACCAAACTGACAATACGTAAGGCGCCTTACACGATTAAAATCGTTAAAACATGTAGTCGTCGATATTTCTCTACATTGCGCGAAAAATTGATGTGGGGTGCTGATCAGCGCCAATAAAGTATGAAACATTTTCTGCACAAATTTATCCATATTCCTAAATATAAGTATGGTTCTAGGGCTATTATGAGGTGGCTTTGGAAAGCTTGGTGTGGCAATAGAAAACAGGCCTTGCTCAATGCTTTAGTCGGCTTAGTTTCTGTGGCAGTGAGTCTGTTACAGGTTGCTGCTTTTAAGTATGCCATAGATGTTGCTTCCGGAGTTATTCAGGGCAATCTTTATTTGGCTATTGGATATATAAGTCTGTTGGTCTTAGCTAGTTTTGGCTTAAACATATCTAGTGTATGGATTAAAAATATATTAGGAATTAAAGCTCAGAATCGTATGCAGCAGAAGATGTTAGAGCGTATCTTGCGTTCAGAGTGGCGTGGGCGCGAACGTATGCATTCAGGTGATGTGCTCAACCGGTTAGAGTTTGATGTTAATAATGTTGTTGTTTTTCTAACAGAAACTATTTCTAGTGCAATATCTGTATTAGCCATGTTCCTGGGAGCTTTCTTTTATTTATTTTCAATGGATAAATTGCTGTCAGTGTTGGTGGTTATCATGTTGCCTTTATTTGTAGCGGTCAGTAAGATTTATGTCGGGCAAATGCGTAAGCTTACCCGCAAGGTGCGCGATTCTGATAGTAAGGTTCAGAGTGTGTTGCAGGAGACCATTCAGCATCGTATGCTTATCAAAACAATGGAAAGTGATGTTGAGATGGTAAATCGTTTAGAAAATACACAGAGCGAGCTTCGTGGCAATGTGATTCGTAAAACGAAGTTTACGGTTTTAAGTAATTTCATTATCAATTTCGGTTTTGCTTTTGGTTATTTGGTGGCTTTTTTCTGGGCTGCTGTTCGTTTAAGCAGACATACTTTATCATTTGGCGGTATGACGGCGTTTCTGCAATTAGTTAATAAAATTCAGGGACCAGCCCGAGATCTTACAAAGTTAATCCCTGCATTTGTTAGCGTATTTACTGCAGCAGAACGTTTGATGGAGTTAGAAGAAAATCCTCTTGAAGAACAGGGTGAACCTATTTTTCTTGGTGCACCGTGTGGAATCCGGTTGAATCATGTAACTTATTCTTACAATCAGCAAGATGATGAGGTAATCAAAGATTTAAACTTTGATTTCAAACCAGGAAGCAGTACAGCTATATTAGGTGAAACAGGTGCAGGAAAAACAACTCTTATTCGTTTGATATTAGCTCTTATCAAACCACAGAAAGGCACTGTTGAAATTTATAATGAAGATATTAGTAATCCTATTTCTCCACGTCATCGTTGTAATCTTGTATATGTACCACAAGGTAATACTTTGATGAGTGGTACAATTCGAGATAATCTTAAATTGGGAAAACAGAATGCTACAGAAGAAGAGCTACAGGAAGTATTACGATTGTGTTGTGCCGATTTTGTATATGATTTGCCGAAAGGGTTAGATACGCCTTGTTCTGAACGGGGGGCTGGATTAAGTGAAGGGCAAGCTCAGCGTATTACTATAGCTCGGAGTCTGTTGCGCAATCGTAGTATTATGCTTTTTGATGAGGCCACTAGTGCCCTAGATCCAGAAACAGAAAAACAAGTTTTGCATAATCTTTTATGTAACCATCGAAAGACCGTAATTTTTATTACTCATAGACCAGCTGTCAAAGAATATTGTGACCAAATCTTAAAAATCAAAAAAATATAAAATATTTGACACATTGTTGGTATAATTGGATATATAAGTGTATCTTTGCGAACAGTATTCTGTAAAAACATACTAATTTGTTATCTTTGATACTATTTAATAACTTATATAACCAATGAGTTTACTACATTTGAATGATATTAATAAGACCTATTTTGGAGCTCAACCCTTACATGTATTAAAAGGAATTAATTTAGACATTGAAGAAGGTGAATTCGTCTCTATTATGGGTGCTTCAGGCTCCGGTAAGTCTACACTCTTGAATATATTAGGTATTCTTGATAATTACGACACAGGTGAATATACACTTGCAGGAACACTTATTAAAAATTTGAGTGAAACGAAGGCAGCTGAATATCGAAATAAATTAATTGGCTTTATTTTCCAAAGTTTTAATCTGATTGGCTTTAAAACAGCTGTTGAAAATGTCGAACTTCCTCTGTTCTATCAAGGAGTAGGCCGCAAGAAACGTCACCAGATGGCTATGGAATATTTAGACAGACTTGGACTTTCTAAGTGGGCAGATCATTATCCTAATGAAATGTCAGGAGGACAAAAGCAGCGTGTTGCTATAGCCAGAGCTCTGATTACGCAGCCAAAGATAATCCTAGCTGATGAGCCAACAGGTGCACTCGATTCCAAAACTTCTGTAGAAGTAATGCAACTTCTCAAGCAATTGAATGAGGAAGAGCATAAGACCATTATTGTAGTTACCCATGAGAGTGGTGTGGCTAATGAAACCAATAAAATTGTGCATATCAAGGATGGACTCATCGAGAATATCGAGGAAAATCTTGATCATCACGCAAGTCCGTTTGGCATTAATGGATATATGAAATAAATTCGTAAGCCGATGAGAGATATTATTGCAGAAATATGGGCCACCTCTAGTCGCAATAAATTGCGAACGGCATTAACGGGTTTTGCTGTGGCTTGGGGTATCTTCATGCTGATTTTCCTGCTTGGAGCTGGTAATGGTTTTATTAATGGTATTACTAGTAATGTCGGTAGCTTTCTAGCTAATTCTATGCAAATTTTTGGTGGACAGACCTCTAAGGCGTATAAGGGTATGAAAGAAGGAAGATCAATAGATTTGAATGATGCCGATATAAGTTCTACTCAGAATCATTTTTCTAAAAATATTGAAACCTTGGGTGCACAGATTAGACAGGATGGTGTAACCATTACGTATGGTGAAAACTATGTAAGTAGTACATTGTATGGTGTGTATCCTAATGTGGGCGAAATCAATAAGATAGAAATGTTGCATGGACGATTTATCAATGATATTGATAATAGCGAACAGCGTAAATCTATCGTGATTAGTGAAAATCAGGCCAAGGAATTGGCCCCTAATCAACCCTTCAGTTTAATTGGTAACTATGTTAAGGTAGATAATTTTGCCTATCGGGTAGTGGGTATTAATAAAAGTGATGGGAGTAGCATGAGTACCGATACCTATACAGCCTTTACCACGCTTCGTACAATGTATGGACGTGGCGATAAAGCTGATAATATCATTTTCTCTTTTAAGGGACTTGATACAGAAGAGGCAAATGAGGATTTCGAGAAAGAATATAAATCTGTGCTTAATAGAAATCATAATGCCGATCCGGGTGACGAGGAAGCAATTTGGGTATGGAATCGTTTTACGATGAATATGCAGATGAATGCAGGTATGAGTATCGTGCGTACCGCTCTATGGATTGTGGGTATATTTACCCTGCTCAGTGGTATTGTTGGTGTAAGTAATATTATGCTGATATCTGTAAAGGAGCGTACCCGTGAATTTGGTATTCGTAAAGCAATTGGTGCAAAACCACGTAATATTCTTTACCTGATTATTGTAGAAAGTATTATCATTACTACCTTTTTCGGATACATTGGTATGCTGTTGGGTATTGCCGCCAATCAGTATATGGATGCTACCATCGGGCAGGAAGCCATTACGATGGGGTCTGGTAAGGCTATCCATACCTTTTTGAATCCTACAGTAGGCATCGATGTCTGTATCGAAGCTACTCTGGTTATGGTTATTGCAGGTACCATAGCTGGATTGATACCGGCAAGAAAAGCTGCAAAAATTAGACCTATAGAAGCATTGAGAGCAGAATGAAATTTGATATTGATACATATAAAGAGATAATCGATACCATTACGCGTAATAAGGGCCGTTCTTTCCTGACTGGCTTTGGTGTATTTTGGGGTATCTTTATGTTGGTAGCTTTGATAGGTGGCGGTCAGGGCACCAAGGAAAATATTTCTAAAAACTTCGAAGGGTTTGCCACGAATAGTGCTTTTATTTATCCGCAAGCTACTACGAAGGCTTATCATGGTTTTCGTAAAGGGCGTAGTTGGGGACTGACTATGCAGGATGTAACCCGTCTTAAGGAACAGATTCCAGAACTGACTGTTGTTAGTCCGATGTTAGCGAAATGGGGATCTATTGCTTATTTTGGCGAAAAGAATATTTCTTGTAGTTTCAAAGGTTTACAGCCTGAATATCAGAAAATAGAAGAACCGAAACTTTTCTATGGACGATACATAAATGAGATGGATGTGGCACAGCGTCGACGAGTATGTGTCATCGGTAAAAAGGTGTATAAAACACTTTTTCCAGGAGGTGGTGATCCTTGTGGACAGAAAATCCGTGTTGATTCCTCGTATTATCAAGTAGTAGGTGTAGACTATAGTTCGGGTAGTGTAAACATTGGAGGTACTGCCGAAGAGACAGTTGCAGTACCGGCTGCTTTGTATCAGCAGTTATATAACCAGGGAGATAATATCGACCTCTTGTGTATTACAGCTCGGGCGGGAGCACACATGAAAGACTTGATGCCACGTATGCGTGAGATCATAGGGCATAGTCATGATGTATCGCCTGATGATGAAAAAGCAATAACGATTATTAATACAGAAGTAATGTTTGGCATGCTTGATAGTCTTTTCAGTGGTGTAAACTTTTTGATCTGGCTTGTCGGTATTGGAACGTTATTGGCAGGAGCTATCGGTGTGAGCAATATTATGATGGTAACCGTTCGTGAGAGAACTACGGAGATCGGTATACGTCGAGCTATAGGTGCTACACCAAAGATGATTCTTTCGCAGATTATCACAGAGAGTATTCTGCTTACTATTGTTGCTGGTATGAGTGGTATCCTCTTTGCTGTTTTTATTCTCCAAATGTTACAGTTGGCCAATACATCTGATGGTATTGTTTCTGTACATTACCAAATTAGGTTCTGGACTGCCATTGGAGCACTTTTGTTGTTGAGTGTGTTAGGTGTTTTGGCAGGATTGGCTCCAGCGTTACGTGCTATGAGTATCAAGCCAGTTGATGCTATGCGAGATGAATAATGTTAATTAATAGATTAATAAGAAAATAAATACTATTTAGATATGAAAAAGTACATTAAGTTTATCGTTGCTGGTCTTGTTGCCGTGATTTTCATTGGTACTTTTGTGTTCTTGTGGATACAGAGTCAACCTAAACCAGTGGAGTATGAGGAGTTTACTCCGAAAGTAACCGACATCAAGAAAACTACTGTGGTAACAGGTAAAATTCAACCACGTAATGAAATTTCTGTAAAGCCTCAGATTTCAGGTATTATTACCGAAATATATAAAGAGGCTGGACAGATGGTTACTGCAGGAGAGGTAATTGCTAAGGTGAAAGTTATTCCAGACATGAGTTCGCTAGCTAGTGCACAGGCTCGTGTTCGTTTGGCTCAAATTAATCTGAAGCAGGCTAAGACTGATTTAGATCGTGAAAAACTCTTGTACGACAAGGGGTTGGTTAGCGCTGATGAGTATGAGAAGGTTCGTATTGTACATCAGCGCGATGCAGAAGAATTGCAGGCTGCCAACGATAACTTAGAAGTTGTACGCGAAGGTGTATCCAGTAGTAATGCTGATATGAGTAGTACATTGATTCGATCTACGATCTCAGGTCTTATCCTTGATATTCCAGTGAAGGTAGGTAATACGGTCATATTGAGTAATACTTTTAATGATGGTACTACTATTGCTACAGTTGCTAATATGGGTGACTTGATTTTTGATGGTAATATCGACGAAACTGAAGTCGGAAAGTTGGTTACTGGTATGCCGATGAAAATTACGATTGGTGCTCTTCAGGATGAAAAGCTGACAGCGTCTTTGGAGTATATAGCTCCTAAGGCAGAAACGAGTAATGGGGCTAACCAGTTTGAGATTAAAGCTGCAATCAAAGGGGTAGACGGTAACAAGATCCGTTCTGGATATAGTGCAAATGCAGAGATTGTTTTAGCACAAGCTAATCATGTTCTTACTGTTCCGGAGAGTGCTATTGAGTTCCAGGGCTCTGATACGTATGTTTATGTCATCAAGGGTGAAGGTGAAAAGAAAACTTATAAACGTACTAAGGTAACAACAGGTTTGAGCGATGGTATTAATATTGAAATAAAGAGTGGTATAACTGCTAAGGATAAGGTCCGTGGACCTAAAAAGGTCGCTGATACTGATTCTTCAGAGAATAAATAAAGATTATATTTAATCTATAACAGTACTGCCGAAAAATATAAACTAATAATCTAATTTAAGTTTTTAGTTTATATTTTTCGGCAGTGTTGATTTATCGTTTGATAATTTTCTTCCCTTGATAGATATAGAAGCCTTTTTGTTGAGGTTCACCTTGAAGTTTTATACCTTGTAAGGTGTACCAACTATTGTCTGTAGATATCTTATTATCCATATTTACGTTTATAATACCCGTAGGGTCAGATATAAAATTTTTCAAAGACGAAATAGCACTGAATGCTTTTCCATCTTGATTATTGAAAAGAGTTGCATGATACCATTCTTTAGTAACATGATTAGTAGCCCAGTCTATATTATATTCATTGGCTTCGGGGAACCACCAGAATAGGCCTATTACCTTGTCGTATTTATTGAGCATCGTAACCAGTGAGTCTGTGTAAGCTTTCTGGCCGGCATCTGTATAAGGAAAGGTTTTCGTATAGTCATAAGCATCACTAACTGGCCATTGTGAAGGATAACCAGTTTCTACCAGCATAATATCTTTGTTATAATTTTCTATTTTCTTAATAGCGCCTTCCAGTTGACTCAGGTCACCATGATAATAAGGATAATAACTCAGGCCTATGATATCATAATCGATGGCATTATCCTTCATATTGTTGCAAAAATAGGTCAAGGCGTTATAATTACTATTATCTTTTTGTAAATCTGTATTCGAAGATACACGTTCTGTATGTAGTATTATTTTAGCATTTGGACATACCTCTCGGCAAGCTGCAGTAGCCTTTTGGAGAAGACTATTAAACCGGGTCCAGTTAGAGGTATACTGATTGGAAGGGTAGCAGTATTTGGCGTCTAAAGCAGAAGTCCCCCAATCCATACCATAGCTTATTTCATTGCCAGTTTGGATAAAGTCAGGGGTAGCCCCTTCTGCTACTAGTTGTTCGAGTACATCCTTAGTATAGCTATAGAGCTTTTCACCCAGTTGAACATTATTTAGATTTTTCCAGTCATCAGGTGTCCATTGGTTACTTGGGTCCGCCCACGTATCACTATAATGAAAGTCTAAAATGAGAGCAAAGCCAGCTTCTTTGATACGCTTAGCTAGTTTGAGAATGTAAGCTAAATCCTGTCGCACCCCTTGTTCCTTAGCTTCGTCAGAAGCATTGTTCGGATCTACAAACAGGCGGACACGTTGTGCATTCCATCCTTGGTCTTTCAGATAGTCAAGGACATTAGTAATGGGTTCGCCTTCGTGTGTAAAATACTTAGCTCCACGTTCCTCGTAAGTAGGTAATAATGAAATATCGCCACCAGCATATTTTTGTGCAGATACGTTACTAAGAGTGCAGCAGAGTAAGGCTGTTGCATACATATTCAGTAATTTCATGGTAAGCTTTTTTTATATTTTATAAATTCATAGAAAGCAGGAAGCGCTTTTCCGTTATTATTATCAAATAAGCCTCGATTAATCCAGCCTTTTAGAACAGGATATTTACTTTCGTTCTCTTCAGGGAACCACCAGAAAACACCAATAACATTGTGCTGTTTATTAAGCATTGTAATCAATTTACGGGTAAATTTAGCCTGTCCTTTTGGAGTAATAGAATAATATTGGCCGTATTGGTTTGCACTTTTAGCCCATTGGTCTTTTTGGTGTGAATAATAGAAAGCTGTTTCTGTAATCATGATTTTTTTATCTGGATATTGATCAGATAATGCGTTGAGAACTCTTCTCAGATGCGGGATAGAGCCATGCCACATCGGATAGTAGCTCAGACCGATAATATCGTAATCTACTCCATATTCTTTCAGATGGTTATAGTAGCTCAATGTGGTCTTGAGTTGTTGAGCATGTTCGGTATGGATAATAATTTTAGACTGTGGACAAATTTCTCTGCAAGCTTTGCTGCCACTCCTGATATATTGGGTGAGATAATCCCAATTATCGTTTTCTAAGGGATTTACTTTACCCGCAGGCCAAAGCATTCCAAAAGTTATTTCGTTACCTACCTGGATAAATTTTGGTGTGATACCATAATTCTTTAGGGTTATTAAGCTACGCTTGGTATAATTGTATACAGAGTCGGCGAGTGCATCTTTTGAAGCCTTAAGCCAGCTTTTCGGTATAAATTGCTTGCCAGGGTCAGCCCAAGTATCACTATAATGGAAGTCGAGCATGATATCCATGCCTTTGTCCTGTATTTGTTGGCAGAAGGGAATAATATAGGCTAAATCCTGAATTACACCTTCGTCCTGATGAGCTTGAGGTGCATATTGGGGCTCTACAAATAGGCGTACACGAATGGTATTCCATCCGCTTTCTTTGACCATATCAAGAAATGGCATTGCTTTCCCTTTTTCTGTATAATAGATATTACCTTGTTTTTCATAAGTAGGTAACATAGAAGCATCACCTCCAAAGTATTTCTGGGCTTTTATAGTTGAAGAGAAATAAAAAGAATATAAGAAGAGTATGAACAAAAAAATGTAGTTTTTCATTAATGATATGATTAGTATGATGCAAAGTTACAAATTTATAAAGAAACAGTGCATAGCTTTATGAAGAAAGTATGCACTGTTCTGTGTTTCAATAATGAATGATAGAAAGTTTGTTTATTTAACAATGAATTTTTTGCCATTTTGAATGACAATACCTTTGTAACCTTCGGTCACATGCTGACCTGAGAGGTTGTATCGTGTACCTTTGTTAATTGTAGATGATATTTGGCTTTCTATATCATCAACACCCAGGGTCGGTTCATCCGATGTAGTACTGTTCATTTGATACCAGCCTCCATTGGTAAATATCTTATCGTTGGTCTGGTTATTGGTACCTCCACTGCCATTGTTGAATATAATATTGGAAGGTGTAGAAGTTAGCTCACCATAGTAGCACCACTGCCAGATATATTGTCCATTATCGTTCTGACCGATACAATATACATGTTCGTTATCGCCTGGCCAGTTACCACCAGTATAGTTATTATTGCTATCCCAAACCCATGCATACACATCTACAGATTCCCCCCAGGTAACAGGTGCAACGAAGTAAGCCGTATAGGTATAGCCTGTAGCAGGCGTTTCAAATTCTATTTGCTTTGGTGTAGGAAAAGTATAAGTGCGAGTAATGCTGCTGCTTACCGTACCCTCTTTGAGTAAAGCTACTTTAAGAGTTGTAGATGTACCCTGTGCATAAGCGATGGTTATGGTTTCACCACTATTAACCGTGGTACTTGAGGCTGTTGGTTCTGTACCGTCAAGGGTATATACCAGTTTAGCGTTGGCATCTTCTGATACGGCAGTGAGTGTTGTTTTTATATCTGTATCGTAAGAGCCTGATGGCTGATCTATAAAAGGTATTTCGGCAGATAATGACATGTAGTATGCATAGTTTGGACCACTTAGAATTTGCTTATACAAACTAGTACTTGGAGCAGTAAAGCCGCTGCCAACATATACTACAAGATTTGCTTTGGAGCCCGATACCTTGTTGGCAAAATAGCCTGTAGTACTTCTGAAGTTGCTATAAGAACTAGTATTAGTGATACCTGCAGCCTTACGTGCATCGATCATCGCCTTAATCTCGTTAGGATAAGCTAAATAATGTTTGTAGAATACACATGGTGTACCAGGCATGGCGAGTAGATAAGCATTGGCGGCTAGTGTGTCCTTTTTGATAGGGTCGAGTGGGTTGTTGGCATCGCGATATTGTGTATCGTGATTTTCTACGAAGGTAACGGAATATTGACGATAGTTTTCATCGTGTACCAAGTTGTTGTCTGACTTCAGTTGACTCCAGTCACTTTTATTAATGGCATCGCGAACATTATACCTGAACTGGAAATCGAAAGCTGCACTCTTTTTGTTGGTTGCATCAATCCAATTTTCTATTTTGGTATTGTTATCCCAGTATTCGCCTACAGAGTATTCTATGCCAGAGGCATCATTGTAGTCTGCAATATGCGAAGCATCAAAGCCTTTGACCATATCATAGCGGAAACCTATATATCCTAAATCATCTTTAAGATATTTTTCGTATGCCTTCACAATCGTCTGTACATTGGAACTTTGGTGATCGAGATCTCGCATACCTAGCCAACCTTCGCCTTCATCATTATTCGTGCTGAGTGATACTCCACTGGAGTTAGCTTGTGTTAAGGTTGCCCCATCATCATCATCGCCAACAATATCAGTAGATTTTAGCTGGTAAGTTACACCATTATAAGTTTCGGCTGGCATATTAAACCAACCGTCAGTGTTATGATGATTGATAACTACATCAGCGATAGTTCCAATATTTTTTTCTTTAAAGGTTTTAATCATCGAACGAAGTTGCGCCTCTGTACCAAAACTCGAATTTTGATTGAAGTAATAATAAGGCGTATACCCCATAGTGTTGTAACTTTCTAGGCATTTACCACTCTGCGGAACCCATACGAGGGAGAAATACTGACTAAGGTCGTCTGCAAGTTTCTCCAGTTTGGTCCATTTACTATCTGTATATGAGTCCCAGTAGAATCCTTGTAACATTACACCACTATAATTAGCAGGCCAACCTTGTGCCAGCATGCAGCTAGTTGACATAAACAGAGCAAAAGCTGTGGAATAGATTTTTTTCATATAGGTTTAGTTTTTTTATTATTCATCTCCAAATTTACCACATAATGTGGTTGATTGTTCTCAATTCTTACAAATCAACAAATTATCTTTGTGCAAACGTTTGCAAACGTTAGCAATAACAAGTTGTTCTTATTAAAGCCTAAAAAGTAGATATAAAGGATAAATCTATGAAAAGAGGGAAGAAAATATGATCTTTTTTCTTCCCTCTTTAGATATAGAGTAAATAAGAGTTTACTTAGCAATCAGTTCTGCATAAGGAGCTTTTTCTGCAGCATTCTCAAGATGTAATACCACCTTATAAGTACCAGCAGTTACAGGAATATTGTCGTTAGAGCCCTGAACGAGATTATTCAACGAACCACCGATGTTGACATTGTCCCAATTTCCATCAGAACGGAACTTAATAGAGCCGTTTGATAAGGTAACGTTGTCGGCTACCCAGGTTCTGTCTGCTTCGTTGTAGGTCATCTTGGTTCCGTTATCCCAACTACCTTGACCGTCACCAATAATCTCGATATACTCAAACTTTTTGAGTGTGTAAGTCATATCAGCAACATTAACAGTAACGTTGTAGAAACCATTTTCATCCAGTGTGATGTTGCTAGATCCACCATCGCTGATTAAATTTCCATTGCTATCAAGACCTAGGTTAAGTTCGCCATCCCAATTGCCGAGATT
Source organism: Segatella baroniae B14 (assembly GCF_022024235.1). GTDB lineage: Bacteria > Bacteroidota > Bacteroidia > Bacteroidales > Bacteroidaceae > Prevotella > Prevotella bryantii. Next base: position 2,411,815 of record NZ_CP091799.1, read on the forward strand.
TGAGCGGAATTTGAAGCCAGATTTCAAGTACAAAGCACCATAATATTTACCATCGAAGTCTGGTCCATATAGTGCAAGAGCGTCACCCCAAGTAGTGTTCTCACCAATTTCGTAAATGAATTCAGTGAAAGTATTGTCTAGTGTTATTTTGGCCTTGACATTGGCTGTATTCAGAATACTCTGAGTGCCAATGAGCGAATACCCTGTAACTACAATATTTACATCACGTTCTTCTGGTTTTTTACCATATAATTTTTGTATAGCTGTCTTCAACTCGTTAGCAGCAACATATCCAGCAGAGTCTGCATTGATGGCTTCAGATTTATCACCATTTACAAGTTTGGCAACAAAGTTATCGGTTGTTTTGACAGAAGATGTTACTGTTGGGATAAATAACTGTACAGAATCAGTGGAAACTGTAGCAAAGTCGATAGCTGGTGCTTCTGAGACAGTTAACGTAACCGTTTCTGCATTCTCAGTATTGCTCTGTATGTCAGCCCAAGGTTCGTAACCAGTCTGTTGACAGCTGGCTAGAGTTAAAGCTATTCCTATGATATAAAATATTTTTTTCATGCTATTATCTTTTAAAGTGTAGGAGTGGAGAAATCCACCCCTACCATTGTATTATTGTTTTATAAACATATACTGGCCAGTAATATCGTTCAAGTATACTTTATATGTACCAGCCTTGAATGGAATATTAGAGCCTCCATTTGTTCCTGTACCATAAGGGAAGCTGCTTGAACCCCAACTGGAATCCCATGTTCCATTAGCGGCAAACTTACAGCCATCAGAGCTGGCAGCGTCAGCGTTATAAGTTACAGTAGTTGTCCAGTCATGGTTTTCTACGGAAGAATTGAGTGGTGACATAACATTACCTGTAACTTGATTCCATTTATTTTCAGAGCCAGGGATAGCCATAGAGGTAAATACTTTAGGAGTACCGGTGTAAGCTTCAATCTTGATGGCATTATTGCAAGAAGCTTCAGCGGCTATACCAGCAAGAGCCTTGGTATCGATAGTAATGGTGTAAATACCGTTAGTAGGGACACAGATATTAGAAGAACCACCATTATTCTTAACAAGGTCGACACCACCATCAGAGGAACCGATCTGATCATTCCAGGCACCAGGAGTCTTAACGAGTTTAAAGCCGTCTGTGGTAAGATAACCTGTCCAAGAAATGACACCCTGACCGGTCTTAGAATCATATTCATTACCTGCGATAGTATACATAGGGATTACCTGATCTGCTTTCCAAGAACCATCACCAATACAGCTACCGATGAGATACCAAAGTTCTGGAGCTGCATCCTGTAATTCTACATAGTAAGGTGCAACATTGAACGATACAGCGTTAGAGTAGATGGTATCGCCTGCATATACGGCATACGCACGAGCATAAACCTTAAGATTAGCAGGAACTTCATCTTCTTTGTATTGTTTGATTTGCTGAATAGCTTTATCGATATCGACCGCTTCTACAGAGGCATTACATGTACTCGTGGCTAAGCCTACATTGGCATAATCGGCCTTTAAAGTACCCGATTTGTCTGCATTGGCTTCATCTGTAGAAACTGTCCAACTATTGTCAGGTGAGAACTGTACTTGATATTCTGCAGCTGCAGGGTATCCATAAGCAGGCTGCGACCATGTAAAGTCGAGAGCCGATGATGTTGCCAAATCTATTGTCTGGGTAGAATACGTAGGTACATTCATGGTAAAGGTAGTAGGTGATAAGAGAACGGGATTGTTCTCACGATCGTCACTACATGAAGCCATAACAAAGGTACCGCATAGCAACAGTATAGTTGATTTTAATATATTTTTCATTGTAATTCTTTTTTTTATGAAATCGATATAGATTAATACCCTGGATTCTGGGTGATAGTAGAAGTAACCTGTTCTGCTGGGATAGCGAAGATATTCTTGTCTGCGCTAAAGTTACGACCAGCTTTAGTACCGCCTTTATAGCTCCAGTTATAATTGTTATTACCTCCGAAACGACCGAAACGAATCAAAGTAGGACGACGAAGTCCCTCGAAGTAGAACTCGCGGCTCCACTCATCACAGAGTTCTGAGAGTGTATAGCCTGCCTTCTGTTCTGCATGCGCACGAGCACGAAGTGCATTGACAGCCGCTACACCTTCAGAGGTAAGCGTTCCACCATTGGCGCGGGCTGTAGCTTCTGCGTAGGTAAGATATGCTTCTGCTTTGCGGAAGAGGAAAAAGTCTGTGTCAGGATAGGTATCATTGTGACCTGCAGAACCATCGGTCTTAAAGTTTATCCATTTTGCTACGGCAAAACCATCAGTGAAGGTTCCAAGGCAACCGTCACCATTGTCAAGTTTGCGATCTTTGCCATCAAAGATAGCACGATCGTCACCTGCAGCTTCTGGCATTTCTGTACAGCTGACATTTGGTGCATCATTATTTGGAAAGAACTTGTTGATTAAATCAGTACGAGCTCGGTTACCGCCCCAGGTCTGACCGGTACCATTGGTAGCATCTTTGGCATAGGTACCAGAAACGTCTGCATTCATATTACCATCGAAAGTAGATGCCATCAGGAACAATGTACCAGCCCACGAGGTTGTAGTAGAACCATCTTGTCCGATACGGAAAATACCTTCTTTAGCTGCAGAAGTCTCACCATTGTCGCCCATAAACAACATCTGATATGCGCTCCATTTTCCACTACCAGTAGTATTCAACTGATAATCAGAATCGATTACTTTTTTTGCATATTCTGCTGCTTTAGACCACTGCGCTGTGCCTGTGTAGACCTCTGCATTGAGATATAAGCGAGATAGAAGCATCCATACTGCTGCTTTGTCTGCGCGGTAGTAGCCTGCATCAGAAGAATTCTTGGCTTTAGCTTCAGACATTTCAGGTTCGATTTCGAGAAGCTCGGACTCCAACCATTCATACATTTCAGCGCGGGTCTTACGTGTTGGATTTGTTAATTCTGTGGCAAAAGGTATATTGCCAAAAGCATCCATCAGAAAATAGTATTCCAAAGCACGAATGAAGCGAATTTCTGCAGTTTTTGTAGCATCTTCTGCGCCACATTCATTGATATATTGATTACAGTAAGAAATACCTGTAGTAAGGCGGGCATATAAACCATTCAGCATAGGATGGCTAGCATCGTAGGTATTATAGCAGTATTGGCGTATACCATCATCTCCCCAGTGGCAGATAGCTTCGTCGGTTGTCAACTCGTTGGAATTCCACAACTGGCGAACGAAGCCTGATGTTCCACCATCCAAGCCATCAATATCACATTTGTCATCACCTGTGCTATTACCGGCCATAGCTAAGTTTGCATAGCATTTGTTAAAAAGTGCGTATGATAGAACTTCTGTGTTCATATTAGGGTTGATAGGTGTTACGTCCAAATCACCCGTACATGATGTCGTGCTCAAAGATAGAGCTATGACAGCTACACTAAGTAGACTTTTTATATTTTTATTCATGATTGATTTCGCTAAAAAGGTTAGAAGTTAAGATTCAGACCAACGATAACAGAGAATGGGCGTGGATAGATATTGTTGTCGTATCCATTGTAAACTTCAGGATCCAGACCGTCATACTTGGTAATGGTAAATACATTAGAAGCAGTTGCGTAGACACGTCCACTCACTCCATGCCAATTGCCTGATTTGAAGAGCTTATCGAATGTATAGCCTAAAGTGATGTTCTCCATTTTTAAGAAAGAAGCATTGTGAATCCAACGGTCTGAAAGAATAGCTGATACGTCATCGGTCTGCCAATTGTCGAGTACGGCATCAGAAGTTTTATTAATCAAGAAGTTGGTTGATGCCCACAGAGCATTAGCACTTACATTGTGGAATCCCTGACTTACAGCATCATAAACATAGTTACCAATGTTACCGCGCATAGAGAAACTGAAATCCCAGTTCTTATATTCTAAGCGAGAAGATAAACCAACGGTAATTGGTGCTGCTGGACTTTTATAGAAGTAACGGTCATCATTGGTAATCTGACCATCACCATTACGGTCTACTACTGCATTCTCAATAGCCTTTCCATTTTCGTCGTATGCTTGCTGGAATACCCAGAAGGAGTTCATAGGATGACCTACCTGATTGTATTCTAAGTATTTATCTGTACCAATTTTTATATTGGTATTAGCAACAGGACTTCCGTCTGAACTTGTGCCTGATAAATCAGTAATAGTGTTAGCATTATAAGTAAAGTTAGCATCAATAGTCCAATACCAATCTTTACTTTGAATAGCCTTCCAACTGATTGCAGCCTCGACACCAGTATTTTTCATAGAACCGATATTTTGCCAAGCCTGATTGCGGAAAGCAGAGAGTGCTTCTGTTGGAGCGTAGTTCAATAGGTCTGTAGTTTCACGATAATACCAGTCTATAGTACCAGAGAGACGCTGATTGTTAATACCCCAGTCTAAACCTAAGTTATAAGTAGTTGTGGTTTCCCATTTCAAATCAGGTGTATAGTTGTCTGGTCTGTATAGTACACCATCGCCATCTGCATAATAGTATGCTCCCGTACCAGTGTTAATGGTGTAAGTAGGAATCCATGCGTAATCATTATTGACATCTTGCTGACCTGTTTTACCCCAACCAAGACGAAGTTTCAAGTCTGACAACCATTTTATCTCCTTGAATTTGTTTTCTTCATTGATTTTCCAAGCGAAAGCAAAAGATGGGAATACAGCCCAATGATCCTTAAAGCGTGAAGAACCGTCATCACGGACAGTAGCAGTTACATAGTAACGATCCATAAGACTCCAGTTGGCACGTCCGAAGAAAGATACTAGATAGTTTTCTGTTTTGGTAGCATAGTTGGATTCATTGTATTTCTGACCAGCTAGACTGTTGCCTTTGGCATCAGTTAATGTGCTATTTATGCCGTAATATCCCCAGTAGTTATTTCTAGTACTACTCCAGAAATGTTGCCATTCGTAACCAGCCATGATATCAAAGTGATTTTTGGCCTTATCGTTAAAGTCGTGGAAATATTGAGCATATGTACTTAAAGAGAGGTTTCTCTTCAAAATAGATTCCCATCCATAATTTCCATAGTATGCATTATTATTATTTTGGAAAGATGGTGAATAGTCTGTAGTCTGTTTACCCTTAGCAATATCGGCACCTAAAGTAGCATGAAGTCTCAAATCCTCAAAGCCATGTACTTTGTAATCGAAGTCGGCACTACCGATAAACTCACGGCTGTTAGCACGGTCGTTTTTCTCACTGAGTACAGATAGTGGGTTCTTGGTTGCCAATTCATTATAAGTATAAGGCCATGTCGGATCACCATAGTTACCCGATTTTGGCCATGCAAAAAAGCCATTGAAATTGTTAAGCAGACCTGTCAGATTATCACCGTAAGTAGTTTTGTGATAATTTGAGGTATAAGAATACGGATCCTGTGTAGGGTCCATGTTTACAGCTGCACTGATTGCATCAGTATCTGCATACTTGCTATGAGCATACATTCCCTTAGCATTCAGGTTGATGTTTAAGTGATTATCCAGCAAAGAAGGATTCAAGTTGAATGAAGCTGTGTAACGCTTGAAGTCAGAAGTCTTCAAGATACCTTGCTGATCAGTATAGCCAAGAGGTACACGATAAGGCAAATAAGCACCTGCAGAACCAGAAATAGTTACACCATGATCTTGACTAATAGCAGTGCGATAAATTAGATCCTGCCAATCTGTATTAGCTGTACCCAATGCATTATAAGCATCAGAGTTTTCTCCCCATTTTTCTTTAATTAAAGCGCGGAATTCATCACCATTGAGTACATCAACAGTTTTCTTTTTCATACTGATGGTCATGCTTCCATTGTATGAAACTTTTACACCACCTTTATGCCCTTTTTTGGTAGTGATGATAATAACACCATTAGAGCCACGAGAACCATAAATAGCTGTAGCAGAAGCATCCTTCAAAATGTTGAAACTCTCGATATCTTGAGGATTGATAGCTGAGAGAATATTGGAAAGACCTTTTACACCGTTATTATCAATTGGTACATTGTCAATAACAATCAGAGGGTCATTTGAAGCGTTAAGTGAAGAACCACCACGAATACGCATGGTCGTAGCACCACCTGGTGTACCATCGTTGCTCGTTACACTTACACCGGCAACCTTACCGGCAAGCATATCCTGTGCATTGACAACAACACCTTTATTTTTACCATCAGGTTTTAAGGCTGATACAGAGCCCGTCAAGTCAGATTTTTTCACGGCACCATAACCGATAACAACAACTTCGTTTAGTGTCTTGTCGTCAGCGGTAAGAGTAATGACTTGATTTTCGCCTGCTTTTACTTTCATAGGTATCATGCCTACATAAGTAATAGTAAGCTCAGTTCCCTTAGGGACGTTTACAGAATAGTTACCGTCGAAATCGGTTACACCTACAGCTTTACCGTTAGCCATGATTGTTGCACCGATAACAGGTTCTCCAGTAGCATCCTTAACTTGTCCTTTTGCAGTATTAGATTGTGCAAGGGCTGTAGCTGAAAGGAATATTCCACTAGCAATAGCGAAACTCCTTAGAGGCAATTTGAAATTTACCTGCTTCATTTTGCTTTGATTTTTTAGTTAACGTATTATTGTTTTTAGTTATTATTCTGTATTTAATAGGCCTGGACATAGATAAGCGTCGCATAAAGATAGTATATATATGTCTCGCTAGGTTCTGGCGGTATGTCCTTTTGGCATAATATTTCGATGCAAATATATACTAATTAACGATTGTTTGTTCTCTTTCAATATTAAAACTGCATCTTAATTTGCGCAAACGTTTGCGCACTTTTCCTTTTCAATTTAATATCCAATAAAAACGACATATCTTACTTTTGTATATCTTTGCATGGAATGCTATAAAAAGTATTTTTTGCTCACATAACCTATGAAAGAACAATCGCCTATAACAATGAAAGATATAGCTCGCGAACTGCATGTATCAGTCGCTACCGTTTCGCGAGCATTGAAGGATAGTCCCCGTATCAGTAAGGAACAAAGGGATCGTATTCAAACTTATGCACGTGAGCACAATTTCTATCCGAATGTGATAGGTGAAGCGCTCCGTCTTAGCAAAATTATGCCGATGAAGATTATTGGTGTGATTATTCCAGAATTTATCCATTATTATTTTGCTTCTATTCTGACAGGCATCGAAGAAGAGGCTAGTGCTAGAGGGTATCGTATTATGGTGGCCCAAAGTGATGAGCGCTATGAGCGTGAGGTGCAAATATGCGATTCTTTTTATAAAAATAAGGTTTGTGGTATCATTGTATCACAAGCTAAAGATACAACGAAGCATGACCATTTTCAGAAACTAATAAATAGTGGTGTACCTTTGGTTTTTTATGACCGCATTTGCACGGGAGTAGACTGTTCTCGTGTAGTAGTCGATGATTATATGGGCGCTTTTACAGCTGTAACACATCTTATTGATACTGGGTGTAAACGTATTGCATACTATGGCTCTTCTATGACGATGGAAATTGCTAAGAATCGTTATAATGGTTATAAAGATGCTTTGTTGCAGCATGGTCTCAAACTGGACGAAAGTTTGATTCATATCTGTGATAATCGTGCTTCGGCAGAAGCGATTACGCCAGATCTTCTATCGAAAGAGAATCGTCCAGATGCATTTTTTGCTATCAATGATGATACGGCTATAGGTATTCTCTATACAGCTAAACGCATGGGGTTTCGTATACCTGATGATATTTCCATTTGTGGTTTTACTAATGGTAATCGTGCTAAGGCTTGTGACCCGATGCTTACTACTGTTGAGCAACGAGGTACACTGGTTGGTGAGGAAGCTGCCAATATTTTGATAGGTCATGTAGAAGGATCTATTCCTAAAGATAAAGTTGAAAAGAGAGTGGTGCGTACTCGTCTCGTGATTCGTGGCACTACTCGATAAATATAGTAGTTTCTCTTGGAGAAAAATGTTGTCTTAAGCAATCTAAAACAAAACCTATATGAAACAAAAACCTAATATGAGTTTCTGGAAGCTGTGGAATTTGAGCTTCGGATTCTTTGGCGTACAAATTGCATACGCTTTACAGAGTGCAAATATTTCTCGTATATTTGCAACTTTGGGTGCAGACCCACACAATCTGAGTTATTTTTGGATTTTACCTCCATTGATGGGTATTCTTGTTCAACCGATTGTTGGTGCATGTAGTGATAAGACTTGGTGCAAATTAGGTCGACGTATTCCTTATCTTTTTGTAGGCGCAGCAGCTGCAGTATTGGTGATGTGCCTGTTACCTAATGCAGGTTCGTTTGGTATGCATGTTTCAACGGCCATGATTTTTGGCTTGTGTGCTTTAATGTTTTTGGATACTAGTATTAATATGGCCATGCAACCATTCAAAATGCTAGTAGGTGATATGGTTAACGAAAAACAGAAAGGATTGGCTTATTCGATACAAAGCTTTCTTTGTAATGCTGGTAGCCTTGTAGGATATGTGTTCCCATTTGTGTTTACCTATATCGGAATTTCTAATGTCGCTCCTCAAGGTGTTGTACCAGATTCTGTGATTTATAGTTTTTATATAGGTGCAGCGATATTGATTATCTGTGTGATTTATACCACACTAAAAGTAAAAGAGTGGAATCCACAGGAATATGCAGAATATAATGGTTTAAAAGAACCTTTGAATGCTGAAAAAGTTAACTTGGTAAGTTTGTTAAAGAAAGCACCTTCTACTTTCTGGAAAGTGGGACTTGTACAATTCTTTTGCTGGTTTGCCTTTATGTATATGTGGACTTATACGAATGGTACTGTCGCTGATAACTGTTGGGGAACAACAGACGTAGCCAGTAAAGGTTATCAGGAAGCAGGAAACTGGGTAGGTATACTTTTTGCAGTACAAGCTATTGGCTCTGTAATTTGGGCTGCAGTGTTACCGCAGTTTAAAAATCGTAAATTCGCTTATGCGTTGAGTCTTATTCTTGGTGGTATCGGCTTTGCCTGGACAGCTTTTATTCATGATCAGTATTTAATGTTTGCTCCATTTGTGCTCATCGGATGTGCTTGGGCCGCTATGTTGGCCATGCCATTTACTTTTGTTACCAATGCCCTCCAGGGATATGGTCATTTGGGTACTTATTTGGGACTATTTAATGGTACAATCTGTATCCCTCAGATAGTTGCTGCCATTGTGGGTGGCATCTTATTAAATATGGTCGGTTCTGTACAGAGCAACATGATGATTTTAGCAGGTATTCTGCTTATTTTGGGTGCGCTGTCTGTAAGTATTATTAAGGAAAAATAGACATGTGGTACAGCTTCTTTTGTTTAGTAAAAGAATAGTGTGCAATCGTTAGCGCACGAATTCTCAGAAATCATGTAAATTGTGCAAACAAGTTATTAGATTTTTTTACTAACTTAGCAACAAAATTAATAACTAGTCTATGAAAATAGAATTCAATATAGCTTATCAGACCGTCTTCGGAGAAGAATTGGTGCTGAATGTAATAAACAGTAATGCCAAAAGCCAATGTAGATTGTCAACATGCGATGGACTCCATTGGAGTGGTTCTATTAAAGGTAGTCATAAGGAGTTAAAGATATTGTCTTATTATTATAGTGTAGTAAGAGGAAATCAGGAGGTGCGATCTGAATGGAAATTGGCTCCGCATATCTTGAAATTGTCTTCTTTGAAAGGCGAGCACTATGTTACTTACGACCGATGGAATGATATTCCTGCTGATTCTTATTTATATTCTTCAGCTTACACTGATTGTATTAACCATATTGTGTTAGGAGAAGAACCGGTTCATGCTTATCCAAAGACCGTAAAGATAAAGGTTCATGCTCCACAATTGCGTGAGAATGAAGCTTTATTTCTCTGTGGAAGTATTGAAGCTTTAGGAAAATGGAATGCTGATAAAGCTATTCCTATGGCTGAGCATAATTATAATGAGTGGGTAGTTGACCTCAATGTTGAGGCTTTGAATACTTATCATCTCGAATTTAAGTTTATTGCAAAGAATAAGAAAGCTGATTATAGTCCTTTATGGGAAACGGGGTATAATCGTACCATAGATTTACCAGAAATGAAGGCTGGTGATGTAGAAGTGTATGAATTAGACCAAGCTTTCTTCGAAATATACGATCGAAAATTGGCTGGTACTCTTGTGCCTGTATTCTCGCTTCGTTCAAAAACAAGTTTTGGTGTCGGTGATTTTGGTGATTTGAAGAAGATGATTACTTTTGTGGCACAGACCCATCAGCGAGTTCTTCAAGTGTTGCCAATCAATGATACGACAATAACGCATACATGGACGGATAGTTATCCCTATAGTTGTATTAGTATCTTTGCTATACATCCGCAATATGTTGACTTTACAGTTTTACCATCATTGAAGAATGTAAAGAAGAAAAATGACTTCGAGAAACTTCGTGAGGAATTGAATGCTCTGAAGCAAATAGATTATGAACGTGTGAATGAGGCTAAAAATGAATATCTTAAGGAACTCTTTGCTCAGGAGGGAGAGAAGGTCCTTAAGTCTACCGACTTTAAACAATTCTTCAAGGAGGCTGAATGGTGGTTAGTGCCTTATGCGCAGTATAGTTATTTGAGGGAAGAGTATGGTACTGCTGATTTCTCTACTTGGCCAGACCATCAAGTTTGGAATGAGGCTGATCGAGATATACTAGTAGATCATAAATCGCAAGCGTATCAACATGTAGCTTTTTATTATTATGTGCAGTTTATCTTGAATCGACAGATGCAAAGCGTACATGAATATGCTAAATCAAAGGGTGTTATTCTGAAAGGTGATATCCCTATTGGGGTAAATCGATATGGTTGTGATGTCTGGATGGAGCCAAAATATTTCAACTTGAATGGACAGGCAGGAGCTCCACCTGATGATTTCTCCGTCAATGGCCAAAACTGGGGTTTCCCAACCTATAATTGGGATGAAATGATTAAGGATGGTTGCGTCTGGTGGGTTCACCGTTTCCAGAATATGTCGAAGTTTTTTGATGCTTATCGTATCGACCATGTACTTGGTTTCTTCCGCATATGGGAGATACCTGTTAATTCCGTTCATGGTTTGTTAGGTCAGTTTGCTCCATCATTAGGGATGACCCGTGACGAAATCGAGGGATATGGACTTCATTTTCAGGAAGAACAGTTTACTAAACCATTTATTGCAGACTGGGTGGTAGAGCGTATTTTCAAAGAACATGCGGATGAAGTCAAAGCCAAATATCTGAATCGTGTACATGATGATATTCTAGAAATGAAACCAGAATACGATACTCAGCGTAAGATTGAGGCGATATTTGAAGGTAAAACTTCAGATCAGGATATCTGGATTAGAGATGGGTTATACTCACTTATTAGTGATGTACTCTTTATACGTGACAGTAAAGATCCAAACAAGTTTCACCCACGAATCTCGGTGCAGTTTGATTTTGTTTATGAAGCACTTTGGGATAATGACAAAGCCGCATTTAATAAGCTTTATAATGATTATTATTATCGTAGAAACAATCAGTTCTGGTATGGTGAAGCTATGAAGAAATTGCCTAGACTTGTAGAGGCTACTCGTATGCTTGTTTGTGCAGAAGACCTGGGAATGGTTCCTGATTGTGTGCCATGGGTAATGAATCAGCTTCGCATTTTAAGCCTAGAACTACAGAGTATGCCAAAGGACCCTACCGTTAAGTTTGGGCATTTGAGTAGAAATCCATACCGTTCGGTATGTACAATATCTTCTCACGATATGCCAACATTGCGTCAATGGTGGGATGAAGATTGGGAACGTACTCAAGAATACTATAATACGATGTTGCATCGTGAGGGGCCTGCACCACATCCACTTCCAGGATGGCTGGCTCGCAATATTATCAGTCGCCATCTTGCATCACCTTCTATGCTCTGTGTTTTGAGCATTCAAGACTGGATGGCTATCGATGAAAAACTTCGTTTGGCAGACCAAAATGCAGAGCGAATCAATATACCGGCTAATCCACGTCATTACTGGCGTTATCGTATGCATGTGAATATTGAGGATTTAATAAATAACCAAGATTTCTCGCATTGTGTATCAGAATTGATACTCGAGGCTGGAAGAAAGTAACCTTATAACACAAAAATGAAAAAAGTAACATTATTACTCAGTCTGTTGCTGACACCTTTTCTCGTGTCGGCTCAGACCGTCAAATCTCCTAATGGACAGATTATTGTCAACTTCTCATTAACAGGAAATGGGCAGCCTACTTATGAAATGACTTACAAGGGTAGGGCCGTGGTAAAACCTTCTCATTTAGGACTGGAACTGGCAAAAGACAAGCATGCCTCTAAAGGACTTCGTGAAACCAGTTTAATGGATGGTTTTCAAATTTTAGACACAAAATCATCTACTTTTGATGAAATTTGGAAACCTGTTTGGGGTGAAACTGCTACCATTCGTAATCATTATAACGAATTAGAAGTAGATCTGAATCAAGGGGAAAGTAAGCGTAAGATGATAATTCGATTTAGGGTATATGATGATGGTATGGGATTCCGCTATGAATTTCCACAACAGGATTCGTTAACCTACTTTACGATTAAGGAGGAACATTCACAGTTTGCTATGGCAGGTGATCATACTGCTTGGTGGTTGCCAGGTGACTATGATACACAGGAGCAGGAAACACAGGAAAGCAAACTTTCACAGATTCGTAGTCGCTTCCATGATGCAGTCAACTGGGATAACTCTTCTGTATCAGTATTCTCACCAACTGGAGTACAGACCTCTTTGCAGATGAAATCTCAAGATGGACTTTATATCAATATCCATGAGGCCGCTTGCATCGACTATGCTACAATGCATTTGAATTTGGATGATAAAAATATGGTATTTGAGTCATGGTTAACTCCTGATGCCACAGGAATGAAGGGCTATATGCAAACACCATGTCAGAGTCCTTGGCGTACCGTAATGGTTAGTGATGATGCGCGTGATATGCTCTCAAGTAACTTGATACTGAATCTGAATGAACCATGTAAGATTGAAGATACTTCTTGGATTCATCCTACTAAATACTGTGGTGTGTGGTGGGAAATGATTGTAGGTAAGAGTTCTTGGCATTACACAGATGATTTTCCATCAATTAAGTTAGATCAGATTGACTGGAATAGTGTAAAGCCTAATGGTCGACATGCTGCTAATACACAAAAAGTAAAGCAATATATTGATTTTGCTGCTGCAAATGGATTGCAAGAAGTATTGGTTGAAGGATGGAATGTAGGTTGGGAAGATTGGGCTAATCATTGGAAACGTGATGTATTTGACTTTGTTACTCCTTATCCTGATTTTGATATTAAGTATTTGAACGAATATGCACATTCAAAGGGGGTAAAAATCTTGATGCATCACGAAACTTCTTCAAGTGTTGGTAATTATGAACGTCACATGGAAAATGCATTCAACCTGATGAATAAGTATGGTTATGATGCTGTAAAAACGGGTTATGTTGGTGATATAATTCCTCGCGGCGACCATCACTTCTCGCAGTCTATGAATAATCACTATCTTTATAATGTACAGCTTGCTGCTAAACATCATATTATGGTTAACGGGCATGAGGCAACTCGTCCTACGGGACTTTGCAGAACCTGGCCTAATTTGGTGGGCAACGAGAGTGCGCGAGGTACTGAGTATGAAGCTTTTGGTGGAAATAAACCAGACCATACCGTGATACTTCCATTTACTCGTTTGCAAGGTGGCCCAATGGATTATACTCCTGGTATATTGGAAACTCAGTTGAATACTTGGAGTGATAATACTTCATGGGTTCGTACTACATTGGTTGGTCAGTTGGCCCTTTATGTCACTATGTATTCACCATTGCAGATGGCTGCTGATCTTCCAGAAAATTATGCCAAATATCGTGATGCCTTTCAGTTTATCAAGGACGTCGCCTGTGATTGGGATGATAGTAAGTATTTGGAAGCAGAGCCTGCAGACTATATTACTGTAGCCCGTAAGGCAAAAGGTACTAATAATTGGTTTGTTGGTGGTAAATGTGACGAAAATGGTCATAAGAGTACCCTTAAACTCGATTTCCTGGATAAGGGAAGGAAGTACGACTGTACCATTTATGCAGACGCTAAAAATGCACATTATCAAAAAAATCCAAAGGCATATACCATTACCCATCGCATCGTTAAAAAAGGTGATACCCTCAAGTTAACTGAGGCTCCTGGTGGTGGCTTTGCCATCTCATTGATAGCTAAATGAAAGTAAATAGACTAATAGCTGTTATGACAGCTCTCATGTTGATGTCATCTGCTCAGGCGCAGGATACTTTTAAAGAAGTATCTTACAGTCCTGAGCAGACTGTGTTTAAACTTCATGCACCAAGTAAGGTGAAAGTGCGGATATATCAGAATGACAAAACTCATAAACCATGGAAAACCATATCTCTAAAGAAATCAGGAAAAGATCTTTGGATACAAACGGTAAGAGGTAATCTGGTAGGTAAATATTATACCTTTGATATGGGGAAGGGAGAAACTCCTGGTGTCTTTGCTAAGGCTGTGAGTGTAAATGGCAAACGAGGTTTCATACTGGATATGGCAACCACTAACCCTGAAGGGTGGGAGTTGGATCATATTCTAAATCTTCGTTCGCCAGTAGATCTTGTCATTTATGAAATGCACCATCGTGATTTCTCCATCGACACATCCTCGGGCATACGAAACAAAGGAAAATTTTTGGCTTTAACAGAACCGAAGGCAATAGCCCATTTGAAGGAATTAGGTATAAATGCCGTTCATATTTTGCCTTCTTTTGATTATGCCTCTGTAGATGAAACCAAGTTAGATCAGCCTCAGTATAATTGGGGATATGATCCTTTGAACTACAATGTTCCAGAAGGTTCTTATTCCACGAATCCATATAATCCATCTACTCGTATCAAGGAGTTTAAGGCGATGGTTATGGCTTTGCATAAGGCGGGTATCCGTGTTATCTTGGATGTGGTATATAATCATACTTTTGATTTAGATAATAGTAATTTTCAGAAGACATATCCGAATGCATATTATCGATTTAATGCCGATGGAACGCCTTCAAATGGTTCTGGGTGTGGTAATGAAACAGCATCTGATAAGCCATTAATGCGCCAGTTTATGTTAGAATCATTCAAGTATTGGGCTCAAGAATATCACATCGATGGTTTTCGTGTAGACTTGATGGGGGTGCATGATATAGAGACGATGAATGAAGTACGCACTGAATTAAATCGAATTAATCCTTCTATCTTTGTGTATGGTGAAGGGTGGAGTGCTGGTAGTTGTGCTTATCCACAAGATATGTTGGCGATGAAAGCGGTTACTTATAAAATGCCGGGTATTGCAGTCTTTAGTGATGATATGCGTGATGCCTTGCGTGGTCCATTCTCGGATGATAGGAAAGGTGCATTTTTGGCGGGATTGTCAGGTGAAGAAGAAAGCTTGAAATTTGGTATCGTTGGAGGTATTGCACATGATGATGTCGATATGAGTAAGGTAAATTATGATAAAAAGCCATTTGCTTTGCAACCTACCCAGCAAATTAGCTATGTTAGTTGTCATGATGATATGTGTTTGGTAGATCGCCTCCGTGCAGAGTTGCCAGGTATCAAGGACGATGAGTTGATTCGGTTGGATGAATTAGCTCAGACTGCCGTGTTTACTTCTCAGGGAGTACCATTTGTATTGTCTGGCGAGGAAATGCTTCGTGACAAGAAAGGGGTTCATAACAGTTATAATTCTTCAGATGAAGTTAATCAGCTAGACTGGAATAATCTGAAAAAATATCCTCAAGTGTTTAGTTATTATAAGAATCTCATTTGCTTGCGTAAGCATCATCCTGCTTTCCGACTAGGTGATGCAGATTTAGTGCGTAAGCATCTTTCTTTTTTGCCGGTACAGCCTGCGATGGTTGGATTTGTATTAAAGGAGTATGCTGGGGGGGATTCTTGGAAAACGATATATGTCATCCTTAATGGTAATCGTGATGCACAGGAGATAATAATTCCTGAGGGATTATATACAGTAGTAGCTTGTGATGGAATAATCAATGAAGATGGTATCGATAAGATGACTGGCGGAAAGGTGATGGTAGATGGACAGTCTGCGTTAATATTTCATGATTAATAGAACGAATACAACTATGAAAAAAATATTTTTATTAGCATTGTTATGCGGTTGCTTACATGTAGGTGCAGCGACGAAAGTAAAAAGAATTGAGCCTGCCAATTGGTTTGTGGGTATGAAAAACCCGTCATTGCAACTGATGGTCTATGGTAAAAATATCCGTCAAGCTAAATTCTCTACGGATTACCCAGGAGTGAAGGTCGATTCTGTTGTACGATTGGATTCTCCAAATTATTTGTTGGTTTATCTGAATGTGAAAGATGCTCAGGCTGGAACGATGAAACTGAAGTTTGATAAACAAATTGTCAACTATCCGTTAAATAATCGACAGATGGCCGGTGAAGATCATGTAGGTTTTACGAATGCAGATGTTCTCTATATGTTGATGCCTGATCGTTTTGCTTCAGGAAGTAGTAAAAATGATCAGATTAAGGGAATGAATCCATATGTTAATGATCGTTCAGAGCCATCTTTGAGACATGGAGGTGATCTGGAAGGCATACGTCAACATTTAGATTATTTTAATCAATTGGGTGTAACGGCACTTTGGCTTACTCCTGTTTTAGAAAATAATTCTCCAGATAGTCATGGCTATTCTACTTATCATGGTTATGCCACAACGAATTATTATCAAGTGGATCCCCGATTTGGATCGAATGAGGAATATATCAGACTTGTTCAAGATGCGCATGCTAAGGGTTTGAAAGTGGTTATGGATATGATCTTTAATCATTGTGGTTTTGAGCATCCTTGGGTAAAGGATATGCCAAGCAAAGACTGGTTTAATACCCCAGAATGGCTGAGTGAGGCGCAGGATGCCAATGCTTCAGGTGTAGATCGTAATACGGGAATGGGCGATAAAAAGACTGCTTCTTCATATTTGCAGACATCTTATAAGTTAACTCCTGTTCTCGATCCGTATGCTTCTAAGATAGATATGCATGAGACAGTGGATGGTTGGTTTGTTCCCTCTATGCCCGATTTGAATCAACGTAATTCGCATGTGATGCGTTATCTTATTCAGAATTCTGAATGGTGGATAGAAACTGTTGGTATTGATGGTATCCGTATGGATACCTATCCGTATGCCGATAGAGACGGAATGGCTGAGTGGATGAAATGTCTCAATGAAGAGTATCCTAATTTTAATACCGTAGGTGAAACGTGGGTAGCTGAACCTGCTTATACGGCTGCATGGCAGAAAGATAGTAAATTGAGTAAAAAGAATAGCTATTTGAAAACCGTTATGGATTTTGCTTTCTTTGAACGAGTTAATCAGGCTAAGACTGAGGAAACTGATCATTGGTCAAAGGGATTTTATCGAATTTATAATAGTTTGTGTTATGATTATCTCTATCCTAATCCTTCCAGTGTAATGGCTTTTATAGAGAATCATGATACTGATCGTTTTTTGGGTAATGGAAAGGATGTAAATAGTCTGAAACAGGCTTTGGCTTTGTTATTGACTATTAAACGTATTCCTCAACTTTATTATGGTACTGAAATATTGATGAATGGTACCAAAGAGGTTACTGATGGAAATGTACGTAAAGATTTTCCTGGAGGTTTTCCTGGAGATACTCACAATGCTTTCAGTAAAGATGGAAGAACTCATGACGAAAATGCCATGTTTGATTGGGTAAGCAAACTGTTGCATTGGCGTCAAGGAAACGAGGTGATTGTTCATGGTGAACAGACTCAGTTTATTCCTGTGGATGGTGTTTACGTCGTTGCACGTCAGTATAAGGGTAAGGCGGTCATGACAATATTGAATGGTACCGATCATGATGCGATTTGTCAGGTGAAACGTTATGCTGAGATTATTGGTGGGCGTTTGAAGGCTACTGATATTATTTCGGGAGACACTGTCCGTTTGGATCAGAATATTCGTTTATCTCCTCGACAAACATTGATTATAGAGATAAAATAATCATATTTATCGTATAGAAATATTTATTGCAATCGCTTAAAATTCATGAGATTATTTTGGGAAGGTCTCGGAATTTTAAGCGATTTTTTTTTATATTATTAGTTTTTTTGTACTTTTGTAGTCGACCTAAACCAATTATACTTGAAAAATCCTATGAAGTATGTACTACTAACACTACTGATAGAACTATTATCCATGGCGAATAGTGTCGCTCAAATACAACTTTTTGAGCAATATGATGTATCCTATTTAAATATTATGACAGGGCTTCCTAATAACTTTGTTAATGATATATTTATGGATAGTCGTGGTTTTGTATGGATTGCTACTCAAAGTGGAGGATTAGTACGCTATGATGGCTATAATTGTTATTTTGGAACAAGAATTCAGGGCTTGTCACTTCGAAGTAATTCTTGTAGAAATCTTACAGAAGATCGATATCATCGTCTATGGGTCTCTTTTGATGAGGGTACAAGTATCGTAGATTTGGATATGATGCGACAGGTTATGCCAAAAGTAAAGCCTGGTATATTAGACTTAAATAAAATAATATCCGAACGTTCTGTTAGAGTTATGACAGATAGTAAAGGATGTATTTGGTTGGTTACGATGGGTTATATTTATCGTATAGCTTTTAATAATCAAGGTGAAGTTGTGCAGATACTTTCGTTTAGCTATAAGGCCAATACACCAGATGTGATAATTACTGATATCGATCAGGATGGTTGTCCTTGGGTTTGTCTTAATAGTACATTGGTGAAATTGAAGGCTCAAGGTGGGAGGCTTCAGGTGGCTAAAACAATATCATCTCTTAAAAATACAGGAATCGCTTTTTTGTCAGCACTTATTAAGTATCAAGGAAAATACTGGCTGGGGACTAATCATGGCTTGTATATAATGAACCCTAATGGTACTGTTTTAAAGGCTTTTCGATATACGGGAAAAAAGGAGATTTGTCTCATGATTTTATTTCGTGTTTATCTGTTTTCGGCAAGTCTTTGTTGGTTGGTACATATTGTGGTATAGATGTATTGCAAGTTGGTAAAACAGTATTTGATGTTTGGGATGTATGTCATAAAACAGTTCCGTTGAGTAGTAATTTTATTCATTGCATCTCGAATAGTCATGGTAATTTATGGATAGGTACAGAGTCTGGAGGTATAACCAAGTTATCTCCTCGTCAATTGCTGTTGACTAATTATATTCACTCAGATAATCCTGCTTCGATTTCACCGAATGCAGTAAACTCAATGTTAATAGACTCGCGTCAGCAATTATGGGTAGGTACAGTAGAGGGTGGTTTGAATATGAAGAAAAGTGGAGAGTCGTCTTTCTTGCATATTAATAAGTCTAACTCTGCTCTTACCCATAATAGTGTTTCTTGTCTTACTACTGATAGGAGAAATATGATGTGGGTTGGTACCTGGGGAGGAGGTGTACATCAAATGCAAATAGATTATCCGCAAGATATTCGTCCTCTTCAGATACCTGCAAAATTTCAGGAGTCATTGCTCTTTGTGGGAACGCTGACGTATGATCGCATAAATAATGGATTGTGGATAGGAACGAATGACGGTCTTTTCTTTTATAATTTCAAATCTAATTCCTTGGAGCAGCCGTTTTTAGAAAATCGAACCATTCGTGGTTGTATAGGTTCTATTATAACTCGAGGGGGGATGCTTTATGTAGGATGTGTAGAAGGAATGGTTGTAGTTGACTTAAAATCTCGTAAAAGTAGAAAAGGGTATTTTTCTTTTCGCCATATTCGACATAAATTGGATAATCCTAAAAGTAAAATCATTGATAAAATCTGTAGCTTCTACGAAGCGAAAGATGGCACTTTATGGTTAGGAAGTAATGGCTATGGACTTTACAAAAGGGTTGTCAATAAGAATGGAAAGGTATCTTATGAAAATTATTCTATGGCTCAAGGCCTTTCTAATAATAGTGTGAAAGGAATTGTAGAAGATCAGAAAGGAAACTTATGGATAACTACAGATTATGGCTTAACTCATTTAAATCCTAAAACCGGAGTATTTACGAAGTATACAGAGGATGATGGATTAATTTCATCACAATTCTATTTTAATTCAGCAGTGAAGTCGCCTTTTGGAGCTTTGTATTTAGGTACCACCGCTGGATTAATACAGTTGAATGGAGAAAATGTAGAACGTATTTATAAGGGACATTTACGTTTTACTGGACTTACGATCGATCAGAGGGAGGCATATGCTGGTTCTCGTTTTTTAGAGGAAGATATATCTATAGCTCATGATATTTATCTTCATGAGAGTGACAAGGCATTTATGATTGATTTCTCGACCTTAAATTTTGGTAGCGAAACACAAGGTGTTTATAGCTATCGTCTTAAGGGGTTTGATAATGATTGGATTCAGTTACAACCAGGACAGCATAGTGTACGTTATACGAGTCTGCCTTCGGGCGATTATACTTTCGAGGTGAAATACTCATCTGTTTTACAAACTGATGAGAATAGTATCTCTATAAATGTGCATGTAATTCCTTATTTTTGGAAGAGTTGGTGGTTTTTCCTATTAATATTACTTTTGGTTGTAGTTATAGCTCGCTATTTGTATAAGCGTCGAATTAAAGTGCTGCATGATCGTGAAGTCGAAAAGCTTTATCGTCCATTGGAAGTAGCTTTAAAAGAAAGTAATGAACCTGGTAAGCTACAGACGCGTATACAAGAGATTCTTCAAACTCAAAAGCGATATGCAGAGAGCCAGTCTAAAAGCGTTGAGGCTACACTTAAGGAAGTTGAGAAAAATAATGTTCCATTTATGGAACGGGTAATGTGTATTGTTGAAGAAAATTATCAAAATTCAGAATTTGGTGTGTCTGAATTAGGCGATCAGTTAGGAATGAGTAGAAGTGCTCTAAGTAGAAAATTAACTAATGAGACTGGAGATTCGACAGCACAATTTTTACGTCGTTATCGTTTGGAAGTCGCAAGTAAATTATTGTTGGATGCTACAGGTGGACGAAATATTACAGAGATTGCCTATAGTGTAGGATTCAATGATCCGAAATATTTCACTCGTTGTTTTTCAAAACAGTATGGTGTATCTCCATCGGTTTATAATGGAGAAGCACCTGTAAATTAAGAAGATATCGAGAATTAATAAATGCTAGGTGGATAAATAGAGAATTTACAACACGAATCTTTATTTGTCCACCTAATAGATTATTTTGTCCACCTTGCAAAACTGCACTTTGTATATATTTGCGGCATAGACAAATGAGTGTATCTCAGATAATTAATGACCTAAGAATGAAAACCTAATAAAATTATGCTGTAAAAACATAATATATCTTTCTGACTGGTATTGGAATCGTTCTTATTTCAATTATAATAGTAAACTTTCGGATGTAAAATAAATCGACAGTGAATATTTACCAGTTTTAGAATTGTATAATAATCTTTTGGTCAAGAAAAACAAGATAACTATTCTATCAATTAATAACCTAAATACTTGTAAAATGAGAAAACAACTATTCTCAGCTATGCTATGTCTAGGCGCTATGAGTGGACTTACTATTTGTCCGACTTCAGTAATGGCTTCAGTGACACAGGCAAAAACAATTAAGGTAAGTAGCCTGGTTGTTGACGAACAAGGTAATCCTCTTATTGGAGCAACTGTTAAAGTGAAAGGCTCAAATAAGGGGGCGGTCACAGATCTTGATGGTCGTTTCCAGTTGGAGGCACCATCTCAAGCTGTCTTACTTATCAGCTATGTTGGTTATAAAGACCGTGAAGTAGCCGTAAGAGGCCGTTCTGAAATCGAGCAAATTCAGTTGACCACAGATGATCATGTGTTAGATCAGGTGGTTGTCGTCGGCTATGGTACACAGAAAAAAGCCGATTTAACGGGTGCTGTATCTATTGTGAATGCGGAGGAGATGAAGAAGGTTTCTAATTCAAATATCTCTACGATGCTTGAAGGTAAAGTTCCTGGTGTTCAGATAACTTCTGATGGTCAGCCTGGTGCAGACCCATCTGTACGTATTCGTGGTATTGGTTCTTTCGGTAGTACTGCTCCGTTATATGTAATTGATGGTGTGCCTGTGGGTACTACTATCCGTGATTTTTCTCCTAATGATATTGCTACTATTCAGGTATTGAAAGATGCAGCAGCTGGTGCTATCTATGGTTCTCGTGCTGCAAATGGTGTAGTTATTATTACAACAAAAAGTGGTCGAAAAGATCAACCTCTGAAGGTTGACTATACAGGCTATTTTGGTGTCGATAAAATTTCTAAAGGTGTATATGACGTCATGAATGCTGATCAGTATAGTCAGTATCTTGGTCAAGCATTAGAAAATTCAGCTACAACGATCCCTAGTGGTTATAGCAAAGGGGAAGATGGCAAATATCATTTTATGGACGATACCAATACTGATTGGTTTGATGAAGTCTTTAAAACTGGTATTCGTCAGAACCACAATGTCAATTTAAGTGGTGGTGGTGCCAATAATACCTATAATATTGGTCTTGATTATTTCCAGCAGAAAGGTACAATCGAAGGTGCCGGACCTAACTATACTCGATATACAGCTCGTGTAAATAACACGATGGATACTAAGTTTATTAAGTTCCGTACGAGTGTAGTATATTCACACTCAGACCAGGATAACATGGCTATTTCTAATGCTTCAGAATATGTTCAGGGGCTTTATGGTGATGTTACTAATGTGCTTCGTGGTACTTTGTTAATGCAGCCAACTATTAAGGCATACGATAATTCAACATGGGTGTTGGATGATCAAGTAGGTTCTGCTAATGGTTATAAATATGATGCTTACGGGTATGGTGTATACTATGACACTATTCATGGTGATATATCAGCTTCAAACCCATTGTTAATCAATAATTTGTTAACTCGTAATACTATAGCTGATAGATTTGTAGGTACAGCATCTGCAGATGTTGATCTTATGAATATGGTTGGTTTGCACAGCAAGAATCATAGTTTACATTATAACATCAACTTGTCATATAGCAAAACTCATGCAACAGATGAAACCTGGGTTCCTTCGTGGATTCAGAGTAACCGTGTATATTTGGCCAAGGCCAATGAACGTTTAACCAAAGGATCACGCGATTATTCTGATGCTTTGATAGAGAATACACTTACATATGATGGGCATATTGCTAAACATAATATTAATTTGGTTCTTGGCCAGACTTATGAGGAGGAACATACCAATACTTTGACAGCATGGGGTGTTGAATTTGATGAACCTTATTTTCTACAGATACAAAATGCTGCAACCCGTGATGCTTCTTCATACGAATATAAGCATGCTTTGGCTTCTTTTATTGGTCGTTTGAATTATAACTTTGATGAGAAATATCTTTTTTCTGCAGTCATTCGTCGTGACGGAAGTTCTCGCCTTTCTCGTAATATTCGTTGGGGTACTTTCCCTTCTGTATCAGCAGGTTGGCGTTTTGATAAAGAAAAATTCTTCCCGATTAGTCATGATGTAGTAAATCTGTTTAAGATTCGTGCAAGTTATGGTGAATTAGGTAACGAGAATATTGGTGAATATCAGTATATGGCAACGATGGCTCGTAATAATATGACCTATAGCTTTGGTAATACTGTAGTTACAGGTTCTGCTATCTCTACCTTTATTAATGAGAATATAGCTTGGGAGAAGAAAGTTACGACTAATATAGGTATCGACTTAGCCATGTTTAATAACCGTTTAGAATTTACAGCAGAGTGGTATCGAAATCGTTCAAAAGATTTGCTCTATAGTGTTCCTGTACCAGAGAATGCAGGTGTTTCTAATACAACCGTGACCATGAATGCAGCCACCATGGACAATAGTGGTTTTGAATTCTCTGCCACTTATCGTAACCATGATCATCCTTTAAAGTATGATTTAAGTGCTAATATCAGTACACTTCGAAATCGGGTTAAGTCTTTAGGTTTTGGTACTAATTCCTATATTTCTGGTGACTATATTACCATTGTTGGTCAGGAAATAGGTCAATTCTATGGTTATGTTTATGAGGGTATTGCCAGAACTCAGGCGGATTTAGACAACCATGTCAATGAGAATGGTACTGTGATAACACAAACTGGTGCTGGTATAGGTGATTGTCTTTATAAAGATGTAAATGGTGATGGCGAAATAACCTCTGCAGACCGTGTCGTATTGGGAAGTGGACTTCCTAAGGTAAACTTTGGTATCAGTGCCCGTTTTGAATATAAGAATTTTGACTTGAGTATCCAGACTTTTGGTGCACTTAACTATCATGTATCAGATGAAATCTATAATAGTTTGAACTCTTGTTATGGCTATGGAAACAAGGATGTTGCTATGCTTGATGCTAACCGTTATTCTGAAGATGGATTAACATATCTGTCTGATGTGCCACGTACATACGCTGTAAATACAGGTATGGCATGGAACGATTTGTTCAGCTCACGTAAGATTCAGAATGCTGCCTATTGGAAAATAGCTAATGTAGAATTAGGCTATAACTTGCCTAATAAATGGTTTGGTGGTGTGGTAACAGATGCACGTATATATGTATCTGCTCAGAATTTGTATACTTTCACTGGATATAAAGGCTATAATGTAGACTATGCAGGTGGAACGTTTACTCCAGGTTATAACTTCTGTTCTTTCCCAACACCTCGTACCTTTATGTGTGGTGTCCACTTTACCTTCTAATCATGAAGAGAAACAGAATTGACAATTATTTAAATAAGAATCATTAAATATGAAATTATATAATATTTCCTTGGCGATGTTATTAGGTATCAGTACATTGACATCGTGCAGTGACAAGTTGAATGTAGAAAATCCAAATGAACAGACTACAGCCAACTTTGGTGTTGACGAATTGGAGGAAAATGTAGTAGCTGCTTATAACCATATTCGTATGGAGGGATCGTATGCCCGTGTTGGTTATACGATTGACGTAACACGTGGCGACGAGGTTTGGAATTCATCGCAAGTGTGGTATATGCCTTTCGATGATTATAATCTTCCAGAAGATGGTGATATTGGCTGGTGGATATGGCGTGAATGGTATTATACCATTAATGTTTGTAATTTCGGTCTTTCTAAATGTGGTGATGATGATACTGTGCTTTCAGAGTCAATGAAACGTATTAAGGGACAATTCCTTTTCCTTCGTGGACTTGCCTATTATAATCTGGCAGGATATTTCCAGAATCCTCCTTTGATTACGGATTATAGCACATATTCTACCCTCGATGGTCTTTATGCCAAAAATTCCTCTTACGATGAAGTTCTTGATCAGGTTGAGAAAGATTTAGCAGAGGCTATGACTTTGCTTCCTTCACGTGATGCTGGTGATGAGTGGGCTAAAGGTAGAGCAACATGTGGAGCTGCTGCAGGTTACTATGCTCGTGCTCTGATGCAACGCCACAAATATAGCGAGGCTCTTACCGTACTTAAGGATATTATCAACAAAAAGTATGGTACTTATAAGCTTATGGCTAATTATGGTGATAACTTCCGTGAAGGTTCACAATATGAGAATAATGATGAGAGCCTCTTCGAGATTCAATTCCTTGATTATGGTTCGCAAGGTACAGATGACGAGTGGACTCCTGTAAATACGAGTAAGAATGCAACTCAAGGTTCTGCTGTAGAAAGTAATTTCTGTCCAGGTGTATATGGAGGCTGGGCTGACTTATCTGCTTCTCCATGGCTTTATAATCTGTTTAAAGCAGAACGTACTACTGCAGGTAAACTCGATCCGCGTTTGTATTGGACTATTGGTACTTATGAAGCAGATTGGGAGGGGTTTGAATATGGCAATGTTGGCTACACTGTACCAATGACAGCCACAGACACGATCATGACCAATAATACCAATGGAGGTCTTCCTATCGCTAAGAATACCAATATGCGTACAGGTCTATATTCAAGTGTAGCCACTGGTTTACATGATGGTATCAATCTTCGTATGATGCGTTATTCAGATGTGTTGCTTCGTGCAGCAGAATGTGAGAATGAAGTAAATGGCCCTACACAGCAGGCTATTGACTGGATTAATCAGGTGCGTGAGCGTGCTAACTTGGCCGATTTAAACTTGACTGACTTTGATACCAAGGATAAACTCTTTGAGCAAATAGCTAATGTAGAGCGTCCTAAGGAATTTGGATGTGAGTTTGGTCGCGGCTTTGATTTGATACGTTGGGGATTCTTCCTTACTTCAGATCGTCAGCAACAGTTGAAAGAACATGAAACCTTCCGTCGTTCTTTGCATCGTGCAAAAGATCCTGTAAGTTATGCGCAGGTAGGAATTGATTCTGAGTTGAAGTGTTCTTTTGATACATATGTTCAGGGACACGAATTTATTCCTATTGTTCAGACATTGATGAATAGTAATCCTAATCTTGTTGGCAACTCTGCAAATAATAGTGAAAGTAATAAATCATACTTTGAACAGAAAGGATGGACCGTTCATCCTGTTGTTGACTTGAGTAAATAATGATTTTATGTTACCTCATGGAGTAGATATAGGCTATGAGGTAGCATTCCAAACCTAAATAATTTAAAAATATGAAATATCTCAATAAAATAGCAACTCTATTTTGCTCAACAGCCTTAGGATTGTTGGCGATGACAAGTTGTGAGGGGGGTGATCTGTATAAAATAGATTCACCAGATTGGATTGCAGCGAAGATTGATTCTATCGAAAATTCTAAAACAACAGACGAAGAAGTTCTTGAAGGAATGCAGGAAGATGTATATACCATTGGCAAAACCGATTTTACCTCAGGATGGTGGTCTGCATTCTCAAAGTATTATGTCATCCCTGATAATCAGAAATGGAATGCTGTGTTCAATTTGAATATTAATCCTTCTGATAATACCTATTATAAAAATTTTGCTCTTGTTATTACAAACGATGAAGATCGTGGCGCAACAAATTATGCAGAGTATGGAGCTTTTCGTTTTGATGCAACTGGTGACTCTGCTACTTATAATTCACAATGGGGTAACTTATATTTTAAATATACGAATAGTAGCATGTTGATGGCGCCTGATGCTAGTAATTTAGATGCTAATGTGCAAAAGTTAGGTGGTAAAGTAACTTTGACTGTAGACCGTTCTAAAGCTGATACATTCTTTATCAAAATTACCAATGGTACTGTGACAAAGACATATACCCAACCTTATAAATTGAGTAATCTTAATACAGATGCAGCGAATGCTAACATTCGTTGTTTCCTTGTTCCTGAAGGCTCTTATATTAACTTCTTACAGTCAAATATCGAACCTATAGGTGGTTATACATCAGCTAATGATAAACAGCCTATTTCTATGGTATTGAATAATGTACCTGATGAAGTTAATATTGGTTCTGATCTTAATGAGGCAATGGCCAATGTATCTGCAGATATTACCTTCGAGGAAGGTGTCGTGAAGAACGTGCCTGCTTCTGAACTTTATTTCTCAGCTATCAATGATATGAATGTCGAAGGTGAAAAAACTCTCGTAGCCATTTATAACAAGACATTTAAGGGTGAACTTGCTTCTACTCCAATTGTTGCTAACACCAAGTTTAATGTTGTGCAGCAGATAGAATCTATTTCGATTACTCAACAGCCTACTCGTACAACTTATTATACTTATGAGTCAATTGCTACTTCAGATTTCGTAAATAGAACGATGGCATTTGATCCTACAGGCATGGAAGTTGTTGCTACCTATGTAAGTGGAAAAACTGCAGTTATTGATAACTCAAAACTTACATTCTCGGCTGTCTCTGCAGCCCTTGGTACACATACGGTTACTGTTTCTACTAATAATGGAAAGACTGCAACTGTCAATGTAAACGTTGAAGCTTCAGAAGAAGTCGGTGTTGTTCCTACTCCAACTAATATAGGTGCAGAGGATAATTCTACCGCTTGGTGGACTGCATTCTCTAATGATATTCAGGTTCCTGCAGGTAAGACATATGTTGTTTCTTTCAAAAACTATGCGGGCTCTGCCAATTGGAATAACTTCGTTGTTATTCTTCGTAATGCCGCTTTAACAGAATATGCTGTTGTTCGTGCAGATAATTATGGTTGGGGAAATGGCTATTCTACGGCTCTTTTGAGTGGCGGACAAAGTGATTGGGCAACATGGCTTGCTGCTATGAATGGTTCTGATGTAACAGTTTATATCACCAACTGTAATAATGGTACTGCAGACGTTCAAGCAGTAATGACTGGTACTGACGATAATCTGTATACACAGTATTATATTGGTCTCAGCACTGTAGATCCGAATGATTTGCAGTTTGCATTTACGGTTGATGGTAGCCACTTGATATTTAATAGTGCCCAGGCTAAGAGCAATCATTGTTTTATACGTAGATGACAATACTTAATTTTTATAACCAGGGAGTGGAAATAGCAAGTTTCCACTCCTTCTCTTATCTTTCATTCAAGAAAAAATATAATCATGAATAAACCGTTTTTAATATCAATAGCTTTTCTATCCTTGGCTTGTACTTCTTTAGCACAGACTGATGGTCAACAGGCTTCCAATTTAAGAGAATCTTATGCAGAGACGACTGTCCACGATCCGTCTGTTGTCTATGACAATGCAGGAACATATTATATTTTTGGTTCCCATTTGGCCGTTTCAAAGACTACAGATTTGATTAACTGGACCTCTGGTGTTGGTGGTGGTGAAACAAGTGCTTGTACACTTTTTGCTAATCCTTCTGGTCATCAAGTAACCTATGCTGATGCTTATAACTCTAACGCTGTAACACGGGTAAAAGATTACCAGGGAAATGAAGTAACTTTTGGTACTTATAATATTCATGACTGGCAGTATACTGGTGATAATATCCAAGGTAATCAGTGGGCTCCTGATGTTATTTGGAATCCAACCATGAGGAAGTGGTTGATGTATATGTCTGTTAATGGTAGCAATTGGTGCTCTGCTATTGTATGTCTTGCAGCTGATCAGATAGAAGGTCCTTATATCTATCAGGGACCGGTTGTCTTTTCTGGTTTTCAGGGAACGTATATCCATAATGGCTATAGTGCTTCTGATGATTGGAAACATACAGATTTAGCCATAGCAACTGGTGCAACATCTCTTCCTGAACGTTATAATGTTTCTACCCATTGGGGCACCTATTGGCCAAACTGTATAGATCCGTGTGTGAAGTATGATAATGGTAAACTTTATCTTACATATGGTTCATGGTCGGGTGGAATTTTCCAGATACAGTTAGATCAAAATACGGGCTTACGCGATTATACCGCAATTTATCCTTATGAGATTAATGGAGAAGTTACTACTCCTGGAGCAGCTAATGCAAACTGTACTTCTGACCCCTATTTTGGCAAAAAGATAGCTGGTGGTTATTATGTTTCTGGCGAAGGTCCATATATAGAGAAAATCGGTGAATATTATTATCTATTCCTTTCTTATGGTGGTCTTACTTCTACGGGAGGATATGAAATGCGTGTATTCCGTTCTAAGAGCATTGATGGTCCTTATGATAATGCGATATATTCTTCTTATGTGAAGAACTTTGGTACTAGTGGTGATAAGCGTGGTGCTCGTATTCTTGGCGCAATGGGTGCATGGGGCGCAAATAATGAGGGGGAATTGGCTCAAGGACATAATTCTGTACTTGTGGATGAGAATGGTGATGCTTTCTTGGTTTACCATAGTCGTTTTGTAGATGGTGGCGAAGGTCATCAGGTACGTGTTCGTCAGCTGTTTGTTAATGAGAATGGGTATCTTGTCGCATCTCCTTTCCGTTATACAGGTAAGCAGACTACTCAAAAAGATATTGAGAGTAAACGCCTTTTTGATGAAACGGAGATAGCGGGTTCTTACCAATTGATAGTTCATCCATATCGATTGGATTATGAAAAAAAACAGGTCTCTGAGGCTATAACTGTTACATTAACGTCTGATGGTAAAATAACAGGTGGAAAAACTGGCACATGGAGCTTTACAGATAATTCGAAGTCGTATATCAAGTTAACAATAGGAGGTTTGAATTATTTTGGTGTCATGATTCGCCAGAATGTAGATAAAATGGTTAACACGCCAGCTGTTGCTATTTCTGCAGTGTGTGGTACGCATAATTACCAACAGGCGATGTGGCTTTATAAAGTAGAAAATAGCAGTGATAAACTAACTACTGCTTATCCTACATCTGTGATAAAAAATACAAATTCTGGTTGGTGGCAGAATTTCTCTCAAAACCAGTATGCTATAGAGCTCGGTGATCAGCTCAACTTTCATTTTTATAATTATAGTGATAAGGCTAATAATTGGCATAACTGGTGCCTTTATGGTGCAAACGTAGCTCCTAATGATGGTGGCTATAAGGAGTATTTTGGTATACGAAATGATAATTATAATAATACGGCTGCCAATAATACGGGATGTACGTCTGATTTTAATTGGGATACTTTCAAGGAGGATATGGATGGTTCATTAGTAGATATGACCGTTACTTATTCTAAAGATGGTTTGTTCACAATGAAATCGGTTATAAATACGGCTACTGGCAAAAAGTATAATTACTCTTTTGAGAAGACTATAGATGGTGCTCCATCTAATATACTTCTATTCTTTGTAAATGAAGGCTCTTATATTGATGGATTGACTCTTGGGATTAATTCTATTTCGTGTGATGATACTTTGGTACAGAACGGTAAAACCTATAATATGCAGGGGCAACTTGTAGATGATAATTATCAGGGAATTGTTATCCGGAATGGTAAAAAGAGAATTAGCAAATAGTCTTTTATAGATTTTGTACTTTTATAGAAAATATTTTTCTTGATGAAATAGGGGGTGAAAATACTGTGAAGTAGGCTCATCCCCATCTTTTTTGTAACTGTCGTCAAAAATAAATTTGCATTTTTCGAAAATATAATTTATCTTTACGAACTAAATTTATTATCGCATTAATAGAATACCATGAGACCAATTTTGAATAATAGTCTAAACTTGTTGGTGGGCCAATATTGCAGTGAAAATGATTCTGAAGTCGGTTTTCGGTTGCATAGATTGGCTGCAGGCGAGTCTATGCGTGTTTTGCCCACTACTAAAAGTCGCTTCATCTATGTATTTTCCGGGCATTTGCGTTTTTCCATAATACAGGAGGTTTTTGAAGAAGTGTCTGAGGGATATTTTGCATTTGTCTCCAATGAGTTTGATGTATGTTTGCAGGCAACTCAGGTAACAGAAGTAATCATACTTCAAACGGGGTTTATTGAGACTCTATGTCATTGGCTCAAGTTTAGTCATCCTGAAGATGATAAACAGCCAACCATGTTTTTTCATAAGCAGCAGACTGCTTATAATAGTCCTCAGTTAGTGCGAAATATTTTGAGAACGGTGTATTCATATATCAAAATGGATATGGTCTATAGTGCTATTTATCGTCTCAAAGAGTGTGAACTTTTTATAGTCTTAAATTCACAGTTCTCAAATCATGACTTTTTAAAACTATTTCAAGTTACTCATGATAATTCTTCCGATTTTAAGACTAAAGTAAAGTTACTGGCTGATCAAGAAACTTCTATTACTATTATTGCTGAGAAAATGGGATTAGAGCGAAGTCATTTTCATCGTTTATTTAAGAAGGAGTTTAATGAGACTCCACAGGTTTGGTTACAGAAACGTAAAGCAGAACGAATTTTGTATTATATCCATAACACGAATATGCCATTGAAGCAGGTTGCTGATGAATTGAATTTTTCTTCGCAAACCCATCTTAATGAGTTTTGTAAAAAACATTTTGGAATGACTGCAAGAATTTTGCGAGAACAATTGTAAAATCTCCACTTATGTTATCGACCACACAAGTGTACTATTTACTTTTAAACAACATATTCGATAAAAGTTTTCACAAATATGATAGTTTGCGTAAAAATATCTTACAATATTTATTTTATTATTAATTATATTTGCAATATAAGATAAACAGAACATTCTATTTATGGAATAAAAATATATAATTGGTTTTATTAGGTTTATAAAGGTTAATTTATTCGCATTATTTAAATTTAGAATCGATCTTTTTAATAGGTATTTTAAGTTTAAAAAGGTTTTTTAGGGATTTTATAAGAGCAATGGGGACGTCTTGGGGACGCTCCCATCTTTTTTGAACATCATTATTCTTCTAGTTGTGGAAAACCATTTTCTTTCCAATGTATTTTGCGCTGAATCAGTGTGCTCATTCCGTCGAGTTGCAGATTGTAGCCATGACATATGAATAGATCTTGGTGATTAAAATGATATACAGCGCAGTGTCCAGCAGCTTCATATACTTTTTTATCTCCTTCTAAAACGAGTGTTCCGCCACCTTCTGTCATGGAAATGCCATTTTCATCGATATAAGGCCCTGTAATACTCCTACTTCTTCCTACTACTACACGGTAATTGCTTTTTGCGCCTCGGCAACAATAATCCCAGCTTACGAAAAGATAATACCAATTGTCATGTTTGAATATAAATGGGGCTTCTATGGCATTGATACCTGCATTTTTTGAAGTTGGGTTTTTCATATTGTTTGGAGCATTGTTGTGATATCTCCTTGCTATAGTTAGTTGAGCTACATTAGGATCTTGAGTTAAGGTTCCGTTTTGTTCCTGTAATTTGATAAGTTGAATGCCATCCCAAAAACTGCCAAATGTAAGCCAGAGATTGTCATCCTCGTCTTTTACAAAATTAGGATCAATAGCATTCCAGTTATCTCTTTTTGCATGGCTATTTATTAGGCATCCTTTATCGGTCCACTGATTGATGGCTAAATTGGAAGCTTGTAGTAATCCAATAGCTGAAGTGTTTTTACCAAACGTAGAGCAACTGTAGGCCATCCACCATTGTTGATGCCATTGTATAATGTCTGGTGCCCAGATATGATTTTTGAATCCTGGTACACTGTCGTGAGTCCAGGAAGGGATATTGGGGAGAACTCCAGTTTGGTTTAGTGTCCAGCTTTTTCGATTAGGCGATGTCATCACTTGGATATTTCGACCAGTAGAATACATATAGTAGATGCCGTTCTCGTAGGCCATAACGGGGTCATGAACGAATGCTGTATCCGTTGTAAATGAGGTAAAAAGACTGAATAAAAGAGTTAATATCATGTTGTAAGTTTTGTAGGTTATATTTGGTGTAAATTTACAAATATTCTACAAAATTTACAAGTTTATTACGTTAAATAAAGTTTTACTTTGCACAAATACTTATGTTACAAAGAAGTAGTGTGTAATACGCTAATATAAAAGGAGAAGACCGGCAATACCTGCATATCCAATCAAGCGGATTGGATTAATTTTCATATACATAGTGCCAACGAAAGTAAATAAGAATAGGTATACACTGATATAGAAAGTCCATGGATTTTCTGTTGGCGTTGAAAAATTCTCTGGATTTACTAATAACATCGTGGCTGCAGCTAAAAGGCCTACAACTGTAGGACGTAAGCCTGCAAATATGCTTTGTACGGCATTCGTATGCATGTACTTCATAAATAGTTTGCAGATAAGTATCATGAGGATGAGCGATGGCAATATCAGTGCAAAAGTAGAAATTGCACTTCCTAAAACTGAAAGAAACGCACCATGACCTGCATTATGAATAGCTGTATACCCAGAATAAGTAGCTGAGTTGATGCCTATAGGACCTGGTGTCATTTGCGAGATTGCAATGACATTTGTAAATTCACTCATTGACATCCAATGATAACGAGTTACAACCTGACCTTGAATCAGTGAAATCATAGCATAACCGCCACCAAAACCAAAAAGACCAATTTCAAAGAAAGTAATAAAAAGCTGCAAAAATATCATTATTCTGTTGGTTTAATAAATTGACCATATAAGTAACCACTGAAGCCTGCTGCTATAATAACCCAAATTGGATTTACTTGAAGTATCCAAATGAATAAAGTACTAATTATAGGAATCCAGCAATTGGTAAGATTGATATGTGCACTTTTGGCTAAATTAAATGTTGGTGCGGCAATAAGGGCAACTACAGCTGGACGTATGCCTGCAAATATTGCTGCTATTATTTTGTTATCTTGAAATTCATGGAAGAACATGGCGATAGCAAGAATAATCAAAAACGAAGGTAAGCAAGTCCCCAAGCATGTTGCGATAGCTCCAGTTGTTCCTTTCAGTTTATAACCAATGAAGATGCTGATATTGGCAGCAAATACACCAGGGCAGCTTTGGGCTATTGCTATCAAGTCAAGAAATTCTTCTTTACTTATCCATTTATTCTTGTTTACAACTTCTTCTTCTATAATAGGAATCATGGCGTAGCCACCTCCAAAGGTGACTGCGCCAATCTTAAAGAATGTCTTAAAAGACTTCCAGTATATACTGTCTTTCTTTTGTTCTGTCATTTACAAATTATTATTTTATGCGCTCTTCAATCCACTTACGGGCATTGACAAAGGCCTCCATCCATGGAGTAACATCATCGTTGCGATGGTCTGCTGGATACCAAGCGTTTTGCCATGGGAAGATAGCACGCTCAGGGTGTGGCATCATTGCAAGATGACGACCATCTGCAGAACAGATACCTGCAACATTGTAGTCACTTCCATTAGGGTTACCTGGATACTCTGCGTAGTTGTATTTAGCAATTACATTGTAGTGATCCTCAGGTTCTGGAAGATAGAAACGACCTTCTCCGTGAGCTACCCAAATTCCGAGTTTGTTGCCAGACAGACTGCCAAGCATAACACTGTTATTCTGTGGAATGGTGAGCCCTAAGAATGAACTTTCGAACTTCTTGCTATTGTTGTGGCAGAGATGTGCACGATGTTTATGTTCAGGGTTGATGAGATTGAGCTCAACCATTAATTGACAACCATTACAGATACCTAGAGAAAGTGTATCTTCACGAGCATAGAACTTGTCGAGTGCTTCTTTTGCCTTTGGATTGTAAAGGAATGCTCCAGCCCAACCCTTTGCACTTCCGAGTACGTCAGAGTTAGAGAAACCACCACAGTATACGATGAAGTTTACGTCCTCAAGTGTTTCGCGACCACTAATTAAGTCAGTCATCATAACATCTTTAACATCGAACCCGGCTAAATACATCGTGTAAGCCATTTCGCGCTCACCATTAGTACCTTTCTCACGGATAATCGCAGCTTTGATGCCAGATGGCTTTCTGCGATCTGCACTGATACCATAGCTAGCTAATGAGCCATCGAAGTTCTCATTAAACTTCATCTCGATAGGCTGCTTCTTATAGTTGGTATAACGTTTCTTAGCCATACCACCCATACTCTGCTTGCGATCGAGTAAGTATGAAGTCTTGTACCATGCATCGCGAAGAATGTCGATGTCAAATTCATGCTCGAAACCTTCTTTCTTGATAATCAACTTGCGATTGTTTGGAGTTGGATAGCCAATCTTAGCAAAGCCAATACCATTGTCTTCAAGATACTTTCTGAGTTCTTGCTTGTGTTCATCGCTTACCTGAATGATGACACCTGGATTTTCTGCAAAGAGAGTCTTTACAATATCATCACAAGCGATATCATGCAAGTTGATATGAATACCACCTTCTGTATTTGCGAAGGTCATTTCGAGAAGAGTTGTCAGCATACCACCTGCTGAGATATCATGACCAGCCATGATCCATCCCTTCTTAATGAGTTCCTGAACAGCATTGAAACAGTCAACGAAGTAATCTGGGTTCTTTACAGTAGGAACATCACTACCAACTTTATCGAGACTTTGTGCAAAAGCAGATCCGCCTAAGTGCTGGTCGTCAAAACTGAAGTCGATATGATACAAACTTGAATTCTTGTCGTTTACAAGAACAGGGCTAACGGTCTTCTTGATATCGTAGACTTCACCACCTGCACTGACGATAACAGTACCCGGAGAGATAATCTTATCACCATTAGGATATTGCTGGGTTAGAGAGAGTGAGTCTTTACCAGTAGGTACGTTGACATGGATAGCGCAGCAGAAATCGCTCAATGCCTGAACACCTTCATAAAGACGAGCATCTTCACCCTTTTGGCTACGGCAAGGCCACATCCAGTTAGCAGACAGACTTACGTAGTCTAGAGGTCGCTTTTCTTCATCTCCCTTGCGGCCTAATGGAGCCCATACCAAGTTGGTAAGAGATTCTGCAACTGAAAGTACAGAACCTGCCTTTGGATCTGCTAAACCTGCCTGAGGAGCATGACCGAGTGCGGTCGCAATACCTGCATTGCCACGGTAGTCGAGAGCAACAACACCACAGTCGCTTAATGGTAATTGAATTTGGCCTTGACCCTGCTGGCGAGCTACCTTACCTGTAACCGAACGGTCTACCTTATTCGTCAACCAGTCTTTACAAGCAACAGCTTCGAGCTGAAGTACTCGATTAATATATTCATCGAGTTTGTCTGCTGAATAGGTAACATCCTCATATTTTCTTTCAACAGTTTCATCCACCATAATTGTCTTTGGTGTATGACCAAACATCTGAGCTACATCAAGATCAAATGGTTTAATACCATCAGCCTGTTTGAAACTGAAGTGTGCATCACCGGTAGTTTCACCTACTACATACATAGGAGCGCGTTCACGATCTGCAATCTTCTGTACGTGCTCGAGATATTTCTCATCAATCAACAGACCCATACGTTCCTGGCTCTCATTGGCGATAATTTCCTTAGCGCTCAAAGTCTTATCACCGATAGGCAATTTGGTCATATCGATTTCACCACCACATTCTTCAACCAACTCTGACAAACAGTTCAGGTGACCTGCACTACCGTGGTCGTGGATAGAAACAACAGGGTTTGAATCTTCTTCAACAAGAGCACGAACCAAGTTGTAGTCGCGTTTCTGCATTTCAGGGTTAGCACGCTGGATAGCGTTAAGCTCAATACCATTGCTATAGCGGCCTGTATCAACAGAACTAACACTACCACCACCAAGACCGATGCGATAGTTATCACCACCAACAAGTACAACTTTGTTGCCTGTACGAGGTTCCTTCTTCAAGCAGTCGCGCTTCTTGCCATAACCTACACCACCAGCAAGCATGATGACTTTGTCGTAAGCGTACTTTTCGTTATTTTCTTGATGTTCGAAAGTCAGAAGAGAACCGGTAATCAGTGGCTGACCAAATTTATTACCGAAGTCGCTGGCACCATTAGATGCCTTAATCAAAATCTGCTCAGGAGTCTGATATAGCCAGTTACGAACAGGAAGAATATCCTCCCAGTCGCGCTCAATATCGCTCTTGCCGTTGTCATCCTTCAAACGAGGATAAGAAGTCATGTAGCATGCTGTACCTGCGATTGGCCAAGATCCTACACCGCCACCCATACGGTCGCGAATCTCACCACCAGTACCTGTTGCTGCACCATTGAAAGGTTCTACAGTGGTAGGGAAGTTGTGTGTCTCAGCCTTGAGAGAAATAACACTCTCGATATCCTTAATTTGGAAATAATCTGCAGTGCTCTGA
Organism: Segatella baroniae B14; assembly: GCF_022024235.1. Classification (GTDB taxonomy): domain Bacteria; phylum Bacteroidota; class Bacteroidia; order Bacteroidales; family Bacteroidaceae; genus Prevotella; species Prevotella bryantii. Next base: position 2,449,409 of record NZ_CP091799.1, read on the forward strand.
TCTTGTGGTGCAAATTGCTCAACAACTGGACCTTGAGAGAATGCTACATTATCTTTATAGGCAGAAAGAATCTCATGTGGATTTTCTTGAGTAGTCTTCTTAATCAAATTGAAAAGAGAAGACTCCTTTTCTTGTCCGTCAATAATAAATTGACCACCAAAAATCTTATGACGGCAGTGCTCTGAATTGATTTGGGCGAAACCGAAGATTTCTGAGTCTGTCAGTGGACGACCATTTTCTTTTTCAAGCTTATGTAGATAAGCTATTTCGTCTACACTGAGTGCCAAACCTTCTTCTTCGTTATACTTTTCTAGGTTATCAACGTACTTGATTGGTTCTGGCTCGTGATTAACGGTAAAAATCGTCTGGTCAATACCATCATACATACGCTGAAGCATAGGATCGTGCTCAGCGTCTTTTGACTCAACAGGGAAATACTCCTCTATGCGCGAAATGCCGTTAAGACTCATATTCTGGGTAATCTCAACGGCATTTGTACTCCAAGGAGTGATCATTTCACGACGTGGGCCAATGAAGAAGCCTTTAAGTTCCTGGGCATCCTCAAGGGTTGCATCGCCATAAAGCCAACAAAGTTCATTGATTTCATTCTGTTCCGGCTGATGATCAATTTCAGTCGCAACTACACTCTTAGATTGAGTTCTAAAAAAAAGAATCATACTTTAAAAATTCAGGTGTTATAATCTTGGGTGCAAAGGTACTGCAAAAAGTAGACATATCAAAATAAAAGAATAACTATTCTTGACCGGTTCGCTTAAAAAAAAAAGCTTTTTACTGAAATCTTTTCTTCGTGACAATCAATTACTATACATTTGCAATTGGATTTTAAATTGAATTAGAAGAGTTATGAAGAAAGTTATGTTAACATTAGTTGCAGCATTGTCTATGACTGTTGCATTGGCACAAGAGCCAGGTCATCAGCGCCCTAAGCATTATACTACTGAACAGATTGTTGATAAATTAAATCTGGATAAGAAAACAGCTGCGAAATTCTCTAAGTTGAGAAGTAAATATGCAGATCTCTTTAAAGCTCCAGGTAAACCTGGTGAAAAAGGTGAACGTCCATCTAAAGAAGATATGGATAAAAGAATGGCTCAGCATAAAAAGTATTTGAATGAGTTGAAATCTATCCTAAATGATAGCCAGTATAGTGCTTATGAAAAACTTGAACCACAACGTGGTCCTGGAAATAAGAAGAAATAATTAATTTCATCCAAATATAAAACCAATTTTATAAGTTATCTCAGACCTCCATCTATTTCGTGAGAAATGGGTGGAGGATTATGTTTGTATGGGGGGATATAGTTGGAAATATATCAAACATCTTAAAAATCGCACATTTTTCTTGATTTCGTAAATTGTTGATTTATAGTTATTTATTAACATGACTGTTTTTTTATCAATTAAAAAATGAGTGAGTCGTACTGGCGAATATGAAAAATATAATCAGTTTGTTGGCAAATCGTTTCGTAATAGTCTGTGTTTTTTATAGTTAAATTGTTAAAATCGTGTCATTTTGACGGTTATGGGGTTAAAATATTTTAAAGGAATTATACTTTTCTTGGTAAAGTACGTCTTATTGATAACTTTGCACATAAATAAACAAAAATAAAATTCCAATACTATATGAAAAAAAGTAAATTATTAGTGATGACATTAATGGCTGGCGCTTTAGTAGTTTCTAGCTGTGCTAGCAAAAAAGAGTTGGAAAACTGCCAGAACGAAAATAGAGAGTTGACAGGCAACTATCAGAATGCTAAGGAGCAATTGGCAGCTGCAAACGCTCGTGTTACATCTCTTGAAGATCAGTTGGCTCAGTCTAAGAAAGACTATGCATCATTGCAGTCTTCATTGGATAAGAGTTTGACAAATGCCAATTCTAATAATATCAACATTTCTAAGTTGGTAGACCAGATCAATGAGAGTAACCAGTATATTCGTCATCTTGTAGAGGTGAAGAGCAAGAGCGACTCTTTGAATATGGTATTGACCAACAATCTTACTCGCTCTTTGAGTAAGGATGAAATGAAGGAAGTAGATGTTCAGGTTCTGAAAGGTGTAGTTTACATCTCTTTAGCTGATAATATGTTGTATAAGAGTGGTTCTTACGAGGTTAATGATCGTGCAGAACAGACTTTGAGCAAGATTGCTAAGATTATTAAGGACTATAAGGATTATGATGTTCTTATCGAGGGTAATACAGATAATGTTCCTGTAAATACTAAGGCGGTTTCTATGAAGAACATCCGCAATAACTGGGACCTTTCCGCACTCCGTGCTTCTTCTGTAGTACAGTATCTTCAGGATCACTATGGTATCAATCCTAAGCGTTTGACTGCAGGTGGTCGTGGTGAGTATAATCCTATCGCTACAAATGATACAGAACTTGGTAAGCAGCGTAACCGTCGTACTCAGATTATCATTACTCCTAAGTTAGATCAGTTTATGGATTTGATAGACAAAGCTCCAAATGATGCTCAGAAGTAATTAGAAAATTATAATATTCATAGAAAAGGCGTGTCCCTTATGGGGACATGCCTTTTTTGGTGCTTGATTTTCAAAGGCAAATATAAAATAAAGGCAAATTTTAGCAAAAATAATATCATCATCTTTCATTATTTTGTTTTATATTTGCAATATGAAAACATTATTTAGAACAATTATTACCTTAATAATTCTTTTTCTTTACGGAATTACTTTACAAGCCCAGATCATTTCTTGCCATGATGGTAAATTTTGGCGAGGAAATCAACCGTATTATTATGTCGGAACCAATTTCTGGTATGGTGCAATACTTGGTTCGGAAGGCCAGGGAGGTAATCGCGCTCGTTTGAAAAGGGAGCTTAATCATATGCAGCGTTTGGGAATCAATAATCTTCGTATTTTGGTCGGATCTGATGGCTTACGAGGTGTAAAAACCAAAGTTGAACCTACTTTACAAGTTGCTCCGGGAGTATATAATGATACAATTATGGCAGGTTTGGATTATTTACTGGCAGAAATGGGAAAGCGTAACATGGTAGCTGTTCTCTATCTTAATAATTCATGGGAGTGGAGTGGTGGATATGGCTTTTATCTGGAACATGCTGGCGAAGGCAAAGCTCCGCGGCCAAATGAAGATGGATATCCTGCTTTCATGAATTTTGTATCCAAGTTTGCTACCAATAAAAAAGCGCATCAACTCTTTTATGATTATGTGAAATTTATTTTGAGCCGTACCAATCGTTATACAGGTAAACGTTATATCGATGATCCGACCATTATGTCATGGCAGATAGGTAATGAACCTCGTGCTTTCAGCAAGAAAGTTCTTCCTGCATTTGCACAATGGTTATCTGAAGCTTCTGCACTGATTCGCAAGCTAGACCCTAATCATCTGATTTCTATCGGTAGTGAAGGTTCTTGGGGATGCGAGAATGATGAAAAAGTATATGAGCAGATTTGTGCTGATAAAAATATCGATTACTGTAATGTTCATTTATGGCCTTATAATTGGAGTTGGGCTAAGGCTGACTCCTTGATAGAAAATTTGCCTCGGGCCAAAAAAAATACGAAAGAGTATATAGATCATCATTTGATTATCTGTAAGCGATTGCAAAAACCTCTTGTTATGGAAGAATATGGATACCCACGTGACGGATTCAAATTTGATCTTGAGGCATCTACCCATGCTCGTGACAGCTATTATCAGTATGTATTTGGGCTGGTTGCTGAAAATGCTACGAAAGGCGGGCTCTTTGCCGGATGTAACTTCTGGGGATGGGGTGGTGAAGCCAAACCGAAACATGAACAGTGGCAGGTAGGTGATGACTATACGGGTGATCCTGCACAAGAAGCGCAAGGGCTAAATTCCGTTTTTGTAACAGATAAGTCTACATTGGCTATAGTCAAAAAGTATTGTAAAATCTTATCTTCTATTCGATAATCACGAATAGAATAATCTATAATCTAACTATTTATCAACAGAATGAATAAAAAAATTGGTGTTTTTGCGTTAGGAATTTGTTTGTCTGGAGCATCAATGGCACAGGCTCCTCAGTTACGAGCTGACAATATTGACGAGATTATTGCTGCTATGACGTTGGAAGAGAAAGCCCAACTCTTAACAGGTTGTGGTAATGCTGGATTCCCAGGAAGTGGAGCTGCTATGGGGCATCAAACGAAGTTGGTGGCGGGTGCTGCGGGTGTTACTGCAGGAATCCCACGTTTGGGTATACCACAGACGGTTGTTGCCGATGGTCCTGCTGGAGTTCATATTGATGCATATCGTAAGGGTACAAATCAAACTTTCTTTGCTACAGGTTTCCCTATAGGTACTTGTTTGGCTTCAACCTGGAATTTAGATTTGGTAGAAAAAGTAGGTAAGGCTATTGGTAATGAAACTTTGGAATATGGATGTGATGCCATTTTAGGTCCAGGTATGAATCTGCATCGTAACCCGCTTTGTGGCCGTAATTTCGAATATTATAGTGAAGATCCTATTGTTACGGGATTGATAGGTGCTGCTATGGTAAAAGGAATCCAAAGTCAGGGGGTAGGTGTATCTGCTAAGCATTTTGCTGTAAACTCGCAAGAGTCTGATCGTACACGTGTAGATGAACGTGTCAGTCAGCGTGCTTTGCGTGAACTTTATCTCAAGGGTTTTGAGATAATGGTACGTAAGAGTGCTCCGTGGACTCTCATGTCTTCTTATAATCGTATTAATGGAGTATATTCTCAGGGCAATTATGATTTGTTGACTAAAGTGCTTCGACAAGACTGGGGATTTAAGGGTATCGTTATGACCGATTGGATAGGTGAACGTGCTGATTTACCAATAAGTGATGTTGTCAAAGCTGGTAATGATTTGTTGATGCCTGGTTTCCCTACTCAAGTAAATCATATCATTGAGGGAGTGAAAAGTGGAAAAATAGATATAAAAGATGTAGACCGTAATGTGCGTAATATGTTGGAATATATCGTGAAAACGCCTCGTTTTAAGGGTTATAAATTCTCGAATACACCAAATTTAAAAGCACATGCTGCTATAACTAGACAGTCTTCTACTGAAGGTATGGTCTTACTGAAGAATGGTAAACTGAATGGTCAGCATATTTTGCCGATGAAGCAGATGAGTAAGGTCGCCCTCTTTGGTGTAAATAGCTATGACTTTATGAGTGGTGGTCTCGGTTCTGGCTGTGTTAATGTTCCTTATGTGGTAGATATGGTTCAAGGATTGAAAAATGCTGGTATCAGTACAACAGCACAGTTGACTGACATTTATGAAAAGTACGTAGCTTATGCCAAGTCAAAGTTGAAAGCAGATAAGAATCCTGAAATGTGGTTCTTGGATCAGGGACAGCCTAAACTAGATGAAATTGAAATTTCTCGTCGTTGTGTTGAACATGAAGTGTCGGAGGCTCAGGCTGCTATTATTACAATCGGTAGACAGGCTGGTGAAGGTCTTGATCGTAAGATAGAAGGTGAATTTAATCTTTCTGCTCAAGAAAAGGATATGATATCAAACGTCAGTGCTGTTTTCCATAATCAAGGTAAACCGGTTATTGTTGTAATTAATTCTGGTAGTGTTATGGAAACTGCAAGTTGGCGTGATTTAGTAGATGCTATTCTTGTAGCATGGCAACCTGGTGAAGAAGGTGGTAACTCTGTAGTAGATGTATTAACAGGTAAAGCAAATCCTTCGGGAAGACTTACGATGACATGGCCTATAGCTGCGGTAGATCATCCTTCTACAGCTAATTTCCCTCAGCAGCCTGATTATTATAATCTTACAGAAAAACTTTATGCTAATAATCTTGCAGGTGTAAACTATACTAATCATGATGAAGATATTTATGTAGGATATCGTTATTTCGATGCTTTTGATAAGCCGGTAGCTTATCCTTTCGGTTATGGTTTGAGTTATACAACTTTCAGTATGAGTAACTTTGCTGTTAAACAAATAAAAGATAAGGTACAGGTGAAGGTTACAGTCAAGAATACGGGTAAAACAAGTGGCAAGCAGGTGGCACAGATCTATGTTCAAGCTCCAAAAGGTAATTATGAAAAACCTGTCAAGGAATTGAAATCTTTTGCTAAAACTCAGGAATTAGCTCCAGGTCAGAGCCAGATTTTAACAATGACAATAGACCGTCGTGACTTAACGAGCTTTGATGAGGCTAACAGTCAGTGGAAAGGTGATGCTGGTGAGTATGTATTTATGGTAGGTGATAATGCTGCTCATATGGTTGGTACAGCTAAACTTCGTTTGGTGGAATATACAGAGAAGGTCAGTGAGGCCATGAAGCCACAGCATACGCTTAACTTATTGAGAAGAAATAAATAATCTTTGTATAGGATCATATAAAAACGAAAAGAGGATATGTTATTGAAGCATATCCTCTTTTCATTTTAGCAATGAAATCTGTTTATTGAGCTGTTAAGTATAAAACTCTACTTGACCAACTGTCTTTTTTATCCCAATCTACATGATGGGTTAATGGCATGTCGAGTCCATGATTCATCAAGTATGCACCGCTATAGCTTTTGCCTTCACAGTCTAATTCCTTATTATCTATGCGATTCAGTTCGTGTACAGTATACATTTTGTTGGCATCTAAGCCTGCCATTTTGATGCGAGGCAAGTGTTGGTTTTGAAAGGTTTCTGTTTTCCACCAATAGAATACAGCCTTATCCTTAGCATCACTGACATACATAAGTGATGCTACGCCCTTGTGATCAAATGGACTCTGAAGACGATAGATGTTACCGAACTGTACGACAGGTCGAATAGTTTTGTATTCTGCAATTGCTTTTTTACAGAGAGACTTTTCTTCATTAGTCATATTTTTAGGTTGAATTTCCATGCCCAGACGTCCGCTCATGGCAACATCAATACGGTATTTGAGAGCAGTTGTGCGGAAAACGGTGTGGTTTGGTACAGCTGATATGTGGCTTGCCATAGCAATCGCTGGGAAGAAATAGCTCGTTCCCCATTGCATATAGATACGTTGTAATGCATCTGTATTATCACTAACCCAAAATTCATCAAAATAAGGTAGTACCCCCCAGTTGGCTCTACCACCACCGCTGGCACAGGCTTGAATAATAACATCAGGATATTTGGCGCGGATACGTTTCATGACGTTGTTGAATCCTTGATGATAATTAATATAAAGATGACTCTGTTCGTTCATGCCTAGATATTGACTGCCGTGATTAAGTATAAACATATTAGCATCCCATTTAATATAGGCTATATCAGGATACTTCGTCAGAAGATTGTCGATGGTATTGAAAACAAATTGTTGAACTTTCGGGTTGCCCATATCTAGAACTAATTGGGTACCTCCACGACCTTTTACGGCATTGCGTTTCGGAGCTTTAACCACCCAGTCTGGATGTTTCTCGTAAAGTTCACTGGCTGTATTCGTCATTTCCGGTTCAAGCCAAATACCAAATTTTATACCATGCTTTTTGGCATCGCGGAGTAAGCCTTCTATCCCTTCTGGTAATTTTTTCTTGTCTACCACCCAATCTCCTAAAGCACAGTTGTCAGTAAGTCGAGGATATTTTCCTCCAAACCATCCATCGTCCATGACAAATAGTTCTCCTCCCATATCTGCGATGTCACCCATCATCTGATCCATACCTTTTTGGTTAATATCAAAGTATACTCCTTCCCAGCTATTGAGTAGAATCATGCGTTCTTGGTTACCATGACTAAGCATATAATCACGTCCCCATTTGTGAAAATTTCTACTTGCTCCACTCAGTCCCTTATCTGAAAAGGTAAACGCTAATGTAGGAGTAATGAATTTCTCACCTTTTTTCAGTTGATATTCAGAGTTATCTTCATTGATACCTGCAAAAAGATAATGATATTCGGTATCATCGGTAACCATTTTAAGTTTATAGTTGCCACTGTAGCAGAGTGCTGCTCCAATAATGTCGCCCGTGTTTTCTTGCGCTTTTCCATCAAGCGATAGCATAACTTCGGCATGATCTGTATGGCTGTTTCTTACACCATCTTTATTGCGAATAACAAGTTCTCCAGGTTGTATGGGCTCTTCGACTACTTGTGCTTCGTTAGCCCAAGTTCCGTAAAGATGTGATATCCATACGTTTCCTCGGCGAATAGGTAACATCCCTGAAGCAAATTGAGTAAGAGTAATGGTACCTTTTTCTTGATGAGTAATCTCACTCCACACTTCCATCATATCGACATCTGTATATGCACGATATTTCAAATCTACTTGAAGTGCATAGATAGGGTCTTTCATGTGAATGGTGGTAATAGTCGTATTTCCTTTTTGTTGGGTGTCATAACCTGTAATTTGTAGTTCTGTAGACATATTACCATCTGCATGTCGTATGGCTAATGCCGATTCAGATGGAGTATTTAAACCGTAGGCAGGATAGGCTTCCATTCTTCCACCTTGAGGTGACTGAAGTTCGCCAAGATTTATTTTTTGACCGAAATAGACATATTTAGGTTGCTGCCCTTTTTCGATATCAAGAATGAGTGATATGTTTTTAGACTGAATCGTGATATTTTCAGCCATTGCAGGCATTCCTGTAAAACATAAGGATAAAGCGCTGAATAGTATTTTTTTCATATATTTGTAATTAAGGTGTTATTGGTTTTTACCAGTTGTCAGTTCGGAAAGGTAGGAGTGGAAGCATCGCACAGTTTTTCAGATTACCTAGTTGAAAATTGCGAAAACAATAGCGTACAGCGACTGGATTTTTAACTTCTGAAGAGTAAACTGCGATGGTTTCGTTTTTAGGATCGTTGCCCGCTTTCCAGTAATGTTGGGCTGTCGCTTTATGGAATACTCTGTCAGCACCGGCAACCTCAAATCCTTCAATATTTTCAAATCGTGATACTCCTCCATAATTATTAGTTAAGCGAACGTAACAAGTGTCATTAGAAATCGTCATGTCTTGATAGCGCATGCTTTCACACCATAGATTTTTTATGCCATAATTATGATTGAGAGCGATGTAAGCGAGTCGTTCGCCAACAGTTTTTTTGTTGCGAGGATGAATCTGTGACCATTCGAAGGGATATACCAAGTCGTTCGTGCAAACAATATCGCTGTTGGGAATAATATCGGCTGCACGTATCTGTTGTTCACGAAGTAGAGCACCAGAAATACCATTTTTCCCTTCTGCATCTTGATAATAAGGTGCTATTTGTACAAAATAAAAGGGTATTTCACCCAACTTGAAATCACGACGCCATTGTTCTACTAATAATTTAAGGTTATCAGAATATTTATTTCCAGGGTCACCTACATTAGAGCAACCTTGATAAAATAAAATGCCTTTTATGGTGTAGTTTAAGATGGGATGGAAAGTTCCATTACCCCAAACTAATGGTCTGAGGTAATCATAAGTAGAATACTTCTTGATGATGTTAGTTGAATCTAAAGGCTCTTTGGTATATTTTTTTAGATTCTCTTTATCCAACCAACTCTCGACGCGTGAACCACCTTTGTTGGCAAGTATAAGTCCTACTGGTATATCTAAAGTGCGTTTCATGACACGAGCAAAGAAATATCCAACAGCACTACATTCGTTGATGGTATTGATATTGATAGATTCCCATTTGCAATCGGCATCCTCCTGTGGTTCCATACGCATAGTGCTCGGAATTTTCACATAATGAATTCCTTTGGCCGATGAGGCATCTGACACTGTTTCGTTATATCCTTCTAGTGGACAATTCCAAAAGCCTTTAATAGGAAATTCCATATTACTTTGGCCAGCGCAAACCCAAACTTCTCCCGAGAGAATATTCTTGATGGTTGTTTGTTCACCGTCATCAAAAGTAATGGATAGTGGAGTATAGCTGGCTGCGGGTGTATTTACCTTGAGTAGCCATTTTCCATTCTTGTTAGCTAGGGTCGTATAAATGTCGTTAGACCATGATACACTGACTTTAATTTCTTTGTTAGGTTTGCTCCATCCCCACAATCGGGCTTCAGTTTGTTGTTGGAGAACCATATTGTCACAAATCATGTGGGGAAGTTTGACTTTAGCCTGTGTCTGATAGAAGCAAAATGCTGTTACGGCAAATAGAAATAATTTTTTGAACATTTGTTAGTAATTAATGAGTTGTAATGTTAGGTTTAAAGTATATAATGTTGCAAATATAGATATATTTTAGATATATAGTGCATACTTTATTGACTTTCGTTTATACTTTCTTGCTAAAAATAGATGTGGAAAATGTAAAGTATCACTTATACTCTTTTTCATTTTTGATGAGTCTAAGCAAAATGATTTAATTGTGTTTTAAATAGTATGTTTCCGATGTGAAAGCAGTTTTTATTCAAATGATGTTAAAGTGTAAGGAATGGTCAAAATAGTATAAGTGTTTTGCCAAAAGAAACGCTATCTTTGCAAAGTCATAGTTACCATATCAAGTGACTGAAACCTAATAATAATATAATTATTAACATTATCTTGTCATCTTACCATGTATAGACAAATATTTTTATTTTTTTTCTTGGCATTTTCTGTTTTGGGCATACAGGCTCAAATTCGTGGAACAAATATAATGGTGCAGGTCCAGCCAAATCATGCAGACTGGAATTATAAGATAGGAGAAAAAGCTTCTTTTGAAGTTTCTGTCCTAAAATCGGGTACTCCTTTGGTTGGAGCAATTATCAGTTATGAAGCAGGACCTGTTATGTTCCCTACAGTAACAAAAGAGAAAGTGGAGCTCAAGGAAGGTAAGATGAAATGGACTGGAAGCATGAATACTCCTGGTTTTTATCGTCTTAAGGTTACTGCTCATGTAGATGGTAAAACTTATGAAGGATTATGTACGGCTGCTTTCTCACCAGAAAAAGTTCAACCTGCCACACATTGCCCGAAAGATTTTGATGCTTTTTGGGAAAAAGCATTGGCTGATGCTCGCTTAATTCGTCTGAATCCAACCAAGCGATTGTTGGCGGAACGTTGTACCAAAGATATGAACGTGTATGAGGTGAGTTATTCTAATGATTCTTATAGCAGCAAAATATATGGTATATTAAGTGTACCAGTAAAACCAGGAAAATATCCAGCTTTACTCCGTGTTCCGGGTGCTGGAGTTCGTCCTTATACAGGTGATACTTATACGGCTCCTGGTAAAGCTATAATCCTAGAAATAGGTATTCATGGCATACCCGTAACTTTGGATCAGAAAGTATATGATGACTTAGGATATGGAGCCCTTCGTAATTATAGCTTTACTAATCTTGATAATCCTAACGAAAACTATTATAAGCGCGTTGTAACAGGTGCTGTGAGAGGTGTAGATTATATCGCATCTCTTGATGAATGGAACGGTAAAACCCTAGGTGTAACCGGTGCAAGTCAAGGAGGTTTCTTGTCTTTGGCTGTAGCAGCTTTGGATAAGCGTGTTACTTTCTTGGCTGCAGTACATGATGCCATGTGTGACTATGAGTCTGAATTGAATGGTGTTGCAGGCGGTTGGCCACATTATTTTATATATGATAAAACTCCAAGTTTGCAAAAACTGAATGGTGTACGCTATTACGATGGAGTAAATTTTGCTCGTCGTATTCATGTACCTGGCTGGTTTTCTTTTGGCTATAATGATGAGGTTGTTCCTCCAACATCTTCTTATGGATTATATAATATTTATCCAGGCCAGAAACAAGTGAGTGTGTATCAGATGACCGGTCATTTTTGGTATCAAGAACAGTGGGATGAGTGGCAAAATTATTTATGTAAACATTTGTTGAACGAATGATGAAAAAAATTGCAATAAGTATTTTGGGCTTGGCTTTAAGCCTTGGTATAATGGCCAGTGAACCATGTTCGCCAGCCTATAGATTATTGAATCGTCTGAAGAAAATTCAGAAAAAAGGTATCATGATAGGCCACCAGGATGATCCCGTATACGGACGAAATTGGAAATGGGATAGAGGACGTTCTGATGTCAAAGAGGTTTGTGGCGATTATCCAGCTATTATGGGGTTCGAATTAGGTGGTATCGAATTAGGAGAAACTGCTAATATCGACAACGTACCATTTGATAGAATGCGGGAAGAAATTTTAGCCCAGCATGAACGTGGAGGTGTTACAACGATAAGTTGGCATCCTTTTAATCCGGTTACAGAAAAAAATGCTTGGGACCCATCTGGAAATCCTGTTAAAGAAATACTTCCAGGAGGATCACAGCATCAAAAATTTAATAAATGGTTGAAGATTGTTGCTGATTTTCTCAATTCTATTCAAACAGTTGATGGTGAAAAAGTTCCAATTCTTTTTCGTCCTTGGCATGAAATGGAAGGTACTTGGTTCTGGTGGGGATCTAAGGGCACTACAGTAGATGAGTATAAGCAGCTCTATATATATACGCATGATCAACTATTAAAACGGTATGCCTGCGATCAACTCTTGTGGGGGTATTCACCAAATTCTGGTGGTGCAGACTATTTGAAATATTATCCTGGAACTCAATATGTCGATTTAATAGGTGTCGACCTGTATGATTTCAATAAAGATAATGATGTGTATATTAAAAATCTCAAACATGATTTGGAAGCACTAAAAGATATAGCAATAACGGAAAATAAGTTGGTCGCATTGACAGAAACAGGAGCCCAAACATTACCAGACTCAACATGGTTTACGCATGTGTTTTGGCCGGTAGCCAAAGAATATCCAATTAGTTATGTGTTGTTTTGGCGTAATGCGTGGGACAATCCAAAAGAACTATATATTGCTGCACCAGGCCTTGTTGTAGCTTCTGATTTTAAGCATTTTGCTAAGGAAAAGAAAACATTGTTTGTTAAAAATATAAAGAAAATAAAATAAATAGCGTATGGAACAATTTTCAGAAAAAATTGCCGTTCTTCGTCAGCATCATGAAGAGTTACTTACTCGGAAAAATATAGCAGAGAGGTGGGGTAATGGAATTTATACTCGCTATCGATATCCAATACTTACAGCAGAACATACTCCATTAGAATGGAGATATGATTTTAGTAAGAAAGATAATCCATATCTGATGCAACGTATTATGATGAATGCTACTCTTAATAGTGGAGCCATTAAATGGAATGGAAAGTATTTGTTGGTTGTACGTGTGGAAGGTGCTGATCGAAAAAGTTTCTTTGCTATTGCAGAGAGTCCTAACGGAGTTGATAACTTTAGATTTTGGGATGAGCCAATATCAATGCCAGAAGATGTAATACCTGCACGAATGTTTATGATATGCGCCTAACGCTTCATGAAGATGGTTGGATTTATGGTGTTTTCTGTGCTGAGCGTCATGATGATAATCATCCGGAAGATTTGAGCGCAGCTACCGCTACTGCAGGTATAGCTCGTACGAAGGATTTAAAAACTTGGGAACGGCTTCCTGATTTGAAAGCAAAAAGTCAGCAGCGTAATGTAGTACTTCATCCAGAGTTTGTAGATGGAATGTATGCTTTCTATACTCGTCCACAAGATGATTTTATTAATGCTGGCTCTGGTGGTGGTATCGGGTGGGCGCTTGTTGATGACATTACTCATGCTGAGATTAAAGAAGAAAAGATTATAAATATGCGCCATTATCATACCATTATGGAGGTGAAAAATGGCGAGGGACCTCAACCTATCAAGACTCCTAAGGGATGGCTACATTTGGCACATGGTGTGCGTGGTTGTGCTTCTGGTTTGCGTTATGTACTTTATATGTATATGACAGCCCTTGATGATCCTACACATGTAATCGCTCAGCCTGGTGGATATTTTATCGTACCTCAGGGGGAAGAGTATATTGGTGATGTTATGAATGTAACATTCTCTAATGGTTGGATTGCTGACGAAGATGGTAAGGTTTTTATCTATTATGCTAGTTCTGATACGCGTATGCATGTTGCAACATCTACTGTTGAAAAATTAATAGATTATTGCATGAATACACCAGAGGACGGATTCACTACAGCTGCTAGTGTAGGAAATATCAAGGCTTTGGTTGTCAAGAATAAGAAGATTATTAATCAGTAATACCTAAAAGAAAAACATATTATGGTTCGTCTTAAAGAAAAAATAGGCTATGCTTTGGGCGATGCAGCCGCAGGTGGCATTACTTGGAAAATTATGTCAATCGCATTCCCATTGTTTTTTACCAATGTGTATGGTTTGACTTTTGCAGATGCTGCAGCTCTTATGCTTGTTGCTCGTATGTTTGATGTGGTTACCGACCCGTTGATGGGGGCTTTGGCTGATCGCACGCAGTCTCGTTTCGGAACGTATCGCCCCTGGCTTATATTTGGAGCAATTCCTTTCGGATTGATTTTTGCCCTTCTATTATACACACCAGACTTTGGCCCTGTAGGTAAACGTATTTGGGCTTATTCTTTCTATCTGTTGATGATGGCCATTTATACTGCAGTTAATGTTCCTTATGGTTCTCTTTTAGGAGTTATGACCGATGATGATAATGAAAAAAATCAGTTCTCTTCTTTTCGTATGGTAGGTGCTTATGCCATGGGATTTGTTACTCTGTTGTCTTTTCCTTATCTTCAGAAATTTGTTGGGGGAACAAGCCAACATCAATATGCAGTGCTTGGTGTTTTCTTTGGTTTTATAGCTGCTGTTGGTACGTTAACATGTGGTCTGCTTACTAAAGAGCGACTGAAGCCTGTACGTGCAGAAAAGTTCTCTTTTAAGCAGTTTGGTGATTTGTTTAGAAACAAACCATGGATCTATCTTACACTGATAGGTATTTGTACCAATTTCTTTAACGGTTTCCGTTATGCTGTGGCAGGTTATCTTTTTGAATATTGTTTGAAAGGTGATGTTACGGTAAGTGGGTTCATTATTAATTATACGGTATTTATGACCTTTGGTGAACTTACTTGTATGGTTTTTGGTGGTATATCTCCTATATTTACCAAGTGGGTGGGATCTAAGAAAAAAGCTTTTACTGTGGCAGCTATTATTTGTGCTGTTACTTCTGTAGCATTTTTCTTTGTGCCTATGCATTCTTCTTATATTTGGTTAATGGTAGGTATTGTTATATTGACTTCTATAGGTGTAGGACTTTATTCTCCATTGTTATGGTCTATGTATGCTGATGTTGCTGATTATGCAACCGAAAAGAACGGAACATCGTCTACAGGGTTAATATTTTCATCAGGTACGATGGCACAAAAATTTGGTACAGCTATCTCGGGTTCGTTAGTAGCTTTGTTCTTAGGTTTGGCTGGTGCTAGTATGATTACTGATTCTACGGGAAACTCTATAGTAGATCCTACATCTATTACAGACTCTGTTCTCTCTATGGTATGGTCTTTATTTTCGCTGTTCCCTGCTGCTATTGTGGTGATCATGCTTCTTTTAACTTATAAGTATCCTATTAATAAATAAGTATGTTACAAGATGTCATATTACGTATGAAATCAGAGGTGAAGGATGTGCTCCAGAGTAATATCCTTCCTTTTTGGTTAAACAAAATGGTAGACTATGAACATGGAGGCTTTTACGGTCAGATGACAGGTGAAGGTGTTTTAAATACTACGGCTAATAAAGGAGGAATTTTAAATGCCCGTATACTATGGTCTTTTTCTGCTGCTTATCGTGTTTTGGGGAATCCTGAATATTTGAAGGCTGCTACCCGTGCAAAAGATTATATCCTAACCTATTTCATAGATCGTGAGTTTGGTGGTACATATTGGGAGTTAGATTATTTGGGTAATCCTGTTGATACCAAAAAACAATTTTATGCGATAGGTTTTATGATATATGGGCTTTCTGAGTATGCCCGTGCTACACAAAATGTAGCAGGTATGGAAGCTCAAAGTAAAGAGGCTTTAGATTATGCCATCCAGTTGTTCGAGTGTATAGAAGAACATTCTTTTGATGCGGTAAACAATGGGTATATTGAAGCTCAGACCCGTGACTGGAAAGAAATAGCTGATATGCGCCTTTCTGAGTTAGACGCCAATTATCCAAAGTCTCAAAATACTCATCTTCATATCATCGAATCATACACTAATCTTTATCGTATCTGGAAAGATATTAGATTAGAAAAAGCACTACGTAATCTGATTACTATCTTTACAGATAAAATACTTAATCCACAGACTTACCACCTTGATTTGTTTTTTGGTATGGATTGGACACGTGGTGCTGGCCATTTAGAGAGTTATGGTCATGATATTGAGTGTTCATGGTTAATGCATGAAGCAGCTTTGATCTTAGATGATAAAAGGGTTCTTGCCTTCGTGGAACCGATTGTTCGTAAGGTCGCTCAGGCTAGTGAGAAAGGGCTCAATGAAGATGGCTCGATGACGCATGAAACTAATCTTGATACTGGTTATGTTGATGCTAATCGCCACTGGTGGGTACAAGCAGAAAATGTTGTAGGTTGGGTTAATATTTTTCAGTATTTCCATGAAGAATCCGCATTGAATAAAGCTATACGAGGTTGGCAGTACATTAAAGATCATCTTATAGACTATACGTTAGGCGAATGGTACTGGTCTTGTGATGCCGAAGGTAATATTAATCGTAAAGACGATCATGCTGGTTTCTGGAAATGTCCGTATCATAACAGTAGAATGTGTATAGAAATATTGGAACGCTTATGAGTGAAGTATTACATGAAATAACTCCTTTGATGGATAAAGATGCTCTGTATATTGCTGATCGCCATAAAAAGGAATTTGCATATCCTATCCATAATCATGAGGCTTATGAACTAAATTTTGTTGAGCATGGAGCTGGTGTTCGTCGTATAGTGGGCGACAGTAGTGAAGTGATTGGTGATTATGACTTAGTCTTGATTACGAGTCCTGAACTGGAACACGTATGGGAGCAAAATGGTTGTAAATGCGAAAATGTGCGTGAGATAACGATACAATTCTGTTTTGGAATGGTAAATGAGGATAGTGATGATTTCTTTTCCAAAAATCCATTTTCCAGTATCCGTCATATGATGCATGAAGCAAGAAAAGGACTTGCTTTCCCTCTTAATGCTATCATGAAGGTATATGATAAATTGGATCGTCTTAGTCAGATTCAGGATCGTTTTACGGCATTGATAGAATTTCTACAGATATTGAATATATTATCTTTATCCGAGGGTGCCTATACTTTGGCCACTACTAGCTATGCAAAAGTAAAAGTGGAAGATGATAGTAGAAGAATCTTAAAAGTAAAAAATTATATTAGCGAGCATTATATGGAGGAAATCAAACTGAGCACGATAGCGAATATTGCAAATATGAGCGATAGTGCTTTTAGTAGATTTTTTAAACTTCATACAGGTAAAACCCTAAGTGATTATATTATTGATATTCGAATGGGATATGCTACTCGTAAGTTGATAGATACGAATGAAAGTGTTTCTGAAATCAGTTTTGCTTGTGGATATAATAACTTAAGTAATTTTAATCGTCTTTTTAAACGGAAAAAAGGCTGTTCTCCTACTAAATTCAGGGAAGAATATAAAAAAATTAGGTTCATCAGACAAATGACGTGATGTTAAATTGAATTGAAAAGAAATAGCTGGAAAATTCATATCTTTGTAGCGACCAAACTATAAATGACATGATAAATTCCAGCTTCCTGTTTTTCGCATTCGGCATCAATGGATTCCAATGCAACAGTTTCAGCCACAAAGATAGCCAAATAGTTTTGAATATCCAAAAGCGAATGGACAAAATGCGCTGTCCATGTTGTAAGAGTCGTCATATTATTCGTAATGGTTATGTATGGCGCGACTTCAAGACTGTCCCGATAGGTCATATTCCAGTAGTCCTTCATACAAAGATTCAACGTATAAAGTGCAAGGATTGCGGTTGTGACATGCAGGAGGAGATCCACTTTGCTCATGGTAAGCGCACCTATACTGCTCGTTTGGAGAACCTTGTAGTGGACCTGCTTGATATTGCAACCATCAAATCGGTGGCAGAATACCTCCATCTGACATGGGATACTGTAAAGGACATTCATAAACGTCGTCTGAAATCCAGGTATGGTAATCCGAACATACGGAATGTAAAGAGCATAGGAATAGATGAGTTCGCAGTACGTAAAGGACATGTATACAAGACTATTGTCGTGGATTTGGAGACAGGCAGGATTATATATGTGGGAGACGGTAAGGGTGTAGATGCCCTGAAAGGTTTCTGGCGCAAGGTAGACCATTATGGGGTTGTCATTGAGCATATAGCTACAGATTTATCAAAGGCCTTCATTGCTTCTGTGATGGAACATGCACCGCTTGCCGTACATGTGTTTGACCATTTCCATGTTGTAAAGCTCATGAATGATGCGATAGACAAACTTAGAAGCAGGATGTACCATGAGGAGAAGGATCTCAATAGACGGAAGGTCATAAAGGGTATGAGATGGCTGTTGCTCTGTAATGGTAAGGACATCTATGATGACAAACACAAGGAGAGACTTGAGAATGCCCTAGCCATGAACAAACCTCTTGCACAGGCGTACTATTTAAAGGAGAGCATGAGGGAAATATGGATGCAAGTCACTAAAACTCATGCAGAATCTTTCCTAGACGAATGGATCAGACAAGCCAGGAGTACTAAAGTATCACTGATAGAAAAGGTGGCAAATACTATTGCTGCATATCGATCCGGCATCCTAGCATGGTACGACTGTCACATATCTACTGCTAAAGTCGAAGGTATCAATAATAAGATCAAAGTACTCAAAAGAAATGCATACGGATTCA
Organism: Segatella baroniae B14; assembly: GCF_022024235.1. Taxonomy (GTDB): domain Bacteria; phylum Bacteroidota; class Bacteroidia; order Bacteroidales; family Bacteroidaceae; genus Prevotella; species Prevotella bryantii. The sequence goes on from NZ_CP091799.1 coordinate 2,468,121, forward strand.
GGGATGATAAGTACTTTGAACTTAGACTCTATGCCTTACACGACAGACGCATCACGTCATTTGTCTGATGAACCAAAAATTAAAATTATTATCTGATCTGTTATTCTTGTGTTTCGTTACTTGAATAGTGCAATATAAGGCAAATTAAGTGTTTGCATGAAACTTATTTAAACAGATACTTTTTGTCTTATTTTTGTAGATTTTCAATAAGCGGATTGTAGAGATAATATTTTTTTGAAAGTTCATAATTTCTATTGAAAATTTTATCAATGGTTAATAGTAGCTGATACTTACAATTTTGTAGGATTTTAAAATGAAGTAAAAATAAGTGTAAAATAATACTTATTATATAGATTATTAGATAGGTGTAAAAGTATCATGTTCTATCAAAATAGTATTATTCATGTGGCACCTTTTTTTATATTTTTGCAATATGTAATATCGAAAACATTTATTTAAAGAGTACCATGAATTACTAAGATAAAATCAGAAGAATTAATATTAAAATAATAGCTAATCCCAATATCATGAAGCTAATAATTAAAAACCAGAACTAAGCAATATGAAACCAAAGAATCAAAGACCGTTATTGCTTGCAGGTTTAGTATCTTGCATTTGGGCAGGATATTTACCTCAAACCTTTGCAGCAGATAATGCTGCTATGGTTGTTCAGCAACAAACCAAAAAGATTTCAGGTACTGTAACAGACGCACAAGGTCCTATTATCGGTGCCACAGTTCGTGTAGTAGGTACAAAAATTGCCACTGTAACAGATTTTGATGGTCGTTACACACTTAATGTACCGGCAGGTGCTACTCTCTCAGTTAACTATGTAGGTTATATTGAGAAAAAGATTAAAGTTGGTTCACAGAGTACAATCGATGTAACCATTGTAGAAGATAGTCAGAATCTAAACGAAGTAGTAGTTGTGGGTTATGGTACAATGAAAAAAAGCGATTTGGCAGGTGCTTCAACATCATTGGATGAGAAGACTTTGAAGTCTGCTCCTATGACGAATGTAGATGACGCCCTTCAGGGACGTGTATCTGGTGTTACTACGATGACAACATCTGGCGCACCAGGTTCTGCTGTGTCTGTAAGTGTTCGTGGTCAGGCTACTATAAATGCTAATTCCGATCCATTATATGTTGTTGATGGTGTTATCTGGCAAGGTGGTTCTAATAGTGGAGCAAGTCTTGGTTTAGGTGATGCTTTAGGAAATGGTACACATTCTGCAGTTTCTCCTCTTTCTTTGTTAAATCCTGCGGATATCGTTAGCATGGAAGTTCTCAAAGATGCTTCTGCAACTGCTATTTATGGTGCTCAGGGTGCTAATGGTGTAATTCTTATTACAACGAAGCAGGGTAAGAGTGGTGAAGCTAAATTTACTTATAATGGTAGTGTCTCGGCTTCTCGCCAAAATAAACGGCTTGATATTATGAATCTCCGTGAGTATGCTGAGTTCTATAACAGTTTGGTAGCTCAGGGTGAAATTTCTAAGCCCGATGCAATCTATAGCGATCCTTCTATTTTAGGTATTGGTACCAATTGGCAGGATGCTATCTTCCGCACAGCGTGGTCTAATAGTCATCAGATTAGTGCCGAAGGAGGTACTGATAAAATTAAATATTATCTTTCAGGTAACTATGAAAAGCAGAATGGTACAATTATCGGTAGTGATTTTAGTCGCTATGGCTTTCGTGTGAATGTAGAAGCTCAATTGAAAAATTGGTTAAAGGTTGGTACCAATAATACTTATAGTAAGACTAGTGAAAGTTTGAAATTGGCTGATAGTGATGAGGGCTTGATAAACTATTCTTTGACTACTCCTCCTGATATTCAGATATATGATGTAGATGGTAACTATTCAAGCGTATCGAAGGAAGGTTATACCAATCCTAACCCTATCGCTATGGCATTAATGGATGATATTTTGCTTGATAGACAGTCTTTGAATGGTAGTGTCTTTGCAGATATCACACCTATTAAGCATTTTACATGGCATGCTCAGTTTGGTTATAATGTTGGTGCATCTAAGGGTTCTACTTATAATCCTAAGGTAAACTTGGGTACTTGGAATCGTGATCAGAATCAGAGTCGTATCCAAAAGAACAGTAATACCTATTGGTCGTTGAGTAACTATCTTAGCTACAATAATAATTGGGGCAAGCATAGTGTTTCGGCTATGCTGGGTCAGGAAGCTTGGGAATCTAAATACGATTATACCTCCGTTTATAATACGAATCTTCCTAATGATATCGTTCATAACCCTGCTCTTGGTACGGGTGATCCTCAGATAGGTGCAGGATGGGGAAGTTCCTCTATGGCTTCTTTCTTCACTCGTGAAACTTATAATTTTGATGATCGTTATTTAGCTACATATACCTTCCGTTATGATGGTAGTTCAAACTTTGGTCCAAATAAGCGTTGGGCTGGCTTCCACTCAGTTGCATTAGCATGGCGTTTTTCTAATGAAAAATTTATTCGGGATATTGCGGGTAAATGGCTTTCTAATGGTAAACTGCGTATGGGATGGGGACAAACTGGTAACTCTAATATTGGTAGTTACAAGTGGGGTTCTGCTATGTCTGTAATGGAAACATCATTGGGTGTATCTTATCGTCCAGCTAACTTGAAGAATCTGGATATTAAGTGGGAAACCCAAGAACAGCTGAACATAGGTCTTGATCTTGGCTTCTTTGATAATCGTTTAAATTTTACATTTGACGCTTATAAGAAAGAATCAAAAGATATGTTGATGCAGTTGATACTCCCTTCTATTATGGGTACTAGTGGTAATAGTTCATCTGCTCTTGCTGCTCCTTATGGTAACTATGGTGACATTGAAAATACTGGTTTTGAGTTTGATATCAGTGGTAAACCTATCGCAACAAAGGATTTTGATTGGACTTCTGATTTCAATATATCATTTAATAGTAACAAATTGAAGAGTTTGTCGGGCAGTACAGCCTTGCTTGGATATGGTCAGTGGACTGATGTTGTTACTCGTACAGTTCCTGGTGAGTCTCTGTTTTCTTTCTATGGTTATCAAGTTGAAGGTGTATATACAAGTTTTGAAGACATCTTGAATTCTCCGGTGAATACACTTCAGCAAAATAATCCTATTGTTACAAATGCCGATGGTACAAAGTCTTGGAGTACAGATGCTTCAAAATATAGCCGAACGAATACGACATACGTAGGTGATTTGAAGTTTAAGGATGTCAATAATGATGGTATTATTGATGAAAATGATAAGACGAATATTGGTTCTCCATGGCCAAAGTTCACTTTCGGCTTCAACAATAGTTTCCGTTATAAGAACTTTGATTTGAATATATTCCTCAATGGTTCTGTAGGAGGCAAGATAGGCAACTATATGAAGATGAAGCTGACACACATGAATAGTGTTTGGACTAATCAGTTGGTGGATGTTGCCGGTAGAGCGCAATTGACGGCTGCCGATGGCAATACTACAGGAGCTTGGTATGACAATATTGCTAATGTGGTAGTGAGCAATCCTGATGCAACCTTGCCTCGCGCTTCTATTAATGACCCTAATGATAATGATGCTTGGAGTAGTCGTTATATTGAGAGTGGTTCTTATCTTCGCCTGAAGAGTATAACTCTTGGATATACTCTACCAAGACCGCTTGTTTCAAAACTTGGTATGAATAGTGTTCGTATATCTTTGAATGCAACGAATCTATTTACTATTACAGGTTATGATGGTTATGATCCTGAAATTGGTGCATCTACAGCAAGTGCTAATGTATTCAATTTGGATAATGGTCGTTATCCTTCTCCAACAACAGTAACATTCAATCTGAATTTATCATTCTAACGATAGAAAGGATTTCACAATGAAAAGCAAATATATAAAGTATACTGCTGTAACCTTACTTTTGGGTTTAGGTTTATCGTCTTGTAGCTCATTCTTGGATAAGCCGGTAGAGGATAGCTACAATACAGAAAATTATTATACCTCCGATGCTGCTTGTATTTCAGGCGTCAATTACTTGTATAATTCACCTTGGTATGATTTCCAACGTGGTTTTATCAAGGTAGGTGAAGTGTTATCTGGTAATATGTACTGGGGGAATAGTCCATATCTGAACTTTAGTGTTAACGGTACAGATCAGGATTTGGTAAATATGTCTTATTCGCTTTGGTCAGAAATCGGTCATGCTAATACTGTTTATGAGTCTATTAAGGGTGCTACAGCTTCTGAGGCTACCAAGAATCAGTGTTTGGGTGAGTGTCTGGCATGGAAGGCCATGGCTTATTTTTTCCTCGTTCGTAGTTTTGGAGATGTGCCTATTATACATAATAACTCTGAAAACTTAGCAGCAGGTGATTATAATACCCTCAGTAAGGTACAGAAAGCTGATGTGTATGAGTATATTATTATGACATTGGAAAAGGCAATGGAACTTCTTCCTAAAGAAAAAAGTACAACGGGGCGTATTGATTACTATTGTGCAGAAGGTCTTTTGGCTAAAGTTTATCTTACAAGGGCTGGTGTAAGCGGTTCTTTAAATAGTTCTGATTTGGCCAAAGCTGCAGAGTATTCTAAAGATGTTATAGAAAACTCTGGTCGTGCTTTATTAACCAATTATTCTGATATTTTCCGTGGAAGCAATAATAACAGTGATGAAAGTTTGTTTGCGTGGAAATGGACAGTAGGCTCACACTGGACATGTCAGAATACCTTGCAAAGTGACCTTGCTCCTGAAGGATTTGATGAGAATGGTGACTGTTGGGGTGGTTGGGGAGGCCCTTCACTTGATTTGATTGAAGCTTTTGGTGTATCCCCAAAGGATGATCCTGCAAAGCGAATTGATAAAGATTCCCGTCGTAAGGCAACGGTGATGTTAGCTGGTGATATTTATGACTATTTCTGGAGAGATCATGATCTCGGTAATAATAAGAAAGGCTTTGATTACCTTCGTTTTTGGTATGATAAGACTTATAATGCTGCTGCGACTGGTGAATGTCAGGCTCCTTGCGGTGGTACGAATGTAAAGCATTTGTATGGTGATAATGCTGATCATATCGCAGAAACAGGTCTAACTCCAGGTCGTATGGCTTATGCATTCTCTACTCATATTTTAAGATTGGCTGATGTATACTTGGTAAATGCTGAAGCACATACCCTTCTTGATGGTGGTTCAACAACAAATGCAGATGCTTTGTATGCATTCAATCAAGTTCATCAACGTGCAGTTCCTTCTGATGTAGAAAAGTCATCATTAACATTTGATGAAGTATGGAAAGAACGTCGTCTAGAATTGGCTGGTGAAGGTGACCGATGGTATGATTTTGTTCGAAGAAGTTATTATGATGTAAATTCTTGCATTAAGGAAATTACGGCCCAGAAACGTAATTCTCTTTGGGGATGTAATATTGTGTATAAGAGATATTATGAATCTGGAAAAACGAATTGGTCTTACAGTGAGGAAGATGGTGAATTCCAATATGATGAGGCTACAGCAGCTCCTAACGTTACAGCTGCAAGTTTCTCTTTGCCGTTCCCGACTGAGGATGTTGCATTGAATCCTAATCTTGCTACAAGTGCAGCATCCATTCATGTAGATGTGCGTAATACATATAGCTATTAACCTTTTAAGAAAATACAATTATGAAAATTAAAAATATAACATGGTCTTTCATGATTGCTCTAACGGCAGTTGGCTCGGGATTCACATCCTGTGCAGATCAGCCTGATAAATTTGAACTGGCAAGTGGAACTCCTACTGTATATTATATTCGACCGGTAGATGTAGCCAGCAAGGATTCGTTGCTTACTTCAGCGTCTTTACAATCTACAATTTGTTTAGTAGGTGATAATTTGAAAAGTATCAAGGGTATTCTTTTCAATGATCAGGCAGCTGTATTAAATACAAGTTATATTACTGATCATACATTGATTGTTTCTGTTCCTAACGAGATTCCTTCTGTAGTAACAGATAAAATGTATATGATTACTGCTAGTAATGATACAATACCTTATGATTTTCAGGTTACCATTTCTGCTCCTTCTGTAGTTTCCATGAGCAACGAGTGGGCTAAAGCAGGAGAGGAAGTTACTATTACTGGTGATTATTTCCTGGATTATGATAACTATCCTTTAGAGATCAAAGTTGGTAAAGATTATACTTTGCCAAGAGAGGCTATTACGAGTATCGAAAAAACGAAGATTACGTTTACCATGCCTGAGGATATGCCGCAGCATGAAGATATAGTTGTCTCTGATAAGTATGGTTCAACCAATGCACCATTCCAGTATATGGATAATCGTGGTATGCTATTCGACTTTGATACACCTAATAGTGTTACGAATGAAGTGTTAGGTAATTCTGGATGGCATGATCGTATTATCCAGAGTGATGATACATCGCTCAGTGGTAATTATATGCAAATAGGTAATACTGGTGTTACTATGGCTGCTAATGGTAAATGGAATGATGAATTCTCTTTCGAATACTGGGCTGGTAATTGGGCTAATCCTGAGACCTATGCATCTCATCCTCGCCTTTGTGATGTCGCAGACTTCTCTGATTGGACAAACAAGAGTTTGAAGTTTGAAATGTTGATTCCTGCTGATGCCGGTTGGGGAGCAGGTCCAATGCAGATTATTTTTGGTAGTCCTTCTCAGATCAGTTTAGGTAATGCTGGCGTTGTAGATGTGAACGGCGTAACCTTAGCTGGTTGTAACAATACCTGGTTTCATGCTCAGAATGGTTGGGGACGTGCCATTTATATGCCTTGGTATTCAAATTCTAGTGCAAGTCTTTATGATACAGGTGATAAGTGGGTTACCGTCACAATTCCTCTTTCTGATTTTAATCTTGAATTTGATGGAAATTCGGCTACTAAGTCATTCTCTAGTATTAATGACTTTTCAAGTTTGAATATTTTCCTGATTAAGGGTGCTTACAATGATAAGTCTGTTCTTCCTGACGGAGTGGAATGTACACCAATTATCAAGATTGATAATATTCGTGTTGTGCCTAATAAATAAATCTTAATAAGGATGTAAGTCATGATAAAACTTAATAATATATTTGTCATGTTATTGGTGGCCCTGGTAGGGCTATCAGTAACCGCTTGTAGTAGTGATGACGATTTGAATACTGATCAGTACGGTAATGATATTGCTGTCAACTCGTTTGGTCCTTGTCCTGTACTTCGTGGAGGTATGCTTTATTTCTATGGTAGTCATTTGGATCAGATTAGTGAGATTGATCTTCCTGGTGCTGATCCGATTACTGCTATACAAGTGCTAACTGCGGGTTCTCATAGTAAAATCTCAATAGAGGTTCCTGCTGAAAAGTGTGATACGGGTATTGTTGTTTTGAAGACTGTTAAGGGTGGTACCATTAGCACAATTTCTCCTGTTACCTATCGTGAAGATATCAAATTAACAGATTTCTATGTTGGGCAAGAGAATAATAAGATTGGTGCTGTTGGTGATATTGTTACGATTAAGGGTGATTATTTGAATTTATTTCATGGAATAATTTTTGCAGATAATGATACAGTAAAGGAGGATGCTTTTATTGCTCATGATCGTTATACGATTCAGGTAGCTATTCCTGAGGAAGCAAAGACGGGACAGATTACGCTTACAGACTTGGCTTCTTCTCCAACGGAAATCAGTACTGAGGATGCTCTGACGGTAACTCTTCCTACTGTTCAGAATTTGACGCCTACAACCCTTAAGGCTGGTGCTACAATCTCTGTCACGGGTTCAAGCTTAACGCAGATTGCCAGTGTCAAGTTGAATGGTGCAGTTGTTGCTGATAGCGATTTTATTGCTCAGACTGCTACTATGGTTAGCTTTGCTCTTCCAGTGAAAGCATCTGATGGTGAAGTAACATTGGTTACGAAGTCTGGTGTTGAGATTCCTGCTGGTAGTATTACTACGGTTGTTCCAACAGACTTGGCTGTTTCTCCTTCTCCTGTTAAAAATGGCAAGACGATTACGATTACAGGTAAGGATCTTGACTTGATTACAGGTATCGCATTCCCTAACGCTACTGATGCTACAATCGCAACTCAATCTGCAACTCAGATTACAGCTAAAATTCCAGTCACTGCTCAGGAGGGGGATATCACTTTGAGCCTGGCTAATGGTAAGACTGTATCTGTTGCTTATACATTGGTAAAACCAACTGTAATAAATTTTATACCTACTACATTGACTGCGGGTGATAGGGTTGTCCTAACAGGTACTGATCTTGACTTGGTGAAGTCTATTACCTTCCCTGGAGAAGCTGATATCGAAATTACAGAGTTTGCTGCTCAGTCAGAAACCTCTATCGGTTTAACGACTCCTGTTGCAGCGTCAGGTTCAGGTGTTATTTTGAACTTGATGAATGGTACAACGGTTAAGGTATCAGGTCTTACCATTAATGCTTCTACAACACCGGCGGTTAATAGTACAGAAGTTGAAGGTACTGTTGGTGAATATGTAACTGTATCTGGAAAGAACTTTAATAATGTTGAGGCTATTTATATTGGTGGAACTAAGGTTACTAAGATTAGAAGTCGTAGTGACAGTGAAATTACATTCCAAATTCCAGCTTCTATAGCTCCTGCTACTTATGATTTTATCTTTATTACTCCAGAAGAAACTAAATTTACTGTAGGTAAGATCATTGTAAATTCTGCAGAGAAGACTATTTGGACAGGTAGCTTTGATTGTGCAAATTGGGCAGGCAATCAAGATCTAGCTTGGGGTGGATATGATTGGTCTACTGTTAAAGCTGGTCAAGTACTAACTTTCTATTTTACAGCAAACGATACAAGTGCTAGTTGGGTATGTATTAGTGTTCGTCAGGGAGATAAATGGGACAATTTACCTAATGCACAGATTGATTTGACTGGATCTTCAACGGTTGCTACTTATACATTGACAGAAACAGCTCTTAATCAGTTAGTCAATAATGGTGGTCTCGTTGTTACAGGAAAGGATGTTACAATCACTAAGATTACATTGAAGTAATTCTCTATGTTTTTATAAAATTGGTGGCGTGATATATTAATATTACGCCACATTTTACTTGATTAAAACTTTTATTATGAGGAAGTTTATATTAGCTTTTATTTTTGCAATCTGTGTGTTTGCAGCAAAAGCTGCAGACAAGTCATTGATTATTACGTTTAATGATAATACCACACAGATTTTTGCCTTATCAGATCTTCCTAATATTAAAATGCAAAATGATAAGATGACTATTGTTGCAGGTTTAACAACTGCAGAGTATGATTTGTATAAAGTCAGAACATTTACATTTGGAGAAAGTACGGGAATTGAAGATGTTACAAATGAAAAATTGACTTTTGAGGGCAATTCGCTGATAATTCCAGGTTCTTCAAATCAGATTCGTATTTTTTCTATCAATGGAATGTGTGTTTCTTTGGATAGTACCCAATTAGGTTCGTTTACAGTTCTTAATTTGGAGTCGTTACCTCAGGGAGTATATGTTATTAATACAAATGGTAAATCTGTTAAAATAACCAAGAAATGAAAAAGTTTATCTTTTCTCTTTTAGCAACTCTGATTTCTTTTTCAGTTTTTGCACAATCTGCAGATGATACTTATGTAGTCAATAAGGCAGATGGGACTTCGCAATCCTATAAGGTGATGGAATTCCCAAATATTAAGTTTAATGGTGATGGTACCTTTGGCAATTATATGACTGGCTTTGATGATTTCGGTCAGATCAATGTTTGGAACATCAGTGATGTGAAGAGTGTAACCTTTAATATCGCTCATTCTAATCCTGTAGATGTTTCAGGTGTTTTTTTGGCTGATGCTTCTGCTAACGATGCAGCAAAGAAACTCTATAAGTATCTGCGGCTTGTTTATGGTAATAAGATCTTATCGGGTATGATGGCTCATGTAGCTTGGAATCATGATGAGGCCGATAAAATACATGTGCTTACAGGTAAATATCCTGCTATCAATTGCTATGATTTTATTCATATAGCTGTACCTAATCAAGGCTCTAATGGATGGATTAATTATAATGATATTACTCCGGTTACTGAATGGGCTGATGCTGGTGGTATTGTTAGTCTGATGTGGCATTTCAATGTGCCTCAAAATGAAAATACAACTATTGGGGCAGATGGTTCTGGACAGGGTATTAACTCTAGTCAAACTACTTTCAAGGCTAGTCATGCTCTTGTTTCTGGTACTTGGGAGAATAAATTTTTCATGGAACAAATGGAAAATGTGGCTAACGTTATACTTAAACTTCAAGATGCTGGTATTGTTGCTCTTTGGCGTCCGTTCCATGAAGCTGCCGGTAATGCAACTTTAAAGTCTGGTGCAAACTGGGGAAAAGCTTGGTTCTGGTGGGGCGAAGATGGTCCTGATGTATATAAGCAACTATGGCACACGATGTTCAATTACTTTTCCAATAAAGGTATTCATAATTTGATTTGGGAGTGGACTTCTCAGAATTATAATGGTGATTCTGATATATATAATAATGATGATGACTGGTATCCAGGTGATGCTTATGTAGATATTATCGGTCGTGATCTCTATGGTACTACGGCTGTTCAGCAGTATTCTGAGTATAGTCAACTTAAGGGTCGTTATCCATCTAAGATGATTGCTCTCGCAGAGTGTGGTGTTAATAATTCTACTATTACAGCTGATGTTGAACAAGCTTGGAATGCTGGAGCAAAATGGTTGAACTTTATGCCATGGTATGGTGAATCTATGCCATCAGATGAATGGTGGACTAAGGTGATGAACGAAAACGTTGTGATTACCCGTGATGAAATCAATCAGAACGCTACTTATATGGAAGAATCTGCACAGAGTGCTGTTGATAACTTTGGTTTAGGTTTTAATCTGGGCAATACCCTTGATGCAAATGGTTGTGGTACAGGTAAGCCTGTTGCTACTTATGAAACTTTTTGGGGACAGCCCGAAACCACGCAAGATATGATGACATTTCTAATGCAAAATGGATTTAATGCTGTCCGCATCCCGGTTACTTGGTATGAGCATATGGATGCAGAGGGAAATGTTGATGAGGCATGGATGATGCGTGTTAAAGCAATCGTGGAATATGCAATGAATGCTGGTCTTTATGCTATTGTGAATGTTCATCATGATACAGCTGCTGGTTCTGGTGCATGGATAAAAGCGGATACTGATGTATATGCTGCAACAAAGGAGAAATTCAAGAAACTGTGGACTCAGATTGCGAATGCTTTGGCTGATTATGATCAGCATTTGCTTTTTGAAGGTTATAATGAGATGCTTGATGGTAATAATTCCTGGGATGAACCACAGAAGGCTTCTGGATATGAGGCATTAAACAATTATGCTCAGGATTTTGTAGATGCTGTTCGTGCGACTGGGGGTAATAATGCAACTCGTAACTTAATTGTAAATACTTATGCTGCAGCTAAAGGGGAAAATGTACTTAATAACTTTATGCTTCCTACAGATGCAGTAAATAACCATCTTATAGTGCAAGTTCACTCCTATGATCCTTGGAATTTTTTCAATACCAAAACGACGTGGGATAGTGAATGTCATAATACCTTAACAGAAATCTTCTCAGCTCTTTCCAAGAAGTTCACGACTATACCTTATATTATAGGCGAATATGGTACTCATGGAGAGTCTGATATATCGGTATCAAAGTCTTCTCCAGCAGAGAAAATTAAGTTGGCTGCAGATCAGGCTGCTGATATGGTAAAACTGGCTAAAGATCATCATTCTGCTACATTTTACTGGATGAGTATATTCGATGGCTCTGACCGTATACAGCCTCAGTGGTCACTGCCAACTGTGGTTGAGGCTATGCAGGAAGCTTATAATAATTAATGTAATAATCTTTTTTAAGTCCTCCTTTTTTAGGGAGGGCTTTTTGACATTGTTAATCATGAAAATCAAATCTATCTTTTGCTTGTTAGTGGTAGCATTCTTCATGGTGTCTTGTCGTCATCATGAACGAAAGTCTTATGATGAAATGGGGAGTAATGGGCTAACTACAAGAACAGAAAATCTTCAAACCAATCTTCGCACATTTATGAATAAAGGTGTAATGATAGGACAAATATATGATAGCCTAAAAGGTATAGGGTGGAAAGACAAATCTCATCATAGCAATATGTTTAGTATTTGTGATGATTATGCCGCTGTTGGTGGATATGAACTGATGGGTGTAGAGAAGGGATGTAAGGTAAATAGGGATGGAGAGAGGTTTGATGTGATTCGTAAAGATATTCTTAGACTCTTTAAACGAGGTGGACTCATTATTCTTTTTTGGACGGCTCCTGATTTTAATGAAAATGAAGATATGCTCGATGAGTATGTTAAACAGTTGGCTAAATATCTTGATTCATTACAAGATGGTTATGGCATTAAAGCTCCTGTCGTATTGTGTCTTTATCCTTTAGATGGAAAATCTTGGTATACACAACTATCTGCAGGAGACTATAAGAGTCTTTGTGATAAAACTATAGATAAACTCAAAAAAGCAGAAGTTACGAATGCCATTTATGGTTTTTCTTTCTCGCAGATGATAAGTCGTGAAAAAATAAATCAATATATCAGTGATGATATTGATGTCATCAACTATTCTTTGATTTCTCAAACTAAGAATGTTGAGTCTTATCGGAAAAACTTTCATAAGATGTTACAAGTGTTAACATCAGTAGCTCAGGAAAGATATATGGTACCTGGATTGACTACAGGTATAGAGGGGATTCCTGACAGTGTTTACTTTACGGGTACAATTCTGTCAGCTATTCAAAAGTATCGTTTGTCGTATATCATGTTCGGAGCTAACTATGGTGATTCTAAAGAAGGGCATTATTGTGTGCCTTATCCTGGAATGAATAATGCAGTGATTAGCGACTTTGTAAAAATGTATAATGATGATAAGACAATATTTTTGAAACATTTAAACGGATTGTATCTTAAATACTGATTTTTCTTAGTTTTTGTCACTTTTTTGATGTAGAATTAATCAAATTGGAATCTTTTTTACTACCTTTGCCGCAGATTTAATAGAATATAGATACACGAACTTACAGAATTATGGAAAAAATTAAGATGACGACCCCTTTGGTCGAGATGGATGGTGATGAAATGACCCGCATTTTATGGAAAATGATCAAGGATGAACTCATCCTTCCATTTGTTGACCTGAAATCAGAATATTATGACTTAGGCCTTCCTAATCGTGATAAAACAGAAGATCAGGTTACAATTGATTCTGCTGAGGCTGCAAAAAAATATGGTGTAGCTGTAAAATGTGCTACCATTACTCCTAATGCGAAACGTATGGACGAATATCATCTGCACAAGATGTGGAAGAGTCCTAATGGTACTATTCGTTCTATTATGGATGGTACAGTTTTCCGTGCTCCTATAACGATACCTTCTATTCATCCTGTCGTAAAAAACTGGGAGAAGCCTATTACTATAGCTCGTCATGCGTATGGTGATGTATACAAGAGTGTGGAGCTTCGTGCAGATGAACCAGGTACAGCTAAGTTGGTATTCGAAGGTAAGAGTGGTAAACGTCAAGAAATCGAAATCCATAATTTTGATGGTGCTGGTATTATTCAGGGTATGCATAATACTGATAAGAGTATCAAATCTTTTGCACATAGTTGTTTCAAATTTGCTATTGATACCAAACAGGATCTGTGGTTTGCTACAAAGGATACTATCTCTAAAACTTATGATGCACAGTTCCGTCAGATTTTTGAAGATATATTTGAGCAAGAATATAAAGCTACTTTCGAAAAACTTGGTATTGAATATTTCTATACTTTGATTGATGATGCTGTTGCTCGTGTTATTCGTAGCAAAGGTGGTTTCATTTGGGCTTGTAAGAACTATGATGGCGATGTGATGAGTGATATGCTCAGTACCGCTTTTGGATCTTTGGCTATGATGACTTCCGTGTTGGTATCTCCTGATGGAAAGTATGAGTATGAGGCAGCTCATGGTACTGTGACCCGTCATTATTATCGTTACTTGAAGGGTGAGGATACAAGTACTAACCCTATGGCTACTATCTTTGCATGGAGTGGTGCACTTCGCAAACGTGGTGAACTGGATGGCATCAGTGCTCTTGTGAACTTTGGTAATGAATTGGAAGCTGCTTGTTTTGATACGTTGAATGAGGGTGTAGCAACAAAAGACCTTGTTAATCTTATGGAGGGTGTTGAGGCTAAGGCTGTCAACTCTGCAGATTTCATAGCTGCAATACGTGCTCATCTTGAGAAACGCTTAGCATAAGTGTGATCTGTTGCGTTGTATGTTCAACGAGCAGTACGAGAAGGTCAATACTAGACGCGATGTCGAGTCCATCTCCCTTCGATGAGGGCAAGAAGCGGAACAACGTTGACCAGGAAATAGCAGCATTGGTAACCTCTGATGCCAGTGTGTTATTTAGCGTACTAGTTGATGATCATCCAATGTTCATAAACTGTATAATTTTAATGTCGCATGATGAATGGATATTCACAAGCGAAGCTTTAGTAAATAGTAATCCCGAGTAACATATAATAGTTGCTCGGGATTATTTATATATATTGTTTTATATGATATGGTAATACTGTAAGGCATGTTGAATGCCTTCGTCATCTACGCCTGTCGTAATATAATCGGCAATTTTCTTGGTACCTTCATTGGCATTACCCATGGCGACACCTATACCAGCTTTGATAATCATCGTGTTGTCATTTCCTCCATCACCAAATGCCATGGTTTCATCTATGGTTATTCCCTGATGTCGGGCTATTGCTTCTATACCTTCACCTTTATCAGCACCTAAGGCTGTAATGTCGATAAAGTCGTCACACCAGCGCCCTGCTGTACAGTTGCTTAGTTGTGGCATTAATTTTTCTTCCATGGCTTGATTAAAAAAAGGAGTCATCTGTAGTATATCCTGACCTTTCAGATCTTCGATGTCGAGTTTGGTGAAATCTATATTTACAACACCAAGACCTTCGCGAAAGAGTATATCTACTTGAGGATTGTAGTTGTGTACAGCTATATCTTGACTGCCTACAATAATAACAGGTACTTGATATTTATCAGATAAGGCGATTATGTGATCAACATTTTCACGACTCATTGCTTTGCGGTGAACGGTGTCTGTGCCAATAAAGCAGTTTGCTCCATTAGTAGTAACCCATCCATCGATAAGGTGTTCTATTTGTTGGAGATTTGTAATAAACTGAGTGGGACGTCCAGTAGAAATAAATATTTTTACACCTTTTTCTTTTGCCTTTGTAAGAGAAGCTACTGTTGATGGGGGTATGCGATGTGTTTTGAAACTAACCAAAGTTCCATCAATGTCAAAAAAAAGAGCTCGAATTGCCATAACCTATTGATTCATTAATTTGAGTGCAAAGGTACAAAAAAGAATGTGATACCGTTGTTGTCCAAATATTTTTTATTAAATTTGTGACAAACTCATGAATTTACAAAAGTGAATACCAAATGAAGAAGAATTATTTTGATCTCACAGGTCGAGTAGCCTTGGTTACAGGTTGTTCTACAGGACTTGGTGTGCAAATGGCTCGTGCTTTGGCTAATCAGGGATGTAATATTATTCCTGTTGCTCGTCGTGAAGGGAAAATTAAAGAGGTTGCTAAAATGCTGGAACAAGAATTCGGGGTTGAAGCATTCCCAATACGTTGTGATGTAAGTGATACCGAAATGGTGGAGAATGCTGTAGATACAGCTCTTGCTCATTTTGGTCGTATCGATATTTTGATTAATAATGCAGGTACAGGTGCTGTTGCTCCTGCAGAAGATATTACTGACGAACAGTTTGCTAATGAGATAAATATAGATCTTTTTGGTACTTTCAAAATGGCTCGTTCTGTAGCGAAGAAGGCCATGATTCCTGCTAAGTTTGGTCGTATTATTAATATATCGTCTATATACGGCCTTGTTGGAAATAAAATAGCACCGTCTTCTCCTTATCATGCTGCTAAGGGGGGCGTCGTTAATTTGACCCGTGCACTTGCTGCGGAGTGGGCTAAGTATAATATTAATGTTAATGCTATTTGTCCTGGATATTTTGAAACACCTCTGACTAGGGATACCTTGAACACAGAATGGTTTAGAGAATATGCTAAGGGGGCAATTCCTCAAGAGCGATATGGAGTTGAGGGGGAACTGGATACAGCGGCTATCTTCTTGGCTAGTCCTGCTAGTAGTTATGTTAATGGTATTATGTTGCCTGTTGATGGTGGGTATACTTCGATTTAATGACTTTTTAAAATAATGAACAGACGACCATTTCCTATTGGAGAATGGTCGTCTGTTCGTTTTATTAGCGTGTAACGAAGACTTCTTTCTTAAATCCTCTAGGGTCTTGTAACACAAATTTATATTTTTTGCCGGTAGTAAAAGGATAATCTATAAATTCTTGATATGAGTTAATGGGTTCATTGTCAATCTTCAATACGATATCTCCTTGGCGCATTCCGTTCTTATAGGCTTCGCTTTTATGCCAAATTAGTCCAATATAAGGTTGGTTTTCTTTTTCAATAAATGCTACTCCAAACTGTTTATTGCTTACGTTTACGCTGTCGCTATTGTTATATGGCTGAAAGGTTATTCTCTTTTTTTTCGGGTTAATAACAATACTTCCATAGTTAAAAAGTTGACTTCCGATTCTCGATGCGCCTTGAGTTGTTATGGTTCGAACGTTTTTAAAGGCGAATTCATTCCATTTTAATCGATTGAGATTCAGAAAATATACTTTATCTTGTTTTTCGGTACTGTTGGTTGCTACCGTAAAGTTTCCTGTTGCTTCTCCTTCAACTTGGGCATTTACTTGCTTACTTTTGTAACGATGTTCCATAAAACTTTCTCGATTCATCTGGTATAGTTGTTTAGCTCCAGTGTCGAAGAGTACTTCATCAGTATGGCGCATGAACGGGCTAACCATAATATATGGAACAAACCATTTTAAGTTATATTTAAGAGTTTGTCCAGCTTCATGGTCAAAATAATGTTTACGATCGGAGAGTATCATTATTTTATTCTTTGGATCAATCTTTGCTCCTATGCCTTTATTAAAAATATCGAATCCGATAATGCCATCATAATTAACCTTGCCTATTGGTTTCTTAACAATAGAAGCAACATAGCCGTTGATATTTTGATGCCCTAACATCAAATTAGGAAGTTGAACAACTTTTATGGTATCCGTTACTCCATTGGCATCATGTGATATCACATTGCCTAATTCTTGGAGATTAGGTATTTGGGTGTCTGTATATAGCAAGCCTTGACTTGACCCTGTATCTAGATTGAATCGATATTTTTTGCCCTGAATTATTACCGGAACGTAGATTTGGTCATTCTCGTATTCAATGGCAACTGTATCGACGAAATTCTTTTCTGATAAGGTGAAGTTCGTATTGTATTGATGCATTTGAGCATGTGCATTAAACATGCAACAAAATCCTGCTATATAGAAAAAAATCCTCTTCATACTTTATGATTGTTTCGTGCAAATATACGATAAAAGGGGGAAGTATGAAACAAAAGTATAGTGAAAAGGTGTTTTCCCCCTTAATAAATATTGGATGTAATCCATGTGAATTCTTGCTATTTGATAGCTTAACTTAATTTATCAAGTTGTATGAGAGTTTCGGAATAGAGTA
>NZ_CP091800.1:2500-87500 GCF_022024235.1 Segatella baroniae B14
TAAACCTTGCCAGAGACGGTAACTCGTAGGTTCATTATGCAAAAGGCACGCCGTCACTCATTGCTGAGCTCCGACCGCTTGTAGGCGTATGGTTTCAGGAACTATTTCACTCTCCTCATCGGAGTGCTTTTCACCTTTCCTTCACAGTACTCGTTCACTATCGGTCTCACAGGAGTATTTAGCCTTACCGGATGGTCCCGGCTGATTCACGCAGAATTCCTCGTGCTCCGCGCTACTCAGGATACCGCTATGCCATGTTTCGCTTCGTATACAGGACTTTCACCTCCTATGGTTGTTCTTTCCAGAACATTCTACTCACAAAACACATACAATATCGCGGTCCTACTACCCCGCCGATGCCGAAACAACGACGGTTTGGGCTATTCCCCGGTCGCTCGCCACTACTGGGGGAATCATTATTTATTTTCTCTTCCTCGAGGTACTAAGATGTTTCAGTTCCCTCGGTTTGCCTCTCTACCTTAGGTAGAGATATACATTCTTCAAATGTATGGGTTGTCCCATTCGGAAATCCTCGGATCAAAGGTTATTTGCACCTACCCGAAGCTTATCGCAGCTTATCACGTCCTTCATCGCCTCTGTGAGCCTAGGCATCCGCCATACGCCCTTTCTTACTTTTTTCTTTACCGGTTCAGTCTTGCTTTTTGAAATTGCTTCTCCAAGTAAGATGAACGGTAGCTCATACTTTCAGCTGTATTGTTTCTTGAACTATTGCTAGTTCTCGCTACAGTTTTGCTTGTGTCAATATGTCAAAGATCTTATTGGCTTATCTCACTCTGTTAAAAAGTGGATTACCTGAAGTGGAGAATAACGGATTCGAACCGTTGACCCCCTGCTTGCAAAGCAGGTGCTCTAGCCAGCTGAGCTAATCCCCCAAACTTTTTTTGTTTGAGAAGACTGGAAGTTTTTGTAGTCCCAGGCAGACTTGAACTGCCGACCTCCACATTATCAGTGTGGCGCTCTAACCAACTGAGCTATAGGACTATAGTTCCGGGTTGGCTGACTGTCCAAGATTTCTGGGCTTGCATCTTCGAGCCCGGCTTCCTTTTTCTCTTATATGTTAAACAGGTTCTGTAGTACAAGGAAACTTTGGATGACATCAACCAACCTTTACGTTTGTCATGTCTCTTGACTTTTACTTACTTCTAAATAAGCATCTCTTCCAGAAAGGAGGTGTTCCAGCCGCACCTTCCGGTACGGCTACCTTGTTACGACTTAGCCCCAATTACCAGTTTTGCCCTAGGCCGACCCTTGCGGTCACGGACTTCAGGCACCCCCGGCTTTCATGGCTTGACGGGCGGTGTGTACAAGGCCCGGGAACGTATTCACCGCGCCATGGCTGATGCGCGATTACTAGCGAATCCAGCTTCGTGAGGTCGGGTTGCAGACCTCAGTCCGAACTGGGACCGGCTTTCTTGATTAGAATGACCTTACGGGCATCCGACTTTCTGTACCGGCCATTGTAACACGTGTGTAGCCCCGGACGTAAGGGCCGTGCTGATTTGACGTCATCCCCACCTTCCTCACACCTTACGGTGGCAGTGTCTCCAGAGTGCCCAGCTCTACCTGATGGCAACTGAAGAGAAGGGTTGCGCTCGTTATGGCACTTAAGCCGACACCTCACGGCACGAGCTGACGACAACCATGCAGCACCTTCACAGATGTCCCGAAGGAAGTCACTATCTCTAGATCCGTCATCTGCAATTCAAGCCCGGGTAAGGTTCCTCGCGTATCATCGAATTAAACCACATGTTCCTCCGCTTGTGCGGGCCCCCGTCAATTCCTTTGAGTTTCACCGTTGCCGGCGTACTCCCCAGGTGGGATGCTTAACGCTTTCGCTTAGCCACTCACCCCGAAGGGCAAACAGCGGGCATCCATCGTTTACCGTGCGGACTACCAGGGTATCTAATCCTGTTCGATACCCGCACTTTCGAGCTTTAGCGTCAGTAACACTACAGCGAGCTGCCTTCGCAATTGGAGTTCTTCGTGATATCTAAGCATTTCACCGCTACACCACGAATTCCGCCCGCTTCCTGTGCACTCAAGTCTGGCAGTTCGCGCTGCAGTGCCCAGGTTGAGCCCGGACATTTCACAACACGCTTACCAAACGGCCTGCGCTCCCTTTAAACCCAATAAATCCGGATAACGCCCGGACCTTCCGTATTACCGCGGCTGCTGGCACGGAATTAGCCGGTCCTTATTCGTAGGGTACATGCAAATAACCACACGTGGCTAACTTTATTCCCCTAAAAAAGCAGTTTACAACCCATAGGGCCGTCATCCTGCACGCTACTTGGCTGGTTCAGACTTCCGTCCATTGACCAATATTCCTCACTGCTGCCTCCCGTAGGAGTTTGGACCGTGTCTCAGTTCCAATGTGGGGGACCTTCCTCTCAGAACCCCTACTGATCGTCGGCTAGGTGGGCCGTTACCCCGCCTACTACCTAATCAGACGCATCCCCATCCATAAGCGATAAATCTTTATTCCATCTCAGATGTCTTCAATGGAAACCATAGGGCATTAATCTTACTTTCGCAAGGCTATTCCCTACTTATGGGCAGGTTGGATACGCGATACTCACCCGTGCGCCGGTCGTCATCAAAGAAAGCAAGCTTTCTTCATGTTACCCCTCGACTTGCATGTGTTAAGCCTGTAGCTAGCGTTCATCCTGAGCCAGGATCAAACTCTCCATTGTAAAATATCTTTGAATATCTATACAAATAGATGATTTGTCTCTGTTTCAAGGACGCTTATCCTTTTATTGAAGTCGGTTTAAAGCCTGGACAAAAACCAAACTTGACGGTTCGTTTTTGTTACCCATTCACACATATTTATAATATGTGAACGCTTCTTGTACTACTTCTCTGTCTATGTAATCTTTTCAAAGAACTCTTTCTTTTAAGCCTCGTAACCAACGTTATTTGGCTGCTTCCGTTTGTTTGAAAGCGAGTGCAAAGGTATACAAAATATCCATAACCTCCAAATGTTTTCAAGAAAAAATTGCAAAAAACTACAATTTTGCGCGTTCTTTGACAATAAAGACTTACTCCCGTGGACGTACACATTATAATATATAAGGATAAAGGATTAAAGAAAAATAAGAAAAGACGAAAAAGGCGGTGGTAACAATCATTTTCTTGGCAAAAGGTTTGCTTAATCCCAATAATCTATCTATATTTGCAGCAACAGAATCCGCCACGCTTCCCTTAAGACCAGCGAACCAGAGCGGGTCTTTTGCTTTTATGACCACATTGAGATTATATACCAAGCAAGCGTTATCCATCGCTGACTAGATTGCTCTTTTAAAAAACAGAGGGCTTCAGATAGCTGACGAGTCTAAGGCAACAAAGTTCCTTGGCGAGGTCAGTTATTTTCGTTTACGACATGTACAACAAAAGAACCGATTTGAATTTTACGGACAAGAACCCTCATGAGGTTTGCGTATTTGAAATTGCAATGTAAGAATGCCTCAAATACGTGAATTTTGAAGAATTTTCATATCTACCTGAATATCAGCACGTTACAGATTTTACGTATCACCGGTTAAAAAAAGGGCGCCAAAACCCTAGCTCCTAGGGGTCGAAAGCTTAGGGTTGATACGATAAGGTCATAGAGTTTAGCGAACAAAGTCTTAGGTTTCGCCCCCCAGGACCTGGGGTTTTGGCGGGAGAGAAAATCGAGGGGAAGAAAAAAGACCAAACAGGCTGATCAAAAGTTGAATATTTTGAGCTAGATGACGATTTTTGAGAGCACTGTTTTTTGGCATTTTATTTGACAGTCAAACCATTACAAGCAGGAAAAAGTCAGAAGTAGTTCAATACGTATCACTGCAACAGGATTCTATGTATCTGTAGCATCTGTACATCCTTATTCAGAAGCCCTCATAAGATTTGAAAAACAGGAAATAACTGAGTCTACTTAAAACACCAGTTTTGAGACCATATTCCACAATACATAAAAAAGCTTGATGCTTTCAATGCCTTATACCTGAAGAGAATATGGCTTATTATCGAAATAAGCTTTAAACAAAGCTTCTATAAAAATCTCCACCCTACTTATAAGAGAACTAATCCCAACAACGGAGATCTTTCTCAATTTCTGGCATTTGAGAACGATGAAACTCAGGACTCTTGATGCCAGCCTTTTTTTGCTTGCGATAATCATCAAGTAGAAAAAAGACATGCTTGCCTAAACTGACGATAGCTACTAAATTGCATATCGTAACGAAGCCCATGAACAGATCACCTAAATTCCAGACAAGATCAAGACTTGCTATCGCTCCAAAAAACACCATCACTACAGCATTCATAATACGGGTGGCCAATAACCATTTTTTGTTTCGCGTAAGGAACCGAACGTTCATCTCGCCATACGTATAATTACCTATAATACTACTAAAGGCGAAAAGGAAAATGGCAACAGCTACAAAAGTAGGTCCAACAGAGCCTATTTCATACTGCAGTGCACCTTGTGTGAGTTGGATGCCACTTAAATCGCCTTGATCATAGATTCCACTGATAATAATAATGAAAGCTGTACAACTACAGACCAATAGAGTATCAGTAAAGACGCCTAAAGCCTGTACCAAACCTTGCTTAACAGGATGCGATACATCTGCAGAAGCAGCTATGTTTGGAGCACTACCCTCTCCCGCTTCATTAGAAAAAAGTCCACGCTTTATTCCATTCATCAGCATCACTCCAAAAGTTCCACCGGCAAACTGTTCAAATCCAAAAGCATTACTGACAATGACCTCGAAAACATGCGGAATAAGGCTGAAATTTGTCAGGATAATAAAGACTACAAGCAACACATAAAGCACAGCCATAACCGGTACAAGCACACTACTCACCTTCGCTATACGTTGGATTCCTCCGAATATACATACTGTAGACAATACCACCAGGATGATACCCATAACGACAGGATCTACACCGAAAGCTTTATCCATTGCCCCTACAATAGTATTAGCCTGCACACTAATATACACCATACAGAAGGTTACTGTGATGAGCAAGGCAAAAATGCCAGCCATCCATTTAGAATGCATACCATAAAACATATAATAAGCAGGTCCACCAATATACGAATGGCGTCCACGACGCTTATATAATTGTGCCAAAGTCGATTCTACAAAAGCTGTAGCCGAACCGAGAAGAGCGATAATCCACATCCAAAAGACACTACCAGGACCACCAACGGCGATAGCAGACGCTACTCCTGCAAGATTACCTGTACCCACACGCGAAGCAATACTAACTGCAAATGCCTGGAATGAAGATATATGTTCGCCTCCATCTTTTTGGGTTCCCTCAC
Source organism: Segatella baroniae B14 (assembly GCF_022024235.1). Classification (GTDB taxonomy): domain Bacteria; phylum Bacteroidota; class Bacteroidia; order Bacteroidales; family Bacteroidaceae; genus Prevotella; species Prevotella bryantii. Next base: position 7,836 of record NZ_CP091800.1, read on the forward strand.
CCAACAATCTAACCATCTCTGGGAACATCGTAAACTGGAAACCTTTAGTCTTGAACGTAAACCACAAGGCACAAATCACAAGACCTCCTGTTAAAATATAAGTCCAAAGGAAATCGTTACAACTGATTATAATCTGGTTTAATAAGCTTTCAGCTGAAAATATACCGTTCATGTCTTTTGGGGTGTTTAGAATAAAATTAAAGAAAGTTGAAAACAACTACTCCTCCCAGCATAATAAGAATACCGAGAATAGCCTGCACTGATACTGTCTTTTTATCGGCCTGAAACAATCCATATTTGTCGATAACCAGACTCAATGCCATCTGCCCTAAGAGGGTTAGTACGCTGAGTGCACTTACACCTACCTGGGGTATAAGATAAGTACAGCCAAAAACGAAAATGGCTCCAAAGATACCACCAAGACGAATCCACCACGGATCTTGTCGTTGAAACCCTAAAACAGTTTGTCCAAGCGTATGAGTAATCAAACAAAGTATTCCTAAGAAAAGCGTTCCGGCGATAAACGAAATTAAGGAAGCATTTAGCGCACTAGACAAGCCGACTCCTAAACGACCATTAGCTACACTGTTCAACGTCAAAATGACACCTATCAATACTGCAGAGATTTGAGGAAGCCATTTATTTTTTTTCGAAACATTCTGTGATACTGTTTTCGTATCAACCTGAACCTTTTCACTTTGTTTAAAACGGCTACTAACCGGTTGATTTACAATAAGTAAAACACCAACAAAAACGAAGATAACACTCAATATATGTACCACACTAATACTGCATTGTGGCATATCAAACCAACCGAATTTATCAATAAAAAGACTAAAAACGAGCTGACCGAAAATGGGTAATACGATAGTCTGTACACTTCCGATGGTACGGAAGAGAAAAGTAATATAGGCAACATACATCGCACCGAAGAGTCCACCTGTCCAAGACCACCAAGGAATATCCGAAATATTTATCGAAGAAAAATTACCTAGTTCTCCCGTCCCTAAGGCAATAAAAGCCAAAAGGATAGTAGAAATGACAAACGAAATAAATGAAGCCACAAGAGCCGAACTTACAGAACGCTGAAGACGCGCATTAGTTGCTGTCTGTAAAGGAATGAATGTACCTAGAATAATAGTTAATAATACTAAAACAATCATAGAGTTATCTTACTTGTTAAAAATAGCAACTACAAAAGTACAAAAAAACAAGGAAAGCGCCAAAAAAGAGTATTCACAAAAAGAAGAATCATCTTTATAGATAGATAGTTTCCATCTTACAAACTGATAGCAAAATATTACAAAAAAAAATAAAAATAACACTATAGCATAAGAAAAAAAACAACTTTTTAATTGTCATAAAGCGCTATATTCAGAAAATAAGCTATATTTGCAATTTATAATTGATTCTGCAACATTCCTATTGTGAACTTACATAGCTCACAAGCAGACTCCTACAAATATGAATAACCAACCATAAACACAAAAACACATGAAACTACTTAAAAAATATTTATCAACCTGCTTTATTGCCATTCCATTGCACTGGGTGGGAATAGTTCCTCAACACGACACCCCTGTGACATTAGGTATCCCTTTTGCGCCAGGAGAGCTAAAATCATCTACTTCACTTGTATTAGCTGATGCGCAGGGAAAAACGTATCCTTCAGAATCCTGGACTCAAGCATACTGGCCTGACGGTTCCGTTAAATGGGCAGCAGTATCAGCTCTTGCACCATCGAACAACAAAGATCTACAAATTATTCGTTCATTAAAAAAATCATCCAAAAATTCCACTAAAAAATCGAAACTATCGATTTCCCCCGCCTCATTTACAGTAACAACTGGTAAGATGACAGCTTACTTCTCCCTTCAAGGCAAGCATGTGATAGATAGCATTTATGTAGGGCACCAAAAAGTAACAGATGCCGTGGAATTTGTAACAGACAGTAAATCTCCAGCTATCGTAGACCAAGTTTTACTGGAGCATCAAGGTCCGATACGCACTATTGTACGTGTACAAGGCCATTTACACCAAAAAAAGTTTCCTTTTGATGTGCGCCTTTATTTTTATCAGGGCAGTGATATCATCAAACTCGTAAATACACTCACCATCGACGCCGAACCTAGTGAACAAGGACTGAAGGCAATAGGTATTCGGGCACAAGTTCCGCTTCGAGAACAACTTTATAATCGACATGTAGCCTTTACTTATAATCAGGGCAAAGTTTGGAGCGAATCAGTTCAGCCACTGGATGGCAGACGTGTACTCACACTACAACAAGGAGTAAGACAGCGGGCAGGCCACCTGCATAATCTGCAAGTTGACCAAGTAGCAGGCAAACGCATTCCGGAGTATAAGGCCTTTGACAAAATCAATCAGAATCTCATCGATAACTGGGCCAAATGGGATGAATATCGCCTGTCACAAATTACCGATAATGCCTGCAGCATTCAAAAAAAAGCGAATTCTTCCCGACCATGGTTAGGTACATTTACGACAGGACATGGCGACGGCTATGCCTTTGTGGGAGATGTAAGCGGCGGACTTGGATTATTTCTCAAGGATTTCTGGCAATCGTATCCTTCGGCCTTCACTCTTCAGAATATGCGTTCTTATCAGGCACAGGCAACCGTATGGCTTTGGAGTCCCTATGCTGAGCCCATGGATTTGCGCCATTATGACGATGTAGCTCACGATCTAAATGCTAGCTACGAAGACGTACAACCCGGACTAAGTACCCCTGTGGGCATCGCCCGAACATCTGTGGTATACCTACAACCATCAGAGGGCTATCAAGGGCAAACGGATATCAGTACCCGTTCACAAATACTGACAGAGGACGCTCAACTACTTCCCACCCCAGAATACCTGCATGAAAAACGAGCTTTTGGTATATGGTCGCTACCAGACAGCAGTACTGCAAACGCCCGACTAGTGGAAAAGAAACTAGAACACTACATACAGTATTACCAGCAGCAAGTAAAACAATATAAATGGTATGGCTTTTGGAATTATGGGGACTTCATGCACGCATTTGATGAAGAACGGGGCATGTGGCGCTATGATGTAGGTGGATACGCGTGGGATAACACTGAACTGGGGACACCGCTGTGGTTATGGTACAGTTTTCTGCGAAGCGGACGTAAAGATATCTGGGATATGGCCGTAGCCATGACACGACATAATGCAGAAGTGGATGTATACCATTTAGGCCCATGGGCCGGATTAGGCAGTCGACACAACGTAAGTCATTGGGGATGTGGTGCCAAAGAAGCCCGTATCAGTCAGGTATCGTGGAACCGTTTTCTCTATTATCTCACAGCCGATGAACGTACAGGCGACCTCATGCATGCCGTAAAGGATGCCGATCAAAAGCTTTACGAACTCGATCCGATGCGCTTAGCAGAACCGCGATCTAAATATCCGAGCACTGCACCAGCACGTCTGCGTATTGGTCCCGACTGGGTATCGTATGTAGCCAACTGGATGACAGAATGGGAACGTACGGGCAACACGGTTTATCGTGATAAGATCATTGCAGGCATGAAGAGCATTGGCCAATTACCGCACGGTCTGTTTACGGGCAATAAGGCTCTGGGGTACGATCCCGCAACAGGTAAAATCACTTACGAGGGCGACCCAAAACGGCAGAATACCAACCATCTGCTATCCATTATGGGAGGCTTTGAAACAATAAATGAACTGAGTGATATGATTAAGGAACCCACCTTTTATCGCGCTTGGTATGAGCATGCACGCGACTTTGAGCGGAATAGTCAGGAAATCAGTGGTAATCATCAGCGTATTATCCGCCTAGAAGCCTATGCCGCCCAACAAAGCCACGATACACAACTAGCCACCAAAACTTGGAATGATCTATTGGGCAGACATCGCAACCATAAGGCAGGACAAAAACAACCGACTATTAGTACCAACGAAGCAGCTTCGTGGAGTTTAGCAGCTATCTACACTCAAGAAGTACTAAAATGGGCTTCTCCTGATACAGCTGCAGAGAAGCCTATATGGATAGTGGAATCTGAATCACCTTACCATGAAATCCACCTGGGAGACACTATAGATATCAAAGCTCCCAAAGGTCTTACCCTATGGTACACCCAAAAGCTAAAGGCACCTGTAACCATTACCTACCAAGCCAGCATCGTGGATGAAGGCAAAGTGGGAGATCGGCTTAGTGACCTAAACTGTTTCTGGATGGCTACAGATCCTCAAGCCTCAACAATATTCGACAGAATGGACTGGCGACAGGGTAATTTTCTTCGAAGTTATTCTTTAAAACAATACTATCTAGGATTTGGTGGTAATTCGAATACAACAACCCGCTTCCGATTATACGATGGCAACGATAATGCGGAAAAGAATGCCGAACTTCGTCCAGCAATCATCAAAGAATATACTGATCAAGATCACCTACTCAAGGCTAATCATTGGTATACCATCCGAATCGTGGTAAAACAAGATAGTACCGCAATCTATTTTGATGGCGAGAAGATAGCCGACTATCAAGGTAAAGATGCCCTCACATCGGGATGGTTTGGTATCCGTACTACACAAGCCCATCTACGATTTACTTCATTCCAAATCAAAGAACACAACTTCTAATCGGCATCAAGTGCGTAAGTGTCAGATAGCTTATATATTCCTTGTATGGCTCAAACCTCTCTCGTGTCACTATCTGGCGATGGGAAAAGAAATATAATTGGGTATTAATGCCAGACGATGATGTGGAAAATTCTTCTACACTCACCTGTTCGCTACACTCCTTAAAAAAGTAAAATATATTTGGCACTTACTTCTTTTTTCTGTATTTTTGAATTCGAATTACTAAAATAATTATTTCGAATAACCAAAAGAAGAAAGTATATATGAAAAAAACTCTTATTATCATTTTAGCTGTTGTAGCCGTATTCGCTATCTGGGCTGTTAGTACCTATAACAGTTTAGTAGGTGAACAACAGAAAGTAGAAGAAGCATGGGCTCAAGTAGAAAACGTATACCAACGACGCGCTGACTTGATTCCAAATCTTGTAGAAACAGTAAAAGGGTATGCCAAGCATGAAAAGGAAACTCTGGAAGGCGTTATTCAGGCCCGCGCAAATGCCACAAGTGTAAAAGTAGACGCAAACACACTTGACGAGGCTTCTATGAAAAAATTTCAAGATGCACAGGGAGAACTCGGTTCTGCTTTAAGCCGACTGCTCGTTGTTCAGGAAAGATATCCTGACCTGAAAGCTAACGAGAATTTTAAAGAACTTCAAGCTCAATTAGAAGGTACCGAAAACCGTATCACTGTGGAGCGTAAGAACTTCAACGAAATAGCTCGTTCGTATAATACCTCTGTGAAAACTTTCCCTAAGAATATCTTTGCCGGCATGTTTGGTTTTCAAGCTAAACCATATTTCCAAGCACAGGCTGGTGCTGATAAAGCTCCAAAAGTTAGTTTCGACTAAGTCATGGCTCTCATCGATTTTCTTACTACCGACGAACAGCAACGTATCGTTAGTGCAATTGCAGAAGCAGAGCGCCAAACTTCTGGCGAGATTTGTGTACATGTTACTCCACGCTGTTGGGGTAACGTTATGACGACAGCCCAGAAAAAATTTAATCAGTTAAAACTCTATGAGACTGAGCGTCGCAATGCTGTACTGATTTTTATCGCCTATAAATCTCACAAATTCGCAATATTAGGCGATCAAGGCATTAACGAACTTGTACCAGATGACTTCTGGAAAGACACCCTAACGTTGTTAGGCGAAAAATTGAAAGCAGGCGAAACTTGCAATGGATTATGTGAAACCATCCTACAAATTGGTAATAAACTAACCCATTATTTCCCTGCCGTTAAAGATGATATCAACGAATTGAGCAATGAAATTACCTATGAAGATTAAATCTGCATTACTTACCCTCATGGTACTATTGGCTACCATAGGAACCTTTGCTCAGATTCCAGATAAACCGAACCCACCCAAACTGGTAAACGATTTTGCAGGAATCCTCCCTGATGCCAATATTATGGAAGATAGCCTGGAAGAATTTGCCAGAAAGACTAGCAATCAGATTGTTGTCGTTACCATAAATGATCTAGAAGGGCTAGACAAGGCAGATTTCGCCCAACAACTTGGACAGAAATGGGGCGTAGGTGGCAAAAAATATAATAATGGTATCGTCATTCTGATTAAAGCGAAAAACGAAACTAAAGGTGAGGCTTTCATCGCCACAGGATATGGTATGGAAGGAGCTTTGCCTGATGCCGTCTGCTATAAGGTAGTTAACCACGAAATGATACCTCATTTCAAAGAAAATAATTATAGTGAAGGTGTCTGGGCGGCGTTGCATATATTGATGCCTATTGCTAAAGGTGAAATCGACGTAAATAATTATGCAGAAGATGCCGACGATGATACTTTCATCGGTATCGTATTTATTTTTGTTCTCATCTTCCTTTTTATCCTCTATTGCTTCTTTGGTGACAAACATAGTGGTGGCAAAGGAGGCTCTGCTACATTCGGAGGATTTGGTGGAGGTTTCTACCACGGCAGTAGTGGTGGTAGCAGCGGATTCGGAGGATTTGGTGGATTTGGAGGCGGAAGTTTCGGCGGTGGTGGAGCCGGCGGAAGTTGGTAAAAACAAATTACCTCATTCCATAAAAAAGACGACGGACGAGAATATCGTCTGTCGTCTTTTTTTATGGAATAAAGTGAGAAGTTACCAAACTAATACTTCTCAAGAATAATATATTATTGCACGAGAACAAAACCACAGTTTTGTTTCATTTCGATAGTCAATGTTCCCTTTTTACCAACCTTAACCTGAGAAACATTTCCCAAATTTTCTGACAGAATATCAGTCACCTTCTTGGTCCATTTATCAGCATACAGAGTTGCCTGTCCTGCTTGAAGCATCGGTAAATGAAGAGTTAATCTAACAGGAGTCTTATTCGCATTTACACCAGCAATATACCAAGTATTACCATGACGACGAGCTAAAATAACATACTTACCAGGATAACCATCAATAAACCTCACCTCATCCCAAGTAGTCGGTACTTTCTTCATAAAATCAATAGCCCATGCAGGAGCATCCTCAAGATTGTTAGGCGCCATGGCAAAATGCTGAACACTACTTTGGAAAAGTACGGCTGTAGCCAAAGCATAAACATCTGAAGTTCTACGGGTAGTACCCTTCTGGTTATCACGACTATAATGCTTATTGAGAGTACTTCCGCCAAAATCCATACTACCTACAGTGTTACGGATAAACGGATGGATGCAAGCATTAAAGGCTTCTGCATCGCAGGCGCCCTGCCCAAAGTGAAGATTCTCACTAGCCAAAACAGCCTCACTGGCTACATAATTAGGATACATACGCTCCCAGCCACGCGGCAGAGTACATCCATGGAAAATAACCATCAGACCATAATCATTGGCATCGCTCAAAATATCTTCATAAAGTTTCATCATCGGCTGTTTGTCACCACCAAAGAAGTCTACCTTAATACCACGTATACCAATCTGATGCATCCATTTCATCTCCTTCTTACGGGCTATCGTATTATTCATGATACCACGAGGCCCTTGAGGAGCATAGTTCCACGCTCCATTAGAGTTATACCAAAGATAAATACCCACACCTTTGGCAGCACCATATCGGGCAAGTTCTGCAATTTTATCTCTTCCTATCTGTGTATCCCAAAGAGCATCGATAAGAACCGATTTATATCCCATAGCCGCTGCAAAATCTATATATCGCTTCTGTTCATCATAGCGAGTATAACCATCCATCTGGATAATCCAGCTCCAAGTACCTGCCCCATAAATATAAGGTTGAGATGCTTCATATTTCGGTTGCACCAAATCATAAGGAACAGTAGTTTCGACGATAGGTGCAAGCGTTTTGCCAAGAGTAAGCGTGCGCCACGGAGTACTACCAGGAAGGGCAATAGCTACAGAGGTACTTCCCTGTCCATTCATCTCAGCTGCCTGTGGAAAACCTATACTATAAGTACCATCTTTATGGCCCATGAGTCGACTTCCTACATAATTTGCATCTACACCCGTCTCAGAAACCAGTACCCAACCGGCATTACCCTCGCGGAAAAGACATGGGAAAGTATATCCTTGCCCCCATCCATTTTTACCCAACTGATCATCCATAGTATACGAAGTTTCGTAACTTGGCGATGTACCGGCAAAACCATGCATCGGCTCAGCCTGTGGACAAAGGAAAGTCGTGGTATTTGACGGAAATTTAAAACTGCTCGCCTCGCTTGTTATCACTCCCGAGTTTTTTTCCCCCTGAGGATATACACGATAACAATAAGCAACGTCACGATTGCTCACACGAAACACAATATCAAAAACCTTATTACCATGTTGAGTACAAGTTGCTGTAAGTTCATTGGCTTCATAGTCTACACGGCTGCATTTTATCGTTTGAAGTTCATAATGATCCGTCACCTTCTTCACTTGATATTCTTCAGTCAAAGCAAGCTGATCAGTATAATCACCCAAATCCATCTTCAGACCTAGACGCGAAGGAAGGATAAAAGTATACTGATCAAGATTGACTTGATAGTTTAATAGACCAGCGTCATCGCTCAATGTAACGGCGATTTGTCCATTAGGACTCTTCACTTGGATTTCACGAGCCTGCATCTGGAGACTCGCAAAAAACGAAGAGGCAAGCAGTAATTTTTGAAAGATTTTCATTGCTTTTGGTTTTATTATTGGTTATGATTACTCATCATTCTCTAAAAAAAGTGTACTCTCCGAAGAAAGCACACTTATCCGTTATAAATTAAATAGGATTATTGTCTTTTTGTAAGAGAGAAAGACAATAAAGAATTAAGGTTATTAGGTCTTCCCCCTCTCACGAGGGGGAAGAGATTGATATAGGAATATTTATTTCACATTTAATATCTTATTTACTAGGCTATTATTTCACAGCATAAAGTCCGATTACCGCACCAATGAAACCACCACTCTGGTGTGTACTCAAATTAACAGCATCGACACCCTTAGCTAAGAGCTGGTAATCAGCATCACCCTCTGCATAATAGAAATCATAGTAACGACCGTTACCTACCACCTTGAGACGAAGAGGTTCGTTACCAGCAGCATGTACACCTGTCAATTCCGTAGAAGCTATAACCGCATTACCACGTTCAGCTCTTTCAAGAACAAGTACCGGTTTACCAGCACGAAGAGTTTTGACAAACACGAAGTTATGATCCTCTTTCTGCATCAAAACCAAACCAGCCTGTGTTTTTTCACTTGTAGGAGCGAAACGAACAGTAGTCTCAGCAGTAAAGTTAGTATGCTGCTGACGAGTAAAGATAACAGAAGGACTCTCCTTTTCATTAATCTTAGCATGTTTTGGAGAAATCACCAATCCCTCGGAAGAGGTCTTCCAGAAAGCAGAAGGATTACGAAGGAACATCCAACGCTGATTTAAGCTTTCACCATCAAACTTATCTTCATAGCTGAAATTACCAGAGAATTCACCCTGATTCTTCAGTCCTGCACTCAGTTTTTCCTGCCACTTCGTCATCTTGCTAACAGCAGGAATTGCAGTATTCTTAGGCTGAATAATAGGCCAACCATTTTTCCAGGTTACAGGCAAAAGATAAGTATCACGACCTGTATTATAGAAGTCATCCTGATATGGGCGACAGCCGAGGAATACAGCCCACCAATCACCTTCCTTACTCTGCACAATATCTGCATGACCGGCACTGGTTACGATATCAGGACGATTAGGATCAAGACCAGTACGCTGAGTCAATATAGGGTTATCAGGACATTCCTCCCAAGGACCCTTTGGACTCTTGGCACGGAAGATTACTTCAGAATGCCAATCACAGGTACCACCTTCAGCACACATCAGATAATAATATTTGCCAACACGGAAAAGATGTGGACCCTCTATCCAAATCGGATTTTTCTGAACATGGGTACCACCACGAACAATCTCTGTAAAATCGCCCTTAATGCTATCACCCTTCACATCAAACTCGAAAAGACGAATAGCACGCTGACCCTCATATTCCTGTTTACCTGTTACAGGACCATTATGAACAATATAGCCTTTACCATCCTTATCAAAGAAGAAACTTGGGTCAATACCATTTACCTTAGGAAGATAAATCGGGTCACTCCATCCCTTCTCAGGATCCTTACTCTTTACGAAGAAGTTACCTGCGCCCACATTTGTGGTAATCATATAAAAAGTTTTATTCTTCTCATTATAAGAAATCGCTGGAGCAAAAATACCGCCTGAAATATTTTGGCGAGTCAAAGGCAACTGAGATTCACGATTGAGAACATATCCAGCCGGTTTCCAATGAATCAAATCCTTACTCGTACTCAATGGTACACCAGGATAAAAACTAAAAGAAGAGTTTACCAAATAATAGGTATCACCCTTACGGCATAAAGATGGATCTGGATAAAAACCAGCCAATACCGGATTATAATATTCTTTACTGGTGTCGATATTTTTAGCAAAACGACTTTCGTTACCAGTATACTTAAAATTCTGGAAAACAGCATCCTGAGCAAAACTACTTACACTCAAAGAAGCCATAACGAGAAGAGATAATATAGGTTTCATATCGATAAAAATTGTTTTTCGTTATTTTCGATTATTTTAATATTGTTTTCTGCAAAATTAGAGCATTTTAAACAAAATAACTTTAGATTTTGTATCAAAGAGTTTATCAAAGATTACATCAAACAAAAAAAATAAAAGTACATTTTGTCATATATATCAAGAAGTTTACGAAATGATACATCAAACAAAATAATTCTTAAGCAAGAATAAAAATTCTACCTGGTGAAAAACAAAAAAGAACAGTGCTTGTAAAAAAACATTTCCATCAACATAATAATAATAACTTACATTATACACCAACGACAGATATTCGATTTTTCTGTAAATAGCTTCTCAAATTACATTCAAAGGCTTCTTTTGAAAGATTTTTAGGAAGATGTAAGAATTGTAAGATAGATTGAGTATAATTCGGGATTTTTTTTATACATTTGCATACGAATATAACCATTTAGTATCGTAATAAAACTTATTAAATACACACTAAAATGAAAAAAATCTTTTTAGCAGCTCTCACAGCTGTTCTGACATTAAATGCTTCAGCACAAAACAATGTAACATTTGGTATCCGCGCAGGTTTGAACATTGCCAACATTACTACAAGTGGTTCTCAAACTAACGCAAGTATAAATCTAGGTAGTCGAGTAGGATTCCACATAGGTGCTATAGCAGATATCCCTGTAGCAGAGAATTTCTACATCCAGCCAGGCTTATTCTTCTCACAAAAAGGCTTCAGCACAGATGCAACAAACCAAAGTTCAGCAGAAGGTAAACCACTTTATCTTGAAGTTCCTGTTCTGGCCTCTTATCGTATCAAAGCCTCTGATGAAGTCAATATTTCACTCGAAGCAGGTCCATACTTAGCTTACGGCCTAGGCGGTTCAGGAACTTTGTCTAGTGGCAATCAAACTGCAAGCGGAGATTACTTTGATGACGATACCAATCGTTTTGATGCAGGTCTTAAAATTGGTGCAGGTGTAACTTTCAGCCAGCATTACTACGTAGGCATGGCATATGAATGGGGTTTCGTAAACCTATTAAAGGATTACGACAATATTTCTGTCAAAAATAAGAACTTAATGATTTCTTTGGGGTATAACTTCTAAAACTTAGATATGATTTTAACGCCTCCTAATCAAACAAGGTTAGGAGGCAATCATAATATTTTTTACTTATACACTGTCCGTTATATAGTCGTGCTCCATAATCATACATTTCAAGACCAGACATCGAATCATATTCCTTGCCTTTTTCGTTCTGGACGATTCGATGATTACCCAAATGATCCTTGACAATGACACGTCAACGCGTTATACGATCAACAACTAACCAACCAAACAAGCCTTTACTATAATAAACTTTACAAGTATTTATACCATCAAAGGAGTCGGTATTGTGTCCCATTGTACAAAACATAACAATTATGATTCAACCATATAATCTCTTTATACCATCTTTCCAGTAGTAATTCACCTTTTTTGTTAATGATATTCCATTTCTTATCTCTACAAACAGAACACATATTTTTACTGAAAACCCCTATCTTTTGATAAGAAAAAGGAATAATTACTGCAGAATTTTGATCTATGACACCCCATAATTTACCTTTCTTTACTGAAAATAAAAAAAGGTGTGCGCTCTCATTATAATCGAAACCGAGAATTGCATCATAGCAAGCAGGGATTATAATCCGTCCTTCTGCATTTACAATTCCCCAATGTCCATTTTTGAAGAACGAAGTTAGTTTTTTATTTAATGTACTCATATTATGTTTCAAGGACTTAATGCATTATACTAGAAAACATATATAGTTAGATTTGATAAGCACTATATCCAACAGAACGAAATTTTATCGAGAAATTTACAAACCGACATAATTAACTGAATGTTAACTAATTAGAAGTCTATTGAGACAGCATTACAGAACGCAAAGAATCAGCTCTTTCCTTATAATATTGCATTGGTTTCCAATCTTGGCGAGGAAGTTTATTATCTTTGAGAAGATTATATATTATATCTGCACAATTATAATGGCCTAAATCTGATCCTTTTCTAAGATAATAAAGTGCCATTTCTTTTATCTCAGTATTTTTACTATTAGCGAACATGTTGTTTTCTTTATATCCGAATAATAAATCATAAACCTCATAACATGCATACATATCATCATATTTCTCTGCCATAAGCAAATCATAGAATAAAATATCATATTGCTTTTGGGTTGGCATACATAATTCATCATCAGGCAAACACAATGCATATAATTCATAATAGGCATCATGATTACCATATTTTACAATTTGTTGCTTTAAACTATCTTCTATTAAAGAAGTTCTATTTGTACAAGAAATATCCTTCTTATAATTAAACATGAAAACAAAAGTTGTGCAAATTGCCCCTATTACTATTCCAATAAATATAAATAAAACTTTTTTCATCTTTTGTAAATTTTAGGTGTATTAAATAGCATTTCTCGTAATTTCTTTAAGAAGTTTTTAAATTTATCATTCGCATCAGGATCTATTGAGCCAGGTTGCCAATTAGAAGAATGTTTCTCTATTAGTTTTCCATTTTTATATGACAGCCATTTCCCATTATCGATAACTTCTTCAATAGAGAACGTAGACAAATCTGATGTAACTTTTACATTCGAGACCACAAAGGTGGGGTCTACTGGCTACTTCTAATTTTATCTCTTAGTTCCATCGAAGAATAGAAATAAAATTTCGATTTGTTTTTCGACTTAAGTACGGCTTCAACGACTGCCAAAGAGTCTGCAACGGAAATATTATATATCTTTCTATCTCCTTGTACGTAGCCTACTCTTAACCCAGATAATAGTCGAGGAAAGCCTTCATCCAGATGAGTTGCGATGATACTATCGTTGCTATCAATATCATCAATCACAATTTTTATTGCTCTATGGGAATCTTTCTTCAATAACATTTTAAATGCAACAAAACGCACTGCCATAGATTTATGTTTTGTTGCCAATTCTGTCAGTTCCTCAACATTACAGTATTTAGCAATACTATCGCCATAAATCCATTGTTCAAACCTCGGATTCCTTTCGTCTGTCAGATAGCGTTCATCAAGCCAAACATGTTCAAAAGGACCACTCCTTATAGGTTCACATAAAACACATATGCTGTCAATACTATTGATCACTACGGGATTTGACAATCCATCCTTATCATTTTGGCATCCACATAATATGATAAAAAATAATATAAATAAGATTCTATACATAACCAATTTCGTTTGTTAATATGGTTTGGTTGAAGTTGGACTAACTGTGCGGCATTCTTTCGCAGTTCGCATTATTGCTATGGCCTCACCTATTGTTCTACCATGGGTTGATGACAATACACATACGGACTTATACTATAATATTTCCAACAGAGCGGATCTACAGACATGAATCTGCCCAATGAAGGGTCATACATGCGAGCTAAATAGTCATAAGTATCAAGACCTTTCGAACGGTCAAGTTCTTTGCCGTTATACCTCTCCTTAAAATCACCACGATTACCAGAATTTATATTTCCATCTTTTTGTTTTCATGATAATTCATTTGGCCATAATAGAATTAAGTTATACGATTTAATCAGTATATAAAAATAAGTGATTAATTTTCTTACAAAATTATATATAAACTAGATACATTGTTTATTTTTTTAACTTTTTTAGTACTCAATAGGTAACTTTCATATTCGAGACCACAAAGGTGGTACAGGTTCTGCGCTGCTGTCAATGGATACACATACCAGCAAGAGTTTGTATCTTTACGAATTATTTTGGCTTAGATTACTAATATTTCTTTTTATGATTATAACCACATTTTGAATAATGAAAACAATAAGAATACTATTCCATAACCTATAATAACTTATATGGATTACTGCCTTCTTGCAGAAAATATCAAGAAAAGCACAACATAGGAAAAGGAATATACAATATATTATGCTATACCATTTGTTGGAAAGAATAGCTTTGTTAATATTAGTATGGTATAAAATGCTGTCAGAGATTGTTATTATTGGAGCATAAATTGCACACGTAGCAAACAATGTTAGTTGAAACATAAATTTAAATGTGTAGGGACTTGCGAATGCTAATCCCCACACACCTGCTATTCATTACTACTTATGGGTAAGACATCAATTACATCAAATGCTACAAAGTATAAACTACCAGCTACAATTCCCGCAAAAAGCTAGTTTCCGTTGATTCTTGTTACGATCTTCCACAATAAGAATGCCTTTCACATTATAGAATTCACTATCACCTTTGCTTTGTGTATGGTTGATTGTCACTTTTAAAGTAAACCTTTTATTCTTGTAACAAAATACGTCTTTCCGATTGGATACAAGAGTAAACTCTTCTAGACGACGATTAATCACCATGTAGGCCGTGGTTGCAAGGTCTTTCACCATTATGTAGCTTTTATTTCGCATTTTGTTTGGATACTTATAAAAGACACAACATCCACCATCTATCTCTGATGGTATAGAGTCGAAGCTTCCTATTTCAATGCTGACATTCGATTTTACCTCTGCAAAAGATGTGAGAGAATATAGTATTGAAAAACAAGTAATTATAGATAACTTTAAAGTATTCATTTTTTGTATTCGAATAAACGGTTATGGAAGTTCTTCTTGGTTACAGTCCGTCTGTCATAGAGCTTTTTTGCACGGATTTCATCCATTGAATATTTTTTTGCTATATTCCACTTAATGGTATAAAGGTAACAAGTGTCATAGTGACTATATATATATGGGTCAATATAGATAGTTGAATCTGGTAACGCAAAACTACCGATGATAGCTTTATTAAATGCAATATCTACCTCGTCTGTATCATTCGGCGAAACGACATCCGCAGCTTGCTTACCCCAAAATTGCCAGTTAACAAGAGTGTCTGCCTCCGATAACTCTATTAATAAGGTGTCTTTTGTACAGTTCTTTATATAGAGGGTGGTTTTTCTGTCCATAATACAAGAACTAAATATATCTAAAATCAATAACATCAAAACTATTTTTACCACTATCGATATTTTTTTCATGTGCAATATATTAAAAAAGTTATTACAATTCATCGCACTTTCTTTAGCAATGACTTCATAATAAAAATCTATTCCTACTTTTCGATACTGGAGGACATGGCCGAACTCGTGTTGCATCATTACGAGTCCATTTATTTGGCTACTAGAGAATACGCCCTCACCAGCGAATATGCCTATGTCAGGTAGTGTGAAAGCTGCATATTCACCACTTGATAGTGAACCTAGATACTTACTTTCAAAAACTCTTTGACCTTCGAATCTTCCGACGTATTTTGCTTTAATCTTATCTCCGATTTTAAATTCTTTTGGCTTACATCCTTGATAGGCCATGGCTCCTGTCGTATCAAAGTACCCCCTTCCTGTCCAGAAGTTTGCATGGTTATCCATTGCATCAATGCCACCGAAGATTCCTCCAGTAAGACCGCTTTCTAAAGCTCCGATGCCTCCAGATTCTAAACCAGCAAGAAGACCTTTCCCAAAACTGTGTCCATCAACCCATGAATTACCTGCACCGTAAATAAAGCCACCAGCAAACCCAGCGCTTGCACCCGAAGCAGCACCAGCAAGGAATCCTGTAGAAGCTATTCCTTTGGCTAATCCTGCTGCTCCAGTCCAGAAATTACCTCCTGCCATGGCAACGTTCACTCCTGATGCTAATCCTGCACCGACAGCTCCGGCAACTGCACCAGTGGCGAAGTAGCCGAGTCCCTTCGCATTAAGCTGGAATCCATGTGACGCCCAATTGAAGACTCCTCCAATAGCAGCACCTATGATAAGGTTCCAAAAATCCCCACTCGGATCCGTGTATTTCAGCGGATTATTCAAACAATAGCTGTAGCGGTTGAAGTTCTGGCTGTTGTCCGGCATCTGCACATAGTTGTCAGGGCTGAAGAATCTGCCCAACACAGGGTCGTATAACCGACCGTTCATATTGATGATGTCGAACTCATTCAACATCTCATGCCCCGTGTAGCCACGGTGCAGACCTATGGTGTTGAGCGTCACCGTCTGCCTGCCCCACGCATCGTAGGAGGCATCGAAAACCTTTGTACCATTTTCATCCGTAACGGAAAGGATGCTCCCTAAATTGTCCGTGAAGGCAAGATAATATTTCACCGTGCCGCTATCTCTAATGACAATAGCCATATATCTATCATTCTTCGTATTACGATTACCTAAGTACGCCAAAATCTGAGGCATCTTTGCCACATTGATACTTGTACATTCCAAAAGGCTGCCTAATGTGAATTTGATGACATACCTACAGGCCTGTACTCGAAGAGGCGATCATGGAAATCTTTCTTGGTTACAACCTGTCGGTCATAGAGTTTTCTCTCACGGATTTTATCTAATGTATAACGTTCAATTATCTGCTTTTTTATAGCATATATGTAACAGGTATCTTTAGTGTCAAATGAGTATGGACTTACGAGCACGGTTGAGTCTGGCAATGCATAGAAACGATTATCTATGACTACTTTTTTGTTATTGATATATATCTCGGTTGTGTCTGTAGGCCAAGTTGGAGGCATCAAATCATTCGAATCCTCGCACCAATATATTAAATCACCAAGAGAATCTGACTCTGAAAGTTCGATATAAAGAGTATCATTTGAACTATTCCTTATACCAAATGAAGTTATTCTGTCCATAACGCAGGAAGTGAGCATACATGTACAAAAAACAAGAAATACGAAAGATTGTTGTTTATTAATTTTCTTTATTATTTTATTCATAATTTTCTGGCTTAATAAGCCCAAATCGGTCTATTTGAGATTAAAAGAATAGTTTCTATTAATTATTTCTGACCAATTTGGGCTAAATCCTATTACATCGTCAAATACGGAGACCTTTCCAACCAAATTTTATAAATTTAAGCAATCTGCTAGGATCCTTTGAGGGATAATAGAACTGCCAATTCTTTCGTGAAAGTGTTTCAACTCCAAGCCATTCAGCGCCAAAGTAATTCTTAGATAAATAGTTAGCCCAAGTCTCCGTCCAATATGTACTATGTGTATTTGTACCAAACAATTTGTCATATCCGCAATTTAATAAGCTTTCTTTAGCAATGACATCATAATAATCAATGGCACCAACTTTCCTGTATTGAAGGACATGACCAAATTCATGCTGCAACATAGCCAATCCTCCTTTTTTCCCACTGGAAAAAACTCCATCGCCTACCACAATACCTTGATCGGGAAGTGTAAAACCTGCATAATTACCACTTGCATATGTTCCAAGTTGCTTACTTTCATAAACATATTGTCCCTCAAACATTCCCTTATATTTGACATCAATTATATCGCCAATTTTGAAATCAGACGGAGCACCTTCTGTACAGGCCATAGCACCTGTTGTATTAAAACTCGCCTTGCCAGTCCAGAAGTTTGTGCCTTTATCTAAAGCATCAAGTCCACCAATTAGGCCTCCAGCAATACCACCTTCCAAAGCTCCTAAGCTTCCAGAACCTAAGCCAGCGAGAAGACCTTTCCCAAAACTGTGTCCATCAACCCATGAATTACCTGCACCGTAAATAAAGCCACCAGCAAACCCAGCGCTTGCACCCGAAGCAGCACCAGCAAGGAATCCTGTAGAAGCTATTCCTTTGGCTAATCCTGCTGCTCCAGTCCAGAAATTACCTCCTGCCATGGCAACGTTCACTCCTGATGCTAATCCTGCACCGACAGCTCCGGCAACTGCACCAGTGGCGAAGTAGCCGAGTCCCTTCGCATTAAGCTGGAATCCATGTGACGCCCAATTGAAGACTCCTCCAATAGCAGCACCTATGATAAGGTTCCAAAAATCCCCACTCGGATCCGTGTATTTCAGCGGATTATTCAAACAATAGCTGTAGCGGTTGAAGTTCTGGCTGTTGTCCGGCATCTGAACATAGTTGTCAGGGCTGAAGAAGCGGCCGAGGACAGGGTCATACAGCCGCCCGTTCATGTTGATGATGTCAAACTCCATGAGCATCTCGTGTCCCGTGTAGCCACGGTGCAAGCCTATGGTATTGAGCGTAACAGTCTGTCTGCCCCACACATCGTAGGAGGCATCGAAGACCTTCGTGCCGTTCTCATCCATAACGCAGAGGATGCTCCCTAAATTGTCCGTGAAGGCAAGATAAGTTTTCACCATGCCGTTCTCTCTGATGACGATGGTGTTGCCGTCAAGGTAATAGAACTCGCGCGTGACACCATTATCTGTCACTTTCTCATACGGACCGACATAAACCATAGTCCTGACATCCGTACCATTGTGCGACAGTTCCGAATACCATCTTTGTTGATCCGGACCGTATGCGAAATCCATCCTGAGATTCTTGCCTGCATCTTCTATCAATTCAATTTTTCCAAAGTCATTGAAGGAAGTCGTCAGCGCATCGCCCGGTATCTTCCCGTCAGTGTTTTCCACCTCCGTCACGGCATGCGGGCGGACATCCTTGTCGTAAGAGAAGTTGCCCACGCCAGTCTTGAAGAGGATGTCGCCTTTTTTGGGGGCATAATCCACACTCATTTTTATTATACTTTTTTCATGTAGTCCTTCTATTCTTTATGATAATTTCTCATACATCAAGTTCATGTCATTTTACAAAATCATTTAAAACTCCTAATTATGAAAGATTGTAATTCTTCATACATTCGTACTGAAAAACCAATAGCGGGACTCTTGTTTCTTGGACTAACCATATTGTATTAATTCTTGTTAGTGTTCAAGTTTCTTATATGCCTATCAAACCTGCCTTCCTTATCTCTTGTGACAATCCATCTACGATATAATTTCTTAGTTCGAATTTCATCCCACGAGAATCCCTTTGCATTTTCCCATTTTATCAAGAAAAAATAGCAAGTGTCAGTATCGTGGAATAAGTAGTCTGCATCTATTGAACATAAAGAGTCTGGATATATAAAATTATCACTACGAAAATATGTTCCTTCCCATAAAGAAATATTGGAGATATCAAGACCATTATTGGCTACGAAATTATAATGTGGACTTACTTGCTCGCTAACACTATCAATATTATCATAGTGGGATGCACCTATATATACCGTGTCATTAGTACAGTTCTTGAATACAGCGAGGACTCTTGTGTGACCTATTGGTATGCAAGAAGATAATGAACAAATAACGATAGAAATACACACAAATAGATTTATTTTGCTCATACTCATAGTGAATAAGAATATTTTATACTAAATTTAGATAAAACCACGTGGCTTCTCCCTCATTTGAGCGGCTATTATCTTAATCAAATTGAAGGTGCTGATGTTTTTTGCAGGATAGTAAGATCCTCCTATCCAAGCATTTCCAAAATGTCCTTTAGACAAGTAGTTAGCCCACGTTTCTGTCCAAAATTTATAATGTGATGATGGTTTAATTATAGCACTGGCTAGACTTTCTGGTGCAATCACGTGCCAATATGCAGCTGATCCAAAACCACGATACTGCAGGATATGTCCAAACTCATGTTGCATCATAGCTGTTCCATCCTTTAAACCACTGGTGAATACACCTTCTGCAGCAATAATACCACGTTCTGGAATTGTTACAGCCCTATAATGTAAATAACCATCAGGACTCGGAGTAATTAGACTCCCAATTTTCTTGGTTTCAAACACATTTACACCTTCAAACTGTCCGACATATTTTCCCGTAATGGTGCTTTCACCAAGTTCAAAATCTGAAGGCATACAGTTAGCACACGAATATGCACCACTCAAATCAATCTTGGCAGTTCCTGTCCAAAAGTTTGTGCCTTTGTCCAAGGCATCAAGGCCACCAAGCAAACCTCCAGCAATACCGCCTTCCAAAACTCCGATGCCTCCTGATTCTAAACCAGCAAGAAGACCTTTCCCAAAACTGTGTCCATCAACCCATGAATTACCTGCACCGTAAATAAACCCGCCTGCAAATCCTGCGCTTGCACCTGAAGCAGCACCTGCAAGGAATCCTGTAGAAGAAACTCCTTTCGCCAATCCTGCAGCTCCAGTCCAGAAGTTACCTCCTGCCATGGCAACGTTCACTCCTGATGCTAATCCTGCACCGACAGCTCCGGCAACTGCACCAGTGGCGAAGTAGCCGAGTCCCTTCGCATTAAGCTGGAATCCATGTGACGCCCAATTGAAGAGTCCTCCAATAGCAGCACCTATGATAAGGTTCCAAAAATCCCCACTCGGATCCGTGTATTTCAGCGGATTGTTCAGGCAGTAGCTGTAGCGGTTGAAGTTCTGGCTGTTATCCGGCATCTGAACATAGTTGTCAGGGCTGAAGAATCTGCCAAGAATAGGGTCGTACAAGCGACCATTCATGTTGATGATGTCAAACTCCATGAGCATCTCGTGTCCCGTGTAGCCACGGTGCAAGCCTATGGTATTGAGCGTAACAGTCTGTCTGCCCCACGCATCGTAGGAGGCATCGAAGACTTGGGTGCCGTTCTCATCCATAACGGAAAGGATGCTGCCCAAATTGTCCGTGAAGGCAAGATAAGTTTTCACCATGCCGTCTTCCTTAATGACGATGGTGTTGCCGTCAAGGTAATAGAACTCGCGTGGTTTGCCATCTTCTGTAATCTTTTCGTATTCCCCGGCATAGACTGTTGTCCTGACATCCGTACCTTTGTGCGACAGCTCCGAATATCATCTTTCCTGATCCGGGCCATAGACAAAGTCCTCCTAAGACTCTTGCCTGCATCTTCTATCAGTTGACTCTTTCCGAAGTCATTGAAGGAAGTGGCCAGTGCATCGCCCTGTATCTTCCTATCAGCATTCTCCACCTCCGTCACAGCATGAAGACGGACATTCTTGTAGAAAGAGAAGTATAGTCCAATCTGCGTAGAAACACACCGACAGCCTTATCTGATAAACAGACTAGCTGCCAGTGTGAATTTACAGTGTTCAAGGATGTTTATTAAATACCCTTCGTTAGAAGAACTAAAGGCCTTAAAACGTTTAATTACCACAGCTATTTTCTCTTCGGTCTCCTCAATACTATTCTCAACGAATCTGTGAGTACTCTTTTATCATTTCTCATAAGGAAGTTTGATGGTAAAACAAATAAGACTAAAGATTCATCGAGCCCTTGTTCTTTATCTTTACGTTCATAGCGTAATTGTACTGTAATTAAACGATTCTTTACATGTGTATTATTTTTTTTATATGTATTTGTTTCAGAACAGGGTAATAATTTCCCTACTATTATGTTCTTATCGCAAAATTCCAATTTTAAGGAATCGGGATTCATTACATATTCTCCTTTTAAATCAAAGAGAAGGTAATGCCAGCCATTGAAGTACATACTGCTAACCTTAACCATACTGTCCTCCGATAAAGAAATGTCATAGCTAAACTTGTTGTTGTCTAACGGAAGTATGAATCCCACATCGCAAGATTGGATAGATAACATAAAAATCATGTAAAGCCCAAGCC
Source organism: Segatella baroniae B14 (assembly GCF_022024235.1). GTDB lineage: Bacteria > Bacteroidota > Bacteroidia > Bacteroidales > Bacteroidaceae > Prevotella > Prevotella bryantii. The sequence continues at coordinate 29,964 of NZ_CP091800.1, forward strand.
ATTTAATGTGTCGGCCACCAACTGTAACTATCGACAAAATCTTCATAATAGTTTTTATTTGCTATAAAATTACCTTTTAAAATCAAAGCATACAATCCTTGAAGTCCATAATTCGCTAAAAACAAATCATTTAATGCACGAGAATGCCATAGGTGATGCAATTCATGTTTAAGTACATTACCCAAATTGCTATTTCCCGTTACTGTATATGGACTAAAACCTGCACTAACTTCATATAATTGGCCGTCATGCATAGATTGTGTAGGTTGGAAAGTATCCATTAGACCGCCTGTATATTCAAATGTTAGATTATCAGTATTAAAATGGACTTTCCCACCGGCAACCGTATTAACAAGGCCAAAGGCATTTATCGCAATGTTTCCAAGATTATTTTCCCATTGCAGCAACCTTTGTCCTTTACCCAATGTCAAGTTTATAGGACCTAATCCTAATGTAACTCTTGAAAAGAGTCCTTTATTCGAAGCCCAATTATTCCCGACTGATTGACTTACAGTTCCAATCATCTGATAACCGAGTTTTCCGGCTAACTTGCCTAAACGAGACGCAGCACCAAAGCCCTTAACCATTCCAAATCCTCCAGTTATTGCCCATGCACCTGTTGCAAGTCCAACGATTCCTGCCTTCCATGCACCATCCCAACTACCACCAGTAATTGCATTATATGCGATGTTTATGCTACCACTATTCAGAATAGAACTGGTTATACCTGCAGACTTAGCCACGACCTCAGTGCCATTTACTGTAGTAGTAAGGCCTGTTATTCCACCAGAAGATGCCAATGCTGAAGAAACACCATAACCAATTGTTGCGCCAATAATTCCACCGACAATGGCACCTTTCCAAGCATTGGAGTTCCAGTTCCAAAATGCAGCAGTTCCTGATTGTATGGAAGCCCCAGCATAAGCTCCTATAATGGCACCTGCTATAACAGGAACGAACCATGCCAATTCCCCGCTCGGATCTGTATACTTCAGCGGATTGTTCAGGCAATAACTGTAGCGGTTGAAGTTTTGGCTGTTATCCGGCATCTGAACATAGTTGTCAGGGCTGAAGAATCTGCCCAACACAGGGTCGTATAACCGACCGTTCATATTAATAATGTCGAACTCATTCAACATCTCATGCCCCGTGTAGCCACGGTGCAAGCCTATGGTGTTGAGAGTCACCGTCTGCTTGCCCCACACATCGTATGAAGCATCGAAGACTTTTGCGCCATTCTCGTCCATAACGGAGAGGATGCTCCCTAAATTGTCCGTGAAGGCAAGATAAGTTTTTACCGTGCCGTTCTCCCTGATGACGATGGTGTTGCCGTCAAGGTAATAGAACTCGCGTGGTTTGCCATCTTCTGTAATCTTTTCGTATTCCCCGGCATAGACTGTTGTCCTGACATCCGTACCATTATGCGACAACTCCGAATACCATCTTTGTTGATCCGGACCGTATGCGAAATCCATCCTGAGATTTTTGCCTGCATCTTCTATCAATTCAATTTTTCCAAAGTCATTGAAGGAAGTAGTCAGAGCATCACTCGGTATCTTCCCATCAGTGTTTTCCACCTCTGTCACAGCATGTGGACAGGTATTCTTATCGTAAGAGAAATTACCTACTCCAGTTTTGAAAAGTATATTTCCGTTTGGTGCATAATTTATCTTCATGGTTTCTGTTGCCCCATTTTTCACAGAAACAAGCCTGTCTAGATTGTCGTAGCCGAAGGTTTCCTGCGGGTTGTTGGTTCTCTTGCGTGACAACAAGTTATCGGTAGCACCGTCGTAGGTTCCGTCGAAGGACTCCAGGACGCTCGTACCGCGCATTATCTTCACATTGCTTTCATATCCCCGTGCATCGCGAGTCTGCATGGCAGTGAGTTTACCCATAAACGATGTACTAGTTACAAGGCCGTCTGTACTCTCTACCTTATAGATGACCTTGTCGCCTATCACTGACTGTGCCTTGAAGCCATAATTATCATATAGATACGACTCTTCTAATCCACCAGGATATATAGTCTTGGCGAGCTGATTGCTGCTGTTGTAGGCGTATGAGAAACTATAAGTGCCATACCCATTCACATTGCGCTTCTCCGTAACAACACGGCCAAATTTGTCATGGGTATATTCAACGGAGTTATTGTCCAAAGCCTGTTTTACCAACCTCAACTTTTCGTTGCCTACAGTACCATAAGTATATACAATGGTTTTCTTCCCGATTTGCGTAGATACCAAGCGTCCCAAATTGTCATAGCTGTTAGTAGTCTTGATACCTCTTCCGTCGGTCTGTGTCAGCAATGTGCCATCGGCTGCATATGTGTAACTTGAAGTCCCTGCATCTGGATCAGAGAGAGATAACTGATTACCGGCAGTATCGTAGGTCATAGTCACAGTAGAGCCCTGTGTCCTTACACTGCTTGGCTTGCCTATGGAAGAATATCGGTATTCGACCTCACCGACAGGATCAGATGACTTAATGACATTGCCCCATGCATCGAAAGTCTTGGTATAGGCACGCCCTGCAATGGTCGTGGTAACTGAACGGTTTCCGTATGAGTATGAAGTTGACTTGCCGGAGCTCAGCACATCCGTGACGACTCTTCCACGTTCGTCATAGGTGAGATTTTGTGTAATGGTCAATTTCCCCGTTTTATTCTCGACACGTGAAACCTGCCCCTTGCCGTTATAGGTTGTAGTCCTGGAAACAGGCATTCCCTTGGCACCAAACGTCTCCTGCAAGACCTCATGGGCTCCCTTGTCATACCATGTTGTTACAGAAGGCTTGCCCGTAGTGGTTTCTTTTGTATAATATTTCTTACTGTTGGTCGTTCCCCAACCTGTTTCATAGGTTGTCTGTGTGCCGTCAGCCGACAGAGCAGTCAGTCTCCTTCCCCAACCGTCATAAGTATATTTGGTGGTTAGTATATTGGAAGGTTCTGTAGCGTCGCTCTCTGTCAGTACATTGCCCCACAAGTCATACGTAAAGGTATTGACAGCAGAAGCTGGGTTGGTATAACTTTTAATGACGAAACGCCCCGATGCGTCATAGTCATTGTATTTTGTTATTGTTTTTACTCCGCTTCCTGTGATAACCGATGAAAGAACATTACCATACGCATCGTATGTTGATGTAGTCTTGAGCGCCATATTGGTTGCACTGTTCACGGTAGAAGAAAGCACATTGCCCTTGTCATCATAACTATAAGTTGTAACAGTTGTATATGGTGCCGGGTCATCTGCATGTTTCTGTGACATGGTTAATGTAGCAGGCAACCAAACTCCAGCCTTATTCTGATAGCCAGAATAGGAAACCTTCTTATACATTTTGTCACCGTCATTTTTTACGGTTTCATCAACAATAACACCTTTCGATACATCATAGTTAGAAAGAGTTGTAACCGTATTTCCATCCAAATCTGTCATGTCCTTCTTGGACACATAAGCAAAGTAATTCTTGCCGGACCTTGATACAGAATAGGTCGAGACAACCGTGCCCGTATTCTTCCCAACCGAGCTTGAAATCTTGATTTCCGTTGGGATCCAGAGGCTCTCGTCCCATTTAGTAATGCTGTTTACTTTCTTTGTACCTAACGTTGTATTCTCATTGGTTACCGTATTGAAGCCAAGCATTCCCTTACCTGCGATATGCAGTCTAAGGTCTTCATAGAAATATTTGGTCGTCTGGGTACCAATCGAACCGTTGTCACCCGTTACCGTTTCCACAACCGACAGTGGAAGGGTATAGGTGTTAACCGGATATGTGCTTTTAATGCTCTTTTTATAGACAGCAGGGGTTGTAGCACTTGCATACTGGATGTAGCTGTTGTTGCCCATGCCATCAGAAATACCTGTAATCTTCCCAACCTGCGACAGGTTATATCCTGACTTATAGACATTGATTTTCTCACTGAACGTATTGTTAGCGTTGTTCAGCATGTTACCGTAATTTGCAAGTTCCGGATATCCATCGCCATCAAAGTCGCCAAGGAAAGTAGAGCTCTCATTAGCGTCGTCCTCCCGGTTTTTAGTATAGCTGCTGACCAATTTTAGATTTGACCCCGTAGAATAGAGCCATCTCACCTGAGTGTTTGTATATTCATTCCTGAATTTAGGGAATCCCCGATGTCTGTATCCGGCCTTACAAACCATCACGTCAGTACGACCGTCATGATCTATATCGCAAGTCATCAAGGTAAATCTACTGTCATCTTTGTTGGATGCATGGTCTGAAACTCCGATGTCTACTGACTTTGTATGAGTAAAAGTACCATTACCATTGTTGTGTGCTATCCAAAGACAGGATTCCCCCGACTTGTTGTAGACGAAGTCCGTTAATCCGTCACCGTCGAAGTCGCCTTGCTGAATCCTCCAATAATTACCAAAGTCCGTACTCGACTTTGTGTTATTCTCTGTAAATCTCGATGCGACAGCAGTCCCTCCATTATTGAAATAGATTTTATAGCCGCCATTATATAGTAGTATCAGGTCAGAGAGCCCGTCATTGTTATAGTCACCGGCAAAAACCTTTTCAATGTCTTTGCTCACACCTTGTGGTAAAGTAAACTTTACTTCCATACAGTTTAGTGCCGTTCCACCGGCAAGCTGTACTATAGTACATGGATAGTAATTGCCCTTTTTACGTTGTTCCACACACACGACGTCATCCTTACCGTTGCCGTCAACATCAAAGGTTGCAAACAAAGGGGCTCTGTCCGTTGACTGGAGGTTTACAGCAAAAGCATGTAACCCTACCCTTCCAGCCACAACATCGCTTCCCTTAACTATGTAGAAAACAGCCTGGTTCCAATGACCTGTTGCCGCATTTTGGAATGGAAACACCAGATCATTGTATCCATCTCCGTCAAAGTCCATGACCGATGCCCCTCCAAACATGGATTTGATGACATCCATGGATATACCGGAGGGCAACGTATAAACCAGAGGGGAATCGTAGGTTACGTTTCCTGTAGATGAAAGTTTACTTCTGCTAACATATACATAAGTATAGCGGTCCCAACTGCCACCACCAGCCCAGACGGCAGTTGTAACTTTCACAGGTGCTATCCTTATGATATCACTGACGCCATCGCCATTGAGGTCTGCCGAGAGAAATTTCCTGTTGGTTTCCTCCACGAAACTGCTGCCATCCTTTGTCGGTACATTCAGCTGGGATGAGTTGACTGTAGAGGAAGGCAGATACTGCCAAGTAAATTTAACAGGAGGTAGTTTTTCTCCCTTCCCATTTGCTTCCTCGACCGTTACAAGGCGTGTCCACTTGCCGCTGGACAGGTCCGAATTGTCATTATAGGTAAATGTGTATTTACGATATACAGTATTGTTACTTGTTGTTATAACGGACGAAAGGCACATGTCTGTCTTTCCTTGCTGATCTTCAACAGCAAACGGCCTTGCATTTTCCCCAAGGCTCCGATACATGAAGCTGATTTGGTTGACTATTCCACGACTCTTCGCCGAATTTGTACCATAGACAATAGTAGTAGGTCTAATACTTAGATTGCTGATGGCATACTCATAAGTTATGTAATTGGAGTATTTGTCAGTTGCCTTGTTGATATACCATGAGGCAATACGCGAATAGCCACTTTTATTCCTGTAGGCTATTCTTGAATTTGGTGAATTGCCGTACTGGTAGGTCATACCGGTATTGGTCATTATCTCAAACCACGTCGTTGCTGTACTATTGCTGTAATTGCCATGTACGACAACTTTTGTAAATGGATTCCCTTCTACTGTATAGGTAGCTCCATTTTGACCAGAAGTGCCGGACTGGAGAATCAAGCGTTTACCATCAAGATAAAAATTATCGCTTGCTGTATATGTAATTCCTGATTGTCTGCCATCATGGAATAAATCGTTCCCGCCTCGGGTAATGGCAGAGATTCCTGTTATATTGAATCCGTATCCTACAAGTCCATATCTACCAGACTGACTATTATAACTTACACCGATAGAAGGGGTAAGACTACCACCATTAGGTGCAGATATATTAATACTATAAACTGCAGCTCCTGAATTATTTACACTAAGTGATCCCTTAGGACTACCAACATCATAGGTACTGGACGTAGACGTTGATGGATTTGGCATAACTGGTTTATCAGGATGAATCGGTAGTATTGGGTCTCCTGGATCGATAGGATGAACAGGACCGATTGGGTCTATTGGTTCAAATGGCTTATCAGGATTTGGATAGAGCTTATCAAATGTATTAGACGTAGCTGATAGTATCTGGGGCTTAGCTATTGTATTGATGGAATCATTGCTAGCATTCACTGAAATTGTACTCACCAAGCCTGTTACAACATAAAATAGAAGTGATCGAAGTAAATTTCTTTTCATTGCTTTACAATTTTCCAGGTTGAAGACTCTCCATTAAAGACTACTTGAAGAAGATAAACTCCATTAGGACGACCGTTCAGATTGAATTCTGTAGTAGAACCAGCATTTTTTTTCTGAGCAACCAATTCCCCAGTTGACGAATATACTGCCAAATCACAGCAATCATCACCATGTAATTTTGTAATACTAACACGAAGGGTACCCTGAGAATAGTTAGGAATAATTTGTACCTTTCTGTCGCCAAAATCATCGGTAAAAGAATCATGTCGTGCCGCTGCATTTGATTTTGCCTTAGGCATAACAATTACTCTTTCTATCCGATTACCAGACATATCATAACTATACCTTATCTTCCCCTGAGCAGAGGATAAGAAAGGTATAGCTGAAAACATGAGTAAGAATAGTGGTTTCATCGTTAAACTTTTCCTTTAAAATTAAAAAATGATTTATGTTTTAAAAAAATACTATTTGATAAATAGTGTAATAAGCTTGTTATTCGTTTTTAGCCAAAAGTGGACCAAGACGAGTGTTATTGGACATGATAGCATAACCACCATTATCCTTAAAATTGAAGACATAGACATAATTAGAGTCTACGTTCTCTCCAGAAGTACTACGGCTTACGAGTTTCTGAGTACTATACCCTTCAGCTATCTGTGGAATCTGCCCTTTATTTGCTCGAGTAGATTGAATAAAAAGAGAACGAAGAATAGATTCCAAGGAATCTTTTGCAGCATCAAACGTTAAGTGAGTAGACTTTTCTGCTGTAGGTTCGAACCCGGGAATTGGATCAGATACACATCCTTCCGACGGCATCCGATCAGGAGAACGATAAATAATAAAAAAGATAAAAATTGTTTCATAATGGTTATTTTAATAAAATCTCTCTTTGCATGCGAAATTACTAATTTATCACGAAAAAAACAAACATATTGAATGTTTTTTTAAATAAAAAATATAATTTACTGAGTCCCCTTTAAAATGAGATTCCAACGAAAACCGCCTTGCATCTTGCAAATGTTCAGTTTCATGTTACCGTGTTCCTTTGCGAACTTTCGTTTTTCAGGACTTTGATAGCTCGGTTCACACCATTGAAACGCGCCAGACATCACGCATATAATGGAAACTAAAAAACACTTGTCTCATATTAGTTTAAAACTCTATTTCTTTCTACTTTAGAATTATCGTGTAGAAAAAAAATGGTTAATCCGAAAAATGAATTCCTTTCAATAGTTCCAGTGCAATACGTTTTTCGTCACCTTTCAAAGCTAAAATCATGTGTCTAACTTTTTCGTTCACATTCTCCATGTCCTCAGTTTCTTTCATCTCATAAGTTAACAACGCCTTTCCCAAGTCTGTTAGGTAATACTTTTGGTTGGGGCTTGTTGGTTTATTTGGATAGCATTTCAGAACTTTTGTTCCAGCTTCTTTATAAGTAATACGATTTCCATTACGTTGATTATTATACATCGCATTAGCCTGAGACTCTGGACTTCTTACTGTACTTGTAACATGGATCACAGTTAATCCTGCTTCAGCCATAGCTTCTATAATAATTGAACGTGATAAAACCGAAACCTTTCCTGCATCTGATCGTTTATTAAATAAAATGCTACGACGTGGACATGAACCTTTACAAACAACTTCTTGTAAAGGTTCTTTAGCTTCTAATGTTCCGTCAGGCAATGTCCTTGCATATCCTGTCCCTCCATCACCAGGTCCTCCATCATGTGCCAGATGATTGAATGCTGCAATTTGTAAACCAGACAAAGCTCCTTCAAGAAAATTACCTCCAGAAATCCAAACTGCCATGCCTCCCATTGCTGCCGTCGAAGAAACCATCTGCCAAGTCTCCAGACCCTTTATGGTCTTCGCATACGATCCGATGCCTGAAGCTGCGGCATCGGAAACAAAAGCACTGGCAAAGTTTCCCCCGTCCAAGGTAGAGACCACTCCGCTTGCCAGTCCATGGGATCCTGCACGCAACATCTCTTTGCCAAAACTGCCCGCACTGCCGAAAGCAGCCCCTATGCCATAGGAGGCCGCCGACGACAAGAGGCTCAATCCTCCGGCCTTCCATACACTCTCGCCATTATATGCCGCCTGCATCATGCTGCTTGCCATATTGAATACAGCAAAGGCTATCACGGCATCATCAATACCAAAGAGATTGCCACTGGGGTCTGTGTATTTCAGCGGATTGTTCAGACAGTAGTTGTAGCGGTTGAAGTTCTGGCTGTTGTCCGGCATCTGAACATAGTTGTCGGGACTGAAGAATCTGCCAAGAATAGGGTCGTATAACCGACCGTTCATGTTGATGATGTCAAACTCCATGAGCATCTCGTGTCCCGTGTAGCCACGGTGCAAGCCTATGGTATTGAGCGTAACAGTCTGTCTGTCCCACGCATCGTAGGAGGCTTCGAAGACCTTCGTCCCATTCTCATCCATAACGGAGAGGATGCTCCCTAAATTGTCCGCGAGAACACAAAAATTTTAGAACATCGAGGATGGCTCTGATTTGTCCACCCTCGATGTTGTTATTCAATATGCCTCGCAGTTCATCTCGTGTTCTATCTTTTCCTTTATCTTGGTGCTACATTTTCGATAAGGAAGAATTTTGTCCTTGTAAACATAGCCGACACATTTTCCACCATCTTTCAGATATACCTTCCACCAATTGCTTTTGGATGAAGGTGTATATAAGAATATCTGGTCTTTCGTAATTTGAGTTACAACTTTAGACTTCGCACTTTTTTTACTTCTGACATTCACGTAGCCGTCAGGATCATTGATACCAGCTCCGCATTTCAGATAATCCCCCTTAACAGCAAGACTTTCGCCCTCAGTATCATATATTTGTACTATTTCATAATCGTACGTGTTTTCGTTTTCTCCAGCATAATCAGACCATAATTCATAGTAGAGAGAACTGCCATCGTTAAACTTTAATTCCAAAATTGAACTAAGATTATATCCAAAAGAATATGTTTCCTTGCTTTTTATCATGGAAAAAAAATCATCTTTGCTCTTATCGAAACAGAGGTCTTTTAAAGCATAAATATTCCCTCCAACACTAATGGTTTTTATTCCTTTTTCCTTATGCTGTTTATACATTTTGCAGTAAATACTATTCACATAGCCAATATAATCGGCCTGGGCATGACAAAAAAAGCAGATCCATTGAAAGCCCCAAAACAATAACAATCTCTTCATCATAAAAAATAATTTTATTTATCGACCAGATATAATTACATTTAAAGGTATGTTTCCTTTTAAATCAAGTGTGTTACGTATAAGATCTCTTGCACGTCTCAACACGAAAGGATTATTCGAGGTGAGTCCTATGCATCCTTCTGTTCCAAGACTTCTCGCAGGATGGATTCTTATATATTGTCTATTTCTACCAGCATATTCATCATAAAAGGGATCTGGGGAAAGATTAGCAGTCCAGCCTACTCCTTTCCGCATAAACTTAGTTTCAGCCCTATTATTTATTGCAATGACAGAATAATTACCAGAAGGCAGAGTATAACTTCTAATATTTCCAGCCCCACTTACCGCTGGACTCCTTAAAACTTCTTCATCATAACTATACGTGGTATAAGTGCCCGCAGAATACATTTATAAAAGGAAAAAACGCTAAGACTATGTATAATGAATATCTCCATCTTTTTGTTTTCATGATAATTCATTTGGCCATAATAGAATTAAGTTATACGACTTAATCAGATATATAAAAATAAATGATTAATTTTCTTGCAAAATTATATATAAACTAGATACATTGTTTATTTTTTTAACCTCTTTTATCATTAAATAGTTACAGAATATTTAGTCCCCTACTGTAGAAGTAGTAACACATACCAATTATTGTATTTGACTAGTATATACATCATTTCGAAAGCCTGTTCGTAAAGACACGTCATATTCGACTTTAATTTGTATTGGAAATCAACGAAATCATATTTGGTATATACGGCTAACTTTTTATAAATAGATCCTCAACTCTTTAGACACACAACTTTTTATTTTAATACCACAAAAGTCGATAGACTTTCTTTTTCATGTTTTTCATTATTACATTTGTCGTAACAAAAATTTCGCTAGTGATAATTGTAATCACTAGCGAAACTTTTATAAAGAATTTATTGATAATAATAAGAATCTTCTTACTCCTGTTTCAAACCTTCACAGAAGCCTACATAAGCAGGTTTACGTACCCAATTTGCATCCCAAAGACCGATAGGTTCATCAGCTCTCCAGCCACTACCTTTAGGACTATCCTGAAGACCCCAGTTACAAATACCATACTGCTGGTTAGCAGGAATGATTTCAAAGTACTTCGATACAATAAACTTATAGTATTGAGCCATCAACTGCTGCTGTTCTTCAGTAACGTCAGCAGTATTAATGGTATTGCCTTCTGCATCTGCGATACCCATATCGAGCTCAGAGATACGCACCAACTTACCTGTTGCTGCCATCATCTTCAGATGGTTTACATAAGCTTCCTCGTTAGCAGCCTGAGTTTTAGGATTCATGCTATAAGTAACGTGCATCTGACTACCTATACCATCAATTTTGGTAACACCATCGCTTTCCCAATATTTTATCATATCGATAAGACCCTGAAGTTTAGCATTCTTATTATAAGCAGCTTCAAGATTATAATCGTTGATAAACAGTTTCAACTGTACCGAATCGCTGGCAGCCTTACGAGCCAACTTCACAGCTAAACGGGCATAATCTTTACCAAGATGATCTTGCCAGAAGAAACACTTCTTAGGATCACCATCACGACCAGCGGTCTTAAGTTCTGCAGGAGCGGCGTCACTCATAGGCTCATTTACGACATCCCAAGCCTTAACTTTACCATTACAAGCCTTCATCATGCCAGAGATAAAGTTATTGAGTGCCCAAGTAAGGGTATCTTTCTTTACTTCTTCGGTCATACCACCGCCACCACCTTCTTGGTCTGGGTCGGCTACCGTCTTGATTTCGTATTCATGCCAAGAAGGCTTGGTCCAACCGTCTGCATTTTCCTCAAAAGTACCATTGGCTATCAAGTTATTTCCATCTGGATCGAGTAGCTGTACATCATCCATCCAAATATCACCACCAAGAGTACCCAACTCGAAACGAAGTTGCTTCAAAGCACTCTTAGCCTCGAAAGCCTGCGCAACAGTAGTCCACTCTGTAGTAGACTTGAATGAAGGAGTTGGCCAATACTGAGTTGCATCACCCTGAGGCCATACCGTTACATCACAAGCAGCAGAAGTTTTTACACGCAACTTTAAGGTGTAAGTTTTGCCGCTCTGTAATTCAGTAGTAGGATTAACATATAACTCACGATCCCAGTTGTTGGTTTTAGGTTCGCCCATGTGGATATAAAGCACATGCTTAGTAGCATTAGGGTCTGTTATAAGGCTATTCAGATAAGCTACTTGCTGCTGAGAGTGCCAACAGAGAGTATGACCGAAAACAGTAAGACCTGCATTTGTAGCATTATTCACAAAAGACTCTACCGTAGCAGTATTCAAGGTACCATCTGAACCAACAACAGAAGCATACTTAAACGCATTACCTGTTACCACTTCATCATAGTTAGCTTTAGCCAGCGAATAAAGCTGACCTACTTGGTTAAACTGTTCTGCATTAACGGCACCGGCCATTACAAACTGAGGATATTTATCACGGTTAACATAGCTCTTCAACGTACCATATGAATTGATTTCGTCTTGAGCGATAACCTCAGCAGGCTCATCCGTTGTGAAACCAGGAATATCCTGGTCTGCACAAGCTGTAAGAGAGAGTCCTGCTGCAACGTATAATAAAGAATTTAATACTTTCATTGTAATGATTATTTGGTTGTTGTGAATTCACGCAAGTGATTGCCACGAGAAATCAGAACTAGTTTCTCGTTGTAGTTCTTAGTTACTTCACGAGTTACTTTCTTCTGAGTGGCTTCATCATAATCTTCATAGCTGTAAATAACATCAAAATTTACTTCGATAAGATCACGTTCTCTGTCACCCCAAGCCACGCTATGGTCAACTTTTGAACCGTTTTTGACAAACTTACCGGTTCCCTTGATTTTGCAGTCAGCACTATTAGTAGAGAAGGTTATGTTACCATCAGCACCAATCGTCAGAATAGCATTGCCATCAAGTGTCTTAGATACAGTCTGAAGTTTACCATCTTTGTAAACAGGTTCACCATTAGCATTAAACTCTGCAGCTGTAACCGTCTCGCTATGTGCATAGTTTACTGAATTCATATCATAACAGGTAAGCATGCTCTTAGATGTATTGTCAGCGGTATTGAGCCAAATGCCAGAATACGGATTCTTATATTCTACTGCATAAAGGGTATAGTTCTTATTTTCTAAAATGGTATCATTACCTGCCTCAAGAATACGAACTGGAATAACGTAAGTAACATAAGCAGACTTCAAATCGTTGAAGAAAGCTTCGTTCAGTTTTACATTAACAACACCACGAACCTTACCTGCAGGAATAACGACATCTGTTGTCTCTAGAGAATAGTAATCAGAAGGCATTGCTACAACAGGTTTACCTGTATTCACAAATTTTTCACCTTCAATCTGATTAAATTTGAGATTATCTACCAAACTGTTATCAACAGCTATTTTCACATGACGATCGACTTTGTTAGACCAAACACCACCGAGCACCACTTGAAGCTGGCACATGTGTGCATTATCAAGTTCATTAGGGAATGCATCATCCTCGCCTAGAGTAATGGTACGAATTGGTGTCTGCTTAGCAAAATACACAGACTGGTAATCAAAATCGGCGAACTCTACATCACCGTTCTTGCAAGAAGAAGCAAGAACGAGTGAACAGAGAGATAATATTGCAAAAAAGATCTTTTTCATCTTTGTTATCTTATTAAAATCAATTATTGTATCAGAGAATTACTTCCAATCCTTATTCTGTGTAAGCTCACTAAACTTCAAGCACTCAGTGTAAGGAATTGGACCATAATACATATAGTCAGCAAAGTTTCTCTTCTCTACTTCTACCTTATTATAGGTAGCTGAACCGTCAGCATTGATAACCTTACGGATACCCATAGCAGGTTCATTGATAGGAGCCTTCCAGCGACGAAGATCCCAGAAGCGGAAACCTTCAAAAGAAAGTTCGATACGACGCTCGTTGCGTATAAGCTGTCGCATAGCCTCTTTATTGCCCTTGATGCTCTCGAGATAATCGTTACCTACACCAGCACGATCGTGAAGTGCCTTGATGATATCATAAGCACTATAACCATGACCACCCTTGCCCTCTGGACCAAAAGCTTCGTTAGCAGCCTCAGCATAGTTCAAGAAGATCTCTGTGTAGCGGATACGTGGAGTATAATGATCCTGCTTAGTATTCACATTAGGCTCAAGGTTGATATCCTGGCGGAGCAACTTACGCATATAGTAACCGGTACGTGTAGAAGTACCCTGTTCATAGTCGATACCATCATAAAGACCACCTACATGGGTATAGATTTCCTTATCACCAGAACCAACTTTAGAAGAATCGAGAACTACGAATGCTGCCAAACGAGGGTCACGGCCATCATATGGATGAGCAGGATCGAAACCACTCTTGGCATCAGTAATAGCATAACCGTTAGCCATAGGGAAAGCATCTACGAAGTTCTGAGTTGGGTTGATACGACCTTTACCCTGCAAAGAAGGTGGATAATTATCTTTTTCCCAGTCGTTGTTGCTAGATTTCTGACCACGCCAAAGTATTTCCTTAGGATTGATACCATCCTTCAATCCATTGATTTCAGCTGTATTAGAGAACCAGTGCCAACCTGTTGGATCCATACCTGCAAGACCACCATTAGCATCGAGAACCTCAGCAGCATAGTCAGCAGCTGCTTTGTAATCAGTGCCACTTTGGTCAGCATAAGCAGGACTTGCTGCAAGAAGAGCTGCCTTACTGCGGAAAGCCTTAACGATAGTACCATCCATACGACCATTAAACTTACCACCGAAGACACGGTTAAGTGTGCTCACGTCAGCACCCATCTGCTTATACAAAGCTGGTATTTCGTTAACAGAAGAGATATCGCTATAACGCATAGGCAACAAAGCTAAAGCGCTATCACAGTCCGCATAGAATGCCTTCATACATTCTGCAAATGTTTCACGAGGCATATTAAACTGTGAATTGACATCCTCAGGAGTAGTTACAATAGGTACACCAAGAAGAGTTCCCTTTGCATCATAACCACCATGAGCTTGGAGCAAGTAGTACATAAACATGGCACGAAGTGCATAAGCCTCACCACGTTCACGTGCTGCATACAATTTAGAAGCCACCTTATCTTCTGCCCAACGCACTTGGTCTACGCGGCTCAAGAAGAGATTCATATACATAATACCTGAACGACAATCACGCCAACGTTCAGCAGGATTATTGTCAGCTGCCCAAGTACCTGACGTAATCTTACGCCAGTTGTTGGTATTATCATTGCTGACTGCATCGTCTGTAGCCACCTCATTAAAAGGGAAGCTTCCACATGGTATACGTGTATAACCATTACCGAGCACACCCTCTGCGTAAGAAGCATTCTGGTTCATATAATCTAAACCGAGGTTATTCTCGATAGCTGGAGAAAACATATCATCGCAAGAGCTTAAGCCCAGGGTGACAGCTCCAAGAATGCAGAGATATTTTAGTTTATTTGTTTTCATTGTTTTTCGCATTAGAAATTAACTTTTACACCTAAGTTGTATGAACGTGTCTGAGGTGCTGAGCCTACGTTAGTTTCCATATACTTACGCTCTTTAGCGATAGTAAGCAGGCTATTTCCACTAACATACACGCTCAAGCCATTGATCCACTTACCAGCAAACATATTGGCTGGGAAATCATAGGTGAACTGTACCTTGTTCAGAAGAAGTGCACTTGTCTTGTATGTCCAGAAGTCTGAATCAACGAAACTCAAGTCGTTATTAGAAGCTGTAAGACGTGGGTAAGTAGCAGAGTTTGCTGTTTCTGGAGTCCAACGACCGAGTGCCATATCACTGTACTTGCGCTCGCCATAGCACCATGCATATTCGTTGTTCTTCAGACCCATACCGCCAAAGTCGCCTGTCCAGTTCATGAAGAATGTAAAGCCTTTATACTTAGCTGTGAAGTGGAAGCCAAGATAGAAGTCTGGATTCCAGTGACCTAATACCACACGGTCTTTGCTGTCAATCTTACCATCTTTATTCTGGTCTTTATATTTTAAGTCACCAGGCTTGGTCTTGTCGTTAACAGTAGCATTTGCTGCAATATCAGCTTCATCAGCGAAGAAGCCTAAGCACTGATAGCCACGGATAGCATCGATACGAGCTCCCTCTGATTTCTGCCAATCGTATTCTACCAACTCACTTACACGACTATTCTTATTAGTAACATACATGCCTGTTACACCTGCCTGCAAGTCAACTTCACCAAGATTTTTGTGGAAGTCTACAGTAAAGTCGAAACCACTACGATTCTGGATGTTGTAGTTATAGTTAGGCAAGAAAGTAGAAACTGGCCAGTATGTATGATAGTAACTTGGGAAGTTAGCTTCTGGAGTAATAACCAAACCATCAAACTTCACATTGAAGTAGTTAGCATTAAGCTTAACCAGACCTTTACCAAAGCTAGCATCGAGACCGAAGCGGAACTCTTTACGCTTGATAAAGCCGAGATCTACATTCTCACCACGCTGAGAATCAGATGTCTGCATGGCATTAGCACTCTCAGACCATCCCCACCATGTACCTGTTGCGGTGAAGATATCATCATACATATAGTATTTTTCGAGATCGAGGTCTTCATTCACTACACCATAAGAAGCCGTCAATTTCAAATCGTCTAACCAGCCCTTAGTTCCTTCCATGAATTTTTCCTCGCTTAAGCGCCAACCCAATGTTCCTACTGGAGAAATAGCACCACGATGACCTTCAGCCAACTTAGCTGAGTGTACAGCAGCCATGCTTAAATCAGCATAATAGCGATGAGCATAGTTATAATTCAAGTTCAAGCCTAAGTTAGCATTGCTGGTATGGTGATATTCTCCATCATTGCTGAGCTGATAAGCATGAGCCAACAAAGTAGCACCTACAGCATGCTGGTTGAACTGACGAGCCCAATCGAACTGACCAGAGAAGAAGATAGTCTGCTTGTCATGACTGTCGCTCACGTTCTGATTAGCCGTAAACTTATCAATCATTTTCTTTTCCAAAGAGATGATCTCATCGTAACCATTCTGATTAGACCATGTAGGAATATAGTAAGCATATTCATTCTGGATACTAGCATTGTAGCTCGTGTTATAGTCGATAGCTACCTGAGTAGTAAAGCTCAAGCCCTTGAGTACCTTATTGAGATCGAACTTAATACCAGCATCAAACTGCAACTGACGGCTTGTATAAGTATTATAACCAGCAGCATACATATCAGCAAATGGGTTAGACTGGTCAGTTAGCGTACCTCCAATAAGATACTGTCCGTCGATAACATTACTACTGTTACGAATCATCTTCATCATGTCAACAACATCAGGATTCATCATGCTGATAGGGAGCAATGGTGACAGTGCATTCTTAGATGTAGGACGCAATGTTGCTGACTTTGACCAATAATTAGAACGGTCGCTACGGAGATCATAGAAACTTGCAGAAGAGTTAACCCAACCCGTAATCCAATCGTTCAGACGTAGGTCGATATTACCACGGAAGTTCAAACGGTTAGTATGATTGTCTTTACCCTCACCAAAGTTGATTAGGTCGCCCTGATGATAAAAACCTACCTGAGCATAGAAGTGAGCATACTTGCCACCACCTTCGAATTCAGCCTGACCCTCGTAACGAGTATAACTCTTTTTCAGATAATCCTTAGAGAAGAAATCATTGCTATGATAACGATAAGGATTTCGGCCAGAAGCAAAGTTGTAGATATCTGTATCGGTAAACGCTGGTTTATCACCATCATTAACCAAAGACTCATTATAAAGACTCATATACTGAGCTGCACCAAGGAAAGTAGGATACTCCTTAGGAGTAAACAAGCTGACGTTACCACGTACACTTACCTTCAAGCCATCAGCGTGTCCACGCTTTGTAGTAATAAGTACAGCACCCTTAGCTGCGCGAGAGCCATAGAGGACGACAGCAGAAGCTGACTTCAGGAAAGTTATCTGATCTATCTCAGAAGGGTTTACATTATTGGCATCACGAGGAACACCGTCTACCAGTATCAGTGCATCGCCCATATTCCAGAGCTGTCCGTTATAGCCACCGGCATAAGCCTGAAGAGCATCCAGACTATACGTATTATAGTTTTTCTGGGTCAGATCTTTCATATCAACAGCAGAAATACCACCCAGCAGTTCTGATTTAGCTTTGGAACCGAAAGCTACTTTAACCTCAGCAGTATCAGCAACGGTCTGAGCGTTAGCTGAAACTGAAGCTATAGCTGCCAGTGAAAAAGCCATAACAGATTTCGTATATTTTTTAGGTTGCTTCATTAGTATTGTAATATTGAAGTTGTATTGTTAGATAAAGTTTGATTTACCATCCTGGGTTCTGTTTGAACTCTGGATAAATGCTGCAATCACTGATCTTAAGTGGTAACCAGTAATGCTTCTCTGTGAAGTTACGTACAAGGATAGTCTTCTCCTTGAATCCTGATACTTCGTTGTTCTCTGGATGTTCTGGATCACATTTTACGCGTTCGAACTCTTGAGAAGTCTTGATATTATAAGGAGCCTTATCAAGGAGCAACCAGCGACGAAGGTCGTTGAAGCGGTGACCCTCCCAAGAGAGTTCTACTGCACGCTCACGACGAAGTTCACTCATAAACTTGTCTAATGTAGCTGTATTCTTGGCAGCCAAATCTGCAACACCAGCACGCTCACGAACTTTATTGACAGCCTGGATAGCAGTAAGAGGAGCCTTATCAGAAGCATTAGGATTACCGGTAGCTTCAGCTACTGCCTCGGCATACATAAGGTATACATCGCTCAAGCGCATCCATGGTAAATGGATATTGAAATGCTGAGCCCAACCATAACCCTGGTCTACCTTGTTACAGCTATTGTCGATAAACTTATAAAGCAAATAACCTGTACGGCTACCCTTTTCTTCGTTTCTCCAACGACCACCAGTCTGCAAGTCTGCATAACGAATAGAATTCATTGGATTTGCAGCGATAGCAGCCTTAGAAGCAGCATCTGATTCCTGAGAAATATCACCCTTAATCAGCTTCTCACCGTCAAAACGGATATCATTGTAGAAACGTGGGTCACGACCCTTCCAAGGATGAGTCTTATCAAAACCAGATTCTGGGTCATCAAGTGGAAGACCATTAGCCATACCATAATAGTTAACATAGTTGGCTGTTGGCAAAGTAAGTACACCACCATCATTCATATCGGCATTACAAGCAAAGAACTGCTTACTCAAACCCCAGTTTGTACCGTTGAAGTCGCCATAGTCAGGACCACGGAAGATCGCCTCTGTCACGGTACCATCTACACTCTGACCAGGAACCTTACCATCTTGACCCATGGTATAGAAGTTATTGCTATACTCCTTAAAATTAAGCAGACCAAACTGAGTAGCACCACTTTCTACCAAAGCGAGCAATTCACCAAAAGCATCAGCTGCCTTCTGACAATACTCCTTATTATATGATGCATTACCCGTAACGGTCTTATTCATCAATGGGCTACCTGCATAAAGCAAGTCTTTGCCTAAATAAGCCAAAGCTGCAATCTTGGTAACACGCAACTGGTTTTTACCCTTACTGTTAGAACCTACCTTAGTATTATCCCAGTCAATAGGGAGCAGATCAGCAGCCTTGCGGAAATCGGCAGCAGCTTTATCAGCACACACATTATAAGCCAAACGTGGCTCATGGAATTCCTCATCAGCAGGCAAAACTCGATCGATATAAGGCATGCCGCCAAAGTATTTCATCAACTGGAAATGGAACCAGCCACGGAAGAAATAAAGCTGACCCAACAAGAGATTTTTCTCTTCTTCGGTACCTACAAAGTAGTCGATATTAGCCAAACCGAGGTTAGCTTTACGGATACCATACCAGCAACCAGGAACGAGAGAATGAGCAAAACGGTCACCATTCGTATCGAAAGAATTACGATCCATGAAACCACTCTGCCAACCATCATGGCTGCTCTGCCATCCCAGAAGTCACCCTGGTCAATCTTATATACCATGTGGTAGTCGATACCTACATTCTGGATTTCATCTTCACCCCAGTTCCAAGAGTTTGTCCAGTAACCCTTCTCAAACTCAGGGATACAGTTATAAAGTTCTTCGGTAAATCCCTCAAAGTTAGTGAAGTCCTTGAAAGCTTCAGTCTCTGAAATATCACTATCTGGAGCTTTATCAAGATAGGATGTACAACTGGTCATACCTGCTGTTACAAGCAGAGAGCTGTACATGACAACGATATATTGGTTTAACTTTTTCATTATTCGTATTATTACAAGTTAATTTTAAGTCCCAGGTTGAAACGCTTAACTGTAGGATAAGCACCCTGAGAAGCAAGACCAGTACCTGCGTAGTTGCTTTCACGGTCATCTGGCATACGGCTCCATACCCAAAGGTTGTTACCGTTCAGATAGAGCTGAATACTAGTAAGACCCAAATTCTTTACCCATGGCTGGGTGAAGGTATAGCTGATCTGTGCGTTCTTAAGACGAACGAAACTACCATCGTAGTGGAAGCGTGTACCTTCGTAGAAACTTGGTGTAGAGTTCAGACGTGGCATTGGTGCATCAGCATCCTGATTGTACTTGGTCCAGAATGAACCTTCATCAAATACTGTATTCAGGTTCTTATTTAATGAGTTGAAACCTACATAACGACTAACATTGGTTACACCATAGAACTGTACGTAAACGTCGAAACCTTTCCAGGTCCAACCAATCATCGCATTATAAGTATTCTGTGGAGTACCTGTATAACCATAAGGTGCAGAGTCATTATCATCGATAACACCATCAGCATTATAGTCGAGTACATCATACTGACCTGGCATCTTCTGATTATCGTTGGTATTATACTGTGTAATACCAATAACATCGTCCCAAGTCTTGGCAAAGCCACTGGTAAGGTTAGCATGATCCTGTCCGATAGCAAAGCCCTGAGTCTTCTTGTATGCTGGATAGAGCTTAGGATCATCGTAACTAAGAACCTTATTGGTAGCATGAGTCATACTGAAGTTTCCGTAGACATGATGAGCACCAAAGTTCTTGTTTAGACGAAGTTCGATTTCATAACCAGTACAACGCACCTTACCCAAGTTAGCTGCAGGAGCACTTGCACCGAAGTAAGTTGGGATAGCACGTCTATCACCAGGAATCAATACGTCTTTACGATTATCAACGAAGAAGTCGATATTACCTGTAACCAAACCACCGAAGAAGCCATAATCGATACCAAAGTTTTGCTTCGTAGATTTCTCCCAGTGAATATTAGGGTTACCGAGTTTAGCCTCTTTATATACTTGATAATGACTCTCTGTATCATCGATACTCAACTGAGCCTTACCATGACCAGGGTCACCGCCTTGGATTTGCCACTGTGTAGCATACAACCAGCGGCCGAGGTTTGCACCATCATCACCGACCTCACCATAGCTATAGCGGAATTTCAACATATCAACCACCTTGCGCAATGGCTTGAAGAATTTTTCCTCGCTAATGGTATAACCAGCAGCACCAGACTTGAAGAAATCAAAACGATAGTCAGGACCATATTGCTCTGAACCATTATAAGCTGCATTCAACTCCAAGAAATAACGGCTGTCATAATTATAGGTAGTACGGAAAGCCCAGTTTTCACGATAATGAGTAAACTCACTACCTACAGAACGCTCTGAACGCTCGAATACACCCATGGCAGACACATCGTGCTTGCCAAACTTGTTAGCATAAAACAACTGACCCTTATAATTCAGGTTACGCTGTGTTAACCAGTTGCTGACGGCACCACCCGCAGTAGTCCAAAGAATACCCTCCTGGAAATCGAAGTTAGTCAAACCATTCTGCTGTTCCTTATAAGATACAGCTCCTGTTTCTGGGTTAATCCACTTCATCTGAGCATTGTGATACAAGTCATTGATACCACGACCATCCTCCTGGAAAACGTTATCCCAAGCTATCTGTGCAGAGAAACGCAAGCCCTTCGTAATGAAACTCAAATCCTGATTCAAAGTGAAGTCTGTATTGATACGAGTAGTCGTATGCTTTTCTACACCAGAGAGAGCCAAGTTAAGGATAGAGTTAGGAGCACCCTGAGAATCGGCAGGATAATAACCCCAAGTACCATCGCTATAACGAGGCTGGAATGCATCGCGAGGAGCACTATAAGCAGCCTGCCATAACTGAGACTCACCGAAAGAACCTGTAGCTGTTTCCCAAGGACCCTTACGTACACCATGGCTACCAGAAAGATTCATCGCTAACTGAGTGGTCTTAGTCAACTTAAAATCGAGGTTACTACGAACATTGATACGGTTATAACCATAACCAGCCTGATAACCACGATTGTTATCCCACTCTCTAAAGAGGTCACCTTCATGCAAATAATCTACAGCTGCAAAATACTTAACATACTTAGTACCACCACTTACATTAATGTGTGGATTGTAAGCCATAGCAGTAGATTTAAACACTTCACTCTGCCAGTCTACATCTGGATAACGCTCAGGATCTACACCATTACGATAATTATCGATAAAATCGAGAGGAAGCACCTTGCCCCAAGATTCAGGCTTTAGACCCAATTCCTGCTGAGCTGCCTGATTACGGATAGTTAGCGCATCGGCACTATGGAGAGTACCAGGTAACTTTGAAGCAGTTTTAAGCGTCATGTTCATACCTACTTCAATCTTAGCTCTACCCTCTTGACCACGCTTAGTAGTAATAAGGATAACACCATTAGCACCACGCACACCATAAACAGCGGTAGCTGAAGCATCCTTCAATACAGATACATTCTGTACAGAACTGATGTCCACGCTATTCATTGGTCGTTCGATACCATCTACCAAGACTAAAGGTTCTGAATTGTTCCAAGAAGAAACACCACGGATAACGATTTTTGGATCTTCTTCACCTGGCATACCTGTACTACTCATCGTTACTACACCAGGAAGGTTACCTGTCAAAGCAGCACCAATAGAGCTAACACCACCCGCACGCTCCAATGTCTTACCACTCGTCTGAGTAATAGAGCCGACAACAGAAGCTTTTTTCTGCTGGCCATAACCTACTACGATGACCTCATCCATAGTATGCTCATCGTCGTGCATTGTTAACTTGATGGTCTGACGACCTTTCAGTTCTACCTTTGCATTCTGCATACCTACGTAAGAGAATTCAAGCACTGCTTTAGGGTTAGGAACAGAAAGAACGAAGTTACCATCCATGTCAGTGACTGTTGCAATGTTAGTATGTCCCTTCATCATGACAGTAACACCAATCAACGGTTCACCTTTCGAATCAGACACGGAACCCTTCACTGTAGTCTGTTGTGCCATAACCTGTAAAGGTGCTGACACAAGAACTGCAGAGAAAAGAGTAGTCTGCAGAAGTCTGTTTACTTTCTTCATTCGATTATTAAGTTTAGGTTCATTTATTAAAACACATTAATAATTAGCGCAAAAATAGTATAATAAGGTTAAGTGTATTTTGTACTATGTTCCAAAGTGTTTGCATGACGTATTTTTGTGCAAAATATGTTAAATACTTTTGACTACGTTACATAAACTTTATCATATGTAACACTATTGATGGTAAAAAAACACAATAACAGGTATGTGTGTCTGTGAAAAAACATAGCTAATAATGGGTAAAAACATACACTTGAACTGACTAACATGATGTTATTACAATCTAAACACTATGTTTTCATCGTATAAACACTATGTTTTCACAGCACAAACACTATGTTTCTGCCAAGCGTTTTCAAATCGACCAAAAGTAAAGAGATAAATATGTTGATTATCTATCAGATATAACATGCTTCAAAATTTACATATCTGATACAATCTGGTATATCAACTCTAAATAAGCAAAAAACACAGACGGTTCATATCAACTAAATTCAGAAAAAAAAGACGTCCCTAACTCATAAAAGAATCAGAGACGCCACAAGTCGGTTTTAATATAAGATTTTCTAAGTTACCCTATTAATATAAACAAAACATATATATTTATCGCATATCATTTACGTTATAACAGAAATGCTTGAATTCAGCTTTACCGCCCTTGACCTTTGTGCCATAGTTGAATAAGGCAAAACGGGCACCCATAAAGAAGCGACGATAATCATAACCCATCTTGAAAGGTAGACCAATTGTCTTCCACGTCTTACCATCCAAACTATACTCAAATGTCGCAATATCCTTACCAGGTCGGAAATCTGCATTAATCTTCAACCATATGTTATCCTTAACAAATTCAAGTTGACCATGACTTTCTTCTTTATAATCCTGAATCTCCTTATCTTTCTGGCCCAACTGTACAGAAGTAGTTTTCTGACTCAAGCGATAACCCAAAGCCGTCTTTTCTATCTGAAGTAAAGCACCATCATCATTGAAGACAGCCAGACCGGCATAATCACCTCTCTTCAAATGCTTCACATCAACTTGCACAGATACACTACTCTTAGGACCCATAGTACGCTGACTTATGGTATTTGGTGCATCATAAATAGAATGAGCTATGCGAGCCACTTTGAGCGTAAGTTTACCATTACCAACCTTCCAGGCATGATCAATAGGGTTATGATTCCACTGCCACGCTTTGTTCAGCTCAGAACCTTCAAATTCATCTGAAGCATAAATGGTTTTAACAGCTTCACCAAGCACAGGCTTTACCATATAAGTAGGTACATGACCATTCTCATCGCCAAGCATTGGCCAACCATCTATCCATCGACATGGCATACATGTAAGTACACGTCCTACTCCACCACGATCCTGAAATATAATACCATACCAGTTACCATCAGCACCATCTACGATAGTACCCTGCCCTACGTATGGGAATCCGCCAAAAGAACTAAGTAGTATTGTTTTTTTCTCCAAAGGTCCATTCAGACTGTCCATACGATAGCATACCTGATGGCGAGCCTTACCAGCAGGCCAAGATATCATGGTAAGATAATACTTGCCGTCATGCTTTACCATTCGACTTCCTTCAAGAAGTCCCGTTTCATCAGCTTCACGCTTAAAGAGAATACGATCTGTACCTGGAATAACACCACTTAAATCACTCTTCAATTCACAGATTTGACCGGTACCATAAACCACATATACACGATCATCATCATCGAAAAAAAGCGATGCATCATGGAAATGCTTCATACGACTCACCAGTTTCCATTCTCCTTCGGCTTTATCTGCACTATATATATAGGTATCACCACCAGGATTATCATTAGGAGCAAAGAGTGCATAGAATTTACCTTTATGATATTTCAGAGAAGTAGCCCATTGACCTCGACCATACACCGTACCTTTCTCCATATTATATTTTGGAGAATCAGTCAACTTATCAAAGATATAGCTTACGGTTTCCCAGTTTTGAAAATCTTTAGAACGCATCACAGGTGCACCTGGCATAAGATGCATCGTTGTGCTTACTAAATAATAGTATTCACCGACACGAATTACATCAGGATCAGGAACATCTGCCCATAGCATCGGATTCTTGACAACCACATCTTGACCCATCAGGTGAAGCATCTCATATGCGTACCGTTTACCTAACATACGATAACCGGCTGCATCAAAGTGTAGAGAATCACTTGCATTAGAACATCCTTCGGAAGAAATGACATGGGCTGTCGGAATAACCTCAGGCAGACGATTGATAATCGGATTCATCGAGATACATCGTCCCCCTCCATTAGCTCGTACCACCTCACCTGCTAACAAAGGCACATCTTCTGCTTTTAGAGACAAGTCCTTCAAAAGATGATCATATACAGATTTTACCTTAACCGGCCAATCCTCCTGTCCACAATTACTTTCTCCTTGATGCAGAAGGATACCTTTAATTACACCCTGCTTTTGCGCTTTACGAGCCAGCGTAACGATACGCTGATAAGGATTATTATCATAAGCAGCAAGCATTGGTACCATCCAGTCGGGAGCCGTCTTGACATAATTCCCAATAGAATCAGTCATGTATGCTTCTATCTTACAACCTCCGATAGCAACATGAATAACACCTACCTTAATATTATTAGGAAGATATTTTACAAGAGTACGACCAAAATAATCAACAGGAGTCAAACCCGTATTCGGACGACACAACGGAGGGACTGCTACCGACCATTCCCCCATCTTGCGATTCATCGCAGGATTGTCTACAGCTGCCATCATCTGAAAGCGAGAATCTATAGATAGCAAATCTTGAGGCTGAATTTTGGCATTACCCTCCATATTCGACTGGCCAAAACAGAGGTAAATATAAAAATTAGGATCAGCTTGTGCCATAGCCGATGAAGGTAATAGCCCCAAGGCTAACATAAGATACTTCAGAATACGGTTTTTATTTTTCATAATAACAAATCAAAAGATTGATAATCGCATGAGAACAAAAGATACATCTCATTAAACATTAACACTGCAAAGATAAGACTATTCTACGAAACTTATTTTGTATAATGTGTCTAATACTTTAGAATATTTTTTTTGAAGTAACAAAAACTTTGTATTACGTTACATAAGCGCAGAAAAACGGCAAAAAATGGTACTTTCTCGAAAATAAAGCTTATATTTGCAACATAAATGAACCTCATGAGTAAAAGGACTTAAAAAAAACCTAACTAACATGAAATACCTAGTATCAACTATACTGCTCTGGATGAGTTTGTCGCTCCATGCCCAAGTTGGACGAATTTTCACAACAGACGATATGTTATGTAATAGTTACGTGAATGAAATATTTCAGGATCGCGACGGATTTATTTGGATTGCTACCCGTAATGGTTTGATGCGTTACGACGGATACCAATTTAAAACTTTCAAAAAAGGTATTAACGATAGTGGCATAGAAAGTAACTATATCAACTGTATCGATCAAGATCGAGAAGGCAATCTTTATATCGGTGGCAACACTACCGTACAACGCTATAAAGATGGCAAATTCATAACCTATGAACTCTACGATCGCTTTGGTAAGCCGATACATACATACTTTACAGATATTTTACAACTCAGCAACGGTAAAGTTATCGCTGCTTCTTCAGGCTTTGGCATTATGCAATTGCTTGACAATGATAAAGCTGAAATTATCAATCACGACAAAAGACTGAATTATCCCCTCCACTTTGCTGAAGATAATCAGAAAAACCTCTGGGTAGCTACAACTACAAAGGGGCTCTTTGTTATTCGAAATAACCAAATAAAACAACAATATTTTAAGTCTTCTAACCAGAGATCGGCCCTGAGCGATGTCATATGCGACAAATTGGGCAATGTTTGGGTTTCGCTTCATGATCAAGGCTTATGGCTAAAAAGACCAAATGAACATGATTTCCATCAGGTAAAGGCTGTAGGTAATCTGCCAATATCCGACCTGAATGTGAACCAAAAAGGTGAAATCTTCATCGGTACCGATGGTGCCGGAGTCTATATCTATCAGCCTAAACACGATTTACTCTTATCGAATCCCTATTATTGTAAAGATATCTATCTAAACCAAACTAAAGTATACTCTATCCTAGAAGATCATAACCATAATATCTGGCTCGGTCTTTTCCAAAAAGGTGTATTTATGTCGCCTTGCCGTCCCAACGAATTCTGCTATATGGGCCAGAAACTTGGTCCTAAAAATGTTATCGGTTTCAACTGTATAAGCGCTATACTTGTAGATAGCAAACACCACGTATGGGTAGGAACAGATAAGGATCATCTATACCAACTCGATTCACAGATGCATCTTATCAAGCATTACACCAATGTGCCAGGCACTATCATTATCATGCATGAAGATGCGAAACATCGTATCTGGATTGGTAGTTATCAACAAGGATTGGGCTATATCGACGAAGGTGGCATCTGGCATGCTGTCAACCTAAATATTGGTGACAATATCAGCATTTTCGGCTTAGATAGCGATCAAGAAGGTAATATATGGATAGGAACAAGCGGACAGGGACTAATATGCTACAACCCTGACACTAAGCAGAAAAAACAATTCAAATCAAACATTAGAGCTAAGGAAAATAAACAGCTCAACTGTCTGATAAATGATTATATCAGTGGTCTGGCTGTATCACATAATAACCAATATATATATACAGCTACCTCTACAGGATTGGCTATATACGACAAAAAGAAGAAAAGTTGGACTTCTGCCCTAGGTACCAACTGTCCTGATTATGACATCTTCTCTCGCTTTATACGCGAAGACAAAGACGGAAATGTATACATGGGTACTAATGTAGGTCTATATATCTATAATCTGAAAACTCGTAAGAAAAAAGTACTTACCATCGACGATGGACTCCCTGATAATGGTGTAGCCAGCATGGAACAAGACTATCATGGCAACTTATGGATTACCACCGACCATGGCCTCTGTTGTATGCATCCGAAGACTGGCAAAACCAAATACTATTACTCTGATAAAGTACTGCAGGGCAACGAGTTCTCTAATCAGGCATCATATATCACACCTGATCGTAAGACCATCTATCTTGGTGGTTCAGGCGGAGTTACCTGGTTTCACGTAGATAGTATTAAGCAACAACCATGGAATGCTACGATCAAGGTTTCTACCATCTCTATCGGTAACAACGAGCAAAGCGTGAATCCTGATGACACGGAATTTGAATTTAACTACGAAGACAATTCTTTCGCCATTCACCTATCCACTCTCACCTACGATGAACCAGATAACATTGTATATCTCTACAGTATCAACAACGAAGATTGGGTAGAATTAAGCCATGGTAGCAATGAGCTCGCCTTTAATCATCTTTCTCCAGGAACTTATCATATCCGTGTGAAAGCTTGTCTTAACGACAAATCTACACCGATTCGAGAATTTACCATCGAGGTAAATGCCCCTTGGTATCGCAGTAACTGGGCCTATTTCGGTTATCTGATCATTCTACTCTGTCTCTTGAAAGTATATCACAAGTACCGTCAACGTAAACTACATGAGGAGAAACTTATCGAAGAAAACAAGCATCAAGAAGAACTTAACGAGTCTCGCCTCAAGAGTTTTATTAATATCAGTCACGATATACGAACTCCTATGACGCTGATTATCAGTCCTCTGCAACAATTATTACAGAGTGATACTGACCCATCACGCCATGCTACTTATCGCACTATTCAAAAAAATGCGGTACGTATTCTCCATCTGATTAACCAGATTATGGACTTACGTAAAATTGACCGCGGACTCATGGCTATGAATATGCGCAAAACGGATATGGTGAAGTTTATCTCTGATGTATATGCGCTCTTTATCGAACAAGCTAAGATGCAGAATATCGACTTTAGTTTTGAGCACGATTCAGAACAGCTATATATGTGGATAGACCGCAACAATTTTGATAAGGTTTTGGTTAATATCATCTCAAATGCCTTTAAATATACCTATGCTGGCGGTAAGATTGAAATTAGACTTACCCACAACGATAAGGAGGCAGAGATTGCCTTCTATGACAATGGTGAACGAATTCCTGATGATCAGATTAAACATATCTTCGATCGCTTCTACCAGGCTAATGTAAAAAGCAATGACCGCAAGATTGGTACAGGTATAGGTCTCGATCTTACCCGATCACTCGTAGAATTGCATTATGGAACTATCAGCGTTCATAACAATGCAGACGGCAAAGGATGCGAATTTAACATCACGTTGCCACTTGGCAAAGAACATTTGAGCGAAGCTGAACTGATTAATGATACACAAGATACAGAAAGCGAAACGTATGAAAGCGCAGAAGTATTAGAGAATACCGATAATATAAATACGATTTGGGATATTCCTGCAATACAAGTAGCCGTTCATGCCAACAAAATGGACGATGATGCCAATATCATTCTGCCAACCAGCAACTCCACAACTGATACAAACGCTTCTGCAAATGAAAAATCAAATACGACAAAACCTATCGAATCAGACAACAATACTAAACAAGAAAATGAAGTACAGAAAATATCGATATTTGTCGTCGAAGATGATTTTGAAATCGCTACTTATCTGAAAGAACAGTTTCGCAGGGAATTTGATGTAAGCACTTTTGCCAACGGAAAAGATGCACTTTCTGCAGCTATTCGTCAGCAGCCTCAACTTATCATCAGTGATGTCATGATGCCTGTAATGGATGGTATTACCCTCTGCAAACGTCTGCGTGATAATACCAATACGAATGCTATCCCTATCATTCTGCTTACTGCCAAGAATAGCGATGAAGATAAATTGAAGGGTATCGATACTGGTGCTGATGCCTACATGGTAAAACCTTTTAATATCGACTTGTTAAAGAGTCAAGTTTTCAACCTGATTCGTCAGCGTCGTACTCTCATGAACAAACTGGGCGGACAAGAGACTCAAGAAGAAAAACTAAAACAGTTAAAGCTCAACTCTGCCGATGATCGTCTCATAGAGATGATTGTCGAGGAAATTAACAAGAACCTTACTAACAGTGACTTGAATGTTGATATGCTGGCCGAAAAAGTAGGTTTAAGTCGAGTTCATCTCTATCGCAAGATGAAAGAACTCACTAACCAAACTCCACACGGATTTATCCGCAATACACGTATCCGTCAGGCTGCTAGACTTCTAAGAGAACCTGGCCATAACGTAACTGAAGTGATGTATGCCTGCGGATTCAGTAATTTGGCGTCATTCTCTACTATGTTTAAGAGTATGTACGGTATGAGTCCTAGAGACTATATCCGAGAACATCAGAAATAAAGAATAAACAGGGAAAAAATAATGGGGGGCTCCGTGAAGAGTCCCCCATTTTACGCTCATATTCGCACGCTTGCGTTTATATTATTATTAAAGATTTGCTTATTATATTTTAGGTTTCAAAAAAACTTTCAGGAAGAAATATGAATCTTTATTTTACTGTCTTGATATGACCTTCAGCGTCATATTCCAACTCAGCTACCTTCAAAGAACGTAACCAAGTAGTGTCATTAGAAGGTACACAGTCGTGATGGAAAAGATACCACTTGCCTTTATATTCTACAATAGAATGATGAGTAGTCCAACCTACAACTGGTTCAAGAATAACACCCTGGTAAGTAAATGGACCATAAGGATTATCGCCTACAGCGTAGCAGAGTAAATGTGTATCTCCAGTACTATAACTAAAATAATACTTTCCATTATATTTGTGCATCCATGAAGCCTCGAAGAAACGGTGAGGATCGTCTGCTGGTAAAGGTTTACCTGTCTCGTCTACGATAATGACAGCACGTGGAGCCTCAGCAAACTGCTTAACATCACCGGTCATACGAGCAACTCTAGAAGGAAGTGGATCTTCCTTACCCTCAGGCAAGTGTTCAGCCTTTAGCATCTTATTATCCTTGTACCATTGGAGCTGACCACCCCAGATACCACCAAAATACACATAAATTTCACCATCATCATCCTTGAAAACGCATGGGTCGATACTATACGAACCACGAATAGGATCTGCTTCTGGCACAAATGGTCCCTCAGGTTTATCGGCTACTGCTACACCAAGATGAAACACACCGGTATAATCCTTGGCACTATAGATAAGATAGTATTTACCATCCTTCTCTACACAGTCGTTATCCCACAACTGCTTCTCTACCCATGGGATATCCTCGATACCAAACTGTTTACCACAGTCCTTGGCATCCTGTTCCATTGGATCACCATCAATACAGAGTACATGATAGTCTTTCATCTGGAAATGACCACCATCATCATCAAAACACTCACCACTATCATAGTCGTGACTAGGATAGATATAGAGTTTACCATCAAACACGTTGGCAGCAGGGTCTGCCATATAATCACTTGGAAACACGTATTTTGCCTTCATTTGCTTATAAATATTTAGAATTAACAAATCGGAATGCTCTTTGAGTATAGCAATATCACCCTATTCAAAGAGCAACCATGCTTTACTCATAAAGTTTGATAATTTCTTTAACCACAGGTTTTACCTTGTAGTTGCGGTCGATAAGCAGACCATAGTTGGTACGACCAGGCACAGGCCAACCATTCAGCCAGCTGCTTCCGTCGTCCACACCCCAAAGCGTTACACGCTTAATATGATCTACATACTTACGATAAATCTTAAAGAATGACAGATACTGCTGATCGAAAGTCTTCTGAGCAGCTTTAGTCAACCCATTTACATATGGATTAAGTTCCTTATTATACTTATAGTTCTGGCTAATCTCTGCACCACCAAAGCTCTTAGGATTAGGTAGCATATTGACATCGAGTTCTGTAAACTGAACATCTACACCTGCAGCAATGAAAGCCTTGATAGAATTTTCATAATCCTCAAGATTAGGATAGTTAAAACCGTTATGGCTCTGCATACCTACAGCATCAATACGACATCCTGCAGCTTTCAACTCCTTAACCAGTTTGACTACAGCATTACGCTTAGCAGGAATAGACATCGAATAGTCATTATAATACAATTCTGCATCAGGATCTGCCTGATGAGCAAAAATAAATGCAAGCTTGATAAAATCAGGACCAATGATCTTATAATAAGGAGACTGACGATATTCACCATTATCAAGGATAGCCTCGTTAACGACATCCCAACCCTTGATTTTACCTTTATATCGCTTAACGACATTAGTAATGTGATGATACATACGGTCGATGAGCACCTCACGGGTAACTTCTTTACCTTCCTTATCGGTAAACATCCATTTTGGAGCCTGTGAGTGCCAAACCAAACAGTGGCCATGAACTGTCATCTTATGCTGTTCCGCAAATTTAACCAACTGGTCAGCATCATGCCAATCATAATAATCCTCTTCTGGATGAATAATCTCACCTTTCATACAATTTTCAGCGACAACCGAATTAAAATTATCAGTTATAGCATGAACGATTTTGGGATCATGCGTCCAAATCTGATGACTATTAAGTGCTGTTCCGACCAAGAAGTATTTACCTAAGACATCCTTCATCGTAGGCTGATTTTGAGCAACTGCTGCTATTGGCAGCAACATAAGGCCAAGGCAAAATTGTGTTAGCTTTCTCATTTTTTCTACTATTAATTTATGTATATATAGGTTAGTTTTGCTGATTTTTCATTTCTATCGCCCTATTGATTTCGTCTATCTTCTCATCTGTCAGTTCATACTTTGAAATAATAAACATGGCCAAAAGAAGTAGGGCTGCAGGGATAACACATACCAACCAGAGAATACCCTCTTGAGCTAACGGCGTTTGGTTAATACTATCCTTATTATAATGTACATAGTTGAGTACAAAAGGAGCGACCACACTACCGATGGTCATACCTGCTTTGAAGAAAAGACCGGTAAGTGCATTGACGATACCAGCGATACGCTTGCCACTAGTATATTCTCCAAACGAAATAACCTCTGGAACCAAAGCCCACATATACCCCGTAGCAACAATAACACCCGTACTCTTGATAAATTGGGCAATATAGATAAGAATCATACTTGGATGATCCATCTTGGCTACAAAATAAAGGATAGCCATACCAACAATGGCAACACCAAGAAAAGCATAAAACATATTTTTCTTTCCAATAGCACGCTTAATAGCTGGCACTAATGGCATAAAAATAAATGCAGGAATAGAACCCAGGCCCATAAAAGTAGACAATTGGGCTGGAGTGCCATGCAGATTACTATTCATGAAGTATGCACCTGCTGCATTGCCAATACTCATCATAGAGAAGGCTGTGATAAAGAAAAAGGCGATAACACGAAGTGGACGGTTGCGTACGAACTCAGTTACTAAATCGCTCACCTTAACATCTTCACTGTCTTTAGCATCCATTACCACACGTTCCTTACACTGTGAGAAACAGAAGAAAAGCAACAAAAGACCCACCACACCATATATCGACATCGTAATAAGCCATGCATGTGGATCTTTTGGCAATGCATCACCCTCTGAAACAGCAAAGAACGCAATGAGCAATGGTAGACCAGAACCTACAGCCAAGCCGCCACAGTTAGCCATAAACATACGAACAGATGTAAGTACTGTTATCTCATTCGTATCACGAGTAAGCGATGAATTGAGTGCACCATAAGGTACATTAATAAAGGTATACAATAAGGTCATACCAATATACGTAAAATACGCATAAAGTAGTGACGGTGCAAAACCATCATAGAAACAAAGGATAGAGAAGCCCGTCAACGGGATACCCACAAACACAAGGTAGGCACGATATTTACCTAGCTTAGGATTACTTTTATCCACAAGAGTACCGACTACAGGATCCCAGATTACATTAGCAATATTACCGATTAAAAACATAAGGCTCACGTCGGTAGCATCAAGTCCATAGATATCGGTATAGAAGAACAGAAGATACATACAGGTTACCTGAAAGATCAAATTCTGTGCTAAGTCGCCCGATCCGAAACCGATGCGCTGGAGCCAATTCAAATGGTAAAAACCATTCATTTCGCTTGGGTTATTCATGATTATTTGTTTTTAAGATTTTTAAAAAAAGATGCTGCAAATTCTCCCATAACACGATATCCTTCAGGATTCAAATGAAGTCCGTCTTCAGAATAAGCAGGCAGCAACTGCTGTTCATCCTTCGGATCACGTACAGCCTTATCGAAATCGATAACACCATCAAAGACATCCGTCTGACGAATCCATTCATTTACTGTTTGGCGGATAGCCTCATGCCACAGTGAATACCAGCCGTTACCTTTAGTAGGAGTAATCGTTGCTCCATATACCTTAAGTCCCTTTGCCTTAGCACGCGAGGCAAGCACTCGATAAGAAGCAATAAGCGTATCAGCAACATGTTCGTAATTTTTGTTACTTATACCTATATCATTAGTACCTTCAAAGATAACCACGCTACTGATACCCTGCTGAGAAAGAATATCTCGGTCGAATCGTTTCAATGCAGGTTCACTTATACCATATTCTACGACACAGTTACCGCCAATACCGAGATTGAGTACACCTGTTTCACCATTCAATGCCTCGGCCATTCTATCGGGCCAACGGTTTTGGGCATTAGTTGTTGTACCACGTCCATCAGTAATACTATTACCCAAGATAGCAATAGCATCCTGCTTATCACTCTTTGTTTCAAGTGTTGCCATGGTATACCAATGGTCAAGTTTCTCCTCTGTCTTAAAAGTCTGTTTTGGAGAAACCATACCCTGAGCGATATAAGAAGTTGTTCGAGACCCACGATGTGAAGTCATATGTTCAGGCACCTGATTGCCGTAACATATGGTTACCGCAACTCTAGAGAGTTTAGGAATATTCATCTTAAAGGCATCAGTATAAAGGGCTTTACCCTTTTCAATAGTAAAGCTGTGTTTTCCTTTCACTCGAAGCACAACACTCGTGTTTTTCTGAATAGCCGAGGAGTCATCAACCAGGGACAGATAAATTTGGCGAATTTCGACAGGAACTTCACTAAACTCGTTAGAGAGTTTCATACGAAATGTATTACCTGCTATCGAAGTACGGATAACCTGTCGAATGGTACGATTGGCCAAAGATGTTTTTGGCAGGTCATTTCCCCCAGCCCATTCGCTGGCAGAAGCCCACGTGCCCACCCAACTTGTGTTTTGCGCTATAGCTGGACAGGCACAGGCTAAGAATAACAACTTAACTAATAATCTACGTGTATTCATTTTGTTTAGGTTTTTTCGTCATTGGCGTCATCATATGATAACACTTGTAATTATTTATCGATGCAAAAATAAGTATTTCTCTACAAAAATCATTTGCGATACGTTTCTATTGCTTTATCATTTGTTTCATTGATACCTTGAAAAGGTGTAAAAGAAACGTTTTGCAAAGTTTTAGATACAAATAACAAAATATCGCTATATACAGATAACCTAAAATTTACAAAATTATCCCTACCTTTGCACTATCACTTTAAACAATCTAAAATGAAAAAGACATTAGTTCTTATTATTACCTTGATATTATGTCTTGGTGCATCGGCAGAAGATGGTCATCAACTCTGGCTACGCTATCAGCAGACACATGCACAAGTGAACGCTCCCCAAGGTGGAGAAATACTGAATACAGCTTGTCGTGAACTGCGAAATTACTGGCTAGGCCAAGCGATAAATCTGCAATTGGT
The DNA here is from genome assembly GCF_022024235.1 of Segatella baroniae B14. GTDB lineage: Bacteria > Bacteroidota > Bacteroidia > Bacteroidales > Bacteroidaceae > Prevotella > Prevotella bryantii. Next base: position 65,697 of record NZ_CP091800.1, read on the forward strand.
TAGCCAGAATATTGTCGCTCCTGAAGGATATACCTTCGATGGAAAGACCTTGAAAGCCTCAACAGAGTCTGGTCTACTCTATGGTGCCTATGCCTTGTTGCGCGAGCAAACTGTGCGAGGTACGGCTAAGGGTATAATACTGAAGAGTACACCTAAAAGTAAGTATCGTATACTTAACCACTGGGATAATCTCGACGGAAGTATCGAACGAGGTTATGCAGGAAAGAGTATTTTTTGGAATTCTCCTATCAAAGGTGAGGCATATGATACACGTCTAAAAGAATATGCTCGCGCCAATGCTTCGGTAGGTATCAACGGCACTGTACTCGATAATGTAAACGCATCACCTAAAATGCTTACACATACCTATCTCGACAGTGTTGCACACATTGCCAATATACTCCGTCCTTATGGTTTACGCGTATACCTATCGGTCAATTTTGGTACTCCAAAAGCACTCGGTGCTACCAATACTGCAGACCCACTCAATAAACGTGTGATAAGCTGGTGGAACAAGAAGGCTAAAGAAATCTATAAATTAATACCAGACTTTGGAGGATTCTGCGTAAAGGCTAATTCAGAAGGTCAACCTGGACCATTCGACTATGGCCGCACTCATGCACAGGGTGCCAATATGCTTGCCGATGCACTGAAACCTTATGGTGGACTTGTATTCTGGCGTAGTTTTGTATATGGATCTAAACATAAAGGTGAAGACCGTGTAAAACAAGCCGTCAGCGAGTTTGCAGATCTCGACGGTACTTTCAGAGAAAACGTTATATTACAAAGCAAAAATGGTCCGCTTGATTTTCAACCACGTGAACCCTATGCTCCCATCTTCGACCAAATGCATCGTACAACACAGGCCGTCGAACTACAGATTACACAGGAATACTTAGGTCACGATAAGCATTTGGTATATCTTGCTCCTATGTGGCAAGAGTTTTTCTCTTTTGTTTCAGTAAACAGATTGAAAGGTGTAGTCGGTGTGGCCAATATCGGTGATCATATTAACTGGTGTGGTCATCCATTCGCCCAAAGTAATTGGTATGCCTTCGGCCGACTAGCTTGGGATGCATCACTCAATTCTAAAACTATTGGCGAAGAATGGCTGATACAGACTTATACTGACAAATATCAGTTTGTCGCCCCTGTACTAGATATGATGCTTAGCTCTCGCGAAGCATGTGTAGACTATATGGAACCATTAGGTCTGCATCATATCATGGCCTTTGACCATCACTATGGTCCGGAGCCAGACGGATTTATCGCTAGTTATCCTATCGAATGGTGCCCGGTATACTATCATAAGGCTGATGCTCATGGCTTAGGCTTCGAACGAAGCAGCAAGGGCACCAATGCCACTGCCCAATATCCTGAACCTTATCGTTCACTGTACGACAATCTCGCTACCTGTCCACCAGAATATTTATTATGGTTCCACCATGTAGCCTGGAACTATCGTATGCCGAGTGGACGTACCATGTGGCAGGAGCTCAATGCACATTATAATAAAGGTGTAAAAACTGTACAGAATTACGAAAACTTGTGGCAACAGATGAAGCCTTACATTGACGAAGCTAGATGGCAGCACACCGCTAATCTACTCCACCTGCAAGAACAAAATGCAGAACTTTGGCGAAATACCTGTTTAAAGTACTTCGCAACCTTCTCTAAAATGCCTATAGAATAAAGGAATTTAAAAGAATAAAGCCATTTAAAAGTGTGATAAGAGGAACAGGAATTTCTTGAGAAGCAAGAGACTGAAATTCATAATCGTACATATTGTTGATACTGTCCCTGAATTTGTAGTCTCCAGTATCCAAAGATTTTCCTGTTTCTTCGCATTGCTATCAAATGGTATCACCCGTTTGATACTATTCATTAGTTAGCTAATATCTTATTCATATATCATCTCACCTTCAGAAAGCCATACCAGCCATCATTTTCTATCGAGCTGCAACCTCGTAGTCGGCATCTAAATAAAGAACTTGATAAAATTGAGTAAACATATAGAGATAGATACCTTACCCATGCGCTTTCATAAATCTTTCACACGATCATAAAGCAAAACTATCTATGAACTATCCTGTATAAGCATAGCCATTCTTATAGAATTTGTGCTATGATATCTCATACAAATGTATGACATAATACATGTAAAAGCAAGTGGATTCTTATATTACAAAAAAAATGCCCGGAATCACTTCCGAGCATTTTGTTATCTTGTGATTTATTAATTCAAAGTAAATGCGAAGTTTCGCATGTTTTGTTATCCTTTGTCGCTACAAATTGTAATCACAATCTTTAAACCTAATAATAACCTAATAACTAAAAACCTAAACAATCTAATAACCTAATAACTTATTTTTGATGTTGCAAAGATACGGCAACTTTTTATATTCCACAACTTTTTTACTTTAAAATGCTGTTTTTCAGCTCAATTCTTGATTTTAATCAAGAAAATGTGTGCGTACACACCTAATAAGAACCGTCTTTTAAAAACCCTTAACATTTGTAACCCTATCACCTTTAATTTATAAAAACCTCATAAATAAGGATTGTAGTATACCCAAGAAAGTTGTAAATTTGCAGTCGTATTTGGAGTTGTATGCTAGGACATCAACTCATCATCACTATTCATACAAAAACAGGTAAAAGATTAAATAGATAATGATACCAGCAAATAAATATAACGTATCTGTGCCTCGTTATACAAGCTACCCACCAGCCAACTATTTTGAGCCGATGGACAGTACCAGCTATCTGAAGGCAATAGAAGATTCAAATCAAGTAGGCAGTAAAAAACTGTCTTTTTATTTTCATTTTCCATTTTGTCGTAGACTATGTCATTATTGTGGATGCAATTCATATATGATGCCACAAGACAAAAGTCAAGTAGCTCGCTATGTCGATGCTTTGCATCATGAGATAGACCTTGTTGCTAAACATCTAGACCCTACCCGCCCTATCAGTCAGATTCATTATGGCGGTGGTAGTCCTTCGGTGCTACCGACTAGCATATTACAGGAACTTAACGAGCACATACTATCGCTCTTTCCAAAAATAGAAAAACCCGAGATTGCTATCGAATGTCATCCTGGTTATCTCTCTGCAGCAGACTGGGAAGCTTTGTGCAACAGCCACTTTACCCGATTCAGTATCGGAGTACAGGATACAGACGAAAAGGTACTCAAAGCTGTAGGTCGTACACCGTCACAGATGCCGATACCTGAGATTGTATCGATATTACATGCACATGGTGCAACAGTTAATACAGACTTTCTCTATGGTCTTCCTTATCAGACACCTGATACGTTTGTACAAGACATACAGAAGACCATTGAAGTTCGTCCTGAACGTCTGGTAACATTTAGCTATGGTCATGTGCCATGGGTCTTCAAGCGTCAACAAGTTCTCGAGAAGATAGGCTTACCGCAACCTGAAGTAAAACAACAGATGTACGACAAGGCTGCCCAAATGTTGCATGAAGCGGGGTATCAAAGTATCGGGTTAGATCACTTTGTTCTACCTGAAGACGAACTCTATCAAGCACTGCAAAACGGTCAGCTATACCGCAATTTCCAAGGTTACTGTACTCGTCGTACCACAGGACAGGTATACGCATTCGGTGTAACCGGTATCAGTCAGCTCGACTCTTTCTATGCACAGAATACCAAAAGCATCGAAGAATATCTGGTAGCAACCGAAAACGACACGTTGTCTACAGCTAAGGGCTATCAGCTTACACCTGAACAGCGCATCGTAAAAGAGGTTATCGAACGACTAATGTGTAATTATCGCATACAATGGGCTCATATAGCCAAAGATCTCGGTATTACTATTGAACAGGTTAAAGCAGCCCTGCACTATGATGCCGTCCAACTGCAAGAGATGGCAGATGACGGTATCATGAACTTGACCCATGAGGGTATTACTATGACTACCGAAGGGCATCCATTTGTACGCAACGTGGCCGCTGCTCTTGATCCACTCATGGTACACACTGACAAAAAATTTTCGAAACCAATTTAAATGAAGACAACCCAATACGATGTAATTATCATAGGTGCCGGAATAACTGGCATGACCTGTGCATACCAGCTAACACGTAAACATAAAAATGTGTTGGTGCTCGAACGTGAAAACCGTATAGGTGGACAGATACACAGCTGGCAAATAGATGGATTCACTTTTGAAAGCGGACCAAATACGGGCGTAATAAAATATCCGGAAGTAGCAGAACTCTTTGAACAGTTAGGAGAAAGCTGCACGCTGGAAACAGCTAAAGAATCGAGTAAGCGAAGACTCATCTGGAAAGGCAAACGATTTCATGAGTTGCCTAACACACTATTCGGAGCATTAGCAACTCCGCTCTTTACCTGGTACGATAAGTTTCGCATTTTAGGTGAACCCTGGCGCAAAAAAGGTACTGATCCAAACGAATCTGTAGGTGCCATGGCTGAACGTAGATTAGGAAAATCGTATGTCGATTATGCAGTAGATCCATTTATGTCGGGAGTATATGCGGGTAATCCATATCAGTTACCTGCCCGTTTGGCTCTGCCTAAATTATGGCAATTGGAACAAGACTATGGCTCATGGATTCGTGGTTCTATCGCTAAAGCAAAAATGCATAAAAGTGAACGCGATAAAAAAGCTACGAAGAAGGTTTTCTCTGCTCATGGCGGTTTCAGCCGACTGATAGAAGCAGAAGCTAAAGCTATAGGTGAAGAACATATTCAAACTAGTGCACATAATATCATGGTAACCCCTGAGGGTGACTTGTGGCAAGCTACCTATACTATAGAAGGACAGGAACATACCGTTATCGCTAATCAAGTAGTAACAACTTGTGGAGCCTATTCTTTACCATCTGTTCTGCCTTTTATCGATGAACAAACCATTCACGATATTAGCTACCTCTACTATGCTCCTGTTGTACAAATAGGTGTCGGTCTTCGCAATACAGATGGTAATGACTGGCCTGCCTTCGGTGGATTAGTTCCTTCTATAGAACATCAAGATATTTTAGGCATTCTCTTCCCTTCAGCCTGCTTTACCAATAGAAGTCCGGAAGAAGGCGCAACTATGGCTTACTTCATAGGTGGAGCTCGCCATCCGGAAATGGTAGAAAAGAGCGATGAAGAACTCATCCACATCGTAAACTACGGTTTGCATACCATGTTGAAATATCCTAAAGATAAAAAGGCTGATGTTATTCGAATCTTCCGTCATAAACAGGCGATACCACAATATAGTACATCTACAGACAAACGTTTACGTGCTATCATTAGCACTCAAGAATCTTATCCCGGCCTCACCATTGCTGGTAATCTACGTGATGGCATCGGCATAGGTGATCGCATCAAACAGGCTTTCGACGTCAGCAAAAATATTGAATAAATAAGTAATAAATAGGTTGGCTCCAATTATAGGACCAACCTTTTTTATGGGAAATTCTATATTACTCTAATACTGTATCTTAGAAATTTCACCGCATGACTACATGCTGTGAAATTATAAAATAAAATTTTATTTCAAACTTATAGAACTGAATTCCTAGCTAAAGAATCCTTTTTCTAGCTGAGATGTTAAAAAATAATGTTAAACTCAGTAAATTTTATTGTAAATTAAAGAAAACTATATATATTTATACCATAAAAACTGCTAAAAGTTCACATACAAGCACGGCAACAAACATCATTTCCAATCTGTTATCTGTGTTTAATAACTATATCTAAGAAATATATACATTTCTAGTATCAAAATAAATTATTCGAATAACATCATACATCTATATAAATGCTTATGAAAAAGACAATACTTCTTTTCCTCTTTGCTGTCATAGCGGCAGGAACAGGGGCATGGGCACAGACGTATACAGACGTCTCTACCTTTCAAAATTTAAAAACCGCTTTGAGTGCAGGTAACCATGTGAGACTCACAAGCGACATTACTTGTACTGAAATGCTAACCATTGACGACGGGAAAAAAGTGATCATCGATGGTAATGGAAAAACACTCTCCGGTTCTGGCAACAGGGCGTTTTATATTAATTCGTCGGCTGTACTTGCCTTGAAAAATGTTACAATCGAGAACTTTGACCTCAACGCAGGTGGTGGTGCCTTCCGTAATTATGGAACATTGGTGCTTGATGAATGCACCGTGAGCAATAACCATACTGACGGAGGAAATCAAGGAGGCGGTGCTATTGAAAATGGATACGGTGCTTACCTTTATGCCGACAAAACAACTTTTAGCGGAAACTATTCGAGTGAAATTGGTGGAGCTATCAACAACTATCGGGGTAGCCTTTATATGTGCAACTGTACGTTTACCAACAATTACACAACCTCATCGTCAGCTAATTATGGCGGTGCGATAGGTATCAATGGTGGAAACCAAGTCCATCTCGTAAACTGTTCATTCTCAGGAAACAAATATGGTACGAATACCGGAATCAGCGACATCGGGGTCTATAATGCTCCTTCGATATCCATCATTGCCGGCTGTACCGGGGTAACTATTCTGCCTTCTGGTAAACTGAACACTTATGACAAAGGAAAAGCATCACTTGATTACTCTGATTTAGACAACATCTTATTCACGGACAATGAACCTTATAACATCACCTTATCAGACGCCAGTAGCGAACATGGTGTGGTGACATTCTCTGTAGGAATGTCAACTGTTACAGAGGCTTATAAAGATGACGTGGTGAACATTCGCGTTACTCCGAATGACGGTTATTCTGCGAAGGAGGTTACCGTTCGCGCCTATACCTCTTGGAGTGCGGCCAATGCAAAAGCCCAGTACGCGCCTGGCTTGCAGGACGAAATCATCACAACTAAACAGACGGATGGTTCATGGACTTTCACCATGCCCGATGCTAATGTGCTGGTGACTGTAACCTATGCCAAAAATCTGCAGGATGCCTGGATTCAGCCTATTGCTGGGCAAACTTATACTGGCGAAGCTATTTCGCCCGTTATTACTGTCAAGGATGGCGAGACTACGCTAAACCCTGGTATTGACTACACTGTGACTTATGAAAACAACGTAAACCTAGGCACTGCATCCGTTAAGGTCACAGCTGTTGAAGGTTCTAACTACAGCGGAACGGCTAGCTCATCATTTACTATACTAAGGCCGGATTACTATATTATACTGGATCTTTACAATGCCATTGGCGACGATGTATGGACAGGCTACGGTACACAGACGGGTGTCATCAGCTATAGCAGAGGTAATGATCCGAACGAGTTCAAGGCTACCTTTATGGGTGGAACATATGCGATTGACGTTCCATTTGACGACATTATATCGGCTTCTAAAGTAGATAACGGAGACGGATCATATTCCTACACGCTCAATGTCGCTCTTCCTGCTGAAACGGGTATGACTTCTGAAACTTTGCACGTCACCATGAAGAATGGCGAGATTACCGAACTCAACAGTGAAAACGCGGGAATCAGCATGAGCAAGGAAGGCGGAGAAATTACAAGTTGGAGTGAGCTACAGGCTGCACTGAACAACAGTAGCATCGTCAAGCTCTCACAGAATATCACGGCTGAAGCTACGGATGCTGCGCTGAACATTTCTACAGGCAAGACCGTCGTGCTCGAACTAAACGGATTTACAATTAGCCGTGCGCTGACAACCCCTGTCGCTGATGGTAGCGTCATCATCAACAACGGTACACTCGCCATTATGGACAACAACGAAGGTAACGGAAAAATTACCGGCGGTAATACCACTGGTAACGGAGGTGCTATACTCAACAACGGTACACTGACTATTTATGGTGGTGAAATCACAGGAAACCATGCTAACGGACTGGGAGGTGGTGTCTATAACACTGTAACAAACACGGATACTGAAGGGTTTTGGATGACTGGAGGTATAATTGATGCAAATACTGCAGAGAACTTCCCGGCCATTGGCGGAGAGGTTACCTTCAACAATATGGCTGTGATCCAAGTTGATAACAATGGTACAACGGTCAGTGTGAAGACGGCCAAGGCGGGAATGGCACAATACAACTATGTTAAACCTGTCATGCCTGACATGAACAAGTTTGCCATCTTAACGGAACTTTACAATGCCATTGGCGACGATGTATGGACAGGTTATGGTACTCAGACGGGTGTCATCAGCTATAGCAAAGGTACCGAACCAAACGAGTTCAAGGCTACCTTTATGGGTGGAACATATGCGATTGACGTTCCGTTTGGAGACATTATAACGGCTTCTAAAGTAGATAACGGAGACGGATCATATTCCTACACGCTCAATGTCGCTCTTCCTGCTGAAACGGGTATGACTTCTGAAACTTTGCACGTCACCATGAAGAATGGCGAGATTACCGAACTCAACAGTGAAAACGCGGGAATCAGCATGAGCAAGGAAGGCGGAGAAATTACAAGTTGGAGTGAGCTACAGGCTGCACTGAACAACAGTAGCATCGTCAAGCTCTCACAGAATATCACGGCTGAAGCTACGGATGCTGCGCTGAACATTTCTACAGGCAAGACGGTCGTGCTCGAACTAAACGGATTTACAATTAGCCGTGCGCTGACAACCCCTGTCGCTGATGGTAGCGTCATCATCAACAACGGTACACTCGCCATCATGGACAACAACGAAGGTAACGGAAAAATTACCGGCGGTAATACCACTGGTAACGGAGGTGCTATACTCAACAACGGTACACTGACTATTTATGGTGGTGAAATCACAGGAAACCATGCTAACGGACTGGGAGGTGGTGTCTATAACACTGTAACAAACACGGATACTGAAGGGTTTTGGATGACTGGAGGTATAATTGATGCAAATACTGCAGAGAACTTCCCGGCCATTGGCGGAGAGGTTACCTTCAACAATATGGCTGTGATCCAAGTTGATAACAATGGTACAACGGTCAGTGTGAAGACGGCCAAGGCGGGAATGGCACAATACAACTATGTTAAACCTGTCATGCCTGACATGAACAAGTTTGCCATCTTAACGGAACTTTACAATGCCATTGGCGACGATGTATGGACAGGTTATGGTACTCAGACGGGTGTCATCAGCTATAGCAAAGGTACCGAACCAAACGAGTTCAAGGCTACCTTTATGGGTGGAACATATGCGATTGACGTTCCGTTTGGAGACATTATAACGGCTTCTAAAGTAGATAACGGAGACGGATCATATTCCTACACGCTCAATGTTGCTCTTCCTGCTGAAACGGGTATGACTTCTGAAACTTTGCACGTCACCATGAAGAATGGCGAGATTACCGAACTCAACAGTGAAAACGCGGGAATCAGCATGAGCAAGGAAGGCGGAGAAATTACAAGTTGGAGTGAGCTACAGGCTGCACTGAACAACAGTAGCATCGTCAAGCTCTCACAGAATATCACGGCTGAAGCTACGGATGCTGCGCTGAACATTTCTACAGGCAAGACGGTCGTGCTCGAACTAAACGGATTTACAATTAGCCGTGCGCTGACAACCCCTGTCGCTGATGGTAGCGTCATCATCAACAACGGTACACTCGCCATCATGGACAACAACGAAGGTAACGGAAAAATTACCGGCGGTAATACCACTGGTAACGGAGGTGCTATACTCAACAACGGTACACTGACTATTTATGGTGGTGAAATCACAGGAAACCATGCTAACGGACAGGGAGGTGGTGTCTATAACACTGTAACAAATACGGATACTGAAGGGTTCTGGATGACTGGAGGTATGATTGATGCAAATACTGCAGAGAACTTCCCGGCCATTGGCGGAGAGGTTACCTTCAACAATATGGCTGTGATCCAAGTTGATAACAACGGTACAAAGGTCAACCAGAAAATAGCCAAGATTGGATTGGTACAATACGACTATATCAAGCCTGTCATGCCTGACATGAGCATGATTACCATCTTAACGGCTCTGAACACAGCCATCACAGAGGCTGACTCATACTTCAACAGCATTAAAGAAAGTAATCCTGATGCAGCCGCAATACTCTTGGAGGCCATCAACACTGCCAAGGCAGTACAAGACAATGTCAATGCTACACAGACGGAGATTGAGAACGCTACAACCACACTTATAGATGCCGTAAACGCTGCCAAGGAAGACGTTGCCCTTAAACGCATTACCATTACTATTCCTGCCAAGAGCTACGTGGCTCGCATGGATGCCGACAAACGTCAAATAGAGGAACCTATAAATGGTGTATCAATCTATTCGATAAAAAACGTAAGCAACAAACAGGTTGAATTGACATCCTCAATTAACGTGGTACCTGCAGAGATGCCGTATCTCATCTATAATGACAATGATGAGGAAGTTGTGGTGAAAATCGTCATTAGCAGCAACGATGCCGATGAGTTGAGCTATGATAACGAACACTTCAAGGGTACACTCGTGGACAAAACATTCACCAACGTAGACATACAGAATGCTGATCATTACATACTTCACAATGGCAAGAACTTTACGTGGGTGAAGGATGCCGGTACACTGGCTGCTGGTAAGTGCTGGATCGAATTGATACCAACTTCACCTTACCATGCCCGTATCCTTAGCATCGTATTTGAGGGTGAAGCCACAGGCATAAGCACCGTGAATACTGATGTCATCAACAGTGAAAAATACTACGACCTGAGTGGACGCCGCGTAATCAAGCCTACAAAGGGTGTATTCATCGTCGACGGCAAGAAAATCGTGACGAAATAAGATAATATTCTAAATCATCATCGGGGACAATGCGCAGCAATGCACATTGTCCCCGATATGTTTTTTTGTTCCGATTGATAGGACAATAATCTGATCAAAAAAAGTTTACCAACGACTATTAATACATAATATAAAGTTTTTGAAACATAAAGCAAAGTCGCCAGAACATATTTTACGTATATTTGCCACTGGAAAGAAATTCTAACAACCTAACCTATTATGAAACTATTCACAAAATACGCTGTTGTGGCAATATTAACTTTACCCTCTACAGCTACATACTCACTCATCTGCGCTGCTGAAAAGTCTGCTCAAAATACCCATACTACAAGCAGAACATCGGACAAGACTTCAACTCTATTACCTTATCAGAATCCAAATCTTTCAGCCTACGAAAGAGCCATAGATCTCTGCCATAGACTTACCTTAGAAGAAAAGGCTTTACTTATGCAGGATGAATCACCTGCAATACCAAGACTTGGCATTAAAAAATTTTTCTGGTGGAGCGAAGCATTACATGGTGCTGCCAATATGGGCAATGTAACCAATTTTCCAGAACCCATAGCTATGGCCTCATCCTTTAATCCCACTTTGCTCAAATCTGTTTTTTCTGCTGCAAGCGATGAGATGCGTGCACAATATCATCATCGTATGGATAATGGTGGAGAAGATGAAAAATTTCATAGCCTCTCTGTTTGGACACCAAACGTAAATATCTTTAGAGACCCGAGATGGGGACGTGGACAAGAGACATACGGTGAGGACCCTTATCTCACTTCGGTTATGGGATGTGCCGTAGTCGAAGGGTTGCAGGGACCTGAAAGCAGTAAATATCGAAAACTGTGGGCCTGTGCCAAGCACTTTGCCGTACATAGTGGCCCAGAATCTACTCGCCATACAGCCAACCTAAATAACATCTCGCCACGCGATCTCTATGAAACCTATCTACCTGCTTTCCAGTCCACAGTACAGGATGGTCATGTGCGTGAGGTAATGTGTGCCTATCAGCGTCTCGATGACGAACCATGCTGTAGTAATAATCGTTTGCTACAACAAATTCTCCGCGAAGAATGGGGTTTCAAATATCTCGTCGTAAGCGACTGCGGTGCTGTAAGTGATATTTGGCAGAGTCATAAGACATCAAGTGATGCTGTACATGCTTCACGACAAGCTACACTTGCAGGTACAGATGTGGAATGTGGCTATGGCTATACCTATGCAAAAATACCTGAAGCGGTAAAACGAGGCCTTCTCACAGAAGAAGAAATCGACAAACATGTCATAAGACTACTTGAAGGACGTTTCGATTTAGGCGAAATGGATGATTCTAAACTTGTGGAATGGAGTAAGATACCTTATTCCATCATGTCATGCAAAGCTCATGCACAACTGGCTCTCGACATGGCACGACAGAGTATTGTATTACTTCAGAACAAGGGAAATATCTTGCCATTACAACTCAAAAAAAATGAACGTATCGCCGTTATTGGTCCAAATGCAGATAATAAACCGATGATGTGGGGCAACTATAATGGTACACCTAACCATACAGTATCGATTCTCGAAGGTATTCGCAAGCAATATAAAAATGTAGTATATCTTCCTGCCTGCGACTTAACAGATAAAATGGTCGTTAAACCACTGTTCAATCAATGTAAAGTAGCAAATAAGACCGGTTTGAAGGGTACTTTTTGGAATAATACTAAGATGAGTGGCAAACCTGTAACCACTCAGTATTATAATGCCCCTTTGGCTGTAACGACAGCAGGTATGCACAATTTTGCCCCAGGTGTAAAAGTAGAAGACTTTTCTGCAAAATACGAAACTACTTTCACTCCTCAAAAAAATGGTGAAGTCGTCATCAACGTAGAAGGTTGCGGAGATTTCGCTCTCTATGTAAATGGCAAAGAAATGCAAAAATTCCATACTTGGCGTACTACACCTACCCGCACACCGCTACAGGTAAAAAGTGGCGAACAGTATTTGATAGAGGTACGTTTTACCTACGTAAAAACCTGGGGGGCTAATCTTAAGATTAATATCGGTGAAGAACATCCTGTCGATTATGCTGCTAATATCGCTCAACTCAAGGGTATAGATAAGGTCATCTTTGTGGGTGGTATTGCTCCTTCACTGGAAGGTGAAGAGATGCCGGTGAATATTCCTGGATTTAAAGGTGGAGATCGCACTGATATTGAAATGCCACAAGTACAGAGAGACTTTATCAAAGCTTTAGCTGAAGCAGGTAAACAGATTATTTTAGTAAACTGCTCTGGTTCTGCTATCGCTCTAACACCTGAAGCACAGCGTTGTCAGGCTATTATTCAGGCGTGGTATCCTGGGCAAGAAGGAGGTACGGCTGTTGCCGATATACTTATGGGTAAGGTAAATCCTATGGGAAAACTACCGGTAACCTTCTATAAGAGTACCCAACAGTTACCTGATTTTGAGGATTATTCTATGAAGAACCGTACATATCGGTATTTTGAAGATGCTCTCTATCCCTTCGGATATGGTTTGAGCTATACTTCGTTCGAAATAGGAACAGCTAAACTGCAAACACTTACGAACAATAGCATAACTCTTCAGATTCCGGTAACCAATACGGGGAAACGGGAGGGCACAGAACTAGTTCAAGTATATCTCCGCAGAGATGATGACGTAGAAGGACCATCTAAAACACTGAGGTCTTTTGCTCATATCACACTGAAAGCTGGGGAAACAAAAAAGGCTATTCTCAAACTAAACCGAAATCAGTTTGAATGCTGGGACGCGTCTACCAATACTATGCGGGTAATACCCGGTAAATATACCATCTTTTATGGTAACAGTTCGAAAAAAGAAGATTTAAAACAGATACATTATACGTTAAATTAGTTTTTAAAAACTGCACAATGGTTATCCAGCATATAAGTGTATATGCTGGTTTTTTATGTCTACAAAAACAAAAAAAGTCTGCAATCCATATAGGATTGCAGACTTTAAATATCTTTGGTATGAAATAATATTTTTCCTAACTAGAACATATTACTTAGCCCCACCTCATAGAGAGGCAACTAATTCCTGTACAGCTGAAAATTTGTCTGTAAACACCACAAGGGCTGTAATTACAATACCAGCAATGATTATACCTGCGTTAAGTAAAATTTTCTTTGCATCTTTGTCCTTTAGAATAATACCCATAGAACCCAATGTATACTTAACCAATACTGTAACACAGTAAAGCGATACAATTAGAACAGATATATCCGCAAAAGTTCTCATAATTTTGAAAATTAAATAGTTAAAGTTTTTTATAATTCTTATCGCTAAAATGAGTAGGCTTCACAAGCCTACATTTTTTATATAACTATGCAAATATAATTTATTTTTTAATATGTTCCAAGTAAATCAAACAAAAAAAGACAAAAAAATATGCGTAAACGTTTACGTAGACTCGTTTTTCTGTCAAAAAAATAAAAATCAGTCAATTTTGAGACGGTTTTCTGTCAAAATTATAGGGAAGTACGCCTATTGCATACTTCCCTAAACTCATGTTACTTTACTTAATTTTCGGCTTTAATTCATCAGGTGAGTCATGGGTATACATATTTACCGTTGTAGACTGATGGGTGTAAAAATAATGAATATCATCGCAACTCAACTGCATCGAAGGGTTAAACTTGTCACCATGCATATAGTCGAGTATCGCTTTACGCATCTGTCGCGCTACGATGCGATGATCAAGATCATTCTGAAGGTCCATTGTTGTCATCAGAAGACGACCTTTCCCTATCTGTGCTTCTATCATCATACCCAACTTACGACTAATATGCCAGGTATCAATAGGTTGTATCGGACTTTGATAATCTTTTGGTAATTCAGAGAAATTCATCACCTGCGCACGGTTAACCAGTTCCCACCAATTTAAATTTGTCCAATCATCACTTGGGAAATAAGCAAAAAGAGGGTGCTTGGTATCGATATAAGCTCCCGTGGTATGAGGCGGACGCATCTTAAACCAACTTGTATTCCAGAATACAGGAAGATAGGTTTGTTTTATATCACTACCATATTTTATTTTACCTGCTGCCAACAACAAGACTTTACCACCCTTAGCCAGTATCTTTTCGGCTTGAGCATCAAGCGTATCCGTAATGTGGATATCCTTGGGAACCTTCATATCTACCTGTTCAGGATACACCCAAAAATCCCACTGGTTCTCATGGCCATCAATATCTACCTTGAGGGTAAGTTGAGCAGGACCCTTCACGTCAGACAGATCGTAGTTGATACGACCTAATTCGATATTTTTTCCTTGTGGCCATGTCTTAACCTTAGAAAGTTCACCCTGACTAACGATTTCTTCTCCCTGATATATCGTATAAGTGCTTCTAGCATGCTCGATAGCCTTACCCGACGCATTGTAGAGTTCTACAGGCACCTGTAATGTTTCAGCATTAGTATATATAAATTTAGGGAATTTAGCAAGTGGAACTACAGAAGAACAGAACTGTCGCCAAGTTTTACCGTCAACATAACCTTTTTCGCGCCAGAAAACATTCAGTGGACCAACCAAAGCTGTACCCTGACCACTATAGTCATTGAGACCCAACAGTTGAAAACCAGCATAATCCTTCGTTCTTAGATTACGTTCCAATTCGTATTTATACGCCAGCGTCTGTAGCTTACCACTGCTATGCAAGAATTTCTCTGCCATGTTACCCATACCATGATCACGTAACAGATCTTCGAAGATATCAAAGTTCTTAGCTTTATAGACACCAACATATTGAGAACGTTCTTTCAGATCAGGGAACACACACCATTGTCCCTGTTCATGTGACACGTAAGGTTCTGTATTCTCCGGATGTTCTGTAGTTGGCTTGAAGTTACGAGGGTACAGAATATCCTGATAATAATCATCTTCACTCTGAGGTCTTTTTTTGTCCCAATTGAGTCCTCGAGCTCCTCCTTTCACATGATACTCGCTTCGGTTATCCCATGCCCAACCGCCTCCGACACTGGCTCCACAGTATACACGACGATTATCGTACACCTTCATACTATCAACCCAATCATTACACCAGCTAACCCAGTCGCCAGCCGGCTCGTTCCCTGCAGCCATCATGACAAAACTTGGATGATTACCGTATTCATCGATAATACGCTTCGTTTCTTCCATCAAATACTGATCGATAGCCATTTTGCGACGTAACTTCACACCATGATTTGGCCATGATGGTCCCTCCGGCTGTAAATAGAAACCGACACTGTCTGCTGCTATAAAAGCTGCCTCTGGAGGACAATAACTATGGAAGCGCATCATATTAAGACCATATTCTTTGCACTTCTTAAATATCGTCATCCAAGATTCCACATCAGTTGGAGGATATCCGGTAAGTGGAAAATTACAATTTTCTACCGTTCCACGTATCCAAATAGGATTGCCGTTCAGGTAAAACTGTCTACCTTGGATAGTAATCTGACGAAAACCGAACTTCACAGGTATCTGCATACCATGGTAATCTACAGTATGAGTATATAATTTTGGAGTAAACTCGCTCCAAAGCTGTGGATGATCAATATGCAACTGATAGGTCAATTCGTTAACAGCTATCTTCACATGACCAGTATGAATATCTGCATCTACACGAATACGAAGAGGACGTTCAGAACTATATATCTCAGCTTTCTTCGGCATCGTCATCAGATACATATCACCGGCGATACCGTTCCAGTTTCCTTGTGTCTGGTCGGTTACGGAGTGAGAATCTTGCCCTACACATACATTTTCTATACCATTATAGACATCAATATCCAACTGATTCTCTGCTCCAAACTTCACTATATTAGTTATATCATAACGATGCGGTACAGAGAGCGACATTTCATGCCCCACCTTTTGTCCGTTTACCTGTAAGGTCGTCTCTATATGAGGACGCTCCAAAACAAGTATCACCTTTTTCCGTTTCCAACTTTTCGGTATAAAAACAGATTTACTATAAGTAATATTTCCAACATAGTGCTTATCAGGAGTAAGAAAGAAAGGAAATTTCATCTGTCCACGATGGCGATATTTCTCCATGTATGGATTAAAATAGAAACTTGAATCGTAAAGGGAACCTGTCCAACGGGTATGAACATCCACGTCATCCCCCAAACGATTAGTTAATAGCGAGCCGGGCAACTTTACAGTACCTAGCGTAGAATGCCAATGCCCTGCCAACGAGGTACGGTCTTGAGCATGAGCAGACGAAAAAACCAAACTGGTAGTTGCTAGAAAAACAAGCGAGAATAATTTGTTTCTCATCATAAGATTAGATTAAAATGTACTCTATATTTATTATTATTTTACAAAAATAACACTTTCATACAAGAATACAAAAAAAGGGACAAAATACAAAGCTATTTATCAAAAAATAAGGGGACTCCGGAATCGCTCTTCCTAAGTCCCCTTATCGCATGAATAAACATTTAATCTAACATGATTATTATCCAATCACTAACATACTCATCAATTCATACCTTATGAAAAACGTAATTACTATTATTAACCTAATCTGATAATATTAACCTATTCTTATAATAACACTAACCTAACAATATAAACCAAAACTTATCACGAATGAATTAATTTCCTGTAAAAATTTTCATCAACAAAGCCTTATTAAGCTACATCAATGACACGATTTACCTGCTGATGTTGAGCTCTTGGCAGAGACACGCTCAAAATACCATCAGCTACACGAGCTGTGATTTTTTCGGTATCAACATCTTCTGGCAGGGCGTAAGTTTGTTCAAAGTTGCCAGAACCAAACTCGCGGCGCAAATAATGCTCTTTCTCATGAGCTTTGAAATTCTTGACAGATTTGATACGCAAATTGCCTTCTTCTGTCAAAGTAATATCAAAATCATCCTTTGAAAAACCTGGTACAGCCATTTTCATCTCGTACCCCTGATGATTTGCAATCACATTAACAGGTGCAACAGAATTGCGACGCTGTTGTGCACGATGCTGTATACGTTTTTCATTTTCTACCATAGCATCATAAGCACTATCTAACCAATTATATGCATTTACTGGAAACATCATTTTTCTCCTCCTATTTATTTTTATTATTATCGTTATTTATGTGAGTTTCGCTTAAATAGCGTATCAAACTCGACAATCCTATTGCAATTCTTATTCCACAATAAAAACACTGCCATAATGACAAATTAGTACGCCATATTGGCAAAAAGAATAAAAAACACGTATTATAATCATAAATTTTACCAATGAACCAAACTTTTTGAGTAACTTTACACATATATATTATTGAATAGGACAACATAGACATGGAATCCATCAAAGAAATATTTAGAATAGGTAAAGGTCCGTCTTCTTCCCACACGATGGGGCCACAACGTGCAGCAAAAGCTTTTGCCAAGCGTTATCCTAAAGCTAGACGATTTGAAGTTACTCTATATGGCTCACTGGCTGCAACCGG
Organism: Segatella baroniae B14; assembly: GCF_022024235.1. Classification (GTDB taxonomy): domain Bacteria; phylum Bacteroidota; class Bacteroidia; order Bacteroidales; family Bacteroidaceae; genus Prevotella; species Prevotella bryantii. The sequence goes on from NZ_CP091800.1 coordinate 83,900, forward strand.
AAAAGGACATATGACCGACCAGGCTATCGAAGAGATACTTCAAGAGATTGCACCGGTTAAGATCATTTGGCGTCCAGATATATTCCTTACGATCCATCCTAACGGTATGGAGTTTAAGGCCTTCGACGAAAACGATAATGCCACAACTCCTTGGATTGTTTATAGTATCGGTGGTGGTGCTCTGTCAGAAGGAAAGGGGTCGAAAGATCCTTTTCTTACCCCTCAGATTTATCCGCTCAGTACAATCTCAGAGATAAAAAAATGGTGCGAACGTACAGGGTGCACCTATTGGGAATATGTAGAGCAATGTGAAGGACCTAAAATTTGGGATTACCTTACAGAAGTGTGGAAAGCTATGCAAGATTCTATAGAAAGAGGTATTGATACCGAAGGAAGACTCCCTGGTCCACTTAATTTGCAGCGCAAAGCGTCTAATTATTATATTAGGGCCACAAGCTATCGATCATCCATTCAAAGCCGTTCATTGGTCTATGCCTATACCCTAGCCGTGAGTGAGGAAAATGCAGCAGGAGGTACTATCGTAACAGCTCCCACTTGTGGAGCCTGTGGTGTCGTTCCAGGAGTTCTTTATTTTTTGGCTAAGCACCACGGTTTCAATGATGAGAAAATATTGCATGCTTTGGCCACTGCGGGCTTATTTGGTAACGTGGTCAAGCAGAATGCTAGTATTTCGGGCGCAGATGTCGGTTGCCAGGGAGAAGTAGGCGTAGCATGCGCTATGGCTTCAGCCGCTGGATGTCAGCTTTTTGGAGGAAGTCCATCCCAAATAGAGTATGCTGCAGAAATGGGACTCGAACATCACCTCGGCATGACATGCGACCCGGTTTGTGGACTCGTTCAGATACCATGTATCGAACGCAATGCTTTCGCAGCTTGTCGTGCATTAGATTCACAGCTCTACGCCATGATGGGCGATGGTAAACACCGCGTATCATTTGACCGAGTTATTGAGGTTATGAAACAAACGGGTCACGACATTCCTTCGCTTTACAAAGAAACATCTGCCGGAGGACTTGCCAAAAACTATCGGCAAGAAGATTAATGCTAAGTTTCATAAAAGCTGTTAATATTAAGCTTCATCGCATGCGATAATAAAATAAAAATAGTATATTTGCAACCAAAATATATATAAACACTTAATAGAAAAAATTATGGAAGCAACAAAAACAATTATTATAGGTAGCGGTCCTGCTGGTTACACAGCTGCTATTTACGCTGGTAGAGCAGACCTAAAGCCAATTTTATATTCTGGTATGCAACCAGGTGGCCAATTGACAACAACAACAGATGTTGAGAATTTCCCAGGCTATCCACAGGGTGTAGATGGTAATCAGATGATGATGGATCTTCGCGATCAAGCTTCTCGTTTCGGTGCAGATATTCGTGACGGAGCTATTGTAAAAGCTGATTTTAGCAGTCAACCATATCAGTTTACAGACGATCGTGGTAATGTTATCGCAGCTGATACATGTATTATTGCAACTGGAGCTTCTGCTAAATACCTTGGATTGCCTGATGAAGAGAAGTATCGTGGTCAGGGTGTTTCTGCCTGCGCTACGTGCGATGGTTTCTTTTATCGCAAACGTACTGTAGCAGTAGTAGGTGGTGGTGATACAGCTTGCGAAGAAGCTATGTATTTGGCTTCACTCGCCAAAAAAGTGTATATGATTGTCCGTAAGCCTTATCTTCGTGCTACAGAAATCATGAAGGAACGCGTATCTAACAAAGAAAATATCGAAATTCTCTACGAAACAAATACTCTTGGCCTTTTCGGTGACGATGGTGTTCAAGGTGCACATTTAGTATATCGTAAGGGTGAAGCTGACGAGAAAGAGTATGATCTTCCTATCGATGGTTTCTTTCTCGCAATTGGCCATAACCCAAACACCGAAATCTTTAAAGGCGCTATCGATATGGACGAAAAAGGATTCATTATTACTCAAGGTAATTCACCTAAGACTAATATCGAAGGCGTATTTGCAGCAGGTGACTGCGCAGACCCTATTTATCGCCAAGGTATCGTAGCTGCTGGTGCTGGTGCAAAAGCTGCTATCGAAGCTGATCGATATCTACAAACTAAAGGATAATTCCACTGTTTAAGTTCGTAATTCACGCAATAAATAAAAGAATAAATATATAAAAGTATAAAAAGGACATAGATATGGTTAAAGAGGATAAGTATGAATCATTAAAATTAAGCAATCAATTATGCTTCCGCCTTTATACGGCAAGTCGATTGATTGTACAAGAATATGAGCCATACCTCAAGAAACTGGGTATAACTTATACCCAGTACTTGGTTTTGCTCGTACTTTGGGAACAAGATGAACAACCGATTAATGACATCGGCAAACGTTTAATGTTGGGTATCAATACTACTTCACCACTCATTAAAAGAATGGAGAAACTTGAGTTAGTATCACGACGTGGAAGTGAAAGCGACAAGCGACAGCAAATCGTTTTCCTTACCCCGAAGGGACTTGCTATGCGCGAAGAAGCTGCTAAAATACCTTCATGCATGGTCAACAAACTTGGCGAATGTAATCTTTTACCTGAGGAAATGCTGGGTATGGTACCAACACTCGACAAAATGATCTGTTCCATGTATCAACAAATAGAATCAGCTAAAAAAGAATAAGTAATGAAAAAGTTTTTATGTATGACGCTGATGCTACTTTCTGTAATGGTAGCTAAAGCACAATTTGAGGAGGGAAAATTTTATGTAGGTGGTTCACTTACAGGACTCGACTTGAGCTATAGTGGCGCTGACAAATTTAAACTCGGTGTAGAAGCTAAAGCAGGTTACCTTTTCAGAGATAACTTGATGGCTCTTGCACAGATAGGTTATCAGCATATCGGAGATAGTGAAATAGGCGCTAACAGCTTTAACATTGGTGTTGGCGGACGTTATTATATTATCCAGAACGGTTTATTCTTGGGTGTTAACGCAACATACGAACATGCTAATCACTTCGATGATTTCAAACCAGGTGCAGAAGTTGGTTATGCTTTCTTCATAAACAAATCTGTAACTATCGAACCTTCTGTATATTACAACCCATCATTTAAAAATAGTGACTATTCTAAAGTTGGTTTAAAGATTGGTATCGGTATTTATCTCGATCCTAACGATTAAGATTACAAAGTTCAATAAGGTATGTTAGAAAATATAAGGTGTAACTCTCACGAGTTACACTTTATATCACAAAAAAAACGTACCTTTGTATCCATGAAATACCAAACTGTTTTAACCATAGCTGGCAGTGACCCTTCAGGGGGGCCGGAATACAGGCGGATATCAAAACGATTTCAGCTTGTGGCTGTTATGCGACTTCTGCTATAACGGCCATTACCATACAAAATACTCAAGGAGTACAAGCTGTACAAGCAATTCCTGCTGATATCATATATCAACAGATAAAATGCGTGTCTGAAGATATCGAAATCAATGCAATTAAGATTGGTATGCTACATTCAGCAGAAGTTGTAAACATGTTGGCTGTATGGTTAAAAGATCATCCTTGTACGAATATAGTATTAGATCCTGTAATGGTATCAACTTCTGGACATAGATTATTGG
>NZ_CP091800.1:92500-295000 GCF_022024235.1 Segatella baroniae B14
GTTCCGGGTTGGCTGACTGTCCAAGATTTCTGGGCTTGCATCTTCGAGCCCGGCTTCCTTTTTCTCTTATATATTAAACAGGTTCTGTAGTACAAGGAAACTTTGGATGACATCAACCAACCTTTACGTTTGTCATGTCTCTTGACTTTTACTTACTTCTAAATAAGCATCTCTTCCAGAAAGGAGGTGTTCCAGCCGCACCTTCCGGTACGGCTACCTTGTTACGACTTAGCCCCAATTACCAGTTTTGCCCTAGGCCGACCCTTGCGGTCACGGACTTCAGGCACCCCCGGCTTTCATGGCTTGACGGGCGGTGTGTACAAGGCCCGGGAACGTATTCACCGCGCCATGGCTGATGCGCGATTACTAGCGAATCCAGCTTCGTGAGGTCGGGTTGCAGACCTCAGTCCGAACTGGGACCGGCTTTCTTGATTAGAATGACCTTACGGGCATCCGACTTTCTGTACCGGCCATTGTAACACGTGTGTAGCCCCGGACGTAAGGGCCGTGCTGATTTGACGTCATCCCCACCTTCCTCACACCTTACGGTGGCAGTGTCTCCAGAGTGCCCAGCTCTACCTGATGGCAACTGAAGAGAAGGGTTGCGCTCGTTATGGCACTTAAGCCGACACCTCACGGCACGAGCTGACGACAACCATGCAGCACCTTCACAGATGTCCCGAAGGAAGTCTCTATCTCTAGATCCGTCATCTGCAATTCAAGCCCGGGTAAGGTTCCTCGCGTATCATCGAATTAAACCACATGTTCCTCCGCTTGTGCGGGCCCCCGTCAATTCCTTTGAGTTTCACCGTTGCCGGCGTACTCCCCAGGTGGGATGCTTAACGCTTTCGCTTAGCCACTCACCCCGAAGGGCAAACAGCGGGCATCCATCGTTTACCGTGCGGACTACCAGGGTATCTAATCCTGTTCGATACCCGCACTTTCGAGCTTTAGCGTCAGTAACACTACAGCGAGCTGCCTTCGCAATTGGAGTTCTTCGTGATATCTAAGCATTTCACCGCTACACCACGAATTCCGCCCGCTTCCTGTGCACTCAAGTCTGACAGTTCGCGCTGCAGTGCCCAGGTTGAGCCCGGACATTTCACAACACGCTTACCAAACGGCCTGCGCTCCCTTTAAACCCAATAAATCCGGATAACGCCCGGACCTTCCGTATTACCGCGGCTGCTGGCACGGAATTAGCCGGTCCTTATTCGTAGGGTACATGCAAATAACCACACGTGGCTAACTTTATTCCCCTAAAAAAGCAGTTTACAACCCATAGGGCCGTCATCCTGCACGCTACTTGGCTGGTTCAGACTTCCGTCCATTGACCAATATTCCTCACTGCTGCCTCCCGTAGGAGTTTGGACCGTGTCTCAGTTCCAATGTGGGGGACCTTCCTCTCAGAACCCCTACTGATCGTCGGCTAGGTGGGCCGTTACCCCGCCTACTACCTAATCAGACGCATCCCCATCCATAAGCGATAAATCTTTATTCCATCTCAGATGTCTTTAATGGAAACCATAGGGCATTAATCTTACTTTCGCAAGGCTATTCCCTACTTATGGGCAGGTTGGATACGCGATACTCACCCGTGCGCCGGTCGTCATCAAAGAAAGCAAGCTTTCTTCATGTTACCCCTCGACTTGCATGTGTTAAGCCTGTAGCTAGCGTTCATCCTGAGCCAGGATCAAACTCTCCATTGTAAAATATCTTTGAATATCTAATTGAATAGATTATTTGTCTCTGTTTCAAGGACGCTTATCCTTTTATTGAAGTCGGTTTAAAGCCTGGACAAAAACTAAACTTGACGGTTCGTTTTTGTTACCCATTCACACATATCTATAATATGTGAACGCTTCTTGTACTACTTCTCTGTCTATGTAATCTTTTCAAAGAACTCTTTCTTTTAAGCCTCGTAACCAACGTTATTTGGCTGCTTCCGTTTGTTCGAAAGCGAGTGCAAAGGTATACAAAATATCCATAACCTCCAAATGTTTTCAAGAAAAAATTGCAAAAAACTAAGATTTTGCACGTTCTTTGACAACAGAAGCTTGTCCCTGTGGACGTACACATTATAATATATGAAATATGAGAATGAGTTTTAGACTTAAAGAAGGAAGATTAATTATAGGACTCCCCTACTCCCACAAATTATACGAGTATTGGCAATTATGCATGCATTCACTGATTGCTCTGGCCTTACTTCCGTCACCATCGGCAATAACATGACGAGTATTGGCAGACTGTCTTTCTCTGATTGCTATGGCCCTACTTCCGCCACCATCGGCAATAACATGACGAAACTGGTTGACGCAGCTTACTACACTCCCCGACAATTTTTACGGCATCAGCACTACTTTTACCATTGTTAGATACATACCTTTCTACGACATGTACAACAAAAGAACCGATTTGAAATTTACGGACAAGAACCCTCATGAGACTTGCGTATTTGAAATTGCAATGTAAGAATGCCTCAAATACGTGAATTTTGAAGAATTTTTGTATCTATCTGAATATCAATATGTTACACATTTAACATTTCTTCGGTTAAAAAAAAGGGCGCCAAAACCCCAGCTCCTAGGGGTCAAAAGCTTAGGGTTGACGCGATAAGGTCATAGAGTTTAGCGAACAAAGTCTTAGGTTTTGACCCCCAGGACCTGGGGTTTTGGCGGGAGAGAAAATCGAGGGGAAGAAAAAAGTCCAAACAGGCTGACCAAAAGTTGAATATTTTAAGCTAGATGACGATTTTTGAAAACACTGTTTTTTGATAAATTATTTGACAGTCAAATCGATTATAGGCGAAATCTGCAAGATATCTATTTTACATCTTGTATCAAATACTTTTTTACATGTTACATTTTAACATATCTACGAATCATGTTAACCAAAATTAAACATCCATATCAACTATTACAATGAAGATTTTATACTTTTGCCCGAAATTTATGCAAAAATTATCAACTCATGAAAACAAGCAAACCTGTTCATTACTATACGTATAAATCATTGATCTAAAAAATAGAATAAAATAATAAGACCATTTTAACGATGAAAAACCTTATAATATTTGTTTGTTGTATTATTTTGTTTGCTGCATGTAATTTGCACAAAGATAATGAAAACGACTACGACAATGTACCTGCCTTGCCGCTAGAAAAAGGAAAATACCAAATAATAGACCTTGGCAATGCAGAAAAGACTGCCGACTTCTTTTTTGTAAAAAATCATATTAGTAAATAGTCGCATAAATAAATTTAATATCATAAATATCATCAAAATGAAAAACCTGTGTTTTATAACGATCGCTTCTATTATCTGTCTATCATGCTCTAACAAACCTGAAGGATATGTAGATTATAATAAGTTGAATGAGTTAAAAAGGCTTACGTGTAAGGTGGAAAATATAGATTTAAGTAACTCTAAGGTATTGACTGAGCAGGATTTTATGCATAATTACATCACTGAACCTAATTATATCCAACTCGATAATAGCGTCCCTTTAGGACAAATAGAAAAAATCAGAAAATACAAAAATAATTTCTATATTTTATCCAACGATAAAATTTACATTTTTAATGGCAAAGGAAAGTATTTAAAAACAATTGATTACAAAGGACATGGACGTAATGAATATATAGTTCTCAGAGACTTCCAGATCTTGCCAAAAGAGAATATAATTTTAGGTATTGACGATAGAGAAAAGAAAATATTTAAATTTTCTCTTCGCACAGGAAAATGTCTTGGAACTATGGATGAAATTGTTGCAAGTCCATTTGCAAGAAAAATAGGGAAATATTATATCCATTCCTTACTATATGGCAATGATGCGAATCTAGAAGATAGTCATCTTATTGTTGTAACCGATGGGAAGAAAACGATAGCAAAACAATTTTCTATGCCTCCAATAACAGAGAACGCTTTCGTTGAAAATAACTTATACGAACATGGTCATTATGCAACATTCATTCCTTTATATTCAGATACGGTATATTGCATAAATGATAATTTAACATATTATCCGAAATATGTTGTCAAACAAAAAAAGAGTATATGGTCCAAAAAAAATGAAAGTATAAAATATCAGCAAGTTTCCGACATGCTCAAAACACAATCATATACATATTTATCACCAGGAATGTTTATGGAAGCAAAGCATGGGATTATTTTAGGTTTATCCATAGGAAATAATTATGGGCTCTCAAATAAATATTATTTTTATGACAAAATCAAAAAAAATATATACGAACTTGAAACTGGTATGTTCAAGGAAAAAACAGATCGAGTATTCCCTACTTTTTTAAGCTTTACAGCAGATAATTCTTTTTATGGATACTATCAAGACATATCCGTTTATAAGTTTTTATTGGATTCAAATCTACTAAAAAAAGGCAAGTTATATAATATCATCAAGAATTCAAAGAAAGGAGATAATCCTGTTCTAGTTGAATTTAAACTAAAGAATTAGTAGTATAAATACCGATAAACTGATTACTATCAATACTGATGAGTACTCACGCTGTGGTTGCTCACGGTGCTGAAGAGTATGCCAATGGTGACGTGTTCACCAATAGCATTGAGGGCTTTTGGAGTCACTTCAGAAGAATGATTGTGGGCTGTTATCACGATGTGTCTGATAAGCATTTGCAGTCAATACATTGACGAGGCTGTGTATCGTTGGTTCTCTAAGTAATTTTATGCGCATATGTTCATATCTTTCGTATGAGGGGGACACATCACTTGCATCACCGTTTCTGTCAAATTCATTATACTCATCCCATTCTCTCAATACTCTATTCACCGATTCTTTCACGATTCTATGCAAGTCTGATTCTGTTAATCTTATAAGTTTCTTATTCATATTATAATACGTATTAATTCGTTATTTTTCTAATAAATATCACGAAGATTTGTTTTTATCAGTTTTTTTATGTATATTTTACGCAAATAAGGATATTTATTGTAGAATTATAAAGATAGAATCATATGGGTAAGAAAGTACACTTGATTAATAAAGAAGGTAAAACTAAGGTTGTTGAGCATAGTGAATTTATGGATTCTCAACTGCTAACTGAAAATAAGTTTTCTGATTATGAGGTAGACGTTAATTGGTATTTATCAAATGGCTACATGACATTGGAAGACATGAGGAAATCAATAGGAGGTAATGGTAATAGTTAGTGATGATGTTAGAAATGTAGTCAATAGAATATTCCTGATTGGTATTGCATACAAAGGACGTATACCAAATATGTATGGACAAATAATAAGTGCATTTGAAAAATTAGAAAGTTCAGTAGCAAACGGCAATGCCTCATCTGTAAATTCAGCACCATTTGCTTGGAGAAGAGACAAAATGTTGGTTTTAAGAGTTGGCTCGTTAATGTTCTCATATACCAAGACAATTCAACAGAATGGAGAAACACTTGTTATAGTCCATGAGGCAATGGAAAATGGCCGAATAGTCACAGAACAAGAAAAGAAGATAAACACTATCATCAAAGAAACAATAGAGCAATATTTGAAACGGAATTTGATATAATGAAAATGAGCAACCTTGTTAAGCTGCTCATTTTTTTGTGTGTTTTTTGTGCCAACTGCTATATCATTGCCTAAATTTATGTACAAACATGACGTGTAATATCATAATCTTTTCTATCTTTGCATGTAAATTAATCTTAGAAACAGATCAAATAATACATGAAAAAGATTTATTCACTTTTTATCGTGCTATTACTTTCTGGTAATATCTCGGCTATAGAAAGAGAAAAACTGAACTTCAATGGCGGGTGGCTAATGCAGGTGGGTGACTTTCCTGAAGCACAGTCTGTAACTTACAAAGACAAGAACTGGAAAAAAGTAACCTTACCTTACGCTTTCAACCGACAGGAAGCCTTTCGAGTAAGTATCGAAAATCTATCGGATACCATTATCTGGTATCGTAAGCATTTTACGATAAACGAAATTCAAAATCGAAAATATTTCATAGAGTTCGAAGGAGTACGCTTCGCGGCTGATTTTTATCTTAATGGCCATCATATCGGACTATCAGAAAATGGTGTCATGGCGTCAGGATATGATCTCACTCCGTTTATTAAAAAAGGAAAGAATGTTTTAGCCGTTCGTGTCGATAATGACTGGAACTATCACGAGCGCGCTACCAACCAGAGGTACCAATGGAACGATAAAAACTTTAATGCCAACTATGGTGGAATAACCAAGAATGTATGGCTGCATCAAACAGATTTACTCTATCAAACTCTACCTTTATATAGTAATTTGGGTACTACTGGGGTATATGTCTATGGTACCGACTACGACACGGCAGGCAAACAAGTAACGGTACATGCAGAAAGCCAAGTACGAAACGAGGATTCTCAAGCTCGAACCTTTGTCTATGCCTGTAAAGTACTTGATGCGAATGGTAAAGAAGTTGCTCATTTCAAGGGCAAGAAATATACCCTTCAACCCGGAGAGACTACGTCTGTTAATGCAAAGGGAGTACTTCATCATGCGCATTTCTGGTCATGGGGCTATGGCTATCTCTATACCGTAAAAACAATCCTTCAGAATGAAGATGGTAGCCCTATCGATGAAAATATCATTCGCACTGGTTTTCGCAAAACCCAGTTTGGTGAAGGTAAAATCTGGCTTAATGACCGATGCATGATGGTTCATGGGTATGCCCAACGTACAAGCAATGAGTGGCCGGGTGTAGGTATAGACATTCCAGCCTGGTTGAGTGACTATAGCAATCGTCTGATGGTAGAATCAGGCGGAAATGTGGTACGCTGGATGCACGTCACTCCATCGAAGCAAGATGTAGAGAGTTGTGATCGAGTAGGACTCATTCAGGCTATGCCTGCCGGTGATGCAGAGAAAGATGTAACCGGTCGCCGATGGGAACAACGCAAACTCCTGATGCGCGATGCCATTATTTATAATCGCAACAACCCATCCATCCTCTTCTATGAAGGGGGAAACGAAAGTATTTCACGCGAACACATGATAGAATTACGTCAAATTCGTGACACTTATGATCCCAATGGCGGAAGAGCCATCGGTTCTCGAGAAATGCTCGATATAGCCGAAGCCGAATATGGTGGTGAAATGCTATACATCAATAAGAGTGCTACCCACCCGATGTGGAGTATGGAATATCATCGCGATGAGGGACTACGAAAATACTGGGATGACGAGAGTTATCCATACCACAAAGAAGGTGACGGACCGCTCTATCGTGGCAAACCGGCTTTAGAATACAACCATAACATGGATTCACTAGCTGTGTCTATGGTGAAGCGTTGGTATGAATATTTTATCGAGCGACCAGGTACCGGAAAACGTGTCAGCAGCGGTGGTGTCAAGATTATATTCTCCGATACAAACACACATCATCGCGGTGAGGCCAATTATCGCACCAGTGGTGTTACTGATGCGATGCGTATACCCAAAGATTCTTACTTTGCTCATCAGGTGATGTGGAATGGTTGGGTTACCCCAGAGCAAAACGGCACATATATTATCGGTCACTGGAATTATCCTGCCGGTACTGTTAAGACGGAATATGTAGTCAGTACGGGCGATGAAGTAGAACTATTCCTCAATGGCAAATCTCTTGGTCGCGGCAAGCGCTCTGATGAATATCTCTTTACTTTCCAGGGTGTACACTATGAAGCTGGAAAACTTGAGGCTGTATCTTATATCAAAGGCAAGGAAGTAAGTCGATATACATTGGAGACTGCGGGTAAACCAGACCATATCAAACTCACACCTATCCTGAATCCTTTAGGCTTCAAAGCCGACGGAGCTGATGTTGCTCTCGTTGATGTGGAAATCGTTGATGCTCAAGGACACCGTTGCCCTCTCGACAATCGTATGATAACCTTTACGCAAAAGGGCGAAGGGGAATGGATTGGTGGTATCGCCATGTCAAACAACAAGCAAAATACTGTAGACAACTTCATTAACAGTATGACCTTACCCGTAGAATGTGGTATCAATCGTATTATGGTTCGTTCTACAACAAAACCGGGTATCCTTCAGCTTACTGCAAGCGCGGATGGTATGCAGCCAGTATCGCTAAAACTTCAAACGGAATCAATAGACCAGCAGCATTACAATCCTGGACTGACACTGGCCAGCAACCTGAAACGAGGTGAAACGCCTAACACACCATCCTATACCGATATTCGACAGACCGTCGCCATTGTCGGAGTAGAGGCAGGAAGCAATGCTGCTGAAGCTGCGCTAAGTTATGATGACAACGAATTAACAGAATGGAAAAGTGACGGGAAACTAGAAAACGCCTGGATTACCTACCAACTGGAACAACCAACTGCTATCGATGAAATTACCCTCAAATTAACTGGTTGGCGCGACAAATATTATCCATTAGCTATCTATGCTGACGGAAAAGAAATCTGGAGAGGTTGGACCTACCCTACCCTGGGCTATGTGCATATTAATATTGATAAACCTGTATCTGCTAAAGCCATCACGATCAAGATGTTAGGCAATACCAAGACACAGAAGGCAACGGGTGATATGGCAGAGTTAGCAGGCGGCAAAGCTGATACATTCCAGGAGACTCCATCTGCTAAAGGTAAGACAGAACTTCGTATTGTTGACATCGATTTTTTGTACGGTATGGTGGAGAATAGTACAAGGTAAGCATTGGATAAAGACCAACAGAAGTTGCCGAAAACATTTTGGCGACTTTAAAACAATGGTATAGAGCCATCCACTGTCTTAAGCAAATCTTAAGCGATCAGCCACGTGTTCGCTCTTATGGAGCAATGCTTTTGTTCGAGGGTAAAATATATATCATGGCATTTGGTAAGACAAATGATGGAACTTGATGAAACGATTTGTTTCTAAAGGCATTACTATATATAAATATCAATAGCAGGCAACATAATGGAATATATGTTATAAGATCGTCGTTTTATGTAAAAAATGAAAGAAGACTAGAAAATTAAGAAGCCCAGGAGATAAAAAATTTCCTGAGCTTTTTGATATATAATAGAATTGTGTTGGTGTTATTGTCTTCTATTCCTTTAAATGGATTTTAATTCTACTATCGTTTACGATGCAAAGATACAAATAATATTCTTCATCGCAAACGATTAAATATACTTATTAACAGCTATTAATAAATATCGTATACGACCAGAGGCAAATTAACAGTCATTTACATATATTGGTTTTATTCGATTGAAAAAATGATTACTGCTGTCCGCTAAAAAAGGAAATGAAGTAAGATGGGAGTATTTTTATTATAAAAAGATAAGGACTAATAACAAAAAAAATCGAATTCCAAAAGGAATCCGATTACTATATCGTTTAAAAGAATTATCTACGAAAGCTGCACCTTAAGGTGAACAGCATTGTCTTTACTTACCAGCAGCAATCTTGTTATTTACATTTACTGCATTTGCTGCAACTGCTACTACAACTGCTAAAACTACCATTAATGTCATCATAATTATTATCCTTTCTACATCTTTATGAGACCCGTATTAGTCTCGTTATACATTCTTTTATTTCTTTTTACACTGCAAAGATACGCATTGTGCACGAACACACCAAATATTTCTATGTTATTTAGCATATTTTCGTTGTATTCTTGACCTTTATCAATAGCAAAAACAATGCTCCCATTAAGGAGCATTGTTGTAAATGAGGTTAGTCGTAATAATGGTTCAGATGGTGTTTGTGACGAGCATGATGATGCTGATGATGTGCTGCATCACGCTTGATTAGTTCTTGGTCATGCTTGGGATGATAGAGATTCTTCATCTTTTTATATTCACGATATTGACTTCTTGTCAGCACCCTATCCAGTCTTTTATTTCTTTCTTTCCAAGCAATAACGTCACGTTGCTTGTTGTTCACATTACGCATATAATCCAAATTAATGGCAAATACATCCCGGTACTGATCTCGAGAAAGTCTTAATTCTCTTGCCATAGCATTGGTCATGCGTAGTGCTTCGTTTCTTACGTAACTATATGTCATTGCATTGACAGTAGTGGTCAACATGACCATGAAAGCTACTAATAATGTTTTTAATCCTTTCATAATTCTCTATTTTTATTTGTTCTTTCTATCGCAAAGATAGCGAATGCTAAAAAGATGACGAAAGAATAATCTCTATTTCAAATAGGAATTTTCCTATCTAAAATAGGTATATTAGAAAGTTGTTCTGAATAATGATGTCGGGACTAATCGTATTTTAATTTGCCCAAAAGATTCGGCTATTCTTCCTTTTTTTCGTATTTTTGCATAGTATATATAATAGGTATAGGCTTATCAAACAAAAACAGCGCATATATGTAGCCATCGATCTGAAGTCGTACTACAGTTCTGTGGAATGTGTAGCCAGAGGTCTCGATCCTTTGACTACCAATCTTGTTGTAGCAGACGAGAGCAGAACCGAAAAAACCATCTGTTTGGCGGTTTCGCCCATGCTTAAAGCCTGTCATATTGGTGGCAGAGCTCGTCTATTTGAGGTGGTGCAACGCATACGCGAGATAAACCAAGATCGCCTATCACGCATACCCGACCATCGCTTTAAAGGCAAATCTGCTCTTGCACACGAACTTCGTGAACACAAAGACTGGGAAGTAGACTATATCATAGCACCTCCACGAATGGCAGAATATATCCGCATCAGCTCTAAAATATACGGCATCTATCTGAAATACATTGCGGCAGAAGACATTCATGTGTATTCTATCGACGAAGTCTTTATGGATGTTACCGATTATCTGGCTTCGTATAAGAAGTCTGCTCATGAATTGACAATGGATATTATTCATGACATCTTGAATGAAACGGGTATCACGGCGACAGCTGGTATCGGAAGTAATCTCTATCTGGCTAAAGTGGCTATGGATGTTGTAGCCAAACATGTGCCTGCAGACAAGGATGGTGTACGTATCGCAGAACTTGATGAAATGACTTATCGCAAACAACTTTGGGATCATCAGCCACTTACCGATTTCTGGCGAATAGGACATGGTATCGCTGAAAAACTGGAAAATTACGGCATGCATACCATGGGCGATGTGGCCCGGTACTCACTGACCCATGAAGAACAACTTTATCGCCTATTTGGTGTTAATGCAGAACTGATCATTGATCACGCCTGGGGATGGGAGCCTTGTACGATGAAATATATCAAGGCCTATAAACCTCAGGCTAATTCGCTCGGATCAGGACAAGTATTACAGTCTGCATATACTTTTGAAAAGGCACTTGTCGTCATGAAGGAAATGGCTGAAGCCTTATCACTTGATCTTGTAGACAAGCATCTGGTTACCCGTCAAATCGTTATTAATATCGGTTATGACCGGGAATCACTTGATAATCCTGCTATTGCTTCAAAGTATACCGGTGCTGTAGGCTATGATTACTATGGGCGCAAGGTTCCCAAATCGGCTCACAGTACTGCTAACTTAGACCAACTTACTTCTTCTACCCGCCTCATTCGTGATGCTGTAGTAGCCCTTTATTATCGTATCACAGACCCCAAATTGCTCGTGAGACGACTGAATATTACTGCTTGCAACATCGTAGACGAAAGCGAAGCAGAAAAAGAGCAGCATGCTCCTATGCAACTCGATTTATTCGCCGATAACGAAGCCTTAATCGAAGATAAACAAAAAAAACAGAACGAGCTGACAAAAGAACGAAAAATGCAAAAGGCCATGCTGAGCATCAAAAAGAAATTTGGCAAGAATGCGATTCTCAAAGGACTTGACTTTGATGAGGGTGCAACTACCAAAGAAAGAAATAACCAAATAGGTGGGCATAAAGCCTAATGAATCTAGTATAATAAGAACGAAAGGAGAAGATTATGACTGGAAAATACGACGATATTATTCATATGGAGCATCCCATTTCTAAGAATCATCCACAAATGCCGATGATAAACAGGGCTGCACAGTTTGCTCCCTTTGCTGCACTAACCGGCTACGAAGAAGCATTGGCTGAAACAAGAAAAAAAAATGAAGAAGATAATAAAGAAGAGTGAGAAATACTTGCTTTTCTCATTTTAAATATTTATTTTTGGAGAAATTTATCGCATCAAGATTATTAATCCATCAAAGATCTATGAAAAAATGAACAATAACGGCTAATTCTGTTAAATATCACTTCTCTATCTATCATCGCCTACGATATTTACTAAACATTGTTAAAACGAAAGCACAATCGCTTGCGATATAAAAAAGAAGCTCTATATTTGCATCGTAAACGATAAGGAACACAAAAAAGACTTTAAAATAAAATGGAGAAGAAACTATATGGCCTTACCAAAGGCACAGAATTAGAAAAGATGATTACAGCAGCTGCTAATGCCGAAGCAAACGGTACAAAGCAATATTATGCGTTAGCACGTATGGCTCGTGAGCAGCAACTTCCTGAAGAAGTTAGCAACACTCTAGAGCAGATGGCTGACCAGGAAAGTAATCACGCAGGCTTCTACGCAATGCTTAATGGCACCTATCCTGAAGATATCTATGGCATCATGGAAAAAGCAGCCAAAGGTGAGTATGCAGCAGAAAAGGTATTAGCTCCTCTCGCAGAAGCTCTTCGTGCATTAGGTTCAGAAGAAGGTGCAAAGCAGGTTGAAGAATTCATCCGTCAAGAAATTCATCATGGCGAACTTCTCGAACAATTAATTAAAAAATATCGTAAGTAAAACCCTTTAAATAAATATTGAATTATGACAACAGTATATGATTTTAATTTAAAAGACAAAAAAGGCAACGAAGTAAGTCTTTCACAGTATCAAGGTAAAGTATTGCTGATTGTAAATACAGCTACAGGTTGTGGTTTCACTCCTCAGTACGAGGAACTCGAGGCTATGTATGGCCGCCTAAAGGAACAAGGTCTAGAAATTTTGGACATCCCTTGCGACCAGTTTGGTCACCAGACTCCAGGCAGCGATGAGGAAATTACACAGTTCTGCACGATGAAATTTGGTACTGATTTTCCTCAATTCAAGAAGAGCGAAGTTAATGGTGCAAACGAACTTCCTCTCTTTGCATGGTTGAAGAGCCAAAAAGGTTTTGAAGGACAGTATGAAGAAAAACTTGCTGCTATCATGGAGAAACTTTACAACGAACACAACCCTGAACCACGCAAGAAAGACGATATTCAGTGGAACTTCACTAAATTTGTTGTTGACAAGAACGGTGCTGTTGTTGCTCGTTTCGAACCAACTGACGACATGAGCAAAGTAGAAGAGTGCATCAAGTCTCTACTCTAAATCCTTAGGAAGGTTCAACTTTTTTTAACGGCATATATCTATAACAAAAAAAGAAGAGAAGCAGACTCAAGTCAGCTTCTCTTCTTTGCTTTTCAGCTAAAACACTTATTTGGCAGACAACATCGTCACCTCGATACGATGATTCTGACGAAGAATATCAGCCGCCAACTTCTGAATATCAGCAGGTGATATTTCATCTACCATTTTTACATAATCTTTGTCAAAGTCTTCACCATCTCTGAGCTGATGCCAGATAACATAACTCCAATAGTCATTGGTTATAGCCATCTGTGCATATTGCTTTTTAAGGTATTCTTTCACCTTAGCCAGACTTGAGGAAACAGGTCCATGCTGAGCAATATTGGCTATCTGCTGATAAATAATCGGATTCAACTCGTCATAGCGGTTAGGGTCTGCATTATAACTGATACGAATCACTGCATCAGGATTCTGTCGCTTATCAAGATCGAAACTAACACCTACATGGTAAGTTCCCCCCTTCTCTTCACGAACAGAGTCAGTATAAGCTATCTGCAAGGTACGCGTAAATACATCCAGCAACAGATCGTTCTTTGGTGTAAATGGCAACTGAGCTGTATAGAAGATGCTGACATTAGCCAAAGGAGTTGCCATCTTTTTATTAAACTTGACTACTTTATTTTCTGTTGAATATTGTGGTACACGAGCATAATTGATACTATCATGCTGATGTGTACACTTGCCACAATGTGTCTTAACTGGTAGGGTAGCCAAATACTGAGTCAGTAATGGACGCAAAGAATCGAGATTCACTTTACCGATAATCGTTGCTCTAAACTTAGAAGCATCGCTAAAAGCAAACTTGTAAAGTTTAAGAATACGATCATAGTTAGCCTTATCCAATGTATCAGCCACTACCGGACGGGTACGAGGATGATTATTATAAAGTGCTGCAGTAACAGAATCATTGAAGGCGACCTTTGGACTAGCACTACGATTGGTCAAGAAAGATTTTGTACGATTGATAAGCGACTGATATGCCACAGTATCGCGACGAGGTGAAGTGAAGTAAAGGTAAGCCAACTGCAACATGGTCTTCATATCCTTAACAGAACTGTTTCCACTAATATTCTGGCGAGTATCACCTACGGAAGGCTGTATTCGAACAGCTTTACCGGTAAGAGCTTTGCGAAGTGCTGTTGCATCAAAATTGCCTACACCACCAGCAGTTACAGCACTGGTAATCAGTGACAAGTTTGGAATATCGCGATCTGGAAATAAAGACGTTCCGCCCCATCCTTCCAAAGAGAACAATACTTGGTCTGACTGATAATCTGTAGGTTTCACATAAACTTTCAAACCATTACTCAAAGTGATTTCGCGAACACCATACTTGCCAAAATCTTTCTCTGCAATAATCTTGCCAGCCTGCGGCATATTTGGTGTCAATTCTGCATCTACTTTCTCTTCTTGATAAGCCTCATAAGACTGTGCCTGAGCATCTAGGATAGTTTTTTCAAATTCAGCTTCCGATGGAATGACAATAGATGGATTTTCGGGAGCATATACCACAAAAGCCTGATTCTGATGAGTTATCAATTTCTGTAGTTCTTGGTTTACTTCCTCCAGAGTTACTTCTTGGTTCAATTTATCAGACAACTCATCTTCATATTTTGCAGTAATCAATGGTTCACCATACAAGAAGTTTTGCACACACTTATTCACAAAATGGGAATTAGTACGATCTTTTTCACTCTTCACAGCGCGCTCAGTACGAGTCTTGTAGAGTGTCTTGGCACGCTCTAATTCTGATGCAGTAAAACCATGCTGGCGAGCTGCTTCTACAGTAGCTAAGGCCTTGCGGATTCCTCCTAAGATATTATCTTGTTTACAGCTGATACTCAGACTGAACGCATCTTTAGTTCGCGATACGAAAAAAGTACCAATATGTGATGTCGCACTGAGGAATGGAGGATTAGCCTGCTGACGAACTTCAGCCAATCTACCATTCAGCATTTGAGCTACCAACCAACTGATATAGTTGTCACGCAAATACTTCACATTATTCTTTTCGTTGAATGGTGTAGCAGGCAACTTCATATACAGATGAGCCAGGATTATCGGTTGCTCCTTGTCTTTCTGGATAGACACAATCATCTTGTCATTATCGTTCACCTGATAATATTCGCGCTTAGCAGGATTTTTAACCGCAGGAATCTTTGAGAAAAGACGCTTAATCTTAGTTTCCATTTGATCCACATCGAAATCGCCAACGACAACGATAGCCTGAAGATCAGGACGATACCATTTTTGATAATAATCGCGCAAATCTTGATAAGCAAAATGATCTACCACATCCATATTACCAATAGGCATACAATCTTCATACTTGGTTCCCTTATATAATTGTGGTGTAGCATCTTCCATCATACGAGAAACAGCTTTACCTGCACGACGTGTACGCCATTCTTCATGAATTACACCACGCTCTTTATCAATTTCCTTATCTTCGAGCAGGATATAATGACTCCAGTCGTTAAGTACAAGCAGACACGAATCGATAATTCCCTCGCGCTTAATAGGCGCACTACCAATATGATACACGGTTTCGTCAATAGAAGTATAGGCATTGAGATTGGCTCCAAACTTCACTCCGATGGTTTCACACCAAGGCACAATACCCAACTGCTTGCCCTTACCTGGGAAATGCTTGGTACCATTAAAAGCCATGTGTTCGAGGAAGTGAGCCAAGCCACGCTGACGTGGTTCTTCGAGGATAGAACCCACTTTCTGGGCGATATAGAAATCGGCTAATCCAGCCTCTTTGGCATTATGACGAATATAATACGTTAATCCATTCTTCAGTTTACCCACACGTACGGAAGGGTCTTGGTCGAGTGATTGCGCCATTGCCACCCAAGGTGATAACGAAATCAGCGCAATGACCATTAATCTAAATTTCTTTTTCATTGTTATATACTTTTTTTATAGTTTTTCTCATCTCTTAGAAGTCGACACCCACGATCAGCATTACTGTAGTATATGCATCTCCTTTGAGATAAGCATCAGTATTGTAAGCTTTAAGATAAGTGCATTTTCCTTCCACATAAGTTTTCATACGAGTTTGTGGAAAGACAAACGAATACTTAAGAGCTGCTCCCACCTTAACCTGTGGAGCAGTATAGTATTCATAATCGCGATACAGATAAGCATCCATAGAGGGCGGAGCGGTCTGTTGGGCTGAAGGTTCTGCAAAAGTCAGGTCTTCATACACATCATCACTCCCCTTCTGATAAGCGAACAGCAATCCTGCTTGCAGAATACCTTGGCGCAAGCGTATGCGATGACAAGCATCTATATAGCCCTGTACCTGATTGAGTCGCTGTCTGCGATAATAAGGATAACGATAGCCAGTCTGCTTGCGATGTCCGATATTCACCCCCGTGGCAACCGTCCACCGTGGCAGTTCGTAATCGATGCCCATATCGCCTGTATAACCGATATGGGTATCAACCCATAATTTATCGCCCGTTTTCACAGCACCAAAATACTCATACTGCGAAGCCCCTTGTTCATTAAGGGTTTCGAGATAAGCATTCTGATTATTCTCTAATCGTTCCGCACTGATTGATACATCCATGCGATGTAAGGAAGTTGGCAGGCGATACGACAAACGTGACTGATAGGTATAGATATGTGAATGATGGCGCATATAAGTGATGGTATAAGCCGACTCACGGCCATAGTATCCACTTCTATATTGAGCCATCATACTATGATACCATTGCCACTGTGGAGTAATACGCCAATCTAACTGTACACAGGCTCCATGTCGAGCAGAGAACAGTGGCTGTTCATTATTGCTTCCTGTATATCCGTTCGTGGTAAACTGTTCCACCTGTCCCATGAAGTTGGCATAGGCTATCAGCGACTTATACACCTTATCACTCTGTCCGTATACTTTAAAGCGAATATTCTCAGTACTGCGTCGATACAGATAATTTGCACCTAAAGATACATGACCAAGAGGCAGATAAAAACCAGCCGAGAAGGTCAGGTCCATGGCTTTATTCTGATGTCTCAAGTCTTTATACTTGGCCAAATTAGCGGCCGTGAAATCAAAACTAGCCCCCACAGACCATCCATGCCAAATATCGACACCGACACCACCTTTCAGATGATAAGTGTCACGATGCTCATCCCCCTCATTGGTCAACGAGTCTTCCACAATATCAAAGGGCAAATGATAAGTATTCAGAAAAGCAGAACCAGCCATATTACTACTGCTCTCATTCTGGTAACTCATACGACCATAAACTACAGTACGAGGCGACAACCGATAGACTGACTCAGCAGAAGCACCAAATGTAAGGGTATGGGGAGACTGATCGTAATTCACGAACCCTCCATTCCCCACTGTCATGGATACGGTTGCCTCTGACAGTGTAGAAGAGCCAAAGCGAATCAAGGCTGAAGGATTATTACCCATCAGCCAAGGATCACTTTGCATCACATACGAAAAATCTCGCATGAGTAAGCTATCGGTCTTCACCGTTTGAGCTTGTGCCTCAAGAGAACTCAACACCAGAAGTGCTCCAGAGAACAGAAATTTACTCACCACGGATAGAGAACTTCTGACGTTCGTGGAAATCATTGGTAGAATTATTGGTATCTTGATAAATGATATGAGCCCCTTGTTTGATAGAAGCCTCAGCATCAATACCACTTGGATCAGTAGAATTGCCTACACCAAGAGCATAGTTATATACCAATTTGCCTGCATTTTCTGGCAAAGCTTCTGTTGCTTCTTTATCTACATTACGATATAGAGTATGGCCCAACTTATTAGTCAGTGATACATATCCAGCATCTATATCAGCTGTAAGACGTTTTTTACTAACATTCTCACCACCAGCATTATAGACTTCGATACCATCAAGAATCCATGATGTAGGCACCTTGAGATTGGCATATACAGGACCGGTCTTACCTGGGTCGTATATGATATTATCCGTATTGTTAGCATAAACTGCAGGAGTAACATTCTGCGTCTGGAAGATAAAGAACGCAGGAGAAACAATGCTCAGCGCCCACGCTGTACCCTGCCCATACTTTACCGCTTTAAGATAATGAGAAGTAGGGATAACATCAGCTGGTGCAGCGTAGCTGCTAGTCTGATTAAATCCTGACTCAGGGTCATAAGTAGTATAATAATCCTTATTGGCATAATTTACAGAATTACTATAAGTCTGTGTATTGTCGATAGCATTCTTGAAACTGATGACCACTTGCGAATAAGGTTGAATAATTAATGGTGTCTGGAAATACCAGATACCCATCAGAGCTGGAATATAATCACTATAAGACAGTTGGCCATCTGTAGTATACCAGTAGTTACTAGCAGCACTATTATAAGGTCCTGCAAATCCTACAGCTAAATTATTAGCTACTGCTACCTGTGAACAGTTATTGTAAAGCACTACACCTTGATCTTTGGTAAAAGAATTAACGCCATCATTAGCCAAACATCCACCATTATAAAGTTCCTTTATCAAAATCTGGTCAGCATTCTGATCAGGCAACGAAAAACTTACATTTTTCACCTTAGCAGTAGGAATAGTATCTGTACTACCATCCTCATGGGTTACTATCATATTCCAGGTTTGAGCCTGTGCACTGAAGAGCGAAACGAATGCAGTTACAAATGTGAGTATAGTTTTTTTCATCATGATATACATATTGAGTTTTTGGTTTACTTATGGTTTATTTTAAAACTAGCACCTGATGTCTGGAGGATAAAAATACCTGAGCCCAGACCATTCAGGTCGACAGAAGCAGTTCCGTCTTCCTGTGCTTTTACGGTTGTTACCACTCTGCCATCAATGGTATAAACTACCACCTTACTACCGACCTTCAAACCTGAGAAGCCTGCTTTTCCGTCTGAAATCTCAGGAGTAGGTTGTTCACTTGCAGAAGACGAGTTTACCACTTGAGTAATGCCAGTAACTTCCCGCTGCACAGTTGTGAAATAATACTGTGCTATCTGCTGTATCGGATAACGAAGCTCGATACCTGGCGATGTTGCTACGAGGGTATCAGCAGAGAAAGACAGTACAGGTGAGTCCTGTAAATCTATAGCTACCGTTTCACCACTAGAAAACTCGACTACGAGTTGCTCTATATCGATGGTTTCTTCGGCTGTAATTGGCACCATGGCGGTCATGAATGCCATCAAAGAGATAATAAGTCTTTTCATAAGCCTTTTGGTTTTTATATTTATTCTATCATCTATTATTCACGTTATATTAATGCACGATACGTTTGGTCGAAACCGTTAATGGCAGCTGTATCTGATTACTACTGTCGGGCGATATGATGAGTTGACTCTTAACCCCATTCAGAA
Organism: Segatella baroniae B14; assembly: GCF_022024235.1. Taxonomy (GTDB): domain Bacteria; phylum Bacteroidota; class Bacteroidia; order Bacteroidales; family Bacteroidaceae; genus Prevotella; species Prevotella bryantii. The sequence goes on from NZ_CP091800.1 coordinate 112,168, forward strand.
TATACCGGTAATCATAGGTAAGATAAGTATCCGAACTACTCACCTGATATATCCCGGGCGGAACCTGAAAAACCGCCTTTCCCTCTGTGTTGGTACTGTCTACAAAGACCGAAGCCGTAGCATCAGTCAACAAAACGGGTGCACCAGCATAAGCAGATATACTATTGGCAGGATATTGTAATTGCACCTCGACCTTACAGAGTTGCATAGACTCTTCGTATGAGCAGGAAACCAAAGTAAGTGCCGACAGCATAAGTGATACTACCGACAGAGGTAATAAACGAGTTACTTTCATAATTTTAATCGTAAAGAGAGACCATAATAGAAACTTGGTATATAACTACTCGCAAAGAGCGAAGTATCTACATTCGTCTGTGTACTATGTACGGTCTGCATGTTATTGAAGAAGTTATTGGCATAAAACGATAATGATACATGGTTGCCTATCTCCTTCGTAATACTAAAATTAGCCGAGTAGTAAGCCGATAACCGGTTAGGATTAAGGATATACTGATAATTGCTTCTAACCACAAGTTTAGAGAGATCATTATAGAGTTCCTGATCATTCTCGCGTGCCCAAGCAAATTTCTCAGCAAAGGGTATCAGTGTATTCGGATCATCCCAAGTAGAATAATATTCGGGATATACAATAACATATTTATTAGTTTCGCCCTGATATGGGGTACCAAAATAAGCATTCGATTCATCTACCTGATACCCTCTGCTGCTACCGTCCACATACTCACAAAGCGAACGGCTGTAAGTATAGAGCGAAGACTCCAGACGTAAGGTCATGATCAGTCGTACCTTAGGTATATGAGTAGTAAAAGTCGCATTCAGATTCAGTTTTCTCGATAGAGAGCCATTAGTGACTGAGGCCTGTGCCGAATAACCGGTAGATGTAGCATTACTGCCTCTATAATAACCCACATACTGATAGAGACTGCCATTGCTCATTGTCGTAGAGATTCCCGTAGGAATATCAGCAATCAGATTATCGTCTACGCCTCTATAATGATAATAACTACCATCTAGACGGATACCAGTACTCAGCACCTTGATTTTCGGGAAGTCAATAACCCACTCCAGCCCGTACCGTTCTATCGGTGATCCGTTAGCATATTTGGTCTGTGCATAATAGGTATTACGGGCATAGTTAGCCAGTGTTACCGATTCTTGCTGACCTGTGATGTCGCTTACTGTTACCACACCCGTCTGTTCATCAATGGCAAAAGTACGGTTGGCTACCGGTATGCCACAGTTTTGTACTTCTGAAGGCGAAGTATAGTAATAGGTCATCGGAGTATAGACGGTTGTGGCTAAATAAGGATGATAAGTTTTATGATAGAAGCCCGATAAAGTTACCTTAGCTCCCCATAATGTGAAATCTACCCCCACATCAGTTTGGTTGGTATACTGCCACTTCAGGTCACTATTATATAAAGCAGGTGTTGGTTGCGTATAATACGCATAATACGCCTGATTATAGGCATTGCTCGTAGAAGAAAAAGCCAGTTTATCACTATACACTGGTTGTGGATAAAGCACCTGCATAGAAGGTAACTTTACCGACTTTCCCCATCCGGCATGTAAACTGAGTGCATTCACCCATCGATGAGGTTGATGACGCCAGAATATATATTTTCCATTTACACGAGGAGAAACACTCGAAACCGTTCCATAAGCCGACGCATCGATACTCGTCAGGTCATCACGCAAACCGGCAGTCAGTTCTGCTGTTGATTTTTTACTGACAGGTATCACCACTTTTTCTTCAGCATAAAGTGCTATATTATTGATAGCCGGCTGATCTGCATACCGATAAGCGCGCCAAGTAGGTGCATACTGTAAATCTATGTAATACAACCCTTCACCCTTATTTTCAGACCGACTATAATCAGCTCCAATCATGAGTTTGTTCAGCATCCCCCAAAATCTTCGTGTCCATTCACCTTTCAGTTTTAAGGCATAATCCAGAGGTTTGCTGTCTGTAAAAGCATCTACATACCAGTAGCCAGTAGGACCAAGCACAACATTAGCTGTTGGTGAATCTTCTGAAAGATAATAACCCTGGGTAGTGGTGTGAATATAAGGCTGAGTAGATGAGCTGCTCGTACTCGTATACGATTCTGATTTACGATCTGCATACGATACCGATCCCATCAAAGTCAAATTTGTTATCCAACTTTTATTAAGCAGCCAGTTCCATTCCATCTTAGCTCTGAAACTGTTATCTCTCGACTTCGAAAAATCATCTAGAACTCTATCCGGATCTGCTTTCGAATTATAGCCACCCACATTACCCGACAAACCGATATGGAGAGTAAGCGGAGTAGTACTTTTGTTCCATACATTCATATAGCTTAACGAGAGAATATTTCGCTGATAAGCCGTATAAGGAGATGTGGCATCCGAAAAAGAGCGGGCGTGTTCTAACGATGTATTCAAGATACCCAAACCATGTCCCAAATCAAATCCCTTATTGAGAGCTATCTGCCGAGTATGTTGATTCAATTGTACTTCCAACTGAAAAGGCGACTTACCCTGACGTGTATTTACCTTGATAATACCATTACTCAGATCACCATATTCCACAGAAGGAACACCGGTTATCACTTCGATACTCTCAATAGAAGATACCCCCAAATTACGTGTACTGGCACCCAGCGTTTCGCTCATAGCACCATTGTTCCCCAATCGCACACCATCCACTTCGACAGCAGTACCAAAAGAAGCATTTCCCTTCTCACTACTACCACTTCGCAAAGCCATACGGTCGTCGTCCATAAGCGTACTATTTACCGTTTTACCGCCAGGAAGGAGTGTACCGATATCACTGAGGTTTATAATCTGTTGATTATCGAGAGCAAGCCGGTCTATATGATAAGAAGTTGTAGCATCATCATTTTTCCGCTTGGCAACAGCCTCAACTTCAGCAAGTTTCAGATTTTCTTCCTTCAAAAGGATACGCAATTTCTTAGACTCATCGACTACCTTTAAGGTAAAGGTACGTGATACATAACCTAAACTTCTAATCACCACAGTACATGTACCCTTCTGTACATTCTTAATAAGAAATTCTCCCTTATCATCACTGACAGCCCACTGTCCACTCTCCTTAATCATAACTGTAGAATAGGCTATTGGTAGGCGATCTTTCTCCGATAAGATAAGTCCTCCGACTGATAACTTTTGTGCCAAAATGATTTCACTAAAGAACAAAAGAAGTACAACTAGTTTTACAATTCTTCCCGGCATTACAAACAATCTGATATTATCCTCTGCAAAGATACAGGTAATCAAAATATACGACAATACCTAAAAAAAGGTAAATTCTGAAGAAAAGTTTGTTAGAAACATACCTAATTCTTGTGAGAAATTATCTCGATACAAATATGTGGCTTCACCCAACAATCATCAATAAAAAAAGGAAATAAGAATCATTCTTACTTCCTTTTTAGTCTATCTTTTTTATCACCCAGTCACCAGGGTCAATAGAATTTTTCTTCTTAGAAGTTATAAGACAGCGTCATACGGAAAGTACGACCTGGCTCAGACTGCCATACATAATAGTTACCATATTTGCAACCACTCAACAGATAAGCATTCATGATATTATTAACATTGAGCAGTACTGATAGCTTGTCGTTTTTCCATCCCAACGAACCATCTACACGAATATAATTTGGCAGTGGTTCTTCATTGATACCATCGGCAAAGGTCCACGTGCTTCGGTCGATTAGCGAAGTTTCGCCCAAACCAATGTGGAAGCCCTTCAAGAAACCACTCAATACCTGATATTTAAGCCATACGTTAAACTGATGCTTAGCATAACCAGGCATATGTGTACCTACCGGACTCGTTGGATCTTCAGATTTCGTTACCTTATAATTAGTAAGAGCATAGTTAGCCAAGAGGTTCAGACCTGGAAGAATCTCACCATTGATATCGAGTTCGATACCATTAGATACAGACTGTCCCACCTGAATATAGTAATTCTCGCTACCAGTATTCTCAGGATCAGCACTAATCTGATTATCAATCAAGATACTATAAAGCGATAAAGAGGTCTGCAAACGACCGTCGAACCAGTTACGCTTAGCACCAATCTCCCAGTTATTACTTACGATTGGCTTCACCTTATTGCCATTGCGAAGCTGCCCCATCTGTGGTGAGAAGGTCTGATCATAAAGTGCATAGAAAGAAGTATTGTCATCGAGATTATAAGTAAGACCTACACGAGGAGAGAAATGATTCTCTTTGGTCTGTGTAGTACCATACGATGCATCCTCTACATGAGTGAATCGACCTGCAAGAGTTAATAGCAACTTGTCATTGAAGAAACCAAGTACATCCTGTAGATATAAGCCATACGAACTTTGCGTAATCTGTGTATTATTGGCACGCTCCTTAATATCCTTGGTTCTATCAAACTGTGGATAGCCATAATAAGGAGTACCACTTGGAGTATCTCTAAACACATTAAAAGTGCCAGTACTATCGAGAGCATAACTCTGACTCCAATCATACCAAGCATGCTTGTTGTTCATATCCAGACCCGTCATAATCTTATGAGAAACCTTACCCGTCTGCGCCTTACCATTAAGATATATCTGGCCGAACTTCATCTCGTTGAGTACATCTGCATTAGTAACATAGCGGTCCATATTACCATTTTCCTCAATGTTATATGCCCAAAGTGAAGTACCTGTACGAGCATAGTTAGAGTAAGAACCTTGAGCTGTAAGCTTCCAATTATCACTCAACTGGTGTTGGAAATTCAAGATGACCGTATGGTCATAAGCCTTAGTAGGTTCCATACCTGGTTCGATAAGCGAGTAATTACGGGCAACTGACTTATAACCAAAAGGTGAGAAGATATACGAACCACCAATATCAGAACTCTGCATATACTGCAGATCATATTCCAGTGTAAGAGTTGTCTTATCATTGATGAGATAGCGCAATACCGGTGCTATCGAATAACGCTTCGTAAATTCGTTAGCACGCATCGAATTGGTGCTCATACCCATTACATTAAATCGGTATTGCAATTTATTCTGTTTATCAAGATGACCATCTAGATCTAAAGCTGCACGATAATAATCGTAGCTACCTAAAGTAATGCTAGCATTACCACGAGTATAGCCAGTAGGTTTCTTGGTTACCACATTATAGAGACCTGCAGGTTCACCATTAGACATCATAAATCCGGCAGGACCCTTAACAAACTCGATACGGTCTACATAGCTCATATCCTCAGTCATAGGTCCCCATGTACTAGTAAAGTTCATACCTTCACGGAAAGCAGCCATTCGTGAACCACGCGCATTAATACGTAGATAATCGCCCCAGTGCTCTAGTTTACTCACACCACTTACCGTACGCTGAATGCCCTCATCGGCAGAAGCGATACCCAGATCATCGAGCACATCTTTGGTAAGTACATGTATATTCTGTGGAATCTGAATAATTGGCATATTCAGACGAAGAGTAGATGATAAATCTTTCTCTGTATAGGTCTGTTTGCGACCATTTACGACTACCTCACCTAACTTATGTTCAGAGTGTACCGCTGTAGAATCTACATGAATATCCGCTTCATTGTTCTTGACTGGAGTAAGATTTGCTTCAGCTGTAACAGGCAATGTCATTCCACATGCTACTAGAACCATACCTATTGCATTCTTTTTCATTTCGTTTACTAGTTTGTTTCGTTATTTATTAGCATTATATAAAATCGGCTGCAAAGATACGTAGACGATATAAATTACACAATACCTAAAAATAATGATATTTTGGTAGTTACTCGTATCGGATGTGTCTTCACTGGTTTCTATGCAAATGATATAGCTTCTCTCTTTAAAGAAGCCAAGACCGTAGAAAATATCTATCTGCCTGAAGATTTTCAGGATAAGCTTTAACAGGAATTAACACTAAGGGGTAACAATTGTGTCCAGATGCAGTCTTTTGATAAGCCTATCTTTGCACCCGAAAATAAATCATTTAAGATATAAAGATTATGACAGACAACAAGATGTTTTGTTTCCAATGTCAGGAAACTGCCAAAGGTACAGGTTGTACGATTAAAGGTGTGTGTGGTAAGGAGGCCAGTACTGCTAAATGGCAAGATCTCCTTCTTAGTGTAGTACGTGGTATTGGTACCATCGCTCACCAGTTCAATCAGGCTGAGCTCGAGTACAATCACACACAGGTAGCCGACTACCTCACCGATGCTCTCTTCTCAACCATCACCAATGCCAATTTTGACGATCAGGCAATATTAAATAAGGTCGACGTAGGTATCGCTCTCAAAAAACAGTTGCTTCACCTCGCCCAGCAACATAACATCCTCCTTCCTGACTATCAGGAAGTACGCTGGGGTGGGGAGAAGGCAGATTTCGATGCAGAAGGTCAACGAGAAAGCATCCTTCGCAATGAAAATGCCGACCTTAGATCATTAAAAGAGCTTACAGTACTCGGACTCAAAGGCATGGCTGCTTATTATGAGCATGCTGCTCGATTAGGCGAGACCAATGATAAAATTATCGCATTTATGTGCAAAGCCCTGAACACAATCACCAACCCTGACGCCGATATGCAAACTCTGCTCAATATCACACTCGAAACAGGTAAATATGGCGTAGACGTCATGGCGCTCCTCGATCAGGCCAACACTGAAGCCTATGGCAATCCAGAGCTCACCCATGTCAACATCGGCGTAGGGCAACGTCCAGGTATCCTCATTTCAGGTCATGACCTCAAGGATATCGAAGACCTTCTCATCCAGACCGAAGGTACAGGCATAGATGTCTATACCCATGGCGAGATGTTGCCAGCTCACTACTATCCACAGCTCAAGAAATACAAGCACCTCGTCGGTAACTATGGCAACGCCTGGTGGAAACAGAAAGAAGAGTTTACCAGCTTCCATGGCCCTATCGTATTCACTACCAACTGTATCGTGCCACCATCCCCATCAGCCGAATACAAAGATCGCGTCTTCACTACCAACTCGACAGGCTATCCTGGTTGGAAACACATCGAAATGGGTGCTGATGGACATAAGGACTTCTCTGAAGTTATCGCTTTGGCACAGAAGTGCGAGGCTCCTAAAGAGATCGAAATAGGCGAAATCGTCGGTGGATTTGCTCACGCTCAGGTATTCGCTCTAGCCGATCAGATAGTCGAAGCTGTAAAAACAGGCGCTATCCGCAAGTTTGTGGTCATGAGTGGTTGCGATGGTCGAATGAAGAATCGTAACTACTATCAGGAATTTGCCAAGGCACTGCCAAAGGATGTCGTAATTCTGACTTCTGGCTGTGCGAAATATAAGTATAACAAACTTCACTTAGGTGATATCAATGGTATACCACGCGTCCTTGATGCAGGACAGTGTAACGACTCTTACTCATGGGTCGTCGTAGCCTTGAAGTTAAAAGAGATCTTTGGTGTCAACGATATCAACGATCTGCCTATCTTCTTCAACATCGCATGGTATGAGCAGAAGGCTGTTATCGTACTTCTTGCCTTGTTACACCTTGGTATAAAGAATATTCACCTTGGTCCGACGTTGCCTGCTTTCATATCAGAAGGTGTATTAAAGGTATTGGTTGATACCTTCGGTATTGCAGGTAATGCGACTGTAGAAGAAGACCTCAAGAATTATATTTTGTAATGTGATTAACCAATTCATATAAAAAAGGCTGACAGAATCGATTTTTCTGTCAGCCTTTTTCGTTTCATTTGCTATTAAATAAGCAATAATACATATCTGTGCCTATAAGCATATAGGGGTATGGTTGATGATTAATTACGAAACTAAAAGATCTTGTCCTTAGCAGATACCTGAGTAGGCGTACCTGCCGGTTTACCGATATGGCATTCCCCTAATTGGACATCCTTAACATTCTCGAAACTGATGCCTGTAGAGGCTTCACCCACCTCGATTGCATTAAAAGATACATGCTGAACCGGTTTGGCACTTGTACCTTGTAACACCAAAGCTGCCGCTCTCACCTTGCGGGCGCTCAAGCCATCCACATACAAATGCTCAATCGTAGAGAAATGCATGCTCTCTTGACCTTCACCGGCATATCGACTGGTAACATAAAATAGATCTTCTACTTCATCAAACTTACAGTTGTTGACAAACAGATGACTGACGAAGCCGCCTCTATCCGGATTCGTCTTGATGAAAACGCCTCGTTTACAATAACCAGCATAATCGCAATTCTCGACGAACACATTGCGAACACCAGCCGACATTTCACTGCCAATAACTACAGCATGAAGACCCTTAAAATGACAGTTGCGAATAACGATATTCTCTGCCGGACACGCATCATGCCAACCATCATTATCACGACCACTCTTAATGGCTACGTTGTCATCACCATTATTGAAGTGAATATCTTCGATAAGGATATTTCGCGACATCTCTGGATCGATACCATCATTATTCACCAATTTGGCATCATAACGGAGTCTACGACAAATAATATTCTCGCTCTTGAGCAGATGGATGCACCAGAAAGGTGAATTGATAATTTTGACACCCTCGAGTGTAATATTCTTACTCTGATACAACTGAATAAGTTGTGGACGAAGCCATTGTCCCTGCCCAAACTTGCGTTGCACTATCGGAACCTCCTCATGATTTTGCTGTCTGCTTAAGAGTTGAGCAGGTTTCTGTTTAGGTCGCCAGGTGGCAAATGTTGTCATCGCATTACCATCAATCGTACCCTTACCCGTAATTGCTACATTTTCTACCTGATAGCCATAAATGAAAGGCGAATGATTGTAGAGGAATGTACCTTCCCAACTAGTATTCACCATAGGATAATACTTTGCATCGGGTGCAAATTTCAACACAGCACCCTCCTGTAAATCGATACACACATTACTCCTCAACACAATCGGACCACAGAGATAATACGTACCCTTCGGCACAATAATCTTGACACCTTTCTTTGCAGAGGCCCTACGGATGGCTTTGTTGAAAGCAGGCAAACAATTATATGTACCATTATTACGGGCACCCATCTTCAGAATATTAATTTCTTGAACGTTTTTCGGTGAATTACCCTTCAATGGATTCGCAATCGATGCACCTGATATGCACGACAGAATACTATCACGAAGCGCTATGCGACGCTTCTGAATAGACTGTTGACAGACCTCAGATTGACTACTTACTATCGGTAATTGGGCCATAGCGGAATGAGACAGGAAACATAAAAAGAGACTAAGTCCTAATCGTGTAAGTTTGTTACAAATACGTAAAATCATAATCGTTGTAGTTTTTGTGGCCGTAAAGATACAAAATAAAATGCAATTGCAGGCTATACCCACCCAAAAGCCTTGTTAAATGTTTAACTCATGACATTAGAAGATATACCAACTATACAGAAAGATAATATTCACATCTAAAAAATCAATCAACATGATAAGAATTTGCTACAATAGTATCGACGGTAATGAAGCCGATGCTCATACCGAATCTGGCCAAAAAAGTATTCATATCGCCCTTAGAATGAAATAGGCTGAAGATTTGCAAAATCAGCTTAATCATTTGCCCAGTCCATCAGAAAGATGTAATTTTGCACACATGCGAGAAGAAATTAGTCCCGACCAACTCGAAAGATTGAAAAAAATCAAGGCTGCGGCCTTTGCCCGACTTCGTGCCTCTGAAAAAAAATCAGAGCTGACGGTACAAACGAGTGAATCTAAGCGATTTGCTCCCACTATTCGTAAGCATGAGTCTAATGGTCTGGGCAATACCATTTTATCTAACCAACTCGGTATAGACACAACCCGTAACCGACGACAGAATCTTGAGCGAATACATGCTAAGGCTATTCGCATCGATATGGAAATTAAAAATATGGACGATTTCCTGGAATATCTCCAGACTCGTGAGCCTCGCAGACAGAAACGTCAACGCTATCAGCAGTCGATAAAAGATATCTCGGGGCTACAGACTGTAGCTGACCAACGGTCTACTTTTATTAGTAAGGAATCTTATCCGGTAGATGCAGAACATGTAGAACTCTATATCAATGGTAAACCGAGTTCTGATTTTGCCATCAAGACGCGAAAATATCAGAACTCGATAGAACTGTATCTTGACTATACCAAGAAAAAGAAATATGTACCCGAAAAGCATTTGGTACGTGATGAATCAAGAAGACCTGTAGTTAAACAAGTTAGCAAACCTGTAGAAGAAACGGTTTCGCCTCAACAGGGCAAGCGTCATATATTTGGCACCATGGTGAATCTCGATGGATTCTATCAGTGGCTTCGCAACGGTCGGAAATTTCCTGAATCAAAAGAAAATACTAAAGAGGCTGTAAAATATTTGAATAAGTCTGACAAGACTCGCAGAAATGTCTTCGAGCGATATTCTACTGTAGAAGAAACGCAAGATACCGTACATATTCATGTGGCTATACCTAATATCGAGGAAATGGAAAACCAGAAATTGCTCGATGCCCACAATATTCTACAAGATATTCTGACCATTATTCACGATGAACTATATATCGGCCTATTCAGTGAAGACAACATTGTGGTACAAGAATTGCATCATCTCTGCAAAGATCTGTCACAAATGAAAGCTCTTCAACGTTTTCTCAAACTGGAGGAGGAAGCCTCGCCGACCGATACCATTATTGTAGATGGTGTTCCTGTATCTTTCTATCTGAAATATTCGATAGAAGAACTTTCACAATGCGGTAATGGCCAGCAACAAGATTGTCGCTTCAAGCCGATGCCTGCCGAAATTCTGATTTCAGAAGACCAAAAGAAAGTAATGGTGAAGTCTACGTTAAGCAAATCGATAATGGTCTTCACTACCAGTGATGAAAGTTGGTTTTTAGTTGCCTATTTTCTCCATCGTTTTTTGAGTTCCAAGTGCCGTTATAAGCGAAGTCTTCCGCCACTTCACATCCTTCATTCTCTAGGCGTTACCGGTCTTTACAAGCTCTACAGCAATGGTTTCAAAAACCAATATTATCCTTTCAACTGGATTTATATCCGGAACACCAAAGACGAACGACAGAACTATTTCGTAAAAACTTTAGAACAAATCTTTCCATCAAAGGATAACGCTAATGGCAGAAACGTGTTTACTGATAATTAAGTTCGTTTAGTTTTCTAAAAGACACAAACAGACTATCAAACCTGATCTATTTCGTCAGGAACACATTAAACAGGCCAATTTTTTATCCCGAACAGGGGGTAAGTTTGTTTTTCTTCATAGCCAATATCAATATACTTCCACATGAATTCTATCATATCTGATTTTATTAATGTGTCATTTGGCTTCCACTTCACTTCATTTTTAAAGAATCTTATTAGTAAACGATCAACGAACTACTAAATAGGCTAATTTTTGATAAATACTATAATTTTTGATATTCTCACGAAAAAATTTGATACAGAGAATACAACTTTGAATAAAATTATTTTAATTTGTTCCTTAAGAATGTTTCAAAAGAATAGAATAATTAGCTACTATTCTTATATTTAAACAGATTGATATAACCTAATTCATATTTAATAATTTTTACTAATAATCTACATGTCTAAAAAAAACATGATGAGACGATTCTTGCCATGGCACGCTCGTCTAAAACACAGACTTACGATGTCTGCCTTGCTGTTGATGGCCTCAACAGGTGTTATCCATGCACAGCGTATGACCGATGCTCTAGATAGAGGACTGGTTGCTGTGTATCGTACTAATGGCACTAACGAAGGTACCTTTCTGAGTTGGCGCGTTCTGCCCAATGAGTACTTCGATGTAACTTACAATGTGTATCGCAATGGAACCAAACTTAACAGTAGCCCACTTCAAGTGTCTAACTTTGTTGATACCAATGGATCTCAAACGGCTTCGTATACCGTAACTGCTGTGGTAAAAGGTGTCGAACAGACAGCTTGTACTGCTGTTACGCCTTGGCTGAGCGCTCTACAGAAGTATACCACTCGTACTTATGCCGGATATCTAGACATCACCTTGCAGAATGTGTACTCTAAGGCTGATCATTCTGATATTACCAGTGATTATTCACCTAACGATGCATCTGTGGCTGATCTGGATGGCGATGGTGAATTGGAAATTATATTAAAGCGACTGAATACGGCCGATGCAGCTAATCTTTATCGAGCTACCAATACGGACTATGCTATTATCGAAGCATACAAGCTCAATGGACAACGACTCTGGTGGATAGACTGTGGCCCCAATATGGTAAGTCTGAACAGTACAGAGATTAATGCAGTAGCTTATGACTGGGATCAGGATGGGAAAGCCGAAGTTCTACTGAGAGGCGCAGACGGTATGATAATACACAAAGCAGACGGCAGCACTCAGGTCATCGGAAATGCCAGTGTGAATACCCGAAGCGTATTTGCAGGTGCCACGACTGCTCAATACGCATGGACACACACAGGTAATGAATATCTCATCTATATGAACGGACAAACAGGTGCTACCTATCAGGTAACCGATTATCCACTGAAGCGACTGGAGAGTGGTGAAACGGATGAAAAGACGGCATGGGGCGACAATTATGGCCATCGAAGCAGTAAATACTTCTTTGGCGCTCCTTTCCTCGATGGACGAAAGCCTAGCATCTTTTTGGCTCGAGGAATCTACACTCGCGAAAAAATGATAGCACTCGATGTAGACCCTATCAGCCACAAACTTACTACCCGATGGACCTGGAACTGCAATGATGCAAGCAGCAGTTGGTATGGACAGGGATATCATAACTTCACTGTAGCAGATGTAGACTGGGACGGACGAGATGAAATCGTATACGGTTCAATGGTCATAGACGATAATGGTAACGGTCTTTCGACAACGGGATTAGGCCATGGCGATGCACAGCATGTGAGCGACTTCAATCCTTATATTCATGGACAGGAAATGTTTGCTGCCAACGAAGACCAACCGGCTTGTAACTATCGTGATGCTACAACATCAAATATTTATTACCGCCTCACTGCATCGAACGATGATGGTAGAGCACTGATGGGTAATTTCTCTAACAATTATCATGGCGCTCAGGGACGAAGTACCATTTCGCCGATGATTAGCAGTATTACCAATGCAAGCATCAATAACGATTTCATCGCCTGGAGCGATCTGAACGCACGTATTTATTGGGATGGCGATTTACTTGAAGAAATACTCAATAGTCCTGGAACTGCTAAAGAGGCTAAAATAGATAAACCTGGTACAGGACGTATGTTTACTTCTTCAGGATGTAACATGAACAATGATTCCAAGAACAATCCTTGTTTTCAAGGTGACATCTTAGGCGACTGGCGAGAAGAGATTATCTTGCGCCACGGATCCAATGGCTTGCGCATTTACACGACAGCCATTCCAACAGACTATCGCATACCTACTTTATGGGCCGACCATCAGTATCGACAAAGCGAAGTGTGGCAAATGTGTGCTTACAATCAGCCTCCTCACGTAAGTTATTTTATCGGGGAGGCTGAAGGTATTACTATAGCACCACCACCATTGACCAATAGTGGGCGAAAAGAAATAGCTAACGGTGGAACCATCAATAGCAGTCATAACAACCAGCAGATCATGCTGGCTGAAACAGGTAATATGACGGTTAATGTATCTGGAAATGCCAGTCCTTGGGTCGTATACGACAATGCACCAACATGGGTACAAGGCCATAATAATAATGCTGTTATCACCAAGACGACCTATACCCACACCATTACTGGTGGAGCCTTCACAGGTAGCACACGTCTGGTAAAACAAGGCGACGGTTTTCTTGCCTTGCCTAATGTAACCCAGACCTATACGGGCAACACGGATATCTGGGCTGGTGGTCTTATCTTTGACGGAACAATGCAAAACAGTCGGGTATGGCTTAACCGATTTACGGCATTGAAGTCTACCGGCGGAAGGTTCAATCGAGGCATCACTATGGAATATGATGCTAAACTTATTCCTGGGGGTAGTAATGTCAAAGCTGAAATGTATGCACGCTCCCTAACGATGAATTTCGGCAGTCGTGTAATGTATGATATTTATTCTGATGATATCACGGCCGATCAGGTAAACCTAGACACTCTCAGTATAAATACTGTAAACTGGACGGATGGTCCAACCTATCTGAAACCAGTATTCCAGTTTATTAAGCATAATCAAAGCGGACAGAGTACCCCTACCGCAGGAGCCTACTGTTTAGGTAAGGTTGGCACTATCAATGGTTCACTATCCGATATCATCGTAGAAGGTCTCAACGGAGTATCATATCAACTTGCCCACAACGGACAGTCACTTTATCTCTTAATAGGAAATGCTGAATTACCTCAAGCTTCAACTGTAGCCAACGAGAGCGAAGGAGTCATCACTTGGACTTTCGATCAAGGTACAGCCAACCAGCAGGCTACACTTAGCAATAATTGGACCAATTATGTTACTACAAGTGTAACTAATGGTACAGGATTGACTTATAGCGGTACCAAGAGTGTAAGTGGACTGACAGAAACCCTTATAGGTGTAACCACAAATAATGTGACTGCAGCTGATGAAACCAACAAGCTCTCATTTATCGTAACACCTGTTAATGGATGCCAACTCAACATTACCAAGATTGAGTTTACAGCATCACGAATCGGAACAGACGGAGGCAAAATAGACGTCAGTTGGGCAGGAAACAAGATTGCATCTGCGCTCTACCCTACCCGAAATAGTTCTTCGCCAGCATACACCACCTATAGTTACGACGTAACTACAAGCGATGCAACAGCAGGCCATAAGCTGACACTAAATATCTACAACTTGGGGATTACCAAGCAGATAGGACTAGCCAACATAAAACTTTATGGCACATTGACCCAATCTGTCGGTGCGAAGATGAATAGCATCGACCAGCAAATTACCGGTATTGAATCCATCCATAAAGATGATACTTCTGAAAAATGGTACACGCTGAGTGGTGTTCGCATCACAAAGCCAACCCGGAATGGTGTCTACATCCGGAATGGCAAAAAGGTAGTTATCAAGTAACATGACAATAGAGTGGCTATTACTAATATGGTAATAACCACTCTTCGTTTATAGCGAATTCTGAACGCTAAAAATTATGTGTACTTATTCCACCAGGTATGATTGTAATTAGCTACCAGTGTTACACTATTCCTGACAGTACGTTCCAATGGAATCCATTCGCCATCCGGTGTGAATATTCAGATTTGCATTCTGTGTCAAGGCTCCATGCGCTCCTATGTGCGTATCCGAAAGTGCATTTTTCCACACACCCTGTATATCCTGTAACGCATGATTTCCTGCTATGAGGAGTAAAGGATAGAGTACTACCTTATGCTTTTTCTTTTTGTGAAGTATTTTTAAGATCATATAAAAATATAAAAAAATATACTCACTTTTCGGTATTGTACGAAGAATATTATCGCTTTATCTTTGCAACAGTATTAAAACTTATTCTACTACATATATTACGTTACACAAAACAGACAACACTACCTCTACAATGATTTCTCGTAATCACTATATGGTCTTGCTTGCCTCGAGAATATCGGCCCGATGTCAAACTCATCAGCCCCATTTTCTAGCGAGCGAGGCCTTTCATACGACTATGGTGAGTACTATAGATGAAACTACTGTTACAGAGAATAAGACTCTCTGATCCATACCAGCATCATGCAGAATACTGGGCTTTACCTCAAGAATATCAGTTTTCTCTGAATTTGCAGAAATACAAAATTATTATTATATTTGCGGTCTATGCTGAAATTAAATCAAGTACATCATATTGCAATTATCTGTTCTGACTATGCACGCAGTCTACAGTTTTATACTAAAGTCTTAGGCTTTAAGATTATTGCCGAGCATTATCGACAGGAACGACAGTCGTATAAAACAGACCTTGCATTAGGAAAACAGTATGTAGTCGAACTCTTTTCTTTTCCTGATCCGCCATCACGTCTTACACGACCAGAAGCCACAGGTTTACGTCATCTAGCTTTTGAGGTAGATGATATCGACGTAGCTGTAGCAAGTCTCGATCAGGATGGTATATCACACGAACCTATTCGGATAGATGAATACACCCAGAAACGCTTTGTCTTCTTTGAAGATCCAGACAGACTGCCTATCGAACTTTACGAGAAATAAAAATGTGTAAAATACCCAAAAATGTTTCGCACTCAATAGACGTTAAATAGTTTTTTATTATGTTCCAAGTTCTAACTGATTTTTTACTAGATTATAGTAGCGTCCTCGTCTAGCAGAAAGTTCCTCGTGAGTGCCTTGCTCAACAATTATACCTTGCTCAAGTACGACTATGTTGTCTGCATTGCGCACTGTGCTCAAACGATGAGCAACGATAACTACAGTTTTGCCATGGTAGAACTCATCAAGGTTCTTTACAATATGACGCTCGTTGTTGGCATCAAGAGCATTCGTCGCTTCATCAAGAAAAATAAATGAAGGATTCTTGTATACGGCACGTGCAATAAGTATACGTTGTTTCTGTCCCTGACTTAGTCCCAGCCCGTCTTGTCCTATTTTCGTATTATAGCCAAGTGGTAGATTGTCTATATACTCATCAATGCAAGCTATCTGTGCTGCATCACGCATACGTTTCTTGTCTATATCGTAGTCATCAACAGCAATATTTCTCGCAATAGATTCTGAGAATATCACTCCATCTTGCATTACAACACCACACTGTCCACGCCACCAAGTGTCATGTCACCATTAATGACGGCAGTAGCTGCCATTACTGTGACAAAAAGATTTTTCATTTCATTGATAAAAACACTTCCAACTTCTTCATTCTGTCTCAATGCTAATACGCGACGCTGTACATAATACAAGTTACGCTGTACTTCCTCCCACTCGTTACAACGACGTTGCTCGCATTGTTGAAGTTTTATTTCCTGCATTGCGGTTATGAATTGATATATCTTGTTGTTGTTCTCTGCCTGTTGCTCATACAATTCATAGTCCAATGTTTTTCGACGTTGCATGAAGATCATCACCCATACGGAATACGCAGCACTTCCCGCTAAGAATATGCAGTATATGGTTGAATCATAATATGCTAAAATCACACTATATGTAATGAAGAACATGTTGAACTCAAAAAATTATAGCTATTTTTAATATTTCTTGTCCGGATTTTCATACGTCTGTCGATGAGTTCTTCGCTTACCCTTTACAAGGTTCAAGGTAAGAGACAATAAGACTTTTTGTGCGTAGATATCGCTTTTCTGCTCTATGCTACCATTGTCATTATATATTGTAGAAGTTGTATGCATTTTCCCAAAAGGATGTAAATACATCAAACAGAGATCTAACCAACTTGTCGGACTATACGAGAGAACTGCCATACTTGAATCTGTTGGTTTAGAATATCCATTCAGAGAGAGTTCTTTTGATGAATGCATATATTGCAACACAAGACCAAGGTTGTCTGTAAAATCTACACCGATCTGTCCCTGACAAGCCCAGGATAAAAGATTCTTCTTATAGAACTCATTGGCAGATATATGTCGGCTGTGCACATCAACATATATATTATACGACAACCACTTCAGCGGTTTCTGCGATATACTGACATCGAAACCATAATCGTGTCGGCGCTTCTCATTGATGTAAGAAATTACAGTCTTGCCTTCATGATTTTCACCCATTGTATTCTGAATCGAATTTTGGATTCTATGATAGTAAGTCGATAGAGATAAATAAGAATCACCCTTGGAATAACTGTACTCGCATGAGAACTTGTTCGTCCGCTTAGGTTTCAAAGTTGGATTTCCGAGCGTAAAAAGCCCCATACTTACTTCCTTCATAAAGGGAAGTAGATGCCATATCGTAGGATTTTCGGTAAAAGACGAGAAACTGATATTAAGATTATTATTGTTGTTCCAGGCGTAGGATGATACAAGAACCGGACTAATATAAAATGCATTTACATCACTCGCATCTGTAAACATTCTGTTATAAAAGCTCATGTTTGTTCCTGCTTCCAAACTCCATTTCTCGTTTATCGCAATGTCAGCTTCTGCAAAGAAAGTGAGGTTATTCTGTCTGTAACGTGACTCGCCATCATCGGATACGTTACCCAGCAAACCTTTATTCCGGGAGTAGTTGTATTTTGCACCTAACTGGAATTTCACTGCATCAGACATAGTTCTTGTATATTCTAACTCTGCCTGATAAGATGATCTTTTCTCTTGCTGCTGCATCTGATAAACGGGTAAATAATACTCATCATTATCCGATAAATTGATATGATTGTATGCGGCCTCCACCTTCAACGCATCTTTTTCTTTTTCATAAGCCATATAGACTTTATAATCTTGACTGTTCATTCGTTCATGACCATGAGAAAAATCCAAATGATTGGCACCAAGATCTGTCAGAAGATTATTCTCGCGATACACCGAATTGTAACCATCTAATCCAAATCTAACATTTTCATTGAGATAAAAAGCATAGCCCCAAAAGAATTCATTGTCACATTCCTTTCGTGGTGTCTCACGGAATGCTTCATGAGTATACTTCGCTGGTGTCGTAAACGCTGTATTTATATATTTCTTCTCCAGTAAATTACGATAATACAACTTATGAAAAAGATAGAAAGAATGCTTCTTCGTGTCTAGCGAAACATTGGTTTTGGCATCATACATCTCTTTATCTGCTGATGCTAATCCGTCAAACATCACAGATACACCAGCCTTGCGAACCGTGACAATATTCATGATTGCCGTATAATTTTTATCTGCATATTTGGCGGGAACATTATACATTATTTCAACCTTTTTCACGGTCTCCGGCGAAATCTGGTCAATGAGGGCATTGTTCATCAGAGCCACATTATCCTTTAATATAAGAATTCTGTTGCTTCCTCTAACATATACATCGTGATTGTAGTCCACATAAACGGTAGGAATGTTCTCAAGAAGTTTTGAGGTTAGTTTTGCTTTCTCTACCATTGCATCAGTCATGACATACTCAAAATTAAGTCTGTTTTTCACCTTTGTACGTACTCCTTTTATCACGACTTCATCTAAATGATAGTCAGAAGGCATGAGCCGGAACGTCATTCCGTCACCTTGAAACCTATACGATGCCTTATCATAACAGATATGTACAATCTCTATGAAACAAGGCTTCTTCCCTTCAGCCATTTCAACTTGGAAATGGCCAAGCGAATCGGTTAGCGTATTACAGAGAAAAGCGGAGTCTTTATCTAAAAAGACAACATTTGCCAGTTCTACCGGTTGCTCTGTAGAAGAGTCTACAACTGTTCCATGGATATCTTCTTTTACTATCTGGCCGTACACTGTGACAGAAAAGAGAAAAGTCATTAAAACGGCAGCATAAAAGCGCATATGCTGAATAGGATGTGTTAACATAGTTAGAAGTATTTAAAGTTTTTGTAATCAGGTTGATATTGAGAACTCTTGATCTGCACTTTTTTTAGAATTTGTAGCATTTCTATCTGACAGCAAGACTGTTTTATACCACACTCCTCACACTTGAAACATGTGGGGAATTTGAAATAACGCATTATTTGATTTTCAGATTCCATATCATCTATAATCTCATCAACAATGTCGCTATAGAGTGGCAACAGAGCGTCTTTGATATAATTCAGACCCTTTTCTTGCATCTTCAGTTTCAAATAGTCATGTAATCCATAATAATATTTGAGCTGCATTTTTCTTTTTACCTGTGCAAACAACAGTTTTCAGTTTAGCTGAATTACCGCCCATAAGCTTAGACTGTTCTTCGATAGTCAGTTCACTCTGAATAACTTTTATTGATTTTGGTTTCATGTGTATAAATATTAAGATGCCGACTTTTTATAAAGGCTTTTCGGCTAACGCCCTCTCACTAGGCAGCATAGAAAGAAACTATTGTCGCATTTTGATTGGCCGATCATAAACGGGACGCTACCACGACTTTATTGAAAGCATCTGTCACTTTACTATGTACAAAATAAGCATAAATCGTCACCCATGCTTATCTTGCTCACCAAACTTTCACAAAACTTAAAATTCGAAGATGAGCAATAAAAACGGCTCTAATAGCAAGTCTATTTCCAAAAGATATAGACACAAAAAGAGTGTTCTATATTGCTACATCATACGGATTAAATAGAATCGATTAGATTCAGTAAACCACAGATAAAGCGTTAAAAAAGCATATCAATATGTCCTCTAATAACGATGTGACAAACCATAATGGAATGTTTACATTCATAAAAGATATGCTAAACTAAACCTTTATTTTTAATAATGCAACAAAATGACAGTACTGAAGTAGAATATTGTATTTTTTTAACAATCCATACAATAAAAATGGATAATTATAAGAAAAACATTAATGCAACGTATAAGAAGCCTGAGGCTCCACAATATTAAAATTGGTCTGAGGCTGCTCGATGTGAGACAAAAACTCATTTAACCGCTCGATATCCCCTTCTACTTTCAGTTTATTTTGACTTCGAAGATGCTCCACATTCGTTTCATTTGTAAAGAGTGTAAACAAGTCACCCTTAGTTATCTCCAATGTAACATCAGACTTTTCTATCCATGAACCCTTTCTGTTAGAGAGTACTCCATTCTTATAAATAACAGATAACTTCTCTTTTGAATCTGTGACAAATATATTGATATTAAGGTCGTTTTGGTCATAGGCATAGCCATTGATACGTGTAGCAATCACATCGAAAAACTGATTAGATGACAAAGCTGAAGAAAGATATCGCTTGCCAAACGTTTTTACGTTGTCTTTACTCAACAACTCTTTAGCCCCCGTAAGATAGAAATTACGCCAAGGTGCACTCTCTGCCTGATATCCCAACTGCGTATAGGCTGAAGCCAAAAGATTACGAGCTTTTTGACAAGACGGATTAGCAAAGACTACTTTATTCAATAAGGTAGAAGCCCATCTATAATCTCCCAGGTCATAAGCTTTCTGAGCAATAGCTACCGCTTTATCCTCACCACCAATAGCCTCCACTATTTTCTTGCTTTCTATGGCTGGGCTCAATGGGTTCAGGTTGGCCGGATTACCATCAAAAAAACCAAAATACAGTTCATATTGCGAACGGGCATTGAAACTTACGCTACCATAATATTCACGATCTGCAGAGTAACTAGCCAAAGCTCGAGGCAACTTGATATAATGAGAAATGTCATCTGGAGTATAGCCTTTGTTAGCTAGATAAAGCGTATGGTCATGAATGTATCGATACAAATCACGCTGCTTCTCCCAATATGTTACGACATTCTTATTATCCCACACAGGCCAGTTGTGAGAACCTAATGAAACTTCCACATCATTGCCATATTTACTGATAACATTGTCGATATACTTGCTCCAAAGCAGACCATTACGTATTTTAGCACCACGTGGGGTAAGCAAATTATGCAAAGTGTGATTGATATCTTCTGCAGATTGCAAAGCATGATACTGAGGAATATACACCAACATTTCAGACGGAGCCTCAGAATCAGGAGCCGACCAGAAATCTAACTGCAATCCATCGATGACTATCGATTCCTCAGATTCTGCTATTTCACGAGTAGCGGGAAGAAGTGTATTGGTGAAAGACGTTTGGCTTAAGCTGCTACCTAAACCCGCTGTAACAAAACCTTTAGCATTTCGAGGAAGAGTACCCCCAAACATAAATTTACTATGTGCTGACATCGGTATACCAGCAAGAACATTCTCGGTCTGAGAATTATTAAAATAGTCTTGCGGTGCTATTATTGGAATCGAGTCTGATAAATTTGTTCGCGACTGAAGTATACCCTGTAAGCCACCAAAATGGTCGATATGAGAATGGGTGATGACCACTGCACGCAAAGGCAAATCGCCTATATGCTGTTTCAACAGACTATAGGCCGTCTGAGCAGATTCACTAGATGTGCCTGTATCAATAACTATAACACCCGTTTTGCTTCGGATAAAAGTAATATTAGCAATATCAATACCACGCACCTGCCATATTTTATTTGGCACTACTTCATATAACCCTGTCAGGCTATTCAGTTGTGCTTGGCGCCACAATACCGGATTAACAGTAGCAGGAGCCTCTCCTTTCAGAAAATCCCAAGAATGTAAATCGTAGAGCTGCTTACCATTCACTTTTGGATTAGTCTTTACATCCAAAGTAGCTATAAATCCACGTTTGGCATCTTTAAAATCCTGATCGCCAAAAGCAGCTGCTACATGGGCTACAGAATCATTAAAGGCCCGGGTATATTTTGATGGTTCTGCACTATACTGAGCCAAAACAACAGACGGAAGAATCCATGCGAAAAACGATACTAATAGTGATTTTTTTTTCATCGATAAAACTAATTTTTTAGGAAATGAATTAACTAATTACAGAAAATAATCCAATGATTACCAACGAAAATGTGGCCACCCACTTGGATATGGATATTTCACGTGATTTTGCTTAGCCCAATACAGCCATTCCTGTTTCAACCTACGTAACACTTCAGGATGTTCTGTTGCTACATTGTGATTTTCTGCTCTATCATTTTCTATATCATAGAGTTCATCACCAATCTGATCCTCTACATGGATATACTTCCATTTGCCATCACGTACAGCTCTGTTTCCAGCCCATTCCCAGAACAAGGGCTCTCCACGTTGTACGGTATCCGTTTTTCCATAAAGTACAGGCAACAAACTCTTACCAGGCAACTGCTGTATCTGATGGCCTTGATATTCTGCAGGGTATTTTGCCTTGGCCAAATCATAGAATGTAGGTGCGATATCTATCAGATGAGCGACACCGTCTACAATGGTATTAGCCTGAATGTGTCCTGGAAACCAAGCTATGAAAGGTGCACTGATACCACCCTCATAAGGAGCTGCTTTATAATCGCGAAATGGTGAGTTTCCTGTTTGAGACCAGTCGCTGTTCTGCATATACCACGAACCAGGTGCACCTACTTCACCACTCTGTTTCTCCTGCCAGGCACGAGCATCACTACCACCCTGAGCTCCATTATCTGAAATAAAGATAATTAAAGTGTTCCTATCTTGCTTTATTTCTTGAAGTTTGTCGAGCACACGCCCGATCTCCTGATCTACACGATCAACCATAGCTGCATAAACTTCCTGACGCTTTTCGTAATCAGCCTTCTCACTATCTTGCAATGTATTCCAAGCTCTCACCTTACCATCATGCGATGTAAGTTGGGTATTTGGAGCTATGACGCCTTGTGCTTTGGCATTCTCATAACGTTTAACCCGCAACGAGTCCCAACCGTCATGGTATACCCCCTTATATTTCTGAATATCTTCTGGCAAAGCCTGTAACGGCCAATGAGGAGCATTGAAAGCCAAATAGAGAAAAAATGGATTTTTCTTCTTGCTTGCTTCTGATATAAATTCTAGAGCATTATCAGTTATCTTATCAGTAAGATACTCCCCTGGCTTCAACTTATAGGGCTTATTATCTTTATAGAGTTCCACGGCAAATCGTGCGTTGGCGTTCTCACCTGCATCATAATATCGACTGGCACCCCCCAAGAAACCAAATGATCGATCAAATCCTCGCTGACTTGGCCATTGTGACTGATCTTTATCACCTACATGCCATTTGCCTGAAATTAGAGTCGTATATCCGGCTTCATGGAGCACTTCACCAAATGTAAGCGACTCACGATTAAGATATCCCTGATAATTCGGATCACCTAAATCAACATTGAAAAAACCCATACCCGCATTATGTTGATACTGTCCTGTTATCAACGAAGCTCGAGTAGGAGCACTGATAGAGTTATTATAAAACTGACGGAAGCGGATTCCTTCCTGAGCCAATCGAGTAAGATGAGGGGTATGGATATCTGAGCCTCCATAAGGAGCAATATCCGAAAAGCCGAGATCATCTACCATTATCAATATGATATTAGGACGAGCCTCAGATTTTTTAGCTTGAGTATGCGCCGATACACTGAATGGAGTCAGTGTTGATACAGCACTTAAGGTAAGCATGCTTACCTTACTATTCCAATAAAAAGAATTGCCTTTTATATTCATACTTATTCACAAATAAAGATTAATTTTAGCTACAAAGGTAAAGCAAAATACGCAGCCACACTATCGCATTTTTGGGGTATTTTATATCACCATTTTTCATTATAATTAGTTATCCTGAATAACAAATGTTTGTTATTATCTGCGCGATGATCTGTTCATGCTGGAAGAACACAAATATGGCTGCTATCCACCAAGGACAACAGCCATAAATGGTTATTATTAAATTTAAATTCTAATGTAATAATTTATTAGGGTTCAATAATATTAAAATAATAGTCTGGTGTTTCTATTAAATCTAAGATTGATTGCAAATCTGACTGATTGCCAGAAATAGTAAACCGGTCATTTAATTTGGTGTTTCGTGAAAAGAGGTCAACAATATCTTTCTTAGATGCAGACAACACGATATCAGGCTGGTCTGACAACACATTTGGACGGTTACTCAAGGCATTATTCTTTAATATAACCGTTGCCACTTCGCCCGTATCTATAGCCTTCACATTTATCGTAAGAGATTTATCTATTTTGGCCCCATTAAAACGGCTGCCAACTACATCAAACAATAAACCGATTCCTAACTTAGGATTCAACTGACTTTTAGTCTCTTTTTTCTTGACACCTTTCAGAAGTTCTTTGGCTCCAGCCAAATAATAGTATCTAAAAATCTGACTTTCCTCTTGATAACCCAACTGAGCATAAGAATCTGCCAGTAATTTGCGAGCTCCAGAATGATTAGGATAAGCAAAGACTACCTTATTTAATAAAGTAGCAGCCCATCTATATTTTCCATTATCGTAAGCCTTCTGCGCTACTGTTAAAGCCTGCTCTACACCACCAATAGCCTCAACCCATTCTTTACCTTCTTCCGTCGGTGTCAACGGATCGATATTGACAGGTACGCCATCAAAGAATCCAAAATACAACTGATATTGCGAACGGGCATTAAAACTCAGTTTTCCATAATATTCACGATTAGCCATATAGTCTTGCAAAGACTTTGGCAATTTTATCGCATTAGCTATTTCAGAAGGAGTATAACCTTGATTAGCAAAATATAAAGTCTGGTCATGAATATAACGATAAAGATCGCGTTGCTTCTCCCATAACTCATTTACCTTGTCATTTCCCCAAACAGGCCACTGATGCTGACCGAAAGAAACTTGCACCTCTTTACCCCATTTAGCTAATGCTCTATCAAGATATTTACTCCAAGCCAAACCATCACGAATTTTTGCTCCACGAGGAGTGAGCAGATTATGCATGGTATGAATCACCTCATCAGCCTGACAAAGAGCTTTATATTTAGGTATATATACAATTGTAGCTGATACGGCCTCTGTATTTGGTGTCTGCAGAAAATCAAAGTCTACACCATCTATTTTTACAGTCTGCTCATCTTCGGTAAGTTCCTGAGTTGCCGGAATTAAATCTCCATGTCGAGAAGTGAGAGAATAGCCATCAGCATCATCATTCAAAAAAGTTCCAAACTGATAAGTGGCTCTTCGCCCCATAGGCGCTCCTGCGATAACATTTTCACCTATCGCACTCTCAAAGAATTTAGAAGGTGCTATAATTGGAATACCTGCCCCGTTATCTGGTTGTGACTTCAATATTCCCTGAATACCTGCATAATGATCGCCATGTGAATGCGTGTATATCACTGCTTTTACAGGATGTTTTCCGACAAAATGGGTAAACAACTGATAGGCAGCCGCAGCCGCTTCTTCATTAGTAGTTACATCAATAACCACATAACCCGTATTGGTTTTAACAAACGTTACACTACCTATATCCAGTCCTCTTACTTGATATATCTGATCAGGAAGTACTTCGAACAGACCTGCAGGGCCATTGACATGAATATAATGCCAAAGCGATGGATTAATATTTTCTGGAATCTTAGTCTTCCAATAATTCCAATCCTTTTCTTTCGGCAATTTATTCGCTTTCACGATTTTACCCTCTTTGTCATATCCACCGATAAATCCTCTATTTGCATTGACAAAATCTTCTGACCCAAAAGATTCCACAATTTGAGCGATGGAGTCATTATGCGCTTTGGTGTAGAGTGAAGGTGCTGGCAGATATGACTGGGCTGATACGCTCATTACTAATGCAGATGATAATAGTAGAAAGGATATTTTTTTATTCATAAATGATCTCTTTTCTTGTTTTTAATCCTTAATATCAATAGAAGCATTCAAATATTTAGGTTGAAGAATACCTGGTGTTTTAATATCCGAATTATAAGATGGCCCCCATACACGACCAATCTGCAAAACAGGACCGGCCATTGAAGAAAAACTGAATGGGACATTTCCACCTACATTCTCTGAAGCTACCTTTTCATCATTAATATAAAGACTTACTATCGAACCATCACCCTTGGCAAAATCAATATCAGCACGAAGTTTCACATTGCCAGAAGGTACAGGCTTAGAAGATTTTATTTTTGATTCTTTAAGTCCACCCTTATTGAAATAATAGTAATAACCATCCTTAATATAGAGGCTGAAATGAGAACCAAATCCATTATAAGAATACAGTACGCCATCAGTCTTACCATCCTCTATTAGTATTTCTGACAAAAGTGAGTAAGACTTACCTTCTGTACCTGAGAAATAAGGATATTCGGTATAGTTCTTAGAACCAAAATAAATTTGATAGTGCTTGCGAGGATTTTTCAAAGCAGCAGGATCCTGATAGCTCCATGGCTTAAGTGGATATACATTGTACTTAGCTGCCTCTTCTTCGAAGACTGTCTTGAGCTCCCTTACCT
Source organism: Segatella baroniae B14 (assembly GCF_022024235.1). Taxonomy (GTDB): domain Bacteria; phylum Bacteroidota; class Bacteroidia; order Bacteroidales; family Bacteroidaceae; genus Prevotella; species Prevotella bryantii. The sequence goes on from NZ_CP091800.1 coordinate 139,032, forward strand.
TCTCTGGATACTTCTTGGCTAAATCCTTCGACTCATTGATATCAACCGCCAAATGATAAAGATGTGGAATAGAGTCTAGCTCACCTCTCTGGCGATAGTTAAAAGATTTGTCGTTAGGGAACTGTGCCTTCCATCCATCCTTATAAATAGCATACGAGCTACCCAACTCGTAATATTGTACATGTTTCTGGTCTGTGATGTTATTATCAACAGATTCTACAGCATAGGCAAAACTTGTACCCTCAATAGGATTTTGCTTATAGCCATTGATAACAGCAGGAACTGTTGAACCTGTTAATTCTACAGTAGTAGGAAGTACATCTGACACATGAGTGTATTGGGTACGGATACCACCCTTCTCGCTGATGCCCTTTGGATAGTAAACGATTAAGCCATTACGCGTTCCACCTTCGTAATCAGCATATCCCTTGTAATAACGGAAAGGAGTATTTGTTGCAGCTGCCCAACCTTCGGAATAAAAAGGATAACTTTCCTCATCACCTAGACGATCTATATTCTGGAGTTCATTGGCAATAATGGCATCCTTGCTGTCTGCTTTAGATTTAGGGTCATATGAACGAGCCCCCAAGACTCCAGTCTTACGGCCTGAAGCCTCAGCACCATTATCACCAAGCGCAACAACAATAATAGTATTATCCAACTGATTAATCTGCTTGAGATAATCTACAAGACGACCAATTTCATAATCTGCCTGAGATACAAATCCGGCATATACTTCCATCTGATGAGCGAAGACCTTCTTTTCATTAGCCGACAAACTAGCCCACTTATCCAAATCCTTGTTGCGGACAGGCAGTTTAGTTCCTGCTGGAACTAAACCCAATTTAATCTGATTAGCCAAAGTCTGCTTTGCATATTCATCCCATCCTGCATCAAACTTACCTTTGTACTTACCAATCCATTCTGGAGTAGTCTGATGAGGAAAGTGAGCTGTTCCCGGTGCAAAATACAGGAAGAATGGTTTGTCAGGATCAGCTGTTTTCTGATCAGCAATAAAGTCAATCGCCTGATTTGTAAAACGTGTTATCGCCAACTGTCCTAAAGAGTCATCTGGCTCGCGCTGAGTATCACGATACAAAAATGGATGCCACTGATCATCACATGCTGTGGCCCCATTATAGCCATAGAAGTGATCAAAGCCACGATTAGTAGGCCAGCGGTTAAACGGACCCGCATTCGTTCCATCTGCAGCTGGTGTAAAGTTATATTTACCTATTGCAAAGGTATTATAGCCATTCTCTCGTAGCACCTCTGCTATCGTACCATTTTCAAGTGGTCCGTAAGTATCGTAACCTGGTGCACCATAACTATCATAATTAAACATTCCTACATGAGAAGAGTGATGATTTCTACCTGTCAATAATGAAGCACGGGTAGGTGCACTGATAGATGTAGTATGGAAATTATTGAAACGTAAGCCATTCGCAGCCAAATAATCAAAGGTAGGTGTCTGAATCTGACCACCGAATGCTGATGTTCCACCAAATCCCAAATCATCAATTAAGATCCAGATTACGTTTGGAGCACCTTGACGAGCTTTTGGATTATGCTGAGGGTAAGCCGGTTGAGATTCTTTTACCGTTTTCCCTATTTGGCCGGTAAATACAGGTGTCGGACTGTATTGTGCTGCAACAGGAGTTCCTGCGACAAGAAGGCCTATCGAAGCTAAATTCCTAATGTTCAGAAGTTTCTTGTTCATGAGCTTAATCTATTAAATGTTAATATTTTAGTATTAGTAATTTTCCCAATCAGGATTCTGCTTCAACTTCGGATTCAGATCTAATTCTCTTTGTGGTATCGGGAAGTGGATATGTCGAGAGGCTACATTCGTCTTTCCTGCAGCCTTCAATTTCTTAATCATATAGTCTGCACCCCGACGGGAAAGATCGAACCATCGCTGGTACTCATAAGTAAATTCCTTTCTGCGTTCTTCAAAAAGTGAATCTCTAAATGCTTCTTTAGATAAATTTGGAGCAGACTCTGCCAGTTTACTGATACCCGCACGACTTCTTATTTTATCCAGATATTCATAAGCCACCTCAGTAGGTCCATTCAATTCGTTTAGAGCCTCGGCATAAATCAGCAAAACCTCTGCATATCGAATAACCGGAAAATTAACCGACGATTGAATTTGTGCACCTACAACACTGTTGTCGTAATATTTATTAAAAACAGGTGCAGAAAGTTTATACGTCTTATTGTCTAGTGGGCTTACCTGCTCAGTAATCAGGGTTACAGGTAATCTTCTGTCATTTTTGGCATATGAAGCATAGAGATCACTATTGGTATTATAGGCATCTGCATAACTACCATTGATGCCAGGAACTTCGTAAGTTGCCTCACAACCAGCTAGTAGATGTCTAGATCCAGAAGTATACCCTTTATGCTGAAGTGAGAAAATATGTTCCTTGCCATTTTCGGTCTGCGGATTAAAAACATCAGAGAAATTCTCAAACAGATCATACCACCCACTATTAATTACCTCTTGAGCTTTTGATGCAGCCAGTTGCCACTGCTCTCTTGTAAGATACACTTTAGCCAAAAGCGACTTAGCAGCTCCAGAAGTGGCTCTACCTACATCTTCATTAGCATAAGCTGTTGGCTCAGGTAAATTTTCGGCATCCTTCAAATCTTGGATTATCTGAGCATATACATCATCCTCATCAGCTTGCTCCACATAGAGTTTGTCTTCCGATAACGAAGTAGTTTCATGTAAGACTAATGGTATATACTTAAACCACCTAACAAGGTTAAAATAAGCCAAAGCCCGAAGAAATTTCGCCTCATTGATACTTCTCTGTCGGATGCTTTCCGATATCTTGTCGGATGCAATAAGCGGAACCTTATCGATAACAATATTAGCTGCATTAATCAATTTGTAGCTATCTTCCCAAATAGCCTCCATACGATCATTAGCTGCATCGTGTGATAAGGCTGCCAAGGCTCTAACATTGGTATTAATAGCACGAGGTCCTGCTATATAATCATCTGTTGAAATCTCTGTGGCCACCTGGATTCCACGATTATACAGCGTCTGATCATCACCACCAAAGAGTAAAGCAGAATAGACACCATTTACAGCAGAAATAGCTTCGCTTTGGTCTGTATAAAACTGAGTAGTTACCTGATTAGAAACAGGTTCTTCATCTAATGATGTGCACGATACTACCAGCAAAGGCACAATACCGAGTATATATTTAATATTAAGATTAATCTTCATACAGCTTTTCTTATTTGAAAATATTTTTTTGACTTGATCCTCAACATTCATTTAGAATTTGATCTCTACACCAAAATTAAATGTTTTAGCTGATGGATATGCACCATAATCTGTTCCTGCAGTCAAAGCATTGTCTGCCGATGTTACTTCTGGGTCATAACCACTATAATTAGTTATTGTCCAAAGATTAGTAGCAGAAGCATAGAGTCTCAAGTAAGACAGTCCGATACTCTTTACCCAGTTGGTTGGAAAAGTATATCCTAGAGTGATATTTTTGAGCCTTACAAAACTACCATCCTCGATATATTCGGTAGAGAAGACTGTTGCGCCCTCGCTCTTGGCACGAGATATAGTACTGCTAGGATTATCTGATGTCCAGTGATTGCGAGCCTCTCCTACTGCATTCTGCAAGCCGCTATAGAGTGAAAGTCGTACCTTATTGATATTGGCGATGTCATTACCAACAGATCCATTGATAAGGAAATTGAGATCAAAACCTTTATATTCAAAAGAGTTAGATATACCAAATGTAAAATCTGGCTGTGCATTGCCTATAATTGTTCGATCATCTGCATTCGAAAATTTTCCGTCATCATTAAGATCCTTAAACAATCGGTCACCGGCTTTAGCCGTCTGATTATAGGTATAATTGCCCTTGGTTTCTTCTTCGCCTTCCTGTAACACACCATCGTATACAGCTCCATAGAAAGTTCCTAGAGGCTGACCTACTTTTAGAATATAAGCCCAATAATAACTGGTCGTAATATAAGAATCAGAAGTTCCGCCAATACTCAATATTTTATTTCGGTTAAAAGAGATATTGGCCGATGTATTCCACTTAAATTGACCTATGAAATTTTTGGAATTAACAGCAAACTCAAAACCACGATTGCCTACACTACCATAATTTTGTAAAGAAACATCATGACCTGTGGTATATGGTATTGCTACTTCTAACAATAAATCTGTTGTCTTCTTGTAATAGTAATCGGCCGTAAAATTTAAACGATCCTTCAAGAAACTGACATCCACACCTAAGTCGAACTGTTTTGTTGTTTCCCAACCTAAGTCATCATTCTGAATTCGGTCTGGCACATAACCCACTACCAGCTGATTGCCGAAAATATAATGAGTAGAAGAGAGAGTTGATAAAGACTGATAATTACCAATTTCCTGATTACCTGTGACACCATAGCTAGCACGCACTTTAAAATTACTAAACAAGCGTTTGTATGGTTTAAAGAAAGACTCATTGGTAGCACTCCATGACAAACCTATAGAAGGGAATGTTCCCCATTTCTTGTCTTTTCCGAATCGAGATGAACCATCTCGACGAATGCTCGCACTTACATAATATCTCTGATCAAAATTATAATTAGCACGTGCCAACAGTGATAGCAAAGAATGTGTGGCAGAATACGAGTAAGGCTGCCCAGCTACTGCTCCACTCTGTAAACTATTATACTCATAAAAGTCTGAGACATAATTATATGAATTAGCTCTTACTATTTCTGTTTTGCTCTCCTGCTGGGTAAAACCTGCCAATACATCGAAATGATGCTTTTTATTGATATCGAAGCCATAGGTCAGGGTGTTTTCATTCAACCACGAACTCTGGTCTACCACTCCAATAGTGGCACTACCACCATTAGACACTCCCTCATAAAGACTAGATGGTACATAATGATAGTCCTTAGTATTATCAACATCTGTACCAAACAATACTTTCAACTTGAGATTCTTGATAACTTCATATTCACCGAAGGCGGTACCTAAAAGTTTATAACTTCTACTTTTGTTAGTTTCCAGATCCAAAGAAGCTATCGGGTTTCGTACAGCAGTTTCAAAACCTGGATCATAGGTATAACTTCCATCTTCTTCATAAGCTGTAGCTGTAGCTGGTTCCTGAAGAATTGCAAAAGTAGTACTTGTAGGAGAAACTTTTGATTTGGTCTTGCTGGCAGTTAGATTAAATCCAACAGTAAAGCGGTCGCTTATCTTGCTGTCCAAATTAACACGAGTACTTAATCGGTTGAAACCAGTGTTACGAAGGATACCATCCTGATTAAAATAGTTGCCCGATACAGAATATCTGGTTTTCTCAGAACCACCAGAGATACTCAACTGATGATTGGTAACAACGGCTGTACGATAAGCCAAATCCTGCCAGTCTGTACCAGTTCCTAAAGCTGCCACTTCTTCTGCAGATTTGTACTGATATTTTCCCCCAGAAGGGTCTATATCATACATCGCATCATTCTTAAGTTGGGCAAACTCTGTAGCATTAAGCACATCATATTTTTTTCTAAGTTTCTGAAAACCTACACTTGCCGAATAAGCTACCTGGGCCTTATCACCATAAGAACCTTTTTTGGTAGTAATAATAACTACACCATTGGCACCTCGCGAACCATAAATAGCCGTAGCTGATGCATCTTTCAGAACGGTAATCGACTCTATGTCACCTGGGTTAATGGTAGACAAGGGATCAATATTTGCATTCACATCTGAAAATGTACCCGAAGTTATACTCTCATTGTAAATAGGGAAACCATCAATAACATACAATGGCTCATTACCTCCTTGAACAGAACTTCCTCCACGTATGCGAATACTTATTCCGGCACCAGGCTGACCACCAGTTGGTGTAGCCTGCAAACCTGGAGTTGTACCATTGAGCAGACCATTAAGCGAAGCACTGGTAGACTTGTTCAGTTCACCTACATTGACACTGGTTACAGATCCGGCCAAATCTGCTTTCTTCTGGGTACCATAACCGATAACGACCACACCTTCTAGAGCATTAAAATCCTCGGTAAGCGACACCGGGAGCACATCATCGGTAAGTTCATAAATATCAATCTCTTCTCTCTTATAACCCGTAAAACTCACTACTATCACCGCAGGAGCTTTTTTAATATCGAGTGTAAAGTTACCATCTATATCACTCACTGCCCCAACCTTACTACCAATGTCGCCCTTTACTGATACTATTGCTCCAACGATGGGCTCATCGGTACGAGAATCAACTATCCTTCCTCGAAGACTTTGGGCTAACGACGGCAAAACAGACGTCAGGAGCAGAACCAGCAATACGATAAAGCGTGGCAACTGCTTTTCAGTTACAATCTCTCTTATTTTCATATTCGCAATTAATAGGGTTAATATATTTACTTACTATTTCCCAGCAACGGCTGAAAAACTTAAGTTTTATGTGTTTATATATTTGTATTAGTATACATATATTTATATCTGAATCAAGTAGATATACGACTATTGGAGTAAGCATACTCTCTTCGCTCCCGAAGAAAGATGCCCACTAAATAAAAACTTGACCTAAAAACAAACGAATTTGTGGTAATAATTATTTTTGTGCGATTAATTTTGTGTTTGCCCTCAAATAGCCATACTCATGAAGGAGCTGCTGACCATTTTGAGAAACCCAGTTCGCAAAGACCGCTGCCTTTGGATTTTGGGTGTCAAAGTATATATTACCAATAGGAACAGATATGTCTGATAAATGATCAATATATTCTGTCAACTGAGTAATTGTTCCAAAAGCAGAACGTTCCTCTTCTGTTATCTTACCGTTATCGTCGATATCTATCGGTAGCACAGTAAGGCCTGACACGGGCTTTTTACTCTGCGTATCATAAACCAAACTGGCTACATTGAAAGATACAGCATCATTGTGATTCTGAACTGCAGTTAGGGCATTTTCTTCTCTCCCGACTATTTTTTTCCCCTTAATTTTATTAGGAGACACATGGAGCGCATTGGCAAAAGCCTTGGTTGTAATAGCTTTGCTACCAGTGAGCGAATAGACTGTACCTGGGAGCTCTTTCTCTCCATTTTCTTCGGCATCAAGAGCCTCCAGGTAGTCTTTCAATACGAAAATCTGTTTAGTAAGCTTACCATTCAGTCCTTTTCTAACTTTCTTATTTTCTAGTAAAACGTTCTGAGAGTTGGCTATCGGCAGCACTATATAGCGACCAAGAATAGTAGCAGAAGCTTCGTTATCTAGTGATACTCGTGCATCACTCTCAACACCATCATGGGTTAACACCTGAGCTTGAAAGTCAGGATCGACCTTTTTATATTCTTTTATCAATTTCTCTAGTAAAGGAGCTGTAAATCGAGCATCTGAAACATTAATCTTAAGATCCTGAGCAGTACTTCTACCAACTAGAGACAGCAATGTTATGGCTAATAATATACCTTTCTTCATAACTAATATCCTTTCTTTTTTATGACGATTATTCACATGATTTTAACAACCATTATTCGCCTTAGTTCACAAAATTTTTATTATTATTTCTTGGTTGCAAAGGTAAAGCAAAATACGTAGCCGCACAATCGCCTTTCGATGGTATTTTATATCACTATTTTTTCGGACATTTTATCCTTATTTTTGGTTATCCAGAATAGCAAATGTTTGGTATTAGCAAGCTATAGGTTAGCTGTAACTATGGGGGGTATATGATGTATTTGACATATTTATTTACTAAAGAATGCATAATTGCTATTCTATAGAAATGATATCTGCAAAATACACGAATAATATATTCATACCATTATGAAGATATATACTATATATATGGTATTGCCGAAGAAAAAGAAAACAAATACTTTTGCACATAAAAAAATAAAATAAACCCCAAACAAAAGGTAAGAAATTACACAACTTTTCTTACTTTTGCATTCATAATATAAACAATATGAAAACAATTGCACCCTTTTCACACCCGATGTATATCATGGCTAAAGCTGCAGGTCCTTCCTGTAATCTTGCTTGTAAGTACTGCTACTATACCGAGAAAGCTAAACTCTACCCTAATGATCCACGCCATATCATGAGCGATGAACTGCTCGAACGGTTTACCAAACAGTATATTGAAGCTCAGACGATGAACGAGATACTTTTCACCTGGCATGGAGGCGAACCGCTAATGCGACCTATAGCCTTCTACGAAAGGGCTATCCGACTGCAACACCAATATGGGCGTGGTAGAGCTATCGACAACTGCTTTCAGACCAATGGTACACTTATTGACGACAAATGGGCCGATTTTTTCAAACGAAATAATATATTAGTAGGTGTATCCATCGATGGCCCGCAGGAATTTCATGATGAATACCGAAGAAGCCGTGGCGGTAAACCGACATTTCATCAAGTAATGAAGGGCATCGAAATACTCAATAAACATGGGGTGCAATGGAACGCTATGGCGGTGGTAAATGATTTTAACGCTGACTATCCGCTAGATTTTTATCACTTTTTCAAGGAGATAAATTGCCACTATATTCAGTTCACTCCTATCGTGGAGCGTATCGTAAAGCATGACGATGGTCGACATCTCGCTTCGCTTACAGACGACATATTAGATGTTTCTGATTTTTCCATTTCACCTGAACAGTGGGGCTATTTTCTTAACACAATATTTGACGAATGGGTACATCACGATGTTGGCCAAACCTATGTACAATTGTTTGATGCTACTTTGGCTAATTACGCAGGGGTACAGCCTGGCATCTGCTCGATGTCGGCCAATTGTGGACATGCTGGTGTGATGGAATATAACGGAGACATATATTGCTGTGATCACTTCGTTTTTCCTGAATATAAATTAGGCAACATACACGAGAAGACCCTTACCGAGATGCTCTACAGCAAACAACAAGAAGCTTTCGGACAAAGCAAGCGGGGGTCACTTCCCCACCAGTGTCAGGAATGCAAATACACTCATCTCTGTCATGGAGAATGCCCTAAGAACCGATTCTGCTACACGACAGATGGTGAGTCTGGATTGAATTATCTTTGCGAAGGCTATCGATCATTCTTTGCTCATACCGCTCCGTATTTCGAATTCATGAAGCAAGAACTCGATGCTGGAAGAGCTCCTGCTAATGTAATGAATCAGATCTTCTAAAAATCTCTGTACACACAGAGAACAAGACAATAAAAAAGCAAATTATTACAGTTATTATATTAAATATATTTATATAAACGTATAAAGATATACAACAAAATAATAAAAGTATTAACAGTACATAAACTTATAAAAAAAAACGAGATGAGAAAAATTTTCTTCGCTGTAACCATGGCTCTCGCATGCCTTGGCTCAACAGCACAAAAAGCTCACGTGAACAAGGCCGATATGGACCTTACAGCTAAACCTGGCGACAACTTCTGGCAGTATGCCGTTGGCGGATGGCTTAAAACCCATCCTCTTGATGCTCAACATCCGCAAAATGGTGCTTTTGTCGACTTAGACGAGCAAAACAATGATCGCATCAACAAACTGATAATGAATTATGCCAAAAAGCATCTGGAACAAGGTACTGACGGACAAAAAATTGGTTCGCTCTATCGCCTCTATATGGATACTATCAGTCGCAATAAAATGGGCTATCAGCCTATCCTGCCTTACTTGAAACAGGTTCGCGAGCTTAAAGACCGACAGTCTCTGCTCAAGCTGATGTATGATTTTGATGCCAAAGGCTTCAACACCACTCCATGGGGTATCAGTATCAGCATGAACCCTTATAACTCTTCGGAAATCATGATGAGTGCTGGCCATGGTGGTCCATCACTAGCTCAGGAATTTTATGCCAACCCTAACGAACAGCAGAAGGCTGTAGTAGCCGCTCGCAAAGCTCTCTATAAAGATTTCTTTAAAATGGTAGGTTATAGCGATGCAGAAGCTCAGAAGAAAATGGAGGCAGAATGGGCTATCGAGCATGCTATCGGTGTGAAGACATTCGACCAGGTAAAAAGTCGCGACCCACGTGCACGCATCCACATCACTACATGGCAAGAGCTCAAGAAGGATTACAAAGGTCTCGACTGGGAGGCTTATCGGACAGCCTTGAAGTATCCTACTGACTTCGAAAAAATTAATGTGGGACAGCCTGACGCTCTCCATGAAGTAGAACGCGTCTTGGCCGAAACTTCTATCGAAGACCTCAAATCATACATGGAGCTACAGATTATCCGCTCTTGCGCCGGCTATCTGAGTGACGATTTCACCAACCGTAGCTTCGAATATCGCAAAGCCGTATATGGTGTAAAAGAACAGCAGCCGCGCTGGAAACGTGCCGTAAGCTTTATCGACAATAATCTGGGTGAAACCATCGGTAAACTTTATGTTAAAGAATATTTCCCAGAGTCTTCACGCCAACGCGTTATCAAGCTCATCGACGACCTCAAGAAGGCTTTCGAAGACCGTCTGAATGATAATACCTGGATGAGCGCCACTACGAAGCAGAAGGCTATCGAAAAACTTCATGCCATCTACGTTAACGTAGGCTATCCTGAGAAATGGGATGACCAAGAGAAATATATCGATATTCGCGAAGATGAGAATATGGTAGAAAACTTTATCCGTATCTCTGCTGCTACACGTAAAGGGATGATAGAAAAATACTGGAACAAGCCTATAGATAAGCACACCATGGGATGTACCCCACAAACCATCAATGCGTTCTATAATCCTCGTTTCAACAGCATTAACTTCCCTGCTGCTATTCTACAGCCACCATTCTTCGACCCTGAGGCAGACTATGCCACTAACTATGGTGCTATCGGTGTAGTTATTGGGCATGAAATGAGTCATGGATTCGATGATAAGGGCTGTCAGTTTGACAAAGACGGTAACTTGATAAACTGGTGGACCGATGCTGATAAGGCTAACTACGACAAACGTACTGAAGTACTGGCAAACTGGTTTAGCCAACAAGAAGCCGTACCGGGTCTGAACGTAAACGGTAAAAAAACACTTGGTGAGAACATTGGTGATAATGGTGGTATTAACATTGCCTTCCGCGCCTTTGAAAACCGTATGAAACAAGAACCTCTGAAGGATGCAGAAGGTTTCACACCAGCCCAACGTTTCTACTTAGCTTATGCTCGTGTTTGGGCAAGCAACTCTACCCCTGAGTATGTAGCTTATGCTGTCAATACTGATACTCACTCACCACACATGCTTCGTGTGAATGCAGCCCTGCCTATGATTGACAGTTGGTACAAGACGTTCAACATTAAGAAGAACTGTAAGATGTTCATCCCATCAGACCAGCGCGCTCGTATCTGGTAACCTATTTAACGACCTTCGAAAACGAAATATTCTTTTTCGAAGGTCGTTTCTAAAATAATAACTTTATCAATCTAATTCATTATTAAACATGAAAAAAATTGCACTTGAAATGATGCTGTTGCTCGCAGGAGTAACGGCTAAGGCTCAGATGCCTGCCGGTGGATTTGGAGGTTTTCAGATGCCACAGGTGAAACTCGAAACTTCTCAGGAGTGGAAGGATGTAAACTATGCAGGTGACAACAAGACTTATCATACTTGCGATATCTATCTGCCTCGAAAAAAACAAAAGAACTATCCGGTAGTGATACATATCTACGGTAGCGCCTGGTTTAGCAATAATAGTAAGGGTATGGCAGACTTGGGCACTATCGTAAAAAGTCTGCTCGATGCTGGTTATGCTGTAGTTTGTCCGAACCATCGATCAAGTAGCGATGCCAGCTGGCCTGCTCAGATACACGATATCAAGGCTGTGGTAAGATTCGTCAGGGGTGAAGCAAAAAAATATCACTTTGATCCTTCATTTGTCGCAACATCTGGCTTCTCTTCTGGTGCTCACCTGGCTTCAATTACGGCTACTACCAGTGGTACTAAGGCGACAAAAGTGGGCTCTGTGGATATTGACTTGGAGGGCAATTTAGGACAATATACTCAGGAAAGCAGTCAAGTGAATGCTGCCTGCGACTGGTCGGGACCTATCAACCTGATGAACATGGACTGTGGTCATCATATCACTATGGGTAAAGACAGCCCGGAGGATATCATGCTGAGAAGTAAACTTGACAAGGAGCCGGATAAATACAAGAGTCTGTCGGCGACTACTTATGTGGATAAAAATGATCCACCAATCATCATTTTCCATGGCGAAAAGGATAACGTGGTACCGTGCTGTCAGGGTAAAGAATTCTATGAAGTGCTCAAGGCTGCCGGAGTTAAGACTGAAGCTACCTTCGTACCTAAAGGCGAACACGGAATGAATATGTATGATGAAGAAAATTTGAAAAAGATGACCGATTTTCTGAATCGCGTGAGAAAAGGAAAATAACAAAGAATATAAAGTCCCTTTGAAGTGAACCCCGAAAGTTTTTTGTCTAACTTTCGGGGTTCATTTCAAAAAGGGACATCCTCTTTTGGTATATAGCGAGAACTTAATATTTTAATCCCATATTATAGAGTATGAAACCATAAATGTCGGCTTGCTCCTCAAGCTGCTTACTCAATGGTTTACCTCCACCATGTCCGGCCTTAGTATCAATGCGGATAAGCATCGGGTTATCGCTAGCATTATCGGCCTGCAGGGTAGCAGCAAACTTGAAGCTGTGTGCTGGAACTACTCGATCATCATGATCGGCTGTAGTCACCATCGTTGCCGGATAGTGTACTCCTTTCTTTAGATTATGCAAAGGAGAATATCCCTTGAGATATTGGAACATCTCTTTGCTGTCGGCTGATGTACCATAGTCTGATGCCCAGTTCCAACCGATGGTAAACTTATGATAGCGAAGCATATCCATAACACCTACCTGAGGGATGCAAACCTTGAAAAGATCAGGTCTCTGAGTCATGCAAGCTCCTACTAAAAGACCACCATTACTTCCACCTACGATAGCGAGATAATCTTTGCTGGTATACTTCTGAGCTATCAAATATTCTCCAGCAGCAATAAAGTCGTCAAAAACATTCTGCTTCTGCATCTTGGTTCCTGCTTGATGCCATTTCTCACCATATTCGCTTCCACCTCGTAAATTTACCTGAGCATAGATACCACCCTTCTCAAGGAATGGAATGCGTGAAGCAGAAAAATAAGGTGGCAAAGATATGTTGAAACCACCATATCCATATAAATAAACCGCATTCTTACCATTGCGCTTGAGTCCCTTCTTATAAGTGATAAACATCGGTACACGAGTGCCGTCTTTACTCTCAAAGAAAATTTGCTCTGATACATAATCTTTCTGATTGAAATTTACTTTTGGAGCTGAATAGAGAGTGCTCTTGTTTTGAGCGATATCATACTTATATACGGTATTCGGGGTTGTAAAAGAGCTAAACGTGAAGAATACATCCTTGATATCTTTACGACCACCAAAGCTGGCACTGCCCACACCAGGCAACTTGATATCTTGCAGCTTCTTGCCATCAAGAGAATATACATAGGCATGACTATAAGCATCTTGGGTATAACTCAATATCAGTTTGCCATCGGCCATCGTTACATCCTCGAGCACATAGTCTTGCTCAGGTACCACTTCTTGCCAGTCGTCTATACCCGGATTGTGAATATTTGCAACCATCAGACGATATTTAGGCGCCTTGTAATTGGTAAGATAATACATTTTGTCGCCCATAGTTCCGACTAGGGCGTACTGACAATCCATATCTGATGTCATCTGCATAAACTGACTATCAGGCTTACGAAGATCGCGTACATACACAGTACTTCCGGCTCCGTCTCCACTCTCTTCAAGCCACATCATGGTTTCTTCTTCATTGACACTTACACCATAGAAGCGCATCGGATGAGCAGGATTCATATAGAAGAGTACATCCTGGCTCTGAGGGGTACCTATCTTGTGATAGTATATCTTGTGACAGGAGTTTTTGCTAGTATAAGCATGTTGCTCCTCTGGCGCGTCATAGGCACTATAATAGAATCCATCACCCTTCCAAGCTGCGATAGAAAACTTAGCCCAAAGGATATGATCATCAAGCAATTTACCGGTCTTGACATCCATCACATAAAATTCTTGCCAATCGCTTCCGCTTCGCGAAATGCTATAAGCTGCATAGCGACCATCGTGTGATATCGAAATGCGTTGAAGAGCTACTGTACCATCGTTTGATAGGGTATTAGGATCGAGAAACAACTTGGCATTCTTCTCGTCACCCAGCTTGTTCATCGTATAGATAACACTCTGATTCTGCAGACCATTGTTTTTAGAGAAAAACCACTTTTTGAGCTGTGGATTCCAACTAGGCTGAGACACTTTACCATAATTAGACACCTGTTGGAGTCTTTTCAACAGTTTGTCGCGGAAAGGGATACGCTTGAGGTAGTTCTGAGTTAACTGGCTTTCTGCTTCCACCCACTGAGCAGTAGCTGCAGCGGTATCGTTTTCGAGTGGACGATAAGGATCGGGCACCTGTACTCCAAAATAAGTATCTACGGTACCGTCTTGTGGTGCCTGGGGATAATGGAGTTTTTGTGCTGAAGCTGATAATGCAGATGATAATGCCATCACAAAAAGTAGATTTCTATTCATAAAATACGATAAAATGTTTAGAGATTTAGTGCAAAAATACAAAAAATAATTAGTTTATATGCAGAAATACCACATTTATGGATATCAAATCACATAAATGTGGTATTTCGTTTATGTATAAATCATCGTACCTTTGCCATTGTTGATACAAGTTGTCAACTTAGCCATATATTAATGATTGATTGTAATGTTTCAGGCTGTCATTGGACAGCTGGATAGGAGGAATCTCGAGGAGGTTACCTCCTATTTTTTTTGCTTCAATGAATACTCCTAATATGTCCCCTATGCGACATATAGGGAGTAATACATTCATCCCTATTCTTCATCCTCTATCACTTCAAACTCGGTATTAGGGGTCTCGTATTTCTTAAGAACTTCATCAAGACTCTTGAAGGTGTAAGCAGCTCTATCTTTAATCGTAGGATCGGTCTTGAATCGGTCTATCAGATTCTGCATTTTATTAGCGACAGCCGGATAACTATCTGCCGTAATACGCTGAGCCAATTTCTTAGAATTAACCGGGGTGAATCCGAAGTAATCGATGAGCATACGAGCTACACGTTCACGTTGTGCCTTGTTCATCTCTTCAAGTTGCTGGTTTATCGCATTCTTGGCTCTAAAGATATTAAATATCAATTCATCCGGCTCACCACCTCGCTGGCCATGGTCGTATTTCTTTTCGTACTCAAAATAACAGTCACAATAACCTTTGTCTGCCAAATCTTTGAGCTCATTCTTAGCAGGATCGAGTACTCGACGACAGAAATCGGAAAACTTCTTATAATTGTCTTCCAGGCGGAGCATCTTTCGGAATTCTACCGTCTTGATAACGGTTCGTCCTTTGTCGAGCCAGCTCTCAATAAACATGTAAATACGCTGGGTATAGCGATTTTTTACAGCAAAAACAATCTGCTTGCCCAAACGATGATATCCCATATCAAGTGAAACCAAGCGCTCTGCCACGCCTTTATCAAGCTTCAGTACGGCATATTTATCATAATGTACATCCTCCGGAATATAGACATCACACAAGTTGGTTACTTTTGTATATTTTCTACCTTCTGGCGACTTATAAGGTATTTCTACCGGAATAGAAGCCAACATCTTGAGTGAATTTTTGAGCTGCGCATAGTGATTAGGATCTACTCCCAAACTCTTAAACGGAATCTTCACCGGCATCTTGCCATCCTCATCGAGCTCATCAGTATGAAACAGCTCTAATTGCGGATTTCTGGCATTATTAAGAATACCATGCAAAATGCTCTGGAGCGACTCAACCACACTCACCAGAATACGTATCTGAAGAAGCGAATAGTCATGGCGCATCATCGTTACAGCAATCGGTTGTACGAGCCAAGTTTCTTCTTCGATAGGGATAAGGGCACTCGATATATTTCGAGCACGAAGGTCTTTCTTCTTGCCTTTTCCACCTTTCTTTGTCGACTTTTTCTTCGTCGTATCTTTTGTTGAACTCTTCTTTGATGCAGGTTCCTTTTTTGCTGGCTTATCGGTCTTTGCGCCTACATCAGGAGTCAATTTGAATTCGTCTGTATTTTTATCAGCCATGATTATATTAACGATTTAATGCCAAAGTCGACATGAACCTTGGATAAATATTTAATGAGATTTTTCTTGGTGTACCCCCTGCCCTTCTCGATATTGATAATTGTACGGGCAGACAATTTAGTAGCCATACCTAATGAGGCCAAAGACCATCCTTGCTCTACACGAAGTGCTCTGAAAGCAGCTCCAGCTTCTAATAAGTCGGTTACTTCAGTTTCGTTAATGAGCAAATGGGCATTGAGAATCGTTAGATACTTTAACAAGGTATCAAAGGTATAATTCTCCCCTCTCTCGATATGATATACCGAGACAGGATAGAGCCCTCGTTCCTGCAAAAGTATAAAAGAAACCTCTTGCGCTTCCCTCAGTTTTTGTATTTTACGTTCTATTGTCTGTAACTTCATACTCCTATTTAAATTTCGAAGAAATGAATTGCTGCACAAAGGTAGTTTTATTTTTGATTACTACCAAAAAATATAACGGATTTTTCCCTTTTTTGTCGCAAATACGACAAATAGGGAGTATTCACGAGGGGGTACATTACTTGCAAAGTGCTACGTGTTTTCTTTTTGGTCGTCCATTTACAGGAAAAACTTGGCTACTTTATCCTCTATTTACCCCATTAAAAAGAAACTCCCTATTTGTCGCCTAGTGTAAATTACCCCGAAAACTCCCTATTTGTCAGCAAATAGAATTTGACCCAAAAACTCCTTATTTGTCGCATTATTAAGGATTCTTGTCTGTCATGAAATACTCCTATTCTGTCGCTCAATTTTGTAACTGGTTGATATTAGCATTTTTGAAAAGGCGACAAAAAATGGAAAACTCCATTATATTTTTCGACACTACCTACAACTGTATACATGAGATATACAAAATTTGATGATATAAAGCTACTAATTTGTCGCTATAACAGTACAAATACCTTATTTTAAGGCAATTTAGAAATAACAAAGACAAGAAAACTCCCTATTTGTCGAACTACTATTTCAATATACTCCATAAATGTCGAAACAAAACTACTAATGTGTCTACTAAATCTTCCTAACTTGTCTAACCAATACTACTAAAGTGTCGATTTATATTTGTGCATTCTTTTGATCTTCAGACAATTACAGCTTTCTAACTAATAATCAAATAAAAGACTCAAAAGATTGTCTAAATCCAAGAAAGTATCAATTTTAAATTTTCTTTTTTGATTTTCATTTCAAAATTTAGTTTTTTATCAGGCTTTTGGTGGTTTATTCAAAGTCTATGGTGAGGTTTTTCTTCTGTTTTTGGGGGGATTTTTTCTTTTTTTTCGAAATTACGCGCGAATTTTTCAAGAATTTGTCATGTGATTCCTGATCATCAATAAAATTATATAGAGGAAGTGATGGAGAAAAAATCTATATGGATTATTTAGCCCCAAAATATATCCGGGAAGTGAATAAGTCATTTCTTCTCTAGAAACGTCTCTACACTCTTGAAAACACGTTTAAAACTGAAATCATGAGACCGTTTATAACGAGTATTTTGCGAATTTCTTGTTTACCCGCTAAATACATAAGATATGTTATTGCTCTATACCCAGGTTGGAATTCATTGAGAATTTCATTTTTTTTCTTCTTGCTTTCAATTATATTTCATTAAATTTTCGCTTCTCAACTGCATTCAGTATATTATTTTCATAAAGTTCCTAACTTGTCGATTATTTTATCGTATTCATTTGTTACATTGCTCCTATTTTGTCGCTGACATTACTAGAATCTTTACATATCAGTGCGTTATAACTTTTCATCGAAAAGGAATTGTTAGTGTAAAATATGGTTTATTTCTTCAAATACGCTCTTATGCATACCCTTTATTAGCTATATTTTGTTTAATTATTTATTAATTTTATAATTAATATGACGATCAGAGATCTTAATCTTCCTATTTTGTCGCTTATCTATTCCTAATCGCTCCATATATGTCGGCTACATCTTCCTATCTTGTCACTTCAAAACTCCTAATTTGTCTAATTAAACCTCCTAACTTGTCGTTGGCATGTTCTGTAAATATTTGATTTTCAGTCATATACGCAAGCTTAACTATATCTTAGATATTGATCTAATAAAGATTGTCTAATCTTTTGAAGTTTATAATTTTATCCTTTTTTTCTGATTTTCATTTTATTTTTTCCATTTATTTCGACATTTTAGTTACGCGCGCGACAAATTAGGTGTATTCTTTTTATTTCTTTTGTTTTGGTCCTATTTTCTTTTTTCTTTTATTCTTTTTCGGCGACTTATTAGTAGTATTTCTTATTTTGGTTGACTTTTTGGCGGCGACATATTAGGAACTTTTGTTAAAACTTCCATATATGTCGTCCTTTATATCTTTTTTCTATGTCTTTTATAGTTTTGTTTTTTAGAGGTTTCGTCTTCTTTTCCCCTGTCGTTTATGCGCCTAATTTGTCGCACTTTAATGGTGTATATTATATTCTTGAATGTGATAAATTTTGTTTTGTTCATCCCTATATTCCTTGCAGCCTTTCCTCTTTTATGTGTATTACCAATTGTAAAGTGTTTATAATCAATAAGTTATTTATCTTGTATTATACTATCATTTAATGTAATGTACTTTTCTTTTTTTTGTCGCTCTTTTATTTTTTAACCTTTATATTGCTCCCAATATGTCGCATTTGTTTTGTCTTGTCTTTTTTTCCAACTTGATTATGATTAATTGTTCCCTATATGTCGTAGGAAACTTCCCTATATGTCAGCGCGATACTCCTAATATGTCTTCTTTTCGATTTTAGCACTATCATTATTTATCATGAAGTCTTCATTTTTTTGTCGCACTTTGGCCTTACTTACTTATTTACTGTCTTGATATTCAGTCTGTTATGTTATATTTGTGAATATATAATTTAAATCGTTTTTTATTTTTTCTTTTTATTAAAACTTCCTTATTTGTCTAATCAATACTACTATTTTGTCGTATATGTTTTTATGTCTGGCATTACTTATTTGTTGTAATTGCTTTTTCATTTTTTATTTTTTGTTTTGGAGTATAATACGCCCTATTTGTCGTTCTTCCTATTTTTTTATTTTAAAGTTGTTCTAATCTTTTGGTTTGTTTGTCTTATATCCTTTTCTTTTTTATCTTTTTCTATTATGCCATCTGCGACACGTTGGGAGCTTTTGTTTTTTTATCTTTTTTATTATCCTCTCCCTATTATTTGGTATTTTTGTTTTATCCATTTAGCCTTTGTATCTTCTATTTCAGCTCTTGATGTCTTTTACTATTCTGGTGAGTTCGTGAGTAGACAGTCTTTTTTTAAGTAGTTATAATGATTTAATTGTTTTTCTTTTTTATTTCTTTACTCTTCATTATATATATATATAACTATTTATGTTGTGATATTATTTATTAATATAAGAATATAAATATATTAAATCAATAACACATAAATCATAAAGCACTATACATTAATGATAAATATTCTATTATTAGTACTTTCTCTTATATTATTTAATTTTGTAATAAGCTCTTCTTTTTTCATTTTGATATTTTTACGTTCGCCTAAATTGTTTCTTATGCGTCCTTATTTTTTTTTGTTATCGAGATTCTCTCATTCTAATTTACCTATTTCAATGCTCTGTTTTGATCTTCTATTTTATTTATTTCTTCTTCATTATTCTTTATTATTTACAAAATAGGGGATTTTTTTTCTATTTCGACATTTTTAGTCGAACTTTTTTCATTTGTTTTCTAGTTTTGTTTGTTTATCTATATTATTTTGTAAAGCGTTGATTATCAATTGTTTATAGATTTTTATATATTTCTTTTTCTATGTAAATTCTTTCTTTTTGGTTGATTTTCCCCCTCCAAAATTTTAATATTTTCCATTGTCATTGGTATTTGGCCGAAATTCTAGAATTTTAGCGATTTTTTTCGCTGATTTTTTATCAATTAGCTCTCAATTTCCATTAAATCCTTTTTTGTCTTTTGTCCCTTTTTGATTTCCTTTGTATGTTTCTTTTTCAGGTTTACTTGGACAGTAATTATAATTGAAGCCTTTTGCCTATATTTTATTTTTCTCTTTTACAATCTTTTTTGGGGTAGTCTTTGTATGGTTAAGTTTTCCTATTGAATTATTGGTTTTATGTTTTTCGTTTTTTGGTGGGGTAGGGTAGATCCTGGTCCACTTTATAGTCTTAAGTTTTTTATTTTACTCAAATCATTTGTTGTTTTGGTTTTCTTATCTCGATGGTTTTGTTTATTTTTTTTAGTCCTCCTTTTTTTCAAATTTTTCTTTTATTATATGAAATTCTTATTTTGTTGTTATATATATGACTTTCGGTATTTTTGTTTTCGCACTATAGTAGGGGAGATTATCTATTTTCTCTGTAACTTTGTTTCTTTGTTTGCCTCTATTTATTCTTTCTACTTTTTTATTATATTATACATCAATAAATTTATTATATATAGATATTTGAATATATGTATATATAATCAATATGTTTAATTATTTAAATATATACATATGTAGTTTATTGTTTCGTGTAAACTTCAAATGTTTTTGATTTTTCTAAGTGCTTATTTTGACATCATTAAATGTTGATGGTTCTATTTTTTGTTCTCATCATTTTCTTTTTTCATTTTCTTTTTTTATATCCATGGTATAATTTTTTATTTATTTTATCTTAGGGTAGGGGAGTATATTTGTTCATGTATTTATGCAAATATATATCATTTTTATATTTAATTATTTTTTTATTTTAATCAATCATTAAATGTTTCTCTATTTTTGTTTTTCAATATTTCTTTGTTTATTCATTTCTATTTTGAAGTAAATATACATGTAGATAAATATGTATATATATAACTGTGTTAATGTTACTTTGTCTATCTATATATAAATATAAATATACCACTATATTAATATGTATTGATACAAGTATATTCTTATCTAGCTAAATAAACATATCTATATACTATAGTATAAACATATAACTATATCTCTATTTACCTATATAAATAAATTTAAGTCTAAATATCTAAATAAGGAAAAGATTAAATAACTAAGAATATAATACAATAATAATATAAATGTACAGATAACTATGTATATATACAACTAAATATACTAATGTATCATTATACTATAGTTTAAATATAGTTATATATAAATACCCTTATATCTTATAATATATTTGTTTTAATATTTGTTTATATCATTATTTTTTTGTCTTTTTATCCCTTTATTCTTTTATTGAATTACTTATCTACTTATTTGTAGAAATATTCAATTAATTATTTGGATATTACGATATTTATCTTTATATTTGCATCTGTATTTATATATCGCTTGTTTCATTTGAAGCAGGCTTTTATTCAGAAAAACGAGCAATAAAATGGCTAAAAATAAGAAGATAGTATTCGCGAACCAGAAAGGTGGTGTTGGTAAGTCTACACTCTGTATTTTGTTTGCTAATTATTTAGCATATAAGAAGCAGGATGTTTGTATTATTGATACCGACCTTCAGAAAACAATAGCAGGTCAGCGTACTAAAGATTTGCAGATATTTGAGGAAAATGATATGCCTTATGAAGTTCAAGAATTCGATGTTCAGGATCCTAAAATGATGAAGCAGCTTATGGATTCTGCCTCAGAAGTAGATGGATATGTTCTCTTTGATAGTCCAGGTAATGTGGGTGAGGATGGTCTTGTTCCTATGTTTGTTAATGCTGATGCTATTATTATTCCATATGAATATGAAGATAAATGTCTTGATTCAACAGGAACTTTTGTTCAAGTTCTTACCGCAATTCAGCAAAAATTTCCTCAGATGAAAGCTGATTTATTCTTTGTACCAAATAAAATAGATACGCGTATAGGTACTTCTGATGAAATAAAAATGTGGAAAGCTACTGATGATATCTTCTCTAAATTTGGTCGTGTTACACCAAGAGTTGGCAGTAGAGCTACTCTAAAACGTATTAATACTGCAGAGCTTTTAGCTACTCAGCGTGATGCTGTAGCTGCCGCATTTGATTATATAATAAAGAAAGCATAAGTTATTTATTCTATTTTAGTATATGTTGATGGATACTTTTAAAGTATATGTATTTATTGTTTTGTACTTAGTCATATAAGTATCCTTTTAATTAAATATATAAGAATGTAGATAAATAAGATTATATGTTTTTCATTATTTAATGATATATCCTTTTATATAAAAATATAGTTTAACGTTTCGACAAATATATATATAGATATGGCTAAGAAAAAAACGACTGTTGCTTTACCTGGTGGTATCAAAAATTTAGTTCATACAGTTCAGAATTCTGACACTGATGCTCAGATTAAACGTGATGTTATAGCTGCAGAAATTGCGGCTTCTGATGATAATGATGAAGATGATGATCATGCTCAGGTGGTTGCTTCTTCTGTAAATACTTCAGCAGTAAACTCTCAAGCAAGTGCTTCATCAAAGTCGGGATCAAAATCAGAAAAATCAGAGAAAGCTGCTGAAGAATTAGATTCATGGACTCTCTTTCTTAATTTGGCTGGTGATTATAAGAAGAAGCAAAGTAAGTTGTCTACTGTTTATATTGATAGTAATCTTAAAGATATCTTGGATCGTTTGAGATCTGCTGAAGGAATTAAACTTCCATCAACAGCTATCCTAAGTAGTATTGTTGCCCGTTTCGTTTATGATCATGAAAAGGAAATTAAAAAAGCTCTTTTCGGCGACAAAAAGTTACTATAATATAAAATAGGATTATATTTAACTTTTATATTTGGAAAATCTGATTGGTCGAATATTTTTTAATGAGTAGATGTTCGACCTATCATATTTTCGTCTATCTTGATATTGTTTGATATTTTATTTTCTTTTCTTCTTATTATTATTTTTCCTTTTTCGTTTGTTCTTTATTTTTGCAATCCTTTTTAGCTTCTGTTTTTCCCTTTTATGTTTTATACGAATGCAGTTGTCTTTTTCATAAAGTTTTCATTCTATAAAAAACTCGCTCAAAATTCGCAAATTTGAGAGCAAGTTGTTAGTTGGTCGAGAATTTTAAAATTTTGAAAAAATCACTTTTTTGATCTATTTTTGAAGGAATTTATGTCTCATATTCCGTGGTTTTACGCATTTGTAGCGATTTTCGCTTTTTTGATAAATCTGTTATGCTATAGAAATTAGATATCCTTTCTTAATCGCTCCTTAAGTAATGTGCTTAAATAAGTTCATACTTCAGCACGCTTCTGGCCTACTTCAATACATATTTTTTGCACGAGTTATACCTGTAATAATTCCGTTTCGTTGCTATGTCATGTAAGACTGCATTGTTATTGGTATAGTTATGATAGGATATTCTGCTCCTGACTTTTACTTTTGAAATGTAAGATATATTCTTAAAGAATATAATATTGTCATAATTATTCTAACGTTTTATTGCTTGATTTCCCTTGTGATCTTTATATCCGCTTGGTTGTAAATATGAGCCTGTAGAATTAAGAAATTGCTCTTGAATGAAATTGAAATTACCTGTGCCTACTACAGAATATGGTATGGGGGCCAGTACAAGAAAGTCATCAATAGTAACTTGCTTGTTTTAGGTCATCGGTTGCATATAATCGATAACATTGCCGTGTAATATTACAATTTCCAGATAAAATGGTTGATTTCTAACATAATACTGCAATTAATGCCCGTGATGATATTTGATATCTGAGTCTAGCGAAAAATCTTAGTATGTTTGATGACTGGTATGACTCTAATCCAGTACCATTACTCTGAAACCTTTGTTTTATCTTAGTTGATTAGTGGATAGAATTATGTTATGATCTATTTACAGTTGATGTATATTTTTTATTATGTAATAATTTATTTTGTTATTTTTTTTGTAGTATTTGATTTCTATTTAAGCAAGTAGAGAAGCCGTAGGCGATGTCGTTGCACTTTCTATTGTACACAGAAATCTTTTTCTGAAGTGTCGTTTTGCAATGCTTGTGTACAAACGAGTTAAACTCGTAGCAAAGGCACACAATTTCTATCTTACTCCAAAATGGAATGAAAAAACGTATTGCTGATGCGATAAAAGTGCGTCCAAGTACCAAGATGATTTCAATATCCAGATTTTATAGCTGTTTCCATGCTTTATTTTGTTCAAGTTGATTAGAAACAACGAGTTCTGCTATCAGCCCCATTTTTCTCCCAGCTTCTACATTTTCAACCCTATCGTCTAGATAAAGCGTCTCTTCCGGTTGAATGCCGGTTGATAAAATCATTTGTCGGTAAATATCCGCATCAGGTTTCGCCACATGCATAGCATACGACAAAAAAACATCATCAAAGCAATCTTCTACATGCATACCCAGTTCTTCAATTTGCCTAACACACGTGCGCCATAGCGTTTCGTTGATATTACTTAATACAAATACCTTATATTTCTTGCGTAACTTTCTTATTTTTAGCAGTCTTTCCTTCGGTAATTCACCAGCTAGGATATTTACTACCCCCTGAAGTTGTGCCATTGATACCCGTTTACCACATAGTGCCAGCATCTCTTGCATTACCTCGTCAGTTGGGCGAATACCGTTGATATATTCATCCATTAATCGCTTTATTCTGCGATGATACCACAGTTGCTTCCATATCGGCACATGCAGGTCCCTAAATGCCTGCTTAATCATCTCGTTGTAGACGTTTACCACCACGCCACCATAATCTAGTATGATGTTTTTAATCATATAGTATTGTAATTATAATATATCGTTTCGTTAATAATTTGTTGACAAAGATAGTATATTTTGACGGTAAAGTCACAAAAATTATTTGTTAAAGCCACGATATTTAGTTAACAACTGAAGGAATGTGAATCTTAACCTTATTTTATGGTGACAAAAAAGCTTTCCGTGACGTCTTATCAACAAGAAATATCGATTATCATAACGTTCAGATACCGATAATTTCTGATATTTTGACTTTCATCAAGAATTATAATGTTTCAGCAAATACAATTATTTTTAAAGCCGCGTTGTAGAGGATTTCATCTTGTTACGAGTGAAATTCTCTCACAATTGCCAACGCTCCCTAAAGTGGGATTGCTTCATCTTTTTATTCAGCATACCAGTTGTGGATTAAGTCTCAATGAGAATTATGATCCGGATGTACGTGTTGATATGGAGACCATTTTCGATCGGCTTGTCCCAGATGGGCATCCCTCATATGTGCATACCCTAGAAGGGCCTGATGACATGGCCGCACATGCTAAGTCTTCATTAGTTGGTGCATCTCTGACAATTCCGATAACAGATGGTCGACTCAACTTAGGTACCTGGCAAGGCATTTATCTCTGTGAATTTCGTAATGAAGGAGGGCAGCGCAAAATTATTGCCACGATTATGGGAGAATAGATAATGCCCAAATAGAGGTCGCTAAAGATAGATTCCTTACCATGGCGACCTATTATTTAGTATTTCTTCGATTTTGCGATTTTTTCGGTCAATATGTATTTTTGCAACCCAGTTGCAAGCTATAGTCAGTATCTTTGCCCCAGAAATCAAAAAATCGAAAATATGAATAAAAAACTCATTCGGATTATTGTTTCGAGCGTGCTTTTGGCAATATGCGCGTTTATCGAACATACCCAGCATTTGCCGGTATGGCAATTACTAATCCTTTATCTCGTACCCTTCCTTGTAGCAGGTTATGATGTTATAGCAGAAGCACTTGAAGGAATCATGGAGGGAGAACCCTTCAATGAAGATTTTCTGATGTGTGTAGCTACCATTGGAGCCCTCTTTATCGGTTTTCTTCCTGGCGCAGAAACAGAATTTGCAGAAGCAGTCTTCGTTATGCTTTTCTTCCAGATTGGTGAACTTTTCGAAGATTACGCTGAAGATAAGAGTCGTGACAGTATTCTGGAACTGATGAATATCAATCCCGATGTAGCGCACGTCATGCAAGATGGCCAACTGACTACTTGTTCTCCGGAACAGGTGAATGTGGGTGATATTATAGTGATACAGCCAGGCGAAATGGTTCCTCTCGATGGTAAGGTAATTGAGGGCAGATCCAGTCTGAATACAGCAGCACTTACTGGTGAGAGTCTTCCTCGCGAAGTCGATTTGGGTGATGAGGTTATCTCGGGCTGTATCAATCTTTCTGGCGTTCTCCAGGTGAAGGTACTCAAGCAGTACGGACAGTCTACGGCTCAGAAGATTATCAATTTGGTGGAGAATGCTTCAGAACGAAAATCGAAGAGCGAAACTTTTATCGCCCGATTTGCCCATGTCTATACGCCGATAGTGGTGTTCGCTGCTATAGCTTTAGCTTTTATTCCACCGATATTCTCCGGTCATTTTGCTGAGAGTTTTCCAGCATGGCTTGGTCGGGCACTTACCTTCTTGGTCGTATCTTGTCCTTGTGCATTGGTCATCTCAGTTCCGTTAACCTTCTTTGCTGGTATCGGCGGTGCATCGCGTCAGGGTGTGCTCATCAAGGGAGGCAACTATATGGATACCTTAGCCAAACTTCGCATGGTGGTATTTGATAAGACGGGTACGCTTACAGAGGGAAAATTCTCGGTTACGGATATCCATCCAGAAAAGATCAGTAAAGACGAACTGCTTCATCTGGCCGCTCATGTAGAGCGTTATTCTACGCATCCGATAGCACAGTCACTCCGATTAGCTTATGGACATGAGGATGATAATTGTGAGGTGTCTGAAGTCGAGGAAATGGCTGGGCATGGTGTTCGTGCTTGCATTAATGGTAAACAGGTATGTGTGGGTAATCGTAAGATGCTCGACGATATGGGTATTAAGACCGATACTTGTAAACGGTGTATAGACCAAGTTGCTACCGAAGTACATGTGGTTATTGATGGTGAATATGCCGGACATATTTTGGTGGCTGATTTGGTGAAAAAGGATACTGTAGAA
Source organism: Segatella baroniae B14 (assembly GCF_022024235.1). Taxonomy (GTDB): domain Bacteria; phylum Bacteroidota; class Bacteroidia; order Bacteroidales; family Bacteroidaceae; genus Prevotella; species Prevotella bryantii. Next base: position 166,116 of record NZ_CP091800.1, read on the forward strand.
GCTATTCAGATGTTGAAAAAGGCGGGGATAGATCGTCTTGTCATGCTCACGGGTGATAAAGAAAATGTCGCCAAACAAGTAGCTGACAGTATTGGTATGGACGAATACCATGCCGAACTGTTGCCGGTCGATAAGGTTAAGATTGTAGAAAAACTGTTGAATCATTCTTCTGTGGAGCATCGCGGAACGTTAGCTTTTGTTGGCGATGGAATAAATGATGCACCAGTATTGGCTCGCGCAGATGTCGGTATCGCCATGGGAGCCCTTGGATCAGATGCAGCTATCGAGGCTGCAGATGTCGTACTGATGGACGATAAACCATCTAAAATCGAGACGGCTATCCGTATAGCCAGAAGAACAATCGGCATCGCACGCCAGAATGTAGGTTTTGCGATAGGGGTGAAGATAGCCGTACTTATTCTTGCAGCAGTGGGGGTGGCCACGATGTGGATGGCTGTTTTTGCAGATGTTGGTGTTATGGTTTTAGCCGTTCTTAATGCGATGCGTGCTATGAAAAAATAGTAAAAAACCAGCTATGGATGACTCGCCTTAGCTGGTTTTTTGTATCTTTGCATTCTGTATAAAAACAAACTGAAATTATAAACCATAAACCGAATAATTATAATTCATCATGTTACAATCTAATGTTAAACCAGCTGAAGGAAAGTTGGGTATCCTCGTTGTAGGATGTGGTGCCGTATCTACCACTTTCATGACTGGTGTTTTGATGGCAAGAAAGGGCCTGGCTAAGCCTGTAGGCTCAATGACGCAATACGACAAAATAAGAGTAGGCAAAGGCTCTGACAAAAAATATCTTTCTTATAGTGAAATTGTGCCATTGGCCGATCTTAAAGATATCGTTTTTGGTACATGGGATGTTTATCCTCAGAATGCGTATCAGGCAGCTATGTATGCCGAGGTACTCAAGGAGAAAGATATTAACCCTGTACGCGAAGAACTTGAGAAAATAGTGCCAATGAAGGCCGCATTTGATAAGAATTATGCGAAGCGTCTGGATGGTGACAATGTGAAGGATTGTGCGACAAGATGGGATATGATGGAGGCTTTGCGCCAAGATATCCGAGAATTTAAAGCTGCTAACCATTGTGCACGTATTGTTGTTATCTGGTCGGCTTCTACCGAGATCTATGTACCTTATAATGAGCAGTATCATGGTTCGCTTGCTCAGCTCGAAGCTGCTATGAAGGCTAACGATCGTGAACATGTGGCTCCTTCGATGTGTTATGCTTATGCTGCATTGATGGAAGGTGCTCCTTTTATTATGGGTGCTCCAAATACTACGGTCGATATCCCTGCTATGTGGGAATTAGCAGAAAAGACTAAACTTCCTATTTGTGGTAAAGATTTCAAGACTGGTCAGACATTGGTTAAGAGTGGTTTCGCACCAATCTTCAGTACCCGTTGTTTAGGTGTCAATGGCTGGTTCTCTACTAATATTCTTGGTAATCGAGATGGTTTGGTTCTTGACGAGCCTGCCAATTTCCATACGAAGGAAGTTTCAAAACTGTCTACTCTTGAGACCATCTTAAAAGCAGAAGAGCAGCCAGATCTTTATGGTGATATTTATCATAAAGTACGTATTAACTATTATCCACCTCGCAATGATAATAAGGAGAGTTGGGATAATATAGATATTTTCGGCTGGATGGAATATCCAATGCAGATTAAGATTAATTTCCTCTGTCGTGATAGTATACTTGCAGCCCCATTGCTGCTCGACCTCTGTTTGCTTTCCGATCTAGCAGCCCGTGCTGGCAAGTTTGGCATCCAGCGTTTCCTGAGTTTCTTCCTCAAGAGTCCTATGCACGATTTTACGAAGGGCGAACAAGCGGTCAACAATCTGTATCAACAGTATACGATGTTGAAGAATGCTATCCGAGAAATGGGTGGCTATGAGGCTGATGAGGAAATCGACTAATTCGACAACCGATATCGGTTATCTTTCATGATACTTTGCGTCTTTGTATTTGCTTTGCTGAAAATATGTTGGTGTATTATTTCAAGCAAAGAGCACAAAGACGCAAAATTTTTATTCTTTTGATCATGTTTATTCTGTCATAGCATGTGCTGCGACATATGCCATAGACCAAGCAGCCTGCAGGTTGAACCCTCCAGTTATTGCATCCACATCGGTAACTTCACCGGCAAAGTGGAGCCCAGGATGGTTTTTCGCCTCAAGGGTCTTGTGCTTGAGCGAACTAAGCGAAACACCTCCGCTGGTTACAAATTCATCTTTAAAGCGATTTTTGCCAGTAACATGATAGATATCGTTAGTTAGGGTGTTGATAAGTCTGTTGATATCTTTATTGCTTAACTCCTTCCATCGCATATCGACAGACAAGTTAGCACGCATCAGCAGATGCTCCCAAAGTCGGGCATTGAAGGCTTCAGGATATACGCTTGTAAGCTTCTTGTCGCGATGTTTGAGTGAAAGTTCGTGAAGCGAGAGCATGATAGTTTCTTGGTCGTCAGTAAGCCATCGTATGCTGATATCGGTTACATAGTTTTGCTCGGCTAAGATACGGGCTCCATAAGCTGATAGTTTCAGAGCTGCAGGTCCGCTTATTCCCCAATGAGTAATCAATAAAGCGCCTTCAGCCTTGAGTTTAGTGCCGGGTAGAAAGACAATAGCATCTTTCACCACAGTACCCATTAAACTCTTAAGATGTTCATCACTCAGATTAAACGAGAACAGGCTTGGATGTGAAGGGATAATCTCGAGATCAAGATCCTGAAGCATGCGATAACCAGATCCGGTTGGGTGGCCTCCTGTTGTAACCAATACTTTATCAGCTTTCATTTCGCCTCTATTGGTCTTTACGCAAAATCCTGTAGGTGAATTGCTTACAGCACTTGCAGAAGAATCACTATTGCCATCAGTTTTTTGATTCGATAAATCGATAATATGGTCTACCTGAGTATCAGTCAGAAGTTTAACGCCAAGGTTTTTCATTTCCCGCGTAAGGTAGTTAACGATTTCCATGGCATCTTGTGATGCTGGGAAAACGCATTCATCCTCCTGGGTAATCAGTCGGATACCGTTATCCTCAAACCATTGATAAGCATCTTCGTGTGAAAAATGATGAAAGAGTTTTTTCATCAATCTGAATCCACGTGGATACACTTGTTCTAGACTCTTTACCTGCGCAAAGGAATTAGTAAGATTACATCGCCCCCCTCCCGTAATGGCCACTTTTGCCAAAGGACGTTTCAACTTTTCGAGAACGGTAACTTGAGCCTCCGGACGAAGGCGTTTGATTTGGATAGCAGCAAAGCATCCTGCTGCACCTGCTCCTATGATAATTATTTGTAGCGGCATAAATATGATGTCGTTATTTCTTTTCTGTTCAAAGGTACAAAAAAAATAAGAAGAGATAAGGTTCCTGCTTATTTTTTATGGGTATTCTCAGTATATCCTTCTCCTTTTTTCGTATATTTGCAGAATAAGGTCTGTATTTAATAGATCTACTCAAACAGACATAAACAATGATAAAAGACTTCATACTCGTAGGAATCGGTAGTTTTGTGGGAGGCGGTATGCGCTTTCTTGTATCTAAGTGGGTACAGTCGCTCACGTTGCTCAGTTTTCCTTTTGGCACATTTGCCGTCAACGTACTTGGTTGCCTTATTATCGGCTTTCTCTCAGGACAGTCGTGGGGTGGCAGCATGATGACGCCAAACACCAAATTGATTCTCACGACAGGATTTTGTGGTGGATTCACTACCTTTTCTACCTTTATGAATGAGAGCGGCCTGTTGATAAAAGATGAAAACTATTTCTACTTTGTATTCTATCTATTTGGCAGTCTAGCCTTAGGTTTGTTAGCCTTACTTTTCGGTCACTGGCTTGCCATTCGATTCCTTTAGTGACTCAATACTTAATACTATGAAACGACTACGATTTTATATGAGTAATACCGATACGATTCATCATGAATCACTTTATATGGTCATTGCTAAATGGGCGCAGGATGCGGGAATGAAGGGGTGTACCATTCTGTCTGGTGTAACAGGTTTTGGGTCTTCAAGTCAGTTACACAATAATAAATTTTGGGAACTCAATATCAAGCATCCGATGGTAGTAGAAATCATAGACGAAGAGAGTAAGCTAAAAGCCTTTGTCCATGAGATCAAGTCGGATTTGAATTCCATGGGCAAGGGCTTTCTGATTACCCTGGAGCCTGTAGATATCTTAATGGATATCCAGGGTGCTCCTTAATGTAGGTACTAGGCGGTGATGCTTTTGATCTTGCGGATCATCTTGGGTGAAATTTTACGGTTTAGAATATGCTCTGCTGGTCGGAAAGAGTGAGTGTCGGTACCCGTCAAATTGTACATTTCGCGATTGAGCAGATGTTTTGCCTTCGTCTTGGCCTCTTGACCGTAAAAGCCAAAGAGAGAGGGAATATTCAGTTGCAACAGTACCCCCATTGCCTTGATTTCCCGATAATCTTTCATTTCCATATACATATACCGCTCTGGGTGTGCCAATACAGGCGTGTATCCATGGTCGATGATGTCATTCAGAATACGCTTCATACCCATCGGTGGATTGTAGTAAGAAGTTTCTACTAATACTTGATTTTGAGAGCCAAGGGTAAGAAGGTCTTCTTTAGCCAGACGATGCTGAAATTCATTATCAAGCATATTTTCTGCAGCCAGATGCAATCGTATACGTGAATCTTTCACTTGCTCCTGTAATTGTTTATATTGATTTTTCAGATACGCTGTTTTGTTGGGAATCTCTTCCATGATATGTGGGGTTAGCCACACTTCCTTCATCCCCATCGTTTCCCAAAGCTTCAGTATTTTGTTCGTTTCGCATACTGCAGACACTCCATCATCTACCCCCGGTAATAGATGACAGTGCCAGTTCGTCATGCCCTCTAGCAAATCGCTGTCGCACACTTTTATGTCATGAGATAGTAACCACATACATTACTCTAATTTTCATTTTTATCCTTTTATATACCTATCTTCTATTAGAGTCATCTTATGAAGCGTATCCAGTATAGCTTTCGCTTCCATAGGCATGATAGCCATACTGGTAACTATAGCGATGGTATCCACGATATTTCTTGGCCATTTGGGTATCGTTGAGCAGAACACCAAGATGTGGGAATTTCTTCTCTGTATAATAATATTCCACCTGTTGTAGCATATCACGCTCAAAGAGACCGGCTCTGATCACAAAAATGGTTGTGCTGGCATATTTGGCGATAATTGACGCATCGGCAACGACTTCAGCCGGTGGACAGTCGATGAAGACATAGTCGTATTCTAGGCGGAGGATGTCAATAAACTGTTTTAAGCGCTTACTAAACAGGAGTTCGGTTGGGTTTGGCGGAATGTTTCCTACAGGAACGACATCGATATTCTCGTATCCGTTCACAGGTTTAATCATCTCGCGCCAGTTCTCTATCTCGTAGTTTAGATAGTTGGCCATACCCGTGTCTGGACTTCCTACGTATTGTGATAAAGAAGCTCTTCGTAAATCTAAGTCGATGCAAATCACCTTTTTGTTTTTTATGGCAAATGAAGATGCCATATTCATCGCCAGGAATGTTTTGCCCGAACCAGGATTAGCTGATGTAAACATGATGACGCGATTACCTTGATTGGCATTGGTCATAAACTCCAGATTTGTTCTTGCCACACGGAAAGCCTCGTTGATGACATTTCTATTACCTGCTTTGACCAGTATCTTATAGTCTTCTTTAGATTTATCCTTTTTGCTGTTGTAGTGTGGAATTTCGCCCACGATAGGTGCTGTAAGACTTTCAAGATCTTTGCGTCCGCGCACTTTGGTATTGAGGTTTTCTATCACGTAAATACCTGCTATTGGCAGTAGAAACGACACGAGTAGGGCACCTATCAGTATGTTTTTACGATTTGGCGAAGTCGGTGTCATATCACCGGTAGGTGAGACTACCACACGAGTATTGTAAGCGGTAAAGGCTTGTGATATTTCGTTTTCTTCGCGTTTCTGCAGAAGAAAGAGATACAGGCTTTCTTTTACCTTCTGTTGACGTTCCACCGAGAGCAGATACTTCGCCTGTTTCGGATTTCTGGCTATGCGCGAAGTGCTAGTGCCCTCGATGTGTTGCATGCCTTTTATCTGGGCATTCAGGGTGCTGATTTGGTTGTCGATACTCTTGATGATCGACAAGCGCATTTGCCCCAGTCGCTTGTCCAGGTCTGCTACCAGAGGATTTTCAACCGACGAGTTGGCTACCAGACTATTGCGCTCTAACATTTTCTCGTTGTAGTCGCTGATCTGCTTTTCGATAGCGGCATTGTTGATACCGGAGTTGGCTGGCAGCAACTGGTGTTTATTCGCTTTGCTGCTCATGTGTTGTCGTACATATTGGGCCATGTAGAGTTGATTGTTCAGATCGGTTATCTGCATATTGGCCTGGTTGGCTGTGTTCATATACATGCGTGAGGATTCCTCCATGTCGGGTATCAGATTGTTGCTCTTGTACGATGAGATATTACTGTCCACATTTCCAAGTTCCCGTTCGATAACCTGTAGTCGGTCGTTAATAAACTTGGATGTACTGACAGCTATTTTGTTTTTGTCCTTCACCCAACTTTCGTTATATACGTCGATCAAGGTGTTGAGGAAGTCTTCGGCACGAGCGGGTGAAACATCTTTGTATTCGATGTCGATAATCGTAGACTGTTTGTCGTTTCTACTTACCTCCATTCTGCTGCCACAACTTTTCATTGCAGCCATCAGTGGAGTTTTACTCACGTATATCGGTTTGTAGGTATCCTCCTGATTCTTCGTCCATTTCAGTTTACCCACAGGGGTAGAAATAATGGTGTTTACAGGGGCAATTATCGGTTTGCAGTGTTGTTCCTTGCCATTGAGTACGAAGTCTGAGAGAGTGGCTGTACCGTTTGCATGCTGCTGTAAGGTGAATGTCGCTTGGGTATCATAGTGCATATTTTCAAATTCTACCTGTATAGGCAGATTGTTACCATAAATCGTGTTGCGGTGCATCGTACCGTCCACCTGATAGTTTATATCCAGATGTAGTCTTTTCACCACCTGCAAGATCAAGTCGGGCGACTTGATATAGACCATCTCATTATTGACATTGGTATTCTGTGCAAAGAGGCCTAGATTACCTACATTGTTAAGTTCTTCATTAATCGAAGAGGGGGCGTTTTTGCTGTCCTCCTTGATCAGGAGTGAAGCCGAACGGCTGAAAATAGGAGGGGTAATCATGAGATAACCGAAGGCTATACCTGTGCAGAGTATCAGAGAGATAACAAACCAGTACCATCGGTTGATGCAAAGCCCTATGATATCTTGTATATTGATATCTTCTTGAAAATCTAAAAATGATTCGTCGTGATTATTCGCATTAGAGATCGACATAATAACCTGCGTTAATAGTTTAGGAATATAAAAACGTATGCTCCAGTATTTGGTGATACAGGAGTTGTTTTGTAGTGTTGGATGAATCAAAAATTTTTCTTTATTATGTTTACTTACTTTTGACTTTCGTTTAGTTTACGATGTTGTAGATGAGCACAGCTAAGGATGAAGCTAGTGAAGCGATGGATATCCAGAATGAAGTAGATCTTACATTGTTACCGTTTACTGTTGTTTGTCGAGCACGAAAGTTGTTGGGTTCTACATATATCACATCATTTTGCTGTAGATAGAATGCAGGAGAATGGAGTACATCTTTGCCATTCTGCAAGTTTATGCGATATGTTTTTTTCTTACCGTTTTCATTGCGTATCACCAGCACATTTTTACGTTCGCCCTGAATGGTGAGGTCGCCTGCCATGCTGATAGCATCAAGAAGGGTAGGGTGTTCGCGGTCGATAGAGTAGTGACCGGGACGATTTACTTCGCCCAATACGTTAAAGCAGAGATTTACATATTCCACGGTTACCACAGGATCTTGTAACAGATGGCGTGAAATTAACTGAGCCTTAATGGTTTGTGCTACTTCTTCTCGGCTCAAGCCTTGTACGGGAATGATTCCGATAATAGGAAAATCAATGTTTCCCTTACTGTCGATCGTGTAGACAGACATCTGCTGTGGGGCCGAATTTATACCGTTAGCTCCTATAGTCTGACTGGTTACCGATAAGTTAAATAAGTTGCCCAGTTGAGCATCACGGCTCTTAACGACGATTGAAATCTTGTCGTCTGGTTGCATCCGGATAGCTGGCCTCTCGTTTACCGTTTCCATCTGCTTGTCACCTAAGTCGTTGAAATACGACACATTAGGTGTTTTACAACTGCCTAATACCAAAGCAGTCATTGCTACAATAAGCAATTTTTTCTTCATGCAAATTAATTTATAAATTAGTATTTATTCTAAGAAAGAAGATCTTTATTTTCAGATGTGTTGGTTATTGCAATATTCATTTCATGTTGTCATTTCGTATAGCCATTTCGGAATAACACATATTCCTTACCATGGGTATTAACGAATTTCACATATTTTCCGCAAACCTTATGTGATATTATCAGTTATCTTATATACTTCTCTAGTAAAATTATTCGATTGCAAAGTTAAGCAATTATTTTGGAATATAGCTTTGTAATATCGAAAAAGATGTTTCCCAAATGATGAGTAACAAATATGGGGTAAAATTTCTCAGCAATGCACAAAATTGGTTGTTGCTGAGAAATTTTACCCCGTTCTTGTATCTAAAGGCTTATTTTAGCCAACAGATTTACCGGTTCGCTTAACTTCTTCTATTACAGATAGCAGATATTTGCCATATTCATTCTTTAGCATAGGCTCAGCGTTTTCACGCATTTTAGCCTCGTCTATCCAACCTTGTCGATAGGCGATGCCTTCCAAGCATGCTATCTTTAGACCCTGACGTTTCTCGATAACTTCGATAAAGGTTGAAGCCTCGCTCAGGCTGTCGTGTGTACCTGTGTCTAACCATGCATAACCACGACCAAGTGTCTGTACTTTCAACTCACCGTCTTCGAGAAACTTTTGGTTAACCGATGTTATCTCCAGTTCGCCACGCGCAGATGGTTTCACATGGGCAGCGACATCTACCACTTTATTTGGGTAGAAATATAACCCCACTACAGCATAGTTGCTTTTAGGTACCTTTGGTTTCTCCTCGATGCTCAGACAGTTGCCGTTTTTGTCGAATTCTGCTACACCGTAACGTTCTGGGTCACTTACCCAATACCCGAAGACAGTAGCTTTCTTTTCTTCTTCTGCTGTACGAACAGCCTCCTTCAGTCTGGCTGTCAACCCTGCACCGTGGAAGATATTATCACCCAGTACTAAGCATACGTCATCGTCACCGATAAATTCACGACCGATAATGAATGCTTGTGCCAAACCGTCTGGTGATGGCTGTTCGGCATATTCAAATTTTACACCAAAGGCGCTGCCATCGCCTAAAAGGCGTTTGAATCCGGGTAAGTCGAATGGTGTGGATATAATCAGGATTTCTCGAATACCAGCTAACATTAATACCGAAATCGGGTAATAGATCATCGGTTTGTCAAAAATAGGGATAAGCTGTTTGCTAATACCCTTGGTAATCGGGTAGAGGCGGGTTCCACTGCCGCCTGCTAATACAATTCCTTTCATGGTTTTCTTTTTTTTGATGTATTATGAGTTTTTATTCTTTTTCTGTCGGTTTACAGCACCAGCGGCTTACCTTTATCATGATACTGATACCTGGCATATCTTTTAGCAGATAATATTTCTTCGACTTGCGAACCAGTCTACCAGTCATTCCCTTCATCGGCCCATTGGTTACTAACACCTTATCGCCCGATTTTAGACGAGCTTCTTCAGGAGTCAGAAAGATTTTCATTCTGAGTTCCGGATTACACATCTCCTCAAATTCGCGCATCTCATGACTTGATATCTCCGCATAGTGATCAGCGGTAGGGTGTGGCTTGATAATTGCCATCTTAAATGGCCATTGTGCCATTTCCGAAGGGAAGTGCTTCATATCCTCAGGTTTCTCGATAAACAACAGATTTCGTGTTACCGGTTTCAGAATATGTTTAATGCGATGATTTTCCGGATTTTCGATGTCTACATATTGTTCCGGTAAGAAGCAGTTTATTCCCTTTTCTTTCAAGAAATCTCGTATTTCATATGTTTTGAGCGAAAAGAGTTTTACCGCCAACCAGGGCTTATCATTTCTTATTACTGATTCCACTTTATCTGTTTTTTTGTTATATCGTTGTCTGTAATATATTTATGGAATGCAAATATACAATTATTTTTTGAATAAAATGCAGTATTGTCAGTTGAATTACCAATTCAATTGACAAGCAGCCAAATCGCAACTTCCATCAATATCGAGTGTGGTGTTCCAAGCATTTTCAGCTGATTTGCCATTGGCAATCAGACGTTTATGGTCTTCTTTGTCGAAGTGTGCATCCACCCAGTTGCTTTCCCATTGTGTAAGATACTGTTCTAAGTCTTCGAAGTTTTCGCCTCGAGCGAGAGCTTCATAGGTTTCAGCTTTTGGTAATAACATTCCGCCATAGTCTTGCCATTCACCAGTACCGCCTTCTGTAGTCTGCAGCAGATGTCGCTGTGCCTGTTGACCGCGATATATCGTGATGGCCTGCTGATAGAGCATGATTCCGCCCTCGATGTGGCGATGGCTGATGATACAGCCTTTATATTCCGTTTTACCTTCGGTTTTTAGTTCCTTCAGCACTTCTAGTCCTTTCAGAATATAACCGATGGTATAAGGGTTGAGCATAGAGAAATTGATGCGGTCTAATCGGCAGGCAGGAGTATCTGTGCGTTGGTCACGTTTGGGCCATTTGTTAATATCACGACGGGTTCCTACGCTTCGCAAGGCTTGTCCTGGTACTATATGCGTTTTTCCGTCTTGACCTTCGGTGATCAAAGAGAAAGGTAATTCGCGTAGGTCTTGATGCCCAGTATGGTGCATGATGACAGTCGAGAATGGACCTATCTGCATCGGCCAGTATACATACGAATTGCTTCCGAGTTTGGATCCGCGAGCCAGTTGACCGTATTTGTTAGGTCCCATCTTGTAACTATGATTACTTTGGTTTGAGCCCGAGCCGGCATTGAAAAAGCTGGTCATGCAGGCTATCATCAGGGTCGATTTATGGTGTGAAACGCTATATGGACCGGCGAAATAGGCGCAGGCTTCACCGTTTTCGAAATGGCAGTTGGCGAAAAATAGACTTGATGTAGCGGAATACATTCTGCCGATGTGGCATCCTTGTCCTACCAAACAGTGGTCCATCTGTGCGCCGTCTACGATCATACTTTCAGTACCCACGATAACGTGTTCCAGCACCACTTGCGCACCGATATGTATCGGTTTACCTTCGTTTGTATCACACAGCGTGACGTCTTTGAGACGGGAAGCGCCGATCACTTCTACCTCTTTACCGATGTGGACATCCTCCAGTTCTAAACAGTTTTTTACGATAGCCCGATCCTCGATGATGCAGGCATCGCATCGTATAGCCTCTGCATATGCACGTGCCTTTGCTTGGAGTTTAGCCACCAGGTCAGGATTTGTATTGGTTTCCATGACCTCGAAAGCTGCTTCCATCGAAGTGAGTTTATCATATATCGCAACCGGCAGATCGCCTACTTCCGAGAGAACATCGATTTTCAAGCCATTTGCAAAGGTTGTATCGCCAGAGGCACGAAGCACGGCGATATTCTGCAAGGTAACCTGATTGCCAATGCAGATATGTCCTTCAAAGTTCACGTTTGTAATTAAGTTCACATTGAAGTCTTTTGCCACTTGGATAGCAGTCCAGTCTGAGGCATGACATCTTTGCAGCTGAAGTTGTTCTATTTCTTCAGAGAGTAGATTGCGATAGTTTTTCTTCATAATTTTGTTTTTTGTAGTTTCGCAAAGTTGGATAATCCTTTAGCTATTTAGCAGTTCTTTGGCGCGAGCCATAGCTCCGTCAATGTGGCTACAGATGTTTTCCTCAGGTACAATCTCCTGGAAGTGTGCCTTGGTAAGGGTTTCATGCACCTTCTGGGTTACACCAGATAGTACAATCTGAATGCCTGCCTTCTTACTCATCATACAGAGGTTGGTAAGGTTATGAATACCGGTACTGTCGATAAATGGAACCTTACGCATACGGATGACACGTACCTTAGAACGGTCACCGAAGGTTGACATCATTTCTTCAAACTTGTTACCAGCGCCGAAGAAGTAAGGACCGTTAATTTCGTATACTTCTATACCTTCAGGTATCTCGAGGTGCTCCTCCGGTGCATCGTGATACATCACGTCTTCATATGGGTTGATATCGTGTTCAAACACTTTCACCTCGGTAATCTCGCTCATTCGTTTCATAAAGAGAAGACATGCAGCGAGAAGTCCTACCTCGATTGCGATGGTAAGGTTGAAGATAATAGTTAATAAGAAGGTGGTAATCAGTACGATGATATCGCTTTTTGGATTGCGCATGATAGACAGGCAAGAGCGCCATCCACTCATACCATAACTTACGACGACGAGTACACCTGCCAGACAAGCCATAGGAATGTATTTGGCGAGTGGCATGAGGAAGAGGAAGATGAGCAGCAGTACGATAGCATGGATAACACCTGCAACAGGAGTCTTACCGCCATTGTTGATATTGGTCATCGTGCGGGCAATAGCGCCAGTAGCAGGAATTCCACCGAAGAGTGGACTAGCCATATTGGCAATACCTTGTGCGATAAGTTCGGTATTCGAATTGTGACGTGCACCGATTACACCATCGGCAACAGTTGCTGATAACAGAGACTCTATGGCGCCGAGAATAGCGATGGTTGTGGCAGGACCGATTAGGTTTTGAATGGTATCCCATGAGAGGGCAGGAGCCACTGCTGAAGGGAGTTCATTACTGATAGAGAATCGGTCGCCAATGGTTTCGATGGTGGTTACACCTGCATATTGTTTGAGTACTAGTGCAAGAACGGTCATCAGGATAATTGCAATGAGTGATCCTGGTATTTTCTTACTGAATTTCGGGGTAATGGTGATAATCACGATACTGAGAATACCAATGAGGGCTGTCCATAGATCGAGTGTGCCGAAATGTTGGATATAACTGCCCCATTTTTCGATAAAATCTGCAGGTACTTGGTCTATTTGTAGACCGAAGAGGTCTTTTATCTGTGTGGTGAAGATGGTTACAGCGATACCGCTGGTGAAGCCGACTATAATAGGATAAGGTATGTATTGGATAACGGTTCCCAGTTTGAGAATTCCAAGTAAAATGAGAAATATTCCTGCCATCAGTGTGGCGATAGCAAGACCTTCCAAGCCATAATTCTGAATAATGTCGTAGATGATGACGATGAAGGCACCGGTAGGACCTCCGATTTGTACTTTACTTCCGCCGAAGAGTGAGACTATCAAACCGCCTACGATAGCGGTGATAATTCCCTTTTCTGGTGATACGCCTGAGGCGATACCAAAGGCAATGGCGAGTGGTAATGCTACAATTCCTACGATAATACCGGCCATGAGGTCGGCCATAAACTTTTTCTGATTGTAGTGTCTCAGTGAGGACACGAGTTGTGGTTTGAATAATTTTAAACTTTCCATAAATACATCTAATTCAGGTGCAAAGTTACAACTTATTTTTAAAAAAAATTAAATTTTTCAGTAAATATGGTTTTTAAATCATTCTCGCAAAGACTATAGTGTCGCGTGGTATCAAAAAAAATCTCGCCAAGAGCGTCAACCCTTGGCGAGATTTTTACACTTTGTTTATATGGCTTTCGCCATTTCTACTTCTTATTTGTATAAATCTTCTTGGTAATCGAAGAGATAAGGCGAATCCTTCAATAATGGATGGTTTGCATCCTTTTCACTTAGGATAACTTGGTCAGCAGGTATTTTCCAGTCGATGCCGAGAGCTTCGTCATCCCAGGCAATGGCACCTTCGCTTTCCTTACAATACAAATTATCACACTTGTATTGGAATATGGCTGTTTCGCTCAATACACTAAAGCCATGTGCAAAACCTCTTGGGATAAAAAACTGGCGCTGGTTATCCTCAGTCAGTTCCACTGCTACATGCTGGCCAAAGGTAGGACTGCCTTTGCGGATATCAACAGCAACATCAAGTACACGTCCTTTCACTACGCGTACCAACTTACTCTGTGAATGTTCTCCCTTCTGAAAATGTAAACCGCGAAGTACACCATAGCTCGATTTGCTCTGGTTGTCCTGTACAAAGCGGATAGGGCGAACTTTCTCGTTGAATTCCTTTTCGTTCCATGACTCGTAAAAATAGCCACGTTCATCTGCAAATATGCGGGGTTCGATGATGACTACACCATCAATATTGGTTTTGATAACTTCCATTTTTTCGATTTCATTAACGGTCTTTGTACATTTTCTCGTAATACTGCTGGTAGTCACCGCTGGTTACGTTGTCCATCCATTCCTGGTTATCGAGATACCATTTTACGGTCTTCTCTATACCTTCTTCAAACTGTAAACTTGGTTCCCACCCGAGTTCGGCCTGTAGCTTGCGTGAGTCGATAGCATATCGCTTGTCGTGGCCCAATCGGTCGGTTACATAGGTAATCAAGTCCATATCTTCACCCTCTTGGCGACCCAATAAACGGTCTACGGTATTGATAACAACCTTGATAATGTCGATATTCTTCCACTCATTAAAACCACCAATGTTATAGGTGTCGGCAATGTTACCCTTGTGGAAAATCACATCTATCGCACGGGCATGATCCTCTACGTATAACCAGTCGCGTACATTCTCTCCCTTGCCATATACAGGCAGAGGCTTGCGATGACGGATGTTGTTGATAAACAGCGGAATCAACTTCTCTGGGAACTGATAAGGACCGTAATTGTTGCTGCAGTTGGTTACGATAGTCGGCATGCCATAGGTATCGTGGAAAGCACGAACGAAATGGTCGCTGCTGGCTTTAGAAGCCGAATATGGAGAATGAGGCATATATTTCAAGTCTTCAGTAAAGAAGTCCTCACCGTATGCTTCATGATTCTTACCAGAAGATGCTTTGGTTGTGAAAGGTGCAGGGATACCCTCAGGATGTGTCATTTCGAGTGCACCATATACTTCGTCGGTAGAGATGTGGTAGAAAAGAACCCTCTCTAACTCTCCCTGTGAGGAAGAGAACATATATGGTGTAGGCAAACTTTCCCAATAAAGTTTAGCCGCCTGAAGCAGTGATAGTGTACCCATCACGTTAGTACGAGCGAAGGTAAACGGATCTTTAATAGAGCGGTCTACATGACTCTCAGCTGCGAGGTGGATAATGCCATCCACGTGCTCCTTCTGCATCAGCGCATACATCTTGTCGAAATCACAGATGTCAGCCTTGACAAAAGAATAGTTAGGCTTGTTTTCAATATCCTTCAGATTAGCAAGGTTACCGGCATAAGTCAATTTATCCAGGTTAATAATATGATATTCCGGATACTTATTGACGAACAGGCGGACTACATGGCTGCCGATAAAGCCTGCGCCACCAGTAATGATGATGTTTCTTTTAAATTCCATAGGAATTAGTATTTAATTTTTGTAAGATTTTTCTTTTTACAAATTTTCTGACTTTGCAAAGTTAAAAAAAAAGGTTGTAATTAGTGTCAGAATTTCAAAGATTAGTGTAATTTCGCCCCAAAAATCGGATAATCTCCTTTTTTATGAATTGAAAGGACCTTTTTTAGCAAAAATATGACTATTTTTGCAGTGCTATTATTTAATAAGTAGTATGATAAGATAAAAGGAAAATCTAACCAAAGGTAAAAATGCAAAATCATGTAGTTATAATGGCAGGTGGTATTGGAAGCCGTTTTTGGCCGCTGAGTACCCCTGAATTTCCAAAGCAATTTATTGATATATTAGGCTGCGGCCGTACACTTATACAACTTACTGTTGACCGCTTTAAAGGCGTTTGTCCGGATGAAAATTTTTGGGTGGTAACCAATGCAAAATATGTGGATATCGTAAAGCAGCAGTTGCCGATGATTCCTGAGAATCATATCTTGGCTGAACCAGCTGCCCGTAACACGGCTCCTTGCATCGCTTGGGCTTGTTGGAGTATCAAACAGGAAGAACCTGATGCTAATGTGGTCGTAACTCCAGCTGATGCTGTGGTTATGAATCCGAGTGAATTCAGAAGAGTTATCAAGAATGCTTTAGCTTATACTGCAACAAATAATGATATCGTGACGATTGGTATCAAACCATCTCGCCCAGAGACGGGTTATGGTTATGTTGAGGCTGCTAACGTCAAAGAGGGCGAAATTCTCCATGTGCAGGAATTTAAGGAGAAACCAGATCTCGAAACCGCCAAGAAGTATCTTGCTGCAGGCAACTTCCTGTGGAATGCAGGTATCTTCGTATGGAATGTTAACACGATAACAGAGAGTATCCGCAAATATACTCCGAATATCGCTGCTGACATGGATAAAATTGTGGCAACGGGCGATGTCGAAACGATTTTCCCTTCTTGTGAGAAGGTTTCTATCGATTATGCGGTCATGGAGCCTGCTTCTCAAGAGGGTAAGGTGTATACCCATCCGGCAGACTTTGGATGGAGCGACCTGGGCAACTGGGCTTCGTTGCACGATAAGTTGGAGAAAGATGAACAGGAAAATGGTGCTGTCGGCAATATCCATATGTACGAATGCAATAACTGCGTGGTACATGCTGAAGATGCTAAAAAGGTAATTCTTCAGGGGCTTGATGGTTACATTTTCTCTGAAAAGAATGGTCAGATACTTGTATGCAAACGTTCTGAAGAGCAGCGTATCAAAGAGTGGAGTACTGAATCTTAATAATTTATGTAACTATACTATCATTTATGAGTAAACAGAATATTGCCCTGATTACTGGTATTACCGGTCAGGATGGTTCATATCTTGCAGAATTACTATTATCTAAGGGGTACGATGTACACGGTATTATTCGCCGTTCATCGGTAGATTATCGTGAGCGTATCTCTCATCTTGAGGGGCAACCTCATTTCCATCTTCATTATGGCGATCTTGGTGATTCCATGTCATTGGTTAAAGTCGTTGATATGGTTCGTCCAACCGAAATATATAATTTGGCTGCACAGAGCCATGTTCAGGTTTCTTTCGATTCTCCTGAGTTTACTGCAGATGTAGATGCGACAGGTGTACTCCGTGTCCTCGAGGCTGTTCGTGCCAATCATCTGGAGCAGACCTGCCGTATTTATCAGGCTTCTACCTCAGAACTTTACGGTAAGGTGGAAGAGGTTCCACAGAATGAGAATACACCATTCCACCCATACAGTCCTTATGCAGTAGCGAAGTTGTATGGCTTTTGGATTGTGAAGGAGTATCGTGAGGCTTATAATATGTTCTGCTGCTCAGGTATTCTCTTCAATCACGAGTCAGAGCGTCGTGGCGAGACATTCGTAACCCGTAAGATTACGTTGGCTGCTGCTCGTATCTCACAGGGCTTGCAGGATAAGCTTTATCTCGGCAACTTGAGTTCTCTTCGCGACTGGGGTTATGCTAAGGATTATGTAGAGTGTATGTGGCTTATCCTCCAGAATGATCAACCTGAAGATTTCGTGATTGCAACAGGTGTACAGCACAGTGTTCGCGAGTTTGCTCAGTTGGCTTTCCATCATGCCGGCATTGAACTGAAGTGGGAAGGTGAGGGAATGGACGAAAAGGGTATCTGTGTATCCGGTCCGGACAATCTTGTAGGCAAGGTATTGGTAGAGGTATCCCCAGATTTTTATCGTCCTACAGATGTTGTCAACTTGTGGGGTGATCCTACGAAGGCGAAGGCTAAATTGGGTTGGAATCCGAATACTACTTCTTTCGAGAAATTGGTTAAAATCATGGTTGATAGTGATATGGCCAAGGTTGCATCAGAAGGTGCTGCTGCTAAGGTACGTATGAACCTTGCTGAGTATCTAGAGAAGGGGATTGTAAAATAGAAGAATATTTCTCGCAAAGGACGCAAAGACGCAAAGTTTTTAAAGTCTTTAAGTTTTAAAAGAATTGGAAAGTAAATTAATTTCTCGCAAAGAACGCAAAGACGCAAAGTTTTTTAAGTTTTTGAAGAGATGACTGAAAACGAGATTTCTAAGATTATTATCAATAGTGCTTACAAGGTCTATTTTAGAATAGGACCGGGGTTGTTAGAGAGTATTTATGAAAAATTGCTCTCTTATGAACTTCAAAAAGCAGGCTTAAAAGTTGAACGACAAGTTGAAATACCGATTATTTATGATGGTAAACAGTTTGGTTCAGAGCTTCGAGCCGATCTCGTAGTCGAGGGTAAGGTAATTATCGAGTTAAAGTCTGTTGAAGAATTGAAACCTGTCTTTTATAAGCAATTGCAGACTTATCTTCGTCTAAAGAACCTGCATCTTGGATTGTTGATTAATTTTAATACTAGTGTATTAAAGGATAACATCCATCGGGTAGTTAATCATCTTGCAGAGAATCGCGTTAATGAATTGCATGGAAAAGTTAATTAATTTCTCGCAAAGAACGCAAAGACGCAAAGTTTTTTAAGTCTTTAAGTTTTAAAAGAATTGGGAAAGTTAATTAATTTCTCGCAAAGGACGCAAAGACGCAAAGTTTTTAAAGTCTTTAAGTTTTAAAAGAATTGGAAAGTTAATAAATTTCTTGTAAAGAGCGCTAAGAAATAATTTTTAAAAGCTCTTATGAATTATAAAATGACTTTGCGTCTTTGCGCTCTTTGCGAGAATTTTTATATTTGTGTATGACTTTAGATAAATCTAGTAAAATCTTTGTAGCGGGACACCACGGACTTGTGGGGTCTGCTATTTGGAATAACCTCAAGTCTAGAGGTTATCATAACCTGATTGGTAAATCTCATAAAGAATTGGATTTGACCAATCAGGAAGCAGTAAAGAAGTTCTTTGATGAAGAACAGCCTGATGCAGTCGTGCTGGCTGCAGCCTTCGTTGGCGGTATCATGGCAAATTCGCTCTATCGCGCTGACTTCATCATGCAGAATATGAAGATGCAGTGTAATGTTATCGAACAGGCGTATCTTCATGGCGTAAAGAAGTTGCTTTTCCTCGGTAGTACCTGTATCTATCCGAAGAATGCTCCACAGCCAATGAAAGAAGATTGTCTGCTTACTTCTCCATTGGAATATACGAATGAGGAGTATGCGATAGCTAAGATAGCCGGACTGAAGATGTGCGAAAGCTATAATCTGCAATACGGTACCAATTATATCGCTGTGATGCCAACCAACCTTTATGGTCCGAATGATAACTTCCATCTCGAGAACAGTCATGTATTGCCTGCGATGATGCGTAAGATTTATCTCGCTAAGTTGATTCACGATGATAATTGGGATGCTATCCAGAAAGATATGAATAAGCGCCCTATTAATCCTCCTTCTAAACTTGCTGAGGCTATCGGCGAGAAAAACGTGGATGGCAACGAACCTAGGGAGCGTATCCTTCAGGCTTTGGCTTTCTATGGTATCGAGAATAATAAGGTAACCCTTTGGGGCGACGGAAGTCCATTGCGTGAGTTCCTTTGGTCAGAAGATATGGCAGATGCTTCCGTTCATGTACTCTTGAATGTCGATTTCAAGGATATCATCGGCATCGAGAAATACTCATCCGTGCACTATGGTGTGAAAACCGATGGAGCCGTAGACCGCAACAATTCAGAAGGTCGTGGTGGTGCTATCCCATCGCTTGGTGAGATTCGTAACTGTCATATCAATGTAGGTACAGGCAAAGAATTGCATATTAAGGAGCTTGCAGAATTAGTCGTTAAGACCGTAGGCTTTGAAGGCGAACTCTGCTGGGATGCTACCAAACCAAATGGAACCCCACGTAAACTCATTGATGTGAGCAAACTTCATTCACTCGGATGGACTCATAAAGTCGAAATCGAAGACGGAGTAGAGAAATTATATCAATGGTATAGAAGTACTATCGACTAAAATAAAGGTATAAGCAGGTACACAGGTGGAACGGAAGTTCATGGTTTGATACCATTACCTGCTACAAAGTATCTTCCGCTTAACGATGAAGAGTAACAGTGATAATTTCCGTCAGAGTGCTATTCAGGGCATCATGAAGCGTGTGAAGGCCAAAGGTGCTAATTAATATAATTCGCTGGAAAAAGGTGGGGGTTGTGATTGTTTGCAAACCATTACAAGCTAAACTATGTATCTCTAAATCAGCAAATAGGTTAGTAAACTACTAAAAACCGTTAATTATTTACCTTTTTATATTGTTTCATATCATAAAATGGAATATTTTCAATTTTAAATCTTAATTTTGTAGCAATTCTACAAATACAGCTACAAAATGATACTAAAAATCGAATTTGAAAATTTTTTTTCGATCAGAGATCGAGTAAGAATCGACTTTAGGGCCGCCAATATCAACACTGCTCTTGCAAGGGAATTGGGCAATAATGTGATGATGTGGAATGACGTACCTGTGCTCAAATCGGTTGGCTTATTCGGGCCTAATGCTTCAGGTAAGTCGAATATCCTGAAGTCTATCATTTTTTGTTGTAGGCTAATCTTGGATTCTCATCTTTATAACGAAGGGACAAATTTTAATTTTGAGCCTTTTAAGTTTGATGGGTGGCAGGATAAGCCAAGTAAGTTTCTTATAGACTTTGTATGCGATAATATCGAATACGAATATGCTTTTGAATTGACTCGTCAAAGTATCATTAGTGAAAGCCTTTATCATTATCCAAAGGGAAAACGTGCTAAGGTGTTTGTACGCGAGAATCGTTCTGATTACAGCTTTGGTACTGGTGTGATGGCTAAGCCCGCTGATGTAGTACGGAATACCAGTGATAAAAACTTGTTCTTGAGTCGTGCCAGTTCTATGAATCGTAACATAGCTCAGAAACTGTACCGCTATTTTATGAACCGATTCCTTTTGGGACTGGTGAATATCAATGATGTATTGGTGCTCGACAGTTTCAATACGTATAAGCCTGTAATTCTTAAGGCGCTGGAAGTGTGTGATACTGATATAACAGACATCGAAGTGCGAAAAGAACAGGTACCTGCTCCTGTTGTGGTCCCTGGGCAGTCTGAACTGACTTACAAATTAGTGGATGTACTCAGATTTAAAACCATTCATCGCGGCCAAAAGGATGTAATGTTTGATTTGGATATGGAGGAATCGAACGGTACAAAGAAGCTATTCCAGATTTTAATTCGTCTACTTGACGTGGTTAAGAATAAGAAAAGTATCATGATGGATGAGTTTGATATGGGCTTGCACACTAGATTAGCAGACTTCATTTTGGATTTAATTCATGCATCGGATAGTAGTCAACTCTTGTTTACATCGCATAATACAAACCTTATCGATATTCATAGACTGAGACGTGATCAGATAGTGTTTGTCAATAAGACAGAAGAAGGAATAACTGAGGTATACTCGCTATATGATTTTAAAGATTTCCGTGAGAATATGGATGCTGAAAAGGGGTATATCCAGGGTAGATTTGATGCTGTGCCTTATGTCGATTCATCGGTAGAAAGTATCAAGCAATTATTGGAGGATTGATTGTATATAATTGCCTAAGCAAAAGTATAATTATTTAGAATGAAACAAAGACTTCTATATCTTGACAACTTGAAGGGGTTTCTTATAATCCTTGTAATATTAGGACATTGTATTGAATATGGAACGGAGAGTTTTGACGAAAATACATTATTTAAAATCATTTACTCCTTTCATATGCCGCTATTTTTTATGATAAGCGGATATTTAAGTTATAAAGAACCACTGAATTGGATTTCATCTGTCAAGCGCAGAGGCTATCAACTGCTGGTACCGTACGTGCTCTGGGGGGTAGGGATTTGTCTATGGCACAAATATCCTCTTTTAGATATGATTGTTGATCCTGGTAAAATTTTGTGGTTTATTTGGTGCCTCTTCTATATATGTCTGATTACCTATACAATAGAAGTGTTTTTTCGGAATAGCAGGTATTTTTTGCTGGTACTGATTCTCACAATGATGTTGTTGATGGGAGCAAGTTTCATGATAAAAGACAATTTGTTTGGGTATAAGAACATCGCTTATGAGTTTCAATATTTTATAGCAGGCTATCTTTTGAAGAGGTACCATTTAGATGATACCGTGCTGAACAAAAAATATATAAAGTTGGCAGCCCCCGTCTTTGTCATTTTACTTTTATTTTGGCATAGAAACGATATTGAAATAATAGGGTATCAGTTTAATAGGGTATTAAGCTTTGCTTACATCATGCTCACTGCCTATATGGGATGTTATGTGATAACAATGTTGTTCAAAGAATTTGGAGAGAGAAAGTCTTTTCTTACGTCTTTTGGAACATCTTCACTAGGAATTTATTTGGTGCAGTTAGATATAGTGCGTTTTGGAGTAAGGCAATGCGATAATCTGTTTGTGGTATTTATTTTGTCTACTATAGTAAGTCTTTTGTTTGTGAAACTAGTGAGAGCATCAAATTACTTAAGACCTATTATTGGAGAGCGGATAAAAATAAATAAATCCAAAGCGATTGAAAAAAATGAATGATAATTATAAAAAAGAAAATTCCCGCCATACGCATTGTGAAGAAGCGTTGGCGGGAATAATCGTTTATTTAATCGTTACTTTTTTACCATGATGAATATATACTCCTGGCTGAATTGGCTTGTGACCTATCTTGAAGCCTTGTACTGACCACCAGTCTTCATCGTCATCTTCTTCATTGCTACTAATCTCGGTAATGCCCGTCAGCACTTCGCTTAGATCGATAACATATGGTGACCACGGTGTACCGATGTTCTGGTCGGTAGTAAAGGTCAACTTACGGTCTATCGTTACCGTCTTGCCATTGATGCAGGTGTGTAGCTCTAATGGCTGTCCACTTCCTTCGCCGGCAATGATAAGATAGTAAAGTCCGTTGTTGGCACGTGTCGTACCACGGCACTCTCCGTCGATGAAGGCGGCTACTTCACAGGTATCGATGACGGTTTCGTCTGTTCCAAGCAGACGGATAACCATCGACATATTATCTGGATAGGTTCCCGCGCCGATAGGCGTGAAGATATGTGGCTCTTCTGGAGCACGCTTCATGGTAACTGCACGACTCATAGCCGATACTGTCGGATAGATAAACGATTTCTCGGTGTTTGCAGTGCTGTTATACATATAAGCATGTCCGCTCTCCAAGGCCTTCAGACTACCTTCCCAACCGTTTACGCTGTAGAAGGCAATAGCATGCTGTGACTTCACATAGTCGCCCACCTCCGGTTGGGCTGCAGCTAGCGCCTGACCTATGGTCATTGTTGATAACGGTGTGTAAGCTATCCAGTTCCATCCAGGTGTCAGCGTCACAGGTGTCTTTGATAAGTCTAACTGTGCACCGCTTATCGACAGTTGTTCTGGCAGCTGCTGGTCTTCTGTAGCTGGGGTAATGCGTATCTTGTATGCAGTGCCCGACTGTATCTGAGCTCCGCTTGGAGCCCACTCCGTTCCGTTGCTGTATACCAGTTCTATACTCTTACCCTTGATAATGGTATTCCATTTGGTCAGTTCTGGGAATACGGCGTTAGGTCGCTTGTCAGCAGGGTCTACACCGAGTGATACCCAGTTCCAGTTCAGGTTCAGCTTCATCACCTGTTCTACATCTGTACCTTTCGCCCAAATAACAGGTTGATCGAACGAACCCACAATATCATTGACCGCAAAGGTTGTCTTAGCAGCCGAACCATCATAGGCATTGATGTTTACATCCGTATAAGCGATACCAGCCGATGCATTCCAAATGCGGAAAGTAATCGGTTTACCCACATCATTAGTTCCCTGAGAGTCACTGTTGCCATAAACATTCATCGTAACATAAGCTGCGCCACGTACCTGTTCTGGTGATGCTACACCACGACACTCTCCGTCGATGAAGGCAGCCACCATGCTTTCAGCGTTCTCCATCAAGATACCATTGATATATACCTGTCCGATGTAATTCATCTGGTGCTCATACTTGGTCGGGTCGACAGTCCACTGCGGTTTCTCCCCGCGTACCTTCATCACGATACGTAAAGGTTCCAGTATCTCCAAGTTACCTTGTAATCCTATCGTTACATCGTAATTGCCCACAGCCACCTGTGGGTTTACCTCGAAGCGAAGCGTCTTCGTTTTGATAGGTGCCAGTTCGTCTTGCGTGTTACTGTCCACCAATGTGAGCCACTCAGGCATATTATATAAGGTGTAATACTCGGTATTGCCGCTCCAGTTTTCGATATTGACATCAAAGGTATAGCCTTTGCCATACTGCTTGATAATATTCACTGAGTCACGACTCCACTTCAGCGTGTTCTGTTGAACGTAAGCCGACCAGCGAATAGGCAGCGACGTGTTGCCGTGTAAATCGCGTATCTGGTCTACGGTAACGTTAAGTGTGGTACCCTCGATATCTCGCGGACTAATACCGGCTCCGGTGAGGTTGACTACCACCTTGCGTTCTGATGCAACAGGTGAAGCGATGAGGCGAACCTCCTCAGGAGCATTCTTAATAGGTGGTGCATTTTGAATCACAGTGTACTGTGCAACTTGCAGCTCGTCGTCGCCCATCATATTCTTAAGCGTAGGAACCTTCGTCGTGACACCATTTACTATGCCAGTCTGTTCGAAAGGATAGTAAGCCACGAGACCACGTGAATAGACTTCAGAAGTGTCGATGGTGTTGTAGATGTTTTGTAGCAAGCGCTGTTCGCTGAGCGAAGCATGCCAGATGCGCAGTTCGTCGACGTATTGCATATTAGTACCTTTACCCACCAAGAGGCGTGAACCGGTAAGAGGTGGAATATCAGCTTCGGCAATAACAGCTGTGCGTTGACCATTCAGATAGAAGCTAGCCGCCTGACCACGCACGACGTTGAAGATAAGATGATTCCATACTTCATTATTAGCAGCATTGGCGAGGTTAACTAACACCTGCGATTTCGTACCATAGTCGAGGATGAGGTTGTCTTGCCCGTCTCGACGTAGACGCAGTTTGTCACTCTGCTTCTGCAAATCTTGCTCAGCCCCAGGAGTAGCGGTCTCGAAAATCACTTGTCCATCAGGCGTAGGAATAGAACAGTCAAACCAGAGTTCGACAGCGTAACTGTCGCCTGGTCGGGTGTTGATGCGTGAAATATCAGCAGCGACACCATCAGTGTTGTCGATACGCAAGGCATAGTTTACGTTCTCTAAGGTCCATGACTGCGGTACGATGAAATCGTGTGTACGGCGAGAGTCAGCAGCAGTTCTGCCGTGTCCCTCATCCATAGGCCAGTAATTAGCCAGTCCATAGACATAGTTGTCCTTGCTCTGATTCTTGGTAGCTCCAGCATCGTGGACGTCTCGATAAATATCGTAGAGGCTGAGAGCATGGATATCAGCGTTGAGACCTCCGAGGTAGAGATAATTATCGTTAGTATAGCCGACAGCTTGCACCGCCTGTTGTGCTACAGGTTTGTTTTGGAAAAGGTTGATGCTTTTGTCCTCAGAGAGAGCAAGCATATCGAAGGTCATACTACTAGCCTTGTAGGCGAGCGCCACAAAGGTCCAGTTGTCCTTAGGCATAGGCTGGCTACTAACAAATTCATTGCCAGCGATTTTAGCGACAACGTAACCGTCCTCGCGTATGTTCAGTGCGAAATTACTAGTATTAGCGCCCAAGTGCATGAGCGTTCCTGCATCGTGCCAGTTCAACCAGAAGTCGAAAGAGAAGTCACCTTTGAGGAACACAGGGTTCTGAGTTCGAGGCTGTTCACCGAACGGATTCAGATGCAATGCCACCTCGTGGTTCACCTGCTGACTGTTGAGTTTGGCGGTAACAATAACATTCTTGTCGCCAACGTAGCCAGGCACGATATCCTCGTTAAACTCGATAGCAAGTTGGTCACCGTAACCCAGGATACCGTGGGCTGGCGATGGGGTATAGAGGTTACGAGGACGAGTCAGATCTTTGATTACAGTAACGATGTCGCTGTATACGCGGATGAACTCGTTATCGTATGGGGTAGTGGTAAAAGCCCGGAATTCATAGTTACCCTCAGGATAGCTCAGGTTGCTCGACATATCCTCAGCCCAGCGCAAGTCGCCCTCTGAAGGCAATGTGCTGAAACTGGTCGAGGTAGAGTCTGCTTGGTCAGTTACCCATGTGTGCAAGTCGATCCACTCCGTATTGCCGGCAAAACGATATTGCACACCGATATTCTTCAGTTTTTTGAACTGTCGGTTGAACCCAGTGAGACGCATCTGTAGCTTAGCGTCCTTAGTTACAGTATTGAGTATCGGCTCTTGGATAACCAGATTGACAGGTGATGACGAAGGCTTAAAGTGAGCGTTGATCGTTACCACGTCAGCAATTTTGGCAGGCTGATATTGAGAGCAGAAACGCAGTTGGATACCCTCGTAGTCGAGTATACCTTGATCAGTTTGGCGTATGGTAAGCACTTTTGTCGTCGTTTCGCCTTGATCGAGGAAAACAGAACGTCCGTTCACAGGCACACCATCCATGAGTATCTCCAGCCCCTTGTCATTAGTACGCTCCGTGATGAACAAATTATAGCTAAAGTTTGTACCCTGATGCGTGTTAGACATGTTGGTGCAGTAGATGGTAAGATTAGCCTCGCTGCCAGCCGGAATATCAGTGATGGTGACACTCTTAGCAGGCGGTTCGTTACCGATGCCAATCATGAGGTTAGGTTGTTCCATCTGTACCGTACCATTGCCCAGCGGTGTGCCCGGTTCATAGTACTTTGTAAATTCCTGTGGCTCATAAGGATTGTACGTCTGTCCACCGAATACCGAGAAGATTTTACTATTCTTCTTGTTGTCACTATTATACTGATTGATGGAAATATCAGTATCACGATTGCCATCAGCGAAGGTATATTCCCACTCTGTGTAGTCCTGCGTTTTCGTGCCGTCTCCACTCGTGTTACCGTTTCCCTCGTTAGACTGTACTTTTGTAATGATACCCCATGAAACAATATTTTTTAAGTGGAATCCGAACTGATTGCCGAGGACAGCCCCCATTCGCCAAGTAGTTTTCTTTTCGTTCCATCTTACAATCTCGCTGCGTTCACTGAAGGTACGAGTGCTACCTCCATCGATAGAGAAGTTGGTAGCCGTCTGATTGCGCATAGCCATCACTTTCTCTTTCTCATTATCGTATAGCACAGACACCCAGTTATCAATCTGGTTATTGCACCATTGCACACTGTCTATTCTAGGCGTGTCATTGTCTGATGGTAAATAGCGATAAGTCTTCTTGGTCTCAGTATTGACACCAAAGTCCGGGTCATCTTCGCCCACCCAACTTAAATAGAGGTCTTTAGAGCCCGTGTTAACGTAAGCTTCCGCCTCGGCTTGTGAGGCTACGCGCGTGATAAATCGGGCACGCTGGTCCTTCCATTTTGGAATCATCACAGTCTCGAGCTCATAAGCCGAATAGTTGAAAGTGGTGGCGATCGAATCGCCCAATGCCAGAGCATCTTCCAGCGTGATGGCATATTCACCTGTATGGTCGTCCCGTTTCAAGTAAAGACGACGGCAAGAGCCGATAAGGAAGTTATATGAAGTACCGACAAAGACATCGCCGTTACTACCTACGTAAGGGTTTGATGTACCGGTAGAGACAGAAGTAATGGTAGTTGTTACCACAGCTGTATCTCCCACATTATTGTACTGCCAGTGGGCTTCGGTGCCGACATCGAGCTGGTCCTTGACCTTATGGCTTGAAAGCTGTATGAATCCAAGTCCTTGTCCAGTAGTAATTACAGATCCAAAGATATTATTTGTCACCAGACTATGGTCACCATAGCTGGTATAGGTGTCATAGTGTGTCTTAGTAGTAATTTGGCCCACCTTTAGGGTAGTATTCGACTTGGCTCCCGGAGGATCGCGAAGCACGAACTGCACTTGGTCAGGACCTTTGGTAATGAAGTTATTGCCCGTGGTGATGTTGCCCAGCACGATAGCGTCAAGATTGCCCAGAATGTAGGTACGTCCCTTGCGCTCCATAGTGACACTGAAGTTGCGCGTGTAAGGACTTACGATGTTAGGCAATCCGACCTTCCACTGCAATTCGCCTCGCCCATCATCGTCTAGCGTGAGCTCATTGTTTTTCAACTCATAAATGTCACCCGGTTGGTATCCCGTATTTGGGTTCTCTACGGTAGCGACAACAGATTGCTCAGAACTCATCTCGTTGCTGATAGTAAGCGACATGTTGTTCATTGGTATGATGTCACTTACAGGTTTGGCGCCGTCGCGATTAATATATTCCTCAAAGACGTGGAGCATGAAGTGCTGGCTCAACCCCATCTCATAGATCGGATACCCGAAACGGTAGCTTACGTTGCCTTTTTCATCTACGGAGTAGAGGTTGTCAACAGAAACAGTAGTACCCTCTTCATCGGTAGTATACTTTACCGATCTTTGTCCGAAGGCTCCTTGTGGATTGTCTTTCTGTCGCAAATCGAGTTGAGGAGGAGCAAAGTAAGTGAAAACCCTTTTTACATTATAGTTGTATCCCAACTTATTGGTAATTCCGCCTTCACTTTCCACGGTAATGGTGTCGGCAAGCTGGGCACGTGCATTAGATAAATCTACTTCTTGCCCCACAGAGAACTCTATATCTTGGTTGCTATCGATACTGACACTCTTGACGATGTACTTCAGTGGTGGCAGTAAGGCAGAGAACTCGCCGGTGAGAGAGTCTGTACGAATGTTGATGCTGCGCGAGTTATCGCCCGTACCAGTCCAGGCCTTACTTTGTATAGCCGTGGTGTCGCTCTCCCAACTGCGTTCAGTTGCGGCCGCAGAGATATGATCGTTGGCACAGTTGAACGAGTAAGAATCATTATTCAGGCGAAGCACAACGGTAGCCATACCGATATTATTCTTAGAAGCTCCGAACCCCACAGCCAAAGTATCGTTGCGCTCACCGCCGCCCACACGACCCACGAAGTTGACAAGCGTAGAGTCGGTGAAGTCGTAAGTAACAGAGCGGTCAAAGTTGAAGGTTCCCTCGGTAGGGAAGCGTCCGCCATCAACCAGCGTGTGACCATCGAGGCGAGCCTCTACATAGTGGTTGCCGATAGGCACACTAATCAGGTAGTGACCATTATCATCGGTCTGCTTCACCTCACCATTAGCGGTAACGAGCTCATTGTCGATGTATAACTGAATACCCTTGGCAGGCACGTTAGTACCAGCGTAGTAGATGTAACCCTCCATAGGGAAGGAACTGACATCCTGGAAATCGACGTTATTCGCCGTGATGCTGCTAGGCGAAATAAACATCGAGCGTGAGGAAGGCGAGAAATCATGGATACCCAACTCTGGTACCACACGATAGCTGGTACCACTACCAGAGAATGGTATGCCACGAATAATGTATTCACCTTTATCATTAGTCACGCCATAGCGTGAAAGCTGATTCTTCGTAGGCAACAACGCTGACGTGCTGATATTGGTTCCCAGGGTAGCATGGCGGCTGTTAGGCACGTCGTTAGCATAAGAAGCATCGAAGACGTAACGGTCTAGCCCCTCGTCCATCGGCCAGTAGAGGCAAAGTCCATTCTCACGACCGTTAAGTGTGCGGTCGAAGTAGCTGGTTCGCTCACTTTCGCTGAGTGCATGGTCGAAAACACGAACCTCGGTTATGTACCCCCGGAAAGCCTTTTCTTCGGTTATGCCCTCGGCACCACCGATAGAGAACAGCGCTGTAGCAGAAGCCTTATCGGTAGCGAACGTCTTCGTTTCGTCCTGGTTTACCTGTACGCTTAACTGATCACCGCAACGGCTAAGCGTCAGTAGAGAGAAGCTATTGACAGGCAACGTACAGTCCGTTTTTACGTTGCCCTTGAGCGTCGATACCGACAGATTATAGCCACCATTGCTCATACCGTCGATATACATATTTCCAACGCCAGGAATCTGTGCAACAACGGCACCATTGGTTAGCCCTTCGTCTGGTCGTACGAACATCTGTACAGTGAAATCGTGTTCAGGGCCAAACAGACGGTTCAAGGCCTCGGCACCAGCATCCCATGTTAAACCAGTCGATGCTCCTTCGATGCGCTTGGAATAGCCATGTATAGCCTCGTCGTCGCCAGAAGTCGTGAGATTCATGCGCACATTTTTCACGGCCACCCCCGTGCCGAAGTTTACGAGACCCGAAATGACACCACGAGCCTGACAGAAGCCCACATCGGTGAGTACGTTTTGCAGAGTGCCTTCGTCGCCACCATAGACGTCTACCTTATATTCATAATAGTAACCCGGCATAACCGTATTGTCCTCATAGACATACTGTTCGGCAGTGCCATGCGCTGTATAAATCTGCATAAATGCACCTGTGCTGCCCGCGTAGCGACGCGAGAGGACATAAGTACTATTAGCTGTACCAATCTGCTTAGCATTCCATGTTACACGGACGACCGCATCATGTGTACCCTTAGTAGCCTGCAGATTTTTAACCATCGTGCCGCCGAGTAAACCTGCCGTTACGGGATCGCTCTCAAATCGGTAAGCCCCATTGTTCATTTCCAGCACAATCTTATAGTCGTAACGCGTCTTGTTGTCAGGCAGATTCTTATCTTCGAAAGATACCATGGCACCAGCAGCAGGTTTGCTATTGGCCGTGACGGTGCCGTAAGGAGTCCATTCTCCATCAGCCGACGTGCGGCGCAACACCTGGAAGTTTACCGTCTGAGTATTCACAGGAATACGAGAGTATTGCCACTTCAGTCGCACCTGGTCTTCTACCTCAGTATCCTGGTGCAGTCCGAAGATGGTAACGCTGGGAGCAGTGCTGACAACAGCACTCTGGGTATAAGGTAGACGCTCCAAAACTTGCTCATTAGGACTATTGAGGTCGCTAGTACTTATACCTTTGTTGATCCAGTCTTGCGGAACATTGAGCACCATATAGCGATAATATTTACCCGAGCTAACATTCTGGTCAGTATAGCTCTGTGTCTGCTGAGTGCCAATCGGTTTCAATACGTCACGTTTCAGCCACGACTGTCCAGAGAGAGGCGTACCGCTGG
This sequence comes from Segatella baroniae B14, assembly GCF_022024235.1. GTDB lineage: Bacteria > Bacteroidota > Bacteroidia > Bacteroidales > Bacteroidaceae > Prevotella > Prevotella bryantii. Next base: position 197,206 of record NZ_CP091800.1, read on the forward strand.
CATTCGTCTCTATACGATATACATAAGGCACACTCTTCTCGATATACCTATCGCCGATAGAGAAAGCCTCCCAGGCCAATACGGTCTCATTGTCGTACTGGCGATACTCAGTCACAAGGTTTTTAGGGACAGGAGTACTTGTGAGAGCGTCAGCATAGGTACAATCGTAAGTACTGGTCCAAAAATAGTTACCTTTAATACTTTTAATCCTACTTGTGGATTTTACCCTCAAGTCCATCTTCGTGAATTTCTGTACCGAGTTAGGAATATCCACTTCGAAAGTCTTCTTTTTACCCACTTCGCCATGTAAGATTTCGTTTTTTATCACCTGAGTTGTATGAGAAGGCATAGTATAAGTCATCGTAAGCTCATAGTCAGACTCAAACCAGCGGTTAGATGAGAGATACGAAGGAATATCATCGGGCAGTTCAGGTACGGTAAACTTTAATTTATCCATCCGTTCGCGAGTATAGGTATAGTCCTTAATGTTCGGAGTGGAATAGTTAAAGTTCACGGGAGAGTTACCTAGATAGACGGTACCCAAGTTCATCGTCTTCCAACCACCGTCAGTTCCATTATTACGTACATGATTGAAAGCATATACGAACGACCAGTTTTTCCCGCTCATCGAAGCAGGCCAGTAGAAGTCGATTTCCACTTTAGGGTAGAGATTATTCTTCATGATATCGATAGAAGGGGTATAGTCACCCGATTGGTATGCCACCTGCGTACGGTTACCATTAGGGTAAGTATTGGTGATAAACGAAATACCTCCCCATTTATCGCCGTTTCTGTCTTTAGCATGGATGGCCCATTTTGGCCCATCATCGTTATCGTCGCCAGAAAAGAGAATCATAACCTCTACCTCTTGACTGCCGCACGTAGCGATGATACCGCCCCAGTCGCAATAAGTATTATTGCCATAAGCATCGGCCATCTGCAAGCTAAAATGCAGATGATCATTCACTTTATTCATTGTAAAGTAGCTATTGTCGTTCATTCTATCAGCATAGGTTGCTATGGTCATTGTGAGCAAAACCATTACTGCTGCCAGTCTATTGATGAACAGCGCTTGCGGATAGAAAGTCTTTCGTATCAGCCACCTAAAAAAATGTTTTTGGTTAGTTTTCATATTAATAATAGTTGTAAGGTGCGTTAACATTATCCAAATAGATATTAGAGTAAATTTCTCGGTTCAAAGATACGAAAAAAGAGTTAATAATGAGCTAATTTTATATATAAAGTCGCAATTAATTTTATCCTTTAAAGGTGAAGCCGTATGTTTTGTTGTATCTATCAGTAACTATTAAACCTATTAAATTTATGTGGTAACGATTCCTAAAAACGGCTCTTTTCGTTAATGAAATATTGTAAATCTATTATAGAGTTAAAGTGTTATATATCAGTATAATAAGCATAAAAATAAGAAAAAGGTAATATTTTAAAGCTCAAAAAAGCGATAAAATGTTTTTTTATTAGCTATAAAAATAGTAACTTTGCAAAAGTTTAAACCTAAAGTTTGAATAAATAAACATACAGAACCTACCACGAAAAACTTCAATCGTTTATCTCTGGCAGCTTTGCTGAGCATATATTGAAAGCGTGGTAAGGCATCTGAAGAAGATATCCAGTAAGACTGCAGGCAAAGTATAAAAGAAAATTCGCCCCAAGGTGGTTATAACCGGTTTATCTATAACTATATCCTTTCGAAGCCGAAAAAATAGAATAGGCTGCGAAAGAAGGATAGATATATCTAGGTTTACTGTATATCCCCAACAGTGGGAAAGTTATTATTAAATATACGAAGGAAATTTTACTGGGGTTGTACGTACTGGAAGAGTATAATGAAAATTTGTTGCCAGGCACAATCGGAATAAATGCTTGATTGGCCTAGTTAAAAATAAAAATCAAATATTAATTTTTTAGCAAAATATCCGTTATGCAGTGCAATCACTGCCTTTTGGGCATGAATGTATCTGGGCACGGATATTTTTTGTTTCTTATAATTATACGAAAAACCTGTCAAATCCCGAAATACTCAGTTTTATAAAATTTTCGAATATGGATAATGCCTCTTTTGGGATATGAAAAATGGGAAAATTTTGTTGTTGCTATAGGAAGTGCTATTGAATTTTGTAAATCTCAGAATATCAATGTAGATGATCATTTTCGTGAAGTCACGAAAATGATAAATATAGCAAAAGGAGCAAAGAGGGAAGTAAAGGATTTTACGCTTACTTGATTTGTTAAGCAAAGGAGGGATTCAACCTAAAAAACTACCTCCAGTTGAAGATATAAAAAAGGTAGAGCGAAGAGTCTCTAGCAATGAAAAGAAACTACAATAAAGGCTCCGATATGGAAGTGGCAGAAAGAGAGAGAGGCCCTTATTCGGAAGATGTTGGAATATTTTGCAAAATTCCAATGCATCATCACAGATCGGTATCATAGCACTATTTTCTCTCAAATTGTAAATACCCCAGTAGCTAACTCCCGATCAGATTAAAGTGCGACGGGAGCGACGGTCCAAAACAACAGACAACAAAGAAACCTATGACAAGCGGCACTTGCTGCCCTGTTATATCAAAATATAGGTTAAACTTGGAAAATCATTTTTTTTGCGTAATCCACATAACCGGCAGAAAAACAGCCGGGAGATGTGGTGTGGCGGAAAATAAGACGTTTACGATTTGGAGAACTATAAGAATGGCTGTTTGATGGAATACTTTCTACACGAATTATTTAATTCATAGATAGGGGAGTAATAGAAAATCTTAATGAAGTCTTATCCAACCAGATTTATGTTATATATGATTGAAATTATATTAAAAAAGATTTTTACTAGAATAGAGAATAGGATTGATAGATCACATCTTAATGTGGCCAAGACTATTTATGTTAATTTTCGAACTTTGCCCTTTCGAACAGCAATTAAATTTCCAATTTTCATATATGGTAGACTCCAATTTATAGGGGGGAATATAATCATTAATGGAAGACTAGAGAGGGGTATGATAAAAATAGGAAGACAAAAAGATTTTTATACAACACCGGGGCGTTATTCTACGCTAATACTGAGGACTGGTTGCTCTATTGAGTTTAATGGCTTATGTAGTATTGCAAGAAATTGTGTATTAAGAATAACAGAACAAGGAAAACTAAAATTCGGATCTTTAGTCTGGATTGGAGAATCGGTAAATATCGATTGTACAAATCAAATATCTATAGAAGAAGGTAGTTCAATTACTTACAACACTATTATCAGTGATTCTAATCATCATTACGTAATAGATATGACTAATCAAACTGTCAAGCCTATGTCCAAGAAAATCTCTATTGGAAAATATAATTGGATTGGCAATAACTCTTATATTAATAAGGGAACAGTAACACCTGACAATTCTTTAGTTGCTCATGGCTCTTATCTTGATAAGGATTATTTGAATTTAAATGGAAAAAATGAATCTGTGGTTCTTGCAGGTACACCTGCTAAAATCATAGGACATAATCGGAAAAGAATATTTTCAGGGAAAATACAGGCTGGAATAGATAAATATTTTAAAACTAATCCTCATTCTACATGCTATTTGTTACCAGAAGGTATAAAGGACGAATCAGAAATAATTTATTTCAAGTAAAAGTCTCATATTCCTGAAAATCAAATATTAAAGACATAGAGACTTTAACAAAGGACTTAAGAAATTAGAGTATTATAAATTGGTGAAAAGGATAACCTTGTAAAAATGGAAACAAAAAAGGAGTCTCCAAAAAAACGGTTGGCAAAGAATACAATCTTGTTATATGCCCGAACGATTATTACGATGATTTTGGGGTTATATACCTCACGCGTCGTTCTCCAAGTTTTAGGAGTAGATGATTTCGGTACATACAATGTAGTTGGAGGATTTGTAGCCATGTTTACGATGATAAGCGGTTCACTTACTTTCTCCACACAGAGATTTTTAAATTTTGAACTTGGGAAGAATGATGGTAATCCGAGAGTTGTCTTCTCTGCTGCGATGAATATCCACGTTATGCTTATTATAATTTTACTAATAGTGAGTGAAACGGTTGGTTTGTGGTTTATCAACAAGCATATGAATTTTATAGATAGTAAAATGTTGGCTGTGAATATTGTTTTTCAGTTATCTGTATTTACTTTCGCACTAAATATATGGAGTATTCCTTACTCTGCAACTATAATAGCGCATGAGAGAATGGATATTTTCGCTTATACATCAATTTTTGAGGCTGCCGCCAAACTAATTTTAATCTATATATTAAAATTTATGGATGTAGATAGGTTAATAGGTTGGGCAGTTGCGCTCGTTCTCGTAGCTCTAATACTTAGAATTTTCTATTCTATATTTTGTTCATTCAAATATCAAGAATGTCATTATAAGTATGTTAAAGATAAAACACTCTACAAGCAGATGCTATCATTTGCAGGCTGGAATTTCTTTGCTACTATTGCTGATACATTAAATGGTCAAGGCGTTAATGTTATCAGTAATATGTTCTTTGGTGTAAGGGTCAATGCTGCAAGAGGTGTCACTAACCAAGTTGAAAATGCTACAAGGACATTTGTCAACAATTTTACAACAGCATTAAATCCGCAAATAATTAAGGCGTATGCGTCAAACGATAGAAATTATCTCAACTCTCTTATTATTTATGGATCAAAAATAGCCTTCTTCCTCTTATTAATTGTTGCAGTGCCTCTTTATGTAGAAATAGATAAAATTTTAAAATTATGGTTAGTGAACCCACCGGAGAATACTGCTACTTTTATAAGAATTGATATATTTTATTTGTTATTACTAAGTTTAATGAATGCACCTATAACGGCCATGTTTGCTACTGGAAAACTAAGAAAATCGCAAGCAGTTACTGGGTGTTTGTTGTGGATGAACTTTATCATTACATATATTGCATTCTATTGGGGCTTCCCAGCTTATTCTGCATATGTCATTATTACTCTATCAACTTTAATTATACTGATTTATAGAGTTTATATACTAAAAGAATTACTAAATTTCAAGATTAAAAGCTATTTCGTAGGTGTTCTTATACCATCATTAATAGTCTTTGGTTTATCTTTATCTCTTCCGTTGTCAATTACATATTTTTATAGGGATGAAACCTTAACACGGCTTATATTAAATGTAATAATTTCATTTATATGGTGTACATTTTTAATATTATTCATAGGTCTTCGCAAAGATGAAAGAAGAAAAGTCTATGATTTAATTCATGCAATGATTTCTAAAATTTGAGAATAATATTGTACTATCAGTTGGTTAGTTTCTTATGGATATGAAGAAAAGATTATATTGGATTGATAATTTAAAATTTTTAGCAATTTTCTTAGTCGTTGTTGGTCATCTGCCAATGCATCAAGAAGAAAGAAACTTTATTTACCAGTTTCATATGCCATTATTCTTTATTATTAGTGGATACCTATATAAATTAAGGCCCTTGAAGGAAGAAGCTGAACTAGTTTACAAGAGACTGTTAATTCCATATATAGGCTTTTCACTTATAGGTGTATTTTGGTGCGCAATTACCAAACATTATAATGTCATTAAATTAATTTTAGGACTATTAGTTGGTGAAAATTACGACACATCATATTGGTATATCCCTTGTCAGCCTCTGTGGTTCTTGATAGCTTTGATTTGGATAAGATTGGCATCAAGTTTGAATTCTATGATTGTTTGGCTATTTGATTTTATCTTGATAATATGCTATTCTATGTTATTATCTCATGGTGGGAATAACATGTTGTTTTCCATTGACTCTGCAATTTTGGCAATGCCCTTCTTTGGATTTGGTTATTTCATACAGAAGCAAAACTATTTATTAAAGCTCGCAATTCTGCCAACAAGTATAGTCTTTCTATCGGCCTGTGCTATAACAATTTTGTTAACGAAGACTGGTAATCATATCGACATATCTAACGGCAATTATGGTAATAATATATTTGTCTTTTATATATATAATTTTATGTTTGGTTACAGTATTATGGCAATATTTAGCTTGTTCTTTAACAAGAGCATTCCTGTTCTTAGAAAATACAATTCGGGGATGATAGCAATAGTAGGATTACATCAAATATTGGAGTTTTTTATTCTTTATCACCAGCCTTTTATTAAATACAACGGGGGGGCTATATCAAACCTTGAAGCTTTTACCATTTCATTAGTTACATTGGCTATTCTCTATCCGATAATAATAATAATAAAGCGCTATTCGCCTATACTATTAGGTAACCGTTAAATAGCGTATTTATATAAAATCTAAACGTATTCTATGAATTTAGAATCTGATAATAATTCTTCTAAGCGTAACACCACCATTGAGGCACTTCGTGTTATTATGATGTTTTTCATCATAATGCTTCATATGACAGGCCAATACTATAATATAGATACTTGTAGGCTAACAGGACATAACATAGAGTATTCTGGAGTACTTTCTTTAAGAATGTTGCTTATGCTTGGAGTAAATACGTTTGCTTTTATCTCTGGCTTTTTCGGCATTAGCCCCGTCTCTGTTCGGGGGGGCATTATAAAGCTGTGAAATATGAGCTTCTTGCATGGTCATGGGGAATCATATTTATCGTTATAGACATTGCTTTTAGTGGCATACATCTACGGCACATCTTTGATTTATTATTACCCACTGCCTCAGGAACCTGCTGGTATTTTAGTGCGTATATGTACATGTTAATGCTTTCACCCATATTGAATATAGGAATTGAGAATATCGATAAAAGACAATATCAAGTCTTATTGATATTTGTATTATTAATAGAATTTGCTGGTGGAACGTTGTATCATTATAATGGGACCTCGCTGACGCAATTACTTTTCATTTATATGATAGGTCAATATCTTCATAAGTATCCTATACAAAAGATAGAGAAAGCTCCATTACAAATTTTACTGATTGCATCAGGAATTAATGTTTCGATGGTATTTGTATGTAGTTATTTTCAAATAGGTGGAGATCACATAACAAGAATGCTGGAAAGCAATAAGAATCCGCTTGTGCTATTATCATCGATTTCACTCTTTATGGCAGCAAAGAATAAAATACAATCGAAACTATTAGGAACGTTAGGAAGACTTGCTCCGTATATGTTTTCGGTATATATAAGTCATGTTATTTTATTGTATCTTAATATAATAAACTTCAGGAGCCTGGTATTGATTTCGCCTATAGTGAGCGTATTTGCAATTTCAATATCGATCTTGTTGTTAGCTATTTTAGCTGATAAGCTAAGAGTTTTGCTTTTTGGAAAAGTGTTAGACAAATTAGAATCACAAATAGAAAAAATCATCAAGAGAATATGAACATTCTATACATCATGCGGTATTGGCCAGTGTATGGTGGCGGCGAAACTATCACGGTTACGCTGTCGAATGAGTTTGTAAAACGCGGTCATAACGTATTTATAGCATATACTTACTATAATACAATAGACCCTATGCCTTACTCTTTAGCTGATAAGATAAAGAGCAAGAAGCTGTATACCATTGAAGGGTACAAAAAAAATGACATTGACCAATTGCGAAAGTATATTATTGATAATGATATAGACATCATGATCAATCAATGGGGTAATACTACTCTTTGTGACCTTGCACGTAAGGGAACGAAGTGTAAACTCATTACTTGTTGGCATCTTAGTGTTCTACTTCCTTTAGGTGATGAGATGAACTGGAAAAGAAGACTAACACAGCCAATTCTTGGAAAGAAATTCTTTGAGCGCAGATGGCATAACAACCAAATGGCAAATCATTTGAACAACTATAGACGTAGCGACAAATATGTTTTCCTTGCAAAATCCTTTATGGATGAGTATCAAGCTATCTCTGGAATTGAAGACAAGGCCAACAAGTTTTATGCCATCAATAATCCTCTCACATATCATTATGAATATGACATGGAGAACTTTGAACAGAAGAAAAAAGAAGTATTATATGTAGGTAGAATTTTCGAATATCAAAAAAGAGTTTCATATGTTCTCAAGATTTGGAAAATTATAGAGAGCAATTGTGAATTCAGTGATTGGAATCTGAAAATTGTTGGTGATGGGCCTGATATGGAAGTTTCTAAAAGATTGGCATGTCAATTAGGTCTTAGACAGGTAACTTTTGAGGGATTTAAAGATCCGAAGCCATATTATCTTGACGCTTCAATCTTCTTTATGACTTCTGCCATGGAGGGATTTGGCATGACGTTGGTAGAGGCTCAACAATATGGGGTTGTTCCTGTAGTTATGGACACATATAGTAGTTTGCATGAAATCATTGAATCTGGGAAGAACGGTATTATCATACCTGACAATGACCTCGATGGATATGCAAAAGCGGTTGAGAAACTTATGTTGGAACCAGAATATCGTAAGCAGCTTGCAGAGAATGCTCTTAAGACATGCAAGAAATTTACCGTGGAACATATTGCGGAAGAGTGGGAAAATCTTTTCAATCAGATGAAGAAGTAATTATGAGTAAATCGAAAAACGCCTACGTTATAGACCCATATTCAAAAGGAAGCTATCATGAGGTGATCAATCAGTCTTATCTTATGATGATAGCCTCATTGTATGAAAAGGTCATATATATTGCAGATAAGTCGTCATGCGATAACCTTAAGAAACTCTTGACTGAATGTCATTTCGATTATAGCAATGTTGTATTTGTAGAAAAGCATTTCACAAGGATTCACACAGGTTGGGATGGCCTTGACTACTTGTTATTTATGATAGTGACGGGTTGGCTAGATTATCTGTATTATATGCGAGTCAAGGATAATAGTGATGTTTTCTACAATAATAATATCTATGAAGGGATTAGCCTTATAAAATTATTTTCCTTCGGCAAAAGCAACAGGATATTCGATATGTGTCATAGTGATATGGAACATATCATGAAGGAAAAGGATGATACATTAGCAATGAAATGTTTTGGATGGTATCTGCGTCATGTTTTTAAGCATACAAAAATCAGCCGTAAAATTCATTTTATATTGCTTTCTTCAGATATGGTCAAAATCTTTTCGAAACACATTCTCTCTGTAAATCAAGAATTGATTTTCTCAATAGACCATGCATACATACGACCGAGTAACGTTATAGTAAAAGAGAAATCTAACGATGGCAAGATTAGAATAGGTATTCCCGGTGCCATTACCCCAACAAGAGGGTTGGGTACATTAAAGTATATCTTAGAGCATCTTACTAATGAAAATGTGATTATATATTCCTTAAGCTTCGTAAACGGAAACATCAAGTCAAAACATTTCGTCGAATTAAATAAGACAGGAGGTCTGTTACCTTTTGAGGAATATAATGCCAATGTTCAAAAAATGGACTTGCTCTTACTTCTTTACGATAAAGACTCCTACGAGCTGACAGCAAGTGGTGCGGTACTTGAAGCAATTTGGGACAGTAAGCCTATTATAGCTTTAGAGAATTATTACTTTAGATACCTATTTAATAAATTCGGTGATTTAGGAATACTCTGTGATTCTCTTGAGGATCTTACGAAGTATATCAATAGCATCCAAGCATCAAATGTAATCGACACATATAATCAGACATTACAAAAAGCTAAAGATCAGCTTATGCCAAGAAACGTTGTAAAACAATTTGAGCAAATAGTAAGATAAGTTTAATGGCTGACAAGGATAAAATAGACAGCGTACTAAAAAGGATCCAGAAGATAGTCAATGCCGCAGGTAGTCCGCCTGTTATTGTTTTGGGAAGCGGAGCGTCCATCTCCTATGGCATAGCGTCAATGTGGGATATTCAAGAGTGACTTAAAACTTCTGGTGCAGCCGCAGCAGACCATCCTTTGTCACTTGGAAAATATACAATGGACGAGAGTTCTGAGGCTTTTCTTGATGGGGACAAGCTTTTTCAACGACATGCAGCCATTGTTGGATCTATGGGAAGCGGAAAGTCTTATTGTGTGGCAAGAATAGTTGAACAAATGGCAGACCTTCCAAATGCTAATGCAATACTCTTCGATTTACATGGTGAATATTACACAGACACTTTTAATAAGGAAGGCATAGAACATTACCGAATTGCGACACCATCTGACCTCACAACGGGAGCTAAATTACCGAAAGGCATTCTTATGTTACCTTATTGGCTTTTGACATATGAGGAGATGCAGGCCTTATTGCTTGACAGGAGTGATCAGAATGCACCAAATCAAGCAATGTTATTATCACGTGAAGTCCTTGTAGAGAAGAACAATGCAGTAAAAGAAACTGAATACGAAAATATAATAACTTTAGATAGTCCTTTGCCATATGATCTTAATAAGGTTTTGATAGAACTTCAGCGTATTGATTCACAGAGAGTCGCTGCCGCAAGATGTGGTGATAAGGCCGGACCATATAATGGGAAACTGACACGATTCAATCAGCGCTTACAAAATAAACTTGACGACAAGCGTATGGGATTTATGTTCAGTCTGACACGCGAGGAACTTAGCAATCAATGGTTGAACGAATTTGCCAAATGTCTAATGGGAGCAGATTCTACAACCAAGAACAGAATTAAAGTTATTGACTTTTCCGAAGTCCCATCAGATGTCCTTCCATTGGTAATAGGGCTAATAGCAAGACTTGTCTTCACTATTCAGCAATGGTGCGATGAAAAAGAACGTCATCCTATAGCTTTACTTTGTGATGAAGCTCACCTCTATGTCCAGCAAAATGATGCAGGAGATTCTGTCGCAGAGATAGGACTAAAGAGTTTTGAACGTATAGCCAAGGAGGGACGCAAATATGGTGTAGGGCTTGTTATCATAAGTCAGCGTCCTTCAGAGGTCAATCGTACAGAGCTTAGTCAGTGCAACAATTTTGTGAGTTTAAGGTTGACTAATGTTGAAGATTAGAACGTGATAAGACGTATGCTGCCGGATAATCTTAGTAATATTGCTGATAATCTGTCCCTATTGGACGTAGGAGAGGCAATTGTTGTTGGCGATGCGATTCTCCTTCCTTCCAGAATAAAGATAGATGAGCCCAGTATATACCCATCGAGTACAACATTACCTTTCTGGGAAATTTGGAGCAATAAGAGCACCAAACAAAATTTAAATATTGCCATTGATAACATGATTAAACAGTGCAAAATATGATATTTCAGTTAATAGCATTCATAATAATTCTATATAGTTTTAAGAATTTTAAAAAGGCTTTTTTGTTGTTCTTGCTGTATGATTTGTTTCTGAATACCAACATTAACTTCCTGTCCATACCAGGTGTTCCTATCCTTACTGTCGAGGATGTCCTTATCATGGTATTTGCAGCAGAGTTCTTTATAAAGTATGGTACGAACAAGGGGGGACCTTACGCCCTGACAGGAAATAATTTTCCATTTAAGACACCATTCATAATATTGACTATTTCGTGGACGATTTCTACAGTCTTTGCATTAGTTGGATTTGCTGGAGCTGTATCTGCATATGTAAAGCAAATCTTAGAATATGTCATAATGACGTACCTAATGTGGAGAATCATCAATGATAAAAAAGATTTGATCTTCCTGTTGCGCGGGTTTACAATCCTGTTTTTATTTTGTGGAGTGTATGAGTTATATGAAATTGCCACTCAATCCAACCCCCTAGCAGACTACGAGACAAGTTTAGTCCAAGATGAGACGAGAGCGATTGACTTTGGTAACTATGAAGAAGATGAGGGAAGAGGATTCAGAGCAAAATCTGTCTTTGATCACCCTATCGGATCCGGCATCAATTTTGGACTTTATATTATAATCTCCTTGTTCTTTTTGATGAAAGCTAAGATAAATATTAAGATAAACAAGTTGCTTGTAATGGCAACATGTCTTTTGTCACTGGCGTGCATCATCATGACAAAGTCCCGTGGACCGTATCTCTTCCTCATGATAGGAGTCTTTTCTTTTATCAATTTGAAAAGTGGTAAGTTCTATCGGTATGTTTTTTTAATGGTATTGGCATTGATTGCCATATTACCCTATTTTAGCGACCAGTTGGACATCTTTAAGAGTTTGTTTTCTGCCGACGCGCAAGAGAAAGTGGGTGGTAGCGACGCTAACATGCGCTTTGAACAGTTGGTGGTGGCCATGAGCATTATGTCCATGTCGCCATTTTATGGATTAGGTTTTAAGTTCCTTAATGAGATGTCAACGGCTATTACGATGGGATTACTTGGCGGTGAAAGCATATGGTTCCAGGTGCTGCCACAATTCGGTATTCTAGGTATATTGGCATACCTTTTTATGATCTATTGGACTGTTGTCAAACTGCCGAAAAGATACAAGAGTGCTTCTATCTTTTTCATAGGTATGGCATATTGGCTTGTAGCTTCCATGACCAGTGTTCCTGGAATGCAAATCTATCTATATTATCTCGCACTCATCCTTGTTATGAAGTATCAGATGGGATGTTTTAATGAATCAGGTCGCGCTAAGTCTGTAGAAATAAAGTAATGAGGAACTTCCTTGTTTTTGTGTTCTGTGCTTTTATCCTTTCGTCACAAGCAAAGTCTATGATTAGCGTTGATGATCTCTATCCAAAGAATGGAGATTTGGGTACTGCCATCTCAACAGCAATAGACAATGCGAGTAAAAAGGATGACGAGGTTGAAGTTGTATTTTCAAAAGGTAAAACATATACGTTCTATCGTTCCATAGTCGTGAGGAACCATACTACGATTAACGGTAATGGATGCACCATCAGGTTCAATACTCAACCACAAACACACGCTATGTATATATACAACTCCTTCATCACTAACAGGAAATGCGTGTCGACAGATGGAACTATCAATCACTTCACGCGTACGTTGTATGCGACAAAGGATATAACAGTCAAAAATATCAACTTTGAATGCGAAGGGGACAACGAGTTCTGGTTTAATGTAAACAGTGAGCGGGGAATTATTGGCTTATATGGTGTTGATGGTTTAAAGATTGAGAATTGTTCGTTCAATCAGCTTCAACGCAACACTCCGTTATGGATTGGGAATATAAAGAATGCAGAAATCAGTAAGTGCAAGTTTATCGAGAACTTCTCAAATAAAGGGCAAGAATCGTCATGTGGCGCAATTTGGACAAACATAGGATCTTATCTTGATACCGTCAGTATTCACGACAATGAGTTTACCAATTATAGGGATGAGTCAATTTCTATCTTTAGCGACGGCAACGAATCAAACAGATATGTTGACAAGGTAGATATATACAAGAATGTATTCAACTCAAGATATTATGCGATAACGGTCTATTCAGGTGGTGTATCAGGTTCCGTAAGCATTCATGACAACACTTTCAATGATTTCGACTGTAAAACGAATCCTTTGGCCATAGAAGGAGAAGGTGGCATCCGTAAGTTGGAAGTAAGGAGCAATAGATTCTTAAGAGCAAACGAGAGTTCTGTTATGGATTTCGTAGCCAAGCCAACGATAGACTCACTATTGTTCGATAGTAACGAAGTTAAAAATGGTAATATTGCTTATAGCTATCTTCCAACTATTACTAAGTATTGTTCAATTCAAAGCAACTATTTGGCTAATGCTTCAACTATATTAAGTATATCCTGTAAGATGCCAATATATGTTGAGAAGAATATCTTTGCTGTCATCAGTGCGAAGAACAAATGTCTATTCAATATTAACAATGGACAGGAGCAGGACTATATACGCAACAATACATTTGATATTCGGAAATCAGATGGTGTGATGTTACTATCACAATATGGATATAGCGAATGTCAAAACAGACTAACATTTACGAGTAACATCGTAAAATTCAGACAAACCTCTACTCCGTTCTTTCACAATGATGAAAAAGGAAAGAAGATTACTGTTAATATCAGCAACAACAAGATTACAGGTATAAAGGGGAAACTATTAACAAGCAGAATAATATCAAAGCAATGAACCCATACCTTTACGATTATCTAGCCAGTATGAAGAAGATACTTCTTTTAGTGCCTCACTACAATATAGGGCTTATCATCAAAATGGTGGTAGTATGGATAATGTCTATTCGTCCGAACTTCAAGGAAGCAGCCCGAATTTACGGAGAGAGAAAGAATGAAATCATTCTCCAATGGTTGGAGAAACGATATGGGTATCTAGTACCAGAAGCCATTACCCCCTACATTCAGATGAGCCTGAACGTATCTTCGTCTTTTGGTGGCAGGGTACAGATGGCTTACCCGACATAGTGAGGTTATGTATCAACAGCATTAAGCAAAATTCCAATGGTCGAGAAGTTGTGATGATAACGAAAGACAACATTAGACAGTGGGCTGACGTTCCTCATTATATATTTGACCAGGTGTCTTCCGGAGCTATTACCATAACACACCTCAGTGATATTCTTAGGGTATGCTTGCTTTATCAACATGGAGGGTACTGGATTGATGCTACAGTGTTTATGAATGCGCCATTAAATGATATAGACTTCAACCCCTATTTCGGTAGCATCAAAATTCATGATAGACACACGGGGACCATATCTGCATACCGATTCAAAGTTAATGAAGAAGAACTTCACATTAGGTGCAGGCGAATCTAAGTATTTCTATCTTTCACCTATTTATAGTCATCATGTGGATTCTTATACTATAGGTAAAGAATATTATCATTCAAGTCATGTTAATAAATGGCTTGATGGTTTTAGACATAAACTCATAGTAATTGATGCCCATTATAATGACAAAGAATATGTCCACTACGAAACGACTTTAGACGATTACTTATTATCAAGTCTTGTCGTAAAAGATGATATTACTCAACATCTAATGGCATTAGTAAAAGGTATAGTTAGGAATAATGATCAGTATTATCCTATTCAGAAGAGTTTGGACACAATAGCTAGATATATAGAAAAAAAGTAATAAAGAAAATGGAAGATAATAATCCCATCGTCAGCATCGTGATTGTTTGCATGAACAATCTGAAAAACTTGTATCCGTGTCTGGAAAGCATAAGGAAGTACACGCACGTTAGCTATGAATGTTTCGTAGTGGCTTATCTTTTTTCCAAAGAAAACTTGGAGAAGGTTCGCAACGACTTCCCTTGGGTCAAATTTATCGAGAGTAATGAGATTCGCGGATTCTCAGAGAACAACAATCTAGCTTTGCGTCAGGCTAGAGGAAAGTATTGTTTTGTGCAGAATGATGATACTGAGTTTCGAATGCCATGTATTGACAAGCTTGTAGAAACAATAGAGAAACTTCCTAAAAAGGTGGCGATAGTAAGCCCAAAAGGTTTACTTGGTAATGGTGATATACAATATTGCGGTAGAGCTAACCATAGTCGATGGCATTACTTTCTCGAAGCGTTTGGCCTCTGGAGTGAGAAGCGAGCAAATAAACATAACCCCACACATGGTGTATTTAAGAGCTATGATATCATCGGTGCATACTTCCTTATCAAAACCCATTTGTTCCGAGAAATAGGATGGTTTGATGAACGTTATTTCTTCACCCCAGAGGATTTAGCTGTAAGCGCAGAACTCCGTAAACGAGGCTATGAGTGCTGGGTAGATGCTGATGCCGAGATAATCCACTACGAAGGTATGACTGGTAAAAGCATGAGTCCTATACAAACAGCTGCAGGGCCTGCTGGCTTTGTCGGTGCAATGATGTGGAGTGGCGGCAACACATACCTTGGCTATTGTCTCTTCACTTTACTCAATCTCCCATACACAATCGGACAATTCGTCTATCACTCACTCCGCTCCAATCATCACGGAACCCCAAATCGCTATAACCTTTTAGCAAAGAAAGAACGTAATATCCTTTCCATTTGTTTCACGAGAAAGACACCGAAAGAAGTGTTTTTGAAGTTTTATAATAAAGTAAAGACGCAGAATTAGATTTTTTAAATGAGCAGTCTTGACAAATTAGCATCAATACACCCTAAAGAGAATGCTGGTGCGTCTTCTTCCAATAGGTTTGAATATCAGATTAATTGGGGACTTCATAGACTTCTTCAATTAGAAGAAGAGGAAGAATTGATGAAAGACAAGAATGATGAAGTCTATGTGATGATTCTGGACTATCATGATGATATTGTTGTTTGCAATTCTGATTCGGACAAAGAATATATAGATTTCTATCAAATAAAGACAAGGAAGAATAGTAATTGGACAAGAACAAATTTATGTGTCAAGGAAGGGGAAAGAAATAATGGCAGTGATGAGTCGGATTTACCAGTTTAGTAAAAAGAGCACAATGAACAAATCGAAGATATCCAAAATAATATAACATCGAAAATCAGTATAGTAGCCAAGCTTCTACAACATACGATGAATTTTGATAACACCCGCAAATTGTATTTTGTTACAGCTGCGCATATTAGGTTTAACGACAATAAACCAGTTTGCAAGTTTTCTGAAATACATACTTCAATTTGTAGTGTTAAGTGTAAATAAAATAATTAGATTCTTTTCGTTTAAAAAATGATATGAAAATATTGATAGTTAATCCGATATTATATTCGGGTAATAACAACTTTATTCCAAAAGTTGAAACAATTAAGGATACAATGATTTATTCAATGTGTCTCGGTTTTAAGAGTCTTGGGCATCAGGTCACACTTTTGGCTTTGGAATGTAATAAACCAACCAAAGAAGAATCGTATGATTTTGAAATACTATTCTTTAAAAAGAATTTTGATAGATTTTTGAATGCAGCACTTCCTCTATCTTTTTCTCTGAATAATTATATTCGCAAGAATGCTAAAAATTTTGATTTAATTATTTCGAGTGAGATTTTTGCTTTCCATTCTTTGTGTGCTGCTAGATATGCACCAAAGAAAACTGTAATCTGGCAAGAATTGACGGATCATCAGCGGAAATTATTCAGACTGCCTTCTCTCTTTTGGCACAATATCATTGTTAAGAGTTTTATGCGTGATGTTTTCGCTGTAGTTCCACGTTCAACGAAAGCTTACGATTTTATTCATCACTATCTGCCGCAGACTTCGAAGATAATAGTTGACCATGGTATTGATGTCTGTAAATTCAAATTTTCAAAGGAGAAGAAACGGCAAATAATCAGTTCTTCTCAACTTATTTATAGAAAAAATGTTGATGGCATAATTCAAAAATTTGCGAAGTTACATGCTCTTAAAGGTTTTGAAGATATAGAATTGATCATCGCTGGCAGGGGCGATGAAGAAGAATCTCTTAAGGCTCTTGTTCAAAAGTTGAAGTTAAATAAATATGTTAGTTTTGTAGGATTTTTATCACAAGATAAACTTAATGAGTACATTAGATGTTCTTTATGCTTCTTAGTTAATACTCGCCAAGACCTGAATATGGTTTCTATTCCTGAGAGTATAGTTTCTGGAACTCCTATTTTGACCAATTTGATACCTGCTTCGGCTGGTTATATTCAGCAAGCGAAATTGGGTATAGCTAAAAATCAATGGAATGAATATGATATGAAGGAAATTATTGAAAATAATTCATTCTACGTTGACAACTGTTTAAAATATAGGAATAATCTGTCTTCACAGCATTCTGCACAATTATTGATTGATATATTTAAGCAAAGTAGATATGGTACAAAGTTATAATAATATAAAACGTATTTTTCATCGTGTTATGGAAGAGTTGAAAGCTTCTATTGATATAGCTAAGGACATTTCCATCAAGGCTGCTTTGATAACTTTTCGCTCTAAGATAGATATTCAGATAATGAATAGGAATGGTTATAAAGAGTCTGAGGCTGTAAAGAATCGTCTGATGAAAAAACATCAAATCATGATTGATTTCCTAGAGGATAAGTTCAAAGACTATTGGAAGAATTATAAGGTGCAGGAGTCAATGCCTGATTGCGATGAAAAACTGAGAAACAAAATTTGGATTTGTTGGTGGCAAGGAATAGAGAACGCTCCTGAAATTGTCAAAGCCTGTGTCAACTCTATCAAGAGGAACGCTGGCGAATATGGAGTAATAGTAATAACTGATGAGAATTGCAAAGACTATATACAGTTTCCAGATTGGTTAGTGCAGAAGTATAAGGCTGGTGTGTTCTCAAGAACACATTTTTCAGATCTGCTCCGCATGAGTATACTCGCCAAATATGGCGGCATTTGGATCGATTCCACTTTCTTCTGTACCGGAAGAAGTTTTGAGGACTACATGAAGCTACCGCTCTGGTCCATCAAACGTCCCGATTATCTACACGCTTCTATTGCGAGCGGCTATTTTGCAGGTTACTCGTTGGGATGTGGATATGAGAACAGATGGATGTTTGCTGTAATTAGAGACTTCCTATTCAATTATTGGAAAGAGTGTGATAAACTCATCGATTACCTGTTGGTGGATTATGCTGTTGCGCTAGCGCAGAAGCATAATGTGAAAATAGCTGATGCTTTTTCAAAGATTCTTCCCAATAACAAGTATTGTGATGAGTTGTATAAGGTTCTAGGACAGCCATATGATGAAAATCTCTGGAAACATATTTGCAAGGACACCGTGCTTTATAAGCTAACATGGAAGCAGAGCTTTGCAAAGGAGATAGACGGCAAGCCTACATTCTATGGAATGATGATGGATGGTAAACTAAATCGGATCGATTGAAGGTATGGATATTATGATGAAATATGAAACTGTTTTATCTAAAGACTATTCCAACATGGTAAAGGGTATGGCAATTCTTATGATGATTATGCATCATATATAGGGATTTCCAGAGAAAATACCTGGACTTCTTTTGTCGAATATAGAAGTACAGATTGGCTCAGCAGCTAAAATCTGTGTTTCTATATTTATGTTCCTTAGTGGCTATGGGTTGTATTATACTTTTGAGAAGAAGGGAACCATTCGGGTTTGGTATAGGGTCTGGAATGTATATAAGCGCTTTTGGCAGGTGTTCTTGATTTTTGTGCCTGTCGGCTTTCTGTTTCTTTCCAAGCCGTTTGCCGTACAAGAGTTCCTGGCTAATCTGTTTTGCTTAAAATTTAGCTATAACCAGAAATGGTGGTTTCTTGGCACATATATTGAATTTTTGCTGTTCTTGTCAGTCATACTGATGGCTAATCAAAAGAAATATTTTCCTTATCTGATAGTTGGGTTATCGGTCTTGCTGCGTGGATTGTCAGGGCTTATTAACCTCAATACGGGGGGGTAAGTTTGCACATTTATTACTTCTGCTACTATTTTCCATCGTTCTTTTTAGGTTTGCTTTTTTGCAAGTATTCTCTGTATGAGAGATTTCGAGCTGTTGTGGCTAAAGAGTCTATATGCTTGGTGATATGCTTGGTGCTTACGGGGACGGCGTTCGTTGTTCGCTCAAAATGGGGCATTACGGAAATGACCATCGTACTGACTCCCTTGTTCATTTACCTCTTCGTGTTTTTCTTTAAAAAAATAGGTCGGGCTAACCAAGTGTTCTTGTTCTTAAGCAAACATTCTATGAACATGTGGTTAATCCACTCTTTCTTTTGTTATTACTACTTTCAGAAAGAGATGCTCATGGTGAGTAATAATGCTATTGTAGATTATGTGCACCTTATAGTGGTGTCGCTGGTGAGTTCGGTGATGGTGGGTTGGATTTGGAGAGGAATATATAAAGGTGTAATGTTCATTTCCAATAAATAAAATGTTGAATGACGATGAATATAATTCTCTTTATTAATTTTTGAGAACATAATTGTTAACTGAAATGAAGATTTTACTAGCAAATAAGTTTTATTACCGTCGTGGCGGTGACTGCATCTATATGCTCAACCTGGAGCAGTTGCTCAAAGCACATGGGCATGAGGTAGCAGTATTTGCGATGGATTATCCGGAGAATGTGGAGAGTCCATGGCAGAAATACTTCCCGTCGAACATGTCGAAACTGAAAGCGTTTACAAGACCTTTCGGAGATGGAGAAACAAAGAAAAAGTTTACGCAACTGCTGAATGACTTCAAGCCAGATGTGGTGCATCTGAACAATATCCATACGCAATTGTCACCAGTCGTTGCGGAGATTGCCCATCAGAAAGGTATCAGAGTCATATGGACGCTGCATGATTATAAACTGCTGTGTCCCCGGTATGACTGCATGAGGGCTGGCGACAACTGTGAGCTGTGCTTTCAGGATGGAAACAAATGGAACTGCGTGAAGTATTCCTGCATGAAAGGTGGGAAAATAGGATCATTCATTGGCTATCGCGAGGCAGTGAAATGGAACAGAGTACGGTTAGAGAATGATACCGATGCCTTTGTGTGCCCGAGCCAGTTTATGGCAGACAAAATGGTGCAAGGAGGATTCGATAAGTCGAAGATCACGACTCTGTGCAACTTCATCGACATAGAGAAATGCAAGCGGACGGACAGCTATCATAAGGGTGACTACTATGCTTATGTAGGCCGGTTAAGCCACGAGAAAGGTGTGAAGACACTGATAGAGGCGGCAAACCTGCTCCCCTACCGCCTTGTGGTCATCGGGGGTGGTCCACTGATGGCAGAGTTGAAGACTGTCGCTCATGGCAACGTTGAATTTGTGGGCTTCAAACAGTGGGACGACATCAAGCGATTGGTCGGGGGTGCCCGTTTCTCTGTCATCCCGTCAGAGTGGTACGAGAACAACCCGCTGTCGGTCATTGAGGCTGAATGTCTTGGTACTCCTGTGCTGGGTGCAAGAATCGGTGGTATACCTGAACTGATCCGTGAGGGTAAGACGGGCATGACATTCACAAGTAAGGATGCCAAAAACCTGAAAGACAAGATACAGCAGATTTGGGATGCCACATTTAATTATCAGCAGATTGCCGAAGAGTCCATGCAGCGGTATAATGCGGAGGAGTACTACAAGAATATCATGGGGATATATCAAGGTTAATAGCCACAGACGGCACGGACGACACGGACTTTCTTGAGAATATAGTCTGTGTAGTCCGTGGCAAATAGATAAAAAAGAAGAATAATCATTAATTATGAGTAACAATAGAATTCCGCGTCCAACAGACGCAAGTATAATTTTGACGTACCGCTGCCCGATGCGGTGCGTGATGTGCAACATTTGGAAGAACCCAACAAATCGTAAAGAGGAGTTGAAGGCAGAGGATCTGAAGTGTCTGCCTGACCTGAAGTTCATCAACCTGACGGGTGGTGAGCCTTTCATCCGTGAAGACTTAGCGGATATCGTGGAGGAGTGCTATAAGCACACCAATCGTATCGTCATCTCTACTTCGGGCTGGTTCGAAGATCGTGTGGTAGCGCTCGCTAAGAAGTTCCCAAACATCGGTATCCGTATCTCCATTGAGGGTCTAAGCCAGAAGAATGACGAGTTGCGTGGACATGCCGGGGGTTTCGACAAGGGACTACGCACGTTGCTGACCCTTAAACACATGGGATTGAAGGACATCGGTTTCGGATGTACTGTGAGCAACAACAACTCCAAGGATATGCTGTCGCTCTATCAATTGTCGCTGTCAATGGGCATGGAGTTCGCTACAGCTGCATTCCACAATTCTTTCTATTTCCATAAGTACGACAATCTGATTACCAATAAGGATGAGGTTTGCAACAACTTCAAACAGCTCATTGAGTGGCAGTTGAAGGAGAAGCACCCGAAGAGCTGGTTCCGTGCTTGGTTCAACATGGGACTCATCAACTACATTGAGGGAGGCAAGCGCATGTTGCCTTGCGAGGCAGGTTCTGCCAACTTCTTCATCGATCCATGGGGTGAGGTGCTGCCTTGCAATGGTATGGAGACGAAGTATTTCGAAGGCTCCATGGGTAATATCCATGAGAAACCGTTCATGGAGATCTGGGAGAGTGAGCAGGCTCAGAAAGTACGTGAGGCTGTGCGCAGTTGCCCGAAAAACTGCTGGATGGTCGGTACTGCCAGCCCGGTGATGCACAAGTATGTGAAATATCCGGCTAAGTGGGCATTGAAGAACAAGTGGCGCTCCATCTGTGGCAAGGAGGCATGCCTCGACTTCTCACAGTGTCCAGTAGGACAGGATCCACGGCAGGGTGACTTGAGAGTGCTGCACCCAAATGTCGAAGAGATACAGCCTGCGGGAGAGCCGATGAAAGGTGCAGGGCACACTGAGGAAAATAAATAATCAAACAGTAGTCTGTGGTTTAGCCACGGACGAGACAATGATTTTTAGCCACAGACGACACGGACGATAGCATAATAATAGTCTGTGAAGTCTGTGTTTTCCGTGGCTTAATAAAGATAATTATGACAAAGATAGTTGTTACAGGTACACGTGGCATCCCTAATGTGATGGGTGGTGTGGAGACACATTGTGAGGAGCTCTTTCCACGCATTGCGAAGATGGGATTCGACGTGACGGTCATCCGGCGGTCCACTTATGTGCATGACGGACTGACGGAATGGAAGGGTGTGAAGCTCGTGGATGTCGACACACCGAAGAAGAAAGCTTTTGAGGCCATCATCCATACATGGCGCGCCATCTGGAAGGCGAAGCGTCTGCATGCCGGCATTGTACATATCCAGGCCATCGGTCCGGCGATGCTCACACCGCTGGCACGTCTGCTCGGCATGAAAGTAGTGTTCACCCACCATGGTCCTGACTACGACCGTGACAAATGGGGCTTCGCCGCCAAGACGATGCTGAAATTCGGAGAGCGCATGGGCTGCATGTTTGCCAATGATGTAGTGGTGATATCAGACGTCATCCGTAACATCGTCAAGGACAAGTATGGCAGAACGAAGGGTGTACACCTTATCTATAATGGTGTGCCGGTGCCGGAGATCTGCGACTATCCCGAATATTTCGATAATTTAGGCATTGAGAAAGGTAAGTATGTCCTTGGCATGTGCCGTTTTGTTCCGGAGAAGCACCTGCACGATTTAGTGCATGCTTTTGTGAAATGGCAGGAGAAGCACCCTGAGCGGAAAGACATCAAACTGGTACTTGCCGGTGATACCGACTTCGAGGATGATTATTCGCGCGGTTTGAAAAAAACGGCGAAGGAGAATGGTGTCGTGCTGACGGGATTCATCAAAGGTCGCAAACTGCACGCTCTGCTCACCAACTGCCTCTGTTACAGTCTGCCGTCGTCGCACGAGGGTCTTCCGATTTCTCTGTTGGAGGCCATGAGCTATCGTGTACCGGTTATTGTCAGTGACATCCCTGCCAACTTAGAAGTGGGACTGCCTGAGAAAGACTATTTCCCCATGGGGGATGTGGAAGCCCTCACCGCCAAGCTCGATGCTGTCCTCGCTGAGCCCGCCCATCATGTGGAATATGACATGAGCAAATACGACTGGGATAAGATCGCGGAACAGTTTGCAGAGATCTATCGCTTGCTGGAGAAATGATTTTTTTGCCACGGACGACACGGACGAATGATAAATAATTTTTTTGATAAAACAGAAGAATATCAAACGTTCCTGTATCAAATCAAAGCAATAGTAGGTCCATTAATTAGTAATTTAAAAGGCTCCATGATTTTCTACGTGAGCAAGTTCTACGTAATAGGAAAGGTTAATTGACTAAAATGGTTAAACAAAATAAATAACACATAGTGAACAATAAAACAAAGAACAGATTAATCAATTTTGATATAGCAAAGGCTATATGTATGATCTTAGTTGTTATAGGTCATTACATTCCTGAAAACGCTCCAAGTTGGTATGTGATGAACAGAGAATTCATATATACATTTCATATGCCCTTGTTTATGTTTGCAAGTGGGTTCATATATATTGCCTTCAAGAAAGATGAAAGTTATGGCCACTTTCTAATGAAGAAGGTGAAGCGTTTGATGATACCTTATATTGTTACATCACTTATAATTGTAACCATCAAATTGCTAACTGAAAAGAACGCATATGTAGAGAATCCTGTAACAGTATTGTCATATATCAAGGTCTTATACAGTCCAGTGGCAGGTTATTTCTTGTGGTTCATATGGGCACTATGGTGGATGTTTGTCATTGCGCCTATATTCAGATCGAAACGATTACGAATTACAGGCTTCGCCATTGCCTTATTACTTCATTACATGCCTATATCTATTACAACTTTATTCTGCTTGGAACAAGCACGAATAATGATGGTATATTTTTTTCTTGGTATCGTTGCATATGATTATAGAGAAGTATATATCGGCTACACAAAGAAATTGGCCATTCCTGTAATTTTACTATTTGCAGGAGGAGAGTATGTTTTTCTTGAACATCTATCCGTATTGGGGGGGGCAATAGAGAACATGATACCATACTTAGGAATTGCAACAGTAATGTATATTTCAACGTTGTTGGAACATCATCAAACATTGGTCTTTAGTAAAGTGCTCTGTTCAATTGCTCCTTCTACTTACATTATTTATCTATTCCATACAACTTTTGAAGGATTTACCAAAGCAGTTATTCATAAGATACCTGCATTTTGTGATACTTCAAGCGAGGTAATGTTTACTTTAGGAGCAGTTGTTGTTGTTTTTATCGGTATAGTCGGTCCTATCGCCTTACATAAATATGTTTTATCTCGATTCAAAATCACACGATTCATGTTTGGGCTAAAATGATACTAATTTTGTATCTAAAAAATCAAAGAGATTATTAATTAATAAAATGAACCTTGTTTTTTTGTCTGATAACACAAAATCCTTACCTTTGTAGAGAAATAATAAGAAAAGAAGATGAGTGAGTCTATCCAGATACGTAATTTCGGTCCAATCATGTCAGCAGATTTGCAAGATATTAAGAAGTTCACGATTATTATAGGTTCTTCTGGATCGAGTAAGAGCACAATCATTAAGTTACTCTCATTATTTCGTTGGCTATATAAAAGACTCAATATCCGTGCATATCATACGTTCCATTATTAAGAATAGACATTAAGGAACAGAAATGACATACGAAGAAATCTGGCAGAAGATAAAGAGGATGGGGCAGCGTGACCGTAAGCTGCTGGCTTACGAGATGACACTCAAGGGTC
This sequence comes from Segatella baroniae B14, assembly GCF_022024235.1. Taxonomy (GTDB): domain Bacteria; phylum Bacteroidota; class Bacteroidia; order Bacteroidales; family Bacteroidaceae; genus Prevotella; species Prevotella bryantii. Next base: position 222,145 of record NZ_CP091800.1, read on the forward strand.
TCAGCGTGGGATATGTTCATCCCCACTACTACTTTGATGCCAAAGGCGTGCATACAATCCTCTTCTATCCCAAGGGTAGCCAGCATGAGACAGATGATAAGGACGGAAAGTATTTCAGCGCATTGAAGGAGATTATCGAGAACGACAAAGAGATACATGTGCGTGTAAAAAGGTATGCATGGTTGCCACGTTTTATCAATGATTGGCGAGAAGGTGAAATTGTAAAATCTTATATCTGTTCACGCTATAATGGTGAATGGGTTAACAGATGGTATAGGATACTGCCCGGCAAGAGCCTTGCGGGTGAACGCCCCCGCTCTCTGTTTTTGTCGAGTCAGAATGGATATCAGCTTGTATACAAGATGACGGCTTGCCACACGGATAATAATGTGCAGGAGATGACGTTCTTAAAGATGGAGACCAGCAAATAATCTCCAAAATCTCTGGCAAACAGTACAGATATTGCCTGCTAAAAAAGTGAGAGCCTTAGTCGAGGAAAGGAATGCCCGACTACGAGAGATTGGGCACGGGCCATCGAAGAACTAAGGCGTAAAGGAATGAGCCCGGTACAATACCGAGCTCACTACTATAGAGAGTTGAATAATTAATGTTTAATTTAATGTCCAACTTTTCGGGGTCACATCACACATAAGTATCCTCCCCTTTCTCGTTTTTAAGTGCCCATACACCTTGGATATGTGTACATGCACTAACTTTCGTCGATGCAAAGATAGCTTAATTTCTCGAATGAAACAAGCAAATCGAGGGTAAAGTTATTTTAGAATATTTAAATTGCCAGAGGTGATATTATGATATTACAAAGACCTAGGCACCATGCTCAACAAGCTTATTGGAGTATGTTAGGTCTGCGTTTTAGGCAGAATATAACTCAAAGACGTGGAGTAACACTTTTTGATTGAGGGGGGCTTATTTTTTCAAAAAAAGTCCGCAATACCTGTTTATCGGCACTGCGAACATATGATTTATCGCTTTTCAGATTTTAGCGGACAGCAATAATATATAATACGCTTTTCTGGTCATTGTATTACGCTTGTTCGTATCTATTTAAATAATCACGTAATCTCATAGCCTGTTGCTGAGTAATATTTACAAAACTAACATATTGCTTTAAGGTATTTACACCATCTTCGTCTATAATACGCCCAATTGATACATTTAGCAAAATAGAAGGTAACGATGTAACACCCTCCATATCAATAGATAGCTTATCATTTTTTTGGATAGCTTCTTTAATAGAACTATAGAGAACTTCACCTGCAGCAGGAAGATTCTGCCTAGATTCTAAAATATCAATCATTTTTATCATACACATAAGCACTTTTTTTACCAATCAAATTCTTCTATTATCACTTCATCCTCAGATTTACTCAAATCTACTTCGAAGTAAATCAAAGTTCCAGGATAATTAATGTCGGTATCATAAAACTGAATACCGGTATTTTCTTCTTTTAGCAATGAAGCCATACCACTAAATATTCTAGCGGTATCTGCTCCATTCAAAATATTAGCTAAACCAAATCCCCTATTTCTTTGTGTTGAGCCAACCGTAAATTTATCTTTAACGGCTATCTTTAAGGCTTCTTTATCATTTTTGATAGAAGGTAAGAATGATCTAACTGATTTTGTAATGCCAATTCCGAAATCGGAAATGGCCACATGAAGTTTATAGTCTTCTTCAATATACTTTATGATTGAAAATGCATTATTACCAGCTTTAGCATGATCAAAGACATTATAAAAAGCCTCTGTCATTATTGTACTTATAAAACTTAAATCCTTCTTTTTGAAGTATGTATTTCTAAAGTAATCTTCTACTTTTTTTGCATAAAGATCCATCTCTTTTTCTACAATTCTCCATAGATTAAAAATATCTTTAGAAGTCTTAGCTTCTACGTGATTTTTTCCACCTTTCCAATACTCAGAGAAATTAAGGTCCTTGTAAATATATTCATAAACAGGACGGTTTTGATCTATATTAATACAAGTCAAATACCCGTTAGTCGATAAATAATGTATGAGATTTGCTAATGTTACAAGATGAAAAGGTAAAATGTTTTCAACATTAATAGAATTGGCAAAAAAGAATGTTACTTTTGTACCATTACCATTTTTGCTTAACTGTCCATAATAAGTACAGATTTCATGACGCCAATAGCTTTCATCTGTATTATTAAATTCTATTTTTATTTCTTTTGACATTCTATAACCTATAGATATAAAATCTAGTTTGCAAATTTAATGCTATTTTTTTAATTTAAGTCATTAATAATCTTGTTTTTTAACTCATATATCAAAATTGAGACACTTTTATATGACCATTCTTGCAAAGCACTATTACTCCATCTTAATAAAGCCCTTAAAGTCTTCGGCTGCAGCGATAGCTCTATCTTGAGCTTGCAGACCGAGATATTTCCTGAAATTCCTTTCGGAGCTATGGCCCGTTACGGTCATAATCGAACTAATCGGAATACCTGCTGTGTAAGAATTTGTCGCAAAACTCCTTCGGGCGGTATGCGATGATAACATATCACAAAATCGTATTGGTGTTTTTTTAGAAGTCTTCGTACAGGGCTGATGATCAAAATGCGGATACCAGGTCCAGCCCATTATTTCACCTAGTTTCCGCAGATTTTTATTGAAAGTTATTTTACTTGTTTGAGGTAAACTACCACCATATTTATCCAATATCGCCTTCACTCGCACATCAAGAGGTATATAGACGATAGTTCCTGTTTTCACTTGTCTGAGCTTGATAAAATTATGCCCATTCAGATTAAATATCATATCACGGCTGATGCGCATAAAGTCGGATATACGTTGACCTGTCAAGCACCCTACAATGAAGACATCCCGAGTTTGCTCTAAACTTGTATGACTCCGTTCGCTCGAAGAGTCAATAGAATTTAAGTCTACCATTCGAAGACTTTCTATCTGTTCCGGAGTCAGAAAGATTTTATCCACCTCCTCTTGAGCCGGGATAAAATCAGGATGTTGCCAATCTATCTTTTTCGTTTTCTTATCGAAATAAGCTGATTTCATGATGACATGAAGTGAAGCCATTCTCGTGCTAATCGTGTTAGGCTTAAGACCTCTATCCTGGAGATATTTCACAAAGTTGCGTTGAAATGTCATATCTACCTGTTCTATCGTAACTTTATGATGAAAGAGGTGTTGATAATCGTACAGACACTTTAATGTGGCCTGCATATTATCGATATACCCCTGAGATACAGGTACGGCCCGATGTCGCTTAAGTCGCTTACCCGATTTCAAATCAGCAATATACTCTTGCATATACTGCATGAGCAAGGTTTGCTTACGATAATGTATACCCAGGCTTTTCGCCTTCTCTTCACCAAGGATAGAAATCTTAATTTCTTGTATCTTGTTAGCAGCCGTATTTGCATCGAAATGCTGTTCTAATTCTATTTTTATCAGAGAGAGAATCGTCGAGAACTGGCCATAAGTGATGCCGATACTAGACATAAAAGCCGAGGAAGAATAGTTGAGTTGTCGAATATTCTCCCATTCAGTAACCTTAATCTTGAAACCTAAAGCATATTTCCGGTTAACTCCAGGCTCTCGTACATGTGCGTAAATGCTACCACAGTCTTCAAATCCACGCTTTTGCGATTTAACAAAGATATAGTCCAAATCCAGATTTTATTTAGAAATAGTTGAATGTGGTGAAAAGTTATGTTTTTCATCTACTATTAGTGCAAATATAACAAAAAAATCCGAATAGGAAGTATTCCTTGGGCTATCTAAAATAATTATTTAGCAGGCTTCATCTATTACTGGCTATATCTAAGCAGCTATGTTCTATGATAAATGTAGACAATTCTTTTCTAGGTGCAATATATTTATCAAATGCCTCTTGCGCATAAGGAGCTATCCAACTCTGACTGCCATCGGGCGGATTAATGCCGCAGTCTATACTATCTTCTAAATCTCTAATCGTTAATTGGGATTGACGATAACAGCAAATACGGGTCAGGCATATCCCTGACCCGTATTTTATTTTACCCATTATCGCAAAAAAGTATGAGATTTGTGTCAACGTAGCATTCTGGGATGATGTTAGTATAATTCCTAGCCATTATGTTATTAGAATTTATTTAAGTTTTCAATATTAAAGAATGCATCAACACCATCATCGTATATGGCCTGTAAATCATCCTCTGTAGCAGTACAAACCTCTGCATATTTGCCTTTTTCCAATGTAAAGAAAAGGGCGAACTCATCGATGTTTCTTTCTAGAAAATGATTCAATACATATGGACTGTGTGTGGCAATCATCAAAGAATTACTACGGCCATTCAAAGTCTTTTCAATCAACCAATCTGACACTTGTGCTTGAGTTGGTGGAAATAAATTATTTTCAGGTTCCTCTAAATATACAACATTATGGTCTGTAAGCAGGTAATGGCCATAAATATCATCAAATTCATTTGCTGTCTTCTTGTCATCAAATTTTAATAAGTTACCAGCAACAATCTTGTTATATGGTAATCTGACTGTAATCTTAGACTTTTCACTCTCATCTGTAAATGAGGTTTCTCGTCCTATTGTACGTCCTTTCTCTTTAAATAATTTTTTATAAATGTTTTTAAGGAGATCAACATCTTCCCAATCGCCAGCTATACGTTTTGCTTTTTCAGATTCATATTGAGTAGTATATTCATAATTAAGCAAAACGAAAAGAGGAATAAGCGACTGAAGACCACTTGAAGTATTAGTAAAATCCATAGGCAACCCTTCTTTACCAACTATTACCTCATCTTTCTTCTTATCAGGATTAAAACGATAAGAAACGCTTAAATTAAGAATTTGAAGATCTGCAATGGAACTTTTGCGTGCATTCTCCCAATCTGTCATAAAATTACGGATATTATTACGTTCCATACTTACTTCAAACCAATTAGGAATTGCACCTACAAGGTTGCGTTCGGAAGGAATGTAACTAATCTTTGGGCGACGATATTCCCATTGTTTTTTACCCCATGAAAAATCAAATTTATTAGAATTAAAATCATATGAAAACTTCATAAACTCCGATTCATACGAAATGTAGGCATCCTTACGAAGATATCCTTGCATTTTATGAAAAACTATCAAGTCATTTACGAAATGATCGTCAGAAGAGAAATAAGAAGAAGACTGGGTAAGTTCTATTCGCTTTTCAACCCATGAACAGTAACTCGCAATCTTCAGAAGAGTACTTTTTCCCTGAGACTGTGGACCAATAATTACATTAATGCGCTTTAAATGTACATCTGCATTAGATAATGGACCTATATTTTTAATTAAAAGATGAATCATTGGGATAATTGTTTTGTTTATGCAAAGATAGCAAAAAAAGTACTAAGTTAGTCGCTATTATATTAAAAATGATACATAACTAGCTTAAGCATCCAAGAAACTTCATACAAACTATAAAAGTATGGTGCAAAATTACTCCTTGTTGATTTATTAAATACCAGGTCAAAACCATAATGCTCCAGATAAAATCGGAAGATATTCCACGAATCTGTGGCATGGGCATCCGATTGAGCTGCATCATTCCAACCTAATTCGTCGAGATACAAATGAGTATCATCATCCCATTGGGTAGGATGCCAGAAATTGCTCTTCAGTTTTGTTCGTATCATTTTCCTCTTCCTTTCGAATATTCTTGTTTATCTGGCTTAGTCATATCTCCCGTTTTTTATATTGGCTCGCACTCATCCAACTTATCAATCATCTTAATAAGCGGCTTACCATCAATCAAGAAATGTTCAAGCACGTCATTACCACTTTCGAATCGGGTAATCTTTGCAGTAAACGCATCGTCGGATAACCACACACCATCATCATCTACCATAAAGTAATAAAACTTATCTTGATAACTAATCATGAGGTCATATCCTTGTACAGCAAAATCATAAAACAAGGTTTCCTCCTTGTCTGTCTTGTATCCATGATGAGCATCTCCATTATACTTATATTCAGGAGGATACACGCCATTGTAGCGATTTCCGTAAAGATCGGTCATAATGTAATTTTTGTCCATAAACTTACTTTTATGATCAGCGGTATGAATTTTCATTTGGACAAAGATAGTAGAATAAATTGGGAAATACAAACGACAAATGCTGAAAAATGTAACATTAACTTTCACAATTCACCTTGCGCGTGATCAAACCAATCTTATAAAAAGCAAAGGCCACCTGAAAAATCAGACGACCTCGTAACTCTTTCAACATCTTGGTTGATGAGCGAAACAAAGGAATATCTCCAAAATACCCACTTACCGCCAGGTAAAATCCAAAATTACTCGGCGGTAAGTGGGTATTTTTCGCAAGTTCACAATAGAAGTGCAATTTTCTAAGGTGTAGTGGTATGAAAACTTAATACCTGAAAACACCGAGGGGTTTGGGGGCGAGCAGCCCCCATGATAGCATGAACTTGGAATTTCAACAAGCAATGCATAAAAAAGAAAAAAGGGAGACCGAAATCTCCCCAAGAATAACTAATTTTGCATTGCTATGTACAAACAGTTAAACTCGAAGCAAAGATTCACAATTTTTATCTTACTACAAAACGGAATGAATAAAAAGCAGATTGCAACTGCAATAAAAGTTACTCAAGTTAGATATAACTATGAAACAGCTCAAAAGAATGCAGAATACCACAAACGGCGTACCCCTGGCAATCGCGCAATCAAAGCCGAAATAAAGACTGAAGCCATCAGACTCCTCAAAGAAGAGCTATGGTCTTCCGAGCAGATTTCAGGACATCTTGCTAAATATGAGATATTTATCTCTCATGAAAGCATTTACCGTATCATTCGGAATGACAAACGGAATGGTGGAAGATTGTACAAGAATTGCCGTCATAGGCTGAAGCATCGAACTAGACCAGTTGGAGGTAAGAGACAAACTATTCCAAATAGAGTAAGCATTAGTGAAAGGCCTGTAGAAACTGACGGGAAATGCTTCGGAGACTTTGAAATGGATACTATTGTGGGAAAAGGTAATCATGGAGCGATTGTTACTCTTACAGAACGCAGTACCAATCTGCTGCTTATGCGAAAATAGAAGCATGGCAAGAACGCTGATAAACTGGCTGAAGCTGTCATACATTTACTTTGGCCATATAAGGATGTAATCAAAACTATCACTACCGACAATGGTTTGGAATTTGCTTCACATGAGAAGCTAACCAAGAGTATTGGAGCGCCTGTCTATTTTACTGATCCATACTCCTCATGGCAGAAGGGAGCTATTGAAAATATAAATGGATTAATCAGACAGTACATACCAAAATCAACAACGTTTGAACGCATAAGCCAACAGCAAATTACAAAGATTATGGAAAAAATTAACAATAGACCAAGAGCAAAACTCAACTTTTCAACACCAAAAGAGTGCTTTATGAAGAATATAAACTAAATTTGCACTTGCTTGTTGAATTCGCGATATTACTTATTGAAACCGTCACTTTAAAAGTCTTTAAATAATTGCCCATAATAACTAAATGGCTTACCCATATAAAAAAGAGCTTTGTTACGAGAGTTAATATCATCGGATGTACTCTTCGTTTTTTGGGGTGTATTCATGTGGTCAAGAAAATGCGATGCTTTACGTAATTCTAACATCTTGTGTCTATCCAGACCTTTAAGTTGCTTCTCTGACCATGGATTCTTATCTAATATTTTATACGCGGATGCCCAACTATGTATATTGGGACATGTCTTGTAATTCCATAAATTTACCCTACCGACACTCATTCCAATCAATCTATTCTCAATCGATGAGTAAATAGTGTTAGAAGAATAATTCGCATCATGTTTTTTGTAATAGTTAAGTAGTTCCCACACAATTTGATGTTGTTTGTCTAACTGCTTCTCGTATGACTTATGGCGAATTCGTAATTGTCCTTTCCAATTAATATCAAAGCCAACAAAAGTTATCCATGGGTGAACTTCTTTTTCTGGAGCCCCCCATTTATAAGGACCACGTGATTTCCCATTCCAAAAGTCTTTGTAATCTTCATACTTAATAACCTCGCTCTTATGAGGGTATAACTTCGCCATTCTAATAGCTTCGTTATAGCTATTTAATGTTTTGGCAACTTGAGATTCGGAAGTACCTATTAAGACCATATCATCACAGAATCTCAGATATTGTACATTCGAATTTCCAATAGATCTTACGACATGTTGATCGACATAGTGCATAACTATATTTGCTATGACACCTGATAATGCACCACCTTGAGGAACACCACACTTGGCATTTTTTCGTTTTTCCAATTCAGTAACCCACTTTATCACTACAGGATAGCCAGGATATTTCTTTTTTATCTTATTCCATACATGTGAGTCTTGCTTTCTATTTAGCAGAAACACATCTTTACGAAAGTCAAAGCATCCAATATAAGAAAACATCCATGCTTTAATGATTCTATATTCTGACATACTAATTTTCCCATCTTCCCTAACTTTTGTCATTAGCATCAGGAAACGATCCTTAATTACACTATGGTTAATGGTATCATAGAACTTTTGCATGTCACATTCAGCAACAAACAAGATTCTATCAATATGTTTTTTTCGGTAATCTACGATCTGACATATAGAATTCATATGTTGAAACATATACCTATCACCATTTTTGGGAGGTCTGAACGCATAGGAACATGGAAGAAAATATTCATCTAACAGACGTGTGATTATACCATTATAAAGGGATAAACAAATCTTCCATTTTAATTTAAACTTGCAAATAGGTCTACATTCCACAATTCCTTTTGGATCTATTTTTTTGAATAATACAGAAACTATAGGCGATGGAATTTTTTGAATAGGATTAAGAGCTAATGACCGTATTTCCACGACATATTTCATTAATCTCTTGTACCAATCAGGATGGTTAAGTTTTCCTTTCTCTTTATTATAAGTAGCTGTTAACTTAAATGTATTTCTATAAACGGAATCCTTATTAAGTCTATTCTTCTTGCCAATATGACACCACTCTTTTCTTGGAGGGAAAAGACTATAAATAAAAGCCTCGTCGACTGTAAACTCTGATTGCCTTCTTTCGAGTTTATCAAATGAGACGAAGTCTTCCTGTTGCATGATATCAGCTCTTTTGTCAGCTAATCTACATCTTAGTCTAATTAGTTTGCTTACGATAATATCGTTTTCAAAATATGAACTTAGCATAGGGATAGGAGAATATAAGATAGACGTAAAAAAATATTCAGAAGATTAGGGTTCTTCGGTACAACACGTCAGCGAAGTGCCTCTTTATTTCCCGTGTCAAAACTTACTGCCAGAAGAATCTGGTAGTCTTATCTATCCGACTTAACCCCTTTTTCCCTTGCTAAGTATATGATTGTTTGAAAACCAACTTTACCACTGTTTTTAAGGTAAGCATCAAAAATGAGACGCTCACTCTTTTGCTCGTCATGATATACTCCATCAAGCCTGCAGAACTTAAGAAACAGTTCTCGTCCTTTCACTGGATGAATACTAGAGGATATAGCAAATGCAACTTTTACCCAATTTTCATAACTATCTGTTATTGAAATATTTTTCTTTAACAGTTTCTTGTATAATTCCATCAGCTTGTGACGGTAATAACTATTTTCTGGATATTTTCTATTTTCTCCAATTAGATTATTCCAGCCAAGTGGCTTGATTGGAACCTGTTTATGTTCGCTTACAGGCTTTGTATGTTTATCTTGACCATCTACTATTATATCACCATCTGAAACAAAGAAAGCTTCAGCCACTTCTTTTATAATAAGATGAGGATCCCAACTCATAAAACATAACCTAGATATGTCTGAACCACTCTTGTCTAATTCAATACCATATTGCGCCAATAAATACATATATAGCTTTTTGAATGCAATTCTGTGCTTGTATTGTATATCAGCACTATCAAGAGAACCACCAAACTCCAATCTAACAAGCCCCTTGTACCCATCGCCAGAAGGTGATTTCCAAAAAGATGCTATGTAAGTATCAGACAATAAATTTGAATATATCCTAGCTGTTTCCAAATTATCTATGTGATCAATATCTATAACAAGAAGTTCCGTGTAATTAGTACATCCCTCAATATTCCGCTTGTTTTGAAATGTTCCACAGAAAGTTACTGCAGGAAGTGAACTCTTCAGACTTTTTGCAGCTAAAGAATCTGTAGCTTTTAGCATTCTAATTCTTAAAATTTCCGATTTAAACGCATCAGATGATATACCATTTAACACCCTCTCTACATTTACTATGTGGGTGGGATTTCCTTTCATAGACTGAAAGTAAGATATATCTACTTGGGCAAAATATTCTAAGGGAGAATATGTCATATTATAAATTACTGAATGTATTTCTTATATAGTCTGATAAAAACATCGTCCAAAACAACGAGCATCACAAATCGATAGAAATAATTATGCTTATAGTAATTTTTATCAGCCAAATCACTAAGGTCTGGTAAATTCTGTTGGTATGACAATGTGTTATGTGCTATACGATTTCTTTGCTTATAGACTACTTGTTCGTACATGTCTACAAGAGAACCTTTCAATAACTCTGTCTCTGATGGTGTAACATTAATACTTTGAAAATCATTAATATAGTTATTTTGAAAATTGAGATAATCTCTAACTCTCCATTTGGTAAAAATGGATTGGGCCAAAGTAATATGTATTTCCTTTAGTCGATCTCTAAATGCCCAAGTACCTTTAGATTCTTCAATATGCCGAAGAAATTTTGACTCCGAATATGGTTTGTTAAGGATACCTGCACGCATTTTCTCTTTTTCTTCTAGTGATAAAATCTTACCCCTATTTTTTTCAGACTTAAGAATATTATTGATTTTGTCTAATCGTTTCTTTTTCTCATCTTCTTGCCAAGTCTCTCGTTCCGAATTCATCTTTTTTTCGGGGATATCATAATCATCCCAGATAGCTTTTAGTGAGAATGTTCTTTTCTTTCTTTTAATAGCATCAATTAAATCCTTATATACATTATTTTTATCAGTATAGGACGAACACTCTCCATAATTCTTGGAACGAAGAAATTCATACCGATACTGATAGTCATCCGTAGCTATCTGCCAACAGATACATTTCATTTTCTGCTCCAAAGCGCCTGTCATATTTATAAAGACAGACTGAAGGTAATACTCGCTCATAGGGTAACTACCAATACCGAAAGGGAGCGAATTACAAGCATTAATTCCCTTTATCAATATAGTATAAATGGGTTCCAATATGAAATCTGTATGAATATCAGTATACATATTTTGAATATATTTCAATGGATTCTTTTAATCGATCTCTGACATTACCTAATCTGTTAGGACTCTTACTATATCCAGTATCTTCTTTTTTCCTTTGGATAGCTTTAGAAATTTCACGAGTTAAAGAAGTAACATTTTCATTTAAAGCCTTTCCTTTAAATACGACCTGATATATTAATCCAAAGAACCAATAGTCTACATCAATCCAAGATTTGAATGAGTTATTTTTATCCAGTTCAAAATCTTTTTTTAATTTTTTTACCTCACTATTCAATTTCACATAACGCTCTTTCCAACATGAATTAGGGAATACTTTAGTAAACTTGAAGCCGTCAAATTTCTCGATATGCTCTTCTTGTTCGAGTCCTAATATAAAGGATACGTAATCAGCATAGTATGCTTCACGTGATGAATAAGCAGAATACCATTTCAAAACTTGTTTTATGTCACCATCACAGATAACGTACTGAGATAATATGGCTAAATATCTAACAAAGTCTATTCTCGTATTAACCATCTTCTCCTGAATAGTCAATCCACATAAAACATCTACTTCAGGATTTATCAGTCCTTCAAAGAAATATTTGAAATCCACATTTGTATAATACAATGATCTTCTACTCTCTAGCACAGATAATCTCTTACCAAAGAAATTCATGTTTCGAAATAGTCTAGTATAACCGTTTTGAATTTCTTTTCCTACTTGAGAGTTAGGTACTATGTAGGAGAATCCTAAAAAGGTATTAGTCAGAAAATTGCTCATGGAATCTTCTTCATCTGTTGAGTCTAAACCATCTATCTTGATTTTTACATAACGTTCATCAGATGACACTCTTTCTCGGATCTTCTCAATAGTATTATTGTGAATATTATCCACTAACAGATTCTCGAAAGTCCATTTTACAGGCCCTCTTGATTCTGAATCTGAATCTACACTATCATCATCAGAAGCTAAGCTTGCTGCTGCTTCAAACTTATTCAAATCAGGTGCATAGCCTATATTAGCTAAAATAAGTGATGTTAATCTCTGCTGACCGTCTAATATTAGGTTTGTATCGTTATCATCACCATTTGAATAAAGACCTATTGTTACTGGTTGAACGAATTGACCTTTTTGAAAGGACTTTATTAATCGTTTGATATCTCTTACATCCCAAACAAAACTTCTTTGATACTCTGGAAGCACTATCTTTTTTGAAAGCATCATGCTAATCCAGTGCTTTAGGGAATATTCCCCATAATATGTTCTTGATTTCATTTTAATCTAATCATTATAATGTATTTGTAGGCACAAGATTCTTGTAGGCATAATTCCTTTTTATAAATTTATACATACTTCTCAAATCTAAGTTTAAAACGGCAACTCAGTATTGTCTAGATTAAACTCATTAAAGTCTCCACTCTTCAGGACCAGATTATCGAAGATGCCAGCCTGCTTCGCAGTTGCGCTATCACTCTTACTTTTGTAAATAGGGACTTCATCTGGAATATACTCAATTCCAATCTTCTTAGTTTCTTGATTGACCAATGCATCATGATTAAAAGAATAGATTTCCAACCTGTCTTCATATACGAGATGTAGGTGATTCAAATAATTCTTTGAGCGAGGATATACTCTCCAACGGACTACTTCGCCAGGAATTACGGTTACATTTCCGTCTTCGTAACCTTTTTTTAATGCAGACTTGAATAGAGAAACTTCTATAGGCATTTTTATAGACCAATTACTCTTATTCTTATTGTTTCCTCGATGTTTACTCGATATAGTGTATATCACCTCCCTTTCTTCAGTGATTTTAATTGTGTTTTGGTAATCAAGTTTATAATTAATCATGAATTCTTCGTAAATATCTATTTTTTTCGAAATACGTGTTTCTACGCAATCATAATCGTTCCTAGAAACAGTCATACCTAAATGGCTGTGATTTCTCTCATTTTGCTGTAATGATTTTCAGCATAAACATAACATCATTCTTCTGTTGACAACTTCAACACATCTTTTGTATGGTAAACCTTCATTTATAACTTAAAATCAAGCCACTCGATACAACGGTCAATAGTATCGTCAACATCTATACAAATTATTCTCGTATGATTTATTCTTCGAATGGTATCTGTAGTTCATTCAGTCTTTCAGCACACACTTGTTTACTGAACTCTATCTGATGATAAGATATTCGTTTTAGAATATCCTTGAAAACTGGGGAAGCTGAAATATGCTCAATAGCAAAATTGACCATATCTTTATCAAGTTTTTCTATTTTATCTAATGTACTTTTCTTTATTATGCCATCAGACAAATCTTTCTCTACATCAGCAACGTCCTTACTATGCAGTAAATATTTGAATAGCTCTATAGCTTGTTTGTCGGGATCAGTAGCCTCTGGCAGTAGTTTCATCGAATCAACAAAAGAGCAAATCTTTGCAGTGTAATTAACAAAATTATCATGCCATTCTGCTATATATTGTTTCTGAACAGTATTCATCTTATTTTCTTAAGTCTAGAAATTACAAAATCACGGTATTAAATAGCAAGTATATTACAAGATTCAATATCCTCGCTTCATCATTTTTAACTGCCTACGACAGCTTATCTTTATCCATAAGGGCAAATAAGCACAGTTTGCTGATAGGAAGGTCTTTGGACTTATCTAGAATGTTCAGAATTTCAGACTCAGAGAGTTTCGAGAACTGCTCGAAAGAAATCTGGTTGCTCCTATACAGGGCAGACCAATGACATCATAGTGCCGTCATAACTTTTCTAGTTTTCATGAAACAAGTCCCTGGTATACACCTTTTCTTTTGAATCATCCAAGCAAGCATCATATCGGTTAGCGATAATAGCATTACTCTGTGCCTTAAACTCTTCTAAGTTATTCACCACCTTACTGCCAAAGAATAAAGATCCTTCCTCCAGTGTTGGCTCATAGATGATAACTAGCACCTTTGGCCTTGACACGCTTCATGATGCCCTGAATAGCAATCTGACGGAAATTATCACTAAACATCTTAATAATAGAATCCCAAGGTAGACCATGAAACATTAAATTATTATAAATAGCAAATCCTACAGGCTGATACTTAGACAAAGAAAAAATCTTATTAGCATGATAAGTTATTTTCTGTCCTTGCTGCGATGTTACAGTAGCTGCACTGTCTGCGGCAAAAGCTATACCTGTTCTATTTAATACTCATACAATTGCGGTCATACAGATTGTTTTGATATAAATTTTAAAATGGTATATTTTAATCGTCTCTACTTTGTATTAAACCCTAGAAAAGCATTTACGCGTTCCCGGAAAAAATCTCTGACTCACACCTTTGTATTTATGCTATGTAAAATACGTTTTTAGCAAAGTATTGTTCTGATTGCATTAAGTAATCCATTGTCCTCGTTACTTTCAATCTTAATCGATGACTTGCATCCAGCATTAATACCTGCTTCTACATCCCGATCACTGTCACCTATCATAATAGACTGTGACAAATCTATATTGAAGTCTTTTGCTGCATTCAATAATAGACCAGGCTTAGGCTTTCTGCAGTCACAGTCAATCTTATATTCGGGGCGTTCACCTTCAAATCCCTTATCTGGATGGTGAGGACAAATATAGATGCCATCAACATATGCACCTTTTTTACCCAAAAGCGTGGCCATCTTTTTATGAATCTCATTGAGTTCCTCCCATGATACTTCGCCACGAGCTATCACTGGCTGATTTGTAACAACTATAGCCAAATAACCACTTTCGTTAATTTGACGGATAGCTTCAGCAACGCCATCGATTAATTCAAAGTCGTCAATATTACGTAAGAATCCAACATACTTATTGATGGTACCATCTCTATCCAAGAAGATAGCTTTTTGCTTGTTTTTTAGATTCTTGGCTTCTACAACACCATTTTGATAGTCTGCTTCTACCTGGTGGAAACGCTCTGGTGTACCCATATCCTTCACATATTCAGGACTATCATAACAGTACATTTCGCCTGTTCCACAGAGA
Organism: Segatella baroniae B14; assembly: GCF_022024235.1. Classification (GTDB taxonomy): domain Bacteria; phylum Bacteroidota; class Bacteroidia; order Bacteroidales; family Bacteroidaceae; genus Prevotella; species Prevotella bryantii. Next base: position 237,464 of record NZ_CP091800.1, read on the forward strand.
GGCTTCAAGATTTGACGGTCAAGATCTACTTTATCTTCCAAATCAACCTTCTCAGCAAACTGATCAAGGATTTTTGGATCCATGATATGTAATCCAGCATTTACACGGTTATCATACCATTGTGGATGCTCATCCTCTTTGGCCAACCACTTTTCCACCTTGCCATCAGCATCTGCAATAATCAAGCCACTATCATACGGATGTGAGTTAGGATGCGTGAAAAGGGTAACCAAACCACCATGCTTCTTATGAAAATCAAGCATACGATTGAAGTCGACATGGAAGGCAGCATCAGCATTCAACAATAAGAAGGGTTCCTCACCAATCTTGTCTCGTAAACGAAATAATGCTCCCGCGTTACCTAAAGGTTGTTCTTCCACGAAATAATCAATTTGAACCCCCAGTTGACTACCGTCACCGAAATATTTAATAATTTGATCAGCTAAATAACCTACCGTCAGAATAATATCCTTAAAACCCTGTGCAGCGAGCATACGTATCTCTCGCTCCAAGATAGGCATACCATCTATGGGAATCAAAGGTTTAGGTATGCCAGGTAACAACTGAGCAATACGTGTACCACGGCCACCTGCCATTAATATCGTCTTCATCTTATCTTGTTTTCTAATACTAAATTATGCACCAAAGAAATGATCTTCCAACATCAAGCATAATGCATGATAAACTGGAAGATGCAACTCTTGGATCATATACGTTTCAGTCTCTGGTACATGGATACATGCATCAGCAAACTTCTCCAATTTATTTTCTTTCTGACCAGTAAGGCCAATTACCTTCATACCTTTTGCCTTAGCCACAGTAGCCGCAAAGAGTACATTCTTGCTATTACCAGAAGTCGAAATGCCAAGAAGAACATCTTCTGCATTACCAAAACCGTTAACTTGCTGTGCAAAGCAAAGAAGCGGCTCACAGTCATTCATATAAGCTGTAGTTAAACCAGGATGTCCATCTAAAGCGATGGCAGGCATAGCTCCCTGCAAATTTTCAGCAAGGATAGTACCTAGTTCTTTATCAACTTCTTTTAGAGCTTCAGCTTGTTTGTCTGAAAGTTTTCGAGGATTTTTAAATCCCTTCATCAACTCACCAACGATGTGCTCTGCATCTGCAGCAGAACCACCATTGCCACACACCAACAGTTTACCACGATTCGCATACGATTCTTCCATGATATCGTATGCTTTGATAATATCTTCCTTGCAAGCTGCAAGAACAGGATAGCGTTCGATTAATAAATCGACATGTTTATTGAGTCTTTGTTCCATGAATATAATGATGTTTGTGTTATTTTTTATAGCTCAAGCTCTGCACATTATCTGTTGGATAAATCTTCCAACCATGTGCACCGCCATCAGTAAAAGAGAAAGGCATGGTGAAACCTTCCAATTCTCCTAATGCTTCAACAACTTCTTTCTTCTTGGTTGGCTCTACTATAAACATAATGAAGCCACCGCCACCAGCACCACTAACTTTACCAGCTTTAGCACCATGTTCAAAGGCAACTTTCATTGCTTTGTCAATCATACTGTTGGTAATATGAGCACTTTGTTTCTTCTTGTTTTCCCAAGCATCGCGTAGAATATCAGCCAAGGCATCGATATCGCCTTTCAACAAGGCCATCTTCATATCGTTGGCACTCTGCTTGATTTTGTGCATCGCTTCGATAGCATCCTCATTTTTCTCTTTGGTATTTTTCATCTGCTCACTGATAATAGCATCAGAAGAACGAGACTTACCTGTAAAGTAGAGAACCATTGATGCTTCCAACTCATCGATAATCCAACGCTTTACCTTCAATGGGTTAACAATAACCATGTCATCCTTTAAGAACTCCATGAAGTTAAAGCCACCAAAAGCTGCAGCGTACTGATCCTGTTTACCACCACGGAAGCCAAGATCGATACGTTCAATTTCATACGCTAAACGAGCGATTTCGTAATCACCCAAAGGTAATGACAGCCACTCTACGAATGCTTTCAGAATACATACTACCATACCTGATGATGTTCCAAGGCCAGAGCCTGCAGGCGCATCATTGTAAGTTGTAATCTTAAAAGCACGAGGCTCCATATTGAAGTCTTTGACAATGCGGTTATAGACACCCTTGATGAGAGGTGCTTTGTCATCAATTTCAAGATGTCCGGATACAGCATGGCTTTCATGTGTATCGGCATCATAAGCCTCAATGGTAATTTTGTCATCCTGTGTTTCCTCTATTGTACAGAAACAATAGAGATTAATTGTAGCGTTTAATACAAGTCCTCCATACAAGTCACTATATGGGGATACATCACTACCGCCTCCGGCTAGGCCAAGACGGAGAGGGGTTTTACTTCTTATAATCATACTAATAATAAATTTTCTCTTGTAGTTATCTCGTACAGATAGTTGAAATTTAAATTATCGAGATATATCTCAATAATACTAAGTTATATTAGTAGTTAGTACTTCGTATCATATCCATTCGGATTCTTCTTCTGCCAGTTCCAGCTATCACGGCACATATCCTCGATACCATGCTTGGCTTCCCAACCTAATTCCGCCTTTGCTTTGGCTGGATTACAATAGCAGGTCGCGATATCACCAGGTCTTCTTTCTTTAAAAACATAAGGAACTTTTACACCATTCACCTTCATAAAAGCATTCACAACATCAAGGACAGAATAACCATGACCTGTACCAAGATTATAAATAGCTAAGCCTTTATTCTCCGTAATTGCTTTTAAGGCTGCAACATGGCCTGATGCCAAGTCACATACATGAATATAATCACGAACACCAGTGCCATCAGGCGTATCATAGTCATTACCGAAGATACCCAATTCCTTACGCATGCCTACTGCTGTCTGGGTAATATATGGCATCAAGTTGTTTGGTATACCATTAGGATTTTCTCCTATAGTTCCACTTTCGTGAGCACCGATAGGGTTGAAGTAACGAAGAAGAACAACATTCCATTCTGGATCTGCTTTCTGAACATCCATCAGCACCTGTTCCAACATCGACTTGGTCCAGCCGTAAGGATTAGTACATACTCCCTTAGGGCATTCCTCTGTAATAGGGATAATAGCAGGATCACCATAAACAGTAGCAGAACTTGAAAAAATGATATTCTTACAACCATGCTTACGCATTACATCTACAAGTACGAATACGCCATTCATGTTATTTTCATAATACTCCAATGGTTTAGCTACAGATTCACCAACAGCCTTCAAACCTGCAAAGTTAATAACGGCATCAATCTTGTTTTCGGAGAACACTTTATCCATAGCCTCGCGATCCCGAACGTCTGCTTCCACAAATGGAATTTCCTTACCAATAATTTTAGCTACACGACGCAATGCCTCTGGCTGTGAATTTACAAAGTTATCTACAACCACAACTGAGTGCCCAGCTTTATCCAATTCGATAATCGTGTGTGAACCAATATAGCCCGCACCACCAGTTAGCAAAATATTCATACGCAATGATTTAAATTTAGTTGAAGTCAATCTTTTTATTCTACCGTCACACTCTTTGCCAAGTTTCGAGGCATATCCACGTTTAGACCTTTCTTCACTGCTACGTGATAAGATAGCAACTGCAAAGGAATAACGCTAAGCAACGGAGCAAAAGGACCAATTGTCTGTGGAATCTCTATTACCTCATCAGCAATCTCCCTTACATCCATATCACCTTCTGTAACCACAGCGAGGATTCTACCATTACGAGCTTTTACCTCTTTCATATTAGAGATTATCTTCTGATAGAGCTGGTGATGAGTTGCTATAAAAACGATAGGCATATCTTCGTCTACCAATGCAATAGGTCCATGTTTCATTTCTGCTGCTGGGTAACCTTCTGCATGGATATATGAGATTTCCTTCAATTTTAATGCACCTTCTAGAGCAACAGGATAATTGAATCCACGGCCTAAGTACAAGAAATTCTTGGCATAGGTATAACGATTTGAAAGTTTGTCTATCTTATCATTCTGCTCCAAAACTTTCTGTATCTTCTCAGGGATAGTAGCCAATTCTGCTATATACTCTGAATATTCCTTATCCGTTACTGTGCCTAGTGCATGGCCAAGCGCAATTGAAAGCATTGATAATACAACCACCTGACCAGTAAATGCCTTTGTAGAAGCTACACCAATCTCAGGACCTACATGAATATAAACACCCGTATCGCTTTCACGTGCAATAGAAGACCCTACACCATTGACAATACCAAATACAAGAGCTCCGTTCTCTTTAGCCAATTGAATAGCAGCTAAAGTATCAGCCGTTTCACCACTTTGACTGATAGCAATAATGACATCATCCTTATCAATCACCGGTTCACGATAGCGGAACTCACTGGCATATTCCACCTCAACACGGATACGACACATTTTTTCAATCAACTGCTTACCAATAAGGCCAGCATGCCATGAAGTACCACAGGCGACAATGATGACATGACGAGCACGAATAAGTTGAGATTTAAAGTTATTAAGAGCTGATAAATTAATCTTGTTATTCTCAGGATGCTCTTGGTCTACGAATAAGCGGCCACGAATACAGTTCCTAATACATTCTGGCTGGTCATAAATCTCTTTCAGCATAAAATGAGGGAAACCACCTTTAGTCAATTGAGATATATCGAGATCTACTTTCTTAATATCAAAGTCAACACTATGATTATTCAAGTCGATAATCTTAATATCTTCTCCTGGACGAATACAAGCTATTTGTTCGTCATCGAGATAGATGACTTTATCAGTATATTCTACAATAGGAGAGGCATCACTACCCACGAAGAATTCAGAGTTATTCTCACCAACACCAACAACCAATGGGCTTGACTTGCGAGCAGCTATTAATGTATCAGGATGATTCTTGTCGATTACAGCTATAGCGTATGCACCGATTACCTTATTTAGGGCTGCACATACAGCATCCAAAAGGCTATCTGTCTGACGATACGAATAATCTATCAGTTGAACAAGAACCTCCGTGTCAGTCTCGCTCTTAAACTCATAACCTTTCTCGATGAGTTGCTGCTTCAACTCGATATAATTCTCTATGATACCATTATGCACCAAAGCTAAATCACCACTCATCGATACATGAGGATGAGCATTCGTTGCATTAGGCTGCCCATGCGTAGCCCAACGAGTATGAGCTATACCTATAGAACCTTCTATATCTTTATCGGAAGCAACATGCTCCAATTCTGATACTTTGCCTTTTGCTTTATATACATTAAGGGAATCATTATGCACCATAGCAACACCAGCAGAGTCATATCCACGGTATTCCAAACGGTGTAATCCCTTAATCAGAACTGGGTAAGCCTGTTTTGTGCCTATATATCCTACTATTCCACACATAAATTAATTATTATTTAAATGATTCTTCATTAACGATACTTCATTTTGTAAACGTTCTATTGTCAGATCACCCATATTTACTGGGCATCTTTACATTTAGCGAAAAAAAGATTTTTGGTTTTTAACTTCATTTATTATAGTAGCAAGGTAATAAGGCATGTATCCTTTTCAAAAGTTGCATCGATTTTCGCTTACGTCGGTCCTCTATTTCAAAAGGTTTCAGACCTAAGGCCCTAAATGATATTTCGTTTTGGAAGAGTTCGCTTATCATATTGATTATCTCCTAGACTCTTGTATCTGAAGGTAACGCTTCTATCCATTTTCTTCGGGCATGTACCCAACAGCCAATGTGAACAATACAATAGTATATGACATCTACCTTACCGTTCAGCATTCTTGCCATAGAGATGTTTGCGGCCATTTTGTATCTGGTCATTCTGATTCGCAATCTTATTTTTAAGGCCTCTATCAGCTCCTCCTTGGCTGCAAGCAAACTACTTTGGTATATAATGGTATCCGTTGAGCTTTATCATCTGCCCATTGCTTTCTTTGAGTCTTGCAGAAAGTTCATTGATAGTAGTTTTTAGCTCCGTAGTATTTTTAGTTGAGGATTTCTGAAGCAATTTGATCTCCGTAAGCAAGGCATTTACCTGCTTTCGAAGACTTGCTTTTTCCTCGTTGGCAAGAGCCAATTGGCTTTGTAAACATAGAAGCTAGGTTCATAGTGAAGAAGACGTACAATCTTTCTGCTTTTGGCCATAAAAATATAAAACTTGTTGGAGATACTATCTTGTATAACATGTCGATAAAAATGACTGAGTTAAAACACCACATTAAAATCCCAAGTTGGAACAGGAGCTTGAGTATCTGACGGTTCAAATCAACTTTTTCCCTAGGAAAACTTGTATTGAAGTTTATGTCTAAATATGCTAGACTCAATCCAAGAACTTCAGAAGTCTTGCATTCACTCGGTTTATACCATTGAGGACGTTCTTCTTCCTTATTAAGCCACTTTCTTACATTTCCGTCTTTATCCGCTATAATCAATACACTATCGTAAGGATGTGAATAAGGATGAGTGAATAGCGTAACGAAACATCCATGTTTCTTATGATAGTCAAACATCCTGTTTAAATCCACATCAAATGCAGCAGCATTAAACAGGAAGAAAGGCTCATTACCTATCTTATCTCTTAACTGGATCAATGCGCCAGCATTATCGAGCGGAATTTTTTCTATGAAATATTCTATCTTCCCCCCCAATTGGCTACTATCTCCGAAAAATTCTATTATTTTGTCAGCGAGATAACCAACTGTCAATCTCAAGGTCTGTAAAAACTTGAGAAGCAAGTAAACCTTATTTTTCTTTCAAGAATAGACATTCCGTCAATAGGAATCAAAGGTTTTGGGATATTGGGGAAAGCTCAGCGATACGAGTTCCTCGTCCGCCTGCCATAAGTATAGTCTTCATTATAATATTATTTAGTGGCAAAGAAATGGTCTTCAAGCATCAAACAAAGGCAATGTTATACAGGCAAGTGTAATTCCTGGATTTTGTAAGTCTCTGTTTCTGGCACACGGATGCATACATCAGAGAGCTCCATTAACTTACTTTCTTTAGCACCAGTCAAACCTATAACCTTAAGACCTCTTGCCTTAGCTGTAATTGCGGCATAAATAACATTTTTGCTGTTACCAGATGTTGAGATACCCATGAACACATCACCCTGTTTACCATATCCATTTACCTGCTGAGCAAAGACTAAAAGAGGCTCACTATATTCATATAGGCAGTTGTTAAGGAAGAGTGCGCTGTAAGGGTAATTGCAGGAAGGGCACCTTGGAGATTTTCTGCCAAAGTTGTACCCATTTCTAGATCAATAGCTTTCATCGCTTCGCATTGTTCTGCATACACTTTGCGCTTTAGCTTGAATTCTTTCATCAGCTCGCCTACGATATGCTCTGCGTCTGATGCCGAACCACCATTACCGTACACAAGTAATTTACCTTCATTACTATAGGTAGTTTCCAATACTTCATATGCATTCGCTATATCATCAGCACATGCAGAAAGGATTGGATAACGTCTAACAAGTAAGTCAATATGCTTCTTAATATTGGCCTCCATAGAAACTTTATAATATTTATTTTGTATAACTCATTGATGCAACATTGTCTGTCGGATAGATCTTCCACCCATGTACTCCCCCATCTGTGAACGAAAATGGCATAGTTCTTCCATCCAATTTATTCAATGCATCAATAACTTCCTTCTTCTTTGTTGGTTCAACTATGAACATGATAAAACCGCCGCCACCAGCACCGCTTACCTTACCGGCCTTAGCGCCATGCTCAAATGCAACCTTCATTGCATCATCAATCATAGGGTTAGTGATATGACTACTTTGTTTCTTCTTATTTTCCCATGAAATACGTAGAATATCTGCCAAAGAGTCTATGTCACCTTTAAGCAGTGCCATTTTCATATCCACCGCTGTCTGTTTAACGATATGCATAGCTTCTATGGCATCTTCCTTCTTTTCTTTTGTATTCTTCATTTGCTCACTAATAATAGCATCAGAAGAACGAGATTTGCCAGTGAAGTATAGAACCATAGATACCTCAAGTTCATCAATTATCCAACGTTTAACCTTAAGAGGATTAACGATAACCATGTCATCCTTCAGGAATTCCATATAGTTGAATCCACCAAAAGCAGCTGCGTATTGATCTTGCTTACCCCCACGGAATCCGAGGTCAATACGCTCTATCTCATAAGCAAGTCGCGCTAACTCATAATCGCCCAAAGGAAGATTTAACCACTCAACAAATGCTTTTAGGATACATACCACCATACCAGATGACGTCCCCAAACCACTACCAGCAGGAGCATCATTGTAAGTTGTAATCTTGAAAGAGCATGGTTTCAATCCAAAGTCTTTAACGATACGATTGTATACGCCTTTAACCAATGGCGCATGTTCATCTATTTCAAGTCTTTCGCTCAATGGTAGATTTTCATGTGTATTGGCATCGTAAGCATCAATACAAATCAGATTATCATCCGTTTCCTCTATCGTACAGAAACAATACAGATTGATTGTTGCGTTTAATACAAGACCTCCATAAATGTCACTATACGGCGAGACATCACTACCTCCTCCTGCCAAACCTAAGCGAAGAGGAGCTTTACTGCGTATAATCATTTATTATTTTTTTTGTTTTCTTATTTTATAAGATTATCTACACTTATACATAGAATCATAGTACTTCTCGTAATCTCCGCTGGTAATGTTATTCAACCATTCTTCATTGTCGAGATACCAGCGAACGGTCTTCTCAATACCCTCTTCGAACTGCAGCGATGGCTCCCAACCCAGTTCCTTCTGGAGTTTTGAGCTGTCGATAGCATAACGCAAATCGTGCCCGGCACGGTCGGTAACGTAGGTAATCAGGTCCATATCCTCGCCTTCCTTACGACCCAGCAAGCGGTCGACGGTCTTAATCACCACCTTGATGATGTCGATGTTCTTCCACTCGTTAAAGCCACCGATATTATAGGTATCGGCAATCTTACCCTCGTGGAAAATCACGTCGATGGCACGAGCATGGTCCTCAACATACAGCCAGTCGCGTACGTTCTCGCCCTTACCGTAAACAGGCAGTGGCTTGCGATGACGAATATTGTTGATGAACAGAGGAATCAGCTTCTCGGGGAACTGGTAAGGACCGTAGTTGTTAGAGCAGTTAGTTACTACTACAGGCATGCCGTAGGTATCGTGGAATGCGCGAACAAAATGGTCAGATGATGCTTTCGAAGCCGAGTATGGTGAGTGAGGATTATACTTGGTAGTCTCCAAGAAGAACTTATCGCCATAAGCCAGATGATGCTCTGAGCTTGATGCGGTAGTTGTGAATGGAGGCTCGATACCCTCTGGGTGTGTCAGCTCCAGTGCGCCATAAACCTCATCGGTTGAGATATGGTAGAAGCGGCAAGGAACATTGACCATTGAACATTGACCATTGACCATTACTTCATGCCTCACCTCATAAGGAGTTGGTTGTGACTCCCAATACAGCTTAGCTGCCTGGAGAAGACTCAAAGTACCCATTACGTTGGTCTTGGCAAATGTAAACGGATCCTTAATCGAGCGGTCTACATGACTCTCAGCGGCCAGGTGGATGATACCGTCAACCTTCTTGTCCTGCATCAGTTTGTAGAATGCATCAAAGTCGCAAATGTCCATCTTCACAAACTCATAGTTGGGTTTGTTCTCGATGTCCTTCAGGTTAGCCAAGTTACCAGCATAAGTCAACTTGTCGAGGTTGATAATGTGATACTCGGGATACTTGTTCACAAACAAGCGCACTACATGGCTTCCAATAAAGCCTGCGCCACCAGTAATAACGATATTTCGCTTCATCTTTAGCAACCTATTTAGAGTTACAAATTAGCCTGACCAGTTTCTTTCACCTCGTCAATTACCTTCAGCAGGTACTGGCCATACTGATTCTTCAGCATGGGCTGAGCCAATTCGCGCATGCGCTCCTCAGTAATCCAACCCTGGCGGTAAGCGATGCCCTCAAGGCATCCAATCTTCAGACCCTGACGCTTCTCAAGCACCTCTACGTAAGTACTTGCTTCTGAAAGCGAGTCGTGCGTACCAGTATCCAGCCATGCAAATCCACGCCCTAATGTCTGCACCTTTAATTCGCCATCACTCAGGAACTGCTGATTTACGGTAGTAATCTCATATTCTCCACGAGCCGAAGGCTTGATATTCTTAGCCACCTCTACTACCTTATTTGGATAAAAGTAAAGACCAACAACGGCATAGTTGCTCTTTGGCTGCTTGGGTTTCTCCTCGATACTCAGGCAGTTACCTTCCTTGTCAAATTCTGCCACTCCATAACGCTCAGGATCGTTTACCCAATAGCCAAATACTGTTGCTTTCTTATCCTCATCGGCTGTACGTACAGCCTCTTTCAGCATCTTGGTAAAGCCAGGGCCTTGGAAGATGTTATCGCCAAGCACAAGGCATGCGCTATCATCGCCAATAAAGTCGGCACCAATAGTAAAAGCCTGGGCAAGTCCATCTGGCGAAGGCTGCTCTGCGTATGTAAAGTTCACACCATAGTCGCTACCATCACCAAGCAATCGCTTAAAGCCTGGCAAATCGTATGGTGTAGAGATAATCAAAATGTCACGAATACCAGCCAGCATCAGCACACTGATGGGGTAATATACCATGGGCTTGTCATATATTGGCATCAACTGTTTGCTAATGCCTTTTGTTATTGGATAAAGGCGAGTACCTGAGCCGCCTGCTAATACAATACCTTTCATAAAGATTAATATTATTTGTTTTGTAAGTTAGCAATACATTTTTCTAACGAATCAACCCAATAAGGCACCTTTACGCCGAAGGTTTCCTTAATGGTTCGTTTATCGAGCACCGAATATGATGGGCGAGTAACTGGTGATGGATATTCAGAGCTATAGCAAGGTTGGATATCGCAATCTGTATTACCCGCAATCTTGGCTATCATCTGTGTAAAATCATACCACGAGCAAACGCCCTCATTGCTAAAGTGGAATACACCTACCTGTGGGTTTTGCAGGATGGTTACGATGGCATTGGCCAAATCGAGTGCATAAGTAGGTGTTCCTGCCTGATCGAATACCACCTTCAGTGCAGGTTTGGTGGCAGTGAGATTCAACATCGTCTTGCAGAAGTTCTTACCAAACTCCGAATACAGCCATGCAGTACGAATAATCACGTACTTACAACCAGTAGCGATTATTTTCTGCTCGCCATGCAGCTTGGTTGTGCCATATACGCCTGTTGGTGTACCTTTCTGGTCAGGACCGCATGGCACGTTGTATGGCTCTTTACCGAATACATAATCAGTAGAAATCTGTATCAACCAACCATCTACCTCCTTCATCACCTTGGCAAGATTCTCTGGGGCATCTGCATTCAGTTTCTCTGCAAGAGTTGCCAACTTCTCGTCAGTCTCGCAAGCATCCACATTGGTCCATGCCGCACAGTTAACAATGGCATTTACATCATGCTCCTTTACCATCTTGCGGATGGCATCAATATCAGTAATGTCAAGGTAGGTGGTTTCAAGCCCTTCTACCTCGTTTACATCCGTAAAAATATAATTATCGTTTGTGTTCTTAGCAACAATACACATCTCGTTGCCCAACTGTCCGTTGGCACCTGTTACAAGTATGTTCATCTTACTTAAACTCTGGATATAAATCTACGTTAATATCAAATGGACTATCGAAATCCTCCAACAGCACGTGCTTAGTGTCTTTTTCTGACAGCAGTGCCTTTTCGGCATCTATCTTCCAATCTATGCCTAAGCTGTCGTCAACAATTGAGATGCCACCATCTGCCTCGGGGTGATAAAAGTTATCGCACTTATACTGGAATACAGCTGTTTCAGAGAGCACTGCAAAACCATGAGCAAAACCACGAGGCACAAAGAACTGGCGATGATTATCCTCGGTAAGCTCTACTGCCACATGCTGTCCATAAGTAGGACTACCCTTACGGATATCCACAGCTACATCGAGCACAGCACCCTTTACGCAACGCACCAACTTACTCTGTGTGAATGGTGGGCGCTAGAAATGCAAACCACGCATCACGCCATAGCTCGACATACTCTCGTTGTCCTGAACAAAATTAATCTTACGCACCTTCTCCTCGAATTCTCTCTGCGAGAATGATTCAAAGAAATATCCACGCGCATCTTTAAACACTTTAGGTTCGATGATTACAACACCATCGATTTTTGTCTTTATTACTTCCATCGTTTGTGATTATATAAATTCCTTCATCTATCGTTTTTTTAATTGTAACTTTCTGAGATAAGCAAGTAATTGCAATCCTCTAAACAATTTATGCTCAATCAAAAAAAGAACAACCTTTCTCTGACCATTCAAACCTACACGATCAGCTTCGATAAAAGCTTTTTTAATGAGATCATTATTTAAATAATCCGAATACCATTGAACTTGCTCCTTATACGTCATCGTATTGGCAGGATTAAAACAACCTTGTATTGCAGCTGTAATAACTAAATACAATATTCTATTTAATAGATTTCTTCTATATGAAGGAGTAACAGGATGAGTATTGGCATAACTTTCTAAGTATTCCATACCTTTAATAAGTAACCTATTGTTTTCAATATTAGGTGTATGGGTTATACTTGTATCATTATAAACATAGTTATAATAAGGTTGATGAATATAGAATGCCGATTCCGCATGTTCAAATAAAACAATATTTGAGATAAATCCTTCCACTCCTTGTCTAAGTCCGAAATCTGTTTTAAAACCAATTTTCTTCAGGTAATCCATTCTGACAAGTTTACTTGTAGATGTTCCAACCCAACCATTAAAATCAAGAATACGTGCCTGCAAATCTCTGCACTCAAGATTTGAACTAAACATCTCTGAGTCTTTGTAGCATACTGGCGACGGTTTAACTGACTTCTGATAAACCAATTGTTGATCAAATAATACAATCTGCACATTCTTTTCAATAAGTAGATTGTATGTAATTTTACAGCAATCTTTATCCAAAAAATCATCTCCATCAAGGAACATCATGGTTTCACCACTCACCGCATTAAGCCCAGAATTTCTAGCAGCAGCTAAACCACCATTCTGTTTATGAATCACTTTAACGCGTTTGTCTTTTGCAGCATACTCATCACAAATCTTACCGCAATCATCTGGTGATCCATCATCAACTAGTATAATCTCTATTTCTTTAAGAGTCTGATTGATACAACTTTCTATACATTGACGAAGATAACACTCCGGTACCTTATATATTGGCACAACAATAGATACTAAATAATTTTCCATTCTTACATTTCTTTATTAATAATAGTCAGATTTCTATCTCGCAACATTCAGACGATGCTATCACACCCATCCAGTAAAGCATTCTCCTTATTTGTTTCTATCAAGATTGAGTCTTTACAACTTGCTGCCTTTCCTGCTTCAACATCTCTTTCGCTATCGCCAATCATATAGCTTTCGCTAAGGTTGATGTTGTAATCCTTGGCTGCTTGCAACAACAAACCTGGTTTGGGTTTTCTACAGTCACAATCAAACTTATATTCTGGGCGTTCACCATCAAAGCCTTTGTCTGGGTGATGAGGACAAATATATAGACCATCAATGTAAGCACCATCCATACCAAGTAGTGTTTCCATCTTCTTGTGGATTTCCTGCAGTTCATCCCAAGTTACTTCACCTCGAGCGATAACAGGCTGATTGGTTACGACAATAGCCAGAAAGCCGCTTTGATTTATCTTCTTTATGGCGTCCGATACACCCTCAATCAATTCGAAATCGTCAATATTGCGAAGGAACCCCACATACTTATTGATAGTTCCATCACGATCCAGAAAAATGGCTTTCTGTTTGTTATGAAGATTCTTTGCCTGAACAACGCCGTTCTTATAGTCCGCTTCAACCTGAAGGAAACGTTCTGGCGTTCCCATATCCTTTACGTATTCAGGACTATCATAACAAAACATCTTCCCAGTTCCGCACAAAGGTTTGAGAATCTGTCGGTCCAAATCTACCTTGCCTTTAGGAAAGCCCGTCGCCGGGTCTATCTCCAGATTTTCAAGACTAAGCTCAAGTACCTTAGGATCTATTACATGAAGTCCGGCATTTACTCGATTATTGTACCATTGTGGGCGTTCGTCTTCCTTACTAAGCCATTTTTCAACTTTACCGTCTTTGTCGGCAATAATCAGCCCGCTATCATAAGGATGCGAATTAGGATGAGTGAAAAGGGTTACGACCCCACCATGCTGCTGATGAAATGCTAGCATTCGGTTAAAATCCACGTCAAAGGCTGCATCGGCATTAAGAAGGAAAAATGGTTCATTACCAATCTTATCTTTTAACTGGAATAAAGCACCCGCGTTGCCAAGTGGCGTTTCCTCTACAAAATAATCAATCTTAACTCCCAACTGACTGCCATCACCGAAATAGTTCATTATCTTTTCTGCGAGATAGCCTACAGTCAAAATCAGATCTTTGAAACCTTGTGAGGCTAACGACCTAATCTCTCTTTCGAGAATTGGCATACCATCAACAGGTATCAAAGGCTTTGGAATATCAGGGAAAAGTTCGGCGATGCGAGTACCTCGTCCGCCTGCCATAATTACAACTTTCATATGTTTTCGTTTTTTATTTACCGAAGAATCTATCTTCTAACATCAAACATAGGCAATGGTAAACAGGCAAATGCAACTCCTGAATCTTATAAGTCTCAGTTTCAGGTACTCGGATACACACATCAGCATACTTCATCAATTTATTCTCTTTTGCGCCGGTTAATCCTATTACCTTTAATCCTTTTGCCTTGGCATTTACAGCTGCATACAACACGTTCTTACTGTTACCAGATGTTGAGATTCCCAAATACACATCACCAGGCTTACCATAGCCATTAACCTGCTGGGCAAATACCAGTTCTGGCATAGCATCATTCATAAACGCTGTGGTAAGCGAAGAGTGACCTGTCAAAGAGATTGCAGGTAATGCACCTTGCAGGTGCTCAGCCAATGTCTGTCCTAATTCAGCATCAACCCTTTTTAAAGCCTCCGCCTGTTCACTAAAAACTTTACGCTTCAGTTTAAACTCTTTCATCAACTCGCCAACGATATGCTCACTGTCAGAAGCTGAGCCGCCATTACCTGACACCAACAACTTGCGACCACTGCTATAGGCAATCTCAAGTAACTCATATGCTTTTACAATTTCTTCTCTGCATACAATCAATTTTGGATACCTGTCAATCAGATGGTCTATATGCTGCTCTAATCTTAAATCCATAATTACTTTAATAAGAATTCTTTTCTTGGCGAATAACTCTGTGGCGCATAGTAAAGCACCTGTGCACCGTCGTTTTCAAAGTTAAAAGGCACAATCATCAATTTATCCAAAGCCTTCTTTAGATGCTCCTGCTTTTCCTTCTCGCAATAGAACAATAGGAATCCTCCTCCACCAGCTCCTAATAATTTGCCACCAAGAGCGCCTGCCTTAATGGCTATGTCATAGAGTTCATCAATACTTCCGTTGCTAATCTTAGACCCTGTACCTCGCTTCAATTTCCAAGTGGTATCCAGCAGTTTTCCAAACTCATTTAAACTAGTATCTTTATTAGTCAGAACTTTTTCTGCTTCATCTACCAATGCTAACATATCTTTCAGTTGCTGTGTTTTGTCAACAGGTTTTCCGAAAGTATCAGCCTGAATTTCCGAAGAGAAGCGTTGCACGCCTGTATAAAACAGAAGGAGATTTTCATCCAGTTCCTTTTTGCGCTCAGGACTGATGATGATGGGATGAACGGAGAAATCATTACTCTTAAAATCTATACGGTTCAAACCTCCATAGGCGGCGGCCACCTGATCTTGCCATCCTCCATTCTCTTTCAAAATATCACGCTCTACACGGATTGCTTCCTCTGCCAGTTGGCGATGGCTCATCATCTTACCTTTTAAGGCACAGAAAGCATTCAGCATACCTACTGCAAAAGTCGAGCTGGTCCCCAAACCAGTACGTGCTGGCAAATCTCCCTCGTAAGTCAGGCGAATTTCATGGATATCATGGAGCCGCATACACTCACGTATCAGCGGATGCTCAATGTCTTCAATGTCATTAACTCGCTCGAAGCGATTATGTACCAACTCTGAGATATAGGGATGGAATGGAGGCATATGTCTCACATTCACATAACAATATTTGTCGAATGTTGTGGAGATAACAGCACCTCCATGCTCGTTGAAGAACGAAGGCATGTCTGTACCGCCTCCAAAGAACGACATTCTAAATGGGGTTTTTGTAATTATCATTTTTCCTCATCCAAATTATTATAAACTATTCTATCTATACCAGTATCTATATCACAAGTATTTCTTTATGTTTGATGTTGCTATGATATAGCAAGGTCTAAGATAAGCGTGTATTAAGCCAAGCAGCCTATAAGCTAATGGCTTGGGTAACATTAATATCTTTCGGATTATCTTATACTCATTGGCGGAGAAATTTGATTTGCCCTTTTGCCTAGCTGCCCAAGGGCTCATAGCTTGATATTTCTCAAACATCCAGGCATAAGAGTGTTTTGAGCCCTCGCACCATGGTCGAATATTCAACATCGCTGTTGTAAAATGTATTATCAGGGGATTCTTCTTTGAGAACTCAATTTCTTCTGCGCTATAATAATTATGCGGGTGGCGTATCTGCTGTAGTTCCTTATATGTATAGGTATTAATCATCGTCATCAAATCATACTGAGGCGGCAATATGCCAAACTCTCCCTTGAAAATGCCATTTAATATATCTTGGTCGGCATAACTGATAGCAGACTCATAATTATCTACAAACTCTGCAATCATCTTACGTATATCAAATTCGCGCAGTTTCTTAATATTCATTGCCAACACACCTGCATTAATATAGCTACCATCTTTACCAATGCCAATTTTTGCTTTATAGGGTCGGCTCACACAGTCCTTAACGCCACAAATTGCCACATCTTCTTTGATATAAGCCTCCATTCCCTGTATATCACCACTAATAATTGTGTCGCAATCAAGATAGATTGCCTTTGTTACCTCTATAGGCAGCAACTCGCCCGCAAACATTCTGGTAAAAGCGCTCTTGGGCCATCTGTTACTACTCAACTTCTCTGGGATATTCAAGTCTGGTACATCTATCAAAGCAAAATGTCGTTGAAACTTCAAGGCTATACTATCCAAGATGTTCTTACTATCCTCGGATACATGATCGCCTAGAAGATACACATTAATATCCTTACATCCTTTATTGTTTTCAAAAAGGGATATCATCGATATCCCCATTATCCATACAAAGTTATTGTCACAAGTATAGACTATGTTCATACAATCTTTATTATCTATAATCACTAATTATCCTTATCATATCATCGAAACTGCCCCAATTCTTGTCTTTTTCTGCAAGAATCGGTTCCGATTCGCAATCCAACGGCCAATCAATTCCGATAGATTCATCATCCCAATTAAAACCAATCTCATCGCCGGGGGTATAGTGAGTGGTTACCTTCATTAAGATTGTGGCTTCTGACAGAGTATAATAACCGTGAGCCACCCCCTGAGGTACGTATAACTGCTTGTGATTATCTGCAGTTAAAAATTCCCCATACCAGTTACCAAATGTAGGTGAGTCTATCCGGCAATCTACAATTACATCCCAAATGATTCCTTTCAAGCATGACACGATTTTAGCTTGAGGATACTTTAACTGGGTATGCACTCCCCTTAACACGCCTTTTATGGAAGATGAGATATTGTCCTGAACAAATACATCCTTAATACCCTCTTTATTAAGCGTATTCTCATTATAGAATTCCATAAAGTCTCCTCTTGTGTCGGTGAACAATTGAGGAATCAAGATTTTTGCATCTTTAATATTGACAGGAAAGATGTCCATATTAAAACAATCCTTTTGCTTTGTTATACTCTACACACCTGCGTATGCCTTCTTCCATCGTAACACTACTAACAAAACCAATATCGCGTTTATTTGCTGTAAAATCGTAGATTCTATCTGTAGTAGCAGCAATCACATTCCTGCGTGTTACAGGCGCCTTTTTACCCATCCATCCGAATACGACCTCTATGCAATAAGCCATAGATGCCATCAGCCATCTTGGGATGGGAATCATCTTAACCTTTTTGCCCATCAGTTTTGCAACCAGTTCTACACTCTCGTAAAAGCCGATGCCTTTCTCGGTTGCACAGATATATATTTCGCCAATCTTGCCTTTTTCGGTAAGCAATGATAAGGTGGTTATCAAATCATCAACATAGCAATGGCTTACTTGGGTATCTTTTAGTCCCACCTTGGGGAATATACCTTTCTTACACATCTTGATGATAGATTGATAAGAATCTTCACCGCCTACACCATATACTTTTGCTGGTCGGATGATGATTCCTGGAAAGTTCTTTTCTTTCACCTCTTTTAATACCAGCAATTCTCCCTCACGTTTACTAACCTGATAGGGCAGATATGGTTCACATTTACTCTCCGCATTAATTGGCATCTGCTTCACAATACCCATAGCAGCAATCGAGCTTACCTGTATGAATCGCTTTACATGAGCACGTTCTGCTTCCATCACAATATTGTGGAGACCTTCAACATTCACTTTACGAAACCGTGCGAATTGATGCTCCGAAGGTAGTTCGTTGCCTGAAAGACCAACCAACTGATATACCATATCGATACCATCACAACAACCCTTTAGTGATTCTGCGTCAGTGATATCGCCTATAATAATCTTACAATCATTTGGCAATATGCTTAATGCTTTTTCCTTATTTCTGCACAACACACTTATGTTGTGTCCTTGCTTTTTCAATTCAGGAATCAGTTTTCTGCCGATGAAACCTGTTCCACCAGTAATTAAGATGTTCATAACAAATCAAATTATTATGCTAATTAGGCATTCTATTTTGATACTTCGCAGTAGCTTTTATCGCCTTCTTAAAATAAATCAAGGAACCGATTAAAGCTGAGCCACCATAATAGAATAAACAATAAATGACAATTATATCCAATGCATGGAAAATTGTTGCAATAAGAATCGCACAGGGTAATAAACCACCAAGACCCAATTCATTCTCTATACGAGAACGAAAACTACCTACTTGAGAATGATCCGTGTGCTTATCTGGCTCCGGGTCAATAATATTACGAGTTATCATATCAGTTTCTACATTTTTATATTTCTGATATACTAATCGCATTAAAGCATCTGAAGAAGAAGCAATTGCACCCATTAATATAACCCATGGGCATCCAGATTCTATAAATAAGCCTCCATCAAAATATGCAGCGAATCCCCATGCGGTACACATATAGCCAACAAGAATATAGCTACTTGTACCATCTGCAAATTCTCCAAAAGGTTGACGCATATAACCACGTGCAAGATTGCCATCTATACAATCCATAACAATCCATACATTAACAAGTATTGCTCCTAACAATTGTGCTTCAAAATTATTCGGAAATAAAAATAGTGCACAAGAGATTATACCAACAATTGTTGAAATATAAGAAATGGTGTTAGGTCTGACACCATTATTAGCACATATACTAGCAAACCAAAATGAGACTGGACGATAAAATACCTTAGTTAAAACTGGATCCTTCTTGCGTTTCCATGCAGGCATGGATTCCTTCATTGACGTAAATGAATATTTCTTTTGCATATTTCTTATTTTAATCTTCCCGAATTTATTTTATAATCATATGAATGAGAACCTTCTTTCCTGAAATCATTATGATATCTTTCTAGCACAGCCTTAAATACTTCTTCGTATTGAGGGATGAACAAATCGTCTTTATTACGCAAATGATAAACGATTTCATTAGCCAATGGTGCTGTTAATGAGAGGTCTGTCGTTCCCTGATTAAAACTAGTTCCTTTTATTGAACCAGGTGATACATTTAATATTCTGTTTGTGGTTCCAGATTTCTCTAACTCGACATTTACACTCTCTATGAATATTTTCAGTGCTGCTTTCGTTGCACCATAGAGCGAGAAAAATGGAGATGACATAAAGCCGGCAATGCTAACCATGACTCCGCAATAGAAATTTTCTTTTGAAAGGAGGCGATTATAGAAATGCTTTATTAATCTGATAATTGCAATGGTATTGACATTAAAATATGTTGATATCATTTCATCCGGTATATCCTCAAATAAAGCCAATTTTCCAAAACCTGCAGTTATCACCAAGCTATCGATATCTGTAAATTTGTTAAAGATGCTATAATCATCACTTGTTAAGTCGAATTGAAAGCTTTCAATTTTATCCTCTTTATAGTTATCTGACAAAACTGCCTTGTCAACAATGTAGATTTTTTCTGTATCATTTTTGGAGGCTAATACTTTTGCAATGGATAAACCTATACCATTTGCGCCCCCCACAATCAATATTCTCTTCATATCATCATCATATTTTTACGTTCTGTGAATTGTTGCATAATCTCAGCCATCGCAATGCTTTCACGTCTACGGAGTCTTGCCGTACTTTGTCTGTGATTAACTATACAGGATATAAACTCTTGTATTTCATATCGTAACCCCGCACCATCCCATTTGTAGAAAAATTTCTTATTTTGATTTTGATCTTCATAACGCAACTCAAAATAATCAGTCTTCCACCATGGGGCAGGTACATAGGCATACCCCTTTGTTCCTGAAATAATTAGATTGCCTTCGGTCTTTACACCAAGGCCCACTTTAAATGAACAAACAGCATTCTGGTATCGGAATACCCCTTTGGTATACATATCTACACCATTCTTCATACGTGAATAGAGATTCAGATTCTCGTAATGAATACCACAAAGTTTCATAATTGGAAGTAGCGGG
The DNA here is from genome assembly GCF_022024235.1 of Segatella baroniae B14. Classification (GTDB taxonomy): domain Bacteria; phylum Bacteroidota; class Bacteroidia; order Bacteroidales; family Bacteroidaceae; genus Prevotella; species Prevotella bryantii. The sequence continues at coordinate 258,323 of NZ_CP091800.1, forward strand.
TAACTGCCTAACTCATACATGGAGCCGCCTGCCTGGTTAGGGTCAAACTCTCGTAGTGTTTTGTCGTCGTCCCATAATTTAGAGAGCGATGCTTCGACATCTACCACCTCACCAATCACTCCGGACTTAATCATTACCATAAGGTGGTTAAATGCAGGACAGTGTGCCGTTTTGTTTGCCTCCATAAGAAACACCCCTTTTTCTTTGGCAAGCGAATAAACTTCTTTTGCTCTATCTGATTTAAGAACAAGAGGGGTTTCACATAATACATGCTTGCCAGCAGCTATGCACTGTTTAATATAATCATAATGCGTAAGGTGAGGGGTGGCTATATAAACTGCATCAACTGCATTATAGAAGTCTGTGAGATTATCGTATGCTGTTATTCCGTCAGACTTATCAGTCAAAGAGTGGGTTGCCTGGCTGTTGATATCATAAGCAGCTACCACCTTGACGCCACTAACGACATCCGCTTCTGAAGGAAAGCGTTTTGCAACGCGTCCACAACCAATTATGCCAATGCGGACATCAACTGTTGACTCATCACGAAGCATCGTAGAGCTAATACCTTCTGTTCGCGGAAGATATACAACCTTGCAAAATTCATTAAGATAATCGAACTTACCCTCCCAATCTGAACCAATCGCAAAAATATCTACATCATATTTCTGAATATCATCTATTTTCTGGCCCACATAATCCTCAATAATTATCTGATCAGCAAAACCGGTAGCCTTGACAGCCTCGACGCGTTCAAGCACGTTGTTACGTACATTTAGTTTTCCTCGTTCCCTATCAAAACTATCATTAGTGACTCCCACAATCAAGTAGTCTCCAAGTTCTTTTGCCCTACGAAGCAAATTTATATGACCTTGATGCAGAAGGTCGTATGTCCCATATGTAATTACTTTCTTCATTTATTAGCAATTTATTTACTTTGATATAAAATCTTTCAAAAAATCATAGCGTAGTTTTTCTAATCGTTCCTTGCAATAATGTTTCGAGTGCTCGATTTTTCTTTTTGCTTCTTCCGCACAATTATGTGTCATCTTCTGGCTTAATGAAGCCAAAGTCTTATAATCGTCACAAGAAAAGATGGTTTCTCTACTAATTAATTCGAAATTATCATCGGAAAAAATCATAGCAAACTATTAAAATAGTTTATATAATTCTGAGAAATATTTTCTTCGCTAAATATTTGGCGCCTTTTTCTACAATTAGCTACCAATTCCAAATAATCAGAAGCAGACATTTTTGATGCCTTACATAAAGCTTCAATCAATTGTCCCTGAGAATATAAAAAACCAGATTTATCATCATACGTCTCAGCAAAACAACCAAAATTAGGAGCAATGATTGGAAGGCCATAGTATAATGCTGTCAGAAGAGGTCCTGACTGAGTAGCATCACGATATGGCAACACCAATAAATGGTGTGTTGAGAACAAATCAGGAATTTCACTATTGTCAACAAAACGAATATTCAGGTTATACAAATCTTTATGACGGATATATTTAGAGCAAAGATCCCAATCTGGTCCTTTACCTGCTATTGTTAAAGTTAAGTTACGACAACCTCTATCATATAGAGTCTCAATATTCTGTATGAGCAAGTCTAAGCCTTTATATAAATGAATGCTACCAAAGAATAGAAGTTTTACTCCTTCTGAAATATCAGCAACTTTGAGATTAGATGAGCCAAAATTTTTATAACTCATCCCTAAATTAGCAACAGTTTTACCATATAGTTCCTGATACAATCTAGCTTGGTTAGACGAAAAAACACAATTATGCTTATACAGTTTTTTTGTTATGTTTTTAATTTTAAAATTTAAATCTCTAATGAAGGACTTACTATAGGTGTGATGCTTGACATCATGTATACCATAAATTATATTATCACACTTTAGAAACGGAACTTGCATCATCCATCCCCACTCTGAGATACATGTAAAAATCAAATCAGGATCGATTTGATTCATTCTTCGCCTTATCTTAGAAAAGAAAGAGACATTCTTATAACTTCTTTGTTTGAAACATCGAGTACAAACATGAAGCTTTATATTATTCTCTCTTGCATACTGTTCAGCTTGTTCCTTTGTTAGATTTACATTTTTCAAAGGTTCATCTAAAAAGAACCAAGTTAAATCATATTCCTTATTAAGATGTTTTAGCACTGTGACATCAGTGTCACCAAAGCCTCCTAGATTAAAATATACTAACTTTATCATCTTGTTAGCTTTTTAAAACGTTTTACTTGTTTAAGAAGAACTCCCTTTTTGTCTCCAATTGTAGGAGTCATATATCCACCTTCACCATATTCATTCCAAGCATAAATCATGATAACTTTCGGTGCATTCTTTCTTGCGTTCAAAAAAAAACTGGCACTATTTAATTGCTTATAAAACTCCTTACTAGAAGGTCTTTTGTAATATATAAAATTTTCGTTCTGAAACCAAGGTCTTTTATCCCATCCTGTCATACACAAGGGGAAAACAGAAATGGAACTAGGAATAGAATACCATTTTTTAATCACATACTGGTTTAATGAACTGTATGGACGATATTCACCTACTGTACCTCCCTCAGCAATATTATACCAAGAAACAGCATCATAGTTTTCGTTGATAACACCCTTTGAAATGATATATAAATCAGTAGAACAATTATCAATTGTTTTTTTTCTAATTTGGGGAATATAAGGAATCGGAGACTCCGAATCAAAAAATTCGATTACTGGTTTATTGTTAAGTAGGAGATAATTGGGCTTGGAAAAAAACTTTTCGCTAAGATAGCTTATACATTTCTCGAAATTACTACCATTAATGCGATATCCATTATGATTAGCAACTAAAATAGAAAATTTCAACTTCTTACTATTTTTTGCCTTTAAGAACAACTCTATGCATTGATTTAAAGGTGATTCTTCTATTTTTCTTATATTAATCGAATCATTGTCATCATACCAATACCAACAAAATGTAAAAAAATCAATTCCGCTATTGGAAGCTAAATCAATTTGTTTCTCCATTAATTTAACATCGTCGTCTCTCCACCCCCATATTGGTTTCCGATTAGAAAAATCAGAAAACAATTTGTAGGTTAAATGCATTGGGGCTTTAATATCTCTGAGTCTTTTATCCGTATTTTCACCACTCCAACCACCGAAATAATAAGTTCCGACCAAAATATCCTCTTTAGCGAAACAATTGATACTGAAAAATATAATTAGTATAAACACCAATATATTATTCTTCATATTCATCAACAGCTTTTCGTAATGCATTAATGAATCCACGTCCATACGTTAAATCCGGCTCCATCATATTTCCCTCACCCCATTCGTTCCAAGATTTAAGAAAGATGATTTTATTTTGTTTGTTCTTTACGATGTTCAGTGCTTCTTTAGAATGTTCATAGAAATACTCCGGTTTACAATTTATCAAGAGAGTACCATTCCATCCACTCCTAGGAGTGTGATCCCACTGTGGTAAAAGTTGCGGAATAACAAACTCATCTTTTTCCTTTGATGTAATCAACTTATGATAATTTTTGGAATAATCACCAATAAAAGGAGGCCTATGCAGTATAAAACCTTTAACTTGATCTTTTATCCTTATTAGTCTCCTCTTAATTTTATCTTTTACCAAAACACTCGGTTCTGAATTGAAAGATAACCTCTGAAAGACCATAGCATTAAACCCCTTGTTTTTCAACACTTCTTTGGTAGCCTTAGAATGGTTTACATTGGCCACTAAAAATAAATCCGGATATCCGGCTTCTTTTGTCCACTTCCTAAAATTGACGAGATACTCTTCAGGTACATCCATAGGAGCAAATATGAATAATAATGGAGCCCCGTCAATCTTAACGTATCTTTTATCATTAAAGGCTTTTAACAAGAACTGAAAATGTAACTTTTCGTCATCTTGTCCTGGATATGTTTGCTCCATTAACAATTTTTCGGTAGTGGTTCCATCAGAATTCCAATTCTTAGCCATCCAAGAGTGATTTGCCCATCCTAAACAAAATGGGAAATCTGGAGAACCTGATGCTAAGACTTCATCGAAGACTTCAGGAATAAGCCGCTTACCATTTCCAAACCAGTAATGCCAATAACAAAATGCTGTAACACCAGCTTCACGAGCCATCTCAGCTTGTTGTTCTCGAACAATTGGCAAACGAAGATCATAATACCCTAGCTCTGTAGGAACGCGAGGCTGGTTATGACCTTTAAAAAGTGGTTTTGCTTTTCCCACATTTGTCCATTCAGTAAAACCCTTACCCCACCATTCATCATTTTCCTTGAAAGGATGAAACTGAGGTAGATAGAAAGCTATTATTTCTGGTTTATCCATTTATTTTTAAAAGTTTTAATAATAAATAAAATAAAAAACAATATATTGCGGGAGCCCAACTCATCATGTAACAACAATAAAACAGGCCATTTGCAACAGCATAGAGATAAATAGAGAATAATAAAAGGACTTCGAGATTGATAGAAGTTCCTGATAAAGTGTTACGATAAATAAGGCTTACAACTACTATAAACAGAAGAGCCCCTATGAGTCCAAAATCGATATAGAAATCGCCAATTATACTATAAAAAATCCAAGACGGACTCCTCATATGAACATTTAAATAGTCACGAAAATCCCCAAGTGTACTAGCTGTACCATTTGCCTTATCAATAAAATAATTAAAAGCTTGATGACCATACAATGGAGTTGGCTCGTGAAACGCGTTTGTATTAAAGTTATACATACTTTCAGCTGTATACTGAATCAAAAAACTAGAAGCAGAATCTTCGCCATAGCCAATAAGATAGCGACCTAGTGTAATAGCTATAAAAAAAGTCAGAAAAACACTAAAGATCGTAATTAAAATGACTTTAAAATATTTAGTCTTACTAGGGTGTATGGTATTTTTTAACAAAAGGTATAAAGTAGAGAAATAAAGTAAAAACCAAATTAATTCAGTTCTGTTGCCAATAGTAAGATTATTGAGCGACGGTGAAATAGACACACACAACAATCCAATTAACAAAAAAGCATTAGTTTTTTCCTGTTGAAGGTAATAGAAAAACAAAACAGGAGTAATAATCTTAAAATTGCGGGAATAAACAGCTAAGGACTTGCCAAGTACACTTAATTGCACAAGGGCTTCAGCATTATCATTTGATACATCATCGTAACTTGCTCCGAGCAACATTATTCTACCAGATGTAATTAAATCATAGAAAAGATATAATAATTCACAAAAAGGTTCTATACATATAAGGACTATAATCCATGAGATTATATCTATATAGATTCTTTTTTTATATATAACATGATGAATTTCTTTCTTTTGTTTTATTAGAGGAATTAACAAAATAACAAATCCAACAAAAAGGAAAACAAATGGTCCTAAAGTAATGTCATAAAGTCCCCCCCTATAAGAATCTGAACTATAATAATAAATTCCCATTAAGGCAGAAAAACTCCATAGTAAAGAAATGAATAACACCACTTTACATCTTTTTTTCCACAAAATATACGATAAGAAAGCGTATAATAAAAAATTTATTGTCGGCATCGATATTTATTTATGAATTGAAAGATAACAGGTAGAATAATGTCATCTTTAAATACAAAAAGAACTAACAAATAAGCTAATAGTCCCACTGTTGACTTGAAAACAAGTGAAAGAACAATATTTATTTCGAAAATTGGAATACACCAAATTGAAAGAAACATCACACCACCTGCCAGAAGATATTTTACTAAAGTTTTACTAAACAAATTTTGAGGAAGGTAATAATATCCAATTACTAACATACTTCCCAATACTGCAATCTCAGATATTGTACTAGCAATAGCTGCTCCATTATAGGAAAGGAAATAGATTAATGCTCCATTCAACAAAATATTTGTTATTGCTCCGATTGAAGTACACTTCAACACAGTAATATCAAGCTTCTGACAAATTAATAGTCTTGAAATCAAATTAGAACATACTCCCAGCACGATAACCGGTGCTAATAAATACAAAGCCCATGATGAAGGTAAAAAATCATCGCCGGCAAATAATTGAATAACGTCCTTACCCTCCGAATACACTCCCGCTATAATAGGAACTCCAATCGCAAAAATAGCTTTTATTCCTCTCCGTGAAAGTTTGTTGAATTCCTCTTTATTATCCAATGACAACTTAGAAAGTCTTGGATACAACACTGTACTTACTGACAATACAAGTCCCATTAATAGTCTTTGAATTTTCAAAGCTGGGGCATAATATCCTACAGCCTCAGTATCTTTAATAAAACCAATCATGATATTATCAGTATTGAAATAAATCAAGGTAGAGACAGAAAAAAGAAACAAATAAGAAATTTCTTTCATATGTCTTTTAAAAATTGAATATGACGGTTTTAATCCCTTAAAAGATACAATAGACCTCAGTTTAAACAAATTACAGATGTTGTTACCAGCTTCAGCAATAACTAATATAAACACATAAATATCAACATCAGAAGAGTCCTTGACAAACGTAAATAAAAGAATCGCTGATATTACTCGAAATACACATCCACGTATTGCTATATACCTAAACTCTTCGATACCTTGAAAAAACCAAGTAAAACCTACAAGGTTTAGAATGATATGCAAAGATGCTATCAAATAGATACTAGCCACATTTGATATTACTGGTACAAACAACAATAATAATGCAAACGCATACGCTAAAATAGAAAATGCAGCATGAATAAAGACTATATCATATGTGAATTGAGATAACTTAACTTTATCATCCTTAATTTTTGATACTTCACGTGTGCCATATGTAGGAATGCCAAGCGCAGCTATCATCACAATATAAGCAATAGTAGACTGACAAAAACTTGCAATACCTATACCATCTGGAGATAAAACTCTAGAAATATACGGAAACGTAATAAGAGGAAATAGTAGGTTTGTAACTGTATTGAGGATGTCAAAAATAAAATTTGACTTAATTCCTGATTTCATATAACAAACTTCGATTTCGAGTTTATAACCATAACCACATTTTGTATGCTTCAATCTACAATACGTGGGTAATATTTCATTTTAACGTTCAGACTTGAACAATTCTAAAACAGGATTACCTGAATTATTCTTGCTCGGCAAGCATCTTATAGCCTCACCGAGCGGGACCTTGTTTATGAGAACTACTGAAGAGAGTCTACCCCATACTTAACGATTATTACATGTGCCTAGCGATATACCTTAATCCTCCGAATAACCATTAGGGTTCATCTTCTGCCAATTCCAACTATCTCGACACATTTCTTCAATGCCATATCGTGCTTCCCAGCCAAGTTCTACCTTGGCTTTTGCCGGATTGCAGTAGCAGGTTGCTATATCACCTGGTCTGCGAGGCTTGAAAGAATATGGTACTTTGACACCATTGACTTTCTCAAAGGCCTTCACTACATCCAAAACACTATAGCCATGACCTGTACCAAGATTGTAAATGGCAAGTCCACAATTCTTTTTGATGGCAATTAATGCTGCGACATGGCCTGAAGCCAAGTCACAGACATGGATATAGTCGCGTACTCCAGTGCCATCATGGGTGTCGTAGTCATTGCCAAAGATGCCTAGTTCCTTTCTTATTCCCACAGCGGTCTGGGTGATGTAGGGCATGAGGTTATTAGGTATGCCATTTGGATTCTCACCAATCATACCGCTCTGATGGGCACCAATAGGATTAAAATAGCGCAGCAGCACCACATTCCACTCTAGGTCTGCTTTCTGCACATCCATCAACACTTCTTCAAGCATACTTTTGGTCTGCCCGTAAGGGTTAGTGCAATGACCTTTGGGACATTCCTCGGTAATAGGAATAATAGCAGGATCACCATAGACTGTAGCAGAGCTACTGAAGATGATGTTTTTGCAGTTATGCTGTCGCATCACTTCCAAAAGGATGAAAGTGCCTGTCATATTGTTATGATAGTACTCCAAAGGCTTTGCGACTGACTCGCCAACAGCTTTGAGGCCAGCAAAGTGGATGACAGCATCAAACTTGTTTTCATCGAACATCTTTGATAGAGCATCTTTATCGCGCACATCAACCTCATAGAAAGGAATCTCCTTACCTATAATCTTTGCGACACGACGTAAAGATTCTGGATTGCTGTTTACAAGGTTATCAACAACAACTACACTGTGACCAGCTTTATCAAGTTCTATGATGGTGTGGCTACCAATATAGCCCGCACCACCTGTTAAAAGTATGTTCATTTTTATCTAAGTATCTGTTTTGTAATATTTATCTTGATTATATCTATTAGCCTGCCATAGGGACAGGCGCATGACACAATTGTAGATGCATTGTGTCTGGGATTATAATGTGCCGTATAATAATCTTGGGGAGGATTATAGTGTTACGTCTATTAATCCGGATATTTATTCACAAACAGCCGTACGACGTGGCTGCCAATAAATCCGTATTATCATTCCTTTCATTTTCATACCCGTTTTCGTTTTATTTACTACAGATTTCCTCTACAATAATTGCACCTTCTTGAATAGAGATGTTTTGCTTATGTTGACCATTACAGTGCGGACACAAAGGAGTAATATAAAGACCTTCAGGGATGGCTACGTCTTTTACATAGATATGACCGCCATGAGCCTTATGGTTTTCAGGCTGATCTGGTTTTCCTTCCTCATCAAACCCTTGTGATTCCTTAATGCAGCGAGGATCAGATATTAATGTGTATATTTTCTTACCACAACATGAACATTCCATCTCATTATCAAGTTTCATCGCTGCTATCTGCCAATATTTATGCCATGCATCAATACTACAGCAAGGTTTTCTGTCAGATGTTTCTCCTTGATTATACTGATTGTTATCTGCAATAGCAATATAAACACCAGGCCTAACACCCTCATTCCTCATATCCACAAACTTTTCTGCAAGATATGCCATCCGATTTTGTTCGTCTATCTGTCTGAACATCTCAAATAAAGGATCGTGTGCCATACTATATTTAGAAATTAGATATGTTATACTTATACATCCCTGCATCCAATACTTCCTTGATGAAATCCCTCTCAACACCCATCATCCCCGCAATCCTATCGCAGTTCTGATCAATACCCCGGGTCAAATATCACCTCGTATCCTGGATTGATATTAATCATTTGTGTAAGAGACTAACTTTACTGATTGCTTGAAAGCATCATTCTTTATATCACTAAAAACCCTCCTGCCTTCAGCATCAACGAAGTTTTTCATTTCCATGAGTTGTCGAGCATACTCACCCTATGAGCTTTTTGTCATCGAAACTTTATATATTCGATTGATGAGCACTTATCCAATCCCAAAAATCACGCGACATTGATCCCCAATATCCTCTTTCGACATTGGTGCTAATAGCACTCACAAAAATTGAATTCAGTTTAGATTCTCCTTCTAGACGTTCAAATACTTGTTTAGCTGTCATAGTATCGTCTTGAACTGACAATAAGCAGTGATTATCCATAAAGAAAAAAGAGTCACCTAAACTTCGAATTCGAGCTTGGAGTTCCGTTATATTATTTGTAGGACTATATACTATAAGGAATGTTTTCATACTGCTTCAAGTTTAAAATTGATATATCTTCTTAATTCCTCTTTCCTTCCTCTCCAGACTCCATCACCGTCAACGTAAAGAGTAAAGTTATGGAAACTACCTTCGTCATAACTGATACAATAATTGATTCGTAGCTTTCCTGACTTGCGATATTTATCTTCTATTTGTGGGCCAGTCAATTCTATTAGATATGAGTCTGGATCAGCTGCCTCGCCTTGCTGTGGCAATCCTGTAGCCTTTGTAATTTTATACAAATCAATATCACGATATTTTCCTTTTGGTATAATTACGCTATCTGATCCCCAGTCGAGTTTTCTCCTTCCTACAACATCATGGATAGTGTCATAAATTTCAGACCCACGCTGGGCATATTCTATCTTTTCGATAACTATCTCACAACGCTTTGCAGAGTCATTTCCGACGTTAGTAACCCGTAGAATTCCTTTGTACATATCAGCAGTCGGATTATTTGCATTATGATTTATAACCTCAATAATCCCGTCACTTAACAATTCAAAATTAAATTTTGGATGCCATATAAACTTTTTAATGGAATCTTTGAATAATGCCACCACAACAGCCATACATGTTCCTATTCCTCCCAATATCTGGAAGAAATAGTAAGACCATAGAAGAATTCCTTGATTCTCGCTCGCAAAAAAGGCTTTGTGAATCCAAAAGCCTATTATAATTCCTATAACCAATATCGTTATTGTCCATAGGATTGATTTATAATTTGTATTCATCTTTGAGATTGAATAATATGTTTTTGAATAAAAAACTATTTTTGTTCTGACTGGCAGTATCGAACTGCATCACCTTTGCGACCACCTGTGCTATCAGAAATATGCTTTGATACTATCTGGCTCCTTTTGAAATGGGAATGGAGTCTGCGTCTGCACAAACGCAGACCCCTAATCTAAATCAGCCTTTCTTCGATATGTTATCACCTATAGTTTTTAAGTCCATGACGATGTTTACAACATCAATCGGAGTTAATGAACCACCCACAATGACAACTCTTAGTGCAATCCCGAGCATATCAAGGATGCTACACAATAACTATAAATTCTCCACTCGGCAGAAATGCCCTTTCGCTTTGTTTGCTAGTCGGGCAACCTTGTGCCCGAACTAACGAAGTTTTGTAATCATTTTCATAAAATACTTTTTTCGTTAATTTTTAGCGGCATAGACCGCGTGATCTAGAATCGCATCGACAACACCATACCCTTCCACCTACCCTTGCAAGACTCAATGCGTTTATCTCATTCCATATTGATTATTGACAATTTCAATATGTATCTTTGTTCTGACTGGCAGTATCGAACTGCATCACTATTGCGACCACCTGTGCAATCAGATATTTGTTTCAAGTCATTAGCCAGAAGCCGAACTCCTGTCATTTTGCCACCATCTTTATTAAAGTATGTTTATTGTTGTATATTTTTGTTTTCTCGTCAAACGCTAGGTTTTCAGTTTCTCTCAGATTTTATCTTGACACCTCATAACCCTGATTTTTCTGATTTTCGCGTTTTTCTCTCATTTTTCCATCAAACACCCCTTTGATCACCTTAACCGTCCTTCTAAAAAATTAATATTTTTTCACTCTTAATGGATAAGAAATCTTAACGCTCTTGCGTATTCGGGTAAAAAGTAGTACTTTTGTATAGAAATGAGCGGAAAAGGCTCAATTTCCCGGATGTCTGATGAATGTCTGATGAAACAGGAAACGGTGTTTTCGTTTTATATTGTGTATCAGGCCGTTATGCGGAAGTTCACATTAGCTGCAAAATCTTTCCAATTGAAATACTTTACTGGTGAGAAAGATAATTCTGGCAATAGTCTCTTTTTAAATGATAAATTGAAATACATTCCCACCAAGGCACTTATAAAACCTGAGAGGCTCATAAATACTATAGTTGGTGACAAGAAATAAAACAACAATATGATAGCAATAACTCTTACTATATGAGTAATGACACTAATTCCAGATTGCAGATCTACTCTATTTTTAACAAAAGTTCCCAAGCCAAACATACCAGTTAACAAACCGATTATCATGGCTGCTGCTGAAAATACAAACATCAACCGAACATCGGTTAACAGAATATCTGGGACTGTAAGAATATTAGCAATGAAAACAATAGCAAAAATTGATACTATAGTAAAAAAGATAGACAGTACAATATTGGCAACCCAAATTGAATTAAAATATTGATTAGCTCCTTCTATATCATTCTTGTAAAACTTCATTGTAATAAAACGACCTGCCATAGAACCAACAGCGGCCGTTAAAATATTATTAAAATTTATAATGTTATTTACCAAGGGGAAAAAACTATATGCTTCTTTCCCTAGCGTTCTAATTAAATATGGTGTAAAAAAGAGAGAAATAAAAATGTTAACACCAAAAGATATGATATTAAATATTAAATTCCTAGCTATTTGCTTATTTTCACTTTGCATAATAATCTATAGTGACCAATATCACGAATAAACTGTTTGGGCAGCCCTGGTGTACTCAAAGGCCAAAAGCGACTACCAACGCCACCAGCCATGATTACGATGTGGGTATTCATTATTTAAATATTATGATTTGTGTCGATACCTGCTACAGGGACAGGCGAGTGACATCAACTGAGATACATTTTAATTAGGATTATATTGCCTTTCGACATGAGTTTGATGTTTCTACGAAGCCAATGCCACAGCAATCGCCCTTCGGCATAGTATTTTGATGGACGTCGGTGGTTGGTTGCAATGAATGCCATTACCTGCTCGTACTGCATCTGCCAGCGCTCGGATTGGGTCATTAGGCACACCTCAGCCATTCTTGACACGGGGACAGTTTGTGGTTCTACATAAGAGTTACAATATATGGATCTTTACCTACGTGAGGATTACCTTCACCCTTTATAGTTAGTACCCCATTTTCCCATTTCATATCTTGCCAATCTTTATCCTTCATATCCATTAGGATTCTTCTTTTGCCAGTTCCAGCTATCACGGCACATATCCTCGATACCATGCTTAGCTTCCCAGCCTAGCTCTGCCTTTGCTTTAGCTGGATTACAATAGCAGGTCGCGATATCACCAGGTCTTCTTTCTTTAAAAACATAAGGAACTTTAACACCATTTACTTTCATGAATGCATTAACCACATCAAGAACAGAGTAGCCATGACCTGTACCAAGATTATAAATAGCTAAGCCTTTATTCTCCGTAATTGCTTTTAATGCAGCAACATGACCAGAGGCCAAGTCACATACATGAATATAATCACGAACACCAGTGCCATCAGGCGTATCATAGTCATTACCGAAGATACCCAATTCCTTACGCATGCCTACTGCTGTCTGGGTAATATATGGCATCAAGTTGTTTGGTATACCATTAGGATTTTCTCCTATAGTTCCACATTCGTGAGCACCGATAGGGTTGAAGTAACGAAGAATAACAACATTCCATTCTGGATCTGCTTTCTGAACATCCATCAGCACCTGTTCCAACATAGATTTGGTCCAACCGTATGGATTAGTACATACTCCCTTAGGGCATTCCTCGGTAATTGGGATGATAGCAGGATCACCATAAACAGTAGCAGAACTTGAAAAAATGATATTCTTACAACCATGCTTACGCATTACATCTACAAGTACGAATACGCCATTCATGTTATTTTCATAATACTCCAAAGGCTTTGCTACAGATTCACCTACAGCTTTCAAACCTGCAAAGTTAATAACGGCATCAATCTTGTTTTCAGAGAACACTTTATCCATAGCCTCGCGATCCCGAACGTCTGCTTCCACAAATGGAATTTCCTTACCAATAATTTTAGCTACACGACGCAATGCCTCTGGCTGTGAATTTACAAAGTTATCTACAACCACAACTGAGTGCCCAGCTTTATCCAATTCGATAATCGTGTGTGAACCAATATAGCCCGCACCACCAGTTAGCAAAATATTCATACGCAATGATTTAAATTTAGTTGAAGTCAATCTTTTTATTCTACCGTCACACTCTTTGCCAAGTTTCGAGGCATATCCACGTTTAGACCTTTCTTCACTGCTACGTGATAAGATAGCAACTGCAAAGGAATAACGCTAAGCAACGGAGCAAAAGGACCAATTGTCTGTGGAATCTCTATTACCTCATCAGCAATCTCCCTTACATCCATATCACCTTCTGTAACCACAGCGAGGATTCTACCATTACGAGCTTTTACCTCTTTCATATTAGAGATTATCTTCTGATAGAGCTGGTGATGAGTTGCTATAAAAACGATAGGCATATCTTCGTCTACCAATGCAATAGGTCCATGTTTCATTTCTGCTGCTGGGTAACCTTCTGCATGGATATATGAGATTTCCTTCAATTTCAATGCACCTTCTAGAGCAACAGGATAATTGAATCCACGGCCTAAGTATAAGAAATTTTTAGCATAGGTATAACGATTTGAAAGTTTGTCTATCTTATCATTCTGCTCCAAAACTTTCTGTATCTTCTCAGGGATAGTAGCCAATTCTGCTATATACTCTGAATATTCCTTATCCGTTACTGTGCCTAGTGCATGGCCAAGCGCAATTGAAAGCATTGACAACACCACAACCTGACCTGTAAAGGCTTTGGTAGATGCAACACCAATCTCAGGACCTACATGAATATAAATACCTGTATCACTTTCACGAGCAATAGATGAACCAACACCATTAACGATTCCAAATACAAGAGCTCCGTTCTCTTTAGCCAATTGAATAGCAGCTAAAGTATCAGCAGTTTCACCACTTTGACTGATAGCAATAATGACATCATCCTTATCAATCACCGGTTCACGATAGCGGAACTCACTGGCATATTCTACTTCAACACGGATACGACACATCTTTTCAATTAACTGCTTACCAATAAGGCCAGCATGCCATGAAGTACCACAGGCGACAATGATGACATGACGAGCACGGATAAGTTGAGATTTGAAGTTGGTAAGTGCTGATAAGTTGATCTTGTTATTCTCTGGATGATCCTTATCAACAAACAAGCGTCCACGAATACAGTTTCTGATACATTCCGGTTGATCATAGATTTCTTTCAGCATAAAATGAGGGAAACCACCTTTGGTCAATTGAGATATATCGAGATCTACCTTCTTGATGTCAAAGTCTACACTATGATTGTTTAAATCGATTATCTTGATGTCTTCTCCTGAATGAATACAAGCAATCTGCTCATCATCTAAATAGATTACTTTATCGGTATATTCTACGATAGGAGAAGCATCACTACCGACAAAAAACTCACTATTATTTTCGCCAACACCAACAACCAATGGACTTGATTTACGGGCAGCAATCAATGTATCAGGATGATTCTTATCTATCACAGCAATAGCATAAGCACCAATAACTTTATTCAAAGCTGCACAAACAGCATCTAAGAGATTCTCTGTTTGACGATAAGAATAGTCTATGAGCTGAACAAGAACTTCTGTATCCGTCTCGCTCTTAAACTCATATCCCTTATCTATCAGCTGCTGTTTTAGCTCAATATAATTCTCAATGATACCATTATGTACCAAAGCCAAATCACCACTCATGGATACATGAGGATGAGCATTGGTCGCATTCGGTTGACCATGCGTAGCCCAACGAGTATGAGCTATACCAATGGTACCTTTAATATCTTTATCGGCTGCAACATGCTCCAATTCTGAAACCTTACCCTTTGCCTTATAGACATTAAGTTGGTCTTGGTGCACCATAGCAACACCAGCAGAGTCATATCCACGGTATTCCAAACGATGCAAACCTTTAATCAGAATAGGGTAAGCTTGTTTTGTGCCTATATATCCTACAATTCCACACATAAAAGTATTTTAACTTATCCCACTTTTGAGATACTATTAATTATTATCTGCCACTAGCTTTGGTAGTACATTATTAAGTACACCTTAAAATCAATTAGTCTATTGATGTGTAATATATTGTTCTAAAGCTTTCTCCAATAGGAATAGAGATCTTTTTAGAGCTTCTTTGTTAAGCACATAAGCAAGTTGTACTTGATTTTTACCAAGTTCTGGTGTGCTATAGAAACCGGCTGCTGGTGCCATCATGATTGTCTCTTGTTGACCTGTAGTTTCATTTTTATATCGGAAATCTGAAAGACACCAGCTACAAAAATCTTCAGCATCCTCAACAGGTAACTTGGCTACAGTATAGAATGCACCCATTGGAATTGGGGTATATCAACCTGGAATACGATTAATGCCATCAATCAAACATTTACGTCTCTCAAGATATTCCTCATAAACGTCTCGAGAATAAGTGAATAATAACTTTTCCACTGTTGGGGATATACAGTAAACCTAAGATAGCCTGTTAACTTATGTATGGTTACACTAAAGCAAAGATTTTGCTGATTTCCAGACATTTATACTCAATATACCATACAATAGTAATAGAAAATGCCTAATAAATGGTATTTCCTATGTGCTCGACTTACTTTAATTTTGCACACAGAAAAACATATTGTTTGATTAGATTACTTGAAGTAGTAGTCTTTCGATTGAAAAACATTAAATTATATAATAGCTAACAGGAGGAATAATTATGGCAAAGATTATTGAAAGTTCTCTCGAGTTGATTGGTAATACACCACTTCTAAAACTCAACAATTATTCAAAAAAGGCTGGGGTTAATCAGGCAACACTCTTGGCTAAATTGGAATATCTCAATCCTGCCGGTTCGGTTAAGGATCGTATTGCTCTTGCTATGATAGAGGATGCTGAGAATAAAGGGCTATTGAAGCCTGGCGCTACTATCATAGAGCCAACTTCTGGTAATACGGGTATCGGTTTAGCCGCTGTGGCTTCTGCTAAGGGGTATAAGGCTATTCTTACTCTGCCTGATACGATGAGCGTTGAGCGCAGAAATCTGTTAAAGGCTTATGGTGCTGAGATTGTCTTGACAGAAGGTGCCAAGGGTATGAAGGGGGCTATTGCTAAGGCTGATGAACTCAATAGGAGTATTCCGGGGTCGGTGATTCTCGGACAGTTTGTTAATCCTGCTAATCCTGAAATTCATCGTAAGACTACAGGACCTGAGATTTGGGATCAGACGGATGGCAATGTTGATATCTTTGTTGCAGGTGTCGGCACTGGTGGTACACTTTCGGGTGTCGGCGAATATCTGAAGTCGAAGAACGCTAACGTGAAGATTGTTGCTGTAGAGCCTGCTACGTCTCCGGTATTGACCAAAGGTATTGCTGGACCTCATAAGATACAGGGTATCGGAGCCGGATTTATTCCTGATACACTGAATATAAAAATCTATGACGAAGTGATTGCTATCGAAAACGAAGATGCTTTTGCTGAAGGTAAAAAGTTTGCGGTTAGCGAGGGTATTCTTGTTGGAATCTCTTCTGGTGCAGCTTTAAAGGCTGCGTCGATTCTGGCAGCTCGCCCAGAGAATGAAGGTAAGAACATCGTCGTGTTGCTGCCTGATTCTGGTGACAGATACTTGTCTACAGCTTTATTCTCTAATAACTAATCCTATTTTTTTTTGAGCGATTTCCTTGTCTACCGAGAGCAAAAATGTTCTCGGTAAGATAAATATATGTCTATCTAAAAAGATTTATAAGTGAAATTCCAAATAGAATTATGACTGAAATTCAAGAGAAATTACGAAATAATCACCCTTGCTTTGCTGAGAAACCTGGTAATCTCGGAAGAATTCATCTGCCGGTTAGCCCAGCTTGTAACATCGGTTGCCGATTTTGCAGCCGTGTCTTGAATGATACGGAGCAGCGACCTGGTGTAACCGCTAAGGTTATCACTCCAGAGGAGAGTATCGCTATTCTTAAAAAGGCATTAAAGATATGTCCTGCTATCAAGGTGGCTGGTATCGCTGGACCGGGTGATACTTTGGCTACAGATACGGCTCTGCAGACATTCCGTTTAATTGATAAGGAGTTTCCTCATTTGCTTAAATGTATGAGTACTAACGGATTATTGCTTGCTGAGAAGGCTGACGAAGTGATAGAGGCGAAGATAGACTCTTTGACGGTTACGGTGAATGCTGTAGACCCTGAGATAGAAGCCAAACTGAATAAGTTTGTCGTGTATCATGGCAAAAAGTATGATGCGCTGGAGGGGGCTAAGATCTTGATCGAAAACCAACTCAATGGTATTCGAAAGGTGGCGGAGAGTGGTATCACTGTGAAGGTGAACACGGTATTGGTGCCTAAAATCAATGGGCATCACATCGAACAGATAGCCAAGACGGTTTCTTCGCTGGGTGCTTCGATTTATAATATCATTCCTTTGATACCGACGTATGAACTCAAGGATGAGAAGGCTCCTTTCTGTTTCCAGATAGAGGAGGCGAGAAAGCAAGCTGAGAAATACATGGATGTGTTCCGCCACTGTAATCGCTGTCGTGCCGATGCGGTAGGTGTTCCGGGGGTGAATGATTTCTCCAAGGAGGTTTATTCAGAGGACTTTGTTGTATCAGAAACTTTCTCACATGGATAACGAGCATCAATATAACGCATTTCGTGTTGCTGCTGCTTCGACGGATTACGGGTATACCGTGGATGTTCATTTTGGCAGAGCAACTGAGTTTTATATATACCAGTTTTTTGATGGGGAGTGGGATTACCTGGAAAAGCGTTCGGTAGAGCCGGTATGTCTGGGTGGAAGTCATTCTTCTTCAGAAATGGAGGCGAGAATTAATCTCTTTCAGGATTGCCAGTATATTATCGCTTCGCGAATAGGTGTGGGAGCGATTTCTTTGATGAGGCAAAAGGGCATTACGGCGATGGCTTTGCCGGGAGATCTTCTTGAGGCTTTAGAAAAAGTACAGTCGTATAACGAAATACAAAATTTATTTTAAGGGTGGAAATTTTTGATAACCACCTTAGTTGTTTCATAGCCACGCTTGTGGCTGCAAAAGCATTATCTTTAAAATGGCAGAATTAAGACAAATTGCAATTTACGGAAAAGGAGGTATCGGTAAATCAACCACGACTCAGAATCTTACAGCAGGATTGGTTGAACACGGTAAAAAAGTTATGGTTGTGGGGTGCGACCCAAAAGCGGATTCTACCCGTTTGTTATTGGGCGGTTTAGCTCAAAAGACGGTTTTGGATACCATTCGTGACGAAGGTGAGGACATCTCATTAGACAGAATTATGCGTACGGGCTTCGGCGGTACACGTTGTGTGGAGTCGGGTGGTCCTGAGCCTGGAGTGGGGTGTGCTGGTCGTGGTATCATCACCTCAATTAATATGTTGGAAAACTTAGGTGCTTATACTGATGATTTGGATTATGTCTTCTATGATGTCTTGGGTGACGTGGTCTGTGGCGGTTTTGCAATGCCTATTCGTGAGGGTAAGGCGAAGGAAATTTATATTGTTGCTTCGGGTGAGATGATGGCTCTGTATGCTGCCAATAATATCGCAAAAGGTATCCAGCGTTATGCCCGTACTGGTGGTGTTCGTTTGGGTGGTATCATTTGTAACTCAAGAAATGTGGATCGTGAGTTAGATTTGCTTCGTGCCTTCGCTCATGAACTGGGTACTCAGTTGATTCATTTCGTTCCACGTAATAATATTGTCCAACGAGCTGAAATCAATAAGAAAACGGTGATAGAGTATAAGCCGGATTCTGATCAGGCTGATGAATATCGACAGTTGGCTAAGGCGATTATTGACAATGATAAGTTTGTTATTCCTACGCCTATGACACAGGAACGTCTCGAGGAGATTCTTCTTGAATATGGCTTGCTGGATAATGCTGATGACGATTATCGTATATAATGTATGGGGTACAAGATTGCAGTGGCTGTACAAAAATAGATTGTGCAATATTACAATAAGATAGATGGGAGAAAGCTAAAGTTTAAGTATCAACAAGAGTAAATTATGGCAAATAGAATAAATCTGGATATGACCACCGTCAAAAATCGTGAGTTGCGACTCGGTACGATTATCGGATGGGACGGCTCTGCGAAAGAGTTGATAGAGCAATCGGCTTACGATGAGCGAAGCGTAAAAAAACATGGTGGTTGTGCTGGGGCAGGACAGGGGTGTCGGCTTTGTGAATTGCAAAGTCCTTTGAATCAGACGACGATGTGCTCTAATGCTATTGTACAATGCCAGATAGGTAATCTTACGGATTGTGTCTTGATAGACCATGCACCTATTGGCTGTAGTAGTGAGAATGCGAAGTTTAACCTTTCTATGCATGTGGGGCTTGCTCGTCGTGGTAAACCTCAGCAAAACACGCTCAATATGAGTACTAATCTTCAGGAGAAGGATATGGTTTTTGGTGGTAGTGCCAAACTCCGTCAGGCTATCCGTATAGCCAAGGAGCGCTATAATCCTAAGGCCATTTTCATTTCTATGGCTTGTGCTACTGCTATTACGGGCGAAGATATCGACAGTGTGGCTGAGGAGTTAGAGCCTGAGGTGGGGGTGCCTGTGATTCCTTTGCATTGTGAGGGCTTCCGAAGTAAGCATTGGAGTACTGGTTTCGATGTTGCCTTTCATGGTGTGCTGAGACAGATTGTGGAGAGACATCCTACTAAAAAGCAAAAGGACTTGATTAATATCGTTGCCTTATGGGGTACAGACTGGTTTACGGATCTATTGAAACCTTTGGGGCTTCGCGTTAATTATCTGCTCGACTGTGCTTCATATGAGGAGATTCGACAGGCTTCTGAAGCTGTTGCTACCACAACGTTCTGTGAAACACTTGGTGGCTATATGGGTGCGGCGCTTGAAGATCAGTTTGGTGTGCCACAGATTGATGCTCCGCAACCTTATGGTATCAAGGGTACTGATGCCTGGCTGAGAGCGATTGCCAAAGTGGTTGGTAAGGAGAAAGAGGCTGAGGCTTTTATAGAAAGCGAGCATCAGCGTATCGCTCCGCAATTAGAAGCGTATCGTGAGTATTTCAAGGGTAAGTATGGTATGGTGCTTACGGGGTCGGCTTATGCTCATGGCTTGATAAGTGTTTTGGCGGAGCTGGGTATCAAAAATGAGGCGGCTCTTGTTTTCCACCATGACCCGATTTATGATGGTGCTGGTAAGAATCAGGATACATTAAAGGAACTGGTAGAAACGTATGGCGATATTCCTCACTATACGGTCAGTAAGACACGTGCTTTCCAGTTGCCGCAACTGCTGAAGCGTGCTAAAACGGATTTCTTAATTATTCGTCACCCTGGATTGGCTTCTGTGGCAGGACATCTTGGTGTGCCTACTTTTGCTTTGGGTGATGAGCATATCCCTGTTGGGTATGATGGCATCTTGCGTGTGGGTGAAATTCTCAAAGGTGTATTAGCTCGTACTAAGTTTAATAAGACGCTTCAGCGTCATGTACGCTTGCCATATAATGATTGGTGGTTCAATCAGGATGATCCTTTCATTCTCACGAAAGACAAATCAGTCTTTGTGGATATTGAGAAGAAACTAGAAGAGGTTAAGTTTTAAAGGGGCATGTATATCTTGTTAAGAGTAAAGATTTCAGGCTAAAATATCTATATTTTCGAATACATCAAAAATGATCAGGTAATGAGCGATATAAAAAAGAAGAAACCTTCGGTAATATCCGATGTAAGATATGCTTGTGCGGTTGGCGCGACGAATACCGTGGTGGCCATTAAAGGGGCTGTTCCGATAGCGAATTGTAGTCCGGGATGTCAGTTGAAGACAACGGCTATGTTGACTTTCGAAAATGGGTTTCAGGGTAGTATTGCTGCAGGTGGTGGTAATATGCCCAGTGCTAATTCTACAGAGAACGATGTCGTATTTGGTGGCATTAAAACTTTGGATGAACTCATCAAATCTACTCTTAAAATCTATGAGGGTGATCTCTTTGTGGTGCTTACGGGGTGTGTAGGTGAGCTTATCGGTGATAATGTGCCCGATCTTGTAAGTAATTATCAACGAGCAGGTTATCCTATCGTATATGCTAACACTGCTGGCTTTAAGGGTAACAATCTGTATGGACATGAAGTGGTGGTAGATGCGATCATCGACCAGTTTGTGGGCGACTACCAGGGGGAAAAGAAAAAGGGACTTATCAACCTTTGGTTTGAAACGCCATACTATAACCATAACTGGCGTGGTGATTATCAGGAACTTGCTCGCATATTACGCGGTGCAGGATTTGAAGTCAATGTTCTCTTTGGTGCTGAGAACCCTGGTGTTGAGGCTTGGAAGAGAATACCGCAAGCACAGTTTAATCTTGTTGTATCTCCATGGGTCGGTATCAAAAATGCAGAGCATTTGCAGAAGAAATATAATCAGCCATACTTGCATATTCCTGAAATTCCTGTAGGTGAAGAAGCTACAGCGAAGTTTATCCGTCAAGTAGTGGAATATGCGGGTATTGACAAGGCGCAATCGGAGCAGTTCATCCGTCAGGAAGCTGATATTTATTATTATTATTTGGAGCATTTCTCTGAGTTTTTTGCAGAGTATTGGTATGGTATGCCGAGCGAGTTTGTGGTAACGGCAGATGCTGCTTATGCGTTGGCTTATTCCAAGTTTCTTGCCGACCAAATCGGTTTGATACCGAAAAAAGTGATTATTACGGATAATACACCGGAGAAATATCGACCAGCGATAACGGAATATTTCAAGAATAACATTTCTGAGGGAGTAAGCATTGACGTCGAATTTGAGGAAGACGGCTATTTGGTAGAGAAGAAAATAGAAAGTGTGGAATTTACCTCTGGTAAACCATTAATCCTCGGTTCTTCATGGGAGCTTACTCTTGCCGATAAGAAGGGGGCTCTGTTCTTTGAAGTTGCCACTCCTTCTTCTGAAACACTGGTTATTAACCGTTCGCATATTGGATACAGAGGGGCATTGCAATTCCTGGAGAGAATATACAGTGCATCTGTAGGTGGTAGATAATATTATTACGCAAAAAAGCCCATGGCTATAATCCTGTTAGGAATAGCTATGGGCTTTTATTTGATAAAAATTTCGTCTTTTTGGTTGTGCCTTTGATGCTGTTTAATAGGCATGTTTGTCTGGAATGATAATACTCTTGGCGGTCATCCATATTATTTTTAGGTCAAGCCATATACTCCAGTTCTCAATATACCAAATGTCCCGTTTTATGCGGCCTTCCATCTGCCAGAGTTCTTTCGTCTCTCCACGATAACCGGTAACCTGTGCCCAACCGGTAATGCCTGGTTTACAGAAATGGCGGACCATATACTTATCAATCAGCTTGCCATACATCTCTGTGTGGGTAAGCATGTGTGGGCGAGGGCCGACTATACTCATATCACCCTTGAGAACATTGATGAATTGTGGAAATTCATCCAAGTTGGTCTTGCGGATAAAGTTGCCGAAAGCAAATTTACGAGGGTCGTTTTTGGTTGCTTGTATCTTATCCGCATCTTTATTGACGTGCATAGAGCGGAACTTATAGCAATAGAAGGTTTTACCATCTATACCTGTTCTGCCCTGACGGAAGAAGATTGGACCAGGACTTTGTATCTTGATGATGAGGCCGATAATAAGAGTAAGGGGAACCAAAAAGATGCACACACCCAAAGATACAGCAATATCAAAGCTACGTTTAATAATACGGTTTATTGGGCGTCTCAGAGGTTCTATTCGGTTTCTATATACTAAGTGATCGCCTAGCATGCAGGCTTTCAGGTTTAATTGATAGTCTTCGAAAGCATGGGGTACATAGAAGAAGCGTACTACGTTTTTATCACACGAATGTGCTATGCGGTTTATTTCTTCCGAATCGTTATGTGATATACTGCAATAGAGTTCGTCTATATTGAGTTCATGTAGTGGATCACTGTCCCATTTATCAAGTTTCTTGTTGAGATCATCTATGCTGCCCAGGTATTTCAGCTTGTCTGGTGCTCCCTCCATCTCTTTATCGGCATAGTATCCTTTGATGCGGTAACCCGATGATATTGTAGATGAGAAATCGTTATATAGATTAAGGAGTGATTTATCATGTCCCACGAAGAGTACAGAGCGCGTATTACGACCAATAGAGCGAAGATAGGATAGGAATCTATGTTCTGCAGCGCGCGAAAGTATAATTAGGGTGAAAAGTGTTACTGTAAAGGACATGTAGAAAGAAAAATAGCCTACCTCCCATGACAACAGTTTAATGATGAAACAGAAAAGTACCATCTGTAAACCTACTAATCGCGAAACATTAAGGAAAACCTCAGAATATTTAATCAGACGACGCTGAATAATAGATTTATAGAAAAACTCAGCAATGAACATCGAAAAGTTCATTACTATAAATGTTATTTTGGTAGCAAATAAAAAATAATGTGGTATCCAGGAGTTACAAAAAATAACAGTAAAAAGGAATAATACGTTTAATATAAAAAAATCACCTAATAATACTGAAAATCTTACATATTCGTTTTCCTCGGATTCTTTCTTAATTTGATTCATGGTCCTAACTTTCTTTTCATATGCAAATTTAATTATAAAAATTTGGAAACGCAAGTTTTAAGTGTCTTTTTTGATGAAAAAAGTATGAATTATGCTGAAAAAGCATTATCTTTGCATTCAAATTTGTGAATAAGAAAATATATAAACTTTAAGTAATGAAAAGAATTTTATTCGGTTTCATGCTAGCCATGATGACACTTGGGGGGTATGCCCAGGTTCAAGCGGGAGCTAAACTTGATAAAGGAAATGCTGCGCTGAAAAAGGACAATGGTATGACGAAACAAGAGCTTACCACAGGCAAAGCGGGAAATAGTGTAGAACTGCAGGATAAAGCTCAGCAGGAAGAAAGGGCTATTGATCACGACATCAAGCAGAGTGTTGCTCAGAACAAAGGTAAGTCTCGTAAAATTTTCGGTCATGATATTTTTAATAGTAAGTTGCTGAGTTTTGAACCGAATATGAATATCGCTACCCCTGCTAATTATGTGCTTGGTCCTGGTGACGAAGTGGTTATAAATATTTATGGTGGTAGCCAGAAAGAAAATACTTATCAGATTTCTAAAGAAGGTACGGTAACTGTTCCAGGTTATGGCCCTATCCGCTTGAGTGGTTTAACGGTTGCTCAGGCTAATAGTCGTTTGCGTAAGACGCTGGGTAAACGTTATCGTAGCAGTAATATGAGTACGAGTGTGAGCAGTACTCGTAGTATCCGCGTCAATGTGATGGGTGAGGTCAGCGTGCCTGGTACTTATACTTTGAGTGCGTATGCTACTGTGTTCCATGCCTTATATCAGGCTGGTGGTATCAATAATATCGGTACTCTTCGTAATATTAAGGTGTTCCGTAATGGTCGTCAGGTTAGCGTGGTCGATGTTTATGAATATATCATGAATGGTCGCCTGGCTGGTAATGTACGTCTGCATGATAACGATGTGATTATCGTCGGACCTTATGAGAGTCTTGTTGATATTGCTGGTGCAGTAAAGCGTCCTATGACTTACGAGATGCGTAAGAATGATAATGTTGCTACTATTCTGAACTATGCTGGTGGCTTTGCGAATGATGCTTATAAGGGCCAGATTCGTTTGCTTCGTGCTAATGGTGACGAAAAGACGGTGTTTAATATTAGTCAGAATGAACTGAAGTCTTTTAAGGTGATGGATGGTGATGCCTTGAAGGTTGATGATATGCTCGATCGTTATAGTAATATGGTAGAGGTGAAAGGTGCTGTGTTCCGTCCTGGTCTTTATGAGTTGGGTAAGGAGGTTACTTCTATCCGTTCTTTGGTAAAAATGGCTCAGGGCTTAACGGAGGATGCTTATCCTGAGCATGCTGTTATCCATCGTTTGAAGGATGATCGTACGAAGCGTGTTATTGCTGTAAATATCAAGGATATCTTGGATGGTCGTGCACCTGATGTTCAATTGAAGAATGAGGATGTTATCTTTATCCCTACAGAGGCAGATAAGACCAAGGCGCGTACCTTGACAATCAGTGGTGAGGTGCAATTCCCTGGTACTTATGAATATGCTGAAAATCAGACTATCGAGGATTTCATCGTTCAGGCAGGTGGCCTTACTGATGCTGCTTCTACGGCTAAGGTAGATGTGAGTCGTCGTATCTTAAATCCTAGTGCTACTCAGGCTGGTAATGAAATCGCTAAGACTTATACTTTTACTTTGCAGAATGGGTTGTTGATTAATCCAGAGCCTGGATTCTTTTTGCAGCCTTATGATCAGGTGTATGTACGTAGAAGTCCGGGATTTGAGGCGCAACGTAATGTAACGATTACTGGTGAGGCTCTTTTCCCTGGTGAGTACGCGATGGTTCGAAAAGATATGCGTTTGAGCGATCTTGTAAAAACTTCAGGTGGTGTCTCTTCTTATGCGTATGTGAAGGGTGCCCGTATCGAACGTAAGATGAGTGAGGATGAGAAATTGCGTATGAAGTCTATTCTTAAGGCTATGGCTCATCAGAATACGAAGCACGATTCGATAATTGTTGACAATGTAGTGCTGGGTGATACTTATTATGTAGGTATTGATCTTGAAAAGGCTTTGGCTAAGCCTGGTTGTCCTGAGGATTTAATCCTTCGTGCTGGTGATAAGTTGTTTATCCCAGAATATAACCCTACTGTACATATTTCGGGTGACGTGATGTTCCCTAATACGGTTTCTTATGTACCAGGTAAAAAGACTGCTTACTATATTAATCAGGCTGGTGGCTATGGCAACCGTGCCAAGAAGGGTAAGACTTTCGTGGTTTATCAGAATGGTCATGTAAGTGTGAAAGGTAAGGGTAAGATAGAGCCGGGATGTGAGGTAATCGTACCTAGTCGACCTGATCGTAAAGGCATTGATCTCAGTGCCCTTGTTGGTATGGGTACAAGTCTTGCCTCTCTCGCCACTGTTATTGTAGCATTAACCAAGTAATTGAACAAAATCATGAACGAAGATAATAATAGAAATATAAATCCTTACGAGGAAGAGGAAGAAAGTAGTATTGATTTCGGTGCGATTTTCGCTGCACTGAAAAAGCAGATAAGACTTTATCTGATTATTGTACCTATTTTTTGTGTGTTGGGTGTAGCTTATGCTCTTAATCAGGTGAATTATTATACCAGTACTGTGATGTTGGCGCCTGAGGCGAGTACGGGTGGTGCTTCTAGCATGGGTGGCTTGGCTTCTTTGGCTAAGCGCTTTGGTGTTAGTGGTCGAAGTTCTTCTAGTGCCCAGGATGTGGATGCTATTTTGCCTGACTTGTATCCTGATTTGATTAACTCTGTTGACTTTAAGACCAAACTCTTCGAGGTTAATGTGCATCATAAGGATAAAAATGATAATATGCCTTATTACAACTATTTATTGAAGTATCAGAAGCGTGGTTGGATAGGTGAATTGTTTGGTGGTCCTATGGATACGATTAAGGTGGAGCCTGTTAATCCTTTTGAATTGACCAAAAAACAGGATAATATCGCTAAGGCTATTGATAAGAATGTGGTTTGTGATGTGGATAGCAAGACGGGTGTGATTACGATTACGGTAACCGATCAGGATGCTTATATCGCAGCTTGTATGGCGGATAGTGTGCGAGGTCGTCTGCAACGCTTCATCACGGATTATCGTACTGCTAAAGCTCGTCGTGACTTGGCTTATCAGACGAAACTCTATAAGGAAGCTAAACGTAAGTATATTGATGTTCGACAGAAATATATTGCGTATAGTGATGCTAACCAGGATATTGTTTTGGAGAGTGTTCGCTCTAAACTTGAGGATCTGGAGAATGATATGCAGTTGAAATATAATAGTTTAACTTCTCTTGATCAGGCTGTAGAAGCTGCGCAGGCAAAAGTACAGGAGTTTACTCCGGCTTTCACAACGTTGCAGTCGGCTACTGTTCCGGTGAAAAAGGCTGGTCCTTCAAGAGCAAAAATTTGTGCTGTCTTCCTGTTGGTTGGCATACTCATGGCAACGGGTATTGCGCTGTATAAAGAGGATCAAATCAAACCTTTGTTAGGATTGAACTAGAGTTGTTCATGAAATGGTAATTGATTCTATTAGATAGATATCTTATGAAGAAATTTTTATTCTGTTTAATGACGGTTTTTTGCCTTGCTCTTTCTGCTTCGGCGCAGATGAGTGATGCAAAGGTGGCTGAATATATCAAGTCGGCTGCTGCTTCGGGTAAATCGCAAGGACAGATTACGGCTCAGTTGATTCAGAAGGGAGTTACTATTGACCAGATTCGTCGACTTCGACAGGCGTATTCTTCGGATATTGCGAAGAGGGGCTTGTCGGGTACTGCTGATATGGCTGTGGATAAGTATGGTGATAGACTGAGTCAAAAGAATGGTAAAACGGGTGGCCAGGATTTGACGGCTGGTAAGGTGAGTGGTAATGCTAATCTGACGAATGAGTCGCAGATTACTTATCGAAAGATGGTTCGTGATGCTGAGGTGGAAGCGGCTATCCAAAAGGCTGAGACTGACGCTACTGGCAAGAAGGTATTCGGTCGGGATGTCTTCAATAATAAACTGTTGAGCTTTGAACCAACGATGAATATCGCTACACCGGCTAATTATGTATTGGGACCTGGTGATCAGGTGGTGATTGATATTTATGGTGGTAGTCAGAGTGAGAATACTTATACTATATCTAATGAAGGTACGGTTACGGTTCCTGGCTATGGTCCGATTCTTTTGAGCGGGTTGACCGTAGCTGGAGCTAATGCTAAGTTGAGCAAGACGCTGGGTAGCCGTTTCCAAAGTAGTACGGTGAAGGCAAGTGTAAGTCAGACTCGAAGCATTCATGTGAATGTGATGGGGGAAGTAAAGGTTCCGGGAACCTATGTCTTGAGTGCTTATGCTACTGTCTTTCATGCCCTATATATGGCTGGTGGTATCAATAACCTTGGTACGCTGCGTAATATTAAGGTGATGCGTAATGGGCACCAGATTTCGATAGTTGATGTCTATGAGTTTATTTTAAACGGTAGACTGGCTGGTAATGTACAGTTGAAAGATAATGATGTGATTATCGTATCGCCATATGATTGTTTGGTAGATATTAGTGGTAGCGTGAAGCGCCCGATGACTTATGAGATGCGTAAGAATGAGAGTGTTGCTACTATTCTGAAATATGCTGGCGGTTGGGCTAATGATGCTTATAAGAAGCAGGTTCGTATCCTTCGTGCAAATGGTGAACAGAAACAGGTTTTCAATGTTGATGAATTCGACATGAATAGCTTCCGCGTGATGGATGGTGATGCCATTTCTGTTGATCAGATTCTTGATCGTTATGAAAATATGGTTGAGGTCAAGGGTGCTGTCTTCCGTCCAGGTTTGTATCAGTTGGGTGATGAGATTAACAGTGTTCGCTCATTGGTGAAGTCTGCTCAGGGATTGACAGAGGATGCATATGCTAAGCATGCTGTTATTCATCGTCTGAAAGAGGATCGTACGAAGACCGTGATAGCTCTTGATTTGGAGGCCATAATGAATGGTGATGAACCGGATATGGCTTTGAAGAATGAGGATGTGCTCTTCATTCCTACTGAAGCAGACAAGACTAAGGCACGTACTTTGACCATACATGGTGAGGTACAGTTCCCAGGTACTTACGAATATGCTGAGCATCAGACTATTGAGGATTTCATTGTTCAGGCTGGTGGCTTGACCGATGCTGCTTCTACCGTGAAGATAGATGTTAGTCGTAGAATATTGGATCCTACAGCTCTTCAGTCTTCTAAATTGTTGGCTAAGACGTATTCTTTCACACTCAAAAATGGTTTGATTATTGATCGTCAGGCGAATTTCTTCTTGGAACCTTATGATGAGGTGTATGTTCGGAGAAGTCCGGGCTTTGAAACCCAGCGTCATGTAACGATTGATGGTGAGGCTCAATTCCCGGGGCAGTATACCATGACGACCAAAGCTATGAAATTGAGTGAGCTCGTAAAGGCTGCTGGTGGAGTTACTAAGGAGGCTTATGTTCATGGTGCTCGTATTCAGCGTGTCATGAATGAGGAAGAGAAAATGCGTGAGAGAGCAGTAGCTCGTGTTGCAGAGAACTATTTATCTCGTAAGGATTCTATTAAAGCTAGTGGGATGATGACTGAAGACCGCTATTATGTCGGTATAGACTTAGAGAAGGCCTTGCAGGATAGTACTTGTGCTGATAATATTATCTTACGTGAGGGTGATCGCTTGTTTATCCCTCAATATAATCCTACTGTTCGTGTTTCTGGCGATGTGATGTATCCTAACTCTGTGGCTTATATGCCAGGTAAGGGTATGAGTTATTATATTCAGCAGGCTGGTGGATATGGTAGCTTGGCGAAAGCGAAAAAGTCGTTTATTGTTTACCAGAATGGTAAGATTGGTGAACGCAATGATAAGATTGAACCGGGATGCGAAATTGTTGTGCCGTCTAAACCTGAGCGACAGGGTTGGAAATTTGCACAGATTTTTGGTATTAGTATGAGTGTTGTTTCACTAGCTGCGGTAATAGCGGCATTGTTGAAATAAAATTGAGAAAAGGGAAGCAGATTGCTTCCCTTTTTTATATTCGCCCGATGAATAAAAAACAATCAACCTTTTTGTATGATAGTCCATGATTATGCTATCATACGAAGAAGAATTAAATAAAAATATACAGATTTTAACTTATTTATACTTTCTCGTTTTGATGTGTTGAAAATTGTTTATAATTTTGCATGTGTAGTATTAAATTTTTACAACATGCAAGCGTTTAAACAATATTGGTTTTTATTTGGAGTATTTTTTTGCTTTATTTTATCTTCATGTGAGAAGATGGTGTTGGATGATATTGATGATAATGATTCTGATGTGACGGAAAATCATGAGACTCATGAAGGAATGGTCGCTCTGCGAATTACGCCTTTTGTCGGTGACCAGGCCAAATGTAGCTGGAAAGTGACGAGGGCTTCTGTCGATGCATCGGCAAATTGTAATTATTTGTATGCTGTGGTGTTTGATAAAGATGGTAACGTGGAGTCGGAGGCAACTTTCAATCAAAGTAATATGAACGAGATTACCTTGTATATGTCGAAGGGACATAATCATCGGGTGGCGTTGCTGGGGACTTATACGGCAGGTATTTTAGATGATAAAGGATGTATTTCTTTTGATAAGTTAAGCCTGAAAACGTATTATGCCGTTAAGGATTTTCGTGTTTCCTCTTCTAAAGAAAGTGAAATTCATGACGAGGTAACCTTAGTTCCGGTTGTTGCTTCTATCTGTTTAGAAACGCAGGTGTATGAGCAGCCGGTGGATATTACCATCAATGTGAGTCAGCGGAGTACAAAATTTGACTTGTACAGAGGGCAAGGGATTGAGATGGCTCCTACTTCTATTCAGGCAAAAGGGTTGATTTTTAACGAAGGTGGAAATCATTTGAAGATTCAGACTTTTATTGATCCAGATAACATGGAAGTGTTTACGGGAGATATTCAGACTCTGCCACAGTCTTCTGATGTCTATTATAAGGAGGGTTCTCTTTCTGTTAGTTGTAAGGATTCTAATTCTGGTGCAGATATGGGTACTGTCAGTTGTTCTGATTTTGCAATTGCGATTCGTCATACAACTACCTTGACAGGTATATTGTTTAGTAATCCTACTGCAATGGTAATCAAGGTAGATGATGATTTTTTTGAAGGTCCTACTTTTCATTTTTAATCGTAAAGCTCCCTTGGTCGGTTTTCTGAAGGTTGTTCTTGGTCATCTCATAGAAAAGGTGTACCTTTGTGGAGAATCTTAACAAACTAGATTTGGAATATAATAACATAATAACGAGAATAGTAGGAACATGAAGAAGATTGCTCTTATCACGGGTGCCACGTCGGGTATCGGACGTGCTTGTGCTTTTAAATTTGCTGAAGGAGGTTATAACTTGATTATTACAGCGCGTAGTGCTGACAAACTTGAAATAGTGAAGCGAGATTTGGAGGATTTGGGTGCAGAAGTGCTAGGTTTAGCTTTTGATGTTCAGAATCGTGAGGCCTCTAAAAAAGCGTATAATTATCTTCCTCAGGAATGGCGTGATATTGATGTATTAATTAATAATGCAGGTATGGCTCGCGGTTTGGAACCTGAATATAAAGGATCCTTTGAGGATTGGGATGAGATGATTGATACCAATATTAAAGGTTTGCTTACTATGACTCGTCTTGTTGTGCCTGGTATGGTGGAGCGTAATCATGGGCATGTCATTAATATCGGTAGTGTGGCTGGTGATGCCGCTTATGCAGGGGGCAATGTTTACTGCGCTACTAAAGCTGCTGTAAAAGCGCTTACTGATGGTCTTCGTATCGATTTGGCTAATACTGCAGTGCGTGTAACAAATATAAAACCAGGATTGGTTGAAACAAATTTCTCTAAGGTTAGATTTCATGGTGATGTGGAACGTGCGAATGCGGTGTATGATGGAATTAAGCCTTTAACGGGTGAAGATATTGCGGATGTGTGTTATTATGCAGCTTGCGCTCCTGAGCATGTTCAAATCGCTGAAGTGTTGGTACTGGCTACTCATCAAGCAAGTGGAAGTGTGATTTATCGTGCAAAATAATCGCATCATAGTTCTCCTGTGAGGGGGCGAATTTATTTCTCATCTTCAGGTACACCTTCTGGTAAATATACTTTACCACCTCGGTAGACTGCAAGAAGGGTACCTGAAGCGTTGCGAATCTGTCCATTATCTGACCAATAGGCGATAATGTTGCCTCTCATGTCAGCAACTTTATGATCGAAGAAATGACCGATGAGACGATCGTTATTGTAGATTTCACCCTTGCGATTATAGCGTAGCGGATAGCCGATGTTTTTTACTTTCCATTTTTCACCATCTCGCTCAACGAATTGGTAAGCAATAACAAATTTGCCTACTCGTCGCATTTTTATCATTAAGTTTGCATCCGAATTTTCCATAATCGGGTACGAAATTACATAATAATTGGGACTAATACGCAAGATAAAATCGGTTTTAAATATATTTTAGATTTATTCTTTTCAAAAAATGCACACACCTGTTGAGTGTGCGCATTTAAACATATTACCTTCGCACTGCAAAAACAGTCGAATAGTGCGACTATTTTTGCAGTAAGATATTTAAGATTATGATTATTAAGAGAGAACAATACATAGAAGCACTGCTGAACAAGCGATGGAACGGCAAGGTGAAGATTATCACTGGCATCCCATTCCTGTTGGGTGAATCAAGTCTTGGCTTCTAAAAAAACAATATGCAATCAAACTTCTTTTGTCGGTATGTGAAACGACATTCCGTCTTTGCCAGGCTGGTCAATATGGATTTTGTCCGATGTTGATGTGACTCTCAGTGTTGATTTTTCCTGCTTGTAATGGTCGGGCTGTCAAATAAAATGCCAAAAATCAGCGTTTTCAAAAATCGTCATCTAGCTTAAAATATTCAACTTTTGATCAGCCTGTTTGGTCTTTTTTCTTCCCCTCGATTTTCTCTCCCGCCAAAACCCCAGCTCCTGGGGGTCGAAACCTAAGACTTTGTTCGCTAAACTCTATGACCTTATCGCATCAACCCTAAGCTTTCGACCCCTAGGAGCTGGGGTTTTGGCGCCCATTTCTTGAACCGAAGAAACGTTAAATGTGTAACGTGTTGATATTCAGATAGATACGAAAATTCTTCAAAATTCGCGTATTTGAGGCATTCTTACATCGTAATTTCAAATACGCAAACCTCATGAGGGTTCTTGTCCGTAAAATTCAAAACCCCTCTTTTGTTGTACATGTCGTAAACGAAAATAACTGACCTCGCCAAGGAACTTTGTTGCCTTAGACTCGTCAGCTATCTGAAGCCCTCTGTTTTTTAAAAGAGCAATCTGGTCAGCGATGGATAACGCTTGCTTGGTATATAATCTCAATGTGGTCATAAAAGCAAAAGACCCGCTCTGGTTCGCTGGTCTTAAGGGAAGCGTGGCGGATTCTGTTGCTGCAAATATAGATAGATTATTGGGATTAAGCAAACCTTTTGCCAAGAAAATGATTGTTACCACCGCCTTTTTCGTCTTTTCTTATTTTTCTTTAATCCTTTATCCTTATATATTATAATGTGTACGTCCACGGGAGTAAGTCTTTATTGTCAAAGAATGCGCAAAATCTTAGTTTTTTGCAATTTTTTCTTGAAAACATTTGGAGGTTATGGATATTTTGTATACCTTTGCACTCGCTTTCGAACAAACGGAAGTAGCCAAATAACGTTGGTTATGAGGCTTAAGAGAAAGAGTTCTTTGAAAAGATTACATAGACAGAGAAGTAGTACAAGAAGCGTTCACATATTATAAATATGTGTGAATGGGTAACAAAAACAAACCGTCAAGTTTAGTTTTTGTCCAGGCTTTAAACCGACTTCAATAAAAGGATAAGCGTCCTTGAAACAGAGACAAATAATCTATTAATATAGATATTCAAAGATATTTTACAATGGAGAGTTTGATCCTGGCTCAGGATGAACGCTAGCTACAGGCTTAACACATGCAAGTCGAGGGGTAACATGAAGAAAGCTTGCTTTCTTTGATGACGACCGGCGCACGGGTGAGTATCGCGTATCCAACCTGCCCATAAGTAGGGAATAGCCTTGCGAAAGTAAGATTAATGCCCTATGGTTTCCGTTAAAGACATCTGAGATGGAATAAAGATTTATCGCTTATGGATGGGGATGCGTCTGATTAGGTAGTAGGCGGGGTAACGGCCCACCTAGCCGACGATCAGTAGGGGTTCTGAGAGGAAGGTCCCCCACATTGGAACTGAGACACGGTCCAAACTCCTACGGGAGGCAGCAGTGAGGAATATTGGTCAATGGACGGAAGTCTGAACCAGCCAAGTAGCGTGCAGGATGACGGCCCTATGGGTTGTAAACTGCTTTTTTAGGGGAATAAAGTTAGCCACGTGTGGTTATTTGCATGTACCCTACGAATAAGGACCGGCTAATTCCGTGCCAGCAGCCGCGGTAATACGGAAGGTCCGGGCGTTATCCGGATTTATTGGGTTTAAAGGGAGCGCAGGCCGTTTGGTAAGCGTGTTGTGAAATGTCCGGGCTCAACCTGGGCACTGCAGCGCGAACTGCCAGACTTGAGTGCACAGGAAGCGGGCGGAATTCGTGGTGTAGCGGTGAAATGCTTAGATATCACGAAGAACTCCAATTGCGAAGGCAGCTCGCTGTAGTGTTACTGACGCTAAAGCTCGAAAGTGCGGGTATCGAACAGGATTAGATACCCTGGTAGTCCGCACGGTAAACGATGGATGCCCGCTGTTTGCCCTTCGGGGTGAGTGGCTAAGCGAAAGCGTTAAGCATCCCACCTGGGGAGTACGCCGGCAACGGTGAAACTCAAAGGAATTGACGGGGGCCCGCACAAGCGGAGGAACATGTGGTTTAATTCGATGATACGCGAGGAACCTTACCCGGGCTTGAATTGCAGATGACGGATCTAGAGATAGTGACTTCCTTCGGGACATCTGTGAAGGTGCTGCATGGTTGTCGTCAGCTCGTGCCGTGAGGTGTCGGCTTAAGTGCCATAACGAGCGCAACCCTTCTCTTCAGTTGCCATCAGGTAGAGCTGGGCACTCTGGAGACACTGCCACCGTAAGGTGTGAGGAAGGTGGGGATGACGTCAAATCAGCACGGCCCTTACGTCCGGGGCTACACACGTGTTACAATGGCCGGTACAGAAAGTCGGATGCCCGTAAGGTCATTCTAATCAAGAAAGCCGGTCCCAGTTCGGACTGAGGTCTGCAACCCGACCTCACGAAGCTGGATTCGCTAGTAATCGCGCATCAGCCATGGCGCGGTGAATACGTTCCCGGGCCTTGTACACACCGCCCGTCAAGCCATGAAAGCCGGGGGTGCCTGAAGTCCGTGACCGCAAGGGTCGGCCTAGGGCAAAACTGGTAATTGGGGCTAAGTCGTAACAAGGTAGCCGTACCGGAAGGTGCGGCTGGAACACCTCCTTTCTGGAAGAGATGCTTATTTAGAAGTAAGTAAAAGTCAAGAGACATGACAAACGTAAAGGTTGGTTGATGTCATCCAAAGTTTCCTTGTACTACAGAACCTGTTTAATATATAAGAGAAAAAGGAAGCCGGGCTCGAAGATGCAAGCCCAGAAATCTTGGACAGTCAGCCAACCCGGAACTATAGTCCTATAGCTCAGTTGGTTAGAGCGCCACACTGATAATGTGGAGGTCGGCAGTTCAAGTCTGCCTGGGACTACAAAAACTTCCAGTCTTCTCAAACAAAAAAAAGTTTGGGGGATTAGCTCAGCTGGCTAGAGCACCTGCTTTGCAAGCAGGGGGTCAACGGTTCGAATCCGTTATTCTCCACTTCAGGTAATCCACTTTTGATCAGAGTGAGATAAGCCAATAAGATCTTTGACATATTGACACAAGCAAAACTGTAGCGAGAACTAGCAATAGTTCAAGAAACAATACAGCTGAAAGTATGAGCTACCGTTCATCTTACTTGGAGAAGCAATTCAAAAGCAAGACTGAACCGGTAAAGAAAAAAGTAAGAAAGGGCGTATGGCGGATGCCTAGGCTCACAGAGGCGATGAAGGACGTGATAAGCTGCGATAAGCTTCGGGTAGGTGCAAATAACCTTTGATCCGAGGATTTCCGAATGGGACAACCCATACATTTGAAGAATGTATATCTCTACCTAAGGTAGAGAGGCAAACCGAGGGAACTGAAACATCTTAGTACCTCGAGGAAGAGAAAATAAATAATGATTCCCCCAGTAGTGGCGAGCGACCGGGGAAGAGCCCAAACCGTCGTTGTTTCGGCATCGGCGGGGTAGTAGGACCGCGATATTGTATGTGTTTTGTGAGTAGAATGTTCTGGAAAGAACAACCATAGGAGGTGATAGTCCTGTATACGAAGCAAAACATGGCATAGCGGTATCCTGAGTAGCGCGGAGCACGAGGAATTCTGCGTGAATCAGCCGGGACCATCCGGTAAGGCTAAATACTCCTGTGAGACCGATAGTGAACGAGTACTGTGAAGGAAAGGTGAAAAGCACTCCGATGAGGAGAGTGAAATAGTTCCTGAAACCATACGCCTACAAGCGGTCG
>NZ_CP091800.1:300000-965000 GCF_022024235.1 Segatella baroniae B14
CTACAGACGGTAAAATTCTTGCCGACCGGTATAAACTGGAGCACATCTATTATAATTTGATGAGTAATGCCCTGAAGTATACCCCTTCAGGCCAAAGTGTAACCACCTGTTTGTCAGAAGAAAGTGACACTTACGTCATTCAGGTGATAGATACCGGTGTTGGAATAGCGGCTGCAGATTTGCCACATATTTTTGATAAATTTTATCAAGGTAAGATGTCGGCCGGAGGAACGGGTATCGGTTTGGCTCTAGTGAAAGCTTATACCCTCCTACATCATGGTACAGCAACTGTAAATAGTGTGAAAAATGAAGGTTCAACCTTCACCATACGTTTGCCGAAAACTCAGACTGAAGGAGAAATGGTGCATGCTATGGTTACTGATAGTAAAAACGTCACAGATACTTCTGCCAAGGTAAGTGTGAAAGAAACTTTAGAGGGGCAATGTATCAATGGTCCTGTTAATCAGGATGTTCATCTGAGTGATATCGTGACAGAAGAAGAAAATGACAAGCCAGAAATCCTGATTATTGATGACAATAACGATATGCGCGAATATCTGCGTATCTTACTGAAGGCACAATATCATGTGCTTGAAGCTGTAGACGGAAAAATTGGTCTATCTATGGCTCGCAAGCAAGTGCCAGATATCATTATATGCGATATTATGATGCCTGTAATGGATGGACTTGAATTTACAAGAGCGCTAAAAAAAGATACCGTAACCAGTCATATTCCTGTTATTCTTCTTTCAGCTCGTAGTCTTGATGAGCAAAAAGTGCAAGGTTACCAAGAAGGTGCCGATTCTTATATTACCAAACCATTCCAAGCTGATGTACTGATAGCTCGCATTGATAATCTGTTGAAGAGTAGAGAGCACTTGCATAAACTGATGTTGCAAAGTCAACAAGGGGCAGTTGATTTACCATCTCATACCATGACGTCCACTTCTGCGACTCTTTTGAACGAGAGTAAGACAGATGATTTTAAGACATCCAGTCAGCTAAAACCAACTGATAAAGATACCAAGTTTATTGAGCTATTGCGTAAGAGCATTCAGGATAATCTAGGAAATTCCGATCTTAGTGTTGAACAGATAGGAGCAGAGATAGGTTTAAGTCGAATACAACTCTACCGCAAAGTTAAAGCTCTCACAGGTAAATCGCCAGTAGAACTGATTAGGACATCTCGCTTGACTCGAGGACGTAAACTTATAGAAACCACAGATATGACGATATCCGAGATAGCCTATACCGTAGGTTTCAGTTCTTCGAGTTATTTCACGAAATGCTTTAAAGATGAATTTGGTATTGGTCCGAATGAATTACGAGTATAATATCCCAAAAGAACTAAATCAATAAGAGGATGAACCCCGAAAAGGTTCATCCTCTCTCTTTTATCTGTTAATAATTCTAACTATAAAGTTGTACAAGCTTTTATTTAATCTGATCTAGGAATTCTTGAGGAATCTTAGGCATAGCACCCTTTTGGGTACAAACATACGCACTTACCTTTACAGCCAGTTCGTGAGCCTCTTGGATATCCTTACCAGCCAAAATTGCCGATGCAAAAGAAGCGGTAAAGCTATCGCCTGCACCAACAGTATCAGCAACCTCCACCTTAGGTGTAGGCTGATAACTGCTTATTCCTGGAGCGAAGACATAACTGCCATTTACGCCACAAGTAAGAACAAGCATATCCAAATCATATTTACCTAAGATTAACCAGCATTTATTCTCCATATCAAGACCAGGATAGTCGAACAATCTGCCGATAGCCACCAATTCCTCATCATTGATTTTCAAGATATTTGCTTGTTTTAGATTTTCCTTGATAATCTCTTTTGTATAGAAATTTTGACGGAGATTAATATCAAAAATCTTTAAACACTCTTTAGGAGTATTAGCTAAGAATCGTTGAATAGTTTCATGCGAAACTTTGCTGCGTTGAGCCAATGAACCGAAGCAAACGCAACGGCAATTTTTGGCAATTTCTTCGAGTTCGGGTGTAAACGGAATATTATCCCAAGCCACATTTGTCTTGATATCATAAGTAGGAACACCCTCATTATCGAGTTCCACATTAACCACACCTGTAGGGAAGTCAACACGAGGCATAATATGCTTTACCCCTTTCTCGTTAAACTCCTTAATCGCCTGATCACCAAGAGCATCATTACCCAGCGCACTTATAGCCACAGCGTTGTGGCCAAACTGAGTAGTATGATACGCAAAGTTTGCTGGAGCACCCCCCAATTTTGCACCTTCAGGTAATACATCATATAACGCCTCTCCGAGGCCAACAATTACATTTTCCATCTTTTATGATTTATGCGTTAACTTGTTTCATATAAGTAAATAGGTATACTACGCCAACTGCCATGACGATAACTGCGCCTGCCTGTCCGATGGTATCAGAAGCAAAGCCCATGAGCAGCGGAAATACAGTACCACCAAACAATCCCATAATCATGAGTCCAGAAACCTCATTCTTTTTTTCTGGTAGGGCAAGAAGTGCCTGACTGAAGATCATAGAGAATACATTAGAGTTGCCATAGCCCACAAGAGCGATAGCAATATAGAGTGTAGCCTTGCTAGTACCCACCAAAAGTCCTGCCATACTGAGTGCCATCATCACGACTGAAATAATGAAGAAGTAGCGAGTCTTCATGACACGAAGGAAGAAACTACCCGTAAGACATCCTATGGTACGGAAGATAAAGTACAAACTTGTAGCAAAAGCGGCTTCGTTGAGCGACATGCCCAAGCGTTCTATCAAGATCTTAGGAGCTGTAGTATTGGTGCCGACATCGATACCAACATGACACATAATACCAACAAAACTCAAGAGAACAATAGGTTTGCGGAGCAATTTGAAACAGTCTGTAAACTGTTGTGTCACAGAGACTTCCTCTTTTTGAGTGTTTGCTAAAATCTCTTCTTCTATAGGAGTAGAGGCAAGCAGTAAAGAAGCTACAATACCAATAACCATATAAATAGGGAAGAGAACACGCCACTCAAGACCGAAACTTGGAATAGTAGCAGAAGCACCCCACATAGCGATATACGGAGCCATGAAAGAGGCTATCGCTTTCACAAACTGTCCGAAGGTGAGTGTAGATGCCAGATGTCCTTTGGTCACTACAGATACCAAAGGATTGAGTGAAGTTTGCATCAAAGCATTACCAATACCTAAGAGGGAGAAAGAGATGAGCATGATTGGAAAATTCTCCGTGAATATAGGAAGTAAGAGTGATATAATTGTTACTACGAGCGATAACAATACCGTCTTTTTGCGACCAATCTTATTCATCAATACGCCGGTAGGAACAGAGAAGATTAGGAACCAAAAGAATACCAAAGAAGGTAACGTGTTGGCTACTGTATCACTCAGTTGAAGATCTTCTTTCACATAGTTAGAAGCAATACCTACCAAGTCGACAAAGCCCATGGCGAAGAAACATAGCATCACCGGGATTAAGGCTAGTTTATTAGTTGTTTTATTCATTTTAAAGCTGTTAGATTGTTTAGTCGGGGCATACTGTGTTTTACAGTTTCCCCGAATGTTATTTTTTTCTTTTCGTTTACCTTATTTCAGTGGATAGATTTTGGCTTTACCGCCCTTAACGACCACCTTGTTATAGGCTTCTGTAGGGAAGACGATATTTGTCATTCCCATTTTGCCCTCAGCATCAAAGATTTCAATGCTTGATTTGTCTATGAAGATTTGAAGCGTTTTTATTTTTCCGTAAGTTGGAGATTTGGTGACTACAGGGAATTCTGCGCTAAAGTCTGTAATACCACTCTTCGTGCGGTCCATGCTTAACTCCTCTTTCTTGTTATCATAAGCGATAACCACCTGTTCACCCTTGTCGTTTGTTAGTGTAATCGTGCTGTTTCCTCTGAGTTGTACATCTACACGACAAGCATCGGTAAGTCTGCCGGTTGCTTTAGGCGAGAAAGCTTTCATCACCTCAGGACTTGGTTTTACACTGAGATAGGTTTCTCCTTTGTAATTGAATGTACCCAAGTCGCGAGCAATACCATTAGCAGAGCGATACTGCATGGTAGGAACCTCATTAGCATACTGCCAGTTGCTCATCCATGGCAGAACGACGATACGACCATCAGGTGCATTGTTAAATGAAACGGTAGCGTAATGATCTTTTCCATAATCGAGCCATTTCGTTTCAGTCTTGTCATCCTCACAAGTAAACTTGTGGCCATCAAAATCACCTACAAAATACTGTGTTGCACTACCACCGAACGGACCCCCAGGGTTGATATTTAGCAAAATAAACCATTTGCCATTTATCTCAAAAATATCTGGGCATTCCCATACGCCGTCGTGACTACCGTACTCTTCACCAAAGCGGCTCTCAAATGTCCAGTTCTTCAGATCTTTAGAAGAATAGATATTGATGTGCGACTTTTCAGCGAGCACCATAACCCATTTCTGTGACTTTTCATGCCAAATAATATTTGGATCGCGGAAATCAGGAATTTCAGAAGTCAGCACTGGGTTAGCTGGATATTTCGTGAAGGTATTACCATTATCAGTAGAGTAGGCCATACTCTGTGTCTGTGCCTGTCCGGCAGAGGTATAATAAGTGACAATGGCGCCCTTGCCAAAACCAGCTGTATTATGATGATCGACAACAGAAGAGCCTGAGAAGATAGTACCAAAAGCATCACGTTCGATAACATCATCCTCAAATTTCCAGTTGATTAAATCGGTAGAAGTAGAGTGTCCCCAAGTCATATTCTCCCATTGAGAGCCATACGGATTATGTTGGAAATACAGATGCCATACCCCATCCTTATAGAACATGCCATTTGGATCGTTCATCCAGCCCCAAGTAGGAGTATGATGATATACCGGGCGATATTTCTCACGATTAGTCGTGTCAAAAGTGTTAGAAACCTTCATGCCATTCCAGCAAGCAAAGTCTTTGATAGAAAGCTGACCACCTCGGTTACCATTATTTGCACTTCTGTGAATCGTAATATCAAGAACGATTTCGCCAGCTGCATTTTCGCTGCCTTTCTCATTCTTACGAATACGGCCTAAATCCAAAGGCACGGTATAATCGGTTTTGTTAATAGCCAGTTTACAGTTGAATTCCTTCACCAACTTATTATCCAGAGATACACGGATATAGTCATTTTCGTGACTTTCCTCCACCGGCATCAGAAGATATTTATAGTTAGCAGGAATACGAAGCATTGCGTGCGTATCGCTCAAAACTTTGAGCTCCTGCGCATTTGCAGATAATGCCATCATACCCGCAAATAACATTGTTATAAGTTTCTTGTTTGTAGTCATTGGTTTTCGATTGTTTCCAAATTGATTTGTATTCGCAAATTTAACAATATATAGTTGGCTATATTGAAAATAAACGTTCATATCATGCTAAATATGTTTCATGTAACGAATTTGATATGAATAATACAAAATTTAATATGATGTCATCATATCCATGATGATAGAGGGTTTTTCGTGTACTTTTCAAAAAATCCCCAATCCAAAGAAGGATTGGGGAATATTCTCTGTTTACGAATCGTCTAACCAGATGATAATCCTTTTTTAAAATTCACTCACTTTGACATCGCTGATACTGATAGAGCCACCATAGTTATTAATACTCCAGGTATTCTTCTGGATGCCATAGATACGGTTGGTGTAGCAAACATTATCGTTAATATACATCACACAAACACTATTATCCGTGTAGATGGTAACATGATAAGTATTATCAGCCGGACGAGTAAAGTTATAACCATCGATAGCAGCGATAAAACCTTTACCCTCTGTACCCTCTTCTTCGAAGTTTATCTTACGAGTATCCTCATTCTCAGGATTAACAACCATCGTGTAATACTTCTTCGTATCACTACCACCACGAACGAGCGAAATACCAAACTTATCCCAGTTATTGCTGGTTTTTACGGTAAACGAAATCTTGTTGTGATAGCCTAGACGATTGAAGAGGACATATGCATTATCGCCCGTAAGGGTGTAGTCCTCGCCAGTCTGTGACAGACCCTGCTGGTCTACAACAGAAACGCTCTTCTCCTGATTATACTTCTCGCTAATACCTTGAACTTCACCTAAGGTAAGTGTACCGTCAGCATGCTGAACCACCTTGTGACAAACCAAAGCACCACTCCAGTTTGGTTCACCACCGTTATCGGTATTTACATTCTTCTCCATATAGTTTGCACCTGAACGGAATGGATTCCAGCC
The DNA here is from genome assembly GCF_022024235.1 of Segatella baroniae B14. Classification (GTDB taxonomy): domain Bacteria; phylum Bacteroidota; class Bacteroidia; order Bacteroidales; family Bacteroidaceae; genus Prevotella; species Prevotella bryantii. Next base: position 306,245 of record NZ_CP091800.1, read on the forward strand.
CCAGATGAAGCGATCTGTACCGTTGCTGGCTGTCTTACCGGCATAGAAGCCACGACTATCGAGAACACCCTCACGGCCATCTTTAGGCCAGTTCGCACCCGGGTCATTGAAACAAGCCTTCAATTCGTCATAACTCTTAGCCATCATATATTTCACCTTACGGCTCCATGCTGCCCTGTAAGCCTCAGAGTAAACAAGATACCAGTAATCGCCCATCTTGAAGATATCAGGGCACTCGCACATACGATCCCATACCATATTGAAACCACCAGCAGGAGTCCAGTTCTTCAAGTCAGTAGAAGTGAAATCGGCAAACTTATTCTTGCTGGCGATAACCATGTGATACAGGCCATCGTCAGTCTTGAAAATCTGCGGATCACGGAAATTGATAGAAGAGAAGCCATAGTCATCACCTTTCAGCTCCCATACATGATCACGCGTCCAGGTCTTGAAATCAGGAGAAGTAGCGCGCATAACCGTTTCTACATTCTTCAGCTGGCCATTGTGTCCTGTATAGTAAATGTAATAAAGACCATCTGCCTCGTTATAATAGCAGCATCCTGTACCCAGCGCAGCATCCTGAGCCAGTGCAGACTTACCCGTAGATAGCACCTCACCAAGGGAAGTATAGTTAGCACAGTCTTTTGTAGCTAAGCCCCAGAAAGGATGAAACATATAGGCATCATTGATATTGTATTCCTGCAGATACAACACTTTAAATTCACCAGCCTTCTGATCATAGAATGGCATAGGGTCGCCAACACGGCCGATAGCCGGTTGGTAATATGTAGAGAAATGACTCTCGTCTACTGAATTAAATACCTCTGTCGTTGTACTCAAGTCACGAACAGGATCACCTTCGAATTTCTCGTCGCTGCAAGCTGTCAGCGATAAAGCTGACAGCGCAAGTGCGAATGAATATATCATTGTTTTCATTGTTATTATTTCATTAAGTAATTGATTGCGTTCTTGGTCATCGTAGCGATGTTCTTGTGGTAATTCTCCGTATAACCTGCTTCGTAGGTATAAGAATACCAGTCGTAACAACCTGAACCGATACAGATGATACCACCCTTAGTAGCTGTGCGTGGGTATTCCCAAGCAACGATAGCGCCATCACCGCCAACACCGAGGATCGTAGCACCCGTGCGAGAGGTCCATGCATTATAGTCTGGATAATCACCCCAGTCGGTACCTATGTGATACTGAGCAGTAGAGTTGGTGATATGGTAACCAGCATCAGTACAGTATACTTCGTTAGTATTGTCACCCTTAATGAGTCCCTGGTACAAGGCATGTCCATCCTGTCCTTCATACATTCTGAATGTCCATGGACCGCCACAAAGTTCGGCACCACTTTCATCCTGACCCCAACAGTTGTTAGGTGTTGTCCATTCATCATCACCTGTAACACCGATGAATGAAGGTAGATTGGTAGCGTAGCGAGTAAGAAGGAATGAACCACCGTTCTCATAGAAAGAGCGTAGTTGATTCTTAGCAGCGAGTGCCTTGGTAGCACGAGCAGCAAAGACATCGTGACCGTCTACACCACCATCTACATGGTAATGCCACCACATCACTTTACAATTAGAGAGATCGATAGTATTATTCTCGATATCAGCAAATGATGCATAGAGTGAGTTTGGTACGTTAGCCAACATCCATAGACAAGCTTCCTTAGCTTCTGGATCGAGTCCATTCAGATTAGAAGCCTCACCGATGAAGAGTGCAGCTGGTTTGTCAATGGCATTTACGGTAACGGTATAAGTGCTCTTTGCAGAATTGTTAACAACCTCGTAAGTAACAGGATTTGTGAAATCTTGAGCTACACCTGTAGCAGGAGTAATGGTTGCACCATCGCTATAGGTAATGGTTGGAACCAGATTTGTAATATCAAGAGAATGAGGTACATACAATGTAATGGTTCTATTATCTTGATCGATAATACCGGTATAGATATCATTGATGACAAACTGCTTGATGCGGGCTTCGTCATTGACTACCTGAAGAGTCCAGTCGATATACACATCACCATTTTTAACATGGAGCACCTTAGCAGCTTCCATATTAAGCGTTTGGCCAGCTTGAATATCGCAAGTCGCACCATCAGAAAGTGTCAACTCTGTAACCTTCATAGCTGAAGCATCGTAAATCTCAGGAAGTCGTACAGTAATGGTACGATTGGTTAGATTGACAGTACCCTCAAAGTCATCGAGCTTAATACTTTCAACCATACAGTCTCCTGAGAGTTGCAGATCACTCACGTTATCATTGCTGCAGGCCGACAAAAGAATGGCGGCCATACAGAGTATATATTTGAAAATTGTTTTCATATTATTCCTGATTAGTATTAATGTTTACTATTCATTGTAGGCTAGTGCTTACCAGTTACCGATATTCTGGGTATAGTGGCCGTTAGAAGCAGCTATCTGAGAGTAAGGTATTGGTAAATATTCATCCTTGTTTGCTGTAAAGTGAGCGCTGCTGTATATAGAACAGTCATTAGTCTCCTCTTGATAATATTTGTTCAGTACAGTGGCTGCTTCTCCCCAGCGTACCAAGTCGAAGAAGCGTTCACACTCCATACCCAATTCCAATCGTCGTTCCATCTTGACTATCTTGATGGTTTCTTCCTGAGAATAGCTACCAGTATAGGTCTTGATATAAGGATTAACTCCGTAAGTGCTATGATAGTTACTAATCATCTGTGTACTGCCGGCAGCACGCTCACGAATCTGGTTAACCAACTGGATAGCCTGTTCGTTATTCCCCAACTGTGCATAAGCTTCAGCTCGTTCCAAGAGAACATCAGCATAGCGGAACACGATACGGTTCATAGAACTAGCCCAGTAAGAACCCTTGATCAGATAAGTACCCACCAACGCAGGATCTATATTCTGTTTTAAAGTAACATAATAGCCATAAAGACCGTTAGAGCGACTCCAGATACTACTCTTCTCCATCATATAGTTCTTATTAAACTCGTAAGGTAAGCCAGGGATGCCTACAGTGAGGAAGAGGCGAGGGTCTGCGTTATCAGTAGTCATATCATAGTTCTGATTATTATATGAGTCGATCAAAGGAAGACCATTATCACCTGTGCGATAGGCATTAACCAGATTCTGACTAGGTTTGTAAAAGTCGCAACCACCATCTGTAGTACCAGGAATATTTGGGACGATAAGACCATAACTCCAGTTCAAGTTACCAAAGGTGCTACCATCATTCTTAGAGTATTGAATAGCCCAGATACTCTCCTTACCATTTTCATACTGTTCCTCAGGACGGAAATTGTTGTGGAAATCACTTTCCAAACCATAATTGGTATAAAGAGCAGGGTTCGTATATTCGATAACCTTCTGCAAATCTTCCTTATTAATAGAAGTAACCTGATTACTCTTTGGATCATCCTGGCGATATGCCTTATATAAGTACACCTTAGCTAAGAACGCTGCAGCAGAAGCCTGAGTAGGTCTACCCTTATCAACCTGAGTCTTAGGCAGACTATTGTAGGCTTCAGTCAAGTCATCGATAATAAGTTGCCATCCCTGATCATTAGAATATTCTGTATTCGAAAGAAGATTATATTCATCATACGTCATATTCTCATTCATAATAAAAGGAATATTCTTATAAAGACGTTTCAAGAGGAAGTGAGCATAAGCACGAAGGAATTTCATTTCGCCCAAACGCTCCTGCTTGAGACTATAGCTATTGTCTGTAGAATGAAGCAGTGCGATAGCAGAGTTGACACGAGAGATACAGTTATAAAGACGTACCCACATATCATTAATATTCCAGTTGGTAGTAAGAACTCCTTGCTGTACTTCAAGCTGGTGGAAAACATCACCATCACTAGTACCGCTACCACCTTTATACGCATCGTCACTGCGTACATCAAAGTTCCACATAGAGAAAGAAGAGTTGATATCCTCTGCAGACGTAAAGATGGCATACGCAGAAGTAACCATTGCATCAGCGTTTTCAGGCTTTTTCACCTGATCTTCGCTGAGAGAACCCTGTGGAGTGTGTTCATCTAAGAAGCTGTCGCATGATGAAAAACCGGTTACGGCACATGCGGCTAAGATGAATGAATATATTTTGGTTTTCATATTGTTAATCGTTTTAAGTTAGAAGGAAACATTGAGACCGAAGGTTACGTTCAATGGGATAGGATAGCCAAAGTTTGGATTCTCTGGATCTACACCACTGAATTTATTAGACTTGATTGTAAGCAAGTTCTGAGCTGAGAGATATATGCGGAGACGTTCCATATAGAGCTTCTCGGCTAGCTTCTTAGGGAAGTTGTAACCCAACTGGATAGTACGAAGTTTTACGTATGAACCATTTTCTACGAAGTAGCTGCTTACACGTTTTTCGTTATTATTATCCATGGTGCTCACTGCTGGGATATTACTACCCATATTGGTAGGAGTCCAAGCGTTAAGAAGTCGTTCACCCTTATTCAAGTTAGAGATATTCAAACCACTCCAAAGGTCAGTTTGTTTCTTGAGGTCAGATATGACATCTACTCCCTGAACACCTTGCCAGAACATCGTAAGGTCTAGATTCTTGTACTGCAGGTAAATATTAAGACCCCAAGTGAAATCTGGAGTAGGGTCGTAGATCCAAGTTTGGTCTTTCTCGTTGATGACATTATTGCCGTCTAAATCTTTCCAGCGCATACGACCTAAACCAGCACCATTCTGAGTAGCGTGGTTATCAATCTCTTCTTGACTCTTGAAGATACCATCGAAAACATAACCTACCTGTGCACCCATAGGATGACCTACAACGCTCTCTACGCCGTTACCACCAAAGGTACCGTTAGCAGCGATCGTTTCAGGAAGTTTGGTAATCTTGTTGCGATAGGTACCGAGGTTAGCAGAGAGGTCATATTGGAAATCGTGAATCTGACCACGGTAGCCCAAATTAAGCTCAATACCCTTATTTTCCATTTCACCAGCGTTGATCCACTGTGAACTACCTTCACCCATTACAGCGATACCTGGCATATATACCAAGATATCCTTGGTTTTCTTATAGTACCATTCGAAGGAACCATAGATCGAGTTTTTGAGGAATGCGAAATCGAGACCCAAGTTGGTTTGTGTCGTTGTTTCCCACTTCAAATCATCGTTACCAAGCTGATTACGTTTGTAACCACTAGGAAGTGTAGTACCACCGTTACTACCGGTGATATCATAGCTTGTACCATAGCTTTGTCCACCAAAGCCAGCCTCACCATAGTTACTCTCATAGAGTGTATAACGAGCGATGTTAGAGATTTCCTGGTTACCAGTTTGACCCCAACTGAAACGTAATTTCAAGTTGTCTATCCAGGTAGCCTTCTTCATGAAGTTTTCCTGATTAATACGCCAGCCGGCGCTGACAGCTGGGAAGGTACCATAACGATTATGCTTACCGAAGCGGCTACTACCATCACGACGGATAGTAAAGCTGGCAAGATAACGATCGTCGTAAGAATAATTAGCCTTACCAAAGAATGAAACTAATGTATAACCTTCACCCGTACCATATGCTTCAGCCTCTCCTACACCGGCATTAGGCCACATATAATCAGGATTCAAGATAGAGAAGTCATATTTTTTACCGCTAAAAGAAACATCATCTTCACGGTTTAACTCTGTACCAATCATGAAGTCAGCACGATGTTTACCAGCTTCCAGGTTATAGGTAGCGATAGCGTTCCACATCCACTTCGTCCAGTGCTCCTGTTTGGCCTCTGAAGCATTTGTTGGATTAGCTACGTTACCCTCAGTAACAGGGTAGGTAAGGATACGCTGCTGTTTCTGTGCATAATCGAGACCGAAAGTTGTCTTGATATTCAAGTTCTTAATAGGATTGATGTTCACGTAAGCATCACCAAACATACGCCAATACGAATAGCGATTGTCGCTGTTGCGTTCGAGACGAGCTACAGGGTTTTCACGATCAGGGTAGCCACCGATAGGACCTGCATATTCACCGTTACGAGTATAAACAGGGAGAGAAGGGTTAAACTGAAGTACATTTTCTAGGAAACCACCTGGAGCCTGAACTTCAGAAGTGCGGTTTAAGGTAAAGTTCTCACCTACTGTCACCACATTACGATTGCCTACTTTAATAAGTTTATAACTTGTATTCATACGAGCAGAGAATCGCTCGAAATCAGAAGACTTGATAATACCCTTGTTCTTGTAGTAGCCTAGAGAGAAGAAAGAGCTACCACGCTCACCACCATTGCTGAGTGATACATTATAATTCTGAATCAACCCTGTACGAGTAGTCTCTTTGAACCAGTCAGTATCAGCAGCAGGAGTGGTACCAGCATTATCGATGTATTTCTGCATCGTGATATTGTTGAGTACAGGATATCCTTGAGCATCGTAAGCCCAGTCATAGTGATAGCCCAAACCATTTGTGTTAGGATCAAGTCCATCGTTTACATAGCCCTGCCACATGACTTGGCCGAATTCCTTGGCATTGAGCACCTTCATCTTGTGGGCATAAGTCTGTACGGCGATACTCGCATCAAAGTTTACCTTAACTTTGCCCTCTTTACCACTCTTTGTAGTAATAATGATAACACCATTAGCAGCGCGACTACCATAGATAGAAGCAGAAGCAGCATCCTTGAGTACTTGAATGCTCTCGATGTCGTTTCCGTTAAGTTCGTGCATACCAGCTTTGGTAGGCACACCATCAATAATGTAGAGTGGGTCGTTGTTATTCAAGGTTCCTATACCACGGATACGTACAGTAGCATTACCAGCAGGAGAACCATCGGCAGTAATATTCATACCAGGAACTCGTCCCTGCATAGCCTTGATAGGGTTGTTTTCGTTTTGCTTTGCAATATCACTGGCACTTACTACAGAGATGGCTCCAGTTAAATCAGCTTTACGTTGTGTGGTGTAACCCGTAACTACTACTTCGTTCAAATCATTTGCTTCTTCATGAATTGTGATTTTCATGTTAGGAGTAGCAGGTAGTTCCTGTGTCTGGAAGCCTACATAAGAGATAACAACTATGGCACCTTTGTTAACTTTTAAGGAGAAGTTGCCGTCCATGTCTGTAACGACACCATTTGTGGTACCTTTTTCCATAATCGTAGCACCGATAACAGATTCACCTATGGGATCTAGTACGGTACCACTGACATCAATCTTCTGTGCATTAGCGATAGTACATACCATCATGAACAAAATGCTCAGAATAGTCTTTGACAGATCTTTCATTCGATACGATTTTTAGTTACTAATTAGATTTACTTTTGCATAGTTACAACAAAAATCTAAGGATTAGCAATTGATATCGTTCGTTAGATAGCAAAAATGTTACATGCAACATTTTTTGCAATTATAGTCAAAAATGTTATAATGTCATGGAGGTAACCTCTTGTAGTTGTGCTCGATAACGGGTATTAATTGTTATTTTTCTTAAGATCAGCTGGGTAGATGTCGAATTCCTTTTTAAAGCAAGAGGCGAAGTAACTAGGGGTTCCAAAGCCCACTTCGTAACATATTTCTGATACACTTTTATCACTATTAAGCAATAGGGCGTAGGCTTGTTGGAGACGCATCTTTCGGAGCAGTTCTACTGGAGTAAGACCTGTGAGTGCTTTTACTTTCCTGTATAGTTGTACACGGCTTAGTCCGAGTTCATCTCCTAAGTCTTCCATTTTAAGATGTGAGTCTGCCATTTTTTCAAGAATTGCTGTTTTCAGATTATCGATGAAACGACGGTCGGCAGTGCTCATTTGTACGGCTGGAATCTCTTGTTTATGTTCATTGGCTTCCTTCTTCTGCGCATCATCTTTATGATGAGGAGTAGTACTGAGGTTTACATTTGCGGATTTCGCAAACTGTTGGCGCAATTTCTCGCGATTATAAAGTAAACTTTCTATATGACTGATGAGTAGTTGTGCATTAAACGGTTTGGTGATATATGCTTCGGCACCGTTCTTGAAACCTTCGATAAGTTGATGATCTGTACTTTGGGCTGATAGGAGTAAAACAGGGATATGGCTTGTGATAGGATCCTCTTTGATTCGTTTGCAAAACTCCAGACCATTCATGACAGGCATGATGATATCACTGACAATCAAGTCTGGCACTCCCTCGCGTGCCAATTTCAGTCCACTTTGTCCATCTGCAGCTTCAATAACATAATAGTTATCAGCAAATAGGGTGTGTAGAAATTTTCGCATATCACTATTTTCGTCAACCACCAGGATGGTAGGCAATTCATCTGTATCTAATTTCAGCAACATCTTCTGATGGCCCTTCTGAATATCGTTGGTGACAGACTTATCTTCATGCTGTTCATCCGCAAGCAACTGACTATTCGGGATAGCATCATCACTTACAGACAGAAGAGTATCCTCAGCCATCGCTTTTTTCACCTGTTCCTTAAAATTTAAGACATGATAAACGACTTGCTCCAAAAGATTGACATTTCGATTCAAAATTTCGAGAAGTTCTTTATCACGATCTTTTTTCTGTGAACAATTAGCAAGCAATTCCTTAGCCGGACCGGCTATTAATGTTAGTGGCGTTTTGAGCTGATGACTGGCATTCGTATAGAATAAAGTTTGTTCCTCATTTAGTTTTTTCATTTTGTTGTTAGCTTTTTTCATCTGATGGTTTGCGCGCCGTGTAGATTGGATAGCACGGCCAATCAAAAGAATTGCTACGAGCGAAATGAGAAAAGCGAAAGCAAGAAAGTAGAGCACCATTTGTTGGGTGTGATACTGTCCTAAATAATTTTCAAGTTTATTTTGGATAGTTATCAGATAGTCATTCTGTTGCATCATGACTTGTGTACTAATCATGATATCATCTACATTAGTAGGAGTAACCACAAAACTCTGGATTGTATTATTTTGTTTATATTTTTTGCCTTCCAGAATATTCAGTGCTAAAAGAATAATCTCCTCGCCATGAGTAGGGTAGATATAAGTACCAGCTAATTTCCCACTTTTTACACCTTCCAGGCCCTGTCCCTCTCCAGGTAATCCGTCGATGCCGAGAAAACTGATACTTTTTTCCAGTCCACACTCTTTTGCGGCCTGATAAGCTCCTAAGGCATCGATATCGCTATGACAAAATACAATATCCGGTCGCTTACCAGCTTTCAGATAAGCCATCATCTTTTTGTAATTATCTTCTGGTGTCCAATTGGTTATCAAGAACTGATAATCTATCAGCGTATTTGGAGTGATGGTTTGCGCAAAACCTTTATGTCGTTCTCGTGCTGGTGACATTTCCATCGGACCAGTTAATTCGAGCACGCTTGTTTTTCTGCCTTTATTTTGTGATTGTAGACGATCGGCCAGTTGCAGCGCATATCGGCCGATACAAGCGCCAGCTTCCACATTATCACCACCAATATAAGCCGTATAGTTTTTGGGAGATATTTTTCGATCGAACAAGACGACAGGAATATTTTTTTGTCGTGCTCGTTCTATGCTTTTGGTAATGTGTGAATATTCATAAGGAGCGATAACCAACAAATCGACATTTGCATCGATGAGGCTGTCAATTTGTTGAACTTGTTTTTGAGCATTATCATAACAGTTGGCAATCGAGATTTTTACTTCCTTATCATAGAGATGTTGTGCTGATAACATTTCATGATTTACCTTTTCACGCCATTTGCCACTTGAACACTGACTTACACCTATCGTATAATAAGAGGTAGACTTGTTGCAACATGTCAGCAAAAGTGGTATCAGCAAAAGGAGTATGTATTTTTTCATCTTTATAATTCAGTTTGATGTATTTATTTTGTTTCAAAATTATAAAAAAGATGTGAAACTCACAAATAACCACTCTTATTTGTATTAGAATTATTATGGTTGGAGAAAGTGGGGGGGACATTGAATATGAGTAGAACGCAGCTTTTCCATTTTATATCAATCGACATTTTCGCTATAGTTTAGTATCTCTATTTACTGTATTTTTTGTAATATCACAACTTTTAGGTATTGTGTATATTGTATCGTCTACGTACCTTTGCAAACTAAATATGAGAAAAAAGATTCTACAGATTCACTTGTGGCTAGGATTCCTGTCAGGAATCGTGATTGTCATCATGGCTGTCACAGGAGCATTATATGCATTCGCTGAGGAGATTAAGACTGTGGGTATTGAGGCCGTTAATCCTCAAGGTGAGATACTTTATACCCCAGGGCAACTCAAAGAAATTCTTGTACCGGAACTGCGTAAGTTAGAGGGGGGCGATGTCGTGGCTTATGGTGTAACTTATCAGCCTGCACCAAAACCGAGTATGTTAACCTATTCTTCTCAGAATACGAGTTATGGTAATGTATATATCAATCCGTATACGGCTGAAATTTTGGGTAAACCAACGGGTGAAGATTTCTTCAACTGGGTCATGGCTGGTCATCGTTCATTATGGCTTCCACCAACCATTGGTCGGCTGATTATAGGATGGAGTATGGTTATTTTTGTTATCGAATTGCTTACGGGGTTGATACTTTGGTTTCCGCGCCGGTGGAATAGAAAAGCCATTCGTCAGCGATTAACCGTGAAAACCAATGGTGGGCACCGCCGATTTTTTTATGATTTACATAATTCTTTGGGCGGACTGATTTTGTTGCCTATATTGGCCATAACCTTTACCGGACTAACCTGGAGTTTTCCTTTGCTAGCCAAAGGCTACTATACCTTACTTTCTAGTAAAACTTATCATGAATGGAGCATGCCTGTATCCGACACGACACATGTCGATACAGCGAAAATCAATGATGAGGCTATGTGGGATAAAGTGTTAATGCGAAAGCCAGATATGAAAACGAGTTCTGTACGTTTCGATTTCCCGATGGGAAACACGGGCGTCTATACAGTGGTTTTTAATCCGAAACCTGGTAAGAATTACTCTAATGACTATCATTTTTACGACCGTTATTCTCTTCGGGAATTAGCTGGCGGAGGAGTCTATGGCTTGTCCCAGTCCCAGGTGAATGGAGGTGACATCCTGTTTCGTATGTCTTATGATATCCATTCTGGAGCTATTGCAGGCATACCTGGCAAGCTGATCGCTTTCTTGTTGAGTATCATTGCAGCTTCTTTACCGATAACCGGATGTGTGATTTGGCTTATGAAACGTAAAAAGTAACCCTGAGGCGACGTAGCAGGGTTACTTATAACGATATTCTATCGGTGTACATCCTAAATGTTCTTTAACGTATTTTCCGAAGAAACTGGTATTCGGAAAACCTACTTTATCGGCTATTTCCTTAATCGTCATATTTGTGTTCTGTAGATAATGGATAATATCAGCCACAGTATACTCGGTAATCCATTCATTAGCCGTCTTTTGGGAATTCTTCTTGCAAATTACGGTAAGATATTTAGGTGACATTTTACAAAAAGTGTTGTGAGAATCGCATGAAACAAAAAGGGAAGGCATTAATGCTTTCCCTTTTTGTTCGTCAGATATTCTGCAAAGATTCTGGCAGCACTCTCAACTTTAGCAACACACGGTCGCTTCTTGTAGTATTCAGCAGTACGTTCAGAGGCAACATAACTGTTGGCTGCTTTATCATGCCCGTTGAGTCCTAATATCTCCGCACAGATAATAGAACCATTCTGCAGTTTGGATTCTTCCAGTAACTGTTGAACGATCATATAGCAATGTGATTTGCCTTCACGGTCGGCACCATCAGTCTGTCCCTCTTCCAAGCCAACGAGCATCACGATTCCCGACACAGCCCCACACATCATACGCATTCTGCCTACGCCACCACCAAAGCCTGCAGCAATCTTTAAAGCTAATTGATGATCTAAACCATACAAATCGGCAAAAGCAGCTACCACACTCTGGCAGCAACCGTAACCTTGCATGAAATAATCGACAGCATGTTCTACACGTGTTTCAAATTCTGGGCTTATGGTATTATTCCTCATGATGATGACAATGATGATGACAACTACTGTCGCCATACACGATAGTACCGTTTAGATACTGTGTAAGTACTTCTTCGATAGCGATGGCAGGAGCTCCGCCATGAATCTTAATGCCCAACTGTTGGAGCATATTTACTGCACCCTGGCCAAGACCGCCACAAAGAACATCGGTAGCCCCTTGAGCAGCAATAAACTTAGGCATGGCACCATGTTCGTGCTCCGGAGCCTGCATCACGACAGAATCTTTTACCTTTCCGTTTTCAATGGTTACAAATGTTACTTGTGGTGCTTTACCGAAATGTTGCCACAATTTTCCTTCACATGTTGGAATAGCTATTTTCTGATTCATTACTTATATTTTTTGTTTTTATCTACACGTTATAATAACGTATGTTCTTTTTCATTGCAAAGATACTAAACCTTTTTGAAAATATGTCCTTCCGTATCATTAAAAAAAATGGGCATGTCACATCTTATGGCTTTAGCCATCGTCAGTGTCATGCCCTTTCATTAATTCTTTAAATCCAAAATTTTTAATTCTCTTATCTTCTTTTTTCCTTCTTTTTTCCTTCTTTTTTCCTTCTTTTTTCCTTCTTTCACTAGAGCTAACCTATTGTATATTTGGAGCTTTTAAGCTTGAGTACTGATTAAGGCTACTAGACCTACACCAAGGACAATCATCGCCATATATAAAATATTCATTACCATATAATACTCCTTTCCTGTTGGTAATTTATTACACATTATCTCGTTTACGATGCAAAGATAGGAATAATATTTAGTATCGCAAACGATTAAGATAACTTATTAACTGGTTTTAATAAATTATCGCATACGAGTATTGTAAATTATCAGTTGTTAACATATATCGTATAAAATTATTAATGGAAATCAAAGATGAGAAAATAGTACGAAACGAAAAAGGAAGAAATGAATTACTTTTGTAAAGTAATAACATTATAACTTGTTTTATATCAAGAACTTGACGATTGATATGTATACCAAGTGTTTGGAGATATGGGGTGAATCCCTGTTGAATACACTTTATAATATGGCATAAAGGTAAATATACATGAGGGCACTTCAAAAGTAACAGAAACGATCTCTTTGTATTAGTTAGATTAACCATGGTATCGAAGGGTTTAAAGGTGGAATTTTTAACAAAAAAAGGTGATATTCTGATATTTATGACTTTTTTTGCAGAATTTTGCTCCTTTCTTTATTTCTTATTTACTTTATTTGTAGTCGTGAAAACTAATAACGAGAAAAGTATAACCTAAGCATTATAAAACATATCTAAAAAATTTAACCTAAATGAAATCTAAACAAAGTAAGAACATTTCTCATGCCGTATGGCAGCGAAGGGTATTGTTCTTGGGCGCATTGTCGCTGTCCATGATGGTACAAGCCCAAAAAATTGATCTTGATCAGAGTGGTAGAAATACTACAGAGGTGACGATGGACAATTTCTCCAGTTGGCAGGTGAACGAGTTAACGGCTAATCAGAGTGAAACCAAAACTTTTGGTAATGTCAAGGTGACCATTCAGAATTCCACCTCAGCCTATAGTCTGCGTTCTGGTTGGTACAAGGCTGCCATCGCCAATGATAAACTCATCAATGATGGTATTCACCATGATGGCTCTCCGAAGAGTGCCACGAGCATAACCGTAACCATAAGTGGATTAAGCAACGGTACCCACACACTTCAGGCTTATCATAATAATCCCGAGGGATTATCAGGTATGGGCAGTATCAATGTAGCCGTCAACGGCACGAAACAGACAACAGTAACACCTACCTCAAGAGCTGCTAACACGGCAGCGTCAGCTAAGAGTTATGTTACCTTCAGTGGCACATCGGCTACCATTACCTATAGTAGTTCTACCGATTTCTTTATCAATTCACTAGAATTAGATGTGACTAATGCTGATGTTTTAGCCACCAGTCCTTCGCCAGCCGATAACGATCTGCATGCTAATGCCGACGGTGGAAGTATCTGGCTAAACTGGAAGGTGGCAGCCAGCGGTTCTGAGGGACAAAAACTATATTGGGGTACGGATAAAAATACCATTGCCAATGGTGGAGGTACCTGTATTAATCTAAATAGTACATCACATTCGCGCCAGCTTACGGGGCTTTCTCCGTTAAAGACCTATTATTGGCGTATCGACAATACCAAAAATGGTATAGTCTATAGAGGCGAGGTATGGACATTCCAGCCAAGACGTCTTGCTTTCCCTGGTGCTGAAGGTTATGGCAAATGGGCTATCGGTGGTCGTGGAGGACAGGTATATCATGTTACCAGTCTGGCCGATGACGGTAGTTATGGTACCTTCCGTTATGGTGTTACCCAACTGAGTGGTCCTCGCACTATTGTCTTTGATGTGGGCGGTGTCATTACCTTGAAAGAGCGGCTTACCATAAACGATCCATATATCACGATTGCCGGACAGACAGCTCCCGGTAGAGGCATTATGTTTAAATCGAGTCCGTTGGGTGTTGCCAGCGATGGTATTACCCGTTTCATTCGTCTGCGTCTCGGTGGTGGCGACAGCTGGAGTGGAAGTGGTGCCAATGCCAATACGTCAGATGGTATGGGTATGGCTGGTAACAATCATGCTATTATGGACCACTGTAGTATAGGATGGGCCATTGATGAGGGATTTTCTAGTAGAAACAGTCGTAATCTTACCTTGCAACATACTCTGATTTCGGAAGAGTTGAATTATGCTGGTCATAGTCACTATGTAGAGCAATCTGGCCGTTATGTAGAGCATGGTTATGCTGCTACTATCGGTGGCGGCTATACGGATGGCGTAGGTAGTTATCACCACAATCTGCTGGCACATAATAACGGTAGAAACTGGAGTATGAGCGGTGGACTAAGTGATGGCGCCTATGCAGGTGCCCTTGATATTTTTAATAATGTATGCTACAACTGGGGTGACCGTACTACTGATGGTGGAACCCATGAGGGCAACTTTGTGAACAACTATTACAAGATGGGGCCGGCCAGTACAGAGAAGTATCTTCTGACAGCCGATTTGGAAGGCACGGGAACAGGTACACAGAGTTATTATGTGGCTGGTAATATCCGGGAAAATACTGATGGAAGCAAAACAACCAATCAGAGTGAACTGCGAAGACAACGTGCAACCAACGGTCAGGTTGTGAATTGGACCGTATTTCAGAGTGCGCCTTTTTTTGATAGCTATGCTACTATTGAGAATGCTGAGGCTGCCTATAAGAATGTGCTATCCGATGTAGGTTGTAACCTGCCTGAACTGGATAATCACGACCAGCGTATGGTAAAGGAAACTCTTAGCGGAAGTTATTCCAAGACGGGGCATTATACCGGAAAGAAAGGTCTTATCGACCGTGAAAGTGATGCCGAAGGTTTTGGTGGACTAAATATTACTACAGCATCGCGCCCTTCTAACTGGGATACGGATAAGGATGGAATGCCAGATTGGTGGGAGAAGGCTTATGGTACTAATGCCAATTCAGCTGATCATAATAGCGATCTGAATGGCGATAACTATACGAATCTGGAAGAATACCTTAATTGGATGGCCGATCCTCATTTCACGATGAGTGGCAAGATAACCATCGACTTGGCTACCTATTTTGCTGGTTATACTAATGCCCGCTATCAGGTGGTAGCATGTGCAGAAGGTGCGGTAGCTGGTATCAATGGTAGTACGCTGACGGTTTACAATGGTACTGCTTCGGCTCTTTTTACCGTTCAGGTGAAAGCTACGCAAGATGGTGTGTCGCTTACCCGAACCTTTAACTTTTATGTAGATGGGGCTTCTGCCGGACAACAGACTTCGGGCTCTACAGCAACAGCTACCCTGCCTAATGTCTCGGCTCAGAATGGTGTTATTCTCTGGCCTTTTGAACAGGGTGTCGCTCATCAGTTGGCTGTGGTCGGTGATGATCTGAAGAATTATGTCACCACAGATGTTACCATCGGTTCGGGGCTGACTTATGGTGGTGTCAAGGAGCTCAATGACCTTACTGAGACCCGAATAGGAGTAACCGTGGATAATAATCCAGCACCAGATGCTGACAATAAATTATCTTTTAATATCGTACCTTTATCCGGTTACAGTCTGAATATCACCCGTATCGACTTTACAGCCACCCGTATCGGCACCGATGGTGGAAATATAGATGTGAGCTGGTGTGGCAATAAAATAGCTTCCGGTCTTCGTCCGGCCCGTAATGCCCAGAATCCAGAATACACCACATATTGTTATAACGTAACGACTACCAATCCGGAGAAAGGTCATAAACTAACGTTTAACGTCTACAACTTAGGTATTACCAAGCAGATGGCCTTTGCCAATATCAAACTCTATGGTACCATCAGCCAGACGGCCAATGCCAAGAGTAATACCATCGACAATGCCGTAACAGGAATAGTCGATGTACAGTCTGACGCCTCTGTAGAAGAGAAATGGTATACCCTGAGTGGTGTGCGCATCAAAGCCCCAACCCAGAGTGGTATTTACATACTTAATGGGAAGAAAGTAAGCGTCAAGAAATAAAGAAAAACGAATAACCTAAATGATATCAAAAATGAAAAACCAACTGAGGGCTATGGCCCTAACCGGCTTACTGGCAGCCACAACAACCCCGTTAGCCATACAAGCGCAGAATACGCCAGTCTCGCAAATGGAGAAAATCACCAGAGGAATCATTGCTGTACCAGCCATGAATGCTACAGGTGAATTTGTGTCATGGAGACTGTTGGGTACCGACAATGCCAAAACAACCACCTTTGATGTGCTTCGTGATGGACAGACCATAGCGTCTAATTTGAAGAATGTAACCAGTTATCTCGATACAAATGGAAATACCTCAAGCAAGTATCAGATAGTAACCCGAGTTAACGGTGTCAAAACAGAGACATCGGCAGTTGTCACCCCTTGGAGTGATAAATATCTGAAGGTAAAACTCAGTAGTCCCGGAAGCCAATACACACCTAACGACTGTAGCGTGGGTGATGTAGATGGTGATGGTGAATATGAAATTATCGTGAAGTGGAATCCAGAGAATGCCAAGGACAACAGCCAAAGTGGCAAGACAGATGCCGTTTTTCTTGACTGTTATAAGTTCTCAGGCCAACGTCTGTGGCGTATAGACTTAGGCTATAATATTCGTGCAGGTGCCCATTATACCCAACATCTGGTGTACGACTTTGATGGTGACGGCAAAGCAGAAGTAATCTGTAAGACCGCTCCGTTGACCAAGGACGGTAAGGGGCAGTATGTAACAGCAGCAGCTACCGACAGCAATATCAAAAATGCCTCACAGACCAATTATCGTAACAGCAGTGGCTATATCCTGTCAGGTCCAGAGTTTCTGACCGTATTCAATGGACAGACCGGATCAGCTATACATACCGTATGGTATAATCCGAACCGTGCTGGAGGAGCATCGGGTGCAGCCAGTATGCCTTCGAAGAGCTTCTGGGGTGATACCTATGGTAACCGATGCGACCGTTATCTATCGGCAGTAGCTTATCTCAATGGAGCCGGTAATAGACCAAGTGCCATCCTCTGTCGAGGTTACTATACCCGAGCTTATGTATGGGCTGTAGACTTTGACGGAAAGAAGTTGAGTACCCGGTGGCTTCATGCCTCTACTTCCAGCACATCGGCCAGTGTGACCGATGCCAATGGCAATACCACAACCAAGAGCTATGGCTCAAGTACAGCAAACCGCGGAAGTCATACCCTTTATGGTAATGGTAACCATAATCTCTCGATAGCTGATGTCGACGGAGATGGCTGTGATGAGATTATCTATGGATCGGGTGCTCTGGATAACAATGGTTATCTGCTCTATGCCACAGGTTACGGTCATGGTGATGCTATTCATGTGGGCGATTTTAATCCAGATAGAGCAGGTCTGGAAGTATTCCAGGTACATGAAGAGAGTCCATACGGTTGGGATTTGCATGATGCCAAAACCGGACAAATTCTTTATTCGGCTACAACCAGCGGTGATAATGGTAGAGGTATGGCAGGTTGCTTCGTGGCGAATAAGCGTGGAGGACAATTCTCATCGTATGGTGACAGAAGTTTGCGAAGTGCCGTCGACAATAGTATAATTACCACTAATGGTACGTCTTGTAATTTTCGCATCTATTGGGATGGAAGTCTGCAAGATAACTGGTTTGATACGAATGTGAGCAAATGGAATGGCAGCTCAGCCACCACAATATTCTCACCAGGGAATTACAGTAATTCCAAGACTTGTAACACGACCAAGGCTACTCCATGTTTGCAAGCCGATATATTTGGTGACTGGCGCGAGGAAATCGTGGAGTACAGTGGTGATGACAATACGACTCTCACTATTTTTACCTCAACAGAGGCTACCAATTATCGTGTGCCATGTCTGATGCACGACCATACTTACCGTATGGCTGTTGCTTGGCAACAGTCGGCTTATAATCAGCCACCTCATTTGGGTTACTATTTGCCTGATGCTGCTGCAGGCTTTATAGCCAACAGTTCTATTACGGTTCAGGATGACGCTTCTTCTTCATCGGCAACAATGCCAGCGGTGGTTCCTCAGAATGGTGTTATTCTTTGGCCTTTTGAACAGGGTGTCGCTCATCAGTTGGCTGTGGTCGGTGATGATCTGAAGAATTATGTCACCACAGATGTTACCATCGGTTCGGGGCTGACTTATGGTGGTGTCAAGGAGCTCAATGACCTTACCGAGACCCGAATAGGAGTAACCGTGGATAATAATCCAGCACCAGACGACAACAACAAATTATCTTTTAATATCGTACCTTTATCTGGTTATAGTCTGAACATCACCCGTATCGACTTTACAGCCACCCGTATCGGCACCGATGGTGGAAATATAGATGTGAGCTGGTGTGGCAATAAAATAGCTTCCGGTCTTCGTCCGGCCCGTAATGCCCAGAATCCAGAATACACCACATATTGTTATAACGTAACGACTACCAATCCGGAGAAAGGTCATAAACTGACGTTTAACGTCTACAACTTAGGTATTACCAAGCAGATGGCCTTTGCCAATATCAAACTCTATGGTACCATCAGCCAGACGGCCAATGCCAAGAGTAATACTATCGACAATGCCGTAACAGGAATAGTCGATGTACAGTCTGACGCCTCTGTAGAAGAGAAATGGTATACCCTGAGTGGTGTGCGCATCAAAGCCCCAACCCAGAGTGGTATTTACATACTTAATGGGAAGAAAGTAAGCATCAAGAAATAAAGACTTGCATATATAAAAGGCGTCAGTTCAAGCAGAACTGACGCCTTTAATGAATTCCTGAGAGATATCCCCTCAGGGACTATTTCTATTTCCATTATGCCATACCGTATGGAGTTGATTTCAAAAGGGCTTCACCCCAAATCACCAAACATTTGGCATACAAGTTAACGATTCTCTTCATTGTTTTTCTCATTGCTCTCAACATGTTCATAATTTGTTATCCTAAATTTAATCAATAATATCCTGAATACTTATTTTTTCTTCGGCAAAGGTAAGCACAAAACAGTAAGAGACCATGTAACATGAGATATTTAATGAGAAAACAATCTTTTTCTTGATTAGTATCAAGTACTTGATTTAGAACAAGTTACAAAGTCTTTGGATAATCGATATTGTTATTACATGTCTGGAAAACATTAGGATTGACCGAGTATTCGCTGATAACTTTATAGGCGTGTGCAGGAATAATCTACAATAGTAGAAATTAAATAAGCTTTATAGCCAAAGCCGATGAAAAAGTAAGTCCATATCTTATCTACAATAGTAGAAATTAAATAAGCTTTATAGCCTGAAAAATTCATTATCATACTCTTTCTCATCTACAATAGTAGAAATTAAATAAGCTTTATAGCCAAGTCAATGAAAAAGTAAGTCCATATCTTATCTACAATAGTAGAAATTAAATAGGCTTTATAGCCTAACTTGGAAAATTGCATACCTCATTATGATCTACAATAGTAGAAATTAAATAAGCTTTATAGCCCACACACACTTCACAGTAATTATCTTTAATCTACAATAGTAGAAATTAAATAAGCTTTATAGCCCTTCCAGGTAAATGTACGGGTACATGCAAATCTACAATAGTAGAAATTAAATAAGCTTTATAGCCCTAAAGAACCCTTCTTCAAGTTTCTGCAATCTACAATAGTAGAAATTAAATAAGCTTTATAGCCAATATTTTGAAAGAGATCAAAGTTAACATCTACAATAGTAGAAATTAAATAAGCTTTATAGCCTCTCGTTACAATAGTCGTTTACTTTCTGATCTACAATAGTAGAAATTAAATAAGCTTTATAGCCTTTCTGGTCGCTCCAATCGGCTACTGCATATCTACAATAGTAGAAATTAAATAAGCTTTATAGCCAGCCAAAAAAGGACGATTGGATATATCTATCTACAATAGTAGAAATTAAATAAGCTTTATAGCCAAATAATATGAGCCAAAAATTTTATATCATCTACAATAGTAGAAATTAAATAAGCTTTATAGCCAAGCAATGTAGCAGGCGGTCGCCAATAGATCTACAATAGTAGAAATTAAATAAGCTTTATAGCCTTCAAAATCTGATTGTCGGCATTTACTTGATCTACAATAGTAGAAATTAAATAAGCTTTATAGCCTTCAAAATCTGATTGTCGGCATTTACTTGATCTACAATAGTAGAAATTAAATAAGCTTTATAGCCTGGATTTTGTATTGTCCAACCGTCCGCATCTACAATAGTAGAAATTAAATAAGCTTTATAGCCATGCTTCTGGTCAACTTTCTATGGCATAATCTACAGTAGTAGAAATTAAATAAGCTTTATAGCCGTACCACGCCTTAAAGTCCCCAAGCCAATCTACAATAGTAGAAATTAAATAAGCTTTATAGCCTGGCGCATCCTACCCCTTGTCCTAACTTGATCTACAATAGTAGAAATTAAATAGGCTTTATAGCCATAAAAGTTAAATCACCCTGTTATTTTCTAATCTACAATAGTAGAAATTAAATAGGCTTTATAGCCATATGGTGAGCGTTCTGTTTGCCAATCAATCTACAATAGTAGAAATTAAATAGGCTTTATAGCCCTTCATCCACCAATACCATATGTTTCGATCTACAATAGTAGAAATTAAATAGGCTTTATAGCCCTCTACTTGCCATAAGTATGTCAATCGGATCTACAATAGTAGAAATTAAATAAGCTTTTTTATAGCCCCCCTAAAACTAACGATGAAAACTAGACTATCTACAATAGTAGAAATTAAATAAGCTTTATAGCCCGCTACTATTCATAGGCATAGCTCGCAATCTACAATAGTAGAAATTAAATAAGCTTTATAGCCTCTTATTTTTTACAAAAATATAAAAAAGTACTGATATATAAGCATTTTTTGGATAATTATTTTTGAGTTTTTATCTCCCCGTCAGCTTCTTGATTGTTATATAAAAGTTTATAATGTGTTTGATATCAGAACTTTATGAAAATGTAGGCTAAAACATAATATCGTATATTTGTATTAAAGAAAAACAATGGCTTTATCCCGATGAATGGCATTACCGTATTTTATTAAATCTTTTTGATCAACATCGAATATGATAACACTGTCGTCACCAGAAAAATGTTTTGACCAAGCTTCGATTTTGGTCATTAGATTGTCTGTAATCCTGTTTGTATTGATTACTTCATAAACTGAATATTGTAACCTGATTGCACCATACTGTTTTAGCATTTTTGCAAATTTCCCTCTCCAAAAGTCATTGGAGATATCATAACTAATTATTTTCATTGATATACAAAATTAGGAAATTGTTGAGCTGATTTTCTACCCATGAAACATCGGTAGTATTGTTGAACATACTTAAAAATCTCAGTTTTGTAATCTATTAATACTTTAAAGAATACATTATAATACACTGAAGATTTTTCATACTTTAAATGGATTTCACCTTTAAGTTTTATAAAGTCTTTATCTTTGAATTGACCTCTATGAAAAGCCAATAAGATAGTATGATCAATAATACATCTGAATGGTTCCATGATATCGCAAATTAGTGATTTGCGTTGATACCATAACCGATGATATACACCTTTGTATAAATCGAATCCAAACATACGCATGAACGATTCCATATAGTTGAAAAGTATTGTGTATCCGATATCCAATGTAACGTTTAGTGTATCACTTTTCATTCTTGGATGACGTCCTTTCCAGTTAAAGTCTTGAAAATAAGCAGAAAAGAAGCATTTGGCTACAGTTCCTTCCAACCCCATCAAAAGATTGTAATCTTCTATGTCTTCAATTGTTGTCAATGCAGCCTTACATTGTTGGATGGCATCTATTGTTTTATTATCTTTTTTTCTGGTTTTCTAAGATTATTTTTCCTTTCTATTAATTGTTTCTTATCAGTTTTGTATACATCGATTTTGCCAGACACACCCAGCGTATCACTATAAACATGTATAGAAAAAATATCAGTTTTTTTTGTGCTACTCGTTTTATGGTCTACACCCTCATGAACTAAAGTACCTTTTATTTGTGGTGTAGCTTTATACATTCCTTCGTCCGTATCCATATATACGTTATGCAAATATATGGAGTACGGACAAAAGATGTAATCATTTAGAGTGGCTATAGCAATATAGTCATCCATGTTTTATCAATCATTAAGATAAGGTTTTTCTTGAGCAAATATAAGCCAATCTTTATTGGTAATAGGACTAAATTTGAAGCGATTAGAACTGGTTGAGTCTTTAATCTGTTGAATCAACATTAAACCTTTACGGGCTATGTTATATGCTCCATTAGCATCAGCATTAGCTGGAAGTGAGTTGTCACATATTCTACTATCATAGAAATTACCTTTAGAATCGTGAACAGGAGATATTAAATAATCTGTGGTTGTACCAGTAATGCTATTTCGCATCTGAAGTGTTAACTTCAACAAATGTAGTAAATCTTCAAAGAAGGACTTCTCCGTTTCCATGGCAATTGCTTCCTTAATATTATCATAGATATTTATTCCATGTTTGGCAAAGAACGCTTTGTAGGCTTTCGTTAAATCAATCTCTTCGTTGTCCCATTGGGAATTCTTAGCTTGATTTCTGAAAGTTCTTATGCGTGAACCATAAGTACAAATGGTCCAGTTGGTTCTAGTTCCTTCTGCTTTTGTCGTAAAGTTGTTATAGTCAAAAGCAAATTCAAACCAATCTTTATCGGCATTATATCTGATACTGTCAAATTTTCCAAAGAAAGCTTTTGCCTTATCAATACTTTCATATCGTGTGTCGAATAAATTTACAAATCCAGTTACAGGATCTATTTTTGAAGTATTCCAGGCAGGGATATAGAATAAGAATCCACTTTGCTTTCCTAATTTTTGGAAACTTTCAAACTTACTTGTAAGTTGATAAGCGTGCAAAAGTCCTCCTGCAGAATTTTGATCTGCCTTCTTGTTGACTAGATAATTTAGTTTATTAATCAACATTTCTTCAAATTTCTGGTAAACTTGTTTTTCTACTTTTTGTCTACCACGCATGAATCCCATGTTCAAATCTTCCAAAACAACCACGGCATGATATTTTTGCATCAAGTCAGTTATCTTATGGATTACTTGAGAAATATAGCCTTCTTTCAGTTCTTTGATATTCTCAATTGTTTGCCAGCTTTCTCGTGCCTTTTCTCGATTTTGTTCTCTTGTGTCAAGAAGATCATGATAATTTGTACGATAAATATTGCCACCATACTCATTTACAATTTCGTTCAAGGTAAATTGTTCTACGATTTTGCCGTGGCTGTCGATGACGACAAGATATAAAAGATGACGTTCACCACGATCTATACCTATAATATGGGTATCGTCTTCTGTGCGCAAATAGTCTATAACTTGCTGATTGATGTTAGTATTTCCCGTACTCTTGAAATTCATAGTTATAGGTACATGGAATTGGAACTTATCCACAGTATATCTCTTGTCTTTTACCAAGTCGTAATCGAATATGCTTTCCTTTTTCTCATTGCATTTATTTTTATTCTTGATAGCTTGGTGAGCAGGATGAGTTGGGCGTTTATAGTTGAGGCTTTTCTTACGGAAGAAGATTTCTGCTTGTCCATTCAACTTATAAATGATATTATTAAGATTCTCTTTACTAAATAAAGAGTTCCAATATAGTGTGTGCATGTTCGGTGTACCTTTGCTGAATTCAGAGAAATCCTTATTATAAATTTGGAAGAGATATAGATCACCTTTCTCTACCATTTTATTAATATACTCTACAGATACATCACAGAAGCTTATAGAATATCCTTGTTGCTCTACTTCGCGGTAAAAATCACTGAGATCCTCATAAGAAGAGGTGTCAGAAAAGTGGAAATTGAATTTACTCCAGTCTTCATGTTTGGATATTGATGATTTGAAGAAATCAATTAGATTATGGCAATCAGCTAAGTTGAAATTGGCACCTTTTTTATGTGTTCCTTTTTTGTAGTTCTCAATAATATTTTCACTAGGCTTAAATTCATCAATCCTAGACTTGGAGAAGAAAACTTTTGGTAACATCTTGTTTGCACCTGGTAGTAATTTATATACCATTTTTTCGTAGCAGTCTCCAGAATTATCTAGTTTATCTTTGTCAAATATCTTATTGGCACTTTTCTTCATGATAGCCAAATAATATAGACCGTTTTTTCTTAGAATAATGGCTGTGTTATCATGCTCTTTATTCAGGTCCCATCCTCCTAAAAGAGTACTATTTTCAAAATTGAGTTTAATTTTTTCTTGTGAATATGGTTTACGAGTCATATAATTGCGAACCATATTGTAAAGAGGAGTTATTTGGTTAAGCGTTTCCCATAAAGGTGTAAAATCACCATAAAAGCGCTCATCTTTATCACTTTCATCACCCTTACCGAGTAATGGTTTGATAAAACGTTGCAATCGTTTTAAAGAGTCAAGGAGATTTTTAATTAATGCTACGGTCTCCTTGTCCTGTGCTAAATTCGCGTTTTCAGGATATGGTGTAGTAAGTATTGCTTGTACTGATGTATATGCATTTCTTACTTGTGCAAATAGATTAATGGTCTGTTCGTGCTCATTGTTAACTGCTCCTAGTTTTGCGAAGTAATCTTGTATGTTTTCAGTTTTTCCATAGGCACGTAAACAGTCATTTAAGTACTGGATGGAGAAACTCTCTTGTGAAGTGTAGAGTTTCTTTAAGCGGTCATTATAATCTTCTGCTGATTCTTTTTTCTTGCGTGAAACCTGCTTCTTCAAGTCAAGAATGACAGCATCTTGAATGACGTTCCAACTAGCATACATTTTTTGTGAAATGTCTGTCAACTGTAAATCGTTGCGAATGAATATTCCTTTCAGGTTATAAGTATCTATATTTTCCAGTAATAGTTTTAAATTACCCTCTCCTAAAACATTGCCATCATTCAATAAGTTCTTATAGCATGTATCAATAGAATCGAGCGCTTCTTGGTCATCCTTAAAGTTGTCAGGCAACCATGATATTGCAATGCGATCGCTTAGAATCTGTTTGAATAACAGCTTTAGTTTTGGAAGTTTACAATCCTTGTGTTTCTGATTATACAGATTAATGTACTCATTTAAACCCTGAATTTTCTTATCATTGGTACTTTTACCACCAATTATGGCATTATAAACTTCTATCTGTTTTTGTGTCATCACCATGCTGAAATAGTCAAGATGGAATATTTCATCGATGCTTTCTACATTTAAGTATTCTTCAAAATCTTGATAAATCTGATTTAATTTTTCTCGGAGTTCAGGAATAAGAATTATTTTCGAAAACGCATTAATATTATCAACAAACTTAGGAAGATTCTCATGAATTATGCGATGTGATATAGCTGTAGACTTATCTTCAGCAGAGTACATGTTTTCACGATTCTCATAAAAACCTTTAAAGTAAGTGGTGAAGTCCTTAAATTCTTTTATTAATGTCCGTTCTTCGTCAGATTTGACAAAATCAGGCAAATTTTTACGAATAAGATCTTTGCTGAAAATAGTTTTATAAGATTCATCCCCTTTCAGGTGATCAGCGATTTGTTTTCTTAGGTTATCTTGTATTTTAGCAAATTTATCTTTTTCTGTTTTTTCAATGCGTTTCATGGAATAGTACATCAAATATTCTTCGAGTGAGTCTAATTTGTCTTCACTTTGGTATTTCAGTTCGAAGTTTGATAAAGATTTTTCGATAAATGCTTTGTGGTATTCATCAATGATCTTTTTTACTTTCTTGTAGCTGTCAGCTCTATGCTGATCTTGTTCAAGAAGACCTGCTTTCTTGATGTTTTCAAGGGTTTTACCTATAGGTTTGAGTTCGAAACGTAATGTTTTGGAAAGGGAATATAATCCCGTAAAATCAGTGAATTTCATATATATAATTTTTAAATTATTAATTTGCAACAAAAGTAGTTTGTTGCTACGAAATATATGTTCACTGTTTTTTTAGAATAGTGTTAAATATCTCAGAAATTAATATTTTTTAAGCATATGGGCTTTAATTTTTAGTTCGCTTATAATGAATTCTGAAGTTATAAACAATAATAGTAAAATATGTCTAGGTATTGAATATATAATAGTAATTCGAATGAAGCTTTAGAAGTATTAAATTTATTTATTGTGGGTCGAAGGTATTCTACAGATTTGTCATAATTTTAATGATGGCTCAAATCGATATAGTCAAATACTCCTTTTGCAGTGATTCGTCTTTGTTGATTATCCTTGTAGCATATAATCCGATATTTCTACGCAAAGCAGAAATATCGGATTATTAATTTTGATGTATCTATTTTTAGATCTTTATTTGGTCTTCAGCGATAGTGTTGCGATAGGCAGTTTACTCTTGATGCTTACATTGACAGTGCCTTTCTTTTGCGAACTGCGAACCACGAGCATTGCACGTCCTTTCCAGGTCTTGCTGTGTACTGATGGATAAGGCTCTTCATCTTTCAGGTTAGCAGAAGCAAATGCCAGAAGTTTTCCGGTTCCCTTCACGGTAGCTTCGCATGGTATCTCTGCTTCAGGTACAAGGTTGCCGTCTTGGTCAACTACTTCGACAATGATGTAGGTGAGTGATTGACCATCAGCTCTCATAACGGTTCGATCAGGAGTAAGTTTCAAACGAGCTGGTTCGCCTGCTGTCTTCAGCGTAACGCTTTCTTCGCCAGCTTCTGCACGAAGTGTTCCTTTTTGGTAAGGTACAGTGAATACTGCTTTATACTCAGTATTGCGATTTACCTCCTTGGTACCAATGAGTTGATCGTTTAGATAGAGTTTCACTTTTGGTTGATGGGTGTAAACTTCCACCTCTACAGGTTTTCCTTCCCAACCTTTCCAAGTCCAAGATTCATAGGTAGGCCATACGCTCCACATGGTTTGTTTAATTTCGCCATGATATCCCTCTGGTTCTTTCACTGCCATATAAAGAGGAGTGTTTTCGTTCCATAGCATTTCACGATAGTGGCTGATTGGTTTGCGACAACCTGTGATATCGACATCACCGCATGGTGCGCCATGCCATTCTGGTTGTCCACCTTTGATCCATGATTCACCTTCGCGTTCACCTTTATAATAGGTACGGCCGATACCACTTTCACCTAAATAATCCAAACCTGTCCAGACGATATCGCCTACTACATAAGGGAAATCGTGTACTGTAGCCCAGTTCCTGAAGGCATCACGGGGATAGCTCTCGGTCTGCCATATTACGCGTTTAGGATCGCGCTTGTGGTCATCGGCGTGCTTGAAGAGCATATAGTTATAGCCCACAACATCGAGCACCTCTGCATGAGGATCGTATATTTCCCAGTCGCTATCCCAAGCACAGAGGGCCTCTGTGACAGGGCGTGTGGTATCTTTCTCGTGAATAGCAGCTTTCATCTGTCGAGCTGTATATACCACCCGGATATCCTTACGCTCAATCACTTCATTACCAATGCTCCAGGAGATAATGCTTGGATGATTGCGGTCGCGCAACACCATTGACTGTATGTCGCTCCGGAAACAGGAGTCGATTACGGTAGAGTAGTCGTATGGATTCTTCTGTGTGCGCCAACCGTCGAAAGCTTCGTCGATAACGAACATTCCGATAGAGTCGCATGCATCGAGAAATGCACGTGTAGTAGGATTATGGCTCGTGCGGATGAGGTTGAAACCTGCATTCTTCATCTGACGTACCTTTCGTATTTCAGCATCGTCGAAAGCGCTTGCTCCCAGTACTCCATCGTCGTGGTGAACACAGGCTCCATTGATGAGTACCTTCTTTCCATTGAGTATAAACCCTTTTTCTGCATCGAATGAGAAAGAGCGTATACCATATTTCACGGTCTGCGTATCAAGAATTTTGCCTTTCTCCTTGAGTTGCACACTAAGGTTGTTGAGTGTAGGATGTTCCGTCGACCATAAACTTGGGTTATTCACGGTGAATTGGGTACGTACTGTTTGGGTCTCTCCTGCAGCAAGGTTAACCGTTAGTTCCTTTCCGCCGATTGTTATTATGGCATTACGGTTGGATGGTGACTCATTCGCAACGCTTACTTCTACTTGTACCAGTGCCTGATTATCTGAAACTTCAGGCGTAGTCACAAAGACACCATTCTCAGCGATATGCAAGGCAGCCATGCTTTCTAACCAGACATGGCGATAGATACCCGAACCGGAATACCATCGACAGTTAGGTTGCTGGCTGTTGTCTACTTTGACAACTACCTCGTTCATGCCTTTGTTTTTCAACATCTTAGTGATATCTACAGTAAACGGTGTATATCCATAGTGGTGTTGGCCCACTTTCTGTCCGTTGACGAAGATTTCTGATTTTTGATATACACCTTCAAAATGTAGTTTTACCACTTCGCCTTTAGGTGACGCAAATAACTTACGATACTCACCTTTACCGGCTTCGAACCATCCACCACCGGTACCTGTGGCTCCCTTGCCAGAGTGGGGACCTTCAAGAATATCCCAGTCATGAGGTAAGTCTACCAATTGTGTGGTTCCATTGTGAGTAAATTTCCAACCGAAATCGAATAGTTGTTTTTGTGACTGTGCTGAGAGAGTCGTAGTAGATGCCAGCGCAGTTAATGTTAGAAAATAGGTTTTAAGTTGTTTCATGAGTTTTAAATTATATCAGGTGCAAAGGTAATAAAAAAAACGAAAAGGCTTATTAAAACGTTAATTTTAAAAAAATGTTTATAAGCAATCGGATATTGATACCTTTTCTTTATATTTGTTTTAAAAAAAACTGATGCAGTTTCATTATTTTTAGGTATTGTTTTTTTCGCTGGGAATATCTATATTTGCACCGAAAATTGTATTAAACAAAAAATATTATCAGATATGAAAATCGAAAAAATTCATGCAAGAGAAATTCTTGATTCAAGAGGTAATCCTACAGTAGAAGTAGAGGTAACTCTTGAAAATGGTGTTATGGGTCGTGCTGCCGTTCCTTCTGGTGCATCTACCGGTGAAAATGAAGCTCTCGAACTTCGTGATGGTGATAAGAACCGCTATTTAGGTAAGGGTGTACTCAAGGCCGTCGATAATGTGAATCAAGTGATTGCTCCTGCATTGCATGGCGAGTGCGTCTTTGAACAGCGTGCTATTGATTATAAGATGTTGGCTCTCGATGGTACTCCTACTAAATCTAAGTTGGGTGCCAATGCTATTCTTGGTGTATCACTGGCTTGTGCACAGGCTGCAGCTAAAGCACTTAATATGCCACTTTATCGTTATATCGGTGGTAGCAATGCTTACACTCTTCCAGTTCCGATGATGAATATCGTGAATGGTGGTGCTCACTCTGCTGCTCCTATTGCTTTCCAGGAATTTATGATTCGTCCAGTTGGTGCCAGCAGTGAGCGTGAGGCTATTCGTATGGGTGCAGAGGTGTTCCATCATTTGGCTAAGCTTTTGAAAGCACGTGGCCTCTCTACGGCAGTAGGTGACGAGGGTGGCTATGCTCCTAATTTCGATGGTATCGAGGATGCACTCGATACGATTGTTGAGGCTATTAAGAAAGCAGGTTATGAGCCTGGCAAGGATGTGAAGATTGCTATGGACTGTGCCGCTTCTGAGTTTGCTACTTGCGAAGATGGCCAGTGGTATTATGATTATCGCCAGCTTAAGAATGGTGCAAAGAAAGATCCTAATGGCAAGAAACTTTCTGCCGATGAGCAGATAGCTTATCTTGAAGAGCTGATTACCAAATATCCTATTGACTCTATCGAGGATGGTCTTGATGAGAACGACTGGGATAACTGGGTTAAACTGACAGAGAAGATAGGTGATCGTTGTCAGCTTGTAGGTGATGACTTATTTGTAACTAACACGAAATTCCTGGAGAAAGGAATTAAGATGGGAGCTGCAAACTCGATATTAATTAAGGTGAACCAGATTGGTTCGCTTACAGAGACCTTGGAAGCTATAGAAATGGCACATCGTCATGGCTATACCACAGTGACTTCTCACCGTTCTGGTGAAACAGAGGACACTACGATAGCCGACATAGCTGTAGCTACAAACTCTGGGCAAATCAAGACTGGTTCCCTTTCTCGTACAGACCGTATGGCTAAATATAATCAGCTTATCCGTATCGAGGAAGAGCTTGGTGAGATTGCTGCCTATGGTTATCGCCGATTGAAATAAAATTTCGTTTTGAATAAATTATGTTATCAAATTTGCAAAAGCAGACAAACTGTGAAGTTTGTCTGCTTTTTAGTTTACCTACATAACTACGAGGTCATGTAGGTAAATGTCGTTTATTTTATGGATATCATAATTAACTATAATTACGATATCCCTTTAGCTATTGCTTCTTTTACTCGGTCGGCTAGTTCCTCATAGGTGTTATTGGCTTCTGGCATGATGGCAGGCAGAAATTCCAAAATAATCTTGTGTGGTTTCACAAGGAGACTGGAACGTGACCAGGCTTCGTAGGCTCCTGTAATACGAACCGGAATAATCGGAATGTTAAGTTCGGTAGATAATATAGCAAAGCTCTTCTTGAAGTTTCCCACTTTGCCATGGTGAGTTCGGCTACCTTCAGGGAAGATAATCAAATTTTTATTATCCCTCAGTACCTGAGCTAATTTCAACAGAGAGTTGCGTAGATTGCTTCTTTCCATGAGAATGATATTGGTATTGCGAGCGTATGCTTTGCTCAAAGCATTCTTCACATGATCTTCTTTAGCATAAAAGTAAGAGTGTGAAAGTACCTGAGTAGGTATGGCTGCAGCTACCAATGGTCCATCGAGAAAACTCTGATGGTTAGGTGCAATGATGCAGGCATGGTCGAGTGGTAGGTTTTCGATACCTCTTACTTCCATTCGATTATAGCATTTTAAAAAGGCCTTAGATAGTGCTCTAGACAGTGGAAGTAGGAAGGATGCTTTAGGTATCTCCACAGCGCTTGTGTCTGAATGAAGGAAGGTGTGCCAGTCTTCTTTCTCAACATCCATACGGGTTTTGCTCTCGGCAATGGCTTGTGCCAAAGTTTCTATATTTTTATAGGAAGGGAAAACAGAAGCTTTAATATGAGTACCGAACGTGTGCTCGATAAAACCTTCGAGTGCTACCATATCAAGAGAATCTAAGGCTAGGTCGGTCTCGATATGATCGGTTGGCTTTACCTGAATTTTCTTTTCGCTTTGAATGTAATCCTTGAGTATCTGGTATTCCTCTGATTTTGGTTCATCGATGGTGACTTCTGTAGTGACAGATTTTGCACCACTCAGAATATCCTTCAGTTTGAATCGTTGCAGTTTCTCTAGTTTTGTGCGAGGTAATTCGCCACGGTACACCATAAGACTCATAACCTTCTTATAGTTGGTTACGCTACGATTATAAGGTTCCAGAACCTCACGCTTCAGCGCATTTTCTACCACTTCATCCGTAAGGTTTTCAGCCCATGTTTTTTGTGGAACAATGATTGCCTTGAGTAAGTCACCATCTTGTACAACTGCAGCTTCTTTGATACGCTCGGTATACTTCTCGAGTTTGTATTCTATTTCAGCAGGCTGAACATTTTTTCCATTGGAAAGTACGATAATCTCTTTACTTCTGCCGGTAATATAGATGCGCCCTTTCTCATCTATTCTTCCTAAATCGCCTGTATGTAAGAATCCGTCTTGATCGATAACAGCTGCAGTCTCTTCAGGTCGATTATAATAGCCCTGCATGATGTTTGGTCCCTTGGCACATATCTCACCATTGATAATTTTACACTCTAAATCGTTAAGTGGGAGTCCGACACAATTAGGTACTAAGTCGCCTGGTCGAGTGAAAGCAATCATTGGTGCTGCCTCGGTCATACCGTATCCCTCCAGAAGTTCAAGTCCTAGTGTTTGCAGGCCCAATGCTATCTCTCGGTCGAGTGGTGCACCACCGCTGACAAAATAACGAATGTTTCCACCCATTTTCTGATGAACGGCCTTAAATATAAAGCGTGAGAAACTTACCAGGTTCACCTTTGCACAGAGATCGAACAACTTACGGGTAATCCATTTCTCATCGATTTTCTTTTTGATTCCTCCATAAAGGGTCTGCCATAAGCGAGGAACACCAACCATAATGGCAACTTTACCCCGTTGAAGGGTATCCATAATGTCTGGACCCGACATAGAAGGGCAGATGGCAATGCCGCCACCTGCAAATAGTGGCATCACTACCGTTCCGACAAGTGGTAATACATGATGTAGTGGTAGTAAGACAAGAGTGCGACGGTCTGGTGTGAAGATAGGTACTTCTTGGGTTACAGCCTTAATATTGACGAGTATATTTTTAAAGGATAGCATAACACCTTTAGGAGAACCGGTAGTTCCGCTGGTGTAGATAATCACAGCAGTGTCTTCTTCTTGGTAAGCGATCTTCGCTTTTTCTCCATTTGCAGTTTCAGACTCGTAATCCTCTACCTGCAAGATATCCGCCTTTTGACCTACTTCTTGTAGTGCAGCTTGTACGATTTCCACTCGTTTGGCATTCGTCCAGATACTTGTAGGCTTACTGTCGTTGAGAATGTAAGCGACGTCGCTTATGGTAGCTGAAGCATCTACAGGCACAGCGATACCTCCGTTAGCCCATATCGAATAGAAGGCATAAATCCATCCGGTACTATTTTCGGCAAAAATCAAAGTTCTTTCGCCTTTTGCCCTAGGATTCTTTTGTGCATACACATAAATATGTTCGAGCAACTCCGAGAACGTAACCTGTTTTTCTCGTGAGATAATCGCAATCTTATTGGAATCTTTAATCATTTCAATCGTTAATATTTTTATAAATGCAAAAATACGATAAGAATCGGGAAAGTGAAAAAATATCCTATAAAATCATGCGATATAAGTTGATTAAGCCTATTTTGTCCTATTAGGAATACAACAAAATCCTATTTTGTGAAGACTTTTTATCCAATCAACCTCTTTCGATATTCTTCAGGAGTGAAGCCAATTTGTTTTTTGAAAAGTCGAATAAAATAAGATGAGTCGTCCATGCCTACAGCTTGTGCAATTTCTTGAATGCTCATCTCTGAGCCCAAGAGAAGTGTCTGGGCATGCTGGATTTTCTTGTGGTTAATATATTGAAGCGGAGAGATTCCAAGAGTTTGTCTGAAGGTACGGATAAGATATGATTTGGTAAGGCATGCATTAGCAGCCAAATCTTCTATCGATATGCGCTTATTGATATTCTGTTGTATCATATCGAGTACAGTAGTAAGGCGTTTGTCGTTGAATGCGGCCTTCGGATGGGCATGTTTAACAAAGTAAGATAATAGTATTTCGACCATGCCATGCAACTGTAAGCGCTCATAGGAAGCCATTTTCATATATTCTTTTAGATAGTCGAAATATGACATGTGATAGAGAAAAGCCACCGAGTTTCGGGAAGGAAGGTTAAGCTGAGGATAGAGCATACAGTAATGTTCGAAAAGTAATCACATAAAATAATCGCACAAATGGTGATGAGATATCCTCATTCATCCATTTGTGTACGGTTTGTGCATGTCCTATATTCAATACGATGAAATTATCCTCCATATAGTGATGCAAAGTTACATTTTTTCATGAATATATCGTAGTTATGGTATATTGATGTTAATTCTGCATATTTTGAGAATATGGCAAGGACCCTACCAGGACCTTTTTTATTATAACGTATAAAATCTCCCCAAGTTATATTTTAGGGGGAGATTTTAATGCTTTTTTTAAGAAATCATAAGTTTTGTATCCTATGAATTTATGTCGTGTCTTCACATAGGATTAACTCCCTATGATGGTTTATATAATGCTTTCAGCATTTATTTTTTGATGTTCTTCTTTACTACTTTCTTCTTGGCTACAGTTTTCTTGGCTTGAGCAACAGGTTTCTTGTCTACCTTCAAGACAGCAGTGCGAATTTTCGCAGGAGCAGTTTTTTTCTTGTCATATACCACTACTACAGTTTTGGTCTTGGCATTATATATAGCCTGCTTAACACCTGGAGCGGCTTTGGCTGCAGCTTCAATTTTAGCCTTGCTTTCATAACCGTTAACCTTAATATTAGTCTTTACCTGCTGTGCTGATGCTGCAACAATCATCATGGCTGCAAGCATTGTCATCATTAATTTCTTCATAACTCTCAGTATTTTTTATTCTAATAAATATTATGTCAATCTTGTTTTGATCACCTGTTTTCGTTGCAAAGTAAAGGTTTTCAGTCTGATTATTCAAATACTTTCAACTAATGGCTCTTTTTATTCTGTAAATGACGGATGTTTCATGTGCAATCATTTTCTGAGTGTCTGTTATTCTCTATATTGGGTATCAGTCTTTCCTATAATAAAAAAAAGTGCCCTCACTCTAACGAATGAGGACACCAAGTGATGTATGAATTATCATCGGTTACGGTTATAGGCATATTACCAACAATCTTTTTCACATCGCTATTGGTATCTGCATCGGTATAACGACCATAGCCAGGAGAGAATACGTAGATATCGCCATTGTCATTGCTCCAGATAGTCTGATAGTATTCGTTCAGGTAATTGAAAAGTATACCTTTTGCAACATTATCTTCGCCTGGATATCCGATTAATACTACAGCTAGCGGAATAAATTGTTCGCTTAGTTGTAATCTTTTGCGTATGCCATTTACCTTTTTTCGATAGGATATGCGGTAGTCCATACTGCACCTTTTCTAAATAAAATGAGGAGCAAACCGAAGTCTGCCCCTCATCATTTGTTATAAATATATAGATGTATAAATGTTTTTTTATTTAAAGATCATACTGATATTTTCACTTTCCCATGTTACCCCCTTCTGTCGGATATTCACTTCATACTTACTCTTACCACGTGCGATGGCATTTTTATGGCCGAGAAGCATAGCAAAACTAAAATGTACCAGTACTAGAAAACCGATAACCATAGAACCGACAAGAGCATACCAGTTAGCGCCAAGTAGGCGGCATATAGTATTGTAGGCTTCTTCAGAGAAAACCAATGTCAAGTTCATACCACCATGAAAAAGAAGGAATGCTGTCAGCGCTAGTCCTGAAACGCTCATAACGACCTTACGGCCGATGGGTGAATTAATTATCTCTTCAATCTCACGATATTGAGAGAGAATGCAGGAATCGTCAGTTGTAGTTTATCATGATGTGGAGAAACGGTTTCAGACATAGGCACGACCAGAGTAGGGGTGTCAATAGAATTTTCATGAATGCCCTTAGCTGATGACAAGCGGATAACTTCACCCTGTTTTACCTGATAGCCATCAAGATCGATTTGACATGTGGTGTTCTCCTCGCTGGTATTTGCTATTTTCACGATAACATCACCTTGGAGTTCATCAAGTGTAGCCGTCGAGAAAATACCTGGAGTAGTATTTTGTTGTAGTTTAGTATCAAAAATGAGTTCGTCATTCAGCCATGCTTTGAGTTTGTCACCATCTTGTTCGAAGGTTATGTCGTACCATTTACCGGTTTCCACCTTGCCAGTCTTAGTGGCAATCTGCATCTTAGCACCGTTAACCACTTGTTCGATGCCATGTTGAGTATTTCCCCATCCGCCGAAATTAACCCAACTGTAGTTGTTTTCGTCGATATAATTGAATACCAGCATAAAGCCCTCAGCACCACTATCTTTACGAGCGCGCAATTTAATGGTAGAGTGGTTGCTTACTAACATATCGCCGATATTCAGACAAGATTCTCCGTTGCCTTTCTGGCTGATGATGTTGTCCTCATGGTGCCAGTCACCCTTTAGGGCTGTATATTTCTGATCAACAGGTTTATCGTTTACACTTACCAGTTGATATGAAGCTTGAGTAGCCCATGTTGCGAATCCCAGTTTACTCTTTTCTGGCGAAACCAATTTAGCTTCGAGATCAGTTTGATATGGATTATCCTGAGTAACATGGAGAACACGTGTTCCGATGTGATCAGCCATCATCTTTTGTACGTAATAAGAAGGTGTGCCAAAAGCACTTTTTGCGTTAAACTGAATCATATCAGGGCGCCATCTTAAATCATTAAGATTCGCGAAAATAGGGGCATAACTTGCCATCTTTACCACGTCACTATTATTTTCGATGCCCATCATATACACCGCTTCACCAAGCGCAGCATCAAGTGAACCGTTTACACCGAATCCCTGTGTTACAGCATATTCGCCCACATAGATATCGTGTTTACCACGTTCATATGAATCGTATTTATGAAAATTATTAGCAAACCATGCCGGGTTACGATAGTAATGTTCATCCAAGAGTTCTACCTGCTCATCAGAGTTCCATTTTGGATTATCATTACCCCACGCTACCACATTGCCGATAATATGCATTTTCGGATATTTAGCTAGAATAGCATCTCGGAAGAGTTGGTAACGTTTGTAGTACTGGTCGCTCTGCTGGGTAGGATCTTCCTGATTATTTTCGTTACCTATTTCGATATATTCGATATGGTATGGTTCTGGATGACCGTTTTTAGCACGGAGGGCACCATATTTTGTGGTAACATCGCCGTTGGCATATTCGAGTGCGTTGAGCGCTTCATCTATCCATGGCTGTATGCTGTCTACGGGTGTGAATCCTCCATGCCAAATACCGACATTTACAACATAGAGCGGTTTGGCGCCAAGGTCTTCTGCCATTTGTAGATATTCATCGAAGCCGATACCATCGGTAGTACGATACCCCCAGTTTACATTCCAGTGGCCAGGACGCTGTTCGATAGGTCCGATAGTACGTTCCCATCTGAAAGCATTATCAGGACTCTGTTGCCCTTCGACGAAGCAGCCTCCAGGGAAGCGGAAAAATTTGGGATGAAGTGCTTTGAGCATAGAAGCCAAGTCTGGTCGCAATCCATTTTCGCGATTATTAAAGGTAGGAGGGAAGAGACTTACTACATCAAAATCTACAGTACCTTTGCCCTCAGAAGTAATCCAGAGACGAGCCTTTTCATGATTGGTCGTTGCAGTAAACTCAGCAGTGTATTTCTTCCACTTGTTTGTAATCTTTTCATTGATGTTGGCAACGGCAAACATCTTCTTTCCACAATTACAGCCCAGATAAACTTTCAGATTACCATTCAGTTTACCCTTAGCCCAAAAAGAGAGTTTATAAGTTCTGCCTTTAACGGTATTGATACCCCAGAATCCCTCATTGCTGATACCCGAGGTACCCTTACCGGTAAAGTTGACTTCCAGATAATTTTTCTGTGCTCGATTTAGTTGTTTCTTGGCCGAATTAACCAAGGTCATAGTAGCCCCTTGATAAGTTTTCCAAGCCTCTACTGTTTTATCATTATCTTCGAAAGAACGGTTTCTTACCAGTTCGGCATACAGACCGCCATCTGCAGCATGATTAATATCTTCATAGAAAATGCCATAAAGATTTGGTGAAACTCTGACCCCAGGATTTTGAGTATCAATATGAATATTTACTTGCGCCTGAGTCAGAGTTGTCATACCCAGCAAAGCTGAGAAAAGTAATCCTTTTCGTATCATAATTTAGGTTTAATTGATTATATTAGATTTATATGATTTCTAATGGCAAAGATACAATATAAACCTTATTATGAAGTGGATTAAAGGGGCAAAAAGGTGGATAATCCCTATTTATGCGATAATTTCGCGTTACCTACACAGCTATTTGGCATTTGTATGTGAAGCATCTCACAGATAGTAGGTGCGATGTCTACATTCTTCGTAGGTTCTGAGCTTTCGCCATGGTTTACATGCCAGCCATAAAGTATGAATGGGATATGAGAATCGCTTGGGTTCCACATACCGTGTGTAGTACCAGTATAATCAGGTTTATTAGAAACATTCTCCCAACCCTCTCGTGCAATATAGAGCAGATCACCACTTCGAGAAGGCATGTAACCATTGATAACACGCTCACGAATCAGCTGAGGTATTGGCGAGGTTAATATCTTATTATAATCTACAGTAAAGAGAATATTTGGATTTTTGTTAAACTCAGCAATTACCATTGCTTTGACTTCATCGACAGTTTTGCCTGTTTTCTCGATAGCAGAATGATTCAGATACACGCTACCAGCAATTTCATCGCTAATAATCTGCTCACTCGTTCCGAGTTGTTCACCTATAGTCTTATTCACTTCTTTAATGAAAGTCTTAGTTTGTAGGCCACCTGCAGGAATCTTATGCGATTTTAGTACGTTATGATTGTGTTCTGCACCATGATCAGCAGTAAGGAAGAGTAGATAGTTACCTTTACCCACTTTAGAATCGAGTATTTCAAAGAAATGAGCCAGTTGCTTATCGAGTTCCATATATACCCCTTCATTCTCATTTCCACGAGTGCCGTAAGCATGGCCGATGACATCGGTAGAAGAGACACTTACAGCGAGAAGGTCGGTGATATCATCTTGTCCCATTTGTTCATTTTCGATAGCAGCTTCAGCCATCTCAAAAGTCTTGGTAACGCCCATATTCGATGATTTGACATCGAATCCTGGTTTGGTACCTATCTTTTTATTGATTTTCTTTACCCATTCAGGTAATTCCTGACAATAATATGTAGAGGTAACAAAGTGTCCAGCTGAAGTATCCCACCAGTAAGCACCGTCAGCACTGA
The DNA here is from genome assembly GCF_022024235.1 of Segatella baroniae B14. Taxonomy (GTDB): domain Bacteria; phylum Bacteroidota; class Bacteroidia; order Bacteroidales; family Bacteroidaceae; genus Prevotella; species Prevotella bryantii. Next base: position 345,319 of record NZ_CP091800.1, read on the forward strand.
AACCTGCAGGAAGAATAGCAGCACGGTCTTTCAGAGCAACACCGATAACTTTGGCCTTCTGATCAGTTGCCATTTTAAGCATATCACCAATACCTGTAGACTTCAAGCGATGAGGTGACATCTGAGCCTCTTTGCTCTTGCTGCCAACCCCCTGTACATTGGTATCAGTACAGCAGTACACATTTTTACCATCTACATGAAAATTGTTACCGGTAATACCGTGAAAAGCAGGACATGTACCTGTATAGATAGAAGAATGGCCAACAGCTGTAATCGTCGGAATATAGTCTATCATTGTGTTTTCGTAACTATATCCCTGGTCAACCAAGCGTTTTAATCCGCCCTCCTGAAATTTGTCGTAGTAATAATACAGATAATCCCATCTCATCTGGTCGACTACCAGCCCCACAACCAATTTTGGGCGTTCGATTTTAGCTTGAACTTGAATGGTAGAAGCAGCCAGAAGGCAAACAGCTATCAAAACATTCTTCATATTCATATTTATTTATTTTTGTTTAACATCTGCAAAGATAGTGAATTATAATAAAAAGTGGTAACTTTGCCACCGTAAATTGAATATGTGTTTTTAGGATAATGAAATCGCAGAAATCGCTTAAAGGTCAGCTTAAGGTGTTGACTGTACCTGTTTTTATTGAAATAGCCCTTGTTATGTTGCTTGGAGCCGTTGATACGGTGATGTTAAGTCGATATAGTGACAACAGTGTAGCAGCTGTGGGACTCGACAATCAATTGATGTCGCTTATATTTCTAGTTTATCAGTTTTTCTCTATGGGTGCAGCTATACTATGTGCTCAGTATATAGGAGCTAATCTGCAGAAGCGGTTGGTTCAGGTCGTAGGTGTAGCGTTGCTAGTGAATTTCTTTTTAGGGTTATCTGTAAGTATACTGCTGTATTTCTTTGCTCCACAGATGCTACAGTTGATGGGGCTACGTCAGGAACTGATGGGCGATGGACTGGTATATCTTAAAATAACAGGTGCATTATCCTTTTTTCAGGCATTATCCCTCACCTTTTCAGCTTCGCTTAGAAGTGCCGGAAAAGTAGTATATCCGATGACGGTAACGGGTATAGTAAACATTCTCAACATTTTTGGTAACTATGTTCTGATATTCGGAAAATGGGGATTTCCGCAGTTAGGTGTAGAAGGAGCAGCGATTTCAACAGCCATCAGTCGTGCTATCGCAACACTTTTATTGGCAACCATTCATTTCCGGGTGCATATTCCAAAATTTCCGTTTAGCTATTTCAGACCATTTCCGTGGAGTGAATTTAAGAATTTGCTACATATCGGTGTGCCAGCGATGAGTGAGGAGTTATCCTACGGTTTATCCCAGGTAGCCATCACCTATTTTATCAATAAGATAGGCAATGAAGCCCTTGCAGCTCGTACCTATTGTGTCAACATCATCATGTTCGTTTATCTCTTTTGCGTAAGTATAACACAGGCTGGTGATATACTAGTTGGGCATCTCGTGGGGCAGTTACGCCATCGTGCAGCTTTCGTGTTAGGTAATTATTTCTACCATTTGGCATTGGTCGTAACCCTTTCAGCTTCAGCTATTATGGCCATTTTTGGTAAGCCCTTATTTTCGATGCTGACCAATAATCCAGACATCATCTCTATGGGCTTTTGGGTGCTTGTAGTAGATCTATTCTTGGAATACGGTCGTGTATCTAATATCTTTGCTTGTGGAACACTTCGTGCTACAGGTGATGCTGTCTATCCGGTTATAATTGGTATCATTTTCCAGTGGAGTATAGCCGTAGGTGTAAGTTATGTTATTGGTATACCTATGGGCTTCGGACTTATAGGTATGTGGGTGGGATTTGCGCTCGATGAAAATATTCGAGGTATTATCTTGAAGCGTAGATGGCGCTCATTAAAGTGGACGACTAAAGGATTTGTGAAGTCAGCAGCCTAAGAACATTTCAGAATAGTCAAGGCACTTGAATCATGTTATGTTTTAAGCTATTTTTAATGCTTTGATTTAGATTTATTCTTTACTTTCCGCCTCTTCATCTGGCGTCAGTATCCAATCGTATTTCTTTACCCATCGCCAGATGGTGACACGTGAGAGTTCGGTCATGCTTTGTATCTGAGGTTTAGAGAGTCCGATACGCATAAGGTAGCAGACCTGCATCTGCTGTTCGGTGAAATTACCCAATTCCTTTAACAATCTGTCCTTGAATAAGGGATATAGTTTATCTACGGCTTGGTATAACTGCTTCCAGTCAGACGATTTCATGTTTTTCTTTCCTTTAGAGGACTGCCTGATGGCATAAATCACATCCTCAGCCTTGCCCTCCAATTCTGATTGGTGCAACAGTTTGATAAAAGTCTTATTCTGGTCCATCTTTTCCGATAACTGTTTTTCTTTCGCTTTCAAAGCCTCGTGATAATCAGACAGTTCAGTATTAACTCGTTGAAGTTCGCGTTTCACGTTGCTGAGTTCATCAGATGATTTTTCCAATGATTTCTTTGATCTCGCAAGTTCTTTCTCTTTCTGCTCAATATCTTTACGAAGTTGCTGCTCGTCATTAGATACCCGCTGTAGTTCTGCCGAAAGTGAAACAACCTCCTTTAAATGTTTGTTACGCCTTCTTACATAAAAAATGTAGGCAACACACGCTAATAGTATTGTTGTCATGACTACAAAGATAAGCGTGTTCTTATACTTTTCTTTCTCATCTTTTAAAGTCTGCTCTTTCTTTTGATCAAGATGATACTGAAACTCGTTATTGACTGTTGCAGCTAATTCTTGGCGTTTCCCAAAATCCAAAGAATCACTTATTTGCATATAAACTCCTGCATAGTAATTGGCATTTTTCATATCCCCCATTCTGTCATATATCCGATAAAGAAGCTTTGATGCGTCATACATATTATATATGTCTTTTCCTTTATTAAGTAAGAGCTTAGCATATATGATAGCAGAATCTTCTCTATTACATAATTCATAGTATTGCGCAAATGCCATGCAATGGAAATCCGAAAACTCGTATATTGGATCAGTTTCTATTAGAGAAAAGCATTCTCGAGCACTAGAAGATTGTTTCAAAACAGAATAGTCACACAACAGATAGAATAGTGCATCTTCATGTCTTGAAGTGTTTTTTGAACGAACAATTTCATCAAAGGCCGCATCAAAAGCGATACAAGCTTGCTGTTGGTTATTCTGCGCAAGAAATGCTGTACCAATATGCAAGTATGGAAGCGTTGTGTTTTTCCTCATCTGCTTGGTGATTTCAAGTTCTTTCTGAGCCATTTTTACAGCATCATTATAATTCTGAACTTTATAATATAGGTCATTTAGATTTGAATACGCATTGCGCATCATAACCGAGTCACAATCATTTTCATTCTTGGCATATTCTATAGACTTGAGGAAATATTCCAAAGATCGGGGGGTGTCTTGTAAGTCACGATATACACTACCTGCATAATAATATACTTCTTGTCTATCATGCATAGAGCCATTTTCTTCAAAATAGCCAATAAGATTCTTAATCATAATATCTGAATTGGGTATATTGTCAGCCTTGTCATTCAGTCTGATTTGTAATAAATCATATTTGTTCTTGACATAATCACTCTCTTCTCTAATTAAAATTTTCAGAGAATCCAACATTGCAAGTGCTTTCTTAGGGTTATCGTCACCTATCATTTTAATTCTCTCTAATTCTTCTATAGAATGTTGTTCTTTAGAGCATGAGAACAAAAATAACAAACCAAATGTGCACAGAACACGAACAATGAATCTTACTATACTCATATTGAATCTTGATTTATGGATGCAAAGGTAGAAAAAAAATAGAGCAAAAAACTAAATTTTGGACAGAAAATGTTTCTCTGCGTTTCTCACAAATTAGCATAGCATTCTAAGATTTGTTACTTTATAGTACTACTTAAACCGCTGATATACAGATGGTTAAAATTATTGAATGGGGAATGGGTAACATATTTTAATATATATCAGAAACACAATGAAACAAAAAATATATCTATGCATGGATAAAGGTTCGTAACTTTGCACCCAGAAAATTCAAACATTTAAATTCAAATTGATGAGAAAAAACATCAAATTATTGGCAATCATGTTTGCCTTCGCAATGCAAAGTGTTACGATGTGGTCAGCTACCACTTCTATGTACCCTGTATCTCTCTCTTATCGACAAGGACCTCTGGTGGGAAACAACCCAAAGCCATCGAAAGCTCCGGCTCACTTTTGTATTCCTTTGAGCGTCGTCCTTGATGAGGATAGTCAACAATTGTTGGTAACCGCATTAGCAGAAGGAGAATTCACATATAATATATATAATGAAAGTAATGAAATCGTCTCTCAGGGAGTCTTGAATTGTAGCAACAATGGTAGTTATGGTATCAATCTCAGATTTTGCTCCTATGGGACATATAATATCGAAGTTTCATATAATGAACATGTTTATGAGGGAACATTCATACTTGATTAAAAGTCCATCTTTATGATAACATAATAGAGTCGACAATATTAATATGTATCACATTGTTATTAATACCACATTGGACTGCAATTTAAGATGTTGGTATTGTTATGAAAGTAAATTCAAAGGTAGTCAGATAAAGGTTGATATCTTGGAGGCAATCAAGAAGAACATAGAACTTCATTACCACAAAGAAGCATATGAGATTCTAAAACTTTCTTTCTTTGGCGGGGAACCTTTTATGAATTTTAAAGCAATTAAGCAGGTTTTGTCTTTTGCACAAGAATTTTGCTTGGCGAACCGTATAAAATTGACTGCCGATTTCACGACAAACGCCACTTTAATAAATAAAAATATAGTAGACTACCTTAAGAATTTTAATTGTATGTTCCAAATAACGCTTGACGGGAATTGTGAACAGCATAACAAAGTAAAGGTGTTAAAGGGAATTGACACATTTCAACTTGCAATAGACAATATTCATCAGATAGAAAATAATATTCCTGAATCTAAAATTTGGGTTCGTATAAACTATGATGCTGATACACTAAAGAACATAGACAGCATCTTTGCGAAATTGAATGATCTCAATCGCAAAAAAGTTTATATAATGCTAAGAAAAATTTGGCAAGTTCCCTCCTGTGATATATGTTCTGAAGACCTGTTGTCAGTTATACAAAAGGGTATAGACTTGGGATTTATCTTGGATTGTTACCCTTTAAATCCAAGAAGAATGTGTTTTGCAGAGTACAAAAATCAGGTATTAATCAACTTTGATGGAAAAGTTTTCAAGTGTTCAACAATATCCGCTTTTGATGATGCACATTCTTTAGGCAAGTTAAATACGGTTGACGGTTCTATAGAATGGGAGAACAAAAAAATTCAAAGCTATGATGAGACATTATCTTCTAAGAGGTGTGAAAACTGTCCTCTATTTGGAACTTGTTATGGAGCATGCACCCAAAAGTTATTAAAAAACAGAAATGATAATTTTTGCATTTTGGATGGATTAGGGCTTAGCATAGAGCAATTTTTAATGTATAACTTCAAATTGAGTCTATTACACAAAAAGATTTTTGGTTAGCTATGAGGATCTGGTTGTTATTACTGTTTGTTTTCATAAAAACAGATATTTCTGCTCAGAGCATTAAAGGTAAAATCGTTGATGAAGAGCAGGGAGCTTTGGCATTTGCCAACATTATGCTGCTAAACCCAGCTGACTCCACTTTCGTGAGGGGGACGGTGTCGAGAGAGGACGGAACTTTCACCATTGAAACAAACAACTCTGAAGGGCTGCTCAAAGTGTCGAGCGTAGGATTTATAACAAAATATGTCAAGGCACATCAGGGAAACATAGGCGACATACAGATGCAGTCTGACTCGCAGATGCTGGGAGAAGTGACGGTAAAAGGCGAGCGACCTCACTTCCAGACTAAGGACGGCTCAATAATTGCGAATGTGGAGGGTACAGTTCTGGGCAAAATCGGTACTGCCGAGGACGTGCTTGCTCATATTCCTGGCATCACGAAGAAACAGGGCGGTATTGAAGTATTCGGCAAAGGTACTCCCATCATCTACATCAATGGAAAGAAACTACAGGACTTGTCGGAACTTGACAGGCTAAACTCTACAGACATCAAGAACGTGGAACTGGTAACTGAACCAGGTGCAGCCTACGATGTCACCATTAATGCGGTGATTAAAATTAAGACCATCAAGAAACTTGGCGACGGTCTGGGCGTAGCCTATCGCCAAGTGTATAGCCAAGCCCACCAAAACGGTTTACAGGAACAGATTGACATCAACTACCGACATTACAACTTTGACCTGTTCGGCTCATTATATTATGGATTGTCTCATGGCCGCCAAGAGCAGTGGAACGACCAAACGGTGAACGGAGAACATACACTTGAACTCATTGAAGACCTTATCATCAAATCACGAAACGAGGACTTCAAGGGTACTCTCGGCTTCAATTACGACATCAACGAGCAACATTCCTTTGGAGCAACCTTCACCAGCAACACACCCACTTACAGCAAGGCTGGTTGGGTAACCAGTATGGACGTGTTAAGGGACGGAGCCAAGGCTGACAGGCTATTAAACATTTTCAGCTACACTGGAAGAAAGCGTCCGACCAACGACATCACTGCATACTATAAAGGAAAAATCGGCAAGGTTGACATAGACTGGAACGGCGAGGCATATTACAGAAAGAACGGTAACACACAAAACTCACAAGAGACTGGAGAAACGCCAGACAGCGAACGAGCCTTGACCACACACTATGCAGCCGACAGCAGGCTATATGCATCCAAGTTAGTTTTGAGCGTACCTGTTTGGAAAGGCAACTTGCAGATTGGCAGCGAATACACGGACATCGACCGCAAGAATATCTACCAGATAGATGCCTATGGCAATAATCTCCCGACAAGTTCGGATGATAAAATCAAAGAAAGCAATATCGCAGCCTTCGCTTCCTATACATTCACGATGAACAAACTACATGTGGTTGGTGGTCTACGTTATGAACATGTTGTGTCAGACTATTACGACCACGATGCATATGTGGCGGAACAAAGCAAGACCTACGACAACCTATTTCCTCATCTTTCAGTCTCGTTTCCCATTAAAAACGCATCGGCAAATCTGAGTTACAACATCAAAGCACGCCGTCCGTCATATAGCATTTTGAGCAGCAACACCCAATATAACAATCGTTACACTTATCAAAGCGGCAATCCCCTTGTGCAGCCCTCATATCTCCACACAATTGCTGCAAATGTATCCTACCGATGGCTGCGCTTCTACTTCAATTGGCGGTACACAAAGGATGCTTTCTACCAGTGTGTCGAACCATACGAGAAGGACAACGAGATAACACTTTTCACATTTCGTAACCTCTCGCACTATCAGACCATTTCCTCGGGCATTACGCTGTCGCCGAAGTTTGGCTGCTGGCACCCAATGCTTGACCTAAGCATGATGCGTCAAAATTTCTCTGCGGGGGACCGTGATTACAACAAACCTCTGTTTTTTCTGAAGTTCAACAACTCCATCCAGTTGCCCCACGACTTCATCATCAATATTGACATGGATTATATGTCAAAAGGCCATTCTACCAATATAGAATGGGCAGAGACAGGTGGAGTAAACATTGGTATTTACAAAGGTTTCTTCAATGACAAGTTTTCTCTAAATGTACAAGGGCGGGATTTGTTTGCCTCCTATCGCGGCTCCAACTGGATGCGCTATGGCAACAGAGACATTTACAAGTGGAACTATGCTGATACGCGGAAACTTGTGCTCACCCTCCGCTACAAGTTCAATACTACCCGAAGCAAGTACAGGGGAGTGGGTGCAGGTATTGATGAAAAGAAGCGATTATAATGAAAAGATTTCCATTCTTCAGACAATCGGATGCAATGATGTGCGGTATCACCTGTCTTCAGATGATATGCAAATACTATGGTAAGAGGTATAATCAAAATTTTTTATCTGGTATATGTTGCGCGTCTAAAGAAGGGGTATCCCTTCTTGGCATCAGAGACGCAGCCGTTAAAATTGGATTATATACTATTAGTGGTCGTTTAACTATAGATGAACTATCCTCAGCAACATTACCGTGTATTCTTCACTGGAACCAGAATCACTTTGTTGTTTTATATAAGGTGAAGAAAAGACAAAAGTTCTATATAGCCGACCCAGGAAAAGGACTGATAACTTACACTATGGATGAGTTCAAACAGCATTGGATAGGAACGGGTCGAGACAACGAGGGTAAAGGAATCGCCATGTTTCTTGAACCAACTCAGGCTTTTTACGATAATACCAACGAACATGAAACACGAACAGAAAAGCCGTTCAAGTTCTTATTCGGCTATATCAAGCAATACCGTAAGTATTTCTTCCAGATAATACTTGGCTTGCTTGTTGGAAGCCTTCTACAACTTGCATTGCCATTCCTTACCCAGAACATCGTCGATATTGGCATTAAGAACAAAGATATAAGTTTCATCTGGCTAATATTGATAGGGCAACTTGTCATCACACTCAGCCGGACATCGGTTGATTTTATCCGTAGGTGGCTCTTGCTGCATATCTCCATGCGCATCAATATCTCACTGGTAAGCGACTTCTTCATTAAGTTGCTTCAACTTCCCATGTCGTTCTTCGACACAAAGCTGATGGGTGACTTGATGCAGCGTATCGGTGATCATTCACGGGTTAACTCATTCCTGACACAGCAGACGTTAAATGTGGTTTTTTCCCTTATCAGTTTTGCTGTGTTCGGTTGTGTGCTGTTGGTCTATAACAGGCTCATCTTCTTAATATTTCTTATTGGAAGTATTCTGTATGGTGGATGGATGGCACTGTTTTTGCGCCGTCGTAAGGTTATTGACTATGAGTTGTTTGAGCAACAAGCTATCAATAACAATAAGACATACCAGTTTCTCACTTCCATGCAAGAAATAAAGTTGCAAGACTGCGAACAGCGCAGACGATGGGAATGGGAGGATGTACAGGCAGACTTGTTCCACATTCAGATGAAGAGTCTGAAACTCCAACAAGCGCAGGAGGCAGGAAGCATTTTTATTAATGAATTGAAGAATATCATCATAACTGTCGTTTCGGCTACTGCAGTCATTAATGGAAGCCTTACACTTGGTATGATGCTGGCCGTGCAGTATATAATAGGTCAGTTGAACAGCCCCATAGAGCAACTTATGCATTTCATATACTCCATACAGGATGTAAAGATAAGCCTTGAGCGCATCAATGAGATTCACAAAAAGGACAATGAAGAAGATTACAATCGTTCAAGAGCAGAGTTTGACAATGAAAGTCATGATATAGAATTGAGCAATATTGACTTCAAATATGATCCTCATGCCCTGTCGAAGACCATTGAGGGCGTGAACATACATATCCCAGAGGGGAAAATCACAGCCATCGTGGGGGCATCAGGAAGTGGCAAGACCACACTGATAAAACTCATGCTGGGGTATTACCCGGTAATGAATGGTGAAATAATGATTGCTGGGCACAACATTTCCGAATATAACTTGAAATGGTGGCGACGGCAATGTGGTGTTGTCATGCAAGATGGTGTCATATTCTCTGAATCTATTGCAAGGAATATTGCGGTTGATGATGGCGAGATAGATGAGGAAAGACTTGAAATGGCTGCCGAAATCGCTAATGTCAAAGACTTTGTTATGGCTCTCCCGTTGAAGTTCAATACAAACATTGGAAGGGACGGAATGGGATTAAGCCAAGGTCAGAAGCAGCGTATCTTGATTGCTCGCGCAGTGTATAAGAATCCGAAGTTCATCTTCCTTGATGAAGCGACAAATTCTTTGGATGCAAGCAATGAACGTGCCATCGTTGAGAATCTGGATAAGTTCTATATAGATAAGACAGTCATAGTAGTAGCGCATCGTCTGAGTACAGTAAAGAATGCTGACCAGATCATCGTCTTGGATAAGGGCAAGGTGGTTGAGACTGGAAATCACAAGTCCCTGACAGCAAAGAGAGGAACGTATTATAATCTTGTTAAAAACCAGTTGGAATTAGGAAATTAAACAATAGGAATATGGCTAAAGATTTTGAGAAGAAAGATATCCGAAGCGATAAAGTTCGCAACATCATGATGGAGAAACCACCAGTATTAATTCGATATGGTATGGCAATAATAGCAACTTTATTAGTTGCTGTGGCTTTTGTTGCTTTCTACATTATAAGGTGAACAAAATTGATATGTAAAATATAACAGACTCCGGAACTCTGTAAAACAGACTAGACTGGATAAAAAACAAATATTATATGACTGTATATAATGAAGAAAAGGCGTTATATTCCGATACATCTAATATATATATAGCTCGATACGATCATAAAATGATAGGATCTATAAGAGTTTTCAAATGGGATAGAAAAAAAGAACTTCCAATAGAAAGGATGTATGGTATAAATCCTTTAGAGGCAATATCTCATGAAAAATATGCGGAATATTGGCATATAGGAAGATTTGCAATTGATTCATCTATTGGTATTTCTCCTGTTCATTTATTTAAGCAACTCATGATTTATGCTGTAACGCCTATAATGAAAAGCGAATATGGATATATGGTGGCGGAAGTTGATGCTAAATTGTTGAAAGTTGTCAATGCATTAGGTATTCATTCTATTAATTTGGGGGAATCAATATACTATCTATCCTCAGAGACTATCCCAATATATGCAAGCCAGAAAGGGATAACTCCCTTTTATCAACATTATCTAGGATTGTGTAATTCTGCATGATTACCCAAAAGGGTAATTGTTGAGCATAACAATTGCTAATTACCCTATTGGGTAGTGGAAATAATAAAAACATTAAGTATTTTTGCAAACGAAAAAGTAAATACATAATATTAAATGGAATACATGATTTCAATAATACAATATGTATTATCCGCTTACAAAATAAGTGGAAAAAGAAATGACATCTATAATATAATTTAATAAGTACTGCTAATCATCTTTAATGTATCAATTGGGTACCCTCATTATTTAATAACATGAGAGTACCCAACATAAAAAAACAATACATAAATGAAGAATTATATATTATTAACTCTGATTATGCTTGTGAAGGTGGGACTTGTTTCAAAGCTCTCAGCTCAAAGTACAACCCCTATAGAATCATCTATATTAGAAGTTAGATACATAGTTACGCATAAAAGTGATAAAGATATGTTTGTCCTTCGTTGCGGAAAGAACGTAAGCCAGTATTTCAGCGTTGGCAAATTACGGGATGATTCGCTCCGTGCATCACCAGACCCGACAGTCAGCCAGATACCATTGAACGAGATGATGGAAGAGGCCATGCACCGCGATGACCCCAGCAAACGGCGTCCAAGTTCGCCCTGTCATAGTGACTACTTGTATTGGAATCTATCGGTAGGCAAGGTGTCGGTTTATACCAGTGTATTTGGTAGCAAATATGTTATTGAGGAAGAAACGCCAACGATGGATTGGGAAATCTACGAGGATTCTGTGCGGACTATTATCGGCTATGAGTGCCACAAGGCCGTTACGAAGTTTCGTGGCAGAGAGTGGGCTGTATGGTATGCTGATGGAATCCCAGTGAGCCTTGGGCCGTGGAAACTGAACGGACTGCCAGGAATCATATTGCAGGCAGAATGTGATGGCTACATGAAGATAAATGCTTGTGGCATCATAACCAGCGACCTTTCGCCCGTCACGTTCTACAACTTTGCGGAATATAAATTTCAGCCTGTAGAGCGCAAGAAGTTGCTGAAGATGAAAATGAATCCCAACTTCTATCCTGCAAATACGAAGATAACCCCAACGATGGAACTGGAATGAAGCGACACCTTATCATTATATTATGCTGTCTCTTTCCGTTTTTGGCAATGGCGCAGATGCGGATAATGGGAACGGTCACCGACAAAAACGGTGATCCGTTGACGGGTGCCATCATCCAAGTGCGCAGCAATAGCACGAATAAGATGATACGCTTTGGCAAGACCGATAGCAAAGGCTCGTTCTCCATTGAAGCAAATGCCGATAGTTATCTGGAAGTCTCGATGCTTGGATTCAAGAAACAGCGCATTGATAATCTGTCAAACGAGAAACCGTTGAGAATAGTGATGCAGGAGGAAAGCGTAACATTGAAGGAGGTGACCGTCAAGGCAAGTAAGGTACGTGAGCATGGCGACACGCTGACATACAACGTGGCGACCTTTGCCGACCAGAACGACTGCAACATCGGCGATGTGCTTTCCCGCATCCCTGGTTTCGAGGTGAACAAGCAGAACGGACAGATCAAGTATGAGGGTAAGCCCATCAGTAAGTTCTATATTGAGGGACTGGATATGTTAGGAGATAAGTACGGCATAGCCACCAACTCACTGCCACAGGTGGATGTGGGCTCCGTGCAGGTGATGAGAAACCATCAATCCATCCGTGTGCTGGAGGACTTCACCTATACCGACGAGGCGGCAGTGAATATCCGTATGAAGGAGGGAGCCAAGAGCCATTGGGTGACGTCGTTCAACGGAGGGGCAGGCATCAGCAGCCATACAGGGTTATGGAAATTCGAGGGCTTTGGTCTGCGGTTGAAGTCAGATTTCCAGACCATGCTCACCTACAAGACCAACAACACGGGGCAGGACATCAGCAAGGAAACAACGAGTCTATTCAACTTCGACGATTTGGAAAGTCAAGGCGACTATATCCAACTGTCACCGCCTACGACACCCAACCTTGCCGAAAGCCGCACCATGTTCAACCGCAGCCATGCCGTCACGCTCAACACACTGAAACGGTTTAATGAGTCGTCGCAGATGAACGTACAGATAATCTATAACAACAACCGCGAAACGGCAGAGGGTGAAAGGCGCACGGAGTATTTCCTGCCAGACGGTAACCGCATCATCGACAATCGCAAGGACTATCTGCAAAAGGTCAACGAACTATATGCACTGGTGAAGTATGAGCGCAACAGCACCAACCAATATCTGAAGAACTCGCTTTCGGAAGATTTCACATGGAGCCGCCAGTGGCTTAATGAGTCGGGGTCATCCAACCATAATCAGTTTGCCCGCAAGCCCGAATACGATATCAAGGACAATCTGTATATCATCCGCAAGTACGGCAACCGCCTTGTTTCGTTCTATTCCAATAACCGCATCATCAGCCGTCCGCAGTCATTGTCCGTAGATTCACTTTATCAGTACATTAGCAGTCAGCGATACAGCACCGACACCTATGCTATGGGTGGTATCAAACTCGGACGATTCAGCCTCTCACTCAAAGCGGGTGTGAATGCAGCCTTGCATCGTCTGGAGTCTGATCTGACAGGACTTCCCGACACCATCGGACAGTTGGCAGATAACAGCCGTTTCTCTTTTGCCCGCATCTATATGCAGCCGAATATAACCTACAAGACGCGCGACATTAATGTGGAACTCAGCCCTACAACGGAATACCTTTACGAGAAATACAGCCACGACAACGGTCATCACCAAATGCTCTTCATGCCAGACCTCAGCATCCGATGGTATGTCACGCCCCGTCTGCGTCTTTCGTTGGGTGGTTCTGCGTCCGTGGAGCCTTTGGATGCTAGTCGTTTCTACCGTTCACTGGTATTGCAGGACTTCCAGTATATCAACCGAGGATATGCGGGCTATCGGCATAGCCATACGCAGGCAATCCGTGGCGGCATCAACTATAACGATGCACTGAAGGCCCTGCACACCATTTTGACCGTATCGCGTACTTTCAGCACCTCGCCCTACACACCGACACGCCAGTTCGTGGGCGATTACATCATCCTCTCTGCTGTAGAGCAGGAAAGCAAGTCTGACTCTTGGCAAGCCAACCTGATAGCCAGCAAGGGCATCAACCTCTGGAATGGCGTTGTCAATCTCCGTGCCTTGTATCTTAACAGCGATGCCTCGATGCTTCAAAACGGAATAATGACCGACTACAACAGTCAGATGCTCAACGTCCGCGCAGGTCTCGACTTCTCTTTTTGGAAGGATATGCATCTGCGCTATGGCCTCACGTTCAATCAGAGCCGTATGCAAATCCAGTCGATGGATTATTCGCTGAAAACTGACGGCTGGAAGCAAGACCTCTCCATCATCATTCCTGTAAGCCCGTTCACTATCGACCTCCGAGGCGAGTATTACCGCAACGAGATTACCAGCGGAAATTACAAAGACTTCTTTCTGGCTGACATCAAAGCCAGTTACAAGTCAAAGCGTCTTGATCTCACTCTCTCGCTCAACAATCTGCTGAACCGTGACACCTATTCATACGTCATCACCAGCGACCTCACCAGCAGCACCTCCACTAACCGCATTCGTGGACGCGAGTTGTTTTTTTCAGTATATTATAAGTTATAATACTATATGAAAAAGATACACTATATTAAGCAATATGACAGTATGAAATGCGGGATCGCATGCCTACAAATGATATGTGCGTATCATGGAAGGACATTTTGTCAGGATTATCTTTCGAATATTTGTTTTGCAACTACTGAAGGTGTGTCCCTTCTCGGCATCAGAGACGCAGCCGTTAAAATTGGATTATATACTATTAGTGGTCGTTTAACTATAGACGAGCTATCCTCAGCAACGTTACCATGTATCCTGCACTGGAATCAGAACCATTTTGTTATTTTATATAAGGTAAAGAAAGGACAAAAGTTCTATATAGCCGACCCAGGAAAAGGACTGATAACTTACACTATGGATGAGTTCAAACAGCATTGGATTGAAACGGGGCAAGGAGAAGATGAAAAAGGAATTGCCATGTTTCTTGAACCTACACAGGCTTTTTACGATAACACCAACGAACATGAAACACGAACAGAAAAGCCGTTCAAGTTCTTATTCGGCTATATCAAGCAATACCGTAAGTATTTCTTCCAAATAATACTTGGCTTGCTTGTTGGAAGCCTTCTACAACTTGCATTGCCATTCCTTACCCAGAACATTGTCGATATTGGCATTAAGAACAAAGATATAAGTTTCATCTGGCTAATATTGATAGGGCAACTTGTCATCACACTCAGCCGGACATCGGTTGATTTTATCCGTAGGTGGCTCTTGCTGCATATCTCCATGCGCATCAATATCTCACTGGTAAGCGACTTCTTTATTAAGTTGCTTCAACTTCCTATGTCGTTCTTCGACACAAAGCTGATGGGTGACTTGATGCAGCGTATCGGTGATCATTCACGGGTTAACTCATTCCTGACACAGCAGACGTTAAATGTGGCTTTTTCCCTTATCAGTTTTGCTGTGTTCGGTTGTGTGCTGTTGGTCTATAACAGGCTCATCTTCTTAATATTTCTTATTGGAAGTATTCTGTATGGTGGATGGATGGCACTGTTTTTGCGCCGTCGTAAGGTTATTGACTATGAGTTGTTTGAGCAACAAGCTATCAATAACAATAAGACATACAAAATATGCGGAATATTGGCATATTGGACGCTTTGCTATTGCTAAAGATTCGGGAATATCTACATTGACTTTGTTCAAGCGGTTAATGGCATTGGCTGTAAAGCCGATAGTAGAGGACAAGTACAGTTATATGATTGCAGAGATTGACAGCAAACTATTGAAAGTAATGAAGGTCTTGGGATTTGGCACACGCCAAATAGGAAAATCCATAGACTACCTGACATCGGAGACCGTTCCTGTATGTTCCAGTAAAAGAGGTATCAAGGGTTTCTTTTCAAAGTATGGTGAACTTTGCAAGGCTGTATGATTACACTTTTGTGTAATATTTAAGCCAATAAACTTAGAATTACACTTTTGTGTAGTGAAAAGATTTGGAGAAGACAATACATTTGCAACATCGAAAGACAAGAAAAGTTGTCGGCATATCATGATGCCGACTCCAAAATTATAATAAGACAATGCATATAATAAATAAGATAATGTTTATGAAAAAGGAACTTCTCACATTGCTCATGTCTGGCTGCTCCGGTATCCTTGTTGCACAAACTACGGGAACGGTAGTAGATGAAAACAAGCAACCATTACCAGCTGCAACGGTTTCGTTATTTCGTGAAAGCGAAAATAAGATGATTAGTGGAGTGGTAACTGATATAAATGGCGGCTTTGAACTGAATACGCATGAAGGAGAGAACTATAGAATAAGGATATCCTTTGTAGGGTATTCTACGCAGGAAGTTAAATGCCAAAACATTTCTAAACACCTATCGTTGGGTACAATAGTGTTGGAACCGGACAGTAAGATGCTTAATGGTGTAACCGTGACAGCCAATAGCGTAACACAAAAAACTGACCGACAAATTATCATCCCTAATCAGCTTCAGCGAAAAACATCAAGCAATGGTTTAGGTTTGTTGCAGCATCTTCAGCTTTCACGCATCTCAGTAAATACGCTTGACAGTAAGGTAACTACTACTATGGGGGATGCCGTAGAATTGCGTATTAATGGCGTAAAGGCGGAGATACAGGAGGTGAAGGCTCTCCTGCCGGCAGATGTATTGAAAATAGAATATCATGATAATCCTGGTCTAAGATACGGAAATGTAGCTGCCGTAATTGACATTATTTTAAAGGAAAAGAAGAATGGAGGAAGCATCTCCGGAGAGTTGATGAACACTATCAATCCTTTAGGTATAGGAGATTATCAGCTATCGGGTAATTATCATGTAGGTAATTCAAACTTCAAGGCATCTGTAAACTGGAATCGGCGTAATGTAAACTGGTTACGTGAAAACATGGAGGCCTTCAATGCAACGACACCCGGTATCAGCAACTATGAGATAGGGCAAAAGACAAAGGCACGATACGATAACATCAATCTATCCATTGGCTACGATTACATACATAGCGGAAACATATTGAGTGTTACTTTTCGTGATTTATATAACAATACCCCTCATGCGGTATCTGACAGAAACTCCAGGCTTATTCAGGCCAGCAACACATTCGATATCAAGGACCGCACCAAGTCAAGGAGCAACAATCCATCGTTAGATATTTATTATCAGCATGAGTTTACCAAGGATAGGCATCTGTTCTTTGACCTGATAGGAACATATATCTATACTAAAAACGACCGTTTATATCGCCAATCTCAGGGGAATGCTGTGCAGGAAATAACTTCCCATGTCGATGGGAATAAATATTCGGCCATAGCTGAAGTTATTTACGAGCAGAAAATCAAGGATTCGCGGTTGTCATTCGGTCTGCGACATCAGCAGATGTACACAAAAAACGCATATGATGGAAACACATCCTCAAGCGTTAAGATGAATACAGCTGAGAGTTATGCTTTTGGAGAATGGGCTTCAACGTTAGGGAAACTGGATTATACGGTAGGTATTGGTGTAATGAGGACCTATGCCAGCCAAGGAAATGCAAAACAGGTAAAATATATATTTCGCCCGACTATTCAGCTGGGATACCGTTTCAACAATTATCTGTCAATACGCTACAAAGCCTACATGGGAGGGTACGCACCCTCACTTGCCGAATTAAGCGATGTTGAACAGCACATAGACATTTACCAAATACGCCGTGGAAATCCAAATCTACAGGCGGTCAGTTTTTTCTCTAATGAACTATCAATTAGCGTAGGAACAAAGTATATCAGTGCAGAATGGTTTACCCGTTACAGCTATGACAACAAGCCATATATGGAAGAAACAATCTACACGAATGGCCTCTATGTTAGGAGTTATGCCAATCAAAGAGGCTTCCATCGACTGAACTCTCAAATAAATCTAAAAATACGACCTTGGAAGGATTATATATCCATTCAATTAGCCCCATTTGTCAATCGCTATATCAGTAATGGCAATACTTATACGCATGCACATACCAACTGGGGGGTACGCGCCAACTTAATGGGAATGTACAAGAATTGGTACATAGGAGCCAATCTTGAGACAAGTTTTCATAGCCTGTGGGGGGAGACACTTAACAAAAATGAGAAATCACATAGTATAGTCTTTGGGTACAATAGAGAAAAATGGGGTATAGAACTCCAGTTGCAGAACATCTTCAGTTCACGTTATGAAATGTCTGTAGAAAATTTTTCCCACCTTGCTCCTTACAATCAAATGGTATGGTCGAGAAATCTATGTAAAGTTTTCGGCATAGACTTTCATTTCAACCTGAACTTTGGAAAGCATGGCTCTGAGGTGAACCAACGTATTCATAACTCTGATACTGATGCAGGCATTGTGCCAACAACGAAGTAGCAGATAAATATAAATTCACGTACAAGATAAAGAGGATGTCGAAAATCTTTGTTGGTTATAATTTACAACAATCCGTAGCTTGTAGCGTATGATAATGCTTCTGTGATATTTTTTACACCTAACTTGTCAAAAAGGTTGCGTCTATAGAATTTAATTGTATCTACAGACTTGCACATGTGATCGGCTATCTCGTCACGGTTAAATCCTTGTGCCGACAAAACCAATACATCTTTTTCTTCGGAAGTTAGTTCTATTTTCTCTTTTTCTTTCCATTTGTGTGAGAGACGAGAATACTCCCATATACGATCATCGCCAGACATACGGAATTCTATGTGTCCTGCGGAAGTGTGAGGTGATAATGAGACAACACATAACCCTAACCATGTCCTTCCATCTTCCGTCATAACGAGAGGAGTTATCTTATGATTGATTAACGTGGAGTGTTTTCCATTCAGAATATGGAAATCGTATGAGATAATACACTTCCGCCTTTGACTTAGTGGGAACTTATTAAAGAAATTAAATCCAGACTTGTTTATCTCTGCTAACATGCTATGTTCTTCTTTAGGCACATTGCTGATATAAAATAAATAGCCCATTTCCAACAATTCTTCAGGAGTATATCCACATAGGAAAAGTGGATTGTCAGATACATAAAGAAATCCCTTCTTAAAGTAGTCGATTACATAGACACTTTGATAAGTCGAACGCGAAAATGAATCCACGCCTCGAAGTAACACATCCAGATCTCTGTAATTTTCTTCTGTTACAGAATCTACTGAGTTTGCTTCTATAAAGAAATCCTCTACTCTAATATCCATTTGACTATGATTTTGGGTGCAAAGATAAAAAAAAATAATCTATAATATCAAGCGGTATTTACCCAAAAGGGTAATATTTAAAGGAGTTTTAACCTAATTACCCTTTTGGGTAGTGAAAATAATAAAAACACTAAGTATTTTTGCAAACGAAAAAGTAAATACATAATATTAAATGGAATACATGATTTCAATAATACAATATGTATTATCCGCTTACAAAATAAGTGGAAAAAGAAATGACATCTATAAGATTCTCTTTTCAGGCCCTACATTTCATCGTCTGGAGTCTGATCTGACAGGACTTCCCGACACCATCGGACAGTTGGCAGATAACAGCCGTTTCTCTTTTGCCCGCATCTATATGCAGCCGAATATAACCTACAAGACGCGCGACATTAATGTGGAACTCGGCCCTACAACGGAATACCTTTACGAGAAATACAGCCACGACAATGGTCATCACCAAATGCTCTTCATGCCAGACCTCAGCATCCGATGGTATGTCACGCCCCGTCTGCGTTTTTCGTTGGGTGGTTCTGCGTCCGTGGAGCCATTGGATGCCAGTCGTTTCTACCGAACCGTGACACCTATTCATACGTCATCACCAGCGACCTCACCAGCAGCACCTCCACTAACCGCATTCGTGGACGGGAACTGTTATTGACAGCTTATTATAAACTATAAACATCCATATTATGCAGAACAATCTTAGATACATAAATCTCTCTTGGGCAGTGGTGGCCATCTGTGAGGATGGCATCCTGCCACTTTCCACCATCGTCCATGACGCGCAGGACGAGGTGGAAATGGTGGAGCATTACGTCATCGGCTACATGGCCTTCTGGCACATCGCCTTTGTCGACGAGAGCCGCCTCGTGCCCTGCCACGAAGACACACTCCGCACCGATGCCCGACAGAAGATAGACCGCTACATCGCCAGCCATCCCCCCGTCGAGACCTTTCCCCGCTTCTATCTTGTTCTTCTCCGCCAGACTATCGCCCCGATGGAACCCGACGGCATGAGCCGGGTGTATCAAATGTAACAATGGTTAAAACTCAATAGCAAAATGAAAAGACTGATTCTATTGATGCTTATGTTTATACGCAGTACATCGGTGCATCACTCACATATAACTTCAATGCCACAAACTCAAAGTACAAAGGTACGGGCGCAGGTAATGCGGAAAAGAACAGATTATAATACTATAAGTTATAAACGATAATCAGAATAAAAATGAAACATCAGAAACACTACAAACGGTTCTTGTTCCTGCTGGCAATGCTTTTGACAGTGACATTTGCAGTAGCACAGACCGATGAACGAACAAAAAAGCAAAAGGATTATCTTTCGTTCATTCAAGGCCAGACCATTTCCCCCTTCGACTACTTATCACAGAAGATAAAGCAATATAATGTTGTATCGTTGGGCGAAGACCACTGGATAAAAGACCACATGCTATTCCTGGCTGACTACCTCGACTACGTTGCCAACGACACGACTTTTCACATTGATGCGCTTGCTTGGGAAAGCGGCAATAGCATAGACCAGAAGAAGGCCGACACGTTGATGATGTCGAAAACCTTCCGCGAGGATTTGGCGCTACAGATTCTTCGTGATGCCCCTGAAACTTACGGCTGGCCATACAAGGAGGCTCTGGAAGACATCAAGGCTTTGTGGCGTTACAACAGAGCACAAGGCAAGTTCACTCGTCTGCTCCTTCTTGATCCTCCCTACATGTTGCAACTATTAGACGGTGACAAATATGAGTACACGTTAAGCCGTGACCAATCAACAGCCAACAAGATTGCAGGCTATGTTGGCTCCAATCGCAAGGTACTCTACTACGCTGGTTTAAGCCATACGATGCGGCAATTTCATTCTTCTTATAACTCAAAGTCTGGAATGTACAACGTTCAGGCTACGGCGGGAAAGATACTCTCAGTCCTCTATCCCAACAGGGTTTTCACTATCAAACTTTGGGGTGGACTGATGGGTAGTAACGGCTACATCCCGAGTGCTGATGATTTCCGATGGGAACGTTCCAGCGACGGACTAGCAGACGAAGCCTTCCGCTGTAATGGCAACCGCCCTGTGGGTTTCGACATTGCAGGAAGCCCCTTTGCCAACATTCTCATTTCCGACTTTTTCCATTTTCAATATAGCGAACGGATGTTGAGTAAAAGTAACGGCAGTCCATTCCGTGCCAACGAAAGCCTTGGCGACCGTGTTGACGGCATTATTTTCTTTCGTCCTGTCAACGAGTTCTCTATCCCTCATATTGAACCGAAGATGTTCGATGACGTATTTTTGAAGCGCATTGAAAAGAGAACAAAGGGCGAAGTGAAGACGCTTAACGACCTGTATCTCTATATCAAGAAGAATCACCCGATACTGAGTGAGGACTTGGATAGTTTGTCCACCTACTGAAAAATAGCCAGACAAAAGAGCACGACAAGCAAATATTTAGGCAAACCGGATAATATCTCAAGAAACTATGCAGAACAATTTCAAATACATAAATCTCTCTTGGGCTGTGGTGGGCTTCTGTGAGGCTCCCCACCAGCCCCTTTCGTCTTGCATCCCAGGCATCGACAAGGACGAGGCCGCAGCCGTGGAGCTACAATGATGATAACCCAAACAAAAGAACGATGAAAAGACTGATTCTGTTTTCAATGGTTTGCCTGATGACCACAGTAACACAGGCGCAGAACGAGACTACTGCGGAGAACGATTCCGTGGCATGGGACAAGATGCTCAGCCAAATCTCCGTAACAGGACACCGCCACATCGTCAGGATTAAGGGCAACACGCTTGTTGCACAGGTGGCTAATTCAATAAAATGCAAGCTAAATTCTTATGTTTTCATGCAGAAAACCTGAGTATGCGCATTAGAGCTGTCTGAATAATATGCAAGTTATGACGAATATTTTGTCGCAAAAAAAAGAGAAAGCTTTAACTAAAAGCTCCCTCTAAATATTTCTTGGTTAATTCATTCTTAGGATGGTGAAACACCTGCTCGGCAGGACCTGCTTCAATCACTTCGCCTAGATACATGAAGACGACATAGTCTGCTAAGCGAAGGGCTTGTCGAAGAGTATGAGTTACCATAACGATAGAATAATCTTTTTTTAATTCTGTGAAGAGTGACTCTACCTTTTTGCTCGAGATAGGATCGAGAGCACTTGTACTCTCGTCGGCCAGCAGATAGCTAGGTTCTACAGCTAGGCTGCGGGCAAGGCATAGACGTTGCTGTTGACCACCACTCAAACGGTTGGCTGGACTATGCAGGCGATCCTTAACCTCATCCCACAAACCTACCTGCTGTAGATAGTGTTTTACAACAGCATCGAGCTTTTTCCTACCACGGATACCATGAATACGGCAGCCATAGGCTACATTGTCGTAGATACTCATCGGTAGCGGACAAGGACGCTGTGGAACCAATCCGATGTTACGACGCAGCTGAGTAAGTTCACTGCTCGATGCCTTTAATATGTTGTGTTCACCTAGAATAACCTCACCTGATATCTTCATCCCCTCTACACCATCGTTAAGACGATTGAAGGTACGGAGTAGGGTAGACTTACCGCAACCGCTTGGACCTATAATGCAGGTAATTTTGTGCTGAGGTATTTCTACATTTACGTCTTTCAATATCTTTGCACCTTTTACAGATACGTTTAATCCTTTAGTCGAAAGATTAACATTCTGCTCGCGCTTAAACTTTGCGTTTACCACAAAATGTTCGGTCTTGTTCCATCCGAAACTTGGGGCAAGCCCGAATACTTTATTAGTAACTGATGATATTGCTATGTTCATAATTCCTTGTCTAATTATTTGGTTCACGGTTGCAAAGGTAAAGCATAAAAATGATTCTCCAAATACCATTTTATAGGCATTTTGATACCATATGTTAGGTATGTGTTTCTAATGTGTTAGTTAGTATACCTAATGTATGGTATACCATATACCATATTTGGCTTATTGTACAACCCCAATATTTGTCATAATTTTGCACCAGAGTTAAGCCACTGATTATTCTCAATTAAAGAAAGACGATAATATGACGAATTTTATAATAGCCGATAATCAGGAACTTACGCAGGTAGGACTAACTGCTCTTATTAATAAGGTAGAACCCCATAGCAGCGTAATTGTTTCCTATAAGCGAGAACTGATAGAACAGCTTGAAAAAGCTCCCGACAGCGTTATACTGTTAGACTATACGCTCTTCGACTTTACCGATGTAGAGAGTTTGCTTATTCTTTGCGACCGATTCCCTACTTCGCAGTGGTTGTTGATAACCGATGACCTCACAGAGTCGTTCATGCGTAAAGTAATTTGTTCGTCTAAGAATATAGGCATCATCTTTAAAGATAGTCAGATTAGTTATCTCCATGAGGCGATACAAGATGCTGTTCAGAAACGGAGATATATCTGCCACCGTGCTACCGAGATACTTATAGACTCGCAACTTAAGGAGGAACCTGCTACTAACTTGACAAGTACGGAGATAGAAATACTTCGAAGCATCGCTCAAGGTAAAACTACCAAAGAAATTGCTGCAGAGCGATATAGTTCGATACACACGATTAATACGCATCGTAAGAATATCTTCAAAAAGCTCAAAGTAAATACGGCACACGAGGCTGTAAAATATGCTTTCAGAGCAGGACTGGTAGATACAAGCGAATTCTATATTTAGCGAAAATACAAACGCAAAGGTTATTATAAGGTATATGCGGCGGTTCTAAATCATGTGAAATATAAACCAATAAAACAGATAAAAAGTTATGGCAAAGATTATTGTTAACGACGAAGTACAGGAAGTTACTCTTCCTCTTAATCTCTCGGAATTGATTAAACTTAATCGTGTGTTTCAGCCAGAAATGGTTACTGTACAGATTAACGAAGAGTTTGTAGAGCGTGAAGATTATGATGCCACACAACTCAAGGAAGGTGATAAGGTAGACTTCCTTTACTTCATGGGTGGCGGACAGGCATAAATAGAAATCTCGAAAAAAAAGATTGTTATGGAACTTACAGAAGAACAAATAGAACGCTATTCGCGCCACATTCTGCTTCAAGATGTAGGCGTAGAAGGCCAGGAAAAAATAAATAATGCCCGCGTTCTCATCGTTGGTGCAGGTGGCTTGGGTGCTCCTGCTGCGATGTATCTGGCTGCTGCCGGTGTAGGGCATATCGGTATCGTGGATGCCGATGTGGTAGATCTGAGTAATCTTCAACGTCAGATTATCCATTTCACGAAAGATGTTGGTGTAAAGAAGGTAGAGAGTGCTAAGGAAAAAATGCTCGCCATTAACCCTGATATAGAGGTAACTACTTATCACGAATTTCTCTACTCTGATAATGCACGTGAAATAATCAAGCCATGGGATTTTGTAATCGATGGAACAGACAACTTTCCTGTAAAATTCCTTATCAACGATGCTTGTATCCTTGAAAATAAAGCTTTCAGTCATGGTGGTATCCTCCGTTTCAATGGTCAAACCTTTACTCATATACCAGGTTCTGCTTGCTATCGTTGTTTCTTTAAGGAACCACCTCCAGCAGGAGCTGTACCAACCTGTAGTCAGGCCGGAGTACTTGGTGCCATTGCTGGTATGCTTGGAACCATTCAGGCTGCAGAAGCTCTGAAATACATCCTTGGTGTAGGTGATCTGTTGACCAACCGTCTCCTTACCTTCGATGCGAAGACGATGAATTTCCGTACCATCAACGTGAAGAAACGTGATACCTGCGAAATCTGTGGCAGTCATCCTACAATAGATCATTTGATAGATTATGAGCAGGCTGCGTGCGATCTGAAAAACCATTAATATAGAATCTAACGATTCACGAATACAAACCCGTCAAGGAGGAATTGAAAAAATGAAAATCAATGAAGATGTAATAGAGCGCATGATACTACAAGCTCAAGAAGATGCGCCAATTGAAACATGTGGTTATTTGATGGGCAATGACGACGTGGTAACCGAAAGCTACTGGATGGAAAATATCGATCATAGCGAAGAACATTTCTCGTTTGCACCGAAAGATCAGTTTGCTGCACTCAAGTATGCACGTAGTAAAGGACTGAAAATTTTAGCCAACTGGCATTCTCATCCAGCATCACCATCACGACCATCGCAAGAAGATATTCGTATGGCACTCGATCCACGTATCCGCTACGCTATCGTTTCGCTCTTTGAGGGCATTCATATCAATTCGTTTGCCATTCGCGAGGGAGAGGTCATCGATAAGGAGGTGCATTTCGCACAGGAACCATCTGAAGAGTAATAATATTAGAATTTTAGAAAGGAACAAGATATGTATAGAATACCATCAACGCTAGCTGGCGATATCAGCTACACGGAAGAGCTTATACAAAAATTTAAGGCAGGCGAAATTACTGCTGGCCAGTTGAAGTCTAATCGTGTGCCAATGGGTATCTACGAACAGCGTAAAAACCAGCACCACATGCTTCGTATTCGTTGTACAGGCGGTATTATCACTCCTGCACAGTTGGCTATTGTCGCTCAGGTGGGCAAGCAGGTTTCTACATCCCATCTGCATATCACCACTCGTCAGGAGATTCAGATTCATAATGTGGATATCCTCGATGCTATTCCTGCTCTGCGTAAACTGGAGAAGGCAGGTCTTGCTACACAGGGTGGCGGTGGAAATACTGTTCGTAACATGACTACCAACGATTTGAGCGGTCTTACTAGCGATGAGGCTTTCGATGTGTATCCATACGTAGTAGAGCTTACTTCGCGACTCATCGCCGAGAAAGACTCCTTCTCTATGCCTCGTAAGTATAAGATAGCGGTAGATCATAACGTGAAAGATGCTAGTTCTTCTTATGTGGCAGATTTAGGCCTTCAGGCACGCGTGGTAGATGGTAAGCGCGGTTTCCGTGTTCTCGTTGCTGGTAGTACCGCCACTAATCCTCATGTAGGATGGGAAGTATTCGACTTCTTACCCGAAGTAGATCTTCTGAGAGCAGCTAAGGCTCTGAAAAACTGGTTTAATGCTTACGGTAACCGTCGTAATCGCCACAAAGCTCGTATGCGTTACGTATTCTATAAATATGGTGAGGAAGAAGCGAAACGACTCTATTTTGAGGAGTTTGACAAACTGAAGAAAGACGGTTCACTTGATTTTTATGCACCTGCTCTGCCGGTAGAACATCTTACACCCGACTTTGCTCCAGCTGAAGGCATAGCTAAGCATGAGAGTTTCAAGATTTGGAAAAAGCGTTATGCGCACCAGCAGACGAATGAGGAAGGTAAAAAGAAAAACTTCTGGTATGCTTATCTTCCTGTAAGTCATGGTAACAACCGTCCGGAGTTTTTCGCAGAAGTAGCCGAATTTCTTCAAGCATTTGGTAATGATGTTATTCGATTCACCAAGCGCGAGCAGATTCAGGTGCGTAATATACCAGAGGCTTATCTCCCAAATATCTACCAGCTCTTTAAGAAGCTCGGTGCTTATCAGGTAGACTATCCTGTATTTATCAATGCGCTTACCTCTTGTACCGGAGCAGATACTTGTCGATTGGGTATCTGTCTGCCAAAGGGAGCTATCGACGCCATTACTAAGCGTTTATTGGCAAGCGATCTTAATTTTGATGCATTACCTGACCTTCAATTGAGCATGACCGGATGTACCAATATCTGTGCGAATGCTACTTGGGCTGACCTTGGATTCAGTGGTCGTGTAGGTCGTACAGGAGATGATCCATATCCTGCTTATACGGTATGGTTACCTGCTGCTGGTAAAAATGAAATCGACTTGCAACAAGGTTTTATTGCAGCGAAATACATACCAGAATTTGTAGAAGACTACGTTCGTGATATCCTTAACCATTTGGCTGAATATGCTGATTACTATGACTATGTAGCTAACCGAGGGAAAAACGTGGTGAAGGAACTTCTGGTTAAATATAAAGAGGTACCTCCTTATAGCGAGGAGCCAGATACCTATTTCGATTTCGATGACGATGAAAAATTCAGTCTTATCAAGTACGGTCAGGCTGAGTGCTCTGCAGGTCTCTTTGATATCATCGATATCGATCAGGATACCATTGCCCAGAAGCGTAAGCAGCTCGATGAAGCAACATCGATCAGTGTTGACGAAACAGAGAAAATTCTTCACGATATCGTGTTCTCTGAGAATCGCATGCTTTTGGTAACACGCGGTCTTGACCCTCGTACAGACGATGACGTATATCATGGATTCGTTAACGAGTTTATCAACACCGGCATTGTTCCTGCCAAATATCAGATACTAACCGATAAGGCTCGAAACAACCAGCCACTGTTATCAGAGAAGTCGCTCATCTATGAACTGGCCGATCTGCTCAGCGATCTCTATAAGAATATGGACGATTCGTTACAGTTTAAGACCACAACCTCAGCTCCTGTAGAAGTAGTTCCAGCCGAAGAAAAGAAAATCGTTTCAGCCTCGGTTGCTGACGACAAAAAGGCGAGTGCTATCCAGCCAGATGTGAAGAAAGACTTCAGAGGGGTCGCTTGTCCGATGAACTTTGTGAAAACCAAGATTGCTTTGGCACCAATGCAGAGTGGACAGATACTCGAGATACTCCTCGATGACGGTCAGCCTATCGCTAATGTACCAGGTAGTGTTAAGAATGAAGGTCATGAGGTAATTGCTACCGAAAAAGTAGACAACTACTGGAAGGTAAGTATTAAGAAGAAGTAAATAACAATAAAATACATGGAATATCTTCCGATATCAATACGCATATCAGATGCCCGAATCCTTATTGTAGGTGGAGGTAAGGTGGCCACACATAAGGCACAGATACTACATCGGTTTACCGATAAGGCAACGGTTATCGCTAAGGAGATTTCCGATGAGATTAAGGCTCTGCCTTTTACCACCATAGAGCGGCCCTTCCGCGAGAAAGACCTCGACGGCATCAACCTGCTCTTTGTGGTAACAGGCGACCATGAGCTGAATCATCAGATAAAAGACTTAGCTTCTAAGCGAGGCATACTGACGAGTGTGTGTGATGACCCTGCAGCTTGCGATTTCATCTCGCCAGCGATCTACCGGCAAGATAACCTTACAATAGCAGTAGGCAGTGACTCACGCGATGTAAAGCGAAGTATACGAGTAAGAAACCGCATACAACAAGCTATAGAAAACGGTGAACTAGATATTGAATAGGTCTAAGAGAGGACACTTATTCTGTAGTAAAAACAAACGAACGAAAGGAACGAAGCATGAGTAAATTACACAATATAACTAAGCAGCAAGATAATGAAGCAACCATCCGTCCAGGTCAGGTAAAATTGGTAGGATTCGGTCCGGGTGATCCTGATTTACTTACAGTCAAAGCTGTTAAAGCTATCGAGGCAGCTGACATCATTTTCTATGATGATCTCATCTCGAAAGACTATTTAGAGCAGATTGATGCTGAAAAGGTATATGTGGGCAAACGAAGTGGGCATCATTCAGTAGAACAAAGGGATATTAACCAACTTCTTCTTCAGGCTGCTAAAGCCGGTAAGGAAGTGGTAAGACTAAAAGGTGGTGACCCGATGCTCTTTGCTCATGCTGGTGAGGAAATCGAATTCCTTGAGAGTTATGGTATAACCGTAAGTGTTATTCCTGGTATCACCACAGCCAGTGCGATGGCTTCCAGTCTCAAGGTGAGTCTTACCCACCGCCAGTTATCATCTAGTGTAGCATTGGTCAATGGACATTCCAATCGTCCTGAAACCCCTAATGCTGATACCTTGGTATACTATATGGGAGCTGCCAAGTTGCCTCTCATCGCCCGTACTTTGCTTGGTAAGGGTAAATCTGCCGATACCCCAGTAATACTCGTCTACAATGTATCGCATGCAGACGAACAGCGATTCGAAACAACCATCGGTGAGCTGGCTACTGATATCAGAGTATATCCTACACCACTCATAGCGCTTGTAGGCGACGTGGTGGCTACCATGCACCAGCGTGTAGAAGATATCGTCAAGGCCAGAGGCCAACAGTTCGCATTACGCGAACACCATGTGTAATCAATTATAAACCGACAAAAATAAAAGTATATATGGACCAAGAAAGAATAACCCATTTGCGTGAACTTGAATCAGAGTCAATATATGTGCTTCGTGAGGTAGCAGCTCAGTTTGAGCATCCTTGTATCCTCTTCTCGGGAGGTAAGGATTCTATCGTAGTTACCTATCTGGCATACAAAGCATTTTATCCAGCTAAGATTCCTTTCCAGCTGTTGCATATCGACACTGGTCATAACTTTCAGGAGACACTCGATTATCGTGATGCTCTCGTTGAAAAGTTGGGTGCAGACCTTATCATAGGCAGCGTACAGGAGAGTATTGATCAGGGACGTGTGAAAGAGGAAACTGGTTATTATGCCAGTCGTAACCGTCTACAGACTACCACTTTGCTCGATAGTCTTGAGAAATATAAGTTTGATGCTGCTATTGGTGGTGCTCGTAGAGATGAAGAGAAGGCCAGAGCCAAGGAGCGTTTCTTCAGTCATCGTGATGAGTTCGGGCAGTGGAACCCAAAGAACCAGCGTCCAGAGTTGTGGAACATCTTCAACGGTCGTAAAAATATGGGTGAACATTTCCGTGTATTCCCTATATCAAACTGGACCGAGATGGATGTTTGGCAGTATATCTACTTGGAGAATATTCCAATGCCAAGTCTTTACTTTACCCATGAGCGCGAGGTATTCAAGCGAGATGGACAGTGGTTGGCTGCACTCCCAGTAATTCCACGTAAACCTACTGAAGAGGTTGTTAAAATGCAGGTTCGCTGCCGTACAATCGGTGATATTACTTGTACAGGTCTTACAGAGAGCAAGGCTACATCTGTAGCCGATATTATCGACGAAATTGCTGCTACCCGTGTTACAGAGCGTGGAGGACGTGCGGATGACAAACGCTCAGAGACAGCTATGGAAGATCGCAAAAAGGCCGGTTACTTCTAAATCGAAGGTTGGTTATTCAGCTTTCAACTATCAAACTTCATCTTTCACTTTAAATAGAAAATTATGCCAGATACAAGAGGTTATTTAGATATGCAGCTACTCCGCTTCAGTACAGCGGGTAGTGTAGACGATGGTAAGAGTACACTAATAGGACGATTGCTTTACGATAGCAAGTCAATCTTTGAAGATCAGCTTGAAGCCGTAGAAGAGGCTAGTAAGAGTAGAGGTAATGAGGAGGTTAACCTTGCATTGCTTACCGATGGTCTTCGGGCTGAGCGTGAACAGGGAATCACCATTGATGTAGCTTATCGCTATTTTGCTACACCAAAGCGAAAGTTTATCATTGCCGACACTCCGGGACACATCGAGTACACGCGTAACATGGTTACAGGTGCTTCTACAGCAGGATTGTCTATTATCTTGATTGATGCTCGTCATGGTGTGCTTGAACAGACGGTGCGTCATAGCTATATATCATCATTGCTGGGTATTCCTCATATCGTAGTAGCCATTAACAAGATGGACCTCGTAGATTATTCTGAGGAAGTATATCAGAAGATTATTGCTGACTACACCAAAATGTCGGAGATACTTCATATTAAGAATGTGGTATTTATCCCAATCAGCGCCAGAGACGGTGATAATGTGGTTAACCACAGCGATAATATGTCTTGGTACAAAGGGCCTGCTTTGCTCGAATATCTCGAGACGGTGCCCGTAGAGCACAAGCAGGTAACAGAATATTTTCGTTATCCTGTACAGTATGTTATCCGTCCTATCAGCAGTAAGTTCCCTGATTTTCGTGGCTATGCAGGTCGTGTAGCTGGTGGTAAGATTAAGGTAGGCGATAAGGTACGTGTGTTACCTTCAGGACAGGAGAGCACCGTTACCCGTATTAGTCAGGCTGATCGTGAGTTAGAAGAGGCAACATCACCATTGAGCATCGATATCCAGTTGGCTAATGATATAGACATCAGTCGTGGTGATACGCTAGTTAAGGCTGATGAGCCACAGCCCCAGATAGAACAGGATGTAACCATGGATGTATGCTGGTTTAATGAGACACCAGCTCAAGTACGCAAGAAATATATCGTACGCCAGACAACCAGCGAAACTCTCGCTATCGTACGTAGTATTAACTTCCGTCGCAATATCAATACACTTGAGAAAGAGCAGGGGGTAAGCGAACTCAAGATGAACGATATCGCAGAGATTACCATCCATACAGCTAATCCGCTTGTGTTCGACCGTTATCAAGACAATCGTATCACAGGTTCTGTTATCTTTATCGATCCCGATACTAACGAGACTGTAGGAGCTGGTATGATCAAGTAATAAGAATACAAAAACAGTTCTGAATGATATGAGTGAACAAGAAATACAGCAACTGAATGAACGTTTTAGCGATGCGTCAGCTGAGGAAATTGTCGGTTTTTTCCTTGAGCATTTTCAAGGGCGCATCGCCCTTTCTTCATCCTTGAGTATCGAAGATCAGACACTCCTCGATATTATTGTGAAGAAAGATAAGAAGGCTCGTATTTTTACATTAGATACTGGCCGTCTTTTCCCGGAAACTTACCAGCTTATCGATCGTACCAACATGACCTATGGTATTAACATCGAGGTATTTTTTCCTGATTATAAAGAAGTACAGCGTATGGTACGCGAAGAGGGTATTAACCTTTTCTATGGCAGTATAGAGAGCCGTCATCGTTGTTGCCAGATTCGTAAGTTGGAGCCGTTGAAGCGTGCCATGGAAGGAGTGGATGCTTGGATTTGTGGTCTACGCAAAGAACAGTCGGTTACCCGTAAAGATATGCAGGTGGTAGAGTGGGACGATATACATGGCAAGATCAAAATCAATCCACTGATCAATTGGAGTGAGGAGGATGTTTGGAATTATATCAAGACCAATCATGTACCTTATAATAAGTTACACGATAAAGGTTACCCAAGTATAGGCTGCGAACCCTGTACCCGTGCCATCAAACCGGGCGAGGATGTACGTGCCGGTCGTTGGTGGTGGGAAGATCCTGATCATCGCGAATGTGGCTTGCATCAAAAGCACTAAATACAGAGCACCTTCTTCTAAGGGGGTGCTCTTATTGTATGTAGTGGGCGGATATAACAAACGTTAGTGATATGGTTTACCTCGTCCATGGTATTTCGTATACCTCTATTTAGCCGTACCTTTGCCGATGTAAATAGAATATAAACCAATACGTACTACTTAATCATTAGGAAAGGAAGTAAATATGCGAAAAATTATTGTAAACATAGCCAGTTTAGCATGGATAGCAATCATCGGCCTAGGCGCTGTAGCTTGTGGCGGAAACACAAATAGTAAGCATAACTCAGGTGATAAGGGCGAAGAACTATCAGGTAATATTTCTTTGTCTGGTGCTTTTGCCCTCTATCCTTTAGCTGTAAAATGGGCTAACGATTTTGAGAAACTCCATCCGCACGTTTCCATTGATATCTCTGCAGGTGGAGCAGGTAAGGGACTTACCGATGCTCTTTCTGATGTGGTGGATTTGGGTATGGTAAGTCGTGATCTTGATGCTTCTGAAATTGAGCGTGGTGCTGTAGGGTTCGCTGTTGCTAAGGATGCAGTGGTACCAACAATAAATGCCAAGAATCCTGTATATAAAGATTTAGTAGTCAAAGGTGCCAAGCGTCAGACTTTTGTTGATTTGTGGATTACAGGTAAGACTAAAACTTGGGGTCAGATAGCAGGCAATAGCAGTAAGGTTGCGGTGAGTGTGTATACACGAAGTGATGCTTGTGGTGCTGCTGAGACTTGGGCTAAATACTTAGGTAAGAAACAGGAAGACCTGAAAGGTACTGGCGTGTTTGGTGATCCAGGTGTGGCATCTGCTGTACAGAAAGATCAGAATGGTATAGGTCTTAACAATATCGGTTATGCTTACGATAGCAAAAGCGGTAAACTTAATCCAGGTATTGCCATTTTGCCAATCGATGTTAACGAAAATGGAAAAATCGATGATGACGAAAACTTCTATGCTGACCGTTCTCAACTTGTAAAAGCGATAGCTGATGGTAAATACCCTTCACCTCCTGCACGAGACCTCTATTTGGTGGCTCATGGCATACCTAAAAGTCCTGTAGTAAAAGCCTTCCTCAAGTATGTGCTTACGCAGGGTCAGAAGTCTAACGAGGGTCAAGGATATATCACCATCAGCCAGGAAAAACTGCAGAGCAGTTTGAAGAAACTCAAATAAGGCTACTTTTATACACCCCACTAGATGTAGCCATACAGTAAACCTATACGAAATATGAAACAGTTTTTAAGCGTATTCTTCAAGGCCATATTTACACTGGCCATCGGATACACAGTAAATTATTATATTTATTACGGATGAATAATACACGATTATGGAAAGATAAAATAGCAGGTAAGGTGATGGCAGTACTCACCATCGCCTCCCTGTTTCTTGTCGTAGCGATGGGAATAGGTCTCTACCTGAAGTCGGTGCCTATTCTCGAAAAGGAGTCTGTATGGACTTTACTCTCATCGTCAGAATGGAAACCGATGAGTGGTCGCTTTGGTTTTTTCCCATTTCTGATGGGAACCCTCAGCGTAACCCTGCTGGCTGTAGCGTTCGCTCTACCGATATCGCTTTTCATGGCTATTTATCTTACAGAATATTCCCGCAGTGTGGTGCGACGATTTATCTATCCTCTGCTCGATATTCTAGCAGGTTTACCATCTGTGATTTATGGTGTATGGGGTACGCTGCTCATCGTGCCTTGGGTGTCTGGTGTCGTAGCTCCAGCGTTGGGACGCTCTTCCAGTGGATATACGGTGTTGGCAGGCGCAGTAGTACTCGGTGTAATGATATTACCACTGTTGGTAAGTCTTTTTATCGAGCTATTTGCTAATGTGGGTAATGAGTATCGTGAGGCATCTCTCTCGTTAGGTGCTACTCGTTGGCAAACCACCATCCACGTTATTTTGCGTAAAACATTTCCGGGTATTATAGCAGCCATAGTATTGGCTGTAAGTCGTACGTTGGGTGAAACTATCGCTGTGCTGATGGTCTGCGGAAACTTGGCTATCGTACCTAATTCGATACTCGATGCCTTCTATCCGATTCCGGCGCTTATAGCCAATGCCTATGGCGAGATGATGTCCATGCCATTATATGAGTCAGCTCTCATGTTTGCGGCCTTCATACTCTTCTTTGTGGTTCTTGTATTTAATCTGTTCTCACGATTAGTACTCCGCAAGTTTAAACAGTAACCTATTATGCATTTTTAAAAAGTGAAAGTTTATGATTCGTAGTGTCATAGAAGAAAAAATAGCCAAGTCGTTGATGTATCTGTCGGCAGTATTGATACTCTATTTTGTGCTGAGTGTAATCTTCTCTGTATTCAGTCGAGGTCTGCCTGTACTTACTTGGGAAATGATAACTTCAACTCCGGGTGGTGGCTTCTATATTGGCGGTAAGGGTGGATTTCTTAATGCCATTATGGGTTCTGTATATATAGTAGGAGGGTCTACCATTATCGGTTTACTGATTTCTATACCAGTAGTATTCTATCTCAATGTATATCTCAAACCAGACAGTAAGTTTGGTTCTATCGCCCGTCTAGGTTATGATATGCTTTTCGGTATCCCTTCCATCGTGTATGGTGCTTTCGGTTTTACCATCATGGTACTCTTGGGGCTTCGTGCTTCACTTTTAGGAGGTATTATCGTAGTTACGTTACTTATCATTCCAATATTCATCCGATCTATGGACGAGGTAGCCAAGAGTATTCCGAAAGATTTGCTCGAAGCCAGTTTCTCGTTAGGAGCTACCCGTTGGGAAACCATTGGTATCGTGGTACGTCAGATTGCACCGGCGATAGCAACAGCCACCCTGCTTTCTATCGGTAGGGCTATCGGTGATGCTGCAGGGGTAATGTTTACAGCAGGCTTTTCTGATAATATACCCGATAGTCTTTCACGTCCTGCAGCAACTTTACCACTGAGTGTATTTTTCCAACTGAGTGCTCCACAACAAGAAGTGCAGGACAGAGCCTATGCCGCAGCCGTAGTCCTAACGATTATTGTGCTTATTCTTAGTCTTGCCGGTCGTTTCGTACTCAACCGCTTTTCCAAAAATAAAATTTAGTCCTTTTTATATCATATCCCATTGAGAGTGAATGGGGTGTACTTATCCTGACAGGTATCTCTATTATAGAGATACCTGATTGTTTATAATCCAAAACGAAAAGTATCGAATGTTTTCTGTTTATACTCTTTATTGTAGATTATTTGGTTAGTGTCACTACGGCATCATAAGTGTTTCCGTTGTCTGCTGTAATCTCGCTTTCAGCTATGAGCTGTTCATTTGAAAAAGATAGAATAGTCCATACCAGTTTACGTTCAGATCCATCACTCTCTTGATAGGTGATAAAGATGGCAGCATCACCTGCTCGATAGGTTCCCGTAGCCTCTGTGTTGTCGCCCTTCAAAGTAACTTTGCCATTTTCGTCAAATTCGATGTAGCGGTAGGTTACTTCTATCGATGTATCATTGTTGAGTAACTCGTAATCAAGTATCCAAAGTCCGGGTAGGGCATCATTAATGGCTCCCGAATCTTCTAACTTGTCGCACGATGTACTGCATAAAAGGCAGAGCATCAGTAAAATAGTTCGTATAATCGATTTCATCTTGGTTTATAATTATTAAGTCCGAGTAATTTGCTGTATATAAAGTTCAATCGGAAGACGAATAGACAGTTCTTATATTTTTTTCCAAAATTATATATATATTTTCTTCTGTCCAAATATTTTAGAGAATAAAGTAGAAGATATATGATTATTATCATCTATTTTGCCTTTTGCAACCGAGTTGCAAAAAGAAAATGATATCTTTGCAATCGAAAAATGAAAAAGGCTCTCTATATATACCATCTGGTGTTGGCAACTTTTTTGATGTTGCTAACCACAGTGATACCTCATCACCATCATGATGATGAGATATGTATAGAGGTAGAACATGCTGATCATAAGGCAGAGCATGATTCGAGTTGCATCAAGCATATGCTTACTATTCAGGCCGATGATTCTGTGTCGAGACAGACACATGTTTCAGTGCGTTTTGTTCCCCTTTATGCCTTTTTCCGAACTTTATCACGGAAAGCCTTGATGCAGTCTGCAGTCCGAGTGGCATATGCAGAAGTATCAACTTTCTACCATTCTCCCCAAACACGGGGCTTCCATTCTTTACGGGCTCCTCCGTTATAGTTTTAATTGTAGAATGTACATGTGATAGCATGTGCGTGAATATACGATAAAAACTATTTGAAATACTTTTTTAGCAGTAAATATGATTACTAAAATCATTCATTTTTCCATAAACCACAAGTTTATGGTACTGCTCTTATTGGTTGCTATCATCGGTGGCGGCCTATACAGCATGCGTACCATTCATGTGGATTCAACGCCTGATATTACAGATAATCAGGTGCAGGTGATTACGTCATCACCTAATCTGTCAACGCTTGATATCGAGCAATTTGTAACGTATCCTGTAGAGCTTGCTATGAGTAATCTGCCGGGTGTAGAGGATATCCGATCTGTATCCCGTTTTGGTCTGTCTGTGGTAACGGTTGTCTTTCGCGAAGACATGGGTACTTATCGGCCAAGACAGTTGGTGAAGGAGAAACTCGATGAAGTAGAAGAACAGATACCAGAAGGGTTCGGTAAACCAGAAATGGGACCGATTACCACCGGTTTGGGCGAGATATATCAATATACCCTTGTACCTAAAGATACCGCAAAATATTCCCCTCAAGAGTTGCGTACAATGCAAGATTGGGTAATTAAGCGACAACTTGCTATGATTCCTGGAGTGGTAGATGTCAACTCGTTTGGTGGTAGTATCAAACAGTATGAAATTGCCCTTAGTTCAGAACAGCTAAATTCTCGTCATGTATCGATGCAAGAGGTATTTGAAGCTCTCTCTAAAAATAATGTGAATACTGGTGGCGCCTATATCGAGAAAGACCACATGGCGAGTTTTATACGTGGCGAAGGACTCGTGAAATCGATTGATGATATCAAAAATATCGTTGTAAAAAATGAGGAAGGTGTACCAGTGCTTATTAGTGATGTAGCAGAGGATGTTCGTTTCGGGCATCAGGTTCGCTATGGCGCGTTTACCCAAAACGGACATGAGGCTGTAGGTGGTATGATCTTGATGCTTAAGGATGCTAATTCTGATCAGGTAGTCAAGGCTGTTAAGGCCCGTATCGAGGAAGTTCAGAAGAGTTTGCCAACTGATATTCAGATAAAACCGTTTCTTGATCGTAGCAACTTGATAGAGCGTACTACCAGTACCATTGCTCAAAATCTTATAGAGGGTGCACTTATTGTTATCTTTGTACTTGTACTGTTGTTGGGTAGTGTACGAGGTGGTATCATTACGGCATCAGTAATTCCACTGGCCCTGTTGTTTGCATTTATTTTGATGCGCATTTTTCATGTCTCGGCTAATCTGATGAGTTTGGGTGCTATCGACTTCGGTATCATCGTAGACGGTGCGGTGATTATTGTGGAAGGTATTGTACACAGGATAGACCATCTTGTACATCATCACGGTGAAAAAGTCGATTCTAAATATATGGACCATATTAGTTATGAATCGGCTTCCACAATGATGGGGTCTGCCTTTTTCGGACAACTTATTATCCTTATCGTCTTTACCCCGATATTATTTCTTACAGGTGTAAGTGGCAAGATGTTTCAGCCTATGGCGTACACTTTCGCTTTTGCAGTGCTTGGAGCTCTAATACTCTGTCTTACCTATGTACCAGTGGCTAGTAGTCTCTTGCTCAGACCGGTGGGGCATTCCCGCAATAGTATTGTGCGTATGGAGAATAGCTTGAAACATTACAGTGAGTGTATAATGCTTCGTATACAGCGTATATATGAACCTGTACTTCATTTTTCACTTTCGCATAATCGCTTCGTGTTAGGTATAGCTATTGCACTCTTTACGCTATCAGGCTTTATCTTTAGTCGGATGGGAGGTGAATTTATTCCAGAGCTTGATGAAGGCGATATCGCTATGCAGACATTTCTCCGTCCTGGTAGTTCGCTTGAAGAAACCATTAAGCGTGAGGAGGAAGTGGAGCGTCTGTTGTTAAAGCATTTCCCAGAAATCAAGACAATCTGTGCCCGTATTGGTGTTGCTGATATCCCGACCGACCCGATGGGATTCGACTATACCGACTCATTTGTGATACTCGAAAAGGATAAAAGTAAGTGGAAAAATGCCAAGACAAAAGAAGAACTAATCGAGAAAATGCTTGAGAAGTTAAATACCCTTCCAGGATTGAACTATTCTTTCTCACAGCCAGTGGCTTTGCGATTCAATGAACTCCTTACTGGTGTGCGTGAAGATATAGCAGTGAAGGTATATGGCGAAGATCTCGATACGCTGAATATTATTGGCGAAAAGATTGTTAATATTGTTTCAAAGATAGATGGTGCTGAAGATGTCGCTCTAGAACGAACAGCCGGTTTGCCACAGATCACAGTGAAATACGATAGACAACGTATCGCCCGTTATGGACTTGACATTGACAAACTTAACAACTATGTAAGTGCAGCTTTTGCAGGAGCTAAAGCTGGAGTTATTTTTGAAGGCGAAAAGCGATTTGACATGGTGATTCGTTTGGATCAGAAAGAACGCAAGAGCATCGAGGATATTAAGAATCTGTATGTTGACCTGCCCAATGGATCGCTCATTCCTCTGAAAGAAGTTGCTGATATCAGTTATGAGCCTGGACCTATGCAGATTAGCCGTGACAAAGCTTCGAGACGCATCTATGTGGGGGTGAATGTGCGTGGTCGAGACGTACAGTCGCTTGTAGACGAAATACGACATAAGATAGACCGACAGTTGAAGTTGCCTATTGGCTATCATATTACTTACGGAGGTGAATTCCAAAATCTTCAGGATGCACGCGATCGTATGACTATTGTGATGCCGATAGCCCTACTGCTCATTTTTGTATTGCTTTATTTTGCCCTAAAATCAGTGAAGCAAGCTCTCATGATCTATATAGCGGTACCACTCGCTACTATCGGTGGCATTTTGGCCTTGGCTTTAAGAGGTATGCCGTTTAGTATCTCGGCTGGTGTTGGCTTTATTGTACTCTTTGGTGTAGCAGTGCTTAACGGATTGGTTTTGATCAACCGTTTCAACACTTTGCAAAAAGAAGGTATGAGCGATATTCGCCAGCGCGTTATTCAGGGTACTCGTGAGCGATTACGACCTATCCTAATCACGGCTACAGCTGCTATGCTCGGATTCTTACCTATGGCCATTTCCGGATCTGCAGGAGCAGAGGTGCAGCGCCCATTAGCAACCGTTGTTATCGGTGGACTCTTGACGGCTACTGTTCTCACACTGGTCATTGTACCTATATTATATACACTCGAAGAAAAAGTCGGTAAAAACAAAAAAATATGAAGTATTCTGTATTAACATATCATGAGATAATATTGAAGGCTATCGTCTTCTTGGGGGGCTTCTTTGTTGCTGGCCTCGGATTATCTGCTCAGACCTTGGATAAGAATAGGCTCAATATCCAAAGCATCGGACTGAAAGAGGCTCAAGACATTGCCCTTAAAAATTATCCGTCGATGCGAGCTGCTAGACTCCATACGCAGAGTCAGCAGGCGCTTACACCATCAGCTTTCGATCTGGGTGAAACCGAACTCTCTACGGGGGGGGAAGAAATCGGTAAAGGTAACGAAGCAACTTACACGCTTATTGCTCTGCGACAAAATTTCGATATCTTCAGTATTGGAGCCAAGAAAAGTTTCCTACAGCAACAGGTCAAGGTGGCTGAAGCTGAAGAGCAAGTGTTGGAGCGTGAGATCATGCGCCAGGTGGGTATTGACTATATTCATGCATTGGTGGCACACCATCGTACACAGGTATATATGCATCTGGATTCGATATATAGTAACTTCGAAAAGGCAGCTAAATGGCGATATGAAACAGGGGCAACTTCTCAACTGGAATATATCAGTGCTCACCAGCAGACTTCTCAAAATAGGTTGGCGATGCGACAGGCGCTGATGAATGAGAAGATAGCGCTGCAAAATCTAAACCGTTGGTTAGGTGAAAAGACTTCCTATTGTCCGAAAGAACTCATTCTGCCAGATGAAAGTAATGCTCGATTAGCAGAGCACCCCAGTGTGAGTCTGGCTCGTGAGAAAGTAAGGCTTGCTGAGCAGCAGATGAAAGCTGAAAGAGCTGAATTTCTGCCTAAACTGTATGTACAGGGGGGCGCCCAAAAAATAGGAGATAAGTCGGGTTACTGGCAGTATGAGGTAGGGGTGAGCCTGCCGCTATTTAGCAAAACTCGGGGTGCAAAAGCTAAATCAGGGCAATTGCAGCGTGAAGCCGAGCAAGCTCGTCTGGAACAAACCCAATTGCAGTTACAAAGTGAACTGCAGACCCTCAAGGCCAGTGATGAAAAATGGAGTGAGCAACTGAACTATTATCGTGAAGTGGAATTACCCTTGGCCAATGAATTACAACGTGTCGCTATCCGTTCTTACCAACAGGGAGCTATCTCGTATATGGACTTTATCCAAAATATAAAGGAGGGTATCAAGGTGCAACTCGACTATTGGGATACCTATCGCGAATATTTCAGCAACCGTATGAATATGCTATATTATTAAGTTATCAAAATGAAAAAAATATTTCTATATATGACACTTGTCGCCATGACATGGACAAGTTGTACCAATTCATCTAATCAGGAGAATAAAGTGGAAGAAGAGGAAACTTCCGAAATCGAGTCAGAAGTAACAGATGTTACCCTAACCGATGCACAAGTGAAGAAGTTGGGTATAACTTTTGGTGCTTTACCTACCCATGAATTTTCAGGAGAGATTGAAGCCAATGGCAAGTTGGCTGTGGCTCCTCAAAGTCAAGCTTCGGTATCTCCTTATACCGGTGGTAATGTAAAACAGATACTTGTACGAGAAGGACAGCAAGTGACCAAGGGACAGGTATTGGCACTGCTCTCTCATCCCGATTTACTCGACGTACAGAACCGCTATCTTGACGCCTATAATCGTCTTATTTATGTAGGTAAGGAATATGAACGTCAGCGTAAACTCTACAGTGAGAAGATTGGTTCTGGTAAAGATTATCAACAGATTCTTTCAGAGTATCGTCTGCTTCTGGGACAACTTCGTACGACAGGTGCTCAACTTCGCATGATGGGCATTCAT
Organism: Segatella baroniae B14; assembly: GCF_022024235.1. Taxonomy (GTDB): domain Bacteria; phylum Bacteroidota; class Bacteroidia; order Bacteroidales; family Bacteroidaceae; genus Prevotella; species Prevotella bryantii. The sequence goes on from NZ_CP091800.1 coordinate 386,656, forward strand.
CCGGCATCTATAGTCCGTGGTAAAACAGTAACAGCTATCGCCCTTCGTGCACCGATTGCCGGTACTATAGAAGAGATTTCGGCTGAAATCGGACAGTATGTCGATAATCAGATGACGATGTTTCATATAGTGAATTTTAGTAATATCTATGCAGATCTGTTGGTATTTGAGAAAGATTTACCCAAGATACGAGTAGGACAGAAGGTTAATTTCGAACTGAAGTCTGGCTGTGGCGATAAATTTACGGGCAAGATAACTTCTGTAGGCAGAATATTCGACAATAGTCCGAAAGCAGCTCATGTACGTGCTACAATAGTAGGACCGAAATATGAGTTTGTTGAGGGGCTCTATCTTTGTGGAAAAATAGCCTCTGATGCGCACAAGATGTATGCCCTGTCTACAGAGGGTATAGTCTCTGATGCAGGTAAGACCTATGCCTTTACGGTAAGTAGAGGTAAGGGCTCTTACACTTTTCATCCTGTAGAGGTAAACACGGGGAAAGAAGAAAACGGCTATGTAGAGCTGAAACTGATAGATAAACAGAGTCTTCATGCACAGTTTGCTTTGAATGGAGCTTATTATATATTGTCAGAGATGAAGAAAGCTGAAACGGGTGAGGATGATTAATCCTTACCCCTTTTTAAGTCGAAATAACTATTGATCCTTGATACATGTCAAGAATACACCTAAAATGTGCTGAAAAACATAGAATTGTTTGGTGTGTTCGTACACAATGCGTATCTTTGCAGTGTAAAAAAGAAATAAAAGAAAGTATAACGAGACCAATAGGGGTCTCATAAAGATGTAGAAAGGATAATAATTATGATGACATTAATGGTAGTTTTAGCAGTAGTAGTAGCAGTAGCAGCAAATGCAGTAAACGTAAACAACAATATCGCTGCTAACAAGTAAAAAAGGTAAAGTAGCTGTCGATGTTATATGACAGCCTTACAAGCAAATTCTTAAAAACAAAATATATAGACCGGATTTCTTCGAATAGAAGGAATTCGGTTTCTTTTTTGTTGTATTAGTCGATTGTATAGCTATCAATTTAATTTTTTATGTGTCGAAAAGTGTAGCTTTGTAGTAAATTTATGTGTCGAAAAGTGTAGTAAATACTTGTTTTTATGTGTCGAAAAGTGTAGCTTTGCAGCGAATTTATGTGTCGAAAAGTGTAGTAAATACTTGTTTTTATGTGTCGAAAAGTGTAACTTTGCAGCGAATTTATGTGTCGAAAAGTGTTATTGTTATGGAAAGAATAGTGCTAAAACAGCTTATAGAATGGAAGAATAGTGCTGATAGGAAGCCTCTGATTCTAAATGGTGCGCGTCAGGTTGGTAAAACTTGGCTGCTACAAGAACTTGCCCGAAAGGAATACAAGAAACAGGCATATATTGTTTGCAGAAAGAATGAACTTGTTCGGCAGGTGTTTGCTCAAGATTTTGATGTAGAAAGAATCTTACGTGCGTTGTGTGCAATAACAGGAGTAGATATTACCCCAGGGGATACGCTTATAATTCTTGATGAGGTTCAGGATATTCCAGAAGCAATTGAAGCGCTTAAATATTTTAGGGAAGAAGCTCCGCAATATCATATTGCTGTAGCGGGTTCTTTATTGGGAATTTCTTTGCACGAAGGAGTCTCTTATCCGGTTGGGAAAGTGGATGAAATAAATGTTTATCCTATGAACTTTCGTGAGTTCCTTCTTGCTAAAGGTGAGGATGAAATGTGCAAGTTGCTTGATGCAAAAGACTATCAAACCACTAATTTGATACATGAAAAATATGTAGATCTTCTTCGCCAATATTATTATGTTGGTGGAATGCCTGAAGCGGTAAAAAAATATATAGATACTGCAGGACTGCAAGAGGTAAGAAAAATACAAGAGAATATTCTTGTTGGCTACGAAAAAGATTTTTCGAAGCATGCTCCTAAGGATTTGGTTCCCCGAATTCGTCAGGTATGGAAAAGTATGCCGTCGCAATTATTCAAAGAGAACAAAAAATTTATTTATGGTGTAATCAAGAAAGGAGCAAGGGCCAAGGAGTATGAACTAGCAATTCAATGGCTTGTTGATGCAGGTTTAGTATATAAAGTATCAAGATGTACAAAACCGGCTTCACCTTTAGGAATCTATGAAGATGTAAGTGTTTTTAAATTATATATGGTCGACGTGGGTTTGCTTGGTGCTATGGTAAAAGCTGACCCTGCTACAATATTGATCAAAAATAATAAGTTTACAGAATATAAAGGTGGTATGACAGAGCAGTATGTATTACAACAGTTTAAAAGCGAAGGTGTTGCACCTATTTTTTATTTTTCTGCTGATGATAGCCGTTTAGAAATGGATTTTCTTATAGAGGCCAAAGGTAATATAGTACCAATAGAAGTTAAAGCAGAAGAAAATGTAAAAGCAAATTCTTTAATGAACTTTCTGCAAAGACATCCTGATATTACAGGACGTCGATATAGCATGCTGCCGTATATACGTCAAGAGCAGTTGCTGTGTATGCCTTTATATATGGTTTAGTTTGATTCTAAAAAGTATGGTATTACCTTAATTTCGAGAATTAAAATTTACTATTATCCGAAAATATTTGTACATTTGCGAAATCTTCTCATAATAGTAAAAATTACGATGAAGATTCGTAGTTTTTACTATTTATTGGTTTAAGAGTGGCACACCTTCATTTTTATTCTTCTTTTTGTTCAAAGCTATGTAAGTGCCCCATAAAAGTATGATCATGTAACCACTATACTTTTATCGAATAAACATCATACTTTTATCACGTAAACATCATACTTTTAGATAGTCAATATTATACTTTCGTAATTTATTGGGAATGGTGATAGAGATAGAGACATGTGCGTGGTGTCTTTATGATTGTGTATAGTGTACATACGTTCAGGATTCGAATGCATGCAGTCAGAAATGTAATCTTTGTGAGATTTTTTAGCATGAGATTTTCTACACTGGTATTTTGTTAAATCATTTGACAAAAAACAGTGTCACGAAAAATCGTCATCTAGCTCAAAATTTTCAACTTTTGGTCAGCCCATTTGGTACCTAGCGACTGCAGTTAACGCCCACCTCCGGCAAAACCCAAGCTCCTAGGGTGTAAAAGCTTAGGGTTTATCTCGTAAAGTCATAGGTCTTATCGAGTAAACTCTAAGGTTTTACACCCTAGGAGCTTGGGTTTTGCCACCCATTTTCCAATTGGTAAAAATGATACTGCGTAACCTCCTGATAATCAGGTAGATGTAAACTACCGTAAAATTCGCGAATTTAAGTCTTTCCAGCACAGCTGCGACGAATTCGCTAATTACAGAGCCGTTCATGTCAAAAATTCTCGCCAAGAACGCAAAGACGCAATGCTTTTTTTAGTGCGCGAAGAGTTTAAGAATCTAATTTTTTATAGGCTTCATATTCTTTAATAACTTTGCGTCTTAGCGTGCTTTGCGAGATTTTTTTATCCAAGATATTTTTCCGGCATAGTTGCGTCGAATAGGCAAGTTACAGAGTAGTTGATGTAAAATCTCACGCCAAGAGCGCAAAGACGCAAAGCTTTTTTTAGGATGCAAAGATTTTTAGAGTATCCGTTATTTTGTGGAGACATACGGATTTTTTTGTATAGGCTTCATATTCTTTAATAACTTTGCGTCTTAGCGTGCTTTGCGAGATTTTTTTATCCAAGATATTTTTCCGGCATAGTTGCGTCGAATAGGCAAGTTACAGAGTAGTTGATGTAAAATCTCACGCCAAGAGCGCAAAGACGCAAAGCTTTTTTTAGGATGCAAAGATTTTTAGAGTATCCGTTATTTTGTGGAGACATACGGATTTTTTTGTAGAGGCTTTATATTCTTAATGACTTTGCGTCTTAGCGTGCTTTGCGAGATTTTCTTTAATCTTTTACACATTTGATTATATCTTTATATGATTTCATAAAAATAGAATACATTTATCTTATACCATAAAGGCAGATAGATTCCGAAACGAATAAAAATATGAAGAATAGGCTTACCTATTAATCAAAATTTCTATTATATCTCCTGTTTCATTCTTAAATTTCGCAGAAAAAGTCAAATCCTTGCTAGATTTTTCCTTAGCGTTCAGATAATCATTCACACCCGCTATTGGATAATTATTATATTCGGTCAAACAAAATCCTTTTCTAAGTCCCTGTTTGTAAACATCACTATTTGTATTTATCATGGAAACATATAAGTTGCCATTCTCCCAGGAATATACAACATCATCATTTTTCTTTTCTATGCGAACAACTTTTCCCGAAGCATAAGGTTGATAGATCAATTTCTTTCTTTCAGGGTTAATGATGATATTTCCATATTCAAGAATTCTACTTCCTATCAATGTTCCTCCAAAAGCCGCTTTAATAGGTATTTCGCAAAATATTCCTTCACCAAGTCTAAGTTCTTTTAGTTTCATGAATATTTGTTCATTTGGCTTCTCGAGTCCATTAGCACCTCTAGCGGCACTTCCTATATCTCTCCATTCTATCTGCTCCATAAACAAATTTCCACTTTTCCCACTAGCGGATTTGTCATAATACTCAGACTTATCAACACGCATAAATGAATTTGCTCCTGTGTCGAACATCGCCCATCCACTACATCCATATGACATAGAAAATTGTACGTTCAACTTATTTTTATAAGGAATTTCGAAACCGTCTTCTTTGTCGAATACATTTTTAATATCGGTCAAAACGAGCAAACTGTCTTGTAAATTAATCTTTACCGAAATTCCATTTTCAATCAAGCGATAAGCTCCCAACATGCCATCACAGTTTAATGGCATGCCCACATTGATAACTACATAATTATAATTGGAGATAGAAACACTTCCCAATTGGAATTCACGCATAAAACCATATTCGGTTTTGTTTTTCCTCTTGTCAAATCCGCCAAATAGAATACTACCTTGCTGTTCCTTTACGATATTTCCATTCGCACTATCCAACATGAAATCACGAGCTCCAGTATCAAATAGGAACTTGTATTCCTTATTATTTATTTTTACGGGAACATAAATATGTCCATTAATATATGATATTTTTATCGTATCACAAAATCCCTTTTTTGATAAAAGAAGCTCTGTATTGGTAGCAGCAAATAGCAATGAACTTTGTAGAGTATAAAATAACAGTAAAGAAAATAGAACTCTCATACCAATAATACGTTTATAATGATAATATGTCTATATATCTATTTTAATAATAAATACCATAGCTACTTTTTGTATGTTCTCACTTAAAGTAACTAAACGCGAATTCAACAAGCAAGTGCAAATTTAGTTTATATTCTTCATAAAACACTCTTTTGGTATTGAAAAGTTGAGTTTTGCTGTTGGCTAATGTGTTTAAATGTTATAGATTTTGGTATATATTTCATATCTCTTCATGTTTGCTGAGAAAATCGACCAGTTAATAGATTACTTATGTTTATCATCTATTTATTGGTTAATTTTGCAAATTATACAATAAAATAGACTTAGCGAATGACTTGGATTTCATTTTTTTCTTCGATGCTTGGTGTGGAACGGGAAGAGTTTCCACAGAAAGAGTGTGTGACGGCTGAGGCTCAGGCTGAAAAGAAACCGGTAAAGCTACAGCCTGAAAAAATTGTGATTGTAGCTGATGAAAGTCACTATACTTCTTCATGTTTGGTTCAGTTGGCTGAAGAATATCCGGTGATAGTGTGTGAAGATGGACAAAAAGCGATGTTACAGATTTTGGAACAGAAGCCGGCACTGGTCATAGCGAATAGCCAGTTGCCAACTATGAATGGTATTCAGCTCTGTACCTGTATACGAAATAATTTTAATGTCAATGACATTCCTGTTATAATTCTCTCTGATCATCCTTCGGATCAGGAGCGTCTAGATAGTTTGGCATCAGGTGCCAGTGATTATTTTTGTATGTCGGTATCGCTTATCATGCTTCGTACACGTATACATAGTCTTATCAATCAGTATAATACTGTAATCAAAAAGTATGCTGTGAGAGAAATAGAAGGAAAAGCCATACAAGAAATCAACTTGCAGACGCATGATGAGAAGTTGATGGAAAATATTTTAGTTGTGATTAGCAATAACATGAGTAACCCAGAATTGACAGTAGAAACCTTGTCAGAAGGTGTGGGCATAAGTCGAGGCCACTTGTATCGTAAGGTGAGGGAAATGACAAATGACACTCCGCATGCTCTTGTTCGCAAGATACGACTTCAACAAGCGGCTCGACTTTTAGCAGAGCATCATTATAATGTGTCGCGTGTCATGCGCGTTTGTGGCTTCCGTAATGCTTCTTCCTTTGCTCGTATGTTTAAGCAAACTTACGGTAAATCGCCAACCGATTTTATGAATCAGAGTTATTAAGCAGAAAACTTAATAACATGAATTTGTATAAACGTGTATGGGGAAGAATATGTTAACGTTTTCTTCCCCATATATATTGAAGGAAAGTATCTTATTTCGAGAATAGAATCTAAGATGAACTGTGATTATCGAATAAAATTCATTGGATTCCAAGTTTCAGTTTCAGGTTTTTCAGCAGCTTCTACACCATGGAATTTTTTGAGCATCCATGCCATGTTACGACCTAGCTGTCGCATGGTCTGCATACCTTCTTTATCTTGAGCAGCCTCACCTGGAGTACGACCATAAGCGATGTTCCAGTACTGAGATGGAACTTGTGGCATATTCATCATTTCGAACGCCATGTTTAAGGTCTGGAATGCAGCTGAAGCACCACCACGGCGACAAATAGCTACATTAGCAACGGGTTTGAAGCGGAAAGCATTGCCTCCTGCATAAAGCATACGCTGAATAAGGGCCAAAAGGGCACCATTAGGTTGACCATAATAAACTGGCGAACCGAAAACAAAAGCGTCTGCTGTTTCTGCTTTTTCGAGAATGCTGTTGCAGATATCGTCGTTGAATACGCAACGGTTATTTCCTTTTTGGGCGCAGGCACCACAGGCAATGCAACCACGAACGGGCTTGTTGCCAATCTCTACAATCTCTGTCTCAATACCTTCTGCTTCAAGGGTTTTGGCTATTTCTGATAATGCGATAAATGTGTTGCCGTTCTTTACGGCACTTCCGCTAACTAGTAGTACTTTCATCATGTTTTTGTGTAATTGTTTGTTGTTCGTGCGACAAAAATACATAATCTTTTTGAAAAATACGAGTTTATCAATAAAAGATTATATTTGTGCCTCTGTCTTATTTAAAGGAAACAGTTCCTGCATCCTGCAGAATTGTTTCCATGGATGAGCCTTTCACATTTTCATATGTAACCTGTTCTATAGGCTGTTCTGGCAGTCCTACCATTTTAATCAGAGTAGGGCACTGGTCTATGCTGATATTTTTGAAGTGAATATTGCGGAATTTAGGCGTGAGTGCATTCGGTTCTTTTACCGCAAAACGTTCGGCTAGTTTTCCTACATATTCAGGAGAACCCAGCAAGTCCCATTTTATGGCAGTATATTTAGTCTGTTTGGCATGGATATTTTCCATCCAGACATTTTCTGCACCACCACCACGAGGACGACGAGACTTGAAATAGAGAGCAAAGCGAGGATGCTCCATTTCGATATCGTAGACATAGACATTGCGAATCATGGCAGCTGTCTCGCTCCCGATGGTAAATCCACCTGCAGCATTAACTACTTTGCAATGACGTATCACGATATTTTCAGTAGGGCGGTTGCGTTTGACACCATCCATGCCACGGCCAGATTTAAGCGTAAAACAGTCATCGCCACAGTCAAGTGTCGTATACTCTACAAGTCCATTGCGAGAAGAATCGAAGTCGATGCCATCAGTACGAGCGTGTCCGAAACTGTTGACGGTTACATCTCTTATGATGATATTCTCGCAATATACTGGTACGATATTCCAGAATACGGAACGTTCGAGAGTAACACCTTCGAGTAAAACATTACGGCTGTTGACAGGACCAAAGAAGGTAGGCAGACATATTTCTGCTTTCTCTTGATGGTCTATCGTATGTTTTTTCTGTCCATCAAATATACGTTCTTCCATTTTCATCTGCTGTAACTCCTCGCTGACCCCTTGCATCGTATGCTGCATGAGTTCGCAGTCTATATCTGGAGCTACCAGTTTACCTTTTCCGGTAACTGCAATATTTTCAGTTCCGTTGGCATAAATCATGGCACCTAAAGAATAGATGTCTACACCTTCATTGCGTGTAGCGACCACGGGTAGATAGTCTGCAATGCGACCAGAGAAGTGTAGTTCGGCTCCAGCTTCAAGATGTAGGTCTACATGACTTTTTAGGATAAGTCGGCCTGTATACCATTTTCCTGCAGGAATGATGACATGTCCGCCCCCATAGTTGCTTACCTTATCAATAGCTCGCTGGATGGCTTTGGTAGATAGCTTGCCGATTTTAGCCCCCATCTTTCGGATATTGACTTTATAGGCAGCAAATGTAGGACGATAGAGTTGAGGCATATCGAAAGGAGCCTGTATCGGTTCGATATGTGTGGGTACATTCCATTGTGCTTGAAGTTGCACAACAAGGGCCAATAAAAGGGTAGTCAGTACGATTCTTGATTTCATATTTTGAATAGCGTATACATGTTTATATTAGGTTAAAACGTATAATCACTTCATTTTGTCCTCAATCCGTTTGATGAAGGTCAAGAAATGGCTTATTTTATGTTGTATAACATGTTTTTTCTTGTTTTTCTCAATATTTTGGCTTACTTTTGCATTCGGAAAATAGGGATTATAAGGTATGTAAGGGTAGCCAAGTGGCTTACTCATAAGATTTGTAGAAAGGATAATAATTATGACAGCATTAGTGATTGTATTAGCAGTAGTGGTAACCGCAATAGCTATGGCGGTAAATGTAAATAAGAATATCACTGCAGGCAAATAAGCCGCACGCTATATGCAAATAAGCCGAGAATTTTCTCGGCTTATTTGCATATAGGTATAGACCATCTCTTATTTTTTTTCTCTGATTTTTATTCACAGTATGTTTGATATCGTCATGGTTGATATGAAGCAACTGATGATAATCGAAAGCTACTTATTTTAGTTAGAGAAAAGTAAAGCGTTTCTTGAGTCTGTTATCAATTACAAATAAAAATTAAAGTACCTTTTCCACAATAAGGTAATTTTTATTTTTTTATATATTTGTGATAATTGTAAAATGAAACGCATCAAAACTCTTTCTATCCAAAAATACATCACTTCATTAACTTACAATTAAATGAAATATGATGAACAAATTAAATATTAAAACAACATTTACAAAAAAAGTAGCCTATCCTGGTTTACTAGTATTAATTCTTTTATCATTTTTAGCTGCATTATTTCCTGATGGGGTAAATGGTGTGCTAACAAGTATACAGAATAAAATATATAAAGATTTCAGTTGGGTATATATATTGTTGGTATCCTTCTTCGTGATATTCCTTTTTATTTTGGCATTCAGTAAAATGGGAAATGTCCGACTAGGTGCCGATAATTCCAAACCCAAATACTCATTTTTTTCATGGATATCCATGCTCTTTGCTGCGGGTATGGGTATTGGACTGATGTATTTCGGTGTAGCCGAACCTATGTCACATTATGTGTATCCGGCTCTACCAGAAATAACAAATCATGCCAAGGATTCACAGTTGGCTACATTCTTTCATTGGGGATTGCATGCCTGGGCCATTTTTGCAGTAATGGGACTTATTCTAGCTTATTTTTCATTTCGTTATAAGCTACCATTGAGTATTCGTAGTGGATTGTATCCTATACTTGGTGACAAAATTCACGGTTGGGTGGGTGATGTCGTCGATATCTTTGCATTGATAAGTACATTCTTTGGTATTTCCACCTCTATGGGCTTTGGTGTGATGCAGCTCAATGCCGGACTCGTGCATTTAGGTGTTCTTCATCAGTCAAACTTCCTTTTCCAATGTATTATAGTCTTGGTCGTTACAGTTATGGCCACGATGTCGGCTGTAGCTGGTGTGAATAAAGGTGTAAAGCGACTTAGTGAAATCAATCTTGGGGCAGCTATTGTATTGCTTCTCTTTGTATTGTTCTTAGGTCCTACTACCTTCTTGCTGAGCGCTTTTTCAGAAGGAGTAGGTAATTATATCCAAAAATTCGCCAGTTTAACCTTCGATACATTTGCTTTTGAGAAGGCAGGTCGTGGATGGTTTACCAGTTGGACTGTAATGTATTGGGCATGGTGGATTAGTTGGGCACCATTCGTCGGTCTTTTCATTGCTCGTATCTCTAAAGGGCGAACTATTCGAGAATATGTGCTGGCAGTATTGTTAGTACCTTCGCTCTTTATCTTCTTATGGATGACTGTATTTGGTAATGGTGCGATATGGATGGATAGAAATGTATTGCATGGTGCACTCAGTAAATTGGTTCATCAGCCAGATATTTTACTTTTTGCCTTCTTTGAGAGTTTTCCAATGGCAAAGGCTATTTGTGTGATGGCAATAGCAATGATAGCAATCTTCTTCGTCACTTCAGCTGATTCTGGAATTCTGGTTATGAATAGTATTTCAACAGCTAATAATCCTCATTCGCCTAAGTGGCAGAATGTGTTCTGGGGCATACTTATGGCCGTTATCACGATGGCTTTGATCTATGCCGGCGGACTACAATCGCTCCAGTCTATGACCCTTGTATCTGCACTTCCATTTGGATTGATCATGCTCGTACTATGTTTCTGTCTGTTCAAAGCCTTACGTACTGATGAACTCTATAATTCGGCTCATATGCCATATGGTAGTAGAAATTGGAATGGCGAAAACTGGAAACTACGTTTGCAGCAGATTGTGACATTCCACAAAAAGGAAGATATAAAGCGATTCTTCAACGAAAAAGTAGAACCAGCCTTTAAGGATTTGCAGGAAGAGTTTATGCAATATGGTATTCAAGCAGAAATCTTACGAGGAAAGAACGGTCCACTCTCAATAGAGCTAAACATTCCACATGACCGTATTCGCAATTTCCGTTATGGCGTGGCAGCAGAAAAACAGCAACTCTCTGATTATCTGATAGATGAGGATAATACTCCAGACGTAGATAATGGTATGCAGTATGTGCCAGTAACTTATTATACAGATGGACGTACGGGTAACGATATTCAGTATTTAAGTCAGCAAGAGATTATTGCTGATGTTCTTCGAGAGTACGACCGATATCTCTGTATTGTTGCTGATGAGCGTAATGCTATGGTATTTGTTGATAAGAATTAGGTGTAAGAAGTTCATATCATGATGTACCAATGAAAAAGGTACTCCTTTTTTGTCGTGTTGGCAAATAAGGGGTGCCTTTATATTGTTTGTTAGAGAGATAATTCGAACGTTTCTTACTTCATTTTCGCGTGGCATTACAATCAGGAGAAGCTATACATCACCGTGCTTCTCCTGATTTTTGCTTTGGTCTTGTCAAGGCATAGAAATAATCAATACAATTTGATCCTAATCAGCTGACAACAATAGCAGCTTTTAAAATAATAATACACCCCACATGGCAGCTACACCTATAGCCAGCATAATCCAAGAACCTATGAAAAAAGCTATAGTAATCCATTTCCATTTTTTATGCCACGATGCATCTTTTTTTTCAAACTTTTTATAATACTTAAGATATTTATCTTTGGTAAAAACAGCTCTGTACGCTGGGATATATCCTATTCCAATTGGGAGACCAAATAAAATTGCATTCAACCAAGGATATTTGTCTTCAAAAAAACGAATCCCTAGACCACCTAAAATAAACGAAAAAAGACCAGGGTATCCAGAATAGAGAAAGCCAAATATACGGTTCGCCTCTCCAACAGAAAAGCTTTTTTTCTTATCAAAAAAGATTTTCCGCCCTTCAGTATCATTTATATTTTTTTCTGCTACTCTATGATACCATTTCTCAAAGCCAAATAACTTAGAAAAAAATCTTAAATACTTCGAGGTATTATTAAGTGCATTTTCGTATAATCTCACTTCTCCTTTATAAATGCAATAATGCAATGCATTCATGCAATACTCAAATTTATTATTCTTCATCTTTTTCATTTGCCATAAAGATAATCGATATAATTTGATCCTAATCAGCTGACAATAATAGTAGCTTTTAAAATAATAATATACCCCACATGGCAGCTACACCTATAGCCAGCATAATCCAAGAACCTATGAAAAAAGCTATAGTAATCCATTTCCATTTTTTATGCCATGATGCATCTTTTTTCTTAAACTTTTTATGATACTTCAGATATTTATCTTTGGTAAAAACAGCTCTGTACGCTGGGATATATCCTATTCCAATTGGAATACCAAATAAAATTGCATTCAACAAAGGATATTTGTATTCAAAAAAACGATACCAAAGACCACCTAAAATAAACGAAAAAAGACCAGGGTATCCAGTATAGAGAAAGCCAAACGTACTGTTCGCCCTCCCGATATAAAATCCGTTTTCTTTGTCATATAAATATTTATCCAGTAACTTCTTTTCTCTAGGAAGACGTTCGTGATATTTCTTTTTATATTCCTTCGTAAAAAGATACTTTGGTATGGGAGAAAGAAGAGCATGAATAACTTTATCAATAACAATTCCAGATTTTATATCACCGCGCCAAATACAATAATGTATAGCATTTAATATGTATTCAAATCTACTGTAATTCATCGTTTCTATCTATTATAAATTTTATTAATCATTTCTGTTCCTATCATGCTTCCTTTAAATGATCCATATATACCACCAATGATATCACCAGCCCATCCGCCAACAACACTTGCTGTTGCTTTATAAGTATTGTAACCCATTGTTTTGAATTTTCCATAATTGATCCATTTGGTAGCTCTGCTCATGGTTTCTATAATGTTAAGCCTTTTTTAATTATTAGAAACGGACAAATCTATAGCAGAACTAATCATGGATTTTTTGTATGTTTCTGTTGTAAATCCAGCGAGGCCATATCCTGATTTTTGTTTTGGTCTTGTCAAGGCATAGAAATAATCAATACAATTTGATCCTAATCAGCTGACAACAATAGCAGCTTTTAAAGTAATAATATACCCCACATGGCGACAGCCCCACCCATAGCCATCATAATCCAAGAACCTATGAAAAAAGCTATAGTAATCCATTTCCATTTTTTATGCCACGATGCATCTTTTTTTTCAAACTTTTTATAATACTTAAGATATTTATCTTTGGTAAAAACAGCTCTGTACGCTGGGATATATCCTATTCCAATTGGGATACCAAATAAAATTGCATTCAACAAAGGATATTTGTTTTCAAAAAAACGAGACCCAAGACCACCTAAAATAAACGAAAAAAGACCAGGGTATCCAGTATAGAGAAAGCCAAATATACTGTTCGCCCTCCCGATATAAAATCCGTTTTCTTTGTCATATAAATATTTATCCAGTAACTTCTTTTCTCTAGGAAGACGTTCGTAATATTTCTTTTTATATTCCTTCGTAAAAAGAAACTTTGGTATGGGAGAAAGAAGAGCATGAATAACTTTATCAATAACAATTCCAAATTTTATATCACCGCGCCAAATACAATAATGTATAGCATTTAATATGTATTCAAATTTACTATAATTCATCGTTTCTATCTATTATAAATTTTATTAATCATGTCTTTTCCTTTCATGCTTCCTTTAAATGATCCATATATACCACCAATGATACCACCAATTATAGATCCAGGAAACATTCCAACCCCTTCAATCCATATCCCCATTTCTGCACCCAATGCCGCTCCCGCTTGTAGACCAGCTAAGCCACCAACAGTTCCGCCAGCAAAACCTGCAGTTGCATAAGCAGTATGATACCAATCAGTGTAACCTGTTTTTTTATAATCACTACAGTCATAATACATTCCCATATATATGTCATTAGCAGTAAGAAGGTTCCCTATAGGACCAGTAAATTTTGTTATACCTTTTCCTAAAGTTGTCAGTTTCATCGTTTTCACATATTGATTTCCATAGAATCCACGTTCGTCAGAAGCACACCAATGTATTCGAAGCTTATTATCAATGGTGGAATTTTCTGCATTTTTCTCCAAGGATGAACCTATCAGTCTATTGTAGTATTATTCATTAATATGAATGCCTTATGATCTGAATAATCTCTTGTATTCCTCCTATAGCACATACTCCACCGATTGTTGTAAAAAAAAGCGAAATAATACAAAAAACAATGGTTATCCATTTCCACTTCTTATGCCATTGCTCATCTTTTTTCTTAAACTTTTTATGATACTTCAGATATTTGTCATTACTAAAGACTGCTTTATATGCAGGAATATAACCTAAGCCGATAGGTAAGCCTAGTAATATAATCACAACAATCTCTTTCACGTTTTCACATATACCATTTGCTATTCCGAGCAATATAAATGATAAAAGACCAGGGTATCCAGAATAGAGAAAGCCAAACGTACTGTTCGCCTCTCCAACAGAAAGTTCAATTTTTTTCCCATATAAATAGTCTTGATTTTTTTTATCATCATGGAACTTTTTAACACGCCTTTCATAATACTTTTTAAGCCCCAAAATTATAGATAAAACCTTAATCAGTCTATATACTTGTCTTTCTACTTTGTAATTTAACCAGACTTCTCCTTTATAAATGCAATAATGTAATGCATTCATGCAATACTCAAATTTATATTTATACTTACTATCTTTGTTTGCCATAACAATAATCAAGTTTTGTTGTCCGCTCTTTCATAAATGAAGCAATTTGTAGATGACAAATTCTTTTTATGAGTTAAAAGGATAGTTATATGTAAAAAGCATTTTTTCTTAAATAAAAAAGATAAAATAAGCCGTTAGAAAAAAATCAATAAGCAGTAGACAAAGAACATTTAAACGCCATTTTCTTAATTTCAAGTCACGTAGCCTTTCTAATCTTTTTATAGAAAAACACTTATTATGAGATGAATAAATACTATAAAAGACAATTAATGCAATAATAATTTCAGTTATCAAAAAAGAGTTCATAAAATATTGCTCTGCGAAAAGCCTCGTTATATATGCTATAAGCAATGCCCAAGGAGTAAAAAGAATAACTACAATTATGGCAGAACCTTGAATTTCAAAGTCCTTCATATCACATATTTTATGATATGCAGAATAATTATTATAGTCAAAAAAAATATATCGTATTATACAATAAAATAACGACCACACTAATGCGTAAAAATCACATATTACATAGTTAACTATATTAATATGTCGAAATAACTTTTTAAGAGTTTTTAAGTTATATAGTTTATTCATTATGCAAATAATTAAATTCACTAATTGTATTAGCGAAGCATTTCTTCAAAAACATAATCAGTACTTTATGCGATTACTAAGATTGAACTCTATGGTGTAACTTACGTTATTCTTTTGGCTTATTCCCGAGGCATCATAATAGTAGTTAATCTTGCTTTGACTGAATGTAAACAACGGGACAAAAACGAATAGAAGTAAGCATTTTTTCATATTGTTATCTCTGATTTGGTAATTGCTCTTAGTAAATATATTTATGGTTTAGCTATAATATATAGCCATACTTTCGTATTTTGTTGCAAAAGTAGTAATAAATAAAATAATATAAAAATATTTTGTTTTGTTTTTTTGTAGAATTGTAATATATATATACTAAATTCATGTGTGTTCGACGTAATTTAATATTACGCAAGTTGCGTATCAAGAGAGGTTGCTTTATTCATGTTAGTTTCGATGAGTAAGCAGATAATAAAAGCTTCTCTTGTGAAAATGTATCGTTTTGAGGTTGCCTATAGATATGGCATTCACAAGAGAAGCTTTTGGGGGGTTAATTTGCAGGTTTAATGCTGATAGCATATCCACCGCCAGGAACCGCTTTCAGTTTGAGAACGGTGTTCGAGTTTACTGTTTTCTTGCTGATAACGTATGCCTGTGGATTAGTGCGATAATTGGCATTCTTAGCGTCGGCATAGATTGTTGCGATGTACTTTTTACCTTTGTCAAGGAAATTAAGCTTGAGGTGTGAGGTGTGTCCATTTTCACCTGTTGTGCATCCCACAAACCAGTTAGCACTATTTTTAGCTTTTCGAGCAACGGTAATATACTGTCCAGGTTCAGCCTCAAGATAACGACTGTCGTCCCAATCTACTGCAACATCCTTGATGAATTGGAAAGCATCCATGTGTTTGCGATAGTTCTCTACAAGATCAGCAGCCATCTGGAGTGGACTATACATCGTGACGTACAGTGCCAGCTGACGTGCCAAAGTAGAGTTGACATGCGCATGGTTATTAGGATTCATCTTGCTCATATCCATTTCGAAGATGCCAGGAGTATAATCCATAGGACCTCCCTGCAGTCGGGTAAAAGGTAAGATGGTTGTGTGGTTTACATGGTTGCTAGCCCCTGCTTCGTATTCAGTTCCTCGGGCAGCCTCGTTACCAATGAGGTTAGGATAGGTTCGGCATAAACCAGTAGGGCGAACAGCTTCGTGAGCATTTACCATGATATGATGTTTAGCCGCTTCTTGAACAGCATAGAGATAGTGGTTTACCATCCATTGTCCGTAGTGATGCTCACCCCGTGGCAAGATATTACCTACATAACCGCTCTTAACAGCGTCGTAGCCATATTTATTCATGAGATTGTATGCTGCTTCCATGTGGCGCTCGTAATTGCGTACAGAACCACTTGTCTCGTGATGCATAAGGAGTTTCACGCCTTTGCTGTGAGCATATTCGTTAAGAGCCTTGATGTCAAAGTCAGGATAGGGAGTAGTAAAGTCAAAAACATAATCTTTTTCCTGACCAAACCAGTCTTCCCAACCGATATTCCAACCTTCTACAAGAACTTGGTCGAGCCCGTTCTCGGCAGCAAAGTCGATATATTTGCGGACATTTGCATTGTTAGCCCCATGTTTGCCATGAGTTTTTACCTTAGTATAGTCGATAGAATCGAGTTTCACTGAAGGCAAGTCCCACGTGTAAGACCATTGGCTCATGCCGTTAATCATTTCCCACCATACTCCTGCATATTTTACCGGATGAATCCAACTAGTGTCTTTGAGTTTGCAAGGATCGTTAAGATTGAGAATAAGATTACTTGAAAGCATGTCTCTTGCATCGTCGCTAACAATGATAGTTCGCCATGGACTCTTGCAAGGGGCTTGAAGATAACCTTTGTCACCTCGTGCATCAGGAGTGAGAAATGATTCGAAAATCATGTTCTTGTCATCGAGATTGAGGTGCATACAGCTATAGTCTACCAGTGCAGCTTCGTGCAGATTGATATAGATTCCGTCAGGAGTCTTCATTTGCAGAGAGGTTTGAACGCATGTTGGTCCTGCAAGGGTTTGTGAAGCGTTGTTGTCATAGGCTGTAGGTAGCTTCTGTCGTATTTCAGAGAGTTTTGATTCTGTATAGTTATATTCCTGAGTGTCGTAGTCGCCAGGAATCCACCATGCCGTATTGTCGCCACTCATAGCAAACTGGCTATGCTCTTCTTTAATTACAAAATAGTTGAGGTTTTTGGACAGCGGAAACTCGTAACGGAAGCCTAAACCATCATCGTAAAGACGGAAACGGATATTGAGACCTCGTTCTTGTGACTGTTGATATAATTCAACAAACATTTCGTTGTAGTGGTTGCGTATGTTGCGAGTCTCACCCCATACAGGTTGCCATGTTTCATCAAAGGATGATGCTGTCGTTTTTTTGATGACAAAATCCTGCTGTAAGTTGTGGGCATTCTTGAGCTCTAGTCCGAGATGAGATGGACGAATAACGGTTTTGCCTTTATACTGAAGTATGTAAGTAGGTTCGCCCTTTTCAGATAACGAGAAAGTCATCTGTAGCTTTCCGTTTGGCGAATGGAGTACAATAGGCTCTGCTGCTATGATTTTGCCTGCAAGACAAATAGCAGCAACTAAGAGAATCGTTCTTATTAAATGTTTCATTTATATTTCTTCGTTTATATTTATTTTTCTAATACAATCATTGACCAGTATTTTAGATTTGGAACGGTGGTCATTACATAGTTGTTATCTTGTCTGAAACTAATCTGCTGTGGTGCGCCACCCATATAGTCTGGACTTGCTATCCATATTTTCTTTACACCTGAAGCCTTGATACGTACAGGAATATTGTTCAAGGTGGTTGGTTCTGGTTGTGTGCCGTTCATGTCACGCCAGCTCAAACTGTTGGCTTGGGTAAAGTTAATGAGGTTGATGACCTGTTGGTTACCAACATTTCGGTTAATCGCAGTAACACCATGTGTCACAGGAGGCCATGCGTTGATGCTGATGGTCTGATCGCCAGATGTAATATCTGAGGTAGTTTGTTGTCCACCATCTCGAAGCAGATTTTCGTAGGCTGTCATGAAGTCGTAATAGGCTACGATATTCTTCTTCAGTTCGCTGCTCATTTGTAGGTTGTTGTTAGGGAAATATTCATGACAGAGCATGTGGTCGCCAAGTTCAAGATGTGCACCACCCAGCGCAAAGATGACAGCATCGGTGAGGAGAATGCCTGGAGTGTTGAAAGTACCCAGTTCACCACTCTTGCCGTAGTCCATGTAGGCAGCAAAGACGGTATTCATGGTGTTACCACTGAAATAGTTGTTTTCGTTAATAACCTTGCCAAAGTCACTGAACTTATCTTCTGATCCCCACATCTCGTTGTAG
This sequence comes from Segatella baroniae B14, assembly GCF_022024235.1. Classification (GTDB taxonomy): domain Bacteria; phylum Bacteroidota; class Bacteroidia; order Bacteroidales; family Bacteroidaceae; genus Prevotella; species Prevotella bryantii. Next base: position 405,373 of record NZ_CP091800.1, read on the forward strand.
AGGAAATCGACATCGTTGGTGCCAGCGATATTCTGCTGACCAAATCTTGAAACGGCATTCATAACGAGTGATTTCTCAGGACGTGCTTCTTTTATAGCTTTGATGAACGAAGCGAAACTATGTGGTAGATTTATAATTCCACCATAGTAGTCGTATACAGTACCTCGATCGCCTACTTGGTCGATATGGAAACCATCGAAATCAAGACTGCTGTAAACATCATTGTTGCGCTCTATGATATAGTTTTGCCAGTCTTTATGAGATGGGTCGAGAAGATAGATATCGCTTTTCCAGTCTTTAGATAGAGTAAGTTTGTCGATATCGGAGTGCTTGTTATTTTTGTAAAGATACCAATGTCTATTGACACCATCTGTCTGGGCATCGTCAAGTGCACCATAACAAAGATTATAAAACATCGCTTTCATCCCATGTTCATGAGCGCTGCTTATATAATTTTTAACAACAGAAGTAAGCACCTGTCGGTTGGCGATGTCCTTATATTCATCTAGTAGGTTATCACGAGTGCCTCCAAGTGGCCAGTGATGCTTGTTTTGCCAGTCGTAAAACTGCAGACCGTTGATGTGGCAGCGGTTAAGGAAATGAAGCTCATTTTCTATTTGTGAGCTCGTTTTAGTGGCATCATAGGTACCTACGAATCCATATCGAGGAAAACGCTTCCAGTTGGTCGATACATCTATGCCAATGGTGGCATAGATGTTTTCCTTGTTATCAGAAAGGGTATATACATCAGCGAGGTAGCCCATGTTGTCAGCTGAAGGGGCTGTCCATGAGAAGGTGTTTGCGGAGAGCGATTGTTCTTCTATCACATCTGCTCCATGACGAATGCGAATCTTAGCCCCTTCAGGAATGGTACCACTGATTTTGAAGTTTACCTGTGATTCTGGAGCATAGATGGCCTTATCTGTAGTTATCTCAAGACTGATGTAGTCATTCATGGCAACAATGGGCGAGAAGGTCTCAATGTTGGTATATTCATTATTGTTAGCATCGTTATCGCTGCTACATGAAAAGGCAGACAATGCTGCAATAAAGAGTAATATATTCATTTTTTTCATATTATTGTTTTACTATTGTAACGGTTTCTTTCAATTGGTTTAGTGTGATGGTATAGGTACCAGAAGAGGCGATTTTCCATTTCTGATCTACATCTCCGATATTCTTGTCGAGATACTGAGCTTGAAGATATGCGTCACTCTTGTCGATGAAAAGTGCGTGCTCTTCGGTTCCTGTTGGAGCTACATCGTTGCCCTGTGCGCACATGAGCCATGCACCATTCCAGTCGCTTCGCTTGTCAAAAGAGAATTTCAGTTCACCGGCATTCAACTGTCCTGTCCATGTGAATACCATAGGGTCGGTCGTAGCAGTCATGGTAGTCGCATTTCCTAAATCCCAACCGTTTGGGGTGGCATCGCCCACCATATATACCATTTCGTAAGGAGTGAATTCTTTCATCATCATACGTTCTTTTCCATTACGGATATCGAGACAAATCTTATATGCTTTAGGGGTTTCATGGTCGTTGAGGTACCATTTATGGTCTGGGTCGAAGCCACTGACGAATGATACAGAAGCATCGGTATATGACTGGTGTTCGCTGGTCGCTTTATACATGTTCTCCCAACTGCCATTGGCTGTACCAAACTTGAATTCGCCTGATGTGTTGATGATTTTGCCATAACGGAAAAGGAATGGATCGATTGGATCTTGGGTCATCTCTTCGAATCCCCAACCGGTAGCATCGCCCACAAAGTACATTTGGTCGTAGTCAGGACGCATGCCGTCAGCTTTCTCGCAAATGAGCGTTCCTTCGAGCAAGTCAACGCTGATTTTGTAGTAATGAGCTTCTTGGATATGGAATTTCTCATCCGGGTCTTCATCGTTTTCACGGTAAACAAGATTGCCTTTCCCATCGTTATTATATGAAGGTAGAAAGTTGCCCATAGTAGTGACAAATTTATAATCACCTTCTACAAGATTGCCTTCCCAGGTGAACTTACCATTGTCCTGACGTGTCATCTCGGTGGCATGATCGATATTCCAACCGTTTGGCGTAGCATCGCCTATCAGGAAGAGAGATTCAGTAACTGGCTGATAAGGGATTACAGAGAATTCAATAGTTGAAGTTTGTATTTCTGTACCTTTAGATATGGCTGATATTCGTGCTTCGAGATCCATGCTCTGACCAGGTGTGCCTTCAAATTTGTCAAGAATGATATTGTTGAGGTTTTCTTGTGAGGCACTCCAACTGTATATCTGCGTTTCGTTATTCACAGCCACATAAGCATTCTGGAAGTTGGTTCCTTTAGGAGCCAGTTCCAGTTGGTAATATATACGATTGCCTGTTCCACCATTATTTCCTGTGGTCCATGACAATAGCACAGCCTCATTGGCATGCGTGTGTTCATCGAGTATTGTCGTCTGTTGGTCTACGGTTAGTGTAAGCTCATCGCAACCTTTGTTTAACATCGAGTAGTCGTTATCGGCACATGATGTCAACCCTACGATTGCTAAAGCAAGGAGTAGTACGTTAGAGCAGACAGCTAACATGAGATTATATGTTTTTTTCATCTTTTGTTTTGTTTAAATGATTATTAGCTAAACTTCTTTTTCAGTTTAGTTAGGTTTTGATATCGTTATGTTACCTTTTTAAATCATTAATATCCGTTATTCTGTGTCATCAGTGGATTGGCATCCATCTCGGTTTGAGGAATAGGGAAGAGTAGACGCTCCTTGGTGGCACGCGATTTGCCGATAGAATGTAAGAAACTTACGGCATAATTACCATCGTTAATTCTAATCATGTCAAACCATCTGTGACCTTCGAATGCTAACTCCATACGACGTTCGTGAATAATTTTATCACGCATTTCAGACTGGTTGAGTCCAGCAACATTTGCTAGTCCTGCTCGATGACGAACGATATTCAATGGTTCGCAGGCTTTAGCCGTTTCGCCTAACTCGTTAAGTGCTTCAGCTTTCATCAGAAGCACATCGGCATAACGCCATACCACAAAATTGGCAGGATTGGTATTATATTCTGGTGAAATCGCTTTTGTTACAAGAAATTTTCTTACGTTATAACCCGTATTAGAATAGCTGTTCTTGTATTTTTTACCGTCAAAATCTGGACAGCCTTCATAGAAAACGGTAAGATCTTTGCGTTTGTCGCCCTCTTCATATTGCGACATGAATTCTTCTGTAGGTTGATTCCAACCATAGCATCCTGCAACAAAGTCTGAATTGCGTGGTCCCATAAAGGTAGAAAGCCAGCTTGACTGAGGATTGTTTCCCCAAAAATCATACTCAGTGTTGCCAGAGAACTGTACCTCGAAGATAGACTCTGGTCCGTTGTTTACAGTTGCATCGAAATTATCTTCGTATTTGCATTTTGACAAGTCGTATCCGAGAGCCGTAACCGAATCACAAAGGTTTACGACATGTTGATAATAATCTTTGTTTTTTGAGGCACGTGTAAGATATATGTCTGCCATCTGAGTGAGAGCAGCATCTTTGCAAGCTCGACCTACGTTTTCTGAATCATATTCAGATTTAGCAGGAAGAATATCAATAGCACGCTGACAGTCGGACATAATTTGGCGATATACATCATCGACGGATGCACGGGCTATGGCTGTTGAATTTCCCGGTTCGAAAGGTTCTAGGCGCAATGGCACACCGCCATATAGGCGTACAAGAATGTAATAATAATGTGCGCGTAGGAAAAGTGCTTCGCCAAGGCAACGTTCTTGAATACTGCCGGGCTCGTAACCTGAGTTTTCTATACTTTTTATCAATGTGTTGCACTGTCCGATACCTACCCATGGAGAACGCCACATATAGAGTGCCATACCATTATCGCTCAGTGTAGTGAAGTTTGATGCTTGTACTGTTTCCAAACCGTCAGTACCACCACCAGCACCAACCTCGCTATTACCAGCAACAATATCTAGTGTCCATAGGCGTTGGTTATACATGTTTGAGCTTTGTAATGTACGATAGCATGCGTTTGTCATGGCTATGGCCACCTGATCGTCTATCTTCGTATTGGTATCAACTGTATTCTTAGGTGATTTCTCGAGGAAATCGTCGCTACAAGATGAAGTTGTTGCGATAACTGCTATACCCAAGAACATATAGTTTATGATATATTTAACGTTTCGTTTCATAATGACGTTTTTACAAGTTGAAATTTATACCCAGATTAAAGGTTCTCGAAATAGGGTAGCGAGAGAGATCAATACCATTGATGTCGACCTCTGGATCAAAACCGCTGTAATTGGTGATGGTAAACACATTCTCGCAAGAGAGTGTGAGGCGTGCATTCTGTATGGTTAGAGCCTTGAGCCAGTCCTTAGGGAAGTTGTATGAAAGACTTAATGTCTTTAGTCGGAGATATGATCCATTTTCTACATATCTGTCAGAGACGCGGGTATTCTGGTTGGGATCGCCAAATACGGCACGTGGCATATTGTTACTGGTGCCTTCTGCTGTCCATCTATTCAGCACATCAGTTGTCTGGTTGTAGGCTGCAGACATACCTGTAAGGTCAATATTATTAGCGTTGAAAATCTTGTTTCCTGCTACGCCCTGGAAATATATGCTCAGTTCGAAGCCTTTCCAAGTAAGGGTATTATTAAGTGAGAAAAGGTTTGTCGGATTAGGATTGCCGATAACTGTTCGGTCTTCATCGTTGATTATACCATCATTGTTGAGATCCTTGAAACGGATATCACCAGGCTCTGCACCAGGTTGAATAGCATGGTCTAATACTTCTGCTTCATTCTGGAAAATGCCATCGGTTACATAGCCATAAAATACATTGATAGGGTATCCTTTGTCGAGTACGGTAACATAGGAGTTGTTGATTTGGTTGATGTAGTATGGAACGCTACTGTTCAGATCTTTAATTTTGTTTCTATTGTATGTGTAAGACAAATCTGAAGTCCATCCGATGTGACCTTTAAGGTTTACGGTATGAAGAGATATTTCAAAACCGCTGTTGCGGACCTTACCGGCATTGGTATAGGTTGTACTGGTATCTTCAAACCCCGACGTGATAGGTATTGATGCTTTGACGAGCATATCACTTGTCGTTTTGAGATAAGCATCAAAAGAGAGAATGGCTCGCTGGTTGAATAAAGTCGCATCAAATCCGATGTTAGCTTGTGCTACTTCTTCCCAATGGATAGAAGGGTTGGCAAGGGTTGTAGAAACAAGGGCAGCCTGTTCGTTACCACTATAACCGAAAGGATAAACGCTCGTGTTGTAAGAAGCGAGATAACTGTAGTTGCTTACGCTCGCCTGACTACCTGTTACACCATATCCTGCACGTATTTTCAAATCACCGAGGATATCGTTCTTAGGGAACCAGTCTTCTTCAGAAATACGCCATGCAAGAGATACAGATGGGAAGGTTCCCCATCGATGATTACTGCCGAAACGGCTAGAACCATCACGTCTTACAGTAGCTGTGAGCAGGTATTTGTTATTGTAGTCGTAGTTGAAACGCGCCATATATGAGAATAAAGCCCATTCGGTCTCATTTCCACCTATAGCGTGCATCTTCTGACCATTGTCCATTTCGTGAACATTGTCGAAAGCAAACACATTTTTCTGTGCGTTGAGATAGTCATAGTTATTCCATTGGGCAGATATACCGGCCATCACGTTGAAGTGGTGCTTCTTGGCAAGGGTATAGTCAAAGAGGAAATAATTATCCCAAAGATAGGTAAATGATTTATTGTCGCTCTTATAGCGTGAACTTTCTTCTACAGCAGATGGTTTCCAGTTGTATGCTGGAGTGAAGTTGTCGGCATACCAGAATTTTGCATCCAAACCGAATGTGCTCTTATATTTCAGCCATTTGGTGAACGTAAGTTCTGCGGTAAGGTTACCCAAGAAGTTGTATCCGTTAGTTTTTTGCTTATCGGTTTCAATTGGACCTATTGGGTTTCGAGTAGAACCGTACCATGTTGAGTTTCCTTCAGGACCGGTCCATTCTCCATTCTCGTCTTTTACAGCATAGGTAGGAAGTGCACGTAGGGCATTACCAATATCATAACTGCCCTGTTGTTTCTTATCGGCACTTACTGTGATATTGTTGGACATTTTTAGCCAAGGGAGAACCTGTGCGTCGGCATTTTCCTGAAATGTGAAACGTCTGTATTTCACACTCTTCACAGTACCCGATTGGTTCAAGTAGCCGCCTGATACATAATAATGAGCCTTGTCGCTACCACCAGAGTAACTTACAGAATAATTTTGCATATAGCCCGTTTGGAGAAGCTCATCGAGCCAGTTTGTTCCATTTCCGAGTGCAGAAGGATTACTCCAGTCTGGGTTTGTTGCATATCCAGCATTATTAAGCATGTCATTGCTTAAAGCTGCATATTGGCTGGCATTTAGCATTTCTGGTGTATGCATGGTTCGTTGGATGGAGAAATTGGCAGCAAATGATAACGTGCCTTTTCCTTCTTTTCCTTTTTTTGTCGTGATCATTACTACACCGTTGGCACCACGACTACCATAGATCGCTGTTGCCGAAGCGTCTTTCAGAACATCGAGACGTTCAATATCAGCCATATTCATATTGTTGAGGCTGAGATCGGTAGGCACACCATCAATGACAACAAGTGGATCGCAATTGTTGATAGAACCCAAACCGCGGATTTTAATGGAAACGTTGTCACCTGGTTTTCCTGCATCTACTACTTGTAATCCTGCTACCTTACCCTGCATAGCCTGACCGATGTTGCTTACTGGTGACTCTAAATCGGTAGCATTAAGAGAGCCAACAGAACCTGTGAGGTCGTTTTTTCTCATGGTGCCATAGCCTATGACAACTACTTCGTTGAGTTTTGTATTCTGCTCATGAAGAATAATAGATATAGGTTTTACATCGTTGATTTTGGCTTCTTGAGTCACAAAACCTATATAAGAAAATGTAATGGTTGAATTTTGTGGTACAGATAATGTGAATTTACCATCCAAGTCGGTAACGGTTCCGTTATTTGCACCTTTGCGCATGACAGTACATCCAATGATAGGTTCACCTGACTCATCAGTTACCACACCATTGATTTTTATGTTTTGAGCTAGTGTCGATAGTGACAATAGCGTAGTGAAGACAACCAACGTTAATCGTGGATTTACATGTCTTTTCTTTCTTTTCATAGATTCTGGTTTTGAAATGTTAGTTATTTGGCTATTTCGGTGCAAAGTAACAACATTTTTGAGTAATATGTGTCATAAGGTAGTACTTAAGTAGAAATACTATTATTTCTTATTCTGTATATATTGTTGACTATTAAATAGTTATGTTGATTATGAAAAAAATACGAAGTAGATACTTGTAGTTTGCTAAAAACTGTTTATCTTTGCAGAAAACCAAATCATGACAATGTTTAAAGCCTTTTTAATCCTTATTTTTACTCTTTTGAGCTATAGTGTTTCAGCTCAACAGAAAGAGAATTTATTGCTTCAACTTGATTCCGTGTTGGCTCATCGTCAGCAGGCTATGATAGAGAAAGAAAAACGAATAAACTATCTCAAAACGAATTTATTGAGAGAAAGTAATCTGAGAGCGAAACTCAATATTTATAGTCAGATATATGATGAGTATTATGTTTTTCAGTTTGACTCTGCTCATGTATATATTAATAAAGGTATCGAACTTGCTAAGAAACTTGATGATCAATACTATTACAGTATGTTCATCATTCGTAAGGCTCAGCTTATGGCTATCGGTGGTCTTTATTATGAATCACGTAATCTTATAGATAGTATTGACACTTCTACACTTGATGCCAATTTACAGTTTGATTATTATCTATGCTTATTCAGAATATATAGTTACTGGAGCGATTATTGTAACGACAAGGAATATAAACCTCATTACAGAAAATTGGCTAATGATTATTTGAGTAAAGCGATTGTTCATCTTGACAAAAGAGACATTGCCTATGATTATTATATGGGCGAATTTTATGTGTATGTAAATTTTGATTCCAAGACAGCGCGTAAGTATTATCTGTCGGCTATTAAGAAGTGTCCTAAGAATTCGCGCCTTTACGCTATGGCTTGTTTTGCCTTAGCTGGTAATTATAGAAACGATAATCATGAACAACAGTATGAAAAATATCTCATTCTGTCGGCTTTGAGTGATGCTCATAACCTCACGATGGAAAATTTTTCTTTGCAGATGCTTGCTTCTTATATTTTTGAAACAGATGAAAGTAATATAGAGCATGCTCAGAATTATATCAACCAATCGTTGGCTGATGCTAAGTTTTATAATAGCAAACTAAGAATAATAGAAATATCAGAACGATTACCTGGCATTATCTCTAAATATGACGAGGCTGTCAAATCGCGTAATCGTATGCAGAAACTGGTTATTATTTCTGTATCCGTCCTTTTATTCATCCTTCTTTGTGCTATGGCATTTATTTTCAAACAAAATGCCAAACTTACGGCCAGTAGAAAGGAACTCTATAAGCGAAATATGCAATTGTCGGAACTGAATCATCAGCAAAGAAATCTTAACGGACAACTAAATACGTTGAACGAAAGATTGGTAGATACCAACAAAAAGCGTGAAGGCTTGGCCAAGATATATATAGATTTATGTGCTAAATATATCAACAGACTCAAAAACCAGAAAACTCTTGTACAGCGAAAGATAAAGGCCAATCAGGTGAATGAATTACTCACCTTAATTACTTCTTCTAAGTTTTCTGAAGAGGATGCTGCAACATTCTTGAACCGTTTTGATAAGGCATTCCTCGATCTATATCCTACATTCATAGAAGAGTTTAATGCTTTATTAAAGCCAGATGAGAAGATTGTTGTGAAAGCGACGAACACAATGACAACAGAACTTCGTATCTTTGCTCTCATAAGATTAGGAGTTAGTGAGAGTAGTGAAATAGCCGATTTGCTATTTTATTCTCCACAGACCATCTATAATTATCGCTCAAGTACAAGGAACAAAGCTCTTCATCGTGACAGCTTTGAGTCTGATGTGGTAAAACTCTGTACGGTAATACGTGTGTAGTCTTGCTATGGCAAGGTGTGTCTTTGTGAAACAAACTTTTGGGGAGTTGAAAATTTGATTTTTTCCTCGCATAAGTTAGGTATTCTGCGGTTTGAAATGGCTTTTATAAATGTTTTTATGAGCATAATCTGACATAAGCTATAGAAAATCATTAACTTTACACTCGTAATGTATATTTTATCCCTGTAAGTATGTAACCGATGCGGGATAAATAGTTTAAAAAGTTAGAAATGATTACGATAAAGACATATCATGAGCAGTATCAGGCTGATTTCATTCGCTTGAACAAAGAGTGGATCGAGACTTACTTCCGTTTGGAGGAGTCTGACCTTCGGACTTTTGCCAATATCGATAGCTACATCTTGGGCAATGGTGGACAGATATTTCTTGCTATTGATGACAGTAGTGGTAAGGTTGTAGGATGTTGCGCGCTAATCAATCATCCAGAAAAGAATGTATATGAGTTGGCCAAAATGGCCGTTTCACCTAAAGCTCAAGGAAAACACATCGGGTACAAGTTGGGCTTGGCTCTCATAGAATATGCCCGTCAACTGGGTGCCAAAAGACTTTATCTGGAAGGAAACACCCATTTGGCTGCTTCCATCCATCTTTATCGAAATTTAGGATTCAAAGAAGTTTCTTTGGACGGTAGCACTTATGACCGTTGCGATATTATCATGGAATTAGATTTATAGTACATTTTCTTTGTAGCGATATCTAATTTTTTCCCTCCCCACATACTCCCTTATGGATGGTACATGGTATACTATATCATGGGTATCTAAAATGCCACAAATGGGCTATTGTAGATACCCCGGAATCACTGTACCTTTGCCGTTGTAATAGAGTATTGATCAGAATAAGTACACCCTATAATTATAAATTGCGAATTATGAATCCTGAATTGAAAAAAAAACTAAGCATTATCGCTTTTAGCGGTGATTTCGACAAGTTAACTGCAGTATTCACCTTAGCAACCGGTGCGGCAGCAGTGGGTTACGAAGTAAACATCTTCTTCACGTTCTGGGGGCTGGATGCGATTAAGAAAAAGCAGGGACGTTCGTTCGTGGGCGGAAACGGATTAACGAAGTTATTCGGCTTCATGATGGGCGGTCTGAAGGTGACCCCAACAAGCCGTTTCAATTTTGGTGGTATAGGTCCCAGGATATTCCGCTATCTGATGCGAAAAAATAATGTTGCGACACTTGAAGAACTTGTTGAGGCTGCTAAAGCACTCGGTATCAATCTCTATGCTTGCGAGATGGCCATGCACGTGCTTGGCTTGAAAAAAGAGGATTTTATCTCTGAAGTGAAGGATGTACTTGGCGTAGCAACGTTCTTGAAACTTTCTGAAGGCGGAAGAACATTATTCATTTAACCCAATGATAAATCGGAAATACATTTATGGCAACAAAGACACTAGACATTACGAAGGAGCATTGCCCGATGACCTTCGTAAAAACAAAGATTGAACTATCAAAACTCAGTCCGGGTGATATTCTTGAAGTTTTACTGGCTGAGGGTGAACCTCTCGATAATGTTCCGCGCAACGCAAAAGAACAAGGTTATAACGTACTTTCCGTAGAACACGTGGAAGGGACAACTCATAAAGTAATCATTAAAAAATAAAAGGACATGGCAGAATCAAATCTACAGCGCAGTGTGACTACTGCTACCGCCAGAAGACTGGCTACTACTACTAAGACTGCTCCACAGATGGGCAGTATCACTCCTCGTTTGTTACTTAAACTATTGCCTTGGGTGCAGGTGAGCGGCGGTACTTTCCGCGTAAACCGAACGAAGGTAGAGCTTCGTAAGAATGACCGTTTGCCTATTCAGTTCGTCTACGGTCAACCGTCATTTACGGCCAAGGATTTGAAAGCCATTCCGCTGTTTTCAGAATTCGATGACGAAACATTAGACCGCTTGGTAAATTCTTTCGAGACGAAGGAGGTGAATGTAGATAAATTTTTCGTGGAAGAAGGTAAGGACAAGCAGCGTTTCTTCATCGTGGCAAGTGGACAAGCTGAAGTTATCAGCAAGGGTCCTCATGGCGAAGATCTCCGAATAGCTCTCTTGGGCGACGGTGAGTATTTTGGTGAGGCAGACCTTCTCGATGAGCAGATATCAACAGTCAGTGTTCGTGCAGTCACGCCTACAACGTTTCTTGGCTTGAAACTGAATGAACTCATCAAGGTTATTAAAGAAGTACCCGATTTTCGTGAAACTTTCAATAAGGCTGTCGATAAGCAGTTGCGCCTGAAGGCTTCTGTTAACGATAATGGCGAGAAGCATATTGACCTGTTGAGCGGTCATGAAGAGGATAACGTTATCCCTGAGACCTATATTGACTATGAAGAGAATCCTACAGAGTATAGTCTTAATACCCTGCAGACTGTAGTTCGAGTACACACTCGTGTTAGTGACCTTTATAACAATCCTTACAACCAGTTGGAGGAACAGTTGCGCCTCTCCATTGAAAGTATAAAGGAACGTCAGGAATGGGAGCTCATCAATAATAAAAAATTCGGTCTGCTTTCAGCTGTAAATCCTGCTTACCGTATCTCGGCACGCTACGGTTCACCTACGCCAGACGATTTAGACGAGTTATTGAGTCTTGTGTGGAAGGAACCTGCATTCTTTATAGCTCATCCGCGTGCAATCGCGGCTTTCGAACGCGAATGTACTTGGCGAGGAGTTCCTCCTGTGACCACCGACTTATTCGGTACTAAGGTTATTTTGTGGCGTGGTGTTCCACTGATTCCGAGCGATAAGGTAGAAGTAGAAGGACAATATCTAACAGGGCGTGGCGTAGGCACGACAAAGATTATTCTAGTGCGTACCGGTGAGCAGAATCAGGGCGTTATCGGTTTACATCAGAGTGGTATCCCTGGTGAAATAGCACCATCGCTCAGTGCCCGTTTGATGGGTCTCGATAAGTTTGGTGTAGCTTCTTACTTGCTTACCAAGTATTTCTCGCTCGCCGCACTCACCGACGATGCTATCGCTGTTCTTGAGAACGTAGAGGTAGGTTACTATCATGACTACCAATATCGTAACAAAATAGAGAAATAATGATTGATATCAATAATATAAGTGGATATAATATTGATGACTCTGGCTTCGAGTTACTTCGCCAGGTGGCTCAGAAATATTGTCCCGAGGAGTGGCAAAGCGAGCGAAGGACTGTTATTCCTGATGAAAAACTGAATTTATCAGCATTGATAGGACTATACGATACAACAGTCTCGAGTCCTGCAGAACAGTCGGTCACGACAACGCTTCCTCAAGACAATGGTTTCGGTATCGGTATTCCAGAGTCGGAAAAACTCCGAACTTTGCACTATGAAGAGGTCGATACCCTGAATTCTGAAGAGATCAAGAAGGATTTTCCCGTGCTCAATCAGCAAGTGAATGGGCATGACCTGGTATGGCTCGATAACGGCGCCACGACGCAGAAACCTCTGCAAGTCATCGATAAAATTTCGGATTATTATAAGACGTATAATTCGAACATTCATCGCGGTGCCCACACGTTGGCAGCTCGTGCCACTGATGCTTACGAGGAAGCTCGCGAAAAGGTGCAGCACTTTATTAATGCTGCTAGTTCTGAAGAAATTATCTTTGTTCGTGGCACCACTGAGGGGATTAATCTTGTGGCGCAGACTTATGGCAGACAGTATCTTACACCTGGCGATGAAGTTATTGTTAGCGAGCTCGACCACCATGCTAATATTGTGCCTTGGCAGCGTATTTGTCAGGAGAAGGGGTGTACATTGAAGGCCATACCGACAGACAAGAATGGCGACTTGGTACTCTCGGAGTTCGAACGGCTCATAACACCTCGTACGCGTTTTGTCAGCGTGGGCCATGTGAATAATACCTTTGGTACTATCAACGATGTAAAGCGTATCATTGAAATCGCTCACTCGCATAATATCCCTGTGCTGATAGACGGTGCACAGTCTATTGCTCATACGCCGGTTGATGTGCAACAACTCGGTACTGACTTCTTTGTGTTCAGTGGACATAAGATTTATGGTCCTAATGGTATCGGAGTGGTTTATGGGCGCAAAGATATCCTCGACAAGATGCAACCGTGGCAAGGTGGAGGAAACATGATTACAGACGTTACTATAGAGCATACGGAATATAATGTGCCACCAGCTCGTTTCGAAGCTGGTACACCTAATGTGGCAGATGCTATTGGTCTGGGTGCTGCTCTCGATTATGTACGTCACCTCGGTATCCGTAATATCGAAGCTCATGAGCATAAATTGACAGAATATGCAAGAGAGCAATTGGCTCAAATCAAAGGACTCACACTTATCGGCAACCCTAAACATCGTGTCTCGGTGGTTAGCTTTGTACTTGATGGTATCGCAGTACCTGAAACAGGAACCTTGTTGGACAAAGAAGGTATTGCAGTCCGTGCTGGACATCACTGTGCCCAACCAGCCTTGCGTGCTTTGGGCTATGAAATGAGCGTTCGTCCAACTTTCGCTCTTTACAATACTCGTGAAGATGTGGATAAATTAGTTATCGCCCTTAGAAAGATTGTTGGAAGTAAATGAACTTCGAAATGATGTGTTTTGGTCACATTTGAAAAAAAACCTTCAGATATATAACTTACAAGAATTTATCAACCCTGCATAAAACGCAATTTTTGCGGCTTTGTGCAGGGGTATTTTCTGTTTGTCTGAGTTAATATGTATATCATAGAATTTTATTGGTTAACAATAATTAACAAGAAAAACTTTGCTTATCTCTTACATTATCATTAAAAATTACTAAGTTTGTATTTATTCATAAGAACGCATTAAACTACAAATCGTATCAAACGTAACTGATTTTTTTGCGTGTATTGTCGCATTATAAACTTAAATTTTAGCTTATGAGTGAGAAACACATAAATGCAACTGTGAATCCGGCACCAAATTCAGGATCTTCTTTTGATAAAAAGAGACGTATTATAGGTTCTATTGTGGGGCCAGTTTTGGCTTTGTTTACCTGGTTTGTACCTATTGAGGCATTAAGTCCGGAGGCACATCATTTGCTTGCCATTCTTGCACTGATTGGTACATGGTGGATTACCGAACCTATTCCTATCCCCGTAACATCAGTGCTTGCACCTATCTTGATCGTCCTTACAGGCGTAGCACCAGTCAAATCGGCCTTTGCAGCCTTTTCAAGTCCGATTATTTTCCTCTTTATGGGAGGTTTTATATTGGCGAAGGCTATGATGGTAAATGGACTCGATAAACGTATTGCTTATGGCATTGTGTCGATGAAGTGGGTAGGAGATAATCCAAGGCGCATTTTCTTAGCCATCGGTTTGGCTTGTATGCTCTGTTCCGGTTGGATTAGTAATACTGCTACAGCAGCGATGATGTTCCCTATCGCTTTGGGTTTACTCGAAGCGATTCGTGAGATGCAAGCCGCTAATGGCAAGCATATAGACTTACACAATTATAAGTATGCCACAGGCCTGATGTTGATGACGGCTTATGCATGTTCTGTAGGCGGTGTGCTTACGCCTATCGGAACTCCACCTAACTTGATTATGATGGGGTTCTTGGATGAGATGGTACAGATACATATCGGCTTCTTTGAGTGGATGATTTGGGGATTTATAGCGATGATTATTTACTTCGTTATCGCCTATGTAGTACTGAGTAGATTGTATCCGTCAGATTGTGATCATATCGAGGGTGCACATGAGTTTATTCAGAGTAAGGTAGACGAACTTGGTCCGTGGACTCGTGCCCAGAAGAATACAATTATCGCTTTTTCTACGGCTGTTATTCTGTGGATTGCACCGGGCATACTGAGCATCTGTTTAGGTTCTGATAGTGAGATTCTTAAATCGTATAATAAATATATTCCAGAGTCAGTAGCTGCTATGGTAGGAGCATTGATGCTTTTCTTCCTGCCTATAAAGCATGGAACTGGTCAACGTACATTAGGATGGAAAGATGCAGTGCATGGCGTAGAGTGGGGTACCTTGTTACTTTTTGGTGGTGGACTTACCATGGGAGGAATGATGTATACCACCGGTTTGAGTGAGTGGATCGGCAATATCATTATTGCAGGAATTGGTGGCAGTAATAACCAGCTTATTCTCATCGCTGTATTTGCAGTAATGGCGTTGTTATTGTCTGAGCTTACTTCGCATACAGCAGCTACTAACATGATCGGTCCTCTTGCCATCACTGCAGCAATTAGTGCTGGCTTTAGTCCTGTTCCAGTATCGGTGGCCATAGCATTGTCAGCATCATTAGGTTTTATGCTTCCAGTTTCAACTCCGCCAAATGCTATCGTGTATGCCAGTGGCTATGTTCCAATAACCAAGATGATCAAGAGTGGAGCCTATATCGACTTCATTGGTATTTTCTTTGTAACCATACCTCTCGTATATTATCTTGTTGAAGCGATTGTACAATAAGTTATATCGATGAAACTGTAAAGGGAATTACAACATCTTGGGACAGCATTTCATGATGTTTACAGGTATGGTGCTTACTTCTGCATCTTGAGGTTTCACCACAATTTTTACCATACATGCTTTGCTGTTCAGATTCTTTTGTTGATCAAATATGTAATTTCCGATGCTGTAGTAGATAGAATGTCCATGATAATTTTCTATCGTTTGCAGCGTATGGGTATGATGGCCCACCAGAATATCGGCTCCGGCATCAATAATCTGGTGGGCCTGTCTGCGTTGGTTGAGCGTTGGGGTTAGTGTGTGTTCCTGTCCCCAATGCAGACTTACGATAATATAGGCTTCTGGATCTTGTTTTCGTAATAATGCTATTCGTTGTACCATACAGTCAATAGATTCTTGTGCCACACAGGGCCGGTCGGTAAGAAAGGCATAATTTTCAAGTGGCATCTTGAGTCTACTGATATACCATACTTTACGGGGATATTCGGCAATGCAGACGGGCTGAAGGGCTTCTTCCATATTTAGTCCGGCTCCAAGAGGAATCATCCCGTATTTTTTGATTTGCACTTGTGTGTCTGTCAGTCCTTTTCTGCCTTGGTCGATACTGTGGTTGTTAGCCAGGTTGATATGTGTGAAGCCATGTCGAGCTAATTGGCCAAGCCATTCTGGTTCTGCCCGAAACATGTAACGTTTGAAAACTGGCTGTTTGATAGAGGTTGCTGGACATTCGAGATTGCCGATAACCCTTTCTGCATGATGAAACAGGCTATCCGTACGAATATCAAGCAGTTTGTTGAAAGCAATTTCGATCGATGGAGCATGTTCAATAATTTGTCTCACACCGCGATCTAGCAAAATATCACCGGTAAGAATAATTCGAAGACTGTCTGCAGAGACCTTGGCCTGAATAGAGGTTAGGCCCCCGAATAAGCTAACAGCCAGAGCTATAAAATATCTCTTCATTTTCTTTTACCATATTTAGTGAAGGCAGACTAATCTCTTGCATCCATTCTGGAACAAATTTGTTTGGATTAGACTCCAGCTCTTTTTGCCATTCTTCGTCTGTAAGTCGAGGAAGGTCTGAAGGCATATTCAGTTGACGATAAGAAAGGATAGCTCCGCGGGTAAGGTATAGCTTACCTCCGATTTCTACGACAACATAGATTTCATAAGCTGGTCCAACACCAGCATAGACGACATGTTTGTTTTCGATATTATCGCCATTGCTGGTAAAGATATCTGCCACAATCGAGACTTTCTTGTCTGCTCCCACGATATCATTCCAATCTTGTATTTCTTCATTTTGTCGTAGCAGGTCCATGGAGATATATTCCACAGTGCTACCCATCACCTTGATGTTGTCATACTCTTCGTCGGTTGGCTCGATTCCTTTCAGTTCTTTTTCACTGATTTTCAGGCAGAATTCCATGTTTTCGCGTATTCTCTCAGTCACATTTTGTACTTTTTCGGTATACATGTTATATTGTTTGAAAAAGTTTGCAGTCTTATCAAGTAACGCGATAGCATTTTCCCAGAAATAAGTATTTGGTTCCACATAGCCTTTGGTGATAGGATCGTCAGGTCCGTAACCTCCACATTCAGCCCCAGCAGGTTGTTTGGCATAAAGTATAGCGTCGTGTTTCAGTTCCGCCCAGGAAGCCAATGCACTATTCAGGCATTTTTTCTGCCATTGAGGTGACTGCATGAAGTAAGGCATACCTTGAGTCTTGCTAAGTGTCGGGAGTATATGGAGCCACTGATTCGTCATTGTAGCCTCCCAAGGGACGGTTTGCATCACTTGTTTGGCGCTTTGTAATGCAGTCGTGAATCCCTTCCATTTCTGAGCTTCTTGAAGTTCGTTGAGAAGAATATTCTCAGCGGCTTCCCATCCCATCGAGGCCATGATATCCAATCCGTTTGGTTGTTCTCGTTTACATGGAAAAGTTTTGTTATCTACCATTTTCAGCATAACCTCGGCATCCGGTTGATAGCGTTGAGGCATCAGATTTATTTTGTAAATACTTGTTTTTTGGAATAGAGGACGTATACGAATCTGCTTATCGGCTAGAACTTTGATAATGTTACTTACTTTGCGAACGGCTTTCTTATTACTCAATTTTTGACCAAGTTTATTCCATTCTATTCCCACCTGTTCTATGGTCACATGGTCAGGTTTTCCCATCAGATAGGTTATTGGTTCCGCAATGGTTTGGTATGCGTTCTTGATAGCTGGTGTTTCTAGAGCCTGAGCCAACAGAATTGCTCTACGCATTTGCTCTACATAGTCGGCAGCCATCGGTATGGTTTGCAGCCACATCATTGTCCGGAAGTAATACTCTAGATTCTTTGTTCGCATGTAGTGTCCACGTGGACGAAAAAGGCTGTAAGCGAAGTTGGTGTTGTAATAGTCTGGTCCGAGAAACAGACTAGGATAATCACTATTGCTGTTGGCATGGAAATATTCCTCTTTAGCCAGTTGTAAGTATTTTTCGTTGAGGCGATATGACTTGAAATTGACATATTCAGGAGCCGTTCCTTTCAAGAGCTCTAGAGCTATTGCAAAATAGGTTTTGCACCATTCAGCATCGTCTGTGATTTCAAACTCTTCCTTACTGCCTGCTTTCAGATTGGTATTGGCTTGTTTCCATTGTGCTTTATCGAAATATTCGAATCCGAGTAGACAAAGTTTCTGTAAAGCAGGATACAGCCTTTGCTGTTCGATATCTCTTAAAACACAATCGAAGTAAAGATGATAGAGTTGCAAAAATAAATCGGTTGTAATAAAAGAAGGGAAGGTACGATAATCATTATTCTCGTAAATATGAAACAACTGGTCATAATTTGCCGGTGAGACAGCAAAGCCGTATCGGCCGAGCTTGTCCATCAGATTGTCAGGTCTTTTATCCAGTTGGAAAGGATTGATGAGGTTATCTAAATTTACTTGATAACCGTAGGGTGCGATAAAGTTTTTCTTTAAGAGTTCCTCTTCACGCTGTTTAGCCCTATTGATAAAGTCCATTTCTGCCTTCGAGTAGTGGTAAGGCAGTTTTTGACCGCCATCTTCTCGAAAGAATCGTCCCATCATGGTATCGTTATACCAGGTAGTGCTACTGAAGACTCCTCGAAGAGTAGCATCTTTAAAGCAATAGCCTTGTCGGGCTGCGAAGGCATTGCGGACAACTCGCAGTTCACATACATTGAGCTGACTTAAATCCATATTTAGATCAATGTTTTTTTTCAGTTTTTCTACATTGATGTGGGCTTTCCCTGGGAGTATAATCCCTTGTGCCATTGCGGTTACACCCAGTATGAGGTGTATGGTCAGCGTGAAAATAGTAGCATTTAGTTTTTTCATAACTATTATCGTTTAAATTGTTTTTTAGCTTCTTGTTCTGTAGTATCGTAAATCAGATATCTGATAAAGGAAGGACCAAATTGTCCCATTTTAAACTCGGCAACCAACCATTTATCCCCCCGTTTCTCCAAACTTCTGATATGATGATTTACACATCTAAAATTTTGTAGACTACCGGCCAGACGGGATCCTAGCCACATCGGTCGAATTTTACCATTGACATTCTTAAAAATAAAGAGTCTTCGAGCTTTCTGGGGATAGAAT
Organism: Segatella baroniae B14; assembly: GCF_022024235.1. Taxonomy (GTDB): domain Bacteria; phylum Bacteroidota; class Bacteroidia; order Bacteroidales; family Bacteroidaceae; genus Prevotella; species Prevotella bryantii. The sequence goes on from NZ_CP091800.1 coordinate 424,513, forward strand.
CGGGTACCTTTGACCACTCCGATAAGAACTTCTTCTGTACCGTTATTGTCTATATCAGCCGTTTGCATTTGATATATCGGATAGGGCAGTGGCCACTCATGGAGTGACGAATCGGTTTGGAGTTGTAAATAAGATAAACTGTCGTTTACCTTTCGTAACCGATATGTCTGTGCATACATCTTGTTAATGCATAGTATACTTAACAACCACGCAATGCCGACAACACTCCAGATAAGATGGTATAGAGCGTACATGATGTTATCGTAATATTCTTTTTATATGAGTAATGATGAGTTAATGTTATGCAAAGATATAAAACATTTATATCGTTTATTTATTATTTAACACTTTTTTTCTGCACTTATTAATAAAATCTTTTATATTTGCAATAATGAGATTAATAAAAATAGTATTATACCCTTAAATTCAAAACATTATGAAAAAATACGTATGTAATGTGTGTGGTTACATTTATGATCCAAAAGTAGGTGATCCTGATAGTGGTATTGCAGCTGGAACAGCTTTTGAAGACATCCCAGATGATTGGGTATGTCCGCTTTGTGGAGTAGGAAAGGGAGACTTTTCTCCAGTTGAGGAATAATAAATATTATATGTAGGGGAGAGCTACAGTTCTTTCTTATAGTGTATGATATGTATGAGGTTGTGTCAAAAGTAGCAGACACAACCTCTTTTCGTCTTACACATCCCCTCCCTTTATCGATTAGCTACTATTATTTTTCTAGTCATATCAGCAAACCCCTCAAGAGTTATCCAGGTGTTAGGGAGCAACTCTGGTTGTGTTGCGTCCCAGTGATATAGAGCAGGGAAAGGGTAACTCTTTTTATCTGATTGGATAATATAAACAATAGCGTAGTAATTTCCTTTCAGCATTACGCGGTCAACGCACAACACTCGCTTTTTCGATGGCGAAATGATAAGGTTACGCCAAAAATCTTCATTCTGCAATTTACGATTACTATTCCACTCACCTGGTAATTCTACGACACAGTCACTCTTGATATTCAAAGAATAGTTAGGTGCCCATTCATGATTATCTTTGTCAAGTCTTAAAACCATGAATTTATCTGCAAATACGAATTCTACTCTTTTGTTCTTAAATGGCAATTGGTTGATGCTTGCTTTAATTAAATCATAAGCTGCATACTGATGATTATAATTCGATTGGTTAATAAAATTCAACTTATAACCACCTGTATAATTTGGAGACAGTAAATCTTCCCTCAGCGGATATTTAATATTCGTTTTAGAATTGATAATCTCATATGGATTCTCTTGAATACTTAACTCTGAAGAGTCTGTAAAATCGAAATTCGAGTTTGCACATCCTGATAACAGAAGGGCAGCCAGCATGATAACTATTGAATTTTTCATCATATTATGTTTATTAGAATCGACGTATTTCATTTGACTTCGTATTTGCTTGATGTCTTTTTTGTTTATAATTAAATGAATAAGAAACCAAAAGGAAAACATTTTTGTTATCCCTATTGCTGTATGAAGCATCATTTATCCAATCACATCGTGTCGTGCTAGTACGTGAGCGAGGGCACAAAACGTTATTGACTGATAATTCGAAAAACCAGCTTTTTATATTTTTTGAAAGAGAGAGTTGAGTGTTCCATTGTTCCGTAACCTCCCTAAAGAGAGAATAGTTCTTGCCATAGTAGTCTACAAACAGCGTGATACTAAAGTCATTTTTCAACTCGAAAGTATTATGCACTTTGAAATTCACATATGGATGATTGAAATGATAAGGAGTATCCATATAGGTATATGAGAAAGTTTGCCCACCTAATCCAATCTCAAGGTACGGCGTATAGATACCAAAATGTTGCCACCAGTTTACTCCAACATTCCATCGTTTATAATTTGAAATATTTGTTGCCTGAGACAATACGATATCTTTTGATTCTCCCAATAAACTTCTCTTCATGGCGATATCATCATTAACGAAATCTAATGAACCTATCAAGCGTAAGTTCTTGTACGATGCTAGCATATTAATAGAATTCGTATAAGAATAATCTAACTTGGAATTTCCTTGGACATAGTAGTAGCGGCTTTGATATTCTATGTTATCATTCAGTTCACCATAGTTAGGTCTTCTGACGGTTTGTCTATAGCCCAAAGAAATATTAGAGACATCATTTGGATGATAGGATATATTCAATGAAGGGAACAAATCATTATAATCACGACTTTGAGATTTCTGCTTCATATTTCCGACAAAATACTGCCAGCTGGCATATTCATAACGCAATCCTGCATTCATGGAGAATTTCCCTATCTGGGTATTTAGATTCGCATAAGCAGCTCCAAGAATTTGTTCATTTTTATTCTCCGCATTTTTCATTTCTGTTTCGATATTATTTTCATCGAAATCGAAAGTTTGTTTATAGCGTGAATAGGTGAATTCTCCGCCATAATTAAGAGAGACTTTGGTTGTTATCGGAGTATTGATGTCTGCAACAAAGGAGTTCATCAAATAATGAGACTTATTTTTCGTTGAGACCTCTACATCATTTTGTTCCCCGTAGAATAGTTTTCTACTCTGCGTTCCGACTAAGATATCATCCGTAAAGTCAAGTCTTGTCTTGCCAAGAGAAAGAGTGTAAAATGTATTCGTAAGCCATTGAATCGGGACATTTTTTGATTTATTTATTCCATCTGTATGAAAATCATTAACCCCATCCGTGTAATGATTAATTATAGCATCATCAATAGTATGGTTATGCTCATATTTTGTAATCCTTGTATTGAAGCCAATGGTTTGCCGGGTTGAAGGTTGATAGGTAATGCCTAAGTTACCATCAAGAAAAGTCATGTCATAGTCTAATGTCGTATTATTGGTATACAATAGATTAGGCTCGCTAATAACAGACGTTCTATCCTCGGTGTATTCCTGAGTTTTATAGTTGGCATGACCTATTCCTCCTGTGATTTGCCACTTACCGGAATTATACACTACAGAGGCACCCTCATTGTTGGAGAATTTTCTACCTTTAGTAATACTTGTATATGCATTTCCTCCCAATCCATCAGGGTTATCAACTGTAAATATCTTGATAACCGCCTTCACATCTGAAGAATACCGAGATCCGGGATTTGTAATCACCTGCACTTTTTTTATCCGGTCAGAGTTGATGGTCTTAAGGATATTTGCATCGTAAACTTTACTATTGTTTAAATAAACAACAGCCCCACCACGACCAAATATATTGTACTCGCCACCACCACCTGAGACAAATGGTATTTGATTCATTAAATTATCCAGCGAGCCAGCTTTAGCTAAAATCGTGTTTTGAACATTTGCAGTAATGATATCATTTTCATTTTTAAAAAGACTGCGCTTTCCTTTCACGACAACTTCTCCTATCTCGGTTGATTTATTTTTCAAAATAATATGTAGAGGCTGTTGAAATGTTTTCGCTAAACTGATGGTGTCAGACGACATACCTACATAAGAAGTTATAAGATAACCTGGGGTTTTCTTTCTTTGAATGGGTAAAGAAAAAGTTCCTTTTGGGGACGTTGTTGTTCCTGTAACAAAATGCATACAAGAATCGACTTGCACTACATTCGCAAATTCAACGACATTTCCGTTGTCATCGTAAACAATTCCCTCAATCTTTTGTTCCTGAGCAGACAGAGTTACAGGCGATATGACCAAAAGGGAAATAATTAAATTTGAGGTTTTCATAACTGATTTCAGAGATGCAATTTGGTGTTTTTTTTATATTTAATTATTGTCGGTTAATTTGTATTTATCGGCAAAAAACGTTCCTCAAAAGGGACATGCTAAAGTAAATATTAATTATCGAAATAAAAAAAACTTCATATATTTTAACCATTCTTTTAACTCTTGTTTATAATTAGTTGTGCTATTCATGCGCCGGCGTTTTTATGTTTAGATGTGCCGGTTATCAAATATATCTAATATTATCGATGACATTATCAGTGATATTATCGGTAATCATAAATACACTTAAAGGAGACTAGCATCACTGCTAATCTCCTTTTCAAGTAGAGTAGATTAAATTTCCATAATTAAGAAATTTAACTTTTTTCGAGGGAAAATGATCTCATGTTATTTACTGTTTACGAGTTTATCGAAATAATCATTGAATTCAGGGGAAGACGGTCTCATCGCATCGGATGTGATGAAACGGCCTTGCCTGTCGACGATGATAAAACGTGGAATACCTATCACGTGATAGGTGCTATCGAGCACTTCATCGCCCTCGGGCGTAACCAGATATTGATGCCATGAAGTGGGATGTTTGGCAAGGAAAGCCGTCCAACGCTCGCGTTTCTTGTCACATGCAATACTCATGATATGTACGTCGCTGCAATGGTTGTAACGCTGCTGGAGTTTTTCTATGAAAGGTATTTCCTCAATGCAGGGCACGCACCATGTTCCCCAGATGTCTATAAACAGCAATTTGCCGCGGAAATCAGTCAGTTTAAGTATGTTTCCTTTTTCATCAGTAAATGTGAAGTCGGGAGCTGGTTTGCCAGAATAGAGGGCACTATTCTGGCGGACACTTTCTTCATAGGCATTCCGCACCTTCTGACGGATAGAGTCTGTGGAACTGGCAGCAAGATACATATCAAGGATAGGCTTGGGATCCTCGGTGGTCGTCATCTGTATCAGGTCGGTAGCGATAAAGCCTTTGATGCGCTCACGCCACTCTACATTTTCCAACTTTTGGTCAGCTACTTTCAGCATTTCCCTGAAATAGTCATTGCCATTCACAAAGTCTGTTTCAGGCAACTGAGCTATCATATATTCCATCAGAGCCTGAGCATCATAGGTATTAGGAATCGTAAAACGCTCACTCTGATTCTTCTGTGCACTGGCTGTAAGAGAGAGAGTTGCCAGTAGCACAAACATTGAAATATAGTAGAATCTATTCATCATAATTCCAATCTTCTTCATTTCTTTCATCATCTTCGTCTTTATTGATTTCAACTTTCTCCTTCAGGATATCGCCGGCGGTGTAGTTGTTCTGCACCAACTGATTACCACTACGGGTGATTTCGAGGTTGGTGAGGGGAATAGCGTAGCGCTTCGACTTAACAGGTAGGGTGTATTTGTAGACCATGCTATAGTCAACAATATTGTTGGATGCTGCGTAGAAAGTGTGCTCTACCGTCACATCGTCAGCAGTGGTTTCGTTAAAAGCCAGGCGGCGGATATCGAACCAGCGCATCACAAAGGGCATCTCACGATGGCGCTCTTCAAGAATCAGACTGATGGCCTCATCCTGACTGTCAGCAGACAAGTCTACCAGCTCAGCCCCCTGACGAATACGGGCACGACGCAACTTATTCAAGTACTGCATGGCCTCTGAGACCTTATTCTGTCGGGCCAGTGCCTCAGCGGCTGTCAGTAGCATTTCAGGAACGGTGGGACCCGATTGTACCTCATCGCCACTGATATAGTTTTTAAACTTACAATAAAGGATATCGTCTCCGAAACCACTCAATCCCGTATCCCATAGTCCATATCTCACAAAGAACTGCTTGAATCTCAGGTCGTTCTCCTGATCATAGAGAGCAATGAGACTCTCTGAGGGAATCAGATAGTTGCCGCTGTTGACAGCGAAATACTGTGAATAGTAGTTCTCCTGGTAGTCAGCCATCTGGTTGGGGGCATACTGATACAGTTCGGAATAATAAACCTTATTTTCCTTTCCACTGGAAGGATTCCAGAGATTGTTTTCAACGAGTTTCAGGGAGTTGTAGTCTTGCAGAGTTGCCTTTGTACTTTTTAGAGCCTCCTGGGCATACTGCGCAGCCTGAGCATAATCCTGTGTGAAGAGATAGTAGCGTGCCAGCATGGCCTGCACGGCAGGTTTGCTGACTCGCCATCGTAGATTAACATCACTGACAGGTGTCTCAAGGGCTGCCTGAAGATCGGCTAAAATAAAGGCGTATGTATCCTGGATGGATGAGCGTATCATGGACTCTTCATAGTCCGTTGACTGTTTCAGCGGCAAACCAGGTTCGTTAAGGTTCTCCTGAGCATAAGGCACACAGTAAGTCTGCACCAAGTTCCAGTTGGCCATAGCCCGCATGAATCGGGCCTCAGCGATGTAAGCCTGCCGTGACTGGTCGTTCAAATCCTCTACATTGTCGAGGTCATTTAGGATAAGGTTGGCCGTAAAGACCTTCTTAAAACCGTCCTCCCAAACTTCATTACCCCACTGATTGTTGGCAATATCGTCAACAGAGAAAACCAGTCCTCCTAAATAACTTTCCGAGAGCCAGCCAATCTGATCTAACATGTCAATTGTCAGACCGATGTCGTCTGAGGATGAAACAACAACAGATGTTTTGGCATTAAAGATGCTACTATTATTGAGAAGGGCCTCAATCTGCTCAGAACGGTTGATTACCTCATTATCCCCTTTGCTCGGCACCGTGTCGAGATAGTCGTTACAAGCGACAAATATCATTGAGACAACTATGGAATATATAATTTTCTTCATATCTGATACTGTTTAAAATTTGATACTTGCGCCGATTGTACATGTCAGTTCCGGACGGTAACTGCCAGGCAGATAGTCTGGATGATAGTTCTTGGAGTTGGCCGCCCAAATGAGCCCGACATTTTCCAGTTTTCCAAATACGGACACATCTTTCAGCCTGAGTCCAGTGAGCCATTTGTGAGGCAACTGATAATTCAGGTCAATCTCACTCAGGTAGATATAGGAGGCATCCTCCACAGCCATGTTGAGTGAACGTGGGTACATGCTCCACCCCGAGTAGCTCATCAGGCTGATGGGGTTCCCATCGTCATCGACGGTGGGCAGTGGCATCATGTTCGTCGGAGTGGTAATCACACTGCCCGAAGAGTCCATCAGATCACCAACCTGAGCAAGTACATTGCTTTTTTCACCCCAACTGGTGATATAATTATAGTTGAACTGTGGCATTGTCATCTTACCACCAAAGCGACCATTCATATAGGCACTCAGCGAGATGGTTTTCCATTGTACGGTAAAATTCAATCCTGCCGTATGAGGAGCAATCGTCGTACCCTGATAGTGAAGCAAACTTTTCCAGGGCAGATAGAACAGCGACTCATCATTGATGCTATACTTATTGCCTTCTGTATCAAGCACACAAGGTACTCCATTATTCAAACCGCCGTACTCAAAGGTAAAAATCGGGCTCATGGCATAGCCTGGAATATAGTCGGAATTGAGGAAATCGCTCACATTATTTATTTCCGTATACAGTTTCGTAACTTCATTTTTATTATAACTATACGTCAGGTTGCCGCTCAACGTAAAATCGCCAATAGCCCCTTGAGCACCCAACGAGAGTTCGATACCCTTATTGGTCAGTTCTGCATTATTGAAGGATGCCGATGACGTACCGTTGACAGCAGCGATATTCACAGAACCTAACACGTCAGTACTCTTTTTGTTATAGACATCAACAGAACCGAACAAATGGTTATTCAACAAAGCAAAGTCCAGGCCAATATTCGTGATAGCGGTCTTCTCCCAGCGCAGGGTAGGATTACCGTAGTCGTAGATACTGCCAGGGTACTGTCCTGTCCACTCGTCAACGCTTGATGAGGAGATACTGACCGTTGTATGCGCAGAAGAGGCCGTGGCAGCATTTCCGTTTTGGCCATAGGTGAGACGTAGCGTCAGGCGATTTACCAGATCAGTTTTACTCAGCCACGACTCATTGGCCAAGTTCCAAATCGCGCCCACTGACCAGAGGGGGCTCCAGCGATATTTTGGTTTCGAAGTTATTAGGTTTGAGGCATCGCTACGAGCAGAGAACGACACACCATAACGGTCGTCAAACATATAGGCAACATTACCATAGAACGATACGAAACGGTTGTGATTCCATGAGTCATAGACATGTTCCTTGCCATTTTGAGGCACACCCATGATGCTGCTCTGAGAGCCATCCATCGTATCAACATAGCCTTCTTGACCAACAGTGCCACCATTGGTTGCCGTCACACCCCAAAGATAGGGATTCGTCCAAGACTCGTAGTAATAGTTACTAATCTCATTACCAATCACGGCATTGATGGCATGCTTCTCTCCCAGAACTTTATCAAAGGTGAGGTCGTTGCGGAAGAGGTTACTGTGATTCTTACCTTTGTCATTGATGACGAGATCACCCGCCGGTACAGCAGAGATGCCCAGGGCATTGCCATCCATGTCACCGGGAGTGTAGTAATTCACATAGTAACGTGTATAGAAACTCTCCTCATCGTTTGTACGCTTCTGCGTATAACGACTTGACTCAAACTGGAATTTGGAATTAAAGCGCAGTCCGTCGATAATATTCACTTGTAAACCAGCCTGCAAGCGGAACTGGGTGTTGTTCACTCGCTGCCGACGACTTCGAGCCTCCTGAAGCAGGTTGTAGTTCATGTTGTGATAAGTGAATCCACTCCAGTCGAACATATTGAGCACATCACTGTTATAACTGCCGTGGAAGTGACAAGCGTAAGAACCATCAGAGTTCACTAGCATTTCATAGGGAGACAGGATACTCAGATTGCTGATTCCTATCTGTGAAGAGTGACGATTGTCATTCACCAGATTCAGCCCCAGATTCAGACTGACATATTTATTAATCTGGTATTCGTTCTGCCAGTCCATTTTCCACTGGTTGTTGCGACTACCTAGAAAATCCCCTTTCTCATGGATAAACTCTACCGAGAACCGCGTTCCCCACTGGCCGATGCCACCGCTGAGAGCTACGTTGGTCATACTCTGAAGGGGGCGTTGCAACAGATTGTCCCTGATTTGTTTCGTATTGTCAAGTGAAGCCAAATCTGCCAATTGACGATTCATCTCAGCCATATCCATTGTTCCCCAGTTGTATCCTTGATATAGAAGTAACTGAGACTTGGTAAGTCCTGAATAGAGGTTAGTGATATTACGAGAATATGGCGAACTGATCATACTTTTCTCAAAGAGCCATTTCTCATAGTTAATCGTCTGTGAAGCAGAAGTAAGATTAGTCAGCTGATGTACATTCTGTTTCTTAGCAATCGTTAACTGTGTAGAGCCTTCCACCGTCCACTGTCCATCTTTCTGACCTTTCTTTGTTGTGATTACAATAACGCCATTGGCAGAACGCGCTCCCCAGATACTGGCGGCAGCGGCGTCTTTTAGGAAAGTGATACTCTCGATATCCTTTGGGTTGATACGCTCCAACGCATTCAAATTAGGGTTGGTCGATGCTCCACTACTAGGATTATCCATCACAGGGAAGCCATCGATGACCACTAGAGGGGTATAGTCAGCATTCATCGTTGAGGTGCCGCGGATTGTGATGGTTTTACCACCGCGCCCATCATCCACACTCTGCATACCGGCTACAAGTCCATCAAGGGCTAAAGAAAGGTTTCCTGTATGGCGTTTCTCGATATCATTATGCTTCAGAATAGTAAATGAGCCCGTTGCCCGTTCTTTCGAAATGGTCTGATAACCTGTTACAACTACCTCATTCAGGCGGTTGTCTGATATCATCCTGATATTCTGTTTTATGTCAACCGTTCCCTGTGCGAAATCTGACGTGTGAGTCTGCATGCCCAGATAAGCATACTCCAACTGACAGACTGTCGTGGGGGCATTGATGACGTAATGACCGGTATTATCCGTTACCGTCTGTATACCCTTGTCTTTCACTCTGACAACAGCACCTGGCAGTGGCTCACCCTGATCATCACGTACCACGCCCTCAATATGGCGAGTACGCCCTTTCTGGTCGCGATGGGTGATGGTGACGATACTGCCATTGATGGTGTATTTGCACCCTAGCTGTTTGAGTACATCGCCCAACACACGTTCTGCAGACACATCCTTCACGCTGATCGTCACCAACGGCAGTTGCCTGATAAGTTCTGAGCTACAGACGAAGTCGAGCCCCGTCTGTTTCTTCATCTCCGCCAAGAATTCCTTCACTCCAACTTTGGTCAGGGTGAAGGTCACGGGCTTGTTTTTGACCGTCTGAGCCGTAGCGGGCAGCAAAGTCGCCGTACCCGCCAACAGAATCAAGACCAATACAAGCCGTCTCATAGTTGTCTTAACTTGCATCTTTTATTTATTTAATGGTTATCACATTTCCTTCAGTACGAATATCAACCTCAGCCACAGTGGCAATAGCCTCTAACGAGGCATTTATTTCATTGTAGCGACTCAGAATTCCAGTAAACAAAATCTCACGACTCGGCTCACTAAGGAACTGTACCTTCATGCCATACCAACGGGAAAGTACATCCATCAATCGCCAAAGTTGACAGTCCTCAAAAACAAAATGTCCAGTGTTCCAAGCAACGTACGGCTCTACATCGATATTTTCCATTAGACATTGATTATCGTTTATTGAACATTTCTGCTTGGGGCGCATGAGTTGTTCTGAACTACCTGAAGGGGTTACACCTACAGAGCCGTTTACGAGAACGATTTCCGTGCTATTCTTGCCTCGCGTAGAGACGTTAAACTCTGTGCCATAAGCAGTTGCCATACCTTGTGGAGTGTGGACTCTAAAGGGATGAAGACGATCTTTGGCTACCATGAAGTAGGCCTCGCCGTCAAGTAACACGTCACGAGTATTGCCTACAAATTTTTCGGGATATATAATGTGCGTATTATAATTAAGATGTACTAACGAGCCATCCGGAAGTGTCAGCCAAAATTCTTTATTACTACGCGTGGTTACTTGCTTGGCAGTAAGCAATTGCTCCACCACTTCATCCTCTTGGATATGGTAGGTTGAGTGTAGATTCTCACTTACTGTCTGTGTACCCAAATTTTGTACAAAAGGGGTTACAGAAGCCTCTTGTCGACCACTTTTCTGACTCATTGCTATGGCGTGCTGTACTTCCTCAGACACCGTTGGCGGGATAACTTTAGCGTATTGCCACCACCAAAATAGGCCACATACCAAAAACGCAGCAACAGCGGCAACCATGGCATATCGGTAGCGTCTGCATAATTCCAGACGGGGACTTCTGGTCATAGTTCCCGTTCTCATCAGCATCTGCTTCAGCGCCTTCTCTGCATCTGTCGCGGCATAGTCATCGTAGCGTCTGACGAGATCCTCGTCTTCCCCACAATGTTCTTGAATATCATGGAGCAAGTTATCTAGCGTTTCTTTGTTCATATAAACCCTTTTTTATCTCTATACGCATGAACACTCAAAAAGGGTACAAGTTTGTGCAAAAAAAATCAAGCAAATATAATCATCATCAGTGCTGCTGCCTCGGGAGAGAGCGACTTGCGCATTTTCTCAATTCCCCTCAGACGAATCTTTTTCACAGTATTGACACTTATCTGCATCGCCTCTGCAATCTCGTGATTCTTTTTTCCTTCCATGATATGTAGAAAAACTTCGCGATGTTTTTCTGGCATTTCATCAAGTGCCATGAATAACTGGCGATACAGTTCCTCTTTGTGCTGAACCAAATCACCGTTATCATCTGTCTGCATCTCCCGATAGATCTGTTCCACATGGATTGCATGCTTCTGCGTAACCTGTTGACGTCTCAGATAAGTGATACTCTCATTTCTCACAGCATTAAATAGATAGGCCTTCAACATACCTATCGTTTTGAATGTATTTTTATTTTTCCATGATCCATAGAAAGTTTCCTGAACGATATCTTCAGCAATATTCCTACCACCCACCATCTGCATGGCATAAGCAACCATAGCCTTATAGAAATGCCTATAAAGCATGGTTAGCGCTGCATTGTCCCATCGATGGATAACGTCAAGACTCAGTGGTTTTATGTAATTTCCCTCTTGCATTTTGATTCCAAAATTACTGAAAAGATTTCATATTGAAATGCTTTTCTGCTATTTTTTATCTGTTTTGTAAAAATATACCATGTTTACGGTATATTTCATTAAGCGAGGATTATAGGTGATATTATCGGTAATCATAAATACACTTAAAGGAGACTAGCATCACTGCTAATCTCCTTTTCAAGTAGAGTAGATAAATTTCCATAATTAAGAAATTTAATTTTTTCGTATTTATAATTTTTTGATAATCATCTCATGCCTTTCAACGTTATCAATAGAATTGATGTGTTGAGTATTTTGATTACTTATTAGCAGGGTGATCATATGTAGAAGTACGTACATCCCAGTACATCTTGCTGTAGTAATTATTGGTACCATCCTGGAGCTTTGCAACAGCAGCTTTCCAGTTAGCACCGTTTAATGTACTTTCGTTGGTAGGATACTTCACACGAGAAATGATATCCCCTTTAGTATCGCTCAATGGAGAGAATTTATACTTGGTAGTGCCTAGTATTGCAGAATACTCATTAGGGCGAACAATCTGTTCTGGATAACCTGTACGGCGAATCTCAGTCCATGCTTCAGTACCATTGCAGAAGAGATCAAGATACTTCTGGATAGCTACGGTCTCAGCATCAACTCTGCCAGAAACGGCTGATACATAAGTATCTATATCTTCGGCAGAGATAACGCCACCTGCTAAGTTAGACCAGTATTCGATAGATGCACGTACACCTTCTTCGTAATCACTCTTGTTATAACCATTGTACTCTGCTTCGATAAACTTCTGTTCTGCATAAGTCATCAATGGTACTGCAAAGTTTTTGGTCAGACACAATGGTGGGTTAGAGGACCAGTTGGTAACTTTATCCTGAGAATAAAGTTTAGCCTGGATACCAGTCTGAGTAGCTACTGCCATACCGTTATAGTCACCATTTGCGTTAGGAGAAGAGTAAATCTGCAAACGTGGGTCTACTACACCTTCCCATGGATGTGATTTCTGGTTCAAAGTATCAGGTTGACCTTTTAGCAAGTCAGCAAGAGTCTTGTTCAAGCTGAAGTCGTTACGTCTGTCAACGAAGTAACCCTCGTATAACTTACAATAGTCGGTACCAGAACTTACATACTTAAAATTAGCAGCATCATCATTGCTTGTCATCACACCACTGGCAAGAGCCTCCTTGATGTATGTTTTCCAGTTAGAATCAACCTTAGAGAGGTGGATGGCCAAACGGCATTTCAGCGAGTTACCAAACTTTTTCCACTTTGATGCATCACCGTTATAGATAATATCGCCCGATGTAAAAGCTACTTCGTTCTCATCGATCATATTTACAGCCTCAGTCAATTCATTGATCATATTCGTGTAAATATCTTTCTGATCATCGTAAGCAGCATAGAGTATACCTTCGTCTTCCAGTTTCGCCACTTCAGAGTATGGTACGTTGCCCCATGTATCAGTGATGACATCCATCAACCACACCTTCATAATCTTGGCAGCAGCAATCTGGTTGGCATTAGCACCATATGCAGAGTTTGTAGCAGCGTGATTATTCTGATTCTCCTTAATTACCTTATCAAAGTTAGCAATACCCTGATACAGATAATTAAAGTAACTGTTGTTTACAGATTCACGAATCTGGTAACGGTCTTCCTCTGTATAGTTAATCTGGCTCCATTGCTGTGCATAAGCCAAACACTGGCGGCCACTAAACCATACATCGTAGATATTATCCATAGTCCATTTTTGAGCACCTTCCATCAACATATTAGATGGAACAGCCGATGCATTGTTAGGACTCACATTCATTTGCTCCAAGTCGCTGCACGCAGTGGCAGAAAGAGCGATGCATCCTGCATATATATACTTTAAAAACTTATTCATTGTCATTTCTCCCTATCAATTAAAATTTGAGATTTACAGTAAAACCATAGCTGGCTACCATTGGAGTAGCACCACCCTCGATACCCTGAACGTTACCAGATGAGGTGACAATCATTTCTGGGTCAAAGTGCTTGGTATCAGGACCCCATACGGCCAAGTTGCGACCATAAGCAGAGAGGCGAAGATACTTTACAAAATAGTTTGGATTCAACTTGAAGGTGTAACCCAGGTTGATTTCGCGGAGTTTGATGTAGTCAGAACGTAATACATTCTGTGCACCAGGACCAGTATAATAGTTCTCAAAGTAATCACGTGCATCTACAGTCTTGGTATTTACACCAGTACTCTTGTATGTACCATCAGCATTCTTGATGAGGTTACCGCTTTCATCTACAGCAGCAACATATCCCTGTGCTACGATACCATTCTCACGAACACCATTAGCTGCAGTTTCTTCGAACATACCGCAATATGTACCCCACATCTGTGTGGTAGAGAAGAAGTGACCACCCTTAGAGAAGTCAAACTGTATGCTTGCATCGAAGTTCTTATAGCGGAATGTGTTGTTCCATCCACCTGTAAAGTCAGGGAAGATGTTAGCAACACTTACGTAAGAATCGGTAGCCAAATACTGACCTGTTTCTGGATCAACCAATTTGTGACCCTCTGAATCATAGAGGAAGTCTTTCGTACGGATGACACCATATTCTTCACCAACAACAGCACCGATTTCAGCTGCGAATGGAGCGCTGGCGATACGATAGTAATCTACACCATCGGTAAGACTCTTCACCTTGTTCTTGTTAGAAGAGAGGGTGAGGTTGGTGTTCCACTCAAAGTCTCTATTCTTGATAGGTGTAGCATGGAGTGCGAACTCAATACCGCTGTTAGAGATTTCACCAGAGTTGATCATCTTATACAGATAACCGGTTGTACCTGATACAGACAAAGGAAGAATTTCGTCCTTAGTATTGGTATGATAGTAGGTGAAGTCGAAACCTAAACGATTATTCAAGAACGATGCCTCGAGACCGATTTCGAATGAAGTGGTAGACTCTGGTTTCAAGTCGGCATTATTTAATGTGTTAGGTAAGCGATAACCTGGAGTATTACTGTCGATATTGGTATACTGTGTATAGGTAGAATAGATCTGATAAGGATCGGTATCGTTACCTACTTGAGAGAAACCAGCACGAATCTTACCGTATGACAACCAAGGTGCTTTTTCCTTCAAAACCTCAGAGAACAACCAGCTGGCTGATACAGAAGGGTATACGTAGGTGTTATTGCTAGAAGGAAGAGCAGAAGACTTATCACCACGAAGAGTAGCCTCCAAATAAAGTTGGTCTTTATAGCCCACTGTTACATCAGCAAAGAGAGAGTTAGTACCCTTTTCACGCTTTAAGTTATCTGATGTTGGTGTAGATATAGAGTTGGCTAGATTATAGAAGTCAGCGATAGCAAGACCGCCCTTTGTCGTACCATAAAGATACTCATAGTGGCGCTTCATGATATTGGCACCGACATTGGCACTCAGACTGAAATCCTTAAATTTCTGAGCATATTGCAACATAAACTCGTGGTTGATTTCATACTGTTGACGACTATACTCTGAATATTTAGACTCCTCTTGTGAACCGACAGCATTACGCTCATACTGCTTGTCTACATAAAAGTCAAGATTAGCCTTATACTGGAATTTCAACTCAGGAAGAATCTGATAGCTGAAACCGAGATTACCATAAATACGGTTACGAACATCATTTTCATAAGTCTTATAGCGGCTCCAGTATACATTGTTGTGGTAAGCTGGAGTAGGATCATCTACGCTATTACGGTTCCAGGTAGCCTGTGTTCCGTCTGGATACATATAGTATTCTTCCAGCTCGTTCATATTTAGCTGACGCTGACCCCACTGTGTGAACTTAACCATGATGTTATTATCACCATAACCAGTATCCTGACGACCCTTGGTACGGTTATTAAAGTAGTTCACATTCGTGAAGATATTCAGTTTCTTATCCTTGCTGGTTACGTTACCTGTAACATTCAGTGTATTTTTATACTGACTACTGTTTGGTAAATAGCCCTTCAGATCAGTATTGGTATAAGATACACGGAAAGAACCATTGTCTAGAGCCTGAGATACGGCAATATTATTGGTGAAAGAAACACCGGTATTAAAGAAGTCACGATAGTCAGAAGAAGCAGGACTCCAAGCCGATGTCGTAGGATCGCCTACTTTGCCATTTGCTTCCCATTTCGCAAGATCATACCATGAAAGTACCTGTCGGCCATCGAGTTTTGGACCCCAGCTTTCATCCATACCGTAATCTACAGTAGTATATTCTTTACCATTGATAATAGCTGTGCCGAAATCATCTTCGCCATAACCACCACCATATTCGCTCTGCAGTTTAGGCAATTTAGTAACAGACTCAAAACCGACAGTTGAAGTAAAGTCTACCTGTAAGTCTTTACCCTTAGCATGCTTTGTAGTAATCATGATAACACCGTTAGCAGCACGGCTACCATAAAGAGCTGTAGCAGCAGCACCCTTCAATACAGAGATATTTTCGATATCATCAGGGTTGATATCCTGTACCAAGTTACCGTAGTCGTAACCACCAGCACCGCGAGCGGTACTTGTGCTGTTGTAGTCAGTACCCTCGATAGGCACACCATCTACAACGAAAAGAGGCTGGTTATTACCAGAAAGTGAGTTGTTACCACGAATCAAAATCTTAGACGAGCCACCCATGCTACCAGCACCAGATGAGATACTCAAACCAGCTACTTTACCCTGAAGTGCATTAACAGGGTTGCTCAAACCACCACGGCTTTTCAGCAAATCAGAACCAGCTACCTCACTGACCGCATAACCCAGTGCTTTCTTTTCACGAGAAACGCCTAAGGCTGTAACTACAACCTCGTTCAATAATTTGTTATCTGGATCTAGGCTTATTCGCAAGTTACCAGAGGCATTTACTGTTTTTTGCTGCATTCCCAGATACGAAATAACGAGTTTTGCACCACTTGGTACTGATAACGAGAACTTACCATCAACATCGGTAAGTGTTCCCGTTTTAGTTCCAGCGACGATGACAGAAGCACCAACTACTGGTAAGCCATCTTCGCTGAAATTACGGTACCCTGGACTTGTGTTTGTGCCATTGCTATTCCGCAACTGAGGAATGAGCATGCCAAAATTGTCGTAAGTCTTTTTTCCATAAAATCTCTCTTTAAACTAAATGTTCTAGTTATAAGTATTATTCACATTTTCTCTCTCAAATCATCTTGCAGAAGTAGTAATAAAGGTAGACAAAATCGGCAAGATTCTTACGATTTGATCCTTAACAGTTGCAAATATAAATCAAATTTATTAAACATACAAATATTTTTCTTCTTTTTTGTTAGAAAATAGCTTTTTTATGTTACATTCTAATACTAAAAGTATGGTATATGATTATAAATAGAAATTTTATGTATGTTTTGCTTCGCAATCTGTTAAGTAAGCCTAGCTTCTTCCACTCTTCCGATGGTTAAAAGAATAGTCTATTTTGTTCTTTTTAATTTTATTTGCTGTTTTCCTTTCATAGTGCAAGGTGTTAGTGCTGTTTATGTGTTCTTTTGTTATGTTATGTATGCAAAAATAATCAAAACGTTATTTATTTACGTTATTAATTAGCAATAATTTATTAAATATCTTGTAATGATTACAAAATGATAGTTTTATCTTTTATTTAGCTATTGATATAAAAGTAATGCGGTTATAATTGTTTCTATTTGATAGATGTTTGATAATTTTTGAAGAGCGATAGGGGATATGTAGATATTGATTGGCTGGAATATACGAAGTAGTATATATTCGAGTGCAAAAAGCTAAGGATTATAGCATTTCTTGTATTTGGCTGAGTTTATCAGTCGTCAGCAGAATATGCGAATCCATATCTTTTTGCACATTCCATCGGTTGAACCAGATGGCATCGAGCCCATAGCCAAGTGCACCAAGAATATCCGTATTATAATTATCGCCAATCATGAGTGTGGAGTCCTTGTCAGCTCCCGTAATATGAAGTGCATAATCAAAGAAACCCTTGCCAGGCTTGTTTTCTCCTGCATCTTCACTGAGTATAATATGGTCGAAATACTGGAGCATATCCGAAGCTTGCAGCTTCTTATATTGTACTTCATGGAAGCCATTACTACAGATTGACAGATGATAGCCCTCGTTACGAAGATACTGCATTAAATGGTGTGCTCCCTCCACGGTACCCGGTTTGCAAGAGCAGAGATCGAGATATTGGTCACTCACCTCACGGCAGAAATCGTCAGTTAGCCAACTTGTATCTGTGCCTGGCAGGCAACATTCAAGGATAGGGCGTCTGAATCGTTCTACGATGAGCACATCACGTGTCATCTCTTTGCGGGTATACCGTGCCCACACATCCTCGTTAGTTGTCCAGTATGCAGTAACGAATGCATCGAAATCAGGAATCATGTTAGACCAAGAACGGAGCTCGTAAAGTTCGCGTAGAGCGATTGAATTATTACCACGAGTATCATAGAGTGTATCATCGAAGTCGATGAACAGGTGAGTATATTTCGGATTTTTCATGTGTGCAAAGGTACGAAAAAAAAATATTGTTATCAATTATGTGTCGTTTTATGTTGACTTGGACATGCCTAATAGCTTACTTATAATGGAAATAGAATATTTGTTCAACTCGCTCATGCATGATAAGTTATAAACTAGGCATATACTTTTGAAAGTTTAGCTACAATCCTTTCTCTTTCTCCACTTTCTCTAGTGGAAAGTCGAAGTATTGGGATATTGTAAGAAGCTAAAATGTGGTCCTTAATGTCATCGCGTTCTTTTTGTTTAGTACCTTCGTGATGATAAGTGTAGCCATCTGTTTCAACAACGAGTACTGTTTGGTGGCTAATCTTATCATAAATAAGAAAATCAAGATGAGTAGTATCATGCATTACAAAATCGTGTTCTTTTTGAGGTAATTCATAAATCAACACTTGAATACTTTAAACGCTGATAATCAGCAATTTAAATCTTAAACAGTAGAAAAGTGGTCCTGTGTGTTTTTTACCTTGGCTTGTGAGGGCAGATTTTACGTATTTAACTTTCATAAACGTGTAGATAGGGGGAAATTATGACAGACTGATGAGGCATAAGTACCTCAAAATGCGTCCTTTTAAGAAGATTTTCTTCCGTATCGGAGCATAATTACAATATTTTTTTGTATATTGCACCGAAGATTGCTTTTTGCCCATACATATTTGTGATCACCACTGCTGATAATGATAATAATAACAATAATAAATCTAATATCCGCAGTTAATAATTAGATTCAAATTGCAAGTGCCTGAATATAAGTGACTTCGAGAAATCACAGATTCCATGTTATGAGCCTGTAGAGTACTTGTTATAGACAGAATATATTGTTGAACCCTAAAACCAAAATATATGCGTATGCCACCATAGCAAGACACAATAGGACATAAAGACTGGACGTCCACTTTTGATTCTTGTATTCTGATAATTGGGGAATTGGAGGTTTGCTATTTTTATAACATTCAAAAAACAGATAGCACAATGAAGAAAGCGTACACGAAACCGGCGATGAGGGTGGTAGCCCTCCAGCAGCGGCATCATCTGCTCGGCATGAGTGGAGAGATTTCTGGGTATCAGAAGTCGAGTAGCGGATTCAGTCAGGACGAGAGCGACAGCAGCAACGCCCCACAGAGCCGCGGCATCTGGGACAATGACTGAAGCAAGTAAAAAAAAACGAAAACGTTAATCCATTATGAGAACGAAAGAACAATTTCTGATGCTTTGGATGCTCGGCGGCATGATGCTGGCCGGGCTGGCGGCCTGTTCGGGCGACTACGACACGGCCACAGACGGCAGCGCGCCGCAGACGGCCGACGACGGCGTCAAGGTACGACACATTACCATTACGGAGACCGAGGAGGAGGCGGCACGGCAGATAATGACTCGCGCCTCGCTTGCTGAGGGTGACGGCATCCTCACCGCCTTGTGGACGGCGGACGACGGGCTGACGTACTGCAATTTGAGCAGAGTGGATCGTGGTAATAGCGATGCGCCCTACAGCGGCCTGCTGATAGCCAACTCCACTGCTGCCACCTCGCAGTTTACAGGCGACGTGTATTGCCTTGCTGGTGACTACCTGGCGGTGGTCTATCCAGCCACGACTTTCGAGACGAACGATAGCTATACCATCTCGCTCACGGGACAGAACGGCACGCTCAGCAAGCTCGCCACCAACTACCACTACGTCTTTGGCAAGGCAACCGTGACAGAGGTGACCGAAACGACGGCCAACGCCACGATAGGGAAGATGAAGAGCCTGCTGACGGTGTGCAAGTTCTCGTTTAAGGATAAGAATACGGGCGATGCCATCCCCATCAAGTCACTCAGCATTAGTTATAGCACTGGTGACTCAAACAACGGAAAATATCCGCAGTCGGCTACGGTGGCCATCGGTGTCAATACGGCGCAGAATGATGTCCATGCAACGGGTGCAGATATCACAGCGCCCCTCACGATTACTGCCTCTGGTCAGACGGAGGTCTATGTCGCCCTGCTGCCCACCGCCGCGCAGAGCACCTTCAACTTCACCGTCAGTGATGGCAACGGCAATACCTATAGCGGCACGGCCAATGCCACGCTCGTTGAAGGAGAATACGTGGATGCCACGGGGCTGAAACTTACAAAACAATAACAGGAAAAAGATAAAGACTATGAATAAGAATAGACTTTGGCTGATGGCCACCATCCTCGTCTGTGGCTTGGGACTATTCACCTCATGCTCGTCGGAAGACGATCCTCTGGTGATACCCGAACAGGGGAAGGCGTTTCGCGCTATGCTGAAAACGCTCGACTGGGGAGCAGACACGACATTCGTGTATGGTCACAAAACGCCTGACGTGGATGCCGTCTGTTCGTCGTTGGGTTATGCCAAGCTGATGAATGCGCTGGGCTACAACTGCAAGGCAAAGGTGTCGAGTGCGACCAACCGCGAGACAGCCTATATCTCTGGCGTGTTCGGCTTTGAACTGCCCGAATTGAAGAGCAGTGTGGTGCCGCAGACACGGCTCATACTGACCGACCACACCGACTATGCCCAGTGTGTGGACGGTGCCAGGGAGGCTATCATCCTACAGAAGATAGACCACCACGTAGAGGGCGACATTCAGGACAGCGGCATTCCCTACGTTCGCAGGGAGATGATTGGCTCCACCTGCACCATCATCTACGAGATGTACAGGGAGACAGGTGTCGACATCGACGATGAGACTGCCCGCATTCTGCTTGCCGGATTGCTGTCGGACACACGTAATCTCACCAAGACTACCACTCAGCATGAGGACTCCGTGGCATGGACGGCGCTGGTCGCCCAGTTGCAGTTGGAGGACAAAGTGGCAGAGATTAACCGCCAGATGACCGATGCCGCCAATAATTACGATGGCATGAGCGATGGCGAGATCTTTCTCTCGGACTATAAGGAGTATGAGATAGGTGGCAAGGCTATCGGTTTCGGTTCGCTTAATTGCAAGGCAAGCGAGATGGATGACTTTATCAGCCGTATGTTGGGCGTGATGCCCCAGGTGATGTGCGACAACAGGCGCGACATGCTGTTTGCCAAGATCGATAATCTTGTACCCAATCCCGACGAGAGCGATCCTGACACGCCTTTCGTGGAAGACGGCACCTATTTCATCTATTACGGTGAAGGGACTCAGGCTGTGGCCGAGGCCATCTTCGGACCGTCGCTCCGTGAAGGTGTAACCTACTCCAAGGAAGAACTATCACGTAAACAGATTGTGCCGAGAATAACAGAAATACTGCAATGAAATAAACCCAAAAGATAAAGACTATGAAGACAAAAGAACAACAAGGATTCAGGCGGTTGGGACGCAGGGCGTTCGGGCTGCAAGTGCTGATGCTCTTGCTCGTGATGCTCATCGGGGGAAGCCCGACGACGTGGGCCAACGATGACCCCGGTGGAGGAACCTACACCTTCTGGACCAACGCTGAGGGGGTAAAAGATATAAAAGACTATTTCAAGACCGTTAGTGCCTTTAGCTTCGCTGACGATAAGTATTTCTGGGAATTCGAGTTCAAGGCCATGCAGCACGCCTATCTGGAGAATCACGGAAAGATATACCTGCAGACGAACGACAACAAGTGGCACACAGTGGCTGAATGGGACAAAGAAGCCAACAGCAACAATGTCAGTTTCAGTGTCAAGGATGAGTCTTGGGGTAACATCGTCATGGTAAGCGGCAACGACTTGGCCAGTATCGGCGGCATCATGACCCTCCGGTTCAAGCCCATACAAAGGTGTTTCGACGATGGCGTGAAGCGCATCAAGATGGAATACGACATATGGGAGTGGATGAACTATATCCATGATGATGTACCTCGGGGTGACATCCGATATGAGAAGGACCTCAATATGGCGTTTGCCGACAATGAACCCACACCCGACCTGGAGGTGGACTGGGCCGATGACTACTGCATCAGTCTCAAGGCCAGGAACGTATATGACAAGCGCAACCAGAACAACAATGTCAAGCAGTATTACACAACATACAGGATAGTTAGTGGCGACAGAGTCAATAACGGCCGATACATCAGCGAAACAATGAATGTATCTGACTTCACCGTAACTGGTGAACACGGAGGGATGATAGATGTTGAAAGAAACGCTGTTGCCAGAATTAACAACCTGATATGCGGCGCATACTTCCATCCGATGGGCATTCGCTTTACCCCCACCATCGAATATGTCCCGTATGGGAATACCAACCACCAGAGCAACACTCCTGTCACACTCACCCGACCGGCGAAAGAGATTATCATCGACCCTTTCACCTGCGCAAAGAGCCTCAATGTGGACTTTGACAAATGGACCAGGAAGAACACCATTCGCTGGACACGCTACGAGGAGCAACGCGGCTGGAGCGTGAACTGCATGGTGACACGCCCTTGCCGCACGGACGGCAAGTGGTACGTCATCCGCTATGAGGATGGTCAGGCAGCAGACACCTACACCCTCATTGCCGAGATGAACGGCGATGCCACCGACCTCAAGGTGGAGGACAGCGACATCGACTACGATAAACGCTACAACTATCGCGTCATCTTCCTGCCCGTCGTGCTGGCAGACAAATACGACAAGGACCATCTGACCAGTGGCGTGCTGGCAAACCCCGAAAGGCTACTGACGAACTTCTGGATAGAGCAGCAGGTGAGCACACAGCTTGAGATGCCCATCAAGCTGACACAGGACCGCAGTTACGACGGAGCCGTGCGCCTGAAGTGGGAATACTGCGCTGCCCCCACGGGCGAGAACTGGACGATTGAATACCGTCCGGCAGAGACAGGCAGTGCCTGGCGCGTGCTCGACAACAGCATGATGGTCGATACGGAGGCATCGGAGGCCAGCTTCGATGCCGAAGGGTCGGTGTGCGACATGATGGACTATCGTGTAAAAACCACCTATATGAACCGAGACTTCTACTCTAACGTCTATACTGGCAACCTGCCTGCTGGCAGCTACATCAGCGAGGTGAATGCATCGACAGGCACGGAGGAGAAGACCGTCATCGTGAAGTGGAAGGTGGCTCGCGCCGACGTTACAAACGATATCTACTTCCGTGTGCTGCGCCGCGTCATTGGCGATACAGACTGGACGCTGCTCACCGACGAGATTCATGGCACGGCCACGGAATACACCTATACCGATGACCGTCCGCTGGCCGGCTCGTACTATGAATACTCCGTGCAGGCCTACGGCGCGAAGTGCGACGAGCAGATCGTGAAGACCGACGAGGTCATCGCCCCTGGTTTCTCGCAAGCCCGAGGCACCATCACTGGTCACATCTCCTACGGCTCGGGAACAGCCGTCGATGGCGTGAAGGTGAACCTCGTCAAGGCCAGTGCCGACGAGCAGACCGACCAGCCGCAGTTCCTCTCGCGCTACATCGAGGGTGCAGGCAAGGGCTTGCAGTGGACGACTGCTAACAAGGAGAAGTACGCCAACGTGCTCAGCGGTGACGGCACCTTCACCATACAGTTCTGGGCACGGCCAAAGAGCGTGGATGCCGGAGGAGCCGCCAACCAAACCATTCTGCGATTAGGCAACGGACTGGAGCTGGGCGTGATGAGCGACGACGGCACACATTTCTATCTGAACAGAGTCATCCACTATGACAATAGGCTGAACTCGCATCACTTCAATAAGAGCCTGCCGTTCAGCACCACCGACTTTACCCACGTCACCGCCGTCTATGACCACGGCATGTTGACTTGTTATGTGGGCACCGACTCGCTGCTGTCGTACACACTCGATTGCACTCAGTATAAGGACTGGAACATTGGCAGCGATCCCACCCTCGCTGTGGGCGGCATCGAAAGCATGTACGCAGGTATGGGCCAGTCCTTCAACGGCTATATTGACGACATCCGCCTATGGAACAGAGCCCTGAGCAAAGAAGAGGTGGAAGCCAACTACACCCGTATCCTCGGTGGTACGGAGTACGGTTTGGTGCTCTACTGGCCGCTCGACGAGGGACTCGGTGTGAAGGACTATGCCTTCGACGTGGCCCGTCAGGACGGCATCTACCAGCTGAACCATCCTGAGGTTGGACTTAATGCCACGCCGTCGGCCACCGTGCCGCAGCAGTTGGGTCTTTACGGTGTGACCGACAAGAATGGCAACTATATCATACGCGGTATTCCGTTCCAGCAAGGCGGCACCAACTACGAGATTGCCCCGCTGTACGGCGTGCATCAGTTCAATCCCGTCACACGCTCGATGTTCGTCAGCCCCACCTCGCTGACGGCTAACAACATCGACTTCGAGGATGTGTCGTCGTTCCCCATGGAGGGATACGTTTACTATGCCGGCACGAACATTCCTGCCGAGGGCATACAGTTCTATGTGGATGGTCAGCTGCTGACCACCGATGGCGAAGTTCAGCAGAGCGATGCACAAGGCCGCTACAGAATCTCCGTTCCTATAGGCGAGCATTTTGTCGAAGCCAAGCTGGGCAATCACAAGATGGTCAATCAGGGCCGCTTCCCTATCAAAGGTAAGCGTAACTTCAATGCCCCTGTGACCTATAATTTTTCCGATTCCACACTCGTGAACTTTGTAGGGCGCGTCAGTGGCGGCGAACGTAACGACACACTGGCCGTGGGCTTCGGAGCGTCGAAGAACAACATTGGCACGGCCACCATCACGTTGAAACTGAACAACGAATCGTTATCGTTCAACCGCGTGGAGGGCAAGCCCCAAACATCGGCTACCCAGATTCGCACGTGGGAGAGCGACACTGTGAGCATCAACAGCACGGCATGGACAGGCTTCGAAGGCGGCGACGCACGCTACATATTCATCAATACCGACCCCGCGACGGGCGAGTTCTCGGCCAAGTTGCCACCGCTGAAGTACATCGTGAAGAACATCGAGATACCTAAGAACCCCGACATAGAGTTCAATATCCTGCCAGAGATAGACTTGAGCAACGTGCTGAAGGAGCAGATCGACTCGTTGTGGCAGGTGGATGAACGGGGCGACTCCGTGCTAAACAAGTATAAGTACCACACCAAACTTGTGCAAACCTACTTTGCCACACCTCAGGTGGACATCAGCCAGCCCAAGAGTGGCAAGGACGTCTTCGGCATACAGGAATACAAGGGTGAGGACGAACTGGGCAAGTTTACCGTCAGCGACCTGTGGACACGCACGGATGAAGGTGCCGTCAGCTACAAGTACGGTTATCCTATCTATAAGATGGGCGATGAATATCACACAGAACTCTACGGCTATGAGGTCTATACGAACTACGACAACGGAGAGGCTGCCAACGACACCATCCCCCTCGCCGGCCAGGTTATTACTGTGGCCAACGAGATGTCGAGCGACCAGACCATCGTGGCCGTGCTTCCGCCCGGTGAAACCGAATACCAGTTGGGCCAGGTGTACGACCTGAAGAAGAACCAATTGGTGCTTGACTCACTGGGACGCTACGCCTTCAAGTGGAATGCCGGAGCACCCAACGTCGTCAGTCCGTACACCCGTCATCTGGGCATCACGCTGGAGCGCAAAGGACGTACCTACGCCCCCAATGGCATAAATGCCATCGTCGTGGGCAGTCTTCCTATCGGCAACAACTTCGTCACCAATGGCCCCGACCAGGTGCTGATGGTGCTGCGCGACCCGCCAGGCGCTAAGTCGAAGACCGTGTGGAAGACTGGCTCGACCAAGACGAAGGTGAGAAGTTCCACCAGCGGAGGCTATGGCAACGAGAAGATGATGTATGAGGCAAACTTAGGTGCGAAGGTGAGATTCATGTCGGGCTTCGGACTCTACTACGAGACCACAGACCTTGACAATACCTCTGATATAGGCGGTGGAATTCACTATACGTGGAACAAGAACTCATCGACCGAAAAGACGTGGACGCTGACCGCTACCGAGCAGGTATCCACCGGTGCCACTAAGGACTATTGCGGATCGAATGGCGATGTCTTCATAGGCTACAGCACCAACCTGCTCATGGGCAAATGCCGCAAGGTGGGATTCTTCCGCGACAACGAGACGGCGCCCTTCGAACTGAAAGACGATGTGGCTACCAGCCTGGGCGACAGCGTGACAACAAAGTTCATGTACTCCACCTACGAGATTGAAGAGGTGATGATTCCGAAGTGGCGGGAGACACGCAATGGCTACCTCACGCAGCACTTCGATACTGAGGCCGAGGCCCGCGCTTTCGTGAATAACACGAGCGAGGTGCTCTATGCCACATGGGTCAAGGAGGATGATACAAGCTACGGACAGGAGGGCACCTACGTGCAGGTGACACCCGCCGCATGGGAGAGCCTCACAGATTTTGTGGCCGAAGACAAGGTGGCCTGGTGCAACAATCAGATAGAAAGCTGGCAAAAGGTCCTCTACAACAACGAATACGACAAGGTGACGGCTATTGAGAATCGCGACAAATACTGGCAGCGCAACATCTCGTTCGATGGTGGATCGGGCTACTCCTACACAGCCCGCAATGATACGACCAAAGTGGTGAAACACAACTATTCGCACAATCTGGGAGGTATCGTAAAGGGTGGTTTCTCAACGAAAAACACGGCCGCTTCCATACAGTTCAAGACGAAGATGTCAGTCGACACAGAGAACGGTTGGGCTTACTCCACCACTGAGAGCGACTACGACGAGAATACGAAGGACTATGCCGAGTTCGACTACACCTTTGATGACGGCAACAAGGGCACCGACTTCTCAGTGGATATCTACAAGTCGCCTACGGGCTGGAGCGACATCTTCAGTATCTTCGGCGGACAAAGCTACAATCCCTATCAGAAGGAAGAGAAGACCCAGTACTACGAGCCGGGACAGCACATTCTCTCCAACGGAACGGAACAGATGGAGAATCCCGACATACAAATCAGCACTGACGGCGGCATCGCTGTCAAGAGTGCCGTACTGACCGACATACCCGCCGGACAGACAGGGCAGTTTACCCTGCATCTGTCGAACATCAGTACCACCACACAGGGCTTCGACTTTACCTATAATCTGTCGGTTGCGGAAGGCACCAACCAGCATGGACTGGAGATACTGATGGACGGTGTGCCTGCCAATGGACGAGGCATATTCATCCCCGCCGGCGAGACGGTGAAGAAGGTAATCACCGTTCGACAGACTGACCAGAGCGTGCTCGACTATGAGAACATCGAACTGTGGTTCTCGTCAGCATATCAGGCCATCAAGATTCACGATATCGCTAAGTTGAGCGTACATTTCAAGCCCTCGTCATCGCCCGTGGAACTGGCAATCACCGAGCCGGTGGTGAATTGCAAGACGGACAGTGCCCGTCTGGAGATGAAGGTGAAGGGCTTCAACCGCCAGTTCAAGAACCTGAAGAACGTGGGCGTGCAGTACCGTTTCCAGGGCAACACGCAGTGGACGGCCCTGCATACGTGGGTGACCAACAAGGCCGACTCGCTCAATGCCAACTACAACCTGCTGCCTGCCACGGGCGACCTGCCGCTGGAACTTAAAATGATTAGCGACCAGAGCTACCCCGAGGGCAACTACGAGTTCCGCGCCTTCACCACCACACCCTACGGCAACGAACAGGTGCAGGTCTATAGCGACGTCATCAACGTCGTCAAGGACATCACCCGACCCATCAACATCTTCACACCTACACCTGCTAACGGCATCTTAGGCTACGGCGACCAGCTGGTCATCGAGTTCAACGAGGACATCGTGCCGGGCTACGTGAGCGACAACAATGTCATCGTCACCGCCAAGCTCAACGACACGCAGGTGGACCATGAGGTGGCACTGCAGCTGATGCCTTTCGGCGAAGCACCGCGCACGGTGAACCCCGTGTTCCTGCAGGGCGACTTCTCCATCGACTTCTGGCTCTACCGCCGTGACAGCGGCACGCTCTTGTCCTTAGGCAAGACAAATTCGAGATTTGCACTCAACGTCCGCGACGACGGCTACGTGGTGGCTACCGTGGGCGGGACACAGCATGTGAGCGACCGCCCCATGCCCAAGGACGAGTGGACCTTCGTGGCACTGAGTTACAAGGCCAGTACCATGACCTTCGACATGGAGGCGTCGGCAGACCAGGCCGGTAACGTGATGCTGTTCGAGGACCGCCCCGTGGAGCTGAAGGACCTGGAGGCCTTCAGCTATACCGATGACTATCACCTCTACCTCGGCGGCATCGACGCCGACATCCACTCGCTGAGCCTCTACAATATCTATCGCGACGTTCACAAGGCCACCGCCACCAAGGATCAAGCCAAGGACAGCTACGTCTATGGACTGGCCAACTACTGGCCATTTGACGAGGGCCACGGCTTCACGGCCGCCGACAAGCGCCACACCCACGACTTCTCCGTTCCCGACCGCTGGCTCTTGGAGAACGTGAACTACGGCCTGCGCATGGACGACAACGAGGGTGCGAAGATCGACATCACACAAATCAACACCAGGCCCGGCGACAGCTATGCCATAGAGTTGTGGCATCGAATCAGCGACTATGACGGCAAGGATGTGGTATTCGAGACGACCACGCCCAACCAAGGCAAAGACCAGCAGCAGCACAACAAACTGAAGCTGCACTACGACGGGAAGAAGAACCTGATTCTCAACTACGACAAGGATTCCATCATGGTGGCCAGTGCCGAGGACTTCCCCGAAGTCATGGACTGGCGTCATCTGGCACTCAACGTGGTGCGCGGCCAGGCAGCCAGCTTCTATCTCAACGGCCAGCGCACAGCCGTCATCGCCGAGACCGATGTGCCGCCATTGGAAGGCTCCGTGCTCGTCGTGGGCAAGGATGCCAAGGATTCCTGGGTCGATGAACTGCGCATCTGGCACGCCTCGCTCAGCGAGAGCCGTCTGCAGCAGAACATGTACAACACCATCGACACCGCCGACATCTACAGTCGCGGCCTTGTGGCCTACTATCCCTTCGAGAAGACGGGCAAAGACAATGGTGTCCCCACGAAGGTGCAGACCTTGGAGAACATGGCTCATCCCAGTGCGCTCAGCGGTTTACCCGCCGTGATAGACACCACCCTCGCCACCTTCTCGCGCTTCGCACCGCCCCTGAAGAACGCTCCCGACGAAACACCCATTAACACCACACCCGTCGCCTCGGAGCGCAAGCTCATCATCAACCTCACTGGAGAGAATAGCCGGCTGCGCCGCATCGAGGGCACCACGCTCAACATCACCGTGGACCAGATCCGCGACCTGCACGGCAACACCTCGCTGCCCATCCGCTGGACGGCCTACGTGCAGCAGAACACGCTGACGTGGATGAAGGACTCGGTGAACATCATCAAGAAGTACGGCGACGACTATACCTTCGACGTGGACATCGAGAACAAGAGTGGCAGCACCGAGCTATATACCTTATATAATATGCCGCAGTGGCTCTCGCTCGTCGACAGCGAACGCACGGACGACGTGAGTCCGCTGAAGACGAAGACGCTGCGCTTCGAGGTGAACCCGCTGGTGCCCGTGGGCAACTACGACGTGGCCATCGGTCTGTTGGGCAACAACGGCATTCTGGAACCGCTGCGCATCGTGATGAAGGTACGCGGCGAGAAACCGCAGTGGGCCGTTGACCCGACGAAGTACGACCACAACATGTCGATTATCGGACAGGTGTATATCGGCGGCATCCTGATGGAGAACCCGGAGAGCATGGTGGCCGCCTTCATCGGCAATGAGTGCCGAGGCGTGGCATCGCCCGAGAAGGTGCGCGGCGCGGCCTACGTGACGATGAACGTCTATGGCACCGACAACAAGCGGTACGACATGGGCAAGGAAGTGAGCTTCCGCATCTGGGATGCATCGAAGGGCGTGGCCTACACCGACGCCAATATCGCCGTGACGGTGAAGACCGCTGCCATGAAGGACTCCACCGTGACCACCGTCATCTTCGGCCAGGATAAGATACTGGGTGACTTCGACACGCCCGCCATCTGGACGAAGAGCGAGAACGTGGAGCAGCTCATCCCCATCCACCAGAACTGGAACTGGATAGCTTTCGGCGTGGAGCCGCAGAGCACCTACCTCGACCATGTGTTCGGCGCATACGCGGAGTGGAGCATGCTGCTCAAGAGCCGTGATAATTGGAACGACTACAACGGTGCCCAGTGGGGCGGCGGCACGCTCAAGAGTGCGAAGGCCAACGAGATGTACAAGCTGAAGATAGACCGCCTGCCAACCACGAAGCAAGATGAGCCTAACAGCCTGCTCGCCGTGTCGGGCCGACAGCTGAAGGAGGACAAGGAGAGGGCCGTCACGCTGGCGAAGGGCTGGAACTGGATAGCCTACACACCGCTGACGACGATGACCGTGGATGAAGCGCTGGCTGCCGCCAATCCGCAGAAGGGCGACATCGTGAAGTCGCAGACGGGCGTGGCCATCTACAGCGAATACGGCTGGGAAGGCAGTCTGAAGGCCTTGGAGAGTGGACGCGGCTACCTGTACTACAGCAACGCCAACGACACAAAGTCGTTCCTCTATCCGACGGAAACGGCAGCATCGGCTGCAAGGGTAAATACCCGCATGGCAGCATCACGGGGTGCAACCGAAGACCTGCGCATCTTCAATCCCGTGCCCCTGGGCCTCTATCCGAGCAACATGACGATGGCCATTCAGCTGCGTGACGGAGACGCTGTGGTTGACACCGCCGAGGTGGCCGCCTTCATCGGTGACGAGTGCCGCGGTGCAACACGCGCCAGCGACAACGCCCTCTACTACCTTGTCATCAGTGGCGACGGAGCCGGACAGTCCATGGTGCTGCGCACCTGCACCGACGGCAAGATCATCGACATCGACAACACGCAGACATACGTCAGCGATGCTAACATCGGCACATCGTGGGAGCCTTACGTCCTCGACCTGAGCAGTGCGCTGTCTGGCATCAGTTCGATTGTCACAGACGACAATGACGACTCCGACTGGTGGACCCTCCAAGGCTTTAAGATAGGTCGCAAGCCCACGCAGCCTGGCGTGTATATACATCACGGACAAAAGATAACTATCAAGTAATAACTATCACGACGAGGAGACGGGGTACATCCCCGTTTCCTTTCATAAAAATGAAGAACTGGATAACATCGTAAACATTATGATTAGAGTAATGATGGAAAAAGGACTGAGCGGCAACGCACTGAAGGTCATCGCCATCGTCGCCATGACGATCGACCACCTGGCTTGGGTGGGCATTGAGACCTACGAGCAGGCAGAGACGCCGACGCAGATATTCCTGCACTGCATCGGACGGCTGACGGCCCCGATGATGATATTCTTCGTGGCCGAGGGCTATCACCACACGCACGACTTCCGCCGCTACCTACGCCGTCTGCTCATGCTGGCCGTGGTGAGCCACTTCGCCTTCTGCTATTTCAACATGTCGGGCTTCAACCCGCTCGGCAACCTGCTCTTCAATGCCACGAGCATCGCCTGGCCGCTGCTCTGGGGGCTGATACTGCTGAAAGTATGGGACATGGAGCGACTTGCCCGATGGCAGAAGGTCGGTGTTACGTTGGTGGCCTGCCTGCTCACCTGCACCTCCGACTGGAGTTGTGCCGCCCCGCTGGCCATACTCATGATAGGCCGGAACCGGGGCTGCTTCCACAAGCAGATGCTCTGGATGATGGCCATCATCTCGCTCTACGCCGTCGCCTTCTTCATATTCCACAGTCCCACCTACGGCATGGTCCACCTGGCCTGCTGGCTGGCAGTACCGCTGCTGGCGATGTACAACGGCCAGCGAGGACGGCTGAAGTGGCTCGGCAAGTTCTTCTACTATTACTATCCCGCCCACATGGCGGTAATAGGCCTGCTGGCCCGTTGCTTCCAATAACCGTGAGGTACCAGAATTAATCCAATCTTTGATTTTAGGTGGATAGGCTTTTTCTTTTTTTTGATATTCTTCTTGAAAAAACATCATTTGGTTTGCTCTTTTACCCAAGGTTGCAACAAGAAAGCCTAGATCCTGTTTGGCTAATTTTTCGAGTACATTTTCTACTGCAGAGTTATTATTAGAAATTTAGTGGACAGCAATAAAATAGTTTATAAAGCGTAGAACGGAATAAGTAGGAAATGAGCCTAGAATATGAATTATAGAAGATGAAAAAAGCAAAATGACTGATTTTGTTTTCTATAAAAGATAAACTGCATACTGAAATCCGGAGTGAAAGCATGGATGAAATTATAAATGAATGACGTTTAGTGGATAATTTGCCCGACACTACAATGGCCCTCAATATGCACAGAATAAATACGACGAGAAGCTGCAGAAGGCTTATGGTATTAGTAATAGCCTATGATATGTGGTTGTGGTGATAGATGTATTTTTGTTCAATTCCTTAATTTAGAATTATAAGTCTAGATGAGTTTTTTTATCTGCTCATTATAGTAAAAAAGGCAGGAAATCAAATTCCTGCCTTTGATAAAAAGCTTTACTTTCTAATTGAATAGTTCGAAACTTTCTACATGCATTGCAAATGGTAAAATTCCTAGATGCTGTAACCTTCCTACTATGATTGCAGGGTGGGTATTGAATGTTGCCGCATAATGCTTTAGGGCTGTTGATCCAAAATCGTTGCTTGCAATAATGAGATTGGTTTCCTTTTCTGTCAATAAGACATTTGATGAGAACTCATTGGCCTGTTTTTCCTTTTTTAATTGTTCTTCATTATAATCGATGTCTTCAAGAAATATGTCTTTCTTTCCATGTAGGAGAATATGTCCTATTTCATGGAAGAAAGAGAACCAAAATGTATCATATCTTTTGCTTCTTCCTGAAAGTTGAATGCATGGGATATTGTTAATCCATCTTGTTGAGCCGCTGATTGGGGCTTTTCTCAGGCACGGAGTGTAGATGAGCTTTATTCCACATTCTGCACATAAGGATTGTAGTTGCTTTGGAAAGTTATTAGGCTCCTTTCGCATAAGTTCTTTCATAGCTGATAGTTTACTTCGTAGCAAATTTTCGGAGTATTTAACTTTTATGTTGATCTCCGATGCTTGAAGTTCACCTTTTCTTAACCATGCAGAAATGGCATACGGTTCTTTTGTTGTAGCCAGGGAAATGCGAAAAGCAACTTTTAATTGCTGATTCATATAGTAATTCTCCCATGCATTGGGTGAACTTACTCCGAAGAAGTCAAGAATGACAGCAGTTTTCTCATCTTGAACAGTTTTCTTTTCAATCCAGCCTTGATTGACCATGTCTGTATATGGAAATTTTTTAGCCCATTCCGCAAAAGATGCAATTTGCTCTCGACGCTTTGATCGAGCAAGGCATTCGTCATATATGCGTTGCCTATTCATCCAGAAATTAGCAGGAATTTTTGTGACGCTTTCGAAAGTTACAGCCATTTCTGGGGTAATAGAACTGATGCCTTTAATAATGGCAATTATAGTCTTCTCTGGTTTAGAAGTGCGCACTGCGAACTCCTTAACAGACATACCCATTTCTTTCATTTTCTCATTTAAGGTAGTTCCTGGGTGAGAAACATTTTCTGGGATATATAAGTTCTTTGTTGCCATATTCTTTTTGTTTTAAATGTTATTTGCCGTGGTAGTTGTCTATTTCTTCTATTTCAATACTATCAATCTCTATCCAAATATACTTGCCGTTAGAATCCGTTGGAATAGGATGTGCCGTTGGAGTGAAAATTAGTCTGTAAGGCTGATCCAGGTCGCATGCCCATTGGCCTTTTTTATTGCCAACTAGTTCGTGGTAGTGACCTGGCAAGTATCTGACCTCTTCCAAAGTGCTGGCTGTGTAGAGATCATCTAGTCTCTGCTTCTGATCTTGACGTTTTCGATAGCTGTAGATCTTTCTATTTTACATTAATCCCCTTACCTGTGTAAGTAACGGTCTTTTCTATTCCACCAATCACCTTCACGCGGAAAGTGCGTGTCTGTAGCATGCCTGGGAAGGTGCCTTTGCGCTTGCCGATGGTGAGCGTCTTCGTTTTGTCGTTCCAAGTGAGTGGAATGGTAGAGTAGATACCCTTCTCGTAGTTGTAGTTGTCGCCCTCGTCTTCATAAAGAGTGAAAGAGGCATCAGCACCAGGATAAACCACGATGTCAAGATTGTCATAGTGGTTCTCGTTGGCGTACTGCACGTCGGGACCAAGTGGAAGGATTGAACCGGCCTTAATATAAAGTGGTGAATGACTGATAGGTGCATTGGCAGTGAGAGTCTGTCCACCATTGTAGCGTCTACCGGTCCAATAATCGTACCACATGGCGCCTGCGGGTAGATAGACGCTGAAGGTTTTGTTCGCTTTCCAGTCTACTGAAGTGTAAGTCTCGCGTTTTCCGTCTTTGCGGTCCCATCCACCCAACGGGTCGGTGCGTACAATCTTCTCTGTGGTGTAGAGTGGGTTAACGACAGGGCAGACGAGCACGTTGTGGCCGAAGAGATACTGGCGGTTGTTGTTCCATGTCTGTTTGTCATCTTTGAAATCCATGAAAAGAGCTCGCATGAAAGAATCGTTGTATTTCGTTACCTGCCATGACTGACTGTAGATGTAAGGAAGAAAGCGATAGCGAAGTTTCACGGCATCTACTAAAGCATCGTAAATAGGTTCGCCAGATTTACCGAAATAATAGAGTTCGCGATAGACGTCTGTGCCATGGCTACGCATCATCGGAGTGAAAGCGCCAAACTGCATCCAGCGAACGTAAAGTTCTTGATATTGTGGGTTGCGAGTGGCTGAGTTGAAGCCTTGCGTATTATATGAACCGGCGAAGAACCCACCGATGTCGGTGTTCACGTTAGGGTTGGCGGTGAGGGTATAGTTGAGACAGATAGGTACTTGTTTACGAAAACTCTCCCATGAAGAGCTGATATCGCCGCTCCAGGTGTTGGCACCATAACGCTGCTGACCGGAAAAATAAGAGCGGGTGAGGATGAATACTCGCTTATCACGGGTTGTGGCGCGTTGGTGGTCGTACACTCCGCCCACCGTCATGAGTGGGTACGCATTGCGGACACTGCGATAAGAGCCCATGGATGTAGGCTGATCTAAGTCGCTCTCTTTGTAGCTGAGATGGTCGGGGTCGGTGGAGTCCATCCACCAGGCATCAATACCCATATTGTAAAGATTACTGAGATATTTCCAGTAGATATCGCGTGCCTCACTGCTGTAGGCATCGTAACAACGTACACCACTCGGGTAGTCCATGCGTGGAGGCCATTGTGTCAGACCGCTCTGAGGCCATGTCTCGAAGTCGAGCAGGAATCCCTTTTTCTTCATATCTCGGTAAGCCTTAGTCTCGGGTCCGAAAGAAGCCCATATAGAGATGCTCATGTGAGCTTTCTGTTTGTGTACCTCGTCAATCATCTGTTGGGCGCGATCAAAGTCTGGGTTGATAAACTCCATAGCATTCCAAGTGTAGTTGCTGCCCCAGTATTGCCAGTCTTGAATTATACCGTCAAAAGGTACTTTGAGGTCGCGATACTTGTGTACTACATCCAGCAGCTCCTGTTGGGTCTTGTAGCGTTCTCTACTCTGATGGAAACCGTATGTCCACAGAGGGAGCATAGGTACTTCTCCAGAAAGGTGTCGCATCTCAGCAATTACTCCATCGGCATTGCCACCATAGATAAAGTAATAGTCGGCGAGTTTGCCCACTTCCGATTCCAAAACGACATGACCTGCTTCTCCTTCGGCTGGGGTAATCAACTGAGTTGGCGAATAATTATCCCAAAAGATACCATAGCCTTTGATGCTCTGATAAAAATGGGCGAAGTCTTCCAAGTTGCTTTGTATCATGCGACGATTTTCGCCACGCTGACTCATTTTGCCGTTTTGTAAAAGGCCAACTCCGTAAATACTTTCGTCTGCATCGACAGCAAAAGTTTGTTTTACCTTAAACGCACCACGGTCGAGGTTCGTAGTTATAGGGGTGAATGTGGTTTCTCCTTCGCTGGTGAGAATATTGCCTTTGTTGTCGGCAAAGGTTACCTTGCCATCTTGCACTGTAACTTTGAGAGCTGATGATTGATACACGGTGGCGGTTCCTTTCTTGGTTTGGGTTACTTTCACCGGTTTAGGTTGTGCGATGACTACGAGTGATTTTTTTTCCTCGTTTACACCATTGTCCTTGATGATGCGGACAGTGTTAGGGGTGTAAAATACGACTTTCTGTGCCCAGCTAGCGGTGGCCAGCAAAGGGTAGAGAACTAAGAGTAATGTCTTTTTCTTCATATGGTTATATTCTTGTTAAGGTTGAATGATTCAGTTTAATTCCATTCCTGTATAAATTCTCACTTATAACCTTGCAAAGGTACTTATTTTTATCAAAAGTAAAGTATTTATTTGAAATTTTGTGCATAATAGGTTAAGCATTTTATGAACTCTTTCTTTTACTAAACTTGATAAGTAATCGAAAATAACCAATTTTAGACACTTATTATTCGTTGTGCCTACCTTGCTATCCTGCAGATTGAAAAGAAAAAATCAAAAAAAAGGCCTCTTCTCAAACTGCTCATCTAGAAGAAAAAATGGAGCTTTTATAGAAGAGAATCTTTACAGATGTATCCCTTTTTTTTAGTCGTGCTCTAAAACCCAAGCTCCTAACCTCCATTAGCTATGGGTTTACCTCGTTAACTCTATGGTCTTATCGAATAAACTCTAAGGTTTTGCCCCCTAGGACCTTGGGTTTTGGAGCATCAAGAATGTAAAGAAAATACAAGTCGCTGATTGATAGGAGTTTATAAAGGTAGTCATAATTCCCGTATTTCACTCCCTACTTACGATTCGTGGATAATATGCGAATCTCACGGCACCTTTTGTAAAATAAAAATAAAGCTAATTTTGAGGAAGGTTGATGGTGTGGCAGAAATACGGATAGCCATTAGAAAGATGTAGAGAAAACTGCCGACTGTGCCTAGGAAGGTGAAGATATGCCCCGTATGTACTTCGAGAGCGAGATTCCAAAGCGAAATAGGCAATTGGTACATGCTTTTAGGTTGTGGTAGGCGGTCTGTTCCCCCATCGTAAGTGCAATAAAAGGGTTGTCCGAAATCGTTGCTGATCAACTTCTAGGTACATTTACATTGCCAAATGCCTTGCGATGGTTCAGTATGATGCCTGATATACAAAATAGAAGTATGAATAGGCATACAACTATGCCTATCCATTTATGTTGTTTTCGGAAAAATATTTTTGCTTTCATATGCATTTAAATATTTATTTATAAATATAATACATCCTATTCTATTGTACTGAGGTGAGTTTAGTTTGTTGCAATCTGCAACAATGTCGATGAAGTTGGAAGTCCTATCTCAATATCCAGTCACGAAGGATGATAGCGTGGTTGCATGTCTTGGAACGTGCGCCATAAACTAGAGTTATATCTGTATTGTGTAATAGCTCAATACACCGATAGGCAAAAGCCTTGACTGTAGGATTGTTTGCCAGTTCTTCTTCATATCGAGTTTTAAACTCTTCGAAATTTTCTTCCTTATGCCCAAACCATATTCTAAGTGTTGGAGTAGGGGCAACCTCTTTAGCCCACTCGTCTAAATGAGCAGTATTCTTACTGATACCACGAGGCCACAAACGGTCTATCAGTATTCGATAGCCGTCTGTCTTTTCTACCTGCTCATAGATTCGTTTTATCTTCAGTTCATGCATTTATTCATTCTATTGTTGTTATTCCCTCTGCAGCAATGGCACGAGGAAAAAGTATTTCGTCTTCCAGTTTAATGTGTTCTCCAAGCCATGCTACAAAAGCTGTCAATTTGTTGGTAAGCATTATGCATGGCTCTGATGATGCAAACGGTTCTAGTTGCTGGTTCATAATGCCTAGTATACGATCATAACGCTCCAGTTCTCCACTGTGTTCCGTCATCATTACGCGGATGGGATATTGTACTGATCCGCAATGAAATGTCTGTGGTTCACTTCCGCTGTCTATAGTTGTCTGGAGTTTACAAATGTATGGAAAAAGTATGCTCTCTTCCTTCTGGAAATGGTTTGATAGGTCGTTGAAACTCTCACTCAAAAGAGTTACCACATGCTGCATATCTACGGTACCATCTAAATTTTTCAACATATCTGCTTCACGTCGCATTGCATCTACATACATCACGCATCCCTCGTGGTAATTGTTTATAATGTAGTTTACCAACTTGTTCATAGGCCATTCTTGGGCTTCATTGATTACTTGTTTAAATTCTGTCATCTTTTTTCCTATTTAACTTTTTAAGATGGCGCAAAAGTAATTTTTATGTATTTATTGGATGGTAACATATGTTACGTTTTGAACGATTTAACACTTTTTATATTTTTAATTTGCATCTCGATGCTCGATGGGGACGCCACAACAGTCAGCGTTATGGAGGCATCTTCAGCATGTATCGTAACCACTGGTCTAATACGCTCTCTACCAATTTCAGTGATATGGATAACTACAAGGTGAACAGCAATGCGAATCCTGTTACACGTGTGTTCAGTGTAAAAGACAAGTTTACGCTTCGTTCTACAGATGGGCTAAAAGTTTCGGCACATGCAAGTTACTATTTTCGTCAAGTTCCGCGAGTAACAAATGAACCTGAGAGATATCGCGATTTCTCGGCTGGCATAAAGGGCGAATGGACCATTACTGATAATGACTATGTTGAGTTGGCATATGCTTTCGATCAGTACGATAAGTCGACACTGCAACGTTCACAGAATCTCGATATACGTTCATACAGTAATGTTCAGAATAGTGTTCGCGCACTTTACAATCATACGATGGGTAGGGGGGATATCTTGACCGTGGGTGGTGACATGATGCGCGATTACCTAATGAACGACAAACTGACAGAAGGTGCTCAGGATTACCTCATTAATGGAGCACATCTTGAAGATTATAGCCGTGCTGAACTGAAGGCAATACGGGGGTCGAGACCGGAGTATCTTATTATGCCTGCCACTTTCGGTATGTGGGTGGTTGTCATGCTTTTCTACGTATTCTGCACTAAGACGGGATGCGACTTTATCAACTGGTTGCAGAATCATTGTTTGCCAAGAAATCGCAGATTTAGCAACCTGCAAGGTGGTATCCGTGTAGGCATTTTCTATATTGATGCTGAAGAAAGAATTGCATATTGCAGCCTGGGGGCGCAATATACGTTATGCATTGGCAACCGTTATCGTGTTCTGGACATTTGTGGAGATTATGGCCCGTAATGGCTTTTTCAATGAGATATGGGTTGAACCTTTAAATCATATCCGCGAAATGACTTTCATTCTCACGATATTTATCATCGTTGTAGCTCTTACCATATTCTGTTCCAAGTATATCAAGACAGAAGATTAGGTTAAAATAGCAGCGTCTGTTTACATACGGTTCAGTTTTTTTTACTACTTTTGTGTTCTGATAATATATAATGAGTATGACAGAGAAAGAAAAGATGCTGGCTGGTGAGATTTATTCTGCCGTTGACCCTCAGCTGATAAATGAATTGACTGAAGTAAAGGAGATTATTCATGACTATAACTTATTACGACCCTCGGAGAAACAGAAGGCAAGAGAGATACTGAGAGGACTCTTGGGATACATCGCTGATGACGATTTTCTGATTATCCAGCCTTTCTACTGCGACTATGGCAAGCAGATAAGGATAGGCAAGCGGTTTTTTGCTAATTTCAATTTTACAGTGCTCGACGAAGCTCCAGTAACAATTGGCGATGATTGCTTTATAGGACCAAATGTCAGCATCTATACGGCTTGTCATAGTACCAACCCTGTGGAACGTAATAGTCGCCGTGAATGGTCTAAGTCTGTTCGCATCGGTGACAATGTGTGGATTGGTGGAAGTGTTACCATTCTACCTGGGGTTACTATTGGAGACAATGTTACCATAGGTGCTGGAAGCGTAGTGGTGAAAGATATACCTTCGAACTCTATTGCAGTAGGTAACCCATGTAAGGTAATTAAGTCTATATAATGCGAGTTCACAATAGAAGTGCAATTAAAACAAATCATTACTGACAATGGACTTGAATTTGCTTCACACGAGAAGATAACCAAGAGTATCAAATCTCTTGTCTATTCTTAATTTTGAGGAAGGTTGATGGTGTGGCAGAAATACGGATAGCCATCGTCGATATCGAGAGCTTGTTCTACGATACAGTTAGAGTCTGCCTGCCAATATTTTTTGAGTGTTTTTCCTCCGAGCACGTCTAAAGCGCGAGTATCGTTCGGATTAAGAATAATCTTTAGCGATTGGGCATATTGCATCATCTCTAAATCGCCACGGCTATTGCCTGCAGCCAACAGTGGCTTTACCCCTATATACTTCTTGATAGCATTCACCTTGCCAGCTTCGAGCGAAAGTGGACGTTCACATTCGTCCATGAGTTTGCCATCAGCACCTTCTTTGATGCGTATGCCGATAATATGGTCTTCAGGAATACCAAAGGCTTCGGTACATACCTGCTGATAAAGGAGTTCTAGAGAACCTGTGACCACCCAGATTTCAAAATTGTGGCGCTTCAGATTGGTGATAAGTGTCTGCATATCGGTGAAGACTTTAGAAGTGTAGCACCGGTTATAGGTACGGATACCGATTTGGCGAGCCTCTTCTCGTGTCATGCCACTCAGCATGCGGGCATAATAATGATAATACTCGTCATCAGTAAGCGTTTCTTTTTCGCTGCAGAATTTTTCGAAGAGTGCATATTTCTGTTTGGAAATATCGTCAGTTTTACCTCGGTAGGCGGCCATATAAGAGAATAAGGCCTCATCGTTGAGATAATACGGACGTTGTCCGATAAGTGTGCCATCACAATCGAATACAGCTACTTTACGGCTTTTCATTGTGTCTGTCGTTTGTAGGAAGTGGGTTACCTGAGCATTGCTGTGTCTGCTCCATCCCGTTATCTGCTGATAAGGTATGGAAGTCTGGTTAACCGTACGGCAAGAGGTTACGAGGAAAAAGGTTACTAACAGAGCGATAGTTAAGACCTTGTCAGTGTATTGTGGCATCATGATTCATATTTACTAAAAAACGATACAAAGTTACAAAAATATTTTTTACACGATGATGTTTCATCGGTTGATTCATGATTTTTGCAACGAAGAAAGAAAACGTTATCACTAGTTTGTGGTATTTTATTTTACCAAATTATAGCGATATAATTTACCATGTCAACGGGATTGTGTGGGCAAACAGACAGCCGTACCTTTGCACCACCGAAAAAAAGCATTTATAAACTGCTTGCGAATAACTTTATAAATCTAAGTGTTAGCGTATGGAATTTAAAGTAAAAAAACTACAACAACTTAAGAGGGACCTTATTTTGCTGACTGGTCTGTTGGTACAACTATCAGCCTGGGCGCAAGATATTATAGGTACTGTTCGTGATGCTCATACCGGTGAGCCTATTATCGGTGCAGTGGTGAGTGTAAAAGGTAAAAGTGCGAATAAGCTGACATCGGTTACAGATATCGATGGTAAGTTTCGTCTGAAAGTGGATAATACACCAACTGTTCTTCTTATTTCGTATACAGGGTATAATCCAGAGGAGGTAGATGTGTACGAACTGACCAATGAGGGTATCGACGTAAATCTATCTGAAAATCTGAATCACTTGCAGGAAGTGGTGGTCGTGGGTTACGGTCAGCAGAAGAAGAGTGACCTGACGGGTGCTTTGACACAGATCAACAGCGAAACGCTGACAGAACGCCCGGTGCAAAATGTATTGCAGGCACTGCAAGGTAAGGCGCCTGGTGTACAGGTAAGTTCAAATAATCGTCCTGGTGAACTGGGAAGTGTACTTATACGTGGTAGTCGTTCTTTGTTGGCTGATAATGCACCATTATACGTTGTAGACGGTATACCGTTTACAGCTGGTTCGCTATCGGATATCGCGCCAAGTGATATTGAGAGTATCGAGATACTTAAAGATGCTTCTGCCACCGCTATTTATGGTTCGCGTGGTGCGAATGGTGTCATTCTCGTGAATACGAAGAAGGGGGCTAAAGGTAAGGTAACGATCAATTACGATGGTACTTTCAGCTGGAGTACACTGCACTCGCTGACCGACTGGATGAGTGCGGGTGAACTGCTTGACTATAAGCGACAGGCTGCTATTACGGGTGGAACCTATAATGGCTCGTATGGTACAGCTCCAGATCCTGATCGTGATAAAGTGCTCTTTATCGGTACAGAGGAGTGGTGCGACCGTGTCATCAAGTCTGGTTATCAGTATGATGCTAATGGTAATGTGGTGCTTCGTGATGCAACAGAAGCAGAAAAAGCTGCAGGCTATGCAGACCAGGTACCTGTATACGATTCATCGAAACTGTTGAATACCGACTGGGCTGATTTGGCTACTCGTACAGCTTTCTCACAGAATCATCAAGTATCTTTGTCGGCTGGTAGTGACAAGAGTAAACTGTATATCTCGTTAGGCTATCTTGACCAGCAAGTGCCGATGAAAGACCAAGACTATACCCGTGTAACGGCCAATGTGAATGGTAGTATACAAGCTACCCAGTGGCTCAATGTCGGTTTGAATCTGAATGCTGCTTATTCGCTGAAAAATTATGGTATCGTG
This sequence comes from Segatella baroniae B14, assembly GCF_022024235.1. Classification (GTDB taxonomy): domain Bacteria; phylum Bacteroidota; class Bacteroidia; order Bacteroidales; family Bacteroidaceae; genus Prevotella; species Prevotella bryantii. The sequence continues at coordinate 467,405 of NZ_CP091800.1, forward strand.
CAAAACTCATCGAATTCCGTAGCTAAAGATTCATATGGATTGGCTCTGAATACACTTCCATGGGTACCTGCTTATAATGAAGACGGAAGTTATCTTATCGGAAGTACTAGTGGTAGTGCAGGACATAACATCCTATCGGATATCGATGAGTCGGAAAACGAATATCGCTATTATGCGACCAACCTTAGTTCTTATGCTGAGCTTGATTTCGGTCATATCTATGCTCCTTTACAGGGTCTGAAGTGGCGTACCAACTTTGGTGCCCAGTTCCGTAGTTCACGCTATGGCAGTTACTATGGAGAAAATTGGAGTAACCCTTATGAAATAGTAAGTACGGCAGCAGGTGTAGCTTATAATCAGCATAGTGAATCTCTGTCATGGACACTTGAAAATCTGATTTTCTATGAAAAAGACATTACTCCAGACCACCACATCGGACTCACCCTGTTGCAGAGTGCAGAACGTTATCGTACAGAGTCGCTCAATGTGCGTGCTTATGGTACCGTTTATCCAACTGCAAAATGGTATGATGTAGGCGATAGTGACGATCAGCAGACAACCTATGGTAGCAGTTACACCAACTGGACCCGTGCTTCTTATATGGCCCGTCTGAACTATGCTTTTAAGAACCGCTATCTGCTTACTTTGACGGGTAGAAAGGATGGTGCAAGTGTACTGGCAGAAGGTAACAAGTGGGATTTCTTCCCATCGGCAGCTTTCGCATGGAAGGCAAGTGAGGAAAGTTTCCTTAGGGATGTAAAATGGCTCGATCAGTTGAAACTTCGTGCTGGATATGGTGTTACGGGTAACTCGTCTGTGAGTGCTTATTCTACTTCTGGTTCTGTAACTTCTGAATTCGCCAGTATCCCATTTGGTATTGGTGGTAATGTATCGAATACTACAGGTGCCAAACCAGACGTAATGCCAAATTATAACTTGAAATGGGAGCGTACTTCTTCATTTAATCTGGGTGTAGACTTCAGTGTATTCAGAGGACGCCTCAATGGTTCGATAGACTTCTATACCTCTCGTACAAGCGATGTCATTATGAACCGAAGCATACCGGTGATTACGGGATATGCACAGATACGTTCGAATGTCGGTGAAACACAAAATAGAGGTTTTGAACTTGCATTATCAAGCACGAATATCCAGACACGCAACTTCACCTGGCAGACAGATTTGAGTTTCTCTACTAATCATGAGGAAATCGTAAGTCTTGTAAATGGTAAAGAAGATATGGCAGCCAATAACTGGTTTATCGGAGAAGCGTTAAACGTGTATTATGACTATAAATACGACCGTATCTGGCAAAATACAGAAGAGGATGCTTTGCTCAGAGCAGCTTATTCTGCTAACGGTTTAACCTTCTTGGCAGGACAGTATAAGATTAAGGATCAGCCGCTAATTCTTGTTGATGAGAACACTGCAGGAGCTAAATCTTTCACTTATAATGGTACTACCTATTATTATGAGAATAATGGTTTTGGTACCTTTGATGAAGATGATAAAGTGGTATACAATAAATCGCCAAAGTGGGAAGCTGGTTTGACAAATACTTTTAAATATAAGAATTGGACCCTGAGTACCTATATCTATGGTCGATTTGGTGGATGGTATTATGGTTTGACACAGACCATAGGTCGTAGAGTAGAAAACGATACTTGGAGCGAAACGAACACCGATGCAGCTTTTGCTCAACCTACAACAGCTACACGTACCACTGATTACGACTATGTACGCAACTATTCACGTAGCGACATGGTACTGGTGAAGAATATCGGTTTGTCGTATACCTTTAAGCGCAGACAGTTACGTTCGCTCGGACTCGGCAGTGCTGAAGTTTATGCGCAGGTGCTCAATCCGTTTATCTTTGGTGGAGAACTGGTTAAGGCTGGTATCAACCCTGATGATGTAACCGGATGGACAAGTAGTAATCATATCGGTGGACAGACGAACAATACAGCCATCACCAAGAGTTTTGTATTAGGAGTAAAATTAGGTTTTTAATGGGAGATTAGTACATGAATAAAATCGTAAAAAATATCATATATTTTACAGCGCTGGGGGCTACATTGACCAGTTGCTCAGATAGTTTCCTGAAAGAAGAGATGGTAAGTACCATCACTCAGGATTATTTTGAAACTCAGCAGGGTTTAGATCAGCTCATAGTAAGTACTTATAATGCTGTTCGTCTGCGTCATCCTTATCAGGAAGGTGGATACATGTTTGAAACCGGTACAGATGTTGGTATCTGCAGTGGGTCTACAGCAGTGAATAATTTTTCTTCGTCAGCCTGGTCTTCTTCTGGTACCATCGCTACCCAGGGTAATACCTTCCTGGGTACGCAGAGCAAACAGCAGTCGGGCTATATCATCAATGCTTATCCTGTAGTGGCAGCTTGTAACCGAGCCATAACCGCTATCCGTTCGGGTAATGCTGTGGGCGACTATGCCACGGATGCAAATTATGCCGCACGAAGACTGTCAGAAGCCCTCTTTAATAGAGCTTATGTATTGTTCAGTCTGAACACACTTTTTGGTGATATCTATATTCCTACAACGAGTGTAACGACTATGCCAGACAATTTCGACTATAAGCGCCAGCCTGCAGAAGAACTGTATCGCCTTCTGATAGGTGACTTGCGTTATGCTTACGAGCATCTGCCAGCCAGCTATAGTGACTCAGAGTTTGGTCGAATAACCAAGTATGCTGCTGCTCACTTCCTAGCCAAACTATACCTTTATCGTGCACAGGGTGCTGCGTATGGTACGAGCGAATATGGTAGAAATACTGATGGAACTATCGATAACACTCATGCGAAATCGTATTTGGGACAGTTATATAAGGGTAATGTCAGTACCGATCTTGATTCGGTTATTTACTATGCGAATGCCGTGATAGGGAGTGGACAATATCAACTGGAGAGTAACTATGGTAATATTTTCAAGTGTGGCATCGGTGACTGGAGTAACGAAGGAAGTAAAGAACTTATTTTATCCGCAGTTTATGGTAACGGAACCGATAACTATCGCTACGGTAATCGAGTAGTGGCGCTCTTTGCGGGTAAATATGTGGATGCAAAATGGGGTATACCAAATTATACCTGGGAAAATGAGACCCAACCTAAGGCAGGATACTATCATAACAATGACTGGGGATTTGATGTCTATACAGATAAAATCAATGATAGTAGATATCAGAATTCATTCCATCTGGAATACACTACAGCTTTGAATGGTGGAACTTCTAGCAGTGCTGCTGCCGACGAGAAATATTATGCCTATAACGATGCTAGCAATGGTACATATACTTGGACTGAAGCTCAGGCGGAATATTTCAATACGCATATTCAACCTACCTATAAGCGTGCGTCCTGGGGTGGTAGAAAGGCTGTGGCAGGTGAACATAAAATGGGAACAGGCGATTTGGCCTTTGCCTATCTGGAAAATACAAAAGAAACGGCTATTGATGTAGAAGAGGCTGATGCACAACCATTTGTACTCTTTGCTCGTTGGATGAAAAAGGATGGCAAGTATTATTATCGTCCACAGATTGTACCTAAAGGTACTCAATATTCTTTTGTCAACGATCTCGGTTCTGGAGCTTCGACCAACCATTATGGTCTTGAGAATCAAGTTTTGACCGGTGAGCCAGGTACGACAAAATATAATGATCCAAACCGTAGTGGTGTGAATGCTCACTTTGGAACTCGTGACGTGCCTGTATTCCGCCTTGCTGAAACTTATCTGCTCCGTGCGGAAGCATACGGTCGAAAGGGTGATTATAGCAACGCTATTGCTGATATCAACCAGTTGCGCTATCGTGCAGCTTTCAAAGCCGGTGAAACTCGTAACGAGGTGTTGGCTAGATTGTATCCTGGACATGAGCTGCTGAATGCAGACGAGCAGGTGTATCCTTATACCGTAAGCAATGACGCTTATGCACAGATTAAGGTTGATGCCAGCTATTGGGATGGAACTTCTGCAAAATCATTACAAGAGAATTATCCTCCTACCGCAGATACAGACGCGAAGCGTTTTATAGAGTTTATCTATAATGAGTATGCCCGTGAGTTTAATGAAGAAGAAATATATTATGAAGGACTTCATCATTCGGGACTCCAGGCTGAGCGCATACAGTGGCATAATCAGATGGGTGCTAATGAAAATAATACGACCTATGCTGTAGGAAGCTGGGATAGTTCAGACAATACCACGTCGTCTACCGGACAGACGGGTAAGCCAAAAGGAAATTTCCAGAATTATATGACGATTAAGCCATTCCATGTGAATTTCCTCAATACACTGACAGATGAGGCTGGCCATGCATTGAGCGATGAAGCCAAACAACTCTATCAGAATTATGGATATTAATAAACAAGGAATAGTTAACAGCGAAATCGGGCACGTGCGTAAGGCAAGTGCCCGATTTTTATAGGTAATAATCTACGGGAATCGTATAGATAGCTCCGATAAGCGTTAAGCTATTTATAGATATTCTCCTAACATATTCTTAATTCTGGTACTGATATTAGCATTATGCTGCGTATAGCGAATCATGCGACCATGGAATTTTACTTTAAGAATAGCTGCATGGTATAAGACACAATGCTCCAAGTCAGGATCATTAGCTCGGATATGACCGTATGCCAAAATCTGCTTGCGATAAGTCTTGGCAACATCTTTTACAGAGTGTGTCATCAGATAACGCATGCTGATACCCTTTTTCTTTAATATGCTTTCATACTGTATCATCTCCTCATCCATTCTGATTTTATCCTCAGGAATGAGAGTCGTAATGCATTCGCTTATCATCAGTTTGTCGTCTGTATGCTGGTCAAAAACCTTATGATTAGGATACATCTCTGTATAGAGATATTCACAAGGTATAGTTATGGTTTTGCCTTCAGGAGTGAAGACAGTAACATTGTAATTTAGCGTACAAATATTTTGATCAATAAATCCCAGCTTGATGTCTTTGAGGATATCCTTGGTAGAGGGATTGATATGAAATTCATGCCACGCAGGGTCATTTGGGTTTTCATGTAAATATTGTAATCGGCCTTTAGCCGATGCTTCGATATTGTTGTTACAACAATAATATATAGTAACAGCAATTGCTATAACTATAAGTACTACTATTTTTTTCATTTTGATGCTGATGTTTGGTCTTGAATGATATTATGAAATGCGAATAATCTATGTGATAGAAATATACTTTAAAGGTTGTTCAAGACAAATATACATATTAATAGTGATATGTATTCGTATTTCAACCTATATCTTTTGTTTTATTGATAATCATTAACGTTTTCGCTCTTTTCCCGTATATTGAAAGCTGAAAGCTAGCTGATACTTAATGTACAGTACCAGCTAGTTTTTCACTACATTCACGATTAATCTGTGCAATCTCTTTCTTACCTTCGATATAGTCAAGATAGATATCGTCGACCACGCTTTCGTCATAGTCTTCACATCCACCGGCATCCATGCCGAGGGCTTCTAAAACGATTTTGAGGCGTTCTTCTTTTGTCGTGTCTTTAATTAATATACTCATTGTTTTTATGATTTTATGTTTAAATAATGATTTCGTTTTGTTGATTTATAGCAATCCTTTTTTCTTCATATAATCTGTAGGCAGATCACCAAATTCAGCTTTAAAACTCTTTCTGAAATAGGCGATACTGTTGATACCCACCATAAATGAAATATCGTTAAGACTATATTTATTCTCCATCATCAGTTGTTCAGCATAATGCATCCTGTATTTTCGGATGTATTCGTTGGTAGAGAGTCCGGTAAGAGCTTTCATCTTACGATAGAGTGAACTTCCACTCATGGCTACATGATCGGCTATCATATTGACATCGAGGTCGTTCCTAATATTATCCTGGATGTATTGGTTTACCTTATCCAGGAATTTCTTGTCCGTAGTATTCAGTCTAACGGTTTCATTTGCCGTTGTTATAGCTGTGTATTGTGGATTTTCATCTGTTTTCAAAAAATCTATAGAATCCGAATTTACAGAAGTTTTTCCATCTTTTTTGGCAGCTGTGAGTGCAGATAACAGCATAAAGGCCTGTCCCACGGTTTCAGATTTAAAAGTTTTAGGTGGAGTAGTCCTTCTGTTCCCATATTTTAAGACCGTCTCTGTCTGTGATTCGAGAATGACACTGGCCATACGTTTACGTTGTTGCAGCAGATTGTTAACACGGCTCTCTAGTATAGCATGCGTAAACGGTTTGGTAATATAACTATCGGCACCAGCCTCATAACCTTCCACTTTAGCATCATTAGAATCCTTAGCTGTCAATAATATAATAGGTATATGACAAGTACGCATATCCTCTTTCAGAGTACGGCACATCATGTTACCATTCATTTTCGGCATCATGATATCTGAGATAATGATGTCTGGAATGGTTTCGAGTGCGATAGCCAAACCCTCTTGGCCATTTTGTGCCTGTTTGACTGTGAAATGTTGTGCAAATGATGCTGTCACATATTCGAGAATATCGTGGTTGTCTTCCACGACGAGCATAATCGGCTTTTCGTCTGCAGCTTGGTTATTTTCTGTAGACAGTTCTTTCGTGTTTGCAGCGGTAGGAGTATGCTGGTTACTTCGTTTAGCTTTAGGATATACATTCTCCTCATCGAGCGATACAACGAAACTGGTACCTTGCTCAAGACTGCTCTTCAACTGAATAGTACCCTGATGGAGTTCGACCAACTGCTTAACCAAAGCCAGACCGATACCTGTGCCAAAGGCCTGGTGCTTACCTCTCTCTTGGTAGAAGCATTCGTAAATATGCTCTTGAGCCTTTTGAGAGATACCATGTCCAGTATCACTTATAGTGATATCTACCAAATGCTTATTTAATAGTCTTCGTCGTTCTACGCTGATATCTATCGACCCTCTTTCGGTATATTTAATAGAATTAGTTACCAGATTATCGACAATCATGCCAATAGCATCCTTGTCAAAATACATTTCGATACGAGGTTCTTGGGCAAAGAATCGAATCTCTACCTCCTTCTTACGATTGAGTTCTTGATATTTTATAATGCACTCGTGGATATAATCAACAATATTATCATGTGATATCAACAATTCTCGAGTTTTGCTCACAGATTTTCTGAATTCAAGGATAGATGTGATTAAATTGTTGAGATGCTGTGCATTCTGATGAATAAGAGACAACTGATGGTTGACCGAATCAGGTAAATCGGTGCGCTTAGAAATGTCTTCTAGTGGACTCAAAATGAGAGTAAGAGGGGTACGAAGTTCGTGCGTGATATTCGTATAGAAGCGTATACGCTCTTCGCTCAAAGCCTGTTCGTTAGCCAGATTCATCTTCTCTGATTCTAACAAATATTTTAATTGGATATGACGAATAATTGTACGGACTATCACAAAAATGACACCGATAAATACAAAGATATAGAGCATCTTCATCCACCAAGTGAAATACCATGGGGCAGCTATAATCAGTTTGAACGCTGTATACTTTTTAGGCCAAGGCTGATTACGTAAGTGACACTTTACTAACAGGTTATGTGTACCATAAGGTACCTCATGGAGAATGGCTCTGTTTTTAGATGTATAGTACCAATCCTTATTGACACCTTCCAGTTTGTAACAATATTCCACACAGTGTCTATATTCATATTCTTGAATATTCAAGTCTATATCCAGAGTATTCTGGTCTGATTCCACTCTTAATTCCTTTTTGCCAATCAGATTGACGACACTATCTTCTATTTCATTACCATTATTATGGTAGAGATGAAGGCCAGTGATATACGCTTTAAGTTCTTTGCGACGCGAGAAGATATCCTTTGGATTAAAATAGTTGAGGCCAGCTTCAGTAGTACCGAAATAAATGATATTATTAAGGCCTTGAGCTACACAGCCAGCCACGAAATCGCCAACTAAGACATTATCGTTATAACCAAAGTTAATAAATTTTCCCTTTCTAAGGCAGCTCAATCCCTTCGCCGTACTTACCCAGATATCTCCATCACGATTTTGTATGACAGCTCGAATGAAATTACTCTTCAATCCATCTTTTGTCGTATATAGTTTATATTTGCCCTTAACAAACTGGTTGTCGAATCGTACTAATCCTTCATCCGTGGCAGCCCAGATATATCCATCTCGATCTTGCATCAGATGTGCAGCGGTATTCGTAGGGAAACCGGTACGTGAGCTAAATCTCTTAACGAGTTTTTCGTTAGGACTATATACATAGATACCGTCTCCCAATACGTTTTCCCACGCATTACCCTTTTTGTCGAAAACAATAGAGGTAACCATAAACCCCTCTCTCTTTATAGAGCGAATTACTTTTAGCGTATTCTTGTCGACTATAATGACACCGGTGGCTGTACCTATTCTTATTCTTCCTAAAGGATCTTCCTGAAAGCATCTGACGTCTTCGTTATTAAGAATATGAGTCATCTGAGAACCTTTGCGTACATAAGCACCATTGAGATAGGAACCAAACCATAGATTGCCGCTTTTATCCTTATAAGCAGCCCGTATAACACTGTTATTCATCGAATATTCGGCTATGCGATGTAAATCTGGTGAAAATTCAGCCACACCGTAGCCACCTGTACCGACAAAAAGATGATTTTGGTTATCCACCACAAGACTTAATACAGAACGTGCAGATAAAAACTCATCAGAGTTGGCACCGTATATAATTTTGCGGATAGGTGGTAGAGAATTTGTGATAAAGTTTACCCCTGAACCGTAATGGCCTATCCATAGATTGTGATGGGAATCTTCGTAGAATGTGCGTACAAAATTACTCACCAGACTATGTTGGGTGTCGCCAGCCGTAATCTGATTAAAATGGAAAACCTCTTTTTGTGAAAGTTCTTGAGGTGAATGGAGTAGAATGATACCATTTTGTTCGACACTCACCATGATGCGGTAATTCTCAGATATGCCGATGGTGAAAATGCGGTGGCCATCTATCTGTGGGTGATGGATAGGAGTAATCTTGTCTGTAGCGTAATCATACAGGCAGAGCCCCTTACTCGTGCCTACCCAAATATTACCGACAGGGTCTTGATAAAGACTATTCACTTCATCGCTCATAAGCGATGATGGTTGGATAGAATTAGCACGGTAGTTTTTAGCTTTTCGTGTATGGGTATTAATTAAGGTAAGACCATGATGCCTGTGGCCTACTAATATCAGTCCATCGCGCAAATCAAGGGCACACCAAAGATCATCATCGGGTAACCCTTTCACATTCTTACTATTATAGTGAGTAAACTTCCCTGTTTTGTAGTTAAAGTGATCCAAACCACTACTATAGGTAGTAATCCACATATTGCCATCGTAAGCACGTGTAAGATAGGTTATCTCGTTGGCTATCAGACTATATCTGTCTTGATTGTTATGTCGATAATTTTTAAAGGTGTTCGTGGCATAATTAAATGCATTCAGGCCACGGTCTCGTGTACCAATCCAAAGTATCGGTCGTTTGGGATCATCGAGTAGACTTCTAATATTATTATCCGTCAGCTGACCTGGTGATTTATAATAACTGATAAAGTGGGAACCGTCGAAACGATTAAGCCCTTGTTCTGTGGCAAACCACATGAATCCCCATTTATCCTGTTTTATGTCAAGAATATAGTTGCTGGAAAGTCCTTCTCGGAGTCCCAGCTTTTTTACATCAAAGTCAGTCCTGCTTTGCGCAGCATATATACTTAAACTTAGTAAATAATAAAAAGCAAATAAAAGCCAATGTTTCATTATGAATACTCTCGTATGTACTTGTTTTCTTACACATGTATGGATGCAAAGATACATTTTTTTTGATTAGTGTGCTTCTTTATTGATCATAAAAACTATCTTTTTGGACAAATAATCATATAAAAAGCAGTTTTTGGGGGGCTTTGTGTGTCAATTTTTAGTATATTTGCGTATCTAAAAACCTTCATATATGTTAAAATCCATACTGTTGTCTGGTTTCCTGCTTATGAAGTTTTGGGCTCCTTCATGGGCACAAATGCAACTTCTCTATCATGAGCCTGCTCACTATTTCGAGGAATCTTTACCGATTGGTAATGGTAAGCTTGGCGGATTGGTCTATGGTAATCCGAAACACGATACGATTTATCTAAACGATATCACTTTGTGGACTGGTAAGCCTGTAGACCTAGATGAGGGAAAGGGAGCTTCTTTATGGCTACCAGAAATACGAAAAGCACTCTTTGCAGAAAACTATCGTAAGGCCGATTCTCTACAATTGCATCTGCAAGGAAAAAATTCAGCGTTTTATCAGCCTTTAGGTACACTTCAACTTACTAGTTTAACAGACGAGCGTTATTCTGATTATCAGCGTCAACTCGATCTGGATAGTTCACTGGTTAAAATCAGTTATCGACAAGGTGGAGTACTGTATCAGCGTGAATATTTTGCTGATAATCCCGACAATATGCTGGCCATTCGTATTAGTGGCGACAAAAAGGGAAGTGTTTCGATGGATATTTCTATCGGTTCGCTGTTGCCAGTACAAGTGAAGGCTTCGCTTACCAGAAGTTTGCAGGCTAATACCGCTCAAGGTCAACTTACGATGTTGGGACATGCTCAAGGCGTCAGCAGCGAATCTACTCATTTTTGCACCATGCTTCAGGCTCGTGCTCAAGGTGGGACAGTTCAGGTAATTCATGGAAAATTGAGAGTGGAACATGCTGATACCCTTATTATATATATAGTGAACGAAACCAGTTTTGCTGGTGCTGATAAACATCCGGTGCAAGATGGTGCACCTTACCTCGCTCAGGTAACTGATGATTTATGGCATTTGCAAAATTATAGCTATGACGAATTGCGTAGTCGTCATGTAGCTGATTATCAGAAGTTTTATAATCGAGTCAAACTTCGTCTCGGTACAGTCGATCATGCTCCACAAACCGTGGATACATGGTCACTCCTAAAAAACTATGGTAAGAATCATCAAGCGTATCTTGACCGTTATTTAGAAACCCTCTATTTCCAATATGGGCGCTATCTACTGATCAGTTGTTCTCGTACATCAGGTGTTCCCGCCAATCTACAAGGGCTTTGGAATCACTATCTGGAAGCTCCATGGCGTGGTAATTACACCGTAAATATCAATCTGGAAGAGAATTATTGGCCAGCAGAAGTTGCCAATCTGAGTGAGATGGAAGAACCCATTCACGATTTTATGGCATCTTTAGCTCAAAATGGACATTTCACGGCGCACCATTTTTATGGGATAGACCGAGGTTGGTGCTCTTCACATAATAGTGATATCTGGGCCAAAACCGCACCGGTAGGCGAGGGCAGGGAAAGTCCGGAGTGGAGTAACTGGAATATGGGAGGAGCATGGTTGTCATCTACACTTTGGGAACATTATCTCTATACACAAGATCTTGATTTTCTGCGTCGTACTGCTTATCCTATTCTGAATGGCGCTAGTCAGTTTGTTTTACGTTGGCTTGTGGATAATCCCCAAAAATCGGGTGAGTTGATTACCGCCCCAAGTACCAGTCCTGAGAACGAATATGTGACCGATAAAGGATATCATGGTACAACTTGTTATGGTGGTACAGCAGATTTGGCCATTATCCGCGAATTATTGCTGAATACCCTTCATGCACGACAAGTGCTCGGACTGAAAGAGAAAAAAGAAGACCAAAAAGGTTACCCTACTGTCAGTGAGGCTTTAGCCCGATTACATCCTTATACGGTAGGCAAGGATGGTGATCTCAATGAATGGTATTACGACTGGAAGGATTACGATATTCATCATCGACATCAGTCACATCTTATCGGACTCTATCCTGGGCACCATATCACGATAGATCAGCAGCCACAGTTGGCTGCTGCTGCAGAGAAAACGCTGCTGCAGAAGGGTGAAGAGACTACCGGCTGGAGTACGGGGTGGCGTATAAACCTTTGGGCTCGCCTGCATCGGGCGGATATGGCCTATCGCACTTTTCAGCGTTTGTTGCAATATGTAACCCCAGATCAGTATCAGGGTAAAGACCGTATGCATCGAGGTGGAACCTATCCGAATCTCTTTGATGCCCATCCGCCTTTCCAAATCGATGGAAATTTCGGTGGTACCGCAGGTGTTTGTGAAATGTTACTGCAGAGTGAGGTTGATTATAGTAAACGTAAACCTCAGTATCATGTCTATCTTTTACCTGCTTTACCAGAAGAGTGGAAAGACGGCGAAGTAAGTGGACTTTGTGCCCGTGGGGGTATCGTTGTGAACATGAAGTGGAGAAACGGAAAGGTGGTAGACTATCAGTTGACTTCGAAGACAGGTAAGCCTGTTAAGGCCATTGTGCATGTAAATGGACAAATTATACGAGAATAATTCTGAATAGAATGCTAAAAAAAGAAGTCATGTGAGAAAAAAATCGTACTTTTGCACCATTAATAGAAGAGAATTATAAAATGGTGTTGGAAAAGAAAGTGCGAGAACAGATTATTGCTCTCGTGAATAGAGAAGTTGTGCCTGCTGTGGGATGTACAGAACCTATGGCAGTGGCTTTGTGTACAGCGAAGGCAGCTGAAAATTTAGGTAATCGACGACCGGAGAAGATAACTGCACGTCTGAGTGCAAATATATTAAAGAATGCTATGGGTGTCGGTATACCTGGTACGGGTATGATCGGACTTCCTATCGCTATCGCTTTGGGTGCTATGATCGGTAAATCTTCTTATCAGTTAGAGGTGATTAAAGATCTTACCCCCGAAACCTTAGAAGCAGGTAAATGTTATCTGCAAGAGCAGACTATTGATATACAACTCAAGAAGGATATCACAGAAAAACTCTACATTGAAATCGTATGCGAAGCAGATGGACATACTTCCACAGCCATTATCGCTGGCGGTCATACCCATTTTGTCTATGAAAGTGTTGACAGTGAAATACGTTTAGACCAGCTCAACGCTCTGCATAGTGAAGGTGAGGAGGAAGAAATCGCACTCAATATGCGATTGGTGTATGATTTTGCTATGACTGCTCCTGTCGATGAAATGCGATTTATTCTGAAAACTCAGGAATATAATCTTCGTGCAGCTAAAGAAAGTATTAAAGGAAACTATGGACATTGTTTAGGAAAAACCATGGATAGACCTTTAAGTCATGGTATTTTTGGCAATACAATCTTCTCGAACATCATATCCAAGACGGCTTCTGCGTGTGATGCTCGTATGGGTGGAGCCATGATTCCTGTTATGAGTAATTCAGGAAGCGGTAATCAAGGTATTTGTGCGACTAATCCTGTGGCTGTCTTTGCGCAGGAAAATGAAAATACCGAGGAAGAAACAATTCGTGGATTGATGTTGAGTCATCTCACGGCTATCTATATTAAGCAGAGTTTAGGAAAACTCTCAGCCCTCTGTGGATGTGTGGTAGCTAGTATCGGTAGTAGTTGTGGTATTACCTACTTAATGGGCGGTGATTATTCGCGTATCTGCCATACTGTTCAGAATATGATAGCCAATCTTACTGGTATGATCTGTGATGGCGCTAAGCCAAGTTGTTCGTTGAAAATCTGTAGTGGTGTAAGTACGGCGATCCTTTCAGCTATGCTGAGTATAGAAGGTAAATGGGTTACTTCTGCTGAAGGTATTATTGACGAGGATGTAGACCGAAGTATTCATAATTTGACAAGTATAGGTAAAGATGCAATGAATGCCACTGATGATATGGTACTTGAAATTATGACTCATAAAAGCAATTGCTAAATTCGTAATCGAAAATTAGAAATGTAATTATATGAAAAATAAAAGAGGTGTACTATAAAGTACACCTCTTTTCTATTCGCATTAATTACACATTTGGGTTTCTTTATCCACAACATAAATTATATTCGCATCAAACATCTATTATTAAATATCTTTTTTATCCATTTCTTGATTTACTTGAATGGATTTGGATCTCCGTTACGTTCTCAATTTTTATATATGCAAAGTTAAATAATAAGTATTTTCATGGATATAACTTTTTGCCAAGAAAACATGAAAAATTATCATGTATAGGTTTAAATGTGCAGAAATAAGGGTATAATTAGCTTTTTAGCCTATTTTTTTTTGAGTAATAATGATATGGGAGTGAAAACATGAAAAACAGTCAAATCAACTGTTTTCAAGATTTTGATGTATATAGTATTCTCAAGATAAAGCCAATATGGTGAGTTACTTTTTCTTATACCATACATTAATATAACAAGCGTCACGTAGCCAAGGGAAAATCGTATGAAGTAATTTGTACCAAGTTTGTCCGCCATTCAGCTTTATCAACTTTTCTTTACGAAGATCTTCAGGCGTATTGTCTATAATATTAAGAATCTGATTTTTCTCTGCCATTTTACTCTTAGCTACAGCATCTCGCAATCCCATCCAGTCTTCTCCTTCTGCAGAAATGGTAATGATATCGGCATCTACACTGGTGAAGTTAAGAATGTATTCCTTAAGAGCTTGAGCACGCTCTTTAGATAATTGTCGGTTATATTCTTCGTTTCCTTCAGGAGAAGCAAAACCGGTAATGCTGATACTGTTTAAATCTGCGTATTGGTCTACACTGATATCTTGAACAGCCTGCAGAATATCGCGAAGCGAACTTGCATTGCCCATGTATTCTCCTTTGATAACCGCATTATTCACAGGGAACCGAACCGTGAGACGACGGTCGCGACGGGCCTCGCTACCCACTTCTCTGACGAAAGGATATTTTTCGGCAATAGCCTCAATATTCTTATATTTCTCAGCAGGAGTAAGTTTTTTGTGAGGTCTTGGTGTATAGACCGCAGGAAGCACCTTAATTTTTTCTTCTTTTTTACCAAGAGTATATACTAAGTTTACTGCAACCTTCGTTGGTCCGAAAAAGCCCTTTTTGTTTTCATCTAGTTTGGCACCGCAAGTTTCGCAATTATAGCGGTCGTACAGTGCGTAATAATACCCTAGGCCAATTTCTGCTTCTATATCCCAATGTCCGTCAATATTCCACCTTCTGCCATAGCCCACACCAATATTATAGAATGTACCTTGATATCGATAATCTTTTTTAAACGGAAAAAAGAGAGTCTTTACCTTATTTATATTAAAAGAGCCAGCAGAAGCATGAATACCCCAAAAACCTTTTTGAAAAACTTCATGAGTCCAATAGCGTAATTCGCCAGTGATATGCATGAATCGATATTTCTTATTATTAGGTCTATTCCACGCATTGATACCCAAATCAATATCTGCAGAAATGTGTTTGTTAAGGCCATATTCTGCAGCTACATTTGGAGCGAAAACACTCCATTCCACAGCATTTGTCTTGAGCGACAAAGGTATGGAATCTTTTCTCTCATCTGCGTGAATTGTACTAGAAAAGAGAAATAAAAGGTTTATAAGAATGATAATTTTAGTCGATGCTGATATAAACCGATTCATAGCTATTTTCATTTGAAGTTCAAATTTAACTGCTTTTCTTTGAAAAAACAAGTGTTTGTTTATTTTTTTAGTTTTTTATGCCGATTTTGGTCTACTTTTTTCTATCTTTGCTACACTAAAAAGAAAATAATGTTTAAAAGATCGCTATTCTTTGCTTTAGTTCTCATCATGTACGCTTTGGTTATTTCTTCTTGTTCGAGTGAAGAGGAAGAGATGATTCGTAATCCTAGAGCTTCATATCTTATGACTACAGAATTTGACTTTTATTGTGTTGATCATTTTATTTTGGAAGATTCTAATCGGATGACAGTAAGCAGCATGGCTGATCGTATTAGCGCATGTGTTGATTCTTTTAAGAAATCTTATCCTTATGATTTGCCTTATGAGAATTATATGGATTCTTTATCTCGTTGTGATACTACGATATTGAAACTTTTTAAGGAGCGCTCCCTAGGCTTTCAAGCTGATATTCAACATTTTGATGAGCTTTTTAAACAGGATAGTGTGGGGCATGGCATCTATACGATGACGATTGTGCCAAAATTGATTAGATATACTTCCATGAATGTGAGTAGTATGATAGTATACGGTGATACGATAGTGATTAATTATTCGAAGTAGGATAGTTATGAAAAGATTTTTTTCTGTCAGTATTATAGTATTCATGTTTTTATTGGTTAGCCTTAGTGGTTTTGCCGCTGAAGGTACCAATGAAGGCATACAGGTTGACTCTTGTAACATCGTTACCCCAACATCTTTTTCGAGTGTGTTGTTACCGCAGGATATTCAGAAGGATTCTGTTCAATTACCTGTTAAGAAAAAAGGCTTTTTACCTGCTTTAGGTCGTGTCGTTGATGGTTTGATTAATTGGTTTACTAGTGATACAGCGTGGGTAGAGCCTTGTCACTATTTCTGTTGGGCACAGTTGCAGTCGCAGCTTACGTATGACTTGATGACTCCTCATTTTCATAAAGCTAATGATTTTGAGTTAATTAATCGTGCCGTTATCGGCACACGACCTACTATTATGGCAGGGTTTAATGTCGGAATCAGTCTTCTGTCTTATTCCCTTATGTTTCAAATAGGGCGATATAAGAACCAGCATGGTGATACTCGTAGCAATACCGAATTACAGTTGCAAACCTCACGATTTGTGATTGATTTATTCCGTATGGAAACGGGCAACCAGTTTAAACTTTATGATGTAAAACTGAATCGACCAGATTTGTTTATTAATGCAGAAGGACAGTATATCAATTTTATATCTAACAAACTAGAGGGTTTTGACTTTTACTATATTTTTAATTGGAAACATTTCTCCAGTCCTGCAGCTTATTCGATGTCGACCGTTCAAAAGCGTAGTGCAGGTACATGGATGGGTGGATTTGGTTATAATTCAAGTTCCACCTCTTTCAATGCGAGTGAGTACTTAAAATTCTCAGCTCAGAATATAATTCCTGGTAAAGAACAGGAAGTTGCCGACTTGATAGAGGGTTATACTAATATCTCCATGATTTCACCCGAAATGCTCACCTATTTGATGCCCGATATTTCTTATAAGAGTTATTATTTGATGGGAGGTTATGCCTATAATTGGGTACCTGCTCCGCGTTGGTTAGTAGGAGGTTTGGCGATGATGGAATTGAGTTATAAGCGTCATTTGTCAGAGAACTATTACTATCGTTATACCGGTCATTATTTTATTCCTGATGCCATGTTCAGACTTGCTGCCATATATAATACTGGTGATTGGTATGCGGGAATGGAATCTCAGGCTTTCAGTAATTTCTATCATGATCGTAGATACTGTTCCATCAATATGCATGCTCGGGTGCGTTTCTTTGTAGGTTTTTATTTCTTAAAAAATAAGGCTTATAAGAAGAAAAAGATTGTTCTTTAGAGTGTAGGTGATAGATTTTGCATGATTCTCTCTATATTGTCTTATTTCTTTTTAGCATAATAAGAGTTTTTATGTGTCGTAAAAGAATATGAATAATTATTATATGCTTTCATAAATTGTACATTGATCAATGAACAGGGAGAAAATATGCAAAAACAGTACCTTGAATCACCTTAAATATACGTAAAATGTGAGCTAAACTTGTATATTTGTGCATAAAATGGTAGCGATATAGAATAATATACTTTGCAAGTTTATGAAGAAAATAGTATTTAATATGCACTTTTTTAAAGGTATTTTTAGGAATTATGCTATTAAAGGATAAAAAATACTATCAATTTTTGCAATATTGGACGGTAATTACCTTTTTTTCCCTATCTTTGCATTCGCAAAAAAATAGAATAATACAGTTTAATATATATATCCGTTTTTTGGGAGGCTGTGGGAGTGATCTTATAGTTCTCTATGTTGACCCTAAGAGGTCTTTTTAAACTTATAAGAGTAATATTTACTCTTTGGGGAGTTTTGGGAGTGATCTTAGAGCTCTCTAATCATGAGTTTAATTGAAATGAAAGGAGGCACAGTTTTCGATGTAAGACTGTGCCTCTGAAGTTTTACATAAAAACCGTTGATTGATTCTATTCTTGCTTTAAGCAGCCTTTTCTAATTTTTTGTTTTTCTTGTATAGTTTGAAGGTAATAAAGCTAATGATACATAAGAAAACAAACATCACAGCAACAGCAATTTCTGCGATGACAATATGTTTATGCTGCTCTTTTATCGCTCTTTGAGCCATTTTCTGTTGATCTTTCTGAAGCATAATCAACATAATGCGACATTCCTCGAGAATATGAGTACGTTTTTGATATTCGGTGTTCATGAACTCTTCATGAGCTAATTTCTCATATTCGTAAGCTTTTTGATAATTTTTCATGCCAGCATAAACCTTCGCATATTCTAGATTAATATCTTTTTTAGTGATGTAAATAGCATTATTTTTAGCATAAGCGTATGCACTATCGAGGGCCGTTAAAGCTTTCGTATATTCTCCCTGGTAGAAATATGTTTCTGCTATGGAACGAAAAGCCAATGGTATTCTTGATACACTTACGCGTTTGGCACTTGCCAAGGCCTTATCCGCATATTTAATCGCTTCTTTAAACTGTTTCCTTTTTGTCAGTAGTTCGGCCTTGTATGCTAATGTAATAGGTGTTGTTGTATTTTCCTTAATATTGATTGCTAGGGCCTTATCTATCCATTCTTCTGCTGATTTATATTTCTTTTGGAAAAATTCGCTTACAGCTTTATGAGTAGCACCGTTATACATCATGAACTTGATGTTTCGCTTTACCCCCATTTGATAGCATTCTTCTGCAAACCTTATTCCACTTGTGTCTCGAAGCTGTATGGACAATTCGGAAAGATTGGCCAAAATGATGCCGAATTGTTCATAGCAGTGGGCACGACGTGCTCTGCTAAGTCCTTCACGATAATACCAACGAGCTAAATAGTTACTACCTGCTTTATTTTCGTATATGCCTATAGCATTAAATATGTGTGAAGCCAAGGTGTCGTTTTTCACGACATCAGCGCAGTGTTTGGCTTTCCATAAATAACGTAGCCCCTTTTCGCGATTACCGCTAAACAAATCTGCAATTCCCAAAAAGAAGTTTGCATAGCCTTCTCCAGTTTCATTTTTCTGGTCTTTAGAAGCTATTATAAGTCTTCGTGCGACAGCTTTCAAATGTAAATCATCATATTCCCTATTGTACTTATTGCATATTTCAATTAAATCATGGATGCTCTTGTTAGCAAACTCTTTGTCTCCTGGTATATATGTCTTATTTTGTGCCTTAATCGTAGTTAGGGTACACAACATGATTATCATTATGTATATAATACGTAAAGTTTGCTTCATCATATTTGACTTAATTATGGTTTAACTTACTCTTATAACAATGCGATGATATACTATTATCTATTTTTATTACTGTTATTGCAAAGATAATGAAAATCAATATTCGAACAAAGTAATTTCTTTGGAATAATTTGATTTGGCTTGTAATTTTTTGTTTTAATTGAGCTATTTGCCCTTTTATATGTACAATAATACAACCCATGAAAAACCGAATTCGCACACTCTTCAGTTTACGATATCAACTTTCAAGTGTGCGAATGTTTAAAGTTTTATTTTTTTAGGTGACGCAGTTTACAGGGTAACCTTATCCGATGCCGAGTAATTCTACTTCAAAAATAAGGGTACTACCTCCAGGAATACCTGGTTGAGAATATTTTCCATATCCTTTTTCTGCTGGGATATACAGTTCCCACTGGTCTCCTACATGCATTTCCTGCATCGCGATAATCCATCCGTCGATTAGTTCATTCAGTCTGATGGCGAAAGGAGCACCACCGCGACTGCTATCAAACTTTTTACCGTTGATAGTCCAGCCTGTATAATGAGCTGTTACGATACTTCGTTTACTAGGTTTTGGTCCATTTGCATCACCGCTCTTTAATACCTTATAATATATACCTTGAGGTAGTGCCATGACCCCCTCTTCTTTAGCTTTTTCTTCAAGCCATTTTTTGTTGGCTGCGGCGTATTCTCTTTTAACCATAGTCTTTATTGTTTTATTAATATATTCTCTTTACGATTGTCGTGTAGTGAGCGATATCATATAGCTTGAATCATATCAGACTATTTGTTTTATCGTTTCATTTTACTCTAGAAGAGTCTTTGCTAGATTTTCTTACTCTTGTCGTGTCCTTGTTTGCATTTCTTATTTTAGAAGAATCTTTACTACCATTGTTTTTCATCAGGCTATCCTTACTATTAGACGTTTTATTGTCAGTAGCTTTTTCGTTGGCCTTTTTCTCATAAAGAGCAGTTTCTATTTTAGTTTTCAGAATATCTGATGCATTATAATAGTGTGCATAGTTCTTATAAGGCTCCGTGATAACTTGCTTGCTGCTACAGGTATAGATGTTACCATAGCGATCGTAGGCTTTCACGATAATCTCTGTATTCTTATTTTTGGGCACATAATAATACAGATGGTTCATAATCAAGAACCCATTATTCTTACTGACAAACCAGTAACTTACGCTTTGTGCATATTTGTGATGATAACCAGCGGCAAAAGCATCTTGTCCCAATCCGCTGAGTCGTATCATCGGATATTCTTGTCCATCTTCAATGGCCACAATACGCCATTTAGAATCTGCATTAAAAACATTAGCGATGAGTACGCTACTATCTTGTGGCATAGTCCAATCATTCTGATATTTCTCACCATTAAAGTCGGTGTCACTCCTGAATAGTGTCATCTGAATATTGGCATCCATGAATGTACTCTTATAATAACAATTTAAGATGTCGGTACTTGAGAAATTATATACATAGTAACCGTTAGGCTCTCCCAGAATGTTCACATTCGACTGCCATATATTACCACAAGCAGCAGCATGACAATGTTCCAATATATTAAGACCATGATAGTTGATCTCGTGATTTACAGCAAAGTGTGTATGTCCGCAGAATAATTCGTATCCTCCTCTGAAAGGTGCGAGTAGATGAAGAATCTCTATGAGTTTTGATGAATAATAATGACCCTTTTCTGTTGGGATATTCAGCGGTGTACGTTTGTTCTTCGGACGATTACCGAATGTAAACGGTATGTGATAATTCAAGATTACCTTTTTGTTCTTAGGAACCAACTTGAGGTCTTGTCTCAGCCAATTCATCTGTGACAGAGATAGTTCGCCCGGCTGATAATAACTGCCTTTTACAAAGTGTACATTATTAAAACAGACATAATGAACGTCACCACGGTCGAACGAGTAGTCAGTTGGTCCCCAACTTTCTTCCCATTTGTTTTTATATAGCTCTTTTCCATCTTGGTCATGATTTCCAATCACAGAGAACACTTTCATGCGCGAACTGCCGAGCGCTTCTCTGATCTGACGTTCCAATTTGCTATTATACCCGCCATAATACTGCACATCATCTCCCATACTGATGCCGTATACAGGTGTACCTTCAGGCAATTTGCTAATCGTATTTTTGATATCCACCATGGTTTCTTCGGTGAAGCGCTGTACATCGCTCTTTTGTATCGGATTATCACTAGCGTCGGTATAATAGGGGCTATAAGCATTGGTTACCTGTGGATCACCGATAACAATCATGCGATAATTCGTTTCCTTACCTCCGGGAAGGCGTTTTAATACAAAGTTGTATACCCGTTTTTGGGTACTTGTACGCTGATAGAAATAAGCCGTGTTATCAGTTGCGGAATGAGTCGGGACCTCACAGTCTGCAGGTACAGTATAGTAGATAAATTTTGCGTTTTTATGCCGTTTAAATGCATATTCTCCTTTTTGATTAGTCTTAACGCAAGAGTAACCATCGCTGACTACCACTCCAGGCATTGCCATGCCTGCAGTATCTTTTACACTACCTTTTATATAATAGGTAGAGTCTACATGAGGTTTTACGGAGTCGTGTCTTAGAGTATCTTTTGCAATGTGTTGCTGAAGTGGTGTAGGAATAGAGTCAGTTATGAGGCGTGTTCCATCCAGATGCTTACTACCCAGATATTTCATACCTAGGCTAGTAAGTGCTATAGCAAGGATGATACCGATAAATGTATATATTGCTTTTTTCTTATTTTCCATCATATTGCAAAGTTACTGCTTTTCTTGTAATCTTGTATCAAGTTTCAGCTTTTGTTCTTCAAATAAATGAAAGAAGCACAAGTTTTACGTCGTATAATTTATGATATATATTGTCGCTTATTATATATATATAATGTGGAGTTCTTGGTTGACGATAAAATCAGCCTCACCTCGTTCATCAGGAATGTATATCATGCGTAATCCTTGATAATCTTTTGGAACTCGCAAGTCTGTGCCATCGTATTGCAGATAATTCCATTTAGGTTCACCAAAATCATAGGAATGGCCAGTTAGTATCAGTCGCATACCTACAGGATCGATTTCCCAATATCCACCACCGATACATTGATCACCTGGTTGGAGTAAGTCTTTGTGTTGGTCGACAAAACCGATTCGAAAGTTCCCGTTGCTACAAATAATAAATTTTGGTGCCATATGATATCTATTTAAGTATATCGGTTATATATTAGTATGCATTAATGCCCACCATAGTAAACCAGCCCATGTCAAATAGAGGGTATAGTTGATGGCCTTTGGACAAATATCAGTAGTATAAAGTCCTAATTTATTTTTCAGAAGTTTGTAGCCATAATATGCGAGGATGAAACCGATAACAGCTCCACAGAGAATATCTCCAGGATAGTGTACACCAAGATATATGCGTGAATAACACATCAAAACCGCAAACAGTATGACAGAAATACGAGTTCGTTTATCCCTAAATGTACAACAAAGGAAAGTAACGATAGCTACCATATTAGCGGCATGACTTGATACAAATCCATATTGTCCTCCTTTATAGTCATTGACATAATGGAGAAAGTGCTCTATCTCAGGACAATGAGAGGGGCGTAATCGAGCCACCCATGGTTTGATGAGTCCAGATGAAATCTGATCGCAAGCGGTAATAAGCAGTGCTATAAAGACGATCATTAAAACTTTATCTTTCGTTTTTCCTGGGTGATAATAGATCATGCTCATGACTAAAACTATCATTAAGAGAATCCAAGCTGGCATTCTACTATATTGATACCAGAACAAGTCCATGCAGGGTGAGCCATCAAAGTTGAGAAAAAGCATGAGGCTTTTGTCCACACGATCTAAATAGGATAACATTGCAGAATGTATAATAGCAATAAGTGTATAATACATGAAGCTATAAATTGGTTTTTAAAAATGATACTGCAAAGTTACTATAAATAAATGAATAATGTGAATGATCTAAAAGATAATACAGGCTTCGAATAGATTAATTAGGGTAAAATGCAAAAAATCCCCGCCTTCTTGCAAAGTCAGGGATTTTTCATAAGCGTATTTTTCTAGGTATTATTGTAAAGTAAAAAATATTCCCTCTCTTGTCTCGCGACAAGATAGGAAATTTACATAAAGAAAAATTTTTATTTTTTACTAGTTGAAGTATATATCTTTATAATTCTTGTTTGTCGTTTATCACGCGTCTCATTAGTCTCTACGTTCTTATTCTATATAAAGAACGTATTCCTATCAATTGTGGTGCAAAAGTAGTATTTTTTTTGTTATTTCCAAAAAAAATATTATCGAATTTATCTTAATTACAAAAAAATATGTAATTTTGCACCTTGAAAGGGGTCAAATAAAGAGTTTTTTATAAAAATCTATCCATAGAAGGACTCAAATCAATCAAGAAAATAACCTCTTTGGAAGGATATATATATTGTGTTGTGTTAAACTTATGAAAGAATTTAAACTCAAGGAATTTATTACCGAATTTATAGATTCTCGTACCAATAATATGGAGGAACGACATCGGCTTATCGTTTTTATGATGACAATGTTTGTCGTGTTTATTGGTTTCCCATGTCATATTTTCGGACTTGTTGGTACCCCAAGTACCATCATGCGTTTGTTAAGTGCTATTTCTATATTTTCTTCAGCTACCTTAGTAATACTATATGTAAAGAGAAAGATAGAATTAGTTCCTGTTTTTACGATTTTTGGAATTATTGGACAAGGAGTTCAGACTTTGAAGATTTTATTGCTCACTTTTTATGTGGGTGGTGATAGGTTCTATCTCATACCGTTAAATCATACTATTTCTATGATTTATACCATGCTGTTTGTCATGGCCTATAGCAAAATTATGCCAACTATTATTACAGGTGTAAGTTTGACTACCTATATAATAAGTATGACATACCTCAATGATGAAAAGTTATTTGCTTTTTTTGTTGTATTTTTCTTTGTTCAGTTTTTTATTTGTTTTGCTGGTTCTTTTACGCGACAGAGTTTTTATTCATTGCAGCAGCAAAATCAAAATTATCACATCAGCGAAAAAAGGTTAAATAGTTTGCTACGTCTGAAAAGAGATCACATAGAAGCTTATTTGAATCTTTGCCAGAATGACCATGCTTCAGATAAAGACATAGATCGTCTGTTTGCTATTCTTGATGATCGTTCTCAGCGTAATATTGTTAATGCAGTGAAAAAGAAAATGGCAGAAATGAAAGCTGAGAAATCTTCTTTGGTAGAGACTTTTACAGATTTTACTCCAACGGAAATAGAGGTATCTCGACTTATACTTTTAGATAAAAAGTTGAAAGAAATTTGTATTACGATGGGGAAGTCTGAGACGAATATCAACTCTGTGCGTTCACATATTCGAAAGAAACTGGGACTCAGTGCTAATGAAGTTTTAAAAGATGCTTTGGAAAGTAGAATAAAAACAAAAAATGTATTCTAAATTAATAAAATGCGCCAAATTGGTGCATTTTATTGGGTTTATACCTTCTATTTCACGTAACTTATCTCTTTTTTTACTTCTTTTGAAACAACTTATTGAAAAAAAGATTATATTTGAGCCATTAAAAACCTTAAAGTATTAAATCTATTCCAAACTGTTTACTATGAATACAACCGTTATCATTTTTTTAGTTGTGGTCGTGTTCGTTGCACTGGCCTATTTTAATTACTGGCATAGTCATCATTTCAAAATAAAAGAGGAATCGATTAAGCCTACTGTGGAGAAAATTTTTGCCGAACAAGGAAAAACGATACTTCGGAAAAAAGATTTTATCCGGTTGGTTGCCCGTTCTTATAGCTGTGGCAGTAAGGAAGCCTTGTATATTTTAGGTTTGGCTCGTAGTATGTCTGTGGTAGAGGAAGATGGTAATAAGGTAAAACTTGTTGCTGCTTAAAAACTATTCAATCGACTAAGACCAAATCAAAAGTAGCAATATTTCAAATTTAAGGATTTTGAATAAAAAAAGGCGTTCAGCAATTTGCTGTAACGCCTTTTGATTAATATCTCTTGTTAGAGATGTTTCATAGTGGAAATAAAGCTTCATAAGAGTTTAAAACTTTTATTGATTTAAAGCGAACTGTATCTGGAAATCACTTCTAAATAACAGTTAAAACGAATAAATAAAATATATATAAAAACTTCAACTAAATTTCGTTTGATGATGCAAAGGTAAAATATAATTTTTTTAAATCCAAATCTTTTTTAGGCTTTTTTTGATTTATACTTAAAAATGGCTGATTTGACTATTATTTAGTTCGATTTTGACTAATTTATTATTTATTTCTATGTTTTTAATGGTGCTTCATGGTAAATTGTTAATTTGTCTTGTCTCCATCAAGGTAAATCAAGGGGGTGTTTTTATTAGGTATTATTAGTATTTTCGATAGAGAAGGTTTTGTGTTCTTTTGCTTTAAATGAGTTTGGGGCATCTTATAGTCTAAGTGTCAATTCTTAATTATTCTCATTATTTTGATGACGATTTAATTTGTTTTTGCTACTATTATTATCATTTTACTATTTTTTCTTCATTTTTTTGGAAAAATATTTGGTTAATTCGAATCTTCTTGGTAATTTTGCAGTATTATAGTAAAGAAATTCCTATTTGACCTATTTTAGTAGGTTAAAATTAAACAGAACTAATTTTTTTCTCGTACATAATGTTGAAACCGAGTTCTTTGACTGTGAAGTCCGAGAGCTCTTTTTTTGTATTAAAAGTTTGGAAGTTGATTAATTATTTTCTATCTTTGAATAATCAACTAACTATTATTATATTGTACATGAAGAAAATTGCATTTTTCGACGCTCATAGTTATGATATGGTTTCATTTAATACATGGAACGAGTCTTTTGGTTTTGATATCCATTATTATAAAGAGCGATTGACGCTTGATACAGTAGAACTTGCCAAAGGCAAAGATGCTGTTTGTGTGTTTGTCAACGATGAGTTGACCTCTGATGTTATCGATAAACTCGTAGAAAATGGTGTTAAGCTTATTGCTTTGCGTTGTGCAGGTTTTAATAATGTAGATTTAAAGGCTGCAAGAGATAAAATACGTGTTGTCCGTGTTCCAGCTTATTCACCACATGCTGTGGCTGAATATGCGGTAACCCTTATGCTAGCCCTTAATCGTAAGATCTATCGTTCTACTCAACGTACACGAGAGGGTAATTTCAGATTATCAGGACTTTTGGGTTTTGATATGTTTGGTAAAACAGCTGGAATTATTGGTATGGGGCGCATTGCCAAAGAGTTGATTAAAATCTTACGTGGTTTCGGCATGAATGTTTTGGCTTATGATAAATATCCTGATGTAAAGTTTGCAGAGGAAAATGGGGTAAAGATGGTTGCATTGCCTGAATTGTATGAAAATAGTGACATTATTTCTCTGCATTGTCCTTTAACATTAGAAACGAAGCACATGATAGATCGTGATGCTATTGAAATGATGAAACCTGGTGTTATGATTATCAATACCGGTAGAGGTAAGTTAATTCGTACAGAAGATTTAGTAGAAGGCTTGCGTAGTCGGAAAGTAGGTAGTGCAGGACTTGATGTTTATGAGGAGGAAGCCAAATTCTTCTATGAAGATCATTCCGACCGTATGATTAACGATGATTCATTGGCTTTGCTACTTATGATGCCCAATGTAATCATTACCTCTCATCAAGCTTTTTTTACAGAAGAGGCTCTTAAGAATATCGCCAATACAACACTTCAAAACATAAAAGACTGTTTTGAAGGTAAAGAATTGGTTAATGAAGTCAAACAGGAATAGTTTTTTAGTAGGGATAATTGTATTTTACAATTATCCCTGCTGAATTACCATCACGAATCCACCATTGGGCCATTCATGGAAAGTGCTTGGTATCTTCTTATATTTACTGATTTTCCACTCTTTGCTGTTATCTTCGAATACGGTTACTTCTTGGATAGATGAGAGCTTTATCTTTTGATTGAGACAACATTTTACGATACAGTTTTGGTCGGTTCCATTTATACCTGCGACAAACCAAGTTTTGCCTTTTCTTCGTGCGATGATAACATTTTTCCCAATATCACCCTTTATCAATTTCGTTTCATCCCAGGTTGAAGGAAGTTGGGATAAGAAACTTTGTACTTCTTGTGGTTGAGTCAGGTAACTTTCTGGTTTATCTGCCAAATGCTGTAAACCACTCTCAAAGAGTACTGTGAGTGCCAACTCATGTGCATTAGTAGTAATGTGAGGATGCTGTGAATTGCTGAAGGCACACGGAGTGTAATCCATAGATCCAATGATATTTCGGGTAAATGGTAGGGTTGCGTTGTGGCAGGCAGCTTCGTGAGTAAAGGTAGGTACGTTATTATACCATTCCGCTCCATATACCGCCTCTGTGCTCATCAAGTTAGGGTAGGTGCGTTGCCACCCGCGCGGAATCGTTGCTCCATGAAAGTTAACCAGGAGATGATGTCTGGCCGCACATTCAAGCAAGTCGATGCAGTATTCCATATTCATTTGGTTGTCACCCGAAAAGAAATCGATTTTGACACCTGCAATACCCAGCTTTTCGCACCATGCAAATTCCTTTTCTCTATCTTCAGGTTTGTTGAGTCGAAATAGTGGAGTAGGAGCACCATTAGTCCAACCGACACTAGAATTGTACCAAATCATCGGTTTAACGCCTTTTTCGTGGGCATAGCGTATAGCATCTTCTATGGTTTTTCCATTTTTCATCTGATCCCATTCTGCATCGATGAGTACATAGGGTAGTTGTAGTGCTTTTGCCATGTCTACGTACTTTTGGATAATGGCATAATCATTACTGCCATGGTTATATGCCCAGTATATCCATGATACGACACCTGGATTAATCCAACTCGTATCCTTTATTTTAGAAGGTTCAGATAAATCAGTAATTAAGGTAGATTCAACGAGTTTTTCTTTTTTACCTATCATCAGCACTCGCCATGGAGTATGCCAGTTCCCATGTATTTTTACATCGTTTTCAGCAGGAGTAACTTTAAACTGTTCTCCCTCGTTGTAAAGGCAAGAAGCACTCTGGTTACGTTCGATATTTGCCTCAGATATAAGAACATAGCAATCTTTTTGTGGTTCGAGCAAAGCTGGATAGCCCCATCGTTTTACATTACCATCAGTAGTGAGTTCGATACCCTGAAACAAACGTTTCGGTTTCATTTTATGCGAAGTCATTTCTGGGTATAGACTTTCATAAGCGTCAGTCCACTCCATCATCCAGCGTTTCATTCCTTCAGGTATACGATAACTGGTATATTCTTTTGGTACTTTCTCATTTTGCAAGCCATTGATGACATATCTGAATGCAAGACCATCGTTAAAGAGTCGTAGTTGCAGATTGCCCAACTGATATTCCGTACCCTGATTGGTGCAATGACTCTTTTTGCCGGTAAGCATCTTATAATCCTCTACAATTGGTTTTGTTGCAACAAATGACGGGGTAAATTCAGCTTTATCCATACCTATTTGGATATCCATCATGTGTCGTTTGCAGTAGCTTACTTTCAGAGAATGACCTTCTACCGAGACCTTGATTTTACCATCTGGTGATATCGCCTGATTCGTGATTTGAGAAACCTGCGTGACATGATTTGTATGGTTTGTCTTTGCATTTATACCGAACGAAAGAACGGACATTAAAGCGATACCTAAATATTTAATCATTGTTGTCTTAAATTCCATTTTGAGTTATCTGATTTAAAATTATATTCTGCCAAAGTTGGTGTACTATCGCCTGCAGAATACAAGCAATATTTTTTATTTTCGCCTTCGATTCCAGGTATGGCTTTCGGCATAATTCTGAAAGTGCCATCAGTGAGCTGCTCTATACGCCACAACTGTTCATCAGCTCCAGTATAAACTGTGCTAGCGATGAGTTCGCCATGAGCAGTAGCTGTGAGCATACGAGATGTTCCAGCAATTCCTATCGTATAATATGGTCCACCGAGATAGCCACCTTTTCCCTCTGCCGGTTTAATTTCCCAGCGTTGATTAGGTCTGAACATATAATCATTACAGCGAATCCCGATTTCTCCTTTAGGCCATGTCTTTTCCACCTCTTCGAGACGCTGGCTGTCTATCGGTTTGGCTTCAGTCGTATCCTTCTGCCCCCAGAAATGTATCTCCTGAGGTATTCTGACGAAATCAGTAGCAAGCTCTAGTGCATATCCACGGCGTTCAGATTCTATTTCGTAGATGCCAGCCTTAAAGCGATTGCCAGCTTTAGGCCATCCATTTTTCCAGAGTAATGGTCTGATACCCAGTACACTTCTTCCACCCTGATCGAAGTCTGCCTCGTAGTGGAGTGAAATAATCTCAACCCCTTCATCGATGCATACTCGTCCGAAATGTCCTGTACCCACTACTCTGTCGCCGCCAGCAACAACCATTTTTCCTCCACCGGCTAGCATATCTCTGCCGACGTTATCCACAAAGGGGCCATTTGGACTTTTAGAGCGACCACATATTATATTATAAGTAGAATTGACCCCATCGCAACAGGTACCGTGCGTACCCAGAAGATAATACCAGCCATCATGCTCTATCATATCTGTAGCCTCACAGTCGATAGCGATATCTTTTTCAATATTACCCTCAACGCGTCTACCCGTTTTAGGGTCTAATTCTATTTGTCGGATATTGCCCCAATAGGTACCATAAGTTACCCATAGTTTTCCGGTCTTGGGATCAATAAACAGGCTTGGGTCTATGGCATCACAGTCTTCGAGGCCATCAGAATTAGCTACCTCTACGGGTGCTGTGTATTTGAAATCAGGTGATAGAGGATCGAGCGTCTTATTCCACATGGTCAGAATACGCCCATTATGTCCACCCATCAGTCCGCCACCCGTGGCACCATATATAACTAAGTATCGGTCTCCGATTTTCATCACATCGGGAGCGGCACCTCTTCCGGGTCTGACAGCTCCATCGTGCCATGTCCAGCCATCTTCAGAGATGAGTCCACCTTCACCCGTGCCAAAGGTGTAGTATTTTCCATCACAGGCCACGATTGTCGAGGGGTCGTGAATATAGGGTTCACCGATTTGAGCAGACACTTGTTGTGTAAGTGCCAACATATATATATAGGATATTTTACGCCAGTTCATGATGTTATATTTTAGGTTATTATTTGGTTTTGATAGTAATATTGGTAACCGGTTTGCCCGATTCGTGCACAAATCGCATACACATATCGCTCATTCCGGGACCATTGATGACAGCCACACGAACGATATTCTTACCTTTATGTAATGTAAGGCGTTGAGACATGCCATCATCCTTTACCATGCGTCGGTCACTTTCCAGGGTAAGTACTGGAGCATTGTTAACCCACCATTGTGAAGCTCCGTTAGAACCGGCAGCCAATCGCACATTTGGGATATCCTCTTGACATTCCACAATGGTAGTTGCCCAGAAGAGAACACCATACATAGACTTATTCAGACCAGAGGCAAATCGGAATAGTTTGGTATTAAATTGTTTGCTGTCTAGCGCATGCCATTTCAGTTTTTGATTAGTCTCTTTCCAATGGACAGTTTGTCCATCTTTAGGCATATTCTTAAAGAGCGTTTGATAGTCCTTGCGGGCAAACTCTTGTTGCATGAAAGCATACGAGAAGATTAAATTACTGCGATTCGGTTTATTGATTGGTTCAAGTAATAACCATCGGTGAATAAATCCTTCCTCATCGGGTGTCGAAAATGGATCTCGAAGTAGAGTCTGTGATGACGAACTCTTACCATCTATTTTCATAAAATAGTCCTCCAGCTTAGGTGCTTGCGGTACTTCTTCATCAAGAGCTAGGAATCGGAGCCAGTCGATTTGAACATTACCCGTATTGCAGACGATTTCGATATTACCGATGCATTTATTAGGTGCAGTAGTATTTGAGAGATTTTCTATTCCTTTGATGAAATGATCAGTTTTCAGATATTCTTCTGTCCATCGTGGTGCATCGACATCAAAAGTGGCAATCTTCTTACCGTTGACGAGAATAGAAGCATTTCCTTTACCCATAACACGTATCACCATATTTTGCTTGGCGAGGGCAAAGTTTACATGCTCATAACTTACCGAAGCCCCCTTTTTCAGATCTACCATCCATCCCATTTGTGGCATACGCTCAAAGATATAATCTATTTTTGCATTTCCTTTCAGAGAACTATACCGGTCTATCTGTATGGGTTGAGTAGCATTACTGATACCCACACCTCTGAACGTCGGTTTTACCTCTTGTATGGTCCCGTCAGCATTAAAAGTTAGTTTATCGATACATACCGAGCGGTTTTTGTCGAAATGAGGGGATAAGTCGTTGTGGTGGTAAAACAAATACCATTGTCCCTGATAATTAACGATGCTATGATGATTAGTCCAGCATCCGTTAGCGTGTTCGCTCATGATGATACCTTTAAAATCCCATGGACCTAGAGGGTTATCGCTCATCGCATAAGCAAGTGTTTCGGTGCCTTTTTCCTTTCTTACCCATGGAAAGGTGAGGTAATATTTACCTTTATGCTTAAAGGCAAATGGACCTTCTTTGAAACCTTCTGGTAAACCTTTCATCTCAAACGGAGCCATTATTTGTTCCATGTCTTGTGGAGAAGGAGTATTTCCGGAAGGCATGTTGGCTTCAGGATGATATCCGACAATTTCTGTCATGTTATCTTGTAATTGGGCGCCACGTATACCCATTCCGGCCCAGTAAATATATGCTTTGCCATCGTCATCGAGAAGTACACAGGGATCTATGCCCATAACGCCAGCTATAGGTTGAGGCAGACAGGTAAACGGACCTTCTGGATGGTTTGCTGTCGCCACACCGATTGCAAAGCCTTTGCCTTCTTGGGGTGCATCGGGAAAATAAAAATAATATTTGCCATTCTTATATACACAGTCGGGTGCCCACATCGAATAGCCATCTTTCTTACCCCAAGGCACATCTTGCTGTGATAAGATTACCCCATGATCTGTCCAGTCTGTAAGATTATCAGTAGAATATACATGATAGTCTGCCATACAAAACCAGTCTTGTCGTTGACCTTGTGGGGCTACAATATCATGCGAAGGATAAAGATACACCTTATTATTAAATACACGAGCTGTCGGGTCAGCAGTAAACTGTTCACTGATGATCGGATTTTGTGCTCGGCTAAGTTGGGGCAATAAGCAGAGTGCGGATACGATAATGCCTGCTTTGTGCCAGTTATTACGGTTTTTCATTATTATAGGTTTGTACGTTCGAATTAAAGATATAAGTTTTTATACTTGCAAATATACCATTTCTTTTCATAAATACCATGGAGTAAGGACGAGAATATCATTCAGGTTATGAAATTTTTAGCATGTGAAATAATACACAAAATATATGGTATATTTCGCAAAGTTTTTCTTTGAAATCTCGGTATCTTTGCAAGAAAAATATTGAATAACCTATATTTTGTAAAATGCAACGTTTTAATTTAACTATTTTATCACTATTCATGGTACTCACGTCTATGGGGCAGGAACGTTTGCCGGGATGGCAGCAAGAACTGACCCAAGTAGACCGTAATGCGATTCGTGTACGTTATTATCCGAAGGTTAACTCTTCAGATAGTAAAAAATTACCCACTTTACCCGATTGGCTTTATGAAGGAAGAGCCGATAAAACCTATCAAGCTCAGGGAAATTCGCGTAAAAATCGTGACAAAGGAAAAGAGAAGATAAAGGTATCTTTCGATCAGGCTAAAAATGAGATACAATTTATGAACCCAAAAGGAGAAGTCGTTTTCCGTGATATCAATCGCCGCTTGGAAAATGGAAGAGCTTCGCTCACCTTTGCTACAGATTCTGATGAGTATCTTTTTGGACTGGGACAATTTCAGGATGGATATAGTAATGTACGAGGGTTGTCGAGACGACTTACTCAGGTGAATACTCAGATATCTATTCCGATGTTGATCTCAAGTAAGGGCTATGGTATCCTCTGGAATAATTATGGTATGACAGAATATAATCCATGTTCATACCATATTAATTTAGTAAAGCGCGGGGGCAAAGGTATACAGGATGTTGTAGAGGTAACTTCTACAGAAGGAGGAAAAAAGGAAGTGCGTGAAAGACATATCTTTGAAGCCGATCTGACCATAACAAAGGCTGGTGATTATTCTCTACTGCTTGATGTAGGACAGAAAATGGCTCGCAGACATCATCTGTTAATCGATGGAAAAACTGTAATTGATATGCAAAATATCTGGCTACCCCCAACCGCTTCGAGTATCGTGCATCTCGAAGCGGGTGTGCACCATTTACAGGCAGAGTTGACGAAAGACGATCGCCCTGTGCTTTATTATGATATGGTGAAGAATAGCACCACCTTTTCTTCACCTGTGGCCGATGCTGTAGATTATACCGTATTTGTTGGCACTCCGGATGAAATTATCGCTTCTTATCGCAGACTTACAGGTGAATGCCCTGTTATGCCATCATGGGCTTTGGGATATATACATTGTCGTGAACGCTTCCACTCGTCAGACGAAATAATACAGACGGCTAATCGATTTCTACAGGAACAAATGCCACTTCGTATGATTGTGCAAGACTGGCAGTATTGGGGCAGATATGGTTGGAATTCGATGAAGTTTGATGAACAATATTACCCTAATCCGAAAGCGTTAACCGATAGTTTGCATCGTTTGGGTGTAAAACTGATGGTATCTGTCTGGTCTAAAATCGACCGAAATTCTGAAGTCGGCAAGCAAATGGCAGCTGACAACTATTATATCAAAAATACAGACTGGATAGATTTCTTTAACCCTAAAGCTGCAGAAGCCTATTGGAAAAATTTTAATGAGCGCTTGGTTCCGCTGGGAATAGATGCTTGGTGGCAGGATGCTACCGAACCCGAAAATGATGATTTGGCGGGTCGTATGGTCAACCAAGAACAATGGTCGGGTGAGCAAGTGCGCAATGTCTATCCGCTTCTTGTCAACAAGACGGTATACGAAGGATTAATGAAGGCAGGAAAAACACCGATGATACTTACTCGATGCGGTTTCCCTGGTATTCAGCGATATGGAAGTGCCCTCTGGAGTGGCGATGTCGGTAACGATTGGGAGACTTTTCGCCGACAGATAACTGCAGGGTTGGGATTGCAAGCTGCAGGTATACCTTGGTGGACTTATGATGCCGGTGGATTCTTCAGACCAGGAAATCAGTATACTGATCCAAACTATATCGAACGTATGTTGCGATGGATTCAGACGAGTGTTTATCTTCCTCTTATGCGTGTTCATGGGTATATGAGTAATACAGAACCATGGAATTATGGTGAAAAGGCTCAACAGATCATAGCTGCTTGTATACATGAGCGTGAACAACTTCGCCCATACATCGAGCACTGTGCTAAGCGTATATCTTCTGAAGGGTATACGATTATGCGTCCACTTGTTTTCGATTTTGCCAATGATCAAGAGGCTCTTCGACAAAAATATGAATATATGTTTGGTGATAAATATCTTGTAAGTCCGATAACAGAACCTAAGGTTACGACTTGGACCACTTATCTGCCGAAAAATAAAAAGGGATGGCGCGACCATCGTACAGGTAAGTGGTATGCTGGAGGACAATATGTTACAACTCGAGTAGACTTAACCGCAATACCTATATTTGAACGTCAATAAAGATGAAAAAGTAAAAAAAGCTGGCATTTGCCGGCTTTTTTGTATCTTTGCAGACATGAAAAAGATATTTCTGTCGATATTGACTATATTCCTACTGTTGGTTGTCCTTATGATAGCTGGCAGTTTCTATATGTTGAGTTACTCCCTTACTCCTGAGAACAATAAGGGACGTAACATCACCAAGATGTATGCTCGACTTTACCAAGATCATCCTGATATGAAACCCTGGGTTGATTCGTTGCAGCAAGCACATGCTTTTCATGATACCATAATCGTGGCCCAGGATGGTGATCGCCATGCAGCTACGTGGATTCCTTCATCGTCGGGTTCTCATCGTGTAGCATTTCTTATCCATGGCTATACAGATAGTTATGTGCGCATGTTACCTATCGCTCGCATCTATTATCAGATGGGATATAATGTCTTCTTGCCTGATCTTCATGGTAATGGTCGCAGTGAAGGAGAAGCGCAGCAGATGGGGTGGAAAGACCGACTTGATGTAGAAGAGTGGATACCTATTGCCAATACTCTCTTTGCGGATAGTACGGGAACAACCCAAATGGTTCTTCATGGTGTTTCTATGGGAGCGGCTACAACGATGTGCATCAGTGGAGATCAAACACCTTCGTATGTAAAATGTTTTGTAGAAGACTGTGGGTATACCAGTGTGTGGGATGAATTTAGTGAACAATTGCATGAGCAGTTCTCTCTTCCTGATTTTCCTCTGTTATATACAACTTCGATACTTTGTGATATACGTTATGGATGGAATTTTACAGAGGCTTCGCCTATAGAACAAGTTAAGAAGAGTACTAAACCAATGCTTTTTATTCATGGTAGTAATGATTCTTTTGTGCCTACTCGCATGGTTTACCCTTTATATAAGGCCAAGTCTGGTATAAAAGAATTGTGGGTCGCACCAGGTTCTAAGCATGCTCGGAGTCAGTCTGATCATCCTGAAGAGTATGCAAGAAAAGTTGAGGGCTTTGTCTCTCGATTTGTCCATTGATTATACGTAGTCTGTAATCATGCAAGAAAGGCACTACCTTTATTGGTAAGTGCCTTTCCAATCCGCTAAAAAATGCAATTCTTAATGATCTAGAATACACAAATTTTTGATTTTCATGTCCCCTGTCCTAAAATCACTTCCAAGGCAGATTACCTTCTAATGCCATTAACTCTCAAATATGTATAGTGCTAATATATGTTTTTTAGCAATAATAAGCAACCAAAAATCGGTCAAGACTGATTTCTGTGCTATAATTGAAAAAAATATATCCTTTTTTGACAATTTTCTGTCTTCTTGTTGAAGGCTAATAGTGATGTTACTTCTTCGTATTGATACGCTTATCGCCTCATGTAGTATCACCAGATTTTATCGGTTTATATTGAGTAAAAATATTTCGTATATTCTTTTGTGTTTTTCATAATTTTTGCCTAAATTTGCATTTGGTAATTAGAAGAGAAAAAGTATCAGATTTATAATTTGATATCGTATTTAATGAGAAGTTTAAAATTAAAATGAAGAAAAAAATTTGGATGTTGCTTGTTGCACTGGTGTTAGTGCTTTCTGTTCAAGCTCAGATGCTGAATCCTGTTAAATTTACTACTCAGTTGAAAATAGGTAATTCGGCTCAAGCTGAAATTATCTTTACGGGTAAGATTAATCCTGGATGGCATGTATATTCTACTAATTTAGGTAATGATGGCCCTATCTCGGCCACTTTTAATGTGAATAAGTTGGATGGTGTTCAACTTGTTGGCAAGCTTATGGCAAGAGGCCACGAAATTAGTAATTATGATAAGTTGTTTGGTATGACACTTCGCTATTTTGAGGGGAGTGTTACTTTTGTGCAAAAAGTTAAGTTTACCAAACCGAATTATTCCATAGATGCTTATTTGGAGTATGGAGCATGCAATGATCAAAACTGCTTGCCTCCAACTTCTGTGGATATCAACAAAAGTGGTAAGAGTCCTGCTGTAGATGGTGATGCCAAGGCTCAAGAAGCTCAGGCTTTATCAGCAGAGATACCTGCTGCAGGTGGACAAATGGATGTAGCAGACCAAGCAGCTTTATCCAAAATGAAGGCCGACTCGTTAGCACAAGTTAAGGCTGATAGTGCTGCAGAAGCAGCTGTCGCTAAAATGTCAAAAGCAGAAAAGGATATTCTGTGGCAACCCGTAATAAAGCAGTTGCAAGCTTTTGGTGGTACAAGTGATATAGCTAATCACTCCTTAATATATATATTCTTCATGGGATTTTTAGGTGGTCTTCTTGCATTGGTGATGCCATGTATTTGGCCTATTATCCCAATGACAGTAAGTTTCTTCTTGAAGCGTGCAAAGGACAATCGTCAGAAGGGTATACGGGATGCGATTACATATGGTGTTTCTATTGTTGTTATTTATTTGGCATTGGGTATTTTAGTAACCGCAATCTTCGGCCCAAGTACACTTAATTCTTTAGCAACAAATGCCATCTTCAATATATTCTTGTTTGCTTTGCTGGTTATTTTTGCATTGAGCTTCTTCGGATGGTTTGAAATAAAACTTCCTGATAGTTGGGCGAATAGGGTAGACAGTAAGGCCACTGCAGCCACAGGTGTGCTGTCTATCTTCTTGATGGCTTTCACTCTTGTATTAGTCAGTTTCTCATGTACAGCACCTATCGTAGGTTTACTGCTTGTAGAGACCGTTACTTCTGGTAATTGGTTAGGTCCAGCCTTGGGTATGTTTGGTTTTGCCTTGGCGCTTGCTGTACCATTTACCCTCTTTGCTCTATTCCCATCACTGATGAAAAAGAGTCCAAAGAGTGGTGCCTGGATGGAACAGATTAAGATCGTGTTAGGATTTATTGAATTAGCTTTTGCCTTGAAGTTCTTTAGTGTAGCCGATTTAGCTTACGGTTGGCATTTGCTTGATCGTGAAGTGTTCTTGAGTCTTTGGATAGCGATATTCCTTTTCATGGGATTGTATCTTATCGGTGTGCTCAAGTTTAGAGTGGACGAAATCGGCGGTGAATTAAATCGTCCAATGCCAGTGCCAAGTATCATGTTGGGTTTATGCGCATTTGCCTTCTCGATCTATTTGGTACCAGGACTTTGGGGGGCTCCATGTAAGGCGGTAAGTGCTTTCGCACCTCCGATGAATACGCAAGATTTTAATCTGAATACCAAGACTGTTGAGGCTCATTATACCAATTATGAAGAGGGTATGGCTGCCGCTAAGGCACAAGGCAAGCCTGTGCTGATAGACTTTACGGGTTTTGGTTGTGTTAACTGTCGTAAGATGGAGGCAGCTGTATGGACAGATCCTCAAGTTGCAGAAAAGTTAGAGAAGGATTATGTCTTGATCAGTCTCTTTGTTGACGATAAGACTCCATTAGCAGAGCCGATTAAGGTGAATGAAAACGGTGTAGAGCGTACTCTTCGTACCATTGGTGATAAGTGGAGTTATTTGCAGAGCCACAAGTTTGGTGCTAATGCTCAACCATTCTATGTCGCTGTCGATAATGCTGGTAATCCATTGAACTCAGCTTATGGCTACAAAGAAGATGTACCAGCTTATCTCGATTTTCTTGATAAGGGCTTAGCTACTTATCAGAAGAAATAAGTTTTTCTATATATTCGTATAACCACTATATTTATATATATTCCACAAAGTCACTTGTGCTGTTGAAGTACGGGTGGCTTTTTTAATGTTTTATTTTTGTCATCGCTTATTTGAAAAAATATTGTGTACGTACACATTTTTCTTGATTTAAAACAAGAAAAGGCCTAAAATCGATGATTTTTCTATTTTTTTATGTTGTAAAACACAAAAAAGTTGTACTTTTGCAGTGTCATAAGAAAAATAGTTTTAGGTTAAAGATTGTTTAGGTTTAGTATTAGGTTATAAAGGTTATATAAAGATTGTCAGTGGACAAAGATCTTAGGTATTATGTTTTAGGTAATAAAGATTATTTTAGGTTTAATAATGATGTTTAAGAGGATTCGGCCGTGAGGCTGGACCTCATGCCAAAGGCGGGGAGTTTCTCTTCGCTATTTTTTTTATATATATACTCTATACTTCTTTCGGTTTACATTTAGGCTTTTTTATTTTAGATTAGAATTTATCCATTTCAAGGAATTAATTGTTTCCTTAGAAGTATTAGTGAGACAGTATATTTATACTTCATGTAATCTAAATATTCCTTTGTTTTCTTAGTCATTGTATTATCTAAACAAGCAATTTTGTTAGCAATAAGCACAATTTTGATAAAAAATCATAGTCTAATGAACAAATTTAGCCCCTTTTAAGTACGCGTTTATCGTAACTTTGCATTCAAAATAGATTGAAAGAAAGTAATTTACCAAAACAAATCGTTTTACTTTAATAAATGAACAAATTAATAATAGGAATCATTAGTCTGTTGATGATAGGCAATGTTCAATGTTTAAGCGCTTTTGAAATTCCTCATGTAGAGCAACCTACTTTTGCTAACTATGAGGTTAGTATTATTGACTTTGGCGCACAATGCGGGCCTGATCATGTTAATACCATGGCGATTAACCAAGCAATAAAAGCTGTAAGTCAGCATGGAGGTGGTAAAGTAATTATACCAGCAGGTTATTGGATGACAGGTGCTATAGAAATGCAGAGTAATGTGAACCTTTATTTGGATTATAACGCATTTGTTTCTTTCACTACCAATATTTCAGATTATCGATTAGTAGATACCGATTTTGAGGGTAGTCCATCAAAGCGTTGTATTGCTCCTATTTCAGGTACGCATCTTCAGAATATTGCTATTACGGGTCATGGTGTTTTTGATGGTTCCGGTGAACGTTGGCGTCCAGTAAAGCGTAGTAAACTGACAAGCGCGCAGTGGAAGAATTTTACCTCTCGTCCTGGTTCTGTCAATAAGAAAGGTGATGTTTGGGAGCCAGATAGCAATGCTGCTAATATTCGTCCGGTACTGCTTAATTTCACATCTTGTAAAAATGTGAAACTCGAGGGAGTAACCTTTAAGAATTCACCAGCGTGGTGTGTGCATCCTTTGTTATGCGAAAATGTGACGATTGATAATATTAAGGTAAATAATCCTTGGTATGCTCAGAATGGTGATGCCCTGGATGTTGAGTCTTGCAAAAATGTAGTGATTATCAATAGCCTTTTTGATGCAGGTGACGATGCTATCTGTATCAAGTCGGGCAAAAACGAGGCTGGTCGTCGCCGTGGTGTACCATGTGAGAATGTATATATCAAGAATAATACTGTACTTCATGGTCATGGTGGCTTTGTTATCGGAAGTGAAATGTCTGGTGGCGTAAAGAATATCTATATATCAGATTGTACTTTTATTGGTACAGATGTAGGTTTGCGATTCAAGAGTGCCCGTGGTCGTGGTGGTGTCGTAGAAAATATATATATCGACCGTATCAATATGAAGAATATTGTAAACGAGGCGATAACTATGAACCTATATTATTCTTCAAATGGTAAACCTGCAGAACGTACTGATGTAAATGAAGGTACACCTGTCTTTAGAAATATTGAAATGAAAAATCTGTTAGTAGAAGGCGCAGGTAAATCATTCTATCTCTATGGTCTGCCAGAAATGCCACTCGAAAATATTAGCATTCAAAATATGCGTGTTTCAAAGATTGCAGAAACGAGTAGTATTAACTATGCTAAAAATATCAAGATAGAAGGTTATCAGGCTAGTGATGCCAAGCATATTGTTGTATCCAATAGTTCTGCTGTAAAAATCAAGTAACACAGCAGTAAAGATCAACTTAACTATTTATACAAATTTAAGCTCTGTCGAGCAGAATAGTCATTCTATAATATAGCGATATCGGTTTTGTCTATAGCCGGTATCGCTATAATTCATAATGTTCTGTAGGTAGCTATCGCTAAATTCCATAACTTTGCAATCGTAAACTTAAATGAGTTATGGAAATTGTAGAGAATCTTTTCAAGGGCTTCCCTGAATTATGGGGTGGTGGTGTAGCCCACTCAGTGATGATACTGTCACTGGTCATTACGTTGGGTTTGTGTTTAGGTAAGTTAAAGGTAAAAGGCGTTTCTTTAGGACTAGCCTGGATTTTGTTTACAGGTCTGGTTTTCGGGCATTTTAGTCTTAATCTTGACGAACATTTGCTCCATTTTCTTAAAGAATTCGGTTTAATACTTTTTGTTTATTCAATCGGTTTGGAAGTAGGTCCTGGTTTTTTCTCCTCATTCAGACGAGGTGGTAAAGCACTAAATGGTCTTGTTGCTATTGTGATAGCGATAAGTTTAGTTACGGCCATCGCTATTTTCTATATCTCTGGTTCGCCAATTACAACTATTGCTGGTATTCTTTCAGGTGCAGTAACTAATACACCAGGTTTAGGAGCTGCTCAACAGGCCTATAGCGATTTGCGTCATATCGATGCACCGACGATTGCTAGTGGCTATGCTGTAACTTATCCTATGGGTGTACTTGGAGTTATTATCTCATTTATTATCCTTCGTTTTGTGCTACGCATTCGTCGTGAAGA
This sequence comes from Segatella baroniae B14, assembly GCF_022024235.1. Lineage (GTDB taxonomy): Bacteria > Bacteroidota > Bacteroidia > Bacteroidales > Bacteroidaceae > Prevotella > Prevotella bryantii. The sequence goes on from NZ_CP091800.1 coordinate 508,915, forward strand.
AGAAGAGAAAGACGCAGAACGAGGCATGGGCCATCTTGAAGATATTACCCTGAATACATTTTCAATAGAAATATGTAATCCTGCTGTTGATGGTGCTACTGTAAAACATGTACACGATTTGCTGAAACGAGATTTTATGATTTCTCGTATTATGCGACAAAACCAGAATATCAAGCATGAAGTGGTTAATGGTCATACCGAACTGCATGTTGGTGATACCTTATTAATAGTAGCTCGTCCAGCCGACCAAGATCCTATCTGTGCATTGATGGGTAAATTATCAGATATCGATTGGAATGAACAGAATAGTGAATTGATTTCACGTCGTATCTTGATTACGCGTTCTTCTATAAATGGTAAAACAATAGGTCAGTTGAAAATACGCTCACAGTTTGGTGCCAATATTACCCGTGTTAATCGTTCAGGGGTAGACTTGGTTGCAACCTCACATCTCAAACTTCAGATGGGCGATCGTGTCACCGTAGTGGGCGACGAACTATCCATTAGTCATGTAGAAAACATGATGGGTAACTCTTTGAAGCGACTCAATGATCCTAATCTGATTCCTATTTTCCTTGGAATAGTCCTTGGTTGTTTCTTGGCAAATGTTCCATTCTTCATTCCTGGCATACCAGAGCGCTTACGTCTTGGATTGACAGGTGGTCCACTGATTATTGCAATTTTGATGGGCTATTTTGGTCCTAAATATAATCTTGTCACCTATAACACCATTAGTGCAAACTTAATGTTACGTCGTTTTGGACTTTGTATTTTCCTTGCAGGAGTGGGCTTAGGAACAGGTCATGATTTTGTACAGACTGTAGTATCAGAGAGTGGACTTATCTGGATACTATATGGTTTGGCTATTACAATGATACCTATTTTACTTGGCGGCATCATAGGCCGTTATGTTTTTCATATTAATTATTTCACACTGATGGGCGTACTCGCAGGTGCCAATACTAATCCTCCTGCTTTAGCTTATGCCAATGAGATGACACCTAGCGATACGCCATCAGTGGGATATAGTACGGTATATCCATTTGCAATGTTCTTACGCATTGTCACTATTCAGATATTAATCTTTGTTTTTGGATAACATTATAAAATAGATTCATTATAGACCTTATGAAATCAACTCTTATTACAACGCCTGATGCATGTTTGCTGCATCGTAAGTTAGATTTATTATTGCGCACAGGTAGTCTGCTCATGGATTCTTCAGCAGATACAGCTCGTATTATGCGTAATTTAAATCGTACGATGAAATATTTGGATTTAGATGATAAGCATCTTCACATGAACATCGATTATAGCATATTGATGGTCAACTATTCAGATGAGACACATTCTTTTACAAAGTTCCGTCGTTGTGATACCCATAAAATCGATATGACTGTCATTACAGCTGTAAGTCATTTAACTTGGGAGGCTATACGTAATAATTATTCTTTGGATGAGTACGAGAAAAAACTAGATGAGATAGAACATGGTCCACGTTATTATACACCGTGGCAGATAGCAGTAGCAGCAGGTTTTGCCTGTGGAGGATTCTGTGTACAGTTTGGTTGTGACTGGCCTGCATTTTTTTATGCATCAATAGCAGCTATATTGGGCTTTCGTCTTCGTATGTTCTTAGGTGCTAAGCACATGAATGCCTATATCTGTATAGGTATATCTGCTTTTGTTGCCACGATTCTGGCTTGGCTATCCTCTTACATTTCGTTATCGCCAACTTTGCAGCGTGTCGTTCCGGCATTTATGCATTCTGATACCCCTTGGCATCCTTTGATGGCATGTACATTGTTTATCGTACCTGGAGTACCTTTGATAAATTTTGTCAGTGATATGCTCTGTGGACATATTCAGACGGGTTTTGTAAGAGCGCTTAATACCTTACTTATCGTTATCGCTATGGCTTTTGGTATCGGTTTTGCCATTCAGATATTTGGTATTAATAACTTTGTTACTAATTTGTCGATGACCCCTCATCATACTTACGTAGAGTTTGCTATTGCAGCAGCAATTTCCGCTATGGGTTTCTCCACGATTTTCAATACGCCTTATAAGATGTTGCCAATCGTAGCTATGGGTGGAATTATCGCGGTTTGTACACGTAATTTTGTAAATCTTGGTCCAAGTAATGGTAATTTTGGTCTTGATCAGGGCTTAATTATGGGTTCTTTGGCTGGTAGTGTACTTGTAAGTTTAATTATTGTGTTCATATCACATCGTGTACATATTCCTCATCAGTGTATTTCCATTCCTAGTGTTATACCTATGGTGCCAGGAGTGCTTATGTATCGTGCATTGTTTGCTTTTATAGAGATGAAGGGTGTAGTTGGTGAAGTTACTAACGGTATGCATAACCTCATGATGGCAAGTATGGCCATTCTGGTGATAGCGATAGGTACATCCCTACCAAATATCTTTAAGCATCATTTACTAGAGAGTAAACGTAAATTAAGATATTACGATTTATTGCTAGAACGTAGAAAAGAAAATCAAAATCATGTGGGGTAGGCAATAAAATTGTATCTTTGCAGCGTTATATTTAGGATAATATGGAAATAAGACAACTCAAATATTTTTTAAAGGTAGCCGAAACGCTTAACTTCTCAGAAGCGAGTCGGCGCCTATTTATCACTCAGAGTACTCTTTCACAGCAAATTAGTCATTTGGAAGCTGAGATTGAACTTCCGCTTTTCGAGCGTAGTGGGCGAGGGGTATTCCTTACGGAAGCAGGAAAAGAACTTATTCCTTATGCACTTAAGGCAGTGTCTGCTACCGAGTCGTGTATGGATCATATTAATGATCTTAAGAAAATGCTTACGGGTGAACTCAATATCGGTGTAACTTATTCATTTCGTACGATTATGATGGATACGATGATTGACTTCTTGAAGGCTTATCCAGGAGTTAAACTGAATATTATATATCGTTCGATGGAGGAGTTGATGTTGATGCTGAAGAGCAGACAACTTGATTTTGTTCTTGCTTTCAGTCCGCTAAAATTTGATTCAGAAATAGATAGTAGAGTTATTTTTAGTAATCGAGTGGCTGCAGTTGTTAAAGATGGACATCCACTTTCTCAGCAGCAGAGTGCACGATTGGAAGATTTGGAACGATACGATCTTGTACTTCCTGCTAGAGGACTGCAGGCTCGTAATGCATTTGATAAGCTGGTAGATCGGAAAGACTTGCATCTTCGAGTGAAGGTTGAGGTTAATAATGTAGATATTATTTTCAAACTATTGCATCGAAGTAATTATGTGGCAGTGTTGTCAGAATCTACGGTATTACATGAAGATGGGTGTGTTTCTATTCCTATTGATGTTCCTGATAATCGCATGGAGGGATGTATTCATGTGCTTAAAGATGCTTATATAAAGAATTCTGCTCAGGAGTTTATTAGGATGTTATGTCAGTCCACTTCTATTCTTATGAATTTTGCATTGAAGGATATTTTATAAAAAAAGAAAACAAGCAGGCTATCACAGCTTGCTTGTTTTCTTTTTTCCTAAATGTGTAAAGTGCATAGTCAGCTATTGATTACGAGAGGCTGACATACGACTTTCATAGAATACATGTACATACCATTGATATGAGTTTATACTAATATTATATTCCTCTAAAAAAGGACACGACATCCCGTCGTATCCTTTCTGTAACATCTTTTATCATAGGATGTTATGATCTATTTATATGTACAAAGGTACATGATTTATAGTATATGTGCAATGACTTTCTATGGGTTATATAGATTGTGGTTATCGGTAAATTCGATATGCTACTGATTCAATAAAGATTTTCGGTTTTATATACAAGGGGTTTCAGATATAATACTTATCTTTGCCATGATATAATGTTCAGCATGTTGATTATTATAAATCTCGATTAACTTTAAAAATGGGGTGTCCTTCTTTGCAAGGTCACCCTTTTTAAAATGTTATTTTAGAGAGATAATAAAAAAAGGATGTATACGCTATGAAGTGTATACATCCTTTTAATGATATGATTTATATCTTGTTTCTTATTTATCAAAGTTATCTTCGATATTGTTATCGCTATTATAATTTGCAGTGTTATTATTATAGCCACCATTGTTATAGCTATTATAACCGCCAATGTGGTTATTAGAATTGTATCCACCACGGTTGGTGTTGTAGCCGCCACCACGGTTGGCACCATAACCACCACCTCGAGAATTATATCCACCACGATTGGTATTATATCCACCATTGCGATTAGCGTTATAGCTGCCACCACGATTGGCACCATAGCCGCCACCGCGAGAATTATATCCACCACGGTTGGTATTGCCATAAGATGGACGACGGTTATTATTATATGATGGACGAGAAGGTCTTCTGCTTTGCTGTTCATTCTGTTTTTCATCTTCAGCTTCGCTATTTTCGTCATCATCATTTTTTATTTCGAAGAGCCAACCTTTAGCAGGAGAAAAACGTTCTCCTGGGTCTACATGATATTTCTGTTTACCCATCTGAAAGAGTTTTAAATCCTCTTCCCAGCTATTTTCGGTTATTGCTTCTTTTTCTATTGTAATGTAATAGATGAGTGACTTTTGTTCTCCTTCTTCTGCCCATGGTGCACGATTAGGATTGAGTACGATTATTCGTGCTCTACCATCTTTTAAATAACGAGTACAAATTAAGTCAGCATTTTCTGAATCACGGGGAATTACGAGATATGCGTATTTTCTATATGCCATTTTTGAGATCCTTCCTTACTTTCAGATTTTAGTTGTTTTGATTTTTAAAATCGTTCTAGTTGTTTTATTGTTATCTTGTTTATATTCTTTTTATATCTTAGCAATTTATTGTCTTTATTTCGCATTTCACTTCTCTATTTTAAATTATACAAAGAGTATTTCAGAGATGTTACATAATGCATGATAGTCTTTGCCGATATTTGTGGATACAAAAATATAAAAAAAAACTAGAGTTTGCAAATATTTATCTTAACTTTGAGCTAAAAAATATTAATTTTGTTAGATTGTAAGGGGTTGCTTGTAAATTTATTAATAAAAATAGGGTTCAGTGGTTAATAAACTGAACCCTATCGTCATGATTGTAATATAAATGTATATTGATTATGAATAATTTTTTTGGAGTTAGATGTCTAATTCTTGCAAAACAATCTTTCCTTCTTGAAGTGATTTCTTGACATTTATGATACGCTGGTTGCTTGATCCTCTAAATACAAGGTCTTCGTCTCTCAATGCCTTGACGAAAGGACCGTCGACAAGTACATCGACTAATTCAAGTAGTTTCCGTTGCCTCTTGTCTTTTATTAAGTGCTCATAGGTGAATCCACTGAAGCACCAAATGGTTTTGTTGGTTTCTTTTCGTATCGCTTCAGCCAATTCGGCAAAACCCTCAGGCTGGAACATAGGGTCACCTCCAGAGAAAGTAACATTAGCATAAGGGTCAGCCTTAATAATTTTCATGATGTCCTCTGTAGACATTTCATGTCCGGCAGTGATATCCCATGACTGTGGATTGTGACATCCCGAACAGGCATTAGGACATCCCGCACAGTAGATGGTGGTTCGAAAACCTGGTCCATCTACCATCGTATCTTCTATGATGTCAAGTACCGAAATCATTAATCTTGTTTACCAATATGAGTTACGCGATCATTTAATTCGGCTAATTTGGCTCCATTCCAACGGTCGGTTGTACCTACCAGATAGCCTGTGATACGCTGAAGTTTATCGATATGTTTGCTTCCACACTTTGGGCAAACCTCCATGTTAGCGTCTGCATTCTCGTAGCCACAATCCATACATCTGTTACGATTATGATTTACACTACCATAGCCCATGTTCAGTTTGTCCATCATGTCTACCACACTCATAATAACTTGTGGGTTGTGTGTTGCATCACCATCTATCTCTACATAGAAGATGTGTCCGCCACGAGTTAAGTTATGGTAAGGCGCTTCTACTTCAGCTTTATGACGAGCAGAGCACTTGTAGTATACTGGTACGTGATTTGAGTTCGTATAATATTCACGATCGGTAACACCTTCTATTATACCATATTGCTTACGATCATACTTGGTAAATCTTCCGCTCAAACCTTCTGCTGGTGTAGCGAGGATACTATAATTATGTTGATATTTCTCAGAGTAGTCGTTAGCTCTGTCGCGCATATAAGTAACAATCTTCAAGCCCAACTCTTGTGCTTTTTCGCTTTCGCCATGATGAACACCGATAAGTGCTTTCAGACATTCAGCTAATCCGATGAAGCCGATACCCAGGGTTCCTTGATTAATGACACTCTCTATAGTATCATTAGGGCCTAGATTCTCACATCCGTTCCATAATTTAGTCATCAAAAGAGGGAACTGTTTTGCGTAAGCTGTCTTTTGGAATTGGAAACGCTCATCAAGCTGTTTCGCAGTTACATCGAGCAAATGATCGAGTTTTGCAAAGAAGCAATCGATACGTTCCTGCTCATTTTTTATGCTCATACACTCGATAGCGAGGCGAACGATATTAATGGTAGAGAAACTTAAGTTACCGCGACCAACAGAAGTCTTTTCGCCGAAACGATTTTCAAATACGCGTGTACGACATCCCATGGTAGCAACTTCCCACTTATAGCGCTCTGGATCGTTAGCATTCCATTTTTCATTCTGATTGTATGTTGCGTCGAGATTTAGGAAATTTGGGAAAAATCTACGTGCAGTTACTTTGCATGCGAATTTATATAAGTCGTAGTTACGATCTTCGGGTAAGAAGTTTACACCTCTCTTCTTTTTCCAAATTTGAATAGGGAAGATTGCGGTCTCGCCATTACCAACTCCTTCATAGGTAGACTGAAGCAATTCGCGCATGATGCAACGACCTTCAGCCGAAGTATCCGTACCATAATTAATAGAAGAGAATACAACCTGATTACCACCACGAGAGTGAATGGTATTCATATTATGTATAAATGCTTCCATAGACTGATGAACGCGATTTACCGTTTTGTTAATGGCATGCTGTTTCAAGCGATCATCACCCTCAAGACCATCGAGATCTTGAATGAGATAGTCATCGATAGGAGCATCCAGGAGGTGCTTTAAGTCTTGGCCTGTTAGTTTTTCTAGATTTACGATTTCTTCCTGATAACTAGAACGTACATAAGGTGCAAGATAGAAGTCAAAAGCAGGTATAGCCTGACCTCCATGCATTTCGTTCTGACAGGTTTCAAGTGAGATACATGCTAAAACAGCAGCAGTCTCAATGCGCTTAGCTGGACGAGAACTACCATGACCCGCAACAAAGCCATTTTTGAGAATATTATCAAGTGGATGCTGTACGCATGTGAGTGACTTCGTAGGATAGTAATCTTTGTCGTGAATGTGCAAATAGTTTTTCTTTACGGCATCACGAACATCGTCAGACAATAAAAAGTCGTCTACGAAGGGTTTAGTGCTTTCAGACGCGAATTTCATCATCATGCCGGCAGGGGTGTCGGCATTCATATTAGCGTTTTCTCTGGTAACATCGTTTTTCTGGATATTTACGATTTCCATGAAAACATCACGTGTTTTTGCTTTTCTGGCAATTGATCTCTGGTTGCGATAGGCGATGTACTTCTGAGCTACGTCCTTGCGCGCACTTTTCATCAGTTCAACTTCAACCGCGTCTTGGATAGCTTCGACAGACATCTGAGATTTACCCTTTGTAGCAATATGGTCTGTAATCTTTTGGATTAAAACATCGTCTTCACCCTTATCAGTAACAAGCATAGCTTTGCGGATAGCTGACTTGATTTTGACATCGTTAAATCCCACGATGCGACCATCTCTTTTTACTACTGTCTGTATCATTATTAATTAGAAATTTAAGTTGTAAATAGCATTTGAAAATCTATTTGCAAAAGTAACTAATATTTCAATAGGGTGTACCTTTTGGATAACTTTTTTAGTGTTAAAATATGTCAAGTGCCTGATTATCAAGCATCTACAAAATAAAGTGGAAAACTTTTTGTTTATTTTTACAAAATGTGTTTTCCAAAAATGTTTTTTTTAATGTTTCACGCAGCATTAAAATTTTGGGCATAGTTTGTAAAGCGCAACAGCTATGTAAGATAAGTGTTTGACTTTAAGCACTTAACTCGTTTGGATTAAATAAATAGTGATTTCAATGTTTCACAGAAAGCCTTATTTTTCTTCTTGTGAAATTGTTCTATATTCTGTTGGTGACATACCATATCGCTCTTTGAAAAGACGTGTAAAAGTACCTCTGCTTCTGTATCCACAGAGTTCTGCAATCATTGAAATATTATATTTATCTTCAGATAATAGTTGGGCTGCATAACGTAGTCGATAATTATCAATAAATTCTTTTGTACTCTTTCCGCTACACTGTTTTATAGCATCATCGATATAGCAGTGATTGGTGCCGATGAGTTTGGCTAATTTTGTACGATTGAGCTCTGTTTCTGAGAAGATTTTGTCTTCTTCCATGAGTTCACATAATTTGCGATATATGTTTTCAGAAGGTGATAAAATAGCTTTAGATTGGCATAAAACTTCTTTTTCTTCTAGTTTTTCAACCCTTTCTTCTATTTTTATTTTCTTAAAAAGTTTTCTATTTTTGTCCTTCAAAATTTTATGATAGCATATAGTTATTCGAGACAAAATAAAGAGAAGTATCAGCAGAATACTGATAATGATTATTGTAGTTTGTTGTGAGTGTAATATTGATTTTTGTTTATCTATCGTAAATTGTTTTTCGTTATTTTGTTCCCGTATCAGTAATGCTTGTGTTTGAGCATTTTTATCTATAAGACTGTCGTTGATCAGCAATATATGTTCATATAGTTGTATAGCTTCTTTATATCTTCCGGTGTTGGCCAAAGAGTATGCTTTGTTTCTTAATAAATGAGTATAGTTGATGCTGATGGTATCTTTTTTGCTATATTCAGGTAAGATTGCTGCAATCATCTTCAGCGCTTTTTCCGGTTGATTAGATTCTGTATAATAATCTATAATGTTTTTTTTGACTTGTGAGGCTTTGGCATAAGCTGTATTTTCAATCAACCTATATATATAGGTGTCATCAGATATGTCTACTGGTTCATTTATACAGCTTGTCATAACTATGAAGTTTATTGCCATAAAGGCTAAAGCAATTATTTTCTTTTCCATTATTATTCGCTTGATTACAAGTGCCGCAAATATACATATTTTTGATGAAACATAGTCTATGTAACAGGTAAATTGATAGAATCATATTTTATTTTGTCTAAATAGTATAATAAAAAAGATGCATCAGATGTTATTCTGGTGCATCTTCTAATTCTTAATCAATTCTTATATTGATAAATATTAAAATTCTAACAATCAAGGTCTTTTTCTTTCGCTTTAGTTGAAGTTTCATCTTATATAATTTATCATTCGCTTATGACAATGCTTTATTTTTTACTGTTGCAAAAATAGTAAATATGAATGTTTTTTGTTTCTCAAAAAGTATTTATTAGTAATAATTTGTATTTTTAGAGCAAAATTAAATCCTTTAAATACCATGAAGGCTTGATATCCACCATCTTGTCCACCATTCATTCCACTTTCGAATATTCTTTAGGAGATACTCCAAATTCCTTTTTGAAGCATTTAGAGAAATATTTTGGTGTATTGAATCCTACCATGAGCGCCAAGTCAACAACATGAATTCGTGGTTGTTGAGTTAGTATTTCTGACGCTTTCAGCATACGTATATGTGTGATATATTCCACAATGCTTTTTCCGGTGAGGGCTTTAATTCGATTGTATAGGGTACTGGAACTGATGTTAAGATCCTCTGCTAATTGTTCTCTACCATATTCTGCATCTTCGATATGGTCATGAATAAGTCGATTAACATGGTTGATGAAGATTTGATCGGGATTACTAATATGCTTATTGGTATGTAGGTTGAGTTTGAAGTCCTCTGTTTCTTGAATGAGTCGTTGTATATTTTTACGATTATCCAGCAGATTAGCTATTCTCATTTTCAGTTCCTCCATGCTGAATGGTTTGTTCATGAAATCATCAGCGCCAGCTTCCAATCCCTTATTTTTATCTTCTGTGGTGGTTTTTGCTGTCAATAAGACAACCGGTATGAGTTGATAATCATGATTTGTTTTGATTAGTCTTGTTAGTTCCAGACCGTCCATGATAGGCATCATGATGTCTGAAATGACCAAGTCAAGACTCTCTTTTTGTATGATATTCCATGCCTGACTGCCATTTTTGGCTGTTATGATGTGATATAGGTTGCCGAGTATTTTTTGCATGAGTTGCAATAATTCCAGATTATCCTCGACTATCAGGATAGTATAATTTGTCTTTCTTTTAGGTTTGGGTGGTATGACGATTGCCATTTTTTCAGTTTGTTTTTTTTCGTCTCCGTTATGGTTGATGCATCCTTCTTTTTTAGCGACGATACCGGTTTGATCGATTTCATCTGCAGTATAATCACTTTTACGGATGGGGAGTGTTACTCGAAATGTGGTACCTACGTTTTGCTTACTTTCATAGGTAATCGTGCCATGATGCAGTCTTACCAGTTGGTTCGTGATGGCTAATCCGAGACCTGTTCCCTCAGTTTTTACTTTGCGATAATCACCATCGAGAAATCTGCTATATAGATTTTTTTGTTTGTTTTTTGCTATTCCTATACCTTGATCTTCTACTTCCAGTATAATGTTAGCAGCATGTAACTTGAGTCTTACTTTTACTTCTCCTCCAGGTCGATTGTATTTGAAGGCATTTGAAAGCAGATTATATATAATTTTATCTAGTTTGTCAGGGTCAAACCAGGCGAGTGTGTAGCTATTGGGTATTTGTGTTTTTAATATATTATTTCTGTGTACTCCCATCGGACCGATGTTTTCGCATTCTTGGCGAACGAAGGCTGCAATATCCCCTTTACTTACCTGAAGCTTTAGTTTACCAGCTTGACTTTTTCTCATTTCTAGTATCTGTCTGAATAGTCTACTTAATCGTTTTACATTATTCTGAATAATAGCATAGTCGTCATCTAGTTGTGGCACTCTGTCTTTCATTTGGTCTATTGCCGCAGAGATTACAGTTAGAGGGGTTAGCAGTTCGTGGGTAATGTTGGTAAGAAAGGCATTCATGTTAGCTTTATTACGATCCTGAATACGTCTTTGATACATTTTTTGTATGATATATATGATTCCTAATAGAAGGAGCAGATATATAGCTTTTGCACCTGTCGAAGCATACCATGCCGGTAATACGTTCACTTTCAGTTCATAGCCCATATCATGCCATATACCCGTATTATCCATAGCTCTTACATGTAGTTTGTAGTTACCTGAAGGTAGGTTTTGGAATATTGCTCGGTGTTTGTTGTTGGTCAGATATTGCCAGTGTTCATCATATCCTTCCAGTTTGTAGGCATATTTATTGTGCTCTACGTCGGTATAGTTGAGCAAAGAGAAGTTGAAACTTATTTTTCTGATCGTTGAAGGGATAGTTATTTCTCGACAGTATTGTGCTGTTAGAGTTGTTATTTCTTCTCGTTTAGTCGAGTCTAACTCTTCGAGCGATGCGTCATCTATCAATATATCTGATAGGATAAGATGAGCTTGTTGCTCTGGGGTTCGATCTATTTTTTCTGGAGTAAGTGAGAGTATCGTGTTATGCTGCCCCCAAAATAGTTCATCTTGATATTTGTAGGTGCTGCCGGCAGGAAAAAAAGTCTCGCCTATACCATCTGCTTCTGTATACGTCGTTACGATAGGAGAGGCGTTATGGCTGAAATCCAGTTTTACCAGACCGTAGTTGGTCGTTAGCCAAATATGATGTTTGTTGTCTTCGTTAATGGCATATATACATTCTCCATCGATGTGATATTTACGATTGAGTGATATAAACCGATCTTGTTCTGCCTGATAGAGAAAGAGTCCACTACTTGCTGATATGGCCCATAACCTGTGGTAACTATCTTCAAAACAGGCCGTTGCGTCGTTAATGGCGAAATTCCCATTTTGTTGGCAGTATTGATGAAATTGCAGTTGATTACCTTTCTGTTTGTTTTTTCTGATGCGTATAATACCTTCATTGTCTGTAGATACCCACATGTCGCCATGATGGTCTTCTGTGATGTTTCTTACATCTACGAAACTGAAATCTTTTCCTTTTTCCTGAATTTTCAGAATGGTACCTTTGCCGTTTGGATAAACGATGCTTAATGCAGAGCGCTGGCCTATCCACATCGTGTGATCGCGACTTTGGTATAGTGTATTCACAAAGTTGTCAGCAATATATGGGGTAGTGGGAGCACTCAACACTCGAGCAGGTTTGTTGTCATATCTGATAATTACACCAAAACTGCCGTTGGCCAACCAAATTTCGCCATTATCTCGTTTGATAATAGATGATATTTTAGTACTTAACACGTTTTGAGGTACATTTTCTAAACCTGTTATATCTTGATTATATAGAGTGGTATTGGTTTGCCGATTATATAATGCCAAACCGTAAGGATTTAGTCCTAGCCACATGGTGTTACCGTCGGCTGTGTAGATACAGTTGATAGCATTGATTAAAAAAGGAGCTCGATTGAGATCGATTTGTGCACGACTGAATGGAGTGGGATTCGTGTTTACCGGTATGATGCCATAATTCATGGTGCCCACCCATATATTATGGTTTTGATCGGTGAGCAGGCAGTAGCAGAAATCCAGTCGGGTATGACCGAGCGAAGTATATTTTTGCCATTTTTCCTGAGGTTTATTCATATCAAGCAGTGCGATGCCCTCTCGGCTACAAGCCCATATCATATTTTGTTTTGTATCCTCTAGTATATGATAATAAGTATCAAAATCATGAGTCTTATAGGGATAGCTTATGATATCAGGTTGTTGTATTCGTTCTGGGTGATTTAGTCTTTGCATACCTTCTCCCCAACTGCCCACCCATAATCGCTTTTTGTGGTCGAAGACTAGGGAATAGACCGAATTTTTGTTATTGATAGGTGGATAGGCATAGAAAATATTTGAATTTGGTTTCATGCGATACAGGCCATTGCTCCAGGTTCCCAAATAGAGTACACCATTGTTGTCTTCTGTAAATGTCTTCACGCTACCTATAAATTGGCGTATTTTTTTACCTGATGGCGTAATGACCCAGGAATTTTGTGTTGTGTAATTATGAAAACTGTCATTTTGGGCATCGTAATAAGTTACACCATTATCTGTACCTATCCACAAGCGTCCCTTGCGGTCTATATATAAGGTATAAATCACACGCTGATTTTCTTTCGGTAAGAAATAGGTTTTAAATTTTCCTGTTTTTTTATCCATTCTCACTAGACCACCACGAGTACCTATCCACAGATGATCATTATGGTCTTCTTCTATACACAGTATATTATTATTAGGTAGAATTTTGGGTGTAAAGGCATTACTGACATATGATTTTACGGTATAACCATCATACGATTTCAGACCAACATTAGTACCCATCCACATCATACCTTGTTGATCCATAAAGAGGCAGTGAAGTTCTTCTGAGGGCATTGTTCTCAGTATGGGCATTAGACGGTAAGGAAAAGATTCTGCCATAACAATCATGGTAATAAACAATAGCAGAATGATGGATATGTATTTTTTCATGTATTGAGTAAAAATGAAGTTTTGAGTGCAAATTTAGATTAAATTTTTAAGAAATTATCAAAATATTCACGAATTGTTCCCTATAATTCACGAATTGTTCCCTCTTTTTTAAGAAAATAAGACCATTTTTGCGATACAAACCTAATTTATACAATAATCTAAATATCTATTGTTATGAGAAGTAGTAACCAATATTTCCACACAAGAAAGTTTGTCTTTCTGATGGCGATGATTGCAGGACTTCCTTCACTGCCACTTACGACTAAGGCAGCTGAAACGGTTCAGTTGACGAATCAGGCCGAAAAAATATCCGGCCAAGTGTTAGACCAAAATGGAGATCCTGTTATCGGTGCGACTATTAAAGTTAAAGGAACCACTACTGGTACAGTGACTGATTTAGATGGTAACTTTACCATTAATGCTCATTCGGGTAGTACGCTCGAAGTTTCTTACATTGGTTATAAGACGATGCAGGTTAAAGCTGCTAATCATGCGGTTATTAAAATGCAAGAAGATAGTAAAAATCTGAATGAGGTGGTCGTTGTCGGTTATGGTACGATGCGTAAAAAGGATCTCACCGGTTCTGTTGTTCAGATTGATCCTAATAAGATAGCCGATCAAAATCCGGGAAGTGTACAGGATATTCTTCGTGGCACTCCAGGTCTTCAGATAGGTTTCGATTCTTCTGCTAAGGGTGCAGGGGCTTCTATCCAGTTACGTGGTCAGAATTCTCTTTATACAGATGGCTCTCACAACTCACCATTGATTATTCTCGATGGTATGCAGTTTAATGGTGAACTTTCTGAAATTAATCCTGATGACATTGCTCAGATTGATGTTTTAAAAGATGCTTCTTCAGCAGCTATTTATGGTGCTAAAGCTGCTAGTGGTGTATTGATTATTACGACAAAGAAGGGTAAAGTAGGTAAACCGGTTATTAATGTCAGCATGAATCTTGCTGCAAATACCAAGGCTCATTACCGTAAGGTATTTAGTGCTAGCGATTATATGAGATATCGTGAGGACTGGTTTAAAGCTCAGACGTATGGTTATGACGAAAATGGCAACTGGGGGTATTATGGTAAGGATAGTGGTGTACCTGCTGGTTATTATGATAATGTAAATAATATCAGTCAGTATGGTCTGACAGAGGAACAATGGGCTACTATGGGTGCTAAGACTCTGCAGAGTGGTGAATCTATCCAGTCGCTTTATGCTCGCAGAATGGGTCTTGACGCTGATGCCGCTCTTGTTATGCAAAATTATCTTGCTGGTAAGAGTTATAATTGGGAGGATGCAACATTCCGTACAGGTTTTAATCAAGACTATGATGCTAGCGTTTCTGGCGCTTCCGATCGGGTAAATTATTATCTCAGTTTCGGATATCTGAAGAATCAGGGTGCTATTCAAGGTGATAACTATAGTGCTTATCGTGCCAATATGAAGATCTCTGCAGATATTACGAATTGGTTGCAGATTGGTGCAAATGTTAATTTCCAGGATCGTACGGATACTTCTTCACCAGTTCCGCTGGGTACTAATTATTGGGATAATAACCAGTTGAGAGAGTCTCCTTATGCTCAGCGTTATAATGAGGATGGTACAGAGAATCAGTATCCTCGTAGTGGTAATCCTACCAATGGAGGTTACAATTATCATTTTGATCAACAGTTTATCAAGCTTAATAAGGGTTATACGACATTAAATACCATTTTCAATGCAAAGGTAACTCTGCCGTTCGGGTTCACATACCAATTTAATATTGCTCCACGCCTGCAGTGGTTCTATGACCGCTATCACATGTCTGCAGAGCTGCCAAACAGTGATCCTGCAACACGAGGAGTAAACCGTAATTCATCTAAGACATACGATTATAGCCTCAATAATACTTTGACATGGGATAGAGTATTCAATAAAGATCATCATGTTACGGTGACTTTGGTACAAGAGGCTGAGGAAAATAAGTACTGGAGCGATAATATTTCAGCTCGTAATATTACTCCTACTGATGTCTTGGGATATCATTATATCTCTGGTGCCAACAAGGCACAAAGTAGTTTTTCTACGAATGATACCCATTCTACTGCAGCGGCTTATTTAGGGCGATTGTTCTATGGTTATAAAGATCGGTATATGTTTACGGGTACTGTCCGTCGAGACGGTTATTCGGCTTTCGGTCAGAACAATCCATGGGCTACATTCTGGTCGATGGGTGGTAGCTGGGTCTTCTCTGAAGAAGATTTTGTCAAGAAGAGTATGCCATGGTTAGATTATGGTAAGCTGAGAGTATCTTATGGTACTAATGGTAACCGTTCTCTCTCTAATACTTATCTGGCACTTTCAGACTTGGCTAATGGTGGTCTTTATGCTTATTATAAATATGGATCTACTTCGCAAGAAGTTATTAATGCTTTGAGTATTAATCGTCTGGGTAATCCTAACTTGGAGTGGGAAAAGACTTCTTCATGGAATATTGGACTCGACTTTTCTGTGCTCGATCAGCGACTTACGGGTAGTATCGATTGGTACACGAAACGTACTCATGATATGATTATGCGTCAGCGTCTGCCTAACTTCACCGGTTTTAGCAGTATTACTACTAACTTGGGTGAGGTTACCAATAGTGGTATTGAACTCACCCTCAATTCTCGTAATATTGATACTGAGAATTTTAAATGGAATACCTCGGTAGGCTTCTCTTACAATAAAAACAAGATTAAGCATCTGTATTACGAGTATGACGAAGAGGGTAAGGAAATAGATGATACCAGCAATGGTTGGTTTATCGGTAAGCCTATTGGAGAAATTTGGTATTGGAAAACTGATGGTATCTGGCAAGTTAATGAAGCGGAAGAGGCAGCCAAGGTAAATCAGAAGCCTGGAGACCCAAAGGTCGTTAATAGCTATACTGAAGACGATAAAATCAATGCTGATGGCACCCGTACACCGGTTTATAATGATAACGACCGTGAATATCTAGGTACCACCCAACCTCCTGTATACTGGAATATGCGCAATGATTTCACCTTCTTCAAAGACTTTACCTTCTCTTTCTCTATGTATTCTTATATGGGGCATAAGAGTTTGTCTGGCGAATGGCTGAATAATGATAATTCCGGTTCTATGTTTACAAATACTTGTAATGTATACGATAAGGAATACTGGACTCCTGACAATCCAACCAATGATTATGCTCGATTGAATGCCGTTGGCCCTTCTGGCGTAACTGGAATCCAGAAGCTATATAACCGGTCATTTGTACGTCTTGACAATATCACTTTTGGCTACACACTGCCTAAGGCATTGACCATGAAATGGGGTATACAGCGTGTACACGTAAGTGCTGGTATCAACAATGTCTTTACTATCAGCAGTTGGAAGTATGGTGATCCTGAAACAGGCGGATTTTCTAATCGTCAGTTCCAGTTCGGTCTTAATGTAACATTATAAAAAGGAGCAAAAACATGAAAATCAATTCAAAAAATATATTCCGCACAAGTGCTGTGTTAGCCTTTGCAGGAACCATGGTGGGCTGTACGAGTGACTTCCTAAAACAGGACCCATTGTCATTTTATGAACCAGGTACTACCTATACCACAGAAGCCGGACTTCAGTCAGCGTTGGCTCAATGCGACAAACAGTTGAAAACATATCGTATCGATGGTAACTGGAATAATGTAGGTATCTTTACTAACTATCTCATGTCTGATGTTGGTATGTATGCCAAGACCGATATGGGTGGCGGTTTCCAAGATAACTTTGATGCCAAACTTACGCCAACCTCTGGTATGGCTTCTGGTGGTGATGCTAATTATATGCAGCGTTTTTGGGATCAGGGATATAGTATGGTGAAGTATGCCAACTCTATTTTGAGCTATGTAGATCAGGTAGATGGGCTTTCTAATGAACTGCGTGACGCTTATAAGGGACGTGCTTATTTCCATCGTGCGTATGCTTATTATAATCTCTGTCTTCAGTTTGGTGATATCCCTTTGGTAACCAAGTTGATAGCTTCGCCTAAACGTAACTATCGTTCTACCAGTAAGGAAGCTGTTTTTCAGATGTTAGTACACGATTTGGAATTTGCTGTTGCGCATGTTCCTTCTCAGAGTAAGATGAGCTATGTAGGTCAGGTGAATCAAGAAGCTTGTATGCAGTTGCTTATCAAGTGCTATCTTGTTACAGGTGAATATGCTAAAGCCGAGCAGACTGCTACCGATCTGATTAATAATCATGGTTTAAAACTGATGACTGAGAGCTTTGGTACCTGGCAACCTTCTGGTAATGAGAATACCTGGAAGGTGGAACGCAATGTTGTATGGGATTTACATCGTACCCCTAATATTGCTGACCCAGCCAACAAGGAAACCATCATGATGATTGTCAATTCTAATGATGAAGACTTCACTACCTATAATGTGATGCGTGCTTGTTTTGCACACTGGAGTAATAGTGTTATCCGTGATCCTCATGGTATGGCTACTCCTGGTAATAACATCGCCCGCAACAATAGCAATTATAATGATACACTCGACTGGGTGCGTGCTGCTGGTCGTGGTATTGCCGTTAATCGTACCTCTTTCTATTATAATAAGACCATTTGGAGCTATGATGGCGAGACAGATTGGCAAGATCTTCGTCATAATCGTAAGGTTGGTAACTGGATGGAGATGGAAGATTTCAAATATAACAATCCGAAGTCTGAGTGCTATGGTCAGCATTATCAGCTTTATGCCGATAAAGACTATGCTGATGGCAATGGTAAAGTGCTTGTACATAAGGGTGATTTGCTCTGTTCTGATACTATTCGTAGCTGGTATCCTACACCTTTATATCAGTTGTATATCTTAGATACTCCTAACGAGAATAATATGGGAGCTAATCAGTTCCAGGGTGCTTCTGGTAAGGGTGCCAATGGTGATATGTATCTTTTCCGTCTGGCAGAAACCTATCTGCTCCGTGCTGAGGCTCGTCTCTATCAGAAGAATCCTGCAGGGGCAGCAGAAGATGTTAATGCTATCCGTAAGCGTGCTAATGCTAAAAAGATGTATACTACTGTAAATATTGGTGATATCATGGCTGAACGTGCTCGTGAACTTTATCTCGAAGAGTTCCGTCAGGCTGAAATGGTTCGTGTATCATGGTGTTTGGCTAAGAGTGGTATTGCTGATGAATGGGGTAACACTTACGATCTTAATACTTGGGATAAGCAGGAAGGTACTGATCTCTCGGGTGGTAGCTATTGGTATCGTCGTTGTACTACTTATAATGTGTTTAATCACGATTATGGTAAAGGTCAGCAGGGTAACCAAACTTTTGAATATAAGATTAACAAGCATAATCTGTTCTGGCCTATTCCTAATTCTGCTATTACGGCGAATAACCAAGGTCAACTTCGACAGAATTATGGCTATGATGGTTACAGCGATGCTATCCCAATGTGGACTAATTGGGAAGATGCTGTGGCAGACGAGCAGTAGATCTTTAGTTCATAACATATAGATATGTCCTCCGTCATGTGTCTTGGTCCCTGTGTTGGGGCATCGGGCATATTGCGGAGGCTTATCGTGTCGATTCTAAATGCTTAAATAGTATATATGTTTATTATAAGAGATAAGAACCTAGACTATGATGAGGAAAATTTACATGGTATTTGCCTTGCTTTCTTGTATGATGATGTCTGTTCAGGCTAAAACAGACGGTCAGATTCATCCTGGAGCTATTTGGCACGACAATCGGGGAATTCATATTAATGCGCATGGTGGCGGCGTTATGCAGTATAATGGAACCTATTATTGGTTTGGTGAGCATAAAGCTGAAAACACAAGTAGTGCTTTAGTTGGGGTGACTTGTTATACGAGTAAAGATCTGGTGCATTGGAACTATCAGGGGGTAGCTCTTTCGGTTAGTGATCAGCCAGGTAGTGATATTGAAAAGGGATGTATCTTGGAACGCCCTAAAGTGGTATATAACGAAGCTACTGGTAAGTTTGTGATGTGGTTTCATCTCGAACTGAAAGGGCGTGGCTATGCGGCAGCACGTTATGGTGTGGCTGTCAGCGATAATCCTGCTGGTCCTTATCGCTTCCTGCGTTCCGAACGTTCATGTGCCGGACTTTATCCGCAAAATTTAGCGCATCGTATGTCTGTATCCGATTATCGTAAAGGTCTGAAGATGGGATGGTGGACACCTGCTTGGCAGAATCTTGTAAAACATGGTCTCTATATTGAGCGTGATTTCGATAATGGACAGATGTCACGTGATCAGACTATTTTTGTCGATGATGACGGTAAGGCTTACCATGTCTTTTCTTCAGAAGAAAATCTTACCCTCCATATCGCCGAACTTAATAAGGATTATACGGCAGAGACTGGCCGCTACTGGACGATGGCTGAAGGGGGACAGAATGAAGCACCGGCTGTCTTCAAGCATGGCGATACGTATTGGATGATTACGAGTGGATGTACGGGCTGGGCTCCTAATAAAGCTCGTATGTTTTGGGCTAAGTCTATTACAGGACCTTGGCATCAGGTTGATAATCCATGCCGTGGACCAAAGTCTGATATTACTTTCGGCGGGCAGAGTACATTTGTGCTTCCGGTTCTTACCCAAAAAGGTACAGAGTATATCTTTATGGCCGATATATGGCGCCCTCAGCATCCTAATGATGCTCGTTATATTTGGTTGCCTATCGATTTTGATACAGCTGGTACTCCGGTGATTCATTGGCAGGATGCCTGGACTCCTTCTAAACCTGTTCTCAAAAGGGCTGTTAAGAATGATGCTCTTACGGTTAGGAAGCAAGAGGTGTTAAGTTATATTCAGCTTGTTAATGACTATTGGCAGGCTAATAATAAGCCAGAAGTTCGTAGCTTCTGGGATCATGCCGCTTACCACACTGGTAATATAGCTGCTTATCAGCTTACCGGTAACCGTTCCTGGTTGAATTATTCTTCTACTTGGGGTGAGTATAATAAGTGGATGGGGGCTCGAGAATCAAATCCGGCTAAGTGGAAATATCTCAAATATGGAGAAGGACAGGATTATGTTCTTTTTGGCGATTGGCAGATTTGTTTTCAGACGTATCTTGATCTTGTGGCTATTGAACAGGGTGGTTATAGTCGTAAGATGATGGAAGACCCACGTGTGGCTCGTGCCATTGAAGTTATGGGATATGAAGCTGACAGTAAAGTTCACGATTATTGGTGGTGGGCTGATGCGCTTTATATGGTTATGCCGGTGATGACGAAAATGTATAAGATGACTGGCGATGAGAAATATCTTGATAAACTTTATGAGAACATCTGTTATAGCGATAGTATTATGCTTGATGAGGAGACAGGACTTTATTTCCGCGATGGCCGTTATGTTTACCCTAAACATAAGACAAATAGTGGCAAGAAAGATTTCTGGGCAAGAGGTGATGGTTGGGTGTTGGCCGGTTTAGCTAAGGTATTACAAGATATGCCTTCCGATTATCGTCATTATCGATTCTTTTTGGAGAAGTATAAGAAATTAGCCAAGTCGGTTGCCGCTTTACAGCAAAAAGAAGGCTATTGGACTCGTAGTATGATGGATGCAGAACAGGCACCTGGCCCTGAGACTAGTGGTACTGCCTTTTTTACTTATGGCTTGTTATGGGGAATCAATCACCAGATCTTGTCGGCTAGGGAATATATGCCTGTAATCAATCGTTCATGGCATTATCTCACGAAAACTGCCATTCAAGATAATGGCAAATTGGGTTATGTTCAACCTATTGGTGACAGGGCTATTCCTGGCCAGGTTATTAATGCTGATAGTCAAGCTAATTTTGGAGTAGGGGCATTCCTTCTTGCTGCTACTGAGTATTATTACTATTTAAGTAAATAATTCTAAAAATAGGTAGGTGTTTTTAAGTAAATAGATGTTTATTTACTTAAAAACACCCTCTATTTATTTTTTTTCTATCGTATCCTTCTTTTATTCTCACTATTTGCTATCAATTTGACACTTTGCTATTTTATACTTTACAATTATTCTTTTTTGACCAATTTTCATGCTTGTTAAGTACATTTCTCTGTCTTTACTTTCATCAAATTGAAAGTTTGTGCCCTTTAAATCCCTTTAAATCCTTGCTGTTTTAAATTTCAAGGTGTTTTAAGGTTTGGTTCTTAATGAAGACTCATTTCAATCTGTTTTTTCGTAAACAGTTCATTTATAGGCGTTTTAACAAAAAAATGTTTGGCACTTTAAAAAATAGTTATAATTTTGCAGCGTTTTCAAGAAATGATTTATTTCTAGGCATGTATGAAAGTATGTATTTAAGTTGATAGTATACAAAATTAAGCGAATGATTATGTTGAAGTTTCTTGCTACTTTGGGTTTCCTATCTCTAGTAGTAACTCCCATTACTGGACAAAACAAATCAAATTTTAGACAACCAGCAGAGTTTCCTTTCGTGTTGGTTTCAGATTCAGGTGCAGTGGCTCCTGTGATTTCTGATTCATTATTTGATCAGGCATCTCGAGGTATTCGTTTTCGTGTTAATAAGACATACTTGATAAAAGATCAGCCTTTTATTTCCCTTTATAATGATAGTTTACTGTCTTGGGCGCATGATAACAATTTGCGTTTAAGTAAGGTTTATATTCGTGGTGCTGCTTCTCCAGAAGGACCTTATGACAATAATAAGTATTTGGGTAAGGCTCGTGCTGCTCGTTTAGTGGAGTTCCTCGACCGTGATGGCAGTCTAAAAAAGGCTAACGAAGTTCTTTCTTCTGGTATCAATGAAGATTATGCTTACCTGATTACTTTAATGAAAGAAGCTAATGATCCCGGATATCCGGAAGTGGAGGCTATGTGGAATGCATGTGGTCATAGTGAACCTAAGATGAAGATGAGATTGATGCAGGCTTATAAGGGTAAACTGTGGAAACGTCTTCTTGATCAGTATTTCCCAATACTTCGTCAGGCTCGTGTTATGTTATGGTATACCACTCGCTATAATCTTCATATTGGTAATCTCGGACAGTTATATCCTCATATGATGCTGGCTGATTTGCCTGATTTGCAAGTGCCACGTTCTGATCGTTCGCCTAAATATGCACGTCGACATCTTATCGCCCTTCGTACCAATTTGCTTCATGATTTCTTCTATATGCCTAACTTCGGAAAGGCTTTTGGTATGAATGTTCAGTTGGAATACTATCCTCTTACGGGGCATTATACCTATAATGCGGGATTTACTTATACTAATCATCGTCATTGGGAGGATTACCAGTTTTTTCAGATTCGTGATCTTCGCTTAGAACTTCGTCGCTATTTTGTTGGTGGTGGAGAATTTATAGGTCCTTTTCTCAGTGCTTATGCTAATGGTACTTTCTATGGTATTGGTTTAAGCCAGACTAAAGGTTGGGAAGGTGAAGGTGGTGGTGCCGGTATCGGTATCGGATACACGTGCAAGTTGAATCGTAAGGGGTCCCTTCGTCTTGAGTTTAATGCCGAATTCGGTGGTTTTTATACTGAGTATGATCCTTATATATATGGTAATCCGATTACGGGTACCAAAGATGGTCTTTACTATTATGACTATTATGGTAAAGCCAGCGATTTTAAGGAGCGTCAGCATAGTCGACTTTGGTTAGGTCCTACCAATGCAGGTATCCACCTTACTTATGATATCATTTACCGAAAGAAGAAGCAAATCAGATGAAAAAGAAAATTTCTTATATAGTAATAATCATTTTAACGGCGCTTACCTCGCTTACATCTTGTATCGAACCGCCTTTGTATTTGCCGGGTGAAGAACTGCAGATTGTTATGCCTGAGGTATATACTGATATTGATGTTGCCTGGGATGTAGAAACTGATATTCAGGTAAAATGGCATTATGGATGGGATAAAGAAGATACTGAGCTTTTTGATTCTCTAGGTTATCCGATGCCTACAGTCCTGGAAGTTCGTCGTCTTTATAATGGTCAGTATGCTGATGGTAATGTTATAAGTACTGATGCTTTTACTACGACCAAGAGTACCTTTAGAAAATATTTTGAATTCGGCTATTATGATATGCTCTTTTGGTCGGATGTTGATAAAGATAATGATGTAGCTCCAAATCTTCAAATTAATGAACAGGATGTTCAGGCTGTTCAAGCCTATACTAAGGGTAATCATGGTATGTATGGTTTGGATATTGACTCTATTGATACCACTAAGGTTATAGGTCTTCATGATCAGCCTGAGATGTTTTATGGTGCCTTTCCACAGGATATTTACATCTCTACCGATTTACGCGATTATGAGTACGATTCTATAAATAATGTGTACATAAAGCATATCGAAGCTAAACTGAAACCTTTAGTTTATGTTTATCTCTTTCAGATAGTGCTTCATAATAATCATGGTATTGTACAGGCTGTAGATGGTAATGCGGCTATCTCCTCTCTTGCTGGAAGTGTCAATGTAAACACTGGTCATACTGGTGAGGAGCCTAGTATGGTTTATATGAACACCCGTATGAAGCAAAATATCGATGTCGATGGTGAAAACTGTGATATTATTGGTGGCCGTCTGAATACTTTTGGTCTTTGTGATATGGATCGTTATGATGCGGAGCGTGGTACTACTTATCAGGGTGGACAGCCTAATTTCCATAACTATATTTATTTTGATATGACCTTAGCTGATGGCTCTGTGAAAACGTATCGTTATGATGTAACCGATCAGATGCAGGCTAATGCTTATGGAGGTATTATCACTCTTCATGTCGACTGTGAGAGTCTTGAACCGATTTATAATGATGCTAATAAGATGAGTGGTCTTTTCATACCAACTATTGAAGATTATGAAGAAGTTATCTGGCATGTCGAAATATAAGAAAATAATCGTTAAGAATATATCCGAATCATAGTAATGTATAATTTTAAAAAGTCTAAACTAGGCGTAATGGCAACGATGGTATTTGCTGGTGCTTTGGGCTTGTCAAGCTGTACCTCGGGTAGTGATGCTGATGAGGAGTATACAGGTAATTTAGACCCTGTAGGCTTCAGTCAGGTCGCTATTCAGTCGTTAAAGAGCAATGCCACCGAAGCTACAAGTAATTCCCCTCTGACACAGGGGTTTATGGTGAGCCTTTGGAAGGGTTTTGCTACCAGTAGCCAACAAACGCTCATGGATATGTACGAAGTGAAATACCTTACGGACAATTGGACAGGTTCTTATTCTTGGTCGTATGTGGGTACTACTGCTGATGGCTTCAGTAAAGAGCAGCGACAGACTTATTGGGATACGAACAAGATGCCATACCGTTTTTATGCACTTACACCTTATCCAACAGATGCTACCGGTTTTGTTTTATCCGACACTCAGTTAACTTTGCCGTTGTCTGCTCAGTTCACGTATCAGACAAGTACTAATGGAAATATTTCTGAAGGTCGCGAAGATTATCTTCCAGCTCAAGTAGAGCGACAGGCTAGTGGTAAAGATTACGATGTGATGATCGACAATGGAACCAAGCAGATTAATACGGGTAGCACTACGCTCAACCGTTCGGTGGCTTTACCTTTTCATCATTTTACCTCAAAGGTGCGGTTTGGCATTTATACCGAGTCGATCGTATCTACAGAAGAAGCGCTACCGGTTACAGATATTGTCATCAAGGTTGTTTCGGATAATTTTGCTACATCGGCGATGGGCTATCAAGCCAACCTCAGTACGGGCGATATGCTTTCTGGCAGTTTTACACAATTGACACGTCAAAATGGTGTTGTACTGCTTACCACAGATTCAAGTAATGCGAATGACAACAATATCCTTCAAGCGAATAAAGATACCAAAGCCTATATGATGCGATGCCCAGAGGGGCTGCTACAGATACCTCAGAGTGGCGTAATGCTCACAATTAGTTTTAAGGTGGGCTCGAAAGAATTTACAGACATACCATTGACGGTAACCGAAGGCGATGAAACGATGACTTCATTTACATGGAATCCTAATACGCTCTACACCTACCTGATTAAGGTAAAAGACCTGGTTAAGGCGGATATCGAATGTACTGCAACGATAGAAGATTGGGATTACATTTATTCGACAATTAACACTGATCTTGAAAAGTAACATAATTAATAAATATTGCGATATAATCTAAAAGAATAAGTATACGTAAAATAAAATGAAGAAGCTTAATTACCTCATGTTTGCGGCTGCGACCGCCATGTTTGCTACTAGTTGTAGTACCGATAGTTTGGAAGCTTTGATTCCAGACAGTGAAAAAACCGCTATTGAGTTTGGTGGTAGTTCTGCACAGGTTACTCGTGCAGGATTGAGTAAAGCCAATCCAACGAATGTTGTGATGCAGATCAAAAGTCAGAAAAAGGGTAGTACCGGTAATAATAATGTCCGTGTAACTCGTACTGTGGCTACAGCTTCTGCAGATAACACTTATGATGACACATCATACTCTACATTATCTTTTTTAAATGATTATCAGCGTTATTGGGATGATGCGTATGGTCGTGATGCTGAACTTTCTGTTTATGCGATAGCTGTTCCTGGTAAAACGACTGATTCTAAGGCTGCAGAAGATAAACTTAAAGCAAGTACTTCTACTTGGTCTTCTGAAGAGTTATCACACACTGTAGATTGGACTGTTTCTACAGCTCAGACTAATACAACTCTTGCTGATGAGGATCTTATCTTCAGTAATAATATCAGTGGTGACAACAAGATGAAATTCAAGCTTAAAGATCCTAATGACGAGGATGGTGCTGGTACGTTTGATTCTGGTAACTTGAATTTTACTCACGCTTTGTCTCGTATTACGATTAATTTGAAGAGAGGTGCAGGTTTCTCTGGTGAAAATACATTCCAGTTTGCTACTGATACTAATGTTTCTCTTAACGCTATGCCTGTAGGGGGTACACTTGATTTGGCTTCTGGTGAGTGGACAACTACTTCTACTGCTACTGTATCTTCTATGTACAAGGCTAGTGCTATTACAGGTTCTGCTGCTAACGAGTATAAAGATTATAAACTGATGGCTCAGGTATTACCAGGCAAGATTTATACTGATGGTGATGTGAATAAGGAACTCAGCTTTACTATTGATGGTAACCAGTATACCATTTCATCTGATATGATGTTTGATGCTTTGAACGTTGCAGATGTAAAGGCTTCAGTAACTAAACTTACTGATACGAATATCACATTAGAGAAGGGATTGAATTATACATTCAATATTACTGTAAACAAGACTGGTGTAAACGTTACTGCTAGCATTCAGGATTGGACTCCAATTTCAGCAGAAGATTTAGATTTGACTAACGATAATATCAAGGTTTCTGTTTACGATACAGAGAATGATCATATTAGTGATTTCGAACTTTATCGTTCTGTTGTAGATAATGAGGATAATTCAGATGGAACTTATGCTTCTAGAGGTAATGCTACTTGGTATTATCAGGATAACCAAACTTATTATAATTTCCGTTCTACCTCTAATGTAACGAGCTTGAATTCTGATCTGAAGAGTTTTGCGATGACAGCAGGTTCAACAGACTATCAGTGGGGTGCACCATTGAAGGCTAATGCGATTACTGCTGGTGTAACTCCTAAGTACGATACAGAAAATGGTTACAATGACTTAATCTTTGGTCAGATTGGTGCTACTTCTAGTACTATTAATATGACTCAGTTCCACATGATGAGCAAGGTAACCGTAAAGCTCACTTCTGAACCAAAAGATGATAAAGATGATAACCAGAAAGTAGACTTAACTGGTAGCAAGGTATATATTACTCGCATTAATAAAGATGGTGAAGTTCTCATGGCTACAGGTAAGATTACATCATCTAATCTGCAGAAAGACTTGGAGATGACTCCAGAAACTAACACAACATCTTATATTTATAATATGAGTGTTGTACCTCAGACATTGGTTCGTGGTACTTCTGATGCAGATTATATCGGTATCCGTATTGAGACTGCTTCAGGTAAGTCTATTTACTACTACGAGAAGCTTAGCGATGTGAAAGCTTCTGATGCAACTACTAGTCAGAATAATAAAACTGGTGAGTCTATTTCTTACTGGTATCCAGGTCATCACTACACGTATGTATTTAATATCCTCAAGACTGGTGTTAATGGTGTTACCGCTTCTTTGGTAGATTGGACTACGGTAACCGGTGCAACACAGAATATCTCTCTCGAGGATTAATACGAAATCATCTTAAATTCAAAAATTAATTTCAACAATTAATTAATGAAATTAAATACAACATACATATCTCTCATTTCACTGCTCACGCTGACTGCGTGTAGCAGTGACTTGTCGGATATTCTCAACGGTAATTCGGGTAAAGAGGAAGTGACCTTTACGACAACGAATTTGGAATCTTCTGTCGTTACTCGTGCTGGTTTCGCAGATGGTAATACTGCCATTTTTGCGAAGATGAAAAGCGAAGCGGATAACAAAACGACTCAATGGACTGCTACAACTTTGTTGGCAAGCAAAGATACAACGAATAGTGAGACATCAACAAGTAGTGTATCATATAATACGGTGTCTGATACTCGTTTTTGGGATGATACCCATGGACGAGATGCGAATATTTCTGTATATGCTGTTGCTATAGCAAATAATAGTGAAACGACCAATACGGCAAGCTCTCTTTTATCAGCTCCTAATCAGTGGACAGATGCTACAGATACGAATTCTGGTCTGTCCTTTGATTATACTGTTTCTACTGCTCAGAATGTAGCTACAACTTCTTTTGATCAGTATGATCTTGTTTATAGTAACAATATTACGAATGGTACAACGGACGCTCGTTTGAAGTTTACTCGTTCTTCTGATTCTGATAATGGTCATACGGGGTCTTTTGACAAAGGTAGTCTTCTGTTTAATCATGCGCTTACTAAGATTACGGTTAATCTTCTTAAGGGTAATGGTTTTGAGGGTGACTTCGTCTCAGCCAAGACTTCTGTGATGATTGGCTCTTCTGCTAATCAGCCTACATTAAAAGGTAATTTTGATGTGGCATCAGGCGAATGGGAGTTAGATGAGAATACGAAAGGTGAAGTTTCTGCTACAGTAGGTACTTTATTGAATTCTTATGATGTAGATAATGCTACTTATGATGTTATTCCGACGAATGCTATCGTCATGCCGGGTTATACTTTGCGTCAGTCGAATACCAATACTGCGCTTACGATTAATGTATCCGATAACTTATATTATGTGAGCGAAGCTAATTTGTATGCGGCTCTTCAAAAGGTGTTGTCGCTTTCGGAGAGTTCTTATGCAATGGCTCAAGGTTATCATTATATTTTCAATATTGAGTTGAATAAAACGGGAATTAAGGTTACTGCTTCTTTGGCAAAGTGGAATTCTGTTGTTGGTGAAACGCAGAATCCATCTAATGCTCGTATTTCTGTTGAATTCCTCAATGTTGATGGTAGTTCAGCTCAGAGTAAAGTTAATTTGTATCGTCTCCTGGATGAGGCTTCTGAGATTTCTGATGATTATGTCGGCATGAACTGGAATGGTAATTACGGTTCGGCTGCTACGGTAGAAACAAACGGTACTACAAACTGGTATTTTGATAGTAATAAGAGTTATTATCATTTCAGAACGACGAATGTGACTCCTACTCGGGTTTCAGCAATGACTGCAACCAATAATGATGGTGGGGATTATGTGCCGATTTCTAGTGGTAAAAGAAATGCAAGCGATCCTATTTGGGGCGCTCCTATGAAGGGTAATACTATTCGCTATTCGTCTACTAGTGGTTTTACGGATTGTTTGATATCTGCCATTGGTCCTACTTCGAATATGATTCATCTTACCCAACTTCACATGTTGTCTCAGCTGGATATTTATTTGACTACTACGACAGGTACTGATGCTGTAACTCTTGAAGGTTCTACGGTGGTTATTACTGGTATGAGTCCTGAAGGACAGGTGTTGATGGGGTCAGGTAAGATTAATGCTACAGATTCTGTGACAGATGTTACCATGACTGCTCCTTCTGCAGGAACTGTGGCTACAACACCTTTTACTTGGGATGTCGTTCCGCAGACTCTTTCTCATATAGGGTTGATTATTACGACAGGTGATCATAATAAGTATGTCATTTCTGATTTGAGCAAAATCGTAGAGACGGGTACTTCATCTACGATTTCTGAGTGGATTCCCGGAACACATTATACATATACCTTCGATTTGAGGAAGACTGACGTTAAGGCTTCTGTAAGTCTCGCTGATTGGACAACCAAGTCAGCAAGCGCTCCCGTTTGGTTCTAAAAACAATACAAGATTATAAATGATGACATTAAAATATTCCATAGTTTCGTTATCTGCATTGATGCTTCTGGCAAGTTGTTCATCAGACGACTTAACAAACGAAAACGCTTCAGATCGTCTGGCTTTGAGTTTCGATGCCTCTTTGAGTTCTGCTCAGGTTACACGTGCCACAGCTAATTCTTTTGACACAGGTGAAACCTTGTATACTTTTGTTCAGCATGTTGATGCTTATAATCAATTGGTTAGTATCGATGACCGTTCACCACGAATGGTAACTTTGACTGTTGGCAGTGATATGACTAGCGTTACTTCTACAGAAGATCTCTATTGGGATGATTTCAGCCTTGGTGGCGGCGATGATGATACGAATCTTCGTAAGTCTGGTCATGGCTTACGTAGTTACTATGGATATGGTTATAATGGTGGTACACCGAGTACGGCGCTTGTGGATAGTACAGGCGTGTTGGGTTGGACTGCTCCTACTACTCAGAATTCTGCAGAGATTGTTCAGCATGCTGATTTGCTTTGGTCGTCTACTCAGCCTAAGGTGGTTTATAACCATGAATCTTCTTCTGCCAAAAGTGGAACCGGCACATTGTCTGTTCCTTATACTCATGCGATGAGTGAATTTACTATCGAATTGGTTGCAGGTGATGGTTTTACATCGAATACTACTTTTGCAAATACTACCGTTACATTGCATCAGATGAATACGGTTGGTACCTTTACAGCTCCTTCTGCAACGGTCTCTGGTGGTACAGAAGCAGACATCACGATGTATAAAAGTTCTATGTCTGCAGATCGTAGTACTTTCGTAGCGATGACTGTTCCTGGTACTGATTTGGCTGAAGGTGAGTCCTTTATTACCATTACTGATGCCGATGGCAATAACTATCATCTGAATGTTACGCAGGCTATGTTGTCTACAGGTGAATCAAATTGGGGGAGCGGTCTTGCTACTGTTACATCTGAAAGTGCTACAACTTATGCCACTCAGCCTGGTTATAATTATCACCTTACGGTAAAACTCGCCAAGCAGGGTATTACTGCTGAAGCTTCTTTAGCAGATTGGCAAACGGTTACGGCTACTGGTGATGGTGTTATTGATTTTTCAGCTGATGTAACCACTCAGAACGCCACAGAAGGCTTAACTTCTGGCGATACTTTTGATCTGTGGATGGTACAGGATGCAACTGATTATACCTATGGAGAAAAGTCTTCTTTGGTTTCTTACAATGGTACTGGCTTGTCTTTAGCACCCTCTCTTTATTGGCCTAACGGAACAGATAAGTTCTTCTTCCGCGCGCAAGCGAATAGAAGTGTAGAGGGTGCTCTCTCTGGAAATATTTCAGAACCAACTACGGTTTCTCAGGGTGAAGATCGTATGTGGGCTACCACAAAGGCTGCGGATGGTTACGATGAAGGTGCTTCTTTGAGTCCTCGTACGGGTAATGTACCTTTGTTGTTCAGCCATATCATGAGTAAAATCAGTGTTGTCCTTAAAACGCCTGTGGCTGCATCTGGTGCTGCTGATGCGAATACGAAGCATGTTAACTTGGAGGGTGCTACGATCTCTATCAGTAATGTATATCCTTCAGGTACAGTTGATATCCATAATGGTAGTATTACACCAAGTGGCACAAAGGCTGCCATTACAACTACCGAGGGTATTGCTGCAGATGCAGTCAAGACAGAAGAAAGCTATAACACGGCAGCAGCCTTGACCGATTATATCGTTGTTCCACAGTCTACTTCTGCTATGGTTTTGACGATAACACTGGGCGATGGTACAGTCTATAAAATCAATCTGAATAGTGATACTGATCTTGATAAATGGGTTAGAGGCAAAGCGTATGTGTATACTATTACGCTTGAGAAGGAAGCTGTTACTGTAGCCGGTTTGGTTAAAAATTGGGAGGATGTTACAGGTAGTGGTAAGGCGATCTTGGAGTGGGATTAATCAGTTCCCGCTCTACACTTGTAAATGAAGATAGGATTATGGATAAAATGATGAGATGTCGTTCATTATATATAGGGTTATCATTGCTGTTGACAGCATGCTCTGCTTCTGATTTCGACGGTGGCTCTACTCCAGAGACATCCACAGATGAAGTGGTAGGGCAGACGGTATCTTTCACTGTTAATGAGGCTGTAAGTCGTGCTACCTCTACGATTGCTATGGATAACGATGGTCGTTTTGTATGTAGTATGTATTATCACTCTAAGAATGGGGATACCAATGATAGTGCCTATGATATGGCTGCAAGTTCTACTGCTTGGCTAAAGATAAATGCTAGTGGTACGCCTGTTTATTGGAATAAGGATTATACGACAGAGAATGTTACTACCAACGAGGATGGTGACGATACGAGTGCTGGAAAGTTTTATTGGCAAAACCGTTTGAGTCATGTCTTTCTGGCTCTTGCTGACTATAATCAGCTCACGACTAATACCTATAATTCGGGTGCTCAGGGTGCCCTGAAGATGTATCCTGATGGCGATAATAAGGATGATAAGACCCTGATGGTCAATGGTAACACATTAGCGAATGATAGTTCGATAAATGTTTACGATTTGACGAGAGGGGATAAGACGAGCATGGCCGAACAGCCTGATCCTATCGTTGCTCTTACCGCTCAGGTGCCTGCTAATTATATCAGCAATACAGTTGCGCTGACCTTTAAGCATCAGTTTGCTCAAGTACAGGTTAATGTTTTTAATGACCGTTCTGCCGACCAGTCTGTCAGTCTTACATCTGAACTGATTACGAAAGTAGAACTGATAGATGTTTCTACTGAGGGATATGTGTATAATCGAATCAATGAAGATGGTTCTGTGAATGCCACTGTGAGCAATACGATAACCCCGAATGAAGATGATACGCCAGTAACCGCATTCGAGATGTTTTCGATGAGTACTCCTGCATCGGGAGCTGTCAAGTCTTATCAGGCGATAGCCTTTGGCTCCCTTCGTAAGATACGTATTACTTGGAAGGAAAGTACAGATGATGATGCCATTGAGCACGTTACTACTTATACCCTGGATACGGGTAAAAACACGTTGGCAAGTGGTAAGAAGTATACCTATAATATCTACCTCATTCGTAGTTCGCTGGTATCGCTCAAACCAACCATTACCGACTGGACTTTAGATAAAACGTATTCGTCTGAAGCTACTATTTCAGACGATACAGAGGATTAACGCACAGTATAAATTATATAGTAAGTATACATTATCATGAGCATACAAATGATGCAACATACGAAACATATTGGTTCATGGCTTATCAGCCTTCTGGCGATGTTACTGCTGACAGGTTGTGGTGAAGATATCACTGCCGAAGGAACAGATGATATTCTGGCAGGCGATGCTGTACAGTTTACTACCTATGTGCAGACCCCGGTAACCCGTGCTACTTCTCAAGACGAATTAACGGATGAGATGAATTCCAACTATAAGATTATTGAGAGTGGTTATAAGCTGTCGGTGTCTATGCTTCAGAAACTCACTGGTGTTTCTGAGGGTGAAGTAGATACATCGATTGTGGCTACGGGTACCTATACATCTACGAATAATGCCAATGGTATCTTGAGTGGTTCATCTTTATATTGGCCAGATACACAGAATCGTTATGGTTTTAAGGCTGAAGCGGGAAGTGATGTGATAAAAGCCGATCAGTCGCAGTATACAGAAGGGTATTTGCAGCAAGATAAACTCTTGGGGTTTGGTTATTTGCCTTTGTATTATTCAGATCCTAGCCAGATGGATCAGGTAGATGCTGCTAATTATCATACTGCCAAAGATTGGAAAGCTGGCATCAAGAGCTATAATAATATTACGGATAATAGTGATGCTACTAAGCGTATACCTTTATATATGAAGCATCAGCGTGCCAAGATTACCGTTATTCTGAAGGCAGCAGACGATTTTCCTGTAGAAGATTTACAGTATAATCAGTATCCTTCTGCTTTGTCTGCTACCATTTACTCGTATACAGAAGGTAAGGATGAAGCTGATGTCGAAATTTCTCCTTATACTTATGAATATACTTGGCCTGAGGGGCTTGAACATGCTGGTGATAAGACGACAGCATTTACTGCCGTAGTTAATCCTTACGATTATGCAACTCATTCTTCTAAGGTTATCATTCGTATTGTCATAGCCAACCAGAAGTTTACTTTTATGGCAGCCAATGAGGCGAATACAGAAAATAGTAGTGCCTATAATCTTACTGCTGGCAAGCATCTTATCATTACCGCTACACTCTCGCGCGATCAGCGTAAAGTGGCATTCACTGCCAATGTGCAGGATTGGGAGTCTGAACCGGCTGTCGAGGCGAATACCGATGAGTTTGGAGGTAATGGTAATACAATTCAAATTGTGGATAAGGCTACTCTGATAGAATTCCTTACTTCTACTACTGAGTATAATACTGCTGGTGGAGTAGGTGTCGTTGCTGCTGAATCTATTGATTTAGATGAGGATGAAGATTGGGATGGGTCAAAATATCGACTCAACGGTACGTTGAATCTTGCTGGTGCAACGATTTTGACAAAGCATCAGATGCTCGATACGATTGCTTCTACGGGTAAATTGGTGAATGGTACTATTTCTGTGAAGGCTGGTTCTTCTTTACCTTCTGCAGTGGCAAGTATTAATTCGGGTACTATTGATAAGTTGGATATTGTAGCGGATAAGACCTCAACGATTGCTCAAGCTACAGTTGCTGGTCTTGTAGAAAAGAATGATCAGGGTACGATTTCTAATTGTACATCCGATCTTCCGGTTTATGGTGTTCTTCCTGATCAAGCTTCTGAGGCTTATGTCGGTGGTATTGCTGGTACATCTCTCAGTGCTACTGTAGATGGTATTACTACCCGTGCCATCATTGATAATTGTACGGTAAATGCCCGTATTGATGGAGCTGATGGTGTCAAGGGTGGTGGTATCGTTGGTTCTGCCGATGGTAAAGTTACAAATTGTACCAATGATTATGGTATTACCTTACTGCAGGATGCTGATAACTTTAAGAATATCGTGCAGCATGCTGCTACTGAGAATACAGAATTTACGGGAAACGCATGGCCTACTATAGCAGAAAATCGTTTGAGTAGCGTGAATGTCGATAATGCTGTGGCTGAGTCTGATCGTTATACTGCAGTTATTGATCGTCAGGCTGAGTTGAGAGAATCGTTTACTTCATTTTATAATGCTGCGAATAATAAATATCGATTGGCTGACAGTTTCGAATTGAAAGACTGGAATCATTATAATAGCACGAATGGTTATGAGTCTACTGCGGATGAAATACATACCAAGTATAATGATTATAGTGCCAACTATCTGCTTGAAGGTAATCATAAGACGATTACGACCGATGGTATGATCTTTAATACTATCAGCAATGCGATAAGCAATCTTCAGGTGAAGTTGTCTGCTAACTTGATTGCAACTCCTCATACCACTTCTGGTATTCAGGATGGTCTTGATGGTTATGCTCCGGTGGCTTTTGCAGTAGCTGGTAGCAATGCTGTGCTGAGTAATGTTAACGTTACCTCAGATTACTATGTTCAGTCGGCTAACCCATCTGGAGTTGTGGTGTGGGCTTACGATGGAGCTACGATACAAAACTGTAAGAGTAATGTGCCTGTACAGGTATGGTTGGCGTCTACTGTAGACAAAGATGCTAACCATTTTGCAGGAGGCATCGTTGCGTCTGCTTATGATGCTTCTATTATGAGTTGTAGTTATTCTCGTGCTGATAATACGCTTTTCGTCAATACTTCTGACGATTATACTTCTACTTCTACCACAGGCGCTTCTACCGGTGTGGCTTATTATGGTGGTATTCTTGGTGGACCAAGTGCAAAGGGTTCTTCTGCTACAGGGACAATTCTTATTCAAGATTGTTCCAGCAATTTCAGTACTCCAACTACCACTAATGCGTATAAGGGTTCTATCTTAGGTACAGGTGTTTATAGTAGTAATACTTATATCAGTGCTGATTGTAGGGGTAACTGGTGGCCTGCTTTGTCTTATCCTGTAGGTACTGGAGGCGCATCCCTTGTTGGAACGAAGAATGCTGTTACACCTTCTTTTGAATAATTCGATTTTATGGATATGAATAAGAAATATAGTTATCTTTTGGTATTTGTTGCACTCCTCTTGATGGGGTGCTCAGACCATCTTGCTGATGATGCAGGAACGTCAGATTCTGCCTTTGATGCGTCTGATATTCAGGTTGGTTCTGTCCAATTGACTACCGATGCTGATGGGGTTACGGCTACTACGCGTGCTACAGCAGCGGTCGATGTGGATTATTTGAAGGCATATCTTGAACGCGGACTTCCTATTCGCTATAGTCAGGAACTAACTCCTACTGCATTTCAGTTTGCTAATCTCCAATTGACGGGAGATGATTATACCATCACTGATTGGGAAACTGAAACGCCTGCGAAATGGCTCTATAATGGTAAGCACTATTTTCAGAGTACTGCTTGGCCTACAGCTATTATCGGTGCAACTGGAGATGGTACTACCTTTGATGCGGCTGATCAGAGTGGTGATAACTATACAGCTCTGAGCGAAGCTTTAGCCATTTCACCTTCTTTTCAAGTGAGTGCTACAGTGGGTAAGATTACGATACCTTATTCACATCGCATGGCGCGTGTTATCGCTTATATTCTTATCGATTCTACGATGAATACGACACTGAAGAATTATAAGGTCTCTTCATCGGGCGAAACGACTGATGCTGATGATCCTACGAATACGGGTATCCGTTTTAAGGGGGTTAAGGTGCTCAATTATCTTGACTCGCTTTCTACGAATCTGTCTCATGGGGTAAACGTATATTTTCCTCGATGGACTTCAGTAAAGAGTGTCATTCCACATTATGTGGGTGAGTTTGCGAGCTATGATCATGCTGGACAGACGAATCTCGATGATGAGCGTTTTGTCTATTATTATGATAGCGAGAACAAAACGTATATTTTCCCGAGTGATGCCGAGGCTTGGAATAAAGCGAAGGCTTCTGTGGATAATCAAGAGTCTCAATATGAGGTTTTTGATTTAGGGGGTAAGGTTCCTGTTTACGATATTCTGGTTCGCCCTACCTACACGGCTAAGGATAGTGTGATGTATGATGAGCTCGAGGATATGGCTTCTGTTGCGGCTTTAACGAATAGTGTAGAGTTTGAACTTGAGTTGGAGAATGGCTTGAAATATACCAAGACGGTGAACATTGATCTTGATATGAATAAGGAAACTGTAATCTACTTGCGTATCGGTAAAGAGGCTGTTGATTATCAGGCGACTGGTCAGCTTAAATGGGAAGAGACTGTGGGTTCACAGGCGTATTATGGTCTTGATAATACTGCCGAATTTACGCTTTCGCAGGCGGGTAGCAGTTGGCAGCGTGCTTATACGAATACGTCTAACAGTGTTACCACGGTTGCTGATGCTCATACTTACGATAAGCAGTATCTGAGTGATACTGACTGGGTAAGTTATTTCTTGCAAGCGACTGAAAAGGGAGAACATCACGGCGATTACTTTATCTTAAATAGTGATGTCACCATCGATGTTAGTGAACTCCCTGCTGATTTCGTTTTTACGGGGCATTTGGATGCTCAGGGACATACGATTACGTTGACAGATTCTAAGAATACAGGTAGAACTTATATCTTTGATGGTATTAATGGTGAATATAATACTGTGCAAGAGAGCGATGAAACTCAGGTGTGGGAGGCTAATGTTCACAAAGAAACATATAATGGCGGTACTACCTATATTTGGGTGCCAACCATAGGGTGGCGTGCCGAAGTTCTCAACACTGCCATTAGCGGTGGTCGTCTGTATAAAAGTAATGCTATCGTAACGGGTAATGTGAATAACTGTAGCGACGCTTCGGATGATGTGATTAATCATACCCCTACAACGTTGCCTACTTATTAAAGTATGATGAAGATGAAAAGATCAACGATATTTTTGCTATTGGCTACATTCCTGATGGTGGGTTGTAGCGAGAGCGATTTTGGAGGAAGTGAGCAGAATAGTCTTTTGGGCAAGGCTGTTAATTTCGATGCCTCTATCTCTGATGCCTTTGTTACGCGTGCCACATATTATCATGATGGTTCGTTTAATGAGGGTGATCATCTCACTATTTTCCGTCAGGAGGCTGTCAGTGGTAGTTCTACTCAGTTTAGTTCTGATACCGAGATTTCTCGTGTTTATTCGCTTCAGGGTGAATATGCCAGTACGGTTAATCTGGGTACGAGTTGGAAAGTGTTGACGGGGGCTACGGGTACGTATGCTGACAAGAGGTCTTTTGTTCAAACGGCTGCCGACTCATTGGTATGGGAAAATGGCTCAACGGTTCGCTTCCGTGCTTGGGGACGTAGTAATCTGGCTAATGTCCTGAATAACTCGAAGACTAATAAGGCTTCTTTTTATCCAGACTATACTTTGTCGGATTGGATTACGGTATCTGGACCTACTGAGACAATCCCGATGAAATTACTCCATTTGGCTTGTCGTATCGGTTTCGCACCAAAGTCGGGTAACGAACTTGCTGGTATCGAACTCTGTACGGAGGCTTCTGATTATGTTGATGATACCGAGGAAGGGGGGCTTACGGCTGTAGAAAAGGCGAAAGCTGTCGAAGATGCTTATCACACGATGTGTATGCCGGCAGGTGTCAATATGAGTAATGGTACGCTCTATGGTCTTACGCAAAATCATTATACTAATACTTCTGATTTCTCTACTATCGAGTCTTCTTCTGTTATATCATCTGCTGCAGAAGATGGTCTTGTGCCTTTTGGCTTGTTGTCTGCTGATGAGATAGTTAATTTGGTGGAGCATCCACAATTTATGGCTGTTGATGGTCGACGTTATATGATTTCTATTCCGTATCTTATGGATAACGGTACCGATCAGGGTAGTTATATCCACCTTCCGGCTTATACTCGTTTCCGTGTCCGACTGAAAGATGTGAATAATGGTGACCAGGCGGCTACGACGAATACGGAGGGTTCTTATCATATTCTTACTATCGGTGAAGTGGAAAACAATGGTACCAAGGTTTTTGCTGATGGTATCGATTTGATGCCAGGGTATAGTTATCTTTTTACGGTTGGTTATAAGTATGGCAAGTTTACCATGTCGGTTAATAAAAGTCTTTCATGGACCGAGCAGGATGCGGTTGCCGCTGAAACGGCTTCTGCTGATGGTAGTATTGCGACAGCGAAGTATGATTGGTGGAAAAAGGCTCTTTTTGATGCTTATACGAATCTTAAGAATGGTAAGACAAGCAGTTATTTGCCTGAATTTAAAATAGGTAGTGCTGAAGAATTCCTCGAGTTTATTCATCTCGTTAATGGTACGGCTGCTACCTATACCAGTGGACTTACCCTGAATGGTGAACCTGAAGAAATTTTGTATCCGAATGCTACTTGGACGAAAGATGATGAAACTGATGAAGAGGGTAATGCTGTAACCGTTACCGAGGAAGAGGCTCCAGGATATGTGTTCTATTGGCATTATCAACCTGCCAGCAGTACTACTGCGGCTAAGTTTTACCGCTCTTATCTCACTGGTCCGTATTCGTTCTATGAGAAGAATTTGAATACCAAACCTCATTTTAAGATTACGCTTACTGCCGATATCGATTTGCAGGATGTGGAGATACCTGCTATCGGTAATAGTGCGGATCATCCTTTCGAAGGTGTCTTTGATGGTGCCGGTCATACGCTCAAAAATGTTTATGTCAATGGTGGTTGTCTCTTTGGTTATGTGAAGGGGGCTGCTATCTCTAATCTG
This sequence comes from Segatella baroniae B14, assembly GCF_022024235.1. Classification (GTDB taxonomy): domain Bacteria; phylum Bacteroidota; class Bacteroidia; order Bacteroidales; family Bacteroidaceae; genus Prevotella; species Prevotella bryantii. The sequence goes on from NZ_CP091800.1 coordinate 548,668, forward strand.
AAGATAGAGAGCAACCATACTACTTCACTTCTCAACACTGCTACAGCCGATAAGGAACATGCGGTGTATATTGCAGGTGTATCTGTGAATGCTCCTACTACTCATGCGATTGCACATACAGTGACAGGTTTGGGGTATGTCGTAGGGTGTGTTCATGAGGGAACTGCTTCTGGTGCTTTGGTGGGTACAGCTAGTAATCTGTATATGTATGGTTGTATGGAGACGGGTAGTGGACTTACTTCTGGTGCGGGAGCTCTTCTGGACCGTTATGCTTCGGGCAGTACTGCTTTCTTTGCACCGTTGTCTTCATTGACTTGGGGGCGGTTCATGTGTAATTATTATGATACACAGCGCTCTACTGGTGTGAATGCCGTAGGTACATCTTCTGTAACTTATTTGCCACAACAGTATATCCGTGGTGCACATTCTCATGTGCTGAAGGCTAAGGTTGATAATTTGCTTAGTGGTGATGTTAATTATAATTCGCTCACAAGTCGACAAAAAGAGGAAATGTACGGCTTGGCACCATGGAAGGCGATGAACTATGCTATTTATAAATATAATACATCGGTTATCGGACAGTCTTATCCTTGTAATATGCAGTATAATGCCGGTGCCAGTCTTATTTACGACAACCGTTATCCGCAGTTATCATCAGGTGCGCCAAACAGTGCCACTTATTCTGCTTCTTCTTATAATGTCTTGCTCCAAAATAATTAAGTCAATGAAGAAATTAGCATATATTCTTATGTCAGCTCTTGTCTTGGTATCCTGTTCGCAGAATGAGGATTTGCAGACTGCATCGTCTGAAAAGGGCTTAACTCTCACCACTTCTGTTTCTGCTTTCGATGGTGAGGAAACAACTCGTGCCACGGTAGATGGTACAACTTTCTTTGCGGGTGAACGTATGAAACTGAAGGTTATTTGCCCGTTTGTTTCTACTACTGAGATCGGGGAGACGACCTGGGGGCATAGTAGTGACGGATTCTGGCTTATGAAGTGGGATGATAGTAGTAGTTCATGGATTAATCTTACGACCATCGATGATGTTGATGTCGAAGGGAAGTATACCGTATCTACTCCTTGGAGTATTTTTGACCAGTATGAGGCACAGCAGACTCCTTATGTCTATACTGCTTCTACTTGGTCTGAGAATGTGGAGTTTCTTGCTCCATCGGGCAGTCTTATCAATCAGTATAGTTATGTGTTCTATGCCGATCAAAGTCTGCTGGCCAATTATCAGAAGTCTGATTTGCTTTGGGCGCAGACGATTATGCAGACGGGATCATATCGTGTTCACCTCGATTTTCAGCATGTACTGAGTTGTATGGAGGTCACTGTAGCTGATGCGAATCATGTATTGGATAATACTACCCCGGTTGTGACATTAGAGGGAATGCCTGATATCGATCAGCAAGAGATTGTGGTGGGTGATTACTATGCAGATCGTAGTAAGGATAATGCTATCAGCTATAATTATAAGCAGAAGTCTAGGTGTTCGCAGCAGGATAATGGTAAAGTATTAGGTATTGCTGTGAATGGTGCTTCTAAGGCTTCTGTTGTCGCTTTTACAGATGCAAGTATCAGTCAGCAGGCGGTATATACCGCTTATCAGGTCGCTACTAATACATATCGCATTCTTGTGCCGCCATGTACCTTAGCCACTTCGCCTGTACTTTGGCTTCGTGCTGGCAGCAAGCGCTATAAGCTCACGTTGAATACGGTTGCTGCTCTGGGAGGTGAGGGCAAAACTTCGGCTGCTTCTTGTGTTTTTGAGCAGGGTAAGTTATATAAGATTAAGATGACTATAACCGAGTAAAAGATGAAAATCAGATTATCATATATTGCTTTATTGACAACTGTCATGTTACAGGCTTGTAGCACTGACGGTGATTTGTTGGGTACTGGTGATAGTGACCCTCAGGAGTTGAAAGGTATCACAGTGAGTATCATGGGCAGTAGTCTTTCTTCTACTCGTGCCACGGCCACCACGCCTGTTATTGGTGTAGAACTGGGTCGCAATAGTTTTGTTGCCGATGATCAGCTCATGCTTACCACTTTTAAGCGTACCAGTAATGCTATTGATCAATTCTCTTATACTGATAAGGAATATGTCTATTCAGGGACAGCCTGGAGCATGGCAACCAAAGAAAAACTATATTGGACGGATGCTGTCAGTATGCATACGATAGCAGGTTATAGCTTGCCTTCATCCGATTATTTTTGGGCAACGGGTATTTTAAGTGATACGGATACCAAGTGTTATTATGGTGCTCTGGGTGGTTCTTACATCAATGGAAATTTGGTCTTGCCGGATACGGTAGATTATTCAGCTGGCAATACAACCATTCAGGCACAGGATCTCTTGTTGCTTCATAATGCAGCTTTATCACCTGAAGAAAACCAAACTGCTGCTGCGCTCGAAATGAAACATGCCTTGAGTAGTGTTCGTGTCAATGTCAACGTCGATGATTATTCTTCAGGTTCTTCTTCTGTTGATTATAATGAGGTAACCATTTCTGATGTCATCATCAAGAATCAACCTGTTTTCTATCGCTGGAATCAGGTTGGTGATAGTGTTATTTCTTCTACCTCTCAGGATGATATTAGTACGATTGCTGGGGCTGACTATTCTTCAGATACGAAGCGTATGATTAAGTTATGGCAGGCTTCTAGTACTGATGATGCTAAAACGGGTACCAAAAGTGAATCTTTCTATGGTCTTGTTGTGCCTCAGACTAAAGAGTATTATAATTATTATGCTAAAGAGGGTGTCGTGACGGTTCAACCGGTGCAGATCTCTTTCACGGTAAGTTATCCAAATGCGAAGACGGGTGAAGTAGAGAGCCATACCTATACGACATCGGTGTATGGTAGCAATTCGAGTCAGGTGTATTTCAATCCTGGTAAATGTACCACGATTGATATCAATATGAACCATAAGAACGAGAAGTTAACAACGACCGTATCGTTCCAGGATTGGCAGTTTGTTGCTACCCCAGACCAGGGTGAACTGGTGAAGGTTACCAATTATCTTTCATCGGCAGATTTCACCAAAGTCTATACGCCTGCGGATGTTGAAGCAAATGCTTCGCTCGATGCTACTTGGCTTCATTCTAGTGGAAATTCGTATGCTGATGAGGCTGGCAATGATGGTTCGGTAACTCATCCATATCTCATTAATACGCCCGATCAGTTGCTTACTTTGGCCAAGATGGTCAACACGGATGGTGTTACCTTTGAGGGTAAATATATTGTTCTTAATGCGGATATCATTATGCAAGCGTCTTCTGATTCAACGAAGGCTGAAAGTAGTAAGAGCAGTAAGTCGGCTGTCGTATGGCCTGGTATCGGAACGGAAGAACATACTTTCCTGGGTACGTTCTGGGGAGCTAATCGTTATATTCACCGTTTGTATGGTAATCCTCTCTTCACCGCCATTGGTGCTTCGGGTAATGTATCGCGAGTGCAGTTGCATAGTATCAGCGTAGCGGGTGATGGTGTTTTGGCGAATACGAATGCCGGTATGATAGCTGGTTGTCGAATACTTGGAGATGCCACACTTACCGGTACGGGTTCAGCTCAAGGTGCAGTCGTTGGTACGAATACCGGTGATATCGTAGCTTGCTATCATGTAGGTAATACTCAGGGAGTTGCTACTCATGTGGGTGGTTTGGTAGGAAGCAATACGGGTAGTCTGACAGGTTGTTACCATACGGGTACTGTCACGGGAGGCTCTGTGCTTGGTGGTATTGTTGCCGTCAGCTCTTTAGCATCAGACAAGTTTATTTATGGTTGTTATTACAATAGTACACTCTTTACCACAGGGGCTTCAATAGAAGGGGTAACGGGTTATCCGAGAAATACGATGGTAAGCAGTGGTTTTGTTACAATGCTTAAAACTGCTCTGAGTGAAAAAGGCTACACGGGTTTGGATTTCGAATTCCGTCCGGCTAATTATCCGAGTTTGATAGATACCTATTAATAGAAACTGCGCTCATCATTGCTCTTATAGAGTATGATCTCGATTTTTGCATCTCAATAGGTATAGACCGTAGTTACCCTTTGATCCATACGAATAAATCCGTTAGGTTTATAGGTCAGTTGCGAGAATCGCACATCACCCTCTTGCGCATAGAGAGGCAAAGCAGCAATATGAGCATCACTTACATCAGCCAGAATCTGCTGATGCACAGCCTCGATGGTACTACAACATACCAACCTCAGTGTATTGAGTACCAATGTTGGCAATATCATTGTAAGCAGCTTCATAAATAGTATAATCATAATCTGCCTAGTTATAACGCTTAGCTCCCCAAGAACGACGTGTTTTCTCATAGCTCTCTTCACCAGCCAAAAGGTCGATATGATGACCGGTGTACCAATCTTTTGTATAGGTCATCTTGAACCATACAAAGCAGCAGCAGAGGCATCTTTGAGCACATCTATACTTTCGATATCATCCTGATTGATATTACTCAAAGGATTACTCTAAAGGCTCTCCGCTTTAAGGACTTGGAGGATGAAATGGAAACGTCAAGGGATATATTTCTCTTTGCCTATTATACAGGTGCAGCCTATTGCGACTTGATGGAACTGAGCAAGTCCCACCTTGTACGTGACGATGAAGGTAAAATGTGGCTGAAGTTCAATCGCCACAAGACAGGCGTATTATGCCGTATTAAGCTGCTGCCTGAATCCATAAGTCTAATGGAGAGATTCCACGACGATGAAAGTGAGAGAGGAAGAAGTCGTTATCAATGGACGGTTCAAAGGTTATGCACCGCTCTATCCGCTTCTAGTCATCATCGCCCTGTCCTTTCAGTTAGACAGCACGGAGGCTCATTTGTTCAGAAAGTACTCCAGTAGAAAATTGCAGGCAGAGACTGCCATTGTAACACCAATCTTCCTGTTGAGCAATACCAAGAATCGATGAATATATTTCCTTTTTCTTTCACCGATATTATCCTACTACATAACTACAATATGAGGTAATATAGTGAAAGAAAAAGGATTAGAATGTAGTTAGAAATTATCCTACATATTACTACTTTTTGACTACATATTAATGTTCAAATATTTTTAAATAAACTCTATTGTGGTATTGTGTATAATTAAGGGACGGTATTTGATGACGCATTTCGGACCATAACACGGTTGCTGTAACTATTCAGCGGTTATTAAAGTTGAATATCAGCAACTTATAAGCACAATATTGTGGTTAAAAACCTCAAAATGACATTATTCGCTTGATTTTGTTTATATCTAATTCTGTAACTTGCTGATAATCAATGATAATTTATATGCCTTACCGCTGAATAGTTACACATGCTGCTCTGTAGTTAAATTTTCAAAAAAAAATGGAAAAATAGTTGTTTGCTTTGTTTTTTATTGTTATCTTTGACATGAAATACAATTTTTGAGGAGGAATGATTTTTATGAAATATGTTTTTATTTCGATATTAACAATTCTTTTGGTTAGTTGTCAAGAAGAAGACGCTAATCATCTTTTGCGTTATTCCATGAAAGATGGAATGATTTTGTATACACAAGAAGATGTGTGTAATTATGAAAGCGCAAACTCTTTTTTAAATGCAGAGAACAATTTTAGAAAAAAGCCCGAAGATGTCGTAATAAATCAAGACTCTAAGAAAGATTCGATATATGGATATGACGAAATATTGTCAGTTTCTTGGGAAAGAGCAAAATTTGGGAAATGGATAGAAAAATATAATTTGGACAAAAAAAAGACATATTTTGTGCAAACCATTAAAGTTATTAAACTTATTCCGTCTTCTGGTGAATATGCTCTAACAGAAGGTTTCTATAATGATTATAATAAAGATTCTATTGGAGTAAATCTAAATACAGGAAAGAGGGGATTCATTGTTTCTTCTAGCAACACAAATGGTAGATATGAAGCGTATACTATTATGAAAAAGATTGGATATGATGATAATGGAAACAGTGTCGGTTTTTACTATCCAATTAAACCATCAAAGATTAAATGGAAATATTTTAAAATCAAAACAATATGGTGATGAAAAAACTTTTCTTATTATCAATTATGGCTTTTGCCATATCAGTAACATCATGTACTAACGATTCACAAGACGAATTGGTTTCAACAAGAGTCGTTGCATTTTAATTGCAGCTTTTATCGCCTCAAAACACTATAAATAAGACGACTTCGTTCGGATGTTACATGCGGAGTATTCTCCTTGATTTATTTTCCATCACTTATAATTATCTTCCAACATCTCCTCCAAATCCGAAGCCTTATAGAGAATCTTCCCTGCGAACTGTGTGTAGGGGATAATCCTCCTGTCTCGATAGTCCTGCAAGGTGCGCTTACTGATGTTAAGCAACTTGCACACATCACCGTTGTGCAGCCAGTCCGTATGTCTGCATTGTTCTCCGAAAGCCTTGTGGCAGGTCTCGGCAAGGCTGAGTATCTCGTCCCTCAACCTTGCCCAATTTGAGTCCGTAATGATAAAATATCCCATAGATTTATTATTGTTTTGTTTGTATTTCTGTCTTATTGGTATTGACAATACCTTTACCTGTTTTGCGTATCATCGCACGTTTATGTCTACAAAAGTATGATGAGTTTACCATACTTCAAAGCAGCAGGGAACAGAAGGGAAATATCGGGAACTTCAAGGAAAAGGCAACGCATTCCATCAACTGACGTTTGTACCTTTTTGCTCTGTATTTTTCTTTCGCCGCCATTTTAGTGCAAAGACAGGGCGGTGCATATCCAATTCAATCGGTGTATGTTCACCTTAGGCAACAAACTGGAAAGCAAGAAAGCCTCGCAATTTATCGGAGCCTTCTCTGTTTTATTCCTGCTAACGACCTTAGTACGTCTTATTTCGGCGCAGGAGCTATTTAACAAATATCTGGAATATGCATTTTTGGCATTAATCATCGGACTACTTATCGCCAACACGATTAAAACACCCCTATGGCTCAAGCCCGCTCTGCAAACCGAGTTTTACATCACGTTCGTTCTCCAACCAACCCTTGGCGTAGAACAAACAGGTGACATCATCAAGCATCTGGGACAATTTAAGAACTGGGCCTTTGCACTAGCTTTCACCAGTATCGGATTGGAAACAAATTTCAAGGAACTTGGTCAAAAAGTAGAAGGAGGAAAACCTATAGCTCTATACATTATTGGACAACTCTTTAATATCGCACTCACCTATTTCGTGGTTTGGGTATTACTGAGTGGAAGATTCTTTTCAATCCCATCCATCCAACTCTAAATAAAATCCCACATGAACTTTAATGTCAGCAAACGGTTGCAAACGCCTGCAAATAATTAGTTGATTATCAGTTAACAAGCGTTTGCAGTCTTTCCAAATGGCTATTGCGAGTTCCATCCGCTTTGATTAATTTTGTACCGCATTTGGAACTTGACAATGAAGTGCCGCTGCATAAGATGTTGCACCCTAAAGCAGATAATGCAACGCCGCTGCACCAAAATTGTCAGACAATGCTGAAAACGGATAAATTCACAAGAACAAGCACTATGGGAAAGAAAAGCGAAACACAACTTAACAGTTCGGGCGGCAGCGAGGTCAACGTAAGACCGCGGCAGGAGTTCTATCGTCCGCGGCAGGTGGCTGAACTGCTCGGCATCAGTTTGAGGACTTACTACACGATGGTCAGTCGGGGGAAGCTGCACCCGGTCAAACTCTCGGAGCGTGTGACCGTCGTCGCACGGAAAGAGATTCTTAGTATGATAGAGGCGGCACTTGGGGAGACGCTCTCGCAGTCGATATTCTCAAAAGACAAACGGAATGATTGCAAGGGGAAGGACAGCAAGGGAAAGGTGAATGATGGTGCAAAGACTCGCAGAGTGTCGAAAGGAACTGCCAAGGATCGTGCTCCCGTTGGCGTTACCCATGACACACATTATACCATGGCGGAGATCTGCGCCAAGTTCGACTATAGCTATGGCCGTCTCTATACACTTAGAATGCGGTATCAGATTCCGTCCATCCACGCTTTCGGCACGACGTGCTATCCGAAGGAGGCTGTCGACAAGGCCATCGCTGAGGAGCGTGAGCGTTTGGGCAGGACGCTCGGCGAGCATTGGTACACCTGCGGAGAGCTGATGCGCATCTACGGTCTCGGCAAGACGCAGGTCAGGCGGTTCGCCAACACCCACAATGTGCGGACGAAGAAGGCCAACGGCAACCGGCTCTATTACTTGAAGGAGGACTGGGAGGCGGAGCGAAGAAAGGCGGAGGGCAAGAGCGCGTCAACCAAGGAGAAGCGCAAGGGCGCGTCATGAACCATAGAAGCGGAGCGTTGCTATTGGCCAAATCCGAGTCCGATTGTGTCGAAAAAACGGCAAATAAGCGGGTAAAACAAGCAAAATCGGCCTTTTCTGAGGTCAAATACACGTAAGGGGTTGTAGCCAGACGCAACCTGTCGTAACTTTGTAGAAGATTTAGCTGCACTCGGCAATGTTAATATTGCAAGAACAGCCGATCTTGGTAATACGATAGTAGAAATTTAGTCAGTTAATTTGAAACGAAAAAATAAGTCACTAGTGTCTCCTAACAATTGTTAATTGAATTTGAAGTCTATACATAGCTGCCCATCGTCGCCATCCTCGTATTCCATCTTAAAGGGTTGGAACAGTTCATTAATACTGTCTTTAACGAGTAACGAGTTGCCCAGTATTCGCATCACCTCCACGACAGGCCTTCCAATCTTTAAGTCATGCTCTACAATGGCTATAAGGCAATAGGTTATAATGGCAACATGAATCTGAATTCTTACAAAATTTTCAGAGGTTCCCCAGAATGTTTTCACCTTGAGATGCTGCTTTATCCATTTAAAAAAGAGCTCGACCTGCCAACGATATCGGTACAACAAGGCAATATCTTTTGCTTTGAGATAGAAGTTGTTTGTATAATAGTTGAACGATCTTTTCAGTTCTTTGGCATAATATACGACTCTACGAAGATTAGATGGGTAGTTGCCTTTATTTCGTTTGCCGGTAAATCTAATTGTCTGGTCACGGAGTATACCATCGTCTCCTTCGAGGAAATCGCTTCCATCAACTATCTCGTAGGTTGGTTTGCCCTTTTCTCTGATGATGAAGAATGCACCAGTTTGAGAGATGGAGAACATTCTGGAGAGGTCAAAGTAGCCTCTATCAAAGACATAACACGCTGAAGGTTCGTATGTAAGCATATCCATGAAATGGGAATCATGAAGTTTAGCGTTCGTAATCCTGTAAAAAACAGGTATCTCTGTCGCTATATCAATTTGAGTGTGGACTTTAATGCCTGACTTGGTACTTCTGAAATGAGCCCAGTTGAACATAGACATACAAAGATCAATGGTGGTTGAATCGACAGCATAGAATCTTCCATGGAGTTCGAAGTCCTTTGTAATGCGTTTGCCCTGTGCGATATTTATCATGTAAAATGCGAAATCCTCAAAGATATGGTAATCCCGATAGGAATTTACGCGAGACAAAGAAGTACGATTTATAGGTCGCGCACCAAATCCAAGACTGTATGATCTTTTCGCATGTGCTGCCAGTATGTCCGTTAGCTCACGGAGACTGCCACAGCCTGCTAGCTGCCCATACATAAGAGCCAGAAGATGACTCCATGGAGATGGATTCCAATTGAAAGTTTGATCCATATACTTTTTGGCGATACGTCTGAACTGACGCTGCGGAAGAAAAGCCGTAAGTTGGGCGAAAATGTACTGACCTATATGCATTTTTTGCTCCGAAAATGATTCGGATGCAAAGGTAAGCATTTCAAATCCCGGACAAGGCCTTTAACCGCTATAATGTTGTTTTATAGATAGATACATCCTAAATTAACAATAATTTGGAGACACTAGTGACTGCAACCGTTTCTTGCCAAGGAGTGTCGTAAGCTCCGTAAAATCAGATTGCTCCCCATAAACCTCCTAGAGGATTACACCCATGGAATGACTAATATCTGCATGATATATATGCCCGGATCCAGTAATACCCTTGACCAGATTATGGCCTTTGTCACTTATGATGTAATCGGAATCACTTCCAGCAGATTTCTCTGCTGCCTTTATTCTGTCTTGAACGTCATCGCCATTGAAACCCTTGCTGACCGACATGTCAAGAACCGTAACATCCTCATGTCTTAAAGGACGCCCCTGATGCTCGGAAGGAACACCAAGAGTCAAGAGAAGTTTCTGCCCATTTATGGCAATACTCTCATCCACGACCATTGCGAACTTCTTGTCCTTGTATGGCTGGTCATCCTGCTAGACAGAGAGGCCAAGTTTTTTAATCCAGTTCTCAACAGTGTTGTAGCACGGGGCCTTTCCGAAAGCATCACCCAGCAGCTCGGTGAAGATCTCCAGGATTGTCACTACTGTTCGCAGCCCACATGGTGTACGCATGTAGATTAAAACGCAGAGTTGAATGACTATAAGAGGGAATCTATGTCCGGGAACAGGCTCGAAAGTAACCGACTTTGTTCTTCGGTCAATGTTATCTTCCGAACGTCTTTTTTTTTAAAGCTCCTTCTGGGCTTTGTCATACTTAGCCTTGAACTTGTCTTTTTGAGATGCAGGTTTCTTGTTCTCTTTACGAAGACGTTTTAGCTCCTCTTGGGGTGTCTCTTTATCACGGCTTGAATCTAACTTTTTCATTGATTTATATACTCTTGAATTATACTTCAAAGTTACTAAAAATCAATGAGTTATGCAAATTTTCAAAGAACTATTTCGTTACTTAAAACGTTAAATATCAGAACATTATATTAACAACTCAACGGGTGATATCAGCCTCTGTTTCTCGGAACATCTAACTGGACACCCTAATAAATAATCTATGTTTTGTAAATATAGGAATCGCAGTAGGCACAAAAGTGTTTAAACTTGTCTATCTGAGAGAGTTTCTTCTCCCAAGACCAGTAGAGTTTTGCTGCGAAGAGGTCTTCGCCATACATGAAAATCCAATTGTGGGCAAGGCTCTGTATCGCTTCTTTGCGCGTTTTGCCAAGAAACTTGTCGCTGATTTCTCCGTATTCAAGGTAGAGACGGTCAATATATCCTTTGTCGGTGATGAAAATATGATAGTATTCCATTTCGCTCTCTGACATTGCCAATTGATAGTCGGGGATAGTAGCAAGAAGGCTGTTGATCTCAATCAGCAAAGTCATTTTCTCTTCCATTGTCAATTCTTTCATAATATATGAACGTAAATGTTATATAATTATCGTTTTGTTTTAGAAATATATCATTGACCGTTGCTCTCCTGATGGTACACTTTGCTATCATAGGATTGAATGTAAATGGTTTCTCTTTAGTTACATAGCAGGACTTTTACTCCTCATTGTGCCATCGTTACCTCTTTGAACAGTCGTTCCGACAACTCATCAAAAGATGTTCCTTCTGGTATCTTTCCTCCAGCCAGCTCATTGGCTACTTTTGACATGCATACCGCGCCGACAGCTGCCATGGTTGATAGGTGCAGCTCTTTGGCAATATAGGTTGTGAGCCTTGACAGCAATTTTTCTATTTCGAGTTTATCTGTAATCATAAGTCTAATATTAATTGTCTAATTCCTTTTTCTGTACAAAAGCAATATTGGATGTATTCCGGGCCTGGATATTTCAGCTGTTTTGCTAACTTGATGAGGTTTGAACTTCTGTCGTATGCGTCGCCATAGATCCTTCGATACTCCAATAATATGGCATCCACACGTGAGTCCGCAACAGGACCGATGACAATGTCATAGTCATGCTTGTAGGCATGAAGAGTACTCTTTTCTCTGTTCCTTAACACAAAAAACGCCCATTCAGCCGTTCTGCCATCGAACTTCTTTATCCTTACATCGATGGGGCATCTTGATGGATTGAATATGAACGGTGACACTTCCGGACTGCCTTCTCCAATAATAGCAGTGGTCCGCTGAGCCATGGCGACTGCACGAGTATAATCCTTCGTCAGATAGAAGCCACGACCAAAGTCCTTGAAGTCCTTACTCTTTGACAGGTCAATCTTGGTTATCAGTTGGTTACTGCCGTGATAAAGTATCATAAACGACCACCGTTATTGGCACATACACGTGAGACATCATTGACAATCTCTTGATTGCTGAGGGTCTTCTCAATGTCCTGGTATTGGCGTAGAAAATCCATCCCCTTGAAAGTCACGATGTAGCTGTAAGCTTGTGTAAGAGGAACCTTCTTCTCGTCAGCGAAGTTGTTGATAACTGACACGACAAAATCACTCTCCTCTGAGTTAAAGCCCGATTTGTCAACGACATTAATCTGCAATGCCGACCCCATCTTGCCAAGAATGAAAGATGCCACCTCTGGCGTTATCGGTGCGCCATGCTCAATCTTTGACACGCGAGACTCCTTCAGACCGATCAGCCTGCCGAGTTGGGCTTGCGTAAGACTTTTCTTCTTTCGCTCCTCGCGTATAATCATTCCTAAGCTCTTGTTCTCCATATCTACCTATCTATTGTTGTTCACCGCAAAGATAAGCAAAACTTTCCAATTATGGAAAGTTACGGATAAAAATTGTACTTATAAAAAGTTAAAGGTAAGAGTCTTTTTCTTAATATTTCATAACAAGAAGTAGAATAACTGCCTTAGCAGTAGCTAAACATAGTCTATTTAGCCATGCACATTTTTGTACCATTTACCCCGTAACTATTTGAAAATCAAGCAACATTATATTTACACATGAAAAAAATAGGAAAATATGCCTTGATTACATTAGCCATAACGGCTGTCGTCAGTCTCTATATGATGACCCAACGCATAGGACTAATTGATGGACTCCAATTTGGTTGTGGCCAATATTACTATACCGACATACCCAACTGGCAACACTACTTTCAAACCGACCACTACCAGTCACCAGTATCCATGCAGTTTCTCGTTACCGTGTTTTTCATCTGGGGCTACCTGATGATGAAACTATGGTTCTGGCTGGATCATAAATGGAATGCATAAAAAAACTGCGCTCATCATTGCTCTTATAGAGCATGATCTCGATTTTTGCATCTCAATAGGTACAGACCTTAGTTACCTTTTTATCCATACAAATAAATCCCATTTACATCGAAGTAAATGGGATTTATATTTGTATTTATTTATATAAATATTTGCTATATCTGTTATTTAAGCCATCTTGGGTCTCCTACTGAAGATGGCATAGATACGGTTAAGCCTTCTGCTGTGCTTGTAATTGTAGCTATGCCTTCTACGCTGTTCTTAACCGGCTCATTTGTATCACCTGTTACTTCATTCACTCCTGTATTGACACCTTCATAGTTGAATAAGTTTCCAGAAATATTCCATGTAGGGTTAGTACCCTGAGAACCACCATTCAAACCTTTAATAACTTGGCCACTCTTACCGCAGTCGACAAATACGCTGTTTTCTACATTGTATGCTAACCATTTTTGGTTAGATTGGCGATGAGTGTAGAAGTTTTTCGATTTAGCGAGATTATAGAATGTAGAATTCTTGATATTGAACGTTTGGGTACTGTTTTCTTCTATTTCAGTAAGCTTTTGACCACTTTGAGAAGAATACATACTCTTAGTCGTAGCTCCGGGTACATTACCCCAAATCGTAGAGTTCTCAATAGTCAAAGTCTTAGCACAACTACCCTTGGTAAAATCAATGGTAATAGCATCACCTGCCTGCTCAACGAGACTGTTGACGATATTAAAGTTGGTAATGAGATAATTCTTAGTGCTTGAATAGAAGAGCGCTTTCTTGAGTCCTGTTACGGATACATTCTCGAAGTCGATAGCTTCTATAGTAGTAACTTGCTCGTTTACAGTATTCAAACTGATCAGTGGGGTAGTGGAAGCTGTTGCATCAATTGTCACATTACTCAACTTGAAATTGTTGTTGACAATGAAACCTCCGTTCTCGCCTAATACAAGATGAGCAGCAGTACTGTTGGCTGGTGTCAAAATCGTAATCTGTTTGCCTGAAAGATCGATAGTCTCATTAAGAGTCAGGTTGATACCTGGAGCCAACTTAATAACGGTAGCTTCAGCACCAGCATCTTGAATAGCCTTTACCAGATCATCAATTGTAGTAATATATGAACCTGTTGTTTCTTCTGTTCCAGGAGATACTGGGTTATCTGACTTACTACAAGAAACAAAACTTGCTGATCCAGAAATCAACAATGCAGCTACTAATGTTTTGGCTATTGAAAATCGTTTTTCCATAATATTATAAATGTGTTAGTTTAATAATGTATAGCTCAGAAGATCAGACAGCTTCATAAGCAATTGATATTAGATATTGCAAATATAATCTTTATTTTTCATTCTCCAAATATTTCGATTAAAAAAGTTTATTTTTTAATCGAAATATTTCGAAACTACATTTTATTGCATAACCTTCTTGATAGTGATGGTACCATCGCTATAGGTTGTGCGAATAATGTTAAGACCAGGCTGAAGGTTATTACTCTTGATGCCGTTGGCATTGTAATATTCTACAGCGGTAGCTGTTGCATCGCCTTCTACAGAGTTGATTGCTGTGATGGTTGCGTTCAGCAGATTGCTCTTGGCATTGACTGAAATAGACAGGGTGGCACCTGCATAGGTACTTACCTGTGATTCAACCTTGCTGACATCGTAAGCACTATAACTATAATAGCTGGAAGGATTAAAGTAGCTATTGCTGCCCGAACGGCTCTGGGTATTGGTAGCACCGCTACATCCTGTTAACGTAATGTTATAGTCGGTATAACCACTAGAGGTAGCTTTGTTAGCCCATGGATTCTTCTGAGCCTTACTGCTGGTAAAGGCTGTATTTTCCACGTAGATATTGCTCTTGTAGGCTGCACCGATACAGTAAGATGCTACACTGCTGGAGTAAAGACAGTTGACGATGTGAATCTTGCCAAATCGTACGCGAGGCATGCGCTCGATACAACCTTCATCCCACCAACAGTTAGCGAATGTGGTATTGAGTTTACCTTCGTCTTTAGATGCATTCTTATCGCTTCCTCCCCAAAGATTAGAGAAGCAGTGCTTGTCTGAACCGCCTGAACCTCCGGCCCATGGTGTGATAAGATAACGGAAACGGCACCAGGTAACAGCGATATTATTACTTCCATTATTGGCATCGAAGTTGCCGTCTACACCATCCTGAAAATCACAGTGGTCTACCCAGATATACTGACAGTTTTGTAGGGTAAGGTTGTCATTACCATCGATATCATAGGCACCTGCCCCCTTGAATGTAAGGTTGCGAAGTATGATGTTAGAACAGTTTTTGAGGAAGAGAATACCGGTTTTACTCACAGTAGAAGTATGAGTAGGGTTGCTCAATGCACTGCCTGGAAGACCATATACGGTTTTGTTCTTGGCACCATTTACAGTAAGCTGGCCGGTAAAGGTAAGGGTGCCTTTCACATAGATTGTTGTTGCAGATGTGCCTGCTAAAGCCGAAACCAATTCGTCTGCTGTTGTAACGGTTACGGTATTCTTATCGCTTGAACCGGTCACGCTGCCGCCATAAGTGGCCCATCCTATAGGTGCATTCTGATCATAGCTGCTCATTCCTGAGGTAGTGGTAGATGAACCGCTCGTAGAACTACTGCTGATGCTGGTAACCTTGACACTGGCTGCTGTACCGAATCCTCCCATCGGATTAGAAGCGCGTACGGAATAAGTACCGGTAGCTGAAATCGTGTATGAGGTCGTTCCGCTGCCTACGATAGCTACATATTTGTCATCCTTGAAGATGGCATACGAACTGGCACCGCTGACGGCACTCCAGCTGATTTTGCTGCCACTCTGTGATACTTTGTTCACCGTAAGTTGTGCTGCATCCTCATTAGGAGTCCAACTGGTAAATACCTTGCTTAGGGCATAGCCTGCTGCTTTGCTATCAGAGAGTATCGTTTCCATCTTGTTGGTGGTAGACCCATAGGTAAAGCTGACGATATTAGAAGAAGGAGAAACGGTGGTACCGCTGGTATTCTTGGAGTTGTATTCTACAAACTTATTAGCTACCACATTCATACCTGCTGTTGTGAATCGGGTAGAGAGAATATTGGTAGGGTCTGTCAATACGGTGTTGATATAGGCGAGTTTAGGACTGCCCCCCCAGGCACGCCCCAGACTATAACTGGCAGCAGCATTGCTGATGGTACAATTATTGAATACGTATCCCCATGAGGTAGAAGTGTAAGGAGCTGCGATAACACAACTACCGGAACCATTAGAGGTACGTTTGCGAACGCCAAGGGTACAATTATTGAAGAAGGCATCACCGCTACCGCAGATAAAGTCTACTGTACCGTAAATGGTACTGCCTTCGAAATAATACTGTCCGTTGGTGTTGTTAGAATAATAGGTATCTTGATAAGAATCGAGACATACATTCTTACAGATGGTACCTGTACCTTTATCTTGTAAGGCTACAGCTCTACCGGCACTGCCGGCATTATAGTAATCGAGTGCATTCTTGAGGGTAAGATCTTGGAAATAGTTGTTGTTACCTTTATTGATAATGGTGGCAGTGGTGCTGATACCCTCATTGGCTACTGCGGGTGTATTCTTGATAATGGTACCTTCCATACTCTGGCCGATAATAGAGATGTTGCTACCGGTGATAGCGGTAAGGCAGGTGGTACCGAGATCGTAGGTGCCATTAGGCAGGAAGATATACTTACGTGATGAAGAGGTACTGCTGTTAGCCTTGCTCAGTGCTGACAGAAAACTGCTTGCGCTACCAGCTGTTACTACATAATATTCTTGACTTACTGCGGTGAAGTTGCCACTGGCTGTTGTCGTGTTGTCTGTTGATCCTGTGCTTGAACTGCTGCTAGAGCTGTTTGATGAAGTGGAAGATGTTGCTGTACCCGAACCGGTATAGTTTTGCATGGCTACCTGAATGCTATACAGATAGCTGGTAGCTGAAGTATAGAGTACGACATAGCCTTGAGATACTTCTGTAGCGGTAGCAGTGTGAGTAACTTTATCGCTGCTTACTGCTGTTCCGCCAAGTGCATAGTTGTGATAGCCTGGATAGCTTGTAACGGTAACGACATCGCTGGTGCTGGTAACTGGAATACGGAGGGTTGTCTTGGCATTAACCTGAGCATCGCTTGTGCGCTGGGCAAACTTACCGTAAGCACCTATGCAGTAGATATTCACATCGCTCAAAGTAGATGGTATATGTCCGCTTGTTCCTTCGATGGTTAGTCCACTTAGTGCCGAAGGGTTTACATTTTGGAAATCCCATGTTGCTGTGGTGGTATTGGATACCGTCTGTACCAGTTTGATACTATACAAATAGGTGGTAGAAGTAGCTTGTACCTGCACATATCCCTGTGTTACTTCGCTGGCAGTCGCAGTATGGGTTGTTGTGTTAGCAGTAGCTGCTGTACCATTAATAGTATAGTTGTGATAACCTGGGTAACTTACGATAGTGATGACGTCTTTGGTACTCTGTACAGGTATGCGCAGATACGTGTTAGCATTCATCTGTACATCACTCGTGCGGACTGCAAACTTACCGCTTTTGGCGATAACAAACATGTTAATCGATGAATTAGAAGAAGCCACGTGGGTCTCTGTGCCCTCGATTTTAATCCCGGAGAGCGAGGATGGATTCATGTTCTGAAAATCCCAGAGCGCCGTGATAGTTGAGGCGTGTACCGTGTTAACAAACAGGCACAGCAAAAATAACACCAAAGTGTTGATTCGCGTAAAATGTTTCATAAAAAGTTAATTGTAGGTTAAATTATTATTGATTTGGTTTATTTACTTACTGAGGTTTTTTTATTTGCCTTGTTTAGGTCTTGTTTGCTTTATATGTTATTTTACATATTTTTTATGTGCCAAAAGTACTTAACATTTTTGGAAAAAGCAAAAAATGTTATGTTAAAAGATGTCGTAAACGTTTACGTTAATGGGAGTAAAATGAATAATTTCTCGTCAAGAACGTTTTGTTACCAAGTATTTAAGGTTTTCTTGGCATCTTAGTGTTCTTGGCGAGAAATTATAATATTTATCGAATTTATAGTTTGATATTGTCCAGATAATTATTGAGGAAGTTTGGCATTACCTCACAAGTGGCATATGCATAATAAGCCATATAGAGTGTTATCGCAAATACCGTCATGATGAATATCCAGTCGTATCTGCCCACAAAATCGTCTACCCATTCTTCAAAGTGGCGTACGTATACCATAACAATCATAGAAGTGATAAGGGTGCAGACCATCCATGTCACCATAT
Organism: Segatella baroniae B14; assembly: GCF_022024235.1. GTDB lineage: Bacteria > Bacteroidota > Bacteroidia > Bacteroidales > Bacteroidaceae > Prevotella > Prevotella bryantii. The sequence goes on from NZ_CP091800.1 coordinate 566,933, forward strand.
AATCGCTCGTATTATGCAGATTAAACATGGTGCTGCCAATAGTGATAACACCCCATGATACACTATAGTACTTATTAATATGGCATGATGGAAATTGTAAATGCGTGATGACCTCTTCTGAAAGATGATGCTGTATATAGGTAGTTATCAAATAACTGATACCTATCAGCATCGGTATAAAGCTCATGATGAAAAGTGCTTCACCTAAATGAAGCCAGCAGTATCTGCTCAGATTATCTCCTAGTGCACCCAGATAGGTCTGCGATGTGTAAAGCTGCAGATAAAAATAGGCACTTATCGTAAATATTCCTATAGGGATGGCAATGCTGAAAAATGCTTTCTTATTGTTGATATGCCGATATATTGATCCCATCCATTGGCCACCTGCGATAAAGATAAACCAGTTGAATAGCGGGTAATAACTTTCGGTGTGTGTAGGCCATAGCAACCCTAAAGCCTGATTAACCATATAGTTATTCGTCTCTACTCCTGTAAGGAAAGTACCCAGCAATGACATACCGATGGCAATAAGGAGGGTTAAAGCTGTGGATAACTTCAGTGCACGGGTTATCGCCATTACGATGAAAGCCAGTCCGGCTAACTGTAAGATGTCGCTCGAAAAATTAAGTACCTGTTGAGGATTATAGTAAGCAGGGTCAAGTTGAGCCCCCAAATAATAGGGTATGGCATATCTGAAAATATTAAGCGTTTGGCCAAACGTTAACAGTTTGATGGCACGCCAAAACATATCTCCAGCTGTATGATGTGTGGTGTACATCATGGTAAACCCCATACTAAACATAAAAATAGGTGCACCTAAAACACGTCCGAACACATAAGATTGTGTCCAAACAAGGCTATTATCAAAATCGAAAATAAACTCATCGCAAATATGTGCACCGATGAGACAACAGATGATAGTGAACGATTTAAGTAGATCGAGTTCTATCTGTCGGCCAGTATTAACTTCTTGTTGAGCAAAAAATGTTTTCATGTAAATGATATAATAAATTGATGCGTATGATGTTCTTCATGCAAATGTATAAAATATTTTGGCATTGTCGATATTTTATGGTTAAAATTATCGAGTAAGGCAAAAAAAGTATTAGTCTGTATGGACTAATACTTTCTTTAGGATGTATTCTGGCGATACTTATTTCAGATGATTTTTGATATAGACCATCTGTCCATATTCTGTAGCGTCACTTGTCCAATGCTCATTAATCGGAGTAATGAGTGAGTCTTTAGGTCCTTGAAGCAGATTCCATACCATGTAGCTCGTCGTAGGTGGACAGGTGTTGTCGTTAAATCCCCACGTCATGTAGACCGGACAGGTGATGCGGCGTGCAAAGTTGACAACATCATAATATGCCATCGTCTTGATCTTCTCTGGAGTCTGCATACCATTTTTCTTCACGAAATGAGGATAGCCACCAGTTCCTCCATTTGCGTAACCTGCCATTTCGCTCAAAGCCGGATGATTAACCACCGACAGCGTAACACGCTTATCGAGTGCAGCTGTAATCAGACTTAGTGCTCCTCCCTGACTACCTCCTTGTACGATCGTATTCTTGCCATCCCATTCATCGAGCGAGGTAAGGAAGTCTATCGCCCTCACGCAGGCTGTATATACATGACGCATATAATAATTCTCACGATTATCAAGTCCCATATCAAGATACTCGCTGAAAGCCGAACGCACGTCCTTGAAGTCTTCTTCAGACAGTTCTGGATTGATACCATGAATCTCCATTTCCATACGAATCATGCCATTACGGGCATAGTAGCTATGACGCATAGGCTCCTTGATGGTTTTCACTCCTGCTCCCGGTGGACAGAGTACAACTGGGTATGAACCTTTCTTAGTCGGTTTGGTAAGATAGGCATATACACTATGAGTACGATCCACTTTGAGTTTCACCAGATAACAGTCGATTTCTTGGTCAGAATAACGCTCCACCTTCTTCATGGTATATTCTAGCGGTTGTTGTTTTCGGGCATCTTGAAGTGTCTTTTGCCAGAAAATATCAAAATCAGAAGGGTTCTTGGTAGTAGGGGTTAATTTTTCAGGCGAAAAGCCTACTTTGACATGGTGGGTATAAACTGTACCATCCACGTTGGCCTTTAATACGCAGTCGAGGAATCCTGGTTTGTTCATTGTTCCTACCTCAATTTTGGCTCGGCCGTTTTTAAGATGTACCTTTCCATTTTTAAATGGTTTGAGCATATCTTGTGCAAGCTGAAATTCCACTTCACAATCGCGAGGAATACCATATTTAAGGAAGGTTACCTCAATGGTAGCCTTTTCTCCGGCCTTATAAAGCCAGTCGGCATGGTTGGGAATAGTAGTCCACAGTACATCACTACGATACGGATAATTTTCTGCCTGAACATGTACACTCTTCATGGTGAAAAGGAGAGATAGGCAGAACATCAATAATACTGAATATCGTTTCATAACTAGATTTGTTTTAAAAAAATATGTTACATGTAGGTTTTTGCTGTTTTCAAATAGTTGATGCAAAAGTAAATAAAAAAATCAAGATAGTAAGCATAATGGTGTGAATTTTGTACTTTTCTTGACTAGGACCACTTTTTAGTGGACACTAGTGATCTAAATAACTGAATTCTTTTAAGTGAAAATAGAGCCGCATAGAAGTCATTATGCGGCATACTGTATGATGAAACCACTAATTATATACCAATATCGTGGTATTTTTAGGATGAATCAGGTTCAAATAACTGTAATTCTTATATAGTATAGTTAAAATATTGTATTTTTGTAGCCAATTATTAGAGACACAATAACTAAGGTATTTAGTAATATTTTTAAAGTTTAAGAGAACAAAATTACTTTATGAGAGACTTTTGGTTGAACAGGCCAGGGACGTTATTGACGACCTGTCTATTAGTGTTACCATCTGTATCAAGTATTGCAGGATATGCTGCAGAACATCATGCTTCTCTTCCGACAGTTGCACAGCAAAAAGAAGATCTGAAACATGTTACAGGAACGGTAACCGATGAGAATGGTGAGCCCTTGATAGGTGCTGCAGTTAATGTACCTGGTAGTCCGTATGGTACCATTGTCGATGCGGATGGTCGCTATGAATTTTATGTTCCGAAAGAATGTAAAGAGGTGCAAGTGAGTTACGTGGGCATGAAGACGGCTATTATTCCGCTTCGCTCACATGAAAATGACAATCATTTTGTTTTGACAGAAGACAAGAGTATGCTTAACGAGGTGGTGGTAACTGGTTACCAGACCTTGAGTAAAGAGCGTACTACGGGTGCTTTTGCTAAAGTAACTAGCACAGACTTGCAAGATAAGCGGTTTAGTGATTTGTCATCTCTACTCCAAGGTGAAATAGCTGGTTATAATACCCAGAATAATCAGATTCGTGGTATCTCTACGATGAATGGTGTGGCTACACCTTTGTATGTAGTCGATGGTTTCCCTATCGAGAATACGAATTATTCGAGTACGGGAAGTATCACAGAGAGCATTCCTTCTCTTAATATCGATGATATCGAGAGTGTAACAGTTCTTAAGGATGCTTCTGCTGCCAGTATTTATGGTGCACGTGCTGCTAATGGCGTTATCGTTATTACGACCAAGAATGCGAGAAAGAACAAAAAGGTGGATGTGAACTTCTCCATGAATCTGGTCTGGAATCCTTATAGTTATGACTATGATCGACTTACGAATTCGAGTGATATCGTTAATCTGGAGAAGTTATGGGCTTCTGATAATCCCAACTTAAAGGGTGATGGAGCATCGGCTTATGCTCAAAATCTGCTCACGAATAATGTATATCAGAGTCAGGGTATTCGTAATATTCTGAAATATTATGCTGGTCAGATCTCTGAGAGTGAAATGAATTCGGCGCTTGCTCGGTTATCTGGTCTTGGCTATCGCTATTATAAGGATGTCGAAAAATATGCCAAGCGAGATGCTTTCTATCAACAGTATCATCTGAGTGTGGGTAAGGCTACTGATAGTAATAACTTCCGTGCTTCGCTGGCTTATCGTACAAATAAACAGCATAACAAGTATGATAAAGACAATAGTTGGACTCTTGATATCAAAGACCGTCTGACGATTACTCCATGGTTGCATTTCACCGTAGGTAATTATGCTTTTATCGAGAGTACTCAGCGCCAGACATTCGATCCTTTATCTGCCAGCTATACCTATGAACCTTATGATGGTCTGAAGAATGAGGATGGTACGAACACGGTATATACACAGGAAGATCGCTTAACGAGCAGCCGTCTGGCCATTCTTAATAAGTATGGACTTTACTCAATGGATATCACACCACTTGACGAGATAGGTCGTAATCTGGACCGTACGAAGACTTTCACTGACCGTGTGTATGGTAAACTGGATGTAGATTTGACAAGCTGGCTCAAGTATAATGTGATGTTCCAGTATGAGTATTCGATGAATCGCGAAAAACTGTTGTATGACAAGGAAAGTTATTATGTGCGTAATCTGGTTAATCAGTATGCTACAGACAATGGTAACGGTGTTGCTACCTATAATATTCCTTATGGCAATATCTATTATCGTGCTAATCAGAACAGACAATCGTATATCTTCCGTCATCAGTTGAATTTCGATAAGACCTTTGGTGGTAAGCATAATGTTGTCGCTTTGGCTGGTCATGAGGTTCGTCGCTCTATCATAGACTATGATAACAGCACTCTTTACAACTATGATGATGATATGTTAAGTTACGCTCTGATAGACCAGACTGCACTCAGCAGCATCGCCGGTCTGATGGGGGGCTATGGTCTGCAGGAAAGAGATTTCGCTTATATGCGTAACCTCGATAATCGATATATCTCTTTTTATGCGAATGCTGCTTATACTTACGACGACAAATATGTAGCGTCTGCCAGTGTGAGATGGGATCGTTCTAATCTTTGGGGTACTAACTCTGAGTATCAGAATAAGCCTATTTGGAGTATGGGTCTTGCCTGGAATGTCGATAAGGAAGATTGGTTTCATGTCAGTTGGGTAGATCGATTGAAACTACGATTCTCTCATGGTATCGCTGGTAATATCGCTAAGGATGCTGCTCCATACATGACAGCGGGTTATTATAACAATAATAATGTGGGTGGTCAGTATGGCAGTATCAACAGTCGTCCTAATCCTGACTTACGCTGGGAGAAGACTACTACTACTGATATTGGTATCGACTTCGATTTGCTGAAAGGACGTCTCTATGGTAGCATCGAATACTACAACAAGAAGGGTAGTGACTTGCTAGCCAACACGATGGGTGTACCTACTGAGGGTTGGGGCTATTCTACCTATAAGATTAACAACGGAGAAATGCGCAACAGGGGTTTCGAAATGACACTCGGGGGCGATATCGTGCGTACCAAAGACTTCCGTTTGGATGGTAGCCTGACTTATAGCTATAATCAAAATAAGGTAACCTATGTCAATGTAACGGCTCCTGTATATTATTTACAGTTAGACTATCCTGAGGCTTATCCGGTAATCGGTAACTCTTATAATGGGCTTTATGGCTATCACTTTGCCGGTCTGAGTGAAGAGGGTTTGCCACAGATATATGATGCTGAAGGCAAAGCTGTAACCTATAGTCCTGGTGATCTTGAATCTATCCACTATTTGGGAAGCAACACTCCAACTTCTTTGGCAAGTATCAAACTGGGTGCACATTATAAGGGCTTCTCATTAAGTGTACTGGCTACTTATATGGGTGGTTACAAAGCTCGTAATACAGATTTGCCGATGTTTAGTAATAACTATAATTCGGCAACGGGTAGCTATATTGCGTCTATCGCACCTGTTAATAGTAACATTATGAATGCCTGGACTCCACAGAATACCAATACAGATGTGCCACGTGTGGTATATGGCGAAAGTCCTCTGTTCAATTATGACAGTCGTTCTATCTACTATTACAGCGATGCTAATGTATACGATATGAGTCATTGGGAATTGAGTAATATCTCACTGAGCTATACTTTGCCACGCCAGTGGGTACATCTGGCTCATTTGTCAAATGTACGTTTGCAGTTGGATGTGGAGAATGTGGCTACCATCGCCAAGAGTAAGACTGCACATTATATGCTCGCCGGTAATCAGGCACCAAACTATGTATTCGGACTCTATTTAGACTTATAAGCAATGAAAAAAGATATAATTAAAATAGCCCTTTTCGGTCTGACTTTGTCAGGTACACTGGTGAGTTGTTCTGATTATCTGGACAATGTGCCAAAGGGCCAGAAGATACCAACATCGCTGAGCGACTTCACGACGCTCTTGGCTGATGAATATACCAATCATCGTGAGGATATTACACAGGCTTCTGTTCTTCTGAACGATCGCTATGTTACGATATCATACCAAAGTTATTATCCTCTATGGAAGGCGAATTATTTCTGGGATACGTCTATTGATCGTATCAAGGAGAATAATAGTGACGAGACAACTTACTACAATGGGTATGCTGCTGTTTCTACAGCTAACCTTATCTTGGAGAATGTCGATGCGACGACGGCGACAGATTCAGAAAAGGCTATCGCTAAGGCGCAGGCTAAATTCCTTCGTGCTAGTAGATATCTCACTTTGGTAAATTATTATAGTAAGCCTTATCAGGCTGCTACAGCTGCTACAGATGTGGGGGTACCGGTTATCACCAGTGCTAATGTCAGTGCTCCTTATACACAGCTCAGTGTGCAGGGGGTATACGATTTTATTGTAAATGATTTGACCGAAGCGGTTGTTGATTTGCCTGAAACTTCGCTCAACGTTCTCTATGCTAATAAGGCTGCAGGGTATGCTCTCTTAGCTCGTACTTATCTTACGATGGGTAACTATGCTCAGGCTCTGCAGGCTGCTGACGAAGCGTTAAGTCGTCATGATGATTTGTTCGACTGGACACAGTTTTATGCTGAACATCAGTCTATTATTGAGCAGCCCGGTGTTTATCAGGCTAATTTATCACCTATGGGGCATGACTGGGTAGAAAATTACTATTTCTGTAATGGTTCTAACAGTTATAGTGGCTATGAATTCCAGGTGAGTGAGTGGCGTGGACAGCAGGTGGAGAAGGGTGACGTTCAGTTTGCTTCTCGTTTTAAACTTCGTACTGTCGGTAGTGAAACGTATTATGACCGTATCTTGAGCGGTTATTATAATAAAGGTGGCATTACTACTACTGAGGTTTGGCTCATCAAAGCCGAGTGTCTGGTTCGTACTGGCGACATCGCTGGTGGTTTGAAAATCTTAAACGATGTACGTGCTAAACGTATCCTTGCTTCGGAATATCACGATATTACCGCCTCATCAGAGACTGAAGCTGTGAAAGCGATTATCCGTACCAAGAGTGATGCTCTTATTCAGACGATTGTACCATTTATGGATCGCCGTCGTCTCAACCTCGATGCGGCAACAGCTGAAACTCTAACTCGTGAGGAGGGTGGAAAAACTTATAGTATTGCTCCTGATAGTTATATGTGGACTATGCCTTTCCCACAGGGTGCTTTAGAAAATAGTGGTAATGGTAGTTTCACACAAAATGTAGAAAAGTAATAAGATGAAAAAAATAGTTTTAAGCAGTTTGTTTGTAGCTGCAGTTCTGGGTGTTCATGCCCAGAGCTCTGTAACGCTTCATGTAAATGATGTGGCTGATGGTACAGCTATTACCGCAGAAATCGGTTGTACCTTTCAAGATGAAAAGCCTATCGCTGAGGCTGTTCTTAAAAATGGACAGGCTGTTTTCAATTTACCGGTTACTGAACCCCGCATGATTGATTTTCGTGTAAAGGGTAATGATGGCAGATTACTCCATCTGATGACAACGAAAGGGGAGAACGTGTCTGCTTATGTTACGGCTAAGCGTATTGTCAGTCAAGGTGTGGAGTATATCAATGGTAACGAGGAAAAACAGCAGGTATTCGATTCGCCTACGCATGCTGAATATATGATAAAGATTGGTGCCTTTAAGTCTTATCTTAATCTGTATAATAAGGCTTATCATGATGCTTTCAAGTCGGTTAACGATCAAATCAATAAGGCGTATGAAGCAAAGGATACTGCTACGGTCAAGGCTCTTCAGCAGTCTGCTGAATACCAGCAGATGATCAAGTTTGATAGTGAATTCTTTAAACTGCTTAATGAGGAGTATCCTAAACGGTTTGCGGCTAACAGGGAGACGTTCTGGAGTCCACTTATGCAGTTGGATACCTATACCTATTTTACCCCAGAAAATCGTTCGGGTTATGATGAGTTATCTGATGCTGCCAAGAATTCGTTTTATGGTAAGTGTTTGAAGGAACAGGTTTATCCAAAGGGTTTCACGGGACAGGCTTACTCAGAATTCGACGTGCTCGATCAGAATGGCAAGAAGACTCCTTCACGTAAGTTGATTAAAGGTAAGAAATATATGCTTATCGATTTTTGGGCCAGCTGGTGCCGTCCTTGTAGAGCAGAGATTCCTAATCTGAAACAGGTATATGCTGATTATGCTACCAAGGGTTTGCAGATTATCTCTGTATCGCTTGACAGAAGTGATGCTGCCTGGAAAAAGGCTCTGAAGGAAGAACAGTTGCCTTGGCCAAATGGTATCGACAAGAGTGGTATCGCCAATGCCTATAAGGTGCAGACGATTCCGGCAATGTTTCTTGTTGATGTGGCTACGGGCAAGATAGTTGGAGAGAATCTTCGTGGTGAGTCTCTTCGTAATAAGCTTGCTGAATTGTTGAAATAATCACAGATAGTCTGTAAAGTAAATACTTTTTTTATTCGATTTTTAGGAACCGTCGCTAATGATAGTGACGGTTTTTTGTTTTTATTCATTTGTCAACTTCGGAGAATATTTGTACTTTTGTGCAGTATTTCAAAAAAAATCTAAGATAACATGAAAAAATATGGGTTGATCCTCTTTTTCCTTTTGTTTACTTTTCATGCAAGAGCTGCTCAAAAAGTAAAAATTACGATTTCTAATCCAACTAACCGTCAACGCCAGGAGGTGGTGGAGATTCCTGCAGAACTGCTGGTTGATGTGCAACCGCTGAAGGTAGGGCGGAATCAGCAGGTTTTCGTTCGGAATGTGTTGGGACAGCAGGTGGAAAGTCAGGTTACCCATGACAGTAAACTGCTTGTATATGCGATGGTTCGCCCTCATGGTAAGGCCCAGTTTACGGTGGAAAGAGGAACCCCGAATACGTATCGTGCATGGACTGCCGGTGCTCAATATCCACAAAGAGCAGACGACATGGCTTGGGAGAACGATAAGTGTGCCTATCGAATGTATGGTCCCGCTCTGCAACGGAGTGGAGAGCGATCATTCGGTACAGATGTTTGGGTTAAGAATACGCCAGAACTTGTAGTTGCACAACGATACTTTCAGCATAACGATGGATGGAAGAAAGCACAGGCTCTTCGTAAGCAAGGCAGAAAAGCTGAAGGCGATTCCATTTTTACGTCGCAATCGTTCCATGTAGACCACGGATATGGGTTAGATGCCTATCGTGTGGGGGCGACATTAGGTTTAGGTGCACCAAGTATCCTCCTGGGTGATAGTTTGGTTATGCCTTATTGCTATCGTGATTATGAAATACTCGATGAGGGTCCGCTTCGCTTTACGGTGCACCTTATTTATAATAAGTCAACCATTGGTGTCCATAAGAATATTGAGGAGCATCGTCTGGTTAGTCTCGACAGAGGTTCAGATTTCAATAAGCTCACAGTATGGTATGAAGGCATGAATGGTGATTATCACTTGGCAACCGGTTTCCCGATACACGAAGAAGACGTAACATCGTACGAAAAGGGTAAAGATATGATTCTTTATGCTGACCCCACAGATGCTATGAAGGTGAATAATTCACAAGTATATGTCGGCATACTTTTTCCTGAAGGAGTAGAAAAGACCCAACTGCAGACTTTCAGTCAGAAACATGATGGTGCCATAGGACATCTTATTGGTATACATCATCAGCAGAATAACCAACCTTATACTTATTATTTCGGAGCCGGTTGGAGTGGTAGTGGAATAATCAGTCTGGAAGACTGGAAATTACATGCTAAGTATGCGATGCAGAATATTCGAGAGCCTTTAGCGGTTACCCATGCTCTCTAACCAAGCCTTGATTGTTTCGGTAATAGCGATATATTACATAATGTATGATATAATAAAATTCAAGCGAAGATTGCATTTTTAGCATTCGTTGTTTCATTGTAGGCTGTCCATACAAAAACACTTTCCGTGTTTTTGTATTGACGAGAAAATATTTATTTTTGGATCATAAATTTTTCTCCGTTTTCTAAAGAATATTGAAGCAATCCAAGTTTTTTGTTCCATATTACTTCTTTTAAACCAATACTGGACTGTTCTCCATAATTGTGCTCCATTTGAGTAGTATCTCTTCGAATACAATTTTTATAGTACTTCCGACCAATTTTAACACATACTAGATCCATTTTTTTATATATCCAACACCACTCACAGAAAAGGCAACTATTAATGAGTTTGCCTTTTCTATCATTTCGTTTTACTTCAAATCCTATGCTGAAAGTATCAGTAGAATGTTTTAACATCATATCAACATAAGCAAATCCATAATACTCATTATCACCTTCTATCCAGTTTTGACCTTCGGTATCAAGAATAAAAGTATTCCTTGGATTATTTATATCAACACACTTAACAATTAACGTATCCCTATTGTTATGATTTGACTTATATAAGATTGTATCATTCTCATGATAATGATTTATCCACGACAAATCATCCTCCGTCAGTTGTACTTTATGACAATAAGGTAAACCACAAGAAGATAACAATAATGAAAGTATAATAAATTTTTTATTTCTCATAAAATTGATTATAAAAGTTATTAATAGAATGGCCTTTATGCTTGCCTGTGTAAGCGTCCAATTTCGACCCTTGTGGTAAAAAACGACCCTTTTTAACTTTGCATGGTCAATAAATAAAACGATTATGCAAACAGACGAAAGAACAATTTCAGATGCAGAACTGGAACGATTATGGTTTCTGTATCAAATGGAAGGTGCTCCAAATAATATTCCGCTTATAGAGTTCTGTGTTAGTCGCGGAGTGCCTTTTTATCTTTTTGATCGATATGCCAATGAGCATATCAAGAATAAAATTGAGCCAGTAACTATAACAGGCCTTCCTGTGCCTCAAAAGAAACGTGGTCGTCCTCGAAAAATTCAAAATTCAGAAGCATGCGACCAATTGGCTGGAAATTCCCCAAAAATGAAAGCTAAAGTATCAGCTGTTATACAGTTGGAAAATGGTACAGTTGTAAGCATAAAAAGTAATTGTTATTCTGATGTCAAGGATATCATAGATAGATTGGAGGATCCATGTTAGATTTATCTGAGTTTAAACACTTCTATTACGTGCCAGGTTATGTAAATATGAGCTGGGGATTTTACCGATTGTTAGAGTTTGTGACTGACGAATGCCATGTCATTCCTCATGAAGGTGATGTATTCATCTTTATGTCCAGAAATCGTAGACGCGTACGACTTATCTATTATGATAAACAGGCTTATTATATGAACGAGAAAACATTCTATAATAAAGATTACAGGTTTATGAAAGTTGAATTCAAAGATCAGAAAACCGTATACAGTATAGAATGGAAAGATCTCCTGACTTTGCTTGAAAATCCTGTTATTTCGGTACTGAGATTATGATCTGAACTTCAGTAATCAGTGCTTATACATTTGAATTTAATTTATTGAATATCAGTTATTTAAGTGTTATTTTGTTCGTGTTTTTGCGATTTTTTTTGTACCTTTGTAAGTACAAAAGCAAGTAAAAGCATGGAAGAAAAAGAATTCAAAAAAAGAAAATTCTTTATGGAATATATCAATTCACGAGAGGATAATCCTGTCGTAAAATCTGCCCATGCTTCTATGAGTTCAGCTGATAAAGACAAGTATATCAGCATCCTTGAGCGTGATGTTGAGCAGTATCGTCAGATGCTCCAGGAGTCATTGGAGAATCAGAAGAAGATACAGGATAGACTTGATCGTGTTGCTGCTATGCTTGAGAAGAGCGATAAGGAGAAATCAACACTTCACGATACCATCAATCGCCTGATGACTCAACTTGAAGGAAACCAGAAACAGATACAATCCCTTCAGAACCAGATAAAGAATCTGATCAATCAGTCAATGGTTGACAAGGCAAATCTGTATGGAAAGAAAGTCTGGAATAACAGAGGAGGCAATACTACTACTGTCAGTCGTCAGGAAGCAAAGGATGACTTTGATGGAACTGCTGCTTCCCTACCCTCAGCAACTTCCGATGAAGAGCCAAGCAAGGAAGACCAGAAGGAAGTAGACAATCAATGCAAGGTTGGCATGAAATATAATACTATGGGTGCTGACATGGTTATTGATTATAAATGTGATGAAACCAAAATACCTGATGGTGCCAAGATAATCCGTAGGTTTACTCGCAGTATCTATGATCAGGTCAGCTACATTGTTGAACACAAAGTACATTACATAGTCTACAAACTTCCTGGACAAGATCCGATCACAGTTCATTTTACCCTTCCTGGTAATGAGGAAATCGAAGAGGATTACAAGAAACTGAGTGTTGTGCCACACACCCATGTAACAAGCAGGTTCCTTTCTCGTCTGACAATGAACAAATACCAAATGGATACTCCTCTTTACCGAGAGATCATCCGCATGATGGAAGATAAATTCAGCATATGCCGCCAGACACTTACAAATTATATTGGTATAGGCGCAGAATATCTCAAACTGGTTCTTCCATATCTTAAGAATAATCTACTTCAGGATGGAGCCAATATCCATTGTGATGAAACCTGGTGCAGAGTCAGGATCTACAACAAGGTTCTTAAGAAATACATCTGGTGTGTCGTCAATAAGGAAACCAAGGTTGTATACTTCTTCTACGATAATGGAAGTAGAGGCCAGGATGTTATCAAGAACTTCATCGGTTCTTCAAATATCAACTCAATACAGACAGATTCTTATTGTGGTTATAACTTCTTTGATCGGGAGGATAATGATATTACTCATTTGTATTGTATTGCACACGCCAGGTCAAAGTTCTTCTATGCATATGAGCGAGGTAAAGACTATCGAGCAAAGGACTTCCTGGACTGGTTTGGATGGCTTTACGGCAGAGAGGAAACCTATAGAAAACAGAATCTCTCACCTGCGGAAATCAAGAAAAGAAGAAACGATTCTGAAACTACTGAATGCATCGTTAAGATATATTCAAGAATGTGTGAACTTCAGAAGGATGACTCTATCAAGGGCGAATTGATGACGAAAGCACTCAATTACCTGAGTAACGGTTGGAAGAAGTTCTTCACCTTCCGTGAAGATGGTAATTACGAAATCGATAACCTGGAAGCTGAACGCTGCATCAGGCCATTAACTGTGAACAGAAAGAATGCACCGATACTCGGAAGTGAGAGCGGTGTAGAGAATCTGTGTCTCTATATGACCTTAGTCGAAACATGTAAGAAGAACAATATATCACCATTAAGATACTTCGAACGCTTCTTTGATATCATAGCAAAGACAAATGGTGTTGGAATTGAATGGGACCAGATGACACCTTCAAAACTCTGTCAGGAATCATAAAAAAGCAAAAAAAACAAAAAATACTAAATAGGCTGAATCGCTTTAGAATCGCGGTTCAGCCTATATTTTTATATTGTTAGGTCGAAATTGGACGCTTACTCGATGATATTGTAAGCGTCCAATTTCGACCCTTGTGGTAAAAAACGACCCTTTTTAACTTTGCATGGTCAATAAATAAAACGATTATGCAAACAGACGAAAGAACAATTTCAGATGCAGAACTGGAACGATTATGGTTTCTGTATCAAATGGAAGGTGCTCCAAATAATATTCCGCTTATAGAGTTCTGTGTTAGTCGCGGAGTGCCTTTTTATCTTTTTGATCGATATGCCAATGAGCATATCAAGAATAAAATTGAGCCAGTAACTATAACAGGCCTTCCTGTGCCTCAAAAGAAACGTGGTCGTCCTCGAAAAATTCAAAATTCAGAAGCATGCGACCAATTGGCTGGAAATTCCCCAAAAATGAAAGCTAAAGTATCAGCTGTTATACAGTTGGAAAATGGTACAGTTGTAAGCATAAAAAGTAATTGTTATTCTGATGTCAAGGATATCATAGATAGATTGGAGGATCCATGTTAGATTTATCTGAGTTTAAACACTTCTATTACGTGCCAGGTTATGTAAATATGAGCTGGGGATTTTACCGATTGTTAGAGTTTGTGACTGACGAATGCCATGTCATTCCTCATGAAGGTGATGTATTCATCTTTATGTCCAGAAATCGTAGACGCGTACGACTTATCTATTATGATAAACAGGCTTATTATATGAACGAGAAAACATTCTATAATAAAGATTACAGGTTTATGAAAGTTGAATTCAAAGATCAGAAAACCGTATACAGTATAGAATGGAAAGATCTCCTGACTTTGCTTGAAAATCCTGTTATTTCGGTACTGAGATTATGATCTGAACTTCAGTAATCAGTGCTTATACATTTGAATTTAATTTATTGAATATCAGTTATTTAAGTGTTATTTTGTTCGTGTTTTTGCGATTTTTTTTGTACCTTTGTAAGTACAAAAGCAAGTAAAAGCATGGAAGAAAAAGAATTCAAAAAAAGAAAATTCTTTATGGAATATATCAATTCACGAGAGGATAATCCTGTCGTAAAATCTGCCCATGCTTCTATGAGTTCAGCTGATAAAGACAAGTATATCAGCATCCTTGAGCGTGATGTTGAGCAGTATCGTCAGATGCTCCAGGAGTCATTGGAGAATCAGAAGAAGATACAGGATAGACTTGATCGTGTTGCTGCTATGCTTGAGAAGAGCGATAAGGAGAAATCAACACTTCACGATACCATCAATCGCCTGATGACTCAACTTGAAGGAAACCAGAAACAGATACAATCCCTTCAGAACCAGATAAAGAATCTGATCAATCAGTCAATGGTTGACAAGGCAAATCTGTATGGAAAGAAAGTCTGGAATAACAGAGGAGGCAATACTACTACTGTCAGTCGTCAGGAAGCAAAGGATGACTTTGATGGAACTGCTGCTTCCCTACCCTCAGCAACTTCCGATGAAGAGCCAAGCAAGGAAGACCAGAAGGAAGTAGACAATCAATGCAAGGTTGGCATGAAATATAATACTATGGGTGCTGACATGGTTATTGATTATAAATGTGATGAAACCAAAATACCTGATGGTGCCAAGATAATCCGTAGGTTTACTCGCAGTATCTATGATCAGGTCAGCTACATTGTTGAACACAAAGTACATTACATAGTCTACAAACTTCCTGGACAAGATCCGATCACAGTTCATTTTACCCTTCCTGGTAATGAGGAAATCGAAGAGGATTACAAGAAACTGAGTGTTGTGCCACACACCCATGTAACAAGCAGGTTCCTTTCTCGTCTGACAATGAACAAATACCAAATGGATACTCCTCTTTACCGAGAGATCATCCGCATGATGGAAGATAAATTCAGCATATGCCGCCAGACACTTACAAATTATATTGGTATAGGCGCAGAATATCTCAAACTGGTTCTTCCATATCTTAAGAATAATCTACTTCAGGATGGAGCCAATATCCATTGTGATGAAACCTGGTGCAGAGTCAGGATCTACAACAAGGTTCTTAAGAAATACATCTGGTGTGTCGTCAATAAGGAAACCAAGGTTGTATACTTCTTCTACGATAATGGAAGTAGAGGCCAGGATGTTATCAAGAACTTCATCGGTTCTTCAAATATCAACTCAATACAGACAGATTCTTATTGTGGTTATAACTTCTTTGATCGGGAGGATAATGATATTACTCATTTGTATTGTATTGCACACGCCAGGTCAAAGTTCTTCTATGCATATGAGCGAGGTAAAGACTATCGAGCAAAGGACTTCCTGGACTGGTTTGGATGGCTTTACGGCAGAGAGGAAACCTATAGAAAACAGAATCTCTCACCTGCGGAAATCAAGAAAAGAAGAAACGATTCTGAAACTACTGAATGCATCGTTAAGATATATTCAAGAATGTGTGAACTTCAGAAGGATGACTCTATCAAGGGCGAATTGATGACGAAAGCACTCAATTACCTGAGTAACGGTTGGAAGAAGTTCTTCACCTTCCGTGAAGATGGTAATTACGAAATCGATAACCTGGAAGCTGAACGCTGCATCAGGCCATTAACTGTGAACAGAAAGAATGCACCGATACTCGGAAGTGAGAGCGGTGTAGAGAATCTGTGTCTCTATATGACCTTAGTCGAAACATGTAAGAAGAACAATATATCACCATTAAGATACTTCGAACGCTTCTTTGATATCATAGCAAAGACAAATGGTGTTGGAATTGAATGGGACCAGATGACACCTTCAAAACTCTGTCAGGAATCATAAAAAAGCAAAAAAAACAAAAAATACTAAATAGGCTGAATCGCTTTAGAATCGCGGTTCAGCCTATATTTTTATATTGTTAGGTCGAAATTGGACGCTTACCTTGCCTGTATTTACATATGTAGATATACCAGAGGCATATGTATTCAGTCCATGCACTTTGTCTAACTCCTTGCCATTATACTTAAAGGGCTGTATGCCGGTATCATTGAAATGAAATGCGCCTTCATACAATACATTAAATTTCATCCGTATTTTATTTATTCATGATTATTAAGTTTACAAAAACAGTAAATGTATTTTACGATAGTTATCTGGTTCAAAGGTACTACGTAAAGCAATATGTTGTACTTTTTGATAGAAATTCTCATCTCTTTATCAGTGTTTAAACTCTACAGATCAATAACCCTGTTCGAGATAAGAATTTCTAAAAGAGCATGGGTTGTTTTATAGTTTATTTGTGATTATTGATGTAATCAATTATAAAAAGTGTAACTATATTGATAACCAACAAGCTATAATTGAATATTTTTGCTTGTTTACATTTTGCTATCATTTCCGGTTCATCTCTTAGCCTGTCGTATTCGTTAAAAATTTCTCTATATCTCTCATTTCGGAATAATACTATATATTTGAATATCATACATAAAATTACACATACCAAGATTGATACTTTATTTAAGAACCTCGGTATGTTAAAGAATAGATGCATAAAATAATCTATTCCATTTATAAACACTAAAGATAACCCACTAATAATTCCGAAAGCATATATAATCGAAGATTCACTGGTTTCTAAATGTCTTCTGTAGTAGCGATATATTACATAATGCATGATATAATAAAATTCCATCATTTGTTATATTTTTATATTATTTGTTCCAAAAATCTAAGTCATTATACTCCAATGCTACCATTGAAATGAAATGCGCCTTCATACAATACATTAAATTTCATCCGTATTTTATTTATTCATGATTATTAAGTTTACAAAAACAGTAAATGTATTTTACGATAGTTATCTGCTTCAAAGGTACTACGTACAGCAATATGTTGTTCTTTTTTGATAGAAATTCTCATCTCTTTATCAGTGTTTAAACTCTACTGATCAATAACCCTGTTCGAGATAAGAATTTCTAAAAGAGCATGGGTTGTTTTATAGTTTATTTGTGATTATTGATGTAATCTACTATTATAAGTAATAATATATCGATAACCAATAAGCTATAATTGAATATTTTTGCTTGTTTACATTTTGCTATCATTTCTGGTTCATCTCTTAGCCTGTCGTATTCATTAAATATTTCTCTATATATATCATTTCGAAAGAATATCATATATTCAAAAATCGCCCAAAGTACAATATATACCCAAGCAACAGGTTTGTCAACATGAAGTGGAGTTTCAAGTAATAAACACACGAAATAATCAATATTTAATATTATAAAAAAAAATAAAACCATAAGAATACTGCAAGCACGCCCCATCGACATCGTACGGCTCTCAAGATTCTTTCGGTAATAGCGATATATTACATAATGTATGATATAATAAAATTCCATCATTTGTTATATTTGTATATTATTTGTTTCAAAAATCTAAGTCTTTTATCCTCCAATGCCCTTTTCCCTAAAAAATAGGCACTTGATATAGCCCAACCATAAGTAGGAATAAAGCCAACTCCTGTCATGATTAAATCCAGACCACCTTCACCAACCAATTTCTTTTGATGTTCATATATTTCTATACCAATTATGATTGCTGACAGTGCAGCAGAAGCCCCTCCTAAATACTTTATACCTGATGCTATTTTATTAGCACCTCGTAGATTGAAATCAATATCCACATTTCTAAATCTAAATGTTGGCTTAGCAGAGTTTATATATCGTCCTGTTGTTAACTCTCTAAATGCGTAAGCATTACTTCTTTCAAGAGGTTTTGCCATTCCCCATCCCGCAAATCCCAATCCAGTACTTAAATCTGTATTTTTATTGTCTATAGTTGACCACCAACGGCTCTCTGAGACTTTTTCATGGAAGCGTCTTTCTAATGTTCCACCATTTGAATAACCCACATCATCTGGACCAAATGCTACATACCATTCGTTTTTGTCTGAGGCATAATGTACATTTGAAATCCCAACAGAATGACTATTTGCATAATCTATAGCTTCTTCTTGACTATCAAACAGTCCATTGATATCTATATGATTTATAGGATTGTCGTGACAATATGTAAATGGACTCACATCTTGGAAAAGCTCACAAAGGGGGTCCACTTTATTCCAAACGAGAACAACGGAGTTATATTGTCTTGCTCCATAGTCATATGTATTCAGTCCATGCACTTTGTCTAACTCCTTGCCATTATACTTAAAGGGCTGTATGCCGGTATCTTCATGGGCAAACGGCGTACCGAAAGGATAATAGTTTGTACTTTCTAATACTTGTCCTTTATTATCTATCACTTCACGAATATTACCTAAATGATCACTGGTAAAATAATAAAAAGTAATATAAGACGGTATTATGTTGCGGTTGAAAAAATTAGGCTTACATAATTCAGTGTTGTTGAATTGACAATATCCACCATCAAACATATACTTATCTATCTTGCCGTTTTCTACTATTAAATGACCAGATAATAAATAGTCTGTCGAATCTACATATTGTATTTCTGCATTAGAAAGCGCATGAGTGGTTCCTATCGGTACTGTTATATTTGGAACAGCAGTGTAGTGAATGGTACGAAGTTTTACACCAGAAGGAGAATAAACATATCTGGTTACATTTCCATCTGCAAACTGTATCCGAATAGGGTTATTGTTGTTATCATAATCAATATGGGTTATACCTTTACTTGCATCACAAATTAAAGCTCCATTACCATTGTATAGAAATGTCGAAGAGGAGCCTTTGCTACCATTGAAATGAAATGCGCCTTCATACAATACATTATCAGCATTCTCATCAACACTGCTCAACTGAGCACCAGTATAGCTTAATGCCAAATCGTCTATGGCTCCATAACTGCCATTCTGCTTTAATCCATTTCGAATAATTCTGTCTGCTGAGCTATTGCTGTTATAATGAACAGACTCGTTAAACCGGCTTACGTTATTTGTAAAATTCTGCTCTCCATAAACCGCTTCAGTCATTCTGTTCATTTTGTCATAAGTAAAAGTATATCCGCGGTTGTTGTCGGAAAAATTGTCATTCCATTGCAAACTGCTTATATTGCCATTATAGGCAGCGGCACCATACGGATTTTCGGCATAATATAGCTTCTCCTGAAAGGTGGTCGTGCCTATGTGGCTAAGCCATCCGTGTAAATCATAGTCATATGATATAGAGGCGTTTTTTGATCCTGACAAAGGTCGTTTTACATTTGCAAGGCGTCCGAATTCATCATAGCTATAATTGATGATGCTTGATTCCTGCTGGCCATTGTAATTAATCGTTGTTTTGACATTTTTTACCTTATCATTCTCTTCATAATAGGTATTTTCAATATCAGCATCCAAAGTCTTGCCATCTGGTATTGCAACTTTGATATTGGAGGTTAATATCTTATTTGAGAAAGAATACGTATTGGTGATATGCTCAAGATCTCCTTTTAGACCTTTAGCCTTTGACTCTAATAAATTACCTTTAATGTCATATCCAAGACAGCTGTAGAGTAACTCTCCATTATTGGCTTGGGAAATAGTTCCTGTAAGATATCCTGAAGAATACTCGTAATCAGAAGCGCCATCCAGATGAAGGTTGGAGAATTCAGAACTTCGTGATCCATTTAGAAAACGATAATCGTCGTAATAATTTACCGTTTCAAGTACAGGGTTGGTTATAGTACAACCAGCCCCAACAACATAATCCGTGTGAAGTATACCTCCGCTATTCTCTGAATAAGAAACGGTTCCATCCATAGACTCACTTATATCTTTTTGACTGCAAATGCCCTGTATAGCTACACGCCCCAGATAATCATAAAGCATAAATCGAAATTTATTCTGTTCACGGAGCAATGCATCCTGCATATATGTTAAGTGATCAGCCTTATCATACCAATATTCAATATAATCACAACCGGGCAGTATCTTCTTATGCAACCTTCCTCTGATATCATAACGATATTCATATCCATTTATTGTTTCATCAGGTGTCAGTTGATATTCTGGCATTAAGACATATCTCAACTGACTTAAATCGTTATATACATAATAAGTACATGAGCCTGAGGTGTTGGAAATATCACTATATCTTTTCTCCAGCACTTTTAATCCACGCATATCATAGAAGCACTCTACACGACATGAATCTGCATCCCAACTTGTCTCTTTGGTCAGTGCTCCAGCCTGATAGTATCCATTGTCAATTAAAGTGTTTTGATCTAAAGGAGCTTCATAATATTTTACTTCATTTTTGTCGTTAAAAGTAGAGGTATATCTGTTCTTTTTGTTTTTTGTCACCCATAATGAACCCGGTATACTGACCTCTGATTTGTGACCAAATTCATCATAGGCTATGTCACTATAAGCATACGCACCCAAATGTTGAGCCTGGACCGTCTTAAATGAACTTTCGGTCATATTATTTGATGAGCTTTGCTCAAAAGGTAAATAATTTCGGTTTACTCTTCCTAAGTTATCATAGGTCTGTCCACTGATGACATAAGTCCCTTTGGTATTAACCGATCCGTCTGCCGTTATTGTAGGTCGTCCGAGTCCATCATAATACTGAAATTTATGCCGTATCTTTAAGGCTGATTCATCATTAGGATCCAAATCACCTTCATAGTTATATGCTTCAACCATGGTTTTAACTTCCACATAGTTGTCTGAGGAAGTCTGGGCTGAAACACGAATGGCAAAGCACAATAGAAGTAGACCTAAATATATATATACTTTATTTTTCATTTTTTCTTGTGTGGTACTTTATGCGTTGAGTAATATTTCCAAAAACATCGGTAGCTTCAATCAAACGATCAAATGAGTCATAATAATAGGTCATAAAATTGCCGTTAGGATATAACACATCTGTCAACTTCCCTGAATTTGTCCAATAATACCAGGATTCTGATTTTCTGGGATTATCACAATTTGCCTCCTGGTAACCCACGTATTCAGGATATCCTCCCCAGGAAACACCTGTTTTTGTTATAGATTTGTTATAGGGCTTATATGCAGAAACTTCATAGAATTTTTTCGAATAAGCCAAATAGGTTTCGATAGTATCCACAGATAAGTCTCGGTTAATTCTAATCTTCATAGATGGAACTGAAACGCTATCGTTAATCATCTTGTATATCGTCTGTTCTCCATTTATCAGAGTACTATTATAATAATTCTTCGTACCTATAGGTGACAAATTAAAATACTTTGTAGTTTGGTAGGCTGTTGCCGAAGCACGATAATCATCAAAAGGATATTCATAAACTGTTCTCTGTGTTTTTCCTAAACGACTTTTTGCATGACCTGATATGACGTTAATCCATGATCGATGACTATATGGAAGACTTAACGGCAGAGATTTTAATGTATATTCATAGTTGTCGGTATTTGTTTGCTGATGACTACCTATGTATGTCGTGGTTTCTTTTGCCAATAAGTTAAATTTAGGAATATCATAATAATATATGCTACCCGTGTAAAAAGGCGTAACATAAGAATTAGGCTTATTCCAGATTAAATCTGTTGTTTGTATTTTATCAATAATGGGATTCTTCGTATAGGAATAGACAGCTTTCTCTATTAACTTCCCGTCCGATGAGTAGGTTGATTCATCAAGGATCTTGCCATACAAATATGAATGGTCTGTTCGGGTAGGTGGTGTACTTCCCCAAGTTCTGCCAGGCATAATATTTGGATAGTCTGAAATATTCGAATAATGATAACAATTAGAGGAATGATCAGCTTCAGTAACTGTAACATAACTGTATCCTACATGAGGACCGAAAGTATTAGATAAGGGTACAACTGATGTATTCTTAGAAAAAGAAGTAGAAGTGCTAGCTCGAAATGAATAAAGCGGTAAAGCACACAACTGGCCACTTGATCTTTCTGAGCCGGGAATATTATATGAGAAGATACGCTTTCTTACCGGTGACTTATTCATGCCATCAAAATCGCATATTTCTTTAATTCTTAACCCTCCAGTAAAAGTTTTTTTAGCAGCAGGTTCAATTAAATGATTCGTATAATTATCACAATACGCTCCATAAGTATTATGTTCGAATAAGAATGTTGTATATCCACCAGTTGGATAATACAGAGTCGTTAACTGACCATTTGACGAGCAATCGTTTACTTCCTTATTAAAATTATTATAAGAATTACTGTTCATGCCATTATAATACCCCCAATGATCAGAAGCCTGTGACAAATAATCGTTTGGCAAATGATGAAAATTATTATACACCATCTGGTAACTCATAGACTCTTTTCCATAGATAATTTTTACTTCATCTAAATGCATTCGGTTATTATAATTATATTTCAATTCGATACTATACGTTGGAAATTTAATCTTGTCCAACACCTTTAACCTTGTGTATTTAAGAATGGTTTTATCTTTTATGGTATACGGTCCTCCGTATCTAAACTGAGAATATTTACTGCCATAGCCATTATAGCAAAGGTACATAAATAGTTCTAATCCGGAATTAGCCGGAGTTTGACAGACAGGATGATTGTTTAGGTTTAAGTTGGGATATAATTCATCTGTAGTCAGCGGAATATAACTAGATTCAAAAGTAGCTAAGGGCTCTGACTCACCAGGAATAATACTTTTAAGATATACGGGAGAATTTAACATGCCGCCATAGGGAAAAATAGCATTTGACTCGAGACTACTTGCAAACATAGTGCCCGTTAGTCCACCATATTCGGCATTATCATTCGTCAACAGAGAATTATATGAGTTGATAAATTGTGCAATAAAAGGCCCTCTTTCATAGTTGAAACGAAAAACGGTATTTCCATATTTGTCTTTTATTTTTGTTAAATACCATGTTTTTGCTATAAAAGAATCGTTTTGATTATCTTGTACTTGTGAGAAAAAATTAATTCCGTAATCGATGCACGAATTGTCACCACCAAAGATATAGACATAGCCTTTATCATCTCTCAGCGTAAAGCCCTTAATACACTTTGGTACTGCTTTTACAGAAGATTTGCAGGGATAGTTAGGTATAAATGGACTTATATAGTTACTTTCGTCTTTTACATCAAAAAGAACATCTATGTTATCTTCTGATATCACTTTCCATTGGCCATCATTACCATATATAAATTTACCGGTTTTGCCTTGAAAATTGAAAACGAAAACATCTGGCTCTAAATCGTACGTTTTAAAATCATCACTAAATGTTACATCACTGACAGGGTCGCCTTCATTGATACGATTAGGGTTTTCAAAATAATTATGAAATTCACCATACTTAGTACGTTTTTGCTGTTTCCACTCATCGGGTACATTTTTTTGGATTCTAGTGATAGAACCACCTGCTATCAATGTCCAGTTATGTCCAGTCCAGCCTGGAAGTGAATTAACTAAAACTCCACAGGCATCATATTGAAGGTAAATGGATAATGGATAACCTTTAAAATAATATGTATTTAGCGGTATACTTATATTAGGCTGGCCAGTAAAATATGAAACTGGTACTTCACCATATTTACCTAAATCGCTTGCGTTAGGAGTTGGTATATCACGAGTAATCACGTTCTGTGCATGTAATGATAAACAACAGAACATCAATAAAGAAAGTAGAATTCTAGCCATTATATATTTACTTTTTCACTATATATTTTTCCGTTTACATTAATATAGAGCACATATTGTCCTTGTCGTAGTCTGGAGCAATCTATGCTGGATGAGTATCCATTACCCAAGGATTTATTCCATTCTTTTCGCCTGTAAATAATACCCATAGAACTGGAAATCATAGTTACAATATGGGCATCATCATCCAAATTATAATTTAAAATGACTGTCCCATTATTGACATGGATAGAATAATGGAAAATATCTTTTGAGAGCTGGTTCTGGTGAAACTGCGTAACAGAATCAGAATGTAATATTTCCTTGTTGATGGAATCGTTTATTGTTCGTTGGTTTTCTGGCAGATAACAATACGCTTGGTATGTTGTTCCGATAGGCGACATGTTCGCATAGCTGGTACTGATTATGGTTTCTATCAAGGGATAACGATAACCTCGAGCATACCATTCATAATGCTCTTCGATAATTTGTTTCATCTTTGCTGTGTCCAAAGCTTCAGCATTCATGTCCATGCTCATGTAATATGACTTAATACTATTCAGTCGGAGTACATTTCTTATGGTATCATCCTCCGATAAAATTAATGAGCCGAAGGCATCTGCTTTAACAGAGACTGTTCCATCCTCCTTATAAAAATGATTACCACAATAGAGTCCTATACCAGAGAAGGTAGATCCTGTAGAATCGCCATAACATAAAGGATATTTTACTTGAAGAGGAGGTTTGCTATATATTATTTTTTTCAGTGGACTTTCATAACTAGTTAGGAATAAAGAATCTGAATGAAGTTGATAATACTTGATTTGCTTTTGATCCCTCTCATGAAAATATTGAGCAGAGTCTCTATAATGGTAAACTAGATTTTTCCTGGAGTAATCAAGATAATCCGAAATATTCCATAATTTATTTTCACCACCTTCACCTGGAGCAAAATAATCTATTGGTATCTTATTCAAACTGTCTGTTAGCATTAAGTGATTTTCACGGCACAAAACATTTTGGGCAGATAGTGAAGTACTCATTTTTCCTATTAGTAAAAATAGAAGAAAAAGGTACACATTGAGATGATGTAAAGTCTTCATATTAAATTTCATCCGTATTTTATTTATTCATGATTATTAAGTTTACAAAAACGGTAAATGTATTTTACGATAGTTATTTGCTTCAAAGGTACTACGTAAAGCAATATGTTGTACTTTTTGATTAGATATTTTTACCTATATAACATAAATTATACTCTATTGATATATAATGACTGATTCATATATTCGTTTTCGTACTGTAACTGCTCAGCATAGTTAAAAGCGTATACCTCATTGCTATCCTATCATGCAAGGATGGAGAAATATGTTAAAGAAACTAATTATTTAAAACATGATTTCTTGTTTAATATTTTTTTGTTATATTCGCAAAGAAATAGAAACTTTAGTAAACGATTAATGACTATGAAAAAGAAACTATTATTTTTTGTATTTCTTCTTGTTAGTTTACAAGGAAAAGCACAACAGACCATAACATGGGACAGCGATATCGATTCTGTAACACTTGCGTACCCTATTATATTTGTTGATGGTGTTGAAATTGGTGATGAAGATATGGCTAAAATAGATACAGCTGATGTTGTTTCTATAAATATATTGAAAGATGGACCAATCTATGACTTAGTAGCACCTCGCACGGGAAAAATAGTTATGGTAAAAACGAAATCTAAAATTTTTCTAAAGCAGTGGCTACTGAGAAAGCAGTTCATAGATGATATGTATAAGAGAAAACAAGAGAAAACACATCAGAAAGGAATTGTTATAAGGTAAACCATCTGAAACGAGATTAGCTGATAGCTTACTATGTTCGCTCAGATGATGTTGCTCATACCAAGATATGAATTAGAATGATTAACTTTTTTGGTACCCGTAGATTAATATTCGCATTTTTTTTGTATCTTTGCAGACTGAAAAGTCGAATAGGTTAGCTATTTAAGAGAAAAAGATGCAAGAAGGTAATGTACAAGAGCAACGGGGTCGCAGTTTCCAAGTGTGCCCCGCCAAGTTGGATGAGTTATGTTCCCAAGTAAAGTATGAACTATTAGCTCAAGAGAAGTATAAAGAACCAGATTACTCTATTGACAAATTAGCTTACGATTTGGGTACATGCACCAGATATGTCTCAGCGGTTTTCGCAGAGCGCTTTAACTGTAGCTTCAGATCTTTTCTCAATCATTGTCGTGTTGAGGCCGCAACAAGTCTCATGGAAGACGAGAAATATCAAGATAGTAAAGTGGGAGATATCTATCAATTGGTCGGATTTGCGAACCGACAGTCTTTTTACAACTGGTTCACCAAATTTATGGGGTTGACTCCTCGTCAATATCACTTGAAATGTTGGGAGTAAAATGACAAAAAGGTATATCAGATACGTCTGATATACCTTTTTTAGTGTTTCATCTTACTATTTTTTGATTTAAATGTTAACAGAGGTTAATATATGCATATTTCTGTGTATTTTGGTTGTTTGGTAGGTAAATAAAATATATATTTGTAAAAACACATCAATATATCGAAGAAATTTCGAGTTTTCGCAATCAAACAATCTAAAGACATAATAAATGGTTACAACATTAGTATTGATACAATTAGTTTTAGTGCTCGTCTGCATTTTTATTGGGGCCAAAGTCGGGGGCATCGGCATGGGTATCTATGGAATGGTAGGAACGCTCATCTTAGTTTTCGGTTTTGGACTGGCTCCAGGAGCTTTGCCAATAGATGTCATGCTTATTATCGTATCAGTAATAGTGGCTTCTGCTGCCTTACAGTCTACAGGTGGATTAGATTATCTGGTAGGCCAGGCTGCTAAGTTCTTACGTCATCATCCTGAACATATTACTTTCTATGGACCACTTTGTTGCTGGCTCTTCTGTTTGGTAGCCGGTACAGCCCATACCTGTTATTCGCTATTGCCTATTATCTCTGAAATCGCTCAAGCTAAGAAAATCCGTCCTGAGCGACCTCTGAGTGTTAGTGTCATAGCGGCGTCGCTGGGTATTACAGGTAGTCCGGTGAGTGCTGCTACCGCTGCCATTATCAGTGCAGATATATTAGGTGGTAAGGGTATCGAGCTCGGTGATGTGATTCTGGTATGTGTGCCGGCATCTTTTATCGCCATTGTAGCAGCTGCCTTCGTTCAGAACCATATCGGTAAAGAACTTGCTCAAGATCCTGTATATTTGACTAAAGTGAAGTCGGGCGAAATAGATCCAGTTGCAGATGAACAAAATCTGCATCAGGCAGAAACGCATCCGAACCCACAGGCGAAGTATGCTGTTTGGGCCTTTTTCTTGGGTGTAATAGCAGTCATCTTCTTCGGATTCTTCCCAGAATTTCGTCCTCATTATGTTGATGCAAATGGACAGTTGACTGTGGTTTCTACGAATCATATGATAGAAATGATTATGATGAGCGATGCTGCTCTTATCTTGCTTGTAGGAAAAGGCAGCATTCAGAAAACTGTTTCTGGCAATGTGTTTGCTGCAGGTATGAATGCCATGGTCAGTATATTCGGTGTAGCCTGGATGGGAGATACCTTCTTTAAGAATAATCAGGATTTCTTCGTCAACCATTTTTCGGGTCTTATCCAGAGTGTTCCTTTCTTATTTGCAGTCGTACTGTTTGTCATGAGTATTATGCTTTTCTCTCAGGCTGCAACTGTTCGTACCATCTATCCTTTAGGCATTATGCTGGGTATCAGTCCTTTATATTTACTTGCTATGTTTACAGCGTGTAACGGATATTTTTTCCTGCCTAATTATCCGACTGAGGTAGCAGCTATTGGCTTCGACAGAACGGGCAGTACTCGTGTGGGACGATATGTGGTTAACCACTCTTTCCAGGTGGCTGGGTTCATCACTACGGTCGTTTCTATCAGTGTTGCCTTCGTGATCATCCATTTGCTCTAATGGCCTATTATAAGACAGTATTATCTAATAGTATAAAAACTTAAAACTGCAAAATTATGAAACATTTACGTCTATTATTACTTATGGTATTTAGTTTTTTGGTGGTCATTGCTTTTGCCAAACCAAAAATTCATATTATTGCTACTGGCGGTACAATAGCTGGTGTTGCTACATCTGCTGCTTCTTCAGCTTATAGCGCAGGTCAGGTGGGTATACAGACATTGCTGAATGCTGTACCAGAAGTGAAAGAATTAGCAGATATCGATGGTGAGCAACTTAGTAATATTGGTAGTCAGGACATGAACGACCAGGTTTGGCTGAAATTAGCGAATCGCATTAACCAGCTGCTCAATCAAGAGGGATATGATGGTGTGCTCGTCACTCACGGTACTGATACGATGGAAGAAACCGCTTATTTCTTGAGCTTGACCGTTCACTCTGATAAACCTGTTATCTTGGTGGGTAGTATGCGACCATCTAATGCCATCAGTGCAGACGGTCCGGCTAACCTTTACAATGGTGTTGCTGCCCTTTGTACACCGGCCTCTAATGGGCATGGAGTTATGGTATGTATGAACAATGAACTTTTCGCTGCTAAAGATGTAATCAAGATGCATACGACTGATTGCGCAACATTCAAGGGCGGAATTAATGGTGAAGTCGGTTATGTCTATAATGGTAAAGCTGTATATCTCAAGGGTGCTCCGCTTACCAAGTGCGGTACTCGTTCTGAGTTTGATGTTACTCATCTTACCAAACTGCCACAGGTAGGTATCGTTTATGGTTATGCTAATGCTTCACCACTGCCGATGCAGGCTTTTGTAGATGCGAAGTTTGATGGTATCGTTTTAGCCGGTGTAGGCGATGGAAACTTCTATAAAGATGTATTCGAGGTAGCGCTTAAGGCTCGCAAGGCCGGTATCAATGTCGTTCGTTCAAGTCGTGTAGCTACAGGTCCTACCAATAAGAATGCTGAGGTTGACGATGATAAATATGAGTTTGTCGCTTCATTGGGGGCTAACCCACAGAAGGCACGTGTACTTCTGATGTTGGCTTTGACCAAAACCAGAGATTGGAAGAAGATTCAGACTTACTTTGATGAGTATTAATGGATTTTTTATTCGTATAGTATTGGTTCATCATCACATTCAAATTTGAAAATTATGAAAACGAGAAAATATTTTATGGTTGCCGCTTTACTAAGTTTAGCGATGACTGCTCATGCACAAGGTAATAATACTCGTAATGGTGGCCCTGATGGAGACTATGAAAGTTTGGCGGAACGAGTAGCTAAAATCGAGAAAAAAACGGATGCCTTCAATGTTTATTTTAACTATGCTGCCAGTGCACAGATCAATGACTTCTCGGGTGATACGGGCGACAAATGGGGAGCAACTTTTAAGAATAAACAGGCTCGATTAGAAATTAAAGGTAATATTACCGACAAACTCTCTTATCGTTTTCGTCATCGTCTCAATAAGAGCAATGCTGCTAAAGATGATAACTTTGCTAAAGCGACCGACATCTTGATGGTTGGCTATCAGTTTAATGATAAGATAGGTGTTCAGGCTGGTAAGATGTGTCAGATCTGGGGTGGCTTCGAATTTGATGAAAACCCGATGTACATCTATCAGTATTCTGATATGGTAGACTATATGGACAATTTCCAGGTTGGTGCTGTCGCTTCTTTCAAACCTGTACCAACACAGGAAATTGCGGTGGAAATATCCCGTACCGACAATGACCGTTTGGAAGATATCTATGGCGAAGGTGCTAAGACTTTAAGTACTAGGGGGTTACGCGATTTGAAGCAGGCTAAGACTCCACTTACTTATATTGTCAACTGGAATGGTAGTTTCTTCGGAGATAAGTTCCAGACCCGTTGGGCATGGGGCTTGCAGACGCAGGCAGAAGGTCATTACAGTCGTATGCTCACGCTTGGTCAGAAGTTAAATCTTGACAAGATACAGTGGTATTTCGACTATATGGGCGAGTTTGACGATCTGGATCGTTTGGGCATCGCTACTTCGGAATTGGTGACAGCGCCAGGTGTTCATCTCGGTAAAGTACACTACAACAGTTTTATTACCAAGTTAAACTGGCAGTTTGCTCCACAATGGAATCTGATGCTCAAGGGATGTTATGAGACAACCACAGTAAAGGGTGGTAATTTCGATAAATATCGTAAATCATGGTTATATGCGGGAAGTGTAGAATACTATCCTGTGAAGAGTCAAGATTTCCGTGTATTCCTGGCCTATATCGGAAGAAGCTGCAAGTATACCGAACAGGCGAAGGCTCTTGCAGATCTGGATAACTACAATACCAATCGAATAGAACTCGGTTTCATGTATAGAATAAAAGTATTTTAATTTGTACGAATAGAATTAGAAACTTTCAACATTATCAATATAATAATGAATAAAGAAATGACAAAAGAAAAAAAGTATCGTGTAGAGTCTGATTTATTAGGTGAACTTAATGTTCCTATAGATGCTTATTATGGCGTACAAACTCAGCGGGGTATTAACAACTATCGCATCTCGTGCATGAAGATGTACGACTTCCCAGATTTCATCGTATCTTTTGCTTTCGTAAAGAAGGCTGCAGCGATGGCTAATGCTGAAGTCGGTGCTCTTGATCCTCATATATCAGAGGCTATCTGTCAGGCCTGCGACGAAATTATCGGTGGCGCATTATGGAAGAATTTCCCTATCGACTTGATGCAGGGTGGCGCCGGTACTTCTGTGAATATGAATGCTAACGAAGTTATTGCCAACCGTGCCATCGAGATTTTGGGTCATGAGAAGGGTGAGTATCAGTATTGTATGCCTAATGATCATGTCAATTGTGGTCAGAGTACCAATGATGCTTATCCTACCGCTATCCGCTATGCCGTCATTCGCATGAATAAGAAGTTGGTGGTATCACTGGAGCGCCTCATTACGTCTTTCCGTAATAAGGCTGAGGAATTTAAAGATGCTATCAAGATGGGTAGAACACAGCTTCAGGATGCTGTGCCTATGACGTCAGGACAGGAATTTGCGGCTTTTGCGAATAATCTGGAAGAAGAGGTGCTCAATATTGCACGTAATGAAGTCTTGTTGCACGAGATCAATATGGGTGGTACAGCGATAGGAACAGGTCTGAATGCTGCTCCTGGATATGCTGATCTTTGTACAGCTCATTTGAGTGAGATTACGCATGAGAAGTTTGAAAAGGCTTCTGATATGATTGAGGCAACTCCTGATACCGGTGCTTATGTAAGCTATTCTGCCGCATTGAAGCGCTTGGCGGTCAAATTGTCTAAAATTTGTAACGACCTTCGACTCATGGCGTCTGGTCCTCGTTGTGGTCTGGCTGAAATCAATCTTCCGCCGATGGCTCCAGGTAGTTCTATTATGCCAGGTAAGGTGAATCCTGTTATTCCTGAGGTAACTAATCAGGTATGTTTTAAAGTTATCGGTAACGATACCACGATTAGTTTTGCTGCAGAAGCAGGTCAGTTACAGTTGAATGTCATGGAACCGGTTATTACTGAGTGTTTGTTTGAGAGCATTACTTGGTTGTCTCATGCCATGGATACTTTGCGTGAAAAGTGTGTAGACGGTATTACTATCAATGCCGAACATAATCTTGAGATGGTTCGCCATAGTATCGGTATTGTTACTGCCCTCAACCCATACATCGGTTATAAGAACAGTACCAAGATTGCGAAGGAAGCCCTTGCCACCGGTAAGAGTCTGGTTGATATTGTTCTCGAAAAACAGTTGCTCTCGAAAGAGCAGTTAGATGAAATTCTTGATCCTAAAGCGATGCTTCAGGTACACAAGAAATTTAAATAAAATGGTTATAACGATGAAACCTTTGGATTAAAAAAAAGGATAGGGCAGCGGCTCTATCCTTTTCTTTATGATGAACGAGAAAAAATTACTTTTTATTGCGAAACTCGATAGGTGTACACCCTAAATGTTTTTTTACATATTTACCAAAGAAACTCGTATTAGGGAAACCTACCGCATTACTAATTTGTTTCATGCTCATTTCTGTATTTTGTAGGTAATGCGTAATATCAGCCAGCGTATACTCGGTAATCCACTGATTAGGAGTTTTACCACTGTTCTTCTTACAGATTTGCGCCAGATATTTCGTAGAGATACAGAGTTCACTGGCATAATGCTCCACCGTCTGGTGCTTGATTTCAGCATGTTCAAGAAGTTCAAGGAACAAGTTAAAATAAGACGCATGATGGTGAGGCTTATCCACCAGCACATCCGCCTGTTTGCGAATCGCATTACAGAGCGACAACAGACAAGCACGCATCATACTTTTGAATATTTCGCGACGATAGCCATTCTCTATTTCATCATCCGTTTTATTCAGACAGTGCTTGAATATGTTGTCAAAGCATTTACTGCTGTTTTCATCATATTTCTCAGCATTCACGATACGTATTTTCTGTACATACGTAAACTGGTTCCATACATTCATATAAGACCCCAGGAAGAATTTAAGCATACGGTTAGATATGCCCATAGAGAAATATCGAATGTCGGGCGAAACCATAATATTCCCCAGTGTAATACCAGTAGGAAGAATAAGTACCTGATTATCGTGAATAAATAAAGTTTCCCCATTCACTTCTGCCTGCATTTTTCCTTCGACGATAAAGCAGATCACATTTCCATCGATACGTTGTGTGCCCGATTCTTCTAGAAATTTCACATTATTGATTAATACGAAGTCATCCTCGAAAAATTCTACACCGTCAATATCGGCTATCTTTTCCATGAAATCCGCTTTATCCTTAAATGTATATTCTCTTTTTACCATCTTCTAATTCCTTTTTGGTGCAAAAATACAAGTTTTTTTGCGATATTCTATTGCTCTTTTGCGAAATCTTTAGGTTGAAAAGGTATGAATGTATAAAATAGAACATATATTCGCACAATTAGAACATGCTTAATTGCATTTAATATATTACTTTTGCAACCGAAAAGGATATTATTGCGATTATATCGCAAACGTTAAATTTAATAATTTCCAACTTATGCAAGTACATTTTCTGTAAAAAATATAATTGATAATAGGAAAATATTTGCTATTTTTGCAGCAGATAAAAGAGGTGTATATTATATTGATTTAAAATTAGGAAGAATCAAACGATTTTGTAGTAATAATTATGCTAAGTAAGAAGGTTGGTTTAGTAGTTTTGTTTTTGTTGACAATACTGCAGATGCAGGCGCAAATCACAGGACAAATTTTGGATGGTGAGGACGGTTACCCTATACCTTACGCTTCTGTTTCATATAAAGGTCATCATGTTAGTGTAGTTTGTGATGCTGAAGGTAAATTTACGATTGAAGCCCATAAGGGATGGGTGCTTACTTTCAGTTCTATTGGTTATAAGTCTCAAACGCATACTGTTAATTTGGCTCAGGAGGAAATTAATATCAAGCTCAATGCTCAGGGTGTACAGGTGTCAGAAGTTGTAGTTCGTAGTAAACGTAAGCGTTACAGTCGAAAAAATAATCCGGCTGTAGAGTTAATGCGCCGTGTTATAGAGAATAAGAAAAAGGCTAATCTTGAGAACCATGATCAGTATCAGTTTATGAAGTATCAGAAGCTCACTTTTGCTCAGAATGACTTAGATAGTTCTAAGCTTGATAAGTCTTGGTATAAGCAGCAGATAGAGCTTTCACCTTATAATAATAAGTATGTTTTGCCTCTTACTGTCGACGAAACGGTAACACAGCATTTGTATGATAAGTCGGATGCTCGTAATCGTGATATCGTTCTTGGTTTGTCGAGTAAGGGTCTTAATAAAGTGATGCAGACGGGTGATATCTTGAATAATGTATTGAAGGAGGTATTTCAGGATGTCGATATTTATCAGGATTACATTCGTTTGGTACAATATCCTTTCCCGAGTCCGTTGGGTAGAACAGCGATATCTTTCTATCGCTATTATATCGTCGATACCGTAAAAGTGGCTAACGATAGTTGCTATCATCTTCGTTTCTTCCCGAATAACCAGCAGGATTTTGGTTTTACGGGCGAACTTTATATTATTAAGGATAGTACACTGCAGTTGAAGCAGGCTGTGCTCAATATTCCTAAGAAGAGTACGGTTAACTTTGTACGTGGTATGCGTATCGAGCAGGAGTTTGATCAGCTTTCTGATGGTCAGTGGGCATTGTCACGTGATGATATGTGGGCTGAATTAGCGATTGTTTCTTCTCATCCGAAATGGCTTGTATCTCGATACACCCGATTAGGTGATTATGATTTTTCTCCTATCGACAAACACTTGTGGAGGGGTAAGGCTGATAAGGTAGAATCGCCTGATGCACGTATCAGAAATGAGAAGTTCTGGGATGAATATCGTCCTATACCATTGTCGTTCTCAGAGCAGAATATGGATAAGTTTGTGGCTAACATGACCAAGCGTAAGGGGTTTGGCGTGGTGATTACTGCTTTGCAGTTGGCCATGGAGAATTATATCCAGACTTCTAAAATAGGTAAGCCGAGCATGTTTGATATCGGACCAGTAACCTCTATGCTCAGTAAGAACTATGTAGATGGTTATCGTTTCCGCCTGTCAGCCCGTACCACAGCCAACTTGCTGCCACATCTTTTCTGGGATGGTTATGTTGCTTATGGTAACCATAGTCATAATACCTATTATGGTACTACGATAACGTATGCGTTGAATGATAAGCAATACTCACACTTCGAGTTCCCTCGTCGTAATATCGTCTTTGATACCAGTCGTGATATTGCCAGTTTCGCCGATCGTTATCTTACCAATAATAGGGATAATATCTTCATGACGTTTAAGACACATCAAACAGAAAATATGTATCTGTATAATCGTCAGAAGGTATACTTTGAATACGAAACAGACTGGGGCTTTAATGCTCTCGCTGGTTTCAAGTTTGAGAGTAATCGTCCGGAGGGCTTAATGCACTTTATGCCGGTTGATGGAAGTCCGGAATTGTTCCGTCTTCGTACCACCGATCTGATGGTAGGGTTTAGTTTGGCTCCTGGTAAAACTTATGTCAATACCAAGCAGCGCCGTGTTCCTGTAAACCACGATGTGGCTGAGTTGGAGCTTACTCATGATATGGGTCTGAAGGGCTTTATGGGTGGCCAGTATGCCTCTAATCTTACCACATTCAAGGCTTATAAACGTGTATGGTTGGGTAGTTATGGTTATTTGCAGCTTTATCTCCGAGCTGGAGCACAGTGGAATAAAGTTCCATTCCCATTGCTGATCACTCCACCTACCAGTATGACGCTGTTCCAGGAGAATGTGAATTCCAACTTTAATTTGCTTCGCGATATGGAGTTCTTGAACGACCGTTATGTGATGTGGAACGCAGCATGGAATCTGAATGGTAAACTCTTTAACCGTATTCCGCTGATTAAAAAGTTGAAGTGGCGTGAGTATATCAGTGTAAAGGGTATGATCGGGCATCTTACCGATAAAAATAATCCATTTAAGAATCCTACAGATAGCCGATTGTGGCAATTCCCTTCGGGTAGCCGCATCATGGGCAATACACCATATTGGGAAATGATGGTTGGTGTTCATAACATCTTCAAGTTCTTTGGTGTTAACTATGTACGTCGTATCACGTATCGCGATTATAGTGGGGTTGACAAGAACGGTGTTCGTTTCTCCTTTATGATGTCTTTCTAAAATAAAACTTCTCTCAACGAGATAAATTCTATTTATGATTTGATGGGTCATCGAGCGTAGATGACAGAAAAGCATGTGTCAAGTGAATTTTTGGCGCATGCTTTTCTCCTTTTTGACGCATTTTGAAGGAAAAACGACTTGACATGAGGCGTTATTTTATATATATTTGTGATTGAAAGATAGCAATATTTGATGTTTTTAATAGACATATATTTTTGCATACAGACATATAAAATGGCTTAAAGCTATTCGCATCAGACTCTAAATTTCAAGAAGTAGTTAGTTGATTTAAGTGTTAAAAAGATTGTCAGGTAGAAAAGACAGTAGCTCGTACGAGCTCTGTCTTTTTCTTGTTCATAGCAGTTAACCGTTTTTTTTTTCTTGTTTTTTAATCCCTTTTCGATAAACCGTAGCCTTTTCTTTTCGATTACGTCGTCGAAATAAAGCTACGCCCTTCACCTTTCTTGCGAACTTCTATTTTCACAGGTATACGGTCGTAAAGCTCTTCACGGTGTGAGATAATACCGACACGGCGATGGTTTTGTCCTGCTATATCCTGTAGTTTTTCGAGCGTTTCCATAACACTGTCCAGACTCTTTTCGTCGAGCGTTCCAAAACCTTCATCGATAAAGAGAATATTCACATTCATATCTGGTCGATTCAGACTAGATAGAGCCAGGGAGAGTGATAAAGAAATCATAAACCGTTCACCTCCCGACAAGACGGTAGCACTTCTTACCTGATTCTTGTTATACCGGTCGAGAACCAAAATACTCAGTTGCTCGTTTTCCTCGCTGCAGGTTAATTCATATCGGTCAGTAATTTGGCGCAGATATACATTCGCATTATTGAGCAATGGGCGAAGGATATATGACTGTACCAATGTACGGAATTTTGTTCCACCGAAATATTTATTGATGATATCCCATTTTTTCAATCGTTTTTCAGCCTGTTGCATTTCTTGCGTAATCAGAGCAAGTCTTTCCCGATTTTCCTGATTCTTCTGTAGCGCCGTCTGAATACCTCCCATCTGTTCTGCCCGTTTCTGAATAGACGCAGACATATCATCACGCTGTTTTACAAGAGTAGACATATCCAGCCCTTGATATTCATTCTTCAGGATATCATTTACGGTGCGTACTCTTTCTGCATGCGATTTCACCAGAGCATAGAATTTTGTCCACACATTGATCATATCCTCAGTACCATACGATTTCGGTTCCAGGCCATCCGTATTCCAGTCAGCATATAGTATCGTTACGTCTTGTTGCGTTTTCAGTATTTGCTCCATGCAAAGTTGCAGTTGGTAAGATCTCGCGCGAGCGCGATCCAAATTCCCTTTTTTGTCGCCATACTCCTTGGCATCAGCTTTCAGGCGAAGCGTCGTTTCGTCTATCTGTGTCTGCCAGTCAGCATACCAACGATCCAGATGCGTATGCAGTTGCGTATCGAGCACTTCTACATCGTGTGTTATCGTTTCGATCTGCTGTTTCATATTTTTCAGCATCTCCAGATGTCGTGTAAGGGCAGTGACACATTCCCCCTGTTGAGCAATCGCTTTTTGATAGCCAACATCGAGCGGTTTTTTGTCCTCCTGGATTTGATCAATCTGCTTTCTTAACGATTCCACCTGTTTTTGTTGCTGCTTCAGCTCTTCCATCTTTCGATCCATTGCCGTTATCACAGATGGAATTTCGTCAGCCAGCGATTTTCCTTCAAGTGCACAAGACCGTGCGAGAGCTTTTATTTTTTCTTCCGTCGTTTTATTCGCCTGGTCAGCCTTATCGGCTGCAGTCTGCCATGTTTGCAATTCGCCATTTTGCCGGTCGTATACACCCTTTTCCCGAAGATATAGATCGTGCGCATACGACAAAGCCTGTTGAGCTGCTGCCTGATGCTGTTGCAGTGGACTGAGTATTTCGCTAAAATCAGTATCCATGAGATGGTCTGTCAGCGGTTGACCGCACAGCGGACACGTATCCGCATGTTCATCGTGCAATCTTTTTCGCAGTTCCATGATTTTATCGTCCATACTCATTTTCATGGTTTGCAGCAGCGTCTGAGCTTTTTTGTTATTCTCATCCGCAAGTGTATAATCCGTGTACGCTTGCTTCAACTTCTCTTTTTGCTTATCTATCTGTAGCTGTGCCTCATGCATACGAAGTTTCAGCTGCTGTGCTTCGGCACGGTCTTCCTGTAATCTATGGAGTAAGGTCTGCAACTGCTGGAGTGCTTCTTTGCGTTGATGAAGCGCATCCATCTGCTGTACGATCTCTTCAGGATGAAGAGCAGAGAGTTTCCCTTTCAGCTGATCGATAAGCTCTTGTAGCGCTTCCACTTTCTGTTTTGACGTTTTTAAATCCGAATCAGCCACATTTTTGGTACGTTCAAGAAGTGTCGTCTTTTTATTTTCAGCCTCCAGACCTTCTGCCAGTCGTCTGCCATCGTCTTTCTTTTTGCGCCATTGTTTTAGTCGTTCCGAGATCAGGTCTACCTGCGAATATACCCCTTCACGCTCTTCATGGTTTTTCAACCAGGTTTGAAGTTCTTGTATATATGAATCCGCTATTTGCAACTGTTGTTGGCGATACAGGATATCAGCAGAAAGTATTTTGAAATGGAGTCGGTATTCCGTCAACTGCTTATTCAGCTGCTCTTTTTCATCCTTTGCCGCCAGATAATTTTTCAGTACAGTAATTTGTCCTTCTAACTGTTGACGCTTTTCCGCCTCCGCTTTCTGCTGTTCAGTAAGTAGCTTCAGTTGATCGTTCAACTGCTTCACCTCATCCTCCGCCATGGTATGTTCTTTCTCGGCTTTCAGTTTCACCTCTACCGTTTTTCGGTTCGCTTTAGCCTGGTCATAAAGATTCTTGATGGCTTCACCATATTTCGAGAAATGTGCAGTATCCGTCAACTGTTCGAGTATAGTCTCACGCTCCGTCTTATCACCCGTGAGGAAAGCAGCAAACTGTCCTTGTGCCAGCATCGCCATCTGACCAAACTGTTTAAAGTTTAGACCGATAGCCGTCAGAATCGGTTCACCTGTGTTTTTATCGACATTCACCCAATCCTCAGAACCCATTTTCGCCTCCCATTTAGGCGTATTATGTTTCAGATGCCGTTGTCCATCGGCATCCGTTCTACCCAAATAAATGCCGAGTGTAAGGCGAGCGCGACATTCCAGCCCCTCATTACTCTCAAAGACCACCTCACTGTAACATTCATCTTTAGGCGAGATACCCAGACGCGTATACTGCTCAATACTATTCACACTGATATTTTCGCCATCCGTATTCGTATAGTTATTCTTGCTTCGATTCTTTACCCCCGCCAATCTTGGTGTATTTTTATAAAGCGCCATCGAGATACCATCGAGAATAGCCGATTTTCCGGCACCGGTATTTCCGGCAATCAGAAATGTACGAGCTTGTTCGCCTATGATAGGGTCTACCAGATCGTGTTCAAAATCAATATCCGCACGTTCGATAGATGCAATATTTCGTAAATGGAGTTGTTTAATTTTCATCTTTTCGTTTCATTTCCAATTTTACTTCTTCGAAAGCTTCACGCAGTTCTTCCAGGTCAAGGCCGGGATAGTTATCGATGGTTTGTGCGATAAAATGCATCGGATCTTTCATCTGTTGCAGTTCAGCGATTTCTATCTTAGGCCGGTTCGAATCACCCTCTTGCGCTGTAGGTTTCCCTATCCATATCAGTTTCGGATTATATCGTATCTCATCGTGATAGGCATCAATCACATCATATACCATTTGGTTAAAATTGGAAGGTAAAGCCACCTGATAATCCATTTTCAATCGAATATATCCCGACCGGTGGGTCTCAGCCCATTGCTTGATGTCGGCTATAGCGGCTTCTGCATCGGTGTAGCAGTCTTGGTCTTCGGGTAATATATAGAAGTGGCGAAGCTGGTCTATTCGCAATTGCTTGATATGTACTAGGCCACCGTGCTTATCGATATCTACCAGACTCACCGTATGCGGGTAAGATTCATCACAACTTACATGAAGTGCGCTGCCGCTATAGCGAACCACCGGGGCAGGGTAGGTAACCTCTTCCGTCATAGCATCCTCCTGATGCCCGATCGTTTGTGGCTTATGGATATGGCCCAAGGCCAGATAATCATAGCCTTCGCCCAACTGGTCTATTGACAGCGTTTTAAGCGTACCGATTTCAAAATCATGCCCTTTCAGATCCAGTCCAGCTACCGCAGTATGAGCCATCATCACCACCGGTAGATGCGCTATATTGTCAGTTTCAACGCAATGAAGCAAGTGTTGCCATTGCTCCTGTCTGTCACCAGCCATATATGGCAACGCCACCACATATCCAGTAGGCAGTTTTATGATATACTTCTGTTCCCACCCTTCTTGCGCATCGTAGGCAGGAGAATTTCCGATTAATACCGTCTGAGCCATATCCCAGATTACATGGTCAGCCTGAATGCGCGAAGCAGAATCATGATTACCAGCCGTCATGATAATTTTCATAGACGGACAGGAACGGTGTATTTCGGCGAAATACTGATTAAAGCAAGCTTTGGTTGCAGCAGAAGGCTGTTGAATATCAAATAGGTCGCCACTGACCACCAAAGCATCTGGCTGATATTGCAGACACCACTTTTTCAGCTGTTTGAAGTAATGATCGTGCTCATCTCTTCGTTCATAATTCTGATAGATAATTTGGCCCAAATGAATATCGGCCGTATGTAGTATTCTCATATGGATAATAGTCGTATCTTCCTTTAACGTCTGTTTTTAATTATTGCATCTATTTACCTCCATAATGGTTCCGTTTCCCATCCCTGCGGAAAGCCGAGAGCTTTTAAGTCAATTTCGGGAAACCGAATGAACAACCATGTTAGTTTGGATTGCATATCATTATTGGGGGATATAACATTAAGAAAGTACTTGATGATGCAAAGATCAAAGTAAGCACGCATGGAATCTGTTGGCTGCGTTATCCATTCTCCTGCGGGACTATTGGGAATTGCTGGCTGAATAGCATTCTGCTTGTTCCATACTCTTGAATGATGACCACAGGCATTTCGAGTAACAGCAATAACCGTGAGCCATGACTCAAACACATTGATAGGCAACCCAAAACGTTTGGCAATACGCTTGCGTATGCGATTTTGTTTAATGTTGCGATAAATGGCATTGACGTTTCCAATAGTAAGCAGTTCTCCTAAAATCCACGATGGTGGGTAAGGTTCTGAGTAGGTTCGTTTGAAATGGAGAATGAACTCCTCCTTGGATTTGCTATATTCCTTGGATATAGCTCGCATTGTTTCATTAAACTTTGAACTATCCAAGAAATAAGAAGAGTCAGTAAGCCAGAAAGGATTGCCTGTCATATCTGCTGTTATTTGCATCACCGCACGTCTGATAGCAATTTCAATCTTTTCTATTTCATTGAACATGAGCAGTCTCAGTTTCTTGTCAAAGCGATAAAGCATCATCACCTTTTTGAATGTTGAACCTTCCTTATACAAATGTGCTGTTTTGGGCATCTTCAACAAAGGATACATATAAGCAGACAATCTGTAATAACCAATGTTGTCAAGGTATTGTATGGCTTTGTTTCTATCACAAATTTGTAAACCTCGAGATTCAAGCAAATTAATGAGATTTTCAGAAGATTCAAACCGTTTTGTAAAGGGGATAAGATTCGCCATGTTCAAATGTGTATAAACAAAAAACGCCTCGCACGATTTGAGCATTGTTAAGAGGCTTGGCGAGGACTGACGCTGTAAAGATACGAATAATCATTGATAACACAAACTTTTTAGCAGAAAAATCACGCAAAAGTAGAATTCTTTGACATATTTATTTTTAATAATGTTAAATCGGACCTTGAAATCATACTTTACCAACCAAAGTGGTTTTCAAGGTAAAAGTATTATCTTTGTAACGTCTATACCCATACCGAAAGCCCCGATGGGCAGAGGTTGGGCAGACATACATATGGTAGCTTTTTTTATTTTCCCAAAAATATGATGCTTATAAACAGTAATATGGTGCAATTCTTGTACAAATCGTAGAAATATAGTAACTTTGCACATTGAGTAATGAATAGAAGAATTACACGTTAATATTTTAGTATATAAT
The DNA here is from genome assembly GCF_022024235.1 of Segatella baroniae B14. Lineage (GTDB taxonomy): Bacteria > Bacteroidota > Bacteroidia > Bacteroidales > Bacteroidaceae > Prevotella > Prevotella bryantii. Next base: position 608,995 of record NZ_CP091800.1, read on the forward strand.
TTAAGTAAATGAACCTCATACTCCGTGAGGACTATCAGGTTCAGCAGCCAATTAATGATCAATGATTACCTTGAAATGACATCATAGACTCCTGCTTTAGCTGGGGTCTTTTTTCATAAATAGCTTTTTTTTCTCGTATTTTGCTTACATTTTTATAAAATACAAACGGCAATAATTACATATTGTAAGTTATGTAATATTTCTTGTATCATTTTGCTTGTTTATGTTGCAATATCTTGGCAATTTGTTTAACTTTGCATTTGTAAAAAAGCAATTAGACATACTTTAGTAAATAGAACTAACACAAACACTTCTTTTATTTATATTTGACTTTCAACGAGAGAGAAAAAAAAATTCTGAGTTACTTGATGGCGTAATGCCATAAGTACTCAGAATATTTATTACCATCCTTTTGGGCCTCTACCGGTATTACCGCCAAAACCACTCTGACCGTTACTGCTATAGGTGGAAAGGGATACGGTAGAACCGCCAGAAACCGATGCATCGAGTACTCCTGTACCGCCAAATATTTCAGTACCGCCAGATACGGTTACACCCGACTTGAGGGTTGGGGTAGAGGAGGCCGATACAACCATCGTAGTACCACCACTAGAAGGAGTCTTAAAGGCGAAAGTTGTAGAACCATAAGTCATGGCATACCAAGTGTTCTTGCTCCATGAAGAAGTAGAGTAACAACTCTGACTCAAACTGGCACCCGACTCAAGTCCGCCGATAGCAACAAGGGTACCACCAGTAAGATATACTTTCTTTTGCGACTCAGAGTTGGCATCGACAGCCAGTTCTGGAGAAGAACTACCGTTGGCAAAGATTAGTCCGCCCTTAATATACAGATTACCATTAGCGTCTATACCGTCATTATTGGTAGAGCGTGCATAGACATATCCCCCATTAAACGTCATATCTTGCGATGAATTGATACCATCATCATAAGAATTGACAGTAACATAACCACCATTTACCTCTATGGTATTCTTGCTCTCGATACCCTCAGCATTATAGCCGGACGTGGTAACATTGATGGTGCCACCACTGATAACGATTCCACCGGTAGAGGTATCACTGTCACCGGCCTTGATACCCTTGGCAGCACAGTAATAATCAGAACTGATATTATCCGTATTACCCGTATAAGCCTTGTTTTCAGTAGTACCATTATTATAATAGAGCGCACCGGTGGTAGTGACATCTACAGTACCGCCAGTGGTCGTGAAGATACCATCACACTTGATACCGCGACCGCCGGAACCCGTTGCTTTCATCGTAACAGTGCCGCTGGTTATCGTAATATCGCCATCAGCATTCAGACAAGATGTACCTTTGGCTTCGTTATCGTCACTGTCCCATGAACCACAGGCAGAAGAATTCACTGTAATCGTTCCGCCATTGATATAAGCATTACCGCTATCCTCATCTTCATGATCTGTCGTCTCACCAGAAGAAGTATCCCCATCAAGATCTACCTGAATGCCATCATCATTCGGATTATTGATATGAAGAGAACCACTCTCCATAAGGAAATACTGGGCACAGTTGATACCATCGCCGCCAGCAGCACCAAGAACATTTATCGTTGCATTTTTCAAAGAGAAGTATTCGCCCGTCTTAATGGCATGTTTCAGATTACCCGTTACATTAAGCGTACCCTTCTGTTTAAACTCCGCATGCCCCTTAATATAAAGAGCACCCTTCTGCGAACCGCTGGCTGCATCGACAAGTGTATTTTCGGTACCCGTAATCACCTTCACGTTGATACGCTTACCATTCTGAATATGAACAGCTGCACCGGAATATACGGGGGTAACATTGGTAAGCGTAATACCATCGAGTTCGATAGTAGCTTTATAACTGCCCTCCATATAAAACTCGCCGTCGGTAGATGTACCGGTAAGATTATAGGTGATTTCACCCACATTATCGTCAACCTCCTCACTCTGAACCAGTTTGACATGGGCGCCGCTTATCGTAGGAACAATATATTTGGCAATATTTCCTGACACCTTGACCGAAGCCGAAGAACCAGAATAAGACACCTGAACCGTATTATCTGTCACTTCACTGTCGTCTACATAAATACGACTGACATCAGCCAGCGTAAATGACTTGTCGACAATCGTAAGTGTACTACCATCGGTATAATTCATTTCACCAGCCTGAGTTGCCGGAAACATATAGGTGGTATTGCCGACGACTACATGAAGAGTCTGGGCTGAAAGATTTAATACCAGCAAAAGCAGGGATATAACGCATATTATTCTTTTCATTGTACAGCAACTTGAATAGATTTCTTGTTCGACTTGATAACATAAATTCCTTTGGTGAGAGCTTTCATCGCCTCTGTCTGCGATGCAAATTGACCGACATGAATACCGTTCATGGTATACACATCTACTTTCTGTGACTCCGTATCCGAGCTAATGTCGCTGATACCCGTAGATGAATTGGAAAAATACATCTTGACTAAGTCAGCAAGTTGAAACGATTTTGTTTCTTCTGCATTCGTGACAGAGAGCGTAGACCCTGACACTGTCATGGATAAAGATGTGACTGACATGGTGGTAGAATTACCATTTTGGGTTAAAAAGGTTAGAAACGGAAACGTTGTTTCAGCCTTAGTGTTTTGGAAAAAGGTTAACATCAGAATACATGCACTGACGACCTTACTGAATTTTTTCATAAGCGTATTTGTTATGTTAGATTGTACATTTCCCTCATGATAGGTAAGTTATCTCATGACACAACAAAATTACAATAAGCCCTTTGAGGTTACAATTATTTTCAGCAAAAGCTAAGTTTTCTTCAATAAACGCTCTGATTATTTGGATGTTACCAAATTGAAACTCTTACTATTTTGCCATCTTGTGGACAGCGTTGACAAAGGATGACAAGTGGCACTTCTACGGCTATGCGTATCTCCTTGCCTGTTTCCCAAGGAGTGAACGTTTGATAATCCAAACCTATCACTTCGTTGTCAGGAAACAGCGGCTTGTAGTGCTCACTTTCTGTTGCACTACCGCCTTTGCCGTGTATGTATATTACTGCGTTCATTTTTAATTATACGGTTTATCATCCAGCGGACGAGTACATCCCCAACTCTTGGCGAAGTCTTCAAAGCCCTTATTGACCTTCTTCAGGAATAGCAGGCTCACCATCTTACGTACCAGCCAAGGGTATTGCTCTGGGCCTGTGAACTTCTTTGCTTCTGGGATGAGGAAGTTGCCGTTCTGCGCAAACAGCCGTCCCATCTTTTCGTAAGGAGCAACAATCTTGGCTTTTACAGCATCCTCTCTGGTTCGGATGCCAAAACTACCGCCATGAATCAGCGTGCCGCCATAGCTGCAACCGAATTGTGCGGGCAGCTCTTGCAAGATACGCTCACAGAAACGGAACTCATTACCTTCTTCCATGCCTCCATGAAGGAGGAAAGACAACAGGGCAGGCTGCTTGCGCTCTGATGGCAGCGTTTCAAGAAATTCCAGCATCATACTGGGCATGCACTCCACATAGAGCGGGAAAGCAATGAGTATGTGCTTGTTTGTAAGGAAGGCTTCACGTGCTGTTTCCCATTCCTTGCGGCTGGATAGATTGTGAAGTTCCCAAGTGCTGCCTGCTTCTTCCAACCCTTTGACAAACGAATGAATAATCTTGTCCGTATTGCTGAACTTTGCCACACGTGGACTGCCGTTGATGATGAAGACATGCTTTGCTCGGCCAGTAATGACAGGCATTGCTTCCCTTTCACCAACGGATTGTTTCGCATTAATGCCGAGAGCTATAGCGCCAAGTGAATGTCCACCTATTTTTGCTGCCGTACGCTTGCACCAATCTTCCATTATCGCCTGATCGGCATCGCCTTTGTATAGGAGTCCGATGTTGAGTGGATGGTAACGCTCCTCATGACGCATCCTGCCATCGCGTAAAACTATTGTCATGTTCATCATGGGCATAATACGATCCATCAGCCGCTTGCCTTTATAATCCAGAAATCCGAAACGCGTATCGGATACGATCCACAGGTTTTCTGTCTCTACCAGTTTCTTGATAATCTCTTCGTAATCGTCTTTTATGGCACAGATGCCAGGCATCTTCAGCCAGCATTGGTTACAGCCCATGCAATGCGCAATCTTCATGCCCGAGGTATCGACGATCTCAATCTCTTTATCTTTAATCAGAGCCTTTATCTGCTCTGTATAGTCATTACCTAATGTGTTTAATACTAATGTTTTCATTTATCATTGAAATTAAAAAAGTCATTTATTATTCGATTGGTATCTGAATGACAGAGAGCCATTTCTCTGGGTCGTCTTGGTTCCAGGCACCATCGATGTAACAGATACGATGCTGGCCAGTTGCTTTATAACCATTTTCTTCCATATAGCGAAATAGCTCGGTGAAAGATTCGTAGAAATGTTCGTAAGGACCAACATGCTTCATACAGAGCACCTTGGGGATAGCAGGCAGACGTTTGAACTGGATGATGGAACTATCTGTACCCATTTCCTCAACTTGTTCGCAATACTCTATGTCGATATCGGTGGGGGTGTACTCCTTGTTGTGCTCCATAGTGAAGCAGTAACCTGGTGGCGGACACTTGCATCCTAAACGTTGCATTTCAGGACCAATCTTCTCGACACACATAGGGCTGATAGCGGCGTAGTTAGGAATTACTTCACGATGACTTGCCACGATGATTTCGGGCAGAGATTGAATACTAATCTTTTCCATTGTCTTCATTTCTTTGCGAACGTTCCTCCAGTCGAGCAGTTGGTTACGACGGGCAATCAGTAGTTTCAGCTCAGCCTCTGTTTCCTTTATTTTCTCAGTAAGCTGTCGGATGGTTGGAGTGTGAGAATATGAATCGCACAGGTCCTTAATCTCATCCAGCGAGAAACCGAGATGTTGTAGGTCACGTATGGTCTTAAGCCGTTGCATCTGGTCGATGCTGTAATAGCGATAGCCCGTCCACTCGTCCACCTCGTCAGGCACAAGTAGTCCCTTCTGCTCATAATGACGCAGGGTTTTAACTGTTACCTTCATCAACTGTGAGAACTCTCCGATTTTTAATTTCTTTTTTAAATTCATAATCGCGCGATGTATTTGCTAAGCGACTGCAAAGATAAGGCATGCCCTTAGGGACGAGTCAAGAGAAATGAATACTTAAACACGGATTTAACACATTTTTGCACTTTCTTTTACTCCCGGCCAGTAGCACCATGCGATAATGGCGGGAATGAGGGATGAGATACATTGTAGCCAGGTGAAATCATTGATACAGCTAATGCCTCCAGCCAGTAATAGATGGACGATGTAGGCTCCGTAAGCCCGAGCGGCACACCACTGCCAGAACTTACTGTTCCAATTGCCGTACTCACGAAACAGCCAGAGCAGTCCGAAACTAATGAATATGCAAAGTAACGACTCGTAGATGCCGAACCACTGAGCGACAAAGTCGTTTCATTCTTTGTTTCTAATTTCCAGTCTCAACACTCTAATTGGCCTATTCTCACCTTGATACTGATTCGCATCGATGCAGGTTCCACCTGTAGGGACGAAGCCACATTTCTCCATCAGGCATGATGGTGACCTGGCACTGATGCTGACAGATGAAGTCGTGACCTACTTCCTCGCTGACAATCAGATCCACTTCTGGGCGAAGGATGTAGGTAGGTGCAGCCCAACTTGTAATTGGGTTATTAACACCCCACTCGTAATAGTCGTCCTCACGCTGTGGCATTAGTTCAATAAACCGCTTCAAATGTCCACGAAGCTTTCTTGCTGCCATCATCAAGCACAGCCACGAATCACTCCCCGTTTCTCGCAGTAACATGGCGCAGATAAAGACCGCCATCAAAGGCCTATAATGAGGGCCTTACTCTTTACGATTTCCCTTATGAGAACCTAAGTTCAAGATAGAAGTGCATGCAGAAGAACTGATTATGACTTTATAGAATATGAAAGAAATGATAAAATAGGATTTGTTTCTACCCGTAGCCTTTCCCGCCTTTTTTTCTCCATATTATTATATCTTACAGACCGTCCATTGTGGCGGTCTTTTTGGGAGATAATACACAGAAATTCAAACTAAAAGGATGCTATATAGAAAAAGTTTTGTAACTTTGAACCCAAAAGTATATGAAGTATGAGAACGGAGCATTTAGACTTTATCACCTTCTGTGTTGGCAGCCTGTCGGATGCGCTTAATAAGAGTGCGTCGCAGGTGTATGGTGCGCTGCGGTCGTCGGGAGTACTGAACGACTATATTGTGCCCTGCTATGACGTGTTGCACACGTTCAGCAAGGACTATCTTGTAGAGGAATTGACTGAAGTGTTAAAAGAAAGGGGAGCGCTGGCATGAGACTCTATCACGCATCGACCTCGATAATTGAAAAGCCCGACGTGCTGCATTCACGCGACAAGTTGGACTTCGGAAAGGGGTTCTATCTGACAGCCATTGCTCGACTATGTGGCCATTTGCAGGAAGGGAGAGAAGCCGCAGCAGACGTATGATGCCGTGGCTGGCGGCGTAGCAAACGACAAGGTTTTTAATACCGTTGACCTCTATTTCGCGGGAGTCATTTCCAAGGACGAAGCGTTAGGCAGATTGAAATACGAGAAGCCGAACCACCAGTTGTGCATTCTGAACGGACTGATGCTTGACCGTCATCTTCATTTCATTAAAGCTGAAAGGATTTAACTATGGAAGCCAACAAGACGATACTTCAGATGAAATATGCAAGGATAGTGGCTATCTTTGCAAAGGAATCAGGCTTGTCGCTTGAGGATGCCTTGGCTTTCTTCTATGATTCTGACACGTATAAACTCATCAGTGAGGGTGTGGCCGACATGCATTGCCGCAGTGATGAGTATCTGGCTGACGAGTTGATGTTGGAATACAAGGAGCAGGTTTGCAGCCAGTAAACAAAAGAGCTTGAAAAGAACTGTCTTTTGAATATTATTGGGTTAGAGAATAGGATCAGTATTTAAACTTGACATTACATATACCGTTTCATTTCCTCGCCCTATTTTAACCTTTTCGATAGAGTTTGCAGAATACTTGTGGATATCGCTTTCAGTCGGTTTTGATGGTATTTCCAAAGGAATGCGGGCACGTCCTTTTGTCATGTCACAACCGTCTGCAATAAGAATGATACCAGCTTCAACGGAATGGATGGGATGAGTAGCCATGTGTCCGATGATGCCCTCTATTGCGATGGAACGGATGATAGTCCGCCTCAGGATATCACAGTCTTCAGGAAGGAGTTGCGTTATTAATGTGAATCCTGCATTTGTTATTTAATTGTAAGTAATCGTAGTATTATGTCTTAGCTTGTATGTTTTTAAATATAAATTTTATGCACTTAAAAAATAATTTATAGAAGGGAAATATGCAGGCACTCTGAAACTCTCACCTTCCCATAAAACTCAAATACTCTCTGCATTTTCCCAATAACAATATGTCGAGAGGGTTATCCTTCTTTCCGATTCCCTCGTGAGGGAGTAATGAGGGGGTAATGAGGGAGTAAATTTGTTCGCTGAACATTTATCTTTGGGAAAAAGAATTTCTCGCAAAGTACGCAAAGATATTAAAGAGTATGAAGCCTCTAAAAAATCTCTCCGTCTGTATCCAGAAAATAAGAGATATTCTTAAACTCTTCGCATCCTAAAACAGCTTTGCGTCTTTGCTCTCTTTGCGAGATAATTTACATCAACAGCTCTGTAGCTTGCTTATTCGTGACAGTTATGCAGGAGCAAGTATCTTTGTGAAAAAGAATTTCTCGCAAAGAGCGCAAAGACGCAAAGTCTGTAAGAATATGAAGTTTATCTGATCAATCCATATGTCTCTACAAAATAAGAGATATTTTTGAACTCTTCGCGCACTAAAAAAACTTTGCGTCTTTGCGCTCTTTGCGAGATAATTTACATCAACAGCTCTGTAGCTTGCTTATTCGTGACAGTTATGCAGGAGCAAGTATCTTTGGGAAAAAGAATTTCTCGCAAAGAGCGCAAAGACGCAAAGTCTGTAAATTGGGTAACAAAATAGTAACATTTCTGAAAACGATTTTAGATAATGCACCATATTGGTGATTGTGGGATGAATATAGTGAATTGCTTACACGCTTAGCCTCAATTGAACTAAAAAGCAAAGAAAATGGCTGCATTTTGTCATATTTTTGCTTATTCTTGCACGTTTTACATGAAAAATTAGTATTTTAGCTGCATTAAATTTTGTATAATGGCAAAAAAAGACCTCAACAGATTGAAAGTGGTGCTTGTTGAACAGCACAAAACAGCAAAATGGTTAGCAGAGCAAATGGGAAAAGACCCTGCAACTATTAGTAAGTGGTGTACCAACAAAGCACAGCCTTCATTAGAGACAATCAAAAAGATTGCAGAAATCCTACAGGTTAAAATGAGCGACCTTGTAAGCAATGAATAACCTTTATAATTGAAGCAAATGACTGAAAAGATAAATATTCGCAAACTGGAAGCTGACCTTTGGGAGTCGGCAGACTTGCTTCGTGCAGGGAGTAAACTGACATCGAGCCAATACTGTATGCCGGTATTGGCATTACTGTTTCTAAGATACGCCTATAGTCGCTTCAAGATGGTTGAAGCAGAATTGCTGAAGAATCGTCCAAGCCGTGGTGGTCGCGTAATGCCTGTTGAACCAAGTGACTTTGCGGCTAAAAGTGCGCTCTACCTTCCTCGTGAGGCTCAGTTTGACTATCTGGTAAATCTGTCGGATGACCAACCTTTGGGCGAAGCTGTCAATCGCGCTATGACTCTGGTCGAAGAACAAAGCGAACAGTTGACAGGTATTCTGCCTAAATCATACACTATGTTCAGCGATGAACTGTTGCGTGAACTCCTTCGTATCTTTAATAACAAGACACTCGACGAAATCGGTGGCGATGTTATAGGTCGTATTTATGAGTACTTCCTCAGCAAGTTTGCTAAGGCTGTAGCATCAGACGATGGCGTGTTCTTCACTCCTAAGTCTTTGGTAAAGATGCTCGTAAATGTACTGGAGCCAGAACAGGGTGTAATGCTTGATCCTGCTTGTGGCTCGGGAGGTATGTTCGTTCAAACTGGCGACTTTGTGAATGCTGGTGGTATGAATGCCAATACACAGATGACCTTCTACGGTCAGGAAAAGGTGGAATACAATGCCCAACTCTGTCTGATGAACATGGCAGTACACGGTTTGAATGGTAGGATTGTCTCTGGTGATGAGGCCAACTCTTTCTATCATGATGCACACAACCTTGCAGGAAAGTGTGACTACGTGATGGCGAATCCTCCATTCAATGTTGATAAAGTGAAAGCTGAGTCCGCATCTGCTGCTGGTCGTCTGCCATTCGGCTTGCCTGGTGTTAATGCTAAGACAAAAGAGATTAGTAATGCCAACTATCTCTGGATTTCATATTTCTATGCCTACCTCAACGACCATGGTCGTGCAGGATTCGTGATGGCATCATCGGCAACAGATAGTGCCAACAAGGATCGTGACATCCGTGAAAAACTTGTTTTAACAGGCGATGTGGATGTTATGGTAAGTGTGGGCAACAACTTTTTCTATACCCTCTCGCTCCCTTGCTCGCTGTGGTTCTTTGACAAGGCAAAGCGTTTAGAGAATAAGAATCGTGTACTTTTCATCGATGCCCGCAACTATTATACCGTTGTTGACCGTACTCTTAATGAGTGGTCAGAGTGGCAGTTGAAAAACCTGCAAGCTATTGTACACCTCTATCGTGGTGAGCAGGACAAGTATAAGGCACTTATCAATGAGTATTGGAATGCACTTAGCGAACATGCCGAAAGACATGATAGCGTAGCTTGGCAAGATCGTGACATGACTTTCGAGAAAGCCCTTGGTGTGCTCAACTCCGAGGAGGCGATGTACAAAAAATATATCAAAGACCAACAAGGTGCCCTCAAAAAGACAAAAGGGAAAAAGGAGAAGGATGAACTGAAAGCTATCATTGCCTCCAATGAGGCGGAACTTGCTGTTACTCTTGAAGCCAAGGATATGGTAAACGAAGCCATTTGGCTCACTTCAAAGTTCGGTCTTGAAGGCGAATATCAGGATGTGCTTGGTCTTTGCAAAATTGCAACCATCGATAAAATCAGTGAGAAGAACTATAGCCTTACCCCCGGTGCATACGTGGGTGTTGCCGAAGTCGAGGACGATGGCGTTGACTTCCATGAGCGTATGAATGAAATCCATACAGAACTCGCCTCTCTCAACAAAGAAGCCAACGTGCTGATGAGTGAGATCATGAAGGAATGGGAAACTCTTAACACGAAGTAAATCATGGCAAACGAGATAAAACCAATAATGTCAACCGAACGACAATTACAGAATATCTACGGACACAAAGGCTTTGATGTGAAAAGCTTGTATCGTCATATGCAGTTCGCAACCCTTTTTCCTGATTCTCAGTCTATGACTGAACTGCCTCCGCGCGATGTTCTCATGCAACAGATACAAAAGTCCCTTGAAGTTGCAAAAGCTAAATGGGGAAATGAAAGAAAGGAGGATGAGGTATGAGTGAGTTTTTGTTGAATGAAGTCTGTGAACTCATTGTTGATTGTCCTCATACAACAGCTAACGATGAAGGTAAAGGGTTCCCATTAGTTCGTACTCCCAACATTGGTAAGGGAAGACTGGTCTATGATGGAATGCATCGTGTTTGTGAGGATGTTTACAACAAAAGGAATGCCCGTGCCATTCCGCAAGAGAATGATTTAATCTTTGCCCGTGAGGCCACGGCTGGCAATGTCGCATTGATTCAAAAAGGAGAAAAGGTTTGTCTTGGGCAAAGGACTGTACTTATTAGGCCTAATCAAGAAAAGGTTAATCCAGCATTCCTAACCTATTTCCTTTTAGCCCCTAAACAGCAATATAATCTCTTGAGTACTGCAAATGGAGCAACAGTAGCTCATGTCAACCTTCCAACCATAAGAAACTTGAAGATTGACTTGCCAGAACTACCTACTCAGCACCGCATCGCCTCTATCCTTTCTCGCTACGACTCATTGATAGAGAACTATCAAAAGCAGATAAAGCTATTGGAGGAAGCAGCGCAGCGACTCTATAAGGAATGGTTCGTTGACCTCCACTTCCCCGGTCACGAAAACACCAAGATTGTTGATGGTGTGCCTGAGGGGTGGACTCCCTCTCAGTTGGGGCAGCTGGCTGAATTCAAGCGTGGAAAGACAATAACCAAGAAAGACGTTATTGACGGTGATATTCCAGTTGTTGCTGGTGGGCTTGAACCTGCATATTATTGCAATAAATCAAATACGGCTGAACGTGTAATCACCATAAGTGGTTCTGGCGCAAATGCAGGCTTTACAAGGATGTATTTCGAAAAAGTTTGGGCATCAGATTGTTCATTTGTTGATGCATCTGTAACTCCATTTTTGCATTTTGTATATTGTTACCTAAAAGACAATAAGACAACAATAGATAATATGCAGAAGGGAGCAGCACAGCCTCATGTATATGCAAAAGACATCAATTCGTTGGGTTTATGTATTCCCATCGAAAGCATTCTCAAATCTTTTGAGGGAAAGATCTCTAAGTATTTTGATTCAATATCTTCTCTCCAATCTCAAATCCGTCTCCTCATCGAAGCTCGCGACCGCTTGCTTCCCAAGTTGATGAGCGGAGAAATTGCGGTATAAAGAACTAATAGATATGAGTACTTACGAATTTATAACAATTACCATTGCAGTCCTCAGCATTATCGCCTCTGCGATATTGACCTTCTTTTCAATTAGGTCAAGCAATCAGTCTACCAAACTATTGACAAGAGTGATGCGAGAAAACAGTCGAATGACTAGCAGTGAACATCTTTCACTGTATCGAATAGAAGCATTTTACAATGCTGTGGCTATCAGAAATTTGGAGTTTGAAATCAAAGTTATTCAAGACAAATTACAAACAACTACTAATGACCATAAAGAATTGGAGATAAAGTTGAAACAATTGCAAATGAATCATCAATTCATGAAGATTCGAGAAATGCGACTTATTCAAAACGATTTTTCGCTTCAAAAAGAATTAAGTGAACTTCATAAAGAGGTAAAAGTATAGTTTCATTATGGCAAAAGACTATAGCGAGGATCAACTAATACAGAAATCAAGTTCGCCTCCTCACCGAAGCTCGCGACCGCTTGCTTCCAAAGCTGATGAGCGGCGAGATAGAAATATAAAAACGAATAATAACAAAAAAAAGATAAGGATATGCGTAGAGTTACTATTAACAATTTTCGCTGCTACGAGAGTAAATCGATAGATTTCCGTCGTGGCATAAATCTGCTTATCGGTGATAATTCCGTAGGTAAGACTTCTTTGCTACGAGCTTGCAACCTTGTCATGAATGCTTTCTTTTGCGGATACAGTGACGAGAACACAAAATGGAAAAGTGCCGAGGACGACGATTTCAGAGAAATCAAGAATGACGATGTGGCAACTGATGAATTGCCTATTAATATAGCATTCGAATTAGATGAAATAGATTGCCCTGAGATTACATTGGCAGATGGTTCTGTAAAACACCTCTATGACAATGAGCTTCTTTTAGGAGAATTTGGATATCCTGCATTATATATAGAGAAGAGATCTAAGAAGAATGCGCGTAATCTAGTCTCTGGACTACTCCCATTGAGAAATTATGCATCACTTCTTCAAAAGAATTCTCATTCCATTATTGACGGTACAGCTGTACAGCGAAATGCCTTACCACTATTTGCTTACTTCACTACAGAGGATATTCATACAATTCGAAAATTTGATAAAGAGAAAAGGTCTTTTAAAAAATATCCACAGAAACCTTCTTTTGGATACTTTGAAAACTTCGACTGTAAGGGATTGCTGGATTGCTGGCTTAAACGTCTGCTGGTGCTGAAAGAAGCTAAAAAGGGCGAACAGGAAATAGAATGTGTAAGGAAGGCTGTTGCTAGCGCATTGGGTCCTGATGGATGCAGTATTATAGAGGATATGGAGGTTAGAGATAACGACAATGAAGTTTACTTCATTTTCTGTGATGGCAGAGAGGTTCGCTCAGACCTTCTGTCTGATGGTTATCGCCGCCTCGTCAGCATTGTCATTGACCTTGCCTTTCGCTGTGCATTACTGAACAAAGTAATGTATGGTGACGAGGCATATAAACAGACTCACGGTACTGCTATCATTGACGAGATTGACGAGCATCTGCACCCTGCACTCCAAGTATGCATCCTAAAGGCTTTGCACAACACGTTCCCAAAGATTCAGTTTATTGTCAGTACTCATGCGCCATTGGTAATGTCATCTGTAGAAAATACTCCAGAGAACGTGGTGTATAAGTTGGAATACAAGGATGGCATATATAGTCACAAAGAACTTAATACTTACGGTTTGGATGCGTCTACCATCATGCAGGTCTATATGGACCAGCCCCCTCGCGATTTAGCTGTTGACAATGAAATAAAAAATATTGAATCATTGATTGATGCTGAAAAATACTCTGATGCCAGATCTGCATTAGAAAAAATGCAGGAGCGACCAGGAAGTGATGCAAATCCTGAACTGTCTAAAATTGACGCTACTCTATCTTTTTACGAAGACTGATTATGATACTTATTCAAAAGAAATCAGAACCCAAAAAGTGGCAGGAATATAGATGCACTCCTGGGGTTGATTATAACTCAATCCCGGAACTTGTTGATGCCCTTTTAGAAGAGCAAGGCTACATTTGTGCCTATTGTATGCGACGTATTCCTCACAAGGACAGACTATATAAGAAAGATGGTATAAACTATGTCCTTACAGATGAAGATCATCGAGTTGAACATATACAGAGTCGTGAAAATCATGACGATAAGAAATTGGATTATTCTAATATGGTGATTTGTTGCCCTGGTCATATTGGAAACGAGGAACATTGTGACCGACTGAAGGGTAGTAAGGATATTTCGTTTACTCCACTTGATGCAAATTTCATAGCAACGCTGTCTTATAAAATGGATGGGGAAATTGTTTCTTCAAACGAACAATATAATAAGGAAATCAACGATATTCTGAATCTCAACACCCCTATTCTTAAAGAGAATAGGAAGAACACTTGGGAAGCTGTAAAAAAAGAACTGATTGCACATAATGGAGGAAAGCCTTGGAACAAGGCTGTTCTTTCAAAGTATATTGAGAAATACAGTTCAAGGCATATAAAAGATGGAAAGTCAAGATTGATTCCGTATTGCGGCGTGGTATTGTTCTTTCTTCAAAAGAAACTGAAACAAATGGCATAAATCATTATTTTGGATAATTATGGCAAAGGACTATAGCGAGGATCAACTAATACAGAAATCAACAGCCGAACTCTTGGAAAAAGAGCTTGGCTGGAAGTCTGTGTATGCTTTCGACAATGAGGTACTTGGCGAACAAGGTACGCTGGGACGCAAGACACAGAGCGAGGTCGTACTGACACGGCATCTTCGCTTGGCTTTGAAACGTCTGAATCCATGGATGACCGACAAGCAGTTGACAGAAGCCATCGAGCGCATGACCAGCTACATGAGCTCGCAGACGCTGATGCAGATCAACGAGGAAAAGTATGGTTACGTGCGTGATGGTGTGCCTGTTACTCGCCTTAAACCGAATGGCGAGACGGAGTTGGTACGTGCCAAGGTTATGGACTTTGCCAATGTGGATAACAACGAGTTTATTGCCGTCAGGGAACTATGGATAAAGGGACCTATCCACAAGCGCAGAGCAGATGTGGTGTGCTTCGTGAATGGTCTTCCGCTTATCTTCATCGAATTGAAGAATCATGACCAGGACATACAGAATGCCTATACCGACAACTATCGCGACTACCTTGATACCATACCGCATTTATTCCACCACAATGCCATGATTATGCTGAGCAATGGCATGGAAAGCCGTGTGGGTACAGTGGGCGCAAAATGGGAGTTCTTCCATGAGTGGAAGCGATTGACAGAGTTGGATCATGGTAATATCGAACTGCCAACAATGCTGCGTGGTATCTGTAAAAAGGAGAATCTGCTGGATTTGCTTGAAAATTTCATTCTCTTCGACCACAGTGGAGGTTCAACTGTCAAGATTCTGGCACGCAACCATCAGTACCTGGGTGTAAACCAAGCAGTGGAGATGTATCGCCATCGAGAGGAAATGAAGGGTAAGCTGGGGGTGTTTTGGCACACCCAGGGCTCTGGTAAGAGCTATTCGATGGTATTCCTGGCTCAGAAGATCAGACGTAAGTTTGAAGGTTCACCAACGATTGTGGTGCTGACCGATCGCGATGAGTTGAACAAACAGATAAGTGACACCTTCGAGAATTGCGGACTGTTGGGAGGATTGAAAGCCAAGCAGTTCATTGCACATAGCGGTGATGATCTTCGGCAGAAGCTGACCGGCAATCCTTCGTTCATCTTTTCGCTGATACAGAAGTTCAACAAGGCAGATGCCGAACCAATCTATCCTGATCATGACATCATCGTGATGAGTGACGAAGCACACCGTACACAGAATGGTGTTTTTGCCGACAACCTCATGCACATGTTGCCAACAGCAAATCGTATTGGTTTCACCGGTACGCCTTTGTTGCGAGACGATAATATCACAACTCGTACCTTCGGGCAGTATGTATCTGTGTATGACTTCAAACGTGCCGTAGAGGATAAGGCAACGGTTCCTCTCTACTATGAGAATCGCGGTGAGAAACTTCAAGAGTTGAAGAATCCGGAAATCAATGCAGAGATTGCCGCTAGATTAGATGAAGAGGACTTGGACCCTTCACAGCAAGCTAAGCTGGAGCGTGAGTTTGCACAGGAGGTACATCTGTTGACCGCCGAGAAACGACTGCGAGTAGTGGCACAGGACTTCGTGCGTCATTATAGCGACTTGTGGACAAGCGGTAAGGCTATGATGGTAAGCTTCAACAAGGTGACTTGCGTCCGCATGTATAACTACGTGCAGGAGTATTGGCAAAAAGAGATAAAAGTTCTGCGCAAGCGTATAGAGCAAGATCCTTGTCAACAGGAAGTTCAGGAGATGAAGCGTAAACTGCAATGGATGGAAGAAACCGAAATGGCAGTTGTTGTATCGCAGGAGCAGAACGAGATACAGACATTCAAGAAATGGCAACTTGATATCACTCCACATCGTGAGAAAATGGAGAAAAGGGAGCTGGATAAGGAGTTCAAGGATGCCAACGGCAAACTGCGCGTGGTCTTTGTCTGCGCCATGTGGCTGACTGGTTTTGACGTAAAAACGCTGTCATGCCTTTATATTGATAAACCCATGAAGGCGCACACCTTGATGCAGACCATTGCCCGTGCTAACCGTGTGGCGGAAGGAAAGTCGAATGGTCTTGTAATTGACTATATAGGTATTGTGAAAGCACTCCGTCAAGCTCTGGCTGACTATACAGCTAATCCTGACGGCGGAGACGGCGGCAACGACCCGACAGTCAACAAGGAAGAACTGATAAAGAATGTTTGGGAAATCATAGCGACAGCGGAAACATTTCTGCATGATAAAGGTTTTGAATTGCAGGAACTCATTGATGCAATGTCATTTGAGAAACTGTCACTTCTGAAGAAGGCAGCAAACCAGCTTTGTGATAAGATTGAAACCCGTAAGTCGTTCTGCACATTTGCGACTACCTTGCTCAAACTTTGGAAATATCTCGATCGTGAAGATATAACTGAAGACATGCGCAAAAAGAAAGATGCTCTGGAAGCCATCTACAAGGAATTGCAGAAAAAGCGTAAGCACGCGGACATCACAGACCTGAGTGTAGCAATCAATGATATTGTCAATGAGCATCTTGAAATAGATTCCAATGCTGTGATGGTTGCTGATGGTGGTGGACGTAGATTTGACATCAGCGGTATCGACTTCGATTTATTGCGAAGAGAGTTTGCCAAGCGTGAAGACAAGAATCTCGTACTAAGAGACATTCAAGACTTACTTCAGGAACGTCTGGCTCGACTATTAGCAGAGAATCCATCCAGAATTAACTTTTACGAAAAGTATCAGGAGATTATTCAAGCGTATAACCAGGAGCAGAATCGCGCAACGATAGAGAAGACCTTCGAGGAGTTGATGCATCTGTCTCAATCTCTCAGCGAAGAAGAGAAGCGTTATGTACGAGAAGGATTCAAGAGTGATGAAGAGCTCTCGCTCTACGACCTCCTATTGAAAGACAATCTGTCAAAGACAGAAGTCAAGAAGCTGAAGGATGTAGCCATAGAGTTGCTTGCCAAAATAAAGGAACAGTTGGCTGGTATGGATCATCCATTTGATAAGCCAACGACTCGTGCTACTCTTATTATTACCATACGTGATGTTTTGTGGCAAGAACTTCCAGAGAGTTATAGCGAAGAAAGTATAAACTACTACCGAGATACCATTTACAACTATGTTAGTCAAAGATATGGTGGTGTGGTATAAAACTAAGATCGATCCGTCTGTATCTAGAAAATAAGAGATATTCTTAAACTCTTCGCGCTCTAAAAAAAACTTTGCGCCTTTGCGTACTTTGCGAGATAATTTACATCAATAGCTCTGTAATTGGCGAATTCATCGCAGTAATGCAGGAGCAAGTATCTTTGGACAAAAGAATTTCTCGCAAAGAGCGCAAAGACGCAAAGATATTAAATCAGCTTGAGCAAGAAAAAAAAAACATCGGATACATATCATTGATATGTACCCGATTGTCTTTCAAAGCACTGCTATGTCGACTTCATCCTCTCTCTTTGTCGACTTCATAAGCGAATATCGTGGAAGTACGATTTAATACACAAAGAATTTAAACTTCTTGATGCTCCCCGGTGCTCCTTGTTCTGCTCTTGGCAGATATTCCAAAGCCGATACCTGCTGTACCTGTCCCATGTCGATAACCAGGAGGTGAGGGAAACTGGCACTCGTTTCGGTTTGCCAATATGTCGATTCCTGTAAGTCAAACATCTTATCCAGCGTATGATTGCCGCGTTCACTGTCTGCATATTTCGCTACCCAGTTATTCCGATCGATACGTTTACCCGCAGCATCTTGTACATAGATTTCAGCAATAGCACTTGGCGCATTGGCGTCTTGATTACTTTCTATCTGGATAGCAAGGTAGCGACCTTTCACTGTGCCAGGCAATGCAAGTGTCTGCCAACCGTTTCCAGCTTTTACTTCAGTTTGTAAGACAGGTGTTTGAGAATTGAGGTCAGGACGGTCACCTATGTTATTATGCTTATTCGACTTCTCCAAGTTGAGTTTATCAAGTTCAGGTTTATCCTGTCCCCAGACATGAGATTTTTGCGGACCCGTGATATCGAGCACCACAACCTCGTTACGACCTTTCTTGAGCCAACAGCCTGGGACATAGAGCGTTTGCTGAGGACCAATAGACCAGATACGTCCCATGGCATGCCCGTTGACATATACCTGTCCCTTGCCCCATGTTTCGAAATCAAGGAACGTATCACCCACCTTCTTCAGGTTAAAATAACCCCGATAGTAGCCACGCTTGCCCATGATAGGGGTATCCTTTTCAGTATGCTTACGAGCAGCCGATAAGGCGCGTACAGCCGTCTCGTAGCTGTCGTCGATATAAGAACTTTGCCATCCCTTAAGCGTATACTGTATCTCATGCTTCCCCTGTTGGGTCGTAATGGTTACATCGTTCGTGATACCCTTGAAATCTTTAATGGCTCTACCAAAGTTGATACGGCCCATGGCTTCTACCAGAATCGTCAGTGTACTACCGGCCTTCACAGCAGGGAGTTCGATACTTTTCTCATTACGTACACGGTCTACTTTGCCGATATACTGGTTGTCAATCCATATCTGTCCGTAATCATGTATGTCGTTCAGATGAAGTGTAGTACCGGCAGGCAGTTCTGGCAGCGTATTGCGATATACAGCATAGCCCCATCCTAAATCGTGAGCCTCAAAGGTCAGATCGTCTGAGTGGGTTATCGGCGTTTGACCTTGATACGCTGCTTCGAGAGGAGCAAACTCCTGGAGCTGGAATAGGGGTACACGTATCAGTGGAGCAGGGGCTTGGGGTACTGCGGGTAGTCGTTTATCGCTATACTTCTGGAGCGTATTGCGCAGTAACTGATATTTTGCTGTAGCCTGTCCGTACTCATTGATCGGGGCATCATAATCGTAAGAGGTCACATCTGGCTGGAAACCTGGACTGTTGGCGCCTGCCCAATGGCCGAAAGAGGTTCCTCCATGTGTCATATATAGAGAAAAACTGATTCCTTTGCTCAGCATTTCATCGATATTGTTGACCATATCCTGGGCAGGACGTGTCTCGTGTCGGGCTCCCCATTTATCAAACCATCCACTCCAAAATTCCGAACACATCAGTGGTGCATCGGGACGAAGGCTTTTCAGTTTCTTAAATTGGTTATCGATATTGGCACCTGTACCAAAGTTCATCGTCCAGATGAGATCGTCCAGACCGTTATGGGTAAAATTGCTCGACCAGTCACACTGGAACATTTTAACATCGTTGCCCCATCCCTGACGAAGCATATCACGAATTTCACCGACATACTGTTTGTCGATGCCATAAGAACCATATTCGTTTTCTACCTGTACCATAATGATTGGTCCACCTCGCTGAATCGTCAGTGGAGCCAACTGTTCGGCCACTTTATCTTCGAATATTTTAACGCGCTCCATAAAATAAGGATCACGTTCGCGCAGTTTAATATCTTTCTTCTTGAGAAGCCACCATGGTAAGCCTCCCATTTCCCATTCTGCACAAACGTAAGGACCAGGGCGTACAATCACATACATACCGTTCTTCTGTGCCAAGCGACAGAATTCGGCAACATCGTTATTACCGGTAAAGTTGAACTCACCTTCTTTCTGTTCGTGGATATTCCAGAAAACATAGATACATATCGCATTCATACCTAAGGCTTTACACATCTTGATGCGATGTTCCCAGTAAGGACGAGGAATACGAGGATAATGCAGTTCGGCTGCCTTAACCGTAAATGGTTTACCGTTTAGTAAGAAGGTTTTATGGCCAATATCAAAAGACCCTTTGTCTGCACCATAACTTATCGTTGGTGCGCCTAAGGTAAGGGCTAACGACAAAAAAGCGATCTTTGCGAAAGTTTTTTTCATATGATAAATTGTATTACAGCGTTATCTCTTATTACTTAATGATTTCTAGTTGATGAATGATTTTTGTTGTTTCGTTCTTGATGTTACAGCGTTTCGGATTGTTTACTGCGCAACAAAAGTCGTAATCGATTTCGGTTCGAGTCGGGTGCTGTGGCTGATGGTGCCAACCGGTTTCAAACTTTCACCTTCTACATCGCTCGTGCGATATGCTTTCCACACTTGTTTTCCCTGAATACCATCAATGGTGAAGGATTGAGCAGATTCGCTATAATTGATGGCCACCATCACCCATGAACCGTCTATGTTGCGATATGCAGAAACCATGACACCACGCGGATCCGTTTCGCCATCCTGAACGATCTGTCGATGCTCATCGAGTAATGTCACCGGATATCGTGTAGCGCCAGGACGAATAAATCGACTGAAATTTCCTATGCACCACATCAGTTTGCTTGGTATAGCCTTACCGCTTTTCCAGTTATCGGTACTATATACACGGATAAGACCGTCTTTGTAATCACTTCCCATCGCGCGCCACCACGACCAACTTTTAGCCTGACCGTATACCAAGTCGTGGTGCATGATACGGGCTACATAGAGACCTGTACGCATCGAGAAGTCGTAATAGCCGCCACCACCAATTTCCTCGTCATTCCCCATGATACAGGTTTCGGTCTGCCAATAGTCTACCTGATATTTTTTTAATGTATCACGAAGTTCCTCGCGTATTTGGCGCATATAGCTTATAGGGGTATTGGTCCAGTAGCTGTGAGCCATGACCACGCGCGGTATACCGTAGCTTTTGCCCAGATAAGTCGCCGTGCTGTCCGGGTTCCAGAACGCACTCACCTCATAGCCCCGTTGCCAGTCGGTTTCGTGGGTACCTAAAAGACAGCGTAAGTCACTGCTTTCGTTGGTCATAATCTGAGTCGTTATTTTCTGTTTCTTGAATTCCTTGGAAATCGCTTTGGCCAGTCGGGCTACTTCGCGATTTGTCGCCGGCGACCCTTCTTGCTTGGGTCCCGTCCAGTTCCAGTGCCCATCCGGTTCGTTAACCGGACAGAGGTAATCGAAGTGAATCGAATCGTGTGCCTCGATACCCTTCATCGCTGTTGCTGCGAAACGGGCCACAGCATCGTAGCTATCATCTTTCAGGTTGATGGTACCCCCGCGCCCCGTATTCGTGGCCAGTCCGTTCTTGGTGAAATATACAGGGCACGAATTCATGAATGCGAGAAAATGCTTCACCCCACGCTGTTTCGCCAACTTCAGAAATCTGCGCTGACCTAACTGCTTGTTCCAGTCGTACGTACCATCTTGCTGTAGAAAGCATTCTGTACGAGTACCCGGTTGTATCTGTGAAGAATCGCCCTGTTCACTGCTACCAGCACCTAAATTGAAGCGCCATATCGACAATCCTATTCCTCGTGGTTGTCCTTGTGCATCGTTTTCAGAAGAGAAGAGCCAGTCTGCTATCTCCTCTTGTTGTGCTTGTGGCCATAGTCCTGTAAACTGCATACTCCAGGCATCTGAAGCTCCAAAGTGCAGGATTTGTTGTTGTGGGTTATCGGTATCAATGTGATAGATGCGTGTCTGCTGTGCTTGTGATGTCATCGTCATCAGCGACATGATGAATAGATGTGATAAACGCATAATTGATGTGATCGTTAATGGATAATCATTTTTTTACCTTGTTTGATATATATGCCTGCTGGCAACGATTGCAGACTTGTATCTGTCTTCTGTCCGGTAATCGTATATACGGCATCGTCTGCAGTGTGCTTGGTGTCGGCATCAGCTATCGTCAAGTGCTCTATTCCTGCGGTAGGACTGATGGATAATACGACCGTAGTAACCGTACCTTTGGCCACGTTGAAAGTCTCGTCAGCAGCGTAGCTAGCGTGTTCCAGATTCTGAGTTTCTGAAGTGGTGTAGGTATCTATATGGCTTATGCTATAACCGTCGATATCAAAAGAGAGGTTGCGTCGGGTATAGCCCATATTGACAAACACACAGACCATCTGGTCTTGGTTGGGTGAGAGATAGGCGGTGCCCATCAAACCGTTGATTCCCAGATTGCTGGCCTCCAGATTGATACGCTGATACCCCGGACGGATAAATCGACTATAATTGCCCAATACCCATAAACTCTTACTGTCTTCTATCGTACCGCCCTTGCGGATATCGCCATAGCTCTCACCACCATCCGTATCATCAGCATCAATCAGACGAAGCAGATAAAAACGGTTTTTCTGGCTCCATTTTTCCTGCGCCATAGCAGTCCAGTAACTCCAGGAAGTATTGTTGGCATAGACAATATCGCTATAGATGAGTTTACCCATATACAGCGCGATGTCCATATATGTGGCTGCATCATAACTGGCCGGGAACCCTGCTTCGGTAGAGGGCTCTGCATCGAGCATGCTCCATTCTGTCTGTGCTGTTTCAAGACCATATTCTGCAGCTTTAGTAGCCACTTGGCTTCGGATATTTTGCAGATCGTCGTTGGTACGGAAAGTCCAATAGCTATGTCCGGCAGCGATTTTTGCCAAATGAGCGACGTCGCCGATATACGTATCGGTATGAGCGGGATTCCAGAATGCTTCTATCTGGTTGCTCGCTCTGCCGTTATAGTCTGAGCACTGCTGATAAAGCCGGTCCCACGAGCTGGCTTCTGGTATTAAGATCTGTGTAGACAGATTACGTGAGGTCAGCGATTTATCCAGTTCACGTACCAACTTGCTTACCTCTGCATTTTGCCACGGTGTACCTTCCTGACCATCTGTCCAGTTGAAAGCCGGTTCGTTAACGGGGTCGATGTAGGTTATCGGATACCCCTTTTCCGTAAAGTGCTTCACACACTCCGCCAAGTATTCCGAGAAGTCATCATAATAGGCAGCACCGAGATTAGAGCCAGCGGCATTACTCTTATTATTCGCCAGTCCGTTTGTGGTGTAATAGATCAGTGGAGAATTAGTAAAGAGCAGGAAGTCATTTACGCCATACGTCTTGGCCTGATTCATAAACCACTGTTGCCCCGGACAATGATTCCAATTATAGGTTTGGCCGTCAGATTCCAGATAACAATCGGCGCGTCTTGTTTCGTCATCGATATTACTATTGGCACCCTGAGTACTGCTGCCAGCACCCAAGTTTACACGCCATTGTGATAGGGCAATACCCAGGGGATTTCCTTGAGCATCCACTTCAGACGAAAAGAGCCATCTTGCCGCATTTTGTCGTTGGGTATCACTGAAATATTGCGCCACATATTCAGCAGTCCAACAGTCGCTGGCGCCAAAAGAGCGCATAGTCTGATAAGTTTTAGAAGGGTTAATCGTTACCTTAGTATTACTCTGTGCACTGATTCCCATACAGAGCGAAGCGAAAAAAAGTGAAGGTAGTATTCTTTTCATATGTTAGTAGATTTAACAGATTTCATAGCTTATCTTTAGTTGGTGGAGGGAGACCACACTATTGGCTCCCCCCACAGTTATACCAATTAAGATTAATTATATCCGGGATTTTGCTTTAACGAACCATTCGACATAATAATCTCAGAATTAGGGATAGGATAGAGCTCATCTCTACCTTCTTTGAAATTAGCCCCCTTATCAGAGCTTTCTTTCTGATTACTTATCTCGTATTCGTCAGTACTCTGTTCCAGATTATACTTCACAAAACTACCATTGCTACCCATGACATTGCAGATGGCCTTCTTGCCATTGTCATCTGTCCAGCGACGCAAATCGAAAAGACGGTTACCCTCCAGAGCGAGTTCCAGACGACGTTCCTTACGGATAGCATCGCGAAGTGCTGTACCGGTAGAAGTAACATTTTTAAGTCCTACGCGTTTACGCACCTGGTTAAGTGCATCCTGAGCCTCGGCATCTTTCCCTAAGGCGTTCTCTACTTCTGCATACATCAACAGAACATCAGCATATCGCAGAATACGATAGTTCAGTGGGATATGAGGTGCATCGTATGGATCAGGACGCTTAGCCAGCGGTATATAGAGTTTCATGTTGGCACGTGCGCTCTTATGCTTACTTGGTGTAATGATATATGGATTATCCTCGTTATAGGTATCATCATTCGGAATAAAGGTCTGGTTATGGTGCAATATCGTCCATAATCTACGTACCGAGTCGCCTTCTTCCTCAAAAGCCTTCTCCAGATTGCTGGTAGGAAGTCCCCAGCTCCATCCTGAGTCATCACGGCTACCTACAACGACAGAGATACGTTCGCCCAGATTATAGCTGATATCACTATTGGTCTGATATTCGAAAAGACTCTCCTCAGAGTTGTTGTGATCCATGCTCCATACATCACCAAAGTTATCCAGCAGTTTATATTCCTTACTATTAATCACTTCTTGTAATTGAGCTTCAGCCTCTTTGTATTTTTCCTGATACAAATATACTTTTGCCAACATACCTTGAGCTGCTCCCTTGGTGATACGACCGATCTCAGCACTGCTCTGCTCTGAGCGGAGTGGGAGATTAGGGATAGCAGCCAACAGTTCCTGTTCGATAAACGCATAGGTATCTTCTGTTGAAGCACGCTCGATACCAGCCGCTTCGCTCGGCATTGTTATCGTCGTCAGAATAGGCATACCACCAAAACTTCTCACGAGTTCGAAATATTCGAAAGCACGGATGAAACGAGCCTCAGCCATCAGTCTGTTTTTCAGATTTTCATCCTGGAAGATGACTCCTGCAGAACGGTTAATAGTGGCATTACACTGGAAAATACCCTTAAAGCGATACTGATAGAAATTCTGCACACCATTACCAGCTTCTACCGTGTTACCCGTATAAAAAGCCAGCGGCTTATAGTCGCCTGGATCCTGTGTGGTGTTACCCATCCACTCATCGTCGGTAACGACATCGTTCATGACATAAAATTTGTAGATCTGCCACCAGTCATCGAAGGCGAGGGTCTGATAACAACCCGTTACTTGTTGTTCTACCTCTTCCTCTGAAGTATAGTAGTTTTCTATCGTCTGTTGTCCACGAAGAGGTTCTTCCAGGAAACTCTCAGAACAACCTGTCAAGGTTAGGGCGCCAGCGAGACAGGCGCTACCCAACCATAATCTTCTGTTCAGAAATATATTTGATTTTATCGTTTTCATATCCGTACAATTTAGAAGTTAAGATTCAAACCTAAGAGTATGGTACGAGGATTAGGATAACCTGTCCAGTCGATACCAGCCTCTGTTGCACTACCCATTGAAGCGGTTTCTGGGTCCATGCCAGAATAACCGGTGATGGTAAAGAGATTTTGAGCAGAGAGAGATACACGAAGTTGTACATTGCCCATGACACTCTTTGGGAGGGTATAGCCTATCTGGAGCAGTTTACAGCGGAAATAGCTTCCACTCTCTACAAAGTAACTGCTTGGCTTGGTATAGTTACCATTTGGGTCGTCCACACTAAGTCTTGGAATATCATAGCTGGTTCCTTCTCCATGCCATGCTGCATGGAGTGTGCCTGCCAATACATTCGAACCGTTCAGACCGAAATAACGTTCTTTATTCAGATTGTAGATGTCATTGCCAAATGTACCATAGAACTGTGCCTGGAAGTCGAAGCCCTTATAGGCTGCGTTCAGGTTGAAACCTACCATAAGGTCTGGGAACGGATTGCCGATATAGGTCTTATCGTTCTCATCAATCTTACCATCTAAGTTGATGTCTTTATATCTGAAGTCACCTGGCTGTGCGTTAGGTTGCATGGCCTCACCATATTCATTCGTATACGAAGTCACTTCGGTTTGGTTCTGGAAGAGACCGTCTACGACATACCCATAAAACTGGCTGATTGGGAGACCTTCTTCGTTACGGATGATATAGTCGCCATTGTGACTACCGGTATAGATATAGTTACCATTCAGATTCACAGCTTTGTTGCGTACACTTGACAGATTCAAAGAAGCGCCATAAGTGAAGTCTTTAATCTGGTCTTGCCAGTTGAAGCCGAGTTCCCATCCCGTAGCCTTCATGCTACCGATGTTTTCCCACATCCGACCGTTCCAGGCAGGAAGACCCAATACGAGCAGATTTTCTTTCTGCATCAACATATCATGGCTCTTCTTGGTATACCAGTCGGCGGTTACCTTCAAGCGATTTTTCAAGAAAGCCATATCCACACCGATATTAAAGTCTTCTACAGTCTCCCAGCGTACCTGAGTATTACCGATTCTGTTGACAGCAGTACCTACTGTGGTGGTTGCATCTGTACCAAATACATAACGTGTGGTACCTACCGAAGAAATATAGGCATCATTCGAGATATTCTGGTTACCTACCTTACCCCAACCGAGACGAAGTTTCAGGTCATCGAATACTTTCTGATTCTTCATGAAGTTCTCGCCGGAGATACGCCAGGCACCACTGACAGAAGGGAATGTGGCATATTTGCTGCCACTTGGGAATTTACTACTACCATCCACGCGCACACTTGCGGTAAGATAATAGCGCTCATCGTAATTGTACATCAGTCGACCGAGATAGGATACCAGTGAATTGTAGGAAGCGACACCGCTGACCTGCTGATTGGTAGTACCTGCGTTGATATAGCGCATTTCTTCGATAGAAGATGGCACATCGTCGCGACTGCCGTATAACTGATAGTCCTGGAAACGCTCTACGGTATAACCAGCCATGACATTAAGATTGTGCTTCTTATTGAAAGTCTTCATGTAAGAGAGCGTGTTGGTCCAGTTCCAGTCGATCCAGTTTTCATGCGAACTGGAAACGGTAGATGGATTCTGCTGTTCCAGGTTGTCGATGAAGAATTCCGGTACAAAACTGTTGGTCATGCGGAAACGAGCATTCACACCAAACTGAGTGCGGAAAGTAAGTCCCTTGATCGGAGAGATCTGTACAAATGGAGTAGCAAGGAGTGCATATTCGTCAGCACCGGAATCGAGACGATTCATAGAGGCTACCGGGTTCCATTCCTGGTTATTATGTGAGCGAGCATAGTTGCTATAAGGATTAGAAACCCATTTATCCTCATCATTCATAACAGGAGTAGTAGGGTCCATCGCCATGATCGCACCAAGCAGAGAAGGAGTATCATCCCAATTCTCATATCGAGGTGTAAAATCTATACCTGCTTTAACAATCTTATTGAAATTGTATTCCATCGAGAATCGGGCAGAGAGTTTCTGCCAGTTGCCCGTCTTATACTGTGAGTCTTGACGATAGTATCCGATACTTGCACTATAGATATACTTATCGTTACCGCCAGAGAAACCAAAGTTGTAGTTCTGCTGCAAAGCGACATCACGCATGGTTTCGTCCCACCAGTCTGTATTGCCCAAAGAAGAGCGACCGTCATCACTTGTCTCATTGAAAATACTGGTATGACCATCGTTGGTATAGCGGGTATTAAATACCTGACGATATTCGTCTGCCCCTGCGATATCTGGTTTAGAGAGGGTCTGGAAGCCCCATGTAGCCGAAGCATTAAACTTAGTCTTGCCTGCTGCACCCTTCTTGGTTGTAATCAGGATCACACCATTACTACCACGCGTACCATAGATAGCAGAAGCAGAAGCATCCTTCAACACCTGCATGCTTTCGATATCATTCTGATTCAGGAAGTTGATATTGGTACCTACAGGCATACCATCGACGACATAGAGCGGGTCAGAACCATTAATGGTACTGATACCACGGATGATAACGCGAGGAGAAGCACCCGGTCCACCGGCGTTACTAATCTGTACACCGTTCACCTGTCCCTGCAATGCATTCATGACATTACCCGTAGACATATGCTCCAGTTTATCACCTTTGATGGCAGAAATACTACTCGTCAGATCACCCTTCTTGACCGCACCATAACCGATGACCACCACCTCATTCAAGTCGGAAGCCTCGTCTTTCAGTGTAATATTAAGAGTATGACGATCCTTTACCGGAATTTCTTGAGTAGCATAGCCGACACAGGAAATAACCAGCGTAGCCTTACCACTGACCCCTTTGAGCATATACGTACCGTTTAAGTCGGTAACAGCTCCTGCTGTGGAACCCTTTACTTTGACATAAGCACCAATAATAGGCTCCTGGTCACTCTCTCCGATAACCGTACCTGTCACATCGATATTTTGAGCGTGAAGGCTAAAGGTAAGAAGAGATATAAATAGGAATAATATATATCGTTTCATATGATTAATGATATTGATTAATGTTTATTGTCGATTATTTCACCAAGGTAATCCGTGAACGTAAGAGGGCATAGTCGAACTCGAAGAGATATGTGCCATCTGTCTTTACGGTGACAGATTTCATGTTATCACCACCATTGAGCACGTTAGCCTCGTTCTCATCGCTACCATCAAAACGCCAGAATGGCTGTGGCCACCAACCCCACCAGTGTGTCTGTGAAATGGTAAACGAAAGGGTTGTTCCTGCCGTAAGCTTCATTTCGCGATAGAGTCGATATGGATTGGTCTTATCCTGATAGAGGATAAAGGCACCATTATTCTGATTCGTAGTCCAGTTGGCTGTACCTGGTAAACCTTCACCGGCGAGGCAGATTTGAGCAGGTTGGTCGCCTGAGTCATCTTTAAAGTTCACGGTAGTAGTACCATCAAGTGTCATCGCAGCAGTAGTAGGTGTCCACTTCTTCATATCCCATTCGCCCGTAACCGTATTCAAGGTAAACTCATAGTAGCCCGTCTCTTGGAGCTCTATTGGGTCGCCTGCACTCGGATCACTGGTTAGCAAGCCTGTATTAGGGTCTACACTGAAGCAAATAGGTTGGAAGTCTGTCTTCTGAGGGATAAAGCGAATCTTGGTACCAGCAGCCTTATTATAATAATGTGCGCGGTACTGATAAGCCCCTGTGTGCTCAATTAACATCGGTACGCCATACAGGTCGGAACTCAAGTCTGCGGCATCGTCTACATCAGATAAGTACATTCTACTGAAATCTGGTAGTTCGCTGACTTTAACCACGCTTTGAGTGCTTGTTGTGTTTCCACCTTTATCACCAATAGTAATGGTCATGTTATACTCTGCTTCTGTGGCAGGCAGTTCGTATGCCTTCTGCAGCGTATAACTTGTTCCGGTTAGCGCGATGCTGTCGTTGACATGGACAGCAGGAATAGAAATTTTAATGTAGCCGAGTTCCTTGTTGTCTGCTACGGTCGTGTTTAACGTTAGCTTCGGATTTTGAAGCAATACTGTAAGATTTGGAGACGGAGCAGTAGTAAATGTAGGAGCAGAGAAATCGCCTGCAGTGCTGACGTTTGCTGTTGTCGTGAACGTATGCCCCATTACATCTTCTACTGTAATTTGTATTGGGAAAGATTCGGTTCCTGTCCATGTTTTATCACCGTTATACCCATAGTTGAGGTGATATTCATGGAGTAGAGAGTCTGGATAATAGGTTAGGAAATCAATGGTCTTATCCAGATAAAGATCATCATTGACGAGTCGGATAGACTTTAATCCATCGGCATCCTTGGCGATACCTTCTATTGTGAAAGCACGTCCCGGTTCTGTGAGGATGGTCGATTGACTCAGCAAGAGAGTCGGATCAGCATTGTCAACTGCTGTGAAGTTGTCAGAATCGCTACAGGATTGTAGTGTCATCGTGGCAACAGACATCATACTGACGAGTGTTAATCCTTTTAGGTAGTTAGATATTCTTACCATAATTTTAGGTTTTAGTTGTTCTTCTTGTTAGGTTTCTAATTTAAAAAGTATCACAAATTTACTTATTTATGTTTAATAAGACAATAATAAATCGTTCAAAAAGGGTATATATTTCGTTCATCGAACGATTTGTAGTCCTATTTTGACTGAATTTCGTGTGTTTTTTTGTATCTTTGCGCTTAATTAAGATCTATTGAGAATATACATGATAAAATACATACTAATACTGACCTCTTTTATATTGGACTTATGTTTTCTTCAAGCCCAAACCATTCAGGTGAAACAACTTGGACAAGAACATGGTTTGTCTAGCGACTTTGTGATGAGTATGGCTAAAGATAAACAGGGATTTATATGGGTCGCTACAGAGCAGGGGCTAAATCGCTTTAATGGTTCTCAGTTTATCTCGTTATATAAAAGAGGTACTCAATCTATCTCTGGTAACGATCTTAATTGTTTGCTCGATGATCCGAAAGAAAAGAAGATGTGGATAGGTACACAGCGTAACGGATTAGATGTTTACGATTATGAGAGCAATACTTTTCGCTATTATCTGCACGATGCCAAGAATATTCATAGTATAGCTACCAATGATATCACGTCTTTGGCGCCTAGTCTGGATAGCAGTATCTGGATTACGACCTATTGGAATGGTATCGATTATTATGACCGGCAGCATGATCGGTTTATTCATTATAATCAGAAAACGGTAAAAGGTTTGCATACCAACAGCAACTGGTGTGTTCTCGATGTGGGGGGTGGACTGATTTATGCAGGTCATGTGCGAGGTGGATTCAGTATTATCGATACCCATAATCGTACTGCTCATACTTTCCGGCATCAGGCGAATGATCCTTATTCCTTGTCGGGCGATGATGTACATTGTATTTTCCGTGATAAAATGGGGAACATCTGGATTGGAAGTGATGGTGGACTCGATTTATTTGATGCTGTGCATGCCCGATTTGTACATTATGGTAAAGGGGTGGTTGGTAATTATTGTATCTTCGATATCAAGCAGTTGAGTGATGGGAGACTGTGGATAGCTACCGAACTTAATGGTGTGGTAATTCTTCATCTGCAGGCCATGTTAGGGGCAGGTATGCTATATCCACAATTTCAGTTTATTCGTGAGGGCGATTCCGATCATGATCTTTCGGGATCGAGTGTACGATGCATATTAGAAGATGACTATCATAATGTATGGTTGGGCTTATATGGTGGCGGCGTTAACTTTATCGCGCATCGTAAACCCTTATTTTCACAGATCCTTTATTCCCCTGTTAATCCGAAACAACATCTGTCTATCAAAGCGGTCATCGGTATGGCTTTCGACCGTCAGGGGCGTCTCGTTGTCGGAACGGATGGCGATGGGGTTAACGTATTTGATAAGAATGGCTATCGTGTAGCTTGTGATATCGACTTGCCAGGCCGGTCTGTTCAGGTGATTCATCGGGATAGACAGGGTAACTTATGGTTGGGTTGCTTTAATGATAATCTCTATGTGCAAAGTGCTCATGGAGGTGGTTTGCGACGCATTTTTTCTGAATCACAGGATATCCGGTGTATGTACGAACTGTCCGACAGGATGTTAGTGGGTACGAGCAATGGTCTTTTTGTGATTAAGAAAGCAAGCTATGAGGTCATCGCCAGGGCACAACTCACCGAAAGTTTGATTCGAAGTATCGACAGAGATCGTCAGGGTAACTATTGGATAGGAACTTTCGGAGGCGGTGTCGTGATTTGTTCACCGCAGTTCAAGCAGCTTAAAAACCTTACACTGCAAGAAGGATTACCTTCTAATACGGTCAATGACGTGCATCTCGCTAAGAATGGACACATGTGGCTTGCTACCAGCAGTGGACTGGTGGAAGTTAGTCATCCTGAAAAACCGCAGTTTGTGGTGTACAGCCATAACAATGGTTATGCCGATAATAATGTGCGGGCACTGGCTGAGGATAGTCGGGGGAATATCTGGATGAGTACGGTGAAGAGTATCAGCTGCAAATTGGCAGGTAGAAAGTCGTTGGTAAGTTACGATTATCGCGACCATATTACGATGGGCAACTTTAATCCCTCTAGTGTGGCCATATCTCCAAAAGGGTTACTCTTCTTCGGTAGTACACAGGGGATAACCTATTTTGATCCAACGCGAGTATTGCGAAAAGAACAGGCCCCACAGGTTTATCTTACGTCGATGCATCTTGCAGGCTGTAATGGGGTCGCTGATAGTATCGTTCTATTGATGAATAAGAAGGCGGTAGATCTGAGGTATACTGACAATACTTTTACCGTAATCTTTAACAGCCTCAACTATGCCCTGCAAGGCGAAGTGGAGTATGCTTATCGCCTGAAAGGCTTATCGGATGACTGGACGACGATAGCAGATAATCGGGTTACTTTCCGCAATTTACCTTACGGCAATTATACCCTTGAGGTAAAATGCAGATTACATAATCAGGAGTGGTCTCGTCATCTCTCTTCGATAGATATATGTGTTAATCCTCCGTTCTGGCTCTCCTGGTGGGCTAAGATGATATACTTGGTTATTTTCGTCTTGGCTGTCTTCTATATCGTCTATTCCTATCGTAAGAAAATTCGTCTGGAATATCTGTTATCGGCCGAACAGCATAAGCATGAACAGGAACAGTTGCTCAATGAGGAGCGTATGCGCTTCTTTACCAATATTACGCACGAGTTGCGTACACCACTGACCTTAATTATCGGTCCTCTTTTAGATATGAGTAAGAGCATCGATATTCCTATCAAGGAAAAACATCGCCTTCATATTATTCTCAATAGCGCCGAACGACTTCGTAAGCTGATTACCCAAATCCTGGAATTCAGAAAAACAGAAAC
This sequence comes from Segatella baroniae B14, assembly GCF_022024235.1. Taxonomy (GTDB): domain Bacteria; phylum Bacteroidota; class Bacteroidia; order Bacteroidales; family Bacteroidaceae; genus Prevotella; species Prevotella bryantii. Next base: position 641,700 of record NZ_CP091800.1, read on the forward strand.
GGATACGCGTGAACTCTCGGTAACAAAAGGTAATATCGTCGAGGCGGTAGAAAATATTACCCGGAAATATATAGAATTAAATCAGAACCATGAAGTCCAGATACGGTTTGAAGCTCCTGAGTCTGATATCGAAGCCTATTTCGATAGAGATATGTTGGCTATCATCGTTGACAATCTGATGTCGAACGCCTTAAAATATACGGAGCGTGGCTCTGTTATATCGCGTGTCGCGCGTCGTCGTGAGGGTAATCAGCATCTTATCGATATCATCGTAGCCGATACGGGGTATGGTATAGCAGAAAGTGCTCTGCCGCATATCTTTGAACGATTCTATCAGGAAAATGGTAAACATCAGGCTTCTGGTACGGGTATCGGTTTGTCGCTCGTCAAAAAACTCGATACCTTGCATCAGGGTACTATTCGTGTGGAGAGTAGTGTGGAGAAGGGGAGTACCTTTACTGTAACACTTGACGAAAACAATATTTATCCTTCTGCCATTCATGGTGTAGAACCCGCTGTTATGCTGGAGGATAAGACGAACAGCGACAGTTCTGCTGACACCGATAAGAAGCGTGACAAGGCAATCGAAACCGATGAAACCATTCTGGTTATTGAGGATAATGCAGGTATCCGCCAATACATCGCCGACTCCCTCTCTGATCGTTTCACGGTGTATCAGGCTGCCGATGGGCGGGAAGGGTTGGCCAAGGCCCTCGATCTGATACCAACCATCGTTATCAGCGATATCATGATGCCTGCTATGGATGGCAATGAACTCTGCAAGGCGCTGAAGACAGATATGCGTACCAGTCATATCCCTGTCATTCTTTTAACGGCCAAGGATAGTAATCAGGCGAAGGAAGAAGGGTATGAGGCAGGAGCTGACAGTTATATCACGAAGCCATTCAGCCGTTCGCTGCTTGTGACTCGTATCGATAATCTTATCGCCCAGCGCAAGCGTATTATTACATCATTTTCTTCGCAGTCGGTTGATAAGACATCGTCCATGGATGAAAAGCATAAGATATTCATGGAATCCATGAATAAGAATGACCAGCAGTTCTTTGAGCGTTTTCATGCTTTAATCGATGAAAATATGAAGGGTACACTCGATATGGATTATCTTACCGGCAAACTCAATATGAGCATTTCGAGTATGTATCGTAAAATTAAAGCGCTTACGGGTATCGGTACTAATGAGTATATCCGGCATTACAAGATGCATTATGCTGAAAAACTCCTGCTCGAGAATAAATATACGATTAGTGAAATCGCTTACGAAGTGGGGTTCAGTAGTTTACCTTATTTTAGAAAATGCTTTAAAGATGAGTTTGGCGTAAATCCTAGTGACTACTTAAAAAAGATAAAATCATGAGAAAAAGTCTGTTGACCGTATGTCTCTTGAGTGCGGTTTGTCTTACTGTATATGCACAGAAGCGAGAAAAATATGAGTTCAAGCGTAATCTTCCCGTTTATGCCGAACAGTTAATCGCTGATTTAGATTATCCTTTATCATGGGAAAATAGTGGTATCAAGAACTTTAATAAATGGCGAAAGAAAGCACGTCAAAAAGTGTTCGACTGTATGTTGATGCCTCCTCCTGCACCGTCTCATGGCTATGAGACGAAAGTGCTCTATGAAGAACAGCGTGATGGCTATAAGGCGAGAAAGATAGAGATTCGTTTATCTCGCTATTATACCGTGCCGGCTTATGTCTTAATACCTGATGGTAAGGGACCTTTTCCTGCTGTCAATGCCCTGCACGATCATGGGGCACACCTCTTTATCGGTAAGGAGAAGATGATTCGCCCCTTGGCTTGTGAGACGGATGAAGTGAAGCGTGATGCCGAAGAATGGTCTGCGGGATATGGTGGTCAATTCTTAGGCGACTATCTTGCCAAGCATGGCTATGTTGTCTATTCTGCCGATGCACCGATGTGGGGAGAACGTGGACAGATGGAAGGTGCCCGTCGTGATAAATATGATATGATAGCCGGCAACATGATGATGTATGGTATCGATCTCTCTGCCTGGATGACGTATGATGATATCTCTGGTACAGAGTTTCTGGCTCAAATGCCGGAGGTAGATAGCAAGCGTATAGGGTGTGTTGGATGGTCTATGGGAGGGTATCGTTCGTGGATGTTGGCTGCGTTGAGCGATCGTATTCAGGCGAGTGCCTCTGTCTGTTGGATGGTAACGACCGACGAACAGATGAGTTTTAAGTATAAGCGTACAGAGAATGGTGGTTTTGCCAACTGTCTTCCTGGTTTACGTCGTTGGTTAGACTATCCTGATATAGCCAGCCTTGCTTGTCCGAAAGCCATGCTCTTGATTAACGGAGAAAAGGATAAACTCTTCCCTGTTCCTGGTGTAAAGAAAGCATTCGACAAGCTGCATGCGATATGGAAAAGTCAGCATGCCGAAGATAAACTGCAGACTGAACTATGGGATATTCCTCACAGTTGCGATAAGAAAGCACAACAGACGATACTTGAGTTTTTTCAGAAACACTTGTAAATGGCGTGTTTCAATCTGTCGTCTTCATCATGAAAATACGGATTAATCAAACGGAAAAGCCTGATGTATTATCATACACCAGGCTTTTCATTTTTTCAAATAATCTGATAACCCAAATGTTTGCTGGCATCAAAAGTACCTTGTCCAAGAGTAGAAGCACAGTTGAATGCTTTCCATCGACTTTCGAGGGTCTTGGTGCGTGCCAAATCTTCCCATCGATGACTTTCGCCTATCAGGTCACGAATATGAAAGTTACCTATTGAGTACAAAAAAAAGTTAAAAAAATAAACAATGTTTCTAGTTTATATATAATTTTGTAAGAAAATTAATCACTTATTTTTTATATATCTGATTAAGTCGTATAACTTAATTCTATTATGGCCAAATGAATTATCATGAAAACAAAAAGATGGAAATATAAATTCTGGTAATCGTGGTGAATTTAAGGAGAGGTATAACGGCAAAGAATTTGACCGTTCGAATGGTCTTGATACTTATGACTATTTAGCTCGCATGTATGACCCTTCATTGGGCAGATTCAAGAGGAAATATAATCATGAATGAAACGAATGCGTTATATTAGGAAAGGATCTCAGAAATCCAAAAAACAAATAATATATTTAATCATTACAGGGTTGTCTTTAATATCTTGCAGACAGTCCCTTTTTGAAGTAATTACCCATAACAATGTTGGATATTGGTCACGATATGACAATGGAGTAATCACGGAGTATTCTAAAAGAGATTCTTCTGTCAAATTTCTTGATGATGATTGGACATATCATACGCATGTACCACAACTATGGGGCCTTAAATTCAAAATAACGAACGATACAATGTTCTTTTATACTATTAGAAGAGGAAATATAATCATGGTTGATACAACACATATTGTTGGTTATAATAAGAACACTTTATTTATAAAAAACAAATTATCAGAAGATGTCATATGGCATCGTAGAATTAAAAAAAGACAACGATGAACCCCGTCTTTTAATCTTATTACGGCTACCACGACTAAATGAAGCTTTGACCTATCATTACTAATGTCAAGGATCATTTTAATACACCTAAAATTTACAAAAGATGAAAAAAGTTTTATTTATATTTATTGGAATAGTAATAGGGGCAATTTGCACAACTTTTGTTTTCATGTTTAATTATAAGAAGGATATTTCTTGTGCAAATAGAACTTCTTTAATAGAAGATAGTTTAAAGCAACAAATTGTAAAATATGGTAATCATGATGCCTATTATGAATTATATGCATTGTGTTTTCCTGATGATGAATTATGTTTCCCAACCCAAAAGCATTATGATATTTTATTCTATGATTTGCTTATGGCAGAGAAATATGATGATATGTATGCATGTTATGAGGTTTATTATTTATTAGTCGGATATGAAGATAACATGTTCGCTAATAGTAAAAATACTGAGATAAAAGAATTGGCACTTTATTATCTTAGAAAAGGATCAGATTTAGGCCATTATAATTGTGCAGATATAATATATAATCTTCTCAAAGATAATAAACTTCCTCGCCAAGATTGGAAACCAATGCAATATTATAAGGAAAGAGCTGATTCTTTGCGTTCTGTAATGCTGTCCCCAGAAAATCTAGAATAGACTTCTAATTTGTTCACCGACCGTACCAGCCTTCGTGACATCGAGGCGACACAGAAAGCGTTCTCTGCTAAGCTGTATCACTCTGGCCTGAAGTTTATTCCTAAGTACACACTTGCGTATATGGACGAGACAAAGGACTGGCCTATTTAATACACCTAAAATTTACAAAAGATGAAAAAAGTTTTATTTATATTTATTGGAATAGTAATAGGGGCAATTTGCACAACTTTTGTTTTCATGTTTAATTATAAGAAGGATATTTCTTGTACAAATAGAACTTCTTTAATAGAAGATAGTTTAAAGCAACAAATTGTAAAATATGGTAATCATGATGCCTATAATGAATTATCTTACTTGTGTTTTCCTGGTGATGAATTATGTTGTATGCCAACCCAAAAGCAATATGATATTTTATTCTATGATTTGCTTATGGCAGAGAAATATGATGATATGTATGCATGTTATGAGGTTTATCGTTTATTATTCGGATATAAAGAAAACAACATGTTCGCTAATAGTAAAAATACTGAGATAAAAGAATTGGCACTTTATTATCTTAGAAAAGGATCAGATTTAGGCCATTTTAATTGTGCAGATATAATATATAATCTTCTCAAAGATAATAAACTTCCTCGCCAAGATTGGAAACCAATGCAATATTATAAGGAAAGAGCTGATTCTTTGTGTTCTGTAATGCTGTCCCCAGAAAATATAGAATAGACTTCTAATTTGTTCACCGACCGTACCAGCCTTCGTGACATCGAGGTGACACAGACAGGGGTGTGCTTCATTTGAAATTATTAACAATAAAATATCAACTTCTTTATTTTTACAAGAATGCGTTATATTAGGAAAGGATCTCAGAAATCCAAAAAACAAATAATATATTTAATCATTACAGGGTTGTCTTTAATATCTTGCAGACAGTCCCTTTTTGAAGTAATTACCCATAACAATGTTGGATATTGGTCACGATATGACAATGGAGTAATCACGGAGTATTCTAAAAGAGATTCTTCTGTCAAATTTCTTGATGATGATTGGACATATCATACGGAGGTATGGGGCCTTAAATTCAAAATAGCAAACGATACATTGTTCGAATATACTATTAGAAGAGGAAATATAATCATGAATGAAACAATACCAATTGTTGCTTATAAAAAGAATATTATTATTTTAAAAGGTGATACATCAGAAAATGTCATATGGCATCGTAGAATTAAAAAAAGACAACGATGAACTCAGTGCTTATCCAATTTAGACTCGTTATGCCTATCAGAAAAAACAGTCTTCTCTCAGCTGATGGATTTTGTTCCAAAGTATGAGTTGAGCTACGCTCTGTTCACCGACCGTACCAGCCTTCGTGACATAAATAGTTAGAAAATGAAAATTTTCATAAATACGATTGCCGGCATTGCTTTTATTGGACAATTGATAGCTTTCATATTTAATTGTCTGACTCTACAGAAACTAGAAAGTATTGTAGATGAATTATTTAACTATGCTCTATTTGCCGGATATTTATGTTCTTTATTATCTGTTGCTTTCTTTGTAATAATATATAATTTCAATCTTTGTTTTTTGCGGAAGAAGATGATCAATATACTTTTCCTAGCAATTGTATTACTGGGAGGATATGTTCTTATCTCCCAATTGTTTGTTCAACATGATTTTATTCTTACATCATGTTTGTTGCTATTATTTGATATATATATTGTTAGAAAAGTTCTTCATATCTTATGCACTGCGTCAACAAAATCCGGAAAAGCCTGATGTATTATCATACACCAGGCTTTTCTTTTTTCAAATAATCTGATAACCCAATGAATCAGTATGTATTCGATGATCGGGTATCCATACTACTAATATCCAGGATTTTGCATAGCTTCTTTTTGAGCGTCTGTCAGATTGCTGCCATCTTCATTTGTGATTCCGTCTAAGAACGACTGTGGAATCGGGCGATAGTAATGTTTGCTGGCATCAAAAGTACCTTGTCCAAGAGTAGAAGCACAGTTGAATGCTTTCCATCGACTTTCGAGGGTCTTGGTGCGTGCCAAATCTTCCCATCGATGACTTTCGCCTATCAGCTCACGGGTACGTTCATTCAGGATGAAACACATGACTTTGTCGTATTCTGACGATAGATCCAAAGCTTGATAGATAGGGGTGTCGGTAGGAGAATTCAGAATATCATCTATCGAATTCAAATGCATCTCGCTCTTGGTCGATTCGGTGGTTTCTGCGATATTGTTCGACTCATAATAGGTATTGGTCTCACAATAAATAGCAGCAGTGGTACCGCTACGACCAGCTGTTCCTCCAGAGCAGTATGGATTGTTTTTATACGCCTGTCCACCGTCTACATGCTTACTTCTATTTTCACCAGACGCATAGCCGGCACGGTCGCGCACCTTATTGAGGTAGGTGATGGCATTCGTATAGTCTTTCTGTCGGGCGTAGGCTTCTGCCACCATCAGCACATCGTCAGCTGAGCGGGCGATGATAGCATCTCGAGTACCAAACTGTGAACTGTAATCTACACGATAGCCATCACGAAATTTGCTGAGTGCTACTGATCGGTTAATGGCAGGCATCAGATTATAATAGTTACCCGTGGTATTGCTGCTCGAAATATTCCAACTGAAGTTCTCGCCTTTGTAGTAGCGTACAAAACAGTGCTGTGGAACGAGTTTGCCATCCTTGAGCACAGCATCTTCCGATTTCTTTCCGGTAAAATCGGTATAGCGAGTATCACCCGGATTGTTGACAATATACTTGATAGCGATATCACCCGAACCAAAGCGCTTTTCACCGACAGCTGTTCCTGCAGGAGCTACGCCAGCAGCCACGGCTGTAGAGTCATAGCTTGGTGCACCCGACGCACTGTTACAGTTATAGGTAGTGATGAAACTCTTCCAGAATCGGGAGTCGTTTACCCGATCGAACACTTGCATACTATACTCGGTAGCGCTGACATAGCAAAACTCACGGTCGCCGGATATATCACGAAGACATCCGCCAAGGTTTTGATATACACTTGGATAATAGAGGTGCATCTGGTTGCCATATCTTCCCCAAGTGTCGTTATCGTCAGAGAACTGTGCTGCCAATACGACCTCGCTTACATTTTCGTTATCACCATTCGGTGCCTTGTAATCCCAGAGTTCTACGAAGTCATTGCAAAGGGGATGAGCGTCGATGACTTCCTTGCCATATTTGATAACAGCCTGAAGGTCAGCTTCCTGGTAATTCGTATTCCAACTGCTGTACAGTTCTGAGGCACGGAATAGATGTGCTTTAGCCAGGAAGTGTGCTGCAGCGCTCTTCGTAATTCGGCCTGTAGCTTCGCCCTTCTCTGGTAACAGCTCATAAGCCTTTTCGAAATCAGAAATGATTTGCGCATAACACTCTTCTTCGCTGTTTCGGGTAAAGTAGGTTTCTACACCTGTAGAAGGATTGAGTTTGAGAGGTACACCACCAAACTGCTTGACGAGTTCGAAATAGCCATAGGCACGAAGGAAATAGCCTTCGCCAAGACGGGTGTTATAGGTAGCCGACGAGCTACTGTAGTATTGCGGTACATTGTTGATAATGATATTAGCCGGTTCTATCAGACCGTACATATTATCCCACAGCGGTTGGTTAGCGCCGGTCTCACTGGAGTTAAGACTGGTAGAATACGCATTCCAGCCCGTCATATTGTTAGCACCACTGGTAAATTCATCGACACCCATATTGTAGCACTCTATGCCCCAGATGTAGTTAAACTTAAATTTGAGTTTACTATACGCACCTGTTACCAGTTCGTCGATACCATCCTGTGTGGTATATACCTGTGTGCTTTTAGATGTCGTTAGATTTTCTTCCAGAAAAGAGTCTCCGCATGATGTTAAGGCTAATGCGGAAGTGAGCGCTATAGAAGCGATATATTGATAATGTAATTTCATGATGTTTTTTTTATTCACGTTAATAGGATACATGAAGTGGAGTAGTGGGTTAGAAACCGATGTTGAGGCCTACTACCCAACTGCGAATGGTGGTATACGAACCATAAGATGTGCTATTGTTATCATAGTTGATCAGGTCGGTATCCAGCCATTTCACCTTCTTGTAAATCGTAAAAGGATTTTGTGCCTGTACATACACTTTCAGACTGTTCAATCCGATTTTCTTGAGTTGACGCTGACTGAAGTTGTAACCCAAAGAGATATTACGCATCTTGATATACGAACCATCCTGGTAGTTCATGGATGAAGAGTAGGTATCAGCAGCACCGATACCGTTACTACCTGGTGCATAGTATTCAGCATCCTCGTTTTCACCTGCTATCCAGTAGTCCACATCACGCATCATGTACATACCGCCCAGTGTTTCTGCACCCTTGTTTACCGTGAATTTCCATCGGCTATAGATGAAGAAGCTCAGCTCCCAGTTTTTATAGTTGAACGTGTTATTCCAGCCAGCCGACCAGCGTGGACGTATTCGGCCTACTATCCGTCGGTCGTTGGCATCGATCTTGTCATCCTCGTTCATATCTTTTATCTTGATCTGTCCCGGTTTGCGGTCATACTTAGCCGCCTCTTCTGCCTCAGATGTTTTCCAGATACCATCGTATACATAGTCATAATATACACCGATTTCTTCGCCTACAAACCATCTGTTGTTGACATCCTCGGTTACACCATTCGCCAGCGCCGTAATCTTATTACGGTCGAGCGACCAGGTAAGTGTGCTGCTCCATGTAAAGTCGCGTGTCTTTACTGGTATCGCATTGAGCGACAAGTCGATACCCCAGCCGGAGGTAGCGCCCACATTGGCGTAAGTAGAGGTGTAGCCTGTAAGCGACGGTATCGTCATAGCCATCAGCAGGTCGCGCGTTCTGCTGGTATACACATCGAGCGTACCATTGATGCGATTATTCAGGAAACCGTAATCCAGACCGAAGTTCCATTGGTAGGTTCGTTCCCAACCCAAATCCTGGTTTGCCATCTTGTTCGGGCTCTTCGCTGAAGCATCCGATGGAACAGAACCGAGTGAGGAGGTGTCTGATCCCCAGTTATAATATAATGTCTGTACAGCGCCTTTGGTGCCATAGGCAGAAATCGCATAGTTGCCTGATATACCCCAACCTACGCGTACTTTCAGGTTGCTTACCCAGTCTACCTTGCTCATAAAAGATTCCTGGTCTACTCTCCATCCTAAAGAGAATGATGGGAAACTGGCCCATTTATGTCCTTCGGAAAGACGGGAACTGCCATCCCAGCGAATACTTGCCGTAGCCAGATATTTGTCTTTATAACTGTAGTTACCTCTTATCATATAAGACGCCAGCTGATCTTCGGATAGACCGGTAGAGTAGGTCAGTGGGTCGGCATTCGAACTCATATTATACCAGAGCTCTTCTGATGTAGCTACATTCGCCTTCAGCGTAGCGGTTTCATAATGCGAAGAAGAGGCACTTTGCAACAGCGTAAGACCCATCTTGTGGTGTTGAGCGAAGGTCTTGTTATAATAGAGCAAGTTATCCAGTGTCCAGGCTACACGCTGGTAAGGCGTATATTGCGCCACGTTGTTTCCTGCACCATTGATACCTTCTTCATCGTAGAATGTACCCTGGCGATAGTATTGCAATTCGGGACCAAACTGGATACGATAAGAAAGACCCTGGAGGGGTTCCCACATTTCACCGAAGTCAAGCTGTGCGAAAGCACTACCATTGATACGGAAGTTTTTACGTTTATTGGTCGTGTAATTGATCTCCTCGATAGGATTTTCGAGTGTTGCATTATAGGCGAATGGAGTCGTCACCAGATTGCCATTACTGTCATAAGGTACCGTCCATGGTATCATAGACCGCATCGCACTGTAGTAGCTGCCCGCACCCGTCGTACTCTTGGCATAGTTATAGCCATAATTCTGATCACCGTACGAAGCATTCATCGTAACTCCCATAGCAAACCACTTCAGCGGTTTGATATCGACAGAATTATTAAATGTAAATCTCTGATAAGACTGACCTATTTCTGTACCTTTCTGATTCAGGTAGCCGAAAGAGCCGTATGCTTTGATCTTATCCGTACCTCCCGACACACTCAGGGTATGCTCATGCGTTATACCCGTCTGTTTGGCTTGCGACGTCCAGTCATACGACCCCACCTTGCTGGCATCGTAGGTACCATTACTCCAGGCCTGTTCGATGTTTGACCATCCGGCAGAACTGCCAAAGAATTTGTAGTCCAGGTCGTAATCAGGTGCAAAATCGCTGCTCGAATTATAGCTGCCTGCATTATAATACGCATAGCGTGCATACTGCAACCATTCAGCAGCCGTCATCCAGTCTGCCACGTCAGACAGTGTCGAAACGGTGAGCTTACCAGAATAATTCACAGAAACCTTACCCTCTTTTCCTTTTTTTGTCGTCACGATAACCACACCGTTAGCACCACGGGCACCATAGACAGCGGTAGCCGAAGCATCCTTCAGTACCTCGATACTTTCGATATCGTTAGGGTTAATACCGTCAATACCATTATTCTGGATAATCATACCATCTACGACATACAGAGGCGAACTGCTTGCGCTGATACTGCGCTGTCCGCGAATCGTGATCGAGCCCACAGTACCCGGTCGTTGTGAGTTGGTAATGTCCACACCAGCCGTTTTACCCTGCATACCCTCTAAGGCATTACTCACCGGCATCGCTGTAAGATCCTTACTGTCGATATGAGCCAGCGCTCCCGTCACATCACTTTTGCGCTGTACACCATAACCTACCACAACCACCTCATCCAGAAGTTCGTTATCTTCTTTCAGGGTGATATTAATACTCGCACGACCGTTTGTAGATATATTTTGCGGTTTATATCCCACGTACGATATACTTAATGTAGCCTTGTCAGCTACATCTTTGAGGATGTATCGACCGTCAAGATCGGTCACCACTCCTTGAGATGTGCCTTTCACGAGTACGCTTGCCCCAATAATAGGCTCTCCATTCGTGTCAGTCACGGTACCCGATATTGTTTTTTGCGCCATAGCATAGCCAGGGCATAGCGTTATCAGGCTTAGCAAAGTTAGTTTGGCACCATAATGGTCCCAATTACCACAATTCAATTGCTTCATGTTTTTAGTACTTTTATTATTTTTATTTAGGTTTGAAAAACAAATCTTTTAATTAACCAATTATAAGAGAAATGTACTATCCGTCGCGGACATCAACATCTTATCTCAGAAATAAGAAGTTTGTGTTAAATAAAAATTCTGTTTATCTCAGTGTTTTTTATGGGATTATATCTCATTTTTGTGTTTCGATGCAAAAGTATCAGTTTATCAGGCATATCAACTTTGAATTATGATATTCAGTCTATAATATTTGATTTTTTTCTCTTGCCATAACACCACTCGGTGCAAAAGATGCTATTTATATTTTACATGGTAATTGAAAAGTGTACCACTTTCCAATCGTCAGCAAAAATACTTTTTTTTCAGTAAACGACCAAGTATAATCTATAAATACATAGTTTTCTGTTATTAAATTCCTGTTTTTCTTCAATCTGCGATTCTCCGTTCACTTGTGGTCATTGCCGACGCTCTGGCCAAACGTGGCCTTGCCACACTTCGCTATGACGATCGCGGTTTCGGGGAATCAAAGGGCGATCCGAGCGTATATGTCTTGTTTTATACACTGAAAACAAGACAATTATCATTTTTTTTCTTTTTTTTTTTTTTTTTGAAAAAAGATTAATTTTATTAATTATTTTTTATATATATTTGCAACAGAGATAATATTCGCAACAAACAAACTATTATTTAAATTCACATTCGCATCATGAAAAAACGGTTAAATCTGAATACTATCGGAGTAAAATCGATGGCCAAATTCCATTTGCTGTTTATAGCGTTCATGTCTATAGGCACGTTACCGGCCTTAGCCCAGGATAGCCTTCGTGACTATCAGCGTGGCTGGTATGTAGGTCTTGGTGGTGGCACCTCGTTTGGTCAGGCCACGTTCCGTAGCATCACCGAGAGGCAGACACATGTTGGTTTTCAAGCCGGTGTCTTTGGCGGCTATCAGTTCAGCCGCTTGTTCTCCTTAGAAGCCCTCGCCACGATGGGCCGTCAGAAACAGACCTCGCTCGATTGCGATCCGTTCTGGCTGTCTACCGACGGTGATATCAGTTTTGCTCCTGTCTTAGGCAAGCAGGGCAACTACTATCGTGACCTGGAGGCCAAGACCTCGTGGATACGCTTCGGTCTGCAGCCTAACTTCGATGTGTTGTCGCTTTTCACGAAGCCTACGACTAAGTGGTCGCTCAACCTCTCTCCACAGGTGTCAGCCGTTACAACCCGTACCAAGCATCTTGCTGAAGGATATGAGAACGAGTTCAAGCGTCAGTGGCATTTCGGTGTTGGCGGTCAGGGTTCCTTGGGCTACCGTGTTGCAGAGAACTTCGGTCTTCAACTCTATGGCGGTATTACGTGCCTCACTGGCGACCGATTCGACAATATTCCTAAGTACAAGCACAAGAGCAACCTGATCTATGAGGCAGGTCTGAAGTTGGCCTACCACTTTGGCAAATCGATCAAGTCTAAACCTGTATTCGAGGCTCCAGTCATCGCTACAGAGCCAGAACCGGTCGTAGAACAACTGCCTGTAGTCGAAGAACAACCGGGCATCGAGAAGCAACTTGTTGTGGAGGATCAGCCTGTAGAAAACGCTACACCGAAGGCTGAAGCTGCCGCCGATTTACCAACAATCTACTTTGCTCACAACAGTCACCGTTTGACACAGAAAGAGGCCGATAAGCTCAATGCTGTGGCAGAGATGCTGAAAGCACAGCCGGATGTAACACTGAGCATTAACGGATACGCCTCTGATACGGGTTCTGCGGGTTACAATCTTCGGTTAACCCAACTTCGTGCCGATACCGTTAAGATGTTGCTCAAGCGCCTTGGCATAGACGGTCACCGTCTGCATCCTGTCATCGGCAAAGGTATCGACCGCAAGGCACCAACCGGTAAGGAGGCCCGCCGTGTAGAATTGATGATGAACGAAAAATAACACATGAGCTTATGAAAACATCTATTAGAAAGAGAATAAAGACGGCTCTTATATCTAACATTTTAACTCCCCTTCTTTTGGGAGGGGTAGGGGGAGGTCTTCTCACTGCCTGTTATCACGACAAGCATGAGTTCCAGCCCAATGAGTACGACGGAGAGTCTGTGGGATATGTCACTCCCCAACTTCTTTGGGAAAATGAGTCCGACTCAGCAGCCATCAGTTCCATTGATCATCTTTCTTTCCAGATAAAGGGCAATAATGGTGTCACCCGTTCCCGCTCCTTCTCCTCTGTAAAGGGAAGTGCAGACTGGCTGCAGCAGTTGCCGGCAGGGGAGTATGATATTCTTGTCACGGCCGATATGGACGAATCATCCGGCTACCAGTTGGTCAGCAGCGGTTCTTCTTCATCCAATAGCCTCACTCCAACCAGCGTATCATTGCAGGATTTCGCCTCGTCTCCCCGCCAGTCGTGGTATGCCGTGACCCACGTCACCATCCTCGACGGGCAGATCACCGTGGCAGACTTTACGTTGCAACGCCTGCTGTCTACGCTCACCGTCAACGTGACGGGTGTGCCTTCAGGTACCAAGGTGGCTATTGCCGTGGAGAAGGTCGCAGCAAGTGTCATGCTCACCGAGAAAGATGCCAACGGGCGCTACGGTGTGCCGATGTCAGAGCAGACCATTGCCGACTTCGGCTCCCTTTCTCCTACAGCCGATGATGCCACCACGCTCCGTCTGGACGGCAAGCGCCTGCTTCCTACAGCAGCCGGCGAGAGCCGTACACAGTTTCGTATCACCACCACCGCTGCCGATGGCAATGTGCTAGTATCTACCGCCGACTGTCCACGTATGGAACTTGGCATGTACTACACTATGAACTTCGATTATGCCTCCCTTGCTCCTTATATGCGTTTCGAGGCTATGACCATCAACGACTGGCAGGAGGGCTGGAGTTTCACTGGCGAAATACTTAATCCAACTAATAATTTAAGATAACTAAAAGCATATAACAAAATGATTAAAGCTTTAAGAATTATCCCATTCGCTGCTCTCGGTCTGTTGACCGTGGCATGTAGCAGCGATGACGCGACTTCTGCTGGGCAGCAAGCCGCCAAGAATATCACCATCGAGGCGAATATCGGTGCTATGACCCGTGCCACGACCACAGGCAACACCACGGTGTTCGACACGGGTGATGGTGTCAGTATCTATGCCTGGACAGGCTCTGCCACAGCCGTTCCTGCCAACCGTGTGGTAGATGGTGTAGTAAACAGTCTCGGTGCCGACGGCAAGTGGACACCTGCCACGCCTATGCTTTGGGCCGACATGGTGACCGCCCACTATTTCCTCGGTATCTATCCTGCACGCACAGTGACCGACTTCACTGCCGACCTTTACACGGTGGACAACACCAAGTATGAGCAGAGCGACCTGCTTGTGGCACGCCAGATGAGCGGACTCGTGGCCATGCAGAACCCCGTTTCGCTGACCTTCGACCACGCTATGTCGAAGCTCTATGTCAATCTGAACTTCCGCAACCAGTGGGACGCAGCCCCTGAAGTGGCTTCCTGCGAGGCCACGGCTGCCAAGACCTGTACCATTGACTATCTGGCCAAGACCTACGCTGCCGGTGATCAGGCAGCTGTCGCCCTTGCCGCCAAGGACGCTGCCGAGGGCTATGCCCGCAGCTTCAGCGGCATCATGATTCCGCAGACGGGCTTCCGCACCGTCACGCTCACCATCGACGGTCAGTCCTTCACCTACACCCACGACGCTGACATCCCCCTCGAGGCCGGCAAGTATACCACACTGAACCTCATCGTTGGCCGCAACAAGATTGAGGTTGGCGAGGTGAGCATCAACGACTGGACCGAAGGCACCACCATCAGTGGCGGACAGGCACTTCAGTAAGAGCCCCACTTTTGCCTCTCTGGCGAGGAGGGCTCCCATCTACAACAATTCAATATTTTTAATTTAAAGCAATACCATTATGAAAATCAAAAACATTTTCTTTGCAGCTGCAGCAGCTATGGCGCTGACGGCATGTTCCAGCGACGATGCTATCGAGACCGTACAGCAGCAGTCGCAGTTCCCTGAGGATGGTGTAATCCGCTTCACCACCAACTTGAATGATGCTGCAGATGCAGAAACCCGCGCCAGCATCACCAGCAGTGATGTGAACCAGAACGGTCAGCAGTTCCAGGTGAAGATAGTCAACCCCGCATCGGCCACCTACAGCTACTTCAATACCGTACAGTACGACGGCACTGAGTGGACACCCATAAACCGTATGCTCTGGCAGAACGACTATCAGAGCATCTTCGTGACCGCTGCCTACAAGCAGGGCAAGACATTCACCGACGGAGAGTTCGTCAACGGTGCCAGCCTCACCGTGGCTGCCGACCAGAGCACCGAGGCCCTTCTGAAGCAGCAGGACTTGTTGACCATGCCGACTAAGACCATTGCCAACCCTTCTATCGAGCAGACACTGCTGCAGAACGGCAAACTGGTCATCAACTTCTATCACGCACTGGCGAAGCTCGACGTGACGCTCGACCTGGCCAACGAGTTCTATAAGGTAGATCCGAAGCTGAACAAAGCCACCGACATCACCGAGTTCACCATCAGTGGCACCAACGCCGGCTACCAGTTCAATGCCATGGAGACTGCCAACGAGAACTACGGCACCGTGACCGCTGCCACCACTCCCGTTGCTGCCGACATCCTCGCTAACCAGAGCGCTTTCACTGCAGCCACCGAGACGAACCAGCACAGCACGGCCACCTACGAGAGCATCGTAGTGCCACAGCAGATTGCCGCCGGTGCCCTGACCATCTCGTTCAAGATCGGTACACGCTCGTTCTCTTGGACCAACATCGAGGCCATCACCCTGGAGCAGGGCAAGCACTACACGCTGCCTCTCACCGTAGGCTATGACACCGTGACCCTCAATGCCCTCGCCTTCAGCGCCAGCCCATGGGAAGACCAGCTTGGCGATAACCTCGGCACAGAGTAAGTTTTAACAGGTCAAAATGTTGTGATAACGATATAACGTAATAACGAAAAAAGAAACAATCAATATGAAAGCAACAAAATATCTTTCCATGGCAGCCCTCGCCCTCATGGGTGTACTCGCTAGCTGCCAGAGCGACGATGAGGCTGTTAGCATCACCCGTCCGAATAATGCCGTGAGTGTTAACTTCTCCGTAGGCTCGCTCCAGGGTACTACCCGTAGCAATGCCGCTGCCACCGACGACACGCAGCGCCAGTTCAACCAAGGCGACCAAATCAGCGTCAGCACCAACGATCAGGAGGCCGTCATCTTCCACTGTACGTCAACCGAAAACCAGACTTGGACTGAGGCCGAGGCCAATAAGTTCCTCCTCTGGACACAGCCTATGCTCTCCTTCTCGGCTTACTATCCTTTAACCACTGGCACGTCGATGACCGGCTTCACCCTGCCTACCGACCAGAGCAGCGTGGAGAATATCGCCCTCGCTGACTACATGACCCGCCAGAAGATCATCTCCCGTCCTGAGGGCGGCAGCGACATCCAGATGCAACTGGAGCGCAAGATGGCGCGCGTCATTGTCCGCATCAGCGGCTTCGGCGACCAGTACGATGACGACGAGAAGACCGTCAGCAACGTAAGTATCTACAGCGAAGCCAGCGGCATTGAAAACGGCTATCCCACGGGCAGCAGCACCGAAATCCTGCCATACGCACAGGGCAACGGTGGCTTGAACACCACCTACACCGCCCTCGTCGTGCCTGGCTATGGTGACGGCTCCGCCGACTTCATCGCCCTGACCGACGGCGAAAGCAGAACCCTCCTCGTGAAGGGCATCCCTGAGATGCAGGCAGGCCATAGCTACACCTTCGACCTCGTAGTGGGTAAGAACAAGATTGAGGTGGCAAGCGTCACCGTACAGGACTGGGCCACCGGCGAGATACTCGCAGGAGGACAGGCTGAAGAAGAGGTCAGCGTCATTGTCCCAGCCACCATCACCGTAACGTGGAACAAAGATGATATAACCGGAACCGGCTATGGAAAATCTTTCACCAAGGACGGTGTCACTATAACTGCCGAGGATATAGACTTCGAGTATAAGAATTTCATGCATGGCGGAACAATCTCCACCACCCTCGGCAACTTCACCAAGATTGAAGTAACAGCTGATGATATTCATGAATTTTCAGGCACAGGCTGGTCGGGCAGCAATAAAAAACAGACCTGGACCGGCACTCCTGCCTCCAGCGTATCGTTCAGCGGCAATATTATAGGTATGGTGCCGTATAGCGGCAATATTAATTTTGTGTTCACCATTGAGCCGACGAACTGAACGCTCCCCGCTCGGGTTCTGTACCACGCGTGAGGTAAACGATATCGTTCTTTGAACAAATGTGACAGATTCTTGCAAGCACAATACCGTCTGACGGCACAGGCTCGCCAGACGGTAAGGGCAAAGTCACAGCGTGATGTGGGAGCAACCCTCACATCACGTGACCATAGCAAGCACGACCAAGCCGCTCGGAAGTCCTCATGAGAAGATTCCCGGGCGGCTTTTAACAAAATGATTAAAGCTTTAAGAATTATCCCATTCGCTGCTCTCGGTCTGTTGACCGTGGCATGTAGCAGCGATGACGCGACTTCTGCCGGGCAGCAAGCCGCCAAGAATATCACCATCAGTGCCGGACAGGCACTTCAGTAAGAGTCCCACTTTTGCCTCTCTGGCGAGGAGGGCTCCCATCGACAATAATTCAATATTTTTAATTTAAAGCAATACCATTATGAAAATCAAAAACATTTTCTTCGCAGCTGCAGCAGCTATGGCGCTGACGGCATGTTCCAGCGACGATGCTATCGAGACCGTACAGCAGCAGTCGCAGTTCCCTGAGGATGGTGTAATCCGCTTCACCACCAACTTGAATGATGCTGCAGATGCAGAAACCCGCGCTAGCATCACCAGCAGCGACCTGAACCAGGCCTACCAGCAGTTCCAGGTGATGATTATCAACCCTAACTCGGGCATCTACAGCTACTTCAATACCGTAGAGTACGATGGCACGGAGTGGACGCCCCTGGAGCGTATGCTCTGGCAGAACAACACGCAGAGCATCACCGTGACCGCCGCCTACAAGCAGGGTAAGACATTCACCGACGGAGAGTTCGTCAACGGTGCCAGCCTCACCGTGGCTGCCGACCAGAGCACCGAGGCCCTTCTGAAGCAGCAGGACTTGCTGACCATGCCGACTAAGACCATTGCCAACCCTTCTACCGAGCAGACACTGCTGCAGAACGGCAAACTGGTCATCAACTTCTACCACGCACTGGCGAAGCTCGACGTGACGCTCGACCTGGCCAACGAGTTCTATAAGGTAGATCCGAAGCTGAACCACGCTACCGACATCACCGATTTTACCATCAGCGGCACCAACGCCGGCTACCAGTTCAAGGCCATGGAGACTGCCAACGAGAACTACGGTACTGTGATCGTCACCGCTTCGACCGCTGTCGACATCCTCGCTAACCAGAGCGCTTTCACTGCAGCTACCGAGACGAACCAGCACAGCACGGCCACCTATGAGAGCATCGTCGTGCCTCAGACCATCGCCGCCGGCCAGCTGACCGTATCGTTCAAGATCGGTACACGCTCGTTCTCTTGGACCAACATCGAGGCCATCACCCTGGAGCAGGGCAAGCACTACACGCTGCCTCTCACCGTAGGCTATGACACCGTGACCCTCAATGCCCGCGCCTTCAGCGCCAGCCCATGGGAAGACCAGCTTGGCGATAACCTCGGTACAGAGTAAGTTTTAACAGGTCAAAATGTCGTGATAACGATATAACGTAATAACGAAAAAAGAAACAATCAATATGAAAGCAACAAAATATCTTTCCATGGCAGCCCTCGCCCTCATGGGTGTACTCGCCAGCTGCCAGAGCGACGATGAGGCTGTTAGCATCACCCGTCCGAATAATGCCGTGAGTGTTAACTTCTCCGTAGGCTCGCTCCAGGGTACTACCCGTAGCAATGCCGCTGCCACCGACGACACGCAGCGCCAGTTCAACCAAGGCGACCAAATCAGCGTCAGCACCAACGATCAGGAGGCCGTCATCTTCCACTGTACGTCAACCGAAAACCAGACTTGGACTGAGGCCGAGGCCAATAAGTTCCTCCTCTGGACACAGCCTATGCTCTCCTTCTCGGCCTACTATCCTGTGACCACCGGCACGTCGATGACCACCTTCACCATGCCCGCCGACCAGAGCAGCGAGGCAAAGATAGCCCTCGCCGACTACATGACGCGCCAGCAGAACATCTCCCGTCCTGAGGGCGGCAGCGACATCCAGATGCAACTGGAGCGCAAAATGGCCCGCGTCATCGTACGCATCAGCGGCTTCGGCAGCCAGTACCGTGATGACCAGAAGACCGTCAGCAACGTAAGCATCTACAGCGAAGCCAGCGGCATTGAAAACGGCAATTCCACGGGCAGCAGCACTGAAATCACCCCATACGCACAGGGCGACGGTGGTCAAGGCTCTACCTACACCGCCCTCGTAGTGCCTGGCTATGGTGACAGCGGCGCCCGCTTCATCACCCTGACCGACGGCGAAGGCAGCACCCTCCTCGTGAAGGGCATCCCAGAACTGGAGGCAGGCAACAGCTACACCTTCAACCTCGTAGTGGGTAAGAACAGGATTGAGGTGGCAAGCGTCACCGTACAGGACTGGACCACCGGCGAGATACTCGCAGGAGGACAGGCACAGGAGGTCAGCGCCAGCGTAACCGCCATCACGCTCAACAAGACCGAGACGCAGCTTGGCGTGGGTAATACTGAAACGCTCAGCGTGAGCAGCGTTACGCCTGACAACGCTACCGACCAGACCGTGACATGGTCAAGCGACAACCCTTCCGTCGCCACCGTTGATGCCTCGACGGGCGAAGTGACTGGCGTGGCCAAGGGTACGGCCAACATCACCGCCACGGCCAACGACGGCAGCGGCGTATCGGCCACCTGTGCAGTCAATGTCTCCACACTGGCTGCTGCCTTCGTCAACGGAGCCGTCATCAAGGTCTACTTCAAGTGGGACGGTAATATCGCAGGTGATTACGTCCAGGGCACCTATGGCTATGGTTCGTTTGAAGCCGACAAGGGCGGCAACAAATGGAGCCTTGACGACGACGCCGTCTACAGGGTAGTGAAGAGCGGCAATAACATCACCATCAGCGCAGGCTTTTATGATTATGAGTATGAAGGCATGGAGTGGACGTTCAATGCCGCCAGCGACACCTATACCTATACTCCTGGTCTCTATGTCAGCTCAGAGCCTAACGACTATGGTCTCATTTCTGTCACACTGAACGGCATTGACATCACCGACAAGCTGACGAAGCAGTGATCCCGCTCGGTCGGATTTGCCGCTCCAGCTCTGCTGGCTTGCTACCGAAGGGACGCAAGAATCCGACCGCAGTGAATATAAGTATTTGAAATGCGATTTTGCGGACTGTAAGTCCTGATACTCGTAGCAGTCGGATTTCAAATCCGACTGAACCAAACCCAAGGTGGGCGGCCCCGTCGCCACGGCGCACGGACGGCCGTCCTCCCTTCTGAATAGCGACAAGAACAGCGTTCTTTGGGCTTCGCCCGAAAAACACCATCGCCTCAGCATAGCGCGAGCAAGCTCGGCTCTGCATTGGATAAATCGCTCACGCTCGGCAATTTGAGAGCGCGCTCTCACTGCCCTCGCTTAATCGCGATTTTCGGCTCAAGTGTTCTTTGAATAAATGACACAGATTCTTGCTGGGCACAATACCGTCTGACAGCACAGGCTCGCCAGACGGTAAGGGCAAAGTCACAGCGTGATGTGGGAGCAACCCTCACATCACGTGACCATAGCAAGATGCAACGACGCCGCTCGGGAGTCCTCATGAGAAGGCTTCCGGGCGGCTTTTTCGTGTCTAAGCGTCACAGCTGCTTCGTCTTGACGAAGACACCTTCCATGCGCTGACGATAAACACCAGTAGCATACAGCTTCACGAAGAAGCCATCCCTCACTTAACTCTCTAAAAAGTGACAACCTTTTTCCGTTAAGGTCATAGGATTTGACACATTCGTTTGAAAAAATGCGTTGAGATAGTGGTTATTCGTTTGAAAAAATGCGTTGAGATAGTGATTATTCGTTTGAAAAAATGCGTTAAATAGTGATTATTCATTTGAAAAAGTGCGTTAAGATAGTGATTATTCGTTTGAAAAAGTGCGTTGAGATAGTGGTTATTCGTTTGAAAAAGTGCGTTAAGATAGTGATTATTCATTTGAAAAAGTGCGTTAAGATAGTGATTATTCGTTTGAAAAAGTGCGTTGAGATAGTGATTATTCGTTTGAAAAAGTGCGTTGAGATAGTGATTATTCGTTTGAAAAAGTGCGTTGAGATAGTGATTATTCGTTTGAAAAAGTGTATCCAGACATCACTGGGCTTCCGATGGAAGGCAATGCCAAGGACAATGTTTTCAAAGTCTATATGTCCGATATTGGCTTGCCTTTCGTATAGAAAATATGGGATTTTACTGAGAAAAAATGGCTTTCCGCTGAAATTGCAGCTTTGTCCATTTTACTTTTTCATCTTTTTCCGGTCTAATAGATTGTAAGCCGCAAGCATACGGCACAATGTATTCACGTGTATTTATAAAATGAAAGGAAAAACGATGATGAAAAAGATGATGTTAACAATGGTAGCTCTCGCTACAATGACGATGGCAATGGCACAAAACGACTTCAACGGAGATAACAATAAGTCAGGCCGTAAACCGTTTACTGTAAAGCAGCATACGGAGATGATGGCTGAAGTGCTGAAACTCTCGGATGACCAGAAAGCACAACTTTTATCGCTGAATGAAGCGTATAAGGATGTAATCAGTAGACCCGGTAGAGGAGGCGGTCGTCCTAAAATGGATAATACATCCAACTCTGAGCAACAGCGTCCTGAAATGACGGAAGAGATGAAGGCTAAGATGAAGGAGATGAAAGAGAAACGTCAGGAGTATGATACGAAACTCAAGTCTATCCTTACCGAAAGTCAATACAAGTCTTACCAGGAAATGCATCAGAAACGTGGTGGCAAAAAACACGATAAGCGTAACGATGCTTAATGATTCCTGTGGAAAAACAGCGCATCGGTTATCGCTCCGATGGCTGTTTTTCTCCATTAATATATACGTTATCTAATAAAATATTTCTGGTACCGATAATCATGTTGTGTTCAGGCATTGATACGTTATCAAACCTGCAATTTTTCATGTAGATATTTTCCACTTGGGCTGTACCCTCATGGCCGTCGATATGAAGCGCATATTTACTGCCACTGCTTTTCACATTTTCGAAATAGAAATCATGGAAATAAGGCATATAAGGACCAGTAGGAGTATACCAATATTTCTGTTCGATACCCAGTACAGCTAAGTCGCAGACACCTACTTCTACATTTCTGACATATAGATTTTTCACTTCACCGCCTCGTTCTGGATTCGATTTGATACGGATCACACGAGTCAGATTCGGACTGTCCATTTTACAGTTTTCCACCCAAACATTTTCGCATCCGCCGGTAATCTCGCTACCGATACCTACACCGGCATGTCCATCCTTCATTTCGCAGTTGCGAATAATGATATTCTTGCTGGGTATATTCCATACTCTACCGTCTTCATCCTTACCACTCTTAATCGCAATACAATCGTCGCCTGTGTTGAATCGGCAGCGCTCTATCAGTACATTTTCGCACGATTCCGGATCGCAGCCATCATTATTTCGGCCGTGACTATCGAGGTTGACATCGCGTACGATTACATTCTTGGAGAGTAGCGGATGGAGTATCCAGAATGGAGAACGATTAAAGGTAGGTCCTTCGATCAGTACATTTTCGCACTTATAGGTATTCACAAACTGAGGGCGCATACCCATCATTCCCTCGAACCGACGCTGTTCTATCGGGGTGCGGTTCACCTTATATTCTAAGAGCAGGTTTCGCTCACCGATTTTTCCTTTACTGTCCTTTTGAATATTACGACGTTCCTTCTTTTGCCAGTTGGTTTCGTCAGACTGTCCGTCCATAATACCTTTACCCGTGATAGCGATATTTTTTTCGCCATACGCATAAATCAGCGGTGAAATATTATAACAGTCGATACCTTCTTCGCGGGTCAGTACGGTAGGGAAGATGCGGGGATCGGTCGAAAAGAGGAGGTGAGCCTTATCGCTCAAATGCAAATCCACATTCGATTTCAGTCTAATCGGGCCTGTTTTCCACGTGCCGTCAGGGATAATGACATGACCACCCCCTTGTTGAGAACAGGTATTAATCGCTTCGTTAATTGCTGCGGTATACAGACTATCTGTACCGTTATAATAATCGAGCATCTGATATTCCCGATTCGGAAATTTTGGTTCATGGATAGCGCGAAGCACTTTCTTCATCTGCTTAAAAGGATTTTTAAGCTGACTTTTGGCTGATAGTTGCAGCGTAGTTAATGCTAATGCTAACACGAGTATTGTCGTAATCTTTCTTTTCATAACTTATAGACGATTCTCTTGCGGTTTTGTCCTCAAATCTATTGGATATTGGTCGAATGATGAATGTTTTTGTTTGCTTTGTGTATTTATATATTTAATTATTTATATTACACCCTGTTTTCGCCAAGGATGCCAAGATACTTGTTCCAGTACAGCTATGTCGAATAAATAAGTTACAGAGTAGTTGATGTAAAATATCACGCAAAGAACGCAAAGCCGCCAAGTTTTTTTAGTGCGCGAAGAGTTTAAGAGTATCAAATCTCACGCCAAGTACGCAAAGACGCAAAGTTATTTTAGAGCGCGAAGAGTTTAAGAGTATCAAATCTCACGCCAAGTACGCAAAGGCGCAAAGTTTTTTAGGATGCAAAGAGTTTAAGAGTATCAAATATCACGCAAAGAACGCAAAGCCGCCAAGTTTTTTTAGAGCGCGAAGAGTTTAAGAGTATCAAATATCACGCAAAGAACGCAAAGACGCCAAGTTTTTTTTAGGATGCAAAGAATTTAGGAATCTTTTTTTGTAGAGGCTTCATACTCTTTAATATCTTTGCGTCTTAGCGTACTTTGCGAGAATTTTTTTGTCCAAGATACTTTTTCGGCATAGTTGCGTCGAATAAATAAGTTACAGAGCTGTAGATGTACTAAATCTCACGCAAAGAACGCAAAGACGCCAAGTTTTTTAGGATGCAAAGAATTTAAGAATCTTTTTTTGTAGAGGCTTCATATTCTTTAATATCTTTGCGTCTTAGCGCTCTTTGCGAGAAATTCTTTTTCAATGAGGATGAGTATTGATCATTTAATTACGCGCTGCTGTTCTTTTGATTTCAGTACACGGGGCATAACAACCTTGTTGTTTTCTCCTGTTACAAGTTCTGGCAATATGGGCATTTTATAGCCGTATTTCTCTCCGAGATGCTCATAGTCTGCCGTTGCCCAGAAGATATTGGCTCCTGTGGTATGGTCACGCAATAATGCCTCCAACACTTCTGCGCCAAGTGTCAGGATGTCATTCTCGTTTATGTTAGGTTCAAAGTTCACGTTACAAATTGTTTATACTATGGCAGCGGCACGAAAACAGTCCACGCCAAGCTTATCTTCTATTTCCGCAACTGATTTGAAAGAGAAGTTTACCTTCCCCGATAAAATCTTGCTTACATATTGTGGGCTGACCGCCAGACGCACAGCCACGTCGTTACGTGACAGACCGTTGTCCTGCATATAGTCAATGATGGCCAGAGCGACACTACGAGAGCGTTTAAGCCACGCTTCGTTCTCTCTCCTCCATTGAGCATCAGCCTCAAACGTGGATTGCTCGCCCGACTGGTGAGCCTCCAAAAATTGTACTGCTCTTGACTTCATAATTCGTCCTCCTCGGTTAATGATATAAAACTATCTGAATCAAAAACACCGTTGTCCACAAGGAACTGTCGGCAGGCATTGAGCCTGTCAAGCTGTTCCTGGGTATGGGGGCGTTCCTGCATCGTTCTTGTCAATTTGATGGCACCACCTGTTATAACGAAGACATTTTTCTCCAGACGGATTGCATAGATACGCAGCCAACTGGCATGTCCCATTCTGTCCCAGTTACGTGCTTTCTCCCTCGTCAGTTCCCTGATGGTCATATCGGTTTGGCCAAGTGGTTTGAACAACTCATCAAGATTCTCTGTGTAGGGTATGTTAAGAATAAGCCTCTCCAATTGCTCTGCATCATCCATCGTATCATCGATGGCATCAGAGATACGTTCGATGTGAAAATATGATTTCAAATCTTCAAGGTTATCCATGAAGAAGTCCATAAGGTAGCCGAAGTCATTCCACGAATCGAACAACAACGCTAATTCATTCTTGGGCTTGCTCATGTCACGTACAGCCCAAAGGTGGTCTTTCCCTTCAAGGATTCTTTCAAATACCATATATCGCTATCGCTTTACTGCTGTAAAAGTACGATTTTATTCTCAATTACGCAACTTTTAAGTTGCAAATTTTAATTAAATGCCTTGTTTTTACACAGATTTAACTTTTCAATGGGATTTTGCTATCCCTAATAGGCAAAATTACATTAGTAGAAGCCCATAATTGACGAAAGACCAAGTTACTTTTATCTCTTACAACGAGAAAAAAGATGCTATCTTGGCTCAAACTGGGAACAACTTGCCCTACGAAATATAAAATACCTACTTATAATCAACACTTTAGGCTATAGTCGATTCATGCAAGGTCGATGAACAACCCCTTTGAACACGTTTTCAAGCCCATCTTTCTTCTTTCCCTTTCTTCAATCATGGAACTTACCCCATGAAGGACGAAAGTAGGGAAGAAAAAATAGTGTGCCATCACTCAACATTTTGAGGTTACGGAACATGAACAATCGGCGAAAAGTTGCTTCGCCATCATATTGCAATGACATCGCCATTATTGAAACTCACCTCCTGTGTCTGGTAGGGAAAGGGGGCTACTGGCGTTTGTGGACGCTTGCGTTTCATCGTTCCAGGTTTTAGGGTCAGTGGAAATGACATCCCACGCTGTTTAAATATTCCTGTGATGGAGTCAACTTTATTTATACCTTCGTAGCTGGCATTGATTGAGGAAACGGAAACTTTGATACCTGTCTCTGTGCGCTCCAATTTAGCAGGAACGCCCTTGATGCCTTGGTCTGGTGAGTCTAATGTACAGTTTTCATCGTTTAGATGGAACACGAGTGTTAGTTTCTGGCCAAATACATTCAGCTGTCCTGACCATTCACCTTTTGCATCGCCACTTTGTGCTTTGGTAGCGATAGTGGTGATACAAAGTATAAATAATAAAAACAGTTTTTTCATAATTTCAGATAACTCTTTAACGATTCAACATACTCCTCAAAAGCTTTCAGACCAGCTGGAGTGATGCGGCAGAGGGTACATGGCTTCTTGCCTTTGAAAGTCTTCTCCACCTCAATGTATCCCGCTGCCGAGAGCTTGTCTATCTGCACACTCAGATTGCCCGCTGTAGCTCCCGTCTGTTCTTTGATGTAGGGAAACTCAGCTTCTTCGGCACTGATAAGCAGCGACATCACAGCCAGTCGCAGTTCGGAGTGGAGTAGTGGGTCTAATGGTTTGAACATGATAGTTCCTCCTTATTTTTGATTTTGCAAGAGAATTGCCAATCCAGGTACAATCAATCCAATAATTGCCACGACAGCCATCACATAGAGTTGTGCATGACTTGGGAAGTGCAAAGCTCCGAAGAATCCGCCGATGCCCGCTACAAGACCGCACACCTGAATGACGCGGTTTCGGATGACGAGACCCGTGATGGTTGTGCCCATTCCAAAACAGAGCGAGATAATGCTTGTGATGCAGCCGAAGATATACACCTTGGGCATAATTAGTTCCATCGGTAGCATTCCGCTACCGATAAAACCGAATATCATGCCTACGCCACAGCAAAACACACCAAATGTTGCCCATACATGTCCGATGGTCTTCCCTACAAAGGTTGTCGGTACGCGCTCTCTTCGCTTGTCAATGAGCCAGTTGCCTGCATATCCTACCAGCCACAATACAGCCCATAGCATATTCCATACTGGTCCACCATGATTATTCCACAGGTAAGCGATAATTAACGAGAATAAGACAACGCAAATTCCCCACCAAATGAGTGGTATTGCAGAGTTCTTGTTGATAGTACGCTGGCTTCGCTCAATAGATTCCCTAATGATCTCCAGACTGCGCTCGGCAGTCATATTATACTTTTCTTCCATTGTTTTTTCATTTTTTTAATGATGTTCTACTTTTGGTTTACTACTCTCTGGCCTTATCCGTGCTCCTGCAGAAAGCACATCAAAGTCCAATCGTGTCCGGTTCACGGTGCAAATATAGAGAAGTTTATAATATAAACAAGATTATATCGTAAATATTTTGCTTTAGAAGCTGATATTTAATATTTATTAAGAGATAGTGTAGATGTAATAGGGTGATTTTGATATATTCGAATTCTTTCTATAGTGAAAGAGATTGCGGGATATGTTTGTCCAAGATACTTTTTCGAGCATAGCTATGTCGAATAAATAAGTTACAGAGTTGTAGATGTACTAAATATCACGCCAAGAACGCAAAGACGCAAAGTTTTTTTAGTGCGCGAAGAGTTTAAGAATATCAAATCTCACGCAAAGAACGCAAAGACGCCAAGTTTTTTAGGATGCAAAGAGTTTAAGAGTACTAAATCTCACGCAAAGAACGCAAAGACGCCAAGTTTTTTAGGATGCAAAGAGTTTAAGAATCTAATTTTTTATATTCTTCATATTCTTTAATATCTTTGCGTCTTAGCGCTCTTTGCGAGAATTTTTTTCAACGAGAATCTTTTATGATATTATATATAAGATACGCGAAGCACATTAATAATTTAATCGCTAAATTAAACTAAAACTTTATAGAAGTGTGAGTTGTTCAGATGGAAAATGATTATTTTTGCAGTATAAACACGTATTGATTGATAATAATAACGATATTATGGCATTATTTGATCAGATTAACGAGGACATTAAGTCTGCGATGAAGGCTCGCGACAAGGTGCGTCTGGAGACGCTCCGCAACATTAAGAAAGTGTTCCTTGAGGCAAAGACGGCTCCTGGAGCTAACGACACATTGGCTGATGCTGATGCATTGAAGATTATCTCAAAACTGGCTAAGCAGGGCAAAGAGACAGCAGCAACCTACACTCAGGCAGGACGTCAGGACTTGGCTGATGCTGAATTGGCACAGGTAGAGGTATTGGAGAGTTATCTGCCGAAACAACTTTCCCAAGAGGAGATAGAGGCAGAGGTGAAGAAGATTATTGCTGAAGTGGGAGCCACAAGTATGAAGGAGATGGGAAAGGTAATGGGCACAGCCAGCAAGCAGTTGGCAGGAAAGGCTGATGGCCGAGTCATCTCTGAGATTGTGAAGAAACTCTTGGCATAAACTTTAATTCTATGTCAAAATTAGTGGCACAATATTGGCACAATGTGCTGTAACTCGCTGTGAATCAGTACATCCTTTAAACTTCAACGAGGATGAGTATTAGAGCCTCGTATTAGGCTTAGACCATCTAAACACCAGCGTGATAAACAATAATTGTTTGTCTCGCTGGTGTTTTTATTTGGGTATGTTGAAACCAACCTTTGCTAATATTTGCACAAGTTAGTTAGGTGTGTATTGACAAAAAATGCGTATTTACGCAAAAAAAGTAAGTGAATTTTAGTGCGCGAAGAGTTTAAGAATATCAAATATCACGCAAAGAACGCAAAGACGCCAAGTTTTTTTAGTGCGCGAAGAATTTAAGAATATCTCTTTTTTAGAGGCTTCATACTCTTTATTATCTTTGCGTCTTAGCGCTCTTTGCGAGAAATTCTTTTTCAATGAGGATGAGTATTAAAGGATAGTTTTTTATCTAATCAATTAAATATCAGCGAGATAAGCAAATGTTATGTCCGTTATTGCTTGTCACGAAGTCTTTCTCCTGTAAGGTAGAAAGACTTCTTTGCACGGCACTGGCAGAGTTGAGATGATATTTTCTGATAAACTGTCAATATTCCAATTATACAAATCTGCGTTACGCATTTTTGTATAATCAGCAATAATAATAAGGATTATGCTAATCGTTCGGAATATCCGATTGGTCCAATAGTGTTTCCTCGAAAGATATCACTCCTCCAGCCAGACTTACAACGAAGTCCACTTTGCCTTCTGCTGCCAGTATGAGTCCGATGGTGCCGCCCTCGCTATCCTTGCAACAACTTTCCCTATGTGATCATTTAATTTTCAAAACAAGTCGGGAAATGTCGCTTTTGATGCTCGAAATGCACTTTAAACTATAAAAGTTTGGATAATTGGAAATATATTTTTACCTTTGCAACAACAGTTCCCGCCACGCCTCTTAACAATGCGTACCACGGCGGGACTTCGTCATTTTAATAGTTATGAGATACAGCAAACAGCCCACAGACATACCAGACCAGTTGGCTTTGCTGAAGCAGCGTGGGATGATTGTCAATAACGAGAATGCCGCTCTTAGACAATTCAAAGAGAAGTTGTTGAGACTTATCGATGCTTATCCAAGTGTAAGTCTAAAGCAGATGGGCTTTCCAAGAGACTGGAGACAGCAACCACTTTGGCTGTGATAATGGTATTATATTCTAGATACATACGGATCTATTTTTTATAGGCTTCATATTCTTAATGACTTTGCGTCTTAGCGCTCTTTGTGAGAAATTCTTTTTGTCCAAGATATTTTTCCAGCATAGCTATGTCGAATAAATAAGTTACAGAGTAGTTGATGTAAAATCTCACGCAAAGAACGCAAAGACGCCAAGTTTTTTAGGATGCAAAGAGTTTAAGAAGCTAATTTTTTATAGGCTTCATACTCTTTAATATCTTTGCGTCTTAGCGCTCTTTGTGAGATTTTTTTTAGCATGAGATTTTCCACACTGGTATTTTGTTAAATCATTTGACAAAAAACAGGGTCGCGAAAAATCGTCATCTAGCTCAAAATATTCAACTTTTGGTCAGCTCATTTGGTATCTGTCGACAGTAGTTTATGCCCGCCTCCGGCAAAACCCAAGCTCCTAGGGTGTAAAAGCTTAGGGTTTATCTCGTAAAGTCATAGGTCTTATCGAGTAAACTCTAAGGTTTCGACCCCTAGGAGCTTGGGTTTTGCCACCCATTTTCCAATTGGTTAAAACAACATGGTGTAACCTGTTGATAATCAAGTAGATATAAACTACTGCAAAATTCGCGTATTTAAGTCATTCCAGCACAGCTGCGACAAATTCGCTAATTACAGAGCCGTTCATGTCAAAAATTCTCGCAAAGAGCGCAAAGACGCCAAGTTTTTTAGGATGCAAAGAGTTTTAGAGTATCAAATCTCACGCAAAGTACGCAAAGGCGCAAAGTTTTTTTTTAGAGCGCGAAGAGTTTAAGAGTATCTCTTTTTTGTGGATACATACGGATCTCTTTTTTATAGGCTTCAAACTCTTTAATATCTTTGCGTCTTAGCGTACTTTGCGAGAAATTCTTTATCCAAGATATTTTTCCAGTACAGCTATGTCGAATAAATAAGTGACAGAGCTGTAGCTGTAATAAATCTCACGCAAAGAACGCAAAGCCGCCAAGTTTTTTTTAGAGTGCAAAGCGTTTAAGAATCTAATTTTTTGTAGAGACTTTATACTCTTTAATATCTTTGCGTCTTAGCGTACTTTGCGAGAAATTCTTTATCCAAGATATTTTTCCAGTACAGCTATGTCGAATAAATAAGTGACAGAGCTGTAGCTGTAATAAATCTCACGCAAAGAACGCAAAGCCGCCAAGTTTTTTTTAGAGTGCAAAGCGTTTAAGAATCTCTTTTTATAGTCTTCATACTCTTTAATATCTTTGCGTCTTAGCGCTCTTTGCGAGAAATTCTTTATCCAAGATATTTTTCCAGTACAGCTATGTCGAATAAATAAGTGACAGAGCTGTAGCTGTAATAAATCTCACGCAAAGTACGCAAAGACGCAAAGTTTTTTAGGATGCAAAGCGTTTAAGAATCTATTTTTTTATAGACTTCATACTCTTTAATGACTTTGCGTCTTTGCGTTCTTTGCGAGAATTTTTTATCCAAGAGACTAGTTTGTGAAAAAAAGAGTGAAAATATTGCAAAAATTCCGAGTTTATTAATTCTGTTTTAAGAAAAATAGCTAGTTTTGTAAACCAAACTTTATAAAATAGCACAATTCTTATTAAGTATAGTTTATATGAGTATCAGTAAAGAGGTTATCAAACAGTGCTTGATCAGTAAGCAACGCGAAGTGGATGAGGCGGTAATAGTGAACCGTCCCACAGACTTTGAAGAGAACGGCAATTATGTGATAGTTGGCGTGAGACATGCTGGTAAGTCGTACCTGCTGTATCAGCGTGTACGTCAGTTGCAGGCTGCCGGAATGGGATGGGACGAGATATTGTTTGTAGACTTTGAGGATGAGCGTTTGGCGGAATTCCAGACGGAAGACTTCAACAGTTTGCTGGAGGCTCATCTGGAACTGTATGGTAAGAAGCCAGTGGTGTTTCTGGACGAGGTGCAGAACATTCCGTACTGGGATAAGTTCGTGCGGAGGTTGGCTGATGCGAAATATAGGGTGTATGTAACGGGAAGCAATGCGAAGATGCTGAGCAAGGAGGTGGCAACCACATTGGGCGGCCGGTTCTTTATCTATGATGCGTACCCATATTCATTCAAAGAGTATCTGGCAGCGCAGCAGGTGGAACTGAGGGAGCATTGGGAGTATGACACGATTCAGAGAAGTGAGGTGAAGCGACATCTGAATGAGTACCTCTATTACGGCGGTCTGCCAGAGATTCTGTCGTTCAAAAATAAGCGGGCTATGCTTTCGAGCTTGTACCAAAAGATCTACCTTGGTGACATCTGCGCTCGAAACAACATTAAGAATGACAGGGTGTTGAACATTCTGATCAAGAAGATGGCAGAGAGTGTGAAGCAACCGCTGTCGTATAACAGGCTGAAAAATGTAATCGTGGCAACGGGAGCGCCCATCAGTGTGCCTACTACAATAGACTATGCGGGTTATGCCGCTGACAGTTGGCTGATACTGCCCATGGAGAACGAGGTAGGAAAGTTGACGGAGAAAGAGATGCAGAAGAAGTATTACTTTATCGATAACGGGTTGCTGAACCTGTTCCTAATGAACTCGGAAACTTCACTGTTGGAGAATATGGTTGCGGTGGAACTATTCAGGAGATACGGCAAGGAGAATGTGTATTATCTGAATGCTGATAAGGAGATAGACTTTATAGTGCCTGATGTGAAGCTAGCCATTCAGGTGTCGTATAGCATCAAGGAGGATTCGACCTACAACAGAGAGGTGCCGCCACTGGCGAAATATGCCAAGGCACACGAAGACTGGAAGTGCCTGCTGATTACGTATGATGAGGAGGGCATGGAAGAGGGAATACCCGTTGTTCCAGTTTGGAAATGGCTAGTTTTATAAACCAAACTTTATAAAATAGCACAATTCTTATTAAGTATAGTTTATAAGAGTATCAGTAAAGAGGTCATCAAACAGTGCTTGATCAGTAAGCAACGCGAAGCGTTTAAGAATCTAATTTTTTATAAGTCTTCAAATTCTTTAATATCTTTGCGTCTTAGCGTACTTTGCGAGAAATTTTTATCGTTGTTTTGAATAATTATAATTCAATGAAAAGTAGCGATGCCCAATAGTTGAACATCGCTACTTCCTCATTTCATTATAATCAGGTTCTTATCTGTCCCAAATGCTGCTACCACCACCTTGATCGCTAAGATCGAGTTCATCTTCCAGATCTTCCCAGCCACTTGATTGCAGACCTCTCAGATTACCACTTCCAGCCAGAAGCTGTGTCGAGTGTTGTAACTTAATAGCCTTCATGGAAGGCTTTATATATTCTTTTTTCATATTGCTTACTTGATAAGTATTTTTTTACCTTTATTGATATACATTCCGCGTTGTGTCGGTTTTCCATTCAGACGCACACCGTCCAATGAATACCATATATCATCCTTCACATCATTATTTTCAGAAACTTCAAGAATGCCTGTCGTTTCATTGCCGCCAAAGTTCAATACAAACGAACGCGCCTTAGCTGCTGTGTGTCCATTGATGTAAGGCACAGAGAAATAGGCACGACATGAGCGAATCTGACGGTCTGTGCTGGAGTAGTACAACGTGTTTGCGTCACCCAAGAACAGGATGCTCTTATCATTAGCTGTCACACTGACAGGCGAGTATGTACCCACCATCTGTATCGTCTCCAGCCCTGCGGTCTCACTCGCCAAAGTCTGAGCCGTTGAGTTGCTGAGGGTCACGTTTTCGAATACAGGATTATTGATGTCGTAGTTTGCTTCATTACCCTCGTAGTCCGTTGCCTTTTCCCATTTTACCAAATAAGGCACTCCTGCCTCAATTGCCGTTGCCGATTTGAAACACAGATACAACGTCCCGTCTTCTGCATTGAAGCCGTTCTTCTCAGTCACGTCCATAGTCATCAGCGTAGCACCTGCAAAGTCCGCATTGGCAGCAATCTGCGCTGCACTCAACGAGAATGGAAGGCACAGCGTGTTCCAATTACCGTCCTTGTAGAGCGTGCGATCAGCGAGCGTCACGTCGGCTTTACTATCATAGTTAGTAATGATGCTGTTAATGTCGTCGGTGTTGTCAGCATTGTCGGCTAACGATGCAGCATAATTGACAATGGTCGCCTCGACCGTAGCAGCATTCACCGCATCCCAGTTGTCGCTGCCCTCCACCTTATAATATATGGTATAAGTTCCAGCATCAGTCGCTGTTGGAATGTCTTCAGAATAGTTCTGGCCGTCAAGGCTGTAAAGCAAGGTACCAAAGTCTGTATTGCCTGCATTCACAAGCGCCTGTGCCGAGCCGTTATATGTAAGGTTTTCAACAGCAGTCGGAGCTGTGACAGCGGGTGTTGCCTTTGCTATGGTGAACTCCTTCTCCACAGAGCCCAGCGATGCATAGTCGCCTTGGAAGGTAGCTATAACCTTAGCCGTGCCGACATTTTCATTGTTCTCGTAGGAATATACATAATCCGTGCCTGGGGTGAGGCTGAGCGATCCTGCCATAACCAGCGGCTCTGGAGTAATGGCACTGCCTGTGTAGGTCTGGTCGGGAACATCGGCAATGGTTGGAGTGACTTTCTGCACAATGATGCGGCGGTTGCCGTTCTCAATGATAGTGAAGTAGTCGGCCTTGCTGTCGGTCACATCGGTTTCGTCATGCTTATAGACGATGCTTCCGCTATTCTTGATGCTCGATGCATCCACTTTGTCAATGCCGTCGTAAATCGTCACCGTACCGATGGCGTTCGTACATGGAGAATAAGTATAGCCCGTGCCGATGCCGTCTGCTGATGTGCCGCCCGTTGCCTTTACAGTGCCACCCTTGATGGTGATATTGCCGATTCGTACGGTCTTTGCGCTGCCGTTACCATAGATAACGCCCGTGCCGATGCCTGCGCCCCACTGACCGCCGCCGTTGGCTGTGATGTTTCCGCCCTCGATGATAATATCGCCACCGATGACGTTATCATCAGGATCCCACGCACGGCTCAGACCGATTCCTGCAGACTGAGCACCGCCGTTTACCGTCAGTGAATCGTCGCCACGGATAGTAAGCGTTGTACCTGAGCCGCCAATCTGAATACCGGCTGTGTTAGTAGCTCCGCTCACGCTGTTCGTGCCGACAAGGGTAATTGTTGCCGAACCCTCGCAGACTATGCTACCGCTGATAGCAGCGTCGTTTAGAGTGATGCTTGCTCCATCGGGGATGGTAACGGTATGTCTTATCGAGCCTGTTAGTACATCGCCGTCAGCATTGCTTTGTGCGAATTCTGCCGTCACGGTCACATCAGCCGCCGGCATCGTAAATGTGTACTGGATATCGGTCATAGCAGTCAGTTCAACTGCACCATTATTTACTTTCAATGTCGAGGCATCGATCAAGTCGCTGACGTAAAGCGGGATGGTTTCACCGGCAAGAGCCTGACTGAAATCGCTTGTGACAAGTTCGCTGATGCTGCCGTCAATCGTGATAGTGCGGTAAATCTTAGTCTGCTCCTCGGTTATCTCCGTGGTGTAGCCCTCGTCGCTGAAATACTTGCCGCACATAGAGCATTGCCAATACTCGATGTTCACATCCGTAGCCTCGTGGTGTTCGCCTGTGTGGGGAATCATCGGGGCAATGACATCAGACTCGGCAAGTTCGGTCGCTCCCGTCTCGTCGGTGAAATACTTGCCGTCACTGTTGCGTCGGTAGCAATCCACCTTGATGCCCGTCGCTGTGCAGGTAGCGGCTTTGACAGTAAGATGCGTGTAAGTCGGCAGTAAACCGTAGAACTGCAATTCGTCCAAGTCCACTATGGTTGTTACACCGACTTCGTAAACCTCAAAGCGGAAATACTGATACTTGTTGTTTCCGTCGTTGCTGCAAGGTATCTCGAAAGTCTTACCGGCACCAAGCGTTGTATTGGAGGAATGAATGGTTGTCCAAGCGTCGCCCTCGTTCAGTTTCGCCTTGAGCGCCCACTCCACGGGTTTCCAAAATCCAGCATTCTGATGGTCGCAGGTCAGGACGTAGCCCTTCGGAATGATAGGCGCATCGGCGTGGAACTCCACAAATGCTGGGTCTCCCGTGCCACCCGCAAAGTCGCCGGTGGGAGCGGGAGGGGCATCGGGGTCAGGGTCGGGCTCCCCAGGCAAAGGGGTATCATTTCTTGTTTTCTCTGCTATCCAATCGGTGGAGGTATTGCCATCCACAAGATTAGCCCAGTTTTTGCCGTTTCCGTCCGTAGCGGTGAAGCCCGTGAACAGTGTGTAGTCCGTGCCGCCCACGTTGATAGTTGATGTCGTCGTCGCCCACGCCGCCTGCGTCATCGTGAGCAATAACACTAAGACTATGCACGCAAGATATTTACTTATCTTCATTTTGTCGCCGTTCTGAACGGCCGTGATAGGGATAGAAATCTCTGTCATAGTTACTATTTTAAATTGTTAAAGTGAATAATATTCTGATGATGCATTATTTTTCAAAAGAATTTTTTTTATGAGATTTATGTTGTCTGCGTCCTTTTTGGATGTTGTGCCAGCAGGCACGGAAAAACAGGAACGTGCCCAAAACGACAAGTCCGATGAGGATGTATTCCAGGGGAGTGAGTGATAAAAGTTTTATCATATATTTTTTCTAATGATTACGGCTGCAAGGACGGTGCAATTTGAGTACTATGGAGTGTACGTCAATCACCGATATACAGCTTTTGCTCTCAAATTTGTTTACAAAGTTACAAAGGCTTAGCGAATTTTGGCATGTCAAATTATACTTACGCATTACAAATGGTGCGTAAGTTCATTACATCTGAATGCAAGATACATTACAAATTGTACAAAAAGTATAAGAAACTATGTAAGATTTTGTGCAAAAGGCTCATTTAGTCCAAAAACTTTATCATTTGTATCATTTTTTGGGCAACTATATAGAATTAGACCGCAATAATTGAGAAATGTAGTCAAAAATGAGTACATTTTTTTGCGTTTGATATTTATAAATAAAAGCGGTGAAAACTTGATAGGGATGTTAATGCTGCGGTTAACATGAAGAACATTGCCTTCGACAAGCAGAACCTTGTCGAAGTTTAAAGATAAATAAAGCCCATTGGCAAGTGGGTGTAGTGCTTGTGGAGGGAAGAGGTTAAGCAAGAAAATTATACGTTTCGACCATTGGGGTCAAAAAGTATAGTTGTCTTTTTTTGTATTTGGACTTAATCCTTCGTCTTCAAGTTTTTTCTTAGCGCGATAGTAAGCCGTGTATGACGAAAAGCCCGATGCGAGGGCGGCAGATTCCTTGGTTTCTTCAGGGTGTTGAGACTGATATTGCTCATAGTGAGCCAGTCGGAGACTGTTCACATAGTTGGCGAAAGAACTGAAACGGCGCCGGAAGGTAAGTGAGACAAAGGTGCGGCCTAGATGCGTGTGAGCCACGACATCATCGATCTTCAGGTGACAGTCAAGATAGGCACGCTGGCCTTTGACGTATTCCTCTATCTCCATAGCGGTTTGTTCTATCTGTTCATTCTTGTTATCATCAGTCGGTTCTTCGTGGCATTCGGTGATGTCGGCTTCCGAAGATGAGAGAATAACTTTGCGTCGCCAGGCAGGCATGACGTTGAGCAGCAATAGGATGTTGGATGCTGCCAGGAGCACGTTATCGATAGCCATCCACAATGGCGAGTCCCAAATGTAGGCGGGCCAAAGCAGTGGCGTGAAGAGTATGGGGGCGAGCCAGACACGACGGGCATAGTCAGCAGGGAAGTCATCGGGGTTGGAATAGTTCTGGTCGCGGGCCTCGTCCATCCAGTGTTTCACTTGCCACATGGCAAGCCCGGAATAGACCATCATGATGATGCTCTCAATGAGTATCACGTCGTTCCAGATGCGCAATCCTTGGGCATTGAGAATTCCTGAGGGAAGCCAGGCATCGAGGGCGGGTACGAGCATGGTGGCGACAACGATCAGCGTTGCTGCCCAACTTACGGTTTTCCACTGGTTCCATTGCTTTACCGAGCCGAAGAAACAGAGTAGCAGCACGCCACAGTAGAAATAGTAACAGGCTGGGAAGTATGATTTTTCCAGCATCCATGCCGACGGACTAGTCGGATTGATGATGTATGGTAGAAGGATGGTGGGGCATAGGTAGACAAGACACTGTAGTTTGCGGTCTGGCCAGATATATTGGTGACGTTCTTTGGGAGCGCCACAGGTGTGGAACCATCGTACTGCTGAAAATGTCCAGCAGGTGGTCAGGTACATCAGTGCTGCTAATCCGTAGAAGTAGTATTCGTTCATGGTCTTTTATTTTTCTTTGTTGGGTGACGACTATCCATATGTGTATAAAGAAAGTGTTGTCCCGACAGGAGAATTGAGTAATAAAAAGATGAGTATTCTATGAAATCGGTTACAAAATTACAATAATTTTGGGAAATATCGCTTGTTTTTGTCATTTTAATGTTATTCAAGGTCATTTTTGTGGCATTTTGCCACAAAATTCTGTGTTGAATAAGCAAGTTAAAGGGTTGTTGATGTACTAAATCTCACGCAAAGAACGCAAAGGCGCAAAGTTTTTTTAGAGTGCGAAGAGTTTAAGAGTATTAAATCCCACGCAAAGAGCGCAAAGACGCAAAGTTTTTTAGGGGATGCAAAGAGTTAAAGAGTATCAAATCTCACGCAAAGAACGCAAAGACGCCAAGTTTTTTTAGTGCGCAAAGAGTTTAAGAATATCAAATATCTCGCAAAGAACGCAAAGGCGCAAAGTTTTTTTAGTGCGCAAAGAGTTTAAGAGTACTAAATATCACGCCAAGAACGCAAAGACGCCAAGTTTTTTTAGGGATGCAAAGAGTTTTAGAGTATCTTTTTTATAGGCTTCATACTCTTTAATATCTTTGCGTCTTTGCGCTCTTTGCGAGATTTTTTTTGTCCAAGATATTTTTCCGGCATAGTTGCGTCGAATAGGCAAGTTACAGAGTAGTTGATGTAAAATCTCACGCCAAGAACGCAAAGACGCCAAGTTTTTTTAGTGCGCGAAGAGTTTAAGAGTATCTCTTTTTTATAGACTTCAAACTCTTTAATATCTTTGCGTCTTTGCGTACTTTGCGAGAATTTTTTTTGTCCAAGATATTTTTCCTGCATAGTTGTGTCGAAAAGGCAAGTTATAGAGTAGTTGATGTAAAATCTCACGCCAAGAACGCAAAGACGCAAAGTTTTTTTTAGTACGCGAAGAGTTAGAGAATATCTTTTTTTGTAGAGACTTTATATTCTTAATATCTTTGCGTCTTTGCGCTCTTGGCGAGATTTTTTTTTGTCCAAGATATTTTTTCCAGCATAGTTGCGACGAATAGGCAAGTTACAGAGTAGTTGATGTAAAATCTCACGCAAAGAGCGCAAAGACGCAAAGTTTTTTAGGATGCAAAGAGTTTAAGAGTATCTCTTTTTTCTGAAAACAGAATAATCAGTCTTTTTATAGACTTCAAACTCTTAAATATCTTTGCGTCTTTGCGCTCTTTGCGAGAATTTCTTTTATCCAAGATATTTTTCCGGCATAGTTGCGTCGAAAAGGCAAGTTATAGAGTAGTTGATGTAAAATCTCACGCAAAGTACGCAAAGGCGCCAAGTTTTTTTAGTGCGCGAAGAGTTTAAGGATCTCTCTTTTTATAGGCTTCATACTCTTAAATATCTTTGCGTCTTTGCGCTCTTTGCGAGAATTTCTTTTATTTAACAAAAAACTTGCATTTTTAGAAATTATTCTTTATATTTGCACAATATAGTCGTCATCAAACCGGCAGTTGAAAAACGTTGAAACAATTATATTCACATTATAACTTTGCTATTATGAGAAAACTATTACTCTTCATCATGTGTATCATGGTCCAGATAGCTTCAGCTAATCATGCTGACCCTACACCATTCAGCGGCAAACTCGCTGATGGATCTTTGGTCACCCTGCACCTCGTAGGTGACGAAAATGGCCATTATTACGCTACAGCTGATGGTACTCCGATGGTACTGAATGCACAGGGATTCTGGGAACGTAGCCCTCAGTCTGCTTCCGAATTACAAAAGGCAAGACAGCAAAGGCTATCTGAACGAAATCAAAACAGATTAGCGAGGTTGAAGAAATTTGCCAATGCCAACCGTGAAGTTCGTGCCAAAGGTAATGTGCCTGTTGTGAATCATAAAGGATTAGTTATCCTAGTCAACTTTGCCGATCTGGCCTTCTCAATAGACCAGCCGTTACAGACCTACCAGCAGATATTCAATGATGAAAACAATCCGTACGATAAAAATATCGGTTCTGTACATGAATATTTTCGTGATCAGAGTTATGGTCAATTCAATGTCACATTTGATGTCGTAGGCCCAGTAACCGTTTCTCACGACATGGCTTACTATGGTGGAAATGATGCATTAGGCTATGACACTGCAGTTCATCGCATGGTCAAAGAAGCGTGTCTACAGGTCGATGATCAAGTTAATTTCAAAGACTATGACTGGAATGGCGATGGAACTGTAGACCAGGTTTATTTAGTCTATGCAGGTATGAGTGAGGCTTATTCAGGCTCAGACCCTAACACGATATGGCCACACGAATGGGATTTGTGGAGTGCATGTGGTGAGACACTTACCCTTGACGGCGTCATCGTTAATACGTATGCTTGCAGTAATGAGATTTACGGTAGTCCGCGATTCGTAACCGACGAAAATAAAAGACTGGAAGGCATAGGTACTGCTTGCCACGAATTTTCACACTGTCTGGGTTATCCTGATATGTATGATACCAATGGACAGCATTTTTATGGTATGGGTACCTGGTCAATCATGGCCGAAGGAGACCGTTCAGCAGGTTTCGAACCAGCTCCTTACACCGCTTATGAACGTATGATAGGTGGTTGGCTTACTCCTATCGAACTGACATCTCCTCAAATCGTGTCATCTATGCCGGCAATAGCCAACGAGCCAGTAGCATATATCATATATAATGATGCCAACCGCGACGAATATTACCTGCTTGCCAATCATCAAAAGGACAATCGATGGGAGAAAGCTACTCCAAGTCATGGTATGCTTATCATGCACGTCACCTATGATGAAGAAGTATGGAAGAAAAATAGAGTAAACGCTACAAGTTTTCAGCATATCACATTCATACCAGCTGATAATACGATTTCGGCATCTACTGCGTCTACAGACTTGTGGGATGGTGTCAATGGCAATGCAACAGAGCTTACAGACGAATCGACTCCTGCTGCCACCCTTTACACTCCTAATTCGCAAGGCAAATACTTCATGTCTAAGCCGATTAGTTGTATCAAGGAAACAGATGGCTTGATCCGTTTTGTTTACCTCAAACAGGATGTCGTCGATGTACCTGCTGACCTGAAGGCAGAAGCGGCAGCAAAAGACTCTACAGTAGCTCTAAGCTGGTCGCCAGTATCAGGGGCTGAAAAATATCGTGTACAGTATCAGGGAACCGATCCTAATTTCGAATTTCCACCAGAATTCGAACTGTATGATGATTTCTCTTATTTCGAAGATGCCCCTAAGAATACTGACCTTGCTTCTGAACTCCAAAATTATATGATAGATTTTGGATGGGATGGTAAGCATGTTTACAAAGCAGAAAATGGTTATTTGGCTATCGGAACCGAGTCTGAAGCAGGTGAGTTAGAGACACCGCTCATCGATAAACCGGAAAATGGTAACGTGAC
The DNA here is from genome assembly GCF_022024235.1 of Segatella baroniae B14. Taxonomy (GTDB): domain Bacteria; phylum Bacteroidota; class Bacteroidia; order Bacteroidales; family Bacteroidaceae; genus Prevotella; species Prevotella bryantii. Next base: position 683,300 of record NZ_CP091800.1, read on the forward strand.
CCTGTCGATTATGGCTTATCAGTATAACACGGCTGAGAACGAAATAACGATAGAGTTGACCGATGACAATGGAACACAGGTGAAAGTGCTTCAGAACTTGACGGATACCACCAATCATGTTACAAATATCGTTAATTTTGAGAATGTAAAATCAGATTATTCTGTAACGATACGAGGTAAAAATCGAGCTTTATTGAGTGAGATCATTCTTTATAACACCAAGACCACGCTCGATGAGATTCTCAAATTCCCAGAACTTTATCCGAAGGGCTATTTTAGTGGTGATGAGAATAAGACTCCTGTCATGTACGTAGACGATATCACAGATGCCAATACGGTTATCGGTGGACTGAATGCTCACTGGAACTACTCATTCCGTGTACGTGCTTTTGGTGCAGATAATCTGTATAGCCTATGGAGCGAGCCGGTTACCTTTGTCATACCAGCTGCAGCCTCGGGTATCCGTACCATCGAAAGCGATTCGCTTGACTTCCGCCGTCAGCCTATCTATGACCTCATGGGTCGTAGAATGCCAAATTCATGGGAGAGTCTTCCTAAGGGAATTTACATTATCAATGGCAAGAAGATAGTCAAATAAAGAGTTACTCCTCGGTGGCATCGGCTATTTTCACGGTCGTATCGTAGGTCACACTACTATAGGCAGAGAAATAGCCTAAAGCCCCATTGGTAAAGTTGGCTATAGGATTTGTAGTTGTATTATCCATAATCTGAAGAGAATACAGATAGTTGTACACATTCTTATCGATTGAACGGACTTCGATATGAAGCTGGTCACCATCGTGAAGTACGTCATCATCTGTATTCTCTTCCATTTGTCGCTTCGTCATGCAGTTAAACAGTTGACGGAGCTCACCTCCAGGATTTTTGTCGTCTCTTACTACCGACCATCGGTAACCTATTCCGTTGCGATAGATGTGTATGAAATAATAGTTGGGCTCATTAGGTATATCCTGTAGCGTTACAGCGATATAGAGCATTTTTTCGGTGAGTATTTTCTGCCATACCATTTCATACTTAGTTATCGTTGGCGGTTGTTGCATGACTGATGTCGACTGATAGGTTGTACCGTCTACAGTTACATCAAGCCCGTATTTTTCGCCATAAAAACCGATTTGATCGCCTTCGTAATACCCATTGCCCTTATAGCGTAAGGTATCCGGAGGGAAGATGTCTGATGTGAGTACTACCGTAGCATCGGATACGATGCGGTTAGCCTGTTCGGTGACATCGCGGGTTGTCGTTACGCGAACCCGGGTGTTCTCATCATTGATACTTCCCTCGATGACCACAATAGGGTCGGTATCGTGGTAATCGATATCAAGCGTTTTCTCACACCCCGTTAGGGTCAGCAGCGCGAAAAAAAGTATGCAACAAGTCTGGATTTTCATCATCATCATGACTTTAAAAAGAGCTCACATAGGAGCGGTTAAAACTTAATAGTAAAGGCCACAGAAGGTACAATGCCAAACAGACTATACTGAGTAGCCTTGGTGCGTGCCCCGTCTGCACTATCCTCAAAACGAATAAGATAAGGATTATAGCGGTTATAGAGATTATAGATGCTAAATATCCACTCGCGCGTCCACTTACCATGATGTATCGGTCGGGACCATGTGGCACTTACATCCATACGATGGTTGGCAGGAGCACGATAGCTGTTACGTTCCGCATAGTAATAGATATAATTATCGATCAACTCATATTTACCACTTGGAGCCGTGAAGGCTTGTCCGGAATTATACACCCACACCGCATGGAGAGTCCAGTGCGGGTTGAGCCTGTATATCCCTACGATATCAATATCGTGCCTTCGGTCATTGTTGGCATCATACCATCGCCCGCCATTGATACCGTCGATACGAGTCTTCGACCAAGACAGCGTATAGGAAAGCCATCCGGTAAGTTTGCCGGTATTCTTGCGGGCACACATCTCGAGACCATACCCTTTGCCTTCACCAGCAAGAACGAGCCGCTCTATTTCTATCTGCGAACTGAATGAGATACCGTCACGATAATCGAGTACATGATTCACATGGCGAAAATAACCCTCCAGTGAGAAATCGTAGGTCTGTTGCGGGGTCATCGCAAAGATACCCAGACTCACCTGATCGGCTACCTGTGGTTTTACCAGATTACTGCTTATGGTATAGCGGTCGAAGGGGGTAGAGGTATTCTGATTACGTAGCGCATGAATATTCTGGGCACTCCGTGTATAGCCCGCCTTGATACTCCACAGATGAGTAGGCATAAATACGAAACTGGCACGTGGCTCGCATGTAACCTGTGTATTCACGATGCGATTCTTGCGCGTCTTATACATCCAGACGATATTACCGTCTTCATCGATTTCGTAATAATGAGGGCCACCTAAGTTAGAGAATGTTCCCAGTCGGAAGCCTAAAGAAGCCGTAACTTTCGGATGGAGCTGGTAGGTATCGTTGATCCAAAAACTGTTTTCCCACGCTTTACGCTCTTCGCGTTCGTGCTTGTTGACATTACGCCATTCAGCCGATTTGACATCAAGAACCATCGACTGCAGTCCCATATCCAACTGATGTCTGCCTAAGGCATAACGGAAATTCTGTCGGATACCATACTGTCGGATAAAGCCGGAGAACGAAATATCCAATCCCAATACCTCCACACCGTCGGTGGTGGAATAGTTGGAATAGATAAGCGACGTCTTCGACGTATTGCCCTCCTTCTGAAAATGATGCAGCCAAGACAACGTGGTAGCGATATTCGACCATTTCAGATTGAGCTTATCCTGAAGTCCGATTTTATCGTTACTGGCGAAAAACGACCAGAATAGCTGGTTATGCGTATTCCATCGCCAGGAAGCCTTCGCATTTACATCATAGAAATAGAGCGTATTATCCTTGAAGTCGTTGATCTGTTTGAGAAAGAGATCGAGATAGGATCTCCGGGCTGTAACGAGAAAACTACCCCGATCAGAAAGAGGTGCTTCAAAGGTACCTTTAGCAGAAAGCAGTCCGATGGAAGCCTGTCCATGACATGCCGACGGGTTGCCCGATCGACTATTGATATCCAGATAGCCAGCTGTAGCACCACCATACTGAGCAGGAATCAGTCCCTTATAGAGCGTAGCAGTAGCCAGTGCGTCATCATTAAAAGCAGAAAAGAGCCCGGCTAGATGACCCACATTGTAAACAGGCGCATCATCATACACGATACTGTTTTGAGCAGACGTACCACCCCGGACCTGAAAACTACTAGATCCTTCATTTTCAGATTTGACCCCCGGCAAAAGTTGGATAGAACGCATTATATCGTTCTGACCAAAGAGGGCAGGAGTCTTCGAAAGTTCCTGGAGGTTAAGAAATTCAGAACCGATCTGTATAGTTTCCACACGTTGGCGTGCAGAATGAGAAGTAACAATCACTTCCTGTAACCTTTGACTTTTCAGTCTTGTAGAATCCTCCGACGTATTCGTGTGTTGCGCCCAAACAGTAGTTGGCAGAAGCGCTATCGCCCCCAGCATTGTAGGTCGTATATACTTGGCCATATCAGGCATTCTATTATTAGGGTTTGTACAAAAAATAGCATTGTACCTACAAAAGTATAAATAAAATCAGAAATCCTTATCTTTTTTGCTAAAAAAATCGCCAAAACGTGTTTTCAGCTGGGAGCGCTGGCATAACCATACAGTTTTCTATCGGCTATTTTTTAGGGCTTCGATGAAACCGTCAATCTTTTCTTGAGTAACATGCTGCATCACCACAATATGTGCCAGTTCGCCTCCGAAATGCTCATCGTATCCTTGAGCCAATGTGTATAAGCTGACAATATCTTGAGAAGGTCTGCGGAAGAAAACGGTGTTGCTATATTCGTTTACCCATGCAGGCCATCCAATCTTGTCGAGACTCTTCTTGAGATATTTCGTACATTCCAGCATTTGTTGGGCTTGCTTCGACCATTTTTCTGCACCGACTTTTTGTATGAGCCACCAAAATTTTAATGGTTGCACGGCATCGCGTGAACAGTTGATCATACGCATGTTACTGTTGAGATAGGTAACATTAAAGTTGGTTTGGTTGTCATACGTGTCGCGGGTGCATAGAAATAGTCCCGAAGGCGAATCAAAACCAAAGAATTTGTGTCCACTGATGGCTATCGATTCAAAGTGCATAGCCTGTTGACTCACCATATTCCTGTATTGGGTGAAAGGAAGATAGCCGCCAAAAAGTGCGGCATCGACATGTCTGTAAACAGCTGGTATCTCCGGGTGACGATCGAGTACCGCGTTAAGGGCTTCCATATCGTCAATGGCCCCCTTGAATGTTGACCCCATGGCATATATCATCAGTACCGGGCGTGAGGTATCCAGATTCTTTTCCAGTTCTTCAGCAATCATTCTTCCCATTTTGTCGCTTTTAATCAGGCGCGTTTCTATGTTTTGTAAATGAGCCAAGCGCATATTGGAGTAATGGGCTTCGTCGCTTACATAAAGGATAGGTTCCATTTTGGTTTTGTTCTTCAGATAGTTGGCACCAAAATATATACCGTGGTTGTTGCCATCGGTGCCACTATGCGTGACGATTCCCCATACTTGGTTGATGTCGAAGCCATAGTAAGGGGCGAAATATTCGATAACCTCGCGTTCAAAGGCTTGTGACGACATTTTCCATGGCTCGTCAGTCATAGGGTCTCCGGCATTATTCAGATTAATCACCTCCATGCCTGTGGTAAGATACCATTCGTAGAAGTCGTGTAGTTCCGACTTCTGGTTGATTGGGTAGCCAAAATAGGTTTGTAACCCTGTTTTCCATGTGTCCACCCATTTGTCTAGTTTCTTATAGCCTGATGGCTGGGCATACATATACTGTGCACTGAACAATAGTGTTGCTAGAATAAAACAAACTCTTTTCATACGTTTTTCTTCGTTTAAAATGATGGCTAACAAATGTTTGATCTTTTATTTTCAAATATAAGAAAAAAATGAATACCATATGTCCTATTTTTTGAATTAATTCAAGTTTACTTGATGTTTTTTTGTTGGATTCAAGAGAAGGGTGTTGGAGCCCCCAAAAAGTGCTAAAGTGTGTTTTCTGCTTGATGAATAGCCGATTTGACCGCTTATGCGCTTGACTCGCAAGTAGTACCTCATTTTGTTTTTTTGCCCTGAAAAGCGAGCGATTTTCCTTCAACCATAACTTCTTTTTATGCTCGTATCACTCTGATTTACAGCATGAAAGCGATAATGCTATGAATTGAGAGCATTCCTTCGAAAAGCACCCTTGTCAGCTCGGTCAGCCCGATTTTGCATGAAAAAAAACTGGAAATAATTTTGCACATGTTTTGTGTTATTTTTAACTTTGTATTGTCACAATAAGATGAGCTGCTAGTTGAAGTATACGAAGCATAACTCACCTACATCTTGTGGAGTAGAAATCAGTTGCAACTGTTCTGACACTTGATAGTGAACTATAAGAGATGTGCACCTTCTATGAATGGTGCACGTCTTATTCATGGGTTGACTATACTGTGTGTCCTGTCGGTTGTAACTGATTTGGAGTTATGCACAGTTTTAGTCCGCCTTAACGTATAATCTAATTTCGATAAAGATAAATGTCTGCATGGCAAAAAGGCGGAGCGAGTATTCTATAGAAGACCTCATTTTAATAACCCAGGATGCGTATCATCTTGTATCGCATTTCGATTATTCCGAGTTTCAGATTATTGATCGGGTATATCGGTCTATTAAGCAACTCCTGGCGAAATATATTAACGAAAAGACGGGTGATATCGATTGGGCGGATCAGGATGAAAACTCCATGGAGTTTTTTTCTTTCCCACAGTACGTTTTATACAATCGGTCTCATCTGAAGCAGTTGCGTGACAAGTTACAGCATATCTCTATAACGCCTGTTTATTTTGCCGACTCGTCGGGTTATCTGGCTCGTGACAGCAAGCCACACGTGATGTTTAACGTGCAGTTGAATGTACCCCGACAGGATAGGTTTAAGATGGTTAAACTGGGTATCACGAAAGAGATGCTTATGCGCATGATCAATCATCATCCAGGTTATTTTTATGTACCACGCCATGAGTTCCAGCTGCTTGGCAATCATGCCTCGTGTGGACTCTGGTGCGTGTTGCGCCGGTATTGGTCACATCGGGAGAGCACGATTCAGTCTGACGACTGTTATGTTGCCGACAACGGTCTTATGGAGGACGATGAGATGGTCATCAATATGTCGCCACAGGAATTAATTCATCACATGGCGGTGTATGGCAAATATGATAATTTCCATGACTTTAATCATGATCTGCTCGAAAAAGCCTCTGAGGCGATTAACAGTTACCATCAGCAGGGCATGTTACCTTTTGGGGTGTCGTATTCCCTGATTGGCAAAAGCTATCTGCCTCAGGCTGTCCGGTTGATCATAACCCGGCGATGAACGTCAATAATTGGATCACTCAAAAATAAAAAAAATAAATTTTAAACGTAAAAAAAAATGAAAGCAGAAAAAGTAGAAAACTGTATGGATGTAATACCCGGTGTTATGGGTTTTGCAATGGCGAATTGGTCTAAGTACAGTATCATTATGGCAGTGAAGGCGCTGGATAAGTTGCACGATCTGTTTCTGGCTTCGATGAACTATCATAAGACGGGCCTATACTCGTCCGATCTTGCTGCAATCAGTCGGATGAAAGAAGGCGACACGTATGCGGTCAGTCTGACGTATCATGAACTGCAATTTGTGGCCGCCCATTACTGCAGAGTAGAGAACTGTGCGCGCGAATTGAGCGAAGTACCAATAGCGATGCCCTTGAGCAATCCGAACACCAAGAAGGTTGATTACATCAAGTTTCCCTGTTTTGCTCACGTGGTAGATCATGCTGATAATCACACCGTTACCTTTCAGTTTAGTAGAGCAATACTGTTTTATCTGCTCCGTTGTGAATATGGTCTCCACAGTATCGATACATCGGCACTACTCCACATGAAAAGTTTGCATGCCATGCATTTATATATCTTCCTTTCCTGTTGGGTGGCTGCAGGCTACTGCCATTGCACCTATCTGCAGCTGATGCATATCCTCTGTCCGGGTAAATCAACGAAAGACTTGAAGTATGCTCGAATGTCGACCGTTGATCGAGCTGTCACTGAGCTTGATGAACTGCTTAAGCATCATATTTCGCGTTGCAGCTGTTCGTATAAACTGAAAACCATCAAGGATAAAGCAACCAAAAGACGTAGGGTATCATCGGTGAAGTTTTTCCTAATTTTTCGGAAAACACCAGTCGAGGAGGAGCACGATGCCTTATTAAACAACATCAGCCGAAAACGAGTTAGCACCAGACTAATCACGCTGTTAAATTTTACCGAAAAAGCTGCTGCCAGATATACCCAAAGTATGTCGTTCGAGAAAGAGTCACAGGTGATGCATGCCATCAACAATGCATTGCGCAAACAAGCAGACTGCAGTTTGCGTGGTGTCAGTTTTAATCCCTATGCATATCTTCGCTCAGCCTTCAGAAATATTTTTGGCCATGATATTTAAATCTTACCAAGTCGATCCGTTAGCCCTCAAAAATGTTACCAAGTCGATACGCTAGGACTTACCAAGTCGATCCGTTAGAAGGTTTTTGCTTAACCAAACCGATCCGCTACCCTTACCAAGTCGATCCGTTACACATGCGCTCAAGCCCGATAAACACTGGGCTGAACGGGGATTGTAAAATATTTAAAATATTATATATATATAACCAAGTGATAGAAATATTATTTAGAAATATTGCAATAAGAGCAAAAAATGTTGTTTTGAATTTAGTAGACATGAACCGCCTTATGGTTCGCTTATTTGCTGCTGGTGTATTACAATGGCTTTGGAAATGAAAAATAGCAGAATGATAGAAGAAGCATTGCGCAAGATGCATGAAATCGAAGGGATGCTCAGACCGATGCTGGGAGAAACGGCTGCAGCAGAGCGTTATCCTGCTGAGTGTGCCACAGGCAGCGCCTCGAAGCCTATAACCGAAGACCCATTGCTAGCAGAACTGCTCAGTATGGCTGAACCCAGAAGACACCAACTGATATGCGACAATTATCGGCGAGACTTCCGGCAGCATATCAAGCTCGTATCCTGTCAGGGCAAAATACTGGTGCAGTTTATCAACGATAAAGACGGTCTGTATACGAAATATTTTCACCGCAATTTTCTGTTGAGTCTACGAGACGACATCCTGCCGTATTTAGAACCCGAAAAATCGCACAATCTGGTGTTTCTGTATCATCGGTTGAGCCGTCATTTTGTGCATCCCTGCAAACTCACGTATTTCCTCCGTGTGGTGTAAGTTGGGTTATTTCGAGTGTTCCTCCGGGCGATCGTATCCATACACGAGGCCGTACTTCTCATGGAGCTTTCGCAAACTGCCATCCGCTTTCATCTGGGCAATGACAGCATTCACCAGCGCCAGGAGATCGTCCTGTCCCTTACGCATCAGCACGCCGATTTCACCGTGCGTAAAGGGAGTACTGAGCAAAGGGGCAGCAAGTCGTGTATCGTTCTGCACATACCAGGGAGCCTCCGTGATTTCAGTAATCATCACGTCGGCATGGCCCTCCGCCACCTGCGAAGGTATTTCCTCGTTCTGCGGATACACGACGATTGTAGCGTGCGACAGCTGCTCCCGGGCAAATTTCTCGTTGAGTCCGCCCGGATTTACCATCACGCACACTTCGGGCCGGTCGATATCAGCCAACGACTGAAACCGCTGGGCATCGCCGGCACGGCACAGAATAGTTTTGCCATTGCATAGATAACCATCGCTCATCAGCATGGCAGTCTTACGGGAATCCGTAATAGTGATGCCCCCGATAGCGAAGTCGAAGGTCTGCGGATCGGCCATCACGTCGGCAGAAAGGGTAGGCCATGAGGTTGGCACGAATGTGATGTCCACGCCTATACGCTGCGCTATTTTTTCAGCCATCTCAATGCCGAAGCCCCAGTAGTTGCCCTCTGCCTCGCGGTATGACAACGGGCGATAGTCGCCCGTTGTTCCCACCAGCAACTTGCCACGCTCCACGATCTGAGCAATCTTCCCGGTGCGTGGTACGTCAGTACCCTCCTGATCGTGCACCCCACTATCGGAAGTCGTACAGGAGGCCAAGGCAGATAAACTGCCCAGAACCAGCCATACGGTAAGAACCCAAAGTTTATATCTTTTCATCTGCTGCTTATGGAATAAATAGACCAGTCGTCGTATTACTCGACGAACTCAAAATGTTGATAATCCTTGACGGTAGTCCAGTCACCGCCCCATTCGAAGCCCGCCTCAGTGAAGAGTTTGAAGCAGAGGTCATCGTGAGTAATCTTGTACGGGAAGTCCCACGAACGGTCGCAGTACGGTTCACCCGTAGCAGGTTCGATGAGAAGCGAACCGCTGGAAAGGGTTTTGATGTAAGGATTATAGAGCGTGTTGATATCCACAGCCAGTCCACGGGCATGCTTCGACAGCGTACTGGAGGCGGAGATGTTACGGTAGCAGAAGCACGATGAGTTATTGTCTCGCATCTGAGTCTCGTCGTCCGCATTATACACGTCAGGTAGGAGCATCCGCTGGATAGGATACTTCGCCTCAAACAACTGGCGCAGGATGGTTACGAGGCGATCGGCAATCTGCTTGTTGCACACCATCTCGCCGACGTGCATCTGCTGATCGTAGTCCCAGTGCAGTGCGCGGATATGGCGCAGGTCATCCCGGCCGATGTAAGGATTCTCCTTGTAGGTTTTGCCCTGCATCCGAGCCCACACACCGTCGGGAATAGGTTCTGCAGCAAAGCACTTGTCGATACCGCCGAAAGCATCCACATCAGCCTGACTGACGGTGCGACCAGCCTGCCACTCCGTGAGGGCACGGGTATCGACAGGGAACGTGAAGTCAGTCTTCACCACACCGTCGCCATAGATGGTCTTGAAGTCATCCCGCATAGAGATGACATGATAGCCGGCTGCACGCCACTGTTCAGCCAATCTGAGCGCTTTGTCCCGGTCAGCATGGTCGCGCTGGTCATCATCGGCAATCAGCATGAAAGCCGCCGTCTTATACTTTGTATTCCCCAATGCATAGTTGTGCATGGCAGCGTCGCCCCCGCTGTTGCCAAACGAGAGTACAGGCACCTTGCCGATCTCCTGGGAAATCTGCAACACCTTATTCGTCTTCAGGTTCTTGATGATGAGTTCGTCGGTGCGTACCAGATCCTCCTCGCGGCCTATCGTATAGTTCACCCCTTCCGCTGTACCCTGACTGGTAGAATGCAGTTTCACATCCATACCGATGACACGGTTGGGTTCGATGCCGATAGCCTCGACCAGGGCACGACTGATGAAGCGGTCAGAACCCGTGACCACGTAATACGTGAACCCATTAGCCTTGAGATAGTTGAAAACCTCAAGCATCGGTTTATAGAAACTCTGTGCATAAGTCATGCCCGTGAAACCGTTGGCAGGCTGTTGGGCATAGTCCTTCACGTATTGGTCAAACTCAGCCAGTGTCATGCCACTATAAGCCTTAGCGGCAGCATAGGCATGTTTCAAGTCAAACTGATCAGGCAGTTTCTTACCCGTCCGCACGAAGTCGCGAATCTCCTGAGCCGTTTCCATCACCTCTTTCGGTGCCTCGTAGGTTGTATCGTCCAGGCCTCGGTGCTCCAGCAGGTTATACTCGAAATACGACGGGTAGAGTTCGCCGATGAACGTGCCGTCCATGTCGAACGTGGCAATGCGGTCTTCCTCACGGATAAAGTTCTTCGAGGTAGGGTCAGTCACATCCTTCACATAGTCCTGCAAGGCCGTCAGCGCCTCACACGAGTTCCACAGCGTGAAGTACTCCTTCGGCTGTGGATTAACTATGCTGTTATCGTCGTCCTTGCTGCACGATGTCAGCACGCCTACGCTGCAGACAAGGAAGAAAGCGATCATCCAAGATCTTGTCAGTTTCATCATAACAATTCTATAGGTTTATAACGTCTTTGAATTATTTTTTGATTTGCTTCACCGGGAAGGTGAAATACGTATCCGGGAACGGTTCGTTTTTCAGGGTAAAATGCCACCATTCCGTATCAAACGGTTTGAAGCCGTGGCGCATCATCGCCCGACGAAGGATCATACGATGCTGAAACTGTTCTGGGGTAATGCTACGTTTCGGTTGAGCCGGACTCTTGGAGTTATTACCGGTATACTGTCCTGTTTCAGGATTGCCACAGAAGTCGGGATGACTTTCCGGACCAAACCAGTCGAAGGTACCACCCATATCCACTTCTTTCTCTGTTTTCATATCAAAGAGAGTCAGGTCGAGGGTACTGCCACGGGTATGTCCACTCTTCAAGCAGATATATTCTCGCGGAAAGAGTACGCTCTTATCGAGGTCAGGATAGAAGTAACTCTTCATCAGAGTATCGTTGACATTTTCGGCCCAACGCACGAAGTGATCGACACCTTTCTGTGGGCGGTAAGCATCAAATATTTTCAAGCGATAACCCTGTTTGATCAGGTCATCGCTGACCGCCTTCAGACTGTCGGCCGCCTGTCGGGTGAGCAACGCTGTCGGTTCTTCGTAGCCATCGATACGGCTACCCACAAAGTTGTACGTGCCGAAGTAACGTATCTCCAGAATCGCATCAGGCACGACATCTGTGAGCGTCACAAACTGACTGTTGTCTTCTGTCGAAGCAACCTTTACTTGTGCCTTATCTTTGCAGCTCTGGCAGATTGCAAGCATACATGCACCGTAGAGGAGAAGGATGACGGCTGGCATCCATAGTGTTTTCTTAGTCATCATGATATTTATTCTAATGGTATTTCCGGATGTTGTACGGCGAGTTGTTGTCCCTTCTGTGAGAGATAGAACATATAAAGGATAACGGGTTTATTTCCACGGTTTTCGCCGTGGTGTATCGTATTTACCATCTCTACGACAGCTTCACCCTCGTGCACGACTTTCTCCTTGCCGTCCTGTCCGATAATGGTCAGTTCGCCTTGCACTAGAATGCCATAGTTCATCACCGGGTGATGATGCCATCCCAGTTTTTTACCAGCAGGGAATACATATTTAACGGCAACGAGTTCGGGGCGTCCCTGGAAATAGTCGGGCAGTTCTACGCCATCCCAACTTTGTGAGGTACGTATCAGTTCTTCGCTCGATACCTGTTGTACGGGATTGTCATCTTGTGCGCGAGCCTCTTCACAACTCGTCAATATTGCAAAACTGCAAATTATAGTTGCTGCAAACAACCATGGTTTCATTATTTTCATAGATTTTTGATGCTTTATATGATTAATAATAGTATGTTTAACTTGGTATTTGCAAATATACAAGAAAATTCGTTAAAAACGTTATTTTTGGTGAAAAAAAAGGGAAAAATGTCCTTTTTTTATGTTCAAATGCTTCTTAAACCCTATAAGTGCAGGATAGAGTAGGGCTTATTTTTTTGATCCAAGATACTTGTTCCAGCAATAAGCAAGCTACAGAGTAGTTGATGTAATAAATCTCGCAAAGAGCGCAAAGACGCCAAGTTTTTTTAGAGTGCAAAGAGTTTAAGAGTATCAAATATCTCGCAAAGTACGCAAAGACGCTAAGTTTTTTTTAAGAGCGCGCGAAGAGTTAGAGAATATCTTTTCTTGTAGAGACTTTATATTCTTAATAACTTTGCGTCTTTGCGCTCTTTGCGAGAAATTCTTTTGTCCAAGATATTTTTCCGGCATAGTTGCGTCGAATAAGCAAGCTACAGAGTAGTTGATGTAATAAATCTCACGCAAAGAGCGCAAAGACGCAAAGTTTTTTTTAGTGCGCGAAGAGTTTAAGAATATTTCTTATTTTCTGGAAACAGAATAATCAGTCTTTTGATAGACTTCATACTCTTTAATATCTTTGCGCTCTTTGCGAGAAATTCTTTTTGTCCAAGATATTTTTCCAGCATAGTTGCGTCGAAAAGGCAAGTTACAGAGTAGTTGATGTAATATATCACGCAAAGAACGCAAAGACGTGGGATTGAAATGCATTCGCTGAACAAGATGTATTAATGACATTAGTATTGGCAGGCAATTATCTACATATCGACGCCATTCATCGCCAATTCGTCAGGACATCAAAGGTTTTGGTTTTCGCTTGACTTCCGCTTGCAGGGTTTTGAGATGCCTTTCGGCCTTGCTGTCGTCAATGTTAGCCACAGCTTCGTCCGGATAGTGGGTGTCGCTGTATCCTCCGTCGGTAATCTTTATGCCTGTAGCGGCACAAAGCCTTCAGAGATTGAAGCAGTCGAAAAAAGCTAACGCTTATTTTTGTTTTTCACGAAAGCTTTGGCCTTTTCTATCATTTCACGATTGTCTTCTGTATCTTTTAAAGATGAAGAGTGTTTCAGAAAGAGTTTGTAGTAGTTCGCCATACCGACTGGATCTTTCAGACCGCTGTACATCTGGGCTATGTTATAATAGGTAATGGCTTTTGTTGGCTGACATTTCGAGGCTTTCTGAAAAGCAGAGATGGCATGTTCATAGTCATGAAGATAGAAGTAGGCCTCAGCCAAATCATTATACATGCCGAACAATGTTAGGCTATCGGGAACGGAAAGTTCGATGGCTTGCTCCATGTATTCTGCACTTTCCTTTGGCATTCCTATTTTCATACAATTTTTGGCCAGCAACTTGAGTATAAGTATGTCTCTGCCATTCTTTATTTGGTTGGCTCTTACAAGATGGTCGTATGCATTGTTGGCATCATTCATTTCGCCATAGCAAACGCCAAGTATAAAGCTTACCTCCAAACCCTTCCATCCTTTACGGTAGAGCTTGAGATAAGAACGTTGCGCCTCGGCGTAATCGCCTAACAAGTAGCACGAATAGGCGTATTGTCGCCATACATTTAAGTTGGTAGTATCAGTCTCTAAATAACGCATTGTAAGTTGTCGAGCCGAATCTATTTTGTTCTTCTGCATCAGGTCTGCTGCAACTGATGTAATGATGTCAGCATCATAAGGATACTGCTGAAGAATTCGTCGCCCCCATGTTTCCATGGCCATTGAATCTTGTGTGTAGGAGTGAGCATAGTAGAGCTGTCGCATATCGTTGTGTGTCAAGCTATCTGCCGGTATGCGCAATAAGGTGCGACTTTCTGATTGGTAATCGCCCAGTTTGTTGTAGCACCGGGCCAAACGTCTGAACACGGCGACAGAATCGTAACCCCATTGTAATCGGGTGTATAGCGATGCTGCTGCCGAGTAGTTGAAGGCCGAGAAAAGACTATCGGCAACGTGAAGATTCTTAATTTGGCCTTTAACTCCAATGGTGGATAGACAAAAGATGATGACGGCAAAATATCTCATAAATATTGTTCATTTTCTGGTTTTACTGAATCTTACAGGTAATGTGTATTTGATGTCGGTAGCTGTGCCATTTGCCAATCGGCCCGGAGCCCACCGTGGGCATTGTTTTAAGAGGCTAACCACCTGTTGCCCGAAAGCCTTGTCTTGTGGCTCTTGCAATATCTGTATATCGGTGATGGATCCCTCTTTGCTAATAGTGAACGCTACTACTACTTCGGCATTCTCATTCTCATGCCCGTGTGGATATTTCAGGTTTTTGCCAACCCATACGAGAAACTTTTGAAAATTTTGATTACCCATAAACTTAGGAGCAATGGCATCCTTTGAAATAACCTCAACTTCTTCTAACGATTTAGCCTGTGAAGTTTTTTGGGGGGAAGTCTGTTTGTTGTATAAATATACACCTACTATCACGCCTAATATTCCAACAACTAAGAATGCAATAATAAACAACATTTTCTTAATATACTTAGTGTGTTGTATATACTTAGTGTGTTGTCCAATAATGTACACACGGTCTTCGTTGTCTACCTTATGAATCATATCTTTTTACGTTTAAAGTTAAAGTATCTCTCCATGATGTCCTTTAGACTCTTCACAGCATCCTTAGATGCCCCGACTGTAACTTTGCATCTTAGTTCACTGTCAGCCAATGTGATTTCTTTTCGTTGAATATCTATCATGAAGACAAAGTCTCGATTAATAATTAAACTTTTTCCAACCCTTATAAATCTTTCCGCCTCCAATCCCAATTGGGACTCTAACATCTTCTCAAAAGTATGCAGATTGAACGAAAAAGTATATTTTGTTCCATCAATGAGATTGAAAATGGAGTAGCTGCCATCAGATGTTACACATAGTAAACAATCTAATGGAATTTTTGCCATCTGAGATGTATTTGATATAATTATGTTATGTTGTCTCATTGATATAATTTTGGTTGTTGCAAAGATACAATATTTATTAGTTAAATTGTTTATTTTATTTCCTGTTTTTTTGCGAAATGATGGGGTTATTTTACGTAATGTTATTTAGCGATTCATTTCTCTCTAATTTTTCTTTTATTTTAGCGAATATGAGACTTTTATAAAGCCAAATATAGGTTTCACACATCAAGCAGACTTTTATAGTGATGGAAAAAAAATATCTCATAACTTTACACCAAGCTCGAAAAGTTCGAGTGGTTTAATATAAACATAACATAGACAAACCCAATCTGACTTATGGAACGACGCAGATTAAAAATTCTTAGTAGCAGGTTATTAATAAAATTAATTCTACCGTTTCTTTATATGTTCATTGCTGTCGGTAGCAAAGCCCAAAAACAATTATCAGGCCTTGTCGTTGACACCAATGGACAGCCTGTTATGTCTGCATCTGTGATTATTCAGTCAAGTGATTCAGCTGAGCATAATGTACAGATTACTGTAACTAATGTGGATGGAAAATTTCTCTTCCATTCCGTTTCATTTCCATATCAACTTATCATTCAGCATATGTCGTATTCAGATTCATATGTGAATGACAGTGTGTCTAATGTTCGTGTCGTATTAAAGGAAAAAGACAATACATTAGGAGAGGTTGTCGTCAAAGGCAACCGTCCCATGGTGAAAACAACAAGTGATGGTGGAATTTCATTTTCAGGCAATCAAATCAGGCAGCGCAGACTGGTCGAAACAGTCCTTGATATGATAGAGGCACTTCCAATGATGATGAAAAGTGGAGAAAGTCTTATGCTTATGGGGGCGACTGAAACTTCAATTCTTATTAATGGAAAGAAAAAAATATTGTCTGATGAGCAATTAGCAAACTACTTGAAAACCATACCGGTATCAGAGGTGAAGTCGCTTGACGTATACTATAGCACGCCTCCAAAGTTCGGTGTGCGAGGTGCTTCGGTCAACATTGTTATTTCTGCTCCGAAACATGAAGACTTGCATTTTCGCGGCGAAGGTTTCGTGTCGGCCAATTATAGTAACAGCATGAAATTTGATGGGGGCACCAACTTTAGTTTGTCATCCAAAAAATGGTCGATGAATGCTGGATATACGGAAAGCAATGCTGCCAAGCTTCGCAATCAAACTCTCGAAACAGTGCATACTCTTGATGGTGTGAATCATCATATTTTGCAGACAACCCAAACATCGTCCATATCGAAAGATAAAACGGCTGTTATGAATCTGACAATCAGTCCAAATGATAATGTGGGTGTGGATGTTGATTATGCTTTCTTGCATAAGTCACCGCGAAATAACATTAATTTTAATTCATTGATAGATCAGCAATGTATTAATGGTAATACGTTTAGCCGATATGGTTCGGATACTCACAATGTCAGAGTAGCCTTGACGTATAAAGACATAGAGTTTGGTGGAGAATATGAGCACTTCCAAGAAAATGCAGACCAAATTGTTGTGCTCGACAAAAATCAAAATATAGACAATGACCACAACCAATCGTATAGAGGGTTAAATGTATATCTCAATGGTGAGTCTGAGTTGTTCAATCATACAATAGAATATGGTATTGACGGAACACTGAGAAACACCACCAACTACGTAGGCGAAAACGGGAGTTCAGAATCGTTGATGAAACAAAACGAACTTGAAACGACAGCTTATCTGGGAATTCGAATTCCACTTGGTAAGAAGGGATTCATCAATACATCCATACAGGGTGAGTTTATCAATTCTACATATAAGCGAAACAATGGATATAAGGAAAAATTATGGAGAGATTTTGACATATATCCCACATTCATGTTGATGTATAGGTTCACTCCCCTACATATTATCCAAGCCAGCCTGTCTTCCACTAAATACTATCCTTCTTATTGGGCCAATGCAAGCTATAGTTCGTATATTGATAATTACAGTAGGATAGAAGGTAATCCTCAACTGAATCCATCAAGAAAATATGCGCTCAACGTAAACTATATTATGAGGAGTAAGTATATCATTGGGTTGTTTGGTGAAAGTCACCAGAACTACTTCACTCAACTGTTGAAACTGAAAAAAGATGAGATAGCAGCAGTCTACAAATATTACAACATACATAAGAGTCAAAGGTTTGGGGTTATGGCAATAGTTCCGCTAAATTTGATACATGGCTTTGAAAGCAAGTTTACTTTAATGGGGTTTTATATGCATCAAGAAGGAAGCATTGATGAAATTACATTGGATAAAACAAAGGTCTCTGGAAGGGCGAGCATTTCTAATACTATCAATTTATTAGGTAACAAATTGATGGCAGAGATTGATGGATGGGTGCAGCTACCGGTTATTCAAGGACTTTATGACGTTAAGGCTATGTGGAATATAACATCAAAAGTAAGCTGGAAAACTCCTATCAAAGGAATGTCGGTTTCCATAAAGGTCGACGATATGTTTAATACGCTCAGAAGTCGAGTTCAATCGAATGTTCTCCAACAGAGGTTTTCTTTCCGTAGTTATGGGGATAGTCGCATTTTCAGTCTTAGGCTAAGTTATATATTCAATGGATATAAAGCAAAAGAAAGGAAGACGATTGTGAATGATAGATTAGGATTTTAGTAGAATGAAGTTTATTCTTCAACATGACTCTATGCAGTGTGGTATAGCTTGTCTAAAAATGATTTGCCAAAATTTTGGAAAGGAAGTGTCATTTAGCTTTCTTTCAAATATGTGCAGTTGTACAAATGAAGGAACATATTTACTTAGTATATCTGAAACAGCAAAAAAAATCGGTTTAAAATCAATTTGCTGCAAACTTTCATTATTTTCCTGCGCCGCCGCAAGGTGCTGGACTACGAGCTCTTCGAGCAGCAGGCCATCAACAACAACAAGACCTACGCATATCGACGCCATTCATCGTCAATTCGTCAAGACATCAAAATATACGGATCTATTTTTTATAGACTTCATATTCTTTAATATCTTTGCGTCTTTGCGCTCTTTGCGAGAATTTTTTTGTCCAAGATATTTTTCCGGCATAGCTATGTCGAAAAGGCAAGTTACAGAGTTGTAGCTGTAATAAATATCTCGCCAAGTACGCAAAGGCGCAAAGTTTTTTTAGAGCGCGAAGAGTTTAAGAATATTTCTTATTTTCTGAAAACAGAATAATCAGTCTTTTTATAGACTTCATATTCTTTAATATCTTTGCGTCTTTGCGCTCTTTGCGAGAATTTCTTTTGATCCAAGATCGCTGAATAGTTATCGTAATACATTTTAATGTTTAAATATTGTAAAAAAAAGCACTTTGTTTCAAAAAATATATTACTTTCGCACTCGGAATACAAAATGTAAGCAAATAATTGCAATTTGCTTTCGTTTTGGTGTAATTATTCCAATAACCTTTGCGCAAGGTCAAAACAGCCCCGTCTGGGTAAAAAGGCGTAACTTCTAAGACACGTAGATTCCTAGGCAGTTAACAGTTTGTTTAATTTTAAAACAGTAAATTATGGACAAAGAAAAAGCAGCTGTTTGTCCAAAGTAAAATCTCATATCATGCAACGAATCGTGTTTCGAACATTCATGCTATTGAGCAAATTCCTATAACATCCTCACCTATGGATGTTGAACTTCTATTGACCACACAATTATGCCTTTAATCTTCCTTTTCTGAAGATAAGAGATTTAAAGACAGAAACTTTGCAAGACATTTGGGAGAAAGAATCAGCGTGGCAATTGATGCGAGGTGGTATAACAATTTCGCAATTGTCTTATAGACAAAGTAGAATAATATGAGAAAGTATTTTGAATTACTAATAATGTTCTTAGGGTTATGCCCAATGCTGATGGCACAGAACATTCAAGGGGTTGTGACAGACGCAAAAGGTATGCCAATTTCATTTGCCAATGTTGTGGAACTGCTACAAGCAGATTCTTCTTTCGTTAAAGGAACGGTTAGCAAGGAAGATGGAACTTTCATGCTTGAAGATATAAAAACTGGCAATATCATTCGAGTTTCTCTCATCGGTTATGAAACACAATATATAAATTATACTGGGCAAACTACCGTCACCTTAAAACTTAAGGAAAGCACTAATATGCTTGGCGATGTTGTTGTCAAAAGTTCGTTGCCAAAGACCATGCTGCGAGGAGAGGGAATGACAACAAATATAGAAGGCAGTGTATTGGAGAAAACTTCCAATATGGAACAGTTGCTTTCACGCATTCCTAATGTGTCTGCCAAAGATGGACAAATAGAAGTGTTTGGTCGTGGCACACCTGTAATATTTATCAATGGTCGGAAGATGCAAGACCAAATGGATTTGCAACGTTTGCAACCAAGCAACATAAAGAAAATTGAAGTAATCAACAACCCTGGTGCACGATATGATGCCAATGTGAAGAGTGTCATACGCATTACCACAAAGAAGACGCAGGGCGAAGGCTTCAGCTTTGACAATAAAACTACGTTTTCGGTCAATGAAGAAAAACGTTTGAGCTCTTATGAGTCGTTCCAAGGAAATTATCGAAGAGGAGGATTGGATGTCAATGGGTTCTTGTATGGTGCATATGCTCACACTCCAGAAAACAAACAGGTGACTCAATATTCATACATCACAGATACTTGGCAGCAGAATATGAACGTCAATCAAGAATTCACAAACATCAACCCATACGCACGCTTGGGGGGTAGCTATATGCTTGGCGAAGAAAGCAATTTGGGTATCAGCATCAGCTACAATCGTTTCGCAAAGGACAATGGCGAAGGAACTCAGACGTTCAATATAATGCAGAACAATGTACAGAAGGAATCGTCAATCGTTGATTATCTTAGTCCAGGTCAGTCAACGACTTATTCCGCCAATGCTTATTATGTTGGCAAGATAGGAGGGCTGAATGTGGATTTCAATACAGATTATTATTGGTATGGCAAGAAGCAATGGATGGACTTACACGAAATGGTGTTTGACGAATATTGCCAGGCAGAGACGGAAAAGTCAGATGTCTGCTCTTATCGCAACAATCGCAACTCTTTGTTGGCATCCAAACTTGTCCTTAGTATTCCTTTGTTGAATGGCACTTTTTCGTTGGGCGGTGAATACAGTCATGTGAATCGAAGAAGTCACTACCAAGTGGAGCCTGAAGTGGTTGATAACGAGAACGAAAAAGTCAAGGAGTCAATGACTTCTGCGTTCGTTGACTATAGCCGTAAATTCGGGCAATTGACGATGCAAGCAGGGCTTCGCTATGAATACATCAACTTTGACTATTATTACAATGATTTGTATATAGCAGAACAGAGCAAGACTTACGGCAATTGGTTTCCGTCTTTGGCTCTCTCGCTTCCTGTTGGCAAGACACAGATGCAACTGACGTATGCCACAGACATCTATCGTCCAAGCTACAACGAGCTTAGAAGCGGTGTGCAGTATGACAACCAATACACATACGAGTCGGGCAATCCATTCCTCGTTCCTTCAATTACACACAATCTTACCTACGGACTCTCTTGGGAATGGCTCAATCTGCAATTGGTTTATTCGCATATCTCAGATGAGGTTTGTACGATGACGCAGACTTATCGTGGAGATCCGATGAAGTCACTCGCTCGCCCAGAGAACATCAATAGCTACAACTCTTTCCAAGCAGGCCTGACGCTGAACCCTACCTTTGGCATTTGGCATCCAACATTGGAAACAATGCTCTATAAGCAATGGCTCAAGATGAATACGCATGTGGGCAATAAGCTTGACAATCCTGTGGCAGTTTTCCAACTTACCAATGCGTTTGACTTCAAGTTGCTGACGGCTTCATTTGTAATGACCGCACAGACCGAAGGTAATATGGGTAACAAATGTATCCGCCAAGGCTATTTCAATACAGACCTGTCACTCTACAAGTCGTTGCTCAAGAATCGCCTTACGTTGACACTTGACGTTTCAGATGTATTTGGAACGGGGAACCAACATCGCACATTCTATTCAGGTGCGCAAAGAACAATGTTATATGACCTAAATTCCACAAGTACCATTACCTTTAGCATCCGCTATCGCTTTAACGCAACGAACAGCAAGTATAAAGGAACTGGTGCAGGTCAAAGCCAGAAGAACAGAATGTAATTAAAGAAATAGACATCCTTTATTTGCTGCATTGACAATTTTTGCCTAAATTCCAGACTCATGAATAACAAAAGTCTTATCATATTACTTGTGTTGGCTGTGTTTCTTGTTACGGGTTGCAAGGAAAAACACAACAAAGCTATTGACATAGCATACCAACTAACGGCAACAGCACCGGATAGTTCCTTGTCGGTACTTAATGGAGTTAACCAGGCAAAACTTGGTAAAGCCGAAATGGCGCGGTATGCCCTTGTCTACACCATAGCACAGGACAAGAGCGGGCTGGATGTTGACAACGATTCTTTGTTAAGGACAGCCTACACCTATTATAATAATCAAGAGGATGACTCGCTCTATGCCAAGTGCGAGTACTACATGGGCAAATACTACATGCTCAACGACAGCACAGAACTGGCTATGGACTGTTTGCAGAAGGCAGCAGATGTTTCTGAAAAGAATGGGGATAGATATACACAATGTATGGCATTGGAAAAATACTCTCGAGTGCTAAGGCAAACAAATCCTCGAAAGGCTGTAGAAGTGGCAAGGCATGCAGAAACGACATACTCAAGTATACCAGAAGCCTCAAAGTCAAATATAGTTTACACGAAACTAAACGTAAGTATGTGTTTACTTTTCGCTGATAGTGTAAACGAAGCGGAGAAGAAATGCAAAGAAGCCATGTCTGTAGCCTATGAGGTAAAAGATTCAGGCATCCTTTCTGATGTTTATCAAGACATGGCTTCTGTTTTGGCAGAAAAGAAGAACTACAAAGAATCTTTATGGTACTCCTATCAATCGTGCAAACTTGACAATGCAGATCAATCATCCAAAATGCTAAATCTGGCTTGGTCTTATCTGAATGCTGACTCAATTAAACAATGTAATGCCCTTCTGAACACAATACAAACAGAAAATCTCTCAGAGTTATACACAGCTTATTATATACGACATTTAGCTGCGATAAAGGAGCACGATTATTCTAAAGCTGTTTCATTGGCGGACTCTGCATATCACTATATAGAAGAAATGTATGGAAAAGAGCTTAACGATAAGGAAAAGTACAATAAATCCTTGGTTGTTGCTCAATACGAAAAATGCATCAGCGAGGGGAGGGCTCATCTGCTTACATGGCTCGTTTCTTTGATCGTTTTTTCAGCAATCGCAGTTATAGCTTTTATTTTATATGCATATCGACAGTATAAACAGAGAGCAGAATGGAAGATTCAACGTGAGCAAGAAAAGCGTGAAATGGAGGAGAAAATGTATGAGGAAGAAATGCATCATAAGGAAATTCAGCTTTCAACGATGCGCAGCTATCTGCTCAAGAAAATCAATATAGCACAAAGGATAGAAAAAATTCGTGGAAACAAGAAGAACATCGTCGTTCTAACGGAGGAGGATTGGGAAGAAATTAAGATGTTTGTTGATAATGTGGAGGGTAATTTCATATCAAGGCTAAAGAAGCGATATCCAAAATTAAGCGATGAAGATATTAAGTTCATGATTCTTATTCGCCTCAAAATGTCTTCCAAGGCTATGGGATTGATTTACAATATCAGTGAAAAGTCAATTCGTCAGAAGCTGTTCGTGTATAAGTCAAAAGTTGGCTTGGAGGGTAAGAACAGCCCATCATTGAGGTCTTTTATTGAAGCTTTTTGAAGCCCTAAAATGAAGAAATAGACATCGAAAACAGGGGGTGGTATAGTTAATTTGCTGAATATCAATACTTTTTGTTGATTTTTATAATTGGAGAAATAGACATAAAATATTTCGAGGCTTAGAATAAACAGTCTAACTTTGCCAATCGGAAACAATAAACACGGACAATTATGAAAAAGATTATTCTATTTCTGTTGATGTTGCTGGTCATATCTCCTTGCCAAGCAACTGGCATAAACGTAAAGAGGGAAGCAACAACTTCTAAAGGTAGTATGCGCATGCCGTCTATAACGCGTGTATCTGCTGACTATGAGAATGGACTTATAACTGTAGATGTGAAAGGGTACACTGGTGGAGTTCAGGTTTTCGTTAGTGATCCCCAAGGCAATGTTGTGGGGTATACAATATCATCAGTTACTAACAATGGAATTGTAACACTGAACTTAGGATCTCTTTCAGAAGGGGACTATACTTTAAACATAGTCTTGGATAGTGCAACCTATTACGGACAATTCGATGCGTAGCATTTAATCTATTTAGCAATAAAGGTTAATAGTCAATATAAAATGAAGGATTCTACATTATACTTACTAGATATAGTTAGATATTATTTGAAGGTTACAAGAAAGGCCTTCAATGATACCGAATTATGCAAAATATTGTTGTCGGATCCAACTTTTCCTAGCCTCGCTTCGATCTGCCGGACTTTTGAATTCTATGGTTTCAAAACGGAAGCTTATAAAACTGATAAGACGGATATAGATCAGGTAAAAGATAGAATCATCCACACTTCAAGTCATGGAGGACATTTCTTTATTGTTCTTAATGTGGGTGAGAATGATGTCACTTTGTTTGATAGTAAGCGATATGTAATATCCAAAGTTCAGTTCTTGAGTCTTTGGGATGGCATTATGTTGGTGATTAATGCGTCAAAAGATAATAAGGCTAACATAGTGTCGAATGACTTTAAGCATACTTTTATAGTCTTATTATCAATCGTCGTATGCGTAAGTTTCATGCTTCTTAGTAGTTCATTACTAACTGTAGTCAATATTTTTCTTGATGTTGTCGGGATATATTTGTGTAGGATCCTGATTCGCCGTCGAATTGGTTTTCCACAAAGCAGTGAATTTTGTAAAATAGGAGAGAAATTTGATTGTGATTATGTCTCATCTAAGCAACCACTATATAATAAGATACCAATTAGCCTAGATGAACTTGGCTTATTCTATTTTGGGGAAAACTTATTAGTTGGTCTGATAAGCGAGAGTAATATCTTTAACGTTTCTATGTCTTTTATTGCAGCTTTTGTATCTAGCTTGCTTGCTGCTTATCAAATTATAGGGATAAAGAAATATTGCATATATTGCTTTTGTATTTATGTGATTTGTTTCACGGAAGGATTCTTTACTTACTTTACTATAGGTAACCTTTCAGAGTTGGACTTTCCTAAATCTTTGACAATAAATTTGCCTGAAATTCTAATTGCTATAGTAATATGTGTTTTATATACGAAATTGGAATGGACAAAGTATAAAAGCTTAGAAAAAAGCATAGAACTATTAAAGATTAAACGGATACCAGACGTATATAGGGCATTGTCTGACAAAAGACCGATATTGGATAAAAATCCGTTAAGTGGACTTAAGTACGGAAATGATAAGGCTGCTTGTGAAATAGTTATTTTTGCTAGTTTAAGTTGTAAATATTGTAGAGAAACCATTAAGGAAATATCTATACTCATAGAAAAATTCCCCGAAAAATTCAAATGTATGGTTATCTTGACAAAATCTACAGTAGATGGAATTGATTATAGCAAGGAGTTGTCTTTGGTAGAAGATTATCTTCAAGGACACGTAAACATTAATAATCTTCTTACGAAAGAGTTACCAATAAAAAGGACAGAAGAGATATCTAATACGGCGAAGAGCTTTGTTGCTAGTATGGATACAGAAATTAGTAATTTCCCAATAACTTCTATTCCGTTTGTTGTTATAAATGGATACAAGATGCCAAATACATATAAATTAACTGATTATCAATATATTAACTCCGGAGTATATAAGTAATGATCAGTAATATAATAAACATTGTTAAACATAAAATTTAAAGAAATGAAGAAGTTAGAAATCTCTGAAATGGAAGGAGTGTTTGGAGGCATGAGTGTCGACTGTAAGGCTCTGCAGGCACTTGCAGATGCATATGCAAAAGACGGTGCGACAAACAGACAGTGGGACGAATGGTGCGATGCATATGAAGCTCACGGTTGTTAAATGATTTTGTATCACTCCTGAACTATCTATGGCTCGGGGGTGATATTTCTATTTTGTTAATTATGTACTATGACCCATACTAAGATAATAGTATTGATATTGCTCCTTTTCCCAATGGCCTTGATGGCACAGCAGACGCATGTACTGGAGCCAAGCATCATGGAAGTGGCTTACCATGAAATATCCGGCAAATACAATGATGACTACGCGTTGCGTGTGGGACAATCAATGAGCCAATATTTCAGTTATCATAAACTGCGCGATGACTCATTAAGCAGCAATGCACAGACCTCCATGATCATTCTTCAGGAATTGCTTGATGAGGCAAACAACAGAAATGATGCCTCCAAGCAAAGGGCGAGTGGTCCGGACCACGGCGACTATTTCTATAGAAGCCAAGCCAACAATACCTTTGACACATATACCAGTTTTATGGGACAAGGGTATAAGATAACTGAACCTATAACCGTACAGGATTGGAACATCGTCACGGACAGCACACGCCAGATTCTTGGCTACAACTGCTGCATGGCTACGACAACCTTCCGTGGCAGACAGTGGACGGCTTATTATACAGAGGACATTCCCGTGCCGTTAGGACCTTGGAAGCTGGGTGGTCTGCCAGGATTAATATTGTTTGCGGAAGTCAAAGGATTCATCACAATTGAAGCTTCTGGCATTAAGACCAAGAGTACATCGCCCGTCACTTTCTATAACTTCCTGAACAAAAAATACGAAGCCATTCAGCGAGACGTTTACATCAAAAAAAGAAGCAATCCCAAGGCATACCCCAAGAACACGATTGTGACCCCACAAATGGAACTGCAATGAAGATGTTGAAGATTATCTGTTTGCTCATCTTTCTGTCAGCCTTGTCAGTTTCCGCACAGACTGTTGTCACAGGCAAGATCGTGGATAGCAATGGGGAGGCAGTACCGTCAGTGATAGTTAAACGTTACATTGCTGGTCACAAGATGCGTGGATATACCTGCAGTAGCAGTGATGGTTCGTTCTGTATTAAGGCGGAGATTGGCGATATGCTGGAATTCAGCATGCTCGGCTTCAAAAGCCAACGTATTGAGATAGAGGGTGGCATGAAGCCTCTGATTGTAAAGATGAGCGATGATGCAATTAAATTAAAAGAAGTTACTGTAAAGTCGGACAAAGTGCACGAGCATGGCGACACCATATCTTATATTGTAGGTGCTTACGCCAACGGCAATGACCGGAGTATCGGCGACGTGATTGCGAAGATACCCGGTTTCGACGTGGACAAGTCAACAGGAAAAATCTCTTATGAGGGCAAGCCGATCAGCAAGTTCTATATAGAAGGCCTTGACATGCTTGGCGGTAAGTACGGTACAGCCACCAACACGCTACCGCAGGGCGAGGTGGGCTCTGTGCAGGTCTTGCGCAACCATAAACCCATCCGAGTACTGGAAGACTTCACGTTTACGGACGATGCCGCCGTGAACATCAAGATGAAGAGCAGTGCCAAGAGCCATTGGGTGACATCGTGGAAGGCCGGCGGAGGATATGGCAGTGCACACGACGGCTATGACAAAGGCAGATGGCTCTTCGAGGGATTCGGCTTGAGGTTGAAGTCGGACCTACAGACGATGCTGACCTACAAGACCAACAATACGGGTACGGATGTCAGCCGTGAGTCGACAAGCCTATTCAGTCTTGACGAATTAATGGGTGAGCAACCTAAGAGTTTCATTAGGCTCTCCGTTCCCACAGCGTCAGGTCTTTCCCGTGAACGCAGTCTGCTGAACCGTAGCCATGCCTTTACGGCGAATGTCATGAAACGTATCAGCGAGGATTCACAGATAAACTTCCAACTTGTCTACAACAACGAGCGGGACAAGGCATGGGGAAGTCAACGGACGGAGTATGTCCTGACGGATGGCAACCGTATCATCAACAATGATCTGTCGTGGCGGTCGAACAGCAACAATTTTTATGCCCTGCTGAAATACGAGCATAACTCTGCGAAGAGCTATCTTCGCAACTCGCTCTCCAGCGACATGACGTGGCTGTCGCAGCATCTCAGTGAGACAGGTACGCACTCGCATGCTCAGCACTCACTGCTGCCGGTGTTTGACTTCCGCGACAATCTCTACGTCATCCGCCGGTATGGCAACACGCTCGTCTCCTTCTACTCCAACAACAGTGTTCAGCAGCGTCCTCAGCATCTGTATGTCGACTCCACCAAGCAGCAGAACTTGTTACAGCGGTTCTACTCCACCGACACGTATGCTTCCGGTGGATGGAAGTTGGGACTGCTTAGCCTAAGCATGAAGTTTGGTGTAAAAGGTTTGCTGCGCTACCTCACAGCCAATGCCTACGGCCTGCCGGACTCCATTGGCACGACAACCGGAAAGAGTCATTTTGGCTATGCCAAGCTATATGCCAGTCCGCAACTGGAGTACAACGCCAATGATTTCAAATTATCTCTTTCCGCACCTGTTGAAAGCTCGCATTACAAATACAGTGAGGACACAGGCAGAAACCGATTAGACATTTCTCCGTCGCTGCATATCCGTTGGGATGCCACCTCTCGGATCACCATGAACGTTCACGGCAGCTATAGCGTAGAGCCGCTGGACTTCAACCGCTTCTATGGCTCACTGATCATGCAGGACTATCTCTATCTTAACCAAGGCTATGCCGGATATGATGTAGCCAAGAGTAAGACGGTAAGCTATTCGCTATTTTACCGCAACAGCTTGAAGGGCACGCATTTCATGGGTCGCGTCTCCCGCTCGTTCGACACCACGCCGTATACCTTGTCGCGCGAGTTCTCCGGTGAATATATCATCATAGGAACGATTCCCGTCAAGACGAACAGCAACAGTTGGAACTCTACGCTGATGTATCAGCAAGGACTGTCCTTCCTCAACGGAAAGTTCACCTTTCGCGGACTCTACAGCCACACGGACTTGAAGATGTATCAGGACGGTAGCGTTTCGCCGGCAAAATACAATGCACTCAGCACCAAGGCATCGCTGTATCTTTCCCCTTACACCGGCATGTCCATCGACTATTCTGTGCAATACGCCTACGACGACATGCTGCCTGAGAACGGCAACAAATCTTCGTTCAACAACTGGCAGCACACGGCAAAGATCATCATACCCGCCGGCAAACTGCGTTTTACCCTCAAGGGTGAATATGACCACAATCAGCTGATGCCGTCGAAATACAAGGACATCTTCTTTGCCGACGCAATCATCGGACTCACATCCAGACATATCGACTATGAATTGGGCCTGAGTAATCTGCTTAACGAGAAGTCCTATGTCCGTTCCACCGTTGCCAACCTCACAAAGATGCGCTCTGAGACCATCCTTCGAGGTCGGGAGTTATTACTGACACTTGTGTATAAACCATAATATATGGAACTGATAAAACAATACGATTCCATGCAGTGTGGCATTGCATGTCTGCAAATGGTTTGCAGACATTATGGCCGGAGTTATTCATCGAAACAAGTATCCTCGTTGTGTTTTCCTACCAGAGAAGGTGCTTCTTTACTCGGATTGAACGATGCTGCCATTACTTTGGGATTTCATACTGTTAGTGCAAGGGCTGAAGTGAATGAGCTCTGTAATCAGCCATTGCCTTGCATTCTTCATTGGAATCAAAACCACTTTGTGGTTCTCTATAGAGTCAGTAAAGGCAAGAAGTTCTATGTCGCTGACCCTGGCAAAGGCCTTGTAAAATATAATCTTGAAGAGTTCAAAAGCCACTGGATCAGCACACGGTCTAACGGGGAAGAGAAGGGTATAGCTATGTTCTTGGAGCCAACACCTGCTTTCTACTCACACAAGAACGAGGAAGAAAAGGAAGAAGATAAGAATCCACGGTCGTTCCGCTTTCTCTTCGGCTATGTGAAGAAGTACAAGCGCTATTTCGGACAAATAGTGCTTGGGCTTATCGTGGGCAGCCTCTTGCAGCTCGTCCTTCCGTTCCTCACGCAGTCCATCGTCGACGTGGGCATCAAGAACCAGAACCTTGGCTTCATTTGGCTGATACTGCTCGGTCAGCTGATGCTCACCTTCAGCCGTACGGCCATCGACTTCATCCGCCGATGGCTGTTGCTGCATATCTCCATGCGCATCAACATCTCGTTGGTGAGCGACTTCTTTATCAAACTGTTGAAACTGCCGATGTCTTTCTTCGACACTAAGCTCATGGGCGACCTCATGCAGCGGATGAACGACCACAGCCGCGTGAACAACTTCCTCACCAGCCAGGCACTGAGTGTGACCTTCGCCATGCTCACTTTCGTAGTATTTACGGTGGTGCTGCTGTTCTACAACAAACTCATCTTTGCCATCTTCCTTGCGGGTAGTCTGCTCTACGGCCTTTGGATGACACTTTTCCTGCGCCGCCGCAAGGTGCTGGACTATGAGCTCTTCGAGCAGCAGGCCATCAACAACAACAAGACCTACGAGTTCATCACGTCCATGCAAGAAATCAAGCTTCAGGACTGTGAACAGCGCCGTCGGTGGGAATGGGAAGACACGCAGGTAGACCTCTTCAACGTGCAGATGAAGTCGCTGAAGCTGCAGCAGACGCAGGAGGCCGGCAGTATCCTCATCAACGAGGTGAAGAACATCGTCATCACCGTAGTGGCAGCCGCTGCCGTCATCCACGGACAGATGACACTCGGCATGATGCTCGCCGTGCAGTATATCATCGGGCAGCTCAATTCGCCCGTTGAACAGCTTATGAACTTTTTCTACTCCCTGCAGGACGTGAGAATCAGCCTGGAGCGCATCAATGAGATCCACCGCGCCGAGGACGAGAACGGGAAGAATGACCTCAGAACCTCGCTGTCCGACAACAGCAAGGGCATCGACATCGAGGGCATCATGTTCAAGTATGACCCTCACGCCTTGCGCAAGACCTTGGACGACGTGACGATACGCATCCCCGAGGGAAAGGTGACGGCCATCGTCGGAGCCTCGGGCAGCGGCAAGACCACGCTCGTCAAGCTTATGCTCGGATACTATCCCGTCTTGGAGGGTCAAATCAATATTGGAGGCACGGACATCAACACGCTCAACAAGAAATGGTGGCGCCGCCAGTGCGGTGTGGTCATGCAGGACGGTGTCATCTTCTCGGAGTCTATAGCAAGAAATATCGCTGTTGACGATGGCGACATCGACAAGGAACGTTTGTTGAAGGCCGCACGGATAGCGTGCATCCACGACTATGTGATGTCGCTGCCACTGAAGTACAACACGAAGATAGGCCGTGACGGCGTGGGACTGAGCCAGGGGCAGCGGCAACGCATCCTCATCGCCCGTGCGGTGTACAAGAATCCCGACTACATCTTCCTCGACGAAGCCACCAACTCGCTTGATGCCAACAACGAGCGGGCCATCGTGGAGAACCTCGATACGTTCTACCGTGGCAAGACCGTCGTCATCGTCGCCCACCGCCTGAGCACGGTCAGGAATGCCGACCAGATTGTCGTCATCGACCATGGCAAGGTCGTCGAGACGGGCAACCACGATACGCTGACAGCAAAACGCGGTGCATATTATAATCTTGTCAAGAACCAGTTAGAATTGGGGAACTGACGAAAGTCATCTGCTATCGCTTAGCAGAAGAGCAAGCGAAAAAAGATACAACCAACCGCAACGAAGATTTTAAGATATGGACAACAACAAGAATGAAACAGACAACATAGAATTGCGGAGCGAGAAGGTGCGTCACATCATCGGGCTGGTGCCTCCAGCCCTTGTGCGGACCGGCACGAAGGTCATTACCCTTGTCGTCATTGCCCTTGCCATCGCTTTCTACACCATCCGCTATCCCATCACGATTGAGGCGCAGGGAAAGGTAACGAGCAACGATTCGGTAGAGTTCCTTGTTCCTTACAAATACCTCTATCTCTTTGATGAGCCGCGCACGGCACGCATCACCTTAGAAGGGCAGGACAATGACGATGCCCCAATTGTGTGTCCCATCACCAGCCACAACGACAAGCTGCTGGTCGTAGACGGAAACCATTATTTTACCGCTAAGACCCACATCCCTTCTAATGGCAGCAACTCTCAGTCAGAATTGAAGGTCTCTGCCCGTATCGTTATCAGCGACAAGACGCTGTGGCAGCAAGTATTCAAGTAAAGTTGTGCAAATTAAAGAAATAGACATCCTTTATTTTCTGCATTGACAATTTTTGCGTTTTTTGCCTAAATTCCAGACTCATGAATAACAAAAGTCTTATCATATTACTTGTGTTGGCTGTGTTTCTTGTTACGGGTTGCAAGGAAAAACACAACAAAGCTATTGACATAGCATACCAACTAACGGCAACAGTACCGGATAGTTCCTTGTCGGTACTTAATGGAGTTAACCAGGCAAAACTTGGTAAAGCCGAAATGGCGCGGTATGCCCTTGTCTACACCATAGCACAGGACAAGAGCGGGCTGGATGTTGACAACGATTCTTTGTTAAGGACAGCCTACACCTATTATAATAATCAAGAGGATGACTCGCTCTATGCCAAGTGCGAGTACTACATGGGCAAATACTACATGCTCAACGACAGCACAGAACTGGCTATGGACTGTTTGCAGAAGGCAGCAGATGTTTCTGAAAAGAATGGGGACAGATATACACAATGTATGGCATTGGAAAAATACTCTCGAGTGCTAAGGCAAACAAATCCTCGAAAGGCTGTAGAAGTGGCAAGGCATGCAGAAACGACATACTCAAGTATACCAGAAGCCTCAAAGTCAAATATAGTTTACACGAAACTAAACGTAAGTATGTGTTTACTTTTCGCTGATAGTGTAAACGAAGCGGAGAAGAAATGCAAAGAAGCCATGTCTGTAGCCTATGAGGTAAAAGATTCAGGCATCCTTTCTGATGTTTATCAAGACATGGCTTCTGTTTTGGCAGAAAAGAAGAACTACAAAGAATCTTTATGGTACTCCTATCAATCGTGCAAACTTGACAATGCAGATCAATCATCCAAAATGCTAAATCTGGCTTGGTCTTATCTGAATGCTGACTCAATTAAACAATGTAATGCCCTTCTGAACACAATACAAACAGAAAATCTCTCAGAGTTATACACAGCTTATTATATACGACATTTAGCTGCGATAAAGGAGCACGATTATTCTAAAGCTGTTTCATTGGCGGACTCTGCATATCACTATATAGAAGAAATGTATGGAAAAGAGCTTAACGATAAGGAAAAGTACAATAAATCCTTGGTTGTTGCTCAATACGAAAAATGCATCAGCGAGGGGAGGGCTCATCTGCTTACATGGCTCGTTTCTTTGATCGTTTTTTCAGCAATCGCAGTTATAGCTTTTATTTTATATGCATATCGACAGTATAAACAGAGAGCAGAATGGAAGATTCAACGTGAGCAAGAAAAGCGTGAAATGGAGGAGAAAATGTATGAGGAAGAAATGCATCATAAGGAAATTCAGCTTTCAACGATGCGCAGCTATCTGCTCAAGAAAATCAATATAGCACAAAGGATAGAAAAAATTCGTGGAAACAAGAAGAACATCGTCGTTCTAACGGAGGAGGATTGGGAAGAAATTAAGATGTTTGTTGATAATGTGGAGGGTAATTTCATATCAAGGCTAAAGAAGCGATATCCAAAATTAAGCGATGAAGATATTAAGTTCATGATTCTTATTCGCCTCAAAATGTCTTCCAAGGCTATGGGATTGATTTACAATATCAGTGAAAAGTCAATTCGTCAGAAGCTGTTCGTGTATAAGTCAAAAGTTGGCTTGGAGGGTAAGAACAGCCCATCATTGAGGTCTTTTATTGAAGCTTTTTGAAGCCCTAAAATGAAGAAATAGACATCGAAAACAGGGGGTGGTATAGTTAATTTGCTGAATATCAATACTTTTTGTTGATTTTTATAATTGGAGAAATAGACATAAAATATTTCGAGGCTTAGAATAAACAGTCTAACTTTGCCAATCGGAAACAATAAACACGGACAATTATGAAAAAGATTATTCTATTTCTGTTGATGTTGCTGGTCATATCTCCCTGCCAAGCAACCGGCATAAACGTAAAGAGGGAAGCAACAACTTCTAAAGGTAGTATGCGCATGCCGTCAGCTACACAAGTAGCAGCAGACTATGAGGATAGAGTCGTCACAGTTGGTATTTCGCGTTACACCGGTAATGTTCAAGTCTACGTTTACGATGCGAACGGTATAGTTGTCGGCTATACTGTCTCCAGCATATCAGGTAGTGGCACTGTAACCTTGGACACAAGCAATCTGCCGCAAGGGGATTACACGCTATGTATAATCTTGGACAATGCCACATATAGTGGAGAATTTCTTATTTAAATAGATGTTTTTCACAAAATGAAGTGGAGTAGATATAATATTATTTTTAAGATGCATATGGGAGATGAAGTTCTTCTGTATAATACATTGTCTAATGTTCTACTTAAATTAGGCAAGAATGATGCTGAGAGCTTAATGAAAATTAAGTCCGGCAAGATTTCTGTAGATAGTTTAGAAGAGCAAACAAAGAAGGCTCTAGTAGACAACAAAATCCTCATAAGTAATGATGATATAGAATTAGCCAAATTTAAATTGTTAAAGCAATACAATAGGATGGATGATTCTGTTCTGGCATTAACCATTGCACCGACCTTGGCATGCAACCTACATTGTGCATATTGCTTTGAGCAACAACACCCTTCTGTCTTTATGAATGATGACGTTGAGAATGATATAATCAGCTTCATTAAGGGACACGTTAACGCTAAATATGTCCATATTACGTGGTTTGGGGGAGAACCGTTACTTTACTTTAAAAGAATCGTAAGCCTAACGAAAAAGATTAAGTCTATACAAGGCATTGAGAAATATGAGGCTGAGATAATCACAAATGGTGTAAACATGAATGAGAAGATTGCATCCAGTCTTCGCGAATTGAATATCAATACCGTCCATGTAACAATTGATGGGTTAGACTCAGCCAATAACGAAAGAAGAATCGGGTTAAATCATGAAGACACCTTTGCCAAAATAGTTAGAGGATTGGATCTTTTAGCAAAAGATGACAATATTTCAAAGACCGTAAGAGTCAATACGGATAAGACAAATTCAGAGCAGTTTGTTAAAGTCTATGATTTTGTTCGCAAAAGATATTGTGGTCTCAACTTTAATGTCTATGCTGGATTTATTAAGGATTCATACGGATGTGGCAATTCTTGTGTCGGATGTCTTAATAATACTGAGCAAGGTAAGTTTTTGATTAAATCTTATAAAAAATTAGGTGTGCCCACTGAGACTTTGCTTCCTCCACGATATAACTATGAATGTATTGCACGCTTAAAGAATGGCTATCTTATAGGACCCAAGGGAGACTTATATAAGTGTTGGACTGATCTAGGCAACTTATCTATGTGCTTAGGTTATATAAATGATTTAGACAACATTTCGATAGATTTGCTGTCTGAATACATGGTAGGAAATGACCCATTCTGTGATTCAGAATGCATGAAATGTGTCCTATTCCCAATTTGCGGTGGAGGTTGTCCACATTCCCGAATAATGAATCAGTTTCACGGTGCTAAAAACGATAACTGCTGTTTTGCAAAAGAGAATATAGAGGAATTCATTGAAACCTATTATCATTTGCAACAGTCTATTAATAACTTTTAAATAATTAAGTATGGTAAAATTATCAATTACTGTATTAAGGACTTCGCGTCCTTTAGAGATCGATGCTAAGTCTGCTATGTGTCGAACTATGAGTCCAGAGATGCAGGCAAATATTTTGGGAGGAAAAGCATCTGTCGATAATGTTGACAATGCGCAGATGTGTGATGCCGTCTGTTATCCTTCGGAAATGGGGACTTGTCATTGTTACCAGAACCTATGCTAATTAATTATGAGTCGTGGCTTGACAGTTTCGAGTCACGGTTCTGTCTTTTGAATAAATTTTCTTATGAGATCTTTTGTTTTTTGTTTCTTTCTATGTATGTCCATTTTGCCAATAAGAGCTCAAATCGACACACTGAACATACAACACTTGAAAGGTGTAACTGTAAATGGTCAATATATACAACAAGCAGCCGACCATTACAATTGCATTCCTACGTCGAAACAGCGTAAACATTCGCACTCAGGTTATGAACTTGTAAGAAGCATGATGATACCGGGTGTTGACGTGGACACAGAAAGCGGGAAAGTGTCAACTCCTGCCGGTGCTGCCACTCTCTATATAAATGGCCGCGAGGCAACCTTTAGAGAAATACAAAGTCTGAGGACGAAAGATGTCGTACGTGTAGAGTATTACGATATGCCGACAGGAAAGTACGCTAAGGATTTGGCAGTGCTAAATTATGTTGTCAAGCAGTTCAAGTCAGGAGGCTACACGCAGTTGGACGCGCTGCAAGGCTTGGGCTACAAGTGTGGAGACTACAACATCACTTCCAAATACAGTTTTGGAAATTCTAACGCAAACCTATGGGCTGGCTATAGCAACGCCAATCCAAAGGAAGACATGGTCTCAAAGGAAGACTACCTGCTGCCTGATGCTGTTGCAAAGGGTTCTTCATCCAGTGGCAATGACAAAGAAAACATCGGAAAGTACATAACAGCAAGCATTAGTAACATGACACCAAAACAGACGTGGATGCTTCGGGCAAGTATTGAGGCCAGTAAACAGTGGGATAATATTATGAATGGCAAAACGGAATATGCTTCAGAATATGGAAATTTGGCTTTTGACAAGACGCAATACTCACGAAGCAGTACTGTAAAACCTACATTATACGCTTACTTTCAAAAGCAGATAGGATCGAGCCACAACTTTGACGCAGTCCTCGATTGCTATTATGCCGACAACAAATACAACCGTGACTTCCTTGAGGGCGGCAGGTTTGTAAGTGATGTCGATGAGGACTATTTCTATGGAAAGTTCAATGCCAACTACAGCATCGCCCTGCCTAAGAGTAATAACCTTACGTTCAGTCTTCATGAGTATATGCGAGTCTCTCAAGACAGCTACGGAGGTTCTGCCGATTATTGGCAGCATCTGCATTCATCAGAGACAATATTCTTTGTGGACTATAACAAGAGGTGGAAGAAAGTGATGCTTGACTTCAATCCCGGTCTGTCGTATCTTGTCTACAGACTGCATGGCGATGATGCGGTAAAGCACGTCGCTCCACGTCTTCAACTCTCATCGTCATGGATGCCAGACAAGTTACAGCGTGTCCGTTTGTTCTTCTCCTTGGGTAATACATTTCCTTCATTGAACACTGTCAACAATGTGAGTCAGCAGATTGACCGCATCATGATACGTCGTGGTAATCCGGATATGGACAACTCCACTTTGCTCGGTCCCGGCTTTACCTACTCCCTCAATTACAAACAGATTTCAGCAATGCTATCATGCTACTACATGTATATGAGCAATGCCATCGTAAACACTTACTCTGTTGAAGGCGGTAACATAATAAACACATTCTCAAGCGATGCGCGAAGTCATCAGACTTCCACATCGTTGTCCGTTACATGGAAACCGTCGGCAAGTTTCAACGTCAAGATGGATGGCAACTTCACATATGCGAGAGTGACTATGGCAGATGAAGAGCAGCAGAGAGGATGGCAGATGGGCTTGCAAGCCAACTACTATGTTCGCGACTTCTCCTTCTCAGCTTCTTGCAAATCATTGACCCGTTCACTAAACAATTATCAATACCATATCCGTCAACCGTGGCAATACGGTCTGTCTGCAGAATGGAGCCACAACAATCTTGCTGTGGTGTTGGAGGCGAAGAACCTTTTCATACAGGACAACGTTTTGAAACGGTCATTATCGGCAGAAATTTACAACCTTTCTGAGCAATTCCGCCGTGAGAGGGACAATTCCTATGTTTCTTTAAAGCTTATCTGTTCAATCGATTATGGAAAGAAAGTGAGCCGTTCCCTAAAGTATGAAACAAAGAATGCCGATAGTACTATAATGAGATAATGATTATTCATAAAGGTAAAACTTGACTTAACAATGAGATCCATAAAGAAGACTCAAATAATAGTTAACTTGTAAAAACAGATGGAATACCTTTTCCGGCATAGTTGCGTCGAATAGGTAAGTTACAGAGTAGTTGATGTAAAATCTCACGCAAAGTACGCAAAGACGCAAAGTTTTTTTTAGTGTAAAGAGTTTAAGAGTATCATGTTTGCAGCGCTACAGCGAATATCGTTTCATTCCACGACATCTACTTTCTGCCATTCGGCTACCAACTCCGCTACATCGACCTTGGCCTCTTCCGCTGTCACGTTGTATTCCTCGCAGAGCCTTTCTGCCAGTGCCTCAATGGTGAAGTCGCCCATGTTCTGAGCCTGCTGCCAAAGCCATGCAGCCGTCTCGTTCAGTGTAAGCAGTTTACCAAAGTTAATGGCGCCAAGTCCTTCGCCCATAATCACACGTTCGCCGCACACCTCACGCAGCACAAATCCTTTTTTCAGTTTCATAATCGTCTGTATATTGCCAATAAATATCTTCTTATGGGGCGCAGCCAAAACCAGATCTTAGCAGCTGACTTCCGCCACCTATTATATAAATAAAATGTTCTCTCCCTGGCATCTACCACATGGGTTGCTATGGCCTTGATGTCATGGAGGGTACACTGTTCCGTACCCATCAGATTACCATCGCCCATGAGCGTCACCTGATGTCCATCGATACGGATAATGCGATGTACCACCCATCGACCAGGTGATGCCCATGCCAGCACCACGTCGCCGACTTTCGGAAGTTCCGGCTGTTGTAAGATGACACTTTCCTTGCCCCCAATGATAAACGGCAGCATACTGTTGCCATTCACGGGCAGCGTCACGCTCACACCTTCCTTGACCAGTCTGATGGCTTCTTCTATGATTTCACTATCTGTCATGGCGTAATCGTTTCGTTACACAGTATTGCCGCTTCTTCGTCGGGCAGACATTCCAGATGCCAAACGGGGATAGAAGATGCCAGTGCGTTCTCTGTCTGGTGCAAACCGTCGGCTATACGCTCATCCCATCGCTTGCCACTGATACTCTCTATGAGAGCCACATATGCATAGACACCACTCAGACGCTGTATCTTGTTGCAGTCTGCCTGACTCAGCAAGACGATGGCTCCCAAAGGATAATGCACATTCCGATAGCAAGGTGTCTTTCCGCTCCAAGGCGATCCATACACCATTGCGGAGCCATCCTCGTCGATACGCACCACAGGATTATCATCGTTCACCAATGCCGTGCCCGCAATATGCTGCAGCCACAGACTGGCATGGGTGCTCTTCCCTGTACCGCTTGGGCCGAGAAATATATATCCCCGACCTTCATAGCTCACTACAGCTGCATGGAATAGTACTGTATCCTTGTCTGCCGTAGCCAGGGCGAACATAATCATCAGCGCATTGTCAATCGCCATTTTCTCGTATCTGCCCGTCGTGACAAGTCGTCCCTCGCTGTAGTTGTTGGAGCAGACGAGCCATCCCGCCGTTACACCCCGCCAATGGAACTCGAACACCGCTTCACCTGCAGTCGTATGTCCGCAAATGATGACCTGTCCCTCTTCCTCCTGTCGCATTTCCTCGGTATATTCAGGAGCATCACCGCTTTCTACATCTAAGGCAAACACTGTCTCACCATCAGCACACGCAAACGGCTGGTAGTTGGCCAAGCCATCTTTCTCGCTGCTGACGCAGAACCGATGTCCAGCCACTTCGTAATATCTCTTTTTTTTCATCTCTGAAAGTCTCTTAATGATAGTTTTCTGTACCTGATGCGTGTAGGGAGAGTCCACACAATGTTACTCCAGTATTTCACCTCCAGCCAGAACGCCTCCCAGAAGTCAAACTTCATCAGTCGCAGATGCCGCCGTTTATTCTCGTACACCCGCCGCAACAGTCCGAACCGTTGTCGCTGTGCATACCACCCGAAATTGCCGTCGGTCATCATCTCGCGCAACAACCAATTGCCGCGATAACTGTCAGGAGCGGTCAGCATAAGCGATTTATCTAACCGAAACACCTCACCGAGTACCCACATCAGTGCCATGGCGATATGGTATAGACCAAATTTCCTTAATACACTCGATACGATACTTCGATCTTCAACAGTGGAATGTTGCAAAAGCCAATAGTAGTCACAGACATGCCGCAGTCCGATACCTTCACTGAGGAAATGTCGCTGGATATGCGCCAGCTGCATCACGAGTGCAAACTTGACAGACGGTACACGAAAGTTTTCCTCCACTTGTGCTGCAAGAAGGATTTCTCGTTCCAACCACCGTTGCAGTCTTCTGTTAGTCATCGGATTGAAGTTGCCCGACGATGGACGGAAATGTACCTCCACAGTCACGCCCTGCTTGTTCACTGGCAGATGCACATGGTGATATATAGCCTTCGAATGCTGGGGCAGCAGTGCCAATACACAATCCTTTCCACCTTCCACCCAGATGTCAATATCCCCGGGCTGTCGCGCAAACCTATCAGGATAAAGCCGCGCATTGGCCTGTCCCTTCAGTATCGCCGTGCGGTGTCCTTGTTCTTCAAACTCCCGTGTCAGTCGTACGGTCTCCTGGTATAGCAGTTCATTCATCCCTTTGATGCTTTCTGCTTCGCAAGCCCACTGCATGGCAATCTCTACAGGCGGCTTACAGTCCTCTGGCAACAGACAAATACCTTTATAGCAGACACCAACGAGCGACTGCCGTAATGCCATCTGATACAAAAGTCGCCATCCGTGGGCATCCATCTTCGCAGGAAGCTCCTGCGTCAGTCCCAATGACAGGCGCAGGAGTTTAAAGAAATCGTCATCGGGACGTGGAATTGATGATAACTTTGTCATAATTCGTTATAACTTTGTCGTAACTGGTTATAATTTCAGAAAATTATACACACTCTATTCAGGCTTTAATCAGCTGTGGCATCATTAAAGAACAGATGTTTTTTAATGCGATAATAGGTTTGTCGATTTTTGAAGCCTGATTTAATAATGGACTCCTCCATAGTGACTTCCGGATGTTGCTTGGCATAGTTATCGACGTGGCGACAACGAAGCAAATTCACATAGTCGTAAAATCCACCATATTGTTCTCTGAGCACTCTCGATACGTATGCCTGACTATAGCCACAGCCCTCAACGACCTCCTTCAGACTAAGGTTGGGATTCAGATAGAGACGTTGCTGTACCAGTACCCTTTCAATACCGTCGGAAATCCTTTTACGAGTCTGCTGTGGAATCTCTTTAAGTTTGCGCTCTGCCTTTACGGCTTTTTCTATGCAACACGTGTGAGGCTGCTCTTCAGTAGGTGCGTAGTCAAAAAGATTCCCTTTGCGCTTTGATGGCAGTATGGATATGAGAAAGATAACATGAAACCACCGCACAGCGGCGAACATTAAACATGTTACCACGTATGCAGAGCAGGCTATACTATATATAAGTTCTGGTTGCGAATACATTTTATGCGTATTAGAGAATTAATCAGGTACAAAGGTAATTACCTTTGTTAATATATTGAAATTTTTGAACTTTTTGAGTTTGTTATTTAAGATTATTTAGGAAGAAATCAACGTTTTGTGCGTTGACTCCATCGTTTTGAAGCCTATATTACTCAAGTTCTTGTACGATTCCATTGAAGCAGATGTTCCTGCCTGAAAAGTTGCAATTGCAACACATGCAAGCTTATCCGTCAACTTTACAGTTTGAACTTGTTTCTAATTCATGTGGAAGTGTTTTGGGCTTTCGCAAGTATCTGAAACACAGATAGAAATACAATGCCACGAAAATTGAAGGTCAAACGTCCCAATGTTTATGTGTCGCTAGACAGGTAATCTTTGGTACAAAATGATTCAAAAAAGGCAGGGAAAAGAAAGGTTGAGATGGCACTTTGAGGCAAGAAGGGAATTTCTTCGGCTGCTTTTATTCTTTTTCTTCAAAAAAGTTTGGCTATTCCAAATAAAAGCAGTACCTTTACACCACGAGAAACCGCCAAGCCTCTTCACAATGCTTAAATCGGCGGGTCGTTTTTTTTTATACAATGAGCAACAGAATCCCATGCACTTCTTGCCGACTTCCCGTCCATTGACATCAACGCAATGGGCTTCCCTCGTGGTTGGGAGAGCGAACCGCTATGGCAATAGACACAATTATACAAGACGGGCGAGGATGGAAATAAGGCATCCTCGCCCGATTTTGTTGGAAAAATACCCCAAAATAAAGAAATTTGAGTTTGAACCAGAAAATAATCGCATTTCTGCTTTACATTTTCTTCATCTGAACTGTATTATAAATGTATGACACGAAAAGAAATGACGAATGAGCGAGTGCAGAGTGATGTACGCATCAACTCTGCCGAGCGAGGAGGAATTGGACGGAGTCAAATCGAAAGTCTGTTCAAGACACACTACACGCAGATGTATCATCTGGCACTTACGTTGCTCTTCGATGAGGCAGAGAGCAAGGACGTGGTGAGCGATGTGTTCGCCAGCCTGCTTAGCGGTCGGGTAGTGATGAGAGCAGTCAACGCAAAGGCATTTCTCTTGGCGAGTGTGCATCATCGTTGTTTGAATGCGTTGCAGCATAAGCAGGTGCAAGAACGATTTGCACGCCTGCTTACCGAGGATACTGATACACTTGTTAGCGACAATACCACGGAAGAGCAAATGCAGATGAAGGAACTGATGCGCTACGTGCGGAAGAACCTGTCACCGATGGAGCAGGAAATCTTCCGACTGCGTTACCTACGAGAGATGACCTGTCAGGAGGTGGCGGAAGCACTGAACGTCAGCCGCCAAACCGTCCACACCCACCTGAAGCAGTCGGTGGGGAAAATAAGAAAGTATTTCAATTCAAACTCAAAAGCAATATGATGACCGAAGAAAAGCGTATAGAGTGGCTTCTGGAATTACAGGAACACCCCGAGCAACTGACTGACGAGCAGTTGCAGCAGATACTCGCCGATGACGAGATGCGTCAACTCGTGCAGCAACTTGGATTTGCCAAGCGTGCCTTCAAGCACGACGCGCTTAAAAACGACACCCCAGATGTGGACGCCGAATGGGAGAAGTTTGCAGCCAGCCATTCAGAAGAGTTGGAAATCCTCGACGAAGGAGAATATAAGCCCCGGCTTCGCGCTTACCTCGCACCTCGCAAGATTGCTGCATCTTTTATCGGTGTACTTTTAGTTTCGGGCATTGCCTTTGCCGCCATCCAAATTGTGCGAAACATCAGCACACCCAAACCGCAACTGCCCTCTACGGAGCAAGTGATAGACACGAAGCCAGTCACCTCCCTGCCTGCAGATACAGTAAAGACCGACACAATCCCTACCGAGCCTTACGTTTTCAACAATGTGCCGCTTGACTCCATGCTCACAGCCATTGCAGTAGCCCACAATATGCAGGTGGAGTTTGAGAATGAAGCGGCCCGCCACCTTCGTTTCCACTTTGTATGGAAGCGTGAAGACAGTCTCTCGCGTGTAGTAGAAAAGTTGAACACCTTCGAGGCCGTGAACATCGTCGAGGAGGACAAAACGCTGGTAGTAAGATGAGACACGCATTATATACTTTTGTGCTTATGGCCTGCATCCTCTGCATGCCCCTTGATACGTTCGCCCAGCGCATTAGCCATACCTATAATAATGTATCGCTCAGCAAGGCCCTGCTCCAGTTGAATAACGAGCAGACGGCATACGTCATCAATTTCCTCTACAACGAACTGGAGGACTTCCGCGTCACCGCCACCATCAAGAACAAGCGTCTGCCCGATGCCATCCAGCAGA
Source organism: Segatella baroniae B14 (assembly GCF_022024235.1). Lineage (GTDB taxonomy): Bacteria > Bacteroidota > Bacteroidia > Bacteroidales > Bacteroidaceae > Prevotella > Prevotella bryantii. The sequence goes on from NZ_CP091800.1 coordinate 726,458, forward strand.
TGATAGGTTTCTATCCCGTCCGCATGACCGTGAAGCCCGACGACCGAGAAATCTATGTGGAGTGTACCCACAAGACCGACCGCCACCTGACGGGCACCATCATCGACGAGCAAGGATTGCCGTTGGAATACGCCAACATTGCAATTCTCAATCCAGTCGATTCAACGTTGCTCGGTGGTGGAGTTTCCAACGAGAGTGGATATTTCGCCATTCCATACGAACAGGCGAAAGTCCTTGCACGCATCTCTTACGTCGGATACAAGACCATCTATAAGATTTGCAGCAAGTCTGAAGTGGGAGTCATACGATTACAAGTGGATAACCATGCTTTGAAAGGCGTAACAGTGAAGGGCCATGTTCCACAATATCAGATGGGCAGTGAGGGTTTGGTAACCAATGTTGAGAATACCGTATTGAGCAAACTCGGCACTGGTGAGGACGTGCTGGCTCATGTGCCTGGTATCACGAAGAAAGACGGTGCCTTTGAGGTGTTCGGCAAGGGCGCGCCACTCATCTACATCAATGGGCGGTTGATGCGCGATGCCTCGGAACTCGACCAGTTGAAATCAGAGAACATCAAGAGCGTAGAACTCATCACCAACCCAGGTGCTAAATATGATGCAAGCGCTAAGGCTGTAGTGAAAATACGCACAAAGGCGGCACAGGGTGAGGGCTTCGGCTTCGACGTGCGCTCCAGTTACTACCAATCGGAAAATACCGACCTTATAAAACAACTGAACTGGAATTACCGCCACAACAACCTCGACGTGTTCGGTACAATCTATTATGGGTTGAACAATGGTCACTACCCAAGCAACACGACTACAATTGTGGAAACTGATACGCTTTGGCGGCAAAATTTTGTACAGGATTACAAGCCAAAGAAACAATCATGGCGCAATACCGTCGGTGCAAACTATCTTCTAGATGATAATAATTCCATAGGAATGCGATATACGCTGACGCTCCGACCCGACAACCACACCAACACCTCACTCAACAGCGATGTGACTGCCGATGGTGAATATTTCGACCATCTCGACAACACAGTACACGCCGATGTCAGCTATCGTCCGGCTCATCTACTGAACGTATATTATAAAGGTAAGATAGGTAAGGCCGAAATTGACTTCAACACCGACTATCTATATAACCGTGAGAGCGACCATGCTGTCTATACCGAACAGAGTACAAGCCAGGAAAATCGTGTTGTCAATTCTGAGAACCGTGAGTGCAACAAACTCTTTGCCTCGAAGCTCAATGTTGACTTCCCATTGTGGGGCGGAGGGCTAACCGTGGGCGCAGAGTACACCTACACCAACCGTAATGATGACTATATCAATCCAGAGCATTATGTTCCTACATCGTTTGCCAAACTGAAGGAGTCACACATAGCCCCTCTTGTGGAATACAACAGGCAGATTGACCGTTTCCAATTCTCTGCGGGAGTCCGCTATGAATGGGTGAGTTTTGATTACTTCGAGAACGACTTGCACCTTGACGAGCAAAGTCGCTCATTCGGCAATCTGTTTCCAAGTTTCTCCGTCGGAACTCGAATAGGCAAAACGCACCTTCATCTCGGCTATTCAGCCAAGGTCCGTCGCCCCACATATCAGCAGTTGAGCAACAACGTCACCTACGGCAACCGTTTTCTACTACAGTCGGGGAATCCATTCCTTAGGCATGAGTATATCCACGACCTTTCATTGACGGGTGTGTGGAAGTTCCTGCAATTCGCCATTAGCTACAACGATCGGCGTGATGCTGTCATCTATTGGGCTGAGCAGCAGGCTGAAAACACCGCCGTGACACGTGTTACGCAGACCAATATCCCAACACTGAAGAGTATCATGGCGCAGGTGGCCATTGCCCCTAAGTTTGGCTTTTGGTCGCCAGAACTGAGCGTTGGGATGCAGAAGCAGTGGCTCACGCTCCACACCGATGTGCGCACCTACCAGATGAACAAGCCCATCTTCCAACTGAGCCTCGATAATGCTTTTGATTTCGGATACGGATGGGTAGCTTCAGTGGAAGCTTATCTGACCACGAAAGGCAATGATGAGAACGTCTATTGCTTTCGCAACAAAGGAGCAGTCAATGTCAGCCTTACCAAATCGCTGTTGAACGACCATCTCTCCATCCTTGTTCAGGGGAACGATCTTTTCCACACTGAAAAGCAGGGCATGCTGTTGTATGCAGGCTGGATGCATAGCGAACAGACAAGCTGGTATGACAGTCGTGAATTTGTGCTAACACTCCGTTATAACTTCAATACTACACGCTCTAAGTACAAGGGCACTGGTGCCGGTAATGACGAAAAGAACCGACTATAAATCTCTCTCGTTCCGATGGGCAGCCGTCGGCCTTAAGTGCCGACGCTACCCACTTCAAAGAATAGAATATCGATTTAGAACATTTAACGCCCGACGATGCAGGAATTTCCGACAATTCGCATTTATATAAACAGGTACATTAATAACAAATATCGAAATGAGAACAATGCAACTTTGGAGGATTGCATTTGTGATGCTTGCAGCTTTCTCCCTCGCCTCTTGCAGCAGCGACGACAATGTGGAGAGACGGCTAACGAACACACAAAAGGAAACATACGGGCAGAATATATCCGGCGAATATCCTGGTGAGTATATCATTATATATAAGGACAAAAATTGTACGGATATGACGGACGAGAAGGGGCGACACATAATAACAAAAGCCCATGAAGCAACATTCGGTGACGTGCAACTTGAAGTGTCCGACTATAAGATGCAGCATGTATTCTTTCAAGACTTCCCCGTATCGCTGATTTCAAAGGTCGTAGATGCAGACAAGGAATTGAGCGACGCGCTTGCAGAAGCAGCTCCACAAGCCATCACTGCCCGTTACGACCTCGGCTACGACACGGACTATGAGCAAATCAAATGGGCTTTTACGCCAAATGTAATGTCGCTATATCTGGTCTATGGCGGAGCCGACCATCATATCCGCATAGAGTTCAATAGCAACTATAATTATATCTGCGCAGCGGATGAACTGACACAGCCAAACTCTTTCCTATCACTGGCAAAGACTGGCGTTGCCCTGCAACTGAAAGCCATCTACGACGGCTCTAATCTTATCCAGCGTTTCGGAGCAGAAGAAGGAAACTATATGCATATTATTTTCAAGGCATCCCCATCATGAAAAAGGTAATATTCATCCTGTTTGCTCTTGCTTTGGTTTCGTGCCGCCCCTCATCAAACCAGTCGGCCTCGGAATCATCTGCAAGTGATTCTGTAGAATTAAAGAAGCAGGATGCATGGAAATCAATTTCTGCCATTACGACACTCTCTTCCTTGTCAATGGAAGGGGAGACAGTCTGGCTGGCCATAGGCCGACATCAAGACATGTGCAAGCCAATCCGTCAACTTTACAGTTTGAATTTGTTTTTAATTCATGTGGAAGTGTTTTGGGCTTTCGCAAGTTCACAATAGAAGTGCAATTTTCTGAGGTGTAGTGGTATGAAAAACGGAATGAATAAAAAGCAGATTGCAACTGCAATAAAAGTGAGTCAAAGTAGCATTTCACGCGAATTGAAGCGTAATTGTGGTGCTCATGGTAGATATAACTATGAAACTATTAGTCCAACCCTTTCAGTTTCTTCATTAACCTTCCGAGCTCCGAGTAAGTATAATCTCTATCACTCTTAAGTTTCTCTTCCACAGACCGATTGGCATTGGCCATAGCATTTTCGAGACTGCCACCATTGCGTTCAAAGTAACCATGAAGTCCTTTGGTCTTGATGAAGAATTCTATTGTCTTCCGATACTCCACACATTGATTCAGGTCTTTGAGTAAAGGCTCTTGTGCTTCGTATGGACGTGAGGTGTAGCGGAAATAGTATAGGAAGAACAGTTCTGTGCAGCGGTGAGTCTCGAAGAACTCCACCTCGCAGTAGATACCTTTCTTGGGCTTGTTGATAGGCTTGGCATACTTTGCCTTTAGTTTCTGATATTGTGAATGCTCTGGCTCCTTGTCCTTCGTGTCCATATCGATGATGCAGAAGATATGGTTGTAACCCATTGCCACGCCCTCTGCTATCTTGGCTTCCAGTTCCTTGAGGTTGGTATGCTTCGGATAGTCGGGTTTAATGGTCAGACGTTTGAACATGTCGCATAAGGACTTGAAATAGAAGAACTCCGTTGGCCCTTCACCCAGGATGAGTGCTGTCTGTCGTTGCTTTCCCATATCAGTCCTCCAAGTTGATAAAGATACTACCCAGTTCTGGTTTGGCTCCCAATCTACCAATGCGGTATGAATTGTAAAGCGAGAGATTCTTGTGCAAGCCGAAGGAGTCGCCACGAGCATATTCGGATGAAGCTGTCTCTTTGTTCTTCTCGACAAACCACACCACACCTCGATTCTCATTTATCATATCCTGTGACAGAAGGGTGGTTTCCTGGCTCGTGATAATCAGCTGCGACTTATCGGAGTTGAAGATGAAGACGTTGAGATAGTAGTACAGCAGGTCATTGTGCAGATCCTCGCCCAGTTCATCAAGATAGTACACATGAGGACTCGTTATCAAGTCGTACAAGGCATCCAATATGCGGATATACTTCTGAGTACCCTTTGACTGCCATCTAAGAGGAATATCAAAGTCACCATTGTCGGAATGGTTCAAGAAGGTGATGGAATCTGTGGTTGGCTTCAAAAGCACATCTTTCATCTCCTCGGGGATGTTCTCTTTCTGGATGCGCTCGCGGAAATCATTGGGCACAATGCGGTCCTCCACAACAGGACGATATTCCAGAATGTTCAAGTCGGCCTTCTGGAGCATGGTGTTATAGAACTTACGCTTCTTAGAATTGCTATAAGCATCCTTCAAGATCTCAACAAGTCCCTTTTCTACATTGCCGTCCACATCGTGATAATTGGCCATAATCCAAGCGTGAAGTGTGTTGAATGGAGCTATGTCTTCTTTCAAGGCAGCCTTTCGGCATACAGATAATACACTGTGATTATTTAAGGTGTTTTCTCGGATGCTTTCCTGTGTCTTGACTTGCAGTTTGAGACTCGCACCGAACTTGATGTCTGCCTGTACATTCTCGCCCACAAAACTACGCTCATAGAACAGCGATTTCGATTTGTTTGGATAATAGTACAAGGCTTCACTTAAAATGTGCTTGCCGTTGAATTTGACATCGTAGTCATATCGGGTGCCATCGGCATAGAATGACACGTACATTTCCGTTGGTTCATCTTTGGTGAGTACAAAGGGTATGTAACCGCCAATTTCGACTGTCGCATCCGATTTAGGCATGACCAACAGACGGAATACCTCATTCATGGCTATCAGCATATTCGACTTACCCGAAGCGTTTGAACCATATAGGATGCCTAACTTATACAAGAACACACCATCAGCAATTTCGGTGACAAGTTCCGAAGATGGTCCCTTGGCCACGAAGCTTAATTCCTGCTTGTCGCGAATGGAAAGATAGTTCTTTACCCAAAACTCTCGTATCATACCGCAATATTTTATCTATTATCGTAATTTTGCTACGAAAATACAAATAACATTTTATAAAGACAGCACATCTATCTCTGATTTTCGTAATTATGATACGTTTTTATACATATTTAACTACAAGATAGATATTGAGATAGCAAATTGGCACCGATTTGTGCTCCGAAGTAGTTATCCGATATATTATCCTTTCGGTACGCCGTTTGCCCATGAAAATACCAACATACAGCCCTTGAAGTATAATGGCAAGGAGTTAGACAAAGTGCATGGACTGAACGGCAATATCATAGATACTCAGTCGGGGAGATTTTATTCATCGTTTTTTGGTTATTCCGATATATTCAACCAGTTGTTGGATATATCGGATATTTTTTTGACCCATACTTATCGTATCTTTGCAACCGTAATCAGAAACATATACACAAACACAAAATGAATATGAAAATAAAAATTGCACGTGTGGCCCGTAAACCTTCTTATACGATAGGTCACTTATTTATCGACAGGCATTACTTCTGTGATACCCTGGAACCGCCAGACCGCTCATTGACATCGGCATCGACGTATGATGATATCCTTCTGGCGAAGTGCAAAGGACCGACAGCGATACCTCAGGGCATCTATCACGTGACACTCACGAAGAGTCCGAAGTTTGGCTGTATCTTACCTCAGCTGATGGCTGTACCCGGTTTTGAAGGCATTCGTATCCATGCCGGCAATCGGCCGAATGATACACGAGGCTGTGTGCTGGTAGGCTTCAACAAGTTGAAAGGCATGGTGATCAACAGTACATCTATCCTCAGAATACTGATCGACCGAATGAATGCAGCCATCGCCAGAGGTATGGATGTAGAACTCGAAATCAGATAATTACAATTCACATAAACACAAACGAAGTGGAGAAGCAACGCTTCTTCTGCCGACAAAAAACAGAAAAGTCGGAATGCTCTCTGTAAATATATGTCAGTAAAATATCGATTGGTACAAGAAAAGCGAAAAAACGCAAAGAACCTAGGTAAATGGTATGCCCGTGCTGTTGCAGTAGGCATGGCAGACACAAAAGTATTAGCGAAGAATATCGGACTTCGATGCACCGTGACTTATCCGGATATCCTGGCCGTTATATCTTCTCTCGTGACCGAAATCTCATTACAGCTTCAGGAGGGAAAACGTGTTAAGTTGGATGGATTAGGCAGTTTTAAGATTGGATTAAAAACCTCTGCAGCCGAAACGGCTTCTACGTTCTCCCCGGCTGCTAACATTCATGGTTTACATGTACTATTCAGTCCAGAAGTAACCGTCGACAGTTCAAATCACATGCGTCATAATCCGCTGATAGAGGGTATTCGTGTAGAGAATCTGGCCGACTATCAGGATGCGGGTACCCAGATTGCCGTAAATGAGCGTAAAAGTAAGAATGCTGGTAACGGTGCTGCAGCAGGTGACGATAAACCTGCAAGTGGCAATACTGATAATAATAACTCTGGTAGCAATACCCCAGGAAGCGGTTCAGGCAGCACTGGCGACGACAATAAGGAATTTTAGTAGTAAAGAAACGGAGGTATGCTCTTGAAAAAGAATGAAGTAACGCTTCTACTCAAGATACTCGCCACCCTGATATCGAGTATTCTCGGTATCGTGGGTGCGAGCAACGTGGAAGACTCGGATGAGTAAATATGCTCATCTTCCTCGTAGTAACATATGGCGATGGTTATCGCTCTTCCGCATAATCATACAGTGGATTATTTTAATGGTGATGTTGTTATCATCATGTTTATGAAAGTTAAGGGGATGGACCTGGTATTATCATTCAGGTTCATCCCCTTTCAAATTTTTAGGTTTGATGAAGTGAATGGGTATGTTAAGTAAACTGTTAAATGCAGAAAAATATTTTATAGTTTAAGATAAATGATTTACTTTTGCAATAAACTATAAAATCAATTTTTATCATAAAACCTTATAAATAACGTACAAATGAAACGTAAATGGCTTATTGCAGCAGGAATGTTGCTTTCTTTTGCCTTGACAACACATGCCCAGGACAAAAATTTCCATATCTATCTATGTATCGGACAGTCGAATATGGTAGGTGCTGCTAAAGTGCAGCCAGCAGACTCTGTTGTGGATGCTCGTTTCCAGTCGCTTAATGCAGTCAATGATCAAGACCGAACCATGGGCACCTGGCGTAAGGCAGTGCCACCACTCTGTCGCCGTTATGCAGGTATCGGTCCAACGGATTTCTTCGGCCGACAGATGGTGAAGGTTTTACCAGAAAAAGTTCGTGTGGGTGTCGTACACGTGGCTGTAAACGGATGTGCCAGTGACCTCTTTCACAAGAATCTTTATCAAGACTATGTGAAGAATGTTACAGCCGACTGGATGAAGAAGGAAATCGAATATTATAACGGTAATCCGCGTCAGCGTCTGCTCGATATGGCTCGACAGGCTCAGAAAGAGGGTGTGATTAAAGGTATTCTTTATCATCAAGGCGAGACGGATGCTTGGAATGAGGGATGGTTAGATAAAATGAAATTTATCTATCAGGATATCTTAAGTGAACTGCATCTGAATGCTAAGCAGGTACCTTTACTGGTAGGTGAGGTTGTGGGCAACGATCAGCATGGTGTATGTGCCGGAGCAAATAAAATGATCGACCGCATTCAGGAGGTTATCCCTACTGCCCATGTCATTTCATCATATGGATGTCAGGTTGGTCCGGATAATCTACATTTTGCCCATGAGGGCTATGAGGAACTGGGCAAGCGTTATGCGCTGAAAATGTTAAGTCTGGAGGGCTATCAGGTAGATGCTTCTGCTGCTTCCATTGCTACGACGAAGTCTGAAGGAGCATCCTTTAAGCTTACGGCTACGCTGAAAGGGAATAAGGCGATAGTTACATCAGACCAGCCACTGAAGTCGCTCGAAGTAGTCAGTTTCTCAGGTCATGCTGTACGCCAGCTTACACTGAAGGGTGAGAAGAAAGTGGAAGTCAACCTGAAAGGGTTGAAGGAACCTGTACTTGTCTTTGTTGGTACAGCAGTGAATGGGGCTAAAGAAACCTATAAGATTTATATGGAGAAGAGTAAGCAGTAAATCTGTCATGTGCAGATTCATATGTTTGAAAGATGATAATACAGTCGAGGGTGTGCTCAATCGTTTGAACACACCCTCGATCTTTTTTGGTATATACGTTTTTAATCGTTTTATTGAGAGACCTTGACACTCCAGTAATCTTCATCGACCGTAGCTTCGACTTGTCGTTCGATAGCATCTGGAAGATTACAGAAGAAATCGATACCCGTACGACGTTCCAACTCATCGATGGTAATATATTCAGTTGTAGAATTGCTCTGATGTGGCGACCAGATTCCAAGCGCATCGTAGCTATTCAACTCTTTGTTATAAGCCAGTAGAGCCATGTAGAAATATTTCGGAATAATCATATGGAAGTATGAATCAGAGGCTTCACCATTGCTCTTGGATGTATATCCGAGGATTTGGTCTTCGTTATCAATGGTGGCAGCCTTAACAACGTAAAGGGTATCGCAGATAGATGACCATACATCGTGTACTTTCGTTTCCAGATTAGCCCAGACACCGCCATTGTGATCCTGGTTTTGAGGTTGCATATTGCTCAGATAGAAGGTTTGGTCGTTAGACTCTCTTGAGCAAAGACGATCGTAAGAAGGGCAGAGGTGGCCTCGAGAGTAACCGGTATTCTTGTAATCGTTGAGCGTGGTGCGACAATCGGCATCGATAAGCGAATCTTCGCGGAAATTGTCGCTTCGACCAACGGCCTTTTGGAGAACCTTATCGTACATTTCATAGCAAGTCCATCGGTTGGCTCTCTTATCGCCGTCCCATTCGAGCGAGTAGTTTACGCCAGCGACATCAGAATAGTGACTGATTTCGAAAGTACGATTAGAGCCCTGATAGAAACGAGGGAATTCCAATCGCCATCCCTCCTTATTCTTTGCCAAGTCAGCTTCGTTATTACGGTTTAAGTTTTCACCAGCAGCTTCGCCATCGCCCCAGAATACGACATACTTAATCTGTGAGTACAAGTAGTCGGCAGACTCTTTGCCACGGACATACACCTTGATACCCAGAGAGTCGCCTTCTGGCGTATAGATGATACGGGTAGAGTCGAGCTGATTATAGTCAAAAGAAACCGTAACCCCATTCTTAAGATATATAGAATGAGCGAGTTTCTCAGTTGTCGTCTGAGCCATAGCCACCCAAGCAGACAGGAGGCAGAGGCTTAAAGATAAAAATTTTTTCATGATGCTTACCTCCTTTATTTAATCGTTATTTTGTTACCATTGAGAATATACACTCCTGCAGGCAATAGCGCTTGATTGGTACCACGGTTGACACCGTTAAGATCGAAGAAATATCCCTGATGGCTGCGAGATACAGCTTCTATCTGCAGGATAGCCGTTTCTACATTCGATTCCGTTACAGGGTCAGCGATGAGCAGCAGATATGTGCTGGTCTTCTTGATACCATCGAGAACAGACAGACCATCCTGAAAATTCTTCTTGCCAATGATATAGCCCGCAACATGCTGCTGAACCTTCATCGTAGGATTCTTGGTGAAACCACGCATGATGAGGACATCACCCTTGTCATTTTTGAGAGTAGCCTGATCGTCTTCTACAGCGATGACACGTGCATTCTCGCTATCGGCGATATAGAGTTGAGCGATAGTTCCATCAGCCAACTCATTCCACTCACTGATACTCTTTACCGAAGCCGTAACAGCCTCATCGGTCTGATCGCCTGTTGTCGGATTATCTGTTGACGGATCTGTAGAACCGGCAGCCTCACCATCTACGGTGAGCGTTACATCATCGAGGAAAAAGCGGTTTTTACTCTTCTGAGCAGCAGCGAAAGTAATCTTAACCCCATTGCTCGCACCAATAAGTTTGATAGTATAAGTTTTCCACGTTGCATCGCCCAACTCCACAGAAGTCTGTTCGAGCGTACCACTACTGGCACTGATTTTCAACGTCTTGCTATCATTAGCCCAAGCACCAGCTCTGAAGGATACCCAGGTCGTGTCCTTGACACCATTAATAGCAGGTGTAACTGCAGAGCCCAATGAAGAATTAGCTCCGAACTTGAGACACTGAGATGCACCATAAGCCTTTGTCAACTCCCATCCTTCGTTATCGGTCTTTACGCTGTTATTATTAGCAATAGACCCTGTCCAGGCGTCGTCATTGCCACCAGTACCCGAATTCTCATTAAAACTCTCGTAAAAAATTTGCGTTTGAGCAAACGTCGATAGTGGTAATGCCATCAGACATACCATAGATAAGATTATCGACTTCATTCTGTTTTGTGTCATTTTATCTTTAACTAAATCTTTTTCTTTGGAAAAATAATATCTTCTCTAATACCCTGAACTTCTATATATACGAAATCTGTTATAGAATTATCTATATACGATGCAAATATACAATAATTTTATCGATTCCTATTAAAATAGAGCCTTAAATCGTTGGTTTATACCTGTATTTTTAGTATATTTGTATACGAAGTAATTCATTTTGAGCTTGAAGTAATATATTGAGCCGTCGCGTGTTCTATTTTCGCATTGTTAACTTTAAAACACCTATTGACTATGATTCATTTTGATAATTATCCCTTCATTGATATCTCTGAAGTGAACAGATGTTTACTTTGTCATGATGCACCTTGCACGGCTTCTTGCTGCAAGCAGATGCCAGTAGGCGATATCCTTCGTTCGATATATTTCTCGAATGGTATGGGTGCGATAAACAGGATGGATGGCAAGACCTGTGCTACCTGTGAAGCCCCTTGTGAGCAGGCCTGTGTCTTGAATCAGCACACCTATCCGGTGCCGATCAAGTCTATTCTGAATCATCTGACAGAAGGGTCGCTCTCGCAATATGAGGCGTTGACCTCAACCGCTGACATGCCCGATATCTCTACCGATATCTGTGGTGTAAAATTAGAAAATCCATTCATGCTCAGTTCCTCTGTGGTAGCGAGCAATTACGAGATGATAGCCAATGCTTTTCGGGCAGGATGGGCAGGTGTATCGTTTAAGACGATTTGCAATTTCCCTCAGCATGAGGCTTCTCCACGATTCAGTACAATCAGTAACCATGCCAATGCCTTCTGTGGATTTAAGAATATCGAGCAGTTGAGCGATCATAGTGTAGACGAGAATATGGAAGTGTTCCGTCAGCTCAAGGCAGAATTTCCAAATAAGGTGATTGTGGCCTCTATTATGGGACAAAATGAGGAAGAGTGGACCACACTCGCTCGAAAATGCGAGGAAGCTGGCGCGGATGTCATCGAGTGTAACTTTAGTTGTCCGAATATGGAAAACGATAAGTTGGGTATCACGATCGGACAGGATGCTACACTGATAGAACGCTTTACTCGTGCTACACGCTTAGGTACGAATTTGCCGATTCTAGCCAAGATGACGCCGAATATCACCGACATGGTACCGATGGCGATTGCGGCTAAACGTGGCGGTGCCGATGGTATAGCGGCCATCAACACGATTAATAGTATCACAGGGGTAGACTTAGAGAGTCTGGTGGCCAAACCTGAAGTACACGGCTACTCAATGGTAGGCGGCTATTCCGGACAAGCCGTGAAGCCGATAGCACTGCGCTTTATCAGCGATTTGGGCCACAGTGAAGAACTTGCCGATATGCATATTAGTGGTATGGGCGGTATAGAGAGTTGGATAGATGCCGTAGATTTTCTCGCCTTAGGAGCTAACAGTCTACAGGTAACGACTTCAGTTATGCAGTATGGTTATCGTATAGTAGAAGATATGATCAGTGGTTTACAGTTTTATCTGAAAGCCATCCACATGGATCAGTTGAAGAAACTGAGCGGTGTAGCACGGAAAACGGTGGTCAGTCATACCCAGGTAGAGCGCGATACCATACTGTATCCGCACTTTAATCACGAACAGTGTATCGGTTGTGGGCGCTGCTATGTGGCATGTATGGACGGTGGACATCAGGCTATCGCCTTCGACGCCAAGAGACGGAGACCAAAACTGATTGGTAGCAAATGTGTGGGATGCCACCTCTGTCGACTGGTATGTACCCGTTCGGCTATCGGAGTAGCACGAAAGCGAGTAATCCCTAACCAGGCATAGCGTATTTTGTAAGTATATATAAGGATGCAGGTTGCATCATTTAGAAGAATCAATACGAATAAAGGGCGGCATCTGTTCTGTTTCTGTAGAACATGATGTCGCCCACATTTGATCATTTCATATACAATGATCAGATCTGGTTATATAGGAAATACGCTTACTTTTTACGATGGTCTTCTATCGTATACCCCTTAAAGTTAGCAGCAGGGTAGTGGAAGATAGAATCGTGAATATTGCCAGCTTTGAAATCGAAAATCTTCACGGTCGTCCAGAAGAAGGCCACTTTGATACGCAAGTAAAGCGGGTAGTGAGTTTTCTTATCGATTACCCCAATTGCCTGACGGATACCAAAGATTTTACTCGATTTCGGTTTCAGACAGATCTGAATACCATCCTTGCAATAAGACCAGCTATAGATATAATCGTTGAGATCATATTTAAACTTAGACAAATATTTATCTTTGCTGTCGTCGTCAGCCCGATAAATACCTACAGTCTTCTTTTTCTTATCTACCTGATAAGCCGTTACACCATTATTCCACGACATATATCGGGCTTCGGTATAGCGACTCTTCTTCCCCTTATACCAGATGGTGCCTTTCGTCTTATATAAACCGATGATATTGACATCATAGCTCAGTGTGGAACCTTCAGGACCGAATACCATATGGTATACACTGTTAAAGAGTTTCCGGGCTTCTTCTGCATTATTATCAGCACGCATCGTGGTGCCCGAAAAAAATAAGAGCAACAATATGCAAGTATATTTGGTTCGTAGAAAAAGCCATTTCGTGCGAAAAGTTTGATAATAATTGTTTGTGTGTAATTTCATAAGCTAAAACCAATTATTTAATACTGAATGACAGCCAGTTTGCCATTCTTAAAATATAGATAATTACCCGTACCATAAATAAACAGTTCCCACCAGCCATTATCGGTTACGGTGCTCGTCTTGTCTCTCGGCATACCCCACGCTGCCTCGCACATCGGTTTGGTAAAGTCTGGTTTTACCATACCCTGTACAATCCATTTCGCATTTTTGTCGCCATATTTGTCGGCGAGGATGTCGAAATAATGCTGCTTTTCGCTTTTATCCAATACACCCGAAAGCGGATGTCCGTCAGCAGGTTGCAGATAATACGCCAACGAGTCGCTCGTCAAGGCGATGCCTTTGTAAGGCTTAAACGCATCATTATCTTGAAGAACGAGGTAGGGTATATAATAGTAATTGCTCCCTTCGCCGGGACGAAGAACCGGGCGAATGTCTACTACTTTATAATAGCGATTAGAGATTTGTCCACCTACGTAATCGTTCATTCCTGCCAACTGCTGATTTCTCGCGATAACCGGCATATACTTCTGTTGTGGCAATTGGCGAATGTAAAATGTCTTCCCCTTGAGCTGGTTGATATGACGATACAAACTGTCGCCAGCATACGCTTGGAGGCACTGTCGGGCATAATCACTTGGTGTGGTGATATGGTCGAAAGTACTCTCGTTTTCGATTTCCAGATAGCGTTTGATACGATAATCATCCATCGAAATAAACTCAGCTACGAGACGGTCGCGATTAATCGCCTTGTATGGCTGAATATGGTAGACGATATGAGGATCTTTCTCATAGTCTGTAAAACTGGCATATTTATCAAGATACGAAAAACCGCGGAAGGTGAGGTCGCGCATGATATGAGGTGTGCGAGCTAACCATTGGTGCACATTAATAAAGTACAGATGATGGTAATAGGATTTGGCTTTTTCGAAAAGTCCAAAGGGCACCTCGTGCAGCCGAATAGCAAAAGGTGTATAATAGTTGGCGATAATCTCTCCCTTGAGCGATTTATCGGTATCATACGGTTTCTGGTAAAACAAATCTTCAAGAATCTTGGCAGCATTGCCATCCTTTCGATGCAAATAGAGGGGCAGATGCAAAATGACATCCTCCAGTTCATCATCCACCCGAATACGAAGATTGATCGAAGAAGTCTCCACCTTACCTGTGAAGATATAACGATATTCTTGCACTACGACCTGTCTGCCCAGAATATCAGTGGAGACCTGCTCATCAGGAGTAAAAATACCATCATTCCATGCATCAGAAACATAGACATATTTCAAGTTACGATTGCCATTCTCGTAGGTAGGAATTACAATCGGTTTGCCAATCAACGATTCTAAGTAGTTGAATGATTGTGTGCCATGGCCCCAAGTATGCAATGTATATAGAAATAAAAAAAAGGTACACAGTAATAATTTCATCATATCTTCCGTTTTCTCATGCGAAAATACGAATATTATTTGGAAAACAAATATGTTTGCTTGAAATAAATGATGTAATGATGGTAGATTTTACTGAAATGACGATTATTCTATCGGATGAGCTTTACAATCTTATCGACATGCTCTTGCACAGCGCGGGCTGCAGCTTCAGACAAATGCCCCGAACCAGCATTGAGTAAACCTCCAGTAAAGACGCCACCTAAATATTCCATATTACAGAAGACTGCGCTCACCTTAAAGCGATTCAGGATATCCTGATCGGTTATACCCAAGTTACCACCCTGATAGATTTCTGTAG
Source organism: Segatella baroniae B14 (assembly GCF_022024235.1). GTDB lineage: Bacteria > Bacteroidota > Bacteroidia > Bacteroidales > Bacteroidaceae > Prevotella > Prevotella bryantii. The sequence goes on from NZ_CP091800.1 coordinate 741,698, forward strand.
GAGCGCCAGCAGTAATGCCGAATATAATCTTCTTACCTTTGAGTGCTGTTCCCGTGCTGCCATAAGCCCACCCGTGAGCGAAGGTTTCTTCCCACCAGCGCATCGTAAGTGCTGACATCGAATACCAGAATAAAGGTGACTGTACGATGATAATATCAGCTTGCAGCAGTTTCTGCTGTTCAGCCTGAATATCAATTTTGAAGTCAGGATAAAGTTCTGCGAGATTATCCACTTCTACACCTGGAATAGCTTCTGTAAGTTGCTTAACGATTTCCTTGTTTGCTACTGAATAGTCTTGATACGAGTGACCGATTACCAATAAAACTTTTGCCATAATATAGTGTTTTAATGCGTAATATAAAAAATAACTTGTATTGCAAATATACGATTTTAAATTGATAAAACAAGAAAACCGCTCTTTTATTACCGAAAAAATGTGGCTTAAATGGATGGCACACAGTCGTTTTAGCTATAAAAATTAAAAATACGATTCGAAAAATTAAAAATCATGTTGCGGTTTCAATTTTTATTGTATCTTTGCAGCCAGTTTTCAGGTAGATCAATATTAGCGTATTTATGTATGAAGAAGTTTCTTTCTGTGTTAGTTGCAGTTTTGGCAACTATTTCTATTTCAGCCTCTAATGGCTTTACAGTTAGTTCAGTTTCATCTATTTCATCAGGTAAAAAGATTATGTTATGGACCGACTTACATGTCATGAATCCTGCTTTGCTGGTCAATGCCGGTAATGCATGGCAGAATTATCTGGCATCCGATCGAAAGATGGTCGACAAGAGTTGGGAGATTTTCGATGGGATGGTTGATTTCGCTTTGGCTGAAAAGCCTGATATGTTGCTGGTTGCTGGCGATTTGACGAAAGACGGTGAAAAGCAGAGTCATGTTTATGTGGCTACAGGCTTGCAGAAACTGGTGGATGCCGGTATTCAAGTGTATGTCGTTCCAGGCAACCACGATCGTGGTACGAATAGCAATGCGGTAGCTTATGATGGTGATGTGGTTACTCCAGTAGAGGTGGCTGATGATTCATTTTTTGAACAGACATATGCTACGATGGGGTATCAGCAGGCTACTGCACGCGACGAACATTCACTCAGTTATATCGTTAAGCCTTTTCAAGGGCTCACGTTGCTCTGTATAGATTCACGTCAGGGTAAATTAGCTGACGGCACTCTACTTTGGGCTTATCAGCAGGCTGTTGCTGCGCGTAAAGCGGGTGAGAAGGTCATCGCCATGATGCACCATGGACTCATCGAACATTTCTATAAGGAAGACTTTTTCAATAGTACGGCTTTGGCAGAATATCACGAAACGATAAAGGATTCACTGCTCAGTGCAGGTGTACATGCCGTATTCACAGGTCATTTCCACACCTCCGATATTGCTAAAGACTATGTCGACAGCGAAAAGAATTCAATCTACGATATCTCAACCGGCAGTTTGATATCTTACCCTTGCGACTTTAGAGAAATGGTACTCAGTGATGATTTGAGCACTTTAACCATACAAACTCGCATGGTAACAGGATTGGCTTCTGAATCTGATTTCTCAAACTATGCCAAAGGACGTTTCCAGTCGAGTGTACGAAAGATTTTCGAAGCTCAGAATCCGCTTTCTGCATCCATGAAACAGTTGATGGCTTCAAGTTTAGAAACGATCTATAACAGACTGATAGAAGGAGCTACCCTTCAGGCTGAAGGGAATGAAAATTTAAATGAACGTTCTGAAGGGGTGATTACCGATTTGACCGCTACCTTAGGTGCCATTAAGAATTTGTTAGGTGAATCAGCTGCGATGTTCCCACTTTTTGTGTATGGTGAAGATATGATAGCGAGTATGCTTACCGACCAGTCACCATATCTTACCGACCGCGTGAATGTAACTAACGATCGGGAACTTTCGATAGCTTTAGACAATACGACTACGGGAATCACTTCTATCGCAGATACTACGACGGCAAACTCTGATGATCTTTGGTATACTGTTCAGGGTGTACGTGTTCAGCAACCTACACGTGCCGGTGTATACGTAAAAAATGGGAAAAAGATGCTGGTCAAGTAATTAATATGCCGAGGAAAAGAGGATTGTCGAGGAAAAGAAAGGCCTCAAATAAACATGGATAGTTTCGTCAAAAAGACAATCCCATAAAAAGGAATAAGTGCAATTCACGAGGTATATGAAAAAAATAAGTAGTTTTTATGAAACGGATAAAGACTACTTCTTTTTTTTCTTAATCAAATCATTCTCTATACAATAAAGTATAATCAGGAAACTTCCGAGAACAATATCGATAGTATTCCAAATCGGTTTATCAAATTTAAACTTGAAAAAAGGCTGAAAAAGGATAGCCAGTCCCGTAAAGAGTGTTCCCAGAACATTCTTATTATCTTTAAAATAGAAGAATGCATAATAGACAAAAAATACCGCTGACGCTAAACGAATGAATTCGTAATAACCATGTTGCATGTCGAGCGTAGCAATAAAGAGGACAAATCCCCATATGAGTTTCATATATTTCATGGTTTAACTCCTTTTACTATAATCCTATTATCGTTCTATGATGATGTTTTTATATATTATTCACGTTTCTAAAAAAATGGTCTCAATGTGCCTTATTTATGTGCAAAGATACAGATTTATATTTAAAAAGCAATAAATTCTTATATTTTTTCCAGTAAAAAAAAGTTCTGACCGATATCCCATCGGTCAGAACTCCATCTCTTAATCTGTTAAACTATATTTCTATTTAAAGTCATATCCTGGATTTTGATATGCAGCTTTCTCTTCAGGAGTCATCTGGAGAGCATTTAGTGTACCCTGTGGGATAGGAGCGAGGTACAAGTGCTTCTCGATAAAGCGTGTGTGAGTCTCAGGAGTATGGAAACCAGGTTTGTCACCGCAAATACGATACGTCTTAGCTTTATCCTCCCAAGTCTGGGTACGAATCAAGTCGAAACGACGCTTGCCTTCACCAAAGTATTCGCGCATACGCTCATCCAATATATAATCGATAGTGATGACCTGAGGAGTAGCGTCAACCATCTCTTTACTGTAGTCGGCACTTACTGGTTTGTTATCGTTTACGTTATATACCCATTTACCAGCACGAGCACGAAGTGTATTCACCAAGTCGCGTGCAGAATAGTTGGCTTCTGTAGTAGCCCCCTTCACAGCAGCTTCTGCAGCGACGAGATAGAACTCAGAGAACTTCAGAATGTTGAAAGGACGAGTACTACCAGCATTTGGCTGACCTAAGGTGTTACCGTTGTCTGTACGGAAAGGACCCTGTTTGTACAACATAGGGTAGCACAGACGGCTAATACCCTCAGTACCGATAACATAGTCTGCACGACCAGGGAGAGTACCTGCGCCGATACCATCTTCTCCAGGATTACCATCCTTCTTCTGATCATCCGTAGAAATGGCAGGATAGTTGATGGTTTCGCCTTGTGGCTCATCGATGAAGCTCAAAATAACATCACCAGGCTTCACAGTCATGCCGTTCGCATTAACCACCTCAGCATCTTCTATACCACCTTTATTCCAGTTGCCATGGAAGCGAGTGGTGAAAGTGCCATCATAACGAGAATCGTGTACTTTATCCTTAAACTCGTTTTGGAAGATATCGATAGGAGTAGCCATACGAGTCCATGGGCGACCCAATGCCTGAACAGCTTCACGCTGAACAGGGTTCATGTTACTGCCATCTTTCTTCTTACATACCATAACGGTATAGTTCCAGCAGCCCATCCATGATACGAAGTTATCAGGAGCACCACCGCTACCATACGTGAGACTACCCTGATTATACTGTTCGCTGGTCTCGGTATGGTCAGCATACAACATCATCTCCTTGTTGCGATCATATTCACCCGAAGTAGTCTCGTAGTAAGTATCCATCAGGCCATAGATACCAGGATTCTTAATACCTTCAAGAGCCGTATCGTAAGCCTTTTGGAAATAATATTTCGCATCGTGTCCATCAGGATCAGTACGTGAACACTCAGGATAGGTAGCGATATTATTAGGATTTTCGAGCCACCACGCATAAGTAAGGTATGCCTGAGCCAAAACTAATTTAGCGACATTCTTGGTAGCGGTACCGGTGAGGCGAGGTGTCTCAGGAAGATTCGCCACAGCCTTCTCCAAATCAGGGAAGACGGCACGGGTATACACCTCAGGTACAGTGTTACGAACAGAAGTACGAGCCGTAGTGGTATTAAATTTCAATTCGCCTGCACCCAGATCCAATGGTACACCACCGAAGGCCTGTACCAGCTGGAAGTAATAGTATGCGCGGAAGAAATAAGCCTCACTGATCAGAGCGACATCCGCATTGTTTTTTTCACCGTTCTCAATAACACCACTGGCACTATTGATATATCGGAAAGCAGTGCCCCACAAGGCGTCAGAACGGCTTGTACCAGCCTGGATACTCCCCTTGCTCGTCAGGTCGGCATCCTTAAAGTTACCGTCTGCACTTTGTGCATAGGTATATTCGTCAGTACCTGTTTCGCAATAGTTAAAATAATACGCATTACCATAGAGATCGCGAAGCGATGAATATAAGGCAGTAAGTCCACCCTCAACACCCGTAGTACTTTCGAAGAAACCAGGGTCATAATCACTTCTTGGCTGTTCATTGAGCACATCGCTACATGAGCTTAATACCGCAAGTCCCATGAGAACCGTGCTGACAGTTGATATTTTGAAATATTTATTTTTCATGTTTGTTAATCGTTTAGAAGGTTAAGTTAATACCGAACAGGATGTTACGTGTAGATGGTGTGTTATAACCGATTACAGGCATCTTATGTGCTCCAGTCCATGAGGTAACGGCTGATGTACTACCATCGTTAGCGAAGGTGTTGGTTTCTGGGTCAAGACCACACTCGTTGGTATAAGGAGAGAAGAGTACGAATGGGTTTTGGATAGTAGCATAGAGGCGGAGACGGCTGATACCGAAATCTCTTACGGCTCTTAGCTTATCAAAGTTGTATCCCAAAGTGATGGCACGTACTTTAAGATAACCTGCACCGAAATAGCCTAATGTGCTGGCATACTTAGGGTTATCGCCACTTGTTATACCACCTGGTTTAGGGTATTTAGCACCAGTATTCTCTTCTGTCCAGTAGTCTACGTCGAGGTTACCGCGACGACCTGACAACATATTGAGATAACCATTACCACTGTGTATAGTAGAGATAACCTTACCACCAATCTGGAATGCACCGATAACCGTGAGATCAAAGTTCTTATAACCTACAGTTGTATTGAAACCACCCATCAAGTCTGGTTCCATGCTGATGATTTCACGGTCGTTATCGTTGATGGCGCGGGTAGGAGAGCCGTCTTCATTATATTCACCATGGTAAGCCACCTTAATCATACCGACGTTACCATTAGGCTCGAGGATATTCAGATAAGGATCACCCTCTTGCCACAGACCAATCTTATTATAGTCGTAGATACAGTCGATAGGATGACCAACGAACCAGTTGTTGCCTTCATCGCGATCAGCCCCTGAAGCCAAAGCTACCAGTTTGTTTCTATTCTGATAGAGGTTGATACCCATATCCCAGTTCCAACCATTCTTATTATCGATGATGGTTCCGTTCAATGATAATTCCCAACCTTTATTTTGTGTCTTACCGATATTACCCGTATAACTGTCTACACCCGATGTAGAAGGGAGAGATACAGAAAGCAACAAGTCGTTGGTTTTCTGGGTGTAATACTCGAAGGAACCTGACAAGCGGCCACCGAAGAGGGTGAAGTCGAGACCAAAGTTCCAGGTAGAAGAGTACTCCCAACCTAACTCCGTATTAGGTAGTGTAGATACATAATATCCCGTTTTGTAGGTAGTAGGACCGAAGTTATATGCACGTGTACTCAAAGCACCTAAGGTAGAATAAGGATTAATACTCTGGTTAGAGGTTTCACCATAACCTACACGGAGCTTCAGAGCATCAATCCACTTCAAATCTTTCATGAAGTTTTCTTTCGCAATATTCCAACCTGCAGAGATAGCTGGATAGGTATGCCACTGATGTCCTTTGGCCAAACGGGAAGAAGCATCTGCACGGAAAGCGACACTCAACATATATTTGTCGGCATAAGAATACATCGCACGGCCCATCCATGATACCAGACCACTCTGCCAATAGCGCTGATTACCCGGATTTACGGTTATTTCACCAGCTGCTGCACCAATATTATAATACTGGAAGTATTCTGCTGGAATCTGCTGACCAGACATATTGGTCTGTTCGAAACGGGTCTGTTCAGCTGAATACATACCTACGAGATTCAGTTTATGATCTTTTGCAAAGGTATGATCGTAAGTAATCAAGTGCTCGATAGCCCAGTTCTTCGTAATATTATTGAGTGTAGAAGCGTTGTTGGGACTGGTTGCATTATCGCTGCCTATACCAGTACCGGTAAATGCACCATTCTTAGACTGTTTGTAGTTTAAACCGACATTTACGCGATAGCTTAAACCATCTACCCAAGGGCATTTCACTTCGGCAAACATGGTGTTGTAGCTACCGAAAGCTCGTGTCTCATTGACATAAAGTTCATCGAGATGTTCTACGACATCACGGCTGAAAATATAGGTATGGTCGATAGGCATATTAACGACACGCTTTGGATTACCATTTTCATCGTAAGGTGATGCCAATGGGCTCATACTCAAAGCATTGTACATACCTACCTGTGAGCCGTTCGTGATATTATAATTATTGTTGGTCGTCAAACCGACATGGAAGTATTTACCTACATTCTGATCGAAGTTAGCACGTACGGAATAACGGTCGTAACCCTGGGTAGGGAGAACAGACTCATCGTGATAATAACCAGCACCAATAGAATAGCTACCACCCTTTGTACCACCACTTACACCCAAGTCATGACTTGTAGTGACACCTGTGCGGAGCAACAGATCTTGCCAGTCAGTGTTCGTATTATCGTCTTCCTCAATCGTATTCTGATATTTACCAGCATACTTACGCATCGCAGCAAATTTCTTTCCATCCATCATTGGATACTTTTTGAAAGTATTCTTGAAACCGACGTAAGCATTATAGGTAATTTTGGCTGGAGCACCCTCGTAACCCTTGGTGGTGGTAATCATAATAACACCGTTGGCACCACGAGAACCATAGATGGCTGTTGCAGATGCATCTTTCAAGATATCGATACTCTTGATGTCTGCTGGGTTGATATCACTCATGGTTCCCATGAAAGGTATACCGTCGAGTACGATCAGAGGGTCGTTACTTGCGGTCAATGAGCGCTGACCACGAATTCTGATCTGCATTTCAGCACCTGGTTTGGTAGAGGTCTGTGTCATCAGCACACCGGCAACTCTACCTTGTAAAGCCTGTGCAGCATTGGTAGCAGCAATCTGATTTAACTTTTCACCATTTACATTGGCTACAGAACCGGTTACCGCTTCTCTTCGCTGGGTACCATAACCAATAACGATGACATCATTCAAGCTGCGACCTTCTTCTTCCAAGGTAACTTGAACTGAATTTTTGCCGCCTACTTGTACTTCTTTGGTTACATAACCGATATAAGAGATGACAAGCGTAGCTCCTGATTTGACATTGAGCGTAAAGTTACCATCTAAATCGGTTACAGTACCGTTATGAGTGCCTTTTTCTAAAACTGTGGCACCAATCAGTGGACCTTGTGAATCATTGATAGTACCTGTAATCTTTTTAGCTTGTTGTACGGATTGCGACATATTAACACCTGTCTCAGCGTACACTCCGAGTGGATTAACAAGTCCCAATGTGGCACCTAATCCAAAAATTAAGGTTGTTTTGCTAAAGTTTTTAGACATGTTATTAAGGTTTATGTAATTAGATTATTTTGTTAACTTGCGGACAAATATATGGAATAGAACAAAAAAGTACTTTGCAAAACGTATCATTTACTTTGCAAAACGTATTATATTGCATAAAACTACTATAAAGGCACGATTTACGAGTGTATAAGCGCTTTTTCTTAGGTGTATAAGGTTAAGATATGGAAATAAAAAACCCTTGATGATAGAATATCACCAAGGGTACATGAAAAAAAATATTGTACTTTGCGAACTATTAGAGCAGTTCTCTGTTAAGCCATTTTAATGAAAGTGCCCGTAGGACATACAAATCGACAGTAAGGTCTCGGCACGAAATAGGATAATAGGATGAAAATAGCTGCTAATATCAAGACGACTACTGATGCAGAGGTAAAGATAAATGCGCTGAAGATTTCATAATCCATCCATTCAAATCCGATACCGCATAACATCAATACGGTTAGCGCAGCCCATAATATTTTTCTGAATCGATTAAGCATCACGATATACTTGGACTTGATCTTCCACTTCTTCTTAGAAGTCTTTCCTACCAGTTCTTGCAAAGATCCACATGGGCAGATATAGTTGCAATAATAATTCTTTTTGCCGAAAAGTGGATATATGAAAGCCGTAATCAGCATGATGATCGGTATTATGGATACGTACCAGTTGATACCATTCGACGCATAACTCAAGAAGAGGGTATAACTTAAGAAACTACCACTCCAAAAGCCGAGTACGATTGTATTGAGTATTTGTTGTATCGTACGATACTTTTTGCTCTTATAATATAAAGGTATAATAGCAGCCATCAAGACAACGATGAGTCCTGCTATCGTCTTTATACTTAGGTCGAACTTTTCCCAGATAGATGGTTCTTTGGCATTTTTTGCAGCATAAGCCAATCCCACTTTCATATTCCCGATAATAGCTCGAGAAGAAAAAGTAGCACCACTCACAGCGTCTACCTTTAAGGCCAAAGCCTCTTCAGGAGTCTTGCCATTCCATTTTGTCAGTAGAGCTTTTGCTTCATTAAAGAATTCAGGTGTTTCTGTATTCTTTAGAGCCTTTACCTGAACGATTTTTCCCTCTTGACTGAGATATATTTCCAATGGCACTCTACCGGCATATCCTGTGATATCTTTGCCTAACGTAGAGGTATTGATCACTCGAGTGCCATCATCCAGCGTGCGCATAGGTTCTGCCGCCTGGATAGTATCTTGTGTTGTTGTTGTTTGCTCTTTGCCGAATATTCTCCCGTCACGTTGATAAGCTGCACCCATCACTAAAATGATGCAAACGAGCAGAAGAGCGATTTGCTTTACTTTTTTCATGCTTTTAATTCATGTTTTTTAATATATATAGCTTCAACCTATTTTTCAAAGCAGTAATCATACGGTGCTGACTGACTTCGGTTTATGATTTGAACCGTACAAATGGACTTCTAGGAAATGGAATTTTGTGATTTTCATCCCTTTAGTCCATCGGCAGATCTTCCACTAAACTCGCTCTTCGCTCAGAAGAGTATCATCATCAGTTCTGCACGTATGCGATGCAAAGATAACGAAAAATCACCAGAAACATTTTTTTTGGGCAAAAAAATTGTTGGTATCGAAAATAATTCCTATCTTTACAATGTCATTATAAAATGAGATCGAGATATGCCAGAAGTATTTAGATTCTTTGGATTCTCCTTCTTCTTTTACAGTAAGGAGCATGAGCCTGTCCACGTTCACGTTGAAGGGAACGGTGGCATGGCTAAGTTCGTATGGAACGGAAAATAGTTAATAAAGGGGGATACGTTATGAAGATTACAAAGATTTGGTTTACTGCTGATCATATATTCGGCAGAGACGAAGAGGGAAAGGAGTACAGCCAGTCGTTGCTCTGGTACCCTAAGTTGAGGACAGCATCCGATGAAGAACGTAGCCAATACACCTTTGGCTATGACGGCATCCATTGGCGGAGTCTCGATGAAGACATCAGTTTTGAGAGCTTTACCTATGAAGATTCAGAGCCTTCAGCCCTTCAGCGTTTCTTCCTGACCCACAAGGAAATCAACGTGGCAGAATTTGCCCGTTCTATTGGAATGAACGCCACACTACTGCGTAACTATATTAATGGCTTCAAGAAGCCTTCTGCTGAGAGGGAAAGAGAAATCCTCGCCCATATTCATAAACTAGGTAAGGAGATGATTGCTGCCTGTTTCTAAACTATAGTGTATTCCAGCAAGAAATTATGAAGGATGTAATTGCACGACTGAAAGAACATCAGTCGCCCACACCTTCCAAATGGAGGGAGAGGGCAGAGTGGAGGATGCAGAACAAGTCGTGGCTGCGTCATTCCCAGCGTATTGCCGTGAAAATGCTGGAGAAAATGGATGAACTCAGCATGACCCAGAAGCAGTTGGCTGATATGATGGGGTGCAGTCAGCAATACGTTTCAAAGGTTCTGAAAGGTCAGGAGAATCTTTCTCTCGAAACCATGTCGAAGATAGAAGACTGTCTGCACATTTCTTTTCTCAAAGAAGAATTGGAGATGGCATAAGTAACCATAACCTTAAGGGAAAGGAATATGATTATGAACATTCAGAACCATACAGCCTCGTAATGTTTAACCGAGACGGCATGAGACAGCCATCCGTGTCGCCTCATAACATTTACGAGACAATGAGCAGAAGTAGAAAGCGAATGCCAGGCAGCACATGGTGCTGCTGCAAGTCGCAGAAGAAAGGAAAGCAGGCGAGTAACCGTAAGTTCCGCCGTACGGCGCATGTGTTGTTACATCAGGGAAAGACGCATCTTCTTCCCTTAAAGTCCTTCGAGATAATGAGTCCTTGGGATTTAGGTGGTGATGGAAAGCATTTCTGTGGCTTCCATCCTGAAGAAGAGTGGTTTGTCAAGCTGATGAGGAAGTAGTTTATAGAGTTGGATAACTGTTGTTAACCAGACTATTAGAGAGGCTAACAACAGTTATTTTTTGCAGATTCTTGCAATTGCTGTGAAGCGAGTGAAGTGTGTATTGCCGAATCTATATAACTGTACAAAACTACTACACTTCTGTCTAATAGTAGTATGTTTGTACATAATAGTGTTATAAAACTTGATTTAGTCAAGGGGTAATTTCAGCCAGTTCCATGATGTCTAACATCTTGAATAGGACTCCATCAATAGATGAATGCCAGCTTTGATGAAAGTGACCGTAATACCAATGTGTAAGTGTCTCGGGCACTGCTCTCAATTTGGTATAGATTGCATCCATTGTCTCACGTTCCTTCTGTACGTCATCTAACAGACTGTTGTCATATATTGCCCATTGCAGTAATCCGTCTTTGTTCTGTAGTTCACAGAAAGATGGAGCACTATGCGTCACTACTGTATCTATCTTATGCCAGTTGGTTATCTCAGATAATAAGTCGTTGTTGAAAACAGGAGCTTCACCTTGCCAATAATAGTTGGGTGAAAGAAGTTCATTGTCAGAAGAGTTATGGCTGTACCTATATGCCTTTCTTTGATTGTGTTTCCATGCATCTATTCTTGGCTGACGGTCAACAGATATTGCTCCACCAACACAGAGTATGGTGTGACCATTGGCTTTGACTACAGAGTAGTCGGGAATACAAGTAAACCTTTTATGCCGGAATGTCTTTCCGTCAAAGTAAGCTGGATTGTCATGGTTGCCACGGATGAAAAGAAACCAGTTGTTGGATTCATTTACTCGCTTGGTATTGCGCTTGACAATATTCTCATAGTACCCTTTTCTTTCAAAGCCAAAGCCGCAATCTCCTGCTACAATGACCAGAGTATCTTTCATCTGATATTGCACACAAACTTTATTCACGAGGAGATTGAAGTCCCCGTGAATGTCGCCACAGATGACAATGCTGTAGCAGTCTGGGAAATCGTATGTATGGTACTTATTCATGTGCCAGAATCTCCCAATAAGGGCGTAAAGTGTCTTGTATGTGTGTCACAACTTCAGAGAATGACATTTCCCCTTTCTTTGTGATTTTACGCAAGAATGCCTGCCATCGAACTTGCATTTGCTGGTTGTTGGCAAAATCATCGCGGAAAAACATAGTGTCAGCATCATATGAAGTATGCCTGTTCTCAAATGTATGCACAATAGCTTCTTGTAGTATCTCACTGTCATATTTTTCTTTTGACAGCAGATGATACAGGTCGTAATAGTCTTTCATGCGGCTGCTTTGGTCTGCCAGATCAACCACTGCATGGAATTTCTCTGCAATAACTGTTTCAAGCGAGTAAGCCAGAATGTTTACAGCTGGCAGACTTTCAAGCAGAGTAGGATAGTCTAGTTCTATTGGACTTGGGGTGACAACATCACCAAAGCCGATGTCCATCGTCAATACTTGTGAAATTGTGTCCATTCTAACTGGTATGCTCAGTCGTATACCATGATAATCCTTGAACTCTGTGATGTTCTGTGATGTAATATTTTCGATGTCATAGATAACTCCGTCTTCATCGCATGGAACGGAACAAATCTCTTTGAATGCTGCAACGATTGAAGTTCCTTCATTACTTATATTTTTTCCAAGGAAGTCTATATCCAATGTTGGGCGCGCTGCAAACTTTTCGTATGCATACATCAAAGCACCACCTTTCAGATAGAAGTTGTCGCGGTATCTTGTCTGTGACATTCTGTATAGCAGACGTTCCTGAAAGAAACGAGTCAGGATGGTCTGATGGAAGACATCTTCCTTTTTGGAAATGTTCAATAGTTTGCTGCGGATAGATTTTCCGTAATTTTTTATTGTTTCGTTACTCATAGTTTCACTTGCAGATATTGTTCAAGAATCTTTCCCACTCTCAATCTTCGGGCATAGTCCATCAACTTGCTTAGGTTTCTGTCTGGACGTTCAAGATAGTTATTGATGATTTCGGAGCAGACATCCATACCTACTTTATTGCGAAACTTTACCGCATCGCACACACATCGTTCAACATCGTAGAGACGAATATTGAAGCCATCAATTATCATCGATATTACACCAATTTTTAGAAGGTCTTCCGTATAATGATGAACCTCCATTCTTGGAAAAGAAGGAATAGAGACTTTTCGCCCTCTTTTGATGGCGATATGAAAAGCCTGTGGCATGGAAGTGGTAAGCTGATGAATGCTCCATGCTGACCAAAGGCATAGAATGCCTTCAGGAACAACGGCATTGATGTCAATCATGTTGCCACTGAGTTGGTCTATATTGGCATACACACCACGACGGACCTGGATAAGCTCTCCTTGCTTGGCACTCTTCAGCATCTTATAGTAAGCTGTTCTCCCTTGCTTTTTTACAGAGGCGGAAGAAAGATATGTATTCCGTTCTTTCATATTCTTATCTTTGAAAATCGGTACAAATATACTACAAATATTTTTAATTGTAGTACTTTTGTACGACAATTTGCTAATTTAGGTTATTTTTTATGCTTTATACATACTTTTTGCTTTAAAAATCATGTAATCTTAACATTCTATATTGGTTTATGTTACAATGAAAAAGGTCTCTTTTTGTCTTGTTTATGATTAGATTCACTAAAAATATTATATCTTTGCAGTCGCAAAAATGAAATATATCTTTTACGACAAAAGATACATAAGATTAAGAGACAAAAACATTTAAACACAAAAAAGGAACAAGAAAGATGGAACAAGTAACATTTGAAACTTGCGGAACATGCGCAAAGGCTATTCAGTTCGAACTAGACGATGAACTCTGTATCCACAATGTACAGTTTATAGGTGGTTGTCCTGGTAATACCGTTGGTGTATCGCGAATGGTAGAGGGCTTAAAAGCCGACGAGGTGATGAAGCGACTTCGTGGTATTCATTGTGGTGCGAAAGGCACTTCTTGCCCAGACCAACTGGCTCAGGCGATCGAAAAGGCGTTGGCAAAGCATGGTATAGCCTCATGATTTTACGATAACTGCAAGACTGATTTATAATTTTGAATCAGTTATAGCATCCCCAATAGTGCTGAACAAAATGGTTTTATGATCACGATTTTTCGATGAAGCCATTCTGTTCAGCACTTATTTTTTCTAATTCCTGATATTAACCATAAAAACTGCCACCTAGTAACAAACGGCATGAGGTGTTGAGATTAAGCAAAGTTTTTTTTCTCGCAAACCGACAGAAAACATCGTTTAGTGTTGTAACCCCAAAAAAATTTGGAGCTTAATACTTTTTTTTATATATTTGCAATATTAAACATATATTATTTTCAAACGTAATATTAGAATGACTTTATATTATTTTGTATTACTTTCAACTTATAATAATATTAGTGCACGTTATTTGAGTACCATGACGATTCATATGAAACCTGCAAAACAACTCATGGGCTGGCAGCATTGGCTCATTATAGGTCTTGTGGCTTGTATACTTTTATTACTGGCCTATATAGGAACCATTCATGTAAAAAAGCACACACTTCATAAGGATAAACAGAATCATTTTTTTTCATCAGGTTTAAGTGATCCGTATGCATCGAAAGCCGTTTATCCGAATCAACAGGATAGAGATGGGCAGGTCACAATTCAGCAGAAACAGGTCGCGGAGCCTAACGATTCTCCTACTGTTATGCCCACTATGAAACAGGAAGAAAAGGAATATGACTCTAATGAATTAACTCAAGAACAAATTCTTGAAGCCCGCCAACAGTTGATTTTAAGTCAAGAAGAGAAAGATGCCAAGATATTCAAAATGCTTCAAGAGCTGATAGAGGGCGAAAAACTGTATCTTAATCCCTCTCTTTCCAGAGCCATGCTATTAAATAAAACGCATATCCAGAAAGCCCAATTCAGTCCGATAATCAGGAAATTTACGAATAAGTCATTTCCCCAATATGTAAACGATCTTCGCTTAAAGCATGCGATAGAGATGATGCGTGAACATGAGGACTATACGATAGATGCCATCGCCATGGAAAGTGGTATGGGATCGATCCAAACATTCTATCGAATATTCACGGAGCGATATGGTATCGCTCCTAATGAATATCGAAAAATTTTAAATGCTAAAAAAGAACAGAACTAAAATGGAAAAGCTTTAAAAATTCTTTTCCATTGTCCATCCTTTTCTTTGTAATAGTAATGGTGAGTTACCAGTAAACCATTTCGCTGCTTCCTGGTCGCCCTTCAACTGCCAGTTAAGCCATGCGATAGCAGGAAATCTGAATTCGCCACCATGCGCTTGGCGATAAGTGCCACCATGACCTACAGGGTAGTTGATGGCAATCGCCTGAACATGATTGATACGATGGTAATCGTCCATACCATTGTTATAAGCGATATCTTCTTTTCCACCTAACATATATAATATAGGTGCATGTATCTTTTTCAGTTGATCCTTACTTGGCATAGGCATATTAGGAATTGTCAAAGAAGCATCGGTAAACAGTCCACTGTTACAGATCAGATAAGCAGAAATGCGAGAATCGGCACCATTGTATAGCGTCTGTAATCCACCGCATGACATCCCCGATGCACAGATTGCCTTCGTATTGATTTTGTGATACAAAGGACTCTTCTTGTCTTTATTTTGTGCCAAAGCCCAGTCTATCGATTCTATCTGCTGTTGTGCGGTAGACATATCGCCATGATAAACCTCATCGTTCTTAGGAAGATAGCCGGTTGCAATCACTAAGTACCCCTGTGATGCGATTTCATTCAGAAACTTATAATGTTCCCATGGTGAGTTAGAGCAGGCTCCATTTCCCCACACCAACACAGGCAACGGATTATTTTCATTGAAGGCAGACAAGTCTTGTGGCATAAACACGGTATGCGCCTCTAACCCTTTGACTTCGCTCATGATAGCCGGATACTTACCGGTACCACCATTTTCTACTATACGCGAATAGGTCACGTGACCTACGGGTTCGTTATCCATTTGCCACCAGTCAAGATTCATCAGACTCTTACCTGCCTTGCCTTTGAATACCAAATATAAATCGTGTACACCTTCTACAGCCTTCAGTCGGGTTTCGAACGTGCGATAGGTTTCTTCACTACCGGTAGACATGATATTGAGAGTACCCAGCAAGGTTCCTTTTTTGTCGTCGATTCTCACCTCGATCTGTCCACCGAGCACAGCAGCGGCATTCATCTTCATGGTATGAGCAGCCTTTCTACCAAAGTCAACCGCCTTGAGCTGGATATATTCGTTGGCATTCACATCGGTAACGACGATATCTTCAACCCCTCTCTTGATCGTTTTCAGTCCATATCCCCAAGCCATAGTTTCAGCCTGAACCTTTTGATACGGATTAAAGGTATTAGCAGGTGCGACAACCACATCCTTGAAATAAGGAGATTCTACGATTGTGCCATCTTCACGATAGTGGAGTGGGAAAGCACCGACAGAGCGACGTTCTTTATGTTCTTTAATACTGATGTTTTTCAGATCATAATTTAATCCAAATCCATAGCTCTTACCTCTGAAGTCGATGATACCAGGATGGTTACCACGGGTACGATCAGTAGGAGCCATAACGTAACCCTTGAATTTCCAAGGACCGAGAGCGTTATCACTCATCGCATAACCGATACCTTCAGGACAGCAGGTAGAGGCGTAAGCCAGATAATAATGGCCATCGCGCTTATAAAACCAAGGACCTTCCTGATAATGTTCCGGCACATCGTGTAGTTTCATCACGTCACTCTTGCAGCTGATCATGTCTTCATTCAGCAAGACACAGTATACATTAGGATTACCCCAGTACATATAAGCCTGTCCATCATCATCGATAAACACCGATGGGTCGATATCATTCCAGTGCTCTTTCTGCCATACCAGCGGTTTGCCGATAGGGTCTTTAAATGGACCATAAGGACTGTCGCTGACGAGTACACCGATACCATGACCGTGTATCGGACAGTACATATACCACTTACCGTTACGTTCAACGACACATTCCGCCCAAGCGCCATTCTCCTTATCATTCCAGGCAAAATCTTTCAGCGATGCCACCGCACCATGATCCTGCCAGTTTACCATATCGGTAGAAGTATAAAGCAGCCAGTCGTACATTTTAAATCCTTCAGCATCATCCTCATCGTGCGTGGTATACAGATAGATGGTATCGCCATGCACATAAGGAGCAGGGTCTGCCGTATATTTAGTTTGGATGATAGGATTCTGAGCCTGTACACTCAGTACACTGCCAGCAAGCAGTGGGAAAATAAGCATTCTCTTCATTTTAATAGGTATATTAGATAATATGGTTTAGTTATTCTTGGGCAAAGATACGATATATGAGAGAAACTTATTTTGTCGTAAATACCATTTTTTTTACTTTTTGTACAGTTTGCAGGTAAATCCACTCAAGTCGACATCTGCGTTTTTGATCATTAAAGGTTTTTTGACTTTGATAAGGCAATTTTCAAATCGTATGGCATCACGCTTGATGGGAGCATCAGGGTATCCTTCTATCACTCCGGCATTATCTGCTGTACCCGTAATATTCCTGATAACGATATTTTTCAATTGGGTGAGTGGTGAGTATGCCGGTTCATCTTCCCCCTTCATTCGCCACGCCATCTGTACACTGATCATATTCTGTGCTTTAGCGATAGCGATGTTGTCGAAGGTAATATTTTCGATAACACCACCTCTGGAAGGTTGACTCTTGAAGCGGATAGGATTCCAGTTTTCACCTTTCATGTCGCAGTTGGCTACGAGTACATCTTTAATATCTCCGCTTACCTCACTACCGATGGCTACACCGCCGTGGCCATAGTCAAAGTGGCAATTTTCGATTTTTATCTGACCGGCATATTGGTTGATTCGTCTGCCATCCACACCTTTACCGCTTTTGATAGAAATACAGTCGTCGTAGGCTTTAATATGACTATCGGTTATCGAGATACCGGTAGAAGAGTCGATATCAATTCCATCGCTACTTGGTATATAATCTTCGGCATCGATACGAATACCATGTACTGTAAAGCCATGCGTATATAAGATATGTAAGCACCAGAACGATTGATTCCTGAAAGCAACATCACGTAGCTCACCGCCATCGCAACGGTTAAAACAGATCACTTTAGGTCTGCCATATACCGACCAACCTATTTTCTTCCATTTTAATCCCTGGGCATCGATGAGTCCCGGTCCATACACCCTACAATCTTCGTTATCATCTACATTGATGAAAGCCGCTCTCGCTTTTTTCATTCTACCTTCCCATCGGGTTTCGATAATCGGATAAAGAGTCGTGTCTACGATACTCGTCAGCACAGCACCTTTCTCGAGTTTCAGGTCAACCCCTCTGGTCAGAAAGATGGCACCGCTTTGATATTTTCCCTTAGGCACAACGACGACACCACCACCATCAGTATGTGCCTGGTCGATAGCTTGCTGAATAGTAGCATATTTCTTGAGGTTATATTCCTGGGAACGTCTTTTAACGACGATGATTTTACTGCCCCAACCTTCAATAGGGAGGTTGATACGCATCTTATTGCCAACTACAGTAGCCGATAATGCTGTCGTTTTACCCGTTATAGCATCCCAAAGTTCTACATCACCCATACAGTTGAGTTCGAGCATCAGGTTTTCATCTTTTTGTCGCTGATTCATGACAAAGAAGATATGATTTTTACCTACTTTTCTCGATGTATACACGATACTGTCGTTGGCTTCGCCGATAATCTGTAACTGTGCAGCTGGCAAATAATTACGCAGTTGATCCGTCCAAACCGTATCCTTCAATTGAAGAGCAGTCTGTATCGGTTGAATAGCTGTAAGTTCCTGAAAGTTGCGAGTCGACATCTGAGTAGGGATATCCCCCCAATAGACCACCTTTCCGCCACGCGCCGCAAATTCCTTGATTTGTCGCCATGCTTTAGCGGTGATAACATCAGCCGTCGGTATGATAAGCGTGTGATACTGCTGTCCACTCTTGTTGATCAGTTTACCATTGACAGGAGTAATCGCCTCATCCAGCGCATCGTCGGTAACGAAGTCGAAGTCATACTGGTGAGTTGTCAGCAGATAGCCGATTGCTTTCATCTGGTCGTATGCCTTATTGTTACCCATCCACAGGGTAGGGATAGGCACATAAAGAGCCACCTGGGCATTTGCCTTACCCAACTGCATCATATAGGTAGCACGATTAACATAATCGTTGAGTGCTTTCATACCCGGTTCTGCCATATATCCATGCGCACCCGACTTGCTCATCCAGAACATAAACTCAAAGAAGTTGATACCTCGTGCTATCTGATAGTCTACTACATACTTCGCTGTTCGGGTATCCAGAGGAGCTCTCCAAGCTGCAAAACTTTCACTGAAAGCCCGCTCCTTATTATATAGGTGTGCCGTAGACGAAGCCAGACGAGGAAATTCAGTGTCAGGATTACCAGGCCATATTTGCGTCCAGATGACGTCGATACCCGGTATTTGTACCTTATTTAATAGTCTGAACGGTTCACCCGATAACTTGATACACCACGGCAGATCATCATCTTTATCCAGATGGGTAATCGATTTTACGCCATGCTGCTTACACCATTCCGCAGGCTTTGCAAAGAAGTTATTCGCAAATCGTTCACTCCATACATCCCAATAATCCGCTTTAGCTGCTTTAATCTTAATAATCTCATTCTCAGACAGTTGACGATTCTCTTTTAAATTACTTTTTAGGTATGGGAAAGCAATAGACTGTCTTTCGTTTTGAATGATATAGCTAAGATAAGGGGTAGGGTCATATCCCTTTTTTGCCCGAAATATATCGATAATATCTGTGGTCCAAGGCACCCTTTGAAAGGCTGGTTCATCGCCTCTGAATCCTAATACAGTGGTACCCAATAGCGGACCCAATGTGCGTTTGTACTCTTCGTGTGTCCACGCGATAAACTGGTCAACCGCTTTTGGATCGAGATAATCACAGAGCGAATTCTTTTCATCCTTTCCGCCCGTAGGATTATTGACGCAGCGCGTATTCGAAGAACGTCGCACCGCCTTCACACTGTCGCCATCTTTCACCAAGGCTTGCATACACAGATCAGGACGCAATTTAGAAAATTTACCACCAGCCATACCACTAGGATATTTTCCCTCATCGATAATCCACATTTTCATATTTCTGGCCTTACAAGCCTCTGCCATCATCTTGACGTTAGCAAACCATTGTTTGCTAAGATATTCGATGCCCATGTGATACCCCGGTTCAATAATCACGTTACGAAATCCTTTGGCTTGAATTTCGTCCAGATCCTTATGGATTACCTGTTGATTGATTTCTCCATCCCAACCCAAGATAACATGGTTACACTTATCAGCAGGAGGATTGATAAAATCGTGTAGGTTTTGAGCCTCAGCACAAACAGCAGAAGCAGACAACAGGCATCCAAGAATAAATTTATGCAAATAGTTTTTCATCGTTTTATCTCATCATCACATTATACGCGCAAAAATAAAAAATATCAAAAATCTTTAACTTTAATTTTTGATATTATACCTACAAAAAAATCCTCCTTCGAATAAACGGAGGGGGATAAACATTCAATATCTGAGATTAACTATATTATTTCCTAGCTTCACAGCCAAAAAATAATCGCCTGCAAAGGTACAAACTATATTTTACCTGTGCAAGCGATTATGCATCTTTTATGCAGAAGGTCTACTGACGTTTCGACATTTTATCTCTGCAGAATTATTTTTTCTGATTGAATTCCTGCTGATAACCTTCTGATGTAATCAAGTTATTGATGAAATTCTTATCGAGATTCAGGTTAGGATTATCATAAGCATTGATAACCATACCCGCATTTTGAATCTTCTGCTTATATTCCTCAGGAATCTTGTTTTCTGTCTCCTGTGCAATATTAGTCTGAATATGCTGTGTCATCGCCAAAGCATCCTGGAAACTCATAGGCAACATGACACTTGCTTCTATCTCAGTCTCTGCACCGGCACTTTCTTTCATCTTTTCGATATACGTATTGTAAGAGCGATGGTCGGTAAAAAGTGGGAACATCATCGCATCATCAGAAATCAGCCATTTCACATCGAGAGTCCATCCCCCCTTAATACCATGCGCCTCGTTAACGATCTCCTGGGTCAATACTTTACCCTCTTCGTCTCTTACGATAACAGGAGCAACATAGATATTATGGCATAACATGAACGAAACGATATTCATGTAGTTAGGATCCTGATTGAGGAAAGGTACATCACGAATCAAACCCTTCAGGAATGGATTTTCTACATCGTTTGGACTCTTGATAATCTTCATTGGTGGAACATTAGTAACAACCATAAGTGGAGCTACCAACTGCTTATTCTTGATACCCTTGATCACGATTCTCGCAGCTTTATCCTCTAAGTGCTGAGCAGAAATCTGACTATTATCCTCAATATGAACCACTTTCGCCTTCATGACACCACTAGGACAGCAGATATATACCTCGTCATTGATTTCTATCTTGCCATGTACATTACCATTAACTTCTACCTCATCATCCTGAAGCGGAAGGGTTTTTAAGATAACCATCGTAAATTTATGGTCCATCGTGTCGATATCTATATCGGCTACATCTTCCATTTTAATAAAGTCTTCTGGCATATGGAACTGAGGTTGCTGTGGCTGAGGTTGAGGTTTGGCTTCAGCAGTAGCATTTTCTAAAGGTTTTGTTTCCACTGTTGCTGCAACAGGCTGTTCTATCTTTTCTTCCGCTTTAGTTTCTTCAACTTTAGTTTCTTCTGCCTGATTCTCTTGAGCAGGAGTATTCTCATGAACGTTAGAGGTTACTTCGGGATTTACATTTTTAGGTTGTGAATCATTTTCTTCATTTTTACCAAACAATTTCTTAAAAATATTCATATTTCTTCGATTTTTTAGGTTTATATTGATTACGATTTATAAAACATTCACAAAGGTATAATATTTTTTTAAAAATCATGAAAGGTTAGCCATGTTTTTCTATAAAAACTACAATAACGTGGGTTCGACGAATTCAAAATAAAGCAAGTTGCGTATCAATAGTTCTTATTTCATGATTATGCTTTAATTCCACAAATGACCGAATGAAATTGCTACTAGTTGGCGGTGGCGGTTCCACAAGTGAACTTACCAACTGGGACGGCACGAAGAAAAAGACTGGATGGGGAATTTAAGTGGTGTCTTTTCACTCACAACCACATTGGCGAAACGCCAATGTGGTTTAACCTCTGGTAGAGATTGGTCGTAAATAAATTCGTCAGTTTTGACTGACGAATTATTTCAATACTATTCAATTCCTACACCATAATACATGTTTATCGTTCAACAGTATATGATCTGTAACTTTTTTCAGAGGTCATAGTACCCCTTGAATTTTGTGCCTGTTGTACTACTAATCTTGTCATCGAACCATGGTGCATGGTAAGCATAGCTCCATCCTTTAGATGTGCGTTTTAGATTATCTACTATCAGGAATCCAAATCCTCTGCGCAACATGAAAATTTTATCATGCCAAAGGGAGAATTCCTCTATGGGTGTTTCATCATTCAAATATACGGCAGCAATACTTCTAATTCTATCTATACTTTTCTGATTCAAAACTTCAGCATTTAATATTTCAATCTGGCTATCCATCAATGGTAAAATATCATTAATTTCTTCTTGCCCCTTCCATAGTTCGAACGTATTGAGAACCAGCTGTGGCATAAGACAGTCCTGTTTGTCATATCCAAAGAAGCATAAGACGGTTAGCAAGTCAACAGTAGCATCGTTGAGTAATTCACGGATTTTTCGGTTTCTCAACGTGTCAGCATCAGGAAGCTTGTTCGAATATAACGAAAGGAAGTATCCTGCACATTTTATGAAAAGTTCCCTTACTTCGGATGGTTTTTTGACGACTTGACCATATTTATTCATCATAAAGATGATTGCTCGTGCTGCCACAGCAATAGATGAAGCTGCATTGAGGCCAGGGACAGCTTGTAGGCATTGGCGACTAACGGCCTTGCTATAATCTCCAAAGATGCTATTATCTTTTGTTTTCTCTTGCAGGAAACTTAGCATCTTCTTTAAAAAACAAACGACATCATTTCGCATCTTCGTAGCATCACTTACTTCAGAAGATTTACGGTCAAAGTCTTTTTCTTTCTCATCATCGTCTTTAGAGCCCTCGTTGTCAATTGTAAGAAGGTCATCATCTGTATCATCTATTTCTTCATTCTTAAATAAGATTTGCCGCAGATACCCGAGAATCCTTATTCCAGAATGCATACTAATACTCAGTGTGCTATCTTTCAAAGCATTAAATCTGTCACTGGTTACGGTGATATCTTCTTTTTCTTCTAAGGCAGTTTCGTCTGTGGCTTTCATCGATTTTGACTTCTTTTTAGAATCGTCAAATTCGATGTAGCCAAGAATATGACTTAGGTTCTCCAACAGGTCAGGATCGTCAAGCAGTCTTGAAAGTTTCCTCCGCTTGGGATCGGGATTACCTCGTTCTACATTCACCTCTCGGACCACTAGCAGTCGGTTAGATATTTCAATTCCATTGTTCATCAGGACTGCCATATTCAGATTAGATATGTCCACTTCAGCAATACTAATTGACATGTCCTGTCTGGTGATGATATTCTTTTGGCAAATTATGTTTTGGTGGCTGTCAAGCAAAGCAAGTTTGCCCTTTATTCCGTCCTTGCTAAATTGGAGTATCAATTCATCATTCTGCTCTTCACAGTACACGAACTTTACTTGCAGCTTATCTGGTTGTTTTTCAACTTGCTTAGGTTTAATAATACTCTTTTTCTCTTCTTGAGTGAGAGCGGTGTATTTCAGACCCAATTCCGCTATATAATTTCTCTGTGAATTACAGTGAAGAAGAATACATACTTCATCATTGAATGCATAATGACCTGTACCAAGTGCCATGTTACCAGCATTCGCGCTACCGCAAAGCAACCACGTTTCATCTTCTGCTTGCACCTCAAAGATTTTTGCATGTAGAGGATTCGGTGAGTCCGCCTTACAAAAAACAATAGATGTATTTGTTTTCAATAAGGAGTAAGGAGCGCTTTGTCTTTCCAAGTCAAGAATGCACAGCATCTCTTTAGGTACAAGTTGTTTATTAAGCGCAGACAAAGCGTCGCCTTCAGCATCGTAAAAAGGGGCAATAACTCTAATGCTGACAATTTTCTTATCACCTATTGATAACAATAACTTATCCAGAATAGTAGATTCTGCCGTGTTATAGAGCAAAGTACATTCCTCTCCAGATGATAGCAAGACGGTACTATCAGTTGTCTCTTGGTGTAGCCAAGGACTTTGTTCCAACATCCAGTCTATTTGTCGCGACACTAAAGAAGATGTTTGATTTGCGGACTTAGAGAGATACTTCCACGCCTGATAGAACAAAGGATAATGAATCGAATTATTACCTTGGATGTGAAAAGCGTTCCAAATCTCATCATTATTGGCAAGTCCGCTATATGTAAGGTTTCCGCTACCGACAATCAAAGTGCCCTCTTCCTCGCCAAAAAGGAGTACCACTTTAGGATGAAACACACCAGAATGAAAGCTCTCCTTCCTAACGAGTGTGTAATTATACTGAGAAACGCGATGGCATTGATAGTTTGAATCAGAAAGAAGCTGGTCATACATACTTGCATCCATCAACACAACTACATTGGTTATACCCAATTTTCGCAACGTCGAGAGATATACAGCCTCAAAATATATTGGGTCGAAGCTATATGTGGTTAGCAAGGCCGAATGATAGATATTGGTTCGGTCTCCCAGTAGTTTTATTATATTCTGTCTTTCAATCATCTTGCAATCGTTCTAATAGTTCTAGCCCTTTGTCTGTTACCTGGTAGCCATCAATCAGGCCTAGGTCTGTCGCATAGTTTCTCAACGTATCAATACGTGGTGAACTGTGAGTCGCGCTATATGTAGCAATGCCTCGTACATAGCCATTTTCAATTGTCAATTTCTGAGTAGGAATGCCATTCTGACTAAACTTCCTCATAGACTCAGAATAATGGTTGTATATGATATTCTCAGTAAGGAATTTCTTAATGAAGAGGAAGGTGCTGCAACTCAGATTTTTCTCTGTATCATCAAAGGCATCCAATGCGTCGTTGCTTACACTTCGGAAGAAAGATCTGATAATGGACTTGCATTCCTTATACGAAGGGTTCCTTTTGTAGTTGTCCAAAATAACGTAAAAGGCATGTGCCATTTTTTCTTCTGGCTCTTCTACAGAATCCCATCTGTTGAGCAGTTCACCAATTGAGGAGTTAGCAGCACCGAGGTTCTCGCAGACTTCGGCAGCAAGTGTGGAAGAAAAATCATCAATATTCTCCCATTGACCAGGCTTAGTGCTTTCATGCAATCTGTTAAGAAGCACGTCAAAGATATTCAAAGCTTCATATTGGCGGCTGTCATTCAGGTAATAAGCATACCAACCAACAGCGGCAGTACTTCTTTCTGAGCCTTTGTTATAGCTGTCATACACATATTTGGCAAATTCCAATTCTGAGAAATTGCTCAACGAGAAAGCTTTCATGTAGGACAACAAAAGTCTTAAACTATCCTTGCGAAGTTTACTTTCGGTAAGAGACGAAGGCTTGTCATTTTGCAGCAGCAGATTAAGTAAGAGATTGCGCTCATTGTTATCAGTCATGTTGTGACTCTGAAAAACTGGCTCCAACAAAGCAAGTTGTTCCCTTGTCACTATTCCTGAGTGGACAGAATCAAAGAACAACTTACTCATTTCCAAACCTACACTTTGTTGAAAAACATCGGCCAAGTCCTCTCCACTGATATAATCTTCGGATTTAGGTGTAACATTGTAAAGGCTTGTATTATCCTCCAATGGCGCTATAATTCCCATTTCCTGCAAAGAAGTCGCATAGTATGTGCCAAATGCTCCATAAGAGCCTTTCCAGTAACCACCTATAGGTTTCCCTTTAGGCATAGCATCTTCGTTGAAATTGATGACATCTTCTCCTTTCCCAATGATTTCAGAAGCACGAGTAATGCCCGGTACGCCACCACTAAAGTTGCTTTGGGCATGTATTAGGGCCATCAATAGCTCAGACATTCTTATGTGTCGTTGAAGGTCTGCTTTTTTAGCCTCAGTCCGTTTGGCATAGAATGATTTGAGAAGCCAACAATAGAAACTATAGTAACGAATTCTTAGTGTCACGACGTTAAGTCCAGGCAACAGCGTTGTAAACAGTTGCTCAGATGCGGTACGAATACCAAGTGGATTCAGCCCTACACTAAGTGGTTTGTTGTCACCCATAAAGGGAGCATAGCACATATTACTTTTTAACATCCCAATTAGAAACAGATTGTTGTTTAGTAGTACATCTCTATATAGCTGTAAGCTTTCTCGAAAACGTCATTATCCTTAATCTGGTACTTGATCCAGAGAATAGAGCGAAGTTTCTTCTTAATCTCACGTCTGGCGGTAATGCTTTGGAATGCATCATTGAACTGGCGAATGATATTGACCACTTCATTGTCAATGTCGTTCACCACTTGTTCAACAATGATAGGCGTTTCCTCCGACTTGATACTCTGGAAGAGATCTGTCAGCGCAGCTCTTGCCTGAGCCCGCTTGTCCATCGGCTGCTCAATCTTCTTTTCTGCTTCCAGCAATTCACGAGCCATCTGCAACAATTGCTTCAAGAAGTCAATGCTTGAAATCAAGTTCTGTTCCATGCGCTCACGCAATTCATCCAGCTTGTCTGCAAATTTCTTGAACTTCGGATCGCCTTTATGCTCGCCAAGTCGAATCTTCAGCATCTTCTCAACCTCGACAATCTTCTTCTCACGTTTCTTTTCGTCTTCCAAAACGGAGTCGATGATGTCTGCATCTACAACGAGGTCTTCAAGTGGAGTGCCTATGTCAATGGTGTCAATATTGTTATGGATTATCTCTATGGTCTTAGCTCCAAGCAAAGTCCAAATCAGGTTTCCGCCACTTACAGGACGTACACTCTGATATACCTGAGCCAGCCAAGTGTAATCACTTGAATACGGAGCGAGGAACTCATCAGGCGAAATTATCTCCCAGGCTTTTGCCAGACGTGCAAAGTGGCGTGCAAAGTTTGTCTTCACGCCTTCTTCCTTCAGGCATTGCTGAGCAGCTGTCAGACCTTCCCAACCACCAATAGTGCGGTCAACACCTGGGAAGAATTGCAGACACTCCTGCATGAATGTAGGAATGACAGCCTTTATCTCATCCATATTCTTGATGATAGTCTTCACGCTTTCCTCGTCGAATGCAAGGCTCTTGGCTACATCCTCAAACACACCGACGAAGTCAACAATCAGACCGCACTTTTTGTTCTCGTTATAAGTGCGGTTAGTACGGCAGATAGCCTGTAGCAGCGTATGATTCTTCATAGGCTTGTCAAGATACATACACTGAAGGATTGGTGCATCAAAACCTGTCAGCAGTTTGCTGGTCACGATGACGAACTTCAAAGGTGACAACGGGTCACGGAATTGATCGAGCAGTTTCTTTTCCTCATCGCGACTACGCTTATATGCCTTGTATTCATCAGCTTTATCACCCGCAGTATGCATAACGATGGTTGTCTGGTCATCCGTACCAAGCAAGGCATCTAATGCTTTCTTGTACTTCACGCAGCAGTCACGGTTATATACCACTACCTGAGCCTTCATACCTGTTGGCTCCACATACTCACGGAAATGGTTTACGATATATTTACATACATCATTGATACGCTTTTCTGCCGTAAAGAACGCCTCTACACTTGTGCGTCGAACAAGTTCTTGTTTGTCTTCCTCGCTTATCTGGTCGGTCAGTGCATCAAACTCTTCCTGAAGCTTAGCCTCGTCAAGATGCATTTCCACAGGAACAGTTTGGAAATTCAACTCCAAGGTGGCACCATCATCGACAGAGTTTTGGAATGTGTACTTAGATATATAACCATATTCGTCTTCTTCGCTGCCGAAGCAAGCAAAGGTATTATGGTCATTGCGGTTGATAGGTGTACCTGTCAAACCGAAGAAAAATGCATTAGGCAGTGCTGTTCGCATTTTCTTTCCGAGGTCGCCTTCCTGTGTGCGGTGGGCCTCGTCCATGAGCAGGATGATGTTGTCGCGGTCATCTATCACCTCGCCATCGTTCAGATCACCAAACTTGAATATTGTAGTGATGAGGATCTTGCGCTGGTGTATCTTCGTTTCCAGTTCTTCCTTTGAAGATATTCCATCTACGTTCGGAATCTCAGCACGGGTAAAGTCACCCGTAATCTGGTCTTCAAGGTCGATGCGGTCATCTACAATGACCACAGTCGGAGCCTTCAGGTCATTCTGACGGCGTAATTTCTGAGCAGCGAACACCATCAGCCATGATTTACCAGAACCTTGGAAGTGCCAGATGAGTCCTTTTCTCGGGCCCTTTCCTGCACGGTATGTGCCCAAAACGCGTTGTACGATGGCTTCACCACCAAGATACTGCTGATAACGGCATACAATCTTTATCTTTCTGCCACCAGAAGTACCCGTAAATACCGTGTAATAGCGATAGATGTCAAGCAAACGTTCTGGCGTAATCAGTGAAATATAGTTATGCTCCACATCTTCAAGCGTACCATGCCTACGTTCCTCATCAGCAAACCAAGGGCCCCATTTATCCACGGGACAACCAATGCCTGCATATTGTAGTTCTCGTCCTTCGCTGGCGAAAGTAAGGATGTTCGGTACAAACATTTCTGGGATGCTCTTCTGATAGTGAAGAATATCCGTTGCACCATCAGCCCATGTAACTGAAGACTTAACTGGTGTCTTGGCTTCACCTATTACCATAGGTATTCCATTGATGATATATACCAGGTCAAGACGCTTGCCACCTTCCTTACTCTTGCGAGGGAACTCCCATTGATTGGTGACTACACATCGATTCTCAGAAGGTTTATCGCTGAAGAAGCGGATGTTGATATTCTCTCCATCCTCGCCGAAAGGATAGGAGTTTTCCTCAAACAACAAGCGACGGAAACGGTCATTAGCGTTTATCAACTCTTCAGGATTAGTGCTAATGCTACATGCAGCACGAAGTCTGTAAACCACCTGTGCTGCTTGGTCTTCAGTGATGGGGTTAAGCCGTCTCAGTGCTGTGACAAGCCATTCTGTCACCAGTACTTCGTCAGGCAATCGCGGAACTTCCTGTGGCTCCACATAAATCCAGCCACACTTTCCTGCGGCATTGATGAGCATCTGCTCAACGGTATTTTCTTCATTAAAGTATGCCATAATATATTGTATTTTTTATTTTCATTTAACATGCAATCCTATATTGCAAGACAGATCCTGATTTATCGGTCTGTTCTGCAATTCGAACGAACTTCTTTTGCTCATCCATATTCGGAAGAATAGCCTTGATTCTTCCAAAGTCTTTTACAGAGAAACTTGCTTGATTAACAGCAGGCTTCGTTATGTTGGCTATCTCATTTTTAATTATATTGGAACGTAACATATGAATAGCAAATACAGGATTCATAATTTCACACTTAGGTCTCAAGCACAACAAGTTCATACCATGAATTATAGTCTCATTACCTGTTTGAGAATATAGAGCACACTTTCCGATGTGCTTTAGACTGTTGATATGAGAAATGAGAATGTCATTATTTTGTAAATAATAAGGCTTGTATTTGTCATCAATAATTCCTGCATATCCCATTTTCGCACGGTCTACAATTTCCTCGGAAATCGTTTCTATTCTTGTAATAGGAATTCCGCCTTCAATTTGGCCCTGTTTAATGTTCGCTCCATTTCTGATTACAGAAAAGCACTCATTCATGTCATTGATTAATGGAGACTGTCCAAACATCTCGATAAATTGCGATATGAGCCCGTCAAATCCTGATTTATCGGCCTGTTCGGCAATTGACACAAACTTATTTTGGAGTTCAATTGATGGAAGCAAAACAGGTATTTCTTTCATCTTCTTTTGTGTCAACTTTAACCTTGTTGTTCCACTAACGTAAGGCATCAAATCTGTTATCTTCAAATATTGATGAAGATATTTTATTTCACAGCATTCTTTAGCCTTAACTAGGTGAGCATGGTTGTTAACCCATGCCTTGCCGTTAATGATATAGGAACTATCTTCGCCTGCTTTATAATTACCACAATCTTCTGCAATACAAAGAAGTTCTTCGTCTGTGATATAGTCATTAATATAGTCGACAACACCTGTTGCGCCATAATATGGGTACAATTCTCCTTCCTTCATAGAACCGCGAACTCCGTCATTGATAGGCTTTCTACAATCATCTTTTACAACAACTACATTCTCCAATGGTTCATAGTTGTCTTCGCTTTTGAACATCTCGATAAATTGCGACATACTATCCAATGAATTTATGGTGAGATAACTTAACATTGTTCTGATTCACCATTGCGTACTGCAATGTTGTGTCGAGACTTTGATGACCTAACAGATGCTGGACTTGCTCGATGGGCATGCCTTTATCTATAGCCATTGTAGCAAGAGTACGACGGAACTTGTGAGGATGAACTTTTGGAATGTTCAACTCTCGCCCAAGTCGCCGTAGACGGATTTCTACACCGCTAATTTCTAAGCGGTTATTTGGGGACAATAATGACACAAAGAGCGCATCATTTGTGTCAGTACGGCTATTAACATATTTCTGAAGGTGTATCTTGGTACGGGCATCGAAGTAAACCTTTCGCTGTTTATCTCCCTTACCCGTAACGATACACTCTCTATTCTGATAGTCAATATCGTTTTTGTTGAGCCTTACCAATTCGCCTACTCGCATTCCTGTGGAAGCGAGTAGGTCTATTAGAGCAAGATCACGTATATTCGAACAATGGTCACGCATCTGCTCTAAGGCTTCATCGGTATAGGTTTCCTTAACGGTCTTGCCAACTTTCACTTTGTGTATTCGCCGTACAGGACTCTTTACTATGTAGTTCTCCTCTTCAAGCCAAGAGAAGAAACTGGATAAAATGCGCCGGATGTTATCAACCGTCACTTTACTTGCACCACTTTCTTCCTGATATTGGTTCAAATAACCTCGCAAGTCATCGGTGGTGATATGCACAACCTCTTTCTTAATTTTAACAAGAGCATTATTTATTGTACTCTTGTAGTAAGAGATAGACTTATCAGAGCAGCCTTCAACTTTCTTGGCAGCTATGAAATTGTCAATAAGAGTCTGGTTGTTACTTTCTGTATGTACAGATTCTTTCTTAGTCACGGAAATATTGCGAAAGGTGTAATCAAGCACCTTTCGCAACTGGCTTAGCTGCTCATTATCAAGAACATTGAGCATCGCCTGTTCTATTTCATTAATTAAATTGTCAATCATATCTTTATATGTTTTGTTGATTTAATTAACGTGTGACCTTCGTTTTTTTTAGCCGTTTATCAGACTTTTTATCACATTATCAATCGCTTCTATTGATTTTCTGATTTCAAATCCTGATTTATCGGCCTGTTCGGCAATAGTAACAAAGTGCTTTTGGTCTTCCAAAGATGGAATTGGAATTTCTAAATTATATATATGCTCTGGTTTTATATTTAATATATTCGAGCCAGAACCGAGAAATTCGATAACTTCTCTATATTTCGGAGTTTGGAAATAGACGGAAAGATATTCTGGGAGAATAGACTCCTTACATCTAATTCCTAAACAAAAAGCACCGAATGATGTACGGTAAGATGGAATTGTATTAATCATCGCTGCCTTGCCAACAAGCTTTTTACTTCCATTAGAGCCGCACATCACAATATCACCTTTAGACAGAACCTGCTCTGTTGTTACTCTTTTATTATCGACATATACAACATCGTCAAAATTAATTTGACCATTGATGATATTATTTGAGCGTAGAATAACAGAAATACTATCGGAAGTTTCTTCTTTGATATCTACCGGTTTATACGAAACACCTCTTATAACATCTATGTGTGTTTTAAGTTTTTGAAGAGGATATTTTTCGTTATAGAACATCTCGATAAATTGCGATTTCACCATTTCTTCGGTTGCAGCAAGAAGTTTCTTGTATGACTCTTTCAGGCGATATGCCGCCCAAAGTTTATCTGCAAGAACTTTTTGTTCTGCGAGAGAGGGAAGAGGAAACTCCTGTTCACGAAGGTCCTTCCAATTGATGGTTGGTGATAGTCCTCCAACAGAGATTTGAACGGCTCTTTCCATAAATAAGTCGGAGCTCATGAAGAACGGGAAGTAGTTTTTGTCTACAACTTCTTCGTTTGGTCGAAGCACCATTCCATGAGCTGAAAAAATGCCATCAAAAGGCGCAATGGCAAGTTTTCTTTGGTATGCTCGTCTTTTGCCAAACAAAATATCGCCCTTTTTCATAATTAACTTTTCACCTATAGGAGCAACATTAGAACCCCAGCGAGTGATTTCTAAACACTCGCTATCAATGTGCTCCAATCCGATGTAATGTTCCTTGTCAGATTCGGTAGGAGTTTTCTTTGCAGTGCTATTGAAAGCTATTTTGTCAAATCTATAGTTCATGAGCCTAACATTCCAATTAGTGTATCTACAGAGTTTACCAGCAATGAGTGTTGCCTTTCCCAAGATGCCAAGGCATCTTCGGCAGAAACTGCTTCCGCTTTATTTATCTCACTAATGTAAACATATTTTTGTATGCTTAGGTCAAAACGGTTCTTTTCAATTTCTTCAAAGTCAACCAACCGCTTGAAATCTGCTATATCGTTTACACTTTTATACGCTTCTGCTATTTTCTTGATATGAGAATTTTCCAAGAAGCTTTCAGCATTCTTACGTGTTACTTCATACTTGGCATTAATGAAAATAACCTTGTTCTTTAGTTCTTTTGCCTTGCGATTATTGCATATCAGGATACACGCCTCCATTGGGGCATTATAGAAAAGATTAGGGCCAAGACCTATCACGGCCTCTATCTTATCGGAGAGGACAAGTCCTTTTCTGACTTCTGATTCCTCATTTCTGAATAATATACCATGAGGTAAAAGAATCGCACAACGCCCATGATCGTTATTCATAGATGCTACAATATGTTGGATGAACGCATAGTCGGCTCTCCCTTGCGGAGGAGTCCCCCACATGTTACGTCCCCATTTGTCATGTTCAAAGGCAGACCTATTCCATTCGCTAATGCTATACGGCGGATTTGCCAACACGATATCGAACTTGCGCAAATGGCTACCATCAACGAAAGCAGGATGTGCAAGCGTATCTTCACGAACAATGCTGAAATCCTCTACGCCATTCAAGTAGAGGTTCATGCGTGCGATAGATGCAGTCAGAGCATTGATTTCCTGTCCGAAAACCTTGACTCCCTGCCAAGGCAGACCTTTCTGACGAAGGAAGTCGAGACACTTCACAAGCATACCTCCACTACCACATGTTGGGTCATAGATGCTCTCGTTTGGCTGTGGCTGGAGAATCTCTGCCATCAGTGTTACCACCGTTCGGTTGGTATAGAACTCCTGTGCGGTATTGCCTGCATCGTCGGCAAACTTACCTACAAGATATTCGTATGCCTGGCCCATCTCGTCGGCAGGACAGGAAGACAACCCCAGGTTATAGCGAGAGAAGTCTTCGATAAGGGAAGTGATGATGTGGTCTGGCATCTTATTCTTGTTGGTCCATCCGTCTTTCGGACCAAAGATACCGTCCAATCCACCTATGACACGCCCATCCGCTTCTTCTCCCGGGTTAGCCTGTTCTATAGCGATAAAAGCTTCAACCAAGCGCTGGCCAACATTCTCCGTTACTTCGCGTACATCACGCCAATGAGCACCATCAGGAATACGGATGGCCAGTTCTGCTGCTTGCATACCAGCATATTCCTCACCTCCTTCTGCTACAAAACCATCAAACTGCTCATCATATACATCGCTGATGCGCTTGAAAAACAGCAACGGGAAGATGTATTCCTTATAGCCAGCAGCATCTATCTGTCCGCGCAGACGGGTAGCAGCACTCCATAGGAACGATTTCAGTTCGTCCAATGAGATTGTCTCGTCTGCTCGACGGTATTGTGTATTCTTATGTTCTTCCTTCATGTTGTTCATTCTTTATGAACTTGGGATTGTTCTCTTGCTATAGCGATGGCTTTCTTCAATTTGGCTGCCAAAAGCTTCTTATCGGGAAGTTGGGTGTAATATTGAGCAACTTTTATAGGACTGTTTTCATCCAGCATGAGATATTCAACGTGCTCAGTATTTCCTTCCGAACACAGAATAAGACCTATAGGCGACTCTTCCCATGGTTTCTTCTCGTTTTGATTGAGATACCTGAGATAAAGCAACATTTGTCCTTCATGTTCTGGTTTGAATTTACCTAGTTTCAAATCGATGGCAACTAGGCGTCTCAATTCCCTATGGAAGAATAGCAGATCGATGTAATAATCTACAGCATCTACAGTAATACGCTTCTGGCGTGCTACGAATGTAAAATCGGAGCCTAACTCTTTGATGAAGTCTTCAATCTGCGTGATAATCGCGGTTTCCAGGTCGCTTTCCGAGAACACATCTGGCAAGCCAAGCATGTCAAGTATATAGCTACTCCTAAAGACCATATCTGGTAGTAACTGATTATTGTTCCTTGCTTCCTGAAGCTCTTTTTTAATAACTTCTTCTGGTTTTCTGCTTATGGCTGTGCGCTGGTACAGCTGCTGATCTATCTTCTCGTCCAAGGTACGGGTATCCCAATGTTCTATCGTACACATTTGTGCATAGAACTGTCTTTCAAGGGAATCTTTCACACCCATGAGGGAACGAAGATGTGTCCAGCTTAATTGTGTACGAGTGGCGTACACAATTTCATCTTCAGTAAAAGTGTACGCAGCGCGTACACAATGTTGCAGTTTGTAGATGCTCCAACCACTTCCGTACTGTTCGGTTAATCTTTTGGAAAGATTTTTGAGTATCTGTTTTCCGTATTCGGCTCGCTGATTATATAGCACATCTTCCTTAATACGCTTACCCACATACCAGTTGGTAAGGCATACCTCTGTATTGACGTATACTGCAATCTTATTACGAGTCTGGTCTATAATGTTACAGACATCGTTGAATAAGACTATTTCGTTGTTTTTATTAACAATCTCTTCCATCAGCCTAAGCATTTATTATTTTTCTAAATTCTGCTTCGCGAAGTTTCACTTCTTCGTAAGCAGCCTTGAACTCTGCCAGTACCTCGGTATAAGGCTTGATAGCCTCACGGTGGTACTGTACGTATTTATTGGGCGATAGGTCATAACCCTTTGCTGCAATATCGTCGAGTGTTACCACCTGTGAGAAGTCTTCCACGTTCTCATAGTTGACATATAACTCGAATAATCGGTCAACATCCTTCTGTTCCAATATGTTTTGAGCTCGTTTCGGAGTCAGAATCTTGGTGCCGTCTATCATCAGGATACGCGCACTATGTGCAGCGGGCTTCATCTTGCGAATAATCAGGAAGCATGGTGAAAGGCCTGTTCCATAGAAGAGCTTATCACCAAGGGTAACAACAGCCTCTACCATATCACTTTTCACCAACTTTTCACGGATGTGTCCTTCTTCTTTGCCTCGAAAGAGTACTCCCTGCGGCATTACCACAGCCATGCGTCCCTTGCCTGGAGCCATCGATGCTATCATATGCTGAATCCATGCATAGTCACCGCACGAGTCGCTGGGCGTTCCCCAGATGTTACGACCATACTTGTCTGATGACCATTCCACCGAGCCCCATTTCTTCAACGAGAATGGGGGATTGGCTATCACACAGTCGAACTTTGCAACCTCTCCACCTTGCAAGATTTTCGGATTGCGGAGAGTGTCACCCTGCATAATGTTGAAGTCGCTTGCGCCATGAAGGAAAAGGTTCATCTTGGCAATAGCCGAGTTAACCACATTCTTCTCCTGACCGAAGATGTTTCCACAACAGAGGTTACTATGATTCATGTGATGTACGGCCTCAATAAGCATACCACCAGAACCGCAAGCAGGGTCATAGACACTTTCACCAGGTTGAGGATCGAGGATGCGTACAAGTAACTGTACTACAGAACGAGGAGTATAGAACTCACCAGCCTTTGCCTTTGAGTCATCAGCAAATTTCTTCAGCAAGATTTCGTAGGCATCGCCCATTAGGTCGGTAGGATAGTCATTGTTTCCAAGTTTCCTTGTACTCAGATGTTCTATCAGGTCACGTATCTTTCCGTCTGAAAGGTTCTTCTTGTCCGTCCATTTCTGAGCACTGAACATACTAAGCACACCATAAAGCGTATCAGGGTTGGCTAACTCTATACCACGCATAGCACCAACGATGGCCGCGCCAAGATTCTCGCTACGTTCACGTACATCCTTCCAATGACAACCATCAGGAATAACAAAGCGATGCTGTTCTGGTAATGTCGCATATTCCATGTCGCCACCACTTTCTTCCAAAGCCGCCTCAGTCTCTTCATCGTACACGTCAGAGATACGCTTGTAATAGAGAATAGGCGTTATATAGTCCTTGAAGTTGTCCTGACTCACAGGTCCTCGTATGATATTGCACG
This sequence comes from Segatella baroniae B14, assembly GCF_022024235.1. Taxonomy (GTDB): domain Bacteria; phylum Bacteroidota; class Bacteroidia; order Bacteroidales; family Bacteroidaceae; genus Prevotella; species Prevotella bryantii. The sequence continues at coordinate 778,106 of NZ_CP091800.1, forward strand.
CCTCAAACAAGAAGTTGTACAAATTCTGCACACCTTCCAGTTTCAGCTCCTGTGGTGTCTTCGGAGCATCAAACAAATCAGAAGACTTCTTTTTTGCTTTTTTTGCCATATCTTGTTTTCTTTTCGTTTGCAAATTTACCTATAATAGGTTCAATAGATGTGAATCAATCAGGAAAACTTTATAATTTATCAAATTTAGCGAAGTAGGGATACTTCATTTTGCTCTCTCGCGTATTCAGCTGCGCATCTTTCAGTCGCATTTTTCTTCCTGGTATCCATTCTCTGATAGCAACCATACACTCTTCACAATGCCAGACACCATCTTCATCTTCTTCTGGCTCCAATTCACGACCGTTGTAAGATGCAGCATCCTTGGGAAGTTCTTTGCAAAAGAACAAGTTGATCTCTTTGTCGTTATGCTTAGAAATATAATCGGCCATCCATGTGATGACTTCACATATTTGCATGGTCAGCCCGAAAATGATATATCTAGATTTCTTTGAGTGGAAGATGGCCTCAATCTTTTTCTGATCATCAGCAGACAGCTCAACAGTATGAGAATGCGTATTACCGAAATCAAGAATGGAGCGGATAAAGGACTCGATATAGTCAGGAATAACTCTTTCTCCAGGCTCTCCATATCTTACTCCTGCTTTATCTGCATTCTTGCCAGCCAAGTACAAAGAGCATTGATTCAGGTTAACGTTTGTTCCCTGCATACATTTGTCCGGAATAAGTCCAACTTTATTGCAGGACCTAAAAATATATTCCAGGACCTGCCGAAGTTGGTTGAAATGATGCACAGGTCTGAAACTAGGGTCATTAGCAGGGAAGTGCATCGGGACCAAAATATCAGTGAGGATGTACTCGGTGGCTGGAAGTATTTCTAAAGTTTTCAACGCTTCAAACATATCCCTATACAGGGTGTGAACTTGTGTAATGTCAGAATTCTCTATGGCCTTGGTGATGTCATCAATAAGTTTCACGTCATCTTTTCCCTTCTCATAATAATCACCATAAGACTCTTTGAAGTCCTCACTTGACAATAATCCCGGTTGGCCAGTTGAGATAAAGTAGGGAATGTTCTTTTTCAACTTTAACTCATCCAGCCTTTGTTTTGCTTTTGCTAATCCTTTAAGACTAGCTCTTTCGTTTTCACTTTCATCAAACATCTTTGCATCAAGAAGTACTGCATCCCATCTGTCGAGATCCTTTTCTAATGCTTCAATGCCTGCTTTTCTTGTGCGGAAGGGTACAAGAAGCAAGTCATGGAATTCTTTGCATTCGTCTTGGAATGCTTTCATCTTATCCCATTCGTCGTCAATCCAAAGTATGTTATACATTTTGTCCATTGCTTTTTGAAATTGGTAACAAGATTCTAACCACCGTATTCTCACCATCCATGAAGATGTCATAGTCTCCTTTGTAGTGTTCTACGATGGATTTTACTATATGACCACCTTGTCCTGTTCTGCCAGTAACACCAGCCTTTTCTCCTAACAAGCCATAGCTTTTTTTGTCCATGCCAGACGGTAAAGGAATACCATTGTTTGAGAAATCTATCTGGAACATATCCCTCTCAGGGTCAACTGTGAGGGTAATGTCGATACAGTAATCTATTTTCTCTGCATCAATGAAGCCATGTTGCACGGCATTGTCAATAATGTTGTGAACTACTCTGTCTAAATCCAGAGGTGCTATTTCAACAAACAGCTTTACAGGCTCAATAGACTTTGAAATTTCAGCCTCGAAGGATATAAAACCATTCAACATCGAGAAATTCTTTTTCTTGATGTCGTGCGCTGGCAATCCATAAGCCTTAAGAGCATTGTCATCGCAGTAATACTCTACGCTAAAAGCTGATGACCTATCGTCGTATTTTCTTGCCAATTGGCGAAGGAAAGCATCGATATTCACGACTTCAGGTGTGCCAAATTTATTTTCTTGGCTGAACACATCCACCAAAGCAGACAAACCATTGAAAGCATCATCAAATTGCGAGAAAAGGTTTGCCATCTTCGATTGCAACTCTGGAGAGCCATACTTACCGATATAGCCACGAATGGAGCGAGATACAGACCCCAGTTCACGCATATAAGGCATCATATCGTGCTTTCTTGTTCGCACGGTGTTGATGTATTCGGCCTTCATCGACTCAATGAGACTTTGAAGTCCAAACTCTTTAGCCTTTGCCAATTTAGCATTGTTGGCTGCCTCCTTGTAAAGGTTGTTTTGTTCTTCAAAACTCCTTTGCAGTCCAACGGAAGGGACGGCAATTCTCATTCCCAATAAATCTCTTCGTCTGATACGTGGAATGACATTTCCTGCTGCCTGAACAAACCTCCTGGAAATCTCTAGGCAAAGGTATGTCGGAGAAACCCAACCTTGTGTAATCCTACAAGCCCAAAGATTAGGATGCAAGAATAACGGCTTTTCTGGTGAAGCCTCGCAAAATGTGGGTCTCAAAAGCCGGATAGATGATAGAAGTATCACAGGTTCTGTAATCTTTGTAGCGTGTGCCAAATTGCGTGATGTCTCGAAGAAATCCACTGTACGAACACAATCCTCTCCTTCAGGAGCCAAGTCTGCGATTTGTGCAAGATGCCCGCTCTTCTCTTCAAAGTGACGCTCACCTCTGATAAGTTCGACCACATCCCCTAATGAGATGACTTCGTATCCTTCCGGGAAAGACTCTCTAATAGGATTGAGATATTTTTCTACGCTCCAGATGTAATCGCCATGCCTGATGTCGTCTTGTGTAACAAAGACGCAATTGTCATGTTTAGGATTGTTGAGACAATTTACAACAGCTTCTACATCAAGAATCGGTTTTTTCTTGTCACCCTTGTTGAATTCAGAGGCATCAAGCATTTTGATTGGTGCATTTTTATCTCTGCCCTTTTTTAAAAGGACGGCCACAAGGGAAATTGATGTGTATGGGCGCATCAGGTTTGCAGGCAAAGAAATTACCGCATCGAGATAGTTTTTCTCCGTGAGTTCATGGCGAATCTCTCTTGCGCGTCTAGAATCAAACAGAACAGATGGTACAACAAATGTAAACAGCACGCCATTATCATTTGTTAGGCTTTCAAAGTTCTTCAGGCAAAAACATTCTGAACGAATCGGACGGTTTTCGTCCTTCACCGATATTGGTACTCCGATAGGTGGAGTAGAGACAATTATATCATACGATATTTTAGACCAATCTCGAACGTCTCCCGGAATACAAGAAGCCTTGTCTTGAATACCTGCGAGGTGTGTTCTAAAGATACTAATGTCTGCAATGAAAGGATCACGCTCCACTCCTGTGAAGGATGCGTATTCTTTCATTGCCGTAGCAAATGACATAAGCCCAGAAAATGGGTTATAAATGTCTTTACCTCTCGATTCAACCAATGCAGAAGCCAACTCTGCAAATTCGACAGGTTGTGTGAATTGACCCGCAGAGTGATTAGACGAGAACTTCGATAAAGCAATATCTAAAACCTGGAGATAGTATAAATCACCCTCCTGATATTTTAAAATAGTTTCGACAAACTCAAAGATATATGCAGGCTCTCCAGACATTCTGTCTAAGAGGGAAAGGTACTTTGAAATAGTGTCAGCTAATGAGTCGTCTTTTGGGTAGTCAGATACAATTGCTTTATTGGAAATACCAAGAGATTTCCATTCGACGTAGTGACGTTTGCTTGTTATCTCCATATAAGATAAGTCCATCAAGGAGATAATGTCTGTAGAATCCTTTTGGACATTTGTCTGTATTGAGACATAGCCCTTCTTCATTAGATAGAGAAGGGCTGCTATCAGTCCAATAACAGGATATTCATTTGGAATTTCTATTCTTGACCAAAAGGCAGAAAAGAATTTCCAAATGGCTTCAGTAACACTATTTCTTGTTTGCTCACTCATGTTCCAATTCGTCATATGCACAAAGTTGAAAGGTTAGACATTCATTTTCGGCTGCAAAATTACTGTCTATATATTCAATCTATCTGAACCTATTTGTATTTTTCGATGTTTTTTTTAATTCTTGCTAAAATTTTCTCTCTCAGTGAAGCTGGAGATAGTATTTCAAATCGTTCTCCGAAGGAAAGAAGCAACTGTTCCAACTCGAAGTTCGGTATCACCTCAATAGCTATTACGGCGCTACCATCTTCATTCTCTTCAATCACTGTCTGTGATCTGTGAAGAGGCTTAGAGAGAGTGTAGGGAAGTTGCTCTTTATCTACCCATATCTTAACAGTCTGGGGAAATTCATTAGACTTGACACTAACACCAACTACATTATCGAAGTAATGTGAGAAATCAATATCTGTATTGGGAATGAATTTGGCTGAAGACTTCCCCACAGCCTCAATACGGTCAAGTGCATATATAGACAAGTCCTTGTACTCGTTATTAAGGGCGAAGAGGAACCACCTCTGATTGTACTCTTTCAAATAGTAAGGATGAACGACGCCATCAATCACCTTATTACTCCTATAGGTATAGTACTTAATCTTGATGGCTTTCTTTTCTGCAATGGCATTGAACAGTGGCGTAAAGAACGACATACCTTTAAGTTCCTTGTTCTCATCAAAACCAATAACTGGCTCTGGACTGGCACTGACTGTTTCTTGCATATGGGCACTCATCTCTTCTACCCACTCAAAGCCTGGCATCCCCTCGAAACGGCGAAGCATGGAAACGGACTGAGTAAGTTGGGCTATCTCTTCTTCATTCAGCGGTGTGTTGAAAATAGAGAAGTGGGGGTCTTCATAACGATACCTGATTTCACGGCCACTTCGAATCTGTTCCACCACAATATGCCAACGGTTCTCAATGGATAAGATATCGTTACGAATGGTGTTCAGAGCACTGATGGGCAGTTCTCCGCGACGTTCTAAGGCATCGTTGCACTTGTCAAATATCTCCTGAGTGGAATAGCCCCTTCTACTTTGGAGACACCTGTCAATTATACTTTCTCTGAATGATCCGTTTTTTACGTTTGCCATTATTCTAAAGGACGTACTAGTTCGTTTACATTTACTTCCAGTACTTTTGCTATTAGCAATAGCATCTCCAAATTAGGTTGCGTTGTATTTGTAACCCACTTGGAAATGGTAGCTTGGTCTTTACCTAATTGCTCAGCCAGCCATTTATTACTCTTATCTTTTTCAGCTAAAACGACCTTGATTCGGTTGAGATGCTTACTATCCATACTATATATATAATGTATATTCGAGTACAAAGGTACTGTTTTTTTGCCATATATGTTCTTTTATGGATAAAAATGAACAAAATCTGCAAAATATTTGAAGAAAACGCAAAAATGGCAACTTAGAAATGCAATAATCATGGGGAAATATGCTTTTTTAGCGAAAACATTTCTTGAACTCACAAAAAAATTACTCTACATTTCAGAAGGTTACGAAGGGTCACTTTTGCTCCAAAAAGGTCACCTGAAGGTCACCGACAAAAGAAAAAGCACTTGCGAGAAACTCGTAAGTGCTTGATTTTTAGTGTGGACCAGCCAGGGCTTGAACCTAGGACCTCCAGATTATGAGACCAATATAATGATATTCCGTGATAGTCTATAATTTGTAACTATACTGATGGTCAAAGAGTTATATCTTTGCGATTTTCACTGAAACTCACAAAATACCCCTAACTGAAATAGTTTGTTTACGCATTGTTTACGCAAATGGTCTCCAGACTAATAGTCTATAGTTATAAGTGGCGACTATCATTCATGCTTTAATTCCACAAATGACCGAATAAAATTGACATTAATCACCGAAAAGAACGTAAAACTATAGTAGAAAGCATATAAAAATGTTAAATGTCACACTTTTTATATCAGAACGCATGTAATTTGCAAATAATATTGTAATATTGCATTCGAAAGAATATAATTTGTATGGAAAAGACAAAGTTATCGAAGGTGGTTAAGGATTTGCGCAAGGAATATGGCCTTACGCAAGAAGATCTGGCTATGAAGTCTGGCGTAGGCTTGTGCTTTGTACGCAATCTGGAACAGGGAAAGCCGACACTAAGAATGGATAAGGTCAACCAGCTACTTGATTTGTTTAACTACGAACTTACAGCAACTAAAAAGCAATGAGACAAGCTGAGATTTATCGAAAGGATGTCCTTGCTGGCATCTTGACAGAAGATGGTGGAGAATACCGTTTCTGTTATGATGAAGCGTACCTCAAACGTAGAGATGCGCAACCTGTAAGTCTGACACTCCCATTACAAGCGGAGACATTCGTAAGTCCTATACTATTCCCGTTCTTTGACGGGTTGATACCTGAAGGATGGCTGCTTGATGTGGCACTTCGCAATACCGACATTAGTATTCTTGACCGGATGTCACTATTATTGTTATGCTGTAAGGAGTGTATCGGTTCTGTCAGTGTAGTTCCTATAAATAAGGAAGGAGGTGACAATGTGTAAATGTCTGTACTGTTATAAGGAATTGAAAGAAGGTCAGAAAGACTTTCATCCAAGTTGTGCCCGAAAATTCTTTGGAACAAAGGATGTGCCCTTGCTGGAGTACAAACATGAAGAACTCGACCAATTAGCCGAGCAGATAATTCGTGCTCAGACATCTCTGACAGGCGTCCAACCCAAATTGTCTCTGAATCTCGACAAACACGATGGATGTAGCCGACTGACTATCGTAGGACTTTGGGGAGATTACATCTTCAAGCCCCAAACGGAGAATTACGAGCAGTTGCCCGAAAACGAGGATTTGACGATGCATCTTGCGGAAGCCGCAAAGATTAGTGTGGTACCTCATAGTCTTATCCGTTTGGCTGATGGAAAACTGGGGTACATCACAAAGCGTATTGACCGCACCAAGAATGGCGAGAAGATAGACATGGAAGACATGTGTCAACTCACGTTGCACCCTACGGAATACAAATATAAAGGATCGCATGAGCAGATAGCAAAGACAATCTTGCAGTACAGCAACACACCAAAATTCGATCTCACGAACTACATGCAGTTGCTACTCTTCTGTTTTGTCACAGGCAACAATGACATGCACCTGAAGAACTTCTCGCTTTACCGACCTGCTGAGGACTATCGACTGACGCCAGCTTATGACCTGCTGAATGTTGCCATTGCCAATCCGAAGGACAAGGAGGAATTGGCACTTACTCTTGCGGGAAAGAAGACGAAACTCCGTTTGGCAGACTTCCTTAATGCCGCAAAGACAATGGGACTGGAAGAAAATGTTGTACAGCGTCTCGTTGCAGGGCTTCATAAGGTGTTTCCAAAATGGCAACAGCTCATAAAAGATTCCTTCCTCAGCGATGAGCAGAAACAAACGTATGAGGAACTTGTAGTTACCCGACTGGATAGATTAAAAGCGGGACAAGTGGGCAAAAACGAATCTAAAAAATAGAGTAAGTAGGTTCTTAAATGCACGAAAGTCGAAAAGACCCAACTGAGTGATTTTGCTCACGAAATTATTTTCGTGAGCAAATTGTAACTTAAAGTCTTTCAGTAGATTACCTTTACATAAAAAGTAACCATTGTGCTTCAACTCATCCTCATGTGAAGATAGATAATTGTCAATGGTTCGTGAATCCACTTCATAGAAATCTGCCACCATTTATTTGGTAAGATAATACTTTCCTTCAAAATGATATGCTTCAATATCCAAAGCATTTTGGATACGAGGTATAGCCAAATTATTATTCAGAAAGCACTTACAGGCAGGGGTTTTACACTTTTCAATAACTTTTGATGGCAAAAAGCTACACTTTTCAATGATAAATGTCAAAACTACACTTTTAAAATTGTGGCGTTATTATGTAAAATATCGCGTTCTAAAACGTCATTTCTTGTAAAATATCGTATTCTGATGCTATGTTTTTATGTAAAATATCGCATTTTCCAATAGAAGTTTCTGAGCTAATAGGAAAAACGAATAGTTGAGTTATTTCAAAATTGCAGTATGCCCTTTACTTTGGCTTTTCTATATGGGGTAGAAACACGTCGCCTGAATGAGCAGGTAAAACGTAATATAGAACGATTCCCTAGCGACTTCATGTTCCAATTGACCAAAGAGGAATTTGATTTTTTGAAGTCGCAATTTGCGATGTCAAATATTACCGATAGTCAGGACAACAAGAACTTGAAGTCGCAATTAGCCCTGCAGAACTTGGCTCTGCTTGTCACAAAGACTGTCTATGTCTATTCGCTCCTGTTTGTACCCGAATACCTTGAACAACTTTACAAGCGTATTGCCGTTGAAGGTGAACCTCTCGCCTACAGCATCTACTTCTTCGTCACATTCGACCACGGGCTTCGCCAGATGGCAGATGTATTCAGCAAGCAGATGGTAGACGGTCAAAGTACCAGTTTTACAGCCGAAATGTTCAGGATGTGTCTGCGGGCATTCATAGCGCATAGCCTAACCAGTAGGACTGACACGAAGGAAGGCTGGCAACAGTTGGCCAACGAGACATCAAGCGATGACTGTTGGAAAGAAATCATGTTCACCTTGCGTTCCTGCCAGTCTCATGATGGCCAGCAGAAGGACAGCCGGACACTTGATGAATTGCTCATTGCCGTTCGGGACTTTACTTTTCACGATGCTCTCAGAAGGTTGCCGATGACGATAGACAATCGGAAGCTGTGGCACGGATTCAGCCAAATACTCTTGCCAGAAGGGAAAGGAAGATTTTGCTTAATCCGTACCGAATACCGAGGTCATTCGACAGCTGCGATTTACCTTTGCATCGCTGAAAAGTAATGGATACGGACGGCCACAGGAAATGCATCTACAAGCCTTGTGAAAGTCATTTTCCTGAAAAAACACTTTATACTCAATTTTTAATTTGTATCTTTGCACAATAATTCAATTATTCGTGTTATGGTGTGGTATATACTTATATATTTGTTCGCAAGTCTTATAATAGGCATTCGCATTCTCTGCTACGATAAAAAAAAGAAGCGAGATTCTGAAAGGACAACACTAAAACAATTTTTGATCACATTAGTTGTGGGACCCTTTGTCATAGCAATTTTACCATTCATAGTCATTGGATATTTCTTTAACGATATGTTTGGAAAGATCAAGAAAAGAAGAAAGCTGAAAGAAGAAAGAAAGTTTAATGCATCTCTGGGGTTAGGCCCAGATGAACATTATCTTTGCTTTTCAATGATGCGTGGTGCCGGGGTAATCAAATGTGCCGATTGTGGTTATGAAGAGGAAATAACTAGTTTTACTCATGGGATAATGTCATGCACGATTGGCAGGCAATGTCCTAATTGTCATGCCTTTGCTTGCGAGTATAACGAAAGTAAAGAGTACCACACCTTTGGAAAAGCAAAAGAAGATTTTGTATGCCCACAATGTGGCACAATAATAAGAAAAAAGGAGGAATCAATATTTAAAGGTCATAATGACCCGCTATTCTGCCCTAAGTGCCATAGTGCTCGACTACGCTATCACATGAATTATATCACATAAAGAAAAGAGAGATGGATAATAAGATAGAAGAACGATACATTTTTCTCGATTTTGACGGTGTCCTTAATACAATGGAATACCAAACAGCCTTACAATGGAAAGGTGAACCGGGGTATGATGAATATGGTACGCTTTTTGATCCGTATACAGTGGAATATTTAAAACATATCATAGACAGAACATCAGCGAGACTAGTTATTTCATCATCATGGCGACTTGACGTCCTCCACTATGGCAGAGATCTTGTCACGAACCACATCGTCTGATGAAAAGTTGCAATAATATTTAATTTTACACTTCTTCAGTTTCATGCTACGAGTTTTTGAGTCAGAGGCCCTGTCAGCTATCTGCAATCAGAATTTTGAAAGAAGCAGATATTCTCGCCCTTCTCGTGGTATTTAACATTTTCTGCAGTTATGCGGATTTTGTGAACGGTTCTGTCATCGTGACGAACATTATAGTCCAGCATCAAAATGAATGCACCCATTTTCTGATTGCCATATTGTTCTGTCATATTTTCGATATGACGAATCTTAACCTCCTTGTCATCGATGAATGCTTGAACCTGAAAATTTTCGAGCTTCACAGAATAGTCTATTACTCCGTTGTTATTATCTCGGTAGAGTTTCTCATCGTATTTCATAGCCTCTGTAGCACTCATCGGGCGGGTATAAACCATCAGAGCTTTAGTTCCCGTAGGGCAGAAAGCTGTCGTGCCATACAGTTCAAGCCTATGGTAGCGAGGATTGATAATCATGTCCTTGTCGGCAATGATATTCCAAGCCCAGAATTCCAGTCGTCGATCTTGTTCAGGAAGTTTACTGAATCTTACATACTCATCCCACTTGATAGCAGTAAGAGCCATGTATTTTCCAGGCTTAATTCCGTTCATCAGATAGAATCCAACGCTGTCGGTTACTACACTGTCAATTGCATTAAAGCGCCCATCCATGAGCATGACTGTACAATTACTGATAGGCTTGTCATTGAAATCGGTAACTCTGCCTGAAATTTTAATTGTTTGCTGTGCAAAAGTTGAAAGACTGGCCACAGTCAATAAAAAGGAGAATAATAGTTTCATATCTTTTTTTTTGTATATTTCGCCTTGACTACCTTGTATGAGTTTCGAGTCAGTTCCTTCAGCAGCTCATCAGGTGCGCATGGTCTGCATTCCCTCGGTGTCCTGTGTTGCCTCACCTGGTGCTAAGCCGTAGGCGACGTTCCAGATCTGTTCAGCTATCAGATATTTCGTGAATTTTTTACTCTCTCATTCAAAATTTCGCACAAGTCCTTTGGCTTGATCGTCAAACCATCTGCGGGAGAGCTTCTTGTGAACCAGCCACACTCTTGTTGAAGCGGCGAACGGCACGCCCAGCCATGCTAGCATCTTCAATTTTCTGCAACTCTATGCTTTCTTTGTATTGTATGCCTATCAACGTTGTCTTTCCCCTTACTGTTCCCACTTTCGTGAGATAGAAGCATTCTACATCTGTAAAGTGAACTTCATAAGTCTTTAAACCACTGTTCATGATGATGCCATCGTCCGTAATCATATAATATGGTGTGTGGGTTATTCTTTCTTTCAGTATGAGAAATAATACGAAAAGTCCACCTCCGCCAAAGAATAAGATGCCAGACCATACAGTGAATGATTGTTCTCCATGTAGAAGTATGAAAATTCCCATTGCAACAAACGCAAAACATACGGCCATTAAGGCTATGTTTTTCCAAATTGAATGATATATTCTGATATCTTCCATAAATTCCAATTTATCTGCCTTATTATTAAACTTTGTTGCAAAATTAGTCATTTCTGATAAATATCAGAGATAAATTCGTAATTTTGTGCCTGATTTTAGGATGTTTCATGAATATAGTATGACACTCAGGGAACTACTACAGTCTGTTGATGCAGAAGCATACGTGGCATGTCCTATCGATGTGGCACCAGACCTTACAGAAAGTCGTGTACTCCGAATCGTTCGCGAGTCTGAGCGAAAGCTCCAGTTCAGCGATGAAGCAATATCCATTTGGAAATATTTATATAGGAAATGAGCAATATCAAGATCATACGCGGTGTATTTGACACCAAACAGGAACTGCAACATGCAGGGGTGAAGGCGGGGTTTCCTTCACCTGCCGAAGACTATATCCATGAGACGCTGGACTTCAACCGTGACTATATCCGTCATCCTGAAGCCTCGTTCTATGGTGACGTAGAGGGAGATTCGATGAAGGATGCAGGACTGTTGGACGGTGACCGTGTGATTATTGACAGGGCTGTAGAGCCACATGACGGTTCCATCGTCGTGGCATGGTGGGACGGTGGCTTCACGATGAAATTCCTTGACCTGACACATCGGAAAGACGGCTACATTGAACTGCGTCCTGCCAACCCTGATTATCCAGTCTTCAAGGTCAAAGATCCAGAGAACTTCCAGATTTGGGGAACTGTGATTCATCTGATAAGGACTTTTGAAAAGATATAAAACAGATGTATGGTATAGCTGACTTGGACAACTGTTACTGCTCATGTGAGAAGGTTTTCCGTCCTGACTTGGAGGGGAAGCCAATTGTTGTGCTGTCGAATAATGACGGCTGTGTGGTGGCACGTTCCAACGAAGCCAAAGCGATGGGTATCAAGGAAGGTACACCTTATTTCCAACTTGCCCAGCAGTTCCCCAACCAGAAGATAGCCGTTTTTTCCTCTAACTACGAACTGTACGGCGAATTGACAGGTCGAGTGGTGAGCATCATCCGCCAAGAAACTCCTGCCTATTTCCGCTACTCGATTGACGAGTGCTTCATGTATCTTGACGGCATAGCGTTGGATCAGTTGCAGACGTGGGGCGAAAACCTGCACAAGCGAGTGAAGCGTGAGGTGGGCTTGCCTATCAGCATCGGACTGGCTCCCAACAAGACACTGGCGAAGATCGCCTCGAAGCTCGCCAAGAAGTTCGAGGTGTATAAGCACTGTTGCATGATCGATACGGACTACAAACGGGAGAAGGCACTCGAATGGTGTCCGATAGAGGATGTCTGGGGCATCGGCAGGCGCTATGCTGCCAAACTCCAGTCATTAGGTTGCAAAACGGCCCTCGACTTTGCCAAGCATCACAAGGATTGGGTACGACAGACGTTCAATAACATCAACATCGTGCGCACGTGGCAGGAACTGAACGGCGAAGATGCTGTGCCGAATGAGGAACTGGCTAAGAAGAAGAGCATCTGCACCAGCCGATCGTTCAACGGTATGATCAGCGACAAGGACACCCTGCGCACTCACATTGCCAACTATGCTGCCCGCTGCGCAGAGAAATTGAGAACTCAGAAGACCGTGGCCACTATTGTTGGCGTGTTTGTCAATACCAATGCCTTCCGTGAAGACCTTGCACAATACTGGAACTTTCAGGAACTGCGCCTTGTCACTCCAACCAGTTCAACGATTCCCATTGTTCAGGCTGCTCACGACGTCCTTGACCGCATTTTCATTCAGGGCTACCAGTATAAGAAAGCAGGTGTCATTGTGATGGGTATCTCACCAGACTCACCCATACAGCAGGACTTGTTTGACCTGAATGCCGAGCAGATTCAGAAGATGCGTCGACTCGATAAGGTAATTGACCGCATCAACCGCATGCACGGCTCAGAGACTATTGTTATCGGTGCCCAGCAGTACACCCAGAAGAATGGTAAGGGAAAGGCAGAAGTCTTTGCCAATGCCATCAAGCACGATTTTAGAAGTAAGAATCCAACCACCCGCTGGAGTGACATTATAAAACTACGCTGAAAAAGGAAGGAATATAAAAAAATAATCATAGAAGTAAGCCATCGAAAGGCAATTCTTTTCGATATAACCAAAGGTTATACAAGATATTTTTTGTAATTTTGTAGTCAACAAGAGCCATAATTTATAACGGAGTTGCCATGCTTAGTAGCGTGCTGAGGTCACAGACTGCAGTTGGTGTCAACGCCAAAATTGTAAAAGACATTGGCACAGGACTATATGCAGTCACTAAATTAACAACATCACCTGAAACAATCTTAGATATGGTGAAATGATGAATGACGTAATATAACAAAGCAACATGGAGTTTCCTAAAGATATGCATGATATGTTTCAAAAGATAGCTGAGCACCACAATGCTCAGTTCCGACTTTGCAAGACATTGGTGGCGGGTTTTAAGGCGACCAATGAGCAGGATCTTTCATACATGGATAACTACATGGATACTCTGTTTGATTTCATGGACCCAGGTGGTGACACGGAGGCTGTTTATCGTGATTACCTAGCTCATGTAGCGACTTTTAATCCTCAAAAGGCTAAGAAGTACGAAGAGTCTTTAGATGAGCATTTGGGATATAAAATTCATGTTGTATATGCAGCGGCCTATGTAGCCAGAGATTTACACCAAGGGCAAAAAGACAAAGGAGGTAATGACTACTTTAGTTCTCACTTACTTCCTGTAGGAAAGAGTGGATATGATTGGAAAGAACAGGTGGTGGGATTACTGCATGACGCAGCGGAAGACACGACCAACGACATATCCACGATTATACATTTAGTAAAACAGAAATTAGAGACATGGATGAACAATCCAGACGACAAATCATGGATTGATGACTTTGAAGAGGACTTCTTTCAATATCCAGCGGAACAGTGCCATATGCCTACCGAGGAAGAGTGGGATGAAATTGCCACCGCCCTTCAATTGCTCAATCACCACACAGCACCAAACAGGGAAGAATACCTTTCTCGTATATGTGTTAATAAACTTGCTCTCAAAGTGAAGTTGAATGATCTTCGCAACAATATGGATATCAGCCGCATTGCAGAGCCAACGGAAAAGGATTTGGAAAGGCAAAAGCGCTATAAACTTGAATATGAGAGGCTGATGAATGCCTTTCAAGAACATATTAACGAAGAAGATCGGACAAATCGTACATGAAGTAATACGAATAATAGCATTATATGGCAAAGAAAAAGAACGAAAATACAACCTCGATAGGTTTTGAAGAAGTGAATGGTCTCCAGGCTAATAGTCAATAGGTATAGGGTACAACTATCATTTATGCTTCAATTCCACAAATGGCCGAATGAATTTGCTCTATTTCGGCTATTTTTTGAGTATAGCGATTATAATATGACAATAAATGTGTAATTTTGCAATCACAAGGCTGAATGAAACCTATATTATAATAAGGTATGAAGAAAGAGGAGCTGAAGAATAAGATACGCTGTGGTGAGACGAGCCGAGTGCAGTTTAAGCAACAGTTCACTACGCAGAAGGAGATTGCCGCCGAAATGGTAGCCTTTGCCAATAGTGAAGGTGGAGAACTGTTGTTTGGAGTGAAAGACAAGACTGGCGAGATTCTTGGTCTCGACTACGATGCTATCCAACAGACAAGCCGCGAACTTGGCAACACCGCCAACGAACAAGTACGCCCAACCATCTACATCCAGACAGATGTTGTGGAAGTGGATGGAAAGATGATTCTGGTGGCTACCGTGCAAAGAGGGCGTAATAAGCCCTACAAAGACCTGGCTGGTCATATCTGGGTGAAGCAAGGTGCCGACAAACGCCGGGTGACTGAGAACAGCGAACTGTTAAGCCTCTTTCAAGATTCAGGCGAGTATCACGCTGACGAAGCCAGTGTGAAAGATACGTCGGTGAGAGACATTGACACGTTGGCTCTTGACCGTTTCTTCCAGAATGTCTATGGCAAACCCATGACAGAGTTTGACGTGCCGCAAGATCAGTTGTTGCACAATCTTCATATTACGGATTCGGAAGGAAGGCTTACCACAGCAGGATTGTTGTTCTTTGGTCAACGCCCGCAACAGTTCAAACCTATGTTTGTTATCAAGGCTGTTTGGTTCTATGGCAACAGCATTGCTGGTACGGAATACCGTGACAGTCGTGACATAGAAGGTACCATTCCTGAAATGTTCGAACAGGCTATGATGTGGCTGAAGTCATGCCTTCGCCGAACACAGAACGGACAGTCGTTTAACTCTATCGGACAGTTGGAGATTCCTGAAACCGTACTGGAAGAGTTGCTCCAGAATGCTCTTGTACATATCGACCTGCTGAAAACAGCTGCTATCCGTCTGATGGTGTTCGATGACAGATTGGAAATAGTGAATCCTGGCTGCGTGATGGGTGGTCATACGATAGACGAGGTGAAACTGGGCAACTCGTATGCCCGCAACCCTTTGATGGCCAACTTCTGCGCCAAGACCATGCCTTATCGTGGTTTAGGCTCAGGCATCCCTCGCGTATTGGCCGAAGACAGCCATGTGGAGTTCATTGACAGCAAGGAGGGGAACCAGTTTACCGTTCGTGTGAGCCGTCCACTTGCTGCCTCAGAGGCAGGGAGTAACACAGAAAAGGCAGTAAGTAATGATGAAAAGGCAGTAAGTAGCGGCAAAAAGGCAGTAAGTAATGATGAAAAGGCAGTAAGTAGCGGCAAAAAGGCAGTAAGTAATGACGAAAAGGCAGTAAGTAAGAAAGAGAAGAATGAGCAAAAGCTCCTTGCTTTCTGCAAAGAGCCAAAGACTTTATCTGAAATTTGCGAGCACCTTGGTATGACCGACAAATATAAAGTCAAGAAAAGGTATATTGATCCACTTCTAAACAAGTCTCTTCGAATGACAGAGCCGGAATCGCCGAAAAGCCCTACTCAGAAGTATGTAGCTATATAACAGAAAAGGAGCAAGCGATATGGAAGCATATGATTTTCTCCATGAGTGGGTGAAACCTATCATCAAGGGCGACTTCAGGACTTCAGCTCAAAGAAAGTCGAGGGTTATTCTCTCTTTGTCTCTGAGTATAAGAAACCGCATGTACAAGCGATGGTCAAGGCTGATGTTCTGGAACTACTGCACAACATAGTCCTATGTTGTGCTTTTCTTGATATTTTCTGCAAGAAGGATGTAATCCATATAAGTTATTATAAGTTATGGAATAGTTTTCCTATTGTTTTCATTATTCAAAATGTGGTTATAATCATAAAAAGAAATATTAGTAATCTAAGCCAAAATAATTCGTAAAGAGACAAACTCTTGCTGGTATGTGTATCCTTTGACAGCAGCGCAGAACCTGTACCACCTTTGTGGTCTCGAATATGAAAGTTACCTATTGAGTACAAAAAAAGTTAAAAAAATAAACAATGTATCTAGTTTATATATAATTTTGTAAGAAAATTAATCACTTATTTTTATATATCTGATTAAATCGTATAACTTAATTCTATTATAGCCAAATGAATTATCATGAAAACAAAAAGATGGAAATATAAATTCTGGTAATCGTGGTGATTTTAAGGAGAGGTGTATGAGATTTTTATTAATATTTATAATGTTTGCTTGTTCACTATCAGCTTTCAGCCAAAATATAAGCTCACAAGTAGATAGTGTTGTTATAAAGTATGTATCATGGAATCTAATTACGGACATCAGTGTTGATTGTACAAATTACGAAGCTTGTATAGATTATAAGACTTATTCAGAAAGTACTCCTCATGGACTTAAAAAGTTAATGAAAGAACTAAATAAACTCAATATGTCTTCCAAAAGTGGTGAGGATATAAGATGTAAACTTGTATAACAATCTCATCATTGATCATGATTTGAATATTATCGTATCATGTAATATTCATGGTGGAAAAACTGTTGAAGTAAGATTTTCGAGAGATAAAAATCAGGCGAAGGTTATTATACCTGAGCAAATCACTTCAGCTATAAAGGATATACTATATCAAAAAATGGTATGGGATACACCTTCTAATTATAAAGCACAATGGATATCATTCAATGTTATAATAAAGGCAAATAAATCCTTAAATTCAAAATAACGAACGATACAATGTTCTTTTATACTATTCATGATGCCTATATTGAATTATATACATTGTGTTTGCCTGATGATGAATTATGTTTCCCAACCCAAAAGCATTATGATATTTTATTCTATGATTTGCTTATGGCAGAGAAATATGATGATATGGATGCATGTTAAGAGAAAAACGGAGGAGAACACCTTGATTCGGGTTCACCTCCGTTTACATTTTATATTATCCGATAAGTTCACGCATTTAGCGCAGATGCCATTTTCATGCCCTTATCAGTGTCATGGCCTTAATACCCATTGGTACCATACTCATCAGCATTCGAAATCTGATTGAGGAAGTCGTATGAAATCGGACGGAGATAATGTTTAGACTCGAATGATGCAGCGGCACGAGGATTACCTTTCGCTAACTGTGTCTCGAAAGCATGATGACGTTTCAGAAGAGCCCAACGGTTAAATTCGCCGCAAAGCTCACGAGCGTACTCATCGAGTACATCCTGCTCTGATGCGGTATCGAGCTTCATATAATTCTCGTAATCTGATGCATGACGACAAGCACGCTTACGCAATACATTCAGATATTCTGCTGCCTTGGTGCCATTACCCAACTGCTGTTCCGCTTCGGCTGCAATGAGGTATACTTCTGCCATACGCATAATGGCTACATCACCATTTCTACGCTGCAAGTTGCTGGTGAAAGCTCCATCGTACATCCAACTGAACTTATTGAGTGCTGGGAACATCTGATAGCAGTTGGTGCCATCAGTAGAGTTCTCAATATATTTACCTTCACTGTCAAAGAGGTCATCGATATTGATGGTAACATATGCACGTCTAGCCTTCTCTTCGGCGGTAAGCTTGTCTTTACTGAGATAGATAGAGAAGCGATCTTCGTCTTCAGGAAGAGGATACTCTGTAGCGTAGATATTCTTCACCTCAATAAGGTTGGCTACATTACCCGAGTGATCACCCTTAGGCCATACCTTAGCCGGATACTGATTGCCATTGGCATTGGTAGAATTATAAGCCAGGTCAGCATAGGCATAAATCGTCTTGCCTACATTAGAATCTGCGATACCATATTTCTGACAAATTTCAGCAGTCAGTGTACGGTTCATTGAGGCATACGTACCCCAGCCAGCCTGTACCATAGACTCTTCGCCAAACGCAGTGGTAAAACAGTTATCCCAACGGGTATCGTGTGGAGCATCGAAGAGATCGATAAGATACTTAGATGGCGCCATGATATTGTTGTTGATACGACCGTAAAGATAGTTAGACTTGTCGGCTGTCTTATAGATATCACTCAACTTGTAAGGGTTAGGATACATATAAGTGAAAATATTGCTGCTGGTATAATTAGCAGCATCCTTGCTGGCCGGTCCGGCTGCAATAAAGAGCGACTCCTTGTTGTTCTTATTATTGGCATTAGCCCATACATCCGCAACATCGGTATACATATCAGCTCCGTATGCAGCCTGATTCGTAATCAGATCTTCTGCAACTTCGGCAGCGCGTTTCCAGTAGCTTACACCGTTCTCTGTAAGTCCTTCGCCTGCACCCTGAGCGTATACACGAGCCAGCAAACCTAAAGCGGTCTTCTTGGTTACACGGGCATAATCACCGTTATAGGGCGTTACATTCAAGTCGGCAGCAGCCTCAGTCAGGTCTTTGACCATCTGGGTATAAAGAGCCTCGTACGTAGAACGTTGTGGCGATAGATTACTACCCTCAGAAGAAGGCTTCAAGTTGAGCGTAATGTTACCATAATAAGTTACCAGGAGCGAGTAGTAATATGCACGAAGACACTTGGCCTCTGCTGTGAGCACCTTGATATTTTCTGCGTTACCATCGGCTACATCGTCGGCACCTTCGATAACAGCGTTACAACTATTAATCTGTGAGTAAGCCTGCTTAAACAGTTTATTGGTATAGTTCGTGTTGGTAGTCAACCCCTCATAGTAGAATACCTGCTGCCCCCATGTACGGTTGTTGGATGTAAGGAAAAGGTCTGTACCACCTTCAGCCACAGCGAGGAAGTCGAAAGAAGAGAAGAGCTGACCGTAAAGCGGTTCATAGCAATACGTTTCCATGCCCGACCAGCCCTCGAAAGTAGCCAGTTTATCGCCACCAGTACCACCGGCAGGGTTATATTCATCTAGTCCACAAGAACCCAGCATGAGCGATGCACTGAGCCATGCGCATACCTGTAATTTTATCTTTTTCATTGTGTTTCTGTTTAATAAAGTGTTAGAATGTTAAGTTTATACCAAATACCAACTGGCGGGTAAGTGGATAGTTCAGACTGCCCCCCATTTCAGGGTCATAATCTTTGACGAGACTACTCTTGGCAATAACGAGCGGATTGGTAATGGTACCATATACACGACAGTTGCTCAGACCGAGTTTGGCAAGCGTGCTCTTTGGCAGTGTGTAGCCCAGTGTGATATTCTTAACCTTGAAGTAAGAACCGTCTACATAGCCCAATGAGTAGTAACCGGTATAGCTATTGATAGAACGGCTGGCATTGATAGCAGGGAAGTAGTTAGACGGATTACTTTCTGTCCAATAATCGAAGTAGGTAGGGAAGTTTCTTACACCTGTTGGATCATAGTCACTAAGCAGACTATAGTACATCGTCTGTCCATAGCGCCAGTACATGAATATGCTCAAGTCGAAATTCTTGTATCGCAGCGTGTTCTTGAAGCCAAGAGTCCAGTCAGGAGAAGCGTGACCAAGAGTCTGATAGTCGGCCGAACTGACGGTATAGTGATTATCAGCGTTGTAATAAACCTTTTCGCCAGTTTCCTCATCAATCTTATAATATACCCCTTCACTTTCGTGAATCAATCCTGGAACATTAATCTTCAAGTCACCTGGTTGCATACCAAATACAGCAGCATCAGCCTCTTCACCCTTTTGCCATACACCGTCGAGTTTATAGTTATAGAATGAGTTAACCGGTTCACCTATGGTGAGTGTATACTGTCCGTTGGTAATATTATTAGCCGTATTACCGGTGAGCGCTGTAATTTCCTCGTGGTTAGCACTGAAAGTGATATTAGAATCCCATGAGAAATCACGTGTCTTGATATTACGCGTTGTCAAGGCCAGTTCGATACCATTATTCTTGGTCTCACAGATATTCTGAGCCATGGTATAATAGGTCGTAGAATTATATCCACCATCGGTAATCGGCAATTCACGAGTCCAGATAACGCCGTTGGTCTTCGTCCAGTAATAATCAGCGGTGAAATCGATTCTACCATTTAAGAATGTAGCATCGACACCGATATTAGTATTGTACGATTTCTCCCAACCCAGATTCTTGTTGGTATACTCTTGAGAGAAACGATAGATGGTCTCTGTATTACCACTGAAAGCGAGTGTACTCTGTTCCAGATTAGAAACGGTAGAGTAGGGATCAATGCTTGCTGTACCGGTAACACCCCAACCGAAACGCACTTTCAGGTTATCGAGCCAAGAACGAGTGTTCTTCATGAAGTTTTCGTCAGAGATACGCCAACCCAGCGAGAATGCAGGGAACGTATCCCAGCGCTTTTCTTCAGAGAGTCGAGAGCTACCATCGTGACGTACAGAGACACTTGCCAAATATTTACCCTGATAAGAATAAGCAAGACGCTCCACGAAGCCTAAGCTCTTAGACATGGTATAACCCGATGTGATGGTGCTCTTGCTACTACCGTTGAGACCCATATTATGCCACAAGTAAGCATTATCGGTGATGCCCGTTTCCTGCTGCATCGTAGCTTCGTTCTGATTGTGATCCCATGAACTTACACCGGTAAGGGTAAAATCATGATCATCAGCGATCTTAAAGTTATATGTAATCACGTTTTCCCATTTATAATTATAAGTGTGACTCTGGGTAACGCGTGCGATAACATTATCGTCGGTGATATCAGTCTGACCACCGGAATTGTAGAATCGATATGAATTGATACCCTGGAAATAGTTTGTTCGGCTATAACCGATATTGGCTGAAACGCGTGAAAGAATCGTGAGACCCTTCACCGGATTAATCTCGATATATGGATTGAAATAGAGATTAAATCCCTGGTTGTTGTTACGATAGTTGCTATAGTTATTCAGCAACAGATTATAGTTGCTACTGGTTAGGGTAGGGTTCACCTTAACTTCGCCAGCCTCGTCATAAACGGTACCCAATGGTTCCATACGGAGAGCTGTTTCCAGATCTGAGAAAGCACGATTACGATAAGTATAGCTCATCTGCGAATTGATACCTATCGACAACCAGTCTTTGATCTTATGCTTCACACGAACATTGCTTGAATAGATCTTGTTGTTATCGTTCTCATACTGACCCTTTTCATCTGAATAGTTCAGCGAGAAATAGCTCTGTGTACGTTCGGTTCCACCAGAGATAGAAGCACTGTAATTCTGAGTAAAACCAGTCTTGAGCAGTTCATCAGCCCAGTTGATATACTGGCCATTTTTATGATAATTCCAAGCGCCATCACCCAGCACATTATTGAAAACCGTCTCGTCGTCTGCCGTACTATTCCAGTTGCCAACAGCCTGCTGTGCATCTCTGATACCCTGTAGGTAACTCTCGCCCGAACGCATTTCAGGAAGTGATGACCATCCATTTACACCAAGGTAAGCATTAAAGTCAACTTTCGTTTTACCTGCCTTACCGCTCTTCGTCGTGATGAGTACAACACCATTGGCACCACTGGCACCATAAACAGCGGTAGACGAAGCATCTTTCAGCACCTCGATACTCTCGATATCATTCGGATTCAGTTTGGTGTAATCACCTGGCATACCATCGATAATGAAAGTAGGAGTACCACTGGCAGTAAACGAACGGGTACCGCGCAACTGCATATTGACCCCTTCACCGGCAGCACCGCTGGTACGAGTAATATCAAGACCAGCAACTTTACCCTGAAGAGCTTCCATCGGATTACTACCAGGGTTAAGGGTAAGGTCGGCACCATTTACAGTAGTTATCGCACCAGTAAGGTCACGTTTTTTCTGTTGACCATATCCGATGACAACCACATCGTCAAGACCGAGCACATCAGGCTCCATAGCAGCGTTACCACCAGCAGTGATAACTTTATCCTTATACCCCGTATACGAGAGCTTCACTTTAGCCCCCCTTGGTATCTGCAGAGTGTATTTACCGTCAAGATCAGTTACAGTAGCTTTGTTGCCATTCAGGGCTCTTACCGTAACACCGATAAGCGGTTCGCCATATTCATCAACGATACGACCTTGTACGCTCTGATTTTGTTGGGTTGAAAGACTAGTGCTGCTTTCATTGTTCGCTAAAACATCTGCAGAAGCAGGCACGGTTAATGTTAACGCAAGTAGTGTTTTTATGGGTACACTATACCTGACACTCTTCAAAGACTTTCTCATAAATAAGTCTACTTTAGGTTTTTAGATTAATAAAAAGTTTTTCAAGAAAATATACCCTAAAGACGATGGCTTTTATTTTTTGTAATGAACTTTATTTTATTTTTTTTAATTATTGCAAAAATCGGTTCAATAGATTAAATTCTAAAATGTTAAGATAATATCACAAAATCTGTTACATTTCAAATGGACCATCTAGAAAAAAAAATTGAGATATTACCATACCACAAAATACATTTTTTTTTAGACCGACTCCAAAACCCAAGCTCCTGACCTCCAAAACCTAAGGGTTTATCCGACAAAACCTAAGCTCTTACACGATAAAATATAAGGTTTTAGAGGTCAGGAGCTTGGGTTTTGGCGCCTTTAGCCTTAAAATAATATAGCCCGTAAATCATCATGTTGCAACTCACTGATTGACAGACACTTACAGCTTCGTTGAAATTCACGAATTCAGAGCACGTTATAGGATTCCTGACTAAAACGCAAATCTCACAACACTTTTTGTCGGAATAATTCTAAGTAAATATCATCGTAAGCGTCCAATTTCGACCTAACAATATAAAAATATAGGCTGAACCGCGATTCTAAAGCGATTCAGCCTATTTAGTATTTTTTGTTTTTTTTGCTTTTTTATGATTCCTGACAGAGTTTTGAAGGTGTCATCTGGTCCCATTCAATTCCAACACCATTTGTCTTTGCTATGATATCAAAGAAGCGTTCGAAGTATCTTAATGGTGATATATTGTTCTTCTTACATGTTTCGACTAAGGTCATATAGAGACACAGATTCTCTACACCGCTCTCACTTCCGAGTATCGGTGCATTCTTTCTGTTCACAGTTAATGGCCTGATGCAGCGTTCAGCTTCCAGGTTATCGATTTCGTAATTACCATCTTCACGGAAGGTGAAGAACTTCTTCCAACCGTTACTCAGGTAATTGAGTGCTTTCGTCATCAATTCGCCCTTGATAGAGTCATCCTTCTGAAGTTCACACATTCTTGAATATATCTTAACGATGCATTCAGTAGTTTCAGAATCGTTTCTTCTTTTCTTGATTTCCGCAGGTGAGAGATTCTGTTTTCTATAGGTTTCCTCTCTGCCGTAAAGCCATCCAAACCAGTCCAGGAAGTCCTTTGCTCGATAGTCTTTACCTCGCTCATATGCATAGAAGAACTTTGACCTGGCGTGTGCAATACAATACAAATGAGTAATATCATTATCCTCCCGATCAAAGAAGTTATAACCACAATAAGAATCTGTCTGTATTGAGTTGATATTTGAAGAACCGATGAAGTTCTTGATAACATCCTGGCCTCTACTTCCATTATCGTAGAAGAAGTATACAACCTTGGTTTCCTTATTGACGACACACCAGATGTATTTCTTAAGAACCTTGTTGTAGATCCTGACTCTGCACCAGGTTTCATCACAATGGATATTGGCTCCATCCTGAAGTAGATTATTCTTAAGATATGGAAGAACCAGTTTGAGATATTCTGCGCCTATACCAATATAATTTGTAAGTGTCTGGCGGCATATGCTGAATTTATCTTCCATCATGCGGATGATCTCTCGGTAAAGAGGAGTATCCATTTGGTATTTGTTCATTGTCAGACGAGAAAGGAACCTGCTTGTTACATGGGTGTGTGGCACAACACTCAGTTTCTTGTAATCCTCTTCGATTTCCTCATTACCAGGAAGGGTAAAATGAACTGTGATCGGATCTTGTCCAGGAAGTTTGTAGACTATGTAATGTACTTTGTGTTCAACAATGTAGCTGACCTGATCATAGATACTGCGAGTAAACCTACGGATTATCTTGGCACCATCAGGTATTTTGGTTTCATCACATTTATAATCAATAACCATGTCAGCACCCATAGTATTATATTTCATGCCAACCTTGCATTGATTGTCTACTTCCTTCTGGTCTTCCTTGCTTGGCTCTTCATCGGAAGTTGCTGAGGGTAGGGAAGCAGCAGTTCCATCAAAGTCATCCTTTGCTTCCTGACGACTGACAGTAGTAGTATTGCCTCCTCTGTTATTCCAGACTTTCTTTCCATACAGATTTGCCTTGTCAACCATTGACTGATTGATCAGATTCTTTATCTGGTTCTGAAGGGATTGTATCTGTTTCTGGTTTCCTTCAAGTTGAGTCATCAGGCGATTGATGGTATCGTGAAGTGTTGATTTCTCCTTATCGCTCTTCTCAAGCATAGCAGCAACACGATCAAGTCTATCCTGTATCTTCTTCTGATTCTCCAATGACTCCTGGAGCATCTGACGATACTGCTCAACATCACGCTCAAGGATGCTGATATACTTGTCTTTATCAGCTGAACTCATAGAAGCATGGGCAGATTTTACGACAGGATTATCCTCTCGTGAATTGATATATTCCATAAAGAATTTTCTTTTTTTGAATTCTTTTTCTTCCATGCTTTTACTTGCTTTTGTACTTACAAAGGTACAAAAAAAATCGCAAAAACACGAACAAAATAACACTTAAATAACTGATATTCAATAAATTAAATTCAAATGTATAAGCACTGATTACTGAAGTTCAGATCATAATCTCAGTACCGAAATAACAGGATTTTCAAGCAAAGTCAGGAGATCTTTCCATTCTATACTGTATACGGTTTTCTGATCTTTGAATTCAACTTTCATAAACCTGTAATCTTTATTATAGAATGTTTTCTCGTTCATATAATAAGCCTGTTTATCATAATAGATAAGTCGTACGCGTCTACGATTTCTGGACATAAAGATGAATACATCACCTTCATGAGGAATGACATGGCATTCGTCAGTCACAAACTCTAACAATCGGTAAAATCCCCAGCTCATATTTACATAACCTGGCACGTAATAGAAGTGTTTAAACTCAGATAAATCTAACATGGATCCTCCAATCTATCTATGATATCCTTGACATCAGAATAACAATTACTTTTTATGCTTACAACTGTACCATTTTCCAACTGTATAACAGCTGATACTTTAGCTTTCATTTTTGGGGAATTTCCAGCCAATTGGTCGCATGCTTCTGAATTTTGAATTTTTCGAGGACGACCACGTTTCTTTTGAGGCACAGGAAGGCCTGTTATAGTTACTGGCTCAATTTTATTCTTGATATGCTCATTGGCATATCGATCAAAAAGATAAAAAGGCACTCCGCGACTAACACAGAACTCTATAAGCGGAATATTATTTGGAGCACCTTCCATTTGATACAGAAACCATAATCGTTCCAGTTCTGCATCTGAAATTGTTCTTTCGTCTGTTTGCATAATCGTTTTATTTATTGACCATGCAAAGTTAAAAAGGGTCGTTTTTTACCACAAGGGTCGAAATTGGACGCTTACTATCATCGTAAGCGTCCAATTTCGACCTAACAATATAAAAATATAGGCTGAACCGCGATTCTAAAGCGATTCAGCCTATTTAGTATTTTTTGTTTTTTTTGCTTTTTTATGATTCCTGACAGAGTTTTGAAGGTGTCATCTGGTCCCATTCAATTCCAACACCATTTGTCTTTGCTATGATATCAAAGAAGCGTTCGAAGTATCTTAATGGTGATATATTGTTCTTCTTACATGTTTCGACTAAGGTCATATAGAGACACAGATTCTCTACACCGCTCTCACTTCCGAGTATCGGTGCATTCTTTCTGTTCACAGTTAATGGCCTGATGCAGCGTTCAGCTTCCAGGTTATCGATTTCGTAATTACCATCTTCACGGAAGGTGAAGAACTTCTTCCAACCGTTACTCAGGTAATTGAGTGCTTTCGTCATCAATTCGCCCTTGATAGAGTCATCCTTCTGAAGTTCACACATTCTTGAATATATCTTAACGATGCATTCAGTAGTTTCAGAATCGTTTCTTCTTTTCTTGATTTCCGCAGGTGAGAGATTCTGTTTTCTATAGGTTTCCTCTCTGCCGTAAAGCCATCCAAACCAGTCCAGGAAGTCCTTTGCTCGATAGTCTTTACCTCGCTCATATGCATAGAAGAACTTTGACCTGGCGTGTGCAATACAATACAAATGAGTAATATCATTATCCTCCCGATCAAAGAAGTTATAACCACAATAAGAATCTGTCTGTATTGAGTTGATATTTGAAGAACCGATGAAGTTCTTGATAACATCCTGGCCTCTACTTCCATTATCGTAGAAGAAGTATACAACCTTGGTTTCCTTATTGACGACACACCAGATGTATTTCTTAAGAACCTTGTTGTAGATCCTGACTCTGCACCAGGTTTCATCACAATGGATATTGGCTCCATCCTGAAGTAGATTATTCTTAAGATATGGAAGAACCAGTTTGAGATATTCTGCGCCTATACCAATATAATTTGTAAGTGTCTGGCGGCATATGCTGAATTTATCTTCCATCATGCGGATGATCTCTCGGTAAAGAGGAGTATCCATTTGGTATTTGTTCATTGTCAGACGAGAAAGGAACCTGCTTGTTACATGGGTGTGTGGCACAACACTCAGTTTCTTGTAATCCTCTTCGATTTCCTCATTACCAGGAAGGGTAAAATGAACTGTGATCGGATCTTGTCCAGGAAGTTTGTAGACTATGTAATGTACTTTGTGTTCAACAATGTAGCTGACCTGATCATAGATACTGCGAGTAAACCTACGGATTATCTTGGCACCATCAGGTATTTTGGTTTCATCACATTTATAATCAATAACCATGTCAGCACCCATAGTATTATATTTCATGCCAACCTTGCATTGATTGTCTACTTCCTTCTGGTCTTCCTTGCTTGGCTCTTCATCGGAAGTTGCTGAGGGTAGGGAAGCAGCAGTTCCATCAAAGTCATCCTTTGCTTCCTGACGACTGACAGTAGTAGTATTGCCTCCTCTGTTATTCCAGACTTTCTTTCCATACAGATTTGCCTTGTCAACCATTGACTGATTGATCAGATTCTTTATCTGGTTCTGAAGGGATTGTATCTGTTTCTGGTTTCCTTCAAGTTGAGTCATCAGGCGATTGATGGTATCGTGAAGTGTTGATTTCTCCTTATCGCTCTTCTCAAGCATAGCAGCAACACGATCAAGTCTATCCTGTATCTTCTTCTGATTCTCCAATGACTCCTGGAGCATCTGACGATACTGCTCAACATCACGCTCAAGGATGCTGATATACTTGTCTTTATCAGCTGAACTCATAGAAGCATGGGCAGATTTTACGACAGGATTATCCTCTCGTGAATTGATATATTCCATAAAGAATTTTCTTTTTTTGAATTCTTTTTCTTCCATGCTTTTACTTGCTTTTGTACTTACAAAGGTACAAAAAAAATCGCAAAAACACGAACAAAATAACACTTAAATAACTGATATTCAATAAATTAAATTCAAATGTATAAGCACTGATTACTGAAGTTCAGATCATAATCTCAGTACCGAAATAACAGGATTTTCAAGCAAAGTCAGGAGATCTTTCCATTCTATACTGTATACGGTTTTCTGATCTTTGAATTCAACTTTCATAAACCTGTAATCTTTATTATAGAATGTTTTCTCGTTCATATAATAAGCCTGTTTATCATAATAGATAAGTCGTACGCGTCTACGATTTCTGGACATAAAGATGAATACATCACCTTCATGAGGAATGACATGGCATTCGTCAGTCACAAACTCTAACAATCGGTAAAATCCCCAGCTCATATTTACATAACCTGGCACGTAATAGAAGTGTTTAAACTCAGATAAATCTAACATGGATCCTCCAATCTATCTATGATATCCTTGACATCAGAATAACAATTACTTTTTATGCTTACAACTGTACCATTTTCCAACTGTATAACAGCTGATACTTTAGCTTTCATTTTTGGGGAATTTCCAGCCAATTGGTCGCATGCTTCTGAATTTTGAATTTTTCGAGGACGACCACGTTTCTTTTGAGGCACAGGAAGGCCTGTTATAGTTACTGGCTCAATTTTATTCTTGATATGCTCATTGGCATATCGATCAAAAAGATAAAAAGGCACTCCGCGACTAACACAGAACTCTATAAGCGGAATATTATTTGGAGCACCTTCCATTTGATACAGAAACCATAATCGTTCCAGTTCTGCATCTGAAATTGTTCTTTCGTCTGTTTGCATAATCGTTTTATTTATTGACCATGCAAAGTTAAAAAGGGTCGTTTTTTACCACAAGGGTCGAAATTGGACGCTTACTATCATCGTAAGCGTCCAATTTCGACCTAACAATATAAAAATATAGGCTGAACCGCGATTCTAAAGCGATTCAGCCTATTTAGTATTTTTTGTTTTTTTTGCTTTTTTATGATTCCTGACAGAGTTTTGAAGGTGTCATCTGGTCCCATTCAATTCCAACACCATTTGTCTTTGCTATGATATCAAAGAAGCGTTCGAAGTATCTTAATGGTGATATATTGTTCTTCTTACATGTTTCGACTAAGGTCATATAGAGACACAGATTCTCTACACCGCTCTCACTTCCGAGTATCGGTGCATTCTTTCTGTTCACAGTTAATGGCCTGATGCAGCGTTCAGCTTCCAGGTTATCGATTTCGTAATTACCATCTTCACGGAAGGTGAAGAACTTCTTCCAACCGTTACTCAGGTAATTGAGTGCTTTCGTCATCAATTCGCCCTTGATAGAGTCATCCTTCTGAAGTTCACACATTCTTGAATATATCTTAACGATGCATTCAGTAGTTTCAGAATCGTTTCTTCTTTTCTTGATTTCCGCAGGTGAGAGATTCTGTTTTCTATAGGTTTCCTCTCTGCCGTAAAGCCATCCAAACCAGTCCAGGAAGTCCTTTGCTCGATAGTCTTTACCTCGCTCATATGCATAGAAGAACTTTGACCTGGCGTGTGCAATACAATACAAATGAGTAATATCATTATCCTCCCGATCAAAGAAGTTATAACCACAATAAGAATCTGTCTGTATTGAGTTGATATTTGAAGAACCGATGAAGTTCTTGATAACATCCTGGCCTCTACTTCCATTATCGTAGAAGAAGTATACAACCTTGGTTTCCTTATTGACGACACACCAGATGTATTTCTTAAGAACCTTGTTGTAGATCCTGACTCTGCACCAGGTTTCATCACAATGGATATTGGCTCCATCCTGAAGTAGATTATTCTTAAGATATGGAAGAACCAGTTTGAGATATTCTGCGCCTATACCAATATAATTTGTAAGTGTCTGGCGGCATATGCTGAATTTATCTTCCATCATGCGGATGATCTCTCGGTAAAGAGGAGTATCCATTTGGTATTTGTTCATTGTCAGACGAGAAAGGAACCTGCTTGTTACATGGGTGTGTGGCACAACACTCAGTTTCTTGTAATCCTCTTCGATTTCCTCATTACCAGGAAGGGTAAAATGAACTGTGATCGGATCTTGTCCAGGAAGTTTGTAGACTATGTAATGTACTTTGTGTTCAACAATGTAGCTGACCTGATCATAGATACTGCGAGTAAACCTACGGATTATCTTGGCACCATCAGGTATTTTGGTTTCATCACATTTATAATCAATAACCATGTCAGCACCCATAGTATTATATTTCATGCCAACCTTGCATTGATTGTCTACTTCCTTCTGGTCTTCCTTGCTTGGCTCTTCATCGGAAGTTGCTGAGGGTAGGGAAGCAGCAGTTCCATCAAAGTCATCCTTTGCTTCCTGACGACTGACAGTAGTAGTATTGCCTCCTCTGTTATTCCAGACTTTCTTTCCATACAGATTTGCCTTGTCAACCATTGACTGATTGATCAGATTCTTTATCTGGTTCTGAAGGGATTGTATCTGTTTCTGGTTTCCTTCAAGTTGAGTCATCAGGCGATTGATGGTATCGTGAAGTGTTGATTTCTCCTTATCGCTCTTCTCAAGCATAGCAGCAACACGATCAAGTCTATCCTGTATCTTCTTCTGATTCTCCAATGACTCCTGGAGCATCTGACGATACTGCTCAACATCACGCTCAAGGATGCTGATATACTTGTCTTTATCAGCTGAACTCATAGAAGCATGGGCAGATTTTACGACAGGATTATCCTCTCGTGAATTGATATATTCCATAAAGAATTTTCTTTTTTTGAATTCTTTTTCTTCCATGCTTTTACTTGCTTTTGTACTTACAAAGGTACAAAAAAAATCGCAAAAACACGAACAAAATAACACTTAAATAACTGATATTCAATAAATTAAATTCAAATGTATAAGCACTGATTACTGAAGTTCAGATCATAATCTCAGTACCGAAATAACAGGATTTTCAAGCAAAGTCAGGAGATCTTTCCATTCTATACTGTATACGGTTTTCTGATCTTTGAATTCAACTTTCATAAACCTGTAATCTTTATTATAGAATGTTTTCTCGTTCATATAATAAGCCTGTTTATCATAATAGATAAGTCGTACGCGTCTACGATTTCTGGACATAAAGATGAATACATCACCTTCATGAGGAATGACATGGCATTCGTCAGTCACAAACTCTAACAATCGGTAAAATCCCCAGCTCATATTTACATAACCTGGCACGTAATAGAAGTGTTTAAACTCAGATAAATCTAACATGGATCCTCCAATCTATCTATGATATCCTTGACATCAGAATAACAATTACTTTTTATGCTTACAACTGTACCATTTTCCAACTGTATAACAGCTGATACTTTAGCTTTCATTTTTGGGGAATTTCCAGCCAATTGGTCGCATGCTTCTGAATTTTGAATTTTTCGAGGACGACCACGTTTCTTTTGAGGCACAGGAAGGCCTGTTATAGTTACTGGCTCAATTTTATTCTTGATATGCTCATTGGCATATCGATCAAAAAGATAAAAAGGCACTCCGCGACTAACACAGAACTCTATAAGCGGAATATTATTTGGAGCACCTTCCATTTGATACAGAAACCATAATCGTTCCAGTTCTGCATCTGAAATTGTTCTTTCGTCTGTTTGCATAATCGTTTTATTTATTGACCATGCAAAGTTAAAAAGGGTCGTTTTTTACCACAAGGGTCGAAATTGGACGCTTACACTATCATCGACCTGATCAGTACTACCACTTTTATGTGATAATCAGTGTTATGATAAATAGGAGATTTTGGACAGTAAGTGTACGACACTCTCGTTGCAGCTCTATTAAAATGCACGATAATGAGTATATGAAATCAGGCTTGGGATGTTATCCCTGACTGATTTCATATAACTTTCACCATAAGACGCGACAAAAACACAAATTAAAAGGGAACGATATACCTGTTGGCAGTAGTTCCTTATCATGCATCTTTTGCTTAAAAATCAGCGAAAACGAGAAAATATTTTTAAATTTCGCTGATTTTTAAACATGAAATCTATTCAAAATGGAAGTGATAGTCACCCTTGTCTGGCACGTCTATCACGATGCTTCCTGTATCAGGCAGAAACTTGAAATTGCGGATGCTGTCAAGTTCTATGTCTCTCATCACGTCTGGAAACATCCTCTTGATAAAGATGGCGCGTACTTCGCCCGTGTAGTTTTTCTTGCTGCCCAGTCTTTCGGCTATATTCCAGACAAAGTGCCGTAGGTCAAGGGTGGTAAGAGTGGACTTCAACCTGATGGGTACAGGAATATGCTGCCAGCCATCGGCCCACTTTCTTATTGCATCAAGGAGTTTTTCCAACTCATCATTATCATAGATATCTGACTCTTTTGGTAGGGTTACCCATTGATTTAACATTGATACTGGTATATATTCTTCAAGATTCCTGTCGAGACGTGCTTCTGTTTTAGAATCCAATGGACTCAGGAATTCAACCTGTTCTTTCTTTTTCTTGCGCTCTACAAGAATCTGAGAAACGGCTTTATCGAGATCACTACTATAGAGAGTTGAATAATTAATGTTTAATTTAATGTCCAACTTTTCGGGGTCACATCATTCATTGACACATGCTTTTTAGATTAAATAACCATTTTCAAAAAAACTATCTATTTTATAAACCTAAAGTAATAAGTGTTCTAAACTGCATAATGCCAAGATGATTGCAATCCAACTTTTCCACATCTTGCAGATACTGCTCAGCATGCTTTTGGTCTCCAAGTCCATGATAACCCAAAGCTAACATGTACTTACAGTGAATCGCATTTTTAAGATCAAGAGAATCATCCCAAATCAGAAGATCAGGCAGAGAAACGGCGAAGTAATCCATCACAACATGGTCAAAGAGATGATTCTTACCATAAGTGATGAGCTTATAGAAACGGCTATGCGCCTCTCCTACTCTACCTAATCGGAGTAGTGCCTTACCCTGATAGAATATTTTATCAGGCTTGGCGTCGTTATAATACATCGCTGCTGCCGGTTCTTGATGACCTTCAGATGCTTTCTCCCAACAAACACGGGCCTTATCCTGATTACCCAGTCCTTCATAGGCAAGACCGAGGAAATAATAGAAATCGTTTTCCTGGGCACCGTAAAGTTTACCTTCTCCCAAATGATGTGGGTACACCAGGCACTCCTCCAGCCACTTCACCGCTGACGGATAATCTTTATTCACAAGAGCCTTCTTCGCAAGTTCTGTACGACAAATTTGGTACTGACCGCTGACCTTGCCTTCACCACCCTCCCATGGATGGAAGATATGACCATCAAGTAACGACATCGCCTTTTCGTAATTACCGGTTTGGTTGTACAAGGTAATCAGTTCCAGCAAAAGATCGTCACGCTGAGCAATCAAGTCTGGATATTTCTTCAGAAAAGCCAGACGTTCTGCGGGAGCACGCTGCAGACGTTTATAGAGCTGGTCCAGTTCCATCAAGACACGGGCATCATTCTGATTCAGAGAGAATGCACGCTCCATATATGCGAGTGCTGTATCATGGTCTGCCAACTTGTTGGCGTAATAGAGGGCAAGGTTGCGCCATACTGTTGGATATTCAGGGTTACACTGAGCAGAAAGTTGCCAGTTTTGCTGAGCCTGACTGTACTGACGCTTGTCAAAATAGAGACAACCTAAATAATAAGGAGCAAAACTACCCTTATCGTTGAAATGTTTGGCTGTATTTAAAGCAAGAATCGCCTCCAAACGATTAGGGAAACAATAAGCAGGGTTAATGGTCTCTGCCGTCTTAAAAGTGGCAACGGCAGTCATCTCATCACCCATCTTGAAATAAGCCCAACCTTTATAAAAATAGGTCATTGCATCAGCGGCTCCTTCACGAACAGCAAGATCGAGAACAGCGATACACTCCTTCCAAAGTCCAGCCTGTGCATAGTCGAGTGCCAGTTCCTGATAGTTATTGCTATTGCCATGCATCAGTTCGATAAGTTGGTTGAGCACATGCTCATCGCCAGTAAAAAGGTATTTCTCGTACAGAATACCATAATTGAAAAGGTCGATCTGAAGGCTCTCCTCTATAAATGCCTTCACCTCCTCATACGACTTGCCGGCATATCTGAGCACAGCCACCTTCAAGGCACGAGCCTTGTGATTATGACTGTTATTGATAAGAGAACGCTCTACTTCGTCAAGGGCATCATCCAGACGCTGCTGACCTATGCTGATCTGTGCTGCTGCAAAGTAGCCAGCATCTGCCCACCCCTTATTCCAGGTAGATTTCCAAAACCACTGATAGGCTTCGTCCAGTTTTCCCTGATACTTCAGTGAGACACCCAGATTGTACAATGGCTCCCCATCGTATGGATTAGGATTACGCTTGTAAAGTATATGTTGGGCTTTACGTAAATACTCTTCAGCTTTTTTGAAACGACCCTTACGAATATACCACAAACCCATAGCATTGTTGCAACGATAATCATCAGGATCTCGGCGTAAGGCCTCTTCATAATAATCAAGCGGACTATACGTAGCATGACGATACTGTTCGATGTGTAAACCGGTAAGATACAGTTGCTCATTAGTCTTTATATGCTGTGGCAACAGAGCTGCTTCTGCAGGGTCTGGAATCGGGCGGACAGCATCAGGCTCCGGCATCCATTCCATCTCCAGGGCATTACGCCCTTTTTCCCGGTTATAAGCCATGAAACGGATATTCTGCCATGCACAACCTTTCATATCAATGGTGGTGTCGAAGATTTCCTCTGGTGAAAGTTCTACCACCTCATCGAAAAGGATTTCATCGTCCTGACCGAAGAGTACGATGCGATAAACAGACTTCCTCGTAGCCTGAAGCATCAAGTGGGCACCCACAGCAGTCTCCTCGATATTCATCACGAGATTCTTACTTGCATTCTTCACAATACCCAACTCCCGATAAGGCATGAAGTACTGCGTAAAATGCTTTTCCTCATACGGCATCAACCAGGCAAAATCAGGTTGATTTTCGGTATAGACACCAGCCATGAGTTCGATGTATGGACCATCTTCATCGGTAAGGTTACGATCCCACGCCCGACCGAAATCACCATTACCCCATGTCCACTGCTTCTTACCAGGCGACAGATGATGACTGGCTACGTGCAGCATACCACCATGAGTATCATTCTCATAACCACCCTCGAAGTTATATTTCGAGTTAACAGCCATATAAGAGGTTGGCACCTTGATATTCTTATAGTTGGAGATGTCTACCCCTGCACTATAATCCATCTTGTAGTAGGTACCCGTGGCAATCGGAAAACTAGAAACAGCACGTTTACCATGGTCAAACACGGCATTAATATCAGGTGGAAATACGCTCTGATAATGATCGTTCACCGAAACAGCCGGGTTAGCCCACCACAGAAAAGTCTGTGGCAAGTCGGTACGATTGTAGACCATTCCCTGTATTTCCAGATAGGCACAACCAGGTCGCAAGGTAAACCCCGCAGCCCCCTTTTGGTGGAACATTTTCTCCTGTTCATTTACCCATACCGTGACCGATCCATCTGCATTTTCCTTGATGGTGCTATCTACCGGAAGGAAAGTGGATGGACGGTGATGTTGTGGCCAGTTGAACTCGATACCACCTGAAATCCATGGACCGGTGAGCCCTACAAGGGCTGGTTTGATGACATGGTTATAATACACAAAGTGGCGCTTTTTTATCTTGTCGTAAGCCATCTGCACACGCCCGCCAAGCTGTGGCAGAATCATGACCTTAATATATTCATTTTCAATCCAAATCGCCTGATAGTCTACATCTTCCTTCTCATCAGAAATAGATTCGATGACAGGATAAGGATATACGACACCAGAAGATCCCTGATAAACTCGTTTTTCAAGGAAGATCGGATTCTTTTCAGGTTCTCCAATCTGATACGTTGGAATCGTTACAATTTCTCTCCAAGCTTTTACCATAGTATCTTATTTCGTATATTGATATCTTATTTTACTAATTCCTTCTCCAGTTCCTCTAATGATTTATCCTTCGTTTCCGGCAATCTGACCAGGAAAAACAGGAAACCACACAGACATACACCACTATAAATCCAGAATGTACCATAACTACCCAAACACTGATTAAGGAATGGAAAGGTATATGTCAATGTGGATGAGCCTACCCATAACATAAAGGTGCAAGTAGCCACAGCAACAGCACGAACTCGATTCGGGAAAAGTTCGGCGATGAGCACCCAGGTACACGGCCCTAAGGTCAGCGCATAACAAGCGATGGCTGCAACAACGAGGATGACCATTCCGAATCCTGTTGCTCCGAAATAGTAGCATATACCGAGGATAGCATAAATCAGACATAAGCCACCTGCTCCTAATAACATTAACGAGCGCCGCCCCCATTTATCCACCGTAAAGATGGCAAGAATCGTAAACAGTACATTGGCGATACCCGTCACAACGATATTGAACAATACATCGCCTACCTCATAACCAGCACTTTGAAAAATCTCTTGCGCATAATTGAAGATGACATTAGTACCACACCACTGTTGGAAAACAGCTATGATGATACCCAGCACAAGCACAAACTTATATTTTTGAGAAAACAGGATACCAAGTCCTGCCGTCTGTGTGGCCTCAGCTTGGGCAGCCCTGATAGCATCCATCTCGCGCTGCGCATATTCCTTTCCGCCGATTTTCTCAAGGATAGCAAAAGCCTTGGTAGCATGGCGGGTACTCAGCCATCTCGGACTCTCAGGGATAAACAATGCCAACACAAAGAAGGCAAACGAAGGAACAGCTGCGGCCCAAAACATCCACCGCCAAGACATTTGAGCATTCCAACTCTCTAAAGTGATTATTCCACCAGGAATATCATCTGCTATGAGCCAGTTCGTAATCTGAGCACAGAGAATACCTAGTACAATGGTCATCTGGTTGAGACTTACCAACCGGCCACGAATAGCCGATGGTGCCACTTCTGCAATATACATCGGTGACAAACCACTGGCAACACCAATTCCGATGCCACCGAAGAAACGCGCAACCAGGAATGCTGTAAAAGTATGAAAAGCACCTGTTGCTATAGCAGAAAACAAAAATATTAATGAAGATATAATAAGTAAATTCTTTCGACCGATTCGATCAGCTAACGTGCCACATAATGTAGCGCCAATCATACATCCGAGGAGGGCCACGGTCATGGCCAGTCCCTGATCGGCAGCGCTATCGGTAATACCGAAATAAACCTCATAAAACGGTTTGGCACCACCAATAACCACCCAATCGTAACCAAAGAGTAGACCTCCAAAAGCAGCTACAACACAGATGAAATAAATAAATCGTTGGTTTAATTTTTCCATGTTTCGTATAGGTTATTAGATTCGACTGCAAATGTATGAAATATCAACCCACTTTACAATAGAAAAAAAACATAAAAACATGGATTATTTTATGATTTCTTGGTATTTTTGCGCAAAATAAGGAAAAAAATACCATGTTGAAACGAAAAGACGGTTTTACAGGAGAACGCTGTATCGTTCTACCCAAGATGATTATAGAGATGGAAAAGCAAGATCCGTTGGTGTCCAGTCTTTACATTACAGATATCGGCTATTATCCCGTAGCCAACTTTCATTATCGCGAACGCGAGGATCCTATCGAGCAGAATGTACTTATCTATTGTGTAGAGGGAACAGGCTGGTATCAGATAGGGCAAGGCAAACGTCAGGACGTCGGAGCAAACCAATACTTTATCTTACCAGCAGGTATACCTCATAGATACGCATCATCAGAAAACCACCCATGGACTATCTATTGGATTCATTTTTGTGGCAACCACGCATCATATTATGCTGAAGGAGCTGCTACCCCCCAGAGTATTACGCCTGCCATGAATTCTCGTATCAACGACCGAAACCATCTCTTTGAAGATATCTATTTCACATTGGCAAACGGCTATACACGAGAGAATTTGCGCTATTCATCTTCACTTCTACACTATTATCTGGCCTCCATGCGCTACCTCGGCCAGTATAGAAGCAGAGAGATACATCAGAAAAATAAGGAAAAAGTAGCAGAAAACGAAATCGTAAACGCTTCTGTACATTTCATGAAGGAAAATCTGGAGAAAAAAATCTCGTTGCAGCAGATGGCACAATATACAGGCTACTCCAGCAGCCACTTCTCTATGCTCTTTAAAAAGGAAACCGGTCACAGCCCACTCAACTATTTTAACCTGCTCAAGATACAGTATGCCTGCCAACTGTTGTCGAGTACCAACATGAAGATAAACCAAATCAGCTTTAAGGTCGGCATTGATGATAGCTTTTATTTTTCTCGCCTCTTTACCAAACTAATGGGTATGTCGCCCAAAGACTATAGATTGCACATTCAAGAAAAATAGAAAAAATATGAAATTAATTTATAATAGTTTTGCATGTTTTACTTATAATTTGTACTTTTGCAGCCATTATATCATTTCTGTTTATAATAAAACAAGGATATACCACAGATATTTAGTATTATTAGAGAACTTATAAAATATAATTAAAGATTTTTCATTATGGGTAAGAAGCGAATCATGTTACCAATTCTGCTTTCTTTATGCACAACCACAATTACCACTTCATGGGCTTCTACACCTCAAGGGGTAACTACTACCAAGGATGATGGTATAGTTAGTGGACAAGTTTTGGATGAAACAGGACAACCTCTTCCTGGAGTAACAATCCGCATTGACGGCTCCAAAAACGGTGTGGCATCTGATTATGACGGCAGATTCAGTATACAGGTTGCAAAAGGTAAATCGATTAACATAACGTGTAGCTATATTGGTTGCAAAACACAGAAACGAACCTTAAAGTCGGGCGAAGATGATGTTATCATCTTTATGGTGGATGACAAAGCTACTCTTGAAGAGGTGGTCATTACAGGTTACCAGCAGATTGACCGTAGAAATCTCACCTCTTCTGTTACAAGCGTTAAGATGGAGGATATCGCAAGAGCCGGTATTTCGTCGGTCGATAAAATGTTGCAAGGTCGTATTCCTGACCTGGTACTGAGTAACAATAGTGGAGAAATCAATTCGACACCTAAAATTCGTATTCGTGGTACATCAACGCTCATTGGTAACCGTGAACCACTGTGGGTGGTTGATGGTATTATTATCAACGACCCTGTAAACTTGAAGTCGGATGTTATCAACGACCCTGACTATGTCAACCGCATTGGTAACGCTATTTCGGGCATTAACCCACAGGATATAGACCGTATTGACGTACTAAAGGACGCCGCTGCCACTGCTCTCTATGGAACACGTGCTGCCAATGGTGTCATCGTTGTTACTACTAAAAAAGGACGTGCAGGAAAGCCTGTCATCTCCTACTCTTTCACAGGAACATTACGTCAACGCCCAAGATATACTGACTCAAAGATAGACCTGATGAATTCGAAGGAACGAACTCAGGTTTCAAGAGAACTTGCCAATATGCATTACAGTTTCCCTAGCGATATGTCGTATGTTGGCTATGAGGATGCTTTGCAAAAATACTACAGCGGAGTTTACACACGTGAAGAATTTGAACAGGCTGTCGCTAAAGCTGAAACACAGAACACAGATTGGTTTAAACTCCTCACTCATGATAGTTTCTCGCAAGATCATAGTGTGAATATCTCTGGTGGTGCCGACAAATTCCGCTATTATGCTTCTTTAGGTTATACGGGTGACGATGATGTAATTAACAACAACACAGGCAAGCGATATACAGCAGCTACCAACCTGGATTTCACCCTTAGTGATAAGATTCAAGCCAGTTTGAACCTGTCTATGTATACCAATAAGAAACATTATAACCAAAGTGAGCTGTCACCTATTGACTATGCCTATAACACTTCACGTACTATCCCAGCATACGATGCGGATGGCAACTACTATTATTATAAAAAGAACTCTGTAGGCTCTGGAGCATACGACTATAGTTTTCTCAACGAACTTGACAACAGCTATGTAAGCCAAAGAACAAACGGTTTTAAAGCTACCATCAACTTACGCTATGTACCTAAGGAATGGTTAAACTTTAATGCTATATTTGCATATAGCGGAACGAACACCAATATTGAAGGGTGGTATGGCGAACGCAGTTTTCATGCTGCTGCTTTGCGCATGAGCCAATATGGTGTACCTGCACCAACAAACTCTGAAATGCCTTTCGGTGGTGAACTTTCAGAGGATAACACCGAATTACATGACTGGACTGCCCGCCTACAGGCAAACATCAACAAAGATTTTGGCGCCAATAAAGAGCACAACATCAACATTGCCGTCGGTATGGAGGCAAGCTCAAGTAAATATAAAGGCAACCAATTTACACAGCGTGGCTATTATGCCGATCGTGGACGTAAATTCACTACATCCATCCCAAAGAAGTATACAGCTTATCTGAGTTGGTTAGCAGGAAATATGCCTACCATCACAGATAACATTACCAATCTGGCTTCTATTTATGGTACAGCCTCTTATAGCTATAAGCAGTATTTCACCATAAATGCCAACACACGCTACGATGGCTCTAACCGCTTCGGTGATCGAAGTAATGAAAAGATCCTACCTGTATGGTCGGTGTCTGCAAATGCTAATCTGAAGGAAATAGCACACATCAACGCCAACTGGCTGGACGCCCTTACCTATAAGGTGTCTTACGGTGGCCAAGGAAATATGCTTGAAGGACAAACGCCAAAACTCACGATTACCAAAGGAGCCTACGACGCACACTATGATGAGATGGTTTCTACTGTAGATAAGTTTGCCAACCCTGACCTGAAATGGGAAAAGACGCAATCTTTCAATATGGGTATCGAGGGAGCATTTTTCAACAGTCGCTTGCTGCTGTCTGCAGAATATTATTATAAAAAGACCAATGACGCATTCATGAACAAAACCATCTCGGATGTGAATGGTTTTACTTCTTATGTCGTAAACTCTGGACAGATTATCAATAAGGGTTACAACTTTGCAATCACAGCAACACCTGTTCAAAATACAGACTGGAACTGGATGGTGTCTGCTACTTTGTCTAAGGTGATGAACAAGATGAACACTGCTCCCGGAGAGGATGCCTATGACATAAACGATTACCTGAATGGTACAGCCATTGTAAACGGTGAACCTATAGGAGTGTTTTACTCCTATCGCTTTGCAGGATTGAATCCTGAAAATGGTGGTCCTACCTTTGATGACTGGAAAGATCGACAAGATGAACTGATTGGACTCAGCAAATATGAAACCGCTACACGTGTACTTGAACTGAGTGGAAAAAGAGATCCTGATATAACTGGCAGTTTGAGTTCTACGCTCACCTACAAAGACTGGCGTCTGGGTATCTTTATGGATTACTCTCTCGGCAACAAAGTGCGCTTATTCCATTTGTTTAACCAAGGTACAGGAACAAGCCTCGGTCCTGGATATATTTATCCTGAAAATAACTTGAATAGGGCTTTGCTCAATCGCTGGATGAAACCTGGTGATGAGAAATTCACCAATATTCCTTCTATCATGAGCCATGATCAATATGGATTTTATGACTATACTACACACTGGTCAGAGAAGATTTTCTATCAGGGCGTACCGTTCGGAAAGGATGCGTGGAGTATGTACGATTACAGTAACGTACGCGTAGTAAACGCTGATTATCTGAGACTTACGAGTCTTAGTCTTACCTACGAAGTACCCGTAAAAGTACTCCTCAACTATGGTCTGCAACGCCTGGCAATAACGCTCACAGGAAACAACCTTTATACCTGGTGTAACAGTAAGCTAAAGGGACAAACACCAACACAGAGTGGATTTGCCGAAGTACAATTAAGCGATACCCCATATTACACCATCGGTGTGAATATTCAGTTCTAATACGTAGAATAGATAAAAATATGATAAAGATAAATAAAAATATAAGAAAGAAGATCATGGCAACTGGTATTATTCCACTTGCCCTTCTGCTATTGACTTCATGTGGCGACTTTCTGAAGGAATATTCTCAAGACACAGACTATGTGCGATCATGGCGAGATCTTGACGAACTGCTGATAGGTTCTTGCTATCAGAACATCATATCTGCTGATTTGCTGAGTACAACAAACGATAATCAATACTTTATTCATTTCCTGGCCGACGAACTTGACGAATACGATGGTCCAAGTCACGAAAAAGGAAGCATGGAGTATGACGGCAAAGAACGTGTGTTTGGTTATTATACATGGCAGGCACGTAGTGGACAGAATGATACATACACTGGATTTAACAAAGAAAATGACAGTTGGGCTGAATACTACAGACTTATCAATGTGGCCAACAATGTAATAGAGAGTGCAAAGACATTGGACGACAACACAGAAGAGCAGCGTAAAGGCAAGCTCAAGGTATGTGGAGAGGCCCACTTCCTGAGAGCATACTACTACTTTATGCTTACCAATTTCTATGGAAAAGCATACGACCCCGCAACAGCTTCCACAGACTTAGCTGTACCTATCAAAACCTCTCAGGAGGTGGAAGACCGATTTTTCAGTCGCAATACGGTGCAGGAATGTTATGACCTGATTCTCAGCGACCTGCTCTCGTCTGAAAAGGAACTGGAAGAATATGGTACACAGACTTCCAAATATCGTGCCAGCACTACTGCCGTACATTTGCTTTTAAGCCGAGTATATCTTTACATGCAAAACTGGGAGAAAGCTGCTGAATACGCTCAAAAGACCATTAACGAGCATCCTTCATTGGCTAATCTTAAAGTCATGAGTCATACATCAGGTATCATCTCACAGACCTCGCCAGAGCTTATATTCAGCATGGGTAGCAATAGTGTTATGGAATATACTATGAATGAAGCGAAATCATTTACTATCAGTCAGCATATTTATGACATGTATGGTGATGACGATTTGCGCAAAACTCAGTATATCTGGACAAATGGCAAATTCCATGGCTACAAGAAACATCCTGCCAATACCAATGCCTTAAAAACAGAAGACGGCGAAGAGAAAATATCAGAAGATGATGTGAACTATTATTTCAATGGCTATTATTACGGTTTGCAGAAACAACTCAATGATGTCAGCGATAAAAACTTCTTCCGAAGCAGTGAGGCTTATCTAAACCTTGCTGAGGCTATGGCTTACATGGGCAAAGAAACAGAAGCACGCAACGCGGTGAACACCCTTAGAAAATATCGCTTCACCGATGGAGCTGATTACGAAATTACTTCTACAGGCAACAAACTGATAGAAGATATCAGAGATGAACGTGAACGAGAACTGTTACTCGAAGGTCACCGCTGGTTTGACCTTCGCCGCTATGCCGTAAATACAAAATATCAGCAGAAGACGGAAATCACTCATCACTATTATTATTATGAAGATCGTCAATCGGATGTGATTAAATCTATGTGTACATTCAAGCTTTCGGCTGACGACTGGGGATGGGTATTGCCACTGCCACAAAGCGTTATAGACTATAACGTTGGAATGCCACAGAATACTCGTGGAGAACGTACATACACCACCATAACTCTATAAAGGAAAAAGTTTATGAATAAAATATTAGCTACAATATGGCTTTTTGCTGCTGCCATGTGTTTCACAGCCTGCGAGAGTGAAGACCCGTTACAGCCTAGCAACGCCGATACAAATCCATTTATCACCGATGATAATGCCGATGACGAAGAGAGTTTGCTACGTAAGGAATTCTATTCTAAAAACAGCTGTTATCTGCTTTTCACTGACACCTTAAATACAGGCGAACTGCTTGATCTAGGATATATGATGACAGCTTCTGAGAATAACAATGCTTACACGTATGATTATCTTACGACAATAGAAGAAAAGCACCTTGCAATACAATTTGTAGAGCAGTATCTTCTTCCACATTTAGGAAAGAAATTGCGTCCCTTCTCTTTTCTTCTTGTCAATAACATCAACCACTTCAAGTATGAAGATGGCCAACTACGGGAGCCTGACGATGGAATCACAAATCCATCGTTTGTCGTGGGTGTCAGAGCTACTGCCATAGCCATGAGTGCTATAACAGAAATGGGTGAAAGCGAGAAAAACGATTACTCCAAAGAGTTGATCATCGAAATCTTGGCCAACATCATCTCACATCAAACTATAGAAACCTTCAATGCGTTCACAAGCTATGGTAAGAAGTACTATGGCGTATGGATGGAAGGATGGGTTGAGGGCGAAGAAGATGGTATGCCTCTGCAAAATGCCAAGAGTTTTATCGCACCCCATCAGGACATCTGGGGAGTATGGTGGACTGCCTACCCTACTCTTGACGAGGACGTAAAAGCGTTTATTAACTTGGCTATGAATACTACGTTAGAAGAAGTAGAAG
The DNA here is from genome assembly GCF_022024235.1 of Segatella baroniae B14. GTDB lineage: Bacteria > Bacteroidota > Bacteroidia > Bacteroidales > Bacteroidaceae > Prevotella > Prevotella bryantii. Next base: position 822,566 of record NZ_CP091800.1, read on the forward strand.
AAAAATATACAGAGTATCCTGATATCATCAGCAAATATAAATTGATGAAACAAATCATCACAGAATTAGGTTATATAAAATAAGTATGAAGAAAATATTATTACTGCTACTTGCTACATTAACGATTAGCAGCTACGCCCAAAAGGGCTTTGTTATCCAAGGATATGTTCCCTCACTACCCGATGGAACGGTAGTTGGTATTGGCGAGAATGAAGACTCTATCACAGAGTGTGCTACAACTGTAGTAAAAAACGGCCATTTTACGCTGAAAGGAAGTGTAAAACGACCTGTTAAGGGCATGTTGACTACCAATAATCTTGATTTGGTAGCTCAAAATCATTGGCCTGATGATTCTATTCATTGGAACTATATTGATATGTTCATTTCAAATGACGAGATTACAGTTGACAAGGATCTGAAAATACACGGAACGCAAATACAAAGTGATTTTGACGAGCTACAGGCCATGGGAGAATGGCTGTATAACGATACTTTGGCGTGGTCATTCATTCAGACACATCCCACATCTATTGTTTCTGCCATGCTCGTAAATAATATGCTGAAACGTGGATATGGTTTGCAAAAAAATGAAGTGGAACGTTTGGCTCAGGCCATAAAAGCTGTACCAGATGACCCTTCTCGTTTTGAAGAATTCAAATGGCGTGTGGAATTTGCCAGGAAAACTACTGTAGGGGCAGAGCTGATAGATCTGGAAATATACGACACGAACAACAAGATTACTCATCTCAAAGATGTCGTGCCACAGAATGGAAAATTTGTTCTTATTGACTTTTGGGCAAGCTGGTGTGGACAATGTCTTGCAGCCTTCCCTAAATTGGAAGCTATCGGCAAAGCATACCAAGATAACTTTACTATCATAGATCTTTCCATTGACGTGAAGGAAGAAGCATGGCGAAAAGCTATGGCCAAACATCCACAGATATGGCAACAGTATCGCACCACAAATCAAGGATACAAAGATCTGTTTACTAAATATCAGATAGGAAACGGTGTACCTTATTTTGTATTGATTGCTCCCAACGGAAAGGTGATGAAATCACCACAAAGCGTAGAGGAAATTAAAGAAATATTGAAACAGCATTTATAAAACGAGAATGAATACGAAACTGAAAAGTATATTGGCATTTACAGGCATGATGATGATTCTGCCTGTAAATGCCCAACAAATCATTGTTGAGACAGCAGATACCACAATAACAAGCAATCATTTGTTTACAACACCTAATGGCGAATACACCCAATTAGCCTTCAATGCAAAGGGAGTGGCTACATATAGCTGCAATACCATAAAAGAAAAGGCGAATACAACGCTAATACTGCAAGATGGAACCATGTATGTAATGGTGTGTGAACCTAAAAAGACACAAAAACTAAAACTGGAACGTAACAAAACGGGCAAAGTGATAGGAAAACTGTCTGGGGCTAATGCTGATATGGCAGAACTATTTACCGAATATACAAAATTCTCACCAGTGATGGATTATAATGAGGAGACTAGTCCTGCAGATATCAAGAAAAAGAGCACAGAAGCTTCAAATAAGCTTGATGAGCAATATAAGCGATTGGTCATTTTGGCTAAAAAACTCAAGAATAAGGAGGATGTTGAGCAAAACTTGGTAGACATCGAAAAGGCATATCTGAAAAATCGACTCTCGCTCCTTGAAAATGAGGATTACTTAACCCATCGTGACCCAAGAGAAGACAACAGAGTGATGCAGCTTGTAGCAGAGATTGACCCTAACGATACTCTGAGCCTCAGCAATGACCTTATAACATCATTTATCTATGCTCATTTCCCAGAACGAATAACGAAGGATATGTCTGCCGAAAACTACGGCATCGGGTATATCAACACGGTTGACAAGTATGTAACCAACAAGAAGATTCGCGATTTACTCATGGAAGGTATCATCAACAATATGTTGGGCACAACCACACCTTTCAATATAGACGCTTTCTGGCAGGTAGCTAAGGAAAAAGTAGACCATTCTATCATCGAACGGTTTCAATATATTGTTGATGCCAAGAAAAACACGAAAGCAGGTATGAAATGTCCGGATATCACTTTCTCTGATGCTGAAGGAAACAAACATCACTTGAGTGAATTCAAAGGCAAATTGGTATATATCGATTTATGGGCTACATGGTGCGGACCATGTGCCATGGAGATTCCTAAACTCGCCAAGCACATAGAGGAATATCAAGGAAACAACAAGGTTGAATTTATCAGCATCAGTCTTGATGAAAACATGAAGGCATGGAAAAACAGAATTGCCAAAGAGAAACTTCAATGGCCACAATTCATAGCCAATGCTGAAGAAAATAAGATGATATCAAAAACATTCGGTGTAATGTCAATACCACGCTTTCTACTCATCAATGCCGATGGAACAATAAACGATGCAGATGCGTTCAGACCATCAGACGAAAAATTCAAAGAAAAACTCGATGCTGCTCTCCAATAGTGCTAGAAATGAAGAAGATCTTTAATATTCCAACATATATATTATATATATTCGTAGTAATTTTGATTATAAGTGCAAACAACAACAAATTTATGTCAACACCCTATATTCTTGAAATGGGTGTAGGATTTTTAATTATTGTTTTAATGTTTGTGAAACTATTACGTGATATGAATAAATAATAAGACTTCTTTTATCGCTAAAAGATACCATAATATGAATCGTGATAGCAATTATACAGTTTCTCATTATCTGCTATATTATATTTGAATATTGAATAATATGGTTAACTATTTACAGTTACATGTAAAGATACTATCGAGATTATGCCAAGCTGTTGGCATAATCTCGATTTTAATATTTTTTTTGCTAGCGATTTTTCTATATGTTGTCTCAAAACTATCTCCAATAGAAATAATCGCTATAGCATTTTCACTAATATTGAGTTTACATATTAAACGAGGGGATAAAAGAATTGTAAAAGAAATATATAGGAAAAAAACAAAATGGTTATTTTGCATAGATTACCTTATCATCTTAATACCATTTTCTATCATTTGTATTTTAAAAGATTCCCTACTAACTGCTATATTATGCTTATTACTTGCTTTTATCCCTTCATTCTTTCCTAATTGGCATATTCATCTAAAGTTATTTACACACCCTTTACTTTTAAAAGGAAGCTATGAATATCAAAATAGCTTAAGAATATTAATCGTACCATACATTCTATGTATATGTGCTTCTTTTATAGGTTTAATCTACGAAAATAATAAGATCTTTCTGGTAAGTGTTCTGACATTTATATACTTACTGGGAATCACTTTATTTCAGAAACCAGAAAAACAACACTTACTTTTGTACAAATCTGCTAATAGAATTATATTCAATAAACTAAAATATTCTGTAGGAAATAGTATAGTATTGTTATTTCCATTTCTTATTATATCCTTATTTTATCAACCTAATTATTTCTTTTCATGTATTATACTCCTATTGATATCCATTATTTTCCTCTTTGAAGCAAATTGTCTAAGATATATATACATAGGAAATGATTTCATTTCAATTATTCTTCTTACCACTTTATTTTCAGTGAATGTAGCTGCACTAAAATACTTATCTATAATAGTGATCTCATGCATAATATCACTCATATTTATCAAATATATCCAATTAAAATATAAAGATTTTTATGATAGAGTTGAAACACATTAAGAAAAAATACGATACCTCATATGTTATCGAAGATATTTCGTTAACATTAGAACCTGGAAAAATTTATGGCTTTATGGGCGAAAACGGAGCTGGGAAAAGTACTCTCTTTCGATGTTTATCTGGTCTCGAAAAATACGAAGGAGAAATTATAATTCCTTCCAGCACAGACATCGGATTTCTCTCTGACACTTTATATTTTTATCCACTAATTACTGGCAATGAATTTGTAAAATTTTGCCTGGAAGCTGGAAAAATAAAATATACCCAGCAAGATATAGACCATCTGAACCAGATTTTCAAATTACCGTTAAATCGTTTTCCTACAAAATATTCTTTGGGTATGAAAAAACGACTCATGCTTATGATCATGATGCTAAGAGATAGCAATCTATATATTTTAGATGAACCTTTTAATGGCTTAGATTTAACAGGTGTAGTTGTCTTGAAAAAATGGTTGAAAAAAATAGGTGCTCAGCAAAAAACAGTTGTCTTATCCTCTCATATCATATCATCGCTAACTGATATTTGCGATGTCATTTTTTATATTCACAACGGAAAAATCATAAAAACCTACTCCGGAAATATTTCTCCTGATCAAATTGAAAAGGATTTGCTAGAACAAGTGAATGTGATCATATAATTCATGTAATAATGTTAAATTTTGAAGAATGTCAGAAACTCTTATGAACTGCATCTAAAAGCTGACTATTCAAATGAATAAACATATATATTAAATTACTGTTACAGATAAATACAGCCATTTCTGGCTATATTTATCTGTAATGTTTTATATTTTCAGCCATCGTATTCATGAATACTTTTAAAACAAGTTATTCGATGAATCACATATAGTATTACTCCACTAAAAATACAAGCTATAATATCTATCCAATCATATTGCTTTGCTAAAAAACCATCAACGATTTCCCACCCTATCAAAAAAACTGTGGCATAAAAAATATTAGTAGGTATACTCCATTTTTCTTTTCGTAAAGCTTGTGTCAAAAATACGATAATGGGAACACCCAAAAAACTTGTGTAGCAATCAGCTATATGATAATCGTTTATGTGATGAGAATAAACATAAGGGCGATATACATAACTTAATAATACGCACAATATTAAAAGAAGAAATGCAATGAAACCATAAATTAATTTTAACTTCTTTCGTTTATTCTTTATGTATTGAGTATCTTGTAAAGATTTCATGATATAGTTATTTATTACAAAGGAATAAAAAAAATTGAAATCTCAACAAAAAATGGTTGTTTTTTTTAAAAAAACAACCATTTTTTTGTTATCCTCTCATATCATCACTAACTGATATTTGTCGGATGAACCGAATTTATTCGTTTTCCTTTTACAGTTCATTGTTTCTTCGTTATTCTATTTATACCACTTTGATTATTTACGATATTTATTTTGATTGGAACAGCAAGAATTTTTTGAGGTATATCCTTAATAGATGTAGTGCGATTTGATAAAAATAATTCCTTATTCATATAAATACCTTTTGCTTCTAAGTCTAATGATATGGATTGTACGCTCATATTATACATTCCCAATATTGCGGTCAAATCTGCTGCTAATGTAGTATGGTTTATACACTCTTCTATCTGAGATTTATTCTTACACTTATATTCTGGGAGGCATTGCGAAACAATGATGGCAATATCACTAAAATCAGACAGATCACAATGTATGTTGATGTTTTTTTCTTTTGAATACTTGCTTAAAATAACTTTTAAACATGTATTCATTTCTTGCAAAGTTTCTTTATACCCCCTCTGTCTTTGGGATATTGGAAAAGCTGAAAGGCCCTTGCCCTTTCTCTTTAAATCATCAATAATATAATTAGTACAATATGGTACAGTTATACTTATTTTATCGTTATCTCCTGTAACAATATAACATTTATTTTCTATTGTATCTGCTTTCTGAATGAAATAGACACTTTCAGATTCAGTCAGAGCAAGAATATTTACTTTCAAGTCTTTGTTTTTGACACGGGTACAAGAAACAAATGTAAATATCGTAGAGATAAGCATATATAATATATTGAGTTTATTCATCTTAATTTAAGAATATGTGAAAGTCAAAGAATTTGTTAGACACTATTTTTTTATTATTACTGTCCGATAAGATTGGAGCCAATTGATATACTTGGTTTACGTGCTTGGTGATCCAAAGCTAATCGTTGGCAATAAAAAATCCAATAGCCATCCTTTGAATTCAAGTAAGTTCCCAAACCTGTTTCCATGCACATTACTTGTAAAAAATAAATGCTCTGTATATTCCCCTGTTCTTATTTCTACTTTAATCTTATCTCCTACATATTGATAATATACTTTGGACTTACTGTATTTTTCAATTTGATATTTTGGCCAAGAATATAAATTGATTGTATATTGGAAGTTAGATATAAGCATCCCTTCTTTAGTTGCTTTTGTCATGACAGGTTGCATCTCTCCACCATAAGTAAGGACATATAAGCATCCATTATGTAATTCAAAACCTTCAATAGGGAAGATATACTTGCTTTGTAGGCTCTTCTTATTTATGATTTGAAGTGCAAACCGCTCCGAAATCCATGCTTTATCACCGTTGCCCGCTAATATATTATTAGCGTAATTGGCAAATACTATCATGTAAATAATTAGAAATACTTTTCTCATAATGTTAAACTACTTTATATACCAAAACAAAACTTCTTCTGACTTATATATTCCAGAACCAGGCTTCCCCTTATTCCAAAGGTCTAAATAGAATACTAAGTATGCTTTTCAACATACCATTTCTATCTCAAGATCTTAATATTCATCAGTTTTAATTCCTCATTATTCATGCGAACCCATTCATCCCAGTCTTCGTCAAATAATTTTAGCAATGGGCTTGGATGTGTCCTTAATAGTTCTGACAAATAAATCTTTGCTTTCTTCTCTCCATCGCGCAGATAAATTGCCTTAATCTTATTAATAGCCATATCTTCGTTATACTCTTCATTCAATGAACTGTCACAAACAGCAATTGTCTTTTCAATGTAATAAGCAGCCGAGTCTTTATTATGTTCCCTTAAGTATTTTGCCGACATAAAGATAAGCCGTAACGGATTATTTGCTTGAAGGGTCAAAACTGCATGTTCAGCGTTGGCCATAGCCTCATCCATGTGTCCCAAAGAAAAGAAAATCATGGAACGGTGATGATAACAATGCCTCTTACCGATGTTCGTAGTATCAATACTAAGTAAGAAGTCTGAAAGTTTCAATGCTCTTTCGAGCATTGTCGTGTCGTTACGCAGAGTCCCCCAAAGGACCATTTTGGCTAAACTATCACGAAGGGTATTGAGATTTTCTGTATTCTGTCCTTTGGCACATACTACAATCAATACGAAGACAATTAAAAAATACAATATTTTTTTCATAGAAACTTATTGGTTTATTATTTAATTCTGAATTTATGATTATATCTTCCCCATACACCAGTGATGAAACCAATGATTGATTGATGTCACATATATATTATTTTTTTATTAATGTTGACGGGAACATGTTCTCCAGGCAGTCCTCTACTTCTATATTTTCCAATGAGCTTATTCCCTAAGAAAGTAAGATATATCAAGTCTGGCTCGTATATTATCTGAGGATAACGTGAATCTTTCAAGCCATATTTCTTGTATATTTTTGGAAAGTATTTCTTTACCTCCTTGCCAAAGCTTTTGTCATCTAATTTGAAAACGGGGCTCATAGCCAGCGATTGTCTCGGATCCACCGTCCACATCACAAACAAGATGTCCTTACCATGAACTTTGCTTTTAAAATTATATGGACATCTATTCCACGAATCATAATCAATCTCATCGGATATTGTATATCGCTTCAGAATGTTGCTGATATCCCGACAATATACTCTTATGACATAGTCCTCGCCTTTATGAATGGAATCCAAGGAGTCAACATAAAAAGCCAGTTCCCTTTTCAAATCTTGATTGTCTATCTCCATGTACCTGTCTGTCTCCTTATAGCCTTCATTGTTACATGAAAGACATAAGAGAGTTATCGATATTAAGAAAAATATAACTTTATACATTCCTTTAAATTTAAAATATTATGAAAAAACTTACCATTTTTTCTCTACGGGAAAAGCCTGTCCATTTCCATTTACCGAGACATTGAATATGTGTAAACAATCGTCTGTCCCTCTGCCTTAGTATATGTAAAGACAAATAGCAGTATAGATAAAATGGCTTTGTTTTTCATCGGTTTATAATTTTAGTTAGCTATTAAATGGATACTTATAAAACATTTACGTTAATAAGAAATTAAACTTATAAAGGATATTTTGGTAATATCCAGTATAAAGGCAAAAAGGTACTATGGGGAAGAAAAAATTGGAATTGTGATAGACCAACCGAAAAGTCAAACGCCACGAATCGGAAGGATATGCGACATGTACAAGGCATATAGCAAAATAGTCTACAGGTATTCCATACTCCAAGATCTTTTACTATTATATCGCAAAGATAAAGTATCAAAATGAAATTGTCAAGAAAATCGAAGAAAATTTCTGCAGAAAGTGCATTTTTAACATTTCAAGCACTGTAAACACATGGGCGGAGTCAATTAGCCGACAGCGAAGGCTTGTCTGATGAGTAAGACACCGTCTGAAATGCAAGAAATTAACGGAGGTTTTTGTTGGGGGGAGATTTCAATCTCCCCTATTTATGTTTCGATCGCATCGTTTGCAATATCACACTCAGTACAATCAATGCTATTCCGACATAAAAGGAAAAGTTTAATTCGCGACCTTCACCAAAAAATAGGAAGGCGATGATGATACTGTATACGGGCTCAAGATTAAAACTTAAGTTCATGGTAAAAGCAGATAAGCCGCGAAGAGACTTGATAACTAATAAATACTCTCCTACTGTACAAAACAATGCTAAACTTAACAACCACCACAAATTACTTCCTTCTGGTATAACGACAACAGATTGTGTACTTGGAAAGAAATATAGGTAAAGCGGTATGATAGCCGATAAAATAGTAACACCGCCACTCATCTGATAAAACAATGACGTTCTACCCTTCACTCCCTCACTCTCCTTCTTATTAAGTACACCATAAAGCGAAGCTACAACCGCTGAGACGGCTCCCACTGCAATACCTGCACGATAACGCGAATCGAAAGAGAAGATAAGTAATAGACCAGCCATGGTGAGCATCGAATAAAATAGCTCTGTAACCGATATCTTCTTATGATATACCCATGGTTCTATGATGGCCGTACAAAATCCTACGAGAGAATAACAGATTACACCTATGGAAATATTCGACATCTTGATGGATGCATAAAATAATATCCAATGCAGTCCTAATAAAGAACCCACGCCGGCTAATCTGAGTAATTTCGTGGCTGATATCTTTGGGATTCCTGCAATTACCATGAGAAAAATGGTGGCAAAAGCCATGCGATACCACGCGATGTCAACTTCATTAAGGGTTACCAATTTGCCAAACAAGCCTGTAAAACCACCTAATAAAACAGCTAAATGGGCTGAAATATAATATTCAAGTTTGTTTTCTTTTTTCATCATATTATCGGCACACCTTTTATTTTAAGAGATAATTCTTTCTATTTTCCATAATGTCATTCATATTGTCAAGAGCCCAGCCAATAAGACTATCGATATGAGGCAATAAACTCTTACCTTTATCTGTTAAAGTGTACTCTACTCGTGGTGGAACTTCCGGATAAGCTTTACGTAATACCAATCCGTCTGCTTCAAGCGTTTTAAGAGTAGCTGTAAGCATCTTTTGTGAGATATCAGGGATATTGCGCTGCAACTCCTTGAAGCGCTGATTGCCATTGCGCTCCATCGTGAAAAGTACCAATAATGACCATTTATCACCTATGCGTGTCAGCACATTACGGATAGGACAATTTGGAAATAACGCATCTCTAACTTCGGTTCTGTTCATTCCTATATTTTCTTTTTGTTATATTACTGCACAAAAGTAACTATTAAATTACTCAGCAAGAAAGTATATATGTTAAACTATGTAAAACTATGATTGCGTTTCCCTTGTATTCAGACATTAGTTACCTTAAAGTAACCGACTTACAAAAGTGTGCCTACTTGTATAATTTATTGAATCACAATAACTTTGCAACCGAAAATTAGAGTTTAACACATATAACAATTAAAAAGATAAAGAAAATGAAATCAGTAAAGACTACAAAAACAGGTAAGAATTTTACAGCAGTAAATGTCGGCAATCTCAACGAGATTAAAGATTATGTTCTTCCATTGGGAGATATTCAGATTCCTGGCAAGGTATTTATCGGTCAGGCACTGGGAACAACAGGCAGCGAACTTTCATTCCAATCATTTGCTCCTGGACACGATAATGGTTTTCTTCATACTCATAAAAACCATGAGGAACTTTACTTCATTCTCAAGGGTGAAGGTCTCTATCAAGTAGACGGTGAAAACATCCCTGTATCTGAAGGAAGCATTATCCGAGTTTCTCCTGAGGGAAAGCGTGCTATCAAGAACACGGGTTCTGAAGAAATGATTATGCTCTGCGTACAGTATAAAGGTAATACTTTTACTGCAGAAGATGCTACCGATGGCGTCATCTTGAAGGATGAATTGAAATGGTAATAAACCGATGATGCACTCCTTCCTTTTGGAGTGCATCATTCAACAGAAATGATAGGTTGACTTAGTTATATATTATCATTATTAGTGATGACTGAATATTGATTTCACTTTGAATTCTTTACAAAAAATCATAGTTTTTAGGTATTTTTAATGCGTATAAATATCCGTACTTTTGCAATCGCAAAAAAATTTATAAAAAAATAAACTATTAATATGATTTTTTCGATAATGTATCCCAAAACAGTAAAGAACTTATTGTGTTTACTTCTCATGTTATGTACGCTAACTTTTACCGCCTGTACATCTAGTGATGACAGTGAGAATTTAAACACTATGACGATTAAATTAATCAGCGATAAAGACAATGTAGACTTCACCTCATTTACAGTAACAGCTATTGAGTCGCGATCAGCTACCAAGTTTACAGCCACACCTGACGCATCTGGAACAGTCGTATTCTCTCTGCCTTTAGGACAATATAACATTACCGCAGAAGACCTCGTGAATGGTGCAAGTACCATGTATGGACATGTGGATGACTTTACACTCAGTTCAACCAACACTTCATGTTCTATTCCATTGAAAGATCTTCAACTCAGCATGGAAAAGACCTTCGTGTTGGATGAATTATTTTTCAACTGTTCATCTAATGGCGATTGGGACAACAATTACTATGAAGAGTACTTTACTATTCGCAATGTAAGCAATCGCCCACTTTATGCAGATGGACTCTCTTTTGCCATTGCAGGCGATTATAACTGTACCGAAGATGATGGTATCAAGAGCAGTAGACTGGATCACGACTCTATCGTTGTAAGTCAGCTATATACTATTCCAGGCAATGGCCGTGACCATCTTGTACAGCCAGGAGAATCACTAGTCATAGCCCATTCTGCGATAGACCATACTCAAAATGGCACAAAACCAGCAGCACGCGATCTGAGTGGAGCAGACTTTGAGGTATATGTACCTTACGAGTATTCTATGACAACAGATAATCCGGAAGTACCTAATTTGATTGTAAACTACTCTATGTTTCAGGCATTCTCATGGGGATATGGAGGGTACGCACCTATCATGCTTCTTCGTACAGGTAATACAGACCTTACGACATACGTCAAGAACAATCTTAGAAACATGAAAGTTACAGGAAGCTGGGGCAACCAGATGCAAGACTATCTCGTAATACCAACCTCATGGATTATTGATGGTGTGGAAACGGCAAGTGTTGACAATATGTTCCACAAAGTGCTGCCTGCAAATGTAGACAAAGGTGTAATTTACATACAGGATACAGGTATGTATGGCGGTTTCCAAAATCAGTTTGTACAGCGTAGACCTACTTCTAATGGTTATGTACAGGATACCAATAATAGTGAAAACGATTTTGTTGTCGTACCAAATGGTCAGAAAAACTATTCTAAGAAATAGAAAACAGACTGAATAAGTGAAACGATTTTTTATTATCTTTTTTGGTGTGTGTTTCTTCCTCTTTACGTGCTGCACCAACTTATATGCGAGCACTCCTATAAAGGGTAGAATCACAAACACCAAAAATGGAGAGGCTATAGCCTTTGCATCCATTTATGCGAGAGAAATAGGTAAGAGTACGGTGTCTGATATAGATGGTAATTTTACTCTTTCATTTGACATCAAACAAAAAATTCATCTGCAGATCACTTGTTTGGGGTATCAAACGAAAGAAGTCGTTCTTGTACCAGGAACAAAACAGATACACGTCAGCATAGAAGAACAGAGCATGGGCCTAAAAGAGGTCGTAGTTTCAGCTCAGTACCGAGACAAAATTGGCAGTAAGGCCACCATCGAGCAAGAGGCCTTAGAATATATACAGCCTACCTCACTGATAGACATTTTTGCCCTATTGCCTGGGGGAAAAATGGGTGATACAAATATGCAAAACGGTGGATTAGTCAACAGTAGACAAGTGGGTACTGATTTGAGTTCTTCCTTTGGAATGGGGCTTACCGTTAATGGTATTCCTCAGCATAACGACGGTATGCGCATTCAGATGAGCGGTGTGATTGGAAATTATGCTGCTGATGGGGAAGGCAATGTAAGAGTCAATGCCGGTACAGATTTGAGAACGTTATCTACAGACCATATTCAAAGCGTTACCATTAACCGAGGCATATCTTCTGCCAAAGAGGGAAACCTAAGTTCTGGGTCCATAGATGTTCATGTAAAACAAGGGGCCAGTCCACTTAAAGTTCGCACAAAATTTGATCCTCAGAATAAGTTGGCCTATTTAGGCAAAGGGTTCTATTTATCTGAGAAATTGGGTACTCTTTATGCTGGGTTTGATATCGTACGTTCACAGGCTGATATTTCTGATGCCCGTGGTGCATATCATCGCATTACAGGTCAGCTGAATTGGAATAACCAGCGCCGCTGGTGGGGCAAGAAGGTCGATATGAATGTTTCTGGCAGTTATATCACTTCATTCAGCAATAATAAGACAGATGAATTAATAGAATCTTATCACGAGAAATATAATTCACATTACCAGCACGCTACATTTTCAGGTAAACTAAAGATGACCTTAAATAAGGCATGGATAGATGATGTGGAACTAACAGCTTCGTACGATTACACCCAAGATGTACTGAAGCACGATAAGCATGTGATCAACCGTACTGTTATGCCATTGCAACAGAGTACGGAAGAAGGTGAACATGAGGGCACTTACCTCCCTTCTACCTATGACACTTATTATGAAATAGACAATAGGCCCCTGACCATTTTCTCTGAACTTAATGCCCATAAATATGGACTGTTGAATGAAAACTGGAATTATAGCATTTTACTAGGAGGATCATACAACTATACCAAGAATTTGGGCGATGGTGCTGTGGTAGACACCAACCGGCCACCATTTCCTTCAGAAGAGTTTATTCGTCCACGCAAAAACAGTGATATTCCAGCACTAGTAAATCAGGCTGGATATTTGGAAGCCAAGTTACGCTATCGCCGCAACATGCATGAATGGAATAATTCTCTGGGCATTCGTGAAGTGATGATGATGAATCTACCCGATTCTTATAGTCTGCAACACAAGATGCTGTTTGAACCTCGCCTGCAGACGGCCTATACGCTCTATCACCAGGCTGGAAGACACGAAATGAGTCATACGATTCGCATAGGTTATGGTGTTGAAAACAAACTACCATCAGCAGATTATTTATATCCAGATCTGGTTTATCACGACTATATAGCACTCAATGCTTATTTCTCTGACCCTTCCAAGCGACTGCTCATTACCAATACGAAGATTCAAAATCCTGTAAATCCACAACTAGAAGCCAACCGTAATGTGAAGATGGAAGTGGGGTATGATATGAGATGGAAGGGATTGGAACTTAATCTGACCGCCTTCCACGAATTGATGAAGGGGGGAATAGAATATTTCACAAGCTACACACCAGCCCACTATACCTACTATTACCAACTCAAGAATCAAGTTGACGGACGTCCGACACGAGACGATTTCCTGGCAAGAGAAATGTACACATTCATGTCACTACGCCAACCTGCAAACAGTGCCAAAACGGAAAAAAGAGGACTTGAATATCGTATTCATATTCCTAACATAAGTGCTATTAAAAGTGAAATAGAAATCAATGGAGCATATTATTCTACTATCTATTCCAGTGGTGTACCAGTCATGTATCGCCCTTCTGTTATGGTTGGCGATCAGATGTATCCCTATGTGGGCATATATGATGGATTTGACAAACAGTATGCTTCAAGTTTCAATACAAACTGTTGGATAAATACCCATCTACCTAAATGGAAACTTATCTTTACTAATTTCATCCAGATAGTATGGTTTCAGGAGTCACATCTTTCAACCGATGTAGATGAATACCCAGAACACTATATGGATACAGATGGCAAAATTCATCCGTTTGATCTGACACATGATTCCCAGTTACAGAGTCTGAAGCGCGATTTTCTTTCTTCCCGCTACAATAAGACAAGACAACCTGTATCTCTATTATGGAATCTTAAAGCAACAAAGGAATTTAACGAACATGTAAAGCTATCTTTCTTTGCCAATAATATCGTACAGATTTCTCCAAAGTATAAAGATGGCAATCAACACACTGTAAGAAACTGGCACAAACCTTTCTTTGGCGCTGAGTTGATGATATCACTCTAAAAGGAATAGAATGACAAAAAAAATAATACAAATACTTTTGCTCTTGCTAACACCTATCATGGCAAGGGCACAGCGTATGGATGTTGAAAATGCACCTATAGAAATGGCTCAACATATGAGTTCACTCTATAACTATCTGATTCAACTTACCGATAGCACGGATTATCTATATAAGCATATCCCCAACAGGATACAAGCCTCTTTTACGAATGACAACTCATCGGGACAATTTGTTCACTACCTGGGTAAACGACATACCTTCGGCCAACTTCTTGCCCAAGGTCAACTTCATATCAAAGAATCGGGTACATTATATGGGCAGGCCAGCTACCAGTCAGGAAGACGTACCCAAACATCGTACAGCTACTCGGCTTATCCGGAAGAGATGAGGCCTTATCTGGTCAGTGATACACTGGGGGCAACCACGATGGACATCGAGACTTACCATGTCTTGGGGGGATACAGTTTTAATCTAGGCAAATACGCATTAGGCACAGAAGTTGATTATGAAGGTATCGCACTATCGCGTTCCAATGATCCCCGACTTGCCAACTATGCCCACCATATCCGTATGGGACTCGCTTGTTCTAGAGTTTATGCCCACGATATTCTGGCTATCAAGTTCTCGCCAGAATGGATTCGTGAGAGCATTTCAGCCAACAGTATTATGGATGGTGTGAAATACTTCCAGTTTTATGGCTTCGGTCTTTGGAATCGACGAGAAACGCAAGGGGCAATAACCTATGGCAGACAACAAACCCAATTATCAATTGGTACTGATGCAGCCTGGTTTCATAAAGGCACATGGAATTGGGCACTTCATGCCTTCTGGAAATACAGTGCCATGAACTGTGAGGAAGCCAATTTCAAGGAGCTCTTTACCTCTCGCACCCATCATTTTCAACAGCAACTGCTCCTATCTCGTCAATTTACGAATTCCTCCCTCCATTTCCAGTTTACGGCCCAAGAACATCTAAGAAAAGGTAGCGAAGCTGTATACCAACAGCAGATTCAGGATGCCCAGGGCGGACTATACGACTATGTAAAAGTTGGTAGTAATGACCTTTATGCCAACAACTGGCAGTCTGCAGACATCAAAATGAAATACATACAAAATCTTACACCGACATCATCTCTTGACGTTTTCGCTGGATTTACATACAACCATTTCGAAGAGAAATACAAGAGTCCTATTATGAAAATTGAAAACCAGACAACATCTGCTCTTCTTGGTGTAGGATACCAATCAATCCAAAAGTCATTACAATGGAAGATTTCTGTATATGCAAGCACACAGGGTGGAACAAAAAATACCTATTCCATCCCTGGCAATGCAGATAAGACGCAACTCACCATGGCCTACATCCCCTATCTGCTGCGCGGAGAAAATCACCAAACAGCAGGAGCCTCTGTACAAATATCTGTGCCTGTAAAAGCACATCAATCTGTAGGTTTTTATTTCGCACAAGATTATCTTAATTCAGATTATCGGCAACAGATGGTAATGACTACAGGCTTATTCTATCTTTTTTAAATTGAGATTATAACGACATGAAATTTAGAACAATACATCATCTGGTTATTGCTTGGCTTATTATCGGGTCTACAAGCTGTAAGGACAATCTGTCAATGGTAGACTATAGTAATGCTCCACAGACAGAAAGCATTAGCCATGACAAGATTAGCATAAAATTAAAGAGCGAATATGCTGCTCAGATCAACAATAACTCAAATACACTTACACTTCCAACAGGTTGTAGTGAACTTGATTCCTATCTGCGTCAAATAGGATCCAGTCATATAACACGTATTTTCCCATACGCCGGAAAAGATGAAGACCGACAGCGCATGGCAGGATTAAACCTATGGTATACTGTCTACATTGATAAAAATCCGACATCAATAAGCAGAGCGATGGCCATGACTACAACCACAGACGTGGCCACATATGTAGAACCCGTTTACCACCCTCAGTTGGAATCGTATACGATAACGAGAGTTGATTCCAAAGTAAAGAAAACAGATACACGAGCCACCACAGGTTTTAATGATCCTCTATACATACGCCAATGGGACTTCAAGAATGACGGCACCATCGGAAACTATGTTGATGCAAAAGGTCAACAAATTATCAGCAGTATGAAAGGGGCAGATATAAACATAGAGCCAGCCTGGAAAATAACTACAGGAAGTCCCAATGTCATAGTAGCCGTGACTGATGGAGGTGTAGACTTGTCTCACCCAGATCTTCAAGGCAGTTTATGGTGTAATGAAGGTGAGATTCCCGGTAATGGTATTGACGATGACAACAATGGCTATGTGGATGATTATTACGGCTATAACTTCGTGGATGATACTTGTGCCATAGAACCCACAAGACACGGAACACATGTTGCCGGAACGATAGCTGCCCGCAACAACAATGGTCTTGGGGTATGTGGCATAGCTGGTGGTAATGGAAATCCAGATACAGGAGTAAAAATCATGTGCTGTCAAATATTCAAGGACAATCCGGATTACGATGAAAATGATCCTAACTCAAGTGAAACAATAGGTACCGGTGATCGCAATCTGGACGCTGCAGCCATAGTATATAGTGCCAATAACGGCGCCATCATCAGTCAAAATTCCTGGGGATTCGGACAGATGTATCAATTTACACCTCAGGTAATTAAAGAAGCTATTGCCTATTTCAACGAGAATGCTGGTGGCGAGCACACTAAAAAGCCCGTCATGAAAGGAGGAGTCGTTATCTTTGCTGCAGGAAACGACGGAACAGATTCTCCACAATATCCTGCTGCAGAAGAGAATGTCATCAGCGTTGCAGCATTTAACCCTGATTATGAGGCTTCATGGTATACCAACTATGGCGAGACCGTAGACCTGGCAGCTCCTGGGGGTACACAAACTATCTATAGCAAATATCCGGAAGAGAACGGATCACCTACTTCTGCTATACTTTCAACAGTTCCTCGTAATGCGGAAGGAAGATATGGCTATGCCTATATGCAAGGTACCTCAATGGCTTGTCCACATGTATCGGGCATTGCAGCGCTGATAGCCTCACATTTCGGAGGTCCTGATTTCACCGCTGCAGAACTTCGCCAACGATTACTCTCTTCGGTGAAAGGAATGGATTACAATGAATATGTATCACATACCTATCATGATGGTATGGGACTAGGCTATGTTGACGCACTCATGGCACTGACCGATTACAATCAGAATATTAAACCTGAAACTCCTGTATTTATCTCAGACAGCATAAGACAAGGATATGGAAGTGTAAGTGTAAGCTGGAAATCCAAGAATCAGGGCAGTGACGGTTCCTTGCAGTACTATCGCCTATACTATAGTACATCGCCTATCACCCTAAGCAACTATCAGCAGGCTGCCAGCCACCGCATCAATGCCAATTACGCTGTAGCAGACCAAATTTTCACCCGTACAAACAGCCGTGCCCTATCTAACACGACTTATTATTTTGCCGTACAGGCAGTAGCCCGAAATGGCAAAGCATCAGAAGTAGCTATACTGGATCACGGCATCTCCACGCTTAAGAATCATCCACCTGTTATTACTACGAATGTAGAAAACAAGCGGATTACTTTGGCCGGTAATGACCAAGCTGATGTCATCTTTCACGTTTACGATCCTGATGGCCATAAATGCTCTTATTCATTGACTAATGGTAGTCAGCTCAGCGTTTCCCACACTGGTGATGACATTAAAGTACATATCAATGCCAGCAAATACATTCCAGGAATATATCCGTTTAAATTGACCGTCAAGGATGAGTACAACGCAGAAACTACCCTGAACTTCGTGGTAGAGATCATAGCAGACCATATTCCATCTGTTAAGTCTTCTACACCTCGAGTACATCTTGCAGTAGGGCAAACAACTGTTGTCAACCTGTTACAATACATCGATGACGAGAAGCCTGAAGCTTTGCAATTAACCGTTACCCCAAGCACCAACCTCACCCTCCATCAAGAAGGCAAAAACGTTACACTGAAAGGAACTTCATGGGGTGAAGGCTACATCAAAGTGGAAGCAACAGACGAACATGGACAGACCGGCAAGTTTCAGATACCTGTGTTTGTATATACCAATCCTGGCATTTACGCTCTCTATCCAACCATAGCAACTTCTACTATCTATCTTCGTGTGGGTGACGACATAGAAGGACAATGTACTGTCAGCATTCGAAATGCAGCCGGTAAACGCGTACGTAAATTATCCTTTAACACGACCAATCTCGATGCCCAAAAACGAACCTGGCTTATAGATATATCACAACTTACCAGTGGCAGCTACACATTGACCCTGTCCCATAAAAATCAATCATACGAAGAAAAATTTATTAAAGAATGACAAAAATTAAAATATATATAGCAAGCTTACTCATAGCAGTTCTGCTTGCTACCCCAAATCGACTTCAAGCACAGGGGCGCCGGTTTGCCGTATTGGATCTTCCAGGTTCAGCTGTATCTCTGGCTCATGGAGGTTCCACCTTTAGCTATGCAGATGGTGGTAATATTTACGCCAATCCATCGTGGAATACAGAATGCTCTATGCGAGAAAATGTAGTCAGCTATTCACTGGGATGGATTGATCAAAAATCTTCCAAACCGACTTTTCATACTTTAACAGCTGCCCATCGCCAACAAAACAGTATGATCATGCTTGGAGCCAGATATTATGAACAAGGCACCCTCAACAATCTCCTCGATGACAATATGCAACCTGTTGAAGGATCCATCCATATGTATTCCTATACTATAGATCTAGGCTATGCCCACAAATTTCATCACTTCAGCATCTATACCACACTAGGTCTTGCTTCTGAAAAAACGGTTACACAAACAAACTCCTATCGCATTGGTCTGGGGGCAAGTTATGCTAATCATTACAAGAAAGCAACCTATCAAATAGGAATTGGTCTTCGTGATCTTGGCATAGTATCTACACATAATGCCAATAAATCGCTGTCACCTCTAATACATGCAGGGGGTGCAATAGCACTACAGGTAAACCAGAACCATAATATTGCTGTTAATGTAGATGGTGGCGTCTATCCTACCGTAGAATATGCCAAACAAACTTCTACACTGGCAGGAGGCATAGACTATCAGTTATACCATCACTATACCATCCGTATAGGCGGACATATAGGTGACGATGATAACTATCTTGCTCCGGGATTGGGATTATCCTTCGGTAAAATTAATGTAGACGGTACTATAAAATTAACGCTTGAAAATGATGGTGTAAACTATGGTATGATTGGGGTAAACTATAATTTCTAAACTTAGAAATAAACCGTTCCTAATCAAAAAAAACATCCTCCACTTATTCTAATAAATGGAGGATGTTTATATTGAGCCATTCAACTCCTTACTTTTGGAGTGCATCATTAATCGTTTCAGCATTGTGATGACGAAGGTAATCATAGATACCCCCAAGGTGCTCTCTAACCTTACCACCGCCAAACTCATATACTTTGCTTACCAGTCCATCCAGGAATTCACGGTCGTGACTGACGATAATCGCAGTACCATCAAAGGCTTTAATTGCTTCTTTAAGCACATCTTTACTCTGAAGGTCGAGGTGATTAGTAGGCTCATCGAGAATAAGCAAGTTAACCGGTTCTAAGAGGAGTCTTATCATCGCTAATCGAGAACGCTCACCACCGGATAATACTTTTACTTTTTTCTCTGAAGTTTCACCACCAAACATGAAAGCACCCAGCAGATCATTAATCTTGAGTCTGATTTCACCTTTTGCCACACGGTCGATGGTATCATAGATACTTAAATCATCATCGAGAAGCTGAGCCTGATTCTGAGCAAAATAACCAATCTGCACATTATGACCGATTTTCAGATTACCTTCAAACGGAATCTGTCCCATAATACATTTTACCAATGTACTCTTACCTTCACCATTCTTACCGACAAAAGCAACTTTTTCCCCTCTTCTTATCGTCAGATTTACACCAGAGAATACGGTATGATCGCCACTACTTTCTAGATGCTGACGCTCCTGATAAAGACGTTTAGGATAAGTTTTGCTCACATTCTCACAAATAACAGGAAAATCGCCAGAGCGAAGGCAAGGTGGAAATTTGAGGTGCATAGCCTTATTATCCACTTCGTCTACCTCGATAGGTACTATTTTATCCAACTGGCGCAAACGCTGTTGCACCTGTACGGCTTTAGTTGCCTGATAGCGGAAACGATCAACAAAAGCCCTGATATCAGCTATCTCTTTCTGCTGGTTCTCATAAGCACGCAACTGCTGTTCACGACGCTCTTTGCGAAGCTCCAAGTATTTATCATATTTTACACGATAATCTTCTACATGAGAACATGTAATTTCGAGTGTACGATTGGTGACATTATTAATAAAGGTACGGTCGTGCGAAACGAGAACTACGGCTTTGGCAAAAGACTGCAGATACTGTTCCAACCACTGGATAGATTCGATATCGAGGTGATTGGTAGGCTCGTCGAGCAAAAGCACATCCGGTTTGCGAAGCAAAATCTTAGCTAACTCAATACGCATGCGCCATCCACCAGAAAACTCACTAGTAGGACGGTCGAAATCAGTACGTTCGAATCCCAAACCGATAAGGGTACGTTCCATCTCTGCTTCATAGCCATCACCACCGAGCATCATATATTGGTCGTAAGCATCAGTAAAGCGCGTAACCAGTTCGGTATAGCTATCGCTTTCATAGTCGGTACGTGTATTCATTTCCTCCTGCATCTGGTCTATCTTCGCCTTCAACTTGGTAGTATCGGCAAAAGCCTTGCGAGTTTCCTCACGAACTGTGGTATCATCGCTCAGTTTCATTACCTGAGGCAAATAGCCCACAGTGGTATTGGTACCTATATTGACAGAGCCTGAGGTAGGTTTCTGTAACCCACAAAGAATCTTGAGCATAGTAGACTTACCTGCTCCATTTTTGCCGACGAGGGCGATACGATCTTTCTCGTTTACGACATAAGAAATATTCTTGTACAGTGGTTTTACCCCAAATTCAACCGTTAAATTATCTACTGAAATCATGTTTTATCTTTTTACGGCTGCAAAGGTACATTTTATTCTTGCAAAGAGCACTATGTGTGCAAAGGATTTTTATGTTAAAGTTGATCTCTTTCGGCTTGTATTCCTAAAAATAAAACTTTTCTCGCCAAGACGCCAAGATACAAAAGCCTTTGCGTCTTGACGTTCTTGGCGAGAATTATCTCTTACAGAACTATTCTGGGTACGGTTTATCTTCTCGTTAATCGTATAATACGGTCTTGCAACTCTTTAATCTTTTTTCCCTTTTTCCGATTAGCTATATAAAGAATGATTGTACGTGTAATAATAAATAGAATAAAAACAAAAACGAAAATATTAATCATGCGGTATTGCTTGTATTCCTTTAGGTAGTCATCTATCTGATGGTAAAGCAATTCCAAATTATTTTCCTGGCGCTCTAACTCCTCAGCAAACTGTATCATAATACCTACATTAGTAGGTGTTATCACAGTCGTTTTCAGTTTATTAACTTTGGCATATTTTTCACCATGCAATATTTTCTGAGCCAATTCTATGACCTTATCACCGCGCGTCGGATAAGTACAAGTAGCACTGATTTTACCATCACGCACCAATTCCAGTCCACCACCAGGTATGTTAAGCGCATCTACGCCAGAATAAAGAATAGTACGCTTAATGCCATGTTTCTTTACGCATTTGTATGCAGCATTCGCCATAATATCATTATGTCCGAAGACATAATCGATATCCGTACGCTTATTAAGAATACTATCCATCACCTTAGTAGCCGGTTCTGCTTTATAGTCGGCATATTCTGATGCAATAATACGTATACCTGGGCATTTAGCGATAGCATCCATAAACCCCTGATGGCGCTCTATGGTAGGCATATAATCTTTTAAGCCTTTTAATTCTACGACATTACCCCTGCCACGAAGTCGGGCACACATATATTGCCCGATAGAATAGCCGATATCATAATTATCAGCACCGATATAGGCCGTATAATGACAGGTATCCACCTTATGACCGTAAAAAATAACAGGAATGTGATTTTCATACGCACGATTGATAGCTTCGACAAGAGAGTCATTATAATTAGGTGCTACCACCAGCACATCTATACCTTCATCGATAAGCATATTAATCTGATCAGACTGCTTTTGCGAATAGTCCTCGTCAGAAACAATATTTACATCAATATTTGGATCGAAATACTTAAACTCCCTCATCTCCTTACTCAATTGATTTCTCCAATTGTCCATGCTAGATAGAGAAACACCAATAACGTATTTTTGTTCTTTTTGTTCTGTACAAGAACAAACCAAAACGACTAGTAAAATGCAAATATAAAAATAGTGCTTCATAAGCTATTACTTGATATAATTATGTCTACTTAAGCGAATATATACTACTTTTTCATCTCTATATACTATTGCCAAATATACATTTTTTTGGGGATAGTATATAGATTTCTTGCTATTTTTTTTAAAAATACGTGTAAATATCTCGGAAATGACATAAAATATAAGATAAAACCTGTACAGAAGTTGTCAATTTACTTCTGCACAGGTTTTATCTTATACTATTGGATTGTAGACTTTTAATCCATCTTCCACCAGTCAAAGTTCATGAGTTTGCGTCCCTTCTGCCCACGGAAAGCAAAATAGATATCATGCACACCGACAGGGCTGTCTTTGAGATGAGCAGAAAGGGTTATCCAGTTTTCCCATCCCTTAGTAGAAGGCACCTCGATGGTTGCGAGAGGAGTTTTACTGATACTATCAGCAAAGATATCTATGTAGCCACCCTGTGTAGCACTGGCCACACGAACGGTAATATTCTTGGCACCACTATTCATATCGACCTCGCGTACCTTTAACCAACTACCATTCTTAACTTCGCTCACATACACACCATCTTTGTCATTCTGATCGGTCGTAAGTCCATCGCAATAACCGATGGTTTCTGCTTCTACACGTTCGAAAGGATTAAGTGTACCTACAGGAGCTACACCCTCTTTAGTAGGCATAATCGTTGGAATAGTACCATCAGCATTCCAGGTAAACTCCTCGATGGCTGTACTGCGGTCGAATCCACCGCCACCAGGAAGATTTCCAGTATGATAGAAGAAATAGCTATGTCCTTTGAAATCGACAATACCGCAATGATTAGTAAACGACTGCGTACTGTTCAGTTGTGGCATAATCGTGCCTTTGTAAGTCCACGGTCCCATAGGTTTCTTACTCATCGAATAAGCGATATGTTCTGGTACACCACCTGCAGCATAAAGCATATAATAGTTTTTACCATGCTTAGAAAGCCATGGACCTTCGGTATAGATATCCTTATATGCATGATTAGCTACTTTAGCAGAATCACGGAACAGCGGAGAAGGTGCTCCAAAACTCTTCTCATCTTGATGCACGAGGGTAACATCGCTTACAAAACTAACCATATTATCGTTAAGTTCTGCCTGGTGAATCTCTGGATTACCCCATACTAGATAGGCTTTCTTACCATCTACAAGTACGGTAGGGTCGATATTATCCCACTTACCATCATCGTATAGTGGATGTCCGAGTGCATCCCTAAAAGGCCCCGTCGGACTGTCGGCTACAGCTACGCCGATAGCCATACCACCAGAGAGTTTGCTATGGGCACATACATACCAGTAATACTTACCGTTACGTTCACAACACTGTGTGGCCCAGGCACGGTCATCAGCCCATGAAAATGTATTCAGTCCGATAACTTCACCATGATCAGTCCAATTCACCATGTCTGTTGTCGAATACACACGCCACTGATACATCCAGAAGAAATCTGCATGCGGTTCATCCACATCAGCATAGAGATAAAGTCTGTCTTTTGTCGCCAACGGAGCGGGATCAGCCGTATAACGGGTTTGGATAACAGGATTTTGAGCTTGAGCAAAAGTTGATGCTGTCAAAGCTAAACCTAAGAGAATATTTTTCATTTTAATTATAGATTACGATTTACTTGAAAAGATGAGGAATAAACTGATTCAGGCATCGACGCCACGTAAGCCACTCATGGTCTGTACCTTGTGAAACGTAGGTATCCAGCTTGATGCCTGCTTGCTGTAGCTGTTTAGCCAACCCTTGGGTACCAATCCAGTGTTCTTCAGAACCATACCCCATAAATAAATAATGTAACTTACTGTTCACCTCCTTAGGACGAGAGAATATACCATCGTAAGTAGCATGAATATCGAGTCCAAAGATAGCTCCACTGAAAGCACCCGCATACGAGAACTTATCAAGATTTGTAAATACCATATCAAAAGTCTGATGACCACCCCAAGAGAGACCAGCCATCGCACGATGATCTCGATCAGTATACGTACGGAAAGTCTTCTCCACAGTAGGAATCAGGTCATTGAGCAAAACCTTATAAAAACTGGCACCATACTGACTATTACCAGCTTTATTACTTGCCCCTGAAGCAAAATTGAAAGGAGCTTTCACATCACCACTCTCCATGACCACGATCATAGGAACGGCATCACCCTTGGCAATCGCATTATCCAGAATATTCATCATCATACCCTGTTTGCTCCATCCTGTTTCATCTTCACCCATACCATGCTGTAGGTAAAGTACAGGATAGCGCTTATTACCCTGTTCATATTCTGCCGGAGTATAGACCATTGCTCTGCGCCACTGCCCTGTACTCTTTGCAAAATATTGCATAGAACGAACCTGTCCTTTCGCCACGCCCTGCTGCAGTCGATAGTAATCGCCCTCTTTTCCTTCTGGTATCTCGATACCACTTGCTTGCACATGACAGCCAAAGAACGTATCACTGGCAGGGTCTGACATACGCACGCCATCAACAATCATAAAATAATAATGAAAGCCCACTACGAGCGGATCAGTAACAGCGCTCCACACG
This sequence comes from Segatella baroniae B14, assembly GCF_022024235.1. Lineage (GTDB taxonomy): Bacteria > Bacteroidota > Bacteroidia > Bacteroidales > Bacteroidaceae > Prevotella > Prevotella bryantii. The sequence goes on from NZ_CP091800.1 coordinate 848,088, forward strand.
CCTTTCTCATCTCGCTTCATATCATATTTTTTGCCACAAATATCTACTTTTACATCTTTCGCTTCCGGAGCAGAAAGAGTAAAATAAGCACGGCGCTGTGAGTCTACTTTAGGAAATTGATTACCCGGCTCTGCAGTTGAAGCGACAACAGCATCTGCTGGTACATTTATCGTTTGACCAAATGCCGGGGCTACATGTACACTGGCCAAGGTTAAAGCCAGCGTAAGCATACATTTACTCGCAAAAATAATTTGTTTCATTGGTTTAGGTATTTTAGTTCGGCTGCAAAATTACCAAAAAGCAATGAGATAAACTTTGTGAAACGTACCTTTTACTATTCTCTATGTTACATTTGGGGATTAATTATGTTTAAGATGGGTAGCATGTCAAGTATTTTCGTTAGGTGCGTGAATTAGTTTCCTCCTACTTTTCATGAATTCTACCAATATTATAAGCTCATTTAACAGGTACTAAACAACTAACATCGCCCCACTGATTTTTCATAACGAGTGTATCCTTGCGAAATGAAATATGTTGTACGATAGTATCACCATCACTAACTATAGTCATACTATCGCCTGCAAACTGATAAGGGACTGCCACAATAGGATATTCATCTACATAATACAAACTATCCTTATCGATTTTGAACACTGTAACTTCATAATCACTTGGCGCCCAAAAACCAAATAATCGGGACTGTAGACTTTGTTGAGGCGAAGAGGCCATGCAAGACAACAGGGCAAAAGCAACTATTGAAATAAAAAATATTTTTTTCATATTTTCAGATTCTGCTTTAGTTTTCATTCCACCACATAATGCTGATTATACCTGCACAAATTGCGCCAATGAAAAATATAGAAGAAATGACATGCCAAACTGCATTATTCTTATGACTTTCAAATTTATGGAAATAGTCTATATATTCCTCATTTTTGGGGTCCAAGAAGTGGGTAAACAGTAAAGAGAGACCACAAGTGATTATAAGAAATATATTGAAATGGGAATTCTGAATAGGAAGTATTCTAAGTTTCTTGAAAACTGATAGAATAAGCATTTCATAAGGAACAAACATAAAAACTAATGTTCCTTCTGCACGCGTAATACCCATTCCTATATTTATATCATAAAAAACGATGTCCATCGTTTTATGTATATTTCTTATGTAGTGCTCCAAGGTTGGATTGTTTTTTTGAATAAAGCCGAACGGATTCCAAAAATATAGCCGTTTGGCTAAACGATCTAACATAGGCCCAAGTTTTCTCATCGGCATGCGATAAGTCCAGCATTCTGCACAATATAGTGAATATAACAGTCTTACTACAAATAGTTTCATATTTATTAAACGTAAGCTTATTAAGTTTGTTTGATATTTGTTTTAATTTTTAACAAGAAATGGGGGCACTTTTCAACGCCACACCCGTTAAGTTCGCTTTTTTTATATTTTTGCGAATATCATCTGAAACGAACAAAGTTGGTAATATCTCCCACCAATTGTCCATATTTGGTATTGGGAAGATGCTATATTTCTGAATCTTGGATTGCGAATAAACACGTTTAATTATTCTTCCATTTCCTGCAAAAATACATTTACTTTCATCTAGAATGTCAAATTGCTCATGGAACATAGGAATATAATAATTTCTAACTTCATGGTTATACACAACATGGCATCTAATCCACTGAAGTTTTTCTTGTCCTGTCAAGCAAGTATCAACACATTTTTTTAGTTGTGACGAAAATAAAGGCCAAGCCTGATTATTGGGTAAATAGTCAAGCCATATTTCTTTCAGACCAGAAAAGTCTTGGCTGATCTGCAACCCATCATGAGTTACACGAATGCAATAAAGTGTAAGATCATAAGGCAGTTGTAATAATCCATCGCTATCATGGATAATTTTACAAGGCATTGTAACATCATCGGATAAAAATGCACTTGCACCTTCTTTATTTTCTTTAGGGTATAAGGAATAATACTTCTTCATATAATAGTTATTTCCAGAAATTCTTTCTAAGCATATTTGGATTATCACGTCATTAGAATTAAGTGGATCTAGTAATTTTGTCACTCGCTTCAACAGAACTCTATCAATTGAAGTTCTTCTACTGTACAATTCCTACTTTTCATGAATTCTACCAATATTATAAGTTCATTTAACAGGTACAAAACAATTAACCTCGCCTAATTTATTTTTCATAACAAGTGTATCCTTGCGAAATGAAATATGTTGTACGATAGTTGCTCCCCAATAATCTAGGGACATACTATCGCCTGCAAACTGATAAGGGACTGCCACAATAGGATATTCATCTACATAATACAAACTATCCTTATCGATTTTGAACACTGTAACCTCATCACCACTTGGCGCCCAAAAACCATATAATCGGGACTGTAAACTTTGTTGAGGCGAAGAGGCCATGCAAGACAACAGGGCAAAAGCAACTATTGACATAAAAAATATTTTTTTCATATTCAAACAAATCTTATAAGATAAACTTTTTTTTCAAATAATTAGTATAACTAATAGCATCATTTTTTAATGATACTATTAGTTATTAAAGATATTGCTAGTATTGTTTTATTTCTATATGAAATGCAGGATCATGAGAATTAAATGGATCTAGTAATTTTGTCACTCGCTTCAACAGAACTCTATCAATTGAAGTTCTTCTACTGTACAATTCCTACTTTTCATGAATTCTACCAATATTATAAGCTCATTTAACAGGTACTAAACAACTAACATCGCCCCACTGATTTTTCATAACGAGTGTATCCTTGCGAAATGAAATATGTTGTACGATAGTATCACCATCACCAACTATAGTCATACTATCGCCTGCAAACTGATAAGGGACTGCCACAATAGGATATTCATCTACATAATACAAACTATCCTTATCGATTTTTAACACTGTAACTTCATAATCACTTGGCGCCCAAAAACCAAATAATCGGGACTGTAGACTTTGTTGAGGCGAAGATGCCATGCAAGACAACAGGGCAAAAGCTACTATTGAAATAAAAAATATTTTTTTCATATTCAAACAAATCTTATAAGATAAACATTTTTTTAAAACAATTAGTATAACTAATAGCATCATTTTTTAATGATACTATTAGTTATTAAAGATATTGCTAGTATTGTTTTATTTCTATATGAAATGCAGGATCACGAGAATTAAGTGGATCTAGTAATTTTGTCACTCGCTTCAACAGAACTCTATCAATTGAAGTTCTTCTACTGTACAATTCCTACTTTTCATGAATTCTACCAATATTATAAGCTCATTTAACAGGTACTAAACAACTAACATCGCCCCACTGATTTTTCATAACGAGTGTATCCTTGCGAAATGAAATATGTTGTACGATAGTATCACCATCACCAACTATAGTCATACTATCGCCTGCAAACTGATAAGGGACTGCCACAATAGGATATTCATCTACATAATACAAACTATCCTTATCGATTTTTAACACTGTAACTTCATAATCACTTGGCGCCCAAAAACCAAATAATCGGGACTGTAGACTTTGTTGAGGCGAAGAGCCCATGCAAGACAGCATAATAAATGCTGCTATTGAAATAAAAAATATTTTTTTCATATTCAAACTAATCTTATAATATAAACTTTTTTTTCAAATAATTAGTATAACTAATAGCATCATTTTTTAATGATACTATCAGTTATTAAAGATATTGCTAGTATTGTTTTATTTCTATATGAAATGCAGGATCACGAGAATTAAGTGGATCTAGTAATTTTGTCACTCGCTTCAACAGAACTCTATCAATTGAAGTTCTTCTACTGTACCATTCCTACTTTTCATGAATTCTACCAATATTATAAGCTCATTTAACAGGTACAAAACAACTAACATCGCCCCACTGATTTTTCATAACGAGTGTATCCTTGCGAAATGAAATATGTTGTACGATAGTATCACCATCACCAACTATAGTCATACTATCGCCTGCAAACTGATAAGGGACTGCCACAATAGGATATTCATCTACATAATACAAACTATCCTTATCGATTTTGAACACTGTAACTTCATAACCACTTGGCGCCCAAAAACCAAATAATCGGGACTGTAGACTTTGTTGAGGCGAAGAGCCCATGCAAGACAACAGGGCAAAAGCTACTATTGAAATAAAAAATATTTTTTTCATATATCGTTAAACTTTTCCTTTAAAAGGAAAAAATGATTTATGCTAAAAAAATGGCTCCCTTTAAACATTATTTACTTGAAAGAGACGAGCCTTTGAGATAGTCAGCATCAAGCTCTTCGTATTTCCGGTCGTCATATTCGGGAGGACGCTGGTATCTGTGTTCGGGATACACGATGCGAAGACATTCTTCCATAAAATCATCGTATTTCCGATACGGATTCTTTCCGTTGCGTTCCCTGAACACAACGAATTCCTTCTGTGCATAATGAGCCAAGCTGTCGTAAACAGTTTTATATACCATTTCATCATCATTCTCCGCACAGATACTTGTGTGGACTTCTCCCTGCTCAAAAGTACAATACAACCAACGTTCCCCTTCCTTCTTATACCACCAAACGAGTTGGGAGGAAAAATTATTGTTCATTAGTCGAACCAGCGGCACATCGTATGCAGTAATCTTCTGGAGTATGGCGGCAGCTTTCTGGTTGATCGCATCAAAGACTGGACTGTTAGTAATCATATAGGTAAGTGAAGCTTGATCTATGTTTTTAAAGATATAGGAATCGCAGTAGGCTCGAAAGCTTTCAAACTTGTTGAGTTGAGAGTTGCTTTTCTCCCAAGACCATTTGCGCCGTGGTGGGAAAAGTTCATAGCCATACGAGACCATACTTCCGTGGGCAAGACTCGCTATTGCTTCCTCGCACGTTTCGCCAAGAAAAACGTAACATATTTCTCCGTGATCAATGCATAAACGCCTAATATATGCTCCATCGGTGATGAAAATATCATTGTTTTCCATCTCAATCACGGGCATAGCCATTTGATAGTCGGGGATTGTAGCTAAGAGCTTATTAACCTCGGCCAGCAAGCCCCTCTTCTCATCCATTGTTAATTCTTTCATATTTCATCGTTAAACTTTTCCTTTTAAAGGAAAAGTTTAATGATTTATGCTAAAAATACTATTTGACAAATGGTGTAATAAGCTTGTTATTCGCTTTTTGCTTCTTTTTGAGCAAAGCTGCTGGAATATTACTTTTTGCAGCAGCTTGGGCTGGCAATTTGATGAGTGATGGATAATACAAAAATGCAAGATTAATACCTGTATAGGTGTCTTCTGTAGCTTTCTCTCCATCAAAAAGACCAAAGGCGATACCCATTTCTGTTGCGTCACTGCTATTGAGACCTAATAATTTAAATTCCGATAACGTTATCCCGTCTTCACCTACGAAATCGGCACCAATGCCATAACCAGATTCAAAGATTGTAGCACCATCTGCCAAAGAAACGAATATCGGATAAATGCTGTAAGCTGTATTCTGATAATTGAACGTACCAAGTTGGGTTCCACTCAAGAATATAGCTTGATGTGACTTCTGATTCCATTGGAATGGATAAGTTACTCCTAAATCTGGAACGACCAAGTAAGGCTTATCGTCTTTTGCCACTTGGATAGATGCAGAATAACTAACTGTCTTAAATTTGCTATTATAACCTGTAAGAATAATATCGCCTACTAAATCGGCCAACTCACCCTGAGCAATCAGGATAGAATCTGCTACATTACCCGTTTGTATCTTAATATAATCTCTACGGAAAGCACCCGTTTTATTCTCTTCAACTTGATAAACAAACCCATTGTCAGTAGACGTAATATCCACCCACTCAGGTACATGTACCAACTGTACCGGTAAAGTGTGTTGAATAGTAACTTCGCCCTGTTGCGCTTGATCATCCAGATAGTTCTCCTTATCAGCTTCTATATTGAACGTAAGACCCAACTGCGAAATAGAGGTCGTCACGGAGTCACTACCAGAATAGATTTTCAACGAAGCTGCTCTACTGGTAATATTCGGATTTTCTTTTGCTTCGACCGTTATGGTATTACCCGATACCGAAACGGTTGCCCAGTCTGCATCAGTTACCGCTCTTACCGTTGTTAAAGTATCTTCAGGATTACCTACTACAACACTTCCAGTACCGCCGACACTGGTAAAGGCGACATTCTGAGAAGCAATCGCCAACGGTGTGGTAGGTGTTGGCAGATCATCGTTCTCACAAGATACACAAAGCAGTGCACCTGCAAATATATAAATACATCCTAATAGTTTATTCATTGTTATTTTGTTTTAATGTTATTATTCGGTACGTTTTTTATGATCTCATTTCGTGGTGTCATTTCAAGAGTATGATTTGTGGCTATACATGAATGTCTGTCTACGTCGTTTGGGTATAAAGCATTTTTGAGGAATAACATTCTCCCAAACTGTCCAGCTATCTATCTGATGTTTTATTCGACGAACAGCATCTTCACATTCTACAGGATAAGAGAGCGACTGTACAAACCACAGTTTTCGGTGTCTTACATATTTAGCATAACTACGATACCCATCTACGACTCCATCTTCAGCATACAGTGGACTTGAGATGATGAGGGTATCCGCAAGAGTACGTATCTTTACATCGTGATTTTCATGCACAAGACTATCTTTCATCTGTTGTACTGTTAATTGTTCAGGATTACCAAGCACATAACCAGAAAGATTGATCTGTTCTACATTCCAAAAGCGGAAAGTGCAGCATCCAGGCTCAGGATCAAGAGAATCAGGAAGTTGTACGAAAAAGTCTGGATATCGCATGATATAACCGAAAGTGCTATCATGATAAGTTTTCATATGAGCACCATTAATTTTCTGTTGCAGCAAGTTAGCAATCGGTATTACATTATCTCTGTGATGAAGATAAATGAATGTCGATGCCACAACCGTCAGAAAAAATGTTATGATGAAAAATCGTCTCATAATTGATTATTACTTAAATATGACACAGAAATAACATCCCCGAATGATGTATATATGGTGAGGCTATTGCAAAGCCTCACCACACCCAAGAACTCTGTCTAATACTTTTAAGAGACTGAGAGTATCGTATTATTTAAACAATACTTCCTTACCATCAGGTACAAGTTTGAAGGTATTTTCAGGATTAGATTCATCCGTCATCAAAATGTATGAAGGATTTCTCGTGTCGTCGGCTGTAAGCTTAAAGGTACGAGGCAGATTGACGTAGCCTAATGGGAAAACCATATAGTCGTAGTTAGCATTCTTGGAATACCATGAAGCATTGCCCAGACCTTGACCTGTAAATGATAACACGACTTCGTCTTCGCTCTTAATGGTACAGTTCATCGTGTACATACCATAATAGTATCCATCTTCCGCTGAACCACTATAGAAGCTTAAACCAAAACCTTCACCATAACTACTTGTTGTAAAGTTACCAAAGATAACATACTTGAGTGATTCGGCAAGATCACCAGCATTTTTAATGGCAACATTAAAGTATTTTTTACCGAAACTGCCAATAGCATCATAAGTAAGATAGAATGTTCCATCTGCAATCTGGTCTGCTAATGATGGTAAAACGGCAATTAATTTGATATTAGACTTACCTTTCTTCTCTGACCATTCCGTGCCTTTCGCATAGTTGAATCCATCTAAAGAATAGTTGTTAATGGTATTGTTTTCATACAACTCGATACCATTAGGAGTAATGATATAAGGCACATCAAGAGTCTTTGTCGTCCCGTCTGATTCGTATGTTACTGCGAGGTTACGATAATGAGACTTGGCACAAGCTAATGTATCTTCGCCTAATACCAACTGATATTTCTTATAATTCATTACTGTTTCTACCTGAGCAACCTTGTTGATATAGCCAGCCCATGTCTCATCTTTCGCCAATGGGGTAAGAACGATTTTGGAACCATGCTTTTTACCCTGAAGGATAACACTATCAGCAGAACACTGCTGTACACGGAACTCAAAGTCACCTAAGTAGCCTTCTCCACTTTTACCTACACCACCATTACGCTTGGAAGATGGCTCAGAGAAAATATGAATAAGGTTATTAAATTCGTCCATTGACAGAATAACACCATCACTCTGTTCAAACTTATAATGAGAGGTCTGCAAAGAATCGCCAAACAACTCGTTACCGATGGTTACCTGGTCATCCTTAAATTTCAAATAGAGGTTATACCCACCATATCGTGTATCAGCATAGTAGTGTGCAACCCATCCGTTTGAAGCACTCTCAAGTATTTGTTGATCTGTCGTAATAGCCTCCTGAATACGCTGAGCTGATGATTTTTCAAACAGATCATCTACCTCATTGGTACAAGATGCTGTCAACAATAAAGCAGCAAAGCTTAAAAGTATATATGATATTTTTTTCATAACGTATACGTCTTTAGTTTAATTTGGTAAGATCAAGGGTTTTTACTTCATTGCATCGACGGTTTACGACAGTACGCAACTTGTCGATATCTATACCCCATGAGTCCTGCATATAGGTACGGATGATATCCAGTTTCTTCAGAATAATAGCAGCGCCTTCATCGCCAGCCTTCTTGAGCAATGCATTCCAGCCCTCATCTGAAAGGGTGATATATGTAGAATAAGTTTCTGCAAAATCTTCGTTATACTGATCTGATGCGTAACCAGTAACGAAACCCTCTTGACCTGATTCTTCGTCAGACACATTAATCCAGTCTGTAGAATGATACTTACCAGCTGAAATAGCCTGGAAATCGGTAGTATACTGCTTCTTCTGAGTTAAGATATGACAGAACTCATGGTGCATGGTATGAAAATACCAGTGGTTTAAGTCGAGTGGAAGCGCACCTCTTGAGCGGAAAGGATCGTCCTGCTCGATATGGATGTTATGAATATCCAATTCGTTCAGGCGGAATAAAGTTACCATAATACCACCTTCTGCAGTACCCAGCACGATACTACCCTGACCACTAAACTCTGGTGAACCGATAAGCTGGACAACACGGAAGGTATTAGCTTTCACAAAGTCCTCTCCTACTGCCTCACGATATGAGTCGAGCCATACATGCTTCAAGAGAATGGCCATCGCTTTAGAATTATCCAGACGAGCAGGAACTACATTATACTCATTATCAGAGAGCTTGTCATTATAATGATATTGGAAATCAATATTATAAGGTAGTGTGAAATTATTTAATATCCAGGTATCAAACTCGGTACGTTTCGGAGAAGACGTATCAAAGATAGACTCGTTCTCGATACCATTGTCCTGACAAGCAGCCAAGACGATGGTAAAGAAGGCTATAAATAATAATTTAATATATTTCATTGTATAATATGCTTAGAAAATTAACGTGGGTTAGCTTCGAGACCAGTAGATAACACATCAGCTGGAATCTGAATAGCCAAACGAAGATCGCCCGGCTTAATGTAGATTGGATTCTCGTGAGAAATATAATGCGTATAAGGTATACCATAACGTTTCAAATCCATGAATCGCTGTCCCTGCCAGAAAGTTTCGATACGACGCATCTGCAACAAACAGTATAACAAGTTACGCTGGGTGGCATTGCTGATGGTAAAGCCCTGAGGATGCAAAGTCTTCTTCACATTCTGCTTTTTTACTTCCACTTCATTGTCAGCCACAGTATCCAACTGATTAAAGAATTTATTCACATTGTCGACCGTCAGTCTTTGACGGGTATAGCCACCATGTGACGCCTCACAGTGGGCATCGCACCAGCTGTTCATATCGGCAATAGCAGCTTCGTTCTCACCCAGGAGAATTTCTGACTCAGCTCTAACAAGCAGCGTTTCGTCGGTGGTGAAAGCAGCCTCTACGATGTGAGGATAACCTGTGTTGTTAATCTTATCCGTAACTTCGAAGAACTCTATCTGCTTAGGAATCCATACCGTCTGGTTATTACCATACATCATATGAGATTCATAGAGCGTATTGGCAGAAGAACCGATGCTCTTGGTCCAAGGCATAAGTGCCCAGAATGTTTGTGATGAAACGACATCCATATTATGGTTATATCGTTTCGTGCTTGTCGCGTAAGAAGCACGTCCCATCAGAGAATACGATGTCAAAAGCAACAGATTGGATGGATTACCACTCTTGATATAATTATTACCGATATCCTCTGTACCAGCAAGGTTGGAATAGCTAGACATCTGTCGGAGTACAGAACCAGGATTTGAACCTACTACAACAGAAGCATACTCTTTAGCCTTCTTGAAATTCAGATAGTACAGATTGAATCGAGCAGCAAAAGCATAAGCAGCACTCTTATTAAAATGATATTTTGCTGAAGTCAGATGACTGTCATCAATCATTGGCAGAGCTTTCTCAATATCTTCATTAATATTTGCATACAGCTCTTTCAGCGTACCACGCTCTGGCACTGTTACACCCGCCTGCTTCGGATAGGGCAAGCCTAAGTATTTTTCGGCTTTGTCAGGATTATAAGCCATACAAAACAGATTACTGAGACGGAACATGGCAAACGCTCTACAAAGAAGAGCCTCAGCACGAAGACCACGATTATAAGCGTTATCTTCCATCTTATCGAGTGCTTCTAACGCATTATTAGCAGTTGCTACAGAACGGTAAGTATCACTCCAAATTTTATACGGTACATCGTTATAAGATATCGTTTCAACATCCTGCAAACGATAGATTTGGTCGATGTAATCGTAGGTAGCATACTGTGTACCGTTATCGGTTACATTATCTGAAGAGAATTCCTCTACCAGAAGAGGAGATTTATTCGGATAAGCGGTAACCAAAAGGCTTTTTACTTTTTCTACAGAGTTGACTTCTGTACGGTTATCAGGCATCTTATCGAGATAGTCACCACATGAAGTCAAGCTCAATAAGGCTGCAGCTATATAGAAATATTTGTATTTTTTCATTATTATACTCTTTTAAAAAATTAGAGGCCCAAACGCAAAGTACATGTAAACTGACGTGGCATTGGAACTGCTACACCACCAGCATTGAAGAATTCAGGATCTTGACCGTTTAACTTCTTATCAGAATAAATCAAGAAGAGGTTAGTAGCCTGAAGTTTAATACTTGCATTCTGAATACGTAATGCTTCTGCGAAGCTCTTAGGGAAATCGTAGCTCAGAGAGATTTCTTTCATACGGATAAAGTCGCCCTTAGCGATACGTGCTGTACTACGATTGTAAGCATTATAGGCATATTTCAAATAGAGATCATTCTGTATCTGGCGAAGATCTGCAATAGCAGGAATGTTTGTTGTTTTTTCGTCACCAGCTTGGGTCCAACGATTCTTGAAATCCTTAGGCATTGCATCGAGATCTGAATATCTGTAGTTGAATGAATCTGCCAAGCGAACTACATTACCAAAAGAGTAAGTCATGAAGACATTTAGGTGCCAGTTCTTATAGGTGAAGTTATTACCAAATGAACCAGTGACAGTTGGGTCTGAAGGACCTTCATATATCAGATAATCAAGATTAGTAGACTGGAAGTTGATATCACTGGTAGTCAAGTTGCCATCTTCATTTATAAAGGTAGGGATACCATCGTTGTTCAAGCCTCTGAAATCAAGAGAATAGAGGGCACGGTATGGATCACCCTTACGAGTAAAACCGACACCACCTTCACCAGCAATCATGTCGATGATACGGCTATTATCATCCAGTTCGGTTACTCTCGTCTTTACATGAGAGAAAATGAAGTCTGTATTCCACTGGAATTTAGGAGTCACGATGTTTTTGCTTGAAATGGTAAGCTCCTCACCATGCGATTTCATGGCAGCAACATTAGCCAACTGGCGAATAGCACCCTTGGTACCATTCGTAGTCTGATAACCAATCAAATCGTAGTTGTTACGGGTATACCAGTCGAAGACTACATTAAGACGATTGTTTAAGAAACCAAGATCTAGACCTACGTTAAACTCGTGTTTCTTTTCGTATGTCAAATCAGGGTTTGCGATATCCTTGATTTCGAGACCAGACTCTTTATCTGAAGCAAAAGGACGCCATACATTGGTACTTCTAATAATCGCTTCGGCATTAGATACAGAAGGATCATCACCGGTAAGAGAGTATGAAGCACGCAAAGTGGCATGACTGAAGGCAGGCTCAATACGTTCAAACCACTTCTCCTCATGGAGGTTCCATGCAGCAGAAACGTTCCAAGTAGGCAACCAGCGAGCAGAAGTAGCTTTACCCAGACGGTTACTACCTTCGTAACGGGCTGTAAGGTTCAAGCTATAACGACCTTTGTAAGAGTAGTTTACATTACCAAAGAATGCCGCTTTACGGTTGTAGAAGTTTTTAAGGTAATAGTAGATATCGTTCTGCTCAGAAGCCTGCTTGAAGTAATAATAGCTGTAAGCACCGAGATAACCCATGTCGTACTGCATACCTACACCATTGAAATAGCTACGGTTGCGCTCGATATTATTCACCTCCATACCGCCATAGAAGTTGAAGATATGATCTTCATTCCATACATCATTATAGTTGACAGAGGCACGGAAATCATAACCATTCATTTTATATTTGGTTTCACGATAGAAACCACCTTCAGGGAGTACTGAGAATTTCTGTGTATTTACCTGATCAGGATCTTGATATAACCAAGGGTTAGAATCTATCATGGTAGCATCATCCATAGCGCGGAAAGACTGAGCCATGTTAGAATACTCTGTGATGGTATTCGCTTGTGTGGTAGTAGAGTACTTATAGGCTCCCATCAGTGACAATTCTACCTTAGAGATAGGCTTATATTTTAACTCTGCCTGGAATCTAAGATCTACGATGTCATAATCCATATAGTTGTTAGCCAACTCATGATGGATGTTAAACGGAGCATAGTTACGCACGTAAAAAGCATTATGATCAAGAGTACGAGAAGAGTTAATCGCATAAGAGTAAGGGTTGATATCGAAATCACGACTAACTTTACCAGTTACAGCATCTACACTCTGAGAGGTTGTACCCGGAGCCTTCTGCATACGATAAGAAGTATTGGCACGAAGACCTAAAGACAGTTTAGAGCTAAGTTTATAGTCAGCATTGATAGCTGCAGTAAAACGCTGCATCTTGCTGGCTTCTGTCCATCCTGGGTCTGTCAAATAAGAGAAAGAGGTATAATATTGTGCCTTATCCGTACCTGTAGACATGCTGATAGAGTGATTCTGCATGATAGCAGAACTGAAGAGCTCATCAAACCAGTTAGTATTGCGGAATTCTGCAGCCTGCAAATAAGCAGCACGGGCTTCAGGAGTATTCGCAAGTCCGAAAGTGCCGGTAGAAGCATTATAAGTACTCATCAACTGATACATCTTACCATAGACACCGCTCGATTCAGCACGTAAGGTTCTACTGTAAGATAGCAATCCAGCACTTTCCATTTCTTTGTAAACACCCATTTGCTCCTGAGAGTCCATGATGTTAAACTGGCTGTAGCTTGGACGAAGACGCATGGTAAACTCACCAGTATAGTTAATACGGGTACTACCCTGGCGACCCTTCTTGGTTGTGATAACGATGACACCAGCCATCGCACGCGCACCATAAATAGAAGTAGCACTACCATCCTTCAATATCTGAAAGCTCTCGATATCATCTGCATTCAAACCTGCAACCGCAGATGACAAAACGGTAGAAGCATCACCCGAAGAAAGCTGATCAGCATTGACCTCAGTAACATCTTCCATAATGACACCATCAACCACCCACAACGGTTTACTACTACCATATATAGAAGTAGCACCACGAACACGAATTTTAGGAGCAGCACCAAAGGTACCAGAAACATTCTGAACACTTACACCAGCAGCACGACCTTCGAGCGAACGGCTGATATCAGCCACACCATCAATTTTGGCTTTAGCAGCATCCACCTTGGTAGAAGCACCAGAGAAAAGTCGCTTGTCGATTTTGTGCATACCAGTTACCACCACTTCACCAAGTGTTTTGTCGTCAGCAACAAGGCTAATCTTCATACCTTCCTTGGGAGAAACCGTAATGGTTTTCATGCCAAGATAACTGACAATCAACTTTTTACCCGAAGGTACACTGAGGGTGAAATTACCATCAATGTCGGTAACAGCACCAGTCTTCGTACCTTGCACGATGATAGAAGCACCGATAATCGGTTCTCCATCTGAAGCTGAGACAACGGTACCTGTAACTTTGTTTTGGGCAAGAACGGTTCCTACGAAAAGGAACAGACTTGCGAAAAACATTGCTAGTCTTTTTTCCATAAAAATCTCTCTCATAAAAATTAAAAATTAAACAATACTTCTTGAGACGATGGTGTAAGTATCACTGAAAATGCAATTAATTTCATCCTATTTACTAGTGATTTTTCACGTTTGGTCTTTCCGAAGGTTACTTATATATTCACATTAATAGTTGACATCTACTTTCAGTCTATTATTATATAGTGGTATATGATTCTATATTGAAAACGTATGCAAAGATAGAGTATACTACTTGCATAGCCAAACATTTGTATAGAAAACATCAAATGCTTTACATTTTTTAACGCTAATTCTGTTGAATATACCGTACATTTGGTATACAACTTGCTTTTTTGTTATCAAATAGTTAGCATTTATCGATTATTTGTTTCATACTGAAGATTTGCGTATTAATATTGATAGTATATTCATAAAATATTATAAATTCTTACTAGATATTTAGCAATTATTTAAGGGAAATAAGAAAAAATGAGTAACTTTGCAATAAATATGAAAAATTTCAGCAAAAATAATTATTATAGAGATTTAATTAAGTTAGGTATTCCTATTATTATCGGCCAGTTGGGTACTATTGTTTTGGGGTTTGCAGATACCTTGATGATTGGTCATCATGGTACAGAAGACTTGGCTGCAGCAGGACTCGTGAACAACGTATTCAACCTAGTACTTTTGTTTTATCTCGGCTTTTCGTATGGTCTTATTCCATTAGTGGGCAACTTATATGGAAGAGGCAAACATCAAGAAATCGGTCAGAAAGTAAAGAATAGTTTATTGGCTAATTTCTTGATCGGCCTATTGCTAATGTTGGTGATGACGATTGTTTATTTTAATCTAGAGAACATGGGGCAACCGAAAGAACTTTTATCACTGATACGTCCGTATTTTATCGTTAATGTGATAAGCCTTCCTTTTATCGGCCTTTTTAATGGTCTCAAACAATTCTTTGATGGTATCACCCATGCTAAGGTATCTATGTGGGTTATGATTATCGCCAACCTGCTAAACATCCTATTTAACGGTTTACTCATCTATGGATATGCTGGTTTTCCCGAACTAGGACTGCTTGGTGCCGGTATAGCCACACTTGGGTCGCGCGTGTTTATGGGCATAGCACTACTATGCATTCTACTTGGAAGTCGTAAATTTGCCATATACAAACAAGGCCTGATGCAAGGTATCATTAATCGTAAAGATATGAAAGATCTGAACGCACTGGGATGGCCTATAGCATTGCAGTTGGGTATGGAGACAGCAGCCTTTGCGCTGAGTTGTATTATGGTAGGATGGATAGGCACCACAGCTCTTGCCGCTCATCAAATAATGGTTACCATCGGACAGTTGTTCTGTCTGATTCTTTCGGGTGTTGCCACAGCTGCATCTATCCGTATCAGTGTATTTTATGGACAGAATAATTATTCGGCAGTTATCGAGAATGCCAAGGATTGTTTTCGGTTAGAACTGATTATCGCAACGATTATTGCGATACCGGTTATTATATTCCGTAATCAAATAGGCGGTTGCTTTACCAATAATACAGAGGTTCAGCATATGGTGTCAATAGTTATCTTCACCTTGATAGCCTATCAGTTTGGCGACGGTTTACAGTATACCTATGCAAATGCACTTCGAGGTATTGCTTGTGTGCGTCCGATGGTACTTTATGCCTTCATCGCATATTTTGTAATTAGTTTACCTTTGGGATATTTATTAGGTATTCATCTGAAGTTTGACTTAGTAGGTATTTGGACAGCCTTCCCTATTTCACTTTCAGTTGCTGGCATACAGTATTATCTTCGATTTAAGAAGGAAATGAATTTGAAGATGGCTCAGGGGTATTAAAAAAGATTAACACGATAGAGACGTCTGCGTTTACAGAAAACATTGCAAAAGTAATCCCTCGTTGATTTTCGGTACATCATACTCTCGGCCGTGGGTATCATACAGTAAAAGGTTCATTGTAATCTAGAGTAACAACTCAGCACCCCTACAGCATGAGTAGTTGCCTTACTGTTGTACTACAGCAAGTATTGCTTTGAACTTGGAGTTTCCGTTCTTCATGGCATTCTCTGCGATGGAGTGTAGCATGTACCAGCAATCCAGTAAATTCTCATCTGTATCTCGAAGTCTCGTTCTCGGCATAATAGGAACCATATGGGGTTCTGACTTATGTCGATGGGAATCTATGTATTCCAAATAGGTGGTTATTGAGCAGCCTTATAACGGGACTTGTTTTTTTTTGCTTACAGATGTCATTCACTACTTTTGGGATTCCATGAGTTATTATGTTGAATCCTACAAACTTGACTCTTACAAGACCATACGAGACATTGATAGGAAACATGAACCCAAAATGGACGAAATCAACAAAAGGAGTCATTGGTTTATTGTGGCAAAATTTTGCATTCTAATGATAGCCTCCATATTATTCGGCATTGGTTTATCACTAAAAATAGCACTCGTTTAACTAAAACTATAATACTTGCCTTTATGATTGACTCATAATGGCAAGTATTTCACATATAATTCAATAAATAAATTATTGAACACCAGTATCTCCCAAGTTACGTTTTATGCCAGACATCAACTTTGTTATTCTGCGAGAATTTAATAAAGTCATTGAGGTCTTTATTATAAAAGTCCTCTTCCACTTTATATTTACCACATGATATAGCCTGTGATGCCTCACAGGGTTCATCAGGTTTCAGGTCACAAGTAAGTTTTTCCTCGTCATAATCATAATGATGATGACTGCACAGATAGCAGTTCCTCACATCACAGCCTTTGCTTCTTGCTAATGCCAGTCCCCAGTTGTAAAAACGTCCGAAGGAAAATGTTTCTGAACTTACTTGAATTTCTGGGAACATACCCATATTATAATTATTGTTCTTGATTGTAACTTCCAATAAAGCACACCTTCTTCTGTTCCTAAAAGTCTTACAATCGCACGCAGACCTTGCAAAAGCTTTGCCTGAACTGTAATAGATAAATTTTGAGAGAGAATATCGGGCTGGCATGGTTTCATCAACCTTTTCTTTAGGGCAAAAACCATAAAATCTCACAGTGTCACTCTCATGAATGTCATTGGTGACAATATTTTCCACATCTTCTTCAGAATGAACTTCAAATTCGATGATTCGTTTATGGGACTCCTTCTTTTTTTGAGTACATTCATGTGTAACTTTAATCTCAATTAGAATATCATTCTTTGAATTGTCGGGATTACTCCATAACAGATCTGCCCTGAATCTATCATCATCTACATGAACAGTTTTTTCAATTCTGCATAGATTGAGAAATTTCTTCAAGTCAACAGATTTTTCGACAAGTTTAGAACACTCATCACCACTTTCCTTCCAAATGCAATCTGTGGCATACTTACATGCCATCGACTGCTGAAAATGGAGTATGATGCTATCGGACTCTTCAAACCACTGTTTGAGTCTCAACTTTGCAAAGGCATGGAGATAGGATTCATAAGAACATTCCTTATTAACATAGTTTTC
The DNA here is from genome assembly GCF_022024235.1 of Segatella baroniae B14. GTDB lineage: Bacteria > Bacteroidota > Bacteroidia > Bacteroidales > Bacteroidaceae > Prevotella > Prevotella bryantii. The sequence continues at coordinate 865,865 of NZ_CP091800.1, forward strand.
ATACCTACAGTCATGTGCAAAGTGCCAGGCACGGATATTTCCGCAACGTTTGAGCATTCTGCATCCACAATGAGGACAGAAACAATCCTCCTTACTTTCATGAGCTTCGTTGATATGTACCAATACACCGCTCTTGGAAACAGCGTAATGCTGCTCCATTCTATTCTCATATTCCATAGAAATTTGTGTTTACTGATCAATATCAACAAAATCCACTTTCTTTCCTAAGGCAGTGGCAATCTTCGCAAGAATGTCAAGTCCAACGGAGTAGCGACCATTCTCAATACGACTGAGATTGGCTGCATCAATGCCTACAAGACGTGCTAGGTCTCGTGCTTCTATACCACGCTCTTCACGTATTTCCTTAATACGATTGCCAATTCTGGCCCTGTCCTCGTACCTAGTACCACTACTAATTCCGAGAATACCACCACCAATACCAAAACGTAGGGACTCACGCCAGATGTTATTAATCATCTGCTCTTTGTTATCGGAGAAATTCTTGTCAAACAAAGTTTCAAGCCAGAAAAGTTCCTGTTTCCTGGTTTCCTCGTTAATATAACTGCCGATTTGACAAAGGACTGTAAACACTTCTCCATCTGGAGCAGTGACTTCAACCTCTTTTCTGTTAATAATCTGGGCTGAAGATTGATTCTTAAACTTTGATATATCCATATTTTTAAATCGTTTTTATAGTGGTGTACCCCACTTCTAAAATGAATACCGCTGCAAAGGTAAGAGAAAATTTATAATTGGCAAATTTACCAATTATAAATTTACATATAAAACAATTGTTTTATGTTTTTTTAATACTATAGGACAAATTTGTAACTACTCAGCACCCGTGTCATGAGTAGTTGTCTTACTGTTGTACGACAGCAAGAATCGCATTGAATTTAGAGTTGCCATTCTTCATGGCTGTCTCCGCTATGGAGTGTATCTTTGCAAAGTCGTTAGCGCCGACATCCGTACGAAAACAACCGCTGACTTTCTGTTTTACCTTTATCTTCCTCACCCCTCGTTCACTTGCATTATTCTCATAGGGTACGTGAAGGTCTGTGAGGAAGGTAAACAGATAGTTCTTTACTTTGAGGATACCTTTTTTGAAACTCTCAAACTCTTCGTCAAGATGCGTAAGGCTCTCACCCAAGAGGTTCTTCATTTTGGTCTTCAGTATCTTTATCTTCCTTTTTGTGATGTCGCCCGCCCGTCTGAGATCGATGGCATGAGCTATCAGATGGATAAACCTTCGCGACCAGTCTTGCTTCGTGTCCAGCTCGTTTAGGTCTTCGGCATTCCTAAGCAGGTGGGCCAGGCAGACCTGGTGATCCTTGACGTTCATATTGAAATAGTTCCTGTGCCTGTCCGTCACAAGCGTAGAGTTGGGCTGACCGTTAGGGAACTTGGAGTCTATGGCCTGCTGGCCTCTCGACTTCATCTGATACACATAGGTAAGCAGGTCGTTCTGGAATATCCAGTTCCAGTGCAACTCTTTCCCGACAGCGGCGCCGGTCTCGTCGGCTCCTACTACTGAGGCACACTCAATCCGCTTTAATGGGATGCACTGCACGACATTGAGATAGGTTACGAGTGCACGGATGTTGTCGCCGTACTTGATGCGGCAGTTTGGTGCATCGCAGTTGTTCACACAGCCGCACTGGCAGACCTTCTCGTAATACTGGTGCTCATTGGTCTCGACGATAAACTTGATGTCTATGACTTGTGTCGTGCGAATCTTCCTAAACCCAACGCTCAGCGGACGACCGCAGCACTTGCAGTAGTGTGGCTTATGCTCTATGATCCTGTCTGGTGTAGTGACCGACTTCAGGGTGCTTCCCTTGTGACCGGGTTGACCGCCACTCGGCTTCCCGCTGGGTTTGCGAAGAGACTTCGTCCTTCGCAACTCACGTGCCGCAATACTTTCCTGAGATGGCGGGACGCTGCTGTTGCTACTGCTCTTTTCTGGTTTTCCTGAAGTGCCGGAAGAATTATCCTCATCGTCATCGGACGATTGGTGCTCACCTGCGTTTTCTTCCAGTTCCTCAATATGGGCTTTGGCATCGGCAAGCTCAGATCTGGTTGAAGCAAGATCCATCTTCAGGCGGTGTATTTCCTTGTCTTTCTGCCCGATGATGCGGTTGAGCCGCCCAATCTCCTCGGTCTTCTCGGAGTCGGACTTCTCAAGTTTGCGCAGACGCAGGTTTATCATGCGCAGGACTTCGTCAGTGTCGGTGAACTGCTTTGCCATTTCATCGGCAATGATATACATCTTTCACGAAATGGCAAAATGCAGGTTTACATTCCTTAACAGCAATTTCGTGATGAACAAATATGCAAAATCCTCACTCGTGCACGTTCTCTTGCTTGATGGACATGATCGACTCTACGGATAAGCCAATGAAACTGACGACCTCATACAGCCTTGTGGTGAGTGGCGTAAACTGACTACCCACTCAACGACCTTACAGAAAAGCTTTTTGCTTTTGTTTGAAATCGGCACACAAAGAAGTTTATATTTTATTAACTCGCTTACTTCGCTTAGTAACTACTCATGCACTATAGGGTGCTGAGTAGTTACAATCTAGATTATTTAAGTTAAAAAGAATTAAGCATCTGTCAATATTTATCATGAAATGGTTAGTTTTGTAAACGAATCATTTTATAACATCAACAAAAAGACCAACATGAAAAAGATTTTGTTTAGTGCCATGGTTATGGCAATGATGTGCATGACAACAACCGTTAGCGCACAATCTAACGAGAGTAACCAGAACAAGAAAGAGTGTTGCCAGAAGAAGGCTAAAGCTTGCTGTGAAAAGGAAGCTAAGGCTTGTTGCAAGAAGGACGCTAAGACTGGCGATGAGAAAAACGAGGATAAAGCTTGCTGTAAGAAGGACAAAGCCAGCAGTGATAAAAAGGCTAAGGCTTGTTGCAAGAAGCAAGTTAAGAAACAATAAAGTTCTCTCATAAGCCTTTGCGTCTTAGCACTCTTAGCGTGAATGAAATACTTATCTTATCTAAGAAAGTTTGAATAAGTTATGATTCTCGCCAAGTACGCTAAGACGCAAAGGCTTTTTTATATGTTTTCAAGTTAAAGGGCGAGTCTCCCCGTCCATTTGTTTTCACAACGGAATAATCCTTATTGTGATGTTAGTTTTAATGTGGGTATTGTTTTTTGCATCAGCAAAGATAGTAAAAATTCAGCTAATCACAACGAGACGGAAAGACACAATCGCTGCAGTACTGGATTATGCCAGATATACCATGTCGCCCTTTGTCTATGACAACGAAGAGTTGGAGAACCTATGTGAGGAAGTCAGGCATTGGTCAGAAGAATATACCTATACTCCAATCCCAATCAGGTTGAAGCAGAGGCTAACCACTCTTGACCTACGGCATTTTGTATGGAATATCGGTGAACGCCTGGGTACCAAGAACGGCTACAACGGTTATGCACACGCAGACTTCATCAGGGCAATGTTTCCCGATGTGATGAAGGATATCGAGCAGGATAGCATCCATAATTTCAAGTTCCAACCTAACAAGGTAGCATCGTGATAGACGAGCCTAATAAAGGTGACTATCATTTCCATATACTACCTGCCAATCAATAGCTTTTCCCGTATGAGTCAGTTGGAAAACAGGTCATCCAATATCACCGAGGCATGGATGGAGTCTGCATACATTCCCCTAGACAGACCAAAGGTGGTGATGAGCGTAGGGACGATGCCGTAATGTGTCTGAATGGCAACTCTGAAACTTTCAACCCTACGCCCAATGTTCAAATACTCTTCCTGCGAAAGACTGTATTCTGTTTCGCTGTACTTAATCTCACAGAGATTGATCATCTTGTCGGCACGTTCTATCAACAAATCGATTTGAGCAGGATGCTCTGAGTCTTTGCTTCGCCATGAATAAGCTTCCGTCACAACACTGCCAATACCCAAAGCTCTCTTTATCTGCGATACATGGGCCATACAGACACGTTCATACGCCAATCCGAGCCATGTGTTCACTGTGGGCGTGCCTTGCAGGCGTGTCCAATAGCTTGTATTCATGGATGCCTTGCCGATAAATGAGTGGTAGAACAGTGTATAAAAGTCCACCAATTTGAAAATGGACGAATTTGTCTTCACCTTCTTCTCCCTTACTTTATATTGGCGCAGGAAATCACAATAGACAAGGTCTGTCAGCAGGTCACCCAGATGCCCGTTGTTACTACCGCCTAACTGTTTGCTTATCTCTTCGCGAGTCATTCCCGATGGCTTTGCCGCCAGCAGTTTGATGACAGCAAGATAAGGTTCTGGATTCCTGAAAAGAGAAGCAAATAGCCGTCTGTATTCTTTCTGTAGTTCTCCATTCTCAGAGAAAAACAGGCGGTCAATTCCTTGTGCCGGACTTTCATCGGGGTTGAACAGGCTGAGATAATAAGGTACGCCACCCACTGCCATGTAAGTATGCAATACACTTAAACGTGACCAAGGGAAACCAAAGGACTGAAAATATTCTTCCGTCTCACTGAGCGTAAATGGTTTCAATGCCATTTCGTGAGTCACGCGGTCGTGCAGTCCACCGTGATTGTCAATGATATTTCGTACCATCCATGAGGTTGCAGAACCACAAACTATCAGTTTTATCTCTGCCTGCCATGCTGCCCAGCTATTCCAAAAATGCCCCAGCGCATGAACAAAACCAGATTTTGGAGTGTCAAGACAGGGCATCTCGTCTATAAATACCACACACGGCTTTCCTTGTTCCAACTTTTGTTCCAGTAAATCACGCAAGGCAAAGAACGCATCCAACCAAGTAGCAGGCTTCCTGCCTTTGTAGCCATATTGTTTCATAGCATAATTGAAAGCTGTCAATTGCTCCGCCTTCTTTCCTTCAATAATGCCAGTCATGTCAAAGGCAAATTTATTTTGAAAATACTGTCGTATGAGGAATGTTTTGCCCACACGTCTGCGTCCATAAATGGCTATGAACTCTGAGTGGTTGGAAGTCATATACTTCTCCAGCAGAGCGATTTCTTCTTTGCGACCAATAATTGAGTTTTGCATATGTTCCTGTTTTTGCCGCAAAGGTACAACTTTTTCTTGAAAAACCATCGATAGCGGGCGAAAACATGCACAAAAACATCATCTTTCGCCCAGTATCGAGGTATTTTCAACAATTCCTTCCTCTTGTTCTAATTCATTTTATACGTCTAAAAACAAAATAAGAGACCATTTCGATACCTTCTTTTTCCCTTTCTTCATACCTGAAATCATTTGTTTTTTATGCAAAACACCCACGCCGGACTTTTTATAAAAGTCCTTATGCATTGAATATCAATACATACTACTTACTTTCTTTTATTAGTGATACCTTTATGTTCCCAAACTTTATAGGAGGGAATGAAGATGCATGGACAGGGTGCTAAAGGTGGAAATTTTAACCGAATTTTGAAGAATATGCAATTTACATTCGTTAACAGCAAATTAACATTTTGCTAACATTTTAATTAAGTCAAAAAAACTCATAACAACATAGTCCTTTTCAAATTCAGACATAAAGTATCATGCTAAAAATACAGGTAATCTCGCTTTTCATACACGCTAGAAAACAAGAAGTCTCAAAACAAGAAAGTTGAGGATTCATTTACTTTTCTAATAAAGGGTATGCACCTAGTTATGTAGAGTCTAATAGAACTTAACAACGTCTAAACTTGTTTTATTCTAGAATTATTAACACTTATGTACTATATATATATAAAATATTTGTGTTTTAACGGTATAAATGACAATAATTCATTTCTTTTCATTAACTTTGCGCACAAAAGTGCGCCAACAAAAATAATACACTTCAGTATGATGCGATTTCTCCTCACTACCATAATGTCTTTTTCCCTGTTTGGATGCCAACCTGGGTCAATAGATAAGATGATTATTGGGATGTTTGCCAATGCACAAGAAACTTCTGCAACGGAACATCCTATTACAACGAAGAAAGCAAATGAGAACGTTGGTAATAATGAACAAGTATATCAGAATTTGGAGATACCTGCCTATTCGGATAATGACATTATACTGAAGAGGATTGCCTATACTACTGCATACGATAAGGCTAATAAAATTCCGAAGTGGGTGGCTTGGCATCTAACTTCTGACCATACAAGTGGCGATCAGAGGAGATTGTCAAACTTTATAGTAGATGATGAAGCACCTGCTCCACGTGCAGAACTTGTGGATTACAAAGGTTCGGGCTATGATCGTGGACATATGTGTCCTGCTGGCGATAACAAATGGGGATTTGAACCCATGAAGGAATCGTTCTACCTTACAAATATTTGTCCACAAGACCACAACCTTAACTGTGGCGACTGGAATGAGTTGGAGATAGCTTGTCGCGATTGGGCAAACAAGTATGGTGACATTTATATTGTTGCTGGACCTATTTTGTACAAGGGCGAACACGAAACAATTGGCCCTAATAAAGTGACTGTACCAGAGGCGTTCTTTAAGGTTGTTCTCTGTATGACCGATACACCAAAAGCAATTGGTTTTATCTACAAGAATCATCCATGCAACAACCCTCAGTCAAGTTATGTCAACAGTATTGATCAGGTAGAGCGCATCACGGGTCTTGATTTCTTCCCCAACCTGCCTGATGACATAGAAGAAAAGGTCGAGGCTACTTCTAATCTTTCAGAGTGGTAGGTTTCGTGCAGACATCTACGTGTCTTACGAATTTAATCGTTTCCTATAATTTTCCAATATTCTTTGTTTTGCAATCTCAATTGGAATACCTTGGATTTCAACGCCATTAATTTTCTCCAACTTATAGACGATTGACATAAGTTTGCGGTAGATTGATGGCAACTTTACTTTGTCTGTAGTATTATCTATTTCTGCAATAAGATGCTCAACTTCTGCTACTGCAACCTTTACATCTATATCATCTGATGAAGGAACTTGCTGTGAAGAAGTTGGAACGTTTGGCGTGGAAGCTGATGGTTGTTGAGTTGGTTGGGGGGTATTCTGATTTGATTGAGGTGTATTCGGAGTCTTTCGCGACATAAAGAACCAACATACTCCGGCAATGACGACAACCAATGCAGCTGTAATAACGTTACCTGAGAGTAATAATGAGAGAATGATAGATGCGACAATAGAAACCAAACATCCTTGCTTTGAAAAACCGAAAGTTGTTTGAGTGTTTGTATTTGTAGGATAAGATCCACCATTAGAAGAACAGCTCGACTTGGAACTACCACCGACCTTTTGACGGTAATAAAGACCTGTGCCTGGAATGCCTCCAGACACGTAAGTTCCACGCTTACCAATGTTCACTTTTGCGCCTCTTGGCCCCATTGATATGCTTGGTCCGCTTTTGCTCCAGTTGATACGAACACCTGGAAGAATTTTTGTGCTTCTACGCCAATATAAACCCATTATAATTGCAAATTTGCTTGCAAATTTAAAGAAAAAATACCCAAAACACAAAGATTTTTCGGAAAATCCTTGGTTTTTAATGAAAAATTTGTAATTTTGCTGTAAAAACGTTAATTTTGCACCTAATTTAATAACTTATAGCAAATTATGACAACATTGAGCAATGAAGCATTTGCTGTAATGGCGGTTTGTGAACGAACCAAACAACCTTTCGGCATAACAGTCGATAAGATTTGTTCGGGCCAGTACAAGTTCGTATGGGCTTTTAAGATTGACAAGGAGAAAGCGCAACGAGAAGGTTATGACAAAACCAATGTCAAGGGCAATGTAACCTTGGATGCTGAATATCCAGGGTGTCCTTATTGTGGCGAGAAACGACACATCATTTGCTCATCGTGCAACAAGTTCTTCTGCTACCATGGACAGGAATACGTCACATGTCCCAACTGTGGAGCAAGTGGAAATGTTGTTTCAGTCGAACAGGTTGACCTCAAAGGTGGAGGCTACTAAAACAGATATACAATGGCAGATTTAGCAAAAGGAACAAGAATATCGCTAACAGATGGCGGTTGTGTAACCATTATCAAGGAGTTAGGTCGAGGTGGACAAGGAATTGTCTATCTCGTCGATTTGAATGGTGAGCAAAAAGCCCTTAAATGGTACTTGACTGCACCCGATGAGAAATTCTACAGGAATCTCGAAAAGAACATCATGAATGGTGCTCCTTCTGACGCATTCCTTTGGCCAGAACATTTGACAAATCGTCAACTTGGCAGTTTTGGTTATGTAATGCAGTTGAGACCCAAAAACTACTATGAGTTTGGCAACTACCTGCTAGCTAAAGTCAGCTTCAAGTCTTTTACCGCAATGCTTGCAGCTGCCATGAAGATTTGCGACGGCTTCATGATGCTCCATCGTTGTGGCTACAGTTATCAGGATCTCAACGATGGCAACTTTTTCATCGATCCAAACAATGGCGATGTGCTCATCTGTGATAATGACAACGTAATGCCTCAGGGAGAGAAATCCGGCATCATGGGTAAAGCCCGTTACATGGCTCCTGAGATTGTTGCTGGTGGCATTCCTGACAAACGAAGTGATAGATTCTCGCTTTCGGTTATTTTATTCATGCTTTTTTATGCCAATCATCCATTTGAGGGAGAACGAGTTGTTGCATGCCCTTGCATGACAGAAAAATTTGAACGCAAGTTCTATGGAAGTGAAGCTATCTTCATTTATGATCCGACAAACAATGCCAATCGTCCCGTAAGAGGAATCCATCAGAATGTCATCAGACGTTGGCCGGTTTTCCCTTCTATCCTGAGAGAAACATTTGAACGCGAGTTCAGTCAGGAGTACCTACAGAATCCGGAGAAGCGAATGATTGAGCAGAATTGGGAGAAAATCATCTCACAAGTTCGTGACCAGCTGGTAATCTGCCCTACTTGTAAGGAAGAAACGTTTGTTGAGACAAATGGAACTGTCGGCAAGTGCATCAACCGAGGTTGTACAATTGACATCTCAAAGCGCTTGCTTATCAACAACAGGTCATTACCTCTCACAGATAAAACAGAAATCTATATTGACAATGACAATACACCAGATGCTGTCGTTTCAAAGGATGCCAATGGTGTGTTGCTAATAAAGAACATCTCACCTGATAAGTGGACTGTAGAGACACCAAGCGGTAAGGTGAAGACAGTAGAACCACAAGATATCATGCCTGTAAAAGAAGGCTTAAAGATAACATTCAAAATTCGTGAAATTCCGTATCGCGGAGAAATTACAAGCATTTAAATTTTACAATAATGGGACTTTTAGATGACGTGGTAAGTGTCCCACGCAGAACAATGACACTTTTCTTTGTAATCGACACATCAGGTAGTATGATCGGTAACAAGATTGGTGCCGTTAATGATGCTGTTGAGAACGTACTTCCTATGCTCGATGAGATTTCTGCTTCTAACCCAGATGCAGAGATCAAGGTTGCTGCTCTTGAATTTTCAAGCGGTTGCAATTGGCTTTATGATGAACCAAAGCTTGCATCTGAGTTTGTATGGCAGGATGTAACAGCAAGTGGTCTCACATCACTTGGTGCTGCATGTCTTGAACTCAACTCAAAACTTTCTCGTAGTGGCTTTATGCAGACTCCAAGCGGAAGCTTTGCTCCTGCTATTATTCTCCTTTCGGATGGTGGTCCTACCGATGATTTCCACGGAGGTCTGTCAAAGCTGAAGGCAAACAATTGGTTCAAGAATGCCATCAAGATTGCTATTGCCATTGGTGATGATGCCGACAAGGACGTACTCACTCAGTTCACTGGAACAAACGAAGCTGTATTTACCGTTCATAACATCGATGCTTTGAAGCAAATCATTCGTGTTGTTGCTGTAACCTCTTCACAGATTGGTAGTAAGAGTAGTACTGCTGGCGATACCACTAAGCAGGAACAGGTTATCAAAGATGTGACAGAAGCCGCCAAGGATATAGATGGCGCACAATCAGAAGCAGAAGCAGCACCAGCTCCTGCAAATTCAGCAGATAATTACGACGATTGGGATTAAACCAAAGTTTCTGTAATGGAGAAATTAGTTCATTTTTGTCAAGGAGAAAGCCATAAAGCAACGGGCAAAGTATGTCAGGACTATGCGATGTGTAGTACTGACAATGGTATTGCTGTGGCTGTCTTGAGCGATGGACATGGTGGTAACAGATATTTCAGAAGTGACGTAGGCTCAAAGACGATTGTTGAATGCACCTTCAAAAGAGTAACAGAATTTGTAGAAAATGTGGATTCTAGCATTTTTGAAGGTAAGCCATTTACTGCAGTTTCGGCATTGACAACAGAACGCAAAGAAGAAAATCTGCGAAAGAACAGTAAAGCAGATGATCAACTGAATCAACTCTTCAAGTCAATAATATTCGGGTGGAGAACTGCTGTTGAAAAGCATGCAGAAGAGAATCCATTTACCGAAGAAGAACTGAAGTTGATTACAGATCCGCAAGACCCACATTCCATAGACAAGACATACGGCTGTACATTGATGTGCTATGTAAGGACACCAAAGTACTGGCTTGCTTTCCACCTCGGAGATGGGAAGTGCTTCTCGTTTGATGGAGATGGCAATTGGAGTGAACCGATTCCTTGGGATGAACGATGCTTCCTGAATAAGACAACATCCATTTGCGATACAGATGCACTATCCGAATTCCGCTATTGCTACCAAGGCAATGGAGATTTTCCTGTAGCAGTATTCCTTGCTTCTGATGGATTGGATGATTCTTTCGGAGAGTCCTTCAATCAAGCAAACTTCTATATCCAGATTCTGAAACTCATTGTTAACACGTCAAACAAAGATGCCCAGAAGGAAATAGAAGAAACGCTCCCACAGTTAAGCAAGATTGGAAGTCAGGATGATATGTCTGTAGCTTGCCTTTATGACGAGAAGGTATTAGATTCCATCATACCGAAACTCATATTATGGCAAAGGAGTAATGTAGAGAAACAGATTGATGCTCTCAACGAAAAGATTCTTGTGGCCAAAGCCAAGATGTCAAAATACTCACCTCTTAAGTTTTACACTAAAAAGGAATTGATTGAGGCTCAATATGCTCAAACAGACATTGAACGACTGTTTACATCCAAGCGAGAGCTTGCCGCCAAGTACAACAGGTTCACCAGTGAACTCCCTTCCACGGCTTCACATACTAATTACGATGACGAAATAGGATTATATGAGTACAAAGAAGAAGAGAAACGGCTAACTCTAACTGCTGATCAAATCAAGAAGCGATTGAGGGTTTTAAATCATCCGATGTACAAATTTAATATATGAACATGGATAAGAAATGTCAATTACATACAGGAATAAAGGATATTATTCAAACGAATGGAACAGAACCAATTCGAACCGTTCAGTTGGCTAATATCCTTGCTGATTATTCTGCCTACGATGAATATCCTGCAACGAAGGTCGTACTGAAAGACGTTCTGACTAATGGCTTTGGGCAACGCATTTATGATGCCTTCAAAAAGTCGGGAAATAGTTCACTTGCTGAAATAGAAAAGATTAAGCAGGATTATAGCAAGGATACAAAGTTCAAGAAGGATGTTGTCAATTATGTGTTTGACTCTATCTGCTATGGCTTGGGGTTAAAGACATCCGTTAAAGAGCCATCAAGCAACAGCTTTGATCCTTTCACAAACGAGTCGGATAACATTCTGGACAAACTACCTGGAATGTTGGCAGAACTAAAAAAGGAATATGAAGAAGCCTTGAAAACCCTTCTGGTACAGCCAAAGGATATTATCTGGGATGCAGCTGCTTATTATCCAGCATCAGCAGAAAACCAACTGTATTTGATAGAGGGTAAGATTCATGTTATCAGCAATCAGTTAGGCATCAACGATAACAACTGGTGTAAGAATCTGAAAGAAAAGACATTGAACAACCACCGCCAGAGAAAGATTAACTCTGTCAAGGAAGTACTGGATGCTAAGAAGTCTGATTTCACCACATTGTTGAATAATGCACTTGTCAAGCCATCTGCATCCTACATTAGCAAGTCTGGACATTATGCAGCTGATAAAGTCTCTGATATTGAGAAATTGGAGTCAGAGATTAAAGGTTTGTATGGTGAGATGGGTATAAAGTATGACGATTGGTGCGAAAAAGAAAAGAACAGAATTCTCTCACCATACGTTGTATCTGACAGCAACCGCATTCGTCAAATGCTCTTGAAGATAGCAATGCCAGCAGCTATGTTCTGTGGTGTTGGATATTATGGTGGAACTTATGCAACCTCTACTGATGACATCAATGCTTATGAACAAAGGATGGAAACAGCAGAAAGGTATCTCGCCAATGGAGATTACGGAAAAGCTATTGCTGGTTTCATTCAAGCATCCGACCAATACGATGGAAGTTACAGAACATCCTCATATAAGGATAGAGCAATGTCTCAGGCTGATGCGTGCTTTGAGAATATGCAGAACAAAGTGGCTTCATTGATTGAAGAAAAGCAATACGGAGAGGTTCTTTCTCTCATGAAATCTATACCAACTGAATACTTGTATGCAAATCAGGACAAGAGTGACTGGATAGAGAAAACAAAGATAGACCTGCAAAATACAGTAGCAGAAGAGGTTGACCAACTGGCAGATTTGATATCCAACAATGGTGGTCATCTGACGGAGGACGGCAAGAAATATCTTGATCAACTATTGGCTGTATCTCCCAACAATTACTGGTTGAACCTTATTAAGACGAAAGAGAAATGAAGAATTCTGCAAAAAACAAAATAAAGGCATTGTTGCTTTCTGCAACTTCGGCTTTATTGCCAACTCATGCACAAGCAGAAGAAGCCACTACATTCATGCCTGACCTTGGCAATAATGATGATTTCTTCGGTGAGACAAGACGCTCATGGGGAAAAGTATTCAAGAATGTAGCAAAACTTGATAAGAATGGTGATGTGAAGTATATTGCCAGCCACCGTTCACACATGTCACATCGTTCTGGCGGAGGCGGTGGCGGCTATGGTCACAGATCACATTATTCACATTACTCATCTTACGGAGGTGGTTCAAGCCATTACTCATCAAGTTCAAGTTCTCGTAGCAGTTCTTCGTCTTACAGCAAACCAAAACCAAAGTCTGCTGGCGATTACTCAATTGGTGATAGAACTTTGAAGACTGGTATTCACGGAAGTGATGTAACTGCACTTACGGGCTATCTTGCAACAGGTTTGTATATCAATCATTCATGGATAAAAGAGAAGGAAGGTTACTCTCTTTATGATGCTACAATCGCATCTGCTGTCAAGCATTTCCAGAAGGATGCAGGTTTGGCACAGACAGGTATTGCCGACCAAACCACAATAGACAAACTGAAATCGTGGGATAATAGCAAGACAACCGTCATCCTGGGTACTCGTGAATTATCGTATTCAGAGACATCAACCGACAAAGGTACTGACGTTACTGAACTTGTCAAACTTCTGACAAAAGCTGGGTTTCCACCTAATCCAAAGAAGATTGTCATGACAAGTGACGGTAGAACTGAGTTTACAAAAGATATAGCAACTGCAGTTAGGTTCTTCCAGGCATACAACAACCTTAGAGTAACAGGAAGAGCAGATGATGCAACTATTAAAGCGTTAAAAGCAAAGGCACAATAGTATTATGAATAAGATAGCTTCAAATATAATAAAGTCAATATTAGTGGCATCTGTTTTTTCCATATCAGGGAGTGACGTGGAAGACACAAATGATTATATGTATACTTTAGATAGTAATAACGACGAGCAAATGGCTGCTAATAGGAAGAAATCCGTTATAAAGAATGTCATAAAATTAAATGGAAACGGGAAATTTACATTAATTGCTGGTCATCGCTCACATTATTCGCATCGGTCGCATTATTCAGGAAAAAGCAGGTGCACTTCATTTAAATCTCCTCTAGAAATGATTCTTGGAGATAGAACAATTTCAAAAGGAATGTATGGGGCTGACATAGATATGTTGGCAACAATTCTAGATTCTAAGGGGCTATACGACAAACAATACATTTCCAAAATCAAGGGTATGGCATGTTTTGATCTTAGAATGGAACAATGCATAAAAAACATACAGGCAGAACATGGCATGAAAGTAGATGGAGTTTGCACCCGTGACGTTCTTTCTAAAATCTTGTAAAACCTATGGAAATTAAAGTAGATAGAAATATTTATTCAGATTCTTGCATATCTAAGGTCGTATATCTATTATCAGACAAATACAGCATTGAGAGAAACGTCGTAGACAATTACGAAATTCTTACAATTACTCATAAGACAGATGAAAAATTTGATGTCAGTAATTTTTGGGACAAAATGAATGATTTTAAGTTAAGAGAAATCATCAATACCGAGACAAAGGACATTAAGACAATTTTATACGCTAAAGCATTTGGAGAATTTGATAATTTAGACGAAAATGAATTCGACTGAAAAATATCACATACTTCCATTTAATTTTATCAGGATTGCAGGAAAAGAAGTGTTGATAAATGAGTTGGGAGACATGATTGTCGTTCCAAATGGTACTGCATGTCGTTTGGCGAACAAGGAAGATATAGACGAAGAATTATTCAAGGATCTATATGCTAAATTCTTTGTAACGAACAATTATTTCTCTCCATTGATGGATGTGTATGCAGCCAGACTCAGGGAGAAGAAAAGCTTTCTCGACAATTTTACCGCTCTACATATATTTGTACTGACGCTTCGTTGCAATCAGAATTGTGTATATTGTCAAGCGTCAAGTCAAGATGAAGTAAGCAAGCATTGTTCCATGAGTTTTCATACAATGGACAAAGCTGTAGAGTTGATGTTTAAGTCACGCTCTTCATCCCTTACAATGGAATTTCAGGGAGGAGAACCCACTTTGGAACCTAAACTGATTAGGTATGGCATTGAACGTGCAGAAGAAATTAACAAGACTGAGAAAAGGAATTTAGATTTTGTCCTTTGTACAAATAGTATCAATCTCACAGAGGAGATAATGGACATTTGTCAAACCTATCATGTGTTGATTTCAACTTCTCTTGATGGACCAGATTGGTTACATAATAAAAATAGAGGAAAGAAAGACAGCCATGAGAAAGTGGTTGCTGGTATAACAAAGGCAAGAACATTGCTTGGCCACGATCAAGTATCAGCTTTGATGACTGCTTCGGAAGAGGGTGTACTTCATCCAATCGAAATAGTTGATGAATATGAACGATTAGGTTTCAATAGTATCTTCCTTAGAGCGTTGAATCCATACGGACTTGCAAGAGACAATTCCGACTGGGAAGAATATACCGACAAGTTTATTGACTTCTATAAGAAAGCCCTTGACCACATTATAGACATTAATCTCAAAGGTAGGTTCTTCATCGAGGAGTTTGCTGCAATCATTCTCCGAAAGATGTTAACTCCGTTCTGTACGGGATTTGTTGACTTGCAGTCTCCTGCTGGTATAATAAATTCTGTTCTGGTATATAACTATGATGGCTATGTATATGCATCGGATGAATCACGAATGCTTGCAGAATTCAATGACTATACTTTCCGTTTGGGTAGTGTAGATGACAAATACGAAGATATAGTTTATGGTCAGAAGGCAAGAGAACTAGGAAAAATTTGGTGCAATGAGACGATTGCTGGATGTGCAGATTGTCCGATACGAGTGTATTGTGGTGCTGATCCTGTGCGAAACTATTCAACCCAAGGCGATGCATATGGTTTTAGACCCAACTCATGGTTGTGCAGAAAGAATAAAGCCATCATTGAGTACCTTATAGAATTAATTGTAACGCGTCACGATGAGGTGATGCCAATATTTAAAAGCTGGTTGATATGACGCAGAGACCATTAGACATATTATCCAACGACAATACATTGTTCTGCACGGAACAATGTAACAATCATTGCCTTATGTGCTGCCAGCCACCAATGAAGGTAGATGACATAAATCAACTGTTCGAAGAGAACTTATTGCGCATCCAAAACGCTCCCAAGGATTTACCGATTATTGGTATTACAGGTGGCGAACCTACCTTGTTGGGCGATAAACTAATCACTCTCGTAAAGTACATTCGCGAGCAACTTCCTAATACGGACATACACATCCTTAGCAACGGTCGCAATTTCAAGGACTCGGATTTTACTTCAGCATTAGTTAAAGCTGGAGAAGGTCGTATAATATTCGGTATACCACTACATTCTGACTTCTACAGAGATCACGACATAATTGCAGGTGCAAAGGGCGCGTTTGAAGAGACCATAACAGGTCTTTACAATTTGGCATCTGTAGGAGCATGTATCGAACTACGAATAGTGATGAATAAGCTCAACTATAAGCGATTCTTACCATTAGCTGAGTTTATTCATAAGAATCTACCTTTTGTCGCGTGGATTGCATACATGGGTATGGAATACACAGGATATGCAATCAAAAACAACAGAAACATTTGGATAGAGCCGAAGGAATACGTCTCGTATTTATTGGATGCAGTAAAATATCTAGATGAATGGCGCTACAATGTTTGCATATACAACATTCCGTTATGTCTCTTACCAGATAACTTTCACGAATTTGCACAGAAAAGTATCTCAGATTGGAAGAATGACTATCCCGACATCTGCCTGGAATGTAAGAAGAAAATAATGTGTTGTGGATTATTCACAACATCAATAAAACCATACGAAGGATTAAAAGCGATACAATAATGGGAAAAATAAGAATATACTCAAAGCAGCCAAAGCCAATCGTTTCGCTTTCAGAAACGTATACAGTATTCAGTTCGTATAAATCTGGAAAAGCGACATTGCGATTGAATCCTGATGGCGAATACCTTTTTACTGTATATGGTGATATTGGAGAGGCAACAGCCAAAAGAAGCTCTACCCATATAGCCACAGAGCAGAAATTAACAAATAATATGCTCAAAATGTATGAGGAAGCACAGGATGCTTATACAGCAATACATAAGAAGAGTAAATTACGTTTAGCATCTTCGTACTCTGTTCAGCAGAATGTAAAGCCCCAAGGCTCATACCAGTGGAAGACAATGGACCTAAAGAAACCAACGGACAATGAAGCAAAAGAACTTGTGGTGAACGAAGCAAGAAATTTGAATCACAATCCAAAAAGTTCTTCTGTGAGCGAGTCTGATTTTCTAAAGGCAAACATTGAAAAAGTAAAGAGACAACGTATGGATGCATGGGATGAGATTCAGAAGTTGTTTAACCTTATAGAACAAGCTCAAGCTGATAAAGCTAACGCTTCTTTCAAAAAGGTCTATGATGCGAGTGTAAGAGCACAACAGGAGATCATTGATGGCGAAAGTCATATCGTTGATGATGCCTTCTATGCATTTCCTACCACGTTGGTTGTACCATTCATCATTGAACTGGATTACAAATACAATCAGGCTGCCAAAAGCATAGATGTGAGCATTGAACTGACAGAAGATCCTTCGTTGAAGGTACCAATCAAAAAGGCGACCTTGAAGAAAACGGGTAAGATCTCCGTACGTGCTAAGACGCAAGGCGATCTACAACAGGATTATGCCAATACATGTTTGTCACTTATGTACTATGTGGCGTGCAATGTATTCAATATCAGTCCAAACATACAAACCTGCCGTATATCTCTTTATACAGCACAAAAGGCAAATGGTATTTGCTGGATGGAGTTCAATAGGAATAGATTCTCTACATTACACCTCTCGTCATTAGATCTTCTACAGGATATGAAGGGATGGCCTAATGTTGCTAACTTAAGGGTTCTGAAGACGACCTCCAGACTATTTATCATTGAGAAAACGGCATTTGAAAATCAGATTAAATCGCATATTGCTTCTTTGACGTAAAATGACACGAAAGCGATTAAAAGCAATGAACCTATTATTGGTACTACTGCTGTTGTGGAATCCAATAGTTTTATGGCTATACTACCAGAGTATGGTCATTGCCTTTTTGTTACCCATACTCATTGTTGTACTCGGAATTGTCATTTCAATGCTTAGCAGTTTGAGATTGAAAGTATGGGCGTTCAATTTTACTACTATTGCGAGCATTCTTTTTCATACAGAGGTAATTTTTACAATGGTTTATGCTGATAAAGATATACCAAACCTGTATGAACTGCATGGAAAATACTATTTCAACAAGCCTTATCTCGACCAACAATTTAATGATCCTGAATTTGTGACACGCTATAAAACAAATTGCCAAGGATACAGGGTTGATGATTTAACTTCACAAGATCAGAAGATTGAAAAATGTGATTGGCTGTTTATTGGAGATTCTTACACGCAAGGCGCTCAGGTAGAATATAATCAGTTATTCTCATCGTTGATTTATAAAGACTTTCCTGATAAAGTAATAGTCAATGCCGGAATAAGTGGAGCTGGCCTTTATGACGAGTTGAATTATTTCAAGGACAAGGGTAAAGAGTTGTCGCCAAAGGTTGTATTCCTACAGATAGGTGCATTCAATGACTTCATGAATATCAAAGAGCATGTACCATCACTACAGGATTATATCATGGAGTGGTCGGCACTATACCGTTACTTTGAATATAATATTGCAAATAGAGATGAGCTTCCATTAGGCAGATGGACGGAACCGTTCTTCCCAAACAAGGAAGACAACATCGACAATAATATCTTCTTCAAGCAAACATCCGATTATAAAGAATCCGACAAAAGGGCTTTCAAAAATTGCATCACAGAGTTCAAGAAAGAGGTTGAGGCTGTTGGTGGACAGTTAGTACTAATCTTTATCCCTTCAAAAGAACAAGTTTCGCAAGAACTGTTAAAGGAGGTTTTGGATGCGTACAATATCAGTAAAAATGAAATAGACCTGACTATTCCAAACAAATTATGCCAATCAGTCGCAAATGATTTGGGAATGCAGCTTTATGACTTGACTGCTGAGTTCTGTCATTCAAAAACATTTCCATTCTTTGCACATGACGAACACATGAATGTAGTTGGACACCAACTAATAGCAGAAAGATTAGTCAAGGAAATGAGTTCGATAAGTGGTAAATATGAATACCAGAGCGAGGGTAATTTCCATGAGCGTTACCCAACGCTTCATGCAGATGGTACCATGGTGTATCAGTCTCAAACAGAGCACTATTACACTATAAACAGATTGAATATCAATAATGGCAATCGAGAAGAGTTGTGGAGAGGTGTTAGTGAACTTGTGCATCCTATGATTTCAAGCGATGGCAGATACCTTGTATTTACCGAGGGTGAACAAGAATCCCTTAATACAGATGTCGTTCTTTATGACTTCCTAAAAAACAATCAGATTGCTATAAACAAAAAACCAACAAAAGGTTCTATTCCTTGTATCAGCAAATCGGCAACAAAGATTGCGTATCCGTGCTGGACATTGGATGAAACAATACCACAGATTGCCATTTATGATATTGCCACAGGAAAACAAACGCAATTTAAGGATGGAGTAGAATGTTGGCGACCATTATTCTCAAATGATGAATGCTACATCTACTACATTCAAAAAGAAACGCATGATAGTCACTTCATTATTAAACAATATGATGTGACAACGGGTGAAAAGTCTATTGTATTAAAGCAACCATTCGATATTTGGGATATTGCGGTATCACCATCTGGAAAGTATATCGCATATGCAGGTAACAAGGACGCAAATTGGGATCTTTTTATATACGATACGGAACATAAACATAGCCGACAAATAACCCATACGATTGGAGATGAGTGGGATCCTGCTTTTGGTGTTTCAGATGATGAGCTTTGGTTTGCTGGTGTTTTCGGTTTCAATGACGGTATCTATCATGTTCGATTAAAATGACAAAATTATATCAGACAGTAATATGGTTGGCAAGTGTAGCTGTTTTGACTTGCTTCATCAAGATGTACGTCTTGATGTTCCTTGTTATGTCTGTTATAATCGCAATGTCCTCAAAACTCTTAGGGAAAAACAAAAGCAAGAACATAATTGTTACTGATATTCTCATTCTTGTTTCTGCTTTCTTTGCATTGAAAAGTTCGCATAGTTTGATTCTGCCCTTAGGGTATTCCGTATTTGCATTTTCTGCAATATCTTTGGTCGCAAACCAATATAGAGATTACAAGGACTATACGA
The DNA here is from genome assembly GCF_022024235.1 of Segatella baroniae B14. Classification (GTDB taxonomy): domain Bacteria; phylum Bacteroidota; class Bacteroidia; order Bacteroidales; family Bacteroidaceae; genus Prevotella; species Prevotella bryantii. The sequence goes on from NZ_CP091800.1 coordinate 885,970, forward strand.
TATTGGAGATTCTCTGTTACCTATTCTTCTTTCCTAAAATCTTTGCAGGACCTATTGATAGAGTGGAAGATTTTGTCGGACAGCTGCGAGAGAAAAAGAAACCTGCATTGAACAAGCTATACCATCCGATTAAGATGTGTATCTTTGCGTGTTTCTATAAATACGTGATTGCGGATAGGATCTATTACCTGTGCAACGAAGAATACTATGGGTTGAATGAGATATGCAGCATCTTGTGTTATGGTGTGGCATTTTTCTTTGATTTCTATGCATATTCAATTTTTGCCATTGCCTTTGGTAAATTGTTGGGCATAGATCTTCCAGAGAACTTTGATTCGCCATATCAAAGCAAGACGTTTCGTGACTTCTGGAAAAGATGGAACATCACATTAGGAACTTGGCAGAGGGATTACATTTACATACCGTTAGGTGGTAATAGAGTTTCGAAGAATCAATGGGGCGTAAACATCTTGTTGGTCTTTATCGTTAGTGCAATTTGGCACGATTCTACAGCACCTTTCATTTTTTGGGGTGTAATTCATGCAATACTCCTAATAGCGGAACGACACTTCAGTATCAAGGGAAATAGATATTATGGAGTCGTTGTCTTTATGATTAGCATTCTGCTGTGGCAACTATTTGATGTTAATAGCATTGAGGATTTCTCATTACGTTTATTAAGGTGTATAGAATATCAACCATTTGACACAACTATCGTTATCGGTAGCATTGTATCATTAGGGGTACTATGGTTTGCTGATAGAGAGTCCATAAAGGCGGCCATATTCCAACACAGGAATACAGGTCGGTATATCTTGAAGGAAGTTCCGATAACGAGTATTATTCTTGTACTGGACATATTGTTTGTAAACAATCCAAGTATTAATTTCTTTTATATGAAGTTCTGATGGTTATATTGGGTATTACCGCATATTATCATGATTCGTCTGCTGCACTGATTGTGAATGGACGAATAATTGCTGGAGCGTTGGAAGAACGTTTCAGCAGGAGGAAGCATGATAACAGATTCCCTACCTTGGCTATTCAGTTCTGTCTGGAATACGCAGGAATATCATTGGATGATGTAGATGTTATTGCTTTCTACGAAAAACCTTTCAGAAAGTTTGAACGAATCTTGAAGGAAAGTATTATTTATGCGCCAAGAAGCTATGGACGTTTCTTGAAATCTGTACCGATATGGCTCAAGGAGCGTTTGAATATGCGTAAGACTATCAAGCAGGAATTGAAAAATATTTATGGCAAAGTCCAAGCAGACATCCGTTTCGTAGATCATCACCTGGCACATGCTGCTAATGCGTATTTCTTATCACCATACCAGGATGCTGCAATACTTGTATTGGATGCAGTTGGAGAGGAATCAACGACCTCTATCTATAGTGCATCTGATGGGGAGGTCACGTTAATCCAAAAGCAAGTATATCCAAACTCCATAGGACTATTGTATTCTTCATTTACATATTTCTTGGGTTTCAAAGTAAACTCAGATGAATACAAAGTAATGGGATTAGCGCCATACGGCAAAAAGGATTCGGAAGAGACAAAACGTTTCATTAGAATCATCAAGGATAATCTGGTTGATGTTCATGAGGATGGAAGTATTGTACTCAATACAAAGTACTTCTCATTTATGTATTCCGATAAGATGGTGGATGATCATAAATGGGAAAGGTTATTTGGAATCCGTAAACGAAAAGAAGGAGAGGAAATTACCGCATCGCACCAAAATCTCGCTTTGGCAATACAGTTGATTACCGAAGATATTTTTTGCAAGTTGGCATCAACAGTAAAGCTTATAACGGGCAGGTCGAATCTTTGTATCTCTGGTGGTTGTGCTTTGAATTGTGCAGCAAATGGTGAGATACTAAAGAGCCATTTGTTTGCAAATGTGTATGCGCCTTATGCGCCAGATGACTCTGGATGTGCGATTGGTGCTGCTCTGGCTTGTTCGACAATGATTGACAAAGATATTAATGACTCGTCTTTTATTGGTCCCGATTATGATAATGACCGCATGATTTCTGCAATTGAGCAAAACGGATTACAATACCTTCATCTTGATAAAGATAGGTTATGTGAAAAGGTATCAGAACTGTTGTTTGAAAGTAAGGTTGTTGGTTGGTTCCAAGGAAGAATGGAATTTGGGCCAAGGGCTTTGGGTAACAGAAGCATTCTTGCAGATCCGAGGTATGTTGATATGAAGGATAAGGTCAATTCAAAGATTAAATTCCGTGAAGAGTTTAGACCATTTGCTCCTGTAGCTTTGGATAAGTATGCAGGTGAAATAATGGAGCTACATGGAATGGAAAGCGAGCACATGATGTTCACCTACACGATGAAACAAAGAGGGTTTGATGCTATTACTCATGAAGATATGAGTGCAAGGGCTCAGATACTGCATAGAAATTATAATGAAGAATTATACTCATTGCTCGAAGCATTCTACGAAAAGACAGGATGCCCAATGTTGCTAAACACCAGTTTTAATGTAATGGGCGAACCGATTGTTTGTTCTCCGGAAGATGCAATCAGGACTTTCATAAACTCAGGATTAGATGCCTTGGTAATTGGTAACAACTTAATAATGAAATAATATGGATTTTATAAAGGAACTTTTTATATACATATACTCACAACGAAAGTGGTGGCTTGCGCCTATCATTATTTTATTGTTAATTGTAGGACTATTCGTGTTATTTGCTGATTCTGCAATAGCACCATTTATTTATACGTTGTTCTAATGAAGAAGATTTTATCATATCTCAAATCTATCGGACAGTTCATGAATAAGATTGTCGTTAAGATGTTACTGACGCTTGTTTATGTACTTGTGATACTGCCATATCATATTTTTATGAGAAGTGGCAAGAATAGCAGATGGGGCACTTATTATAAAACTTATAGTCAACAGGATTTTATACACATGGGTTAAAAGACAGAATTATGACAAGAGAACAAATAGAAGATATTATCGAAAGAACTGAACACTCAACAAAGGCAAGTGTTTATTACGATTGGTTCATGGTTGGTGTGATCATAGTGAGCATCCTGCCACTGATGTTCATGCAAACCTATACCGTATTTAAGGTAACGGAAATGATAACGACAGCTATCTTCGTTGTTGATTACATCTTACGATGGCTAACTGCAGACATCAGATTGAAGAAGGGAAAGAAATCCTTCTGGCTTTACCCATTTACCTTTATGGCAGTTATTGATTTGCTATCCATTCTTCCTGCCATTTCCATCTTTAATCCAGCATTCAGATTATTGCGTTTCGTCAGGTTGCTCAGAATCATTCGCGTAATGAAACTGGCATGGTACTCGAAACCAATAGCAACGTTTGCGAAGATTCTGTACAAGGAGCGCCACATCCTCATGTCCGTTCTGATTATATCCATTGCGTACATCTTTGTTACAGCCTTGGTGTTGTTCAATGTCGAGCCGCACGTCAATCCTCATACAGGCGAACAAACCTTCAACTCATTCTTTGACGCACTCTATTGGGCAACCGTTACGCTCACTACCGTAGGATATGGTGATATGTGTCCTGTTACGGACATCGGTCGTTTCGTCAGTATGCTTTCCTCCCTCTTCGGAGTAGCAATCATTGCCCTCCCTTCGGGTGTCATTACCGCCAGCTATTTGGAAGAGTTGAGGAATGAGAGAAAACCGTAATTATAGAAAACTCATTTTCAAGACTAAAATAAATATGAAGTGGTTATATTTTCTTGTTATAGTTGGATGTCTATACTCATGTAATAAGAAGGGGCGAACTACGTCTAATAATATTACTGCCCAAATTGACTCAACAAAAAATCATCTGAATGTGTCAATGGAGGAATCAGTTTGCACGGTCATAAAGTTTTTAGGACATGAAATATACATCAAGTATGACAATTTTCTACAAGAATTCTCTCGTATATGTGTCGAGGATGACAATCTTTCTTTAGACAGTGTAAACCGAAATGTAACGATTTATGGTACAACCTTTCATATCAATGTCAATCATCATAGTCAAGGGTGTTTATGCTTATAACTTCTGTTCAGCCAGACACAAAACAAATGCGAATTGTCAGAGATGCTATCAGCAAGTTCCATGGCGAAGAAAACTTTGAAGAAGACTACCATTACTCATGGCTTCCATATACGGACTCAACGAACATTGGACAAAATTAACCTTTTGTCATTGTAGGCATTAAGAGTTGTTTTTGCATCAGCAAAGAAAATAAAAATCTGCTAATCTCAACAATTTGTAAGCTTACAAAAAAATTATAATCATGCTATAAAACAAAAAGTGATTATGAATAAAATCCATAACCACCTCTTTTTTATTATTAAGAAATATATGAGCGGAAAACGAGACTCGAACTCGCGACCCCAACCTTGGCAAGGTTGTGCTCTACCAACTGAGCTATTTCCGCAATTTGTAGGGAAGACCGGACTCGAACCGACGACCTCCTGGTCCCAAACCAGGAACACTACCAACTGTGCTACTTCCCTATTTCAAGCGGTGCGTACGAGACTCGAACTCGTGACCTCCTGCGTGACAGGCAGGCATTCTAACCAACTGAACTAACGCACCATTTTTTAGACCTATTTAAGCCCTGAATCATTTCTTGATTGCGGGTGCAAAGGTAAGACATAAAATCGAAACTACCAAACTTTTTCCAAGAAAATTTCAAAAAAAATATATTTTTCTTTCAAAAAGCTCGGTAACAAAGTATTCAGGCCATGTATCTTGTTCAATTCCTTGCCATTATACTTATATCCATGAGATAGATTGGTAGCCCAATAGTCTCTTCCATCAATATGGCTCTGGAATATCATGATTTAAAAACATTACTGTCTACTGAACTTCATATAAAGCTTGTGCGAAAAATAAGCCGTCAAAGCGAGGCCTGCCAATGATAAGCAGATACTAATTAATACATGTCCGGTGAAGACAGAGTAGCCTAGCTCAATAGCTAATAGTGTAGTGATACTATTGCTGATGACATGCAAAATGATGGACGTGAAAAATAGACATAAAATGGTCTTAAAAGTGTAGAAAAACAAGAAAATAGCACTTTTTTGCGATTTTTTTTGAGAAAAACTTGCAGGAATAAAAATAAAACACTACCTTTGCACCCGCAAATGAGACAAGGTCCCTTCGTCTATCGGCTAGGACGAGAGATTTTCATTCTCTAAAGAGGAGTTCGACTCTCCTAGGGACTACTTGTTAATCGCTTCAATGAAATTTTCGTTGAAGCGATTTTTTATTTCTCCCCTTTCGAATCCTTTACTATCCTGTTTTAACTCTACCAAGAACATAACTATTTTATTACATATTTTTGCACATAACAAAAAGGATGTGTGCAAATTGAGAAAGAAATACACTTCATATTGCAAAAAAATTAAAGAATCTTTCTTTTTTCACCTTATATATATATAACTTTGTAATTATGAATAAATCGTCAATGACAAGTGAAGAATGGTATCAGCAGGGAAATGTATATCGCAAAGAACAAGATTTCCAGAAAGCGATGCATTGCTACATGGAGGCTATTGCACTAGATCCGAATAGTAAAGCTGTTGAAGCCAAGAAGATGCTGGAAGATATTTACAGCTTCTATTGTAAGGATATGTATAATCCATAAACTTGTACTCAGACATAACGGGAAAAAAGAATTAGATTAAAACAATATAAAAATGGGAATAATCAAAGGCGCTATCGTCGTTAATACAGACAGATGCAAAGGCTGTAGCCTTTGCGTTGTAGCCTGTCCGAAAAATTGTATTTCGATAGCGGAGAAAAAGGTAAACGTTCACGGTTATCCTTATGTTGAACCTAATGCACAGAGTGACTCGTGTGTAGGGTGTGCTTCGTGTGCTATCGTATGTCCAGATGGATGCATAACTGTGTATCGTAAAAAAACAGAAGATTAACCTGATATGAATCAAGAAGTAAAATTAATGAAGGGCAACGAGGCTATCGCCCACGCTGCTATCCGTTGTGGAGCTGACGGTTTCTTTGGCTATCCGATAACTCCCCAAACTGAAATTATAGAAACTTTGGCTGCTTTGAAACCTTGGGAAACCACTGGTATGGTGGTATTACAAGCTGAAAGCGAAGTGGCTGCTATTAATATGATTTATGGTGGTGCTGGTGCCGGTAAACGTGTACTCACCACTTCTTCTAGCCCTGGCATCGCCTTAATGCAAGAGGGTATCGCTTATATAGCTGGTGCCGAGGTGCCTGGCGTCATCGTCAATGTACAGCGTGGTGGTCCTGGTCTGGGCACTATCCAACCATCTCAGGCTGACTATTTCCAGGCTACTCGTGGTGGTGGTAACGGTGATTATCAGGTTATCGTACTGGCTCCAAACAGTGTACAGGAAATGGCTGATTTCGTTGACTTGGCCTTTGAACTGGCTTTCAGATATCGTAACCCTGCTATGATTCTAAGTGATGGTATCATCGGACAAATGATGGAAAAAGTGGTTTTGCCTCCGATGAAGCCTCGTCGCACTGAAGAGCAAATTAAGAAAGAATGTCCTTGGGCTACTATCGGTAGAACTAAGGACCGTCAACCTAATATCATCACTTCTCTGGAACTGAAGCCTGAAGAAATGGAAAAACGAAACCTTGCCCTTCAGCAAAAATATGCACGCTGTAAAGAACGTGAAGTACGATTCGAAACACAGCAATGCGATGACGCCGATTATATCATCGTAGCTTTCGGTAGTGCTGCCCGTATCGCTGAAAAAGCGGTTGAAATCGCTCGTGGTGAAGGTATCAAAGTGGGACTGTTCAGACCTATTACACTCTGGCCTTTCCCTGAAAAACAGATAGCAGAACTGGCACAGAAAGTTAAAGGTATATTGGTAACCGAAATCAATGCCGGACAGATGATTCAGGATGTAAAACTGGCAGCTAATGGGGCTACGCAAGTACAACATTTTGGTCGCTTAGGGGGTATCGTTCCTGAACCACAGGAAATTGTTGACAATCTCAAAAAAATGATGAATCATGAATAGCGATATAATAGCACCAGAAAATTTGGTGTACGAGAAACCTAAATTGATGAACGATGTGAATATGCATTATTGCCCAGGCTGTTCACACGGTGTGGTACATAAGCTCGTGGCTGAAGTCATAGCTGAGATGGGCATGGAAGATAAAACGGTGGGCGTCAGTCCGGTTGGTTGTGCTGTTTTCGCTTATCGCTATATTGATATCGACTGGCAGGAAGCTGCTCATGGTCGTGCTCCTGCTTTGGCTACTGCTATCAAGAGACTTTGGCCAGACCGCTTGGTGTTTACTTACCAGGGCGATGGCGATATGGCTTGTATCGGTACCGCAGAAACCATCCATGCTTTAAATCGTGGCGAAAATATTACCATTATTTTTATCAATAATGCGATTTATGGTATGACAGGTGGACAGATGGCCCCTACTACACTGGTTGGACAGAAAACTTCTACTTGTCCGTATGGTCGCGACCCTGAACTTCATGGTTACCCGCTCAAGATGCCTGAAATAGCTGCTCAGCTTGAAGGTACTTGCTATGTAACCCGACAGAGTGTGGAAACGGTTGGCGCTATCAATAAGGCGAAGAAGGCTATCCGTAAAGCTTTCGAAGCTAACATGGCGGGTAAAGGCAGTTGTCTGGTTGAGATTACTTCTACCTGTAGCAGTGGTTGGAAAATGTCTCCGATAAAAGCGAATAAGTGGCTCGAAGACCATATGATGCAGGTTTATACAAAGGGTGATCTAAAAGATACGACAAAACAAGAATAAGTCAGCATGATTGGTGATACTGACTTCATGTGGAAAATTATACGTCAATGAAAAAAGAAATCATTATATCTGGATTTGGTGGACAGGGAGTTCTCTCTATGGGTAAGATCTTAGCCTACTCTGGGCTTATGGAGGATAAAGAGGTGACTTGGATGCCAGCATACGGTCCTGAACAGCGAGGTGGCACGGCAAATGTAACGGTCATTATCAGCGATGAACGTATTTCGTCGCCGATTTTAAGTAATTACGATGTTGCTATCGTGCTCAATCAACCATCACTCGATAAGTTTGAATCTAAGGTAAAACCGGGTGGTATTCTGATTTACGATGATTATGGTATACTTAACCCTCCTACTCGTACTGATATTGAGATTCACACGATCTCGGCTATGGAAAAAGCTGCCGAGATGAAAAATGCGAAAGTGTTTAACATGATCGTATTGGGTGGTTTGCTCAAGGTATGTCCTATCGTACCCGACTCTGCACTCGAAAAGGCTCTTTATAAGACGCTGCCTGAACGTCATCATGATCTTATTCCGCTGAATATGAAAGCGGTAGAAGAAGGTAGACATATTATTGCATAATAAAATAAGCTATAACCATCTCTTGAGGACTCTAATCCCCTTAGGAGATGGTTTTTCTAATGATAAATGGTATCATGAAGTTCTTGAAAAAAGAAGAATTACTGAAAAAAGATGATATAGCTGCCAGGATGAATGAACTGGCAAGACTTAACATCCCTTTCCTTTTCGTCATTAACTATGACAGAACACAAGCATATATTGAGCCATTAGATAGCATCGACCCCAATACAATCATGTATCAGTTTGGTCAGGAGGGGAATATTCCTGACCATAGCTATCTTCAAGAACACAAGTTAGAATGGGATTTCTTACGCCCTGACCGCAAACAATATCACGATAGTTTCAATACGGTTGTTTCAAATGAGAAGGCGGGTAATAGTTATTTGGCCAACTTGACATGCAAGATTCCTATACATACCAACTTCACTCTGAAAGAGATATTTTTACGCTCATCAGCACGGTATCGACTCTGGATTAAAGATACCCTTGTTTGCTTTTCTCCGGAGATATTTATTCAAGTAAAAGGAAATGAAATCAGTTCTTTTCCGATGAAAGGTACAATCGATGCCGCACTACCTGATGCACAGAACCTACTGATAAACAATGCAAAGGAAGCTGCTGAACATGCTACGATAGTAGACTTGATACGTAATGATCTCAGTATGGTGGCCAATCATGTGCATGTACCGCGTTATCGCTATGTAGAACGACTCGAAACGAATCATGGTGCCATTCTTCAAACGAGTTCTGAAATTAGAGGAAATATCTTACCTTATTATCACCAACACCCAGGCGATATGCTGATGAAACAACTTCCTGCAGGAAGTATAACGGGTGCGCCGAAACCGAAAACGATGGAGATTATCCATGAGGCTGAAAACTATGACCGCGGCTTTTACACAGGGGTTATGGGGATATGGAAGAATGGCGATATCGATAGCGCTGTCATGATACGATTTATCGACCAAGAAAATAATAAGCTGTATTATAAAGCGGGCGGCGGCATAACAGCACAAAGTGATGAGGAAAGTGAATATAACGAAATCATAGAAAAGATATATGTGCCAATTTGTTGAAACCATAAGAATTAAAGATGGCGTTGCCATGAACACTCGCTATCATATCGAAAGACTGAACAAGACCAGAAATCATTTCTGGCCTTCAAGTAAACCTATCTCTGAATCGGAACTTCTTACCGATATACCGCAAGTCATGGGTCTGCAGAAGGCTCGTGTGGTATATGACGCATCTGGCATTACGCTTCGTGAATATCATGCGTACACCATTCGCGACGTAAAATCTATCTGTGTGGTAGAAGATAACAGGATAGACTATACTTGGAAAAGTACGGATAGAAAGGTACTTACTGCACAACGCGATAAAGCTCCCAAGTATGATGAAGTGATTATCATTAAAAATGGTAAAGTTACCGATACTTCCTATACAAATCTCTGTTTTTATGATGGCCAACATTGGCTCACTCCTGATACTCCCCTACTCAAGGGTACTATGCGTCAGCATTTGCTCGACGAGGGAAAGATCATAGCATCGCCTATAACGAAAAAAGATATAGCCTCATTTGAAAAAGTGGCTCTTATCAATGCCATGATGGATTTGGGCGACTTGATTCTCCCTATCAGTAGCATCGACTTTACACCTTTGCGCATTTAGCGAGAAACTGTTAATATGCGCAAAAACAAAAAAGGTAACTATGAACTAAATTCATAATTACCTCTATGATGAGCGGAAAACGAGACTCGAACTCGCGACCCCAACCTTGGCAAGGTTGTGCTCTACCAACTGAGCTATTTCCGCATTTAAATATCAAGTGAAGAGGAGGAGACTCGAACTCCCACGTCACAATTAACACTACCCCCTCAAAGTAGCGCGTCTACCAATTCCGCCACCTCTCCGACTGGTATTTAAAGCCTTATGATAATAGTAGGGAAGACCGGACTCGAACCGACGACCTCCTGGTCCCAAACCAGGAACACTACCAACTGTGCTACTTCCCTATTATACAATACTGAACTTACCTTTCAAAATTAGTAGGGAAGACCGGACTCGAACCGACGACCTCCTGGTCCCAAACCAGGAACACTACCAACTGTGCTACTTCCCTATTCTGATGCGGTGCGTACGAGACTCGAACTCGTGACCTCCTGCGTGACAGGCAGGCATTCTAACCAACTGAACTAACGCACCATGAAAAGTAATTTCTCAATTGCGGGTGCAAAGGTAACACTTTTTTTTAAACCCACAAACTTTTTCCATGTTTTTTTCTAAAAAAATATTCATTAAGTTATTTTTTACGACTTTCCTACCTTATTTTTCCCTTTTTATTCGTGATTATTTATATATTTGTTGCGCAAACTAATATTTCTAATATCCAAGATTATAAACTAGAAGATGAAGACACAAGTAAAGAAAGTAATTGTACTGGGGTCTGGCGCCCTCAAAATCGGACAAGCTGGTGAATTTGACTATTCAGGAAGTCAAGCTCTGAAAGCCTTACGTGAAGAAGGTATAAAATCGGTGCTGGTTAATCCTAACGTTGCAACCATTCAGACGAGTGAAGGGGTTGCAGACCAAGTGTATTTCTTACCTGTAAATACGCACTTCGTTACCGAGATTATTAAGAAAGAACGCCCCGATGGTATCCTGTTAGCTTTTGGTGGACAAACGGCACTTAACTGCGGTACAGAACTTTATAAAACGGGGGTACTGAAAGAATATGGTGTGCAGGTGCTGGGTACAAGTGTAGAAGCCATCATGAACACAGAAGACCGTGACTTATTCGTCAAAGCGCTGAATAAGATCGATATGAAGGTTCCTGTATCTCAAGCTTGCGAAACTCTCGATGAAGCCATTGCTTCAGCCCGCAAGATAGGCTACCCGATCATGATTCGCTCTGCTTATGCACTGGGTGGCCTCGGTTCTGGTGTATGTCCCGACGAGGCAACATTTAAAGAGATTGCTGAGAGTGCTTTCACCTTCGCCCCTCAAGTTTTAGTGGAGGAAAGTCTGAAGGGATGGAAAGAAATCGAATTTGAATGTATTCGAGACGCTAACGATCACTGTTTTACCGTAGCATCAATGGAGAATTTCGATCCATTAGGTATCCATACGGGTGAGAGTATTGTAGTGGCCCCTACTTGTTCGCTAACTGATGAGCAGGTGAAATATCTGCAGGATATTACCATCAAATGTGTTCGACACCTTAATATAATTGGCGAATGTAATATTCAGTTTGCTTTTAATGCGGATACGAATGATTATCGTATCATTGAAATCAACGCTCGATTAAGTCGTTCTTCTGCCTTAGCATCTAAGGCCACCGGTTATCCTTTAGCTTTCGTTGCCGCTAAAATTGCCCTTGGATACACACTTGATCAGATTGGTGAAATGGGTACTACCAATTCTGCTTATGTAGCTCCTTCTCTTGACTATTTAATCTGCAAGATTCCTCGCTGGGACTTAACCAAGTTCTCGGGTGTAAGTCGCAAAATTGGTAGTTCGATGAAGTCTGTCGGCGAAATCATGTCTATCGGCCGCAGTTTTGAGGAACTCATTCAGAAAGGTCTTCGTATGATAGGACAAGGCATGCATGGTTTTGTAGGTAATGAACACATCCGATTTGATGATCTCGATGAAGAACTGGCCAATCCTACCGACCTTCGTATATTCGCCATTGCTCAGGCACTCGAAGAAGGATATACTATTGATCGTCTATACGAACTCACCAAAATAGATGCTTGGTTCTTGGAAAGACTCAAGAATATCGTAGACTATAAACGGGTATTAGAGGGGTTCAATCGTCTGGAAGATCTCTCTACTGATGTACTTCGCCAGGCTAAAGTATTAGGTTTCTCTGACTTTCAGATAGCCCGTTTTGTCTTGGGCAAGGTTGAGGGGAATATGGAGAAAGAGAATCTGGCGGTTCGTGCTTATCGCAAAAAACTGGGTATCTTACCGGCCGTAAAACGTATTCCTACGGTAGCCAGCGAACATCCTGACCTGACCAATTATCTCTACATGACTTATGCCGTCGAAGGATACGACATCAATTACTATACCAATGAGAAATCGGTTATCGTACTTGGTTCTGGTGCTTACCGCATCGGTAGCTCTGTAGAGTTCGACTGGTGCTCGGTCAATGCTGTTAACACCGCACGCAAGTTGGGCTATAAGAGTATTATGATCAACTATAATCCAGAGACCGTAAGTACCGACTATGATATGTGCGACCATCTCTACTTTGACGAGCTCTCTTTTGAGCGAGTGCTCGATGTCATTGATTTAGAAAATCCGAATGGCGTCATCGTAAGTGTAGGAGGACAGATACCAAACAATCTGGCTATGAAACTCTATCGTCAGGGGGTACCTATTCTCGGAACTTCTCCGGTATCTATCGACCGCGCCGAAAACCGAAGCAAATTCTCTGCCATGCTCGATAAACTGGGGGTAGACCAACCAGAATGGAGTGCACTGACCTCTCTAGAAGATGTGAAAGAATTTGTAAATCGTGTAGGCTTCCCAGTATTGGTTCGCCCATCGTATGTACTCTCTGGTGCAGCCATGAACGTATGCTATGACAACGAAGAACTAGAACGCTTCTTGGCACTGGCCAGCGAAGTAAGTAAGGAATATCCGGTGGTCATCTCTCAATTCATGCAAGACACCAACGAGGTTGAATTTGATGCGGTAGCACAGAATGGTGAAATCGTAGAATATGCGATTTCTGAACATGTGGAATATGCCGGAGTTCATTCTGGCGATGCTACGATGGTATTCCCGGCTCAGAATATCTCATTCGCTCAAGTACGCAATATTAAGAAGGTATCACGGGCGATAGCTAAGGAACTGAATATATCGGGACCATTTAACATTCAGTATCTCGCCAAAGGGCGTATTCTCAAGGTTATCGAATGTAACCTTCGCAGCTCTCGTTCATTCCCATTCGTATCTAAAGTGCTCAAGCGCAACTTTATAGAGACAGCTACCAAGATTATGCTGAATGCACCTTATAGCAAACCAGACAAGAGTGAGTTTGATATCGACAGAATAGGTGTAAAGGCTTCACAATTCTCATTTGCTCGCTTACAGAATGCCGACCCTATACTGGGTGTAGACATGAGCAGTACGGGTGAAGTGGGATGTATAGGCGATACGCTCGAAGAGGCTTTGCTCGATGCACTCATCGCCACAGGTTACAAGATTCCATCAAAAGAAAAAGGTATCATGATTTCCAGTGGTAGCGCCAAAGAAAAGGCTGCTCTACTCGACTCTGCCATCATGCTTGTGAAAGCGGGCTATACGATCTATGCATCAGAGGGAACAGCTCGTTATCTGAACGAAAATGGTGCAAAGGCTACCGCTGTGGCATGGCCAGACGAACATGTGAAGGGTGAAGAAAACATTATGGATATGATACACGACCATAGATTTGACTTGATTATCAATATTCCGAAAAATCACTCCAAACGTGAATTGACCAATGGCTATCGTATCCGTCGTGGTGCTATCGACCACAATATTCCGTTGATTACAAATGCACGTCTTGCCTGTGCTTTTATTGAGTCGTTCTGTACATTAGGTCTAAATGACTTACAGATCAAGAGTTGGAAAGAATTTGAGTAAAATATAAATCATAGACAAATCGCAGTGAGAATTATTTAATTCTCACTGCGATTTTTTTTAAGGACGCTAAAATTCAATATTATTTCAACTCGAAAGATCCTACCTGGATGATGTCTTCTTTATTCTGTTTTCCAATATTTAGAATAGCAAATTTATCGCCTCCCTTACTGAAGAAATGACTATTTATCTTAATATTCTGAAAACCTTCTGGTGTAGTTTGCGTCATTTTACCATCACGCGTACAACTACGTAATGTGCCTGTTCCTACTTCTGTATCTGGTACATCTATCAGCCAGTATCGGCCTGCGAATGGGAAACGAACACTTAAGCCACCATCCGTAGTGACGCCTCCTAATATAAAGAATTGTTTTTTAACGGCCATACTGCCCCAACTACCAAAGGTAAGGTTGCTACCATCTGCATCGGCCCAAATAAACTCCCGATTGAAATTTACTTCAAAACGGTTATATGGATCGCGCGGATTCTTGTCGGTAGGTACGATATAAGAGCCATCTGCCATGGCGATAACATTATTCATTTTTACAGGTCGATTGTTATACATTAACAAGCACGACCAAGGAGCTCCAGGCAATGATAGGCGACCTTTCTCGATAGCCTTTTTGGATGTAAGATCACAATCTAAGGTAATATAATCATTGGTCAGAGCAAATGCTCCTGCATACATACCGTGAATATTTCCAACAAAAAGGCCCAATAAAATATGATTATCATCATAACTCATCACATTAGGACGTAAAGCCAAACCGTTCACAGGTGTTTCGATATCCAAATGTTGTTGCCCATCCTTGGATATGATATCTACAAACATTTGCACAGAGTAATCTGCTGTAGCTAAACCAGCTTTGCCAAAATTAAGTTTAGACTTTCCATCATAACGACGAGCATTATTAAACAGGGTTCTAAAAGCCGTTATAATTACTTTTCCATCATCAGTAACTTCCATGTCGGCCTCTAAAGATGTAGCCAAATTCTTAATATCTGGATGAGGCAGCGCTTCACAGGTGGTCAATATGTTAAAATCACGGTCGAATATATAGAGTTTATGATTAGTTATAAACTTCTTAACATAATTCGTCAACAATGCAATATATTGCCCATTCTTCGAGACGCTCAAATAATAACTATCAAAAACATCCTTACGCTTTTCGGTCAAAGCCTTTTGCCCCTTTGCTGCGAACGTGTTCGCATCATAAGTATTATACTGAAGTCCGCCGATATTTGAATCATATGTTAATACAGCTATCTCTTGCTCATTAGAAAAGATATTCATCAGGGTAAACTGTGTATTCTTATGTTGCACATACTGCTTTACATTGCCATTAACATCAAGTCTTACCAAATGTAGTTTGCCCTCTTTAAAGGAGTAGATGATAAACTCATCTTGATAATTACTCAGTACATTCCAATCTTTACCCTTCATCTCTTTAGGCATAGGAACAGCACTCTTAAAACTCACTACAGCCTCTTGAGCTGACATAGTCATGGTCATCAAGGCCATTGTCAAAATAAATAATAATCTCATCATGGTCTTTGAACTTGTTTTGATGCCTACAGCCTCCATATTCGGCATTTGTAAATACTATATCATAAAGCCTAGTTCACAATATCAACACGCTGATATCTAGGGCATTGGAGAATGGTTAAAGATAGGTTATTTTTAAATATATTCCAAACTTTTCAATAGGAAAATATACACCTGTTTTCTAGTGTGCGAGCACAAGCGTTTTTATCGTGAACCATCAAGAAATAAGTACGCTAAAAATATGGATATTTAGAATAACAAACTTATACAAAATAACATGTAACACCATAACACGATCAAGATGGATCAAAAAAGAATCATCAGAAAAAAAAGATTTTCAGATAACTATTTGTATCTTTGCAATATGAACAAATCGAAAGCTTTTATAAAAATCATAGTTCGATTCTTCGCAGCATGTCTATTACTGATAGGGCTGATGGCTAATTATATCCCTTTTGATAATGAAGACGAGATGGAACTTCTTGACTCGAGCTATCATTACGAGCTTAAGACAATGGATGCTAACTTAAAAACCGTGGTACAAGAAAGTGGTCTGGAACATACTCCGTACTGCCCTACGCTGTATCCTTATACCTGGAGACTCAGATACCGCATCCTTCTATTGAAAGAAAGCATCGAGAATGCATTTTTTACTTTTTACTTGTAAATGTCGTTTATTTTAAGTACTTTTGCTTAAGATTTGACATTCTATATCAACTATGAAATACAACAAATGGTTCTCTGGATTAATGATGCTGCTAATAGTCTGTTTAGCCGATGCCTGTAGCGACAAAAAGATAACAAATCATGAAACTATCAAAAAGTTTTATGATATCAAAAACATAGAATATTATTATCTGGATCATGACAGTATCAAAAACGATTTGTGCTTTCAGTTTGTACCTAGTAAAAAAGGAATCATTATCAATACCAGATTATTGTCGGAAGAAACTGATGACGTTAAGTGTATTGGTAAAAAACCTAACTCACATCAGTTCCTACATATTTTACGTTTAAGTCTGAAGTCGGCTTCACAAAAATATAACTTCCGCCGACTGGAGAGTATAACCATGTCATCACTCGCCTATCCCAAACTGGCTGCAGAGTACGCGAAAAACTACCAGAGAATCGCTAAGAATCCTCTTCATCCTACTCAAGAAGAGATAGAAAAAGCAGTAGCGGAAACTTCACTTCGACAAGATTTGAATGAAATTTTCAGTAGCTATAAAATAAAGGTGACGAATATCGAGCGACTACCAGATTACAAAAGTATTATCGTAAATAAGTCGAAATACATCAATAGCTGCGATAAGGATGCGACTGTAACCTATCCGTCTGAGCTATTCGACGATGCTTTTATCATACACCTTAAAAGGTGGTAAAATATTTCAATCGCCGTATACGCTTTACTCTTTCGTAATAGGCATATTGGCAGCTCGCCAGGCCATAATGCCCCCCTTCAGATTAACACATTTATACCCGACTTCGGCCAACCTGCTGGCAGCATTGGCTGAACGACGACCACTACGACAATAGACGGCAATCTTTCGGTGAAGTGATAAGGTGGCTTTAGCCTTCTCCACAAAATCACTTTGTCCCTGATCTATCAAAATAGAATTCTGGATATGTCCCTCTGCATATTCACTGCTCGTCCTTACGTCGAGTACTACGACACTGGTATCAGTGAGCAACTTAGCAAACCCTTGAACATCGACATTTTCAAAATTCTGTTGGGCACAAGCTGTGGTCAGACCAAGTGTGGCCAACATACACATGAAAAACTTCTTCATATACTTAACATCCTCTTCCGTCTATACTACAAGTTGCACCCTCCTCTTGTGGTCTGGGTTCAAGACCCACATCCTTTGAATAGAGTGTTACCGTTCCATCTTCGAGCACATAGCATGGAATACCTAAATCGTCCGCAGCTTTAGCTTCATCAAATGCAGGATTCGTATCACGCAATTTGATAAACTCTTTTAGATTCCTCACGTGCTTACCAATGTCTATCACTTTGAAATTAGGATTATTCACCACCTGTTTTTCTACATATTCGCAGTCGGGGCAAGTTTCCATCACATACATTTTAATCATAATTCTTACTCTTTATATTACAAATAATGCTATTTATTGCAACAACTAACCGATACGCGGTCCATTCATTATTGCAATAAAGCGCTAAGATACCTACTATCTTTTGTGAAATTACAAAAAAAATCTCATTCACACTCTATTTTTTCTATTTTTGAGAATTTATTTGCTTTTTTTAAAAGGTAAGATAATTGAATTTATTTGACATTAGGCGCCTTGAGGTTTGCGTATTTGGATTCGGTATGCTAGATGGTCTCAAATATGAAAATTATGCAGTATTTTTGTATCTGTCTGAATATCAACACGTTACAAATTTAACGTTTCTTCGGTTAAAAAAAAGGCGCCAAAACCCAAGCTCCTAGGGGTCAAAAGCTTAGGGTTGACGCGATAAGGTCATAGAGTTTAGCGAACAAAGTCTTAGGTTTCGACCCCCAGGAGCTTGGGTTTTGGCGGGAGAGAAAATCGAGGGGTGGAAAAAAGTCCAAAGAGGCTAACCAAAAGTTGAATATTTTGAGCTAGATGACGATTTTTAGTGACTATGTTTTTTTGATATTTTATTTGACATTCCTTCCTGTACGGACAACGTTCCGTAGCCGTAATTGTTGATATCTAAGCAGCCACTATATCTCTTTCCTAAAAAAAATATGTAAATTTGCTAAATAATCGACCATGATGAATACCGATGCGTATTTATTATTGCAGGTCGAGAAACATAACGTGGTAAGATAGTAATAGAAATAGAGAAACATGAAAATTATCATAGCCATAGATTCGTTTAAGGGATGTCTCCGCTCTACCGAAGCAGGTATGGCTGCAGCAAAAGGTATAAAAGATGCCATAAAAGATGCTGATATACAAATACTTACAGTAAGCGATGGAGGCGAAGGGTATCGAGAAGCCTTCTGTGATGCTGTAGATGGAAATAGCATTGAAGTGCCTACACGAGATCCGTTGATGCGACCTATTACGGCTCAATATATGTTAAAAGACAAACTGGCGGTTATTGAGATGGCTGAAGCAAGCGGACTTACTCTGCTTTCGGAGAAAGAACGCAATCCGATGCGGACTACGTCTTACGGTACAGGTCTGCTTATTGCTGATGCTGTAAAACGGGGAGCCAAACATATTATTATCGGTTTGGGGGGTAGTGCTACCAGTGATGCCGGAATGGGGATGCTTAAAGCGCTCATAGATACCTTTGCACCTCATGGCAACTGGAATAGTATCGAGGAGCTTGATGATGTAAAGTTTACAATTGCTTCTGATGTAAAGAATCCACTTTGTGGTAAGTACGGGGCTGCGGCTGTATTCGGACCACAGAAGGGCGCTACGCCGGAAATGGTAAAGCTGTTGGACGAACGGGCACGAAAGTTTGCTGAAATTTCAGCTTCCCACTTTGGTTATGATAAGCAGAATGAGGAAGGTGCAGGCGCGGCAGGTGGTTTGGGCTATGCACTGATGCAATATTTGCATGCTGACTGTAAACCTGGTATCGAATTATTGCTAGAAACGCTTCGGTTTGACGAACTGACCCAAGATGCAGACTTGGTTATTACTGGGGAAGGAGCTGCTGATCGACAAACGCTAATGGGTAAACTGCCAATAGGTATATTACATCATGCGGGCCAGGCTAAGGTGTGGCTGATAGCCGGTAAGATAAGTGACCATCAGGAACTTCTGCAGGCTGGTTTCAACCAAGTTGCCTGTATTAATCCACCAGGAATCATTCTGGAAGAAGCGATGAAACCGGAAATAGCAACAAAGAATATCCGAAATATGGTCAGGGAAATGATTAAAACCAAGTTTCTAACCGATGAAGATATAGCATCTAAACCAAGAGAATAAAATGTTTCTGACCGATTAAAATCATGGATTCTGACGAAAATAAGTGGGGAGTGAAAATGTATAAAAAATAATTAACAGAAAAGCATAAAAAACGCTGGAATGCCATTCGATTTGAAAACAATAATATTAATATTATATGGCTTCCAGCGATAGTATGTCTCTTGACAATGCAAAAGTAATACAATTTTTGGTTTGCACCAAATAATTATTTAATTACTTTTCAATAATCTCAAATAATAAAATCCAGGACAAGGTGTAGACGATGAAGCCGTCAGTTTAACTGCAACTTTCTCTTTTACCTTACCTTTAGCATCTACCAACAAGTTAGCAGGTATCGGATACTCTACATTAAAGAATATTCCTTCAGCTCCTTCCACATGAGAAGGTATCTTGATATCAGCTATTTTTACTCCATCTACCGTAAGCGTAGCCATACGTCCACGGTCGCTTGTGGCAAAACGACAAAGTAGCGACAAGCCATCCTTCTGTTTATCCTTATTATATAAGGCATATTGGATATAGCCATTAGGTTGTGCATCACGATAGGTTTCGCCATGCCAGTTACCACGATTACTGTCATCACTATACTTATACTCATGTCCGGCTTCACTCTGCTGCTCACCTGTTGCCACAAAGTCGATCGTACGTGCGTCGAGTGCCTGACGGGCAGCTTCATGCATGGCAATATCACTCTTGGCATAGTTACCTAAGGTCTGCTGATACCAGTAACACATATAGCGTGAATGGTGGATGCTATAGAATGGTTTCAAAGTAAGCGATTTCCACGCATAGTTACCAATCAGAGAGTCTGTGCGAGAAACATCAACGGTGAAAGTAAGTTTACTAAGGTCAAGCGTTTTCACACGACGGAGAACCTCACTACGTTCACCAATGAGCATCGGTGCACTGATCAGACTTTTACTGCTACCGACAGCACCAGGTGAGTGATCCATTCGGCCATCACCAGCATACTCATTCTGCAATTTTTCTACCTGTAAACCTGTAGCACGTGCTTCGGCCTCATTCTGTGATGTGGTCTGAGCGCCCAACAGTATCGGTCCATACTCGAAAGCGATATAATCCTCATAATTCGGACACGCTTCCTGGCGCAAGGTCATCGGAATATCGACAGTGATAACATCCCCTTTTTTCCATTTACGCTCGAGTGTCGCATAAGCAGAAGTTCCTGCTGATGGAATATTCAACTGCTGCGTCTGGCCATTTACCTGGATACGATAATCTGATGTCGTCCACCATGGTCGACGAATGGCGATGGCATAACGTCCAGACTTTTCTATCGTAATCGTGGTCTTAGGCTCGTAAGGATAATTCGTTTGCTGAGTCAGTTTAAACTTCTTACCATCAAGTTTGCTTGCCGTAAAAAGATTTACATACAAAGTACGGTCACCATCATGAGTATATACGAAATGGCCATATTTACTATGGTTCTCCATACCAGTACCCACACAGCACCACATACCCTGGTTAGGCACACTATAGATACGATACCCCTGTGGGCGTAGTGTGGTAAAATACACATAGCCACCCGTCTGAGGATCCTGAGTAGACAAGATATGATTCCACATGGCATACTCATAAAAATCAGCATAACCAGCATCATGAGTACGGTCGCTTAACATCTCAGAGAGTTTAAGCATATTATTGGTGTTACAACTCTCTGGACCTTCGAGGTTATCGATATAGCGATTACTGTTAGTCTTAGATAGGAAATGCTCAGATATACTATTACCACCGATACATACCGTACGATGATGAGCTACATCTTGCCAGAAGTTTGAAGCAGCAGTAGCATACTGTAATGCTGCAGGATCTTCCTCTACGATACGTTCGAACCCGATATACTTAGGAACCTGTGTGTTAGCATGACGATTATCGAGGAAAGTAGCATTGAGCGACTGCAAACCCTCTAACATTTCGCGCTGGCTATACTTCTTAGCCGCTTCGAGATAACGAGTATCCTTAAATATAGCATAGCAATCGGCCATACTCTCATTGATACCACCATGCTCGATGGTTAACATCTTCTGCATATCAGCATCGCTTACCTTAGCGATAAGTTGAGTACACCAGTCTGCCATCTTCTTCAGCATCAACTTAGCATCTTGATTATGCGCATAAAGATACGCATCACGCAGACCAGCCATCACCTTATGTTCACAATAAAAAGGCACCCATCCACGATGTTGCCAGATACCAGAGATATCGCCTTGATAGAGTTTCTCCCAATCTTCATTGATAGGCTGTCCACCGATAAAGCCATAAAGCCCGGTGGTATTCTGATCGAAAGAGTTCTGGCAATCTTTCAAAACATCAATCATGTAAAGAAGACGAGACTGTAGGCGCTCCTTGGTGGCAGCATCTTGACAAGCTGCATAAGCCATAGCCAGCGCTGAAAGATAATGCCCGCCAATATGACCAGAAAGGTCAAAGCCGTCACCACCCCAGTTTTTAAAGTTAGGATGCTTCTTCTGCCAATCAGCATAACGACCTTCGTGCAAACCCGCCTGACGAATAAATGGGGTAAGCAGTCGATCCACATCGTAAGCTAGTAACGTGTTAAAATTGATTTCCATGGCCGATTTCATCGGACCATCAAGAAGTTGAACATCCTGAAGATCAAAGTGATTCGGATAAATTTGACTCTGAGCCTGCACTGACAGCGACGCTGACATCCATAAAGCAGACATGAATACGATTGGTTTTAAAGGTTTCATTTTTTAGGTTAAATGAGTATCAAAAATATGGTTTATTGCTATATGAGTGCAAATATAACACTTATTTGTTAATTAGGCAATAATGTAATCATAAAAAACACAAAAAAAAGCGGTGGACTTCACAGCCTCCCGCTCCAAATCTTCAATAGGTATTAGCTTTTATTTAAGGTAAAAAGATTGTATTTAGGATAACACTGCAAAGATAGCAACTTTTATTAAACAACCAAAATTTTAAACCTGTTTTTTTAAAGAAAACATAAATTTTCTGCATTTTTCGACAAATAAATTAAAAAATTGTCATATTATTCTCATCAAGAACAGTTTATTATGCAAATAAGCATAAAAAAAGGCTTGACCTAAAATAAGAAATTTCAGATCAAGCCTATTTATTGATATAACTCAAGCTATTGTGAATCAATAGCGAGCATTTTTTTTAGTCTTCAAGACAAGAATCGAGTCCCTTAGTAATAGCCTCACGATCCAAATGTTGGCCTATGAAAACCAACTTCTGCATACGGTCGCCATACTTGTCATCCCACTGTGCCTTCACCTTAGGATTATTTTCGAGCAGTTGTTTCAGTTCATCAGCTGGCATAGTAGCATACCACTGACCTGCATTGGTAAGATTCATCTGCTTACCAGCCTGTTCGAATACATAACAAGTTTCCTGTTCATCACGGAAGTAAACCAAACCCTTGCAACGAATAATATTCTTTGTCCACTTAGTAGAAACAAACTCATCGAAAGAACCCAAGTCGAAAGGACGACGGTTTTCATAAACAAAAGTTTCGATACCATACTCCAAAGCCTCACCACTTTCCTCGTTCTCAAGGTCGACATCCTCCTCTACAGCTTCAAGCCATGCAGCAGAAGTGGCAACTTTATTGAAATCGAAATTATGCGTATTAATCAGTTTGTCGAAAGGAACATCGCAGTAATTACACTCAATAATTTCGGCTTTAGGCTGGATGGCACGAATAATACCCTTCAGTTTACCCTTCTGCTCATCGGTCATATTTTCTGCTTTATTGAGAAGTATCGTGTTACAGAATTCTATCTGCTGGATAACGAGACTTTCCAAATCATCTTCGCCGATATCCGCTTTCTGGAGTGCACTACCATTATCAAACTCCTCTATCATGCGAAGACCATCGACTACAGTTACGATACTGTCAAGACGAGGTACACCCTTCTTAATCATCTGTGGAGCTAAAGTAGGAATAGAACAGATGGTCTGAGCAATAGGAGCAGGTTCGCAGATACCGCTGGCTTCGATCACGATGTAATCAAACTTATCCTCATTGACAAGGTCTGTAATCTGCTGTACAAGATCCATCTTCAGTGTACAACAAATACAACCATTAGAAAGGGCTACCAAATTGTCGTCGCTCTCACTCTGACCGACAACACCACCTTGCTGAATAAGTGTTTCATCTATATTTACCTCACCGATATCATTTACGATAACTGCAAACTTAATACCTTGCTGATTAGCCAAGATGCGATTTACCAATGTCGTTTTACCGCTACCTAGATAACCTGTAAGTAACAATACAGGTACTTCTTTTGTATTCATCATTCTCAATTCTAGTTATAATTTTTGCGAAGATACAACTTTTTATCGTAATTCGAAATGATTTCGTACAACTGCAAATTTAAAATATGCTAAAAAACAGCATCAACAACAAGCTGATAATACACAAAATCTCAACAATAACTCTTCTAATCCCGAAATGGGGCTCTTCAGAATGAGGTGAAAAATTCTTTTTTAAACTCATTAAATCTCTTCTTATTAGTAAAAAATAAAAAATCAATCTCATCTAGTACGATTCCAGAACAGGCTATACAAACGAAAGTGATATATAAATACTATACTGCATTCTATGCCATGCTAACACCTTATACTATTTCATGTAAATCTGATTCTCGCACTCAGAAGAAAGATTATTAATTAAACGCATTAGAGCCACTTCTATGGAGGCTTTCTTTATTCGTGTGCAAAAGTACTATTTTTTTATGAAACAACAAGAATATTTATATTTATTTTGAAAGAAAAAATAACAAGAGATATAGGTAGTTTCACTTACTCTTTTTTCTCTATTGAAGAGTAAGTGATATGAGTCCGATAACTACATCATTACTAAGTGTTTTTATCGTAATACTTTTCAGTTTTTTGTCGCTCTTGAGCGGCATGGACAAAATCTCTGCAGCACCATCCGGAATATAGGGATTAGCCCCATTAAACTGAGGAGATTGATGCAGTTGCAAGGCATCAGTAAGATGACGAGATACTCTACCACTGCCCAAATGAACACGATAAGGTCTTGGGGTTTCTACTTTGAAAGCATAATCATCGATGAAGTAGTCTTGCTCTATCGGGCACCAATTATCTGGATTACGCAAAGGTAATATATCCGTTGTACCATCTTTATAGGTTACCACGATTTCGCCATTGTCGATACGACTCTGCATATTATTGGTGCTTCCGGCCAAGAGCAGCCATGCACAACTGGCTTTGCCTGTTAATGGTATCTCTACACTATCCGGATAATTATCCCAAAGTGATGTGTAAATGATATTCTTACCTTCTTTCGCACTCATGAAATCGACGGTCTGATCATCGAGTTTCGCCTGAAAGACCCCCAAACCGATGGTCTTGCTGTCCTTCAATGCTGCTGCATCAGATACAAGACTAGACCGGAAGCCTTCGTCTTCGATCGCTGCCGTTCGATGAGGAATACACCACTGTCCGATACCCTGTACTGGTATTTCAAGGGTAGTATAAGGCGAACGAGGACTGAGATACTTGTTCTTGAAGATATCGTCTATATTACTATTATATAAGGTGGAAAGATCAATCATGCGAAAAGGACGATGCGATACTGCCGGAGGAACGGTACCATAATTGATACTTGATGCAATTACGGCAGACGTAGCTGGCGACTGTATATGGGCAAAACGATGTTTTTCTTCATCGGAAATTTCGATGATCTGAACCGAATCTCTATTTCCTTCGACACAATACCTTACTCCATGAACTTTACCCTGAATTTGCATTTTCAGAGGTTGCTTAAAATGCTGATGAATCTCAAAGACCTCCTTATCACCCTCACGACGAAACTTATACGACAGATAAGGAGACTTAAACGAGAGACTATCCCACTCTTCAGGCCACCCCGGTTGAATCGTGCATGTACCCTCTAAGGCATTCGGTTGAACGCCAAACAGTCCATTAACAACAGCACGCGCCGTAATACCTATATTATCGCCGAAATCACGATAAGCCTCACTGACAGCCTCATCATAATAACTAATCTGACCGAAATTGCCCGGACTCTGTCCGAGATACATTTCATCGAGCAAATCACTCTTTAGCAGTTCGAAGCCCTCTTGACGTCGACCAGCCTGAAAATAAGCTAAAGCCATATTAGCCACCTCTTCATGAGCTACATTATTCGTACTCCAGTCATAAGGCATCCAGTTGGTAGTACTCAATGTATGAGGGGTCCAATCGATAAAGATCTTACCACGATATTTTTCCGGAATGATATACGCTATAGGAATATGAGGAATCTGTGTATCGACATATTTCGTATTTTCATAATCTTTATAATCGACACCACAGTCTATCGGAGTATAGATACTCCACAAGGCTGCACTTTTATGCAATCGCTTTTTACCCATGAAATCTTGAAATTCCACCCAGTGGTTTTCCGCCGCATCATAGAGTCGCTCACACATCGCACGATGAATAGCTTCGGCCTCACGCTGATACGGCACTGCATCCTCGCCAAGTATCTGTGCTATACGGGCAGCCAAAGCATTACCTCGATAATTATAAGCTGAGCTATGGGTAACAGCTCCACTATTATAATATAGGGCATCGCTAGCCCATATACAACAATAGGCATCGTACAGATGATCGCCATCTGGGTCAAAGTTCAGTTTCTCCCACGCCAAATGGCGCTGCAACACAGGCCACATCTTGCGCATATAAACCGTATCTGCATCATATTCGAAATGGGTCAAGAGTTCATCGATATAATTCAGGTTCATATCGTAGTGATGCATCTTATGATTATTGTTGGGCACCCGACAAATATAACCATTGCTATACATCGGTGTTCCCCATCGCTCTACGGCACGAGCCAGATGACTCGCTGTATCCTGAGTAGGATGCTTCTCGACAGCAGGAACATCGGTAACCTGACTATTGGCATAGGCATCGAAATGACTGACAGCCCGATCATTCCATCCCAGTACATCAGCGACATATCCTCCTCGCCAACCGGCAAGTGGTGTACGCCAACCAATACAACCATGTTGCCAGGTCTCGCCATCCCATAATCCATCGGCTGCCGCAACCAGGTTAGGGGCTAAGGTATTGATAAAAGCATCTGGCGTCTGAAAAGAGATGATAGAGGTAAGTTGATCTAAAGCCTTTTCCTCACGAGCCATCTGCGCCTTGGCCTTGTCTGTAAGCGCGACTTCAATTTTGCATCCTTCATGATGATAAAAGAAATAAGCCGTCTGCTCGGAATTACGCTGAGTACGATAAAGTAAACGCCTATTTCTACGACGTGATGTAGAAGATTTAGAAAAAACGGTGCAACTTACTGAATCTAATGCCACATCGGAAGCTTCAAAACTAGCTCGTGGTTCTTTACCCAAATCACCATTTCGCTCCATCTTCGTCTTGCGTACAGGAGAAGTAATGAGGGTTATCTGCAAGGGCTCCTCAAAATTTTTAGCCGTAAATTGCCACACTGCACCGTCCTCAAACTGTGACGCTAAAGCGACAATCTGTAGGGTAGCCTGACTACCCCAACTTGCATCTTGAAGCAAATAGGTACGGCGACCACCACGATAACGAGCCTCACAATAATCAGTAACATCTAGTTTTTTGGTGGTATTCCCTACTCTGACGATAAACTGAAAATGATAATTTTTCTGCTTATCCCAACAAGCAAACACAGGACGGTCGGAAGTTTCGAGTCTGAAAGGAGTATGAGTACCATAAAGCGCTCTTGTATAGCGATTTTCACCATTAACACAAACGATATCTTCACCTTCAGGATAATAGTGTAATTCACGTGAAGGTTTTTGTGCAACACCTGGTAAGATGCACCCCATCAAGAAAAGAATAGTCAAAATTATTTTAAAGCCTTTCATAGTTTGCAGATCAGTTCATCAAAATTGAGGAATTCTTCTTATTCTAGCTTTCGCTATCAACATTCTATCTATATCTGTCATTGAAGTCACAAGCCAACCTTCTATAAATGACGTCCCAAATATAAATCTTTTTTCATAAAGTAACAAACATTTTAAAAAATATTAAACTAAATCCATGCGAGAGGCATAAACCATAAAACGATAGCCTTTTCCTACGCTCAACAGTACTGTAAATTTTCTAAAAAATTTTGTATATTTGCAGCTACAATTTGATAATAACACATATAACTGTTTCATTATCAGACTTAAAATTTATATACAACATAAATATTAACAAAAAAACAAATACGCTTCTGACTGATGACAGACGATTACAAATTCCAAATAACAGATGACGATCCAATATCACTGTATAATTACGCCAAACAGTGTCAGGATGCTGGTGATACTGATGACGCCCTTATCTTCTATAACAAAAGCATCACTGCAGATTCCACATGCCCTCATGGTTGGTATGGCATGTCCTATATATACTTTCAACAAGGCGCATATGACATCGCCTTCAAAAAGAGTTGTCAAGGAGTAAAAGAAGCAGACTATAGTAAATATCATGATCCAATACATTTCGAATTAGGTCAAATCATGTTGGATTCTGCAAGTAAACTTGCCGAAAAAATCAATATTGTAAGTTATAACAATTCGGTATTTAAAGAACTGGAGCAAAAAGGAAATTGCAAAATATATTGTAAAGATTTTAAACAAGATGAAATATCCTCCTTTCTGGGATTTGGTCCAGATTATAATCAAGACTTCCACAACATTGTTTATAATTCAGCATTGCCTGATTCAGAATATCGTATACTCCACGAACTTATTCACTTGAAGTTCAAGATAGAGAATCATAAAAAAGGCATCAAGCTGCCATACACCTTTAGCAATAAAGCCTACCAACTTTTCTATTACAAAAACATTGTCACATATCAAAATAAGTATAAAAAGTTTAGTCCAACAGATCTTAACAAGAGAATGTCAAATGACTTCACTCAACTTTATGCACTCCTTATAACGAACATTATAGATCTTTTTATTGAAAAAGAAATATACTATAAGATTCCAGAATTAAGACCTTTACAGGTACTATCTACCATTGCAGAAAATAAACGAATAGAAAAGAGAACGCTTGGATTCGAAAACCATATGCCTACAGAGATTTTCCATAAAATTATGATAATAAATCATTTAGAATTCTTAAATTTAAAAGAACTATATGGTATGAATCAGATAACAGACATTCCGATAACGTCGGAGCTGATTAAGAAAGCAGAAGAGCTTTATCAAATTTGCAAAGAAGCAATGTATAGTTCCAACTTCTGTACACAAATCGCCACAACGATGAATATCGTTGCCGATAAATTAGAATTAAAATATTTATTAGAATAATCGAATATGGACTCAACATTAAGTAGCTTACTGAAAAAAGGGTTTGTTTATATCAGCGATGATCAAATAGAATCAGCTATACAGACTTTTAAAGAAGCTTTGGTTATTGATCCTGGCAATGATCTAGCATGGGGAGCCTTATATGAAAGTTATAAGAGTATGAATAATATCCCAGAAGCTTTCCATGTATTAGAGCAGATATACGCTTTAAAGCCAACTAATTTTCAGGTACTGCTCAATTTAGCATTATTCTACAAAACAGTTCAAAAAGATCAGAAAAAGGAAGACTATTATTTGGGATTATTAGAAAAGAACCATCCCAATGATGCAAGAACTTACATGTACATTGGCCAGTGCAACATTACTAGAGACCATGACAAAGCCATGACATATCTACAACGTGCCATTGAAGTGGACGAAACTTTTATTCCAGCATATATTTCTCTAGCCGGACAATATGAAGAAGCAGGCGATTATCAGAAAGCATATGCGATTCTGGAACAAGGATATGAGAAAGGTGTGCCAGGCGTTGGTCGTAGCAGCAAATACGCCCTAAAAGACTTCATGGACGAACTCAAGAAGGAGATGAAAGAAGCTCTTCTGTGAACGGATAACGTGAAATGATGTGCATAGTACTACCTGATGGCGTTGGCACAAAAAAATCGGGGACGAAGCATACGAAAGTACTCCGTCCCCGAATGATATTGGGTATAAGAATGTTTACTTAATCACAACCTTTTTGCCGTTCTTTACATAGGCACCAGTCTTGGTTGGCTTGCCATTCAATGGGCGGCCGCTGAGGTCATACCAGTTGGCTTTCTCTGCGTCGTTTACCTTCACATCGTTGATGCCTGTAGCGGCTTCTCCGATGGTAACTACTATCTGCGTCACACGTATTTGATTTTTGGATGCAGTCAGTGTAAATGTTGCTGCATCGCCAGTCCACGTTCCTTTATTTCCCTCACTTTCGAAGGTGTATTGGCCTGTGGTGGGAGTAGTGAGGCAGCCGGGACCATACTTGTTCTCACCCGTAGCATAAGCTGTTAACTCAACACTCTTGATATTGCCAACGGTGGAGGTAACCGTGAAAGTTTCATTCTTAAATACACGAAATTGATCTTGGGTTACTGTACCACTACTGACTGCAATGGTAATACCTTGCTTTACCAACTGGTATTCAACACTTGTCTTTGCATCAAATTCACTAGGCACAAAAGTTACCTGCGTTTCTTGTGCCCATGCGCCCATCACTACTGCTGCAAGCAGCACGAACATTGAAAGAAATCTTTTCTTAATCATAATTGAAAGAATTTAATATGTTAGTAAATGAAATAATGCTTATAAACTGTCGATAAGAATGAGCTGGCACTCCCTCTCCACGTCCACGTCGTCGGTGGGTCTCACCGGATATATAATTTGGTGAAAAGTACAAAAAAAAAAATTAAAAAAGCTGCAATTTTAAGGAATTTAACACGATTTCGTACACAAATATTGTTCAATTTGTATAGAAAGCATTATAATGGGGATGGAATCACCCTTGAAAGACCATAAAAAAAACAACAAGACTAAGATAACATCAAAAAGCATAAGAAAAATAAAAAAAGTGCAAAGATTAATTACAGTTTATCACAAAAATATATAACTTTGCAAACAATTATAAACCAAATATTACCGAAATGAAAAAACTGATACTATCATTACTATGCATTTCGCTATTAAGTAGCTGCTCTATTAATTTTGGAAGAAGTGTAAATATCCTTTCGTTTTCTTCAAAAGCTTACGACAATGCTCCTAAGAAGGAGATAAAGGTTAAGAATTTTAATAGCATAACCAACGAAGGACCGTTGCAGATATACTATGCCTATGCAGACAAACCAGCCGTTGTCTTAGAAGGAGACACTGCCCTATTTAATAAAGTACAAACCAAGCAAGAGGGTTCTAACCTTACCATTAGCATGCAACCAGGTACTTATCACAATTTGTGGCTGAGAATAACCATTTATTCAAATGACATCAAAGAAATCAATCAGACCGGTAGTGGTGACATTATCTGCAAGACACTGAAGCTAAGGCATGATTTAGACCTCAATGAAGTTGGTAGCGGGGATATTCGCATTAACCAGTTAATATGTGACGAACTTGACGCCGAGGTATGTGGTAGCGGAAGTATCTATATCAACAATATAAAAGCTAACGAAGCTGATCTCAACATCATCGGAAGCGGATCTACTGAAATAAACGGTAGCATTACAAAAGTTGATGCAGATGTCACTGGATCGGGAAGCATATACGGAAACTTGAGCTATCAAAAAATAAAAGAAAATAAAACAGGTAGCGGAAACATCAATCTTTCTAAAAAATAAAATAGAAAACTCATTATAGTATCTTCCCACGATCAAGACTCGTTCGGGACTTTCACCCTATAACGTACGCATATTGGGCGAACCAAAAAAGGACTTCCTTCACAGGAAATCCTTTTTTATTCACTTTCGTTTTTTCCGTAAAATACATTCAATTAAGATCTAAAAAGTTGTGCGTAATAATATATATATCGTTAACTGTTATTTTTTAGAACACATGTTGATACAGATAACTTTAACTTTACGATGCAAATATATAAAAGAAAACAATAAATACCAAGAAGACTAAGACGCAAAAAGACCCACAATCTAAAAAAAGTGACGCAAATTAACGCACAATTTTTAAAATTGTCTTATCTTTGTGCAAAATTTTAATATATATATATACTTCAATTAAGCGATATGACCCAACAGGCATTAAAAAAAAGGATCACGTCATTTATAACATCTCGCACACAAAATGCATTGGAGCGAGTAAGACTAGTAGTGTATATCTGTGGTTGTATTACACAGGTCGTTTTCTGGATACTACATCTGACAGGCTTAACAGGCATGAAAGATTCCGTACTCTATACTTTCTCTGTTATTCTACTGATAGCAAACTTTACAAGTTTGTGGTTATATCTCAGTAAGAAAGTTGACTTGGTGATGAATATAGTCTGCTTAGCATATCTCACACAGTTAATACAGTCACTTCGTATGGTATATCTCAGCATTATCAATCCGCCTAATGTGCTTCCTCTACTGATTATAAATCAAATTGGTTCGTACACCATACTGCTCTATATATCCATCTGTTTTGTACCACGAGCACCTCTTTATATTACTGCTATGAGTTTGATAAGTTTAGCGTTTGCCGGTTTTTACGACGGCGGCCGACTTGGTCTGGACCTAGTCTTCTTTATGACCATCATGACGATATTAACATATATCATGTCAGGATTCAGTCAAAAAGCCGTGAACAGCCTGCAGCAAGAGAACACCGTATATCAAGACACCCTTAACGGTTTGCTCCATTCTTTCCATATGACCCGCCAGGAACTCATCGCCTATGCACGACTCAGTCGTAACAAAAAAGAAGATAAACATATTATCAATGCTTTTTTTAGCGAAATGGATAAAAGGGCCGAACACAACATTATTAAAGCCGTAAAGATAAGAATGGCAGAAATAGATTCCGAAAAAATTGATCTGGCGAAGCGCTATCCCGACTTCACTCCGACTGAAATAGAAGTTTGTAAATATATTATCGAGGGCAATACTCAGAAAGATATAGCCCGAATTACAGGTAAATCCGAATCAAACGTAAGTACCGTAAGAGGACGTATTCGCAAAAAACTCGGTTTGAAGCCTGATGATGACTTGCGAACCAAACTTATGGAATAAGAGATATCGCAGTGACTCTCCCCTTTTCACAAAGGGGGAGATCGCTGATGTAAGCCAACCTTCACATCTATGAATTTAGTTAAAACTATGTTAAACACGTTTCGTTTTCTTTCGAATTTCCTTTCGTTTTTCTATTTTTGCCGGAAAAATAAGAAATATAACACGTCAAAAACCTATAAAAATGGAAGCTCTTGAGCTAAAAAAGAAAGCTGCAGTTCTCAGAAAGAATCTGATAGAACTGATTTATAAGGGTGGTACAGGTCACACCGGTGGCGACCTATCAGTACTCAACGTACTTACCACATTGTATTATCACACGATGAATGTAGACGCCAAGAATCCGAAGATGGAAAATCGCGATCGTTTCATTCTGAGCAAGGGTCACTGTGCAGAAGCCCTCTATACCATACTTTGCGATAAAGGCTTCATCGAGCAGAGCGAACTCGATGCATATGGTACATTCCACGCACATCTTGGTGGTCACCCAGACAATTCCATTCCTGGTGTTGAAATCAATACCGGAGCATTAGGTCACGGTCTCTCTGTAGGTGTAGGTATGTCATTAGCAGGCAAACTAGACAAGAAAGACTACCACGTGTATGTCGTTATGGGTGATGGTGAACAGGCAGAAGGCAGTATCTACGAAGCTGCTATGGCTGCCAACAAGTATAAACTAGATAATCTTGTAGCTTTCATCGACCGTAATGGTTTGCAGATTTCCGGTTCTACAGAGGATGTTATGCCACTCGAATCTATCGAAGAACGCTGGACAGCCTTTGGTTGGGATGTTAAGACTATTCATGGAGATAACATCGAAGAAGTAAAGGCAGCTCTTGATGCCGTAGATTACAGCAATGGCAAGCCACATCTCTTTATTTCTCGCTCTACCAAAGGATTAGGCGTAAGTTTCATGGAGAATGTTGCCAAGTGGCATCATGGTGTTCCTACTAAGGAGCAGTATGAAGAAGCCATGAAAGAACTGGACGAACAAATCAATGCACTTTAAAACTCATCTACGAAAATGAAAGAAATCAATAAGTTATCATGTCGCCATAGTTTCACAGGTACTCTGTTGGAATTGGCTCGTGAAGATAAAGATATCGTTGCTGTTACTTCTGATGCTACTGGTAGTGCTACACTGGGTGATTTCGTTAAGGCTCTTCCAGAACAGTTTGTAGAAGTAGGTATTGCAGAACAAAACTCAGTAGGCGTCGCTGCCGGTCTCGCTTCTTGCGGCAAAAAGCCATTCATCTTTGGTCCAGCTTGCTTCTATGTAGCACGTTCTTTGGAACAGGTTAAGGTAGATATGGCATACTCACAGATGCCTGTTAAGATTTTCGGTGTGAGTGGCGGTGTAGCTTACAGTCAGTTGGGTGCTACCCATCATAGTTTGCACGATATTGCAGTATTGCGCACATTCCCTGGTATGGAAGTATATCTGCCATGCGATTACTGGGAGACTCGCCAGCTCTGCAAAGCTTTGGTTAACCGCAACAAGCCTGCTTATATCCGTGTAGGTCGTAACGCTGTACCTGATGTTTACGATGACGAGAACTTCGGATTTGAACTCGGCAAAGCCAAGACCCTTCGCGAAGGTAACGATATTACCCTCGTAGGTTGTGGCGAAACCGTAGCTCACTGTGTAGAAGCTGCAGATCAGTTGGCTAAGAAAGGTATCAAGGCTCGTGTATTGGCATACCATTCACTGAAGCCATTCGACAAAGAAGCCTTGATTAAGGCTGCACAAGAAACAGGTGCTGTAGTAACGGCAGAGGAGCACAGTGTATACGGCGGTTTAGGCGGTATCTGTGCAGAGATTCTCGCTCAAGAATGTCCTACCAAGATGCGTATCCTCGGTGTGCCTAATGAGAACGTAATCCACGCTAAACCACAGGAAGTATTCCACTATTACGGTTTCGATTACGAAGGCATCATGAAAGCTGCTGAAGATTTGTTGAAGTAATTCTATCCTAAACGACTACTTCTATGAATTATATCATCTCTATAGACCAAAGTACATCGGCTACTAAGGCACTGCTTTTCGACGAACAATGTAAGTTGAAGAACAGAGCCTCTGTGGCTCATCAGCAACATTATCCTCAAGCTGGATGGGTGGAGCATGACGCTGAGGAAATATTCCATAACATGGTGCAGGCCATTCGCGAACTGTTAGAGAGCGAAGCTGCCAACAGTCAAGTTTCATTGGATACATTCCTGACTGACAACCATTTCTCTTTAGCTATCACCAATCAGCGCGAAACAGTCGTTGCTTGGGATAAAGCAACAGGTGAACCGATATACCATGCACTCGTATGGCAGGACACTCGCGGCACACACTATTGTCAGGAATGGCGTAAAGATGCCCACTTACAACAGTTGGTAACAGAACATGCCGGACTGAAGATAGACCCGTCTTTCTGTGGAAGTAAAATACGTTGGATACTTGACAACGTAAAAGGGGCTCGCCAAAAAGCAGAGCAAGGCAAACTGCTCGTGGGTACCATCGACTGCTGGTTAGTATGGAAACTCACCGAAGGTCGAGTATTTGCCACCGACTATACCAATGCATCGCGTACCATGTTTTTCAATATCCACACCCTGACCTGGGATGCCGATATTCTGAAAGCAATGGATATCCCTGCCGCTATTCTGCCTGAAACACGCGCCTGCGACGCCCTCTATGGCGAGACTACAGTAGCAGGACTATTTGAGCAACCTATACAGATAGCTGGTGTATTAGGAGATAGTCACGGAGCCCTCATCGGACAAATGTGTTTCGGAGCAGGTACTGGTAAAGTAACTTACGGAACAGGTTCCTCTGTCATGATTAATATCGGAGAAAAAGCCCAGAAGGCTCCAGAAGGTCTCGTTACCAGTATTGGTTTTACCCTGCAAGGCAAAACCTACTATGCTTATGAAGGTAATATATACAGCACAGGTGCTACTCTGAAATGGCTCACTGATCAGGTAAAACTCATCAACAGTCCGGTAGAAACCGAAGCATTGGCCAATAGTGTAGACAGCAATGGTGGTGTATACTGCATACCAGCCTTTGCCGGTTTAGGCGCACCATGGTGGCAAGATCAGGTAAAGGCAGCTATCGTGGGAATGACCTTTAATACAACCAAAGCACATATCGTACGTGCAGCTGTAGAAAGCATCGCTTATCAAGTAACCGATCTTGTGAAAGCCATGACATCAACCACCGGCATCAGTATCAGCGAACTCTCTGCCGATGGCGGTCCGACCAACAATCAGTTCTTGATGCAGATGCAAGCCGATCTGCTTGGTGCCGACATCGTATGCACCGATGTAGAAGATGCTTCAGCCCTTGGAGCAGTCGTCGTTAACGGATTTGCGCGTAAAGTGTGGTTACAAACAGACGAGGTTATCCGTCTAAAGAATATCACGAAGCGCATCAGCCCCGATGCAACTCATGATACA
Organism: Segatella baroniae B14; assembly: GCF_022024235.1. Classification (GTDB taxonomy): domain Bacteria; phylum Bacteroidota; class Bacteroidia; order Bacteroidales; family Bacteroidaceae; genus Prevotella; species Prevotella bryantii. The sequence goes on from NZ_CP091800.1 coordinate 922,011, forward strand.
ACCCAGGCTTATGCAGGCTGGAGACAGGCTGTAGAACATCTTATAAAGCAATAAAAACTATATACTATATACGAACAAGATATGAAAAATGGTAAAGTGTGTTTTGGCGTGATCATTGGTACTCGCGCCTACTTCAACTCAGAGTTGGCTAAAGACGTGAAGAAGCAGTTGCTCAAAGTGCTCGACGAACAGGGCTATGAGTATATTATCCTTCCTGAGGATGCTACTCCAACAGGAGCCAGCTCTATTGAGACCATCGAAGACGGTATCAAGAATGCAGAACTCTTCCGCGCTCATCGCGATGAGATCGATGGTATTATCGTATCTTTGCCAAACTTCGGTTACGAAATCGGTATTATCAATACGATTGCCCGTGCAGAATTGAATGTACCTGTATTGGTTCAGGCTTGTGACGATGAGAACGACAAGGTAGATCTCGACAGCCGTCGTGATGCTTTCTGTGGTAAGATTTCTGTTTGCAACAACCTTTATCAGTATGGCATTCCTTTCTCTCTGACATCTCTACATACATACAGTATCTATAGCGACTTGTTGGTTAAGGATATTAACAAGTTTGCTGGTATTTGCCGCGTAGTTAATACCTTACGCCACTGTCGTATCGGACAGATTGGTACACGCCCACTCGGTTTCAACACTTGTCGCGCTAGCGAGAAATTATTACAGCGCAGCGGCATTACTGTAGTTCCTGCAGACCTCTCTGAGCTTATTTTCGCTGCTCAGAAGATTGAGGACAATGATCCTGCTCTCATCCAGAAGCTTAAAGACATTCACGATTATGCTAAGGTGCCAGAGGCTTACGAAGACAAGCTCCGCACTCAGGCTAAATTTGGTGTAGCTGTAGAGCAATGGGTAAAAGATAATAAGGTAGACGCTCTAGCTTTACAGTGCTGGGACTCTTTGGAGCAGAACTATGGTTGCGCTCCATGTATCACCATGGCTATGCTCGGTGATATGGGTGTACCATGCGCATGCGAAACAGATATCGCCGGTGCTGTATCTATGTTGGCACTCCACTTGGCTTCAGGCGAGGCTGCTGCTTTGGCAGACTGGAACAACAACTTCGCTGAAGACCGCAACAAGTGCGTATGTACCCACTGTGGTAACTTCCCACGCGGCTTTATCGGCAACAGCGATCTGAAACTTACTCCATTAGGTGTACTCGGTCGTACTTTAGGTAAGGTACGCACTTTCGGTGCTATCGATGCCAAAGTAAGCGAAGGCGACTTCACCTTCTTCCGTATATCTACTGACGATGCTGCTGGTAAGATTAGAGCTTACGTAGGCGAAGGCGAAATTACCAACGAACCTTATGGTATGGATGGTTGTATCGCTGTAACGAAGGTAGACAATCTGCAGAAGTTGATGAAACATATCTGTCGCAATGGTTTCGAGCACCACGTAGCGCTCGTTCGCACCGATGTAGCCGACATTCTGCAGGATGCCATCGAGAACTATCTCGGATGGGATCTCTATGTACACGAATAATAAGCAAATATGACAAATCAACAAAACAGTGCCAACTCTACAGCGACATGGATATGGTATCCTGGCGATTACGAGATTTGGTTAGGTAACAAAGTCAATAATCGCCGTACAGACCGTGGTGCATTCTTTCCACCTTTTTGGAAACAGGATAGTCACTATGTCACGGTAGAGTTTAGCACGACCCTTTCTCTTGCAAAAGAAGAAACTGTAACTCTTGCAGCTGAAGGTAAATATAATATTAAAATCGACGGGAAGATGCTTTTTGGCATGCCTTCCCGTTTGGTGCTTCCTGCTGGTGAGCACAAACTCAATATTAAAGTGTGGAATCAACTCACTCCGCCTGCCCTCTTTGTCGAGGGAGAGACTGTCCATACCGATGGCACCTGGAAGGTGACCAATGAGGATAAAGAATGGATAGACGATTCGGGCAAGGCAAGTGATACCAGTGCCAGTGTCTATATGGACGCTGGTTACTGGAATTTCAACACGATAGACGAGTTGCCTTCGCAGTTTAAACTTACACGCCAACACCAAGAGCCGGTAGCCATGGAGCCTAAGTCTAACGGTAGACTCTATGACTTCGGCAAAGAGACCTTTGGTTATCTGCATTTTGATGGTGTCAAGGGCACAGGTATTATTTATGTATACTACGGAGAGAGTGCTGAAGAGGCTCAAGATAAGGATTTCTGCGAAACCCTCGACCAGTTTGAGGTAAAGCAAGACGGTACGATGGTCGATCTCCAATCGAATACACCTTTTACCGATGGTATCACACCGAATAACAAAGCCTTCCGCTATGTCTATATCGAATGTGATGATACCGTAACGGTAGACCGTGTAAGTATGGAATACGAATACCTACCGGTTGATATCCGTGGATCGTTTAAGTGCAATGATGAGGAAGTAAACCAGATGTGGAACATCGGTATCTATACCCTACATCTCACCACACGCGAATTCTTTATCGATGGTATCAAGCGTGATCGCTGGACATGGAGCGGTGATGCTTATCAGAGTTATCTGATGAACTATTACCTCTTCTTCAACAGTGAATGCGTAAAGCGTACCACCTGGCAATTACGTGGCAAAGACCCTGTAACCGCTCATATCAACACCATTATGGACTATACGTTCTATTGGTTTATGGGTATTTACGATTACTATCTCTATACAGGCGATGCTCACTTTGTAACCCAGATATACCCACGTATGCAGACGCTGATGGAGTATGTTCTCGGCCGAACCAACAGTAATGGTATGGTTGAAGGTCAAAGTGGTGACTGGGTATTCGTAGACTGGAGTCCAAAACCGATGTCTAAGCAGGGCGAACTCTCTTTTGAGCAGATATTGCTCTGTAAGAGTCTGGAGACCATGGCCCTTTGTGCTGAAATAGCAGGCGAAGGCGATGATCATCTTCGATTTGAACGTTTGGCTAATCATCTGCGCAAACAGTTATTGCCTACTTTCTGGGATGCAACACGTCATGCTCTGGTACACAGTGTACCATCAGACTGTCGCATGCCATCGACCGATGCTGCTATCACTCGCTATGCCAATATGTTTGCTATTTTCTTCGACTATCTCGATGAACAGCAGAAGAAAGAAGTAATGGAGCATGTTCTTCATAATGATGCAATCATGCCGATTACCACGCCTTACATGCGTTTCTACGAAATGGAAGCCATGTGTAAGATGGGCGAACAGGCTGACGTGCTCCGCCAGATGAAAGACTATTGGGGTGGTATGATTCGTAATGGTGCTACTACATTCTGGGAGGCTTATGACCCGAACGCTGAAAATCATCTCTCTATGTATGGTCGTCCATACGGCAAGAGTCTTTGTCATGCTTGGGGTGCCAGTCCTATCTATCTCTTAGGTCGTTACTTCATGGGTGTAGAACCTACCAAACCGGGATATGAGGAGTATGATGTTCGTCCTTCATTAGGTGGATTGAAGTGGATAGAAGGAAGCGTACCTACGCCTAACGGTGCTATCGTGCTTCGCATGGATGAGAATCGTATTATCATCAAATCGACAGAAGGTTTAGGACATCTGCATCTGCCAGGTCGCGATGTTATCGATATTCCTGCCGGTGAGATGGTATCTATAGAGTACTAAAAGTCATGAAGATATGAGTGTATTGAAGAGACCAATATTTTGAGATATGCAAGTATATTAGAAAGATAGAAAATCTCTGAAGCATACACAAGAAAAAAGTCCTGTTAGTTTTTCCCTAAGAAATACTAACAGGACTTTTTCTATATCATCGTTGTTTCCTATCACATTATAGTTCGTACATCAGATAGTGACTGTCGTGCATACCCAGACTCTGATAAACCTTCTGTGCCACGATGTTTTCCTTATCTACATAAAGTCTAAGGGCACCAGCATTATCATTCTCAGCTATAACGCGCGCAAACTCAAAAAGTTCACGAAACACACCTTGACGTCTGAATTCAGGATGCACGTATACCGACTGTATCCAGTAATATCGAGTATTATTCCAATCGCTCCACTCGGTAGTAAGCATTAACGAACCTATCGCCTCGTTATCTTCATTACGAGCAATAAGATAGATCGCCTTACTTTCATCCTCAATGGCATTTTTCACTCCCTCGCGTACGGTAACATAATCTAACTGGGTACCCTCACTCTCTTGCGCCATAGCCAACTGAAACTGTACCAATGTTTCCGTATCTTGTATTTCTGCAACACTTATCTGATACTTCATATTGCTGTTATATCAACTTTCTTTTTTAAAATTGCATGTTATCGGACGCAAAGATAACGATTTTATTTAAATAAACCAAGCAAAAACACTGGCACCGATCACCGTGAGAATACCCGAAACGACGATAGACAGACCGCTCATAGCACCTTCTATCTGTCCCATTTCCATCGCACGGGCAGTACCCATAGCGTGAGCAGCTGAACCTATGGCAATACCCTTGGCAATAGGTTCTTCTACATGAAAGAGTTTCAATATTTTATCGGCAAAAATGTTGCCAAACACACCTGTAAGCAGGATTACCACTACGGTAATAGATACGTAACCACCAAGCTCGTCACTGATACCCATACCTATCGCAGTAGTAATAGACTTCGGTAGGAATGTAACATAAGAAGCATGGTCGAACTGGAAGAGTAAAGCAAGAAGGAATACTGATATCAGGGAAGTAAGCACACCCGAAACAAGTCCTGCCACCACAGCTTTATAATTCTTCTTTAACAGTTCTATCTGCTGATACAAAGGTACAGCCAGGCAGATTGTTGCCGGCGTAAGCAGATAATCCAGAATACGAGCTCCATTACTATAGGAAGTATAACTCACACCACTGATGGCCAAAAAAGCTACGACCAGTACTACAGCAATCAGTAGCGGATTCATCAAAGCCCAACCGGTTTTGCGCTTGAGCCACATACCTAACCCGTATGAACCTAAACTTAAAAATACACCTAAAAAAACAGACTGTTCTAACATTGCCTTTAAAGCTGACACTGAAGCCAGCGCTACTATCGTATTCATTCAGCACTCTCCTTTCCCTTAGTTACCACCTGCTTGACTTGATTATTTTTCGCCTTACCTCTTCTTATGACATACTGGGTGGAAATACCTGCAGCCCCCATAACCAAGAAAGTGGTAAAGAAAGTAATAAAGATATACTGTACTAGAGAAGGACGGATAACCGCCCACGAATTAATTAATCCGGCAGCAGCAGGAATAAACATAACCGGCATTATCGCAATAAGAAATATGCTTGTTTCCCGAATATCTTTCACCTTAATCCACTTCTTCTGAAGGAAGACAAAAAGCAAGATTATACCATAAATACTGGCAGGAATAGGTAATGGGATAATATCATGGAGTACTTCACCGACAAAGGCAAAGGTAACGATAATCAAAAACTGAATTAAAAATTTCATATTACTTCAACTGTAAATGCACACTTGCAATATAACTCTCGATAATCTGGGCTGCATCTTCCGCCGAAAGACGACAACTGTCTATACACAAATCATAGTCCTTGGCATCGCCCCAAATCAAACCGGTATAATAACGATGATAAAATACTCGACGCTCGTCCATGAGATGATTAAACTCCATAGCTTCTTCAGCACTCATGTTTTCTTCTATCATCGTATTTTTGATACGTGTAGTCTCATCACCTTTCAAGAAGACTGACACTAAATCCTCACGATCACGGAAAATATAGTTACCGCATCGGCCGATAATAATACAGTCTTGCTGTCCTATAAGATCAGCCAACATATGAATGGCTTTCTGATGAACTTTACCTGCAGCATCAGCATAATCATAAGAAATGGCAAACATCAAATCGTCTACCGGGCGCTCATCAAAGAAGTCGTCCATCTCTGAAAGGACCCCCTTCTGCCTTGCCATTTCCTTGAGCGATTCACGCGTATATAAAGGAATATTGTAATGTTGAGCTAATATTTCCCCCACATGGAGAGCTCCACATCCACACTGTCGTGCTATTGTAATAATCATTATACCTTAATTTATGTTATTCTAAAATCAATCATGGTCTACAGTAATGCTTTAGAATGCTAAAGCAAAACTGTAAACACAAAACAAAGGTACATATTTTATACGATGCAGCCGAAGGCTTACATCATAATATAGTTTTTCTACCGGTATACATGATATGTATCAATAACACACATCAATTCTTCTGGTATATTACTTCAAAGCGATATTATAATTATAATACTGCGTATCGCCTGTAATATCCTTCACTACTTTGATAAATGGAGGGAAATTAACGCACTCCTGTGCAGCGACACCCTTGGTTTCGAGTATCATCAGATTATTTACAGGAGCAACGAATCGGTCGAGTTCAAAGTATTGTCCTTTCCATACAAAGCTACTACGCATCTTATGAATCGTCTGACGATAAGGATCAGCCTGTTGCAACAAACTCTCATAAAGATTATTACCAATTTGTCGCTCCGTTTCGATCTGCGAAGTAGCTGATATTTTTTTCTTCGTGGTAAGTACATTCACGACTTTGCCACCCTGCCAGCTACGTTTACGCATACGTACCTCACTGCCTGGCTCAGTTACAAGATAGGTTTGTACGATTTCGCTATCGATACTCTCTGGCATTTCACCTGTAAGTTCCACGATATATTTACGCTCTTCCTCGATAGGTTGTGGCAAACCGAGCACTCCTGAAATCTCCTTGATAACACGACGTAACTTAGTATCGAAATCATCGTGATTATTAATCACGCGATGATGTGGATGTGAACTCCACGCAGTAATCACTTTTTTGTCAAGCATACGAGCGATAGCCAAACCAGCTTCATCATTTTTCTCTACACGAGAAGAGTTGTTGGCTGTCGTATAATACTGTTCTGCACCATCAGCAGCACTAACCAAGTGGAGTACCGCATCATAGCGCTCATCACGAAGTTGAGCTGTTGTCGTACCTAAATCGTCCATAAGTTGTGCCCAAAGGCTTGGATCCATATAAGCCGAAATATCGAGTGCACCACGGTCGCAGATAATAATACTCTTATCACCATAAGCCTCAGCCATTTTCATAAACTTATCTTCAAGAGACAACTGCATCTCCATAGTAGCCTTCTCACCCTCATAGAAGAACTCCTTGTTGGTAGTAAGGTAATCCATACCACTCTGGGTAAAAATAGTAGGCACTTCGGGTATAGTAAACACCTTCCAGCCTAAATTAGAAAAGTGCTCAATAACTTTAACCAATGCTGTAGTCTTACCAGCACATGGACCTCCAGTAAGAACGATTTTCTTTATCTTCTCCATAACATGAAAAAAAATTGCTCGGCAAAGTTAGTAAAAAAGGTTGTAACTAAAGACAGATTTGAGAGAATTCAAGCAATTCTGTATATAATTGTACTGCTTTTCTGGCAACTTTTAGTAACTTTGCTTTCTAAATTGAAAAAATATGATAAGTAAAGACGGAATAGAAGCTGCATACTGCTTCATTCACCAGAAATATAGAGTGTATGCTCACTCTAACAGTGAAACTCAAAAGGATGAAATCGAATACGCTATCAGCAGTTTTGTTGAACAGATGAATCCTGAACTTTATGCAAAACTGAGTCAAGGTAATCGCGACTTCCTGCTCTCACATGCCACTTTCGCTGCAGATATGGAGCGAGCTGAAGCGATGCTCGAAACATTATTATAGCACCCAACTGGATAATATATAGTTCTCACAGAGAACGCTATGATGCAATAGTTCGTTTTTTTAGAAGACATGATATAAAAATAATACGATATTTTTATTATATTTGTAGCATGTAACCAAAACATTCAACCAAAAATAAAGATATGAAGCACATTCGCTATACTCAAACATCGCTTCTCGTCTTGGCGCTTACAGCTTTAGCTACACCTGCAAAAGCTCAATATAAAAAGATTATGCCCATAGACAGTGTCGCTCCAAAACATCAGATTGGTTCGGTAGATGTTATTGACGAAAAACGCATGAATAAAGGTTTGGTAACCAATACCTTACAAGCCATCAGCGGTCAGGCTGCCGGACTTAATGTGCAGACGGGTGCCGACCGTATGGCCATTCTAAACAGTGTGCGAGTACGTGGTACCACATCCCTGACTGGCGGCAATGCCCCACTGATCATCATCGATGGCGTATATAGCGATATCTCAGCACTCAATATACTCTATCCTGCAGATATAGAGAGCTTCAGTATTCTCAAGAATGCGGCAGAGACAGCTCCATATGGAGCACGTGGTGCTTCTGGTGTCATCGTGGTGACTACCAAAAAGGGACAGAGTAAGCAGTTTCATATCTCATATGATGGTAATATCGGTATTGAATCGGTCAGCGATAATATCAACATGCTCGATGCCTCGTCGTATGTGGCCACAGCACAAGCACTTGGTAAGGATTATGTAGACGGAGGATATAATACCAACTTCAGCGATGTTCTGACACGTACCGGTTTCGTACAAAACCATCATATCGCCTTCAGTGGAGGTAGCGATACTCAAAATTATCGTGCCTCACTGGCCTTAATGCAGGAAAATACCGTCATTAAGAATAATGGTTACAAGAACTTTGTAGCTAAAATAGATGTAAAACAGAAAGCGTTCGACGATTTGCTTACTATCGATTTGGGGGTAACAGGCAGTACACAAAAGAATAATGAGATAGACGATATACAGAAACTCTTTTACTCTGCTGCCGCACAAAATCCTACCTATCCTGCTGCCATGAACGCATCAGGTGGATGGGATCGCAATACCAATGCTTCACAGATCAATAATCCACTGGCAACCCTCTATCGAGAAAACAAAGACAAGATCATGAACTTCAATACCCATATGAAGTTCACTTTCCAACTTACACCGAGCCTCACCGCTACCCTTTTCGGTTCTTATTCGTATACCTCTGACGAGAACGATAACTTTAAGCCGACATGGGTATGGGCTCAGGGACAAGCTTCACGCTACGAAAGCAAACGGGAAGACTGGTTGGGTCATGTCATGCTCGACTATCAACATACCTGGGGCAAGCATCATCTCGAAGCCAAAGCCATGGCTGAATATCAAAGCAGCAATACCAATGGATTTGGTACACTGGTCAAAGGATTCGCCAATAACGTAGTTAGCTTTTACGATCTGCAAGCAGGTTATCTTATGCCGTTCGGAGGAACCACTGCCGACTATATAAACACGAGTCTGATGTCATTTCTGGGACAGGTAGACTATCGCCTAATGGATCGCTATACCCTATCGGTCAATGCGCGTGCCGATGGTTCAAGTCTCTTTGCCGACGGAAATAAGTGGGCCGTATTCCCTTCTGTATCGATAGTCTGGAATATGAAGCAGGAAAACTTCATGAAGCATATCGACTGGCTATCCCAACTCGATGTAAGGGCCGGTTATGGTATATCGGGTAATCTCGGTGGTGTTGAGGCTTATAATTCTCTCTCACTGCTTAATCCGTCTGGCCTGATTCCGTGGAAAGGAAGTATGGTTACCACCTATAATATTACTAATAATGCCAACCCTAACCTGAAATGGGAAAGTCGTGGTACTTTTAATATAGGTGCAGACATGGCACTGTGGAATAATAAGCTGGTACTCAAAGCTGAATATTACTACAGTAAGACTTGGGATATGCTTTATCTTTACGATGTGCCAGTACCACCATATCCTTTTAATAAGATGCTCGCCAATCTGGGTACCATGAGTAACCAAGGTTTGGAATTTGGTATCGGTTATACTCCGATACACAAGAAGGATATGGAACTCAATATCAACGTAAATATGGCATGGCAGAAGAATAAACTGTTATCGCTCAGTGGCGATTACGATGGTAACCACTTCACGGCGCCCGATCGTACGAGTATCGGTCAACTGAATGGTGCAGGATTCCATGGAGGCAATAACAATATCGTATACCAGATAGTTGGTCAACCACTAGGAGTATTCTATCTGCCCCACTGTGAAGGTTTACAAACCAATGCCGATGGTACCACCAGCTATAAGATAGCTGATTTGAACCATGATGACAAAGTAGACATCAGTGATGGCGAAGACCGATACATTGCCGGACAGGCTACACCGAAATGGACGCTGGGTAGCAATATTAGCTTCAGATATAAGCAGTGGGATATCGCTTTACAAATGAATGGAGCCTTCGGACATAAAATCTATAATGGTACGAGTTTAACTTATATGAATATGTCTTCATTCCCAGACTATAATGTGATGCACGATGCTCCGCTTTATCGTATACAAGACCAGACAGCTACTGACTATTGGCTCGAAAGTGGCGACTATCTTAACTTTGAACATCTCACTATCGGCTGGAATGTACCTGTTAACCAAAACCGCTTTATCAGCAGCATTCGTGTTGCCCTTAGCATTAATAACTTGGGTACAATAAGCAGCTATAGCGGGCTTACTCCAATGATTAACTCATTTGCCGTAAACAATACACTTGGTATCGATGACAAACGCTCATATCCACCTTACCGCTCATATAGTGTATCATTCGCCATACAATTCTAATATTCAGATGATTATGAAAAAATATATCGCATTTATAGCCATTGCTCTTCTTACAACCTCTTGCCTGAAAGAGTATCCTAAAGGACAACTCACGGAAGACGAGGCCTACCAGTCTGCTGCCGATATTGAACGCAACTGTGTAGGCGATCTGTATAACTATATCGGATCAGGAAATGTCAGTGAAGGACTAATGGGAACCGAACGAGGAGTATACGACTTTAATTCGCTTACCACAGACGAACAGATGATACCCGTAAGAGGCGGTGACTGGGAAGACGGCGGATTCTGGAACCGTCTCTATAACCATACCTGGAAACCGACTGAGACTGAACTCAACGATACTTGGAATTATCTATATAAGGTAATCGGACTGGCTAACCGTTCGCTCAATATCATCGAGAAACATCGTAGCACACTCACCGATGCACAGTATCAGGCTTACACCGCCGAGGTGAAAAGTATAAGGGCCATGTTTTATTTCTACACGATGGATCTCTTTGGACGCATCACGATGGATGACGACCTTATACTTCTCGACCGTAGTAAAGCCTACCAACGTATCATCGCCGATTTACAGGCATCACTGCCTTATTTATCAGCAGAAGCCAGTAACCATGAAGGCGAAATGTATGGCCGGGTAACCAAGGGAGTAGTATATTTCCTGTTGGCTAAATTGGCACTCAATGCAGAAATATATATGGACGATAACTGGACCGACGGTAACCACCTTGACGGCAAAGAAATAACGATACAGGTAGGCGAAAAGAAGTTAAATGCCTGGGAAGCCACAATAGCTTATTGCGACTCACTCGAAACAAGACAACCTTATTATCAGCTAGAATCAGATTATCAAACAAATTTTAGCGTATACAATGAGAATTCTAAGGAGAACATATTCACCATCCCGATGAATAACTATCAGAACACCAACCGATTCAAGTATATCTTCCGCTCTATACATTATGCCCACGCATCTGCTATTGGTATGGATGCAGAAAACGGCACATGTGCAACGATCAGTACAATGAAGGCTTATGGCATAACCGAGGACGACCCTAACCATCGCACGACAACACCTGATAACCGGCTTGCCATCAATTTCTTTATCGATACCGTTTATGATCGTGGCAATCTGGTAAACGATGGCTACGGACATGCCTTGGTATACCATCCGATGGAAGTAACAGAAGACCTTACCGGAAGTGTATACGAAAAGATCGCTGGTGCTCGTATGCGTAAATATGAAATAGATTATACTGCACTCGATGACCATAAAGTACAAAACAATGATATCGTTTTATATCGCCTGGCTGATGCCATACTGATGAAAGCGGAAGCATTAGTACGAAACGGACAAAACGGTGACAACGAACTGAACAGAATACGCGATCGCGTAGGTATGCCTCATATCGCTGCTACACTTGACAATATACTTAACGAACGACTGCTTGAGCTGATGTGGGAAGGTTGGCGCCGTAATGATTTGATACGATTTGGCAAATATACCAGCCACTATAATGACCGAATCAATGCTATTGACGATACAACAGGCTTTACCACAGTGTTCCCTATTCCGTATGATGTATTGCAATTGCATAAAGGATGGACACAAAACTATGGTTATAAGTAGTTTTTTTATAGGTTTTAATAAAAAAAGTATAATAAAAATTTGGCATTTCGCAATTTTTTATTACCTTTGCACTCGCTTTTAAGGCACGGGGGTAGTTTCCAGAGTGGCCAAATGGGGCAGACTGTAAATCTGCTGCTTCTAGCTTCGGTGGTTCGAATCCATCACTACCCACGTTTTACGTGGTGATTGTCATGAATTACTTCTTTCCTTTTAAGCATTTTGGGTAGTTTCCAGAGTGGCCAAATGGGGCAGACTGTAAATCTGCTGCTTCTAGCTTCGGTGGTTCGAATCCATCACTACCCACGAAAAAGGATGTAAATCATAATGGTTTACATCCTTTTTTCTTTTTCTGCCTTCATAAGAGGGCTTCGCAAACTCTTTTTGCTTCACCCTCCTCGCCGATTTGCTGCCGCCATGTATATTTATAATTATGGCTTGATGTAACGCGCCAAACCGTAAATGTAACGACGAAAACCAGGGCGATAGTTGAGTACACTATCGAACCATCCAAGATGTTTAGCTACAATTCTTACAACAATACCTACATAAACCATGGCAAAAAGCGTACCCACACCCGTTATATGCCACTGCCATGTACCAAAGAATATGTAACTGAATACTACAGCCAGAACCACCAAAGTAACATCGACCATTATCTTCACCTTAGGAAACTCAACACCAGTAACGCGACTAATTGCAATCGGCATACCCTCACCCGGCATCGTGACACTACCACATTGTACTTCCAACGCAATACCTAAACCTAAAATGGTACAGCCAACCCACTCTGCCAGCAATTTACTCCATAAGACAGTAGGAACAAGCCACGAAGTAAGCAGCATATTTACATCTATCAGCGAACCAAAGAAAGCACCGATAACAAGTTGAAACAATTGTACCCACTCAAACTGCTTACGAAGTATTATCATCTGTACAAGTACAAAAATGAAATTAGCCATAATAGTATAAATACCTATACTCCATTGGGGAACGGAAATACCTTGTGATCCAGCCTGCTGAAAAACGTAAGGAAGCGTAGAAATAACACTTGACCCTGCAGCGGAGCGCACACATACAGCTACCCCTAAAGTCATTACATACAAAGAAAAAAGCAGCAACACATGCTGCCATACAAATCCTAATACCTTGTCTTTTAATACCATAATATGTTCCATTTCCCATGCAAAGTTACAAAAAAAGTTAGATTTGCTGCAATACCCATATCGAATATTTAAAAAGATACCCTCGACGCATCATTGTATGACATCGAGGGTATCACTACGTTCCATATAAGTACCTTGGAACTTCAAACACGAAAATGAAATATCTATTTATACGAAGTTAAGACTCATCTTCTTAAGAAATGACTGTTCTTCAGCTCAGCATATCCATCTGTAGACCAAAGAGCGAGGAAGATAAGTACTGGCTGGAAAAAGAGTCTTATCAATCGAGCGGAATCCGTATTTAATCCGAATGCATCGATATGATTAAAATACTGATTCAGATTACCTGGGAAGATTGCGATATAAAACAAGGCCAGCAAAATACCTACTGTTCCTTTGTGCTTATAAAGGAAAAGCATACCTAAACCAAGTATCATCTCTACTACCCCTGATGCCAATACAACAAAATCAGTAAATTCCGGTGAAAACTGAATCCATGTTGGTACCTGGGCAACAAACTCCAAACGACTAAGTGTAAGATGCGAAAATCCTGCAAATGTCATAAATACCCCTAAAAGCAAGTGAAAAAAAGTTTTGATGTAATTCATAATTCTTTCTTTTAATAATTGAACAGAAAAGTCGTACTCTATTTTTTCTATTAAGATTTTACACTCCTTCCTTAGACTATCTTTCTACGACTTAATAATTTCACACATTTATTACACTAATATACACATATTACTACACATCGCAAGCGATAATGCACCCCTTTTAACTTTTTTTAAGAATCATCATTAACTTGCACTTAATTAAAGCTTTATACATAGATAACTTGATATAAAAAGTAAAAAAAATTACATTTCATTTGTAATATTAAAATAAAATAACTATTATTGGTAGCATCTATATAGCTAAAATATTAGATTGGTCTCATCTTTCCATTCTTTTGGGGCGGAAAAAGGTTTTAAGATAAAAAGTAAAAAGCGGACTAGCTTTATGCTGTCCGCTCGTTACAATTAAAATACACGGTTAAACTTCTACTCTACTGTAGAAGAAATGGCTGCATTCAAGCAACCTGTATTTATGTGATTTTTTGTCATTTCTATGTATTAATGACCTTCAGAAATGATATAACATGCGTTTTGAGAGGGTATCATGACATATATTTATTACGTGTCAGTGCAATGTAAGTTGTGAGCCTTGTCAGCAATCTCTCTATTTCAAGTTTATCTGTTATTGTTTGCATCTGAAGTAGATAAATCCATCAAATCAAAGTACATCAGTCTCGTATCTAACTCGACACGCTCGCCCTTCTTACCGCCAGTATAGATAAATTCCTGCTCTTCCGACGTGAACAGGAATACAAATCCATTCTTTTGATAGAAATCGAGGACATCTGGATCATTTACTGCATCGACAACGACAAACCGACATCCGGTTTTGTTGTCAGGAGACAAGAACCATTGCTTGATAAACAGAAGAACCTCGCTTCCTATACCTTTATGTGAATAGTCTTGGTTAACCGCCAACCGTCCGACCAGTACTCCCGGGTATCTGCGCATATGCTTGTGCGTCATATGCTTCATGTAGTCGCGCCTGCTACGAGGAAGGTCATAAACACGTATGCTGTCGTTTGATACCGTGAAAGCACAGACGATGATAGATGGATCATCCTCCAAGACAAAGCAAACAGTGCTCGTCAAGAAATCCCATTATTTCGTCATTCCTGATTTACGCAAAATGCTCTGCATTGCCTTAAATGCAGGTGTGTTCTCTATGCCGTCAAAGCCCTTGAACTTGCGTTCTGCTTCATCAGCACGCTCTATGAATCTTTCTGCATCCTTACCTTCCAAAGTAGGTATTGCCTTAATTTCTATTGCCATAATCTTCCTTTCTTTTTTGCAAAACTTTTACGAAAGCTTGCTTTCAAATTGCCAGGTGCAGCTAAAGTTTATGCAAAGGTAACTATTTGTTTTAAAATGGCAAGCATAAAGAGCCATTTTCTTGATCATGGGAAGCGAATCCGGCATAAAATAATATTTAAAATTCAAACATAAACTTTTAAAGTTTGCTAAATAGATAATGTGCCAATAGCATAGGATGTCAATAAATTACAGGATTTTAAAAAGTAAAAAGCGGACTAGCTTTATGCTGTCCGCTCGTTACAATTATAAATACACGGTTAAACTTCTACTCTACTGTAGAAGAAATGGCTGCATTGTAATCGATTTCCTTATTCGGAATAACCCATGTCCAATAGTTATTATCTTCCGGAGCTTGAGAAATAACAAAGTTGATATTGAAGCTACCACCATCCTCGGCAGAATGGCGAACCATAGTGATGCCCCAACGCTTATAATCAAACCAGTCGAAGCCTTCACCCCATAGTTCGATACGACGATACAACCGTACTTCTTCAAGCAGTTCTTCACCGGTCTTGGTACAAGTATAAGCCTCATCACGACCAGAATCTCGGGTCAAAGTCTGCAACAACTGTTGTGCTTCAGCATCCTTTCCCAGATGACAGTCGGCCTCAGCCTGAATAAGATACATTTCTGAAGAACGGAACAAATTCAGCTGACCGACACCAGGCTGATCTGTATTCTGAGTTTTAAACTGCATATAAGCACACACAATACTAGTACTATACAGTTTATCACCATACTTACTCTTCGCATACGTATTAAGGTCTGTACCCGCCACAGAAGTACTGGTATTATATGCATATTCCTTAGGATCAAGGAACATATCTTTACGGATATCTGTCTCTGGAATAACATCATAGAGTTCCTTGCTGATAGCAGCTGGATAGTTACGTGCGATGCTCGCACTCGAATTACTACCTTCGTAAGCGAAATACTGGTAATAATAAAGCGTTTCTTCAGATGAACTATAAACACTCCATATCCATTCATCATTCGGAGTATTAAAACCACCATCCTTATATTCAGAAGCACTCATCAACGGATAACCCTCACGGGCCATCTGTGCATATTTAGCAGCATTACTCCAATCCTCACGTGTCAATGCTGCACGGGCATATACCGCATAAGCCACACTCAAATTAGGAGAATAATTATCATCTGCATCACGATCTTCTCCCGATGCTGTAAAGTCGGCGATAGCCTCATCAAGATCAGCATAGATTTGCGCATAAGTTTCGCCAAGTGTAGAGCAGCTCATACTGTCTGTACTCACATCGGTACGCAATACGATACCACGGCTTGCTCCCTCATTGCTGTCTTTCCAGCGATGACTATATATCTGCGAGAGCATCAAGAAGCTATACGCTCTAAACGTAAGAGCTTGCGCCTTAATGAAAGCCTTATCTGCATCACTTCCTTCTGCAGCATCGATATTAGCGATAACGGTATTGGCATTACCGATAATCTTATAGTAATAATACCAAGGATAGTAACAGTAGATACTGGTAGAACGTTCATGATAGGTACTGTTCATCAGAGGAGCCCATCCCGTAAGTTGACAGCGTTGATAGTCATTGCCAGGATAATTACCATAGTAGGTCTTGATAGTACCCTCACCATTGAAGCCCTGCGACTCGAGATACTGGGTCGTCATCATTTTACAGATTCCATTAATGGCTAATTTGGCATTGTCTGTCGTCTCGAAGATAACCGAAGGACTTACCGAAGCTGTAGGAGTAGTATCAAGATAATCGCTACTACAGCTGAAAAGCATGCTGGCCATACATGCTATGAATATATATCTTATTTGTTTCATGATGCTATACTTTAGAACTTAACATTTATACCGAATGTAAACACGCGTGGAGTTACAAGATAATTACTCTGTGAACCATCGAACGACTGCTGTGGATTAAGTCCCTGACGTGCTGATAGCGTAAAGAGATTCTCACAGGTAACATTAAGATTTACCTGGTCGAGACCGATTCGATGAACCAGTGTTTGTGGCAACTTATAACCCAGAGAGATATTTTTCATAACCAGATAGCTGGCATCAGTAAGCCAGCGAGAAGAGGTGGCATTGTTATATGCACTCAGCGTGCTATTAATCTGTGGAATAGCATCGGCTGAAATACGATTCACGGAAGTTTCGGTCATCCCTTCAGGTACACCACTCCACGAGCGAAGCAAATCGGTATGCATATTCGAAGCACTCGTAGAGGTTGACATCAAACTTTGATAGATAGAATCGTACACCTTACCACCAATAGAATAGGTCATCATCGCACTGAGCGTAAAGTCTTTATATCTACCGGTGAGAGAGTAACTTCCATATACTTTAGGAATGGCAGACCCTTGATATTCCTTAAGCGCATAGCTTGTATTATTGACGTAATACTCACCATTAATCTTAGTTACCTTTGAGGTAATATCGGTACCCGATGCGTTTCCTACTATGGTACCATCTGTCTCGGTATAGCAGTAATCTTCCAGATTAGCCTTATAGAGCGAGTTACCCGTCATCATGTCTACGCCGACATAGGTGTAGGTATAAAACTCGTAACGGCTTTTGCCTTCTTCTATCTTGTATATATCACTGATAATACCGTCTTTATTTTGTTCTGGTAGTTTAGTAATCTTATTTTTCAGTGTTGTAGCGTTGAAGCCAAAATTCAGTCCCCAGTCCTTTTTCTTCACGATATCGACATCAGTATTCAGTTCGAAACCATAATTGGCGATGGTACCGATATTCTGGGTAATGGTAGACTCTGCTTCAGTAACCGATGTAGCACCTGCTGATAGTGGCATATACACATCGAAGAGCAGGTCACGATTGCGACGGTCAAAATATTCCAGACTCAGATTCCAACGGTTGAAGAATCGTCCTTCCAGACCGATACCTAGTGACGAACCCGTTTCCCATTTCAAATCATTGTTAGAATTCTGAGAAAGATAATAAGCACCCTTGTTGGCATTCTGGTCTGAAGTATAGAGAGCCATATAAGCATAATAGTTGGCACCGGCATCATTTCCGACAAGACCATAATCGGCACGAAGTTTCAAACTGTTTATCCATCTGTACTTCTTCATGAAGTTTTCCTTGCTAATCATCCAGCTACCACCTACACTACCGAAGGTACCCCATCGGTTATCCTTAGAGAAGCGTGAAGAACCGTCGCGACGGAAAGACACTTCACCCGTATACTTGTCGTCGTATACATAGCGTACACGTCCCAGATAACTCTCTGTACGATAATTGTTCTCCCATCCTTCTGTGGAGGTAATCGAGGTAAAGTTACTCAGATTATCCTTTCCTGCAAAGACCTCGTTTGTCTTGAAATTGTAAGTATAATCGTAATTATAGTAATAATTTTCATGACCCAAGAGCACATCTACACTATGCTTACCAAACTCATGATTCCATTTCAGCTGCTCCTGTACCGTATACGTCTTATAGCGATAATATTCACGCATAGAACGACCATTATTACCCTTACCATCACCGATAGTAGCATTGGTATAGTAACGGTTTTCCTTGTTTACCGTGTTTAGACTACCGTTCACCGTGAAACTGAAATTATAAGGTAGCTTGAAGGTAAAATAGGCATTACTAGCCAAGGTATTGCGATAGGTACGATTTTCATTCAACTCATTCTCCCAGATGACATGGCGGTCAGAGAACTGGTTACGGGTAAACACGATATTACCGTCAGAATCGGTATAATACCCCGGATCATACTGTTTGTTACCACTCGCATCAAGCATATAGGTACCATCCGAATTATGCAAGTGAACCGGATAGATCGGTGCAATATAACGGCAATACATAAAGGCATTCGTATATGAACCGGAAGCATCACCATTAGAGAAATCAGTGGTCTGATGACTACCATTGATAGAGAAACCAGTATTAAACCATTTCTTTGGACGGAAATTCATATTGGCACGACCTGTCAGACGATTGAATCCAGAATTAGATACATATCCATTTTCATCGAGATAGCCCAATGAGAAATAATAATCACTCTTCTCGCTAGACTGTGAACCACTGAAGTTATACTCCTGACGAGCTCCACTCTGTATGGTTTGGTCATACCAGTCAAGATCGTCAAGATAGCCATCCAATATCTGGGCATCAGATACTAATTTACCATTAGAATCAAAAAGCTCATTATCCGCCTTATTATAAATATTGAGATACAGACGCTCGCTGATCAAGTTATTGGTAGCATAGGCAGCCGCTGTTGCTGCATCATCGCCCGCAGTGATACGAGAGTTGCGAAGATCCATCCAACTGGCCTCCATAAACTGGTTGGCATTCATCGTAGAATACTCTGAGATACCACGATTATACGTACCTAAATTCGCACGAAACTCAAACTGCATCTTGCCATTCTTACCCTTCTTGCTCGTAATAAGAATAACACCATTGGAAGCACGGTTACCATAGAGGGCACATGAAGCAGCATCCTTGAGTACCGTAATACTCTCGATATCATTCGGATTCAAGTCAGAAATATTACCATCATAAGGCACACCATCGAGTACATAGAGAGGATCGCTGTTACCATTTACGGTACCAAAACCACGAATACGAATAGAAGCATCTTCACCTGGCTGACCATATGTACTGTTGATCTGCACACCCGAAGTAGAACCCTCGAGAGCTGCTGTAACACTTGAAACCGGACGCTTTTCGAGTTGCTCTGAACCGACCTGAGTTACAGCTCCTGTAAGAGTAGACTTCTTGGCAGAACCATAAGCCACTTGAACCACTACCTCATCAAGACTATTGGCATCTTCTGATAATGTAATCTTCATGTTAGGCTTAATCTGTACCTCTTTCGTCTCCATACCTATATACGAAATGGTAACAGACTTTCCTGACTTGGGTACTGAAGGCAAAACAAACTTGCCATCGACATCAGTTACTACACCCAAACGGGTACCCTTGATGATAACAGAAGCACCAACAACGGGCTCACCGTTTTCGTCTACTACAGTTCCCGACACTGCGTTTTGAGCTAGAGCTGTCCCTCCACAAAGGAACAGGCTCAATGCTATTGAACCTAATTTTTTATTCATAAGTAATTTGTGTTGGTTTATAATTTCTCTCTTAGACTCTAATTTCTCTCTTAAAACTCTATTTTTCCTCGTGATATCCTAAGTCAAACCACAATAAAGTCTCAAAATGTAACTAGTAGTTCTTGTAATATTCCTGTTAAGTCTATTTAATTTTCGTTGCAAAAATAAGCTAATATATTCTAATATGCAAGTAAATCAGCCAAAAATGTTACGTTTTGATAAATTTAAAAATACAATGTTACACCATGCACACATCATGTTACACTATCGTTAATAGCACCTACAAAAAAACGGGTATGCGACAAGCACATACCCGAAAGTTAATCTAATATCAACTAAAAAAAATGATTAGTGAATGGTAATTTTCTTACCATGATGTATATATATACCCGCTGGGAGCGAAGCACCATGAAGTGCTGGAGCTACCTGAATACCCTGCAAATTGAATACAGGTCCATCGGTAACTTCAGATTCAGTCGCAACACCTTGTATCGCTGTAGTCTCTGAAGAATTATATTGATTAGACTTCGCATTAGCAGTACCATGAGAAATCTTAATATGACCCAAAACTACTTCAAGCCAGTCACCACCGTTACCCCACTGGTCAGCTACAGGAGTCCAACGTACATGATAATACCCTGTAGATGGGGCCGTAAAGTTTACTACACCATAATTTGCATCGTAAGTACCTGTATTTAGATTTCTGTCCACATTCTTGGTAACACTAATAATCTGACTGCCTAAAGAGTGATTGTTCTTATCAAAGACTTCACATTTCAGATAAGGAGCCCCTTGCCATGCTGCAGCAAAATAACTAAAGTTATAATTACCCGCAACAAGACTCAGTCCATAGTTTTGCGCTGTACCAAACTCAGCGTAACCTGCACGAGTAGCAGCCTTCTGACGTACATAAAGAGCTGTAGGCAACTGACCAGCCTGAGTAAACTTAAATATGCGAGGACCTACACCAGCCAGAGCACCTGTAGCCACCTGTTCACCATCATCGACAATAGTCCAACCAGCAGGCACCATATTCTCTGTATTGAAAGCAAGAGGATTATCCATATTGATAAGACTTACATTACCGACGAGCACTTCTTCCCAGGCACCACCATTACCCTGAGCATCGGCTACAGGAGTAAAACGGACACGATAATTGCCCTTATCCATAACATAGAAACTCAGAGCCACTTTCTTTGATTTAGATACAGTACCCTGTTGACCATCCATATTAGGAGTAGCATTAACTATCGTAGAGCACAATATCTGATTGTCAGGGTTAAACACTTCTACTTTAAGATAAGGTGTACCCTTCCACGCAGCAACATTACAGGTAAGGAGATATTCGCCGAAACCAAGATTCAAGCGATGACCATCCATGGCACCATATTCGATATAGCCAGCTTTATCTGCTGCTATTTCACGACAATAGAAAGCGCTCTTGAAATCGCCACCCGCAAATGTCAATATGCGAGGGCCACGAGTAATATCGCTGCCTGGATATACCTGACTGCCATTATCAGCTACAGTCCATCCTTCTGGAATATAGTTGGCAGTGTTAGCCCATGCAGGAATCAGACTGGTACCCGTTGGGGTTGTTGTTGAGCCAGAAGTAGAACCACCCTGATTGCCACCAGTACTTGGCTGAGTATTACCAGATGCATGTGCATAGTTTACTTTGGCATATTCGCGATACCAATCCCAACATGCACCACTACAAGCCTCTTTCATACCATTGAAAGCAGGTTTTACCACACCATTATTAATATAAGCGTCAATATCGATATAATCGTCTACAGAAGTAAGGTTCATCGAGATATTGCCGAAATGATCCATAACAGCCTTCCAGGCATTACCCCACTTAGATGTAGAAGCCGTACCCCACGTACCATAGTTGCTTGCTACCCACTGACCGAACTCATTCAGTTTACCTGTACCAGGCTGTTCTGGACTCCAGTCTATCTCACTTACTAAGATAGGTTTCTTGGTGACAACCGGTACTTGCTTTTGGAAATTATAGATAAAAGCATTGTGATCATAACTCTTGTCGCTTGCACCATACCATCCAGGATATACATGTACGGCATAACCATAATTACTATCGCTAACCGGATATTTATCATAGTCAGCATACTGACTCTGATAGCCCGTTCCTGGTACCCAGATAATACCCGTATAGCCATTATGACGGATGATATCGATGATTGGTTGGAAATAATCGCGCATCGCCGTAGCCGAGTTCTGACCATACTGATTCTTAATATGTATAGGTTCGTTAGCCAATTCGAGCGAGATGACACCACTATTCTTCTTCAGCGTCTGACTCTTAGAGACGATATCCCAAACCGTCTTGAGATAGTTCTGGTAAGCATCACCTACACGCAATTCCTGAGGACACACTCCAGGTGGACGAATCACAACAAAAAGACCATGATTCAGAGCCTTCTGAGCAATAGGCAGATAAAGTGTTTCGAGATATTTTTGCAAGCGAGCACTACTGAAACGTGAGATATCATTCTCTCCACCACCATTAGTAGCCTTCTTATTAGGGTCATTCGTCCACCCCGGCTCTAGATGGAGACGAAATAAGTTACAATACGCACCCGAGCTGGTCTTGGTAATCGCAGTAAAGAGTTTGTCAAAATAATTAATACATCCCGGTACAGCCTCATCATTACAGTTCCAGCCCCATCTGTGCCTATTAAAATAAGGACTTGGGGTGTCCATAACGCCATGAAGCACAACCTTATTCCCATACTGATCATTGAGTTGATTGCCCGAGACATGCAGAGGCGCTACAACTCCGAACTGTGCCAGTGCTGCCATAGGCAACAAAAGCAACGAGCCAATAAAGGCTAAAATTTTCTTCATTGTTAATAAATTGTTTTAGATTTATAAAATGTTTTAGGTTATTAATCGTGACAAACATATGTAAAATAAATACGAAGAGCTTTGCACGATGTATCAAATTGTTTGCAAAACGTATTTTGTATTGTATATTTACTCAAAAACACTTATTTTTGCGAAAATAAATCACTTAAATCTATGAAAAAATTTTTATTACTCGTATGTTTGAGCTTTTTAACGCTCGCAGCGAACGCTCAGGAGAAAATACCAGAACTGGAGTATGTATGCGAATTAAAAGTAAAGTGCGACCCTGCTTATAGTGTGGGAAATACTTCTCATGGCAAGCGTGTTATCATTCCGATTGTCGGTGGTAGCTTTGAAGGTCCCAAACTCAAGGGTACTGTGGTAAGAGGTGGAGCTGATTATCAGCTGGTAGATGAAAATCAGGAACGCACTGAGCTCAAGGCTATTTATGACATTAAGACTGACGATGGCGTATACATCCATGTTTGCAACGAAGGTATACTGTCTACCAAAAACGGCAACTTTTATTTTCGCACTGCTCCCAAGTTTGAAGCCCCTAACGACAGTAAGTACGATTGGCTTAATCATGCCATCTTTGTCTGCATTCCACAGGTAAAAGACTACATCTCACTAAAAGTGTGGCGAGTCAAGTAAAAGCGTAGCAAGTTTAATCCAAATATCTTTTAACGATTATTAACTGGCACGAAGTGTACTATTTATCAAATAAAATAGTATATTTGCCTATAGAAAAGTTTTGATGCGAATATAATTCAACAAGGGAACTTGTTGAGTACACTCCGAAACAAAAACCGCTCAAAAAAACAAAAAAGGTGTTGAAGTGATTTCAATGCCTTTTTGCTATTATCCATGATACATCCTGAAAAGAAGTGTTACAGAATCAATATCGTTGTCCCATGTTATAGTCTGTTGTGCTACGGATGAAATTAAATAATCACAAATAAACTATAAAACAACCCATGCTCTTTTAGAAATTCTTATCCCGAACAGGGTTGTTGATTAATAAAAATATGTGCAGGTGAGATAGATTTGATAGAAAGTTCTGTTAAATGACATAGCTCAGACATTATTTTGCTAAACTATTCGATATATCCCATCAAAATTGTAACTTTGCATAAAATTTACTGAAAATGGACATTAAAAAGTTTGAGGAAGATCTTCATCATGATCTTCATGAATATTTCAAGGGAAAAAAAGAACTCGATGAGCGATTTGCTGAATGCCCAGACGTAGAAGAAAAATGGGAAGCTATAGCTAACGCTTATTTGGCAGATGGTATGCGCGAATTTGCGAATTATCCTACAGCCTCTCTCGGCTGGATGATGTTTATCGGCATGGCGCTGGCTCAATACTGGGACACAGAATGGGAAATCTATGACCAAGTACCTGATCTGTATGTTTATATGCGCGACAAAAGAGATTTTGACCATCTCGATGAATATATCTGTGAAGAAGTACTCCATCTGGAAAAAGATCAGCAAAAAGCTACCTCTGAAATGATCAGCGAGTGTGCTGCTCGCGTACTCAATATCCTGCAACATGCAGATATCCAGCCTGGTACCAAAGAAGCTTTTCAAGGCTATGTGGCTTGTATACACCAAATGTATCTCATGGGTATGGGTATCCAATTGCATCGCCTGGGCTATCACATGACCCGATTATAAGGCCTTAAACAGAAGAATAAACGCTTTTTGCTGAATATATTTGTACTAGTCGAATAAAGTTTGTATTTTTGTCGTTCTAATTAGCAAAAAGCATAAAAAGAAATATTGTCGATAGGAATATAATAATAAACGATGCGAATGAATAGAAGAGTAGTTATCACGGGTATGGGAATCTGGTCTTGTCTCGGTACTAACCAGAACTGCGTGGCTGAGGCCCTGAGACAAGGAAAATCGGGCATCGGACTGGACCAGAAAAGACTAGAATATGGTTATCGATCTGCTCTTACTGGTATTGTAGAGCGTCCACAACTCAAACCGTTTCTCAAGCGTCGTCTTCGTCTTGACTTGGCTGAACAGGGTGAATATGCTTATATGGCTGCCCGAGAGGCTTTCCAGCAAGCTGGCATCAGTCAGGATTATCTTGACCAAAACGAGGTGGGCATACTCTTCGGAAACGATACATCAGCAAAACCTATCATTGAGACGTCTAAGCTTATGGAGGAGAAGCACGATTCTGAGCTCCTGGGCTCTGAACTCGTATTCAGGTCGCTTAATTCTACGGTAACGATGAATCTAAGTACCATCTTCCACCTTCGTGGCATCAACTTTACGGTAAGTTCTGCTTGCGCCAGTGGCAGCCATGCTATCGGTATGGGTATGATGCTCATACAGCAAGGTATGCAGGATATGATACTCTGTGGTGGTGCTCAAGAGGTAAACTATGAAGCAATGTCGTCTTTTGATGCTCTTCGCACGTTCTCTATGCACATGGATGAACCGCAGAAAGCATCGCGACCTTTTGACAGAGACCGAGACGGACTGGTTCCAAGTGGTGGAGCTGCCGCACTCGTGCTTGAAGATTATGAGCATGCTGTTAATCGTGGAGCTACCATTTTGGCAGAAGTAACTGGATATGGTTTCTCTTCTAATGGTGGCAATATTTCGCAGCCTAGCGATGTGGGATGTGCTGTGGCGATGCAGAGAGCGATGGATATGGCTGGAGTAAAACCGAGTGATATCGATTATATCAACGCGCATGCTACAAGTACCAAACAGGGGGATATGTTTGAAGCTATCGCACTCCACAAGCTTTTCCATGGTGAGCATGCACTTATCTCTTCGACAAAGGGTATGACGGGACACGAATGCTGGATGGCTGGTGCTAGCGAAATCGTGTATAGCATCTTAATGATGAAAAATCATTTTGTGGCACCCAACTTGAATTTCGATAACCCGGACGAATACTCAGAACCTCTTCATCTGGCTCTTCAGACGCAAGATGCCGACTTGAATTATATTCTGTCTAATAGTTTTGGATTTGGAGGTACAAACTCTGCACTCGTGATCAAAGACATCAGATAAACCAATACAAAAGATAGTTATACCTTATTTATATAAGGACATGAAGAGTTAATAACAAATTAGGAGTTTTTTTTAGATATCATATGCATTTATCAGAATCAGTTCGTAAACAATATACAACAGAACATTTGTCTGCACGCGAAGCTCAACGTAATGCTGAGTTTATCGCTTTTGGTCCAATTATTTTCCAGGTGGCCCGCATTATGGTGAAATGGGGAATATTGGATATGCTTCGCGATAAGGAGATGACGATCAACGAAATCGCTGAAACGACTGGCAAAACGATTTATGCTATCAAATGCCTCATGGAGGCCTCTCTCTCTATCGGACTGGTTCTGATTAACGACGTAACTGACCGGTTCTCTATCTCCAAGACGGGATGGTTTCTTATCAACGACCCGGCAACGGTGGTAAACATGAATTTCAACCATGATGTAAACTATCTGGGCATGTTTGAACTGGAACAGGCGCTTGACCATGGTAAACCGGAAGGTTTAAAATATCTTGGCAACTGGAAAACGGTATACGAAGGACTTTCTCAACTGCCGGCCGACGCACAGAAGAGCTGGTTTAATTTTGACCACTTCTATAGTGACAGTAGTTTTGAAGAGGCGCTGCAGATTGTATTTGCGAATCATCCGAAGACCTTACTCGATGTAGGTGGTAATACCGGAAGATGGGCGCTGCAGTGCGTAAACTATAATCAGGATGTAGAGGTAACGATCATGGATCTGCCTCAACAGATAAAACTGATGGAAAAAGAGACCGCTGGTAAACCTGGAGCAGACCGTATCCATGGATATGGTACTGATATGCTTCATACAACCAATCAGTTTCCTACCCAACCGCATTTTGATGCTATTTGGATGAGTCAATTTCTGGATTGTTTCGCAGAACCAGAAATACAAAGCATACTGGAAAGAGCGGCTAAAATTATGGATGGCAACGCTAAGTTGTATATTATGGAGACCTTATGGGACAGACAGAAATACGAACCTGCCGCCTTATGCCTAACACTGACCAGTCTGTATTTTACAGATATCGCTAATGGCAACAGCAAGATGTACCATAGTGAAGACCTAATTAAAATCATCGAAAAAGCTGGGTTAAAGGTTACTCAAATACATGACCATTTAGGGCAAGGCCACAGTATTATCGTATGCCAGAAAAAATAAAACCAGAATATATACCTAAAAGCCATTAAGGCATAAAAAACAGATACATGAATAGAGAAAAAATCGAAGAGATTGTACGCGAATTCCTTATCGAAGATTTGGAAGTGGAAGAAGAAATGATTAGTCCTGAGGCAAGTTTGAAGGATGATTTAGAAATCGACTCACTTGACCTTGTTGATATCGTGGCTATTGTGCAGGATAAATTCGGTTTCAAAATTAAACCGGAGGAAATGGGACAGGTAAAAACGCTGGCTCAATTCTGCGATTATATCGAAAATAGAATGAATAAATAACAGCTTATTTGTAGCAAATTCCAGAAAGATGGCTGATAAAGTTTGGAAAGGAAATACAGGAGGAACAACATGGATGCAACGGAGCCTCATCACTATGATGGAGTTTATTCCGCTGAGAATAATGTATGTCGTCATCGACATCTTTGTGATTCCTTTTTATATGCTTTTTGTGCATCAGGCTTATCTGGCCATGTACCATTTCTACAGACTGCGACGTGGATGCAGTATGCTGGGTGCGTTTATGAATGTATACCGTAATGAATGTAAATTTGCTCAAATTATTCTGGACAGATTTTACATTTACTCGGGTGGTAAAATGGAATTTGAAATCGATAATTTCGAACTCTACGAACAGCTGGCGAAGAGCGATGAGGCTTTTGTTATCTATAGTGCACACATCGGTAACTATGAGGCTGCCGGATATAAGTTGAAAGCGAACAACAAACGCTATAATGCGTTAGTATATGGGGGCGAATCGGAAACGGTGATGGAAAACCGAAGAAGACTTATGGCCGAGAATAATATTAATATGATTGTCACGAAAGATGACTTGAGCCATCTTTTCGAAATGAATAATGCTCTGAGCAACGGGGAGTCTTTAAGTATTCCAGGCGACCGTATGTTTGGCAGTCAGCGACATATTACTTGTTCGTTTATGGGAGCTAAAGCAAAATTCCCACTGGGGCCGTTTGCTATTGCCGCCCAAAGAGAGACTCCTGCTATCGCTATCCATGTGATGAAGGAAAAGACACACCTGTATCATATTTACATTCAGAAGATACATGGCGAAGGAAAAAATATAAAGGAACGTGCTGAAAATTTGGCGCGAGACTATGTGGCTGGACTGGAGAAGGTGGTTAATGCCTATCCTACTCAATGGTTTAACTATTACGAATTTTGGGCATAATCATGGATGAAAATAAAAAAAAGGTCCAAACTGACGATGGTATCGATGTCAGACAGATAGATGTGCATGAACTGCTCTTACAACAAGAGCCTTTTGTCTTTATCGACCAGCTGACTTATTACGATGAACGATTAACTACATCCGTATTCAGAGTCAGCCCAAATCATCTCTATGTAGAAGAAGGTAAACTACAAACCTGTGCGCTGGCAGAAGTGATAGCCCAGACCTGTGCGGCACGAATCGGATATATCAACAAATATATACTGAAACGTACCATACAAATGGGATTTATCGGAGCCATCAGAAACCTGAAGGTATATGCCACGCCTCTCGTTGGTGATTTACTCGAAACACAAGTTGAGATCAAAGAAGAAATCATGGGGATGCTTCTCGTAGAAGCTCAGATTAAAAGGGGCGAAGACCTCATCGCTGAAGGTACGCTAAAAATGTCCCTTACCGAACAACCCCAATAAACAATAATCAAGGAAATATAAATATGGAATTGAAAGAACAATTAAAAGCTATGATTATCGAGGCCTTAAACCTCGAAGATATTACTCCAAATGATATCGAAGACGACATGCCGCTCTTTGGCGAAGATGGTTTGGGCCTCGACTCTATCGATGGTCTTGAACTTATCGTATTGCTCGAAAAACATTTCGGTATCAAAATTAAAGACGCCAAAAAGGGTAAAGAGGTTTTCAAGAATATTGAAACCATGGCTTCTTTCGTAGAAGAAAACCGTACGAAGTAAACTTCACTTATATTAGCAGGCAAGTGACAAAGCACGTATTTATATCTGGAGCAGGTGTGATTTCTGCCATCGGTAAAAATCAAACGGAGATGCTGTCTTCTCTACAAGAGAGTCGTTCGGGCATTGCTGCTCCTGTCTATCTGAAAACAACCCATCTGGAGTTTCCGCTGGGAGAAGTAAAGGCTACCAATGAAGAACTGGCGGCCTTACTACATCGACCTGTAACTCAGGCTGTTTCCAGAACAGCCCTCTTGGGTATGGTGGCCGTTCAAGAAGCCCTGACAGATGCCCGACTCGATGGTTCGCAGCGCATCGCTTTCATATCAGGAACAACGGTGGCTGGTATGGATCAGACTGAATGTTACTATCCTGATACCTTATCGGCCGACATGATTTGCCAGCATCCATGTGGTAACAGTACCAATAGCATAGCAGACCACTTCGGCTGTTTCGACTATACCACAACCGCTTCTACAGCTTGCAGTTCTGCTCTCAATGCGATTATCTTGGGTAAACTGCTTATCGAAAGTGGTAGATATGATATTGTGGTTGCGGGAGGCACCGAAAGTCTATCTAAATTCCACCTCAATGGATTTAAATCACTGCTTATCCTCGATGAACAGCCTTGTAGACCATTTGACAAGACAAGAGCTGGACTTAATCTTGGTGAAGGTGCTGCCTATGTGGTTCTTGAAAGCGAAGCTTCAGTAAAACAAAGAAATATACACCCTAGATTTATACTCGAAGGAGCAGGAAATGCTTGCGATGCATTCCATTCTACAGCTTCGTCTGAACATGGAGATGGGGCTTATCTGGCCATGAGCCAGGCGCTGACTGATGCTCATCTACTGCCGCAAGACATAGACTATATCAATGCACACGGCACAGCTACTCCTAATAATGATACGAGCGAGAGTGAAGCCATTCGTCGAGTATTTGGCGAGGCTATACCGCCTGTAAGCAGCACAAAGGGATTAACCGGACATACGACAAGCGCCAGTGGAAGTATAGAGTGTGTATGCTGTATGCTTGCCTTAGCGCATCAGTTTATCCCTCTGAATGCCAACTGGCAAGAAGCTGACGAAAACTGTATCATACCTTTTACTGATGATAAAAACCAAACTGCTCATGACTTGCGACACGTCATGTGTAATGCTTTTGGTTTTGGTGGAAACGATTCTTCAATTATCATAGGTACCTATCATGAATAAAGTATATATCATCGCCAAGACTCAAGCTGTAACACCAGAAGAATATCGACAGTATATTCATCCGATAAAGACTCGTCGATACGGCCGGTTGGTGAAGCGTGCACTGGCTACTGCTCTAAAATGTATACAAGAGAGTGGTATTGATCAGCCTGATGCGATTATCAACGGTACAGCATTAGGCAGTTGGGAAGATTCTGAAAAGATTCTCGACGGTATGACAGCAGAAGGCGAAGACGTAAGTATGCCTACACACTTTATGCTCTGTACCCATAATACGGTTGCTTCTATTATAGGCATCTATACACATAATCATGGGTATAACAATACCTACAGCCAGGGTAAAGTGTCGCTCGAATCAGCGATGCTCGATGCGTTCCTGCAATTACAAATGGGTAAAATCAAGACGGCACTGGTCTGCCAGAATGATGAACTGACTCCTGGATTAAAGGATAAAATCAAAAAAGCGGGACTTCATCCTGCAAACCTGGTGAATGATGATGCGATTGCCTATATGCTTTCTACGGAAAAAGGTGAACACGCGATTGCAGAAATCAGCGATATCATCATCCGCCATACTCCTCATGGAGACGAAGCAAAGATCATCACCATTCCCTGTACAAACCAATAAGAGATATGCAACTCATCCTATTAGCCATCATACAAAGTTTGCTACTATGCAGTGGACAAGTTTTCTTAAAATTTGCCCTTAGTCGCATGGGGATATGCTCATGGACATGGCAATTTATATCAAACCAACTTACGAATTGGTGGTTCTTAGCATGTGGCCTTTGTTATCTTGCAGCATCCATCTTATGGATGTATATTATCAAAACATTCCCCTTCTCGATGGCTTATCCGATGGTATCGCTAAGCTATATATTCGGAATGCTGGCAGCCATGTTTATCTTCCACGAGGATATCCCGATGACGAGATGGATGGGTATATTCCTGATCATGACCGGTTGTGTACTGGTCGCAAAATAAGATACAAAATAAAAAATCTACAATGAAATTACTGCAGTCATTATATACTATCATAGAAGAGAAAGATGATTCCTTCAGTATAAAACTGAATGCAAAGCATATCATCTATCAGGCTCACTTCCCTGAAAAGCCGATTACTCCGGGTGTATGCATACTGCAGATCATACAAGAACTTGCTGAAATAAAATGCCATCAAAAACTTCAACTTGACCAAGTTAACAACCTGAAATTTGTAAATCCTATATCACCAGGAGACCATCAGAAATTAGATGTTATCTTGAATATCAGCGAAAACCTCAACGTAAAAGGATACATTAAGAGTGATAAAATCTTCACCAAATTTTCAATTCTATTCAAAATCTAACTGGACTTGTTATGGATAATACTGGTAAAATTATTGACAAAGAAAGAATTTGCGTTATCGTACCTACCTATAATAATGGAGGTACTATCATAGACGTTATCAAACGTATCTACAAATACACCAATCATGTCATCGTGGTTAACGACGGATGTACAGATCAGACCGCCGAAAGCCTTAAACAAGCTGCTTTCGAACATATCGAAGTGGTAACCAATAAGAAAAATAAAGGTAAAGGGAGCGCATTAAAGGAAGGTTTCAAAAAAGCTATACACCTAGGCTATGAATATGCGATAACTATCGATGCCGATGGGCAACACTATCCTGAGGATATCCCATTATTGGTAGATGCACATCTTAAAAATAAAGGATCATTTATTACCGGCGAACGTACACTAAACCCGGAATTAATGAGAAATGGCAGCAACTTTGCTAATAAATTTTCTAATTTCTGGTTTCATCTGCAGACTGGTATTAATCTTCGTGATACCCAGTGTGGCTATCGCATGTATCCGCTCCATTATATCCACTCCAGTTGGTTTATAACATCTCGTTACGAATCAGAACTGGAATTTCTGGTATATGCAGCCTGGCATGGCGCTCCAATTGTCAGCGTACCTATCCAGGTGTACTATCCACCTAAAGAAGAACGTATCAGTCATTTCCGTCCCGGTTATGACTTTACACGAATCTCGATATTAAATACGTTTCTGACATTGATAGCACTCGTCTATTTCATACCGAAACGTATGATTAAAAAAATTATATCATGAGTATTTTTTTTCTAAAAATATATCGTTTTTTCAACCAGCATAAGTACATTGCCCTTACACTTCTGCTGGCACTGACTGGAGTGTTTGCCCTGCTCGCACTCCATATTCATTATGAGGAAGACATCGCCAAATTCCTTCCTAAAAACGAGAAGACCGCCCGTTTCCAGAATATCTATCAGAAAATTTCTGCTCAAGACAGGATTATCTTTCTCTTAACATCGAAAGACTCTGTCCGGAAAGCTGACATCGATACACTCGAAGAGGCTATGGATGAACTTGGGGAAACTCTCGAAAGTAAGACAAAGGTAAAAAATCTGCAGGTTACTATCGATGAGATCCAAACTCAAAATATGCTTGGGTTTATCCTGCAAAATGCACCTTATTTCCTTACTGAGCAAGATTACCAACATATCGACTCGCTTCTGGCTAAACCTGACTATGTGGAAGAACAGATGGCACAAAACGTGCAACTGGTACAAATGCCTATGAACGACGTGGTCATGGAAACGGTAAGACATGATCCCGCACACCTGTTTAATCCACTCTTACAACGACTAAAAAATCTGAAAATCGATAATGAGGTGAAAATGCGAGACGGCTATTTGTTTACAGCCGACGAAAAATATGGTATGATTACCTGCTCCACTCCATACGGATCGAGTGAAACCCAGAAAAATGCCTTGCTTGCCGATGACTTACAACAGGTTGTCGACAGTATGCAGAACCAATACCCTACCCTGAAAATAACCATGGTAGGTGCTCCACTCATCGCTGTAACCAATGCCAATCAGATCAAATCAGACTCCATGCTCTCGGTAGCAATAGCCGTGTTCTTTATCTTAGCCCTGCTACTGTGGCATTATCGCCGCATCGCTGATATGCTATGGATAGGCTGTTCGCTGGC
Organism: Segatella baroniae B14; assembly: GCF_022024235.1. Taxonomy (GTDB): domain Bacteria; phylum Bacteroidota; class Bacteroidia; order Bacteroidales; family Bacteroidaceae; genus Prevotella; species Prevotella bryantii. The sequence goes on from NZ_CP091800.1 coordinate 955,643, forward strand.
ATTCGGTTGGCTTTTTGCCTTGGCAGGCATGGCCCTGTTTAAAGATTCTATATCTATTATCGTACTCGGTATCGGCTCTGTTATTATCGGCATCGCCGTAAACTATCCGCTTCATTTTCTTGATCATATTCGCGAGGAGCACGATCGTAAAGTAGCCCTCAAAGATATGGTACCCCCACTGCTTATCGGCAATATCACCACCGTTGCAGCATTCTTCTGTTTGATAGGATTAGATGCTCAAGCCATGCGCGACTTAGGTCTTTTTGGGTCGCTCATGCTTATCGGTACGATACTTTTTGTACTTGTATTTCTACCAGTGTATGCCCAAGGAAGTAAGCTAAAACCTAGGGCTGTAGCTGAACATATCAAATGGAATATACATATTCCGCACCTGCTGCCCTTAGTGATTGTCATAACGATCATACTAGGCTATTTCTCGCTGTCTACATCGTTTGACTCGAACTTGCAGAATATTAACTATATGACGAGCGACCAGAAACATGATTTGAAATTACTCGCCGCTACCGTTAAAGAGGCTCCGGTGTATATGGTGGCTGAGGGTAAATCGCTCGAAGAAGCGCTACAACAAAACGAAAAACTGATTGATACAATCTCACAACAGCAAGAGATATCGCATATCACGGGTATAGGAGACTTTGTTCCTTCTCGCAAACGACAGGAAGAACGTCTGAAAAACTGGAACGCTTTCAAGCAAAAATATGCAGCGCGACTGAAAGATGAAATTATAAAAACTGGAAAAATACATGATTTCGATAAGGAAACTTTTGCACCTTTCCTTGCTAACCTCGATAAAAACTACACCACTCAACCGATAGCATACTTCAAACCGATTGTGGGACAGGTTGCTGATAGCTATATCCTCCAGGATAAGACGGGCTATCAGGTAGTAAACTATGTCTATACCGCTGATAAAAACAAAACGAAGGCCATGACACCGCTGGCTTTCTCAAGCGAGGATCTCAGTAATCAACTGGTCACTATTCTCAACGATTCTTTCAATTATATCGGTATCGTTTGTGGATTTATCGTGTTTTTGTTCCTGTGGATTTCGTTTGGAAGCATCGAACTCTCGGCCTTATCTTTCCTTCCTCTGGCGGTATCATGGATATGGATTTTAGGCATAATGCAATTATTCGGAATCCAGTTTAATATCGTCAATATTATTCTTGCATCTTTTATCTTTGGTCAAGGTGATGACTATACCATCTTTATCACAGAAGGTTTGATGTATGAATATACCACTGGCCGCAAACGACTGGAATCGTATAAAAACTCTGTCATGATATCAGCTATCCTGATGTTTATCGGCATCGGTTGCCTCGTATTCGCCAAACATCCAGCCTTGCAATCATTGGGAGCGGTGACAATTATCGGAATGATTACTGTCGTGATGATGGCCTATTATCTTCCTCCACTTGTGTTCCACTGGCTTACGATGAAACATGGTGCTAAGCGGGAAGTGCCTCTTACGCTGAAACGCTTGATTTATAGTGGTCTTACCTATACGGTTTTTGCCTTCGTCATGCTGTGTATAGGCTATCCATATACATGGTTTCTCACTCATCTGGGCAAGATGGATGAAAAACGTAAGTTGAAACTGCATCATGTCATACAGTATTGGAATGCATGGGCGGTACGAAACCTTCCTGGTGTAAAGTTTAATATCAAAAATAAGAATCAGGAAGATTTCAGTAAACCTGCTATTATCATCTGCAACCATCAGAGTCATCTTGACCTTATCACATTACTACAACTCTCACCCAAAATGGTTTTCCTGACCAAAGACTGGGTATGGAATAACGCTTTCTTCGGACCAATTATTCGCCATGCCGAGTTTTATCCGATAACAAACGGTGTAGATGATAATATGATTCACCTAAACGACTTATTCCGTCGAGGTTATAGCATCTGTATTTTTCCGGAAGGAACCCGAAGTAGCGACTGTCACATACAACGTTTTCACAAAGGGGCTTTTCTACTTGCACAACAGTTAAAAGCGGATATACTACCACTCTATCTACATGGAGCAGGACATGTTATGCCAAAGTACGACCATATTTTACGCAACGGACAAATCACATTAGAGATTGGCGATCGTATACCTTATGATGCTAGTATAAATGCTCGTCAACTTACCCAGCTCATCCACAAAATGTACCAAAAACATTATGCTGAAATGCAGAATGAATTAGAAACGGAGCAATACTGGTCTGCATACGAAAAATATAGAAAGATTTATCAGATATGAACACAAAGATCCGAATCATTGCTTTCACAATAGCTTGCTCGATGGTACTCTCCATACAAGCACAAAAAGTAATAGAGTTTTTGCCTAAAGGAAAAACCAAAACGGCAATTATCGTTTGTCCCGGTGGAAGCTACTGTTGGCTGGATAAAAAGACAGAAGGGATAGATGTGGCACACTGGTTGAACGAAAATGGTATTGCTGCTTATGTTCTCTACTATCCTACAGCCGGTTGGGCGGCTTTTGCATACCATAGTCGCCTGATCTATCGAGGTCACCAGTATCCCGATCAGATCAATGCGCTCAATAAGACTCTTCAAAAGGTTCGTAGCAAAGGCTACCAATTTGTCGGTGCAATGGGATTCTCTGCTGGTGGACACCTGGTACTGACGTCGGCTGAATATAGTCCTAAAGACATCGCACCCGATTTCGTCGCTCCGATATATCCGGTAGTAAGTTTATCTGCTGCTTGCACTCACAAGCGCTCTCGTCGCGGACTGTTAGGCGAATATCGTAAACGCAACAAGATGTTGTGCGATTCGCTTTCTATGGAAAAGCATGCGGATCGTATCACCTGTCCTGTATTTCTTATCAACTGCACGGACGATCCTATCGTAAATTATCGCAATTCAGAACTAATGGACAGTGCACTGACAGCGCATCATAAACCACACTTTTATCACCAATTTAAAACGGGTGGACACGGTTTTGGAGCTACTGCAGAAAAGACTTCTACAGAGGCTATCAAATGGAAATCTCTGTTCATCAACTGGCTAAACCAATTGATCAACAGAGATATCATCCAATAGAATTGTTTTATTGAACGGCTTGAAGATAAATGACCTCACCAGGTGATGTCATGATATCATAGACAAACAACTTCTTCTGTGGCTGCAATTGCAAATGAGCTTCAGAAGAGACGATAGCTTTTTTACCCTGTGCCACTTTAAAGAGCGGATTAGGATTATCGCCCTGAGCAACAACCAGCTGTTTATCTTTACTCTGCAGAGGTGTATACGATGCTATGCGAAGATTACCACCGATCACAGACTTCACCTCGGCTGTAACCAGTTTACCCTGTTTCCAGTTCATGGCTACTTCAAAATTTCCACGAGCCTTCAAACCCGAAACCTGTCCTTGCTGCCATACATCAGGAAGAGCTGGTAACAGTTGTACCATGCCATCCTGGCTCTGGAGCAACATCTCTGCCACTCCAGCTGTAAAGCCAAAATTACCATCAATCTGGAAAGGCGGATGTGCATCAAAAAGATTCGGATACATTCTACCCTTAGGATAGTTGGCTGCATCAGCATCAGATGGTAATACACTTAACAGATTTCGCACAAGCTGATAAGCATGGTTTCCATCTAACAAGCGTGCCCAAAGATTAATTTTCCAACCAATACTCCATCCCGTAGCTTCATCACCACGCTGAACTAATGTATTGCGAATAGCTTCGAACAACTCTGGTGTGCGGGTAGCTGATATCTGATTACTTGGAAACAAGCCATAGGCATGAGACACATGGCGATGACCGTCCTTCGGATCATCAGCATCTTCAAGCCATTCTTGCAACTGGCAATATCGACCTACTTGCATAGGAGCAAGCTGACGAATATGTTGTCGCAAACTATCGGCATAAGCCTCTGACTCTCCTAATACTTCTGTTGCCTGCAATGCATCTTGAAGTACATCAAAAGCAATCTGATTATCCATCGTACAACCAGCAGTTACAGACGGTTTGCCATGAGGACCATGTTCGGGCGAAATACTTGGTACTGTAACCATATAGCCATATTTCGGATGACGAACCATAGCGGTAAGATAGAAATCAGCTGCTCCTTTCAACTGCGGATAAAAAGTACGTAAGAACTGTTGATCACCTGTAAAGAGATACCGTTGCCAGAGATGGGTAGAAAGCCAACCAGCTCCATTCGGCCAAATACCCCAGGTGGCACCATCTACCATACCTGTAGTTGCCCAGATATCTGTGTTATGATGTGCCATATATCCTTTCGCCCCATACATCTTAGATGCTGCTTCTACACCAGTCTTACTAAGATTTTGCACCAAACGGTATAAAGGCCATTCGTTATCTGAAAGATTGGTGGTCTGAGCGGGCCAATAATTCATTTCGGTATTAATATTTATGGTATATTTGCCATCCCATGGCGCATTCATATCTTTATTCCAAATACCTTGCAAATTGGCTGGGGTTCGACTATCTATCTGGGATGAAGAGATGAGAAGATATCGTCCATACTGAAATACTAGTGTAGCAAGAGCTGGATCATTACTTTGCTGAAAACGACGTAAGCGTTCATCTGTTGGTAAAGATGTTTCATTCGTGTTTTCGCCTAAATCGAGTGAAACACGACCAAACTGGTTCTGATACACTTGCTCATGTTGCTGAAGTAATGCTTCGTAAGTATATGGAGATGCTGTCTGCAATTCACCAAAGGTTTGTGCCTTTGCATCCAGACTAACCTCGTTATAGCTTTTGAAATTGGTACCCATAGCCAAGCGAATCTCTACTTGATTCGCATTCGTCACCTCAATCGACTCTCCATTTCGCTTTATTTTACCTCCAATATTCAAGACACGGGTAACGGTACTTGCCTGAATAACTCCTTTTATGCCCTCATGATCAGCACCATAACCTAGCATACAAAGATCGCCCTGTTGATTCAAGGTGATAGCATGGCGAAGTGGAGAGGTATAATGTAATTTAAAGGATATAGAACCACGTTTAGAAGCCGTTAAGCGTATTACCATAACATTTGCATGATGCTCTGGCGATGAGAATGTGGTAAAGACTTCACGCTTATAGGTTACTTTACCTACTTGGAAAGTAGTCGTAGAAACTGCACGATTAAGATCTAACTCTCTACGATAATTACGGGTATCGCCAGCACGATAATTAAAATCGATTTTTAGAGAGCCTACGCTTTCATAGGGCATACCATGCTGACCCGTCATAAAATTCCGATTAATCATAGCATGAGCCGCTTTCTCTTGACCATCAAAGATAAGTTGGCGAACTTGACGCAAGGTATCAACGGGAATGGCACGTACATTACTATGGGGACCTCCACCCCACACGGTTTCTTCGTTGAGTTGAATTTCCTCAGATTGGACACCACCATAAATCATACCGGCAATACGTCCGTTACCAATTGGTAAGGCTTCTTGCCAGATAGAAGCAGGATGATTATACCACAATTTAAGTTCCTGGGCTGCCTGGAGTTTTAGACAACTTAGAACGAAAAGCAAAAAAAAGATTTTTTTCATGTTTATTACAGGTTCTAAATCAAGAGAAAGATTATCTCTCTGGTTTATATAAAGTTTGATTGCAAAAATAATAAAAAAATTTGAATTAATAACTATTCAAATCAAAACCTTTTGATAAATAAACGAATAGACATAAATCACATACTGTATAAAACAAAAAAAACGAAGGAAAATTCCCTCGCCAATTTAGGGGATATCCAGCCCAATTGGCTGAACCCCTTTAAATCGCAAATTGTTAACCTAAAATGAATCTTTACCTACTTATAACCTAAAAACCTATATGTTAACCTAGTCTATATATACAATCTTTATTTACCTATCTATTACCTAATGTAAAACCCTTAATTACCCTAAACAATCAATTAACCTTAGTTTGGTACTGCAAAAGTACAAATACTTTTTGAATTAACAAGCAAAACATATGTTTTTTAGCATATTTTTCACCCTTTTCTTGTTTTATATCAATTTTTTTGTGTACGAACACAGTTTTTAACTTTAATAAAGCAAACTTACCTAAGAAGGAAAAAACATAAACCAACACAAATTACAAAGACAAGGGAGAAAATTAACAATAGACCAAAAGCGATACACAACTTTTCAATACCTAAAAAGTACTTGATGAATAATATCAACTAAATGAACACCTACTTGTAGGATTCGCAAGTCGCGAAAATCTACTAAAATTTTAAATTGTGTAAAACAAGTCTTAATTATATATAATATAAAAAATAATCATTGCAAGTTTCAGATTGTTATAATATATTTGCAAATGAAATAAAATTTCAACTATACCGCTGCATTTACTTACTATTTGAACGATTATTCTGATATTATATTGCATGCGAATAATATCCAGCCCCGTCTGGTAAAAAAGGCGTATACCTACCTAGAAACGTTATATCCAGGACAACTAATTCAATAAAAAAACAAAACCAATTAGAAAATGAAAGATTTATTTTTTGAATCTCTTCATACTTTATTAAGTACTATCATTTTTCTACTCATAGCATATATGCCCGTTGATGCACAAAACAATATCGTTCGTGGGCATATCTATCTACAAAACTCAAAAGAACCACTCGCTTATGCAACAGTAAGAAACGCTACTTCTAAAGCAATAACTTATTCTGATAGCTTAGGCTATTATGAAATTAAAGCCCAACATGCTGATAGTCTTGTATATAGCTATATTGGATGTTTAGATCAAATATTCCATGTTACTAATCAAAACCAACATGATGTCTATTTAAATGATCAAGCCCTGAGTCTTGGCGAGGTAGAAATAAGGGCTAGAAAAAGGCCTATTCAACTATTACATAATGGATTATTAGTCCGTATGGATGCCATTAAAAAAGACGGTAAAATACTCTCTGATATCCTACCCCAAATACCAACTCTACATCTCAAAAATAATACGATTACAATGGCCGGAAAGGACATCGTTTTAGTATATTTGAATCATCATCAACTATATGTTAAAGGTAGCGACTTACTAGAATATTTAAATTCACTAGGATTGGATAATATCGAAAGTATCCAAGTCATCTCTAATCCTCCTGCAAAATATGAGGCTGAAGGAAACATCGGAATTTTGAAAATCATAACGAAACGTTCTGTTAATCCAGGATGGCAAACTCGCTTATTAGGCAAAATATCAGCAGCTCATGATTTGTCTGCTGGAGCTTCAGCGAATATCATTTATTCTAACCAGAAATTAACGATAGGAAATATCATCTTAGGTAGCCATTCCAATAATTTCACACATAGCAGATATTCTAATTACTTCGAAAATGAGGTCATTTCTACCAATAATCCAAGAAAAAATAAGATTACAAATGTAATGATGCTCACGAACTTCAACTATGTTTTTGATCACAAAAATAATTTATCTGCTACGCTGCAAATACCATGGTATGACAAAGATAAAAATCATGATATCGAGAACATTACTAGGTACCAATCTTTAAATAATACCGTTACAGACTCGATTATGTCTTCTCTTGGACAGGGGTATTCTGGAAATCATCAGTTTAATGGAGAAATGAATTATGCACACTCCTTTAATGATCATTCTGATATAAATGTAACAGCAGGATATATTAATAACTATATCAAAAACTATAGAGGTTGGAGATCTATGACCTACAACCCACTACTTACTGAAGACGAAACATATTTCAGTCGTGGTCATCAGAATTATGATATTTTTACCTTTAAGATAGATGGTAAGAATCAATATAAAAAAATAGATTTTACAGAAGGCTATAAATTTTCATATACAAACTCTACTTCATTTAATGAAAATAACGAAACTTTATCGCCTAATGCCATACCACAAAATACCTTTGGCTACCGAGAGACAAGTCATGCTTTATATCTGAATTCATCTTTTTCATACAAGGCTTTATCTGTAGATCTTGGCCTTCGAGGAGAACTCACTTATACGAAAGGAATATCATATACCTACCAGCAAACTCATACGAATCATTATTTTAGATGTTTTCCTTCCATTGATATGAGGTATGTGATCAATGATAACAACGTTATCAATGTAAACTATTCTGGAAGAATTAAAAGACCTGATTATCACTTATTAGATCCTTTTCGATGGTACAGCAGCAAATATGATTACTCGGAAGGAAATCCTTTTCTGAAACCATCAAATATACACTTGGCTAGTCTTACTTATATGTACAAGGATCTTTTATTTACTAGAATTTACTCCTCTAACACGACCAACGACTTTGGAAAAATGGTTATCCTAGATGCAGACCATATCCAAAATCAAATAGAAAGGGCTGATAATTATCTAGATATATATCAGTTTGGAATTAACTCGGAGCTTAATCTTCAAATAGGTACGGCGATTGAATCAAAATTGTCTAACGATATTACCTATACCAATTATAGTTCTAAAGCAGCTCAATTTAAAAGCATAAAAGGATGGGGCGTGAATTTCACACTGGATAATACAATTGCCATAAATAAAAAATTGTCGGCTTCGATATATATGGAAGATAACTTACCAGGTTATTATAATTATCGAAAGTTCAGAAATTCATTCTTGCTGAATATTGGACTACATTATACCAACAAAAAGAAGGATATGACGATCCGTTTACAAGCAGAAGATATATTAAAAAGTAGTACTCCTAAGTATTCATACTATTCAAATGGTATAAACCAAATATTTGACAATTATAACGACGAACGACAAATTAATTTGACGGTCATTAAAAAATTGGGTAACTTTTTTAACAAGACAAAAGGAAGATTTGAAACTTCTAATGCCGAGGAGAAAGAAAGACTATAAAAACAATAGCTTTGATGAAAGAAAAAGTATCGTATGAAAGATGTAAAAACAACTAATGAAATAACTTGAAATAAGCTTTCTTCAACGCTGGTTTTACCCATTCATCAGGAACAAATTTCCAGTTAGAATGAGCTGATATTGTTATATGTTTAGCTTCCATCAAAGCTTTTTGAAGATAATAACGCTGGGTATGAGGACTTTGATAGATGATACGAGCTGGTAATTCTGAAAAGGAAATACCAGCTCCTTTTGTCAATAATTCACCACCACCATGAGCACGATAGCTATGCATAACGACACGGTAAACTTGATGAAGATGAAAAGCATTGCCATTACTCATTCGAATAATTCTCACCCTATTTCCCATAGGCCGAGTAACATCCACCTCATAATCTATTCCTGCTGCAGTATCAAAATTAAAGGCAATATTTTTGAAAAAATAATACAACTTACCATGATAAGAATAAGTTTCAATACGCATGATTTCG
>NZ_CP091800.1:970000-1144609 GCF_022024235.1 Segatella baroniae B14
CAACCTTTACGTTTGTCATGTCTCTTGACTTTTACTTACTTCTAAATAAGCATCTCTTCCAGAAAGGAGGTGTTCCAGCCGCACCTTCCGGTACGGCTACCTTGTTACGACTTAGCCCCAATTACCAGTTTTGCCCTAGGCCGACCCTTGCGGTCACGGACTTCAGGCACCCCCGGCTTTCATGGCTTGACGGGCGGTGTGTACAAGGCCCGGGAACGTATTCACCGCGCCATGGCTGATGCGCGATTACTAGCGAATCCAGCTTCGTGAGGTCGGGTTGCAGACCTCAGTCCGAACTGGGACCGGCTTTCTTGATTAGAATGACCTTACGGGCATCCGACTTTCTGTACCGGCCATTGTAACACGTGTGTAGCCCCGGACGTAAGGGCCGTGCTGATTTGACGTCATCCCCACCTTCCTCACACCTTACGGTGGCAGTGTCTCCAGAGTGCCCAGCTCTACCTGATGGCAACTGAAGAGAAGGGTTGCGCTCGTTATGGCACTTAAGCCGACACCTCACGGCACGAGCTGACGACAACCATGCAGCACCTTCACAGATGTCCCGAAGGAAGTCACTATCTCTAGATCCGTCATCTGCAATTCAAGCCCGGGTAAGGTTCCTCGCGTATCATCGAATTAAACCACATGTTCCTCCGCTTGTGCGGGCCCCCGTCAATTCCTTTGAGTTTCACCGTTGCCGGCGTACTCCCCAGGTGGGATGCTTAACGCTTTCGCTTAGCCACTCACCCCGAAGGGCAAACAGCGGGCATCCATCGTTTACCGTGCGGACTACCAGGGTATCTAATCCTGTTCGATACCCGCACTTTCGAGCTTTAGCGTCAGTAACACTACAGCGAGCTGCCTTCGCAATTGGAGTTCTTCGTGATATCTAAGCATTTCACCGCTACACCACGAATTCCGCCCGCTTCCTGTGCACTCAAGTCTGGCAGTTCGCGCTGCAGTGCCCAGGTTGAGCCCGGACATTTCACAACACGCTTACCAAACGGCCTGCGCTCCCTTTAAACCCAATAAATCCGGATAACGCCCGGACCTTCCGTATTACCGCGGCTGCTGGCACGGAATTAGCCGGTCCTTATTCGTAGGGTACATGCAAATAACCACACGTGGCTAACTTTATTCCCCTAAAAAAGCAGTTTACAACCCATAGGGCCGTCATCCTGCACGCTACTTGGCTGGTTCAGACTTCCGTCCATTGACCAATATTCCTCACTGCTGCCTCCCGTAGGAGTTTGGACCGTGTCTCAGTTCCAATGTGGGGGACCTTCCTCTCAGAACCCCTACTGATCGTCGGCTAGGTGGGCCGTTACCCCGCCTACTACCTAATCAGACGCATCCCCATCCATAAGCGATAAATCTTTATTCCATCTCAGATGTCTTTAATGGAAACCATAGGGCATTAATCTTACTTTCGCAAGGCTATTCCCTACTTATGGGCAGGTTGGATACGCGATACTCACCCGTGCGCCGGTCGTCATCAAAGAAAGCAAGCTTTCTTCATGTTACCCCTCGACTTGCATGTGTTAAGCCTGTAGCTAGCGTTCATCCTGAGCCAGGATCAAACTCTCCATTGTAAAATATCTTTGAATATCTAATTGAATAGATTATTTGTCTCTGTTTCAAGGACGCTTATCCTTTTATTGAAGTCGGTTTAAAGCCTGGACAAAAACTAAACTTGACGGTTCGTTTTTGTTACCCATTCACACATATCTATAATATGTGAACGCTTCTTGTACTACTTCTCTGTCTATGTAATCTTTTCAAAGAACTCTTTCTCTTAAGCCTCATAACCAACGTTATTTGGCTGCTTCCGTTTGTTCGAAAGCGAGTGCAAAGGTATACAAAATATCCATAACCTCCAAATGTTTTCAAGAAAAAATTGCAAAAAACTACAATTTTGCGCGTTCTTTGACAAATATGCCCTATTATACCCTTTATTTCGACTTTTTAATAGCATCGAACATCGTTTGCATCCAACAACATCTTTCAACGGTGAAGAATCGAACAACATCACTCCTTATATATATGATAGTCATGTTAGGCTCATGAATACAAATTATGTTGGCCTCATGAATATAAACCAACGTGCTGATCTGATTGAAGCAAACTTGATTATGCCAAGTACATCACAACAGGTAGTACGAGAAGCAAACTGAGCGTGTTGCTAAGAGAAAAATTAGAATTTAATTGACATCAACAGAGTTGTAGCTTGCGTATTTGAAATGGCGATGTAAATGTGCCTCAAATACGCGAATTTTGAAGCGTTTTTGTATCTGCCTGAATATCAGCGCGTTACGAATTTTACACTTCGGTGGCTTAATAAATGGGCGCCAAAACCCCAGCTCCTAGGGGTCGAAAGCTTAGGGTTGACGCGATAAGGTCATAGAGTTTAGCGAACAAAGTCTTAGGTTTCGACCCCCAGGAGCTGGGGTTTTGGCGGGAGAGAAAATCGAGGGGAAGAAAAAAGACCAAACAGGCTGATCAAAAGTTGAATATTTTGAGCTAGATGACGATTTTTGAAAACGCTGTTTTTTGACAAATTATTTGACAGTCAACCCATTAGAGACGGACAAGACCCGTTCACACCCGACACATCGCGTCGTAACAATATTATAAGTTTCTAAAAAATCCTATCTAAAAAAGACGAAGAATCAGCCATAATATCTAAATCTTATAAATCTAATCCTCAAAACTATAACAACATATTAACCTATATCTTATAACTTTGCACCCATGAAGAAAACAGTTCCAATTATAGGTATGGCTTGTTCAGCATGTTCAGCAAATGTACAGCGCAAGCTCGATGAGCTCGAAGGGATTCGCAAAGCCCAAGTAAACTTAGTAGGTCGCTCAGCGTTTATCGACTATGATGAAAACAGCATTACACTCGAGCAGATCAAGAAAGAGATTAATTCGATAGGATACGACATGGTTATCGAAGAAAATCGCAGTGCAGAAGAAATAAGCAAGCGAGAGTATGTATTACTCCGTCGAAAGACCATACTATCCTGGATTTTCTCAGTTGCAGTGATGGCCATCAGCATGCAATGGATAAATCTTGGAAGTAAAGAATATGCCAACCAAATGGCTATGCTTATTGCCATCTTCAATATCGTATATTGCGGCAAAACATTTTATATTACAGCGATAAAACAGTTACGCCATGGTACAGCCAACATGGACACCCTCGTAGCCCTATCTACCGGTATCAGTTTTATATTTAGTACCTTTAACACCTTTTGGGGCGATGCAATCTGGGGAATACGGGGAATAAGTTGGCACACCTATTTTGATGCGAGCGTAATGATCATCACCTTTGTACTTACAGGCCGATTACTTGAAGAAAAAGCTAAAGACAGCACAGCGACAAGTATACGTAAACTGATGGGCATGGCTCCCAAAACAGCACATATCGTAAATGGTCAGGAAATCGAAGAAGTACCTATCTCAACCATAGAAATAGGCGATTTACTCGAAGTTCGTCCTGGAGAAAAAGTTCCTGTTGATGGTGAAGTAACATGGGCAGAAAGTTTTATGACAGCCGATGCAGCTTATGTAGACGAGAGTATGATAACAGGCGAACCAACACCAGCCGAAAAGAAAAAAGGAAGTAAAGTTTTAGCCGGAACAATACCCAGTCAAGGCAAATTTCGCATGCGTGCCCGTCAGATAGGAGAAGATACAGCTCTTGCACACATCATACGTATGGTACAAGAAGCCCAAAGCTCCAAGGCACCCGTTCAGCGCATTGTAGATAAAGCCGCATTAATCTTCGTACCCGTAGTAGCAATCCTTTCACTTATCACCTTCCTGAGCTGGCTTCTTGTAGGTGGTAGCACTTATCTACCCCAAGCCATCATATCGGCTGTAGCTGTGCTTGTGATAGCCTGTCCATGTGCTATGGGACTTGCCACTCCAACCGCACTCATGGTAGGAATCGGGAAAGCTGCAGAAAGACAGGTACTCATTAAGGACGCATCTGCTCTAGAGCGTATGCGTAAAATAGATGCTCTTGTTACCGACAAAACCGGTACACTGACTCTTCCCAATCTAAATATCGACTTTACCCGAGCATCCAACTTGACTTTAGAACAACGCGAAGTATTAAAACCGAATGCTAAAAAGGCGATACAAATATTACAAGATCAAGGCATCGAAGTATATATGATGAGTGGCGATCATGAAGAAGCTGCTCAATACTGGGCAGAACAAACGGGTATCAAGCATTATCAGAGCAAAGTAATGCCACAGGATAAAGAAAACCTGGTGAAAAAGCTCCAAGCAGAAGGAAAAACGGTAGCCATGATGGGCGACGGCATCAATGACACTCAAGCCTTAGCACTGGCCGATGTGAGCATCGCTATAGGTAAAGGTACAGATGTCGCCATGGATGTAGCCCAAGTTACACTTATGGGCAATGATCTCATGGCTATTCCTGAAGCCATAAAATTAAGCAAGCGCACCGTACGGATGATCTGGCAAAATCTTTTCTGGGCATTTATCTACAATATCATTTGTATCCCATTAGCCGCAGGAGTACCTTATCTATTTGGCATCGATTTTCAGATTACCCCGATGTGGGCGAGCGCCTTAATGGCTTTGTCATCGGTATCTGTTGTTCTCAACAGCCTCAGACTTAAATTAGGATAATATAAAAAGTAGTTTAGGCTAAGCACCTCTTGAACGATGAGCTTAGCCTAAACTACTTTAACGATGTCACTCTGTCGCCATATATCAATGACGAATGGGACACATGATTTATTTTTTCTCCTTCTTAATTGGATCGCAAGTGATACCAACGCCCAATTTCTTGAAAATCTTACGGTCTACTTCACCCAACATAATCGTAAAATGAGCCTGACATCCACGCAACTTAGGTAATTGTTCAAGCGCTTTCTTACAATTTTCATCCGTTTGGCTAAGAATAGAGAGAGCGACGAGGACTTCATCCGTATGCAAACGAGGATTATTGCCACCCAAATATTCTATTTTAGTCTTCTGAACAGGCTCAATCAAGTATTGAGGAATGAGTTTCAAATCATGATCGATACCAGCAAGACTCTTCACTGCATTCAGAATAAGAGATGACGCTGTACCGAGAAGCACACTACTAGCAGCAGTAATAATACGTCCATCAGGCAACTCAATAGCAGAGCAAGGCACACCAGCTTCTTCCTTACGCGCTTTTGCAGCTAAAGTAGTCTTTCGGAAATCAGTGGTAATTTTAGCCTGCTTCATCAACAATGAAAGTTTGTTAACCTCTGCTTCATTTACCCCACCATTAGCCAATTTATTAAGTGCTGTATAATAACGGCGAATAATCTCCTGCTTAGATGCTTCCTGACAAACCTCATCATCACTGATACAGAAACCGACCATGTTAACACCCATATCAGTTGGCGACTTATAAGGACATTCGCCATAGATACCTTCAAACAACGTGTTAAGCACAGGGAAGATTTCGACGTCACGATTATAATTAATAGCCACCTTCTCGTACGCATCAAAATGGAACGGATCAATCATATTGATATCGTTCAAGTCAGCCGTTGCAGCTTCATAAGCGATATTAACAGGATGATTCAAAGGAAGATTCCATACAGGGAAAGTTTCAAACTTGGCATACCCAGCATTTACACCTCTTTTATTTTCATTATAAAGCTGAGACAAACAAACAGCCATCTTACCACTACCTGGTCCAGGCGCTGTAACAATGACAAGCGGACGAGATGTTTCCACGTAATCATCTTTACCAAATCCCTCATCAGAATCAATAAGAGCCACATTATGAGGATAGCCCTCAATAGTATAATGATAATAAGCGCGAATACCTAAACGCTCCAAACGCTTACGATACATATCGGCACTATTCTGACCATTGTAATGCGTGATAACAACACTGTCTACAAGGAAGCCACGATTCTGGAACTCTTTGCGCAGACGTAGCACATCTTCATCATAAGTGATACCAAGGTCTTGGCGAACTTTATTCTTTTCGATATCAATCGCACTGATTACAATAACGATTTCCGCCTTATCACTTAGCTGCTGCAACATACGCAACTTACTGTCTGGTTGAAAGCCTGGCAGTACTCGACTAGCATGATGATCATCAAAAAGTTTACCACCTAATTCAAGATATAGCTTACCTTTAAATTTCTCTATTCTTTCCTTGATATGTTCTGACTGAATACGAATGTATTTGTCGTTATCAAATCCTAACTTTTTCATCAGATTTTTCTCTTAATTGCCGATTTGTAAATTCAATTTTGCAAAGGTAATCAAAAATTTGCCAAAAGCGTGAATTCGTATCAACTATTGTCCATAAAAGAGCAACTTTTCACACCATTCAAGGCATATAGAAAGCATATTTTATTCCATAAACTTTTTAGCAGCACGAAGCTGATGACGCATATTACTGAGCAACTGCTGACTCTCCTGAAGCACATTCAGATATAACAGATTAACCTGCATCTGAGAGTTCGTTTCACTATCCTGCATACGGTCAATCTGACGCTTACGAAGAATAGAAAGTTCGTCTTTTACATTATCAGCCTCTGCAAGAATCTGACGATAATTCTCGTATCTACCCGTTTCTATCTGTGCACACGAAGCCTTCATCAGTTCATTGATACTACGCTTAATCGGCAAGAAATCAGCAATCAGTTCAGGTGATAAAGGATTAAAACTATTGTCTACATGCTCCTTGATAGGCTCAAGCATACGTCGCAATCCATAAATTAACTGTTGGTTACTATTCATACCCAAATGAAACCAAGTATTACGCTCTATAGCGATCATACGAGGAACACGCTGTAATACCAACATCTCCTGACGACGAACCTTCTTCAACGGTTGCTTCGCAGCCACTAAATCGCGCTGAGCTTTTCTTAAAGAACTGGTCTTCTCATTTTCAAGACCATCTATAATTAAGTTAAACTGTTCTAAGGCGAATTTACAGCAATCAGACTGCGTTCTTCTTACCTGCTTCTGAAGCATTTCCCACACAAGCTGTGGGTCACGGGTACGCATCATCAGACGGAATACATCTTTATCACGATTTTCAGAAGCCTTTTTCTCTTTATATTTACGACTACTTCGAATAAGTGAAGCGATAACCACTACGATAAAAGCAATATTAGCAACGATACCTCCATAATACATAACAAGACAGATAACAGCTGCCAGGAGGAATGAAGCTCCAGCTGTAATAAACCATCCACCGATAACAGAAATGACACCCGTTACACGGAATACGGCACTCTCCCTACTCCATGCTCTGTCGGCCAGAGAAGAACCCATAGCAACCATAAAAGTTACGTATGTAGTAGACAAAGGCAATTTATAGTTAGTACCAATGGTAATCAGCATAGAGGATATCACTAGGGTGACAGCAGCACGTACCAAGTCGAATGCAGCAGTTTCATCTTCCAGAATGATACCATTTTTATCAAATCTACTATCTATCCAATGCTTTATATTTGCCGGAATAATCGCTGAAATCTGCTTGTTAGTAGTTTGGAAAAAACGTACTATAGCACGAGCTGCAGAAGAAGAGCCAAACATTTCATCGCCCCCATCCTGTCTACTCAGGTCGACAGATGTTTTAATGACATTCTGAGCTTTTTTGGATGTAACCATTGCCACAACCATAATGACACCGGCAATAAGCAAGTACAACGGTGATGTCTTGGCATTCTCCATCAGTGATGACATCATAAAAGCATTAGGAGCAGCACCATTTGCATGAGCCACATAATCTTGATAACTGTCAAGACCAGAAAGTGGTACACCGATAAAGTTCACCAAGTCATTACCTGCAAAAGCCATAGCCAGCGCAAAAGTACCCATGAGAACAATAACACGGAAAATATTGACCTTAAACAGATGAAGTATCTCCATAAAGACTGTAGAACAGCCAAATGTAATCAATAACAACAACTGAATATTACCATTGATCCATGTGCGTATACCAGCATCCATGTAAGGACTATTGCCTACGCCTTTTAAGAAGATAAAATAAGATAAAGCTGTAAAGGCGATACCACCAAAAATAGCAATAGAATAACGTGAATACTTTTTGTAATTAAAGGAAAAGACCATTCGACTGATCCACATGATGAGCCATCCAAACACAAAGGCGAAAGCTACACTCACAAAGATCGCAATAATCATACTCAAAGCCTGACCAGAATTGAGTAACATATTATAATCGAGCGAAGGGTTTACAATCGTTTTTAGGGTAGCAATAGAAAACGATGCTCCTAATAGACCAAAAACGAGAGATATCGTACTTGAAGTAGGCATACCCACCGAATTGAACATGTCTAATATAATCACATTAGCCACCATGACGGCAAAGAATATGGTCATTACTTCAAAAAAGGAATAATGTACAGGGGTAAGAATACCATGCCGAGCCACATCCATCATACCTGTTGACATTACTGCACCCAGCAACACTCCTAAAGAGGCGTAAATTAATACTGTACGAAACTTAGCTGCACGAGCGCCAACTGCAGACTGCAAGAAATTGACAGCATCATTACTAACACCCACGAAAAGGCCAAACACTGCTAAACTAAGCAGAAAGACCACAATGACAAAATAAATTGTTTCCATAAATACTTATTTGTAGGCAAATATACAGGATGTATGTTACAGAAACATAACACTCATGTTACAATACTGTTACAACTTAAAAAATGAACAGCCTCAACTCGTTTTCGAACAAAAAAAACTGTATATTTGCAAATATATCAGTAATATCGCAACATGAAAGATGAAAGTTATCGCATATTAGTAGTAGATGACGAAGAGGACCTCTGTGAGATTCTCAAATTCAATCTCGAAATGGAGGGTTACATCGTAAATACAGCCAATTCTGCAGAAGAAGCACTCACACTTGATATCGCTTCTTACCATCTACTTCTTCTCGATGTCATGATGGGAGGCATGAGTGGTTTTGCCTTAGCCAAACAGCTGAAAAGCAATGCTACAACAGCATCAATACCCATTGTCTTTCTAACTGCCAAAGATACCGAAAACGATACGGTCACCGGTTTTACACTGGGAGCTGATGATTATATCGCTAAACCTTTTTCTATTCGTGAAGTAATACTCAGAATTAAGGCTGTGTTACGCAGAACAGCCCATCAGAATGCTATCGATAATCAAAATACCTTATTATATAAGGGTATCATCATCAACTTAGACCAGAAGACGATAACTGTAGATGGGCAGAATGTGTCTTTTTCAAAGACAGAATACGAACTTCTAAAACTGCTATTAGAAGAAAAAAATAGAGTTTTCTCACGCCAACAACTTATAGACAGAATATGGCCTAGCGATGTACAAGTATCCGATCGTACGGTAGATGTAAACATCACTCGTTTACGTAAAAAGATCGGTCAATATGCCACACATATTGCTACCAGACAAGGATTTGGTTATTATTTCAATGCATAAATCATGATTAAACTCTCTATAGGTAACAAACTATATCTCAGCGTAGTATCTATATTTCTGATTTTCGCCATATCCTTTATCGTATTCCAGCAAAATCGCGAAAAGCAGTATAAGATAGAATTTCTCAATTTACGCCTACAAGATTATAACGACAGGATGCATGTATCACTTTCTATCTTGGGCAAAATGGATGAGAAAACGTTGAGCAATTATGTTCAACGTAATTATGAGAAAAATATACGCGTAACGCTTATTCGAAAAGATGGACTGGTATTTTTTGATAATCTGATAAAGGATTATTCTAAGATCGCTAACCACTCGAATCGTACGGAGTTTATACAAGCGATAAAAACAGGCGAAGGCTCTACAGTAGATCGTCTCTCGAGCACACTAAAACATGATTATTTTTACAGTGCAACCTATTTTCCCGAGGATGGATATGTGATACGAACGGCTTTACCATACGACAACGACTTGGCAAAATCATTGGCAACCGACCAGCATTTTATCTGGTTTGCGCTTGGCGCCATTCTATTACTAACGATATTCCTTTTTCGATTTACCAATCGACTGGGACAAAACATTAATAATCTCCGTACATTTGCCTGGAGAGCCGACCATAATAAAAGTCTCGATATCGATGACCTTATCCACTTTCCGAATGACGAATTAGGTGAAATCGCAGAGCGCATCATCAAGATATACAGAAGACTGCAAAACACGCGTCAAGAACAAGACAAACTAAAACGTGAGCTTACTCAGAATGTAGCGCACGAATTGAAGACACCAGTGGCAAGTATTCAGGGCTATCTTGAAACTATTATCAATAACCCGAATATGAATGAAGAAACAAAAGCACAATTTCTTCAACGCTGCTTTGCACAAAGTGAGCGATTAACATCACTTCTACGTGATATCTCTACGCTCAACAAGTTGGACGATGCGCCACAGCTACAAAACTTTGAATATGTGGACATAGCAGAGATCGTGCAGAACATACAAAAAGAAACGGCTCTTCAATTACAGAAACATGAAATGAACTTCGTAAACCAGTTACCGCCTTCTTTAGTCGTTAACGGCAACCGCTCATTATTATATAGCATATTCCGTAATCTTACCGATAATGCGATATCCTATGCCGGCCAAGGTACAACGATAACCATATCAGCTACTCTAGAAGAAAGCGTCTGGCACTTTACATTCAGCGATAATGGCATAGGCGTGCCCTACGCACACTTGAATCGACTTTTCGAAAGATTTTATCGCGTAGACAAGGGAAGAAGTCGAAAAATGGGAGGAACAGGTCTCGGTCTGGCCATCGTCAAAAACGCTGTGCTCTTTCACCATGGCAACATAACCGTGAAGAACAATCCTACAGGAGGATTGGTCTTCCACTTCACATTAAGCGCTATCAAATAAGTTTATCCATCAACAACAAGGTCATAAAACCGAGTAATAAGGCATACGTGGCCTGCTTCTGATACCCATGCGCATGCGTCTCAGGTATCATCTCGTCGCTGGTAACATAGAGCATTGCTCCTCCTGCAAAACCGAGCATAACCGGTAACAGCGTCAATGATACAGAACCCATCCCAAATCCAATCCATACACCGACTACCTCAAGCAGACCGATAGCCAACGAAATGACCATGGTTCGTATCTTAGACACACCGGCAACCAGCAATGGGGCAATAATAACCATACCTTCTGGTACATTCTGAAGAGCAATACCCAAACTTACCGACCAATCGATTTCTGTAGTGCTCATACTAACGCCAGCAGCCATGCCTTCAGGCATTTTATGCAAAGCAATAGCCATAACAAAGAGGAGAATATGATTGAGCGATTTGTTATTGCGATGCTCTTCTTGATCTAATCCTGTAATATGATGCAAATGTGGAGTAACCAAATCGAGGACATTAAGAAATAATGCTCCAGCCATAACACCGACAACCACTATCCACCACGTTGTAGAAGACGTCATATCAAAGGCAGGTACAATTAATCCTAACGTTGATGCGGCAAGCATAATACCAGCACAATAGCCTAATACCGTATCATTCCACTTATGAGGAAGTTCCTTAATTAGAAAGCCTAAAACAGCACCTATCAGAGTGGCTCCGCAAAGTCCGGCTGCACTAATCCAAATTTGAGACATAAATGTTTTTTTATTGCGATTAAATGAATTTGGGGATAAAGGTAAGCCTTTTTAGGAAAAAAGGCATTATTTTTTTGTATAAAATTTGCTTTTTATTAGAATAAATAATATATTTGCATTTATCATACCTTAAACAAAAACACGCATTTATGAAAAACTTCTATTATTTATTTTTAGCTACACTATTCTGTATGACCAGTTTGTCGGTATCCTCCTGCACAAAAGATGAGGTTAGCGAACAGACAGAACTTGTTGTGAAAGATGCAACCAACCATAATGAGGCACTCAAACTAGAACAAGACTATCCTATAGAGAATCTCGCTTTCTTGATGAAAGGTATCTTTGTACTCGAGGACGAACAGAATAATATCACCAGTGTAATGGCTTTTGATCAAGATTCCATATACATCTTCAGCTGTAACACTTGCCAATATAAACACAAGAAATATCAATTACAACAAAATGGAACCATACTTCAGATAGATAACCAAAAAATACCTATTGCACGTTGGGCATACCTGAATAATCATAACCAAGGCATTATCCCTCTCAAGCTGACACCAGATAACACTCAATATTGGCTCGCATTCGAGAAAATAATACTTGGTGATGGCAATGAGCAACAAGAATTCGACCGTACCCAGCTCATCGCATTTATCAGAAATCAAAAACCTTAATTCGTTTAGCATTTTTCTTCATCCCGGCATGGTTAGTACGACACAAACCTATCTCTCGCATGAAAATAAAATAACATAAAAAAGGATTCGCCTCACGGAGAATCCTTTTTTTATGTATCCTTAATCTTCCTATGCAGATTAAGCAATGTCTCGTACTGTTTAATGCGAATAACCAACTTAAATATGTTGACCGAAAATAAGCATTCCCTAATGCGAAATCAACTACACCTAGCTTAATTAATGTCTAATGCGAATTTTAATATACTAATGCGAATAAATAAACCAATAATCTCTTTTTGATAGTACAAATATAACAAAAAAAAAGGAACCTGTCAAGAGTTTGAGGCCACTTTTTTCACTAAATTTGTTATTTTTTTTCTGTGTTCGAAAACAAGAAAATCTGTGCACGATAACAAAAAAAATAAATGATTCGAAGTACCAACATAACAACAAAAAATGTGTATTTCTCATTCAAATCCATCCTTGATGACTGATTATCAACGCTATGATTATCTATAATAGATACCAACTTTTAGCACCAGTAATCAAGTAGAATAAGTTTATATCGTTAATTTTGAACATATATCACTGATTTCAGCCAAAAAAGCAATATAATCATAACATATCTTAAAATATTTGTTTATATTTGCAAGACAAAATTATATAAATCCCGTGAATGTAAAGCATTAACGGCAAGTACCTTCAAAAAGCATAAAAATAAATTATAATCATAAAACATCTCCCAGCATGAGAAAAACATTTATTACATCGACCCTCTCTGGAGCGATAGCTATAGCAGCAGCAATACATCTAACAGCATGTCAAAGCAACGATATTGCCCCAGACACACCTGTTCAACAAAACGATTTAGTCAACACCAGCCTCGCTATTTCGATTCCACAGAATGCTGCTGGTAAAAATTACAAGGGACTTAACAGCACTACTAAAGTTTCCTCTCGTGCATCCCAGGAAATCGTACAGGGAGCTGACAATCAATTCAGAGGATTATCGAATATTGTACTCATACCATATTCTACTGATTCTACTCAACGTAATGGTGCCAATATCACACTGGAAGATATCAACAAGAACCAACTTAGCAGCGGAAGCCTTGCCAAGGTGTATGACAACATTTTGTTAAGCGTGGGTACAGCTGGAATAAGAGCCTACGCACACGCAAAGGATACGACTGAAGCCCTAGAAGGCTATCACTTTACCAATGGTACCCTTACAGCAACAGGACTTGACGATGAGGCTAATACGGATATCAACACCATTAGTTTTACACCGGTAAGTATCAATGCTTCTTCTATACCATCAAACAAAGCCCAGTATCTTGCGAACCTGCTTACTGAAATCGCAAAGACAAATGCAAACGGAATTAGCTGGAGTAATGATGAAAATGAAAAAACTGCATATTATAATTTCATAAAAAACGCTGCAGGATCATCTAAAACTGTACTTGGCCTGATACAAGAATTATACGATAACATGAAGAGCAAGAGCAACGCAATGTCTGTTGCCTTGATTAATAAAATCAATACCGTTACCCTGAACGATGTTCAGGACATCAATGGCGGTTCATACCCTTGTATCACCAACAACAACGGCATACTATCACTTCACAGTGACCTGGACAATTATCCAACCGAACTGAATCTTCCTGATGGAGCTGCTGTTGTAAAATGGAACAATAACACCGGTTTTCAACCGGTAATGGGTTCAAGTACGATATCCGAATCAATTTCTACTTTGGAAATACCACGATATGTCTACATGCCAAATTTGTGGTATCAAGTAACTTCTCCACTGAAAACATCAAGCATCGATCAGACTAAGGTCATGACAACCAACAAAGATTGGAGTGAGATTGTAAATGACGTCGACAATTTCCCTAACACTAGTGTCACAACAACCACCAAGACTATCGCTATGCAACAACCTCTGCGATATGCTGTGGGACGTATGGATCTCACTATCAAGTTGGCCAACGGCAACGTACTCTACGATAAAGCTGGCAATGTGGTTACTCCTAATGCGAAGGGATTTGAAGTAACGGGTATCATTATCGGTGGACAGAAGGCAGTAGATCAAGATTTTAATCCGATTACCGACTCTAATAGCAAACAATATGCCATATACGATAACTCGATGAGTAATATGTATGCTAGCAGTAACGGTAGTGATACCAACTATACGTTAACATTGCCATCTGCAGCAGAAGAAGTCGTTAATATCGCCATAGAACTAATTAATAATACTGGCCAAAATTTCGAAGGAGCTACAGGTATTATTCCTAACGGTGGCAAGTTCTATCTTATAGCCAATCTGAACCCACCAGCTGCTAAAAGTGGCTATACAAACGAACTTAATCAAGTCTTCAAACAAGACTATATTACTACCGTGAAACTGACCATACCACAAAACTCTACTAAAGAAAGCGAAAACCACGAGACAGGTCTTGGTAATGCCTATAATGTTTTGCCAGACTTGAGTAAATCACTCATCAGCTTCGGCTTCTCTGTAGACCCATCATGGCAATCGGGCTTATACTTTGAAGTAGAACTCTAAAAGCAAGCGCATGAAAATGAAAACCATCATACGATATATAATGCTGGCACTGCTGGCAGTGATGATGGGCAGTTGTAGTATCATTTATGAAGACTTAGACGACTGTCCGTCTCCTCCAGAACCGGATCCTGTCGTTAATACTACCGATGTTACAATAACCTACAATCTAAGTGGGGTTATTGAAAGTGATTCGCTCATGGAAAAAAGCCTCGGTAGTTTAAGCTCTCATAATTATGATTCATACTTTTTCGATGATAACAGCAAAGACTTTGCGCTCAAGACTAGATACAGTAATCAGGGTACGAGTTTGACAATCCAGGGAGAGATGAATATCAACAAATATATGAATGTAGCTATTACAGATGTAAAAGAGACTTCACAAGTAACCCTGAGCGACTCGTCTAGCTTTACGAATTTCAGTATCAATAATATCCTCGCTGATAGCATAGGCAGCCATGCCAAGATTATGTATTATGCGCTCGAGACCATGAATATCGACACACTTAATCGCGAGTTTACCGTAAATTTGAGTCCGATGAACAGTGTGGTAGAAGTCATTATAGACACCACTGCTGCCACACAAATCGTTAAGAACGTTACGGTATCTATCGACAGTCTCTATACTGGAATAAACTTTAGCAATGATTTTTTATATACCTTTAGTCGTAAAGAGATTGTTAAAACATATCCAGCAGTCGCAATCGAACAAGGGAAACTTGGTTTTGTCGGAGTAGGATTCCCATCGCCAGAAGAATGGTATTATACCATAAAAGCAGCACTGACCACAGGAGAGACGGTCTATACTCGGATAAAGGTTGAGGAAAAATTAAAACCTGGTGAAAAACGAATACTGGAAATCAAGATGAACGAATCCGGTACAATAGGTGACCAGGAGTTACAACAGAATATGGGTATGAGTGTCATCACGACATGGAAAGAAGGTCATACTTACGAACCGTCTATCTAACCTCACTCCCCATGAGATAATAACGAAACGGAAACATATGAAAATACATCAGTTATCCATCCTTATGCTGTCCGTATTGCTATTCATATCGTGTAGCAATCATGACGATACAGAACCATCTGGCATAAAGACGAAAACGCTTCCCGTAGAAATAGAGATACCTGCAGAACAAACGTCACGGGCTTGGGGAGATCCTGGTTCTGGATATAGCTATAAGTTACCTCGCTATCTTTATCTTTTTCTGGTAAGTAAATATGCTGACTCGAATAACGATACGACCACAACGGTGCAATACATCACTTCTGAACTTGATTCGGCACTATGGGAAAAGAATGAAGAAGAAAATATCTATAAATATATAGGTGGTATCAAAGTGCCAATACCAGAACTGAGAACGACGGGTGAAGTCTATTGTGCTACATCTTACAGTCCTCTACATCTCAACTCTGATGATCCATTAACACTGCAAGATGTACTGAATACCTCTTTCAGTTTCAGCAAGAACGATGATACCTATGCACATCTCAAAGATATCTACTCTACTAACGCCGACTTGAAAAACGGTACACAGTATTATGGTACAATCAGTGACTACGAGTCGAATAATCCATATATTAAACTGAAAATGTATCATGTGGCAGCCATACTAGACATAGACTGGAATGTTGCAGAGGATATCAATGAAAGCGTTAGTGTAAAAAGCATCACCATCGAAGGTTTAAAACAAGAAGGATGTTTGCTTTTCAGGCCTAACAAGAATACAACTGCCGGAAGCAATACATATCAAGAGACCTTCAATACGACACCAGGAACTCAATGGTATGGACGTACCTATTATTATATTATACCTTATGCAGCCGATGGCACGAACATACAATTACCATTACGCATAGAAAACGGTATTTCGGGTGGATATAAACAAACCACCATCAATATGACAATAGACCAAAGCAGCTTTGTTCCATGGATGTACGGTAATATCATCATCAAAGATGCTACGGGATGGCTTAATGATTAAAGTATAACCCAAAAACGGATAGAACAATATGAAACGATATATACTCCTTACCTTTTTTGCGCTATTTATACTAAAAGGATGGGCACAAACGGATACAATAAGATACGTTAATCCAAGCAACAAATCAAAAAATGTAATGACTGATGGTAAAACCTGGGCCACAGGTTATGCACACGTACAGGATGCCATCAATAGTCTACACAACTACATGAAAGCTAACCCGAATGTCACGTCGGGCAGCATATATGTCATGGGTGGTGACAGTGCCATTTTCTCCCCACTTGAAACCACAGAGAAAGAGGCATCGTCTATACAGAATACCGCTATTAATATCTATGACGGTATACATGTATATGGTGGTTTTAATCCACAAAACCCTGAATCTACTCCTGCAGAGCGTATATTAGTAGATGAAAAAAATGCTGACAATACCATTACAGTAGGTGAAAGAGACGCTCTTGACGCTGCTGGTACCGGATCGGATATTGCACACTGGTCATTTAAGACACCGACCACCTTTACAGGTAAGCATGGTGTTGGTGAAGTGACATTTGAATGGAATGATACCGAAAAAAAATATAACACAAGATATCCTAGCAGTTCGTATCACGTCGTATGGTTTGGTACTGCCGGTGAAGAAACGGATGAGGAAACCAGTACACATAAAAAAGTAACAAACCGCCGTAAAGCCTATACCTATGGTGCCAGTCTAGACGGTGTTACGATACAAGACGGTAACGCCAATAATAAACAGTCAGACATACGAGCCCATAATAGCTATGGCGGTGGTGTATATATGGTAAAGAACACGATCCTTCGCAACTGCATTGTTACTCACAACAGTGCTGCTATAAAGGGTGGTGGCGTATATCTAGACGGTGGCGGTCTGGTAGAAAACTGCCACATCGTAGAGAATCAGAGTATCGGTTCAGGTATCACCGACGGAATGGGCGGTGGTGTTTCTATCGGATGGGAAGGTGGAATACGAAAGAGCTATATCGAGAAAAATGTTGCCCGCATGGGTGGTGGCCTAAATATTACACACGAAAATGACAGAGTACCACTGAGTTGGCAAACTGATGACAGAAACCAGTATGCAGGATATGCCACTTCGTGTATCATCACCAACAATACATCTATTACAGAAGCCGGTGGTGTTAATATCGGCAACGGTGGAGTCATCGTAAACTGTACTGTAGCAGAAAACGAAAACGCCGGTGCTGATGTAACCTATAAGAATCACCGATACGGTAGAAGTGGTGGTGTATATATAGACAAAATGGGCGTTGTATATAACACCGTTATCTGGGGCAATAAATGTAGTACGAATACAGATATACAATATGCGGCTTACATACAGGAAACAACCGATGAAAACACCAAGGTGAACCGTCCAATAGTAGCCTATACTGCTATTGCAAATCACGATATCACCAACTGGAATGGAACCCATAAAGATAATGTACTATCACTCGAAAAGGGTAATTATCCTGAATCAACCACTGCTTCAGGACATTTTCCTTATTTTATGGACCCATCTTCTATCGTCGGTGCGAATGGTCAAACACCTAACAACGTGTATACAGACTGGCGTATCAGTGCTCGTTCCGATTTAGCGTATCGTGCTGTACAAATACAAGATATCCCTACTTACAATAAGATCATCTTACATGCACAGGTGCAAAGCGACTTACGCGGTCGTACTCTCTACCCGATTTCTTCTTGCGGAGCCATGGAATGCGATGAAAGTAAAACCCGTGAAATTATGATGGCTTCTGTTGAAGAAAGCGACAATGGTCAGTTAATACCTACTATTTTTGTAGACCCTAATTTCAATGCCATTATCCCTGGATCTATATTCGGAACAAGTTGGGAATCACCATTAACCAATGTCAGTGAAGCCATTAACTATTTCCAAAAGAAATATTCAGACAAAGGCAACAATACGCAGAAAGTTCAAATCCTGATTAAAGAAGGTAGCATAAACACGACAGGACCAAGCTCGTATGTCAATAATATGCTCCGCTCAGCTTCTCTCCGACCACAATCTTACATGCGCATATTTGGTGGTTATCCTTCTGAATTAACTGGTACAAATACCCAGCAAACCATCAACGAAACTACTTATGCACGTAATCCATTGAATTACAAAACTATTGTAAGTGCCAATAATATTAACCAGGGATTTAATACCAATAGTGTACATGTCATGGAGTTGAATAACGTACACGACGTGATCGTAGATGGACTTACCCTGGAATATGGTAATTCTACTTCTATCAATTCAAACAACACACTGCCAAGTGGCGGTGCCATTATGATCTCAAATGTCAATTATGACACGAATACCGAACCTACGGGACGTGTGAACATGGACAACATTGAGATAAGAAACTGTACGATGCGAAACTGTGTTGCAGAAGAATCGGGTGCAGCTGTCTTTGCTAATGGATTCTATTATACAGGAATCCAAGATGATGGTGCCGATGGAAATGTCGCACTTAAAAATGTTTGTCATATCAGTGCTAAACTTCTTAACTGCGTCATCAACAACAATACCAACCAGTCTGGCACAGGTATCGTAACAGCCCGAGGTAATGCAGAAATCGTGATGGACCATTGTACATTAGTTAACAATGTAGGTATACCATTGCAAAGTATGCAAGCTCGTGGATATTCAGGAACGATCAATGCAACCAACTGCGCTATATTCGGAAATGTAACCGACTCGGTAAACATAACCGATATCGAAAACTACATCGCACCATTAGCAACTTCTCAAAATACGACCCTGAAAACCATTATCGGTAATAATAACATCGTAGACAAGACGATAACAATTCCGACGGGTTTCATGGATATGACCAATATTAAACAAGTATTGGGATCCGATGCCAACGACATCAAGAGCTATGCTCACTTTGAGAACGCTACTCAAACTGTAGGCGCAAGACATAATCAGGATAATATTACTATGTATGGTGGTGCTCCTGATTTCATGCCTAAAGATATGAACCCGATGGTGAATGCGGCAACTACTGATGACAGTAATGCCACATCTACCGACCTTACTACTGTAAATAAAAGAAATATCGGTGGTGCTCCTGATGCCGGTGCTATCGAGAACAATACACTCCCTGAAAACGGACAGGTAATCTATGTTCGCGAATCAGACGGTGTGGATGATAATGCTCACGGTGGCAGCTGGGGTTCTGCGCTCAAGACTATCTCTGCAGCCCTAGAACGTGCCACATACGGACAAGACATTTGGGTTGCTGCAGGTAAGTATTATGAAAACCTTACCATGAAGGAAGGCGTCAATGTATATGGCGGATTCCTGAACTATGGTAATCCAGGAAAAGAAGAAAACGAACGAAATATTTCTAACGAAGACCCTGAATACCAGACCATTATTGATGGTGACAGAAGCGGTAGAGTACTGAATCAGGAAGAAGACTTTAGTAAAGAGACTATCTGGGAAGGATTTACAATACAAAATGGTTTATGGGCTTCTGCCATAGCTGATGAAATGACTATATCTGAAAATGAAGTCATCGTAGATACACTCACGAGTGCATGGAGCCATGGTACTTACGGTACGAAAATCGTGAAGGAAATCACTGAAAATGTTACAGGTCACTTTACCAGACATTATAACGAAAGTGAACCTTCTTGGAAATCGGGTGTGGGTGTAAACCTTATGAGTAATGGTACACTGAAAAACTGTCTGATTAAGGATAACTTAATGCAGATGCAATACCCTACCCAGTATCTGGTTAAGAATGTACGCAATAAAGTTATTAAGATTACAATCTACACCAAAGACAGCGAAAATGGCATCGAAAAATCGACGACATCCATCAAATACGATAACAATTCAAGCCGTATCTATAATATGGTTGATGGTAAGTACAAGAACGCTAAAGGTGGTACAGAATATGGTGGTGCCGGTATTGCTACGACAAGTGGAAGTAAAGTACTCAACTGTATTATACGCAACAATGTTATCGATTTCAGTTCTCTTGATGGTAGTGTTGTAGCCAATGTATCTACTCCTGCTCGCGGTGTAGGAGTACTTATGGATGGTGGCGATATTGTAAATTCACTTATTGTAGAAAATTATTCAAATGTCGGTTCAGGTGTTCTTGGACAAGGCATTTACATCAAGAGTAAGAGTAGCCTATATAGCTGTACCATCGCATATAACAATGGATTCAATGTAAGAAGCAACTTTACTGGTGCTGCTGCCCCTGGTGTGTGGGACGATGCTTCTAATCCTAATAAAGGTAGCGGTTGGGCTGCTAATGCATCACAGTTCTATAACTGTATCATCTGGGGAAATGCAGGTTATGGTATCACAGGCGAAAACTATAACAACTTGTGCCGTACAAACTGGCAGGCCTCTATCGGTGTTACCGGTTTCTTACATAACTGTTACCACTCTACTCCATCCACCTACTTTGCCATAGAAGGTGTAAACAACAGTCACTCTGCGGTAACAGACTCCACCTTGGTATACAATACCAAGAATATCGACTATAATGGTGTGCCTGAAGCCAATTCTAAATATTACGAGGCCGCGTATGTAGATGCTTACCGCCAAAGCTGTTATGATGCCAATCTGTTTAACGAATACAACTATCCATATTTCCCAGATGGTTCATCAGACAATAATTATAGCATCAATCGCGCAAGCGATGTTGCCAATAATTGCATCAACATGGGTGCTGATGAATGGGCAGACGAAATGGATAGCAAATTCAATATTATAGAAGATATTACTGGAGCTAACCGTGTACAAGATTGTAAAATTGACAAAGGTGCATACGAATACGATGGTACTGGAGAAATTTCTCCTGTAATAGAAGGCAATTCTGCAACTTATTATGTAACAGAGAATGGTGCAGGTACTGCCAAAGGTACGTTGACAGAACCAGCCTGTATGCAGAAACTACAGAAGATACTCGATGCTGCTGGTCGATATAAATATGCAAACCCTACTTCTGCTGTAACCGTAAAACTCGCCAGCATTCCTGACGGTCATTACTATCCAACCCGTACGACTCAAGAGAACTACTCTACCATTAATCCGCGTAACTTCTCTATCATCGTACCACGTGGTGTAAAA
Source organism: Segatella baroniae B14 (assembly GCF_022024235.1). GTDB lineage: Bacteria > Bacteroidota > Bacteroidia > Bacteroidales > Bacteroidaceae > Prevotella > Prevotella bryantii. The sequence goes on from NZ_CP091800.1 coordinate 992,006, forward strand.
GTGATGGGAGGCTATCTTGACACGGATAATTTTGCTTCTCGTAACATTATTGACAACCGTACCATACTGTCGGCAAAATATACCAGCGAAAACATTGTCACGCAGAGTTATCATGCCGTAACCTTCACGGATCATGTATTTGATATCAATCAAAATCTGGAATATGAGGATGATGGTGTAACTCCGAAGTCCATCACCAAGAAATTAATAGAAACCTATGGTACAACGCTGATTGATACCATCCAGAATATCGAACAACCCAATATTCGAGCTGTTCTTGATGGACTCTATATTGAAGATGGATCTGCCAATGGTATCAACACAGAAGACCAAATCGGTGGTGGTGCTATCATACCAAATTATGCCATGATCCAGAACTGTATCATCCAGAATAACAATGCACTAACAGAAGGTGGCGGTCTTTACTTGCAAAAACGTGCTCTCGTAATCGGTTGTATTGTAGAAAATAATTCGGCTGATTATGGTGGTGGTATCGCTGTCGTCGATAACAACGACATGAGTGAGAATGCGTATTTGAGTTACCCGTATGTAGTATCATCTACGGTCGTCAATAATACCGCTACTACTCGTGGAGGTGGTATCTACTTCCTCAATAACTTCCGTACCAACTCCAGTGTATACTGGGCTAATACTAGTAACGACCAGGCTGACTTATCGGGTGTTACCACCACAACAAATGGTTTGAAAGGTGATATCTATCCCGTTACCTATTGTGCTATTACCAACCAGATAGCAGACGGATCAAACAATATATCTGTTGATGCTGACGAAACGAAAGGTGTAAGGTGGAATAACACAGACGACGACAAATACTACTCATTACAGGTACTGTCACAGCTTACCCGAGGTGGTATGTCGTATGCCAACTTCCGCCGAATGCAAGAAAGCTATCCAAGCATCGACTCTCTTGACATCAATGGTTTGTCACGTATGGCAGTAAGTTTATCCGACTATAATGCCAAACGATCAGATTACGATGGTAATCCATGGACCGTGAAGAGCAATTCATATATCGAAATTGGTGCACGTGTGGTCAACTATGCATTCATGACCTACACGTCACAAAACATTACCACCGACAATCTGATGACACGACTCTTTGTGGCCCATACAGAATATGTAGAACCACAACGAGCTATTGCATGGCAGCAATCTGACAATACGATGTATAAACAGGTTGGCAGCTCATTTGCCAATCCGTTCTTACGCCTTGACGATGCCCTGGAATATGTAGCCAAAGCCCGACAGAGTTCGATAAACAATATCAACAATACACGATTTGAAATTTTCCTGGCGCAAGGTAGATATTTTCCTTACACCAATATCGACCGTAACAACTCTTCAGCCCGAGGCAATACCTTCCTCATTCCTGAAAAGGTTACGATAATCGGTAGTATTGATGTATCAAAAGATGACCATATGTACTGCCAGAGCAGCACTATAGGACAGGATATAACCATCACAAGCAATCAAAATACCTATACCCTCAAAGGGTGTACCACAGATAGTATCCGCGCTGCTCGTGAGCATATCGATTTCAACAAGAACTCGATCTATGAGCTTTGGGAAATGGCTGCTCAAACCACCCTGAGTGGTGAAGTTACTATCGACGACAATACTCCAGGTAATGTGAACCATGTTATCTCTATCATCAATGATGATTCCAAAACGGGTAAATCGCCTGATATGTTTACAGGCACAAACCTTACCAATGGAGAAACCACATTAGACCGTACTAAGGAAAGCCAGGAGTCTATGATGAGTCGTATGATCATCATAGATGGCATAAAGGTTACCAATGGTAACGCCAGTGAATATACTGATACAACAGTATACAACCTTAATGGCTACTTCCGAGGTGGTGGTATGTATATTGATGGAAACCCTGAGACTACTGTCTTCGCAAATTCTGACGAACAGCATAAGTTGACACGTACTATCGAAACAAATGCTATGGAACGTGGTCTGCGTGATAAAGCTGTACTCCTTGCTAACTGTATCTTCCAGAACAATAATGCGATACAGGGTGGTGCCATCTTCTCGAATGGTACACTCTATATTAGTGGTTCTGAATTTGTACAGAATACAACTGTCGGTCCTAGTGGTTCAACTGCTAATACGGATAACCGTTATGTATCATACAGTGGCGGTGGAGCTATTGCGTCCAACTCAGACTTATTAATGGGTAACTGTCTGTTGGCCAATAACGAAGCACTATATGGAGATGTTGCTATCACCATAAACGCTGATGATGTAACATTACATAACGGAAAGACCGTCAATAAGAATGCTAATCAATATCAGGGCTATGGTGGTGCCATCTGGTTGGGAGACGAATCCGCCATCTATATGATGAATACCGATATCGTACGCAACAAATCTGTAGGATATCCTTGTATCTTCAACTCTATTCCTAACCGTTCTGACAATATCCACCACTATGCCATCAATAACGTGTTCTGGGGTAACGAAATCTCTACAGAAAACAATGATACGCTCAAAACAATCATGAACATTGAGGAGTGGAAAGGTGTCGACAATGCACCTTCTATATTCTTTAATGCTTTTGAAAGCGGTCAAGCTCACACTCCGAATCGTACTCTCGATCCAAAATATAAGCGTATCAACTTTACCGGAAACTTCCAGGATATCGCTCCTCAATTAAGAGAGACACAGGAAGACGGTACCGTAATACAGTATGATATGAACATACTGCTCGATAGCGACAACGATGCTCTAGATGGTCCTAACTTTAAGGAACCTACCGTAGAAGCAGGTGCAGATGGTTACATGGAACAATGTAACTGGATGCTCTCTCGTATTAACAACTTATGTGATAACGGATGGGGTTACCTGGAACAAGATGAAAATGGTAAATTCATCAAAAATAGTGATGGCTCTTATGCTGGTGGTGGGTATTATAACTACTGGTCACGTCTCACTAACCGCTATAGTAACCTTACCTTGGTGCCACTGGGCGACGAGGTTTATATGGAATATAGCAATGTAGAAACTGACTTGAACGAAAGTAACAAACGTATCTCTAATGATCCATTGCATAAAAAAGGTCTCAACTATGACTATATCGACATGGGTCTGTACGAATATCAGCATACGATTCTAGCATTGAATAATAGCCACGAAGTAGATACCATCTGGGTGGCTCCTAGCGAAGTCGTCGGTCAGAACGATGGTAAAACTTGGAAGACCCCTACCTCAGACTTGCAACGTGCAATAGAGGTGCTATTAATGAGTAGAAACGACCATCCTAAAGTGCTCAATATCGAAGCCGGTACATATTCTCCAGCTTACGTGATGAACGATAATTTGGGATACACAATCGCACTGGGTAACTATAACAACAACTCTATCGAACTGAAAGATACTGTCTATACGGGTATCGGTTATGGTATAAAGAGTCTTACTATTAATGGTGGATGGAATACCGAAGCCGAAGAATGGAATCCGGAAACATATCAGGTTATCTTTAAACCTGGTAACATCTATGGTAGCACAACGAATCATATCTTGAATATCGTAGATGTGGAAAACCGTGAGACCGAAATGGATGTGAAGGAGGATAAAATAACGCGCCCTACCTTTAAGACCGTACCGATTACCATTAATGGTATTACCTTTATTAATAATACAGGACAAAGTACAAGTGGCGGTTCTTCTATTAACTATCAGGACCAATATTGTTCGGAGAGTAAGACCGAAACGGCTACAAAAACCACCATTCCACTTAACCCGAACGAAAATGATGATCCTAAACTGATTATCAAGAATTGTATTTTCCGTGAGAATGGTATACCAGGCAATACGACAGCTGCTCCAGCGGTTACTATTGGTACAGGTGGCGGACAGGCACTTATCTACAACAGTCTGTTCCACTCAAATATCGGTATCCCTGTAAAAGCTGTTGATACCAAGATAACCAACTGTACCTTCGCACTCAACGGAGGTCACACACAGCTTTCTGAGTCTGGATATACTTACACGCTCAATTCAAACGAAGAAAACAAGACATGGGGTCCTTATACCAGTGAACTGCATAACTGTATTATCTGGAAGGATGATACTCTTGCTTCTACCAAGTATGCACAACAGTATGAATTAACACATACGGGCAACCAGATAGATGAGGGTTCTGAATATAACAGTTATAATGCCGTATATGGTATCGAGAACACAAAAGAAGACCAGGCACATTACTACAATGTAGGCTTGGGTGATAATAATAATCTTGTGCTATATGGTCCTAACTTCATTGCCCCATTCGAGAGCAATGCAGCAGATTGCAACTTTAAGATTAGACCTGCCGACCATACCTGCCGCCGCGCAAATGCACGACTTTTTGCAGAAAAAGCGCTACTTCGTAATTTTACGGGTATGAGCGATGAAGCCATTCAGGATTCTGTCGTTACTGATCTTAAACACCAAACAGACCTCTCTGGTACCTTCAGCCGTTACAATGGTAAAGGTATGGAACGTGGTGCTTACGAAAATGTCATTGACCTGCAGCGCATATATTATGTAAAGCAGAATCAGGCATTCAATCCTGAAGTACAAGATGGTAAGAGCTGGAATTCTGCATTCGGTGGCGGACATTTACAGGATATCATTGACGGTGCTACACTTTATGTACACCTGAATACGGATAAAAAGAAATCATACGTCCTGGTAAATGGTCAGGCTACTGAACCACAGTTGACTATACGCGACGGTGTAAACTTGTATGGAAGCATACATTCTCTCATAGAACTGGGTGATACGCTGAATATGCAAGATAACGAGAAGGAGAATGCAATCACTGACATGATTAATCATATCAAGGCTGACCGTCGTGGTATGGCATCTGAAACTAACAGCGCTAATGCCACCCGTATACGTGGTCTCATTACGGAACCGGTCAATAATAAAGATAACATTCTGGGTAGTATTATAGATGGTTTTATCATCGAGAATGACAGCATAGCTGAAACTCCGGCTATCGAACTTGATAATGATCGTACCACTCTTCGCAATCTTATTATACAAAACAATAAGAACAAGGGTGAAGCTCTGATCAGAATCAAAAATGGTTTGCTCTATAACTCTCTCATCTATAACAATACGGCAACGACCCTCGTGGACAATCAGGGTGGTGTACTGCTCAACAATACCATTATTGCCAACCAGGCAGATGGTATTACTGTAGACAATAAGAGTGGTGAGGTCATCAATACGTTGATGTGGAACACTGCTACTGGCACATCAGCTGAAAAGAATGGAAACGGAACATTCACCACCAGCAATACGGCAAGCCAGGTGAATCCGTTCATTCCATATATGGATAATACCCTTTATGCTCATCAACCTACAGCATATACAATCTATCCTACCTATTACTATCAGTTGCACGAAGCGAGCAGCATGATTAATGCCGGTACGAATATAACCACACCAAGTGGTGAACTTATCATCGGCAACAAACACTTCTCACACGATGCAGTAAACTTTGCAACAGACCGTGATATCTTAGGTAATCCACGTCTACTCGGTAAACAGGAGGGTGAAACATCCAACCATATTGATATTGGTGCTTTTGAAGTATGGAACATCTCTGACCATCAAAATGTCTATACCGAAAACACCACAAACACAGAGGCTAATCTCACTGAGGATGATGACAGCTACCGTACCTATACCAAGAATTACGGTGGCAACTTCTATCCACATGCGGGTAGTGTCATGTATATCGGGCGAGGGGCAAGATTCAATTTCAACAAGAATGCGAGTGAAACTCCTATTTTTGACGCCGACAACGCATTCATGCCAAGTTATCTACTCCTCAAAGACAGTGCCTCTCTCTATGGTAATCGTAACGTGATACGAGCAAGCTATGTCGCTATTGAGAAGACTCTCAAAAAGGGTGATCGCTATAAACTCATGTCGCTTCCATTCAATGAGTACTATTGGGATAATGTAAATGTGGTATCTAGTCAAGATGGTAATATCACATTAAGTAAATTCGATCTCACCAATGCTGTGGTTAAAACCTACAATGGCGAAACTCGCTCTGCATGGAACTACGAATATCAAGCTGAAAATTCGTCATGCTGGGAGGATGTGCATGTCGATACTCCTCTTCAAGTTGGAGAAGGATGGATGATAGACTATGGCCGCTCTCTCAACGAAGATCAGACCATTCGAATGACAGCATTTGCCAAGAATAATAACAGCTTTGCCTACGAGGAAGACGGTAGCGATAAGCAGGTTATTCTTACACAGCATAACACGATAGATCGTAGTGGAACGGCTCACTTTACTAGAGCAGAAAATATGGGATGGAACTTTATCGGACTTCCATACTTGGTAAGTAATTACAATACTGCTACCGGTCAAAATGGCAAGTACCAGATGCACATTCCACATGTGCTCTATGGCGTAAACAGTGAAGACGGTACATATCAGAGTGCAGACCAGATGGTAACTCTCCCAAGCTGGGAAGAAGGTTCTGAGATAACGATGGGCGACGGCTACTTTACACAGACCGCAACTCAAAGTGATACCGAAAAAGTTACCTTCCGCCTGCCTATAAACCCAGAAGAACCAACACAGGCTGCTGCCAAGCCAAATATCATGCTAACGGCAGAGAATGGTACTAAAGATGCTGTTAAGATGGCTCCATCTGCTGAAGCCACAAGCATTACCTACAGTGTTGGTAACGGTGGTGTAAAATGGGATGCCATCAACGATACCCTACCAGAAATTTATGCAAACGCTTCTGACGGCACACGTATGAGCTGGGTACCTGAAGCTCCGGTTGAACAGGAATTGGGTATAGGTATCAAAGCTGCAAAAACGGGTAACTATACGATATCATTACCTGAGGTTGATGCTTTTGATCAAGTTAGTAATGTATGGCTCATAGACCATGCAACGGGTACTGTTACCGATCTTAAAGATAATGCTTACCAGCTTACGATCAGCAAAGCTGGTACATACGACAACCGTCTTGCTATTAAGTTTGGTGGCATGCAACCTACGGGTATTAAGACTGCTGAGGCTAGCAGTACATTAAGCATATATGTAGAAAATACGACCTTACATGTTAAGGGTATCGAAGGTGCAGAAGATGTCAATATCTACACCATCAGTGGTAAACTCTACAGCCATGCTCACCAGGTACAAAACGAATATACCAAGGAACTACATCCTGGTGTATACATCGTGAAAGTTAAAAATACAACCAAGACCATCGCCGTGAAATCACAAAAGTGATTTCACGGGCCGATGGCTCATTGTTATGAATAGCCATATATCCATGAACATTTCGACGGGTATCATGAAAAAAAAATCAGTCCTTTTATTTCTTTTGTTTACTCTACTGACTATTTCGAACAAAATACAGGCACAGGATTTAGAGTCAATAGACCTCATCAAATACTGTCAGCACTTCCATTTTTCAGATAAAAATATAGCCCAATCTGCAGAACAGGAACAATATTTGGCAGATTTTTTCTTTCTCTTGCAGCACGTTGAGGATGACGATTACAAGCAACATGCCATCAATAACCTGTTTCAAGAAGCATCCCCATATCCAGAAGCCATCGACTTCATATTAGACGAAAGTCATCGGTACTTAACCGACTGTGAATCACCTGTATACAATCCTAAACTCTGGGAATTTTTCAGACGAGACACACGGGGACATGTCGTTCTCGACTTTCAATATACTGATGAAGAAGGACGAGATTCTACACTCTATACGACTCCTCTACAAGGTGATATTACCCTATTCTTCTATAATCCTGAATGCGAACATTGCATGCAAACGATAGCTGAATATAAGATACGCGAAGATGATTCCTGCATAACAGACGGAGAGACCATTTGGGCTATCCACGTAGGAGAAAATGATATACTCTGGCATAATACACTACCACTTTTGCCCAAGTCGTGGAAAAAAATAAAAGATCGTAGTCATCTTATGACACGACGCTGGTACGATCTTGAGAAGTTGCCTCATATCGTTAAGATAACAGCCAACTATCAGGTAAAACAGGCTCAATAAAAAGCGTTACTAGAAAAACATTAGAGGTTCGACTTATTAAAAAAGTCGAACCTCTAAATAAAAAAAATAATATATTGAATTACAATTTAATAACCAAGAACTTACTAACACTCCAGAACTTGTTCACATCCTTGATGTGTAAAGTAGAAGTACCATTTGCATTCTGAGTAATCTCATAAGAACCTGCAGGCATTTGAGTCATAATCTGAGGCTTCTTAGAATTCAAGTTAATATCATTATAGTTACGGATATCAATTTTGCTGAAATCTGCACTCTTCAACTTAGATACATCAATCTTTTTCTTTGCAAGGAAACCACCAGTCAACAAGCCCTTATTCTTCAGCTCCTTACTTGTACCAATCTGCACATAAGCCTCATGAATCGTTTCATCTTGAGCATTCATAACCGTCTGCTGCTCTGCAACCGTATTATTAAGCTGAGTATTCGTGGTATTAAGAGCTGTGATATCATCATTCAACTTGGCGATATCTGCGTTCTTCTTGTCCAACTCTGCCTGCAATTCAGCAATCTTAGCTTCTTTCTCATCCAACTGCTGCTTGTAATAAGCTATCAACTTCTTCACACGCTGAGAATAAGAAGAATTACTGCTGCTAAGCTTTTGCTCGAGCTCTGCGATATGCTCACGCTGACGCTTAACGATATCATTTAAGGTAGACAACTGAGTCTTTAAAGTTTCCTTATCAATACGCTTTCCCTCAGGATTAGAAGACTTGCGAACAATACCTTCCTGAGCAGCAATACTGTCCATACCATCACTCATAACCTGAATAAACTGAGCCATAGAGGTAACATCTTCAGCACGTAGACTATCTACATTTGCAAGAGAATCAAGCTGTTTCTGCAATGCTTCTGCTTTATTATCCTTGCAACCGACAATAGTCAAACCTGCTAATACAACGAGGCTCATTACACTAATTTTACTTTTTTTCATAACGATAACTCTCCTAATTTTAAATGAATAATAAATAATAATATAGGAATAATAACTAAAAATTTTTTAACAAAAACAAATTTTCTTTCTACAACAAAGGTATAGTAAAATTACTGATATTAATAACAAAAACGCATATAATTATGATTTTTTATACAACAACCGTTACGATAGAGGAGGAATTTTGGAATTATTTACTTACGTTGTGACGAATTAAACTATACCAATAAATGATAATTATGACTCTTGCAAAAAAGAAGCTTCTTCGCAAAAGTTACTGCACGAAAAACTATCGTATTTCAAAATAATGTACTACCTTTGCACGTCGAAATAAAATAAAATCATGGCAACTCATCAACAAAAATTAGCAATCAGACAACAAATAGACAATTTTATAAAACAAGGCGGAGACTTCGCATTTGTTTTTGGAGATATCCGTTTGCCAGTAGAGTACAACGAAGCATTAGGAACATTACACGTTAATGTAAAAGACAAAAAAGTTTCTCTTGTCGTAAATTATAATATCGACTTACAAGATAACCTGAATGACTTGATGGAACATCTGCTTACTGAGTACCCAGAATTAACTGACTAAGCTATTAAAATAGCTCTATCTATAATCCCCATTAGCATTAATAAAAACTAAAAAGAAGAAGCCTTATGGAATATATGTCTCAAGAGGGATACGATAAACTCGTAGCCGAACTACAGCACCTTACTAAGGTGGAATTACCACGAGTAACAGAAGCGATCTCAGAAGCACGCGATAAAGGCGATCTGAGTGAAAATTTCGAGTATCATGCAGCTAAGCGCGAACAAGGACGTCTACTGGGCCGTATTCGTTTTAAGCAGAATGTACTGGCTCATGCTCGGGTTATCGATTCTTCACGGCTCAGTGCTGACAATGTACAGCTTCTCAGTAAGGTTAAACTTACGAATACCGGTAATAATGCCAGCATGAATTATACCATCGTAAGTCCGCACGAAGCGAGCCTTAAAGAGGGTAAGATTTCTATCAAATCTCCTATTGCACAGGCTTTACTTAATAAAAAGGTAGGAGACGTGGTCGAAGTAAGGGTTCCTGCTGGTCTACTAAAACTGCGCATTGATAATATCGAATTATAATACTTCACCAAGAAATACTATGATTGCTGCTTGTTTATTGATTCTCTGTAATTCTTTCAACATGCAGGCTCAACAAACCGATAATCAGCTACGTGTGTCTTATTCTACCACAAAAGACACGACCATAACTAATTCTCATCATGAGCCTAAGTCTGTTTTACATCGCGAACAAGTATCTCATCATTTTAAGGATGACCGTAACAAATATTTAAATCAAAAAGCAGAGAATAAAAAAGATTCCAATATCATTATTGATAATACCGGTGTCAATAATAAGCGATTTGAGGGTAGTTTGTATTCTGAAGTAAACTATGGCAGACACGGGGACCTTGATTCTCCTGACTTGCTCGACTTGCCTCATTTCATTATTAATGGCCATTTACATTTGGGCAAAGGGTGGACTGTTGTGGCCGAACTGGAATATGAGCAGTTTTATGAAAATAAACAGTGGGAATATAAATTTGATGGCAACTTTACATCCAACAAACTGTATATAGCCAAAGATTTTTCTAAGGCCTTCAGTGCAAAAGCTGGTATTATTGAGGTTCCTGTAGGTATCGTCAACGCAGGTGGACCTGCACTTACCATCTACGACCCTGAAAGCGAATCGAATATTATTCCGATGAGCTGGCATGAAGGTGGCGCCAGTATATATGGCTCCCTTGGTAAATGGGATTATCAGATTGGCGGCTATATCTATACTTCTCTCCCACTAAAAAATAGCCAAATGCTAGGAGGAGCTACTCGCCTGAACTACTATCCTATCAACGGTCTTCGCATGGGTGTGAGTAGCTACTGGGGAACGCCATGCAAAAGTCAATATCACCGACAAGATTTGAATTTTCTTGGTACAGACGGACTATGGTATGGTGCTTTCGACTTCGATTACCAGGAGAATGGTTGGATTATAGACGGTTCTGCTATTTACTGTACCGACCAATCAGCTAAATCTGCTGGTATAGAAATCGGCTATGACTTCTTTGAGACAACTGAAAAGACAGATAAGATGGAACTTATTCCATTTATGCGATACGATGGATTGTTTCATTTAGGCGAACTCAACTTTAATAAATATACTGTGGGTATCAACTTTTCACCACTCAAAAACCTGGTAGTAAAAGGCGAATATGCCATACGACACCATCAAGGAGGGTTTGAAGAAGGTGAAAAAGCCACTTGGCATTCTTTTGATATCGGAGTAAGTTATACTTGGGAATTCTGATAAAAAAAGATAGAATATGCTCGATTTCGATGTAGAAATAGAAGACAAGACCAAAGACATCATCAAGGTAATCGGTGTAGGTGGTGGCGGATGCAATGCTGTAAGCAATATGTATCGGGAAGGCATTGATAATGTCTCGTTTGCTGTATGCAATACTGATAGCCAGAGTCTGAGAAATTCACCTGTACCCGTAAAAATACAATTGGGCACAGGTTTGGGTGCTGGTGCCAATCCAGAAATCGCCAAACGAGATGCCGAAGAAGCCGTAGACGATATCAAACGTTTGTTGTCTGACGGCACTAAAATGTGCTTTATCACTGCAGGCATGGGCGGTGGAACGGGCACGGGAGCAAGCCCGATTATCGCTGGTGTGTGCAAGCAGCTGAACATTCTGACAGTAGGTATTGTTACCATTCCTTTCTTTTTTGAGAAACGCAATAAGATTATCACGGCCTTACAGGGAGTAGAACAGCTTCGTAAAAATGTAGATGCCCTGCTTATTGTGAACAACGAGCGTCTTTGTGATATCTATGCCGATACACGGGTACCTATCAAGGAAGCATTCAAGACTGCCGACAAATTACTGAGTGATGCCACAAGAAGTATAGCAGAACTGATTACTGTTGAGGGCACTATTAACCTTGACTTTAGAGATGTGGAAGCTACTATTAAGGGAGGTGGCGGAGCTTTAATGGCTATCGGAAGAGCATCGGGCGAAAAACGTGTTCAAAATGCGATTCTTAATGCACTCGACTCTCCTCTTCTATATGGTAGCGATATTTCTAAAGCCAAACGCATTCTCTTTAATATTTATACGAGCGAAGAGCATCCTCTCTTGATCAGTGAAATGCAAGAAATAGACTCTTTCATGTATGAACTTGATCCAAATATTAATGTGATATGGGGCGTATCTGATGACAATACTGTTGGCGAGGATGCCAAAGTAATTATTCTAGCAACGGGGCTGGATAATGAGTTCCTGCCTAGAGAAAAAGATCATGGAGAAGATGAAACGCTATATTATAACGAAATCATCGAAAGTCTCTATCGAAAAAATCAGACTGAACATTCTGAGGATGCTGATAATACTGAAAAGGATATAAGCACTGAAATAGCGGAGGATGATGTTAATGCAGAGAAGGACGATAATACTGAAAAGGATGCAAGCACTGAAATAGCTGAGGAAGATGAAAATGATGATTTTTCTAATCTTGAAATAGAGACTTTGGAAGAGCAAAAAGATAAGAACGAACAAGAAACGCTTGAAAATCTGGAAGAAAAGGATGACCAGAAAGAGGATAAATTAACGTTCAGACCCTATAATCCTGCAGCAAATCATAATTCCGTCATCAAGAAACCGACAAATTATGATGAAAACGGTGCACATGAATACGATATCAAGGAACAAGCGACCCATCATCTTAGTTTCGCCGAACGGGTACGTCTTCGCATTAAGAATACGATGGATAAATTCACTGATGAATGATCTGAAGAATAACAATTACATCTGCACAAAGAACTAAATATCGGAAAATATCGCGATTATATCAAAAGTAAAGTGATTATAACTAAAAAAGTGAACTAGCAAAATGTGCTAATTCACTTTTTTCTTTGCAGGCGAACCAGGAATCGAACCCAGAAAGGCGGTTTTGGAGACCGCTATTTTACCATTAAATTACTCGCCTATTATGCAAAGGTACTCCCTTTTACAAAACGATTGCAAAAGTAATATTTTTTTTTCAAATAGCCAAAATTTTTTAAGACAAGTTTACAACAAGATTATATATTTTGGCTATTGATTTAAATTACGATGAGCATAAGCCTGAATGCAATCAGGTATTTTACGCTCATAGCTCTCGTTACCCAATAAACTCGATGTCAATAGCATATCTGCAGTCGTACGATTAGTAGCAAAAGCAATATTGTAAAGTGAAGCTAGTCGAGACAAAGCCGACACATCGTTCTGGTGTCCCTGCATTACCAAGTTGTCACAAAAGAAGATAAGCATATCTACCTGTCCGGTAGCAATCATAGCACCTATCTGCTGATCTCCCCCCAGTGGACCACTCAGTAACCGAGTAACCTTATCTTTAAAAGGATAAGTTACCACTTCTTTATCACCATCTGTTTCAGTAACAATACTCAGCTCACTGATAAGCTTTCCGGTAGTACCCGTCGCATAAAGATGATGATTAGAGAGTAAGTCTGCATTAAACTTAACCCAATTCATGATTTCTTTCTTACGTGAATCGTGTGCAACAAGTGCAATATTCAATGTTTCTTTCATATATCTTTTTAATTTACTTTGTTAATTAAAATAGCAGTCCACCTTTTGAAGTGAACTGCTTATTCATGCTTCTCACGTATTACATTCATTTTTTAATTAGTACATAGGCACTATAATAAACTTACAAAATCTCTCTCTCAACGACAATAAGATAAAATACATCAAGTGTTGTCTTTACGATTGCAAATATAAACAAATTGAAACTATTTTAGTTTAATATATTACATTTTTCTACAAGTACAATTAGTATTCTTACTATTCGTAAGTCAAAGACTAAAAATACTAACCAACTGTAAGCGTTTACCAATAAATATCTTACAATACGTAAGAATAAACATAATATATAAAACATTATGACATCAATTATACAACTTTTGCCAACAAAAAGCTATCTTTGCAGCCAAAACACAAACCATTATATATAAAAGAAATAGCTATGCATATCAAAAAGAAATGGATTTTACTCATGCTTGGCATGGCCTTTATAGCCATATCAGGATTATTCGTCAGTGAACCATCATTCACCTGTGATTTTAGTAAGATCAATGGTGCAGATGTATCTTGGCTCATCACCTCCACGATTTTTGTACTAATGATGACCCCAGGACTGTCTTTTTTCTATGGAGGAATGGTAGGAGCCCGAAATGTAATATCAACCATGCTCCAAAGTTTTATCGCCATGGGTATCATTACAGTACTCTGGGTAGCATTTGGTTTCAGTCTGTGTTTTGGTGACGACATTGGTGGCATTTTAGGCAATCCGAACACCTTTTTAATGTTTCAGAATGTAGGAGCCGACACTTATATTACCCCAACAGGAAAATTAGTAGGTGGCGCAACGATACCGTTGGCTCTTTATGCTCTGTTCCAGATGAAATTTGCCATTATTACCCCTTCACTGATTACAGGTTCATTTGCAGAGCGAGTACGTTTTTCGGCTTACCTCTTCTTCATGATGTTTTTCTTCATAGTGATCTACTGTCCATTGGCACACATGACATGGCATCCAGATGGACTATTCTTGAAATGGGGAGTAGTCGATTTTGCAGGTGGTATCGTTGTCCACGCCTCATCTGGTGTTGCAGCATTAGCCGGAGCGATATTTCTTGGTCGAAGAAAGACTCAGACCAAGAATGAGGAACCAGCCAACATACCTTTTGTGCTCCTCGGAGCTGCCATGCTTTGGTTAGGATGGTTTGGTTTTAATGCAGGTAGTTCTTTACACGCCGATGGTGTAGCCGTTAAAGCCTTCTTAAATACCACGACAGCCTCAGCAACAGCGATGATGACTTGGATATTTTTCGATTGTCTTCGTGGCCGTAAACCTTCAGCTATGGGCGCAGCAGTAGGTTGTGTCGTCGGTTTGGTAGCTTGCACCCCTTCAGCAGGATATGTTACTGTAGGGCAGACCATATTTATTGCATTCATAATTACCATGATATGCAATATTGCCGTATACTGGCGTTCACAGAGCCGCATAGACGATGCTCTCGACGTATTTCCTACCCATGGCACAGGTGGTATTGTAGGTACAGTCATGACAGGTATCTTCATTCAGGAAGGGCTCATTGCCGGCACATGGGATGGCTTTGTTGTCTTCCTCTATCATCTGTTAGCCATCGCTATAGTATTCGTTTACACCTTTATTATGAGTTATTTCGGTTATTGGTTAGTAGATAAATTTGTACCTATGCGTGTCAGCATCGAGAGCGAACGGGTAGGTCTAGACCTTAGTCAACATGATGAACATTACGGTCTGGCCCACTTCGGAGAACGGGAACTTGCCGAATATGAAAGACATATTAAAGACAAAAATGGATAATTGACTATTGTATTTAAGCAAGAAAGGGGCATATCGTGAGAAATGCCCCTTTCTTATTTGATAATACCATCCTCACCATCATAGTATCGAACAATAGAAATGAAACACGATATTATATATTTAATATATCCTTTGGATTATTCTGATATTTTTATTACCTTCGCCGCGCCTAAATAAAAAGATTAGCTTTATACATGAGAACCTATTTACTAATGATGCTTCTTATGGTCATATCTACCGTGAAGAGCCAAACTTATGACACGACATTCTACAATGAAGATTCAGGTCTAACCCAATGGCATGTTACTCAAATGCTACAAGACCACAATGGCATGATGTGGTTTTCCACATGGAATGGTCTTAATCGATTCGATGGTAAGGAATTTATTGCATTCAAGTCGAAAGCTGGTGATGGAAGTAATATGCCTACTGATCGCATTCGCGATATGATACTTGCCAAAAATAATGACATATACTGTCGCGTAGATGAGACATGGTACAGATTTAGTCAGAAAGACGGCAAGTTTTATAATCTTACCGTCCGCGCTAATCGTATTCTCAACTCGGTCTCTCACAGACAGACCAAATTTATGAAGGGTAAAGAAGAAAAACTCTTCGAGATGTATGACCGACAGGGTAACTTATGGTGCATCATGAAGAATGGTATCCAAAAACTTACTCCATCACATTCTCCCGTAAAACAATTAGACCAAGTGGGCCATTCTTCTCAAATAAGAGCTTTCTTCAAAGATCATAAAGGCCAGATTTGGATTTCCAGTCGTGAAGAAAAATGCATCTATCTTTTTGACCGTTCACTTCATTTCAAAAAATCCATTCCCATTCAGGCCTCAGCCTATACCATAGCAGAAGATGCGCAGGGACAGATTCTTTTGGGCTGCAAACCTGAAGGTTTGCTTATAGGCAATGAGAATGGCTTTCAACGCTGCTCACCACCTCTTGATATCTATGACATCGTTACTTCCAGTCATGAACCAACTTGGATTGCCTCGTTTCAGGGCATTTTCCAACTGAAAGGCGGCAAGTTAACATCCTGGCTGCCACCTACCGCACCCCAAATGCGCTTTCGCAAAATATTCCAAAAAGGAAATGTTCTGCTGGGAGCCACAACAGAAGGACTATTTGTGGCTGATATCAAGAATAAAAAGTTTATTCTTCATCAGAAAGAGGCCAACAGAGTCAATAGTATGAGCTCTTCGGCCTGCATGAATATTCTGGAACACCAGGGGCACCTCTATATTGCCACAGAAAGCGGCGGAGTCAATGAAATTCTCAATACGAATCTGCTCGACAAACAACTCCGGTTCCGACATTTCGACATGTCAATGGGCCTTGCCTCAGACATCGCGCTGTCTATGGTATCACTAGGAAACAACATACTTATCGTAAGCAGCAACAAATTAATCATCCTTAATCCCCAAACCGGCAAGTCTCGTTCGCTTAGTAAGCACTTTCTGCAACGATCCTGCCGATTCAGCGACGCCACCCCTATCCGTCTGGCTGACGGCCGCTGGTTATTAGGACTCCAGGATGGAGCTATCCAGATAAACGAGAAAGCACTTCAGGGCAGCAGATTCCGACCATATTTGGCATTGACAGCCATAAGCATAGAGAATCATCCCACCCTGTATCATGCAGATGCACTCAACAAAATTACACTTCAAACTGATGAACGAACGCTCTCTCTCTCTTTCGCTGCACTCGATTACAGTGATCCCCATCATATCTTATATGCTTATCGACTGGCTGATGATACCGAGTGGCACTATCTGGGGCACAATCGTACGATTACACTCCCAGAATTAAAGCCAGGCGATTACGAACTTCTCATTCAGAGCACCAATGCAGACGGCACATGGAGTAACAATACTCGCAAACTATCAATTCATGTTACCCCTAAATTCACAGAAACAATCTGGTTTACACTGCTTAATCTTCTGACTATCATTACCATACTGGCTATAGGAGGCTATACCTATTATTATATAAAACGCATGAAAAGCCAGCAAAGGGAAACCCTTGAAGCCTATCTGGCACTACTCCATACAGAAGAGCAAGAACAGAAAACAGCCCAAGAAAAAACAAGTAAGCCACAACTCTC
Organism: Segatella baroniae B14; assembly: GCF_022024235.1. Taxonomy (GTDB): domain Bacteria; phylum Bacteroidota; class Bacteroidia; order Bacteroidales; family Bacteroidaceae; genus Prevotella; species Prevotella bryantii. Next base: position 1,009,613 of record NZ_CP091800.1, read on the forward strand.
CGAACAAGACGACGCCATCATGAAACGTGTCATGACCTTCGTTGAAGAACACATCGGCGATACTGATGCCGGTGTCAGTGAAATGGCCGAAGCAGCATTAATGTCAAAATCAAATCTTACCCGTAAACTCAAAGAACTTATAGGACTCACCCCTGGTGATTTTCTTAAAGAGGCCCGCATCAAGAAAGCCACAGAGTTACTAAAAAATACAAATATGAATATATCCGAAATAGCTTACATGTGTGGATTTAACGATCCCAAATATTTCTCCAAGGTATTTAAATCCTCTATCGGAAAAACACCGAGCGAATATCGAGAATAAAAATATCATATACAAGCGCAAACACCCTGTTAATCGGTTGTTTGCGTTTTTTTTTACCCATTCTTTTCGTTATTTTTCACCCTATCCCTTGTAGAGTTATCTGTAATTTTGCAACCGAATAAATTACTAATCCTTTTTAATAATGATGAAAAATAACCTAATGAAAATTCTTATGGTTCTTGTCGCCCTTTTGTCAAGTTTTGGGGCACAAGCCATACGCAAGGTTCACACTATTGGTGATTCGACCATGGCACCTTACGATCCTTCACAAACCGTGACTCGTGGCTGGGGAATGTATCTTCAAGACTTCCTCACCGAGAATCTACTAGTAGCTAATTATGCACATGGTGGATGCAGTACCCGAAGCTTCTATGAAGACTCCCGTTTCTGGGCTACCACCAAAACTCAACTGGCAGAAGGCGACTACGTATTCATACAGTTTGCTCATAACGATGAGAAAAACGACGGTATGGATGGAGCAGAACTCAAGGCTTATTACGAGAGCATCGGTGATGCCCAGGCTTCCAGCGTGGACACTCGTGGAACTGTACCTAATGGTGCCTATAAGGATTACCTTATTAAGTTTGTCAACGAGAGTCGCATCGCAGGCTGTACACCTGTATTGGTAAGCCCTGTATGTCGTAAGTATTTCACAGGTAACAAGATTCGTCGCAATGGTCGTCATGATTTGGGCGACAGCTACTCTGTCCTCACCTCAAACGGTGTTCTCACCAACCAAAGTGTAAGCGAAGACAATACCCTTATGGATTACCCTGCCATGATGAAACATGTAGCAGACTCTATGAACGTGCCTTTTATCGATCTGACACAGGCGTCTGAAGAATTATTCGAAAAATATGGTGATACCAAGGCCAACGAATTATTCTTCGATGGTAATGGCTCAACCCACTTTAATGAGACTGGCGCTACCATGATAGCCCGACTCTGTGCCCAGAAGATGAAAGAACAAGGTATCCTTGCTGACGATGTCAACCTGACAACTGAACTCACAGCTACTCCTTCAGCCCTCAGTCTGGGTAGTGGCTACAAGGGACAAAGTCTTACCAAGAGTTTTACTCTTAAAGGGTTTGAACTTAGTCCTGAACAGGGATCTGTATCACTGACCACTACCGGAAATATACTGGTATCAACAGACCAGCAAAACTGGAGTTCATCGCTCACCCTCTCGTACGAAGCCGGCATGATACTCGAAACTCTCTATGCCAAATATAATATCACTGATGAGAACGCAGAGATAAATGGTAATATCCAGATAGCACAAGGTGAACAGACTGTCAATGTAGCCGTAACAGGAGAAATCGTGAAACTGGAAACCGGTGAAGCTCAAGACGGGGTAACCGCCACATGGACTCTGGGCGATGGAACCACAAGCTCTACCAACGGAGAACTATCTGTTGCTGGTCTTACCTCTACTGCTACCATGACTATAGGCAGCAAACTCACAGTAGCATCTCCTCAGAGTGTCAACTCTCTATCATTCTACCGTGTACAGCCAACAGAGACCGTCAGCGCAGATGATGACAATGCTGCCATCAACTTCACACTCACCCCTAAGAAAGGACTTGTATACGTGCCTACACACATCGCCTTCAAGACTGTACGATTCGGTACCGATGGTGGTCTCCTCGATATCGTTGCATCAGTAGGCGACAACAGTGTGACCATTGCTCAAGATATCAAGCCAGATCGCAACAATACAGGTTATTCAGACCTGAGCTATGATATTCAGAATCTGGTTACTACAGGCGACCCTGTCGTCATAAAATTCTATGTCAAGAGTCTGGGCAATACCAAACAGATAGGTATACGCGACATCGTAGTAACAGGAAATTTCTCTGGTACCGTTGTCGAAGTACCAAGCTATACTCTCAATGTAGGCAATTCTGATCCAGATGCCGGTACGATTTCAGTAAGTCCAGAAGCCTCCGTCTTAGACGAAGGTACAGAAGTGACCTTGTCAGCAACAGAGAACTTCGGCTATCACTTCATTGCCTGGAACGACACAGAAGGCAACTACCTCTCTGAGTCTAATCCTTACACCTTCAAGATAACAAATAACGTAGATGTAAAAGCCGTATGGCAGAAGGCAACCGTTTACAATCTGGATGTCAAGCTCACCAATGGCGCCCGTTCTAACCTCGTAAAGATTGAGCCTGAAGGCAATATCGTAGATGGTAAACACCAGTATGAGATTGGCACAGAAGTGAAACTGACTGCCCAGAATAATAAGATTATGACCTTTACTGGCTGGGAGGACAACACGACCACAACAGAACGTGTCATTACCATGAATTCAGACACAACCATCACGGCAAACTTTGCCACTGATGATTATATCGTAGGTTGGGATTTATATGATGATTCACCAAAGACCGAACGAGCAGCAGACTATAAGTCGGATACCGAGAACGCCGGTCTACTGAGTCTGCATAATGAAGAGGGAGCTACCACCTCATGGCTTTCACGCGGATCACAAAACGGACAGGAGAATGGCAAATATGCAGCACGCATCTGGCATCCGCTGACCGATAAATATTTTTTTGAAATTAATTTCTCTACCCTCGGCTACAATAATGTTCAAGTAAGCAACTGCCTGGGTACCGACTATAATTCATACTCTACTATCTATGAGCAGGTATCTCTCGATGGTAAGGAATACGAAACAATAGGTACATTCGAAAATATTCCTGCTCGAGGCTGGAGCGATGTCAAATCCTTCACATTACCAGAGAAATACAGCAATCAACAGAAAGTGTATGTTCGCTGGTATCCTGATTTCGATAGCGAATTAGTAGGTGTTAGCTCTACCTATGACGGTCTTTCTATTGCAGAAATTTTTGTTACTGCAGACCATGCAGCGGGCGATGACACAGTAGCACCTACTCTACTCAGCTCTAATCCGGCAGACAAGACAGACGGTGTATCAGCTTCAGGCAATATCGTACTTACCTTCGACGAAAAAGTACAAGCTGGCCAGGGAAATGCAACACTTGGTGACGAAACTCTTCAGCCAACCATAACCGGCAAAACCGTAGTATACCCATATTCTGGTTTATCATACGCCACAGACTATACCTTCACTCTTCCTGCTGGTGCAATTACCGACCGCAATGGCAATGCCTTCGAAGGTGTCAGCATCAGTTTCAGCACCATGGAACGTCAACAGCCAACCGCCAGTGTCTTTGATGCTATAGTAGCTCAAGACGGAACAGGCGACTATACTACCGTTCAGGCTGCTATCGATGCTGCTCCTGCCAATGCAGCCACTCCATGGCTTATCTTTATCAAGAAGGGTGAATATAAAGGACATATTACCATACCTGCTACCAAACCCCATATCCACCTCATTGGCCAGGGTAAAGACTATGTTACTATCAGCGACGAACGCACCAGCGGTACCGGCCAGTATGGTATCGAAGATGGTGCTACACTCGACATCGAATCGGATAACATCTACATGGAAGGTATCGACCTGATTAATTCGTACGGTGTAACTCAAAATAATGGTCCTCAGGCTCTGGCACTCTGCTCTAAAGGCGATCGCCTGATCATGAACAAGATGGGGCTCCGCTCATATCAGGATACCTGGTTCACCGGCAAGGACGATACTCATCGTGCATACATAAGCAACAGTTTGATAGAAGGCGCCGTTGACTTCTTCTATGGCAAAGGCGATGCTATGATTATAGACAACACGATCAATATCGTTCGCAAGAGTGGTGGTTATATCGTAGCACCTAACCAGGGTGAAAACTGTAAATGGGGGTATGTATTCCAAAACAATATCGTAACAGCTCCTGGTATACCTAGCGAAACCGACGTATGGTTGGGGCGTCCTTGGCATGAAACACCTAAAACGGTGTATCTCAATACCCGTTTCGAGGTAACTATCCCTGCTACTGGGTGGTATCCTACAATGGGTGGTATCCCAGCACTTTGGGCAGAGTTTAACTCTATGGACGGACAGGGCAATCCACTCGACCTTTCTCAGCGCCGTGTAGATTACTACTATTATGCCGATGCAGAGAAGACACAGCTCATAGAAGGCAAGAGTGCAAAAGCTGTTCTTACAGCTGAGGAAGCTGCACAATATACCGTTAAGAATGTATGTAGTGGAGACGATGGATGGAATCCTGAACTGATAACAGAAGCCTGCACTACTCCAGAAGTAACTTCTGCTGATGGTATACTGTCATGGCAACCTGTAGCTTATGCTATCTGCTACGTCGTAACTCAAGGCGACGAAGTGGTAGCAATCACTACAAATACAACCTATGATACTACTACCGCTCTAGCATCTTCAGAAAACACAGAAAGCTATAAAGTACAGGCTGTAAACGAATATGGATCGCTCAGTGAGTATGGCATTCCTGCCACAACTACCGGTATAACAACGATTAAACAGACTGACACCAAGAGAGCAACTGAATATAACATTACCGGCCAGCGTGTATCACCAACCTACCAAGGTATTGTTGTCACTTCAGGCAAAAAGCATATTCAAAAATAATTTATATATAACCATTAAAAGAGGTTTTGTCTTCACTTTTTGAAGACAAAACCTCTTCTTGTTTGATAATACCATCCTCACCATCATAGTTTTGGACTTTTTGCTTCAAAGATTGAGCTTTATATCCCCTATTAAGGTTAAGTGATTCATGCTAACACGCTTAATAATCAGTCACGATGAAGGAGATTCTGTCATACCCCCTCAGAAAACCTTCAAGCGACAAACAGAAATCTTTCAAACTTAACACGAATAATCAAATTGAACGAAAAAAACTTGGAATATAAATAAATTCAACTTATATTTGCAGTATAAAAATCAAAAATATTAGTTGAAGTTTTACATATATTATTCGCACAGACCTACTTGGGAGTGATTCTTAGGAAAGGCCTGATAGATTATTCGCATAAATTTCTTATTATTGAATCATTTTATCTCGTCGGAGATAGCAAATAAGGCGTTAGCTTTACAGCAAACGCCTTATTTACGTTTATACGTATATAAATATTATGATTATCCAGCATAATAATTATAAACTATCAGATTCGCCAGACGCCGCTTATCATTTACGTTTGTGGTGATACTGCAAAATTTCAACCAGGAGAAGCACGCGACTACTGGATAGAAGACTGTTCTGCTGTCAGTGAGAATATTCTTCTTGCAGCTCATGCGATGGGGCTCGGAGCCGTATGGGCGATTAAGTAAACTCTTGTGCCGAAATCCCTTACCATAATACCTTGCATGGTATTATGGTAAGGGATTATTATTCTACCACGTTAAGTGCGAATCAAAGTGAAAATGAACTTTTTTGAGCAATTACTTGGTACAATCATTCTTTTTTATTTATTTTGTACCAATAAAAATCTAAATTATAAGAATAACAACATTTAGTGATTTTCTGCTTTCTCTTGATGAACACACTCCCTCATAGAGACATTATGCCTTATGTTTTCTCATGAGACTATGAAAGATATTCGCAAAGCACATAAAAATAACTAGCTTATGCAGGCAAGATTTAAGAAAAGAGCCAAGGTATTCGACATCGTGATTACCGCCGTGGCTGGAATGCTGTCGGTGGGCGTAATGCTCTATGGCGTATTTTATTTCGGACTGGGCGAGGCTTGGCCTGAACTGGTGCTCAACATGTTCTACATCGCCTGTCTGGTGATGATATGGATGTACTTCTTCAACTCTCCCCGTATCACCACCCAACAGTTCAACTACTGGTGTTCCGTCTCGGTGGGTATAACGGTGCTGCTGCGCGACATTCTCTTTGCACCGCCGTTGGCGTTCTACGCGCTCCACCTGGCATGTCTCACCCTGTCGGTGCTGCTGCTCTGTATGCTCACTTTCTTCTATGCACGTAAGGACTGGAAGAGCTACACCAAGCGCAATCTCTGGGCCATCTGCATCATCGACATGCTCATTGCCGCGCTCTACAATTTGGACATCTATCTGGAACCCACCAATGAGTACACCGACTATCTGCTCGTCGAAATTTGGATCCGTCCCACCATCACCTACGGGCTCGTGGCCTGCTTCGTGACGGAAAGGGAGAATAAATAAACACGAATATCACGTTAAAGGAACTTTATCTTTGCACCGATAGACAAACCTACGATATCTGTGAGCTTTACTTTCTTTTCGGTGATATACGAACGGAGGTAAAGGTCGCAGGTACTAAACTCGTAAAAGAGCGAAATACTCCTCTTATTCGTACGATGCTTCGGTGGAATATTCCACGAAATCTGCTGACCTAAGAATACGTTGATTCGAATGCGAGTAGATAAGAAGTCGTAATAACTCTTCGGATAACGGTCGGGCTGACTTCCCCAGAAATCCTTACCAAACACGGTATTCAGATACAAGCCGCAGGTAAGTGGGTCTACAACTAAGTTTTTCCACGTCTTGATCTGCCAAGGAATAAAGGTCTGCTTCAAGGTCATCGTTATCTTCGGATCGTCAGAATTACCCTTCGGAATGAAACCCATCAGTAAATGGGTTTCCCACTGTTCACGCTTACCATAATCCCATCCGATACCTAACGACACAACACCCATATTGCCATGGGTCTGAAATATACCTTGTGTAGGAATTAAGTGGGCCCATCGCCTATAACGACGTATCACCTTTCTATCGTAATCTGAAAAACTGGTATCTCTTAACACAGAATCATTAAACTGGGCAAAGAGTTTATCAGTATTTACATTCTGAGCCTGTATACTGGCATTCGCCAGTAACAGATATAAAACAATAAGCAGAGATTTAATATTTAACAATTTCATAATAATAGCCACTTGGGGTGATGGTGAAAATAAAATAGGTACGCTTCTCCATACTTGGCATACCATAATACATCAAACCGTCATGAAAGAGATCATCGGTCTGGATATTATGATCGTGACCATTAAGACAGAAGATAGGATGTAAAAAATTCTGTACATAATACTGAAATGGTTCAGCTATATTATTGTTAAACTGGTCGCTATATGGACGGGCATGCATACAGACTACAGTACGATCGAACTCACTCGAATCGGCTACAGACTGTGCTCTTAGATAATTCAGATCGGGTACCGAAGCAACATAATCGTACTCTGTAGCATTCGTATTAATAAAGATAAACTTGATTCTACCAGCAATCATCGAAAAATTACCCGGTCCATACTTGGTATAATAATATTCCTCACCTGTACCCAGAAAATCGTGATTACCAATCAGCACGACATAAGGCAACTGTAAACCACTGAGTACATCATCTGCCCACTCAAACTCCTTTCGAGTACCCGTATCTGTAATATCACCACAGTGGATAACAAAATCGATACTGTCTTTTCTTCGATTAATATCAGCTACAGCATCGTCTGTATCAGTATACCACTGGTGAGAATCACTCATACATACAAAACGAATCGTATCTTTATCCTTCGTAATTTGTTCTATTTTACTAATATTCGTACTATTAATACCTCTTTCTCCTGTTACCTCCACATCATAAGGATGGGTATCAAAGCAACTGGCAAGAAAAGGTATCATCAAAGCTACGATAAACTTTAACTTAAACCTATTCATAACTATTGTATAAAATTATCTTTACCCTAAATAGTAATATTTTTACTTACCTATTAACCTACAATAAAATTCGGTTACAAAAATAAACTATTCAAGAATAATATCAATGTTCTATTTACGACAAAATATGATGAATTAAGGCGAACTATACTAAATTGCCATAATTTTTTCGCAAAAAGAGAACCATAAAAATAGATTTCACTTAACTCTTTTGTGCTCCGGCAAAGAAATCGCATCGCTAAAAAAATACATGTAGATAGGAGAAAATATCAGAAAATATCAGTATTTTTGCACAAAAAAAGAAAAATAACTATGCTTTTAGCTGCAGAACGAAGAGAAAAAATACTCGAAATGCTTCGCGAAGACGGGCATGTCAAGGTGAGCGAACTGAGCAAAGTGTTCGGTATCAGCGAAGTGACTATACGTCAGGATCTGGAGAAGCTGGAAGAGGAACAGCAACTGCGACGTGTACATGGTGGCGCTATCCTTAATAATGCCGGCAATAATGTTCGCGAATTCTCACTCGTTACTCGTGATCATCAAGATGCAAAACAGGCTATAGCTCGTGAGGCTGTAAAACTGATCAAGAATGGAGATACGATTATTCTTGATTCTGGTTCAACAACTACAGAAATTGCGCATCTTATTATGGGTTTCACCAATTTGACAGTGATAACTAATGCCTTGAATATCGCCATGATTCTGGGAAGCAATCCTGGCATCAATCTGTTAGTTACTGGTGGTGAATTCAAATCACCTACCCTCTCTTTGACAGGACAAAAAGCAGCAGACTTCTTTGTCAATCTTCATGCGGATAAAGTATTTTTGGCTACAGCTGGTATCAATATCGAGACAGGACTGACTTATCCGAGTGTAAGCGATCTGGTCGTGAAAAAAGCGATGATTGATGCTTCTGAACATGTATATCTGGTAGCCGACAGCAGTAAAATCGGCAAAAGTGCTTTTGCGTGTCTAGGCAGTCTGTCACTGGTAGATACCATTATCACTGACGATGCCATGACACTGAAAGATCAGGATCTGCTGCTCCGACAAAATATAGATATCATCATCGCAAAATAACGGAATGAATAATCACTCTTGTGCTAAGATACTTATCTTATAGCTATCAATATAGAGTAAAAGTCATTTTTACATATTTTTTCCTATCATAAACATTAATCAACTATAAAATCTACCTTTTGGGCATATCGTATACCCCATAAGCCCTTTCTAATTATGACCACACAATTTCTTCCAATAGACTGAGGAATCTTGCCTGATTGATACCAAAAGGACATACCCAAATCTTTTATATATATTTTACTATAATATACCCACGAATCTGCCTGTTTACTTGGCACATATATTCCCATTTCATTACCAATCACGGTTCCAGTCTTTTTTATTTCTTCTCCTGAGGGAAAATATTGATTTGGAAGAACTATTATAGAAGCAATAACTACATAACTAACAAAAAACTTGCAAAAAAACTCAAAACATAAACTTAAAAAATTTTTAGTACTATGCTTAAACCATTTGATATATACAGAAATGCATAAAGACAATACTATTATAGCCAAATAATCATGCATCCACGGAATACAAATTGGGAGCAATGGATAGCTCGTACGTATAAGTATATCTAGAAAAGTTACTATAAATAAACAAATTGCCCACAGAAAAGCATTAAACCACAATGTCTTAAAAACATCTTTAATTAAAACCATAATTTTATTTTTTTATTATTTGACTATTCCTATCAAAAAAGGCTTTATTTACACCCCATATACAATTTCCTATATTTTCTATTTTTTCAGTGTATTTGTTTTTTGAATTTCTGAGATCCTTTCCTGATATAACGCATTCTTGTAAAAATAAAGAATTAGAAGTCTATTATAAATTTTCTGGGGACAGCATTACAGAACGCAAAGAATCAGCTCTTTCCTTATAATATTGCATTGGTTTCCAATCTTGGCGAGGAAGTTTATTATCTTTGAGAAGATTATATATTATATCTGCACAATTATAATGGCCTAAATCTGATCCTTTTCTAAGATAATAAAGTGCCATTTCTTTTATCTCAGTATTTTTACTATTAGCGAACATGTTGTTTTCTTCATATCCGAATAATAAACGATAAACCTCATAACATGCATACATATCATCATATTTCTCTGCCATAAGCAAATCATAGAATAAAATATCATAATGCTTTTGGGTTGGGAAACATAATTCATCATCAGGATAACACAATGCATATAATTCATAATAGGCATCATGATTACCATATTTTACAATTTGTTGCTTTAAACTATCTTCTATTAAAGAAGTTCTATTTGTACAAGAAATATCCTTCTTATAATTAAACATGAAAACAAAAGTTGTGCAAATTGCCCCTATTACTATTCCAATAAATATAAATAAAACTTTTTTCATCTTTTGTAAATTTTAGGTGTATTAAATAGCATTTCTCGTAATTTCTTTAAGAAGTCTTTAAATTTATCATTCGCATGATAATGATTTATCCACGATAGATCATCATCCGTCAATTGTACTTTATGACAATAAGACAAACCGCAAGAAGATAACAATAATAAAAGTATAAAATATTTTATATTTCCCATAAAATTGATTATAAGAGTTATTCAAGTTTATTAAGTGTATTAAACCGCATTTTTTTTAAAATATTAGTTGCTCCTAAAATATAACATACCAACAAGAAAAGAAAAACAAAATCAATAATATCAATTTTTCTAGATTGCGCATTATGAAATTCAAGCGGAGATTGCATTTTTAGCATTTGTTGTTTTATTGTAGGCTGTCCATCAAAAAACACTTTCCGTGTTTTTGTATTAACGAGGAAATATTTATTTTTGGTCATGCCATAAATAAAATTATTTCCTACACAAAAAGAATCAATACTATTAACCAAATATTCTCCTGTTTTGCTATCCAGCAAACCAGCAGAAGATCCATTTATCTCTATTGCATAATCGTTTGGGATTTTATCTAAATAATATGTACCTATAAAATCTTCATGATAATATATGGTCTTCGATATCGAATAAGTTAGAAGTAATAATACAATTAACACTAAGTTTATTAATAATTTTGATATTTTCATAAATAGTTTATTATACTGGTTTAAAAAAGAAGGTTCTAGTTCTTGTTTTGTAATCATAAGGGGTTCCTCCACGCTCTAAATTTGGCCCTTTATCATCAGGCTTACAAAATGAAATACCCAATAGACCTGTTATAACGCTATAATTAACCATAGTTCTCCCAATATGGAAAGTTCACTTTAATTCATACTCCGTAAATATCACTTTTCTATAATCTTCTCCACAAAAAAAATCATATGTATCCGGAACATATAATTTATGATTATAAACCACATACGGACTAGGCGTCCCTCGATCTATTTTATAAGAAGTTTTTGTATTTATATCTGTTATTATATAATATAAAACCCAAGGGCCAATAATTGTTTCAACTCTTTTATAATGATAATTAATACTATCAGAAGGATCAACAAATAGCACTATGTTTATACTATTATCACATTCTGGTATACTTGATATTTTTTCCCTAACTTTACTTGGTAATTCATTAAACCTAAGTACTCTTTTTTTTAAATACTTTATGTTATAACTACACGAAATACAACATAACAAAACGGAAAATATTCCTATAAATACTATATTCTTTTTGTTTTCATGATAATTCATTTGGCCATAATAGAATTAAGTTATACGACTTAATCAGATATATAAAAATAAGTGATTAATTTTCTTACAAAATTATATATAAACTAGATACATTGTTTATTTTTTTAACTTTTTTAGTACTCAATAGGTAACTTTCATATTCGAGACCACAAAGGTGGTACAGGTTCTGCGCTGCTGTCAATGGTATGACTTGTTGTCCGTATAGATGTTCAGTTCGTCGTATCTGGCTGTCCTTATCCATTTGGCAGGCACGCTGATGAACTTGAAAACCATACAAAACATAAAGGCAACCGAAATCAATCGATTGCCTTTATTCCTATTTAAATAACAGTTTCAAATGAAATCTGTAGAATGAATCTATTACCGTTTAGCAGTTGTTAGCTTTACGATATTCTATCAATTCCTCGATAGAAATAATCTTCATATCCCAAGCCTTCGCCTTTTCCATCAACTGTGGCAAACGCGCCATCGTACCATCTTCATTCATCACCTCCATCAACACGCCAACAGGTTTAAGTCCCGCAAGACGACACAAGTCGATAGCAGCTTCGGTATGACCATTACGATCGAGCACACCATTATCCTGTGCATAAAGCGGATTAATATGTCCTGGACGACCAAAAGTATCAGGGGTAGAAGAAGGATCAGACAAAGCCAAAATAGTAGCCGCACGGTCTGCAGCTGAAACACCAGTAGAACAGCCCTCAAGTTTATCGACCGTAACCGTGAAAGGTGTACCCAAAAGTGAAGTATTATCCTTTACCATGTGAGGCAAATTAAGCTCAGCGCAACGAGCGTTAGTCATAGGCACACATAGTACACCACGAGCCTCATGCAATAAGAAGTTAACTTTTTCAGGAGTAATCTTTTCTGCTGCAACTATCAGATCACCTTCGTTTTCGCGATCTTCATCGTCTACAACGATTACAAATTTACCCTCTTTAAAATCTTTTACCGCTTCCTCAATACTATTGAGCTTATATTCTGTCATTTTTACAAATCTTTTTTTGTGGGTTTTTAATACCTTTTTATATGATGCTGCAAACTTACTGATTTTTTTTGAGAATTCCATCGATTTAATCAAAAATATCAAATTTATCTCTCATACGATACTTTTTTACCGAAAATATTTGGAAGTAATATAAAAATAGTCTATATTTGCAGCAATAAATATCTGAAACGATATGAAATACTTGATAAGGAAAACGATATTAATGGGCTTAACCCTGACCATGATGCTTGCTGCAACGAGCTGTAATAAACAGTCGGATAAGAATGCACAGCAAGAAGGGAAAGAGCCTACAGCCAGTAACCATCTGGCAAAAGAAGAGAACAAGACAACTATAAACAAGGAGGAAAAAAAGATGAACAAACCAGTAGAAATGACTGCGGAAATGTTCCGCGAGAAGATTATGGATTATCAGACTAATCCTAATGAATGGAAATATCAAGGTGATAAACCAGCTGTTATCGACTTCTACGCTACATGGTGTGGTCCTTGTAAAGCTACCGCACCGGTACTCGAAGAATTAGCAGGCGAGTATACAGGACAAATCGATTTTTACAAGGTCGATGTAGACCAGCAAGAAGAACTCGCTGCATTGTTTGGTGTACGCTCTATCCCTACCCTCGTATTTATACCTAAGGAAGGACAGCCACAGACCGCTGTTGGGGCGATGAACAAGCAGCAGTTGCAAGAAGCGATACAAGCTACGATCTTAAAACATTAAGAGTGAATATCGCCCGACATCGGGTAAAAATAGGCAGAAAACGCAAGTTTTCTGCTTTTTTTCGTCTTATCAACGAATATTTGCGTAACTTTGCACGATAAACGCAACTATTCATATTTGATATGGTAAATAATGAACTAAAAGAAGAACAGATCCTTATTGGTATAACCGGTATCGACCAGCCAGGTCTTACCGCTACCATCATGCGTATCCTTTCTCGCTACGAGGCACAAATCCTCGATATCGGTCAGGCTAACATCCACTCTACTTTAAGTTTGGGTATCTTGATTCGTATCGGCACGGAGAAGTCAGGATTCGTTATGAAAGATCTTCTGTTTGCAGCCACCGAACTTGGTGTACATATTGACTTCCGTCCAGTAGCCGACAAGGAATACGAGGGATGGGTACGCCATCAGGGTAAAAACCGCTATATCCTATCAGTGGTAGGTAGAAGTCTTACCGCATTGCAAATAGCTCTTGTTACTGCGATTATACGCCAACAAGGTTTTAATATTGATAATATTCGCCGACTCACTGGTAGAATGAGTATCGAGCATCCTGAAAGTAATCTCCGCACTTGTTTCGAGTTTTCACTACGTGGCAAACCTACAGATCGGGAGCAGATGCAAAGTGAATTTATGCGATTGAGCCGTGAGCACGGTATCGAGATATCATTCCAGGAAGATACTATGTATCGCCGTATGCGAAGACTGATTTGTTTCGATATGGACTCTACGCTGATTCAGGCTGAATGTATCGATGAGCTGGCTCGCCGTCATGGTGTATACGATCAGGTTGCAGCCATCACAGCCAGCGCTATGCGTGGTGAAATCGATTTCAAAGAGAGTTTTACCCGAAGAGTGGCTTTGCTGAAGGGTCTTGATATCAGCGTTATGGAGGATGTACAGAAGAATCTTCCTATCACCGAGGGTTGTGATCGACTGATGAAAGTGCTCAAGAAGGCTGGTTATAAGATTGCTATCCTCTCTGGTGGATTTACTTACTTTGGTGAATACTTCCGCAAGACATACGGTGTAGACTATGTATATGCCAACGAACTTGAAGTTGGCGAAGACGGCAAGTTGACCGGTCGCTACAAAGGTCCTGTTGTCGATGGTCATCGCAAGGCAGAACTATTGAAACTGATTGCTCAGGTAGAGCAAATCAATTTGGAGCAAACGGTAGCTGTGGGTGATGGTGCAAACGACCTACTCATGATATCAGAAGCTGGTCTGGGAATCGCCTTCCACGCTAAACCAAAAGTTGTAGAAAGCGCCGAACAGAGTATTAACAACATTGGACTCGATGCCATATTATACTTCCTTGGCTTCAAGGACAGCTACCTAGGCGAAGATGGTGTAGCATAAAAAGAAAGATCGATAATAGAAATAGCAGACTCAACCAGAAGGCGTATACACCTCTGGTTGAGTCTTTTTTATGTCATCATGCAAACGTTTACATAATAAAAAACAATTTTAATGCGTAAAAATTATCATAGTAGAGAAAAACTATATATCTTTGCAGCAAAAGTTGAGAATTTCAACGAGAAAAATAAAAAGAACTAATGCGAATAAAGCGATGAAAAAGGAAAAGAATGTATCAACAGGAACTATCAAAAATGGTATGATTGAAACAGATTTTAATTTCCATAACTGGTTCCTTTCTTACATCGACAAAGACTAATCTCTTAATCGTGTGAGCAAGATTTGAGAAGGAAAGAGAATTAAAAGAAAAAACATTTTAAAAAAAAGGGACAATCGATATAATAATTCGACTGTCCCTTTTTTTAGTTAACAAGAAAAAATCCACTTATTCCATCATTTTAACATCATTTTTGGCTTAGAAAAATCCTCTCAATCATTTCAAATAATCATACAAGAATATTGGAAAAGAGTTTAATATGGAAACCATTTCATCCGTATTCACATATTTATCTTTCTGCGCTTCAAATATGCTTTTCTGATTGATCGTTGATTTTTCTGATGGGATGGTATTGCAACCACTTACTAAATAATGAGCCTTACATACATTTTGAATTTTCAAACTTTCCCAGTTGTTCTTGACGGTTTCCTTGTCTGTCTTATCAAGGTCGATGAATCGAAAGGCTTTTGCTTGTGCATAAGCGAAACGTTCGGCCTTACCTTTGAATAGATGCTTGGCGCACTCGTCCCTTGTCGCAACATATTTCCAATAGTCAGCATCTGGCATTTCCTTGGTGTATTTCAATATTTGAGTACAATGTTGGGAGATCATGCCTGCACTTAACTACGCATAGTTCTTCATTCGGCAGGAATAGTTTTCCTATCGAATCGAAAACCGTAGGTTCGGCTTTTCCACCTTCAAATACGAACAATATCATACGCCAAACGTACCCCCTCTATACAGTTTCTCCAAGTTGTGACCAAATCGAAGCTCTTTGTCCGTAAGATTGCATATCGCACTTATATTGTTGTTCTTTAATATGAAGAAACAATCAGGGCGTAGCAAATCATTTGACAACAAAAACGTGTCATGAGTAGTCAAGAATAACTGATTGTCACTCTTGAACAATCGACGGCAAAGGGTATATGAAAGTTCATGGTGGTAAAAAGCATCAAATTCATCAATGAAGATAAATGAAGCATTCACCATCTCTTTCAACCAGTAGTATTGCAATTCTAAATTCATTGTGCCCGTAGACGCAACTAACACAAATGGCATACGGATGCCATTGATAACCGTATAAAGCATGTTCTCGCCCTGCATGGGTTTAGCAAACACAAAATGCTGACCGCTCACTTCTTTCAGAAAATTCGAGAAATCCTCTGTAAGATTATTGTTGATGATATATTCCTCTATGTTGCTTCCTCCCTCTTTAAGTCCAATAAACTCACGATTGTCAAGGCTTCTGAAGAACAACATATTCTCAACAAAGTTTCTTAGCTTCAGCAAGGCATGCCCTTCAGGAAAAGGCACAACACTCAACAGATAATTGACAATCGAGATGTTATTTGCGCTGTTTTTCAAATTGTCAATGGCTGCATCCGTCAAAGCGAACTCTTTGTTCAAGCGCAACGTATCCGTGTCCTTATATAGTAGTTCCTTGTCATTCAAGAACAATTGCTCCTTTACGATAATCCCTTTAAGCTCCTTTGCCACCTTTGAGTAGTTATATGATATGACATCTTTACCGAAATTAAAGACATACTCAAAATCTACAGGCAGGTTGTATCCATATGCCGAAGTATAGTTCAAATAGTAATCGGGTTTCTTCCACTTATGCGACAAATGATTGGCTATATCGAAGATAGCCAACCCTAAGTTACTTTTTCCTGATCCATTTGGACCATATATGATGCCATTCTTCACAATACCGTTCTTAATGGCATCCGTATTGAAAGAATAGCTGCATGGATGCGACAAATTCCACTCTATGTTATCAGCAAATCCACGATAATTCTTAACGGCAAATCTTGTTAGCATAGCTAATATTTACTTTTTTAAATTATATACGGCAAAGTTACAAAATATTCTTTGTTCCGTAAAATATTTACGGAACAAAGTCTCTAATATGGCAAACTTTCCCATAAAATAACCTTCTTTTAATCTTTTTCGTATGCATTTTACGGACAGTCGAATTATTATATCGACTGTCCCTTTTTTTAGTTAACAAGAAAAAAAATCCACTTATTCCATCATTTTAACATCATTTTTGTCCACTTATTCCGTTTTTTAACGACCGATTTCACCCACTTATTCCGAATTTTTAGGGCTATTTTTGTCCACTTATTCCTTTTTTGGGCTGTATAACCGAATACTTTGAAAGACTTCTTTACAAGGTTCAACACATCGGATTTTTATAAGAAAACGACGAGATATTTATAATACCCTAAATATATGTCACATTTTCAAATATTTAATGTACAAATTCGACAGAGTCTAAAATTATTTATTATATTTGCAACAGAAATAATATAAATATTAGATACTATCATGTTATTATCAGCCAAGTTCGAAAATATATACTCGTTCAACGAGGAAACGCGTATCTTGTTCACGGCGAGCAAGAGCGACCAATTGCCGTTGCAAGTGTCACGTGCAGAGAAGCGAGATGATATATCTGTGCTCCGCATGGGCTTGATTTATGGTGCCAATGCTTCGGGTAAGTCGAACATCATAAAGTGTTTGGCTATCATCAAGGAGTTCGCCATGAATGGTTGGAGTAACCGAAAGTACAATTACTTCAAGATGACGGACACTCCACAAGAGCGTTCAAGCATTGAACTGGAGTTCAAGGTGGATGGTCAATTCTTTGCATACGGCATTGCCTTCTCGAAGGGAGGCTTGTTGGAAGAATGGCTGTATAAGACAGGCAGTCGTACTGATGCTATGATTTTCGAGCGCAAGCGTAATGGCGACGTTTGGGAGAATACCATTGCCCCACAGTTCGTGAAGGGGGCAGACGATCAGTTCTTGAAGTTCCTGATTGATGGCACACCGACAAAAGGCACTTTCCTGAGTGAGTATATCAAGCGTAACGGAAAGGGAATCGATGCCATCAAGTCGGCACGCAAGTGGTTCGAGAATTTGAACATCATCTTCCCAAATACGCACAGAACAGATTTCCCATTTCGAGTAGTGGACGTCTCCCAATTTAAGAATGTGATGCGTGATTTGCTCAGCTATTTCGGCACAGGCATATCAGATCTTCGTCGTGTGGAGTCAAAATCTGAGGAATTGGGCATTCCCGATGAAATCAGACAGAAAATTGAGGAAAGCCTTGACGGCAAGGATGAAAAGACTGGCGTAGTGATTCACAATGAGAGCCGCTTCATCTTTGCCGAGAAAGACGAGTCAAAGAACCTAAAGTGGTACGAATTGAAAACCATCCACAAGACAGAAGGCAGCGAGTCAGACTACATATTTGAGATGTTCGAGGAGTCCGATGGAACGTCTCGCCTTTTCGATTTCATTCCTATGCTCATTGATATGCGTGCCAATGATGCCGTCTATGTGATTGATGAGGTCGATAGGAGTCTGCATCCGATGTTGACTTTGAAACTGTTGGAGATGTATGACAGCTTACTCAGAAGCGATTCACAGATGCAGTTGATATGCACCACACACGAGTCCAATCTGCTTTCCACTGCCCCTATCCGCCAAGATGAGATATGGTTTGTGGAGAAAGACAAGAAGGGTGAAAGCCATCTGTCTTCGCTCTGTGAGTACAAGCCGAGGGAGAATGTACAGAAGGGGTATCTGAACGGTCGATACGGAGCCATACCATTCTTTGGAGAACTGAACAATATTCATTGGAACAATGCGAAGCAGGAATAGTTTAATGCGCGAGCGTCAAGAGGCCTTCCGTGACGCTCGCCTAATAGTCATAGCCTCCGAGGGCAAGGACACGGAGCGAATATATTTCAAGGCATTGGCCAAAGAATATACCAATCCCCGTGTGCATGTACATATCTTGGAACGAAGTGAAGACGAGCAAAACAACTCCAGCCCAGAACATGTGTTGAAGCAGTTGAACGATTACAAGGAACAGTATGCACTAGAAGCTGACGATGAACTCTGGCTTGTCGTAGATAAAGACCGCTGGACAGAATCGATGCTTTCTCGTGTAGCTACAGAATGTTCGCAGAATGACTATATGCACATGGCATTGAGCAATCCTTGCATCGAACTTTGGTTGCTGTTGCATTTGGTAGATGCCACTTCATTGTCTCCTGAGGAGCAACAGCTATGGCTGGAGAACCGTCGAAATTCGAGAAGGACAGATCCATATCTAAAGACACGATTGCGTCAAAAGATGGGTTCTTACCATGAGGCTGCATATGATGCTCAAATGCTGATTGCCCATGTTGAGGAAGCAATAGAACGAGCAAAAGCATTGGACAAGAATCCAGCAGACCGCTGGCCTCAGACGCTCGGAACACGAGTGTATCTGTTGGCTGAGAGTGTGATGAATAGAAAGTGATACAAAAGTTGACAGAGTGATTATAAACGATTGAAAACATAATGGTAATATATTTCGACCATAAAAAACGTCTAATTAACCGATTTCTCTGCTTTGGCGATATAAAGCTAAACAAAAGCTATTTCGGGCGGAAACTGCGATATTTTGCAAGTTTCCGCCCGAAATATGTAAGTATTCGATAATAGACGTACAAAAAATTGTTTAAAGCAACAGTTACTTATCTATTATTTCCACAGTCCAACCGAGGTGTAAAGAAATCCATCTTCTCTTGTAGTGAGAGATTCTGCATGGCACTAGAGGCTGGGGGCATAGGTGTAACAGACTTATGCTCCTTGTACTTACAATAAAGGTGACATGTAAAGCGGAAGATAGGTGATACCATCCTCTACTTTATAGTCAGCTGCATGCAAAACAGTAGGAGTGGTCATATACTCTCCAAACTTATTCATACACTTCTTTAGGGAAGATAAAGTGTAGTTCTTGCCGCTTTTGACTTCTATCGGACGGATATTGTGACGATTGGTCACTTTGTCCTTTTGAAGCAAGAAATCTATTTCCATTCGTTCCTCGGCTTTTTCTGACGACTTACTGTAGAAAAAGAGCTTATTGCCGCTGGCTGTCAGCATCTGCTTCATAATGATGTCATCCGCACCTTTTTGAGATTTTACACGGTGCAAATATACACCTTTTTGAGATTTTTTTGCAAGAGTTTTGACGGAAAAGCATAAGATATTTGATTATTTTAAGTCAATTAGAGCAATAAGCAGACGGTAAAACTCAGCGCCTTAAGATTTACTGGCGGAAATATACAAAATACTGCAATCCCGCCAGACTATCGATTATAAATCATAATCAAATTTATAACCGACATCCATAACGAAACACCTGATAAGACAGCGGCAAAACACTTATCTTTTCTCCCTTAATCCAATGGATCAGGTGTTTCTTCAAATTCATCTGATGTTTTATCCTCCTTCTGAGTGAATTCAAGAAAAGTCCTTAAGAATGCTCCCTCTTTGAAAAAATAATTAGGGTTTTCTTCTAGCTTTTCTTGCATATAATCAAAACCAAAGTTTGCATATTCCTCCATTTTTCGCATAAGTTCATCAACTACCTTGCGTTGAGAAATATCTCCCTTGTCCAATGCTATAAAATCAATATCAGTACGCGCAATTAAAGCTGCAAACATATATTCACGCAAACGAGGATATGATGTACGACCAAGACGTGACTCACCAGAACCCCAGTTAGAGATGGCCCAACCAAAATGTTTTCGTTTGGCCTTGTCCTCTACTAAAGGCTTAGTTTGGTTACTATATAAGCCTATAAAAAAAGCTAAAATAAATACTTCAAAACCAGCGCCATATATTTTCCCCCTTACCTCTTGATATTGGTTCACACCCTTACCATAGTCTGAAAAAACACTAATTACAGAGTCTTGATAGCGAACTTCCCAATTAGGATCACGTTTTAACCAAAGTTCATATAATGATTCCATACTATTTGATCTTTTCTATTGTTGTACAAATTGTAGCCATATTCTTATTATCAAAGCCATCTGCTTTTTTGATTCGATAGACAGAACAAGTTAGTTTTTCTATTTCAGAAAAGCGAATTTCTCCTTTTGTGATAAAGTCTTTTGTTATAATAATACATTGCTTCTTAAGGTGATCTATCACATTATAAAAATTTTCCTCTTTGGAATCTCCAAAGGATGAAGTTGCCGCATCAAATACAAGAGGATAATCTTCATCTCTTTTTTCTTGTGTAAAATCAGAAATAGCAAATAGCACAGAAATATACATAACTGTCAATTGAGAGCCTGAAGGCTTCTTTATTTCTGTACCATTAGAACTATAAAGATGTATTTCTGTAGAATCGTCAGCAGTTTGGCTTAGACGTATTTCTCCATGGAAGTCTGTTGCGCTAAGTAACTCAAGATAGCTATTAGCCTTATCTTCCATATCAGCAAGGAATCTTCGAAGATTTTCTTTTTTGGCAACAACAAATGCTTTGGATATTACTTCAAGAACACGATGAACATCTCGATATACCTTAACTTGAAAACTATCAGGATTGAGCTCATCCATCTGCTTTTTCAATCCTTCCATACGTGCTTGTAATTGTGTTAACTCGTTGGTCAGATCTTTTAATCTTAATTCTGCTCTGTTTTTCTGCTCAAACAATCCTTTAATATCATTGAAGTCTTTTTCCAAAACCTCTTCAGATACATTCCCTGCTTGAATGAGTAAGCGTGATTTCTCATCAATAGTATCCTGAATTTGTTTTTCCACCTCTTTTAATTCTAGATTTAGCCGTCCCACCAAATCCATTCTATCGTTTATTTCAATAATAAGTCCATTAATCTGAGACTCATTGCTACCACTAAGTGATAAACTTAAACTATGCAAAGACTCTATGTTATCTGAACAAAAAAGTTCCTTCTCCTCAATGGCTTTTTTCTGACTTTTTTTGGCAGCTTCTAATTCAACATGTTTTTTATATTCTTCAAGCTTCTGTAACATAAAATTATATGCGTCAGACCCTTCTTCCATTGGGCGACCACAAACTTTACAAATTCGGTCGTGTAGCATTTCTTCCATGGTTTCTTGATTAGGTAGATACCATGGAAGTTCAGGTGTTCCATTAACTAATGCCCCTTGAATTTCCTTGACAGCTTCAACTTTACCTATTTCAATTGCCTTCTTTCGCTCATCTTCCTTCTCCAACTTTCTCTTTTCACGACTGAGCGCAGAACACTTCTGTTTAAATTCTTGTAATACTTTAGGAAACGCACAAAGAATCCACATTTTGTCGAGAAGAGCATGATTGTAATCTACTAAACTTATCTTTGCTTTCAATTTTCTACTTCTTTCTTCTTTATTCTTCAATCGACTTTGAATGTCTTTGTATCTCTCTGATGCTTCCTGATTAGCTTCTAGATCTCCCAATCTTTTGGAATATATTTCCAAGGAGGTTGTCTTGTCTTTAATGTCTTGCTTCTTTGTTGAAATTTCTTCTCCAAGCCGGTTAATTTGAAGTTCCAATGATTTTGCTTCACCCGAGACTTTCTTATCTGATTTCATTTCCTTTAGATAAGCAGCATTAGCTTTCTCCTTGAAAGATGTTGTATATTCAACAAGGTCATCAAACTTTCTTATGTCTGAAAATTTATCTACTAAATCCTTCAGTGCAGCAGGATTATTAAAAACATTAAGTTCTGATTCTCCTTTAAACATACTAAATCTTTGAATAAAGGCATCATAGCATCTATCTATAAGATTTTTACCGCTTACTTTAACACGTTCTGACCCAGATGTCTCATACCCAATATAATTAAGTGAGCCAATCCTGAAATTATTATCATCGGTACGTTCAACAGAGAAAGATTTTTCAACATACTTTTCTCCGTCATGTTCAAATAACATTGATACAGAAACTTCGTCCTTCTCACCTATATCTAACTTAGATTTTCGCATTTCAGACACGTGGTCTATATTGCCTTTGTCAATAGTTGTATTGAATAACCATTGCAAAGCTTCAAAAAACGTAGTCTTTCCATCACCATTATCTCCAAGAATAAGTGTAAGTCCATCCGAGAACTCAAACTTATTGTTATCTCCGTAATAACTACGGAAATTTTTGATACAAATTTCCTTGATTATCATACGTTGTCGATTAAAAATTTATCTATTTCTTTCCAAAGTTCTTTATCAGAAGCACCTTCCCCTATTCTTTTAATAATCTGTGCAACTACATTAATTACATAATTATCAGAGTCTAAAGCCTGATCAATAGTACTGATATCAGATGGTGTATAACGTCCAAAACTCATCAGATTGCTATCAGACAAGACTGCTTGCAGCATTTTGTTATCATTACTTCTTGCCATAATCAGAATAAATTTATGTTATAATATGATAAAATTTGGTTTAACTCATTATATGTAAAGTCAGCATTTTCAGATAATACAGCAAAATCACGAACTCTTTTTAATTCACTCCTTAACAGATTACGTTCCATTTTATAGTTTTCTTGAGCTGAATTTATTTTAGGAGCAACGACTAAATCATGTATGATAGCCATATGTTTATCTGGATGCTTTCTTAAGATACGTCCCCTTCGCTGGATGAACTGTCTTGGATTACCTGTACTGGCACAAAAAATAGCCATTTCACTGCGAGGCACATCGACACCTTCATCAAGACATTTCATAGATGTCAATACTTCAATCTCACCATTTGCATATTTTTCAAGGATTTTATTTCTTTCTTTAATTCCTGATACGAATTTTTTCACGGTTGTTGTTTTACTAACATTTTGCACAATACGGGTATATATATCTATCAGATTTTCTGAATAATCATCATCTATTATACTATCAGTGCTGTCAAAAACATCAGCCATTTCATTGTCAGGGTTCGCCCCTTCAGGTACATAGACCAAGGTATATTTCAAGTTACCTTTTTCTGCAAATCTATCTTCAACAATCTGCCTAAATATTATTTCCTTTTCACGTGCTTTATGAACTATTCGTTTACGTTTAAGTAATAAACGCATTAATATATCATCACCTTTGGGGAATGAATCTTTTTCACTATTATAAAATTTAGCTAACTGAAGTGATATACGCATGTATTCTGCCATTTCTTCCTCGTTAAGTTTCACTACATGAGGAAAATATTTGTATCTGCATAAATATCCTTTGTCAATAGCTTCTTGCATATTAAATTCAAAGGTATAGCTTTTTTCACAGCCGAAGAATTCCATAATAGCCCGATTTCCACTTTCGTCAAACTGGCGTTCTGGAGTTGCAGATAGTCCTATACGACGGGGGAATTTTATTCCACCCAATCTGTCCAATATTCTTCCGGCACCCATATTGTGTGCTTCATCTGCAATCAATAAAATTTGTCGTGTTGTGTTTCGATTGAAATCAATTAATTCTCTAAATATGCTTTCACGAGCAAAAGAGGCATATGTGGCAATAATTATGAATGAGGAATTGTCATCTTCAATCACAATACTTTCTTTGATTTTTATATTATCGAGTTCTATCTTCCATTTAGGATTTTTGGAACTTACTTTAATTATATTATTAAAATGAAACCTTTTACACTCTTCCTCCCATTGATCAACGAGCGTAATTGTTGGTACCAATATTAGTGCTTTGTAAAAATGATATTTTTTCCAAATATTCAACAAACAATTCAATGAAGTAAGTGTTTTTCCTGTTCCTGTTGCCATAGCAAACAATCCTTTTTGCGTTACCTTCCAAAGATCATAAGCTTGTTTTTGGTAATCTCGTGGTTCATCAAAAGGAAATTTTGGCTCAACTTTATCTGAGGCTTTAATTTCTAACCGCTCTATCTGTTGAATTATAAATTCAGTTTTTTTTCTTGCCTTATTCAAAATGGCTTGAATGCTTTGAGGAAGGTTATCATTAAGGCGCCGTGAAATAAGAGCCTGTTCTTCGCGCATCAGCTCACCTATATCCTTATGCCTGAAGTTTGCACTTATTCCTGCTTTTACTTCGTCGGCCTTTAGATAGCAGACAGAATCATCATTGCCTGAAAAAGTCTTTTCAAAATCTTCGACAATGTCGTTTATCTTACAAATGTCGCCTTGTCCATCCCAATCACAAAACGCTGTGAGACTTTCCAGATTTTCAATTAAAGCCGTGCGTGAAAAGTTGCAAGACCCATCAAATGCGACCTTATTCAATCCATCAGAAAAAGAACCACATTTGGAATGAGCGATGCCTTCACCGCTCTTAGGTACAACTATTTTTATTTCCAGCCGATTGTTCTTAATCAACCAAGACAAGCACTCGAAGAAATGCTGATTACGCTCCGACAAGGTGCGCTTTACTTCTTGCAGATTGTGCAAGTCAAAATATGGCAAGGAAACACTATCATCACTCACCATCATTGCTTGCTGATCTTCAATAGACAGAACATCATTGATTACCATACGCATTCGTCCCCCATTATAGAGGAATGTGGCAAATCCATCACACAAAACGTTAATGGCAGAAGACGAAAAAAAACCAAGTTTTATATCAAACTCCGTTGCATTGCACAAAGCCTCGGAAAAAAAGCCGATTGGCTCCCATTCCGTTCTGGACTTAAATCTACGGCTAGCTGGCCACAATACGTTGTTCTTTAACATGAACTATCCCCCCTATATTATATAAAGCAGTTCGCACACATGATATCATCACCTAGGATTTCTGCAAGGGTCGTCCCCTTATTATTTGCCTTGTTTTCTTTTTGTCGTCGGATAATGTCAAGTTTAATCTGACGAATACGCTCTGGTTTAATGAGATCTTTCAAACTTTCATTCTGATTCCAAGTATATCCATCTTTCTCGAATTCCATTGCCTTTCTAAAAAGGTCCGGATGCTGTTCATAAAGCCATACCCACTCTATTTTCTGCTGAAAGAAACAAAAGTAGCACCCTGAACGACTACGGCAATAGGTACCAGTCTGACCATCCACCTCAAAAGGAATTTCCTCGTAATAGGCTGGTACCCCCACACCACTTTCTCTAAGCAAACGGAATATGTCGTCTTTAATCAATATATCAGTATTATCAAGCAATGGGAAATCATCGAGCTTTCCCACAGGATAATCTGTTGTTTTCAAGAATTCAAAAACAGCATGATTAAACAATTTAACGTCATAGTCAAGTAAAGCATTCATTTTCTTAGAATAGAAAAATTGCTTAGTAATCGGCTTTTTAACGGTTTCTATTATTTCTTCTCGTAAGAAACTTTGAGGACATAAACGTTCATAGATTTCAACTATCTGATCTAAATTTTCTTTGTGCAGAAATTTGTTGATAACATCAATACTCCAGATATTTTTACGAAATGGGAAAACTGCTTGAATATTTGGTTTTGATGATATATAGCCATCTCTGTCTTCATCGCCACGAATACCCACATACGAAACAGCATAATCGTCCCCCACATATTCCTCAAACTTATCTAGCTTCATCTTCTTAGTGCACCATCGAGCTTGAGGAGAAGGTAAGAAGCCACCCATTGCTTTAAGGAAGTGATGGAATGGAGTCGGCTCCGGGCTCCCTTCGGCGGCACGGAGTCTCTCAATCTTACCTAAATAGGCTTCCAAACGATTAATTAACGTTTCTGTTTCTGCAAGTTCACATCCAGTATCAGAATTATAATACTCTATCTTCAATGATGGGTATGTTTTTTTTAGATAAATAGCAAGAGCTGCACTATCTTTACCACCAGATATGCCTAATATGTGTCTAACCTTTGTCATTTGATTATTTTTTTGTTTAGTATCGACAGTAATGTACATACATCGATATTAGTATCACCAGAAAGTAATTGGGTAATTTTCCTTTCAAGCTCAGTAGCTTTCTTTCTATCCTTTTTGGGGAGTATGTACGTCTGCGTTCTCATACTAGTACCCTTATTGGTAACCATATCAAATGAATACGCATCTGACGTATTTTCATCATCAATCTTAGTAGATATATCAGAATATTTCTCGCACTCACGGAACAAATAGACCAAATCATCAGACAATTTATCCTCTTGTTCATCCTTTAGAGTATCAAGTCGTTGCTCTAGAATAGTATAACAAATTGATTGATACCATTGGACTCGATTATCATATACTGTCATTACATGATGGTAGAACTCACGTTGTTTATCTGTCAATAGATAGTCTCTAACATGAGCCAGTCTCTCACGAATCTCAATAATATACTCTGAATAATCATAGCTCTGCAACCCAAACTGCTCCACCAATCTTGATTCTATACGGTCTATCAACTGAGAGTAACAAGATCGTAGTTCTCTAATTGCACTCTGAATAATTCGTCCATATTCTGTGATGAATTCTTCTTGCTTTAGATTCTCTTGTGTAAAGCCAAGAGCTTCTGGTAAATCTTCGAAAAAAGCCTTTTCAGGATCTTTGGCTTGAGATAACACATCTCGGAATTTCATAGTTGTCCCATGATTAAATTTTCGAGTGTGCTTTGTATATTCATTAAGTCGCACATAGAAACTCAGGAAAGGCTTAATCGTTTCAATGAAACTATCATTGGTTATCGATATTTCCTCTCCAAGATTAATAAAATGACGATATTGATTAAAAAAATCCAACTTTACACCATCAACAGAGAATTTCTTTACCTCATAATCACCTGGATGCTTTTGAAGTAAATCAAAGAATTCCATATTAACATTTGGCATGAATGCACCTCTTGATGCATCATAAAGTGCAAAGTCTTGACGCTTAATAAACAGATACGTTGGAATCCAAAAATCCAGAAATCCCTGTTTTAATTTATATGGCTTAGTTGATAGCAACTTAATTAACTCTGAAATTTTTCGAGCTTTATTTTCTGAATTACGTAAAAATTCTTCACAAGCCTCCCATAAAGGCATAAATCCCTTATTCGTTGGAACATCTGCAAATTTACCATTTTGATGCAAACCTGTATTTAATAATAGAGATGCATAGATGGTTTTTTCCGGTGGGTATTTTTCATCAGTAAATCCCATTCCATTTTCAGAATAATGTTCTGTCAAATAAGTAAGATAACTTTTGCGAGCAGCAATAATCGCTCTACTGAGTTTATGTTTATTAAACAATTCATTTACCATCACAGGCGTTTTGCTATAAACCTCGTTACAAACCTTGGACAAAAGCCTATTAAAGTCACGATGTGATTCTACTTTCTGCTCTTTTCCGCCATACACCCAAACAACTCGGTTCTCATATGAAAACAAATTATCATTTATAGCCTTGTTGAGTAAAACTTCTTCATACTCCTTTAGTTTCCGAATTTCTTTTACAGCCACCCTATCATTTTTATCAAGTACATGATCCAACAAATATATGTACTTCTTGATATTGTAAAGATGATCTATAATATCCTTTGTATCGATGAATAAAGCGAATACTAGTGCATTATTGGTTTCGGAACTGAATTTTATAATCTCCTCTAATGCATTTTTATGTGTAGAGAAAATTAGTTCAATGTAACCATCCGTATCACCGGTAGGCACAATATCAATTGGTTCTTCACGAATAATATAGTCAAAAAAACGTGGCGTCCCTTTCTGATAGTAATGAGCTTTGACTGGTGAAATTCTGCGATTAAAAAAGACATTCAGCTCGTCCACAAAAGCAATAGGACGTGAAACCATCATGCCTGCCTCACGAATTTCTGCTTCAAGATCCACATCAGTACCTTCAAACAAAATTAATCGTTCTTTGTATGCAGCATAGCGTACAATTTTCTTGGAAGAAAGCTTCTGTATAATCTCTGTAGCATTGTATATTGCCATTGCTTCTCGGGCATATACAGCGAGATTATTTACCGTAAGTTTGAATCCTGCTGTTCCGAAAAGATTCAAAAGCCCAATTGCTTTTACCAACATTACGGCTTGTAGCATTTCCTTTTCTGTAGTCCAATCCTGTCCTTCAACTCGTTCGATTGAAACCTGTATTGTACTCCAGCTCATAGAATCAGAGTTAGCATCCTTCAAATAGGAATAGAAGTTATAATGTATGTAATCATACACCATTGAAAGGTTATACGTTTGATGCTTTGCAGGCCTAAATTCAGAAATAGAGTTAGTACCTCGAACTGATAAAAATGTAAAAAGAGAACGCTCATTCTGCCCATACCGTTGAATAGCAGTTGTTATGGTATAAGCAGCAAAAATATCCAATGGAAACAACTGAATAGCCGTGCCCAATAAGAAATCTTTAGAAACATACCTTGTTTCTTTCGCCAAATCTAATAAAGGTTTGACATTGTCCGAATTGTATATATTTTTTTTCTCATGCAACTGAGTAGATGCCAAATATAGCAATTGTTCTATTGGCTCTACAAATGCAATTTCCTTAAATCGCCCTTTAACCTTTATCCACTCATTTATTTGCGATTCTGTCAGACCTTTTGCATATGCACCAAAATTTTGATGAAGGGTTGTTAAAAGCATCATATTCCTACTTGGAACATTCACCAATTCTGAAAATTTCTGTAAGAAATATAATTCCTTTTCAGGATTATTTTTTGCTGCGTGTTCTAACACCTTACCAAACTCATCAATTACTATAAGCAAGAATTTTCCCTTATTCTGACATTGGGTGTAATAATCTTTTAGACTATCAAGAATGCTAGTTGTATTTCCTTCAACGTTCAAAGCTCTTCTAAGTAATATTGACATCTCGACATAATCACCTACAATGTTCATTATCTCAAATCCCTTTGCATCGGACAGATTCTTGGCATCAAGCAGATATGTCTTTTTCCCTCTATTATTCAAATCTGATTCTAGTGCCAAAAGGAAACTTGATTTGCCTGTGCCATAAGAACCAATGATAGTAAAAGTATGAATGCCTGAACGAAAATCATTTACTATGTTATGAATAGCATTCTTTGCATTAGGAGTTACCAAATATTGACTACCTTCTGCAAAGCCATTCTTTATATTTGCCGATAAACTAAATGTTTCTACCATAGTACTTGTCTAACACTTGTTTTATTTCCAAGTTCCTTATAAATTGAATTTGTTTAATTCCTGCCACATCACTATATGTGAAATATTGTCTATATTCATTTGACAACTTTTTCAACATTTCAATAGTCTCGAAATCTTGCATACAAAATACAAGCCCTACATTCTCTTGTATAGTCTCAAATGCAATAGTATTATCACCTTCAACCTGTTTAAGTTTCAAAAGGCCATAAAGAAAAATTTCTTTTGATACTTTTCGTTTGCCATCTACATTGAAATAATAGCTTTTCCCATCTGAACTCTGCCGAATCAGATCTAACTCAATCAACAATGACGAAAAATCCTCATTTGATTGAGGATTACGAGGAAGACAATAGTTTTGTAGCAATACACTGATATCCTTTTTTACAGTATTTACATTATAGTTATTTTGTTTACCTGCTTCAGCGACCTTCAATTTTATATAAGTTTGAATTTGCTCACGTTCAAACTGAGTACGTTCTCTTTGAAGTCCACAAAAAAACATATTATACAGTGATGCATCCTTTGAAAATACAAGATTAAAATGAAGAATCCAAATCGTAGCCAAATCCTCCATATATTTATCCTTGCCACTATTGTCATTAAAAAGATAATCCCCTAACTTGGTTGGCATATCATTTTCACAAATTCCAAAAACACGAAGCCAATAGCGAATTGACGATACCATGTTTTTTCCAACGCCCAATTTGATAACCGCATCCGCATTATTGAAATTATTTTTATTGACAACAAAATCATATCCTTTTTTCAACCACAAGGCTTTGCAAGAAAATGATTCATGTCCAGAGAAGATAAATTTGTTTTCGCAAGTTGTCACTTTTGCTTTCAATTTAAGTGTAACATTCATTCATCTCTTCCCAAGAGATGTATTGAAACAAAAAAGTGTTGATATACAGATGTTTACGAAGATGTTCTGATGCGTTTTGCTAAACAAATGGCAAAAAAGCGATGCCTAAAACCCGTTTTTTGGGCATAAAAATGTGCGGTTTGCGAAAAAAAGAGTACCTTTGTACTCAGAATCCGTCTCTTGGGAAGAGATGAAGATTTTTGCTAAACATTTTTTCGTTTCGTTGTGGTTTTAGCACTCCCAACTCTCTTTGCTCTCTCTACTTTTTTGCTTTCCTGTCCCTATTTTCCCTACTCTCTTCTTGCACGCTAAATTTTCTTAAATACGCTTTACTCGAATTCTCCGCACTAACTCTATTTTTCCGTACCAAGCTTACACACCCAACCGCCCTTACGTCCCTTGCCCGCTTGACTTTCTTTCTTTGCGTCTTGACGCTCTTAGCGAGAAAAAATCCGCCATCTGTCAAATAAAATGGCCAAAATCAGGGTCTTCCGAAAATCGCCATCTAGCTCGAAAAATTCAACTTTTAGACTGCCCACTTTGTCGCTTACACACACACTTGCGGCAAAACCCCAGCTCCTATACCCCAAAAGCTTAGACTTTAGCCGCTAAAACCTATGACCTTATCGCATAAACTCTTAGCTTTTGGGGTATAGGAGCTGGGGTTTTGCCGGGCATTTCTTAACGCCCCAAAACAGCTATCAGCTAACTCGCAATGAATCAGGCAGTTACAAACTATCGCAAAATTCGCATATTTCAGTCTTTCTAACATGCCGACTGCAAATAAGCGAATTATAAGGCGGTTCATGTCAACAAAATTCAAAACAACATATTTTGCTCTTATTGCAATATTTCTAAATAATATTTCTATCACTTGGTTATATATATATAATATTTTAAATATTTTACAATCCCCGCTCAGCCCAGTGTTTATCGGGCTTGAGCGCATGTGTAACGGATCGACTTGGTAAGGGTAGCGGATCGGTTTGGTTAAGCAAAAACCTTCTAACGGATCGACTTGGTAAGTCCTAACGGATCGACTTGGTAACATTTTTGAGGGCTAACGGATCGACTTGGTAACTTTCAAAAGCAAAAATAAAAATAAACTAAAACATGTACAATAAAAATATCACTTTTTTTTGCACAAGAAATGAGCTTTTATGGCTAATCTATGACCATGTCCTTTTGAAGAAAGACATCAAGCAAGTAAATATGTATAAACCTATAAACCAAACACTTACACACAAAAATAGCCTTAAAACAAGGGGGCGAAAAACCCCTCATTTTAAGGCTAAAAATAAAATGAGGTACTATATGCGAGTTTAGCCATTTTTGTCAGCTAAACGGTACATTTTGCAACTTTAGTCGATTACCACCGCTGTACCACTCACAGCAACCATAAGCATAGAACCCTGTGCACCAATCGTTTCGTAGTCAATATCGACACCTACTACAGCATTGGCTCCCATTTGCTGAGCACGCTCTATCATCTCACGCATGGAGGTATCCTTAGCCTCGCGCAACACACTCTCATAACTGCCCGAACGACCACCAATAATATCGCGAATACTTGCGAAAAAATCTTTAAAAACATTGGCGCCAATAATCGTTTCGCCAGTAACAACTCCTCTATAACTTAAAATGCGATGTCCCTCTACGGTTGGGGTGGTGGTTACCATCATGTTGTTGATCATATTTTTAAATATTTAAGTGTTAATAATCGTATTCCATTACCATTCTTTTTGGGGGTATTTATAATACGACAAAGATAGTATTATCTGATTTAAAAAACAAATTTACATGCTGATTTTTTCCTCCTGAAACAACATAAAAAAATATAAGCAGATTTGTCGTCACGACGAATCTGCCTATCACTTGACTTGTAAAAAACCTACAAAACTTTTTAAAAACTACGTCTAGTAAAACCTAAATAAAATTAACTAAACTAGTTATTAAACTCACATATTGAGACAGGCGATTGAACGGTAAATCGAAATACCTGCCTTAAATGGATGAGTTGACCTAAATTCACATCTAAACAGAATGCAGTTCGCTTACCACAAGTTCTAAAGACAATTGCAAAAATAAATAATATCTATCAGTAAAACTTTGCAAAAAGTACCAAATAATTTGTCATTTGTAACGAATACAAAAAAATATATCCTAAATTTTGAACAAATTATAGCTCATGTTACATTTTCTTTATATATTTGCTCTTCAAAGGTTTAAAGCACGTGAGAAATGGAATATAAAAGCACTGACTCTTCTGATGACTCACCCTTACGCGAAAAAAAACTATTTCGCATCACTTTGAGGGGAAGTTTGATTAATGTGATATTGCTTATTCTGAAATTTGCAGCAGGTATTTGGGGACATTCGGCTGCGATATTAGCCGATGCTGTGCACTCGCTGACCGACTTCGCTACCGATATCGTTGTCATCGTGTTTGTGAAATTAAGCAACAAACCGAAAGATAAAAGTCATGATTATGGTCATGGTAAATACGAAACCTTAGCTACGGCCATCATTGGTACCAGCCTCTTAGGTGTTGGTCTGATGGTCTGTTATAGTGGCATTTCGCAAATCATACAGAGCCTACGGGGCGAAAATCTTGGGCAACCGAGATGGATAGCTCTAGCTGCAGCACTGATGAGTATCGCTCTGAAAGAATGGGCCTATCGATTTACGGCTGCTGCTGGCAAAAAATACAAGTCGGAAGCCGTTACGGCTAATGCTTGGCATCATCGCAGCGATGCCCTTTCTTCTATAGGTACAGCTCTAGGTATCGGCGGTGCTATCCTGTTAGGACCAAATTGGGCTGTTCTCGACCCTATTGCGGCTGTCGTAGTGAGCTTTTTTATTTCGAAATCTTCTTACAAACTGATAAGGGATGCTCTGTCAGAACTGCTCGAGGCGAGTCTGGGTGATGAAACGGAAAATGAAATCATACAAATAGCTGAAAGCGAGGACGGGGTAATAGATGCCCACAACCTGCAAACCCGACGTATTGGCAATACGATAGCTATTGAGATGCATATACGTATGCCAGGACATATTACCTTATATGAAGCGCATCAGCATGCTACCCATATAGAACATCGATTACAGGCTAAATTTGGTAAACAAACACATATCGGACTGCATCTGGAACCGATAAAAATAAACGGGAAATACGAAAAGCCAGTCGTTAACACGAATCATCAAAAATTAGGATTGCATGATTGATGTATTTTTTGTACCTTTGCAACGATTTTGTACAAAGACAGTATGACATGAACGATTTGATACTTCGTACGTTACAAGGTAAAAAGACTGAGCGACCAGCAGTATGGTTTATGAGACAGGCAGGAAGAGTACTGCCCGATTATCTGAAACTACGCGATCTCCACAGTTTTGACGAGATTATGCACACACCTGATTTGTGTGCACAGGTAACGCTTATGCCTGTACATACCATTGGCGTAGATGCTGCTATCTTATTCAGTGATATTCTGGTAGTGCCTACTGCGATGGGCGCTAATATCAG
The DNA here is from genome assembly GCF_022024235.1 of Segatella baroniae B14. Taxonomy (GTDB): domain Bacteria; phylum Bacteroidota; class Bacteroidia; order Bacteroidales; family Bacteroidaceae; genus Prevotella; species Prevotella bryantii. The sequence continues at coordinate 1,043,883 of NZ_CP091800.1, forward strand.
TTGGACTGACAAAGGACCGGTATTCAGTACTCCGCTCTGCCAATATTCTGACGCAAGCAAACAGCTGAAACCTGATGCAAGCAAACTGGATTATATCTATCGCAATATCGATGAAATAAAAAGTAGAATATCAGACGGCACACCGCTAATCGGTTTCTGCGGCGGGCCGCTCACTACACTTTGCTATATGCTTCAGGGTAGAAGCACGGATAATCAGTTTAACGATGCTGTAAGTTATATTTTCAGTAATCCGGCAGAAACCGACCGACTCATCGAAGCCCTCACAGAGATGACCATCGAATATGCCCGTAACCAGGTAAAGCATGGTGTACAACTCTTCCAAATCTTCGAAACAAATGCCGGTGTACTACCTCAAAATGAATATATCGCCCACTTTATGCCTGCCATACGACGTATCGGACAAGCTGTGAAAGAAATGGGTGTTCCCGTAATATACTTTGCAAAAGGTCTGGGACTTGGCTTGCAAGCTGTAACCCCAGATATGTGCGACTTTGTAAACATAGACTGGCAGATGGACTTTTATGAGGCAAGAAAATTGGTGAACCCTGCCATCGGCCTACAAGGTAATCTAGACCCAAGGATTCTCTTCGCCAGTGAAGAGATTATCCAGCAAAAACTTGAAAGCTATCGCCCATATTGGGAAGAGCACCACAACTGGATACTCAACTTGGGTCATGGCGTTCCGCCACAAGCTCCACTCAAGAGCCTACAGTTTATCACCAATTACGTAAAAAGATCATGGTAACTTATCAATCAATAAATTTTAAAAATACTTCATTACAAGATCGCGAATCATATTTTAAAACGATCGAAAACCAGATGCCACCAGAGTCTGTTTTTCTACAGACTTGTAACCGTATGGAACTCTATTCGGGTAATGGTGATGTTCCCAAGCGTGTGGCTCGCCATCTTTTCCGCGTGGTGAGTGGACTGGAATCGGCTATCGTAGGCGAAAGAGCTGTTCAGGGACAGGTGAAAGAGGCTTATCTGAAAGCACGTAACGATCATCATCTGCCTGCCGGTATTCACAAACTCTTTGAGTGTGCTCTCGAAGTGGGTAAACGTGTGCGTAATGAGACCGAAATATCTCATGGTGCTGTAAGCCATAGTTTGGCTGCTGTAGAAATTATGGAAGAAGAACAGGTAGACTTGAAGCATGCACGTATTACGATTATCGGTGTCAACAAGTTGACCAGCGATATTCTGAAATTCTTGCAGAATAAAGGTGCGCAACTTCTTTTCTTGGGTAACCGAAGTCTGGACCGAGCTCACGAACTGGCTGATCCACTCGGCATACAGGTATTCGGTCTGGAGGAAAAGAAGAACTATCTGAAAAATACGGATATCTTGATTAGTGCTACTTCTGCTCCAAGTCTGGTGGTGACAACAGACGATATCGAGCGCGACCAGAAGTTGCTGGCTATCGACCTTGCTTTCCCTCGTGATATCGATGCAGAAATCGCTACTTATCCTAACGTGCATCTCTATAACTTGCGCGATTTGGAAAACCGTGTGAAGAAGAATATAGAGGTAAGATCAAGTGAGGTGGAAAAGGCTGAAGCTATTATAGAAGATGAAATCGAGATACTCGAGGATATCATGGAAAGGAGAAAATTATATGCCACAAAATAAGGAATTAGCGCCTATTAGGGTTATCGCCAGAAGAAGCAAACTGAGCCAGCTACAGGTAGCTGAGGTCTTCAATAGACTGAAGGATATACCTTATACGATCGTCTTTACGGATACCTTCGGCGACAAAAGACTGGATTTGTCTTTACTCAACGGTGAGGCTCCTGACGATATGTTTACTCGTGAACTCGACTGGGCGCTGCTGCATGATGATGCGGATATCGCTATACACTCTGCCAAGGATCTGCCTGAACATTTGCACCCTGATTTGGAAGTGATTGCGCTGTATGAGGCTTTTGATAAAACAGATGCTCTGGTAAGTAGAGACCATATCAAACTGATGGATTTGCCTGCTGGAAGTACCGTAGGTACCAGTTCGCCGCTGCGTAAGAAAGGCTTGTCAGAACTGCGACCAGACTTAAAGATTGTGGGGATACGTGGTTGTATCGAAGACCGCGTAGCTCAGGTAAGAGACGGCAAGCTAGACTGCGCTATCGTGGCTACTTGTGCTCTGAAACGACTGGGCATGGAAGACGAAATCACAGAGATTCTACCTTTCCCTACCCATCCGATGCAGGGAAGACTGGCTATTACAGCCAAAAGAGGTGAAGCTGCCGAAAACTTGAAAAAGTGGTTTGCACCTGGTAATATTCTTAACGAAACGATCTAATCATCATCGCCTATGCGTCTCTATACCGGACTCACATGTAAAGATCAAACGGCCATTCATACTCCGCTGATCGAAATAAGAGGACTGGAAGATGATACCTTACTGCAGCAAGCGGCTGCCTCTATCACCGACCATGATATTCTGCTGATGACCAGCAGGATGACGGTGAAATACTGGTATGAAGCCATGCAGAAGGTGAAGGCTCCATGGCACGGGCAGGTGGTGGCAATCGGACATACTACTGCCCAGGCACTGCAAGAGAGAGGCGCACAAAACCTCATTATCGCTCCTCAAGACGATTCTTATGGGGTTATCGAACTATTCCGTACAGACGAAAGACTTCTACATCGCCACGTTATATTTCCACGATCGGCTATAGCACTACCCATTATCCCTGACGGATTAAGAGAGTTAGGCTATACCGTACAAACGCTGACCGCCTACCAGAATGTAATGCCCGAACACCCGAAGAGAGTGGACCTCGCGACGATAGACACCATCGTATTTACATCGCCAAGTACCATCGACAACTTCTTGAAACTCTATGGTACGCTGCCCGAAGATAAAACGTATGAAACCCGAGGAGCTATTACACAAGCCCATCTGGAAAAACAACTGAAAAAAAGAAACCATATATAAAAAGATATAACAATGAAAAGATTCAGAGAATATCGTAAAGATCAAAGTACACGCGATCGTTATGCTGACGTATTTGTCAACGCAGAAGATTTTATCTACCCTTACTTTGTCGTAGAAGGTGAAAACGTAAAACACGAAATTGCATCTATGCCAGGTGTATATCACTTCTCTATCGACCTGCTGCTCAAGGATATCGCAGAAGTGAAAGAGTTGGGTATCAATAAGTTGCTTCTCTTTGGCGTTATACCAGACGAAGAGAAAGACGAGCGTGGATCTGCCGGTTACGATGAAAATGGTATTATCTGCAAGGCTATCCGTGCTATCAAGGCCGAATACCCAGATATGATTGTCATCGCCGACGTATGTCTCTGCGAATATACCAGTCACGGTCACTGTGGACTGATTCATAATCACGATGTGGACAACGACTCTACCCTGCCATTGTTGGCTCAGGAAGCATACGTATATGCTAAGGCTGGTGCCGACTGGGTAGCTCCTTCTGCAATGATGGACGGACAGATTGCTGCCATCAAGAGCAAACTTGTAGAAAACGGCTTGTATCCTAAGTGTAAGATATTGGGTTACTCTGCCAAATATGCATCAGCCTTCTACGGTCCTTTCCGTGATGCTGCTGACTCTACCCCAGCCTTCGGTGACCGCAGAACCTATCAGATGGACTATCGTACACACGATCAGGGACTTGAAGAGATTGCAGACGATATCGAAGAAGGTGTAGATGCTACTATGGTTAAACCAGGTATGCCATATCTCGACATGATCGCTCGTGCCGTAGAGCGTTTCCCTGAAATACCAATGGTAACTTATCAGGTAAGTGGCGAATATAGTATGCTCAAGGCTGCTTCGCTGAAGGGCTGGCTTGATGAGCCACGTGTCGTATTCGAAAGTCTTATCGCCTTTAAGCGCGCAGGTGCAAAATATATCATTTCCTATTATGCTAAGGAATATATGCAGAAGTGGGCTGAACGCTATACCATTAAGAAGTAATCAAGCAGCTATAAAACTATGAACGAAAGAAAAAATTCAAAGTTGGCTTTCGAACGGGCCTGCAACGTCATTCCAGGTGGCGTAAACAGTCCTGTACGTGCTCTGAAAGCAGTAGGAACAACACCGCTGTTTGTTAGCCATGCCAAGGATACTTATATATATGATATCGACGATAACAAGTTTATCGATTTCTGTATGTCTTGGGGTGTATTCATCCTCGGTCATAATCAGGATACAGTGAGCAAGGCTGCTGCAGAAGCTGTCATGCGTGGCAGTAGCTATGGTATCTGTACTGAGGCTGAAACTGTGCTTGCCAATAAGGTAAGGGAAGCTTTCCCAAGCATGGAAAAACTGCGCTTTGTCAACTCGGGTACAGAGGCTACGATGAGTGCTATCCGTGTAGCTCGCGGCTATACAGGAAGAGATATTTTGGTAAAATTTGAAGGTTGCTATCATGGTCATGCTGATCATCTGCTGGTAGCTGCTGGTAGTAGTGTAGCTACGCTGAACAATGCCTCTTCTGCAGGTGTTCCTCAGGGATTTACCCAGTATACCGTGGTATTGCCTTATAATGACACTGAAGCGCTGGAGAAATATTTCGCAGAACATGGTGACGAAGTAGCAGCACTGATTCTTGAACCTGTAGCTTGTAATATGGGTGTAGTTCCTCCTACCCGTGAATTCTTGGAAGCTACTCGCCGTCTCACTAGTGCTCATGGTAGCGTACTTATCTTTGATGAGGTTATTACCGGTTTCCGTTTGAGTTTTGGTGGCGCCCAACAGCGATTTGGTATCAAACCGGATATGACAACTGTCGGTAAGATTGTTGGTGGTGGATTCCCTGCTGCTGCCTTTGGAGGTAAGAAAGAAATCATGGATATGCTTGCCCCAGAAGGTCCTGTTTACCAGGCTGGTACACTAAGTGGTAACCCTGTAGCGATGGCTGCCGGCATTGCCACACTAGACCAACTGAAGCAGCCAGGATTTTATGACGAGCTCGAAGAGCGTGCTAACGACTTCTGCGCCCGCCTTGAGAAGATCATCGAAGGTAAAGACATCTATCTGAACCATTGTGGTACGATGTTCACCCTTTTCTTCAACCAAAAGAATCCAACTAATTTCCAGGAGACCAAGGCCAGCGATCAGGAGAGATTCGCCCGTTACTTCAACAATATGTTGGAAAGAGGTATCTATGTTAGTCCATCACAATTTGAAGGCAACTTCATCAGTCGTTGTCACACTCCTGAAATTCTCGACTACGTGCTCAAGAGTATCGAGGAAAGTATCGAATAAAATAGGAAAAAGCACCGTAGGTGCAAACTGTACATATATAAAAGAGGAAATGTTCACAGCAAATGAACATTTCCTCTTTTTATGCTAATGGAATTGGGCTAAATCAAATCAGTGACTAACAGAAATTATAACCCACTTACCATCATTATCCTTGCCTTCACGCTTCAGAGCACCAAGCTTCTGTAAAGCAGAAAGGTCACGCTCAATGGTGCGTTGGCTCACCGACAAAGTCTCCGACATTTGTTTGCCAGTTATTGTCGGAGATTCTTTGATAAGATTAAGCATTTTCTGCTGACGCTCAGTGAGTTTCGTCTCCGACACGTCTCCGTAATGGTCTCCGACATTCGAGGTGTCGGAAGAGGCAAAGGTCTCATTACAAATGCGCGTGAGTCCACTACCTCGCTTTTCCATATAGTCAAGCTGAGCCATCACATTTGCAAGTATGGGATTACGCCTTTCAGACGACACATCTTTGATGAGATTTTTTCTTGGGTAAATATTCTGCGTCTTTTAGTACGATATAATACCAAATGATGGATATTACGAATATTCCTAAAGTCCATAAGATATCTTCAAGATATTGCTTATAAAGATTAAATGCTCTAACAAACACAGGTTCTCCGTATTTGGTGTGCGGATCATCTGAAATAGCCATTCTAAAAGCAGAGCGATTGTAACCGTATTCATCATCAAGAACCTCTATATACGTTGAATCTTCTGATGAATAATTTTTCATCTCGGCCGTTGCCCTATTTACGAATTTCCGCATTTTTTCTCCACTATACCACAAAAAGCAATGTTCTCGGACATCAAAACACAACCATACACGCTTTTGAGATTTCACAGGAACAACTCCATTGAAATACATCTTTGTTCCGCTTCTTGAACTACTTTCTGTATGATAGTTTACCCCAAAATGTGTAGTGTCGATTTCAACTCCAGCAATTTTATAGTAGCAAAAACCTGGATTGCGCTTAATCTGATTTACATTTGAAATTCTAGTAATCTTTCTGTGTAACCGAAGTGTCAACAAACTGGAAAGGCCCATCATCAACCACATAAAAAGGATAAATGGTATGCATATTGCCACCAGCTTTGTTTTTCTACGTCTATAATCTCTTATTACTACATATCGGAGTGTTGGCCATACAAGAAGCAGACAAGCCAAAACAGACACACCAAATTGAATCAAGTTGTGCATATGTTTGTCAAATACCGATGGCATCAGTTCAAACACAATCTCTGTAACCAACATATTAAGAACCAGAATAACAAGTTCTATAGTGCCAAACTTAACAAGCACATTTTTAAGATTCTCCTTAATATAGTAAATATTGTATCTTAATTTCATTTCACTTAACTCAATATGCCAATGTGTACCGGGGTCTGGATGAACGAGGGACGGTTCATTTTCGTCAGGTAAAGTCATAACTATTATACCTTAACGGGTACAAAGTTATATATTTTTTTAATAATATACCAAAACGGGTATATTTTTTAATGTAATCTTTTGTTTTATACCCGAACTGATATATTTTTCAAAGAATTACACGCAATCACCAAAGGGAAAGAGTTTATCATTTAAGATACGGTACACATTTACGGATTTCCACGGGAATCGTCTCAACCTGGGATGAATCCCGTGTGATTTTCAGGCGGACCATGCAGGCGCGGGTGTTAATGTGAAGATATAACCGAAGTCTGTCTCTTTTATTTTTACATCACCTCCATATAGGTCATCATATGTCCCTAAAAAGAAACTGGTTATGATAGCAAATCTTCCTTCGACGCCTAATGATTTGAAAGCGTCTTTGATTTCAGAGAATCGAATCCGATAAATAGCTTCTGCTCGATGCATTAGAAATTGTACATTGTAGTGCTGCCAGATGTTTCCTTGTATCTCATACAGATATAATTCTGGTGTTTCGTAGATCCATGTGCCATTGTCTTGGAACATTTCCTTCTTCATCTTGTATGCAGATTGGAAGCAACGAGCATCTCCTATGGGAAGTGTAGAATGGTATTGTTCCTCCATCACAGGTAATCCTGAGGCAAACTGAGGTAATGCTTCTGTAAATTCCGCAATCAGTCGGTTCACCCTTTCCTCTGACACACCTTCTGCTTGTATTCCATTCGTTTCGTTTTTCAGCAATGGTTTCCCTAAATCTGTCAAGTAATACTTTTGAGTTGGACTTTTAGGTGAATTAGGATGTGTCATAGCGACCAATCCCTCCGAAATAAGAGGATCTATAACATTCGCCTTGAAATAGGTTGAATCTTTCTGCCCACAAAAATGTCTCATGTTTTTTGCCGACATGGGAGAGACCATTTTTCGAAGCAGTTCACCAATGTTGGGGATACTTAGTGACAGCTTAACGATTACTTGGTGATTACTTAGCGACTGCTTAGTGACCACATGTTCTTTACTTATTTCTGGTTTCGCTATTATCTCATTTCCCTTGGCATCATATTCCACAGAGTATATGATTGTCATAAACTGGCTTATAGTTGATTTGAATACAGGTTTCAAGTCTTCCGCACCGTTTGCCCACTATACATGCCACCTGGAGAAATTAATTGAAGTTCTTCTACTGTACAATTCCTACTTTTCATGAATTCTACCAATATTATAAGTTCATTTAACAGGTACAAAACAATTAACCTCGCCTAATTTATTTTTCATAACAAGTGTATCCTTGCGAAATGAAATATGTTGTACGATAGTTTCTCCCCAATAATCTAGGGACATACTATCGCCTGCAAACTGATAAGGGACTGCCACAATAGGATACTCATCTACATAATACAAACTATCCTTATCGATTTTGAACACTGTAACCTCATCACCACTTGGCGCCCAAAAACCAAATAATCGGGACTGTAAACTTTGTTGAGGCGAAGAGGCCATGCAAGACAACAGGGCAAAAGCTACTATTGAAATAAAAAATATTTTTTTCATATTCAAACAAATCTTATAATATAAACATTTTTTTAAAACAATTAGTATAACTAATAGCATCATTTTTTAATGATACTATCAGTTATTAAAGATATTGCTAGTATTGTTTTATTTCTATATGAAATGCAGGATCATGAGAATTAAGTGGATCTAGTAATTTTGTCACTCGCTTCAACAGCGCATTATGAAACACACTTCGCTTATCAATAGGAACTCTTTGATAGGAAATATCAATAACATTTATTTTCTTTAATGTTTCAGGTGTTCCACAATAATGAGATACATTATAAGGTCCTACTTCATAGATTTTATCTATCATCTTTTGATGGCATCTGTATGGATGCGATAGTTGATTTTGGATAGCTCTCTCTTGGCAGTCCATCCCAATTGTTTCTGTTCCTCCTCTTTCAGTCTCTGGAACTCGTCAATTAGGTAGAGTTTGAAGGTAACACTAATGGCAGTTCCAAACTCGAAAGCAATATCTTTGAATGCGTAGGTGCCACCATAGCGCCCTTTTTTCACAATGATACCAATGGCATTAGTCTTCTCAATCCATTCACTCACGCTCATCACGAAACTTGGCAAACCTGCCTGCATTCTAAAGTGGTCAAATTCGACCACTTTAAAATAGGGATTGTGTATCATCTCCCAAGTTCCCAGAAACTCTATAGTATAGCGAGTGCGAATCCAGTTCTTGATGATGTCTGCTGCACGGCTTTCACTTTGCTTGCCGTTTGCCATATCGGTGAGTGATATGTAGTCTTTGTCGTTATAAGACAAGACTGTTATTTCCGTGTTCTGAACCGTTTTGTTATCTCATATATTCTATGCACCTTTGTCCCCGACAACGAGCCATTGAAACAGGCTGGTGGCTCAGCGTCGGGAAGTCTTTGATTCGATTATTCTAATTGATCTTCTAGGACAAAGGAAAATAAAGGCCTATCACAAGAATGATTTTTAAAAGTCCTTATGTAAGATTCAGATTTATTACAACTATTTTGCACGTAATCATAAAATGACTCATTTGGAATCCTATCATAATACCAATTATCATCTGAGTTCTCTATAGTAGAATTATTCATACTATATACATCACCACCTAAGATTGGAATCACTAAAAGTTTGCATATTTGCACTATTTTAAGCGCTTCTTGGTATGGAAAAGCATAGCCTTCAATACCTAAATTTTTCAAGGAATAATATTCGGAAATATCATTATCTTGAATAATTGAAATTATATCATTCTGTTTCATTTAAAGGGACTAAATAATCTATGATTAATATCTCCGTTTGGCTCTTTGATAAATTCAAAATAGTCTTATTACAAATAGTTTCATATCTAATAAACGTACTTAAAATTATTTAATCAAACATGAATATTATCATTTTCTTTTTAATATCCATAGGGCATTTATCAAATGGTAGTATTCGTTTACGATATATATATCCGATAAATAAACTCCCATCATCAGAATAAGCCCTGCACCAATCACTTCCCCAAATTGGGGTATATAAAAATATCTGGTTCCTACGAATCTTTGTCTTTACTTTTGACTTCGTTGAAGGTCTCTCTCTGACATAGGTGAAACCATCTGGGTCATTAATCACAGCAGGAAATTTCATGTAATCCTCTTTATATAGAAGATTACATCCTTTACTATCATAGACGCAATTGATATCAGAATATCTGAAGCTGCGAGGTGGTTCAGTAGTTACCATAAAATACAGTGCTTTATTCCCCAAACCAAGTTCTACAACGGAATCTAACGGGTTACCGTAACTGAAAACATGTGCCTTGGTGATTGCTGCAAAAATAATACTATCACTTTTGTCTTGATAGAGCGACTTGACAGAATAAGTATTGTCCCCTATATCTATGCATTTTGACTGGCATGTTCCTAACACTTTATAAAGATCATATATACAATCTTTACAAGAGTGTTGTGCATGTGTGGATAAAAAGCATACGCATGCTAAAATTAACACAGTTGTACATTTCTTCATAATCATAATTTATTGAATCTGCACATTTAGATGAACTTATGAGGTGAAATATATGAGAAAATAAAATTAACAACATTCCAATCTCCATCAGGGATTGTGTAACTTTTGCAGTTAGAGGCTCATATATGAATTAAAACACATACAAGAACAGCCCCCACTATCATGTCAGCAATCACAAACAACAAGCATTGATAACGCCATTTTTTTATATTGATGTCACGTATGCTTTCGAAGTACTCAAAATAGCAATGGTCATATTTTGATATGGACATCATATAAAGCGACAAACAAAATAATATCAATACAATATAGCAGACCATTATTTTGTGCCCTAGAAAGAGGCTAAATAGAACCATAAACAACAAGGCTATAGGTGCAGAAAGAATACCAATTATAGCGATTGAATGATTGTTAGCCACCCATAGCGAATTACGTCTTAATCGTTTTTTATCATAATGCCCTAGTATGTTTTTGCCAAATGTTATCTTTGCGTCTATTGCCAAATCCCATTGGGAAAGCATATCACTTATAACATAATTTAGAATATTGTAATAATAGACAAATGTTCCCAAATAATTTCTTTTCTTCATATTTTAATTATTGGTTACCTTTGCAAAGAATCTATCTGCAAAGGTAACACTTTTTTATTAAGAAACTATTTATATACTTCAATATTATACCCGATATTAGCGCCAATCCGTGTTATACCTTATCTTCCCCTGAGCAGAGGATAAGAAAGGTATAGCTGAAAACATGAGTAAGGACACTATTGCAACTCACTTATAAATTTCCTTTATTTGCGGATACCCGTTATCAATTTTAAATGATTGAAAACTCCATCATAATAGTATCCATCAAAATTTCCTGACCATCCAAAATTGCAGTGCAAATAATATTTCTTTTCATAAGAAATACCTTCTACCTTACCGTAAATAGAATAGTCTGTCATCGTTCTTATAAGTTCTCTCGCACCATCAATAAGCCAGCAATGACCAAGATAGTCTGTACTTACTTCAAAGCCTAACACGTAATGCTTCTTATACAAATCACTGCCTGAAACCAAGACTGGAGCACCTTGACGAATTTCACTCAATACTGCATCATAACTATAGTCCACTTCCTGACCACAAGATGAATAGCCAAAATGAGCTAAAGTGCGAGAAATATCTGCAATATGTCCATCATTTTCTATTACAGGTGTAAAATTATTATACGGATATCCTTGATCCCATTGTACTTTGCATGGACCTTCTGGTAAATCGATATACTCTTCACTCCAAGGGCTGTATACAATGCTATCTTTTATACGATGATTTGGTATACCCTGCTTCGCAAGGACGTTGTAGCTTGCATCTGTATATTCTAAGAAAAGGATGAATCCCGGATTATTAATCACAGAATCCTTCTTCAACTGTCCTGTCTCTGTGATAGCCAAAAGTGGACCAAGACGAGTATCATTGGACATGATAGCATAACCACCATTATCCTTAAAATTGAAGACATAGACATAATTAGAGTCTACGTTCTCTCCAGAAGTACTACGGCTTACGAGTTTCTGAGTACTATACCCTTCAGCTATCTGTGGAATCTGCCCTTTATTTGCTCGAGTAGATTGAATAGAAAGAGAACGAAGAATAGATTCCAAGGAATCTTTTGCAGCATCAAACGTTAAGTGAGTAGACTTTTCTGCTGTAGGTTCGTACCCGGGAATTGGATCCGGTAGATACACATCCTTCTGACGGCATCCGGTCAGGAGAACGATAAATAATAAAAAAGATAAAAATTGTTTCATAATGGTTATTTTAATAAAATCTCTCTTTGCTTGCAAAATTACTAATTTATCACGAAAAAAACAAACATATTGATTTTTTTTAAATAAAAGATATAATTTATATTATCTGTAATAATTTTAGTACTAAATGGAATATTATACCGATTTTTTATTTATAGAAAAACTTTTATAAGACTGATATTTATAGGCTCCATTTATCAACTCTTATAACCTAGAACCGTTTAAATCCTATATAGTAAAATTAGGCAGTACCCTCTGTGATGGTACTGCCTGTTTTTACTATTTACTAATCTAATCATCAACGAGGCCTTCGCCTCGCTGGATGTGGAAACACCTATTCAGGAACATAGATGATTTCACCATTATCAAGTTGATAGGCTACACCCACCTTCTTTCCTTTGTTTTGATTCTTTGAAGACTGATTCTTTGAAGGGGTATATCGGTTTATCTTCTTGCCCTCCTTGGTGATAATCTCCATATTCTCCTTGCCGGGATTCTTCACCATACTGAAATCTTCCTGATATACGCAATGACAAGCACGTTATCTGTCTTTGGGAGTTTTGCTATGACATCATCAAGTGTCTCGGCTGTCACATCCGTGAGTGCCTTTCGCACATAAGCCGACATCTTTCTGATGGTGAGATACTGCCCAAAGAAACTACCAATAAGCAGTAGTGCACGAATAAAGACGATGATAAGAATGACAATGACTGGCACAAGCAGTCCTGTGCTAATCCAGTAAAGTATGTCTGAAATTATTTCCATTTTTTTTGTTTTTTTCTAAAATAACCAATTCCACCACAAAGGACGGCGATTGCGATAAATGTAAGTAGGGCTCGCCATTCTATCGGGTCTGATCCCTTGAAATTTGTGCTGCCATTGACTGTACTAACTATGCCAAGGATAAGTACCAGAGCTGCGGATAGAAAGAGCAGTTCAAGCCGGAGTGCCTTTTGTGGCAACAATAATCGGAGAGCGTAAGTACCTCCTATCATAGTAAACGGTGCGCCGGCTAACTTTGCCATCGTAGATAAGTTTGCCAGAAAGCATACAGTATGCCATTTGCCATATTACCTCAAGCGTGAGCACAACCGAAGTATCGAGCATGAGTTGCTGATTTCCCAACCACGCACTTGATCGAGCGTCAGGGAATCGTACAATGCTGTTTCCTTGTCGTGTTTTATATTACCCTTTAGCGTATTATGATCAATGTCTGCCGCCTGTATGGTAGGAGCCACACTGGCAAGCAGAACATTTGAAAGAAATTTACTAAATAAAAACAAGACTTTTGATTATGCTAAATATACCCCTAAAGATGAATAGATTATATAATAATGTATAACGACGACTTCGTATTTGACAAGTACAGTTATCAAAACACCTATAACATTCCTCATTTAACCCAAGTGTTGCCCCCAAACAGGACAAAAAGATAAAATATATTTGGAACTTATTTGAATATTTTATATCTTTGTTCTTGCGTTTATTCGCAAATGTATATCAAGTTTCAGCATATCATACAACTAAATGTTTCAACAAATAAAAATCGTTATATAAAAAATATTATCGAATATATGTTTCAGCAAAGACTATACACGTTATATTAATACAATGTATATCAATATGGACATATCATGGAAATCAGTAACAATTAACTTATATCAATATGAAAAAATTACTTATGTTAATGTTGACCGCAACCTGCGCAACACCACTTTTGGCAAGCGAAGCTGATCTGGTCATTCCTGAAAGTATCCACGAGTTTGGATTTTTACATTGGGGATTTTTGGTAACACTCCTCGGGTTTATCTTCGGTATTTATTATTTCGCCAAAACAAAGGCTCTTCCTGTACATGAGCGTATGGAAGACATCGGAGAAGTAATCTATAAAACATGTTCTACTTATCTGAAACAGCAAGGTAAATTTCTTGCAACCCTTTTTATTTTCATCGGTGTTATCGTAGCCCTTTACTTCGGTGTTCTCTCAGAAGGCACTACTACTGGCGGTGTCCTCCTTATTTTATTATGGACCATTATCGGTATCTGTGGCTCATACGGTGTAGCTGCTTACGGTATCCGTATGAACACGTATGCTAATGCACGTATGGCCTTTGCATCACTGAAGCGAAATCCACTCAACCTGCTTAATATTCCTCTGAATGCTGGTATGAGTATCGGTGTGATGTTGGTATGTGTAGAGCTCTTCTTGATGCTCGTCATCCTGCTTTTCATGCCTACCAACTTGGCTGGTAGCTGTTTCGTAGGTTTCGCCATTGGTGAGTCTTTGGGTGCTTCAGCCCTTCGTATCGCAGGTGGTATCTTTACCAAAATTGCTGATATCGGTTCAGACTTGATGAAAGTAATCTTCAAGATTGGTGAGGATGACCCACGTAACCCTGGTGTTATCGCAGACTGTACGGGTGATAATGCAGGAGACTCTGTAGGTCCTACTGCTGATGGTTTCGAGACATACGGTGTGACAGGTGTTGCATTAGTTTCATTTGTACTACTCGCAGTACCAAATGCTGCCGCTCAGACTCAGCTTCTTATCTGGATCTTCTCTATGCGTATTCTGATGGCTGTAACATCTGTTGTTGCCTTCTATATTAATAAAGGTGTAAGCAATGCTAAATATGGCGGTAACGAAGACCTCGACTTTGAAGCTCCACTGACGAACTTAATCTGGATTGCTTCTATCCTTAGTATCATTGCTACCTATGCCGTATCATACTTCCAGCTGGCAAGTATGGGTAATGACCTTTGGTGGATTTTCGCTACTATCATTTCTTTGGGTACTTTGGGAGCAGCTGTTATTCCAGAGATTACCAAGGTATTTACCTCTCCAAAGAGTGGCCACGTACTCGAAGTAGTAAAGGCTTCTCATCATGGTGGCGCTTCGCTGAATATCCTTTCTGGTTTCGTAACGGGTAACTTCTCTGGCTTCTGGACAGGTTTAGTCTTCGTATTGCTTATGTTCGTGGGCTATGCTGCAAGTATCAATATCGAAGAAAGCCTGATGTCTTACCCAGCTATCTTTGCCTTCGGCCTAATCGCTTTCGGTATGCTCGGTATGGGTCCTGTGACTATCGCAGTAGACTCTTATGGCCCTGTAACTGATAATGCACAGAGTGTATACGAATTGAGCCTTATCGAGGATATGCCTAATAAGGATCAGGAAATCGAACAGAATTATGGTTTTACTCCTGATTGGGAGAAGAGTAAATATTATCTGGAGCAGAACGATGGTGCTGGTAACACTTTCAAAGCTACAGCTAAACCGGTATTGATCGGTACTGCAGTAGTAGGTGCAACAACCATGATTTTCTCTATTATCTTGGTTATCAAAAACGTTTTGGGTATCGATCCAGCAAGTGTACTGAATATTTTAAATCCTTATACCATTCTTGGTTTCTTGTTGGGTGGTTGTGTTATTTACTGGTTTACCGGTGCAAGTACACAGGCTGTTACTGTAGGTGCTAACCGCGCCGTTGCCTTTATCAAGGATCACATCAAACTCGATCCTAACGCACCTAAGAAGGCTGACTCTAAGAGTAGTGTTGAGGTGGTTAAGATATGTACACAGTATGCTCAGAAGGGTATGTGGAATATCTTTATCGCTATCTTCTTCTTTGCATTAGGTTTTGCTTGTTTAGCTTCTCCTGCAAGTATCGGTGGTAACAATGCGGTATCATTATTCGTTAGTTATCTTATCAGTATTGCCCTCTTTGGTTTGTTCCAGGCTGTATTTATGGCTAATGCAGGTGGTAGCTGGGATAATGCTAAGAAGGTGGTGGAAGTAGATCTGGCTTTGAAGGGCACAGACCTTCACGATGCTTCTGTAGTAGGTGATACTGTAGGTGATCCATTTAAGGATACTTCTTCTGTATCGCTGAACCCTATCATCAAGTTTACTACCCTCTTCGGTTTGTTGGCTATGGAGATGGCTATTAGCGAATCTTTCCGTGAGTTGGCACCATATTTTGGTATTCTCTTCGTGCTTATCGCTATCGTCTTCGTATGGCGTTCATTCTACAAGATGCGTATCGATGACTCTATGGAGAATATCCTGGAACAGTACAACAATAAGAAAACTGAAGAATAATCTATCTTAACGCATATTACTCATCTTGCACTTCGTAGGCAAGTTCTCAATAGAAGTGCAAGATGACTGATTCAACTTAAAAAGTCTCCATCTTAAACTATATAAGATGGAGACTTTTTTGCATCCCTACGCATGTACACTTGCTTATCCATCAGATAACGCCTAACTATCAAGAGCTACTAACTATCAGATATAGCAGCTTTACCATCAGATAGCAGCTTAGCGGCGGCTAACTTATCCAGCAGCATTCCCCCATGAGTAAAGACATAAAAAAACGATATAATTCCATATCGACAAAAATATGAAATTATATCGGTCTATTGAAACTCTAAAAATACCGTCGTCAGCTACGTTTTAATCTTCAACAGAGCTGACGCTTTAACTTGTATCTACCTATAGTTTTATTTACTTCTTGGCTTATTACTTCTTGAGCTGAGCCTTCTTGCCATTAATATAATCAGCAAAGAATTTATCAAAAGCCTCAAGATCAGCGCCTTTCAACTGATAAGCACGAAGAATACCTTTATAATAACGAGCGACCTGCTTACCAGGATAACCCTGTTTTACACCATTAATATAAGGGGCAAATATTTTATCGAGATCGGCAGTAACTGCACCCTGAATCTGATTAACAGCATCACTGGCCGTTGCGGCAGCTGGTTGATTCTCCACAGTTGCTGCAGCTTGGTCTGGTGCAGGAGTCTGAGCAGGAGCACTCGCCTGTGCATCAGCATAAGCAGCGTTACCATTAGCACTGGCATCACCATTCTCTGAAGCCACAGTCTCAGTAGAATCTGTCTGAGCTGTATCGTCTGCAGCAGTAACGTCACCTCCAAACTGAGTTACAGCTAAGAAGATGGCCAACACAATAACAGCAGCACCAACGATGCCACCCACAAGCTTGAGATTAAGCTCACCACCATGATTACCACCATGTTCGAGTGCCTGAATTGCATCCTCTGCTTGCTCATAACGCTCATAACGGCCAAAAGAACAACACCGCTCGATAACCTTGGTAGCCATACTGCCTAAATTCATATCCTTAAGCAACATACCAATGGAATAGATATCAGCATAACCATCTACCGTCATTGTTCCATCTCGAAGCTCTGGTGCAAGATACTTCAACGAAACACTCTGTTCAGCACTCTCATCCGTATCGAGGAAACGGAAATCAATAAGTTTAACCTGATCACCTTGATTCGTAATCAAAATATTAGATGGCTTCAGATTACCATGAACCACCTTATTCTTATGCAGATAATCTACAGCAGAAGCCAACTGATGTAAAACTGCAAACTTTTCTTCGTCAGAGTGTCGCTCTTGAATATACTCCTTTAACGAACGACCATTGATATATTCCAATACGATACACGTACCCTGATTCTCGGTTTCGATCAAGTCGATGTATTTTACAATACCCTCATGATTCAAAGCAGAGCACTTTTTGTACTCACGCTGCAAAAGGTGAGCAAACTGCTTACGAGACTGATATTCTAACTTAAGTCCCTTTAAGATATAGGTATCCTTGCCACTTTGACAAGAATAATAGGCATAGATTCCCTTGCTGCGAATCTGCTTAATTTCTGTGTAATTCATCTCTTCACTCATTTCGCATTGAAAATAACTTCATTTTAAGTTTCAAAGTTACAAATCATTTTGTAATTTTAAAAGAATAAATGATTATTCACTCCTAATATTAAGCAATTTTAAATAATTGATTAAAAAAATGCTAAATTTCAAATGATTTTACTTCTGAAAAAGGAAAGTTTTTATTTAAAAGATAGCGACTATATCAGAAAATTTCGCTATTTTTGCAATCACATCTATGCACTTCTTGGAATAGTAAAGAAAAATTTTGCAATGGTTTAGACTCAAATGAAGCTAAAACAAGATATCTTACAAAGCCAACCTCATCGTGTACAAAAACTATTCACACAATGGGAAAACTATATGGAAGCTCATGTTGCTTTTTGGTCTTTACCTGGCAATCTGGACATTCATACGGAAGCACATAGTGCACGTGTACTGCTCCATGCACTCCGCATTGGCCAGTTAAGAAATCTTAGCGATAATGCCATGACTGCTCTTGCTCATACCTGCATTTTTCACGACACTCGTCGCAAAGATAATTATAGGGATATCGGTCATGGGGATCGTGCCGCTGAATATTATGCGGATTTCTGCAAACTGCAGAGTCAAGAGAATAAAACTTCTATTTCCTTTTACCAAGAGGCTTACGATGCTATGAAATATCATGATCGTAATGATGATATCGGGGATAAAGCTATCGCTGTGTCGCATATCGGAAATGACGAGGGTACGACTATAGGACAGGAAATATATCATATCTTCAAAGATGCTGATGCACTCGATAGATATCGACTGGGGGACTGGTGTTTGGATGAACGCTTTTTGAGAACTCCCGAATCGAAAAATATGACCAAGTTCGCTCTTGATCTGGTATTATGCACAACCCCACCAGACGAGCTCAAGAAGGTTTGGGATCTGACACTACCCTTTAAGCCCAAGAATTCTAATCATTAAACTATATAAATATAATAAATATGAATAAGACAGAACTTATAAGCAAGGTAGCAGAACAGGCTAACTTGACTAAAGCTGAATCTAGCAAATTAGTTAACGCTGTATTAGGTGCTATCGCAGACAACCTCTGCGAAGGTGACGGTCTGTTGGCTATTCCTGACTTTGGCCGCTTTCAGGTAAAGCAAGTGCCTGAGCGTACTGGTATCAATCCTTCTACTAAAGAGAAGATTGTTATCCCTGCTCACGATAAAATCGTATTTAAGGCTTCAGATAATATGAGCATCTATAGCAGAAAACATCAGTAAACTGAATGTCATATAAAAAGGACACTTCTATTGAAATAGAGGTGTCCTTTTTGTATGTAGGTATATTCAGTCGGAATCATTAAAAATCTTCGTGAATCAGTCTGAGATATTCATCATAGTCAATATACTTAGCGCCCATCGACTTGAGATGAGGAGTTTCTAACTGACAATCGATTACCGTACCTCCTCTATCTTTCATCATATTGGAAAGATAGATTAAAGCGAGTTTAGATGCCGAAGGCTCAAGAGAGAACATACTTTCGCCGAAGAAGGCTCTACCCAAAGTTACGCCATAAAGACCACCTACTAATTTGTCGCCATTCCACACTTCCACACTTGCAGCGAATCCTTGATGATATAGTTCGGTATAAGCCTGAATCATATCTTCACCAAGCCATGCCCCTTCCTGCTCGATACGATTTTGTGCTTTACTGCATCCCTGTATCACTTCATCAAAAGCCTTATTGAACGTAACGCGATATTTTCCACTACGAATAAGTTGCTTCATAGAGTGACTAACATGAGCTTCGCCTGGAATAATGACGAAGCGTTTCATCGGACAAAACCACATGATATCGGGTGCATCCCTGAAACTATACCATGGAAATATACCATAGTTATAAGCTAACAACAGGCGGTCAATACTCAGATCGCCACCTATTGCTATCAGTCCATCTTCATCTCCACCTCGCGGATCTGGAAATGCGATTTCATTTTTATCTAATTCGTATACTGCCATTTAAGGGTAAATTGATAAATTTGTCACGACATCCTATTTCAAGATAAACTTACCATCTTGATACTCGACATCGACATGGCCACCTTTTCGAAGTTTGCCATAAAGTATCTCCTTCATCAGTAGCGGTTTTAACTCTCGTGCTATAACACGGTCCATTTCGCGAGCACCATATTCTTGAGTAAAACCACGTTTAACGAGTTCTGCAATAGCCTCATCTGTCAAGGTCAAGGTAACGTGCTTATTTTGCAATTTAGCCTCTAACTCGCTCACCTTCTTCTGCAAGATCAACGATGCCATCTTCTCGTCCATATCGTGGAAGACAACAATACCTGAAAGACGGTTAATAAACTCAGGCTTGAACGTTTTCTTCACGGTGGCAAGCATAGCGTCACCACGACTGACAGCACTCTGGAATCCGACACTAGCCTGTGAGGCAAACTGAGCACCCGCATTACTGGTCATAATAACCACGACATGACGGAAATCAGCTTTCTGACCTTTATTATCAGTAAGTTTTGCATAATCCATGACCTGCAAGAGGATATTGAAGATATCACTATGCGCTTTCTCGATTTCGTCGAGCAATAGTACACAGTTCGGAGTCTTGCGAATAGCATCTACCAACAATCCACCATCTTCATAACCAACATAACCAGCAGGGGAACCGATAAGTTTAGCCACGGCATGTTTCTCCATATACTCAGACATATCGAAACGTACCAATTCTATTCCTAACTGTTGTGCGAGTACACGAGCGACTTCTGTTTTACCCACACCTGTCGGACCGACAAAGAGCAGACTCGCCAATGGTTTATTATCATCTTGTAAACCCGCTTTAGCCATTTCCACAGCCTCGACCACCTGAGATATCGCCTCGTCTTGCCCATAGATACGCTCAGCCATACGCTTATACAACGTTTTAAGCTGTTTGTTATCATCCTCTTTCATCACAGAAGCATCTATCTTGCAAGTACGCTGTAATACCTTAGCAATCAAATCTTTAGTAACATACTGAGTAGACTTATCATTCGGATGAATCTCAAGATACGCACCAGCCTCATCCACCAGGTCTATAGCTTTATCCGGAAGAAATCGGTCGTTAATATATTTGGCAGAAGCCCTCACCGCAAACTCTATAGCCTCTGGACGATAAACCACATGATGATACTTCTCATAATTCTTTTGCAAGCCCTTGATAATAGCTATCGTCTCGTCGATACTTGGTTCGTTAATATCGATTTGCTGGAATCTTCGCACAATACTCTTAGACTTGGCAAAGAAGCGGTTATACTCCTCATACGTCGTACTACCGATAAAACGGATGGTACCCGCTTCAAGATAAGGTTTAAGCATATTAGAAGCATCAAGAGCAGAATCACTTGTAGTACCCGCTCCAACCAAAGTATGTATTTCGTCAATATAAATGATAACATTCGTCTCGCGAGCAGCACCACTCATAATCTTCTTGATACGCTTCTCCATATCACCACGAAACTGTGTACCGGCAACCAGCGAAGCCATCTCAAGACTATAAATCTGACTATTTTTCAG
Source organism: Segatella baroniae B14 (assembly GCF_022024235.1). Lineage (GTDB taxonomy): Bacteria > Bacteroidota > Bacteroidia > Bacteroidales > Bacteroidaceae > Prevotella > Prevotella bryantii. Next base: position 1,065,139 of record NZ_CP091800.1, read on the forward strand.
TCGATCAGGCACTTCACCCTTATTAATACGGTCGGCCAATCCATACACCAAAGCCGTTTTTCCTACACCCGGTTCACCCACATGAAGCGGATTATTCTTATCCTTGCGACAAAGAATCTGCACCGTACGGTCAAGTTCCTTATCACGTCCGATAAGAGGATTATGCCCCTCTACCAGAGGATTAATATGCGTTACATATTTTTTCCAACTGTCATCATCGGCATCATCTTCGGCATCATTAGGAAGAGGCTGAAAATTTCCAAATGCACCAGGGATAAAAGGAATACGAATTACACCGTCCTTATTACCGATTTCGACCTCTGCGTTAGGATCTATATCATCAAAATCCTGATCTGAGTCATCAAAACTTTCATAATTTACAGAATCATCATCCGTATTACCGAAATGGATAAGTGGCTGTATATTCGAAACATCTATAGTAGGGTCGAGTGGCTGAACGAAATTTTCATGAGAAGCTTTGCAACGCTTCATCAGTGCCTTCATGAAAGGCTCGAAGTTACCGAATTCACTGAATTCTAGAATATATTTCTTGAGATAGAATGAAGCCCAAGACTCAGGTAAATTCCATAAACTGATGATAATGATCTGTAAAGGTATACGGCACTCAAAACCTCTACCTGCAGAATTCGCCATCAAAGCAGCATTCTTAAAAAGTTGCGTCAACTGAAAAGAACTCTCCACATTTTCGGGTTCTTCATCCAACATATCAAGACCGTCGGTATAAGACTTTAAATCCTTCATCATGCCTTGAAGATCTACATGATAAGGACGACAAGTCTCTATGAATATATCGTCAGAGATGATGGTTTCAAGCAAATGCTCCGGGGTAATAATTTCGCAATGACTCTTTTTGCAGTTTGATTCAGCCCCTCTAATGTAATATTCTACTAAACCTGAAAAAATAAAATCAGAATCCTCTACTATCATAATTATTCAGCTTGCATTTCTATACGTAATGGGAACCCTGCCTTGTGAGCCATTTCACTAGCATTTGTGGTCTTGGTTAAAGCTATATCATAGCTATATACACCTACAACGGCACTACCATTGAGATGAACCTTCATCATCAATTCTTCTGCTTCTTGATAAGCTTTATGAAACACAGTCGTGAGCACCTCGATTACAAAATCCATAGTCGTTACATCATCGTTGAAAAAGATAACCTGGTAACGTCTAGGCTCTTTCAATTTAATTCTTTCTTTAATATTGCTGTTTGTTTGAGACATACTTTAACTAATAACTATTGTTTCGTAAAAGTACAAAAATTATGCCAACTCAAAAAACTTTCTCTCAAAAAATTAAGATAACAAATAATTCTTGATATAAATTCATTTCTTTGCATAGCTATACTTGACTTGCGACAGCTTTACGATATTCGGTTGAGGTCATCCCCATAAAATCCTTAAACGTTCGCTGAAAGGTGCGCAGAGAACTGAATCCACAATCTTGAGCAATAGCCTCTATCGTATATTCAGGATGCTCTTTTAGCTCCAAGCAACATTTCTTGATACGTATGCCATTGATAACTTTAATGAGCGAATCGCCGTTCATCGTATACTTCAGCACTGCACTGAGTTCAGCATCCTTGATCACTAACTTGCGGAGCACCATTGCACGCGTAAGAGTAGGATCTTTATATAATTTCTCTTCATCCAGATACTGTAACAACTTCAGTCGGATAGCCTTCAGAGAATGCATATCGTAGCCTTCTGGTACTTTATCCGATAAGCTATCAGTTTGTTTCTGTAGCTTTTCTGATGCATGAGCCCCCGTCTGAAAACTTGCCATCTCCCTATTTTCACGTTCAACCTCCTCCTTGTATCTCACATTCTGATCATCCACCTGACGGTTGAATGCTTCATATTCTTCTATCAACTTCCGATTTTTAGCCTGCATAGCTTTACTGTGGCGCACATAGGCAATAAATATACCTATAAGAATAGCTATGAGAACGAGCACTACAGCTACTATAATATTCAGAATATTACGCTGATTAATCTTTTCTTGTACCTCAGCCCGTAATTGTTCTGTCTTAAATTGCTCCTGCATGTGAGCCGTAGTCTGTAAATATTCAAAAGCCCTCAGACTATCCTTGAGATTACTAATCGTATGAAGTTTAACAATAGCAGCTTTCAAATTACCTTGATGCTCGAGGGCAATACTCTCAAGGCGAAGCAGTTTGATAAAATCATCACTTATCGTATCACTGCCTTTATAAGCCATGATATCCTGATGATACGACAACAACTGGCTGTACTTGCCACTATAAAAGAGGTAAGGTATTATCGCCATCTTGCCTACAGCCGTTTGCGCCATCTTAGTACCCCAAAACTTTTTGACATAGCTTTCAGCCTCAGCTTTATTACCCAAGAGCACATTGATATGAGCCATGTCAGCATAACAATACCCCCTGGCACGATCTAAGTTGACATCGCTTACTTGTGCCAAACTATCGATGAGACTCTCATGCTTTTTACTCAACTGCCAGGCATCTTCCAGTTTCCGCTCTTCAATCAAAAAGAAAGCAGCTTTACCAATAGATTTAGAAAGCAGCAGTTTTGCTTCTATACTAGGATCTATCCTCTCAAGCAGTGCTATACTATGCATCATTTCGCGCATACCGACATCACGAGCGCCTGTACACCAAAGAGCCTGTCCTACATTAAACATAAAAAAGCCATAACGGCTACTGTCACGGAGTTCTTGAGCCAAGCGAAGCCCTTGTTTAGAATAATGTGTAGCCACAACATAATTATTACGTTGCAACGCAATCGTACTAATTAATTCAAATACCTTCAAACGTCTTTTAGGCGATGCGAGCACACTGTCATCTTTAACTATCGAACGAATAAGTACGGCAGCAGAATCGATATCATTATAATATCGTAAAAAGATGGAGGCTTTTTCTCGAACAGCATCGGCATGGCACATCATTCCTTTTCTCTCTGCATCATCGCAAAGATGTAAGGCGTCTTCTGGATTTCTCGCTGATACCTTATTAATATATGAGGAAAGGTATATGGAATCGCCCGGGTTTTGGACTAGTGCTGTTTTATCCTTATGAATACAAGAATTAATAAGCAGTACCATTAATACTAACAGCACGGTGGTTATAGCGTTTTTCATTACCAAAAAATACTACTTGAGTGTCATTTTACATTGCAAATGTAAGAAAAATAAGGGTATATCACAAATAATATCATTAAAAATCTATGTTTTGTATTGACTTTTCAAGAAAAAGTGTAACTTTGCACTCGTAAAAGAATACTCGGGGTGCTCTACACGAAGCCAATAGGCTTAACATGTAGGGCTGAGATGATACCCATTAAACCTGATGCTGGTAATTCAGCCGTAGGAAATGAGCAAGCTAGAATAGCAATAGAAAGAAAGTATAGACAAGATCCCGGGTAATGACGTAGTTATATGTCGTTGCTCGGGCTTTTTTTGATACGGACTTGTATCATCTTAATCCCCCTTGATGCGAATACTAATCAGGATTAAGAATATGAATATTACACTTAACGACAAGTCACACCAGACCAATGCTGCTAATCTGCAACAACTGGCAGAAGAATTAGCTTTGCCTGCTTCAGGCGTAGCTATCGCCCTAAACTCAGAACTTATTATTCGTGACGAATGGAGTACTACAGCTCTTGCTGATGGTGCAGATATTCTCGTGATAACAGCTGCTTGTGGCGGATGATACAGTTTATTAGCCATTACACCGAGCACTACAGTTATCTCGATGGTATACGCATGGCTCTTCAAGGAGGATGTCGATGGATACAGCTTCGCATGAAAGATGCTACAGACGAAGAGATCAGACCTATCGCCTTGCAGGCTATGCAACTCTGCAAGGATGCACACGCTACTTTCATCATCGATGACCATGTAGCTCTAGTAAAAGAACTGGGGGCTGACGGTGTTCACTTAGGCAAAAAAGATATGCCTATCGACCAAGCCCGACAGATACTAGGACCACAAACTATCATCGGTGGTACGGCGAACACTTTTGAAGATATCCAAGCACACGCTGCTTCTGGAGCCAATTATATCGGTTGTGGTCCCTTTCGATTTACAACCACGAAAAAAGGTCTCTCACCTATTTTGGGATTAGAAGGCTATCGACAGATCGTAAGTTTGATGCGCAAAGCACATATCGATTTACCTATTGTGGCGATAGGTGGCATTACAGCCCAAGATATACCTGATATTATGCAGACAGGTGTAAACGGAATAGCGCTAAGCGGAACTGTGCTGAGAGCAGACAACCCGATTAAGGAAATGCAGCGACTACTCCAACTCATCAAAGAATAAATAAAGCTATCATAAAGCAATGGAAAAAATAAAAATCGCAGACCGTGAGTTTAGCTCACGCCTATTCCTGGGTACAGGAAAATTTAATAATAACCAACAGATGGCAGAAGCCATCAAGGCTAGTGAAACCGAAATGGTAACTGTTGCCATGAAACGTGTAGAACTGAGCGACAAAAACGATGACTTGCTCACTCATGTTATCCAAAACAAAAATATCCAACTTCTGCCGAACACAAGTGGTGTACGCGACGCCAAAGAAGCCGTATTTGCAGCCATGATGGCTCGCGAAGCATTTGGCACAAACTGGGTAAAACTCGAAATTCACCCAGACCCTCGTTATCTTTTACCTGACTCCATCGAGACTTTGAAAGCTACAGAAGAACTTGCCAAGAAAGGTTTCGTGGTATTGCCATATTGCCAAGCTGACCCAACCCTCTGCAAACACTTGGAAGAAGCAGGTGCGGCTACTGTCATGCCTCTTGCAGCCCCTATCGGCAGTAACCAAGGCTTGCGCATGAAAGATATGTTGCGTATCATCATCGAACAGGCTACCGTACCAGTCGTCATAGATGCAGGTATCGGAGCACCTAGTCAGGCTGCAGAAGCCATGGAAATGGGTGCCGACTTTGTACTCGTGAATACGGCAATAGCCGTGGCAGGCAATCCTGTCGAAATGGCCAAGGCTTTCAAGGAAGCCGTCATCTCTGGTAGAAGAGCATTCGAAGCAGGTCTTGGTGCTGTTAATATGTGCGCCGAAGCCTCTAGTCCATTAACCTCATTCTTAAACGAAGCTATCTAATTATGCCACAAGATCATCAAGCTTATGCTAAGCGCGAAAAGGCCTACATGAATGGCCGTATCTATAAGGACATACGTGTGGGTATGACCAAAGTAAACTTGACACCAACTGTGACGCGTGATGAAAACGATAAACCGCACATGACTCCAAATGCTCCGGTATATATCTATGATACGAGCGGACCTTTTACAGATCCAAATGTAAAGGTAGATCTGAAAAAAGGTATCAAACGAATTCGCGAAAAGTGGATTGTAGACCGTGACGACACAGATAAATTACAAGGAGTAACGAGTGAATACGGACAGATGAGACTTGCAGACCATTCGTTAGATCATCTGCGATTTGAACATATTCATCGTCCACGTCGTGCCAAGAAAGGATTACATATCACTCAGATGGCTTATGCGAAAGCGGGCATCATAACTCCTGAAATGGAATACGTCGCTATTCGCGAAAATATGAATTGCGAAGAATTGGGTATCAAGAGCTATATCACTCCTGAATTTGTACGTGACGAAATCGCAAGAGGGCGTGCCGTGTTACCAGCCAATATCAACCATCCAGAAAGTGAACCGATGATTATCGGTAGAAACTTCCTGGTGAAGATTAATACGAATATCGGAAATTCTGCCACGACGTCAAGCATCGAGGAGGAAGTGGATAAAGCTGTATGGAGCTGTAAATGGGGTGGCGATACCCTGATGGATCTTTCTACCGGTGATAATATACACGAAACACGTGAGTGGATTATTCGTAACTGTCCGGTTCCAGTAGGTACAGTGCCTATTTATCAGGCGCTGGAGAAGGTTAATGGTAAGGTAGAAGACCTCAACTGGGAGATTTTCCGTGATACTCTTATTGAACAATGTGAACAAGGAGTAGACTATTTCACCATTCATGCCGGTATCCGTCTTCAAAACGTGCACTTGGCAGACCATCGTCTGTGTGGTATCGTAAGCCGTGGTGGCAGTATCATGAGCAAATGGTGCCTTGTACATAACCAGGAATCATTCCTTTACGAACACTTCGATGACATCTGCGATATAGTTGCACAATATGATACAGCACTCTCACTAGGAGATGGATTACGACCAGGCTGTACTGCCGATGCTAACGATGCTGCTCAATTTGCAGAACTCGATACCATGGGCGAACTGGTGGAGCATGCATGGGCTCGCAATGTACAAGCCTTTATCGAAGGTCCAGGACATGTTCCGATGCATAAGATACGCGAAAACATGGAACGCCAACTAGACCATTGTCATGAGGCTCCATTCTATACCCTCGGTCCATTGGTAACCGACATTGCACCGGGTTATGACCATATCACCAGTGCTATCGGTGGTGCACAGATAGCGTGGTTGGGTACTGCAATGCTCTGCTACGTTACACCGAAAGAGCATCTCGCTCTGCCCAACAAGGAAGATGTGCGCACAGGTGTTGTAACCTATAAGATTGCAGCTCATGCAGCCGATTTGGCTAAAGGGCATCCTGGGGCAGAGATTCGTGATAATGCACTATCTAAGGCTCGCTTCGATTTCCGCTGGCGCGACCAGTTCCATTTGTCACTCGACCCTGAACGCGCCTTGCAATATTTCGAAGAAGCCGGACACACGGATGGTGAATATTGCACGATGTGCGGTCCTAACTTTTGTGCCGCCAAACTAACTCACGATTTGAGAAAGTTGAAAGCATAAATAATAAAATAAATATATAAACATATAAGAAACATTAGAATCAATGTTTTCAGACGAATTAGCAAATATAAGTTGGGATGAGACCACAGAGCGAATTGCTCAGATGACTGATAATGATGTGGTTAGGGCTCTCCATAAGTCCTATTGCGATGTCAATGACTTTATGGCATTGATTTCACCTGCTGCCATTCCTCATTTAGAAGAAATGGCACGGTTGAGCCGCAAATATACCGAACAGCGTTTTGGTAGATGCGTATCGATGTTTATTCCGCTCTATATTACCAACTCATGCTCTAACAGTTGCGTGTATTGCGGTTTTCATCGCCAAAACCCGATGGCTAGAACCATCTTAACACCAGAACAGATTGAAAATGAATATAAGGCCATCAAGAAACTTGCACCCTTTGAAAACATTCTTCTGGTAACAGGTGAGAATCCCGCCAAAGCGGGGGTGCCTTATCTGGCTAAAGCGTGTGATATCGCCAAAAAATATTTCGCGAATGTTAAAATCGAGGTCATGCCACTTAGTACCGAAGATTATCGCGAACTGACTCATCATGGCATGAATGGTGTGATCTGTTTTCAAGAGACCTATCACAGAGAGAACTATAAACTGTATCATCCTGCCGGCATGAAGAGTAACTTTGAGTGGCGACTCAATGGTTTCGACCGTATGGGTATGGCTGGTGTTCATTCTATTGGTATGGGGGCTCTGTTAGGGCTGGAAAAAGAATGGCGCACGGATGTGGTCATGATGGCTTACCACCTACGCTATTTGCAGAAGCATTACTGGAAGACCAAATACTCAGTAAACTTCCCACGTATGCGTCCTGCACATAATGAAGGGTTCCAGCCAAACTGCTTTGTTACAGATAAGGAACTGGCGCAGATGACTTTTGCTATGCGTATCTTCGACCATGACGTAGATATCTCTTACTCTACACGCGAACCTAAGGAAATTCGCGATAACATGGCTACATTGGGGGTTACAACAATGTCGGCTGAATCGCATACTAATCCTGGTGGTTATCATACGTATCCACAAGCACTCGAGCAATTTAGTGTAAGTGATAACCGTACTGCTGTAGAAATTAATCGAAGATTACACGAAATAGGCCGTGAACCTGTCTGGAAAGATTGGGATGCTAGTTTCGATGAAACTTTCCGCGTAGGATAAAACAGATGTTCACAACTGTTGTTATAACGATGCCCGATAAGATAGAGCGAGAAGCACAACGTATCGTTGAGCTTCTCGCTTCTGCTCATTCGGCTAACCGAGAAGGTCTTCATGTATCAACCACAAACCCTAAACGGAAATATGCTGACCTCATTCATATACGTAAGCCCAACTGGACTTTCTCTCAAATCGAAGCCTTGATACGAGAGATACCCGAAGATTACTATTCACGTATCGTCTTACACGATCATCACGAACTGGCAATTCGCTATCATCTGTATGGCATACACCTGAATCGCCGCAATCCTGAACCCATAGAAGGATGGCAAGGTAGCATCAGCAAAAGTTGCCACAGCATCGAGGAAGTAATCACGTGGAAAAAACGATGCAACTACGTTAGCCTTTCTCCTATTTACAATTCGATATCCAAAATAGGATATCAGGCCGCTTTTACAAAGAGTCAGATAGAGCAAGCCGTTAAAGATGGTATCATTACCTCAAAAGTATATGCCTTAGGCGGTGTTACCTACGATAAACTACAAGAATTAGAACATACGGGATTTGGAGGAGCACTACTATTAGGTGATGCCTGGAGGTAAGTACTCTGACAAATAGTCTTATTGCATTTATAAACAAAAATACTTTGTCTATTAGATATTTTGAGTATTCTACATTGCCAAATATAAAAAAATGTATTATTATATTGTAGAATATAAAATAAGCAACTAAAATAATAAAATTAGCTAGCTATTTACCGCTAATTTCGTAAATTTGCTAAACGTTTTACTATAACCAAGGTAGAAAAAGATTGAAAAAAGTTCTGAATCATAGACGAATATGGAAAGCTCGAATACTGCTAGCAGTATTCATTCCTATGTTGCTTCTATCAGTAACTCATATCCACCATGAATCAGAACGAAGTGAACAAGCATGTTATGAGTGCTTGCACCATATCAACCATGCAGGTCATATTACCAACCAAACGGTCAGTATAGACCATTGCATACTCTGTTCATTTCTTTCTCTACCATATATCACACCTACTATATTAGTCGCTGCTTTAACAGCAGTCTATAGTTATGTTTGCTTCGGATTGAAGCGAACAGTTATTCTCAAACAGAGGATAACGGGTGTCGGATTACGTGCACCTCCATTCTTTTCATTTTCTTAATACGGCATAAAACCGTACTCATTTAAATCAGTAGCCCATGATATAAAAGAAATCGTGGGACAGTATTACATACATATATAGCAACAACGAAAATGAAAAAAATAATGGTTATGCTCCTTATCCAGATGATTATAATAGGAGCATGGGCAGAACCTATGCGTGAATCTGCCACATTTACAGGTCAAGTAACTGATGCCAGCGATGGTAAACCTCTCATCGGAGTAACAATCTATTTTCCAGAACTACGTCAGGGTACTACCACAGACACAGATGGTAACTTCAAACTAAGTGGATTACCTGCCAAAAAAGCTGAGGTGCAAGTTTCTTACCTCGGTCACCAAACTATCGTAAAGGTAATCGACTTATCACAAACACAACACATGAATTTTGTACTGAAAGAGTCGAATGCACTCATCAATGAGGTAGTAGTAACCGGACTTACAGGCCATACCCTAATGAAAGATTCACCTACACCGATCTCTGTCATCAGTACACAACAATTGGTCAGTACTTCATCAACCAATATCATTGACGCACTCAGCCATCAACCTGGTATATCACAGCTTACAACAGGTAGCGGTATCTCTAAACCTATCATCAGAGGACTTGGAAGCAACCGTGTGGTAGTTGTCAATGATGGTATACGTCAGGAAGGTAACCAGTGGGGTGCAGAACATGGAATAGAAATCGATGGAAATGGTATCTCTTCTGCAGAAATACTCAAAGGTCCAGCTTCGCTCATGTATGGTTCTGATGCCATGGCAGGTGTGATTGTCTTTCATGGTGACCAGATAGCACCTAACCATACCATGCAAGCCAACTTATCGTCAGAATATCAAACCAACAATGGACTTTTTGACTACTCCGTAAACTTCAAAGGCAACGAAAACGGTTTTGTATGGAATGGGCGATGGTCTGATAAAATGGCACACGACTATAAAAACAAATACGACAACTATGTACAAGGCTCTCAATTTCGCGAACGAGCAGCTGAAGCCATGGCGGGACTCAATAAAAACTGGGGATTTTCACATCTACTCTTGAGCTACTATCACCTTACACCTGGTATTATTGAGGGTGAACGAGGAGATACCTATAGCTACAGCAAAGAATTACCGTTTCAACAAGTACATCACTATAAAGTAGTAAGCGACAACTCTTTCTATATTGGAGATGGAACACTTAAAGCAACACTCGCCTATCAGCAAAACCGCCGACAGGAATACGAAGAAAGTATGGATGAAGCCGGACTTGATTTTCAGTTGCATACCATCAACTATGATCTGAAATATCTTATAGCGGAACATAGTAACTGGAAGATAGCCACCGGTGTTAACGGTATGTATCAGCGCTCTCTTAACCATGGTGACGAGTATCTGATACCAGCCTACCAGCTCTTTGATATCGGTGTATTTGGCACCACAACCTATAAAACGGGTAAGTGGACATTAAGTGGCGGTTTGAGATATGACCACAGACACTTACACAGCTTTGCACTCGAGGAACAATTCGACCAGTTTTCGCGAAACTTTTCAAACATCACCGGCAGTGCAGGTGCAGTATACGAAATACAACCTAATATGAATGTCAGAGTAAATCTGTCTCGTGGATTCAGAGCACCTAACCTCAGTGAACTTGCATCAAATGGTGTACACGAGGGATCTGTACAATATGAGCTTGGTAACCACGATCTTAAACCAGAAAATAGTTGGCAGATTGATGCAGGATGGGACTATACCACCCCTAAAGTAACCCTACAACTATCTCTATTCAGTAATTGGATCAATAACTATATCTTCACGGAAAAACTAGAAGGTATACAAATAGAAGGTTACGACACCTATCAATACACACAAGGCCATGCCCGACTGATGGGTGGTGAATGCAGTATCGACTGGCATCCGATAGAACAGATACATTGGCAGAATGCCTTCTCATACGTAAACGCAGTACAGTTAAATCAACCTGAAGACAGAAAGTATCTGCCGTTTACTCCAGCACCTAAGTGGACCTCAGATTTTCGTTACGATATCATAAGAGACGGTAAGGTGCTCGATAACACCTATATCAATATCAATATGGAATGTCATCTGAAACAAGACCATTACTATGCATACAACGATACTGAAACCGCTACACCAAGCTATACACTCGTAAATATAGGTATGGGTACAGACTTGAAGATAAAAGGCAAGAAAAGAGCAAGTCTATACATAACAGCAAACAACTTGTTCGACCGCGCCTATCAAGATCATTTAAGCAGGCTCAAATATACTACCTATAATCCTGAAAATGGTAAAATGGGAATTTACAATATGGGCAGAAACTTTGGTTTCAAACTGCTAATTCCGATACTCATGTAATACATGAAACAAACAACAAAAAAGGGAGATTGTCTCACGACAGTCTCCCTCTTTTTGTTTCTTTTATTAAGAAACACAAATTTAAGCGATTTATGTTTAAACTTCAATACATAAAATATTAACTCAAGTAGTCTTTTCAATATAGATCAATACCTTATAAGAAGATTATGGAGCTAATTGTATACATCTATCTCCTGTGTTGGTTGTTTTTATTTTGATGCAAAGATATACCATTTCACATAAAAACAAGCAGTAACCTATAGATTGAAAAGCAAAAGTAAATTTTCAAGGTATTTAAACAGCTGATAATAAACATTTTAGAATATAAATACATGAAATAAGATAGTAATTGTAAATACTGATAATTTATTTGGTAATAATTGGAAATATTAGTATCTTTGCCAAAAATAATTCAATTTCTTATGTTTCGAAACATATTTGTTATCATTATATACCTCACCATGTCTATGTCTGGGATAGCACAGACCTTCGATATAGACAAAGATCTTGATCGCTTGGATAACGTCGTATCCAAGGCCAAGTGGTATTACGCCGACAAGGAAAAAGAAATAGGAAAACTTAAGCTGCAGAATACAACATCATATGGTGACCAAGACCTATATACTTACCTGCTATCAATTACAGATGCATATCTAAAATATAACAGTGACTCTGCTCTATATTATGCCAACCAATGCCATCAAATCGCATTGAGTGACAAACAAGCAGAAGAAATACTCGACATAGAACTCCGTCTTATATTAATACATATATATAGAGGTGAGATTGACCAGGCTATGCATATGCTAACTCAAAAAGGAGATATAAAAAAGGCGCCTATACCGTGCCAACAATTAATGGCCATCATATCAATCGAACTAGAAGGCAGATACCTGGGAAGAAAATATCCTCTGTTCTCAAAAGCCTTCAAACTGCATAGTAAAAAGATTTGGAGCAAATACGGCCAGTATATATCTAAGGATAACTGGCTGTACTATTACTATCGAAACTTTTATCTAGGAGATGTCAGCAAATCTACCTTACAAAAACTGCTTCAAAAAGCCCGCCCCAATACCATACAGGCAGCAATGCTTAACATCGCTCTAAGCAAAATATACAGACAAGAAAAAAATCAAAATGCATACGCTCACTATTTGATAGAATCAGCTATTAACGATATCACCAGTAGCAACCGTGAAGCTATGTCACTTCTCTTTCTACTGAAGACGCCTTATATAGAGCAAGGTAGTAGTAGAGCTGCTGAATATGCGCTACTCTGCACAGACAATGCCACTTCTTTTCATGACGGCTTGCGAAGTTTGGACATTGTCAAGGCCCACTCTATCATTACCCGAAAATACGAGGAAAAGATGAAACGCAATGAGAAATATCTGGTTACAGGTATTATTCTGCTTTTTCTTACCTTAATTGCTATCATCATTCTCTCTTATCTCATGTATCTACGAGCTCAAAATCGAAAGATAATGGTCGATGATATGCAAAGAATGAATCGCTCATTACACTACTCTATCGATTCTGAACGCCAACTTCAGGAGAAACTGAAAATTAATAATCGTAAACTGCTAGAAGAAATCAAAAAAAGAAACAGAAACTTCATCGAGGTATATAGACTGATTACTAATTATCTCGGCGATATCGACGAATTCAAAAAAGGCGTCTATAATCTGCTGATTACAGGACAAATAGAAAAAGCAAAAACGATGCTTACCTCATCAGGTAACCTCGAGAAATATCTCCAAAATTTCTATTACCAGTTTGATATTGCTTTCCTCGATTCACATCCTGATTTCGTGATGCGCTTTAATGCACTGCTGAAACCTGAAGCACAAATCAAACAGCCCAAACCAAATATACTTACTGTAGATCTACGCATTTATGCCCTTATCAGCATGGGTATAACAGACAGTGTATCTATCGCCAGCTTCCTGCATTTCTCAGTACAGACCGTATACAACTATCGCTCCAAGATACGAAAAAGTGCTATCAGTCCGGCTGACTTTGCCGAACAAATAGCACAATTATATAGTTAATATCTTAAAACTCTTACTCTACAGTAACCGACTTCGCCAAGTTACGAGGCATATCCACATTCAGGCCCTTATCTACAGCGACATAATAAGAGAGTAGCTGCAAAGGAATAACACTCAATAATGGCACCAACCAGTTAATGGTAGATGGCACATAGATAATTTCGTCGGCTATCTTGCTAATCTCTTCATCACCCTCTGTAGCGACAGCGATGATATTACCACCACGAGCCTTTACTTCCTGCATGTTACTGATAATTTTCTCGTAACCCTCATGGTGTGTAGCAATAAAGAGACAAGGCATATCAGCATCAACCAAGGCAATCGGACCGTGCTTCATCTCTGCAGCAGGATATCCCTCAGCATGAATATAACTGATTTCTTTCAACTTCAATGCTCCTTCGAGCGCTACAGGATAATTCCATCCACGCCCCAAGTACAAGAAGTTATGAGCATAGGTAAATCGACGAGCCAAATGCTCTATCGCATCATCCTGCTCCAAGATTTTCTCTATCTTCTCAGGAATAACCTGCAACTCCTCTACCATCTCCTTATAACGCTTGTCATCAAGCTTACCATTAGCCTTACCTAATGCCAAAGCGAGCATTTCGAAACAAAATACCTGACCTGTAAAGGCTTTCGTAGAAGCCACGCCAATTTCTGGTCCTACATGGATATAAATACCCGTATCTGTCTCTCGAGCGATACTACTACCTACAGCGTTGACAATACCGAAAATCATACAACCATTATCCTTAGCCAAGCGGATAGCAGCCAATGTATCGGCAGTCTCACCAGACTGAGACACAGCGATAACCACATCATCTGGATAAAGTACCGGGTTACGATAGCGGAACTCTGAAGCATAATCTACCTCTACCGGAATACGACAGAACTCCTCGATGAGCTGCTTGCCGATAAGACCAGCATGCCATGAAGTACCACAAGCCACAATAATAAAACGGCGAGCATGCAACAGACGATTGCCGAAATTATCCACTGCAGATAGTTTGATTTCATCATCTACAATACGTCCACGCATACAGTCACGCATACAGTCAGGCTGATCATGAATCTCCTTCAACATAAAGTGAGGATAACCACCCTTACTCAGCATATTGATATCCAAGTCTACATGCTTTACCACAATCTCAGCCTGCGTCTCGTCAAGATTATAAATCTGCAAATCCTTGCCACACTCGATACAAGCCACCTGCTCATCGTCTACATACACCACATTTTTCGTATATTCCACGATAGGAGTCGCATCACTGGCGATGAAAAATTCCTCATTATTCTGACCTACACCGATCACCATAGGCGAACCCTTACGAGCCGCTACAATCTGATTAGGACAATTCCTATCGACGACCACGATAGCATACGCACCAATACATTTGCGCAAGGCATTAGTTACAGCCTCAAGCAAATTAAATCCGTGCTCATCGATACCGAACTGAATAAGCTGAACCAGCACTTCAGTATCTGTATCACTCTGAAAATGATACCCCTTAGCTTTGAGTTGCTCACGCAATACCGCGTAATTCTCGATGATACCATTATGCACTATCGCAAGGTTACCACTCTCAGATACATGAGGATGCGCATTACGAACAGAAGGTTCACCATGAGTAGCCCATCGTGTATGAGCGATACCGATAGAACCCGAACAATCTTTATCAGCTGCTACCGTTTCCAAATCGGCCACCTTACCCTTCGCTTTATAAATATTAAGTTCATCTTTCTGGTTAAGCAAAGCTACACCAGCGGAGTCATAACCACGATACTCTAGGCGATGCAATCCCTTTATCAAAATTGGGAAAGCATCTCTATTACCTATATATCCAACTATTCCACACATAGTTACATTCTTTTAATTTCTATCTTTATTAAACTTTTGTATCCAAAAGTAAACACAAAGATAATGCTTTTTCACCGGATACACCACTTTTTCATATAAAAAGTGTCCTTTAACCAATTTTACACTATTTTTATTTGGTGTAATTCATATAATCATTTATCTTTGCAACAAGATTTACAACCTATGAATTTTGTATCTAAGCAATTTTTCATACTAAGTATATATATTACAAAAACATTAAATATATGGTATCTAATAACATTCCTACAGTGAAGCTCGGTATTATTGCCGTAAGCCGTGACTGTTTCCCTATCGCACTGTCAACTCAGCGTCGTGAAAACATTGTAAAAGAGTATAAAGGCGAAATTTTCAACTGCCAGACTACAGTAGAAAATGAAGCTGATATGAACAAAGCTGTTGAAGAAGTAAAGGCAGCAGGTTGCAACGCACTCGTTGTATTCCTTGGTAACTTCGGTCCTGAGACCCCAGAAACTCTTATCGCAAAGAAGTTTGACGGTCCTTGCATGTTTGTTGCAGCTGCAGAAGGCGATGGCGACATGATCAATGGTCGTGGTGATGCTTATTGTGGTATGCTCAACTGCTCATACAACCTTGGCATGCGTCACTTGAAGGGTTTCATTCCTGCTTATCCTGTAGGTACAGCTAATGAAATCGCTAAAATGATTGAAGACTTCATTCCTGTAGCTCGCGTAATCTTGGGTCTTAAAGGTTTGAAGATTATCACTTTCGGTCCACGTCCTCAGGACTTCTTCGCTTGTAACGCTCCTATCAAGGGTCTTTATGAACTTGGTGTAGAAATCGAAGAGAATTCAGAGCTCGACCTTCTTGTATCTTATCGTGAGCACGCTAACGATCCACGTATCGCTGACGTTTGCGAGGATATGCGTAAGGAAATGGGCGAAGGCAAATATTACGAAGAATTGCTCGCTCGTATGGCACAGTTTGAGTTGACATTGCTCGATTGGGCTGAAGCTCACAAGGGTGACCGTCAGTATGTAGCATTTGCAGACAAGTGCTGGCCAGCATTCCCAAGTCAGTTTGGTTTCGAGCCTTGCTATGTTAACTCTCGTCTTGTTAGTCGTGGTATTCCTGTAGCATGCGAGGTAGATATCTATGGTGCGCTCTCTGAGTACATCGGTATGTGTGCAAGCGATGACACCGTTACATTGCTCGATATCAACAACTCTACTCCACAGTACATCTACGATGAGGACATCGTACCTAAGTATGGTCAGAAGTATAGTCTTACAGATACATTCATGGGCTTCCACTGTGGTAACACTCCTTCTTGCAAGATGTGTTCTAACCGTGCTATCAAGTTCCAGCTTATCCAGAACCGCTTGCTCGAGAATGGTTGCACACCAGACTTCACACGTGGTACACTTGAGGGTGATATTGCTGCTAGCCCTGTTACATTCTATCGTCTGCAGTGTGATTCAGAGGGTAACCTCCGTTCTTACATCGCTGAGGGTGAGGTACTTGATGTTCCTACACGTTCATTCGGTGGTATCGGTATCTTCGCTATTCCAGAGATGGGTCGTTTCTATCGTCACGTATTGATCCAGAAGGGTTATCCACACCACGGTGCTGTAGCCTTCAATCATGTTGGTCGCATCCTCTTCGACGTATTCAAGTACCTCGGTATCAAGGATGTTGCTTACAACCAGCCTAAGAGCTTACCTTACCCAACAGAAAATCCTTGGGCTTAAGGTCTGCTTTTCAACAAAGAATACTTTGTCGAAACCAAATAAACATCAACTAGGAGTGTCAGTTTTTGACACTCCTTTTTTATATGACCACTATATGTATATAAAGAAAATATTAATTATACTCATTAACATACTCATGTGTTTGCACATGCAAGCACAAAAGAAGAAAAATCCATATATGAATCTTACTTATAGCACCCCAACGATAGAAGCTATAGAAGGGAAATTACCATATATGTTTGATGAAAAGATAAAGACTTCTCTTGATTGTTCCAAGGCTATATATATGCCCAAAAAGATAAAATATGACCCGTATGGAAATAAATTATCTGCACCAAAAATTACAGGAAGTAGCTTCCATATTTTTCTGGAAAAATACAAAAGAGATAAGGATTGGGCAGAGAAGTCCTTATCATACTTCTGTGAACATTTTAATGAAAAATCATCTAACATCATTACCTGCATTGATTGCGATACGACCAATTATGAACTTGTCATAAGAGTATTAGAAGTCTATAAGAATGGTTATATCAAGGCACATGTTATTTTAAAGGATACGAAAACAGACAAGGAACTTTGTTACTTTGAAGTAAATAGTAAAGATGGTGATACAGATGACGAAATAACACTCAGAGATCAGATGAAGGATATTGGAGATACTATAGGCTCCATAATGACAACAATACAGAAATATGAGGCAAAGCAAATGAGAAAAAATAAAACGCACTAATCCAAGAGTACCTCTACTCTACTATATAATAATGACTTAGCCTACATACATTACCGTATAGTAATGTATGTAGGCTAAGTCATTATTGCTAATACCAAGAATACGGAAACTTCTACGAGCTCTCATCACGCAGCAATACACTAAGGTATCAACAAAATTAACCTCACTTCATTGAAAATACGGATAAATAATAAGGCTAAAATAGATAAAAGAATTATTGCAAACCCGGGATTTGTTTTGCAAATTTCTACATCTCTTTCTAAGAGACGGATTATTGAGTACAAAGGTACTCTTTTTTTCGCAAAATGCACATTTTTATGCCAAAAAAACGGGGTTCTAGTCTTCGCTTTTTTGCCCTTTGTTTAGCAAAACGCATCATACCTTTCTTGTAAACACCTGTGTATCAACGCTTTTTTATTTCGCTCCGTCTCTTAGAAAGAGACGAAGGAAAATTTCTCGACAAAAGCTACTAAAATGCCAACTGGTAAACAATCTAATTAAATATCATTATTGCGCAATAAAAAGGTAGAGCTGTAAATCGAGATATAGCATAGAGACTTTTATAATGACAAATGCGATAACTCGTTTTCATGCAAAATACTATGCTGCCCTTCTAAACGGGCAGTCAGCAAATGGTGACATAGGTTCACTCTCACAATCGCTGCTGAGTAGTACTGTAGACATCAATCCTCATCAGATTGATGCCGCTTTGTTTGCTTTTGCATCGCCATTTTCTAAGGGCGTGGTTCTTGCTGATGAAGTGGGCTTGGGAAAAACCATCGAAGCGGGTCTGGTCGTTTGTCAGTATTGGGCAACAGGAAAGAGAAAGATTCTAATTGTTTGTCCAGCCTCTCTGCGCAAACAATGGGAAGCAGAATTGCTCGATAAGTTCGGAATCCCCAGTGAAATTCTTGACACTAAGAACTTTAATGCTTATCGTCGCGAAGGGAAGAATCCACTAAGTCCCAAGCATGCCATAATATGCAGCTACAACTTTGTGGCAAAACACAAAGAAGACATTTTGCTTCATGGTTTTGACTTGGCGGTTATAGATGAGGCTCACAAGATGCGTAATGTCTATCGTTCTTCTGCCCGAACTTCTGCCGAAGTACGTGATGCTTTGACTGGTGTAAAGAAACTGTTGCTTACAGCCACACCCTTCCAGAATTCTTTGATGGAACTATATGGTCTTACAAGTATCATTGACGACCGTCTGTTTGGCAGTGAAAAAAGTTTCCGAAGACAATATGGAAAAGGAGAAAATCTGAAAGAACTGCGTCAACGCATTGAGAAGTTATATACCCGTACTTTGCGACGCGACGTAAAGGAATATATCAATTATACCCATCGTCTTCCACTTACACAAAAGTTTAATGCTACCGATGAGGAGCAACAACTATATCAGGCTGTAAGCGATTTTCTGCGTAGGAACGATATCTATAGCGTTCCAGCTGCGCAGAAGAAGCTCACGACTATGATTGTGCGTAAGATTCTGGCTTCTTCTACCTACGCACTCATCTATACCCTTACACATATTAAAGAACGTCTCCAACGGATGCTCGAAAGCCAAAAACAGGAGCGTCTTGACATCGAAGACCTTGTAGATGAAGACACTTGGGACGCTTATGAAGACGAGGCTGCTGATGCTGGATATGATGAAGATGAGCAGCTTGATTTTGAAGATATTGATGTTCCTCGTTTGAAAGAGGAAATCAAAACCATAGAGGGCTTCATTGAAAAAGCAAAATCGATAAAAACCGAATCGAAATCAAAGGCTTTGCTCGTTGCTTTGGAAGAATCGTTTACCAAACTTCAAGAACAGGGTGCAGAAAGGAAAGCTCTTATCTTCACTGAATCAACAAAGACGCAGGCTTTTCTGCGTGAGTTTCTTGAAGCTAATGGCTATGCCGACCGTGTCGTGTTATTCAACGGCAAGGCAAGTGAACCACAGACCAACGAGATATACAAACGCTGGTGTCTGGAGCATCCAGACAAAGTAAGCGGCATCAAGGCTGCTGACCGAAGAGCTGCTGCTGTGGATTATTTCCAACACAAAGCAGACATCATGATTGCTACGGAAGCTGCAGCTGAAGGTCTGAACCTGCAATTCTGCTCATTGGTTATTAACTACGACCTGCCGTGGAACCCGCAACGCATAGAGCAGCGTATTAGTCGATGTCACCGCTACGGACAGAAGTACGATGTTGTGGTGGTCAATTTCCTCAATATGCGCAACTATGCTGATGTGCGTGTATTCCAATTACTTTCCACGAAGTTTAAGCTCTTCAACGATGTGTTTGGAGCCAGTGATGAAGTGTTGGGACAGGCTGACACCATTGATATAGAATCGCGTATCTGGGAGATTTACCAACAGTGTCGTAGTGAGGAGGAAATAAATCAGGCTTTCGAACAACTGCAAAATGAGATGCAGGAACAGATAGATGAGCGTATGACGGAAGTACGTTCACAGGTACTGGAGAATTTCGACATCAATGTGCAGGAGCATCTTCGTATGACGCGCGATAACACCACAGGATTCCTCAATCGTTATGAGCATATTTTCTGGGAACTGACGAAATACATTCTCAGCAAGGAGGCTGTTTTCAATGACAAGAACCACAGCTTTTTCCTTCGTGTTCCTGTTGCAGGCCAACGCCCGGGTAAATATGCGATGCTTCAGCAGACAGATGACGCCACACCTTACCGTCTGAGTCATCCGTTAGCACAACATGTCATCAATTCTGCATTGTCACTTTCACTTGAAGATGCCGAGGTGGAATTTGACCAAAAAGCACTTTCTATAAATGCCGACCTTCCCGATTACCTTCAAGGGCAGAGCGGTGTGCTTATCCTTTCTTCTTTGGCGGTATCTGCCTTGGCAGAAGAACAGTATATGCTCTTCAATGCTATCACCGACGATGGGCGGATTGTTTCTCAGGAGGATTGTGAGAAGCTTTTCCTCAACGGTGGAAAGGAAGTCCCATGCGAACAAGTGGAAGAGCAGACACGTCTGCGACTGCAAAAGGATGTACTCCAACATAGTGCGGCAAAACTGAAAGAGCTGGACACTCGCAATCTGTCTTTCTTCAAAGTGGAAGAAGACCGTATTTATCAATGGGAACATGATGTTATTGACGGAATAGAGGCAGAACTATCTACTATCAAGAAGCAGATACTGCAAACGGAAAGAGACGCCCGTAATGCAGAATCGGTGGCTGAGAAACTGGCCTTGGAAAAGAAAGTGGACGAACTGAAACGTAAGAAACGCCGTCTGCGAAACGAACTTGACGATCGGGAGGAGGAAGTAAGCGAGCAGCGCAAATCGATGATTACGGAATTGGAACAACGCATGGTGAAACAGACGGAACAGCAGAATCTGTTTGTTATTCGCTGGAAAGTAAAAGAGAATTAAAGAATACATAGATATGGCACAGAATTATTACGAGAGTTTCAAGAAGAAACTAGAAGAAATCTTCATGATGGATCATGCCGAACTGGACTTCGGTATCTACCGCATCATGAACCAGAAACGTAATGACATCCAACATTTTCTAGATTTTGAGCTACTCCCGCAGGTTAAACAGGTGCTTAAAGGTAATGATGGCGGTGATGCCGACAGGACTAAGAAACGTATGGAAGAGATTGTTGCCTCAGTGGGTGGCAATGTCGAGGTATTGCCTAAAGGCACACCAATACGCGATGAATACGACAAATTGGAAACCCAATTGGCGCATTCTGGTGATACGGAATCCATGCAGGCAGAGGTGTTCAGCCATCTTGTTACCTTCTTCTCGCGCTATTACGATGGTGGCGATTTCCTGTCTAAGCGTCGCTACAAGGACAATACCTATGCTATACCCTATAACGGAGAGGAAGTGAAACTGCATTGGGCTAACAGCGACCAGTACTATATCAAGACTTCAGAGTATTTCCGCGATTATACTTTCGTGTTGCCTACATCACGCAAGAAAGTACACTTTGTGCTAAAAGATGCCAGCACAGAACAAAACAACAATCGTGCCGCCAACAACATGGAGCGGCGCTTTGCTCTATGGGTGCCTACGCCAGAGGACGAGCTAACCACTCCCCTCGCCATTCGGAGAGGGGCTGAGGGTGAGGCTGAGTTAGATATCTATTTCACCTACGAACTGATGCCAAAGGCTACAAAGCAGAAGGATTTGTTAGCAGCAGCCTTAGAGGGTATCATGCCTCTTGTACCTGCCGACTTCGAGGAAGTGCTTACCACTAAAGCTCCTACAAAGGATAATCCCAACCGCACTTTGCTGGAGAAGCACTTGACGGACTACACAGCCAAGAATTCATTTGATTACTTTATCCATAAGGACCTTGGCGGCTTCCTTCATCGTGAGTTGGACTTCTATATCAAGAATGAAGTGCTGCATATTGATGACCTTGATGCACAGCTCATCAACAGTCAGCTGACTATTGTCCGTGCCATCAAGCAGGTGGGCGAGAAGATTATCCGTATGTTGGCTCAACTCGAAAACTTCCAACGTAAGCTGTGGTTGAAAAAGAAGTTTGTGGTTCAAAGCGACTATTGCATCACGCTTGACCGTGTGCCTGAGAAACTATATCCTGAGATTATTGCCAACGAAGCACAACGTAAGGAATGGGTACGCTTGTTTGCCATTGACGAGATTAAGGGTGACTTGACGACAGAGGCATATAGTGAACCGCTAACCATTGAGTTCTTAAAACAAAACTCTTTCCTTGTTCTTGATACCGCTTTCTTCGATGCTAAGTTTAAGCATCAGTTAGTAAAGAGCATGGAGAATATTGATGAGCAGACAAATGGTTTGCTGATTAATAGTGAGAACTTCCAAGCATTGGAATTGTTGCAGGAGAAATATAGAGAACGAGTTAAGTGTGTGTATATAGACCCTCCTTA
Source organism: Segatella baroniae B14 (assembly GCF_022024235.1). Taxonomy (GTDB): domain Bacteria; phylum Bacteroidota; class Bacteroidia; order Bacteroidales; family Bacteroidaceae; genus Prevotella; species Prevotella bryantii. The sequence goes on from NZ_CP091800.1 coordinate 1,087,962, forward strand.
TAACACTGGTAGTGATGGATTTGCCTACAAAGACCAATATAAAGATTCTTCGTGGCTGACAATGATGGAAAACAGGTTGTTAATAGTGAAACAACTTATGACTCTTGATAGTAGTATCTCTATAAGTATTAATGAAAACGAACTATTCAATTCTAAATGTTTACTCGATAGTATGTTTTCTAAATATTTAACGACTTTCAGCGTTAAAGTTAGGCATGAAGATAGAATTCTAAAAGGAGATAAAGACTTTCATGAGGTTTATGAATCTCTTCTTCTCTATGCTTTAAGCGACTCCTTTAAGCCTTTAAAACGACAAAAAGATAACAGTTCTGATGCTGACTATCTATATACGATAGAAACCGAGGGGGGACCCGATGAAGTTTTGTCATTAGGTAATAAGGAAGTAGAAGTATATGCACCAGAGCATTATAAAATAATAAAACATCAAGAATCGAGTTTTGATTACACAAAACCTATAAGTGTTAGAGGTTCAATACGAGAAGGTAACTCTAGTGGACGCTTTTATGTTGCCTATCTTGAAAATTTAGCAGCTTCACACCCAGGTTTTATTTTCAAAGTTCCAAATATGGGGGATGACAAATTTGGTTTCAGATATTTTTGGACTCCATCTGTTGAGAGTGGAAGAAAAAACGGAGATTATTATCAAGGGGCACCAATAAATAGAAAAGATACTATAGAAATCCCTTACCCAAATTATGTTGACTTTGAGAAAGCATTTAATGACGCAACTGATGAAGGTGGTGTTTCTTTTAGAAACGGTAAAAAACCTATATCGTTTATTCAACATGTTCTCTCATTACAAAATATAGGAAAAGACAAAAATGCCTTGATTATTGATTTCTTCGCTGGTTCTGCTTCTACAGGTCATGCAGTAATTGAAATGAACAAAGACCAAGGTAATAGAAAATATCTTCTTTCTCAGGTAGGAGATATTTTTGACGATGTAACCAAGCCTCGAATGGAAAGGACTGTTTATTCTGATAGTTGGAAAGACGGTAAACCCGTATCTCGCCAAGGCATCTCTCAATGCTTCAAATACATCCGATTGGAGCAGTACGAAGATACGTTGAACAACCTTGAAATAAAGAAGCAGCAGATTGATTGGCGTGATGATGAGTTCCATGAGAGCTATATGCTCAGTTATATGCTCGATACAGAGACACGTGACTCTCTGCTGAACCAGAAGATGTTCGTCAATCCATTCAATATGTCACTGAAAACCACCAAAGACAATGAGTTGGTGGAAACAAAGGTGGATATGGTAGAGACTTTCAACTACCTTATTGGCTTGAACGTGGAAACGGAAGACTGGTTCGAGAATGACAATATCTGCGTTGTTCAAGGAAAGACACATCGTAGAGGATTGAAGACACTCGTCATCTGGCGTAACTGCGAGGAGATAGACAACGAGAAACTTTGCCGTTTCTTTGAACGCATGGACTTCCGCACCCGAGATTCTGAATTCGACCTTATCTATGTGAATGGTGACAACACTTTGCCAAACCTGCGCAGAGACGAGGAAAACTGGAAAGTGGTGCTGACGGAAGAGGAATTCGCAAAACGTATGTTTGAAGAGGCTTGATATGGCAAAGAAGAATACAAAAAGACCAGCACGTCTACAAGAAGCACTGGTACTGCATAAATACATCCTGCATCTGTTGGGATGCAAGGACTTGGAAGCTTTGAGCCAAGACTTAAAGGATCCAGCACTGGAAGGTGTGGATGACGAAGGAACGTCGCGTATTTTCTATGCGTTGAAGATGCACATGTATGACTATGAAATCAAGGAAGAAAAGCTCTATGAGTATGACCGCAACATAGTGAAACATACAAAGGAGATCAACGAACGGCGAGAGGAAAAGATAACGTGGAAGTATTACCAATACTTGGCTCTGCTCTTCACAGAAATTTATCTCGACCGCTTTTTCTCGGACAAGCAACGTCTACTTGATGACATCAACACGTTTTTGATGCATGACTTCAACCTGCGCACGGAAACATGGCACGACATGCCCATGTTCACTGAGGACGACCTGAACAAGGTGGCATTTTGGGCAGCAACCGGTTCGGGTAAAACATTGATGATGCATGTGAACATCAAGCAGTATTTGCATTATGCAGAGAAACACAATGCCAAAAAACTGAACCGCATCATGATTCTGACACCTAACGAGGGTTTGTCTAACCAACATATTGAAGAGCTGCATAAATCAAACTTTGATGCACAGCTTTTTACAAAGCAAAGTCGTGGTAGTTTCTTTGAAGGCAAAACCATTGATGTAATAGACATCAATAAACTGGCAGAACAGGATGGTGACAAGACGGTAGCAGTTGATAGTTTCGAAGGTAACAATCTGGTACTTGTTGACGAAGGACATAAAGGTAGTGGTGGAGAAGTGTGGAAAGGCTATCGGAATAAACTGACTCAGGAAGGTTTCTCGTTTGAATACTCGGCAACCTTTGGACAAGCTATTGCTGCCCAAACAGGAGCAAGCCGCAAAGCCTTAATAGAAGAATATGGTAAGGCAACGCTCTTCGACTACAGCTACCGCTACTTCTATAATGATGGTTATGGTAAAAACTACCGCATCATGAACATGGCTACTGTAGAAAACGAGGAACTGCTGAATATGTACCTAACAGCCTATCTGCTGTGCCTCTATGAGCAGACACTGGCTTTCGATGGCGATATGAACATAAAAAACAAGTTCCTCATCGCTCGTCCATTAGGCATCTTTGTTGGTAGCTCTGTAAATGCTGTACGCACAGAAAAAAAACGTAAGATAAGTGATGTCGTGAAGATACTTCTTTTCTTCCAATCCTTCATTAATAGACCTTCGGAGTTTAGCGGCTACATCAAACGACTGCTTAATCCTAATGATGGCATCAAGAATCTACGTGGATATTCGCTATTTGCCAATAATTTCTTATTGACAAAACAAGGATTGAAACTTGGTGAGGAAGATGCTTTCGCTGCCCAGACATATCATAAGATCATGGAAAAGCTATTCCACAGCAATGTGCCCAATGCCAATTTGCATATAGATAAACAGAAAGGTGGTGATGGCGAAATTGGTCTTCGCGTAGGAAATGCTCCTTACTTCGGAGTTATAAATGTGGGTGACAGTGATACGCTTATCAAACTGTGTGAATCGAACGACTTGGACTGTGAGACACGTGAGTTTGGTAACAATTCTCTGTTTTCACACATTAACGATGATGACTCTACAATCAACATCCTTATAGGTTCCAAGAAGTTCAGTGAAGGATGGAGTAGCTGGCGTGTCAGCGCTATGGGCTTGATGAACGTAGGACGTAGTGAAGGCTCGGAAATCATTCAGCTCTTTGGTCGTGGTGTGCGCTTGAAAGGCTACAAGTATTCTTTGAAACGAAGCACAGCCCTTGACAGTAGTTACAATCCTGGCAATCTGCCAAAAGGATTGCGAGAGATAGAAACACTGAATATCTTTGGCGTAAGGGCAGATTATATGGATACTTTCCGAAAATATCTGGAAGATGAAGGATTGCCAGCAAATGAAGAAGCATATACGGAAGTGAAGATTCCAACCGTCAACTTGCTTGGTGAGACGAAACTGAAAGTGGTTCGTCTGAAAGAAGGATATGACTTCAAGAAAACGGTAGTGGTGCATCCTGAAGAATGCATCGATAAAGTGCGTGTCAAGGTGGACTGGCTGCCAAAGGTTGATGCATTGTGGAGTAAAAAGGCTGGTGTAGAGGAAGGTGCAGTAATGCCTAAAGGCAAATTACGTTCCAGTCATCTTGCATTGCTCAATTGGAACAAGATATTCTTTGCCATTGAGCAGATGAAAAATGAACGTAGTTGGTGGAATATGGAGCTAAGCATGGGAACATTGCAAAGTTTGATGCAGTCCTCAGATTGGTATGAATTGTTTATTCAAGAAGATGACCTCACGCCAAAAGACTTTGGAAGGGATGTGGCTCGATGGGAGGAGATTACCATTGCTTTGCTACGTGCATACATTGATCGTGCCTACAAGATGAGCAAAGGAAAGTGGGAATCAAAGTATATGGAGACTGTCTATTTGTCGCCAAACGATCCAAACTTCTTTGAGGAATACACTGTGGAAGTCCGCAATGACAGACAAGAATGGATAGACAAACTGCACGAGCTTCGCGAGCAGATATTATCAGGCAATTTGGAACGTGACTTCTCTATCTACGGACCTTGGATAACATCACTTCGTTTCGACCAGCATCTTTTCTATCCGTTGCTATGCCTACAGGATAGAAACGCTAATGGTAAGAAGCAACTGGTGGATAAAGATACCAACGAACCACTGATAAAGATTTCTCCTGTAGCTCTTAATCCTGGGGAAAAACGATTTGTGTCCGATGTAAGGAAATTCTTTGATGACAATAGGAATGGAATGCTTGCTAATAAGGAAATATACCTTCTCAGAAACGAGAGCCGTAAGGGCATAGGCTTTTTTGAAGCAAGTGGATTCTATCCTGACTTTATCCTTTGGGTGAACGATGGGGAACATCAGCATGTCACTTTCATTGATCCAAAAGGAATCCGTAACCTAAAGGGATTGCAAGACCCGAAGATTCAACTCTACAAAACGCTGAAGGAAGAAGTGGAACCTACGCTTCATGATGCAGACATTACACTCGATAGTTATATTCTCTCCAACACAGCATATCAAGACGTGAATTTCTGGGGTACACGTCCCGAGTTTGCCGAAAACCATGTACTGTTTGATGAAGATGATAATTATATAGAAAATATCTTCAAGAATATAATGAACAGCTGAATACAAATCCTAAATAAGGGGTCGTGTCTTTTATTTTTGACACGGCCTCATGCCCGGAGCTATATTTTCCGCAATGTTTACCTCTATAGTATTTGATTATTCTGTAAGACAAAAAGTTGGTGGAACTAATATAACTCCTGTTGTTGTTTAGTGCAAATCCAAATTGACTTGCGATTAATATTACCATATTCTAAACTTATTTTGGGCGGAAACAGCCAAAATAATCAAGTTTCCGCCCAAGATAAGTAACAATCTTGCACCTAAATTTGTGGTAAAACATGATTTATTTCGGGCGGAAACATTAAAAAATGCAAGTTTCCGCCCGAAATAAATCTTATTTAAAATATTCTTTGTATCTTTGTATCAGCAATTTATGATAGAATCATAATATTTCTACCCATTATTTTTTGAATCGACAAAATACAAGGTCAAAATGGAAAGAATTATTAGTAGGGAATCGGAATTAGAAAGACTTTCTGACTACTTTAAGTCAGGAAGGAGTGAATTCATAGCCTTATATGGTCGTCGCCGTGTTGGCAAGACCTTTCTTATCCGTAGTTTCTTCAAGGATCAATTTGACTTCTACGCAACAGGAGTCATTGACGGGTCACGAGAAACAGAGATGGAGGCTTTCCATAATGCATTGGTACGCTATGGCCACAAAGGAGACAAAGCATCCTCATGGATTGAGGCTTTTACACAACTTGCGGAACTCTTGGAGAGGAAAAACAAAAATCGCAAGCGTCGTCTGACTGTGTTCATTGATGAATTGCCTTGTTTCGATACGCGTCGTTCTGGATTTCTACAAGCATTGGATTTATTTTGGAACAGTCGTGCCTCATGGTTAGATAACATTTACTTGGTTGTATGCGGTTCTGCTACCTCATGGATGATGCGCAATATTGTCAACAACAAGGCAGGACTCCATAAGCGTACCACACACACCATGCACCTACGTCCTTTCTCTCTTGGACAAACAGAGGAATATCTAAAAAGCAGGAAATTCCGTTGGCCAAGAATTGCCGTATTGCAGGCTTATATGGTGCTTGGTGGAGTACCATACTATTTGAGTCTGCTTGATCCGAAGAAAAATGTGCCAGACAACATAGATTCTCTTTTCTTTTCAGCAGAGCCTGAACTGGAGAATGAATACCAGAGACTCTTCAACTCTCTTTTTAAGAATGCTGATTCATATATGGAAATTATACGACTGCTCAGCACACGTCGAGATGGTTACACTCGTTCAGAGATAGCGAAAGAATTGAAGATTGCAGACAATGGCCATCTAAGTGACATGTTGGATGATTTGGAGCACTGTGACTTTATTCGCCGTTATAACAATGGCTCATTGCTGAAAAACGGAATCTACCAGTTGATAGATTTTTTCTCTCTATTCCACTATCGTTTTGGAACTCGCAGAGTGACGGATGAACATTTCTGGCGCAACACACTCGGTACGCCCGAACAAAACAATTGGTATGGTCTTACTTTCGAACGTGTTTGTCTGTGGCATGTAAGACAGATCATACATGGTTTGAGGCTTGATGCTATCAGACATGAATACTATGCATGGCGCAGTCAGAAAAGCCGACCTGCCGTCCAGATAGACTTGGTAATAGACCGTGCAGACGGTATTGTGACTATCTGTGAGATGAAATACTCAAAGGATGACTACACTCTTAATGAGACTGAATACAGAAACATCGTCCGTCGCATGGAAACTTTTCAAAAGGAAACAGGGCACAAAGGCGGAGTGCAGGTAAGCCTCGTAACGACATACGGGCTAAATGAGAATATGTATTCGGAAATCTCTCCGATACCTATTACCATGGACGAGTTATTTGGATAAAAATGAAGGACTATGTAACCAGTATATTTGCAGTTAAACTAGTATATAATCACCTTAGACTTGTAAAAAAACCTGAATAATCAATTATGAAAAAAATATTTTTATCTCTACTATTGATATCCTTGCCCTTATTCTTGCCGTTATCTTTGTCTGCTCAATCACGGACACGGCTTGCCCTTGATGGTCAGTGGCAGTTTGCGCTCGATCCGCTGGGCTCGTTGTCTATCAATTCGCCATTTAGCGATCTGGTTTCGCTTCCCGGAACTACTGATACGAATCGCAAGGGGGTCGCTATCAAAGATACTACTGAGACTACGCATCTTTCTCGTCTTTTCTCGTATAAGGGTAAAGCGTGGTATAGCCGTAACATCTACATCGACAAAAGTTGGAAGAATCATACTATTATCCTCCATCTTGAACGCACTAAGACTACTACTATCTTTGTTGACGGCAAACTGTGTGGAGGCAGTAATGATGTATCTACTCCCCAGACTTTTGATCTCTCTAAGGTTCTTACACCAGGACAGCATACGCTTACTATTCTTGTGGATAACGGCAGTGGGGTTCCTGAACAAGTATACGCTTCTTCACATGCCTACACAGAAGATACTCAGACGAACTGGAACGGTATCATCGGACAACTGTATCTGGAGGCCATCCACCCTACTCACTTCACCGATTTGCAAGTCCGCACAGACATTGAGCACCCTACCGTGGCACAGGTGACCTTCCGCTGTACGCCGAATCTGAAACGCAAAGACAAAATCATTTTCTCTGTTATCGATACCGATGGCGACAAAGAAAAGATTATCGCTCAAAAATCTTTCCCGATAGCATCACTGCTCCATGAACAAGACAAGGATGCTACTATTCATTTCGACTTGTCTGAAACATCTAAACGATGGAGTGAGTTTCATCCTAACCTCTTCCGACTGAAAGCTGAAATTGTAGGTAAAGATATCTATGAAACAACCTTTGGACTTACCAAAATGGAAACTCGGAATCATCACTTTTATGTGAATGATACCCTCACTTTTCTACGAGGTAAACATGATGCCTGCGTATGGCCACAAACGGGACATGTTGCCATGAAGACTGATGACTGGAAAGAATATCTCACGCAGCTCAGTACCTATGGCATCAACCACATTCGGTTCCATTCCTGGTGTCCACCTGAAGCTGCATTTCAGGCAGCTGATGAGTTGGGTATCTACTTACAACCAGAACTTCCTTTTTGGGGGATTTCAAGGCTGAAGATTCTACCCTCATGACCTTTCTTCTGAAAGAAGGCAAGAATATTATCCGTACCTATGGACATCATCCTAGTTTCCAAATGATGGCTTTAGGTAATGAACTCTGGGGTTCTATCGAAGCCATGAAACAATTTGTGGATACTTTCCGCAAAATGGCACCTGAAAAACTCTATACTTTCGGCTCTAACTTCTATCTAGGCTACCAGGGCATCAAACCGGGAATGGATTACTTCACCACTTGTCGTATCGGTGGTGAAGGATGGGGCAACTATAATACCCACACTCGTGGCTCATTCGCCTTTGCCGATGTCTACGATGGTGGTATGCTCAACCATTTCTATCCGAATTCCACCCGAAATTTTGATCTTGCCTGCGATGCAGCCAATGTTCCTGTTATCAGCCACGAGACGGGCCAATTCCAGACTTATCCTGATTTCGAAACAGAAATACCTGAGTATAAAGGGGTGCTCTATCCGTATAATATGATGACTTTCCAGAGAAGACTGCAAAAAGCCGGTCTGGCCGACATGGCTAAAGCCTTCCATGATGCCAGCGGAAAATGGGCCGTACAACTCTATAAGGCTGATATCGAAATGGATCTCCGTACCAAGAACATGGCCGGCTTCCAGCTCCTCGACATTCAGGATTATCCAGGACAGGGTTCGGCTTACGTGGGTATTCTCGATGCCAATATGCAAACAAAAGGGATTACCACCCAAGATGAATGGAAACAGTGGTGCTATAATACTGTTATTCTGGCTGAACTGCCTAAATTCTGCTTTTCTGATGAGACGATTCTGGCTGATATCAAAATAGCTAATTACAGTGGTGCTTCCTTGAAGGGTAAAAATATTCTTTGGGGACTCTCTCGCAAAAACGGTAATACAACTAATTTGTCGGATACGCCCATCGTACAGGGACAATTAACTGTAAATTCTGATGCTCAAGGGCTCATCTCAGTGGGAACTATCTGTATACCTCAGGCTAAAAACTTGCAATCTGGTAGGTATAGTTTAACGCTCACAACGGCTTCTTCTGATAATAATGAGGAAGTATATCGTAACAATTACAGTATATGGGTCTACCCTTCCATCGATAAGGCGGAAGCAGAAAAAGGTAAAGTGCTGATTACAAGTACACTGAACGATGCTGTCGCCAATAAGTTAAAACGAGGCGCTGTCGTTCTCTGGATGCCTGACAGTACGACCTTCGCAAACGATTCTGCGCTCTACAAAAATACCGTTGGCGGACTCTTCTTGACGGATTACTGGAACTGGCGTATGTTTAAGACAATCAGCGAAAACAACAAGAAACCTGTTTCTCCGGGTACACTCGGCCTGTATATCGCTAACCCTCTGCATCCTATCTTTACTGATTTCCCAACTGACAGCTACACTTCATGGCAATGGTTTGATGCTACCAAGAACAGTCGCCCACTCATGCTCGATAACTTAGATAAGAAGTATCGCCCTATCGTACAAGTTATTGATAATATCGAACGTAATCATCGTCTGGGACTTATCTTTGAATTCCAAGTTGGCAAAGGTAAATTAATGGTCTGCATGACTAATCTACGTAGCAAACTTCCTGAAACGAAAGCTCTTTATCGTGGCATTCTTCGTTATATGAATTCTGATGCCTTTGCGCCTGCTACGCAAATCTCATGGGAAGAACTCAAAAAGGGTCTTACTGATAACGTTGATGAAAACCAACTCAAAGAGCTCAATAATATTTCTCAATATTAGCAACAAATAGTCTCTTCATGCGTTATAAAGGTAATTAAAAATAACCATAAAAACAGAAGTAACAATTTAATCACAAAAAAATGGTAAAGAAAACAGCATTAACTTTATTTGTTGCAGTCATAGCACTTACAGCAAATGCACAAAAACTTAGATTTGGAGTAAAGGGGGGATTAAACTTTTCTAAAGAAACTCAAGGTAAAGTAGAACAACTGTATATTTCCAGCGATTTATCGTTTCGAACAAGCTTTCATATTGGAGGAGTTATGAATTACGCTTTAACGGATCAATTAGAATTAGAAGCAGATCTTCTCTATTCTCAACAAGGATATAAAGACATCATCTATACTACAGCTATTGAACAAAACATAGCCAATGAGAACTATACCGTTACAAGTCATTATATCAACCTCCCTATTGCCATAAAATACTACATTGCCGACGGATTTTATGCAGAATGTGGTCCACAGATAGGCTATTTACTTTCCAAGAAAGGCGAACTAGAGAATTGGGAAAACACATATGACGCTTATTCTTCTAACAATACCAAGAAGATCGATTTTGGTATTTTTGGTGGACTAGGCTATCGTTTCAATAACAATGTATTTATAGAAGGACGATATATTCATGGATTGACTGGAACATCTAAAGTCGTAGACGGTTGCAAGAACCGTAACATTCAGATATCATTAGGTTATCTCTTCTAACTCCCACGTCTTTTATCATTACAATCTTTCCTTCTCTGCATTACCAGCACCAGTTCCTTTGTATTTGCTTCGAGAGGTATTGAAGTTGTATGTGATAGAGGCACCGATGGATTGGGTAAAGGTATAGGCATCCCTCGACATCGTTGTTACAGGGAAATAACCTGTCCAGCTGTCACGCTTAGTACGAAAGATATCGTTGGCTATAATAGCTGCTGTAATCTTATCATCAAAGAATTTCTTCTGAACACGAGCATTCACTCTAAAGTCATGGTTGTAATAAGTAAAACCATTGTAATAGCTTGTTGAATAGTGCAAATAAAGCATTGCCTTGGTTGTCTTGTTGAGGGTAAACCAATTGCGGAAGTCGAATTCCCACTCTGGCTTATTAAAATTCCTATCTACACCATAAGCCTTTGTGTCAAAGTTCTGCTGCCAGTAGCTAACTGTGAGCGTTGGCAAATAGAATCCAAATTTAGGAGAGGCTGTTAGCGAGAGATTATAAAATTCAGCCTTATCGAAATTGCGATCTGTCCATATTGTTATTTCCGTTCCTTCCTTATACAGGCTACCAAAACTCTGCTGTACATCCTTGTCACGTCTGTATCCAGCAACAAAACTCAACCAAGAATAGGTGACATTCAGACTGAGATTCTGCTTTATTGTTGGACGCAACAACGGATTACCACCTTCATATTGATAGCGATTGTCATATTGTACGTTAGAATTTAAAGAACGATAGCTTGGACGACTTATACGCTTATCATATCCCAACTGAACACCCCATTTATTCTTTTCCCATCCTAAGGTAACACTAGGGAACCAATCACGATATTTTCGACTTGGCTCTGTCTGGAATTTTCCAAAGGAATAATAATCAGAATTAACCGATTCGTAGCGCAAGCCTCCAACAAAGTTCCATCCTCCTAAATTCAATTGATATTCTGCAAAAGCAGCTGTATTACTTTCTTTTATTTCATCATCTGAAGGCAATAACACCTGTTCCATATTGGTATAAACACCATGATTATTAGAGCGGCTTATCTCAGAACCTACACTCAGTTCGCCCTTCCACACAGGATAACTCAACACTAATTTTCCAGCCAACAGATTATTACGATTTACATTGTATGTATTTACCTCACGATTACCCAATTGCAGACTTTCTTCATGGGAAGCTTGATTACGTGTGTTTTTCTTCCAAATCCATGTTCCGTTGAAATCAATACCAAGTTTGCCAGCCTTACCCACATAATACATATTTGCTTCATGTTGTGGGTTATCGCTCATCTGTATTGTCATCAACTGATCAACATTTCCTTCAAGAACATCATTACGCTTTATATTTTGTAATGTTTGAGCTGTTCCACCTTGATAAATAGAACCCTTCAGTTTATAAGAGAAACCTATAGAATTGTCGACATTAAAATCATAACTTGCCCCTATCTTGCCATTAACAAGGGTGTACCAAAAACTATTTGGAGCATATTGACTAATATTGATATGATTGCCGTTTGTATAAATATCAGTAGCCAATGTGTTGTCTTCAGAGTAGTTAGCATGATTTAATGCCATTGAACCTGTTAGTTCCAAGCCACCAGTGCGATATTTTACCGTAGCGTCATCATAGTTTGCCCATTTCTTGTTATAACCTAGCCAACTATATGTCTCCACGCCAAAACCATCACCCTGAGGCTTTAAGGTTTTAATACGTATCACGGCACCCACCTCAGCGTTATATTTTGCACCAGGTGAGGTTATTATTGATACGCTCTTGATATCTGTAGATTTCAGTTGTTTCAGTTCTTGAATATCCTGCACTTTTTTGTTATTAATGTATATCTCAGGAGTTCCCTTAGCAAACACAGTAAATTTTCCGTCCTCGCCTTGCACGTTTGGCAGCATAGAAAGGACATCATCTGCCGTTCCAACATCTTTAAGCATCGAATTATGAATATCCACAGCCATACCGCCTGCAGTCATCTTGTATTGAGGATATTCACCTTTTATCACCACCTCACCAAGTGTTTGGGTAGCAAGTTGCATCTTAATGTCTCCCACACTCCCATGCTGGACAGCAATAAACATGGTTTGATAACCCACGCTTGAAAGTTTAAGTAATCCGTCCTTGCCTTCTGCATCAATGATGAATGTTCCATCGTCCTTGGTTATGACTCCCTTAACAAAAGAAGAGTCAGCACTATTTAATAATACAACATTAGCAAAAGCCAAAGGCTGTGACAATTCATCAATAACACGACCTGTTATTGTCTGAGCAAAAGAAGCAATTGAGCATAGCCATAGAAAAGACATTAAGAATATACGCATAAGTAAGTATTTATTTTGTTCAAGATTCAATATACAAGTGCAAATTTAGTTAATATTTTTCATATAGTGCTCTTATAGTGTTGAAAAGTTGACGAACATTATTATATTGTGCGTCCAGTTGCTGAACTTGTAAAGAAGATTGTTCTTTTTTCATTTGCGCTCAATTTAAGCACAAAGGTTCTAAAAATACGATACTTTATCGCTCTATCCAATACAAAAAACGAGAATTTATATACTAGACTTACTCAAAAAATGGATTAATTCTCTATATTTTTATTCGATTTGGGATATAAAATATCCCCCATCACAGTATAACAATGTAACAACTATAATTTTATACTATGACATCAATAAAAATAAAGTTTAGACCTTCCACTGTTGAAGATAAAGAAGGATGCATCTATTTTCAAATTATCCATAACCGCGTAGTTCGCCAGTTAAACACCGACTATCATATTTTTGCAAATGAATGGGATGCAACAGAAGAATGTATTATCATGAACGAAAACCGATACGCTGTTTTGTGCAATATCAAGGAGCATTTGAAATGGGACTTCACCCGATTGAAAAACATTATCAGACAAATGGAGACAGAGGAACTTAGATATACGACGGATACTATAATAGCTACATTCCAACGTGTAACTAAAGAAACTTCGTTTTTCACCTTCATGCACAATACCATAGCACAATTAAAGCTTTTGGGCAAGATCCGAACATCTGAGACTTATGCCGCTACACTTAAAAGTTTTATCACTTTTCGAGACGGACGAGATATCCCACTTAATGGCATCAATTCTGACCTCATGCTTCTGTATGAGGCTTATCTAAAAGCCAGAGGGGTTAGCATGAACACCATTTCTTTCTATATGCGCAATCTTCGCGCTGTCTATAATCGTGCCGTAGAAAAGGAGCTGACTCCACAAATCTATCCGTTTCGACACGTCTATACGGGAGTTGAGAAAACTGTTAAACGAGCCGTTCCTATCAAAACGATTAAAGCCTTGAAAGAACAGGACTTGTCGTTGAAACCGATACTCGATTATGCACGTGATATGTTCTTATTCAGTTTCTACACTCGTGGCATGTCTTTCATCGACATGTCATACCTCAAAAAGAAAGACTTGAAAAACGGTTTCCTGACTTACCGACGAAAAAAAACGGGTCAGCTGCTCACGATCAAGTGGGAGAAGTGCATGGAGGAGATTATCGACAAATACCCTAAAAATGAGACGATCTATCTTCTTCCTATCATTACCAAACCAGGCAAGGAACGAAAACAATACAACAATGCCCTTCATTTAGTGAACTATCACTTAAAAGAGCTTTCGACTATGCTTAAACTCCAGAGACCACTGACCATGTATGTAGCTCGCCACTCTTGGGCAAGTGCTGCCAAATTTAAAAATATACCTTTATCTGTTATCAGCGAAGGTATGGGACATGACTCTGAAGCAACGACACGGATTTACCTTGCTTCACTAGAAACGTCAGTGGTTGACAAAGCAAATAAGATGATTTTGGGATTATTGTAAATAGATAGAGTTATATTTTCAAAGAAAAATGTATCTTTGCACCATAGCTAACCAAATAATAACATTAAACCTTAACATGAGAAAAAAAATATTGCTTATGTGTGCTTCTATAGCTCTTGTCAGTTGTAATAACCAAACTATACTTATTAATCAGCAGGTTGACGCTCTTTACGATAGAATGTCGCAGGAAGAACGCATTAACCAATTACGTAGTGGATATATGGATGACTTGTTTGATGAACAGGGTAATCTGGATACCGTAAAATGTAAAGAGTTGATTCCGTTTGGTATCGGTCACTTCTCTCAATATGCCAGCCAAAAACCGCTCGATGCAAATATTCTTCGAGACCGCGTTGCTGCTGTACAAGACTGGCTCATACATCATACTCCTAACGGAATTCCTGCTCTATTCCACGAAGAAGTGCTCTCGGGTGTTAACACGAAAGATGCTACGATCTATCCACAACAAATAGGACAAGCATGCTCTTTTAATCCCGAACTAGCTGAGCGAAAGACCTTACAAACGGGTATCGATATGCGCAAAATGGGAGGCGTACTCTCCTTATCGCCTATGGTAGACGTATGCCGAAATCCAAGTTTCAACCGGCTCGAAGAGTCGTATGGCGAAGATGGGTATCTGTCAGCTGTAATGGGTACTGCCTTTGTCAAGGGATTGCAACAGGGCGACTTAACCAAGGGTGTGGGGGCTTGCAGCAAGCACTATCTCGGATATGGTGGCGGAGGCGATGCTAAGGAAAAGGAGATGATGGAAGAAATTCTACTTCCTCACGAAACAATGATTCGACTGGCTGGAAGCAAAGCGCTGATGCCTGGTTATCACGCTGTACATGGTACTAACTGTGTAGCTAATCATGAGATACTGACCGATATTCTTCGTGGCTATCTCGGCTTCGATGGTATGGTGGTTAGTGACTATACAGCCATAGACCAAATTCCTGGTCTTGATACTCCTCTTCAGAAGGCTACTGCAGCGATCAACGCTGGCAACGATGTGGATTTTCCGCATGGGGCCAACTATAAGTTCCTGCAGGAAGGTCTCGATAAAGGTATGGTTAAGTCCGAGGCTTTTGAGCGTGCTGTAAAAGATGTTCTTCGCCATAAATATCGCCAAGGGCTCTTCGACAAGAACGCTTATCTCTACAGCAAAGATCCTATTCAGCTCGATAGTAAGGAGGAGCGACAGACTGCCTACGATATCGCTACACAAAGTGTCGTTTTACTTGAAAATAAAGGGATATTACCGCTTCGAGGCAAACAGAATATCTTCGTCACAGGTCCGAATGCGAATACAATGTGGGCCATGTGTGGTGACTATTCGTTCCCGGCAATGACTTATTTCTGGAAGAAGGTAACTGAAGATCTTGACCATCCTCATATCGTGAAACTCCTCGAAGGTATGAAAGACCGAAAGCCTGCGGGGATAAATATTTCTTATTCCCGCGGATGTGACTGGACTGATACTATCGAAACCAAGTATGCTGTATCTGGTGATGAACGTGCTTGGGAATACGAGGTATTACATCGTAAGGTCGATTCTGGTGAAAAGGCTGATGAAACTGAAGCTCTGGCCATGGCAAAGGAGGCGGATGTTATCATCGCAGCTGTTGGTGAGAATGTAATGCTATGTGGCGAAAATCGTGATCGACAGGGGCTTTGCCTCCCGGGACATCAGGAACAATATGTAGAACGACTTCTGGCTACAGGAAAACCTGTTGTGCTGGTTGTTTTTGGTGGAAGAGCGCAAGTCATCTCTAACATTGCCAACCGTTGTGCTGCTGTTATCCAGGCTTGGTATCCTGGTGAGGAAGGTGGTCATGCTGTTGCAGATATTCTCTACGGTAACGTGTCTCCATCAGCTAAACTTTCTGTAAGTTATCCGAATGTAGAACTGAACGAGCCTATCTGCTATAACTATTCTGCCAAACAGGATTCACGTGTGGCTTGGCCTTTCGGCTATGGTCTGAGCTATACCACTTTCGACTATAGTAATCTTGAAGTTCCTACAGAAGTGAAGACTTCTGATGAAAGCTTGCATATCGCATTCGAAGTAGCAAATACGGGAAAAATGGATGCTGATGAAATCGCTCAGGTTTACTTGTCTCCTACTCAAGAGAATCAGAATATCCGCCCTATCCAACTGCAGGGCTTTGCCCGCATATCACTCAAGGCTGGTGAGCGTAAGAAAGTAAAGGTAAAACTCTACACTGAACAGTTTGGCTATTATTCTAACAACGGTAAACGACAATGGAATATCGCCCCTGGCACATTTACGGTCAAGATAGGAGCCTCATCACAGGATATCAAATTGCAAAAAAATATAACCGTCAAGGGAGATATCGTAGTGAAACCTTTGCGTGATTTTTACTTCTCTGAAGTCATCAAGTGATTCCTTATACCAAAAGAATAGTCTTACAAATACATTCATCATTTTCGCTGTGGTAACATTCCTGCTTGCAAGATATGTTACTACAGCGGAAATGATTATCCATGTATAAATTACTTTCTATAATATATCTTCACTTTCTATAGAAGATGAATAGGTTATATTTACTCATAATAAATAATACCTTTTTGTGCGTCAACAATCACATAACCTTTCAAAAATAATGAAGGACCCATACTTCCAAGAATGTCAGATATGTATATTTTATCAGCTAATCCTATTGAAGCATTTCTTATTCTCTTCATACCAACATTGCAATAGCTTGCATAGATTCCGTTTCCGACATTGTTACCAGACTTATCTTTTGCAGGAAATATCTTGAAGTCATTTCTTTTTATAAAACTTTGCAAAGACGAATTCCTAGTAAAAAGGAATAATGGAGAAGAATTACCAAGATCAAAGACGAACTTTCCCTTAATACTGCCACGATGTCCATATGTGTCTGCAAGGAATAATGTTGTTTCTACAACTGGCATGGGAGATAATTCTACCATTTTATATTCATTTTTAGGAGTTACAGAATCCTTCCCAACAAAATCAAGTATTCTTCTACTAAAATGAAATCGTATCATATTCGCTGTTGAATCTTTTTCATTCTTCAACAAATGTATTGGAACCCCTATTTTATCATATCCATCTATAACATATATATTACCTTGGTAACTTAAATCTCCAATATTAACCTTGCCACAGCTAATTTTAGAAACAGGATAACTTCCATAAAAAGATTTAATTTCAGAATAACCAGAATCAACAGTCTGATATAAAGAATCTATAAACAATCTATTATAGTTATGTTCGTTAATAAGAATTCCTGGTAAACCAGACTCGACATATATCCACACGCTATCATGACCGTTAACAGTTGTGTTGATATAATAGTGACTGTCTTTATATGTCATCTGAAAACTTGTTTGACTAAAAGAAACAAGAGGATAAACAATAAAAGATAATATTAACATGAGATAATTTTGCAGAAATCTCATAACCAATTATTTAAATAAATTAGAATAGTTTATAATATATAAGTTATTTATTAGAATCAAGATACTTTTTTATTGCTTCGCGACCAATCACCCAATTACACAATAAAATATCACCGGTTATTGAAGGATCGGGGATAAACTGTGTATTTAATATAATATTTTCAAATTCCAAAATTTCTTTATTTGTGATATCTGATGATATTTTATGGCTCATCTGAAATGAAACCTTTTTAACAACTCCATCATGTGGCGCTATTATTAACTTGCAAATTATAGGATTAAACTTATATCCCAAAACTTTATTTAATATTTGGAAAGATACTTGCTTTAATATATTATATTCCATTTGTTTAAATATGCTCTTTTGCTTCAAAGCATACTTCCTGACTTCCCAATCTGCGGACTGCTTCAAACCAGTTAAGTTTTCTCGATTTGTGTGTACGATATTAATTTTTTCAAATCTATCTGAAATACGCTCACGTAACACACTATCCTTTTGCTCTAAATTATAACACTCTTCCCTGTCAACATAACAAGGATGACTATTTACAGTTAAATGTCCAGCAAAAAACAAGCATAAGCTAATTATTAAATATTTCATAATATTAAATTTTAAATTACGATTAATGATACACAAGAGAAACACATCCAAATCTGTTATATATTCACGTGAGTTCGACAAAATCAACATGCAAGTGCAAATATAGCTTATATTCTTCATAAACCACTCTTTTGGTGTTGAAAATCAAATACAGTGTTTATTTTTTATACTTTTTTGAGTTGGATGTACTCTACTCAAATTGGCAACTTTTTATAAGTAGTATGGTTAGAATAACATATCTATGACAAGTGCGACATGATTCCATCTTAACAATGAAATGATGTCGCACTTATCTTTTTAATTAAAAGCCCACTTTAATGCCAATGTTGGGATAGCATAAAAGCGATTATTTTGTCCCTGATCGTTCCAAACAAAATTATTGGATAACTCAACCTCTGTTCCTACGCTCAGATTAATTTTATCCCATCCTTTAATCGTATTCAAATTAAACCAAAACTGAGGTTCGCTCAACCAAATAAGTTTACCATTTACATTAGGATCATACCAAAGATCATTGAAACCAGAGAAGGTACAAAGTCGATTTAAAAAATTAATGCTCCATACTTCTGTAAGCTGAAAACCACTGAAAGGACGGGCCCCATAATGACGATTCTTGAAATAATACTTATACATGGCCTGAAGCGAGAATGTTTTAGTAAAATCTGCTGAATGCCAATTCCATGCACCACCAGCCAGCACAGCATGCTGAAAACGAGTAGCGTCCCAAGTCTTTTCGTTAGAACTCAAACCACCATTATACTCTACATGTACTGCCCACTGCTTATTCTTGCTCACATGAAATTCACGTGAAATTTCCCAATAGGCTCCTTCTACACCATCACGCTGATAATTAATATCAGTAAACATAAATGTACTACCCCACGCATCGGGTTTAAACATTTCGACAGTTGTTGTTACACTTGGACGAGAAGTTAGATTACCATTAAGTACGTGTCCCATGTCATAATGGAGTTGGACATTTTGAGCACTAGCTGTCACGCCGACAGAAGTCAAGACTATAGCCAAAATCTTGTTTTTTAATTGTGACTTCATTCCCTATTTTAATATTATAAACTGATTTTTTTCTCTTCATCTTTAAATGATACTAAATGCAAAATTACTAAAAAAAATCGTTTTACTCAAATAAAGAGTCAAGCTATAGTATGATTTCTCTATCTCTGACTGGCATAGGCTTTGAATACTGGTGCATAAACGCTCTGAACAGAACAAGAGCCATTCTGATATTCACCCTTGCGATCGATATAATACTCCGTAGTCAATGTATAATCGCCCTTTGGCATGGTATTGAAGAAGTAATCTGTATGACTGTCGTAAGGCGATACATAACAATTGAATCTCCAGTCGTAACCACTTAACTGCTTTACGGGTTCGAGCGAGGCAGCATGATTGCTGGTTACACGAACATAATCAAAATTACGTTCTGCGTGAATGATAATGACTTCGCGAACTTTATCGCCTACGGTAGGAGTCTTGGTACTGTCTGCGAATTCCAAACGTCGACTAATTGTAAAACCACTCGAGAAACTGGCATCAATATCTGCTACAGGCTGTTCAAACTGAGCATAGACACACCCCCATGACATTCCCGCTACAATGGATTTGTTATGCTGGGCTACAGGATAAGGGTCTGACTGTATCGTGAGCATCTTTCCTTTTGGTTCCTTCAGCTCTGTCTTGCAGAAACCAACAATGGCGGTTGCATCACCCATAGCTACAGATTTACCATCCATTGCAACATGTACTACCCCCTCTGATTCATGCATATCTTTCATATTATCAAGTAACAGGGCATAAATGGCATTCACCGAATTAATCTGTGTATCCCATTCCTGTGTACGCTTTTCTTCGAGCAAATAAGTCTGCATACCGACGAGCATAGCCGTATCGCTTGGCGCAATCTTATGGAAGGCTTCAAGCGCCATACTTACAGTAGGTAACTTATAGTCGTACCATGAAGAGTGAGCCTTACTCGTATCAAAGTAAACACCCATCATCGGTGTTTTTACACTATATTGGCGAATACTCTCCAGAAATTCACGGGCATATTGCTTCTCTCCACGCTTATCAAGTACATTAGCCAGAATAGCCTTGCCATAAATGGTCAACTGATCAGGACGGTCTATAATCTTTCTCATAAGATAATCGATATCTGATTTGAGACTGTCACTCTCTACTCCTCCTGCCATTGCACGAACATAAAGGGCATGGTTTACCATTTCATATGGTATATATGGTAATGATTTTACTCTGCCTTTAGTGCGTTGGCGCTCTTCTGCTTCCTTCTTACGCATCGTTTTGGCCTCATCGCTAATACACTTGTCTATAACCGGCATCGCCTGTCGTAACATCGTCTCTGCATTAGTTATACTTGCAGTCAAAACAGGAAGGCGTGTTGATTGTCCAGCACCAATCAACTGATTCAGGTGAACCAGTTGTTCGGCTATCATGATGGTCATATAATCATTACCTGGCATGCCACTAAACCAGCTCCATCGACCATCGTTATGTTGTAGGTTTCCGAGTTTACTTGCAGCCTCATCTATACGATGACGTAAAGTATCTGGATTAGCTGCCGTACCGAGCATCTTAATGAAAATAGAATCGTTATCAAACTGACTACCTATCTTAGCGATAAGACTGTTGGCATAGAAAGACGACAACTGACTGAAAGCATCTTCATACTTAGGTAGGGTAAGTCCTCCAAGTGCCTGTACAGCATACCATATAGGGTTTTCTGTTGTCTCAATAGTCAGTTTACGTTGAGAAGCATTCTTTCCAAAGAGTTTTTCAACTGGCACAGTAGCTGTTTCGCCACGCTTTATCCGCACAGCCATACTCTTGGTAATGATCTCTTTATTAGGAAGTATTGCCAGATAATGCTGTTCGCCATCGGCTGTGCCATCAGCAGTAGCAGCCACGATTTTGCAGATAACACCATCTTTTATAGTATCACTCTTACGCAAATCGATGGTGAAAACTGCAGAAGTAGTTTGCTGAGCATTTACCACAAAAGGTTTCTTTTCTTCATAAATTACCTCTTCTGTAGCAGGGTCAAGGAGTTGCATCACGATAGTTCCCTTCTGATTTTGCTCTGAGGTATTCACAATACGCGATACCAGTTCACCAGAATCACCTCGTCTCATAAAGCGCGGCATATTCGGCTGGACCACAAAGGCTTTCTGAGCTTTGACCATAGCGTTGGCCCAACCAGTACGCATGTGCTTATCGTGAGCCCAACCGATAAATCGCCAGGCTGTAATACTCTCGGGTAAAGTAAAGGTTAAACTGATTCTGCCCTTCTTATCTGTAACCAATTGTGGCTGCCAAAAGGCCAATTCACTAAAGTTGGTACGAGGAGAAACACTAGGTAAAATCTCCTCAGACACATGATTGGAGGATGCGGGGGTAGCAGCACCTTCTTCCTGTAGTTTTGATCCTCGTATCATGATACTATTACCTACTGCCATTGCTGCATTCATCACATCTGCAGACACAGCCCCGTTTACCATGAAATTCCTCTTCCGCACACCATAACCTACAACTGCTACATCTTTCTGTCGGTTACCACTCTCACGTAGTCTTACACGTAAGGAAGCCCCCGGCTGAGCTACTATCTTTTCACTCATGAAGTCCACAAACGAGAATACCAATTCAAGGGCATGCTGAGAGGCGATTTTGAACTGTCCATTTACATCCGTAATGGCTGATTTCGTATTATCTTTGCTCTTCACTGTGGCACCAATAAGAGGGTTACCCTCCATATCGGTAACAACACCCATTATCAAGCCGACCTTACCAGCATCATATTTTCCTTCACCAGCACTCTTCAACAAGGCAATATCATCGAGTCCCACTCTACCCTGCATCAGATTTCTACGAAATGCACTAAAAGAAAGGTCAGACTCTGGATGATATGGGAAGTAATGGAACAGATGATCTGAATCATAATGGTTAGTAAGACCAGACCATGAGCTTGTAATATAAGGTGTAAAGGTTGGAACATCCATTGTATAATACTCTTTCAAGTAATCGAGTGCTTGATCGAACATTGTACCCGTGAGTTGGGCATCTGCTGGCTTTCCATTTGGATAACGCACATTCATTTTCCAAGTTTCTTTCTCACCCGGCTGTAGTTTATCGCGGAAAGTACTCCAAGTAACCTGCAATTTTGGCTCAGACTCTCTTGGACCTGTTAGTTGTTTTTCCATCTGATATACTTTGCCGTCTTTCACCATAGCCAACGTTAGGATAGCCAAATCGCCCATCGACTTATCATAAGGTATGGTCAATACCTGAAGCGAACTATCACACGAAAGTTGCTCCTTCTTGAGTATCTGACGGCTCGAAGCTAAAGTGTAGAAGAAAGTTACATTTTTTCTACTGCTGCCATACTGTACTCGTATTGCATCTTTCGAACTCTTATAGCCTACATGATCAGCGTAAAGCCAGATATCAGAAGAGGTACAGAGATGCTTATCGGCTAAATTTACCACACGAATATCAGTCTGCGAAGTATCGCCCTCACAGATAGCATAAAGTATATAATCACCTGTATGCATCTGCAGAGCTCGGGTGGAAATCGTAAAAGTTTGATTAGCCTTGACCTTGCGTATAGCATCACCCGCTTCTATCTTGGTCGTCTTACCTTGAGGTACCAAATACCAGAAAGCACTACCCGCTATCGGCTGGTCAGAAAGGTTTTTACGTGTAATCATAATACGAAGCGAATCTTGAGTTACAGTTTCTCCTCCATCATTAACCATAACGGACAAGCGCGCAGGACTCTTACGTACAGGCAGTGATATTTGTGCTTCGTGACTCTCCCCACTTACATCAGTAACCGTGGCTCTTACAGTCACTCTTCTACCCCACTCGTAAGTTGCTGTAGAATGAATAGGAACTCTTACGGAAAAAATACCCTTATTATCGGTTATCGTAGTATCCTTACTGTTATTTCCAACAGAGTATACCACGCGGGCCCCTTGAACGGCATTGTCTGCAAAGGTAGAAGCCTTACCTTTCAGCGTGATGGTATCACCTTGACAATACGCCTCCTTTGGACTAATCCATTCAGCAGTAAAGGTTGGTCGCTTATACTCTTCTACTGAGAAATCTATATTCTGAGAAAAACGCTTATGGATATATACGCCTTGATGTGTAGATACAAAAGACTCCGTATCTTCAGCGAAATTCTTAACATCATTGGTAACCATCAGACTCCAATGACCTGTTTTGGCATTTTTAGGCAATTGATACTCCACGGCTATCGTTCCATAAGCATCAGTATTGGCGATGAGTGTGTCTACCTCTTGATCATCAGCATTGCTGACGATAACGCCTATAGGAATATTCTCGATAGTCTTCATCTTACCCTTGCTTGCATCGCTATAGACTGTAGCAGCAAGATGCACCTTCTGACCAGGACGATAAATAGCTCTATCGGTCATGGTGTGGCATCGTATATTATCGACGTCGTTATGATTCTCAGCTGAGACATTACTATAGAAAGAAGGATAAAGTAACTCTGCAGGACAATAGGTATCTCGACCCAAAACAGGTGCATAACGTATCTGAGTATTGTAGTTGGCAGGTGCATCTATGAGCACTTCTCCCTTCTCGTCACACGTATAAACTGTACCTGGTTTATTGGAAGAACTCATATAAGTATGGATAGAAGCCTTAGACACCGGTTTACCCGTTTTGCGATCAACTACTACCATGCGATACTTATTACCAGGCAACTTCGTAGCCAAAAGGTAAAGAGCCGTGATTTTCACCTGACATTTAGCCACAGAAGCCTGATAATCATCGCCTATAGCACGGATTTCATACCATCCGATAGGAAGAGAAGGAAGAGAATAATTTTGTTTGATTGATTGGAAGACGTCGTCAACGTTGATATTCATCGTTTGTTCCATCTCCACTTTCTCGTTCACCGTAGTATCATTGATTAAACGACGAACCTCAAACTTCAACTGGTGAATATTTCGAGTAGTAATATCCATTTTGATACTATCCAGAGGTGATAATATGGTTCTACTGATAGAAATATTGGCCCTCGGATACATACAATCGTTGACTTGATTTCGCAAGATATTGACATAACGATTATGAGGATGACACCTCACCACACTATCGGCATAGTGGCCACGATCTATCGATTTTGATATTCTCTCAGCTCGCTTACCGGCAAGCCAAACAGATTCATCAAACTCAGGATGCGCCTTAATCAAAGCATCTACCTGTCTGTAATCACCTTTTTTTATCAGCCCTAAACCTTCCACTATAAAAGCTCCAAGCTTATTGCCTTTACGCTGGTAATAAGCCGACATTTCATCATAAGCATTGAAATAAAAACCGATAACATGAAGTAAATCGTGATTAAAAATACTACTGCTTACTCCTATATTTACTAAAGGCACATAATTCTCATGGCGTGTAGCAGCCAAAACATCCAAATGAGCCAAGGCTTTCTTCTTATCACTGACAACAGCATAATAAATCGCCGCCAAAGCAGGATTCTTCTTGTCGAGCAAATCTGCTGTCTTTCGATAATTGGCATAAATACCTTTCACCGAATCAGGCTCTAACGTACGACGAACACTTAATTTGACAAGCTCAGCCGACATCAGTTGACCATAGTTCTTCTGCCGAGTAGCCTTCTTTATAATTTTGTCGAGCGCTTTCAGTTCATTTCTTGGCAAATCACGACGAGCGGCCTCATCTACTTCTTTCCAACCATCTTGATAACTCTGCGCATTTATAGCAAAAGGCAACAAACACATCAAGATCAGAAAAAACAATTTTCTAAAATCTTTCATCCTATATCTTCCGTTCAGATTCTCATTCATATTTAAAATGCTATATATAACTTTTCAAAGGTAAGAATAAATATAATAGAGCATCTTATTTTGACATTCTTTAACCCGAACACGATATCTTGCCAAGAGCGCACTAATTAATAAGGGGAAAGTATACCGAATCACCATTCAGCACCTTTCCCCATTTAACGTCTAAAAATTTAGCACTAGTTTATCACTTCTCATCTGCCCTATAAGCTTCATTCTGATCACACTCCGTGTTCTTCGTCAGTTCATCAGCAGGTATTGGCATATCCATCTTACGGTCATCATACTTATATTGCCGTACAGTCCATGGACTGTTAGCCATATCACTTGCCTCACCACGCTCAGGATAATTATGCGCTACATGATCGGCCATATAACCGCTCCTTTGCATATCAGGACGAAGACACCATTCACAATTGAATTCTTTACGACGTTCCTCATTAACAGCGACTTTCCATACTGGAGAATCGAAACCTTTCTTAGCTTTCAAAGCAGTATACACTGTCTTGGCATCAGGCACTGTAGCTACAGTACTTCCGAAAGGAATCGGATACTCCGTAAGATCATGAATAGGAACTTTAGCTGCTTCACGGGCATTTCTTACCCAGTGAGCATAGTCGTTATAGTATGGCAGGAATTTGTCGGTAAGTTCTTTCTCATGACCATCTTCGAGTTTACCGAAAGCACGATTACGAAGTTCGTTGATCATCTTCCATCCTTCAGTATCATCACCACCATAAAGACGGAAGCGGCACTCTGCATAGTCGAGCATCACGTTAGGCAGACGCTTCCAGTAAATAGGTGTAGGACTCCAGTGACCATCACTCCAACTTAAATAATCAGCTGTAGCTGTACGCCACAATTTAGCACTCCAGATGGATGGTGCCCATTCGCCATTGGTAAAGTGGAACTGAGCAGTCTTTGTATCAGCACCCTTAGACTGGCCGAGAACTTCCTGCAAATAAGGATTCTTGCCGTAAACAGCTGGTTCATACCATCCCTCATACTGAGGATCATAAGCAGGATTATTCGGATCAATCTGTGGAACAGCACCCGTATAGCCAGAAGCCTCACGGCGCTTATCACCCTTTTCGTAACTGCTCCACCACTCCCAAGAGAGGTAGAGTGACCCCCATCCTCCATTCTCAGGGCAAGCTGTATACCACTTCAACATTAGCTTAGAGGTCATATCATTCCATCCACCCCAGTTGGTACCTTCATCGAGCTGTTCGCACCATATCGTCTCCTTATTCCAGGCACCAGCAGGGTCCCAGTTTGTTGTGAAAGAACGGCTCAGTTCATAGACTTTACTGTCTAGTACCTGCTTCAGACATTTTTCAGCTTCCTGCAGACACTTTTTAGCCTCATTCTCATTTTGCTCCTGTCCATTGGCGCCATCGGTAAGACGATATGCTTTCCACATGTAGGCATCTGCCAGATACGTTAGAGCCATACCTTTGGTGCATCGGCCATACTGTCCATTCATCGGAGCCCAATCCAGTTCATCAACAGCTGTCTTAAAGTCGTCGATAATGAAATTCCACATTTCACTGTAAGTAGCTGCACGGGCCTTGGTTGGTGTATTCATATAAGTCTCACCAGTCTTCAACATTGGCACACGCCCGAAAGTGGTAGCCAACCAATGGTAAAAGAATCCTCGGAGTGCACATCCCTGTCCATGAAGACTTTTCTTGACACCCTCACTGAGTCCCGTGGAGGCCTCCAGACCAGCCAGATAATCGTTGGCACGAACAATACCAGCATATACGTGGCGCCAGCCCTTGAGCAATTCTTCGCTTGAAGCGCCCCATTTCTGCGTATTCCAGTCCTTATCCCAACCCGTAGCCTGCGTATCTATGGTAGGATGACTACCCGTAAACAAATTTGGCTTAAAGCCCCAGTCACCATCATAGTCATCATTTGGGAAAACCTGGTCATAGATACCATTAAGACCTGTTGTTGCATTAGCATCTGAGCTATACATGAAATCTTTTGGAATAGCATTGTATAGTGTAGTATCAAGAAAATTGTCGTTGTTGCACGATGTCAAGCCCATAGCCAACATACTACATACAACTGTTCCATATATTAAATATCTTTTTTTCATACGATTCATCTTATTATGGTTGAGAGCAAATTAGAATGTTACGTTTACACCTGCCATGAATGTACGAGGCATAGGGTAACGACCAGTATCAAGACCGGTATAGAGTACCGAACCCTGTCCTACTTCAGGGTCACCATACTTGGCGTAACCTGAAAGGATGCATAGATTCTGAATACCAAAATATACACGAGCATTCTGAATACCGAGGTTATGAACCCAAAGTGAAGGTAAGGTATAGCCCACCTGAATATTGCTGATACGGAGGAAATCACCATTCTTTACCCAAGCATCACTACAACGCATATTGTAATTACCATCTACAAGAGTAAGACGTGGAAGAGAACCTTGACCATTGCGGAAAGCATTCTGATAGTTGTCGGTGAGCAGATTAGGAACAGTCTGGTCGTCTGAAGGAATCATTGTGCTCAATCGCATAGCTGAATAAGAGAGGATATCCTGTCCGAATACACCATACATATAGAGTGAGAAATCCCAGTTCTTATAATTAGCACCAAAATTGATACCATAGTTCAGAGAAGGGAAACCATTGCCAATGATATCCATATCACTCTTGTCTATTGTTTTGTCGCCATTGAGATCTTTCCACTTATAGTCTCCTACATGTGCTGTACCTTCGCTCAATTTTACCTTGCTCAAATAATCCTTCAAGTCTGCTTCATCCTTTATGATTCCGTCGGTACGATAACCATAGTATGAACCTACAGCGTAACCATTAGCACAGATAGAGTGGTTATTCCAGTGTACACCATCAGAAACGGCCTGTACGTTAGAACCGTCGAGGGTTCCTGCTCCATTAGCAGAACATGTGTTATACAATGGTTCACCCATTTCCTCAACCTTATTCTTGATGGTAGAACCAGTAAGAGCTACATTGAAACTGAAATCTTTATTTACCTGTTTGTGATAGCGAATGGCAAACTCGAAACCTTTGTTCTTGATAGTACCATAGTTGGTGTAAACAGATGTATAACCTGCAGATGGACGCATCTGGCGATCCAATAGCAAATCTTTAGTAGTCTTGATAAAATAATCAAGAGAAACACTCCAATTAGAGCAGAAATCGAAATCGATACCAAAGTTTGCCATTTCATTGGTCTCCCACTTCAGATTCTCATCGATAAGAGGAACAAACCAGCCTGTCTTACGGTCACGATTACCAGCAAAGGCACCAGAATAACCATTAGCAGGATAGAAGGCATAAGCTGCGTTTCCACTTAGGGCTGCTATTGACTTGCCCGCCATATTACCAGCATTACCGGTCTGACCCCAACCAATACGTAATTTAAAGTTGTCCACCCATTTCACATTTTTCATGAATGGCTCCTGACTGATACGCCATGCACCTGCCAAAGAAGGGAAGGTACCCCAGCGATTGCTACTACTGAAGTTTGAACTACCATCACGACGAATAGTACCGGTGAAGATATAACGATCCATCAGGACATAAGAGAGACGACCAAAGTAAGAGATTGTATGATTTTCGAGATTACGTGCACCACCATTATCCTTAGTTGTCGGATCATTGGTAAGTGAGATGTCGAAATTATCAGCAGTAGCAAAATTCTTGGCACTTGAGTTTAACCATTGGCCCCACGTCTTGTTCACCTCGAAACCTGCCATTGCTGTAAGGTCATGATTAGCATTTTTGAAATTATACGTGAGATAGGTCTGGTCGCCTAAGCTATAGCTATTATCTGCACTGAAAGAAAGTTGAAGCATCTGGTCTTGCTTCTGAACAATCTCTTGAAGCGAACCACCGATAAAATTATAGCGATGATGGCCACCTGTCATATCATTAGAGTGATTAGAGGTGTACAAATGTGTAGCCTGCGTCTTTAAGTTGAGATGATGTTCCTTCGTGTTGAGGAAAGTTACATCTAAATAGGCTGTAGTCTGTACACGGTCGTGACCATTACGATTACGTGCTCCATTTTCCATTTGCGATGCATATGGGTTACCAGAGAGTGCTGTATTACCTTCCCATCCATCTGATGTGCCTTGATAAGTAGTACCATAAGTACCGTCAGGATTGACTAAATTGACATGCACATATTCGCCACCTAGGACATTATTGACGAGATAGTCTTCGGTAGGTGCCATATAAGCTAAATCACGAAGAGAAGACATGTTACCATTGTTGTTCAAGGCTCCATTACTACCATAACTTGCAGAGTGTACATAGTTAAGATCTGCGCCCACTTCGAGCCATTTGGTTATCTTACTGTTCATGTTGGCACGAGCGCTGAAACGATTATAGCTGGAATTTACTATCAAACCGTTAACATCGAGGTAACCCAGTGACACACTATACTGTGACTTATCACCACCACCAGATACAGAAAGTCCGTACTGCTGGCGAAGTGCTGGGCGTGTCATTTCTTTCTGCCAGTCGATATTGGTACGTTTACCATCATACTGTGCATCCCAAATCTGGTTGAAGATATTCGTACCATCGTTAGCATGTGCCTCACGAATAGAAGCAGCGTATTGATCCACATTGCCTGTCTTCAGTTTATAAGGCAAGGTCTGCAGACCGAAATCGGCAGTTAGGTTTACGTGTGTAGCTCCTTTATTACCGTGTTTGGTGGTAATCATAATAACACCATTGGCTCCATTAGAACCATAGATTGCTGTAGCCGAAGCATCTTTGAGCACTTCGATACTTTCGATATCCTGAGGATTAAGGAAGTTAGCATCATAACCCACCTGAACACCATCTACCACATAGAGTGGACTTGCTACACCATTAATGGTTCCTACACCACGAATGCGGATAGCCGAATTACCATCAGGCGTACCATCCTGCTGAGAAACCAATACACCAGCAGCTGCTCCCTGCAGAGCCTGTCCGATATTGGTAGGTACACGCTTCATAACAGCATCTTTATCGACTGTTGCCACAGAACCGGAGATATCTGATTTCTTCATGGTACCATAACCGATAACCACTACATCATTAAGCGTCTTGCTATCATCTTTAAGCACAATGGTAACAAACCGCTTTCCTGCGATAGCAACGGTCTGTGACTCATAACCTACATAAGAAACTTGCAGTTTAGCATTAGGGGCAGCCTCTATTGAGAAGTTACCATCTAAATCGGAAACCGTACCAGTATTAGTTCCTGCTACACGCACAGTAGCTCCGATAATAGGTTCACCGGTCTGATCTTTCACCAAACCTTTAATGAGGCTTTGGGCCAAACTCTCTAGTGAACTACAGCACAACAAGATAAGCACCATAATGGCCCTGAGCATAGTTTTAAAATACGCCATAAAACTTTTTGTTGGTTTTTTAGATTAAGACTAGCCTTTACCCTTACAAATATCAGAGTAAAAGGCATACGAATGATAGGTTAGGCTTTTTGTCGGGAAAAAGCTTGAAAACGTTGTTTGTACTCTGGCGGTTCAACCAGAAAGTGATTTAGGAGTAATTTTTGCTTGTTGCATTTTCATGATTAGATTGAACATATTAGTTAAATATAAATACATTTTTATTCCATAATATATGAAAATACATCACTGCTAAATAAAAGGAACATGACTGATGCGATCTAAATAGTGGCCGGTGTATTTCTCTTGCGATATTAGAACTTTGGTTCGATGCAAATATATTTATTTGTTACATGAGCATGTTTGCGAAATGTAACAAATACTTTGCAAAACGTATCATTTACCGACATTTTTACGAGTTTGTCGCATTTTTTAACCTAAAAATACAAATTAAAGTTAAATAAATAATTGTATAAAATACGCTTGTTTATACTTTTTGGATAAAATACATAAGAATAAAAAAACCGGAAATACATTCACTTTATAACTCAGTATAAAGGAATGTACCTCCGGTTCCATTCTATAAAAAATTATAACCTTACACCCCCAAAGGGGGTGGCAAGAACTTCATTAGTCATTATCGTGCTCATGACAGTAACTGCTACCATCAAAGCAATGCGTACAAACCTTGCATTTAGGCAGACCGATACTTTCGATAAGATGTTCAATCTTGCTAAATTTCAGACTTGTAAGTCCCAATCGCTTACCGATTTCCTCAACCATACGATTATATTCTGGAGTACCCGTTGTAGCATACTTCTCAAGATTTTTCTTGTCATCACCCTCAAAGTCCTTAATGATACGACGAGTAATAAGTTCAAGATCACTCTTAGAAGAGGTAAAGCCGATAAACGGACAACCATATACTAATGGCGGACATGAAATACGTGCATGCACTTCTTTAGCACCACACTCGAAGAATGTACGTACATTATCACGAAGCTGTGTACCACGAACGATAGAATCATCACAGAACACTACACGTTTACCATTAAGAATAGCCTTATTAGGTATCAACTTCATCTTAGCAACAAGATTACGACGAGACTGGTTACCTGGAGTAAAGCTACGAGGCCATGTTGGGGTATATTTTAGAACCGCTCTCTTATAAGGTATACCTTTACCTTCTGCATAGCCTAAAGCACAGCCTACACCAGAATCAGGAATTCCGCAAACTAGATCGGCAGGGGTATCATCTTCCTTACCCATCATAATACCATTTTTCTCTCGCACATCTTCTGTATTAATACCTTCGTAGGTACTGGTAGGGAAGCCATAATACACCCAAAGGAAAGAACAGATCTGCTGACGCTCTCTTGGACCTTGCAATACCTCCATACCATCGGCACGAAGACGAACAATTTCACCAGGACCAACATCACGAACAGTCTTATAATCCAGATTTGGAAAACTCGTCGTCTCGCTCGATACTGCATAAGCGCCATCCTTCTGGCCAATAACCAAAGGTGTACGACCTAAGAAATCACGAGCAGCTATCATACCATCTTCTGTGATGATAACCATTGAGCAAGACCCCTCAATCTTCTTAAATACATTGTTGATACCTTCAACGAAAGTATTACCCATGTTAATGAGCAAAGCTACCATCTCCGTCTGGTTAATGGTGTTCGCCGACATCTCACTCAAATGCATACGCTTCTGCAACAATTCATCTGCGATTTCCCGCAGATTTGTAATGTGAGCAACTGTGGCCACTGCATAACGTCCCAAATGAGAGTTAATGATGATAGGCTGAGGATCAGTATCACTGATAACACCCATACCCTGGTTTCCAACAAAAGATTCTAGTTCATCTTCAAATCTTGAACGAAAATAATTACGTTCCAAACTATGAATAGAGCGGGTAAAGCCTTTCTCACGGTCAAATGTGACCATACCTGCGCGCTTAGTACCCAAATGCGAATTGTAGTCTGTGCCGTAGAATACATCATCTACACAGCTTTTGACTGCAATTGTTCCGAAAATACCACCCATTGTTAATTTATAAAAGGTTACTTTTAATGATTCACGCATGCAAAGATACAAAAATTGCATGAAAAGTTACAAAAAAACCAGCAGAGATATCACATCTACACTGGTCGACAAATATATTACATTTCCACATTTAAATTGTTCGTCGGGTCAGAGGACATAGAACTGACCACTTGTATTTATTATGTTTTTGAGTTGGTCTTAACAATTTTCAAGCCAATATATCACTCTCATTTGTCATGAAAGACATACAACGCTTTCTATCTAAGTGCAAATATAAAAAGATATTTTATAACTTCTGTATTATATAAACCCTAAAAAACATTTTTTTGGGACGAGAAACATGGTTTTCTGTTATATGTAACATTCTTTATATCATATGGAATATCTGTCCAAACGAAAAAAGGTATAACTTTGCAAAGTAGATAGCCAAAAGATAATGAATTGAAGCATTTACTATAAAATAACTAGAATGAGAAATAAAATGCGTAAGCCTATAAAATATGAGATTGAATTTATTGCTGACTCTAAAGCTGAATTCAATCATAATGACCTTAAAATGTATAAGGGCATTAAGGCTGTCGTCAACAAAGGACCAACACCCTTAAACTATACAACTATTGCCATTTGCAAAAAAGGTAAGGTTAAATGCAATTTGGGCGGGAAAGAAATCCAATATCAAGCTGGTGATATTATTTTCGCATCAAGCCGTCTTACTTTACAAGATACTCATATGTCTGCTTCTGCATCTATAGACACCATTTCGTTTAAAGACTTTTTAGCTTATCAGTTTCTCGTGCATACATCACAAATGAACTTGTTGAAATCTAAAATGCTAGAGGACCCTGTAATCAGTCTGAATAAGCAGCAGCAGCAATATATCTATACCCTATTCGATACCATATATGACATGGTAAGCAATAAATTATTCGATGGGCGTAAAGCTTATGCTATTAAGAAGATGCTAGAGGCTTTTATCGCTGTAGTAATGACGATATATCAGAATCGCGAAGTTCCTGAAAAAGATACTCCTATTAAAGGTATACATGGTGAAGAACTTGCCAAGCGGTTCTATATGATGGTTAATGATCAAAATAACCACGAACGTAATGTGGCTGAATATGCCAAGCTTCTCAATATCACACCTAAATATCTCGCCATTCTGGTAAGAAGATATATGGGTAAAGCGCCGCTGGAAGTGATTACTGAGATTACCCTCGACCGTATTAAGAGCGAACTGCAGTTCTCTACAAAATCGGTCAAGGAAATCGCTTATTCTTTAAGATTCGATAATCTGAGTTTCTTTGGCAAATATGTCAAGAAGCATTTAGGGGTTAGCCCTCAGCGTTATCGCAATCAGTATCTCAGAGAACATTCCAAATAGAACTTTATTTTCCTTTTAAGTAATCTATTGTACGCTGTGGGCTATACATTTCCCACAGCGATGCAACAGTCCATCCTGGTGCAAAAACACGATGGTAAAATCCTTTACCATGACTACCATAATCCCAGGTTGTATGTTGTACCACTTCAGGATAATAGCCTGGTTTGGCTATACCGCAAAGTCGGTCTTGGGTAGGAAGTAACTGGTCTAACGAATTAAAAATAACTTGGCGCATTTGTTCAAATCTTCTTTCGTTTGTCTCTGTACTCAACCATTTCAATATGCTTGGCAATTCGAACACAAACACGTCAACATGATTGTTTTCTACTGATACATTACCCCATCCCCGCGTGTGGAAATTAAGTTTTCCTAAT
The DNA here is from genome assembly GCF_022024235.1 of Segatella baroniae B14. GTDB lineage: Bacteria > Bacteroidota > Bacteroidia > Bacteroidales > Bacteroidaceae > Prevotella > Prevotella bryantii. The sequence goes on from NZ_CP091800.1 coordinate 1,122,318, forward strand.
AATTGTTCAGGAGCAAATGGTACATCCCATGTATAATACCAGGATAAGGCAAAGTAGGCCGCTTTACGACATAAGTCTATATAATGCATTCTTGCTTTATTTGGACTGACCATTGCCATATAATAGGTTGCTGTAACTGCAGCTATAGCAGCCTCCTTATCTTCACAATTCGCATCGAGTGTAGATGAATAGTAATCGCTCTTATTAATAATGTTTTGTTCGATATAGTCTACCGTACGCTCTGCTGCTTTTAGATATTTTTTGTCGCCAAAATAAACATACCCCATTACCAATGTTGAGGTGGCCGAAGACGTACTGCCTCCCGATATATCATGCACAGTACCATCTTCTTTAAATTTTCTAGCAAAATGACCATCTGATAGTTGCATAGCAACCATATTATCGAGCATCTTTCGTACCCGCAATTCCCATTCTTGATGCTTACGATGATGCTTTTTCTCATAGGACAAATAGTGTAAAAGTGCATAAATGCCTTCACTCTGCTGCCTTATGGTGTGTATCTGCTGCCCACCAGCACGTACGATAGGTTTATCGTCGATAAGCCAGCCGTTTTGGGTTATACCATGAGCCAGCCAACTGTCGAATATGTTCTTGCCCATAGACACCAGTTGTTCGTCTTGCTGCTGTTCTCCATATTCCAAAGCATTGAAGGCATTCAAAAGGACACGACCACAGAAGCCCAACTGTACTCTGCTTTCCCGATTACAAGTTGCTGTCTGTATAGATATACCGGAATGGTATTTCAGGGGGGTCGAATCGACATACGACTGTTTGAAGTATTGGGCAAGTCCAAACTTCATCTCTGCCGGAGTATAGCGAGGAGTAAGTGGTTGTGGGGCCATCTTATCAAAACTATGACACCATGTTAAAGCGACAAAATCACTAAAATCCTTGGCCTGTACAGTGTGAATACGCCAGGAAATACGCTTCTGCTCACCTCGTTTTAAATGAGCAAAGGTCATCACAGCCTCAACCAATGAGAGTTTTCTGACATAACGTTTTGGGGTTTCCATGAAAGGATAACCAAAAGTAAGTGATACCTGAGGGTCTTCTGCATCAAATCCCAAATAACCTATTGAGGTTTCACCTGGCAGAATGACTTCACCCGACAGCTGTCCCACGACACAATCTTTTCCCTGATCTAAAATGCGCATCACGGAGACTCCCTGTTTCATTTTTTCATCATACACCGATGTAAGCGGTGTTGAGAGCCGGTCTTCACGGAAATTCCAGCTACGGCTAGTTTTAAAGGATGGAGCTTTGGCAGGCGATCTCATGTTCTGATGATAAAACAAACCTGGCAGATAAAATTCTGCAGATTGAGATGACAGGGCTGTATTGAGCATACCACCTATATTATAATAGACATCAGCCTTGGCCTTGACACAAAGAGTTAATAATTCGTCTGCCCCATCCTTTTTCTGCTCTATGGTAATATCTAATGGCAAAGGCTTCTCGGGTATTAACTGATTACCCTTTTGCTCCAAGAAATAATGGTGCAACGGTTGTCCCTCGCTCTTGAGCGAAATTACGACATCTATATCAGAAGCTGAAAGTGGAGCAAAACTCACCAAGAGCATAAATAACAGTGATATTTTTTTATTCCCATCCTATATTCTGCTTAATAGTTCCATTTAAATTGATATCATTGGTAGGTATCGGATAAAAATAATATTTAGACAGATAACTTCGAGTTGCAGATGTTGCAATCATGTATCCATCAGCATCTACCTTCACCTGACTATGTTCGGCTGCGGTCAGATTTGCTCCTCTATTAATCGCAGGATAGCGATTACTATCCAGTTTGTCGAGTTGATGCCAGCGTACCAAATCCCAATAACGATACCAATTATCTAACATCAGTTCACAACGGCGAACACGGCGTATCTCCCAGATTAAATGGCTTACTCCTTGATTATTGGCAGGGTCAGCCTCAGGATTCAGTGTCATCGCAGGTAAACCGACTCGGTGCTGCAACGGATTAATGGTTTCATCCAAATCTTCCTGAGTAATTATACCAAGTTCAGCTTTAGCTTCCGCCAAATTAAGTTGAATAACGGCATACCAGAAGAGGGGGGCATCGGTATATCCGGTTTTTACATTGGTACGATAGTAAAGAAGAACAGCCGGTGTATCGTATTTACGTATAGTATATCCAGTACTCGACGTCATCTCCATAGTCAGTTTTCCATCAGGCGAAGGCTCTGGACGTATCCAACCATGCCCATTGTAACATATCACAGAATCTATAATCGCTGATAGACGTTGGTCTTTATGGGCAAGTAAATGTTGTATCGAATAATTTCCCTGTTGGTTCAGCTGAGCACGGTCGTCTGTAGGCAATGACGTGGTGGCCAAAGGTTTACCATCGGTAAAGAGAAAGGCGTCTACAGCATCTTTGGTGAGCCCTCGTTGCGTTGTAGACCCCACATTATAATCTACTAACGAATGTCCGATGGCATCTTTTTCATAATGGCGGGCAAAGATGACTTCGCTTGCATTCGACAAATCTAGTGAATGATAGACTTCACCATACGTAGGCATCAGACTATACATACCGCTATGTATCAGAGTTTCAGATGCGGACACACATTCTTGCAGATATTTTTGAGCTCTATCCTCATTCGGTGCTTCACCATTATCCGCTTGAGTACGATACTTGCAATAGGTACCTTCAAACAGACAGATATCACTCTTCATAGCCAGCGCCATTTCCTTGCTCCAGCTAAACTTACTGGTAGCTGTAGGGATATGAGCAATGGCAAAATCGAGATCTTGCAGCACATAGTCCATCACTTGGTCACGACTAGTACGCTCACCATACACAATAGGGTCATCTGGATTATTGATTACCCGATCTTCCCATTGAATATCACCATATTCGCGCACCAACTGATAATAAAGCCAAGCACGATTAAGTCGTCCGATACCTTCAAATTGATTTTTCTGAGCCAGCGGCAATGTCGAAGTTTTCAAACCGTCGAGCAAATAATTTACCCGTCGAATTTGGGCAAATTTATCAGTCCACTCTTTACTTGTGCTTGGCACGGTGGTAAAACTCCAGTTATCAAAATCTGGATTAGCTTGATCATCTCCCAAACTCTTGAAGTAGAACCAGCCAAATTCGCTATTTTGTCCATAACCAATATAGTTCTCGTAGAAACCATTGGTATAACTCTCTACTAGATTGGCATTATTCCACAACGAGGCGTCGTTAGTAATCACATCGCGTGGTTTCTGATTAAGCAGACCACTACAACCGGCCAAAAGCATCGAAACTGCTGATAAAGCTATCGACCTTACAACAACGATCGATGGAGTTGTCATGATATATTTTATAGATATGTTCATGATTTTGTCACTTACAAAAGATGTACAATATATGAATTAGAAAGTTACCTGCAATCCTACTACCCACGAACGAGTTATAGGGGTAGTACGCCCCCATCCACCATAAACGATACCGTTACCGTCGTTAATTTCCGGATCGAGTGGCAGATTACCATTACCTTTATGCAATAGGAACAAATTATTGGCACTGGTATAGATACGTAAGCTTTCGATATGAGCCTTACGGGTAAGCCCCTCAGGAAGAGTATAACCCAGAGTTACGCTCTTCAGACGCAGATAAGACATATCAACGAGATATCTACTTTGTGGATAATAATTATTACTTCCACCTGCGTCAGCCAAAGCTGCAACATTTCCCGCTACATCATTCCCCGGCCAAAGACATGGGAAATCATTATTTTGATTGATATTAACGATGCCATTAGCAGGATCATAAATATTATAACTTGTCTGATTGGCATAAAGGGCTAAGTCGGCATTTCTCATCAGCGGGAATGCAAAAGAAGAAATCGTCCACATATCACGCTTGCCTACACCCTGAAAAAAGAGGTCCAGATCGATACCTTTATAAGCTCCACCTAAATGGAAACTGTATTCATAGCGTGGCAACTGGTTGCCGATAACTTTCAAGTCACCATGATCTTGCAACGTTCCTTTGCCACCATTTATTTTACCATCACCATTCAAGTCTTTATATTTGATATCACCTGGACCAAAGACAAACTTACCGGTCTGTATACCTGTCTGGTCAGCTATTCCCGCTTTATAGTTCCAACTTCCATCGGCATTCTGTCCTTCAAAATCTTCCTCTGTAAAATAGCGATCGGTCTCAAAGCCCCAGATATCTCCCCAGTTTTCACCCTCATAAGCATAGGCTGTATTGCCGGTATGACCTACCAGCTGCGAGGTATTATTCCAACGGGTTACACGTACACGGGTGTCACTGATAGAGAAGTTGGCATAAAGACTCAGATTTTTATTCCACTGCTTACGCCAAGCTAAAGCAAGTTCCCAGCCACGAGAACGGAGTTGACCCGCATTCGTATAAGGGGCTTCAGCTCCCACACTCGATGGTAGGGCATTTCCTGGTGCCAACATGTCTTTGGTAAGACGTTGAAAGAGATCGAAGCTCAGGGTAAACTCATTATTTAAGAAACCAAGATCAATGCCGAAATTGGTTGTCTGTATTCGCTCCCAAGTAAGCGACGGACTAACCCATGTTGGTATTTTTAAACCACTAAGCTGGTTAGTACCCACAAACCAATCGGTCTGATAAGCCTCTAAGGTAGAAAGAAACATATTGTCACCTACAGCTTCATTACCTATCTGACCGAATGAAAAACGCAACTTACCATTAGAGACTATATTTTTCACAGGACTAAAATATTTTTCTTCACTGAAGCGGTATCCTGCAGAAAGACTCGGAAAGAAGGCCCATTTGTGTCCTTCTCTGAAACGACTAGAACCATCATATCTGCCGTTGAGTTCTAACAGATAAATGCCCTTATAGTCGTAGTTGATTCGACCAAAGACACCTGCACTGGCACGATCTTGTGTTGCTGATGTTATTTTAGCTTTGGCCATATCTCCATAAGTAAGATTAAATTCCGGATAATTCTCATCATAGAGTTGGGTACGCATAGCCGAAAAATTATCTCGCTCCAGTTTTTCTGCATTTACTCCTACCATAACATTCAGGTTATGTTTATCAGCAAAGAGATGAGCATAGTTAAGATAAGCATTAGCAGTCCATCTGTCAGCCTTACCATTTTCCTTGGTCACCGATGAATTACTATTATTCACAATGTACACGGGTGTTGTACCGCTCCAGTTCATGCCGAAAATACTCTTCGTCGAGGTTTTTATATTGTCATTCTCTATTTGGTAAGTAAAATCAGCATTCAACGTTATATCATGAGTTATATATGCTTTGGCATAAGCCTGCATCTGAAGTACATCGCGTATAGTAGATTTATCACCAGCCCCTTTCTGCATGGCTATAAAACGATAATCATAAGTGCTTCCGTCTACATCCTCTATATAGCCCGATGGAACAAAGTAAGATCCCCATCGCCAGATATACTGATATATGCTCGAATAGGTATCTTTAGAATCGACTTTCTTTCGGGAAAATGACGAACGAAGCCCGATGGTAAGCCAATCGGTCAGGTCTGTCTTCAAATGAAGAGTAGCGTTAAAGCGCTGGCGACGATCTGGGTCTATCTTCATGATATCTACCTTGCGATCATAGCCCGCTGAAAAATAATACGTTGTCTTATTGCTTGAACCCGATATACTCAAATTATGTGATGTCGAAGGAGCATGGCTATTATACCAAATATCCTGTATATCATAATCTGCATAATAGAGCGCTTTGGCGCCATCAAAACGATAATCGCCCACGGCATCCATACTTTGATAAGGCTGCATCAGGCTGTACCCTTTCTTGCCACCATTCTGCTCTTCCCAAGCCTTAGCATAAGGTAATAACTCGTCAAAATACATTCCGAATAATTCAGGGGTACTTTCACCGGCTCTCGCCTTAGCTCTTATACCCGCTTCAAGTTGGGTGGCTACCGATGGGAAATTTGGTAATATGGTAGCTTTGTCCCAACCAAACTGCATATCGTATCTTATCTTTATTTTGTCACCTTTATTCGCCTGTTTGGTAGTAATTAATATCACACCAAAGGCGGCTCTACTTCCATAGATGGCTGACGAGGAGGCATCCTTTAACACGGAAATAGATGCAATATCATTACCATTAAGCAGACTCATATCATCGCAAGGAACACCGTCGACGATAACAAGCGGAGATGATTGCTGACTGTTTGATAGGGTTCCTAATCCACGTATCGAGAGTGTTGGTGAAGCATCTATAGAACCATTACTATTGATGATCGTAAGTCCTGGCACTGCACCCTGCAGCGCTTTAGCTACATCCTGAGCAGGTCTCGAACCTATAGTCTTCTCGAGGTCGACGTTAGCGACTGCACCTGTTAGATTTACTTTTTTCTGCTGACCATACCCCACAACAACCACTTCGTCAAGTTGTGCGTTATCGTCTGTCATCTCTAACAGCATCTGTGACTGAGCTTTCACTTCCTTCGTCTGATATCCAAGATAAGATATCAGCAAGCGCGAACCCACTTTAACTGGTAGATTGAACTTACCATCTATATCGGTAACTGTTCCTACTGTAGACCCCTTCTCTACCACAATAGCTCCGACAATCGGTTTGCCCTGGGCATCAACGACTCTACCTTCTATAGATTCAGACCGAGGTTCAACAGATAAGGGTACTGTTTCAATTGATGACGTCAGCGAAACTGCCCATCCATTTTGTATAGACAAAACAGAAGCTAAAAGAAAACATCCTTTCAATCCTAAATGTTGGATCATATAATATTAGGTTTAATGCAAAAAAACTTATACTATAAAAATATTCCATGAAAAGTAACCATATACTGCGCCTTCTTCTCTATGAAATTATTTTTTTTGCAAATATAGACATATTTTACATTTAATTACACATAAAGAAGAAAAAAGATAGGTTTTTATGAAGAAAAATGAGTAAGAATTATACGCATGAAAACATGCGTAAGTTAAGGGCTAAGAAAAAACATTATAATTGGTATGATTTACTTGATATCACCTTGATATTACCGACGGTGGTCTAGTAATAGATCTTATCCGACATACTTTTTATTCTGATAAGAAGTTTTGTTCACTAAATTCAATAGTTCAACTTTATATTATACAGCCCGGGTTATTCGGGCAAGATACTCATAATGATCGCCTTCTGCGAGTACTTCAAAATCAAAACCCGCCTTTACAGCAGCATCACCTAATGTTTGCGCATCTATATAAAGCCATGGAAAAGGCTCACCAACAGTATCCTTATATTGCATTCGGTATGTTAGTTCACCAAAATAATTACTATCCTCAGGATATTCAATAAAGCCATCCTCATCTTCAAAAATATAACTGATATCCGAAGAATCGCACAATAACTGTCCACCTGGTGCTAAAATACGTTTAAGATGTTCAAAAAAATCGGGTAATTGATCTATCGTGCCAACAATTCCAATACCATTCATCAGCATCAAAATGGTATCATACTGCTCAGTTACGGCAAAAAAATCTTGTTCAATAGCATGTTTTACACCACGCTGCACCATAACCTCGACTGAAAGCGGCGAGATATCAATGGCCACAACATTCTTGCCCTGCTCTTGCAAAACAAGTGAATGACAACCTGATGCTGCACCTACATCAAGAATACGCCCCTGAGCCCTATCAAGGGCCTGTTGCTCCCATTTTGGCATTTCACCGTAAGTGCGAAAGAGCCACTCTACCGGTATTTCGTCTTCATCAAACATCGGTGAGAAAACTCGCAGTTTTCCAGCCTTATGGGTATTATTATATTCGGCAATGGCTCTACCCATCGCATCGGTCTTACTATTCATCTTTTTGTCGTATTTATATTTTGCCTGCAAAGATACTTATTTTTATGCTAGCAACAGACGCATACGATCAAAAAGGTAAACAATTATTTGGGTAATTCTCGACATTTGCGTACCTTTGCATCTCAAATGAGCAAACGGTATATATTATGAGTCTTATCATACGGCCTCATCAACAGGAAGAAACGGCTAAGGATAACATGTTTTGTCTAAAAATTATCAAGGTGCGATACACGAAAAGGCATCCTGATGGACATACTGTTACACCTGTAGCACTTGAGCACGTAGAAGCACGTTTTGGTGCACGTCTCAAGGCCCGAGAACTTAAAAAGGCAAATGGTAAGGAAGGTAAGAAAACCGTTTACTTGGATGAGCAAGATCCTGAAAATCCATTACAGTTGGGTAATGGGTATATCCATACTTATGCCCTACAAGGCATCGAAAATGCTAAAGATTTTGCCTTCAGTATCGAGAAAAAGCCGAAAAACAAAACCCATCTTCAACTTTGGTTAGCTTATATTCCGGCTGGCATGAAATATTTTAGCGGTGACACGCCATTGGGGGCCATAAAAAAGAAACAACCTAAAAAATGGGTAAAGGGGTATGCTTCAGAAGCAATTATCATGCATCGACAAATTACCTCTGTAGAAGAATTGCAACAGCTCATTGACCATACACCTACACACTTGACCATGCCTCATAATATATTGGCCTTCGATTTTGAAGCTGTATATTATTCGCATAGCAGTAGGGCATGCTCACTGGGTATCGCCCAGTTTATCGATGGAGAACTAACGCTGAGAAAAAATTTTATCAATCAGCCTCCAAATAATTATTATGACCCCGTTACTCCGATGATACATCATCTGGAGCCAAAAGACACGGCCAATGCTCCTACCTTCGATAAAATATGGCCAAAAGTTAAACCATATTTTGACGAAGCTGATGTCATTTTGTATCATAGTAATAGTCCGTTTGACCCTGGTGTTCTCAAAGCGGAGTCTGAAGCTTACCAGCTAGGTATAGATCTCGATAAATATACCTTTGCCAGCTTGTTTGATGTATACCCTTACAAGTTGGAAGCAATTACGAAAGCATATCATCAAGATACATCACATCACCATGAGAGTGACGATGATGCCTATTATTGTGGCTGGCTCTACGTACAGCATCTGAAAGGTAACAAACCACTGGAAGATATCAAGCCTATCAATGATAAGCTGAAACAACCATATGCAAACGTATTTGTCAATCATCCAACCTTGAAGGGTGACCTACTGATTAAAGACCTGAAAAATGCAGATCCCAATAGTCCATACTACGATAAAAAAGTAGTTATCACGGGAGTTTTCTATCAAGGAGCCGATAAGCAGAATGTTATCGACCGCATAGATATTGCACGACAGTTGAAAGCTTGCGGTGCTGACATCGATCTTAAAGTATCAGAAGCTACAGACTTCGTTTTCGTTGGCAAAGAAGCTGGTGCTGCCAAACTCAGAAATATCAAAAAGTATGGCATTAAAACACTGGGACAAAAGGATGTGGAGACTCTCATGAAAATAAAAATACCCACCAAGAAGAATACAAAATAAACGAAAGAAATATAATTCATATCAAAACATCTTTTTTTTAATAGCCAAAATCTTGCATTATTCAAAGAATAAATTTATCTTTGTAATATGACATTCTATTAACTTTCAAATATTGTACTAAAGAGCTATTTACTATGGATGAATTATTAAAACACATAAATTATATTCGTAATGCTAGACTTCTGCTCGATATTGAGCTCACGGATGGGTATGCTCTACCATGCATGGTATCCATGCACTTGAATTAATATATTATAAAGACATTTAGAGGGTAAAACCACCGCATGGCATTTAAAGATGAAACACTTTTTTTCTAGAAACGTTATAGGGATACTATGCCTCATAAGCGTATTTGCGCTTATAGGATGTGAAGAGCATAATCCAAATGGACATTACGCACAAGATGTGCGCCAAGAGATGGATAGCCTCATAAAAGCAACCGAGGATACCGCTGCATTATTGGGATTGCTCGATAAATATAAAGCAGAAAATAATATTCTTGGACAAGAGGTTACACTTCGTGAATTAGGGAGCCAAAACCGTTTGGCTGGTCACTTCTATACTGCTATAAAATATTTATACCAGGCTTATGAGATAGCTAATGACAACAATGATACCATCGAAATTTCTCACATCTGCAACCAGCTAGCAGTCAACTTTGGACGGATGGGTATGCTCGACCAAGCTACTCGCTATCATCTAACAGCCTTACACTACATTTCCTCTTATTCTGACTTTAAAAATCCGAACAATTATAAGCAATATCTTAGCGCCATTAATGGTATTGGCAAAATATATCTGCTTCATAATAATTACAAAGCTGCTGATTCTGTTTTCCATAAATCATTAGCTGGTGAAAAGAAGATAAATAGCAGAAGAGGTATTGCTATCAATATGTCTAAGCTAGGACAAAGCAAACAGAAACAAGGTCAGATTGACTCGGCTTTGTATTACTACAAGAAATCTATGGATGCGAATTTACAAGACCACAATACGCTGGGTATTGGACTTTCACATTCTAACTATGGCAGTCTATATTTGCAACAAGGAAAATACGACAAAGCTATCGAGGAATTTAAACTCGCCAGCGACTATTTGATAAAGACAACAGATACCTGGTACTGGTTGGAACCTATTCTAAATTTGGCAAAAGCCTATATCGCCAAGGGCGAATTCGAAGCAGCTAAGGCACAACTTGATAAAGCACAAAAACTAACCAACGAAGTACATGCAATGGAATACAAAGCGCGCCTCTATGAGTGTTTTCATGACCTATATAAGAAGCAGGGCAACTATAAGGAAGCGCTTAATAATTATACACGCAGTACAATGTTTCGTGATAGCATGCATTTCTGCAATGAAAAAGACCGTATCCATATACTTTACGAAAATTTGGATCAAACTAGAAAGAAGCAAGAATTGGCTAAACTTGCTAGTGATTACAAATTGGAAAAAAGCAAACGTATCTATACCGCTTTAGGTTCGGCTATCATTGTGTTACTTCTGATTATACTGCTCACTATCATGATTAATCTGCTCAAGGCTCGTAAGCAGCGTAATGAGTTGCAAAAGCAATTGGAACTTACGCGTTTAAACTTCTTTCGAAATGTAACTCATGAACTCCGCACTCCGCTCACTATCGTTATTGGTATGAGTGAAGACTTGATGGAAAACGAAAAGCCTAGCATGTCAATAATACAAAAATATTTAGCACGCATTAATCGACAGGGTAAAGTTATGCTCGAACTGGTTAACCAGTTGATGGATTTCAACAAGGTAACAAGTGAAATTGGACTAAAACAAAATTATCGCCATGGCGATGTCATCGCACATATCGCTGGAATTCTCGAAGATTGCGAAGAACTCTGTCACATGAAGCAAATACAGCTGTCGCTTGCTCGATATGAGCCTGAGGTTAATATGGATTACGAACCTGACTTCATAACTAAGATTCTTCGTAACTTAATTAACAATGCTTGCAAATTTTGTCCTGAAGAAGGGGGTATTATCCGTGTAACTACCCAAGTAGAAAACAATAACTTGCTTGTCCGAGTAAAAGATAACGGTATTGGTATGGACGAAGAAGCATGTAAACATGTTTTCGAACCTTACTGGCAAAGCAAAGATGGCTCTCAGAAAAAATCAAGTACGGGTATTGGTTTGGCATTGGCCAATAGGCTGGTATTAGCCATGAATGGTACTATCAGCGTAGAAAGTGCTTTGGGTACTGGCACTACCTTCTCGTTCACATTGCCTTTAAAACATAAAGAAAAAGCAAAATCGAATTAAATAAATCATACAGAAAGCAAAAAACGAATTCACAACAGAGTGGATTCGTTTTTTATACTCATATAAAGTATCTACAAAAAATAAAGCGAAGAATATCTTCTCCGCCTAACCAAAGAGGTCAGCCTCACGGCCGAATCCTCATAATCTAAACTTGTCTATTGTCGTTCTAACAATCTTATTTGCTTTTTACCTCAAAGCAACAAACTATAATAAAATCTAAAACCTAAACAATCTAAACCTAAAAACTAATAACCAAAACTTGAATATTCTCTCTCTACAAGTTGTTTTATTGTCTCTCTCGACACTGCAAAAGTATAACTATCTAAAATAATAGCCAAATAGATACCAACTAAAAATATGTTATACAGCATATTCTTGACCTATATCAAATATTTGTGTGCGAACACATGCAATAATAATCTATTATTATCGATTTACATGCCAGCGCATACCTAAATGAAGATTAAAGATAAATGGATTTTCTGTATAGCTAGACAGTACTCCACTTCCATTCTTAAAATAGTAATTGGCACCTGGCTCGACATAAAGGCTCAGATTATCAGATATATGATATTCTGCTCCGACCGCAACATTCGTACTAAATACAGGGCGACGCTCTGACACGTTCTCCGCCTCAGAAGACTTTTTTTCTGATAGTTTCTGATCCTTCTGCATCAAATATCCCTCCATACGATGCTCGGCCTTACCACTTACTAACTTCTCAGCTTCAACACCACCTGTTACATAGATATTAAAATGCGGATTACGCCAGAAACTATAACTTACACTCAAAGGAATACCAACGTAATGAAGTTTCTGATCGGTTACCGATTGATAAAAACGTACATCCTCTGTAAATTCACTATGCAGATAACTATATGTTAGTCCTGCAAGTAAACTCCATTTCGGATTCAACTGATAGCGTACAGACACTCCTACCTTAACAGGCTGATGATGCTTCGCTTTCACTGTAGGCATAGCCGCTTGTATAAATTCCTTATTATAAATCTGTGTCAAGGCCTCATCAATATATTCATGAGTATCCATCGCATCAAAACTACATATGGAAGTAGAGGCGTATACCATCGCCATTTGCTGAGCAGAACTATTCCCTGTCATACTACTACCATACCAAGCTCCCAATGATAATGTTTCATCTACCTGTTGCCTCTTGACAGATGCCTTAGATGTATTCTGGGCATATAAAGAAGTACTTGGTTTACGGATAATAATACTAGCTGAAGTCGATTCATGAGATTCGTCGTCTGAAAAAGGAGTTACTTGTGCATGCTCAGAAGTACTATTGTGATAATCCTCTTGAATATCTTCTTTTAGACATCCTTGCAGACTGTATTCTTGATCTCTATCAGAAACAAGATATCGATGATTACTCATAGGATATAATGAAGCCAACACATGAGAATTTTCTTGCTCCTTACTATCCACTTCAGTAATACCATGTTTTGAGCTATTTGTAGAATTTACACGTGCCGTGTGAACAATGGAATTAGACGATACACTTCGGTTGTTATTCCACTCCACAATACCAATACCAGCAATAGCAAGCAGCGCTGCAACTGCCACCTTCCACCATATTTGCCGTTTATATCCAATTACCGGTTTCTTTACGGGTACATTCTGATTAGGCATCACACCTCTACGACACATTTCTTGCTTAATGTCATCGAGTAAACCTTCTGGCGCATCTTTCCGATAGTCGCCAAGCTGGTTTTTCAAATCGTCCATCCACTTATCATTCATACCCATACCTTTTATAATCCTTAATAAACTTAGCCAACATATTTTTGGCTCTGTGTAGTTGAGAAGCCGATGTATCTGGTTTTATATTCAGCATCTCAGCTATCTCCTTATGACTTTTCCCTTCTATAACATAGAGATTAAGCACTGTACGATAACCATCTGGCAGTTGTCTAATCAAGCGAGTTAATACATCTCCACTCAAGCCTTCTGTATCAGGTTCCTCATCTGGAATATCAGGCGGATCCACATCAACAACAAAGGTGTTCTGCTTTTGCCTGCGAAGAAATAGTAAACATTCATTAATTGCTATCTTGGTTACCCATGCTCGTAGCGATCCCTTTCCTCGATAATCAAAACTATTCATTCGAGTAAAAATCTTGATGAAACTCTCTTGAAGTACATCTTTAAGATCGTCATCATGGACGATATATCGACAGCAAACTCCAGTAAGATAATTTGCATATGCAGCATATAGCCGATCCATCGCAGAAGTTTCTCCTCGACGGAACTTCTCGACTATCGCTATCTCTATATCGTTTCCCAGATTATTCATAATTTTTCATCCGAATGCACACTAGCCAAACGGATATAAAAAAGATTTCTTGTCTTATTATTTAATTATTATCTTATAAATACGAAAAAAGAGTGAATCTTGCATCTATGTTTCATAAAAAAATTTTTTTTTATATCTACAAGCAAGATTCTCGAAGTTATTGCATTTAGAGAGTGTATGAAGGCTGAAAATGCAATAACCAATTACGGCATATCAGTAGGAAAATACAAGAAACCAATAATAATAAACAAAAACAAAAACAAAAATGAAAAAATTAAAAGTACTTAGCAGCATTTTTTGCTGCATCATGGCAGCCATGGCATTCACAGCATGTAACGATCTGGATCATGCAGACAACATCATTACTCCAGAACAGAGTAAACAAGCTATGCAAACCATCAAAGGTATCTACCATGGAAAAATTATTCGCATTCAGGAAAATGCTGTTACTAATCAAGAAATTAGAGATACTGCAGATGTCGAATGGGAAGTAAGCAATGATTCTATCATGTATATCTATAACCTTCCTTCTAAATTCCTCGCTAAGAGCATTACAGACAATGAATTGAAACAAGCTATTGAGAAACAGGTAACACCGGTATTGAAATGTTATATCGGTTTAGTACAACTCAAACCGATTGCTATTCTTATTAACCCTACTTCACCAACATTTAACGTAAACTATGGCGGTAAGGAACATAAGGTACAGTTCTCATTTGCTTTAAATAATTCATATTCTTACGGTTTATACACTACTAATCCAAAATCCTTCGAATTGCAAATTATCAATATAGGAATGTATATCGATGGTAAGCTCCAATCTTCACTAATGCCTAACAATATTTGGTATAGACTCAAGTATATCCCATCAGCAGCGTCTGATAAATGATAAAAATACCACTATGATATGTCGAAATAGCAGATAAACTTTCACTACGAATTCGTTTTTTTCAAAATAAGAGATATAATAATACTAGATTCAAAAAGGGGGATGTGCCGACGCTGCACATCCCCTTATAGCTTAAATACGAACAACTGCACACTCCTCTTCTATTGTGCGCAAAACGATTTGAGTATATATAAATATTCGTTAAAAAGCAAAAATCCCTTTCCTTTCCATTAATTTTATTCCGTACCTTCGTATACAAAAAATAGAGGATGGAAATAGATGATATAACTTTTCATAATAAGCTAGATATCCAATTACGCTTTACCGATGCCGACCCTTTCGGGCATGTTAATAATTCCATATTCTTTCAGTATTATGATATTGCAAAGATTAAATATGTACAGGAGTTATGGCCTGATTTAGACACTCGCAAATATGCCATTGTCGTAGTCCATGTAGAGGCCGACTTCATGGCACAAGTTCGTATCGATGAGAATGTATCGGTCTTAACAGCTGTTACCAACGTGGGCAATAAGAGTTTTACTCTTTACCAAAAATTAGTCAATACCGACACCAATGAGGTAAAGTGTATCGGTAAAACGATTATGGTAGCTTTCGACTTGAAGAAACAGGAATCCATGGAACTCCTTCCGGAATGGGTGGATGCCATGTGCAAATATGAAGGTCGAGATTTGCGCAAGAATCACTGTCCGTCTTCCAAAGGATGATCCTCTTGGA
This sequence comes from Segatella baroniae B14, assembly GCF_022024235.1. Classification (GTDB taxonomy): domain Bacteria; phylum Bacteroidota; class Bacteroidia; order Bacteroidales; family Bacteroidaceae; genus Prevotella; species Prevotella bryantii. The sequence goes on from NZ_CP091800.1 coordinate 1,137,978, forward strand.
AGACTTTCATACGTTCTTCAAGTACACTATATAGCTCTTCCCTCATACGAGAAGTACAAGCTCGTACTCCTGGCTCAAGCGAACCGGTAGTATCTAGATTAATACTGCTTACACCATAACTTACCAACTCTTTCACCAACGTACTACCGTCCATTTGACCATAGCCTAAAGTAAAAAAGAAACCATCACCCACTTTTTGGTTCACATCCTTATCATACACAATATGGAATCCGTGATCGCAGAAGATTTTCTTCATTTTACAAGCTCTTCGCTCATACTCTCGCGTATCTTCCACAAAATTGATTTTACCTTCACAACTTAAACGAAGCATTTCGGCATAACCATACTGAGTACTCGCTGTACAGCCACTTGTTATCATATAGAGTATCTCGGCACACATCGTGCTGCCAAACAGTCCCGCATCATGATAGCGCTCGGCTAAAGCTGGGTAATAGGTATCATAGAGTTTATCACTGATACATACCAATGCCATACGCTGTCCGGCATAGCTGAAAATCTTAGAAGATGACAACATAAGAATATAGTTTTCAGTATATCGTGCTACTGTCGGTACAAACGGAGCTTCATACGGATGACTTAAATCACGACGATAATCCATACAGAAATAAGCCAAATCCTCCATAACAACAACATCATATTTCGTAGCCAATTCACCTATAATCTGAAGTTCTATTTCATCAAGACAAGTCCATGCAGGATTGTTAGGATTGCTATATACGATAGAAGCAACAGTGCCATCAGCCAATTCCTCCTCGAGTTTAGCACGAAGAGCCTCACCACGATAAGGATAGATATCAAATTCTTTCCATTCGATACCTAGTACACGCAACTGAGACTTCTGAATAGGAAATCCAGGATCAATGAAAAGTACCTTATTCTTACCCGGAATGCGCTGAGTTGTCGCTATAAAAGAGCCAAAACTACCTGCTACCGAACCTGTTGTCGGAATGCATGAGCGGGCTGAAATATCAACATTAATAAAAGCTTTAACAAACTCATGAGCAGCATCCTTCAATTCTTTCACACCAGCAGCTGCAGGATATTGTGAACCTACCCCACGATCTAAGGCTTCCTTCTCAGCTTCCACACCATACCGATTTACAGGTAATCCTGGTGAACCTTGATCCATACGGATAAAAGGAATGCCCGTTTTCTGTTCTAAAAACTGAGCCACAAGCAGCACTTCACCAATAGTAGCATGTCCCAAATCGGCTACATGATTAGTCTGACACGCTTCGTTTATCAGTTCATCACTAAATATTTTCATTTCTTACTATATTCTTGAATACCCGAAAACGGTATACATTACATTTTCGTATTTCGTCCCAAATCAAAAGCCTTATAGTTCGCCTCTACAATAGTCTCTCCCTTTCGAGCAAAGATACGTCCGATAGCATCACGTAATTTCTCTGGAGAAATGATTTCGAGGGCATCAGCAGCCATACCCAACAAAATCATATTAGCACTCTTAGGCAGATGATTTTGCTTTGCCAATTCTCCGATAGGCAATAATTTCACATGAGGCAATGCATGGAGTTCTGCAATAACCGCATCTACATCAGGATAATTAGATATATTTACCAAAGGCTCAGAACTGGTTACTACCCATCCGTCTTTATTCAGAAATGGTACATAACGAAGAGCTTCCATGGGCTCCATGGAAATAATCAAGTCTGCTTGTCCTTTTGGTATCAGATCACTGAAAATATCGCCATTGCTTAGTCTTAGATTACTTTGCACATCTCCTCCACGCTGACTCATACCATGTACTTCTGCTTGTTTCAGATTCACACCTGCCTCTGTAGCAGTTTCGCCTATGACGGTGGCAATGGAGAGGATACCTTGTCCTCCCACACCTGAAAGTATGATATCTTTTTTCATTTTTGGCTTCCCCTCCTATTTTTTAGCTTTATTTTTCAATTTTCTTCCCAGTGTCTGCATGCATTCTCTTCGAGGTATAATCACGCTAACATCGGGATAATCTATTTCTTCCTTCAAAATCTTAACGATTTCGTCCATATTTTTAGGCAAAGGAACAACTACACGAACATGCTCTGGAGCCACTCCGAGTCCGATACATATCTGCTCAAATTTATTAGTACCGGCAGAATCCTGTCCACCTGTCATGGCTGTCGTCAAATTATCAGATATCACCACGGTAATTGGAGAATGATCATTTACAGCATCTAGCAATCCTGTCATCCCACTGTGGGTAAAGGTAGAATCTCCGATAATGGCGATAGCTGGATGCTGGCCAGCATCTGCTGCGCCCTTGGCCATCGTAATACTAGCACCCATATCTACACAACTGGCTATACTTTGGAATGGAGGTAAGGCACCTAAGGTATAACATCCGATATCGCCAAATATACGACAGTCGTCATATTGCGCAACTATTGCATTCAGGGCTTGATATACATCTCTATGTCCGCATCCTTTACATAGGGCTGGTGGACGCCCCACTACCTCGTGTATATCGGTGAAGGTGATATCGACGTCTTTTCCCAAAGCTTTTCCTACAAAATCGGGATTTAACTCTCCTGTTCGTGGTAAATCGCCTGTCAAGCGACCTATTATCGCATAGTCTGAGCCAAGCATACCCTTAACACTTTCTTCTATAAAAGGCTGTCCGTCTTCTACCACAAGGATGCGGTCACTCATTTCAGCTAACTGTTTTATCTGTTTCTGAGGTAGGGGATATTGTGAGATCTTTAAAATAGCTGATACGCCTGATGGATGAACCTCATGCACATAATTATAGCCGATACCAGATGCAATAATACCGAGTCCTTTTCCCTCTTGTATTTCTAATCGATTATAAGTTGATTCTTCGGCAAATTGTTCTATAGTAGACTGTTTACTTATCAGTAGTTCATTCTGCTTCCGTGCAATTGCTGGCAATAATATCCAGTTCTTTCCAGTATCCAAACGGAAAGCATTCATCTCTCTAGCCTCATGATTCACCTCTACACCAGCACGAGAATGTGCCAATCGTGTTACCAATCGCATAACGACAGGAAGCTTGATCGCTTCAGAAAGATCAAAAGCTGTACCCATAACATCATAACATTCCTGTTGATTACTCGGTTCGAATATAGGAACCATAGCAAATTTGCCATAGAAACGAGAATCTTGTTCATTTTGTGATGAATGCATCGACGGATCGTCGGCCGCCAGAACTACAAGTCCACCATTCACACCGGTTACTGCCGAATTGATAAAAGCATCAGCACACACATTCATGCCTACATGCTTCATACAAACGAGCGCTCTCTTGCCTGCATAACTCATGCCAAGAGCAGCTTCCATCGCCGTTTTTTCATTGGTACACCAGCGACTGTGAATGCCACGCTCTTTCGTCAAAGGATGTTTTTGTATAAATTCTGTAATCTCTGTAGAGGGTGTACCCGGATAAGCATACACTCCCGATAAACCAGCATCGAGGGCTCCAAGGGCTATAGCTTCGTCTCCGAGCAATAATCTTTTTTCTTTCATGTAGTATTGATTGTATTAAGGATTTAGCATGATTTGCTAATTTTTACTTCAGTATAAAATTATCAATATCGTCGAGAACAGGAAACTTTTTCCGAAATTCTTCAAGTTTTTTGATATCTATTTCCGCTACCGCTACCTGCTCTTTTTCTGATTCACATGCAGCAAGTATTTCGCCATTCGGATCTAAGATGACCGACCCTCCTGAATAATGGAGCGCCGGATCATCTCCTACTCGATTTACACCTACCAGATAGCACTGATTCTCTATGGCACGCGCTCTTAATAGTGTATCCCAGGCTAGTTGACGTTTAGCCGGCCAACTCGCCACGTAAATGGCCAGGTCATAATCCTGATTATTTCTACTCCACACAGGGAAACGAAGGTCATAACATACCGCTAAGAGGATACGATAGCCTTCGTAATTTACTATCACTCTGTCTTTACCAGCAGTAAACTGATAATGTTCACCTCCATAGGTAAAAAGGTGGTGCTTATCGTAATACTCCACACTACCATCTGGCTTTACAAAGTATAAACGATTATAGTATCTTACATGGTCCTCTATAGCCACACTGCCACAGATTGCAGCATGTTTCTCTCGGGCCTTCTGCTTCATCCAATTCAGAGTATAACCATCTGCATCTGCTATTCCTTTTGGTTGAGTAGCAAATCCAGTCGAAAACATTTCGGGCAATATATAGAGATTATTTCCCGGCTGAGCATCAATAGCCTTGGCTGCAGCTTCACAATTGGCTTGAATATCTCCCCAAATAATATCCTGTTGTAATATGGCTATCTTCATTGTATAAAGTTTTTATTTATTGAGGCAAAAATACGAATTTATTTATTGAAATCAAAATAAAATATCGGATTGTTATATTTTTCTCTTAAAAAGTACGAAAAAGTTTGCATGTATTTGATTATATTGTATCTTTGCAAGAACTCAATACTAATACCATTTAATAAATTTGACCAGATGATTTGGAATAAAACCATGGAATGCATGGATCGCGATCGGCTTCGTGAAATCCAAAGCAAAAGATTAGTCAACATGGTTGACTACGTTTATCACAATACTCCCTTCTATAGAGGTAAATTTCAGGAAATGGGACTCGAGCCTGGTGATATTAAAAGCATCGACGACATTTCCAAATTACCGTTTACCAATAAAACAGATTTACGCGATCAATATCCTTTTGGCATGGCTGCGGTACCCATGAGCCAGATTGTACGCATTCATGCCTCTTCGGGTACAACAGGTAAGCCGGTTGTTGCCCTTTATACACGCCGCGATTTGCAGGATTGGAAAGAATGTCTTTCTCGTGCTCTCACAGCTTATGGTGCTACTAAAAAAGATATATTCCAGATATCTTATGGATACGGGCTCTTTACTGGTGGACTTGGTGCACACGCTGGTGCTGACAATATTGGGGCAAGCGTTATCCCGATGTCTTCTGGTAATACGCAGAAACAGATTACATTGATGCACGATTTTAAAGCTACTGCACTATGTTGTACCCCTTCTTATGCGCTCTATCTAGCAGAAGCCTTAAAGCTGAGTCCATGGCCTAAAGAGGACTTTAATCTTCGGATTGGTGCTTTTGGAGCTGAACCCTGGACTGAAAATATGAGAAAAAAACTAGAACTGGCTCTAGGTATTAAGGCTTACGACATTTACGGATTAAGTGAAATCGCAGGGCCTGGTGTAGGCTATGAGTGTGAGTGTCAGCACGGTACGCATCTGAATGAAGATTATTATTATCCAGAAATTCTTGACCCTAATACCGGTGAGCCGTTACCTGAAGGTACCGTAGGAGAACTTTGTTTTACGCATCTTACAAAAGAAGGTATGCCACTTCTTCGCTATCGCACGCACGACCTTACGGCTTTGCATTACGACAAATGTCCTTGTGGTCGTACTTTTGTCCGTATGGACCGTATCCTCGGCCGTTGCGACGATATGCTTATAATTAGGGGAGTCAACGTATTCCCAACTCAGATTGAAGCTGTAATACTAAGTCTAAAAGAATTCGAACCTCACTATTTCCTTACTGTCAACCGCATTAACAATAATGATACTACAGAATTGAAAGTTGAAGTAAAAGAAGAATTTTTCAGTGATGAAATGGGACAGATGGTTCGATTACGTAATAAACTTGAAGCTGAATTAAGAAGTGTTATTGGCATTGGCTTTGACGTAAAACTAGTAGAACCAAAGAGTATTGAACGCTCTACAGGAAAAGCAAAACGGGTTATCGACAAACGTGAATTGTAAATTTAATTTCAACGATTTTATGTTAGCAAAACAATTATCTATATTTCTCGAAAACAAGGGTGGCCGACTAACTAAAGTTACAGAAGTACTAGGTCAGGAACATATCAATCTTACGGCTATGAGCATCGCTGATAACAGTGATTTTGGCATTTTACGATGTATCGTTTCTGATCCAGAATTGGCATATACCAAACTTAAAGAAGCTGGTTTCACGGTAAAGATAACAGATGTTATCGGTATGTGCATACCAAACACACCAGGCTCTTTAGCTGTAGTATTAAAACATTTATCTGATTCAGGTGTGTTCATAGAATACCTTTATAGTTTCAGTAATGGCGATGGAGCGAATGTTGTTATCCGCCCTTCCAATCTGGAAGAATGTGAAAGGATATTAGAAGAAATTAAAGTTGATCTTCTAGCTGCAAGCGATCTATATAAACTATAATTGAATGAAAAACCTTCTCAAAATTCCCGAATTTTAGATCCATCGATAAATTGGCCAGAAATTCGAGAATTTTGAGAAGGATAAACAGTGCCGAAATGTGAACTTTGCGGACATCAGGATTTTGTCGCTGCTCCTTAACAAAAGAAGAAACTCTCGCCAAAGAACCTAACATTTCCTTTTGTTCTATCATGTCATAAGGAAAGAAGCACCCATGAACATCAGAGGTTGCTATAATTTTAAAATTCACGAATTTGCGTCCATCCATACACTTGATCAGAAATTTGAAAATTTTGCGAGACTTCAAAGGTACAAAAAAATAAACAAATCAGAAAGGGTATGAAAGAATATTAGAAGAAATTAAAGTTGATCTTCTAGCTGCAAGCAATCTATAGAAAC